>NZ_FOVU01000006.1 GCF_900115265.1 Bradyrhizobium sp. Ghvi | reverse complement strand
CGAGGCCCTGGTTGTCGAGCCACTTCTCCATGCCGGCGATGCCCTGGTTGTCGATGTTGACGAGACCGATGAGGTGGGCGACCTCGTTGCCGGTCGGATAGACGCGCTTGTTCTCGCGCAGGAAGCCGATGCCGGGAATGCCGAGCTTGTGGATGTCCTGCTGCTGCTTCGCGGTGATCTCGCGCTTGAGCCAGACGAAGCCCTTGCGCGTCCTCAGCCGCTCGCGCACCTCGGCCTCGTCGAGATCGGGCACGGTTGCGGTCAGAAGCTCGATCGCCTCGTCCTTGTCGATGATGCGGCGCGGCTCGCCGAACAGGCTGGACGCCTTGACGTCGGTCGCGAGGATCGCGCCGTTGCGGTCGACGATGTCGGGCCGTGCGGTCGCCACCACTTCCTGCGACGCGGCGCGCCGCGCACTGTGCGCGTCGGCGCCGATCGCGAACATCACGAGCCGGCCGCCGATCAGGGCATAGACCGTGGCAAACGCCAGCATCGCGAGGCCGACGCGCGCACGCGCTTTGGCGGCACGATCGACATTGCGCCCGTAGAGCAGGCTGCGGATCAGGCGCTGCCGCCAGGGTTCTGCTGGCCGCGCGGTGGATTTGGCCGGAACAGCGCTCATTGCTTGTCCTCGGGCTGAGGCACGGAGCCCGTCACGCTATCAGGATCGCTCGCGGCTTCGATGGTATTGATCATGGACCCGATCGGATCAGGCTCGCCCGGCCTGAACATCCGCGGCGGACGGTCCGGCAGGTTCCTCAGGGAATCATATTGCGTGCCGTTGACGGGCTTGAGCGGCAGATGCCGCTCGACGAGGCCCTGCAACCGCAACGGCGCATCGAGCTTGGCCCATTCGGAGCGCAGCTGCGCGATCGCATCGCGCTGCTCGCGGATCTCGGCGTGCAGCCGCAGCACTTTTTCGACGCGGGCGGTGGAATCCATCTTGATCCGGTAGACATAGGCGGCCGCGAAGATCAGCGCGCCGATGACGAGAAGGTGAATGAAGCGCATGTGCTAGCCGCCCCTCATCACGTCGGAGAGTCTTGGCCAGGACGAGCGCGCGTCCTCGGCATGGGCCGGCGCCGAGGTCCGCTCGGCGGCACGCAGCTTTGCGGACCGGGCGCGCGGATTGTGCGCGACTTCCTCTTCGCCCGCGATCACGGGTCGCCGCGTCAGAAGCTGGAAGCTCGGCGCCGTTTGCGCCACTTCAGGCAGATGTCGCGAGCCGCCGCCGGTCCTGGACCGCTCGGCGAGGAAATTCTTGACGATACGGTCTTCCAGCGAGTGGAACGAGACCACCACGAGACGCCCGCCGGGCTTGAGCACGCGCTCGGCGGCAGAAAGCGCTGTCTGGAGCTCCTCGAGCTCTTCGTTGACCAAGATGCGGAGCGCCTGGAACGTCCGTGTCGCCGGATGAATGTCGCCCGGCTTCGAGCGCACCACCCGACCGACGAGATCGGCGAGCGCGCGCGTGGTGGTGAACGGCGTCTCCTGCCGGTCCGCGACGATGGCGCGGGCGATGCGGCGCGACTGCCGCTCCTCGCCGAACAGATAGATGATATCGGCCAGATCGCTTTCCGAGGCGCGCGCGACGACATCGGCCGCGGTCGGGCCGGTCTGCCCCATCCGCATGTCGAGCGGACCATCGAGGCGGAACGAAAAACCGCGCCCGGCCTGGTCGAGCTGCATCGACGACACCCCGACGTCCATCACGACGCCGTCGACCGCGTCGACACCTTGCGAAGCGCAGACCTCGGCGAGATTCGAGAAACGATCCTCGACCAGCGTCAGCCGGCCGCCGGCGCCCGCGACCAGCTCGGCGCCGCCGGCGATCGCGGTGCTGTCGCGATCGATCGCGATCACGCAGGTTCCTGATATGTCGAGGATGGCGCGGCTGTAGCCGCCGGCCCCGAAGGTGGCATCGACATAGATGCCGCCGTCGCGCGGCGCGAGGTGCGCGACCGCCTCGCGGCCCAGCACGGGGATGTGGGGCGCGTCGCTCATGCCTCGCGCCCGCCGCGTGCGCAGGAGAGCAGGCAGGTCAATTTTGGGGCGAAGCTGCCCATCACGCCTCGAATAATTCCGCGTCGCGGCGGTTCCACGACAAAGCCCCAGTCCAGCATGCACGCCGAGCCCGGTCGTCCCAGGCGGCAAACCCGGTGCTCCCAGTGGAATATGTCGGGCAAGCATGGGATTTCGAGCCAAAAACGCTTTTGGCCGCCTCCGGACGCGGGTCGGCTCTTCACTTCTCAGTAACGGCGCTTAGCGTTAAGAAAGCGTTGATCGGCTCGTTACATCTTGAAAAGGTCCTTGGACGGTTTCTTGGGCGATTTCTTGGGCGGCCCTTGGGCGGTGATGCCTCATCCACACACTGACCCAAAATGCACGCGTTAACCGCACCGCGCGGTTGCACGGAGTGGAGGGTAAAGGAATAGTAAAGAGAAGGGCTTGGCCCCCTCATCGTCCGATTCTGAGTTGTTTATGCCGTCCGGTCCGTCCACGCCGTCTGGAACTGATTCGAAGCGTCAGCGCGCTCTGCCGATTCCAAAGGCAGCGGCGGCCATGCGGACGTTCGAGCCGGATTCGTCGATCGTCTCGGACGTCATCCCCTCTCCCAATCATGGCGAGCGCAGTAAGGGCCGGCAACCCGACATGATCGTGCTGCACTACACCGGCATGCCCGACGTCGAGGGCGCGCTGGCCCGGCTGTGCACGGCTGGTACCGAAGTCTCGGCTCATTACGTCGTGCTGGAGGACGGCCGAATCGTGCAGTGCGTGCCGGAAGCGCGGCGCGCCTGGCACGCCGGCGTCTCCTCCTGGGCCGGCGAGGACGACATCAATTCCTGCTCGATCGGAATCGAGATCATCAACCGCGGCCACGATTGGGGCTATCCGGAGTATCCGCTGCGGCAGATCGCGGCGGTGATCGCGCTATGCCGCGGCATCATCCTCCGCCGCAAGATCGTGCCACAACGCGTGCTCGGCCATTCCGACGTCGCGCCCGCGCGCAAGAAAGATCCCGGCGAGAAATTTCCCTGGCATTCCCTCGCCAATTCCGGCGTCGGTCACTGGGTAACGCCGGCCCCGGTCGTGCGCGGCGAGACCCTGATGCTCGGCACCATCAGCGACGCGGTGCTGAGCCTGCAGCAGGCGCTGGCCCGCTATGGCTATGGCGTGCCGCTCACGGGCAAATACGACGCATCGACCATGGAAGTCGTGACCGCCTTCCAGCGTCACTTCCGTCCCGCGCGGCTGGACGGCGTTGCCGATCACTCGACGCTGACGACCTTGCAGGCGCTCCTGGCGAGCCTGCCGGCGGACGACACCGCCGTCGCGTCGAAGTGACGGCGGGCACCACACACTCCGTCATTTGCCAAGTCTCGTGTCCCGGACGCAATGCAACGCCCTTCGCGTTGCGTTGCAGAGCCGGACCCAGTTGCGACACGAATCCGCTGCGGGGAGCTGGGCCCCGGCTCTGCGGCGCACCGCCAAAGGGGGCGCTGCGCTGCGTCCGGGGCACGAGGCCGGGTTTGAGCGACTAGTCGCCCATCTCCCTCACCCGCCGCGCATACAATCGTCGTAACGGCTCCAATTGCGTCGCCGCCGTCGCGGCAGCATAGGCATCGCGTGCTTCCTGCTTCCGCCCGAGCCGTCGCAACAGATCCGCGCGCACGGCGGGCAGCAGCTCGTAACCATCGAGCCCACCGCGTGCGGCGGTCGCGTCGACAAGGTCGAGGGCGCGCGCCGGGCCGTCAACCATCGAGATCGCGGCGGCATGGTTGAGCTCGATCACCGGCGACGGATTGATGCGCACCAGGACTTCATAAAGCCCCGCAATCTGCGGCCAGTCGGTTTGACCATAGCTCGGCGCGCGGGCATGCAGCGCGGCAATGGCGGCCTGCACCACATAAGGCTGCGGCCGCCCCGGCACGCGCAGCGCGTCATCGACGAGACGCGAGCCTTCCTCGATCTGCGCGCGATCCCAGAGTGAGCGGTCCTGTTCTTCCAGCAGCACGATGTCACCGGCTGCAGTTTCGCGGCCGGCGCGGCGCGCATCGTGCAGCAGCATCAGGGCCAGCAGCCCCTTGATCGCGGCGCGATCGGGCATCAGACGGTCGAGCAAGCGCGCGAGCCTGATCGCTTCGGCCGCGAGATCGGGCCGCATCAGGTCCGCGCCCGAGGTTGCGACATAGCCTTCGGTGAAAACGAGATAGATCACGGCGAGCACGCCGTCGAGCCGCGGCGCCAGCGCGTCGGGCTCGGGCACTTCATAGGGAATGCCGGCAAGCCTGATCTTCTGCTTGGCGCGAACGAGGCGCTGTCCCATCGCGTCTTCACTGACCAGGAACGCGCGCGCGACCTGGGCCGTGGAGAGGCCGCAGACCGTGCGCAGCGTCAGCGCGACCTGGACTTCGGACGCGAACGCCGGATGGCAGCAGGTGAAGATCAACCGCAGCATGTCGTCGTCGAGCATCGCCGGCGGCTCGGCCGGCGCTTGGGCGTTGAGCTCGAGCTCGTGCAGCAGCGCCTGCTGCTTGCCGCGGAAGGCGGCCTGGCGGCGGACACGATCGATCGCCTTGTTGCGCGCAACATTGACCAGCCAGGCGCGCGGATTGCCGGGCAGTTCGCAAACCGACCAGCGCTCCAGCGCAACCGCGAACGCGTCCTGGAGCGCGTCCTCGGCGAGATCGAAATCGCCGACGAGGCGGATCAGGGTGGCCAGCGCCCGCCCCGCCTCGTCGCGAAAGACCTTGTCGATGTCGGTCGGCGTCATGCGTCGATGCGCGGCTCAGCCGTCACTTGTCGTAGACCCAGATCGGCCGCACCTCGATCGACCCGATGCGCGCGCTGGGAATGCGGGCCGCGATCTCGATCGCCGCATTGAGATCCTTGGCCTCAATGAGATAGTAGCCGCCGAGTTGTTCGCGCGTCTCCGCAAATGGACCGTCGGTCGTCAGCGTCTTGCCATCGCGCACGCGCACCGTCGTCGCGGTCGTGGTCGGCCGCAGCCGGTCGCCGGCCTTGAAATTGCCATTCCGGACGATGGATTGCGTGAAGGCCTCATACTCTGCCGACATTTTCTGGCTGGTTCCCGTGTCGATCTTCGCGTACTCGGCCTCGTTCTGGTAGATCATCAGCAGATATTGCATTGCCTGGCTCCTGTTGTTCGGTGGGATCACCGACATCCAGTCGAACGGGTCACCCGCCAAACGACATCTTCAGGATAAATTATTTCGAGGCCGGGTAGCGCGGGATATTGCCTTGACGAAACCGTCACAAATGCTCATTGCCTAGGCCGTCAGTCGGCCGGACGGCCGCCCCTGCAAGTGTCGAAAGGCCGCCGGGGAGGAAAGTCCGGGCTCCCTTGACATGCGGTGCCGGATAACGTCCGGCGGGGGCGACCCCAGGGAAAGTGCCACAGAGAACGAACCGCTCCCTCCTCGGAGGAAGTAAGGGTGAAAAGGTGCGGTAAGAGCGCACCGCGGCTCCGGCAACGGAGCCGGCATGGTAAACCCCACCGGGAGCAAAACCGAATAGGGACGGCTTAAGCGGGCTGTTCGCGAAAGCGATAACGCCGCGGGGCGATGTCAGGCCCGCCGTCCGGGTAGGTTGCTCGAGGCCATGTGCGAACATGGTCCCAGAGGAATGGCCGTCACGTATCGCTTGCGCAAGCGGGCGGTGCCCTACAGAACCCGGCTTACAGGCCGGCTGATGCCTTGCGACGAGGGGTTCGATGCCAACCGCATCGGACCCCTCACCAATTTGGACCGTCATTCCGGGGCTCGCGAAGCGAGAGCCCGGAATCCATCGGCCCGCAGAGTTTGTGGATGAATGAACTCCGGGCTCGTGCTGCGCACGCCCCGGAATGACGGCGAGACTTAACCGACGATCTCCTGCAACACGCCCATCAAAGCCTCCGGCGCCGTCACGTTCGGCGCGTGACTCGCGTCGAGCTCGAAATAGCGCCAGCCCTCCTCGCTCTTCGCGCGTCGTGCAAACTGGCCGAACACATCGCCGGGCGGAATGCGTTTGCAGTAGATGTAGCTCCGCGGGATCGCCGGTTCGCCGTGCTGAAGCTTCAGCTTCGTTTCAAAACACTTGAGCGGCATGTTGATGCGACGCGCATCGAGCCAGGCGAGATCGGCCTGCGGCGTATCCGGCGGCGGCGGGTTCGGCGGAATGCGATAGCCGTCACCTGCGGCAGCTGCCTTGCGCATCGGCTCACGGCCACCTTCGTTGAGATCAAACAGCGACTGGCCGTCGTGCGGCACGAAGGCGTCGAGATAGATTAGCTGCGTGATGCGCTCACGCGCGCGATCGGTAACGCCTGTCGCGACCATGCCGCCGTAACTGTGGCCGAGCAGCACGACGTCGCTGAGATCCTCGAACCGGATGACGTTGAGGATGTCCTGGATATGCGTTTCGAGCTCAATCGCCGGACTTGCGAGATGCGATCGCTCGCCGAGCCCGGTGTAGGTCGGCGCGATCAGCCGGTGGCCGGCCTGGACCATCAGCGGATGCATCTTCTTCCAGGCCCATCCGCCGGACCACGCGCCATGACAAAGCAGGAAGGTTTTTGCGCGAGTGGCCATCGGCGTTTCCATCGTTCTTGTTTTGATGCGATGGAGTGTAGCGATGGCCTGCGCGATGTAAACGCCGCCAGCTGCCTCAGGCAGCGCGCGGTGTCTTCACCAGCACTGGCGCAAGCTGACCGGCTTCGCGCCGCAGCTTGCTGGCCTCGAACCCATGCATGCCGATCTGCCATTGCAGGCCAACGATGGCGCCCTTGGTCGGTTGCAGCAGCGCGAGCGAGGCAAACAGCGTCACCGGCAGCCACACCGCGAGTTGCAGCCACACCGGCGGTGCATAAGCGGTCTCGACCGCGAGGATCGCCGGCACCACGAGATGGCCGACCACGACCATCACGAGATAGGCCGGGAAGTCATCGGCGCGCTGGTGAAACAGCTCCTCGCCGCAACGATCGCAAGCGGCCGCCACTTTCAGGAAGCGGCCGAACAGATGGCCTTCGCCACAGTTCGGGCACTTGCCGCGAAAGCCGCGCCACATCGCCCTTGCCAGAGAGACTGAACCGGTCGCCATGACCACACCTCTTCCGTTTTGATGGTCCATACAATAATATTTTGCTTCCATACATTCAAAGGATAAGGGTCTAATTGCATGGAGTGGACCCCTACAATCTCGGAGCTGTCAGGGCCGCGCTACCAGCGCATCGTCGACGCCATGGAGGCCGACATCGCTGCCGGCCGGCTGGTGCGAGGACAGCAATTGCCGACGCAGCGCGCGCTCGCCAAGGCGCTCGGCATTGACCTCACCACGGTGACACGGGCCTACACCGAGGCGCGGCGTCGCGGCATCATGGAAGCCCGCGTCGGCCAGGGATCGTTCGTGTCGGAGACCAGCGCGCGCCGCGCGGTCGACCTGCCGCATCCCATTGCGATCGACCTGTCGATGAACGTGCCGCCGCATCCGCTCGAAGCGCGGCTCGAGGAGCGCATCGTCGCCGGCCTCGAAGCCATACGCGCGCAATCCGGCCTGACCGCATTTCTCAATTACCAGCCGCCCGGCGGCAGCGCGCATGAGCGCGAGGTCGCCGCGCACTGGATGCGGGCACGTGTTCCGCACGCGCAGGCCGACAAGCTTGTGGTCTTTCCCGGCGCGCAGACGATCCTGTTCAACCTGCTCGCGCACCTTGCGCGGCCGGGAGACGCGGTGCTGACGGAAGTCGTCACTTTCCCAGGTATCAAGGCCGCGGCGGCGCAGCTCGGTATCAAGCTTGTCGGTGTGTCGATGGATGACGGCGGCATCCTGCCCGATGCGCTGGCGAAAGCCTGTCGCACGCACAAGCCCAGGGCCGTCTATCTCATTCCGACGCTGCACAATCCGACCACGGCGACGCTTGCCCCCGAGCGGCGCAACGCAATCGCCAAGATCATCCGCGATACCGATACTGTTCTGATCGAGGACGATGCCTACGGGCTGCTCGACCGCTCGGCCTCGCCGATCGCCAACCTCATCCCGGAGCGGACATATCTGGCGACCACGCTGTCAAAATGCATCGCGCCGGCGCTGCGCGTCGCCTATCTGCTGACGCCCGACAGCGCAACACAACAGGAGATGAGGAGCTTGTTGCAGGCGACCGTGCAGATGCCGGCGCCGCTGATGGTCGCGCTGGTGACGCATTGGCTCGAGAGCGGCGTCGCCGATCGCATCATCACCGCGATCCGTAACGAGGCGATCGGCCGCCAGCAATTGGCGCAACGTGCATTGACGGCATTTCAATTTCAGGCGAAGCCGGCGGCGCATCATTTGTGGCTGCACTTGCCCGCGGGGCGGCCGGATCTCGCGGCGGACCTCTTGCGCAACGGGCTCGCGATCGTTGCCGGCGACGCCTTCGCGGTCGACGGGCAACCGCCGCACGCGGCGCGCGTCTCGCTCGGCGCAGCGCGCAACCGCTCCGAATTGAGCGAAGCGTTGCGCATCCTCGTCGGCGCGCTCCACAGGCCTGCTGATACCAGGCAGATCGTCTAGCAATTTTGAAATTGACGTTTCATGCCGCATTTGTGCTATGCGCCGTGAGGCGATCACGGCTTCGGAATCGCAGGTCACGACGGGAATTCACTGGTGGAAACGTCCTCCTATGCCCTGATTCTGTTCGGCGCACTGGCCGGCGGATTCGTCTCGGGGCTCGCAGGGTTCGGCACGGCGCTGATGGCGCTCGGCATCTGGCTCTACGTGCTGCCGCCCTCGCTCGCGGTGCCCCTGGTGCTGATCTGCTCGGTGATCGCACAGACCTCCACGCTGCCGTCGATGTGGAAGAGCTTTGACCTCTCGCTGGTATGGCCGTTCCTGATCGGCGGACTGATCGGCGTGCCGCTCGGGACCATGCTGGTCGCCTCCGCCGATCCCAAAGTGTTCAAGCTCAGCGTCGGCGTGCTGCTGCTGATCTTCCCGACCGCGCTGTACCTCAACAAGAGGCCCCTCGCCATCAAGTTCGGCGGCCGCATCGCCGACGGCGCGATCGGGTTTGCCGGCGGCATTCTGGGCGGCCTCGCCGGGTTGTCGGGCCCGCTGCCGATCCTCTGGGCCAACATCCGCGGCTGGAACAAGCACGAGCGGCGCGGCATCTTCCAGCTGTTCAATTTCACGGTGCTCGCCACCGCGCTGGTGTTGCAGACGGTCTCGGGCCTGGTCGCCTTCAAGGTGGTCTGGCTCGCGATGGTCGCATTCCCGGGTACCTTGATCGGCGCATGGGCCGGCGCGCGGGTCTATCACGCACTCAGCGACAAGCACTTTGGCGACGTCGTGCTCGGCTTGCTATTCCTGTCTGGCGCTACCCTGGTCTGGAACAGTCTCGGCGCGCACTAGTCTTGCTTTCCCACGGCGCGGCAGACGTGCCGGAGCCGTGGGTGGAGAACCAAGCCAAGGGAGCCTCGCTACGCGGGCTCGCGCAGCGGCGATGCGACAGGCTCAGGATCTGTCGGCTCCCTTATTTTCTGGTGGGCTGACGGCGCAAGCCGCTTCCCGAATTCGCGCAGCAACAGCGACACGCTCAGGGCGCCCTGCAGCGCGTTGGTGACGATCGACAAGTACCAGACGTGCTCCATCCGGAAGCCCGGCCACGTCGAGAGCCAGATCGACGGCAAGGAATAGGTCAAGACCCGCATTGCCGAGGTCCACAACACCGGCTTGGTATTGCCCAGTCCCTGGAACATGCTGGAGCAGACAAAGATCAGCCCCTGCGCCACCATGTTGAATGAGACGATACGCAGAAAAAGTGACGCAACCGCCATCGTCTCCCGATCGCTCGAGAACCCTGCAAGCAGCAGACCAGGCGCGAACTGCGCGACGATCAGAAAAGCCGTCATCACGGCTGTCGCCATGAGCGATGCCTTGACAAAAGTCTCCCGCACACGCGCGCCATTGCCGGCGCCGAAATTCTGGCCGGCGATTGGCCCTGCGGCAAGCGCGATGGCGAGTGCCGGCATCTGGATCAGACCCAGCAGCCGCGTCCCGATGCCGAATCCCGCCTGCGCCGCCGGGCCGAATACGCTCAGCACGTAATAGCCCACCGCCATGACGACGAAGACCATCACGAACTCGCCGCCGGCGGGAAGCCCGACATTGAGGATTCTCTTCCACTGCCGAAGCTGCGGACGCCATTGCGCCGGATGAAACGCGACGTAACGCTCCAGCCTGAGGAAATAGACCAGCAGCATCAGCACGCCGACGCCAACCGCGATGGAGCTTGCAAGGCCCGCTCCGGCGACACCAAGCGCATGTCCGGTGCCCCACCCCGTGATCAGCACCGGTGCCAGCGCGATGTTGATGGTCACGGCGAGCGCCTGCACCAGCATGCTCGGCCGCACGATGCCGGTGGCCCGCAATGCGGACGCCATCACCTGCGTCGCGAATTGCAACGCGAGCGCCGGCATGAACCAAAGCAAATAGGTCGTGCCGGCCTCGATCGTGGCTTGGTCCGCCGCAATCGCGCGCATATAGGGGCGCGAAAGCGCAAGACCCGCGGCCAATGTCAGCAAGCCGAACAGCACGGACAGCACGACCGACTGGTTGAAGACGAGATTGGCATCGTCGCGATCCTTACGGCCGACCGCGTGTGACATCAGCGCCACCGTGCCGACGCCGAGCACCTGCATCAGCGCATTGACGAGAAAGCCCGCATTGCCGGCCGCAGCAACACCCGCGATCGCCGCCTCGCCCAGGCCCGAGACGAAGTACAAGTCGACCAGCTGGCAGATCATGATCGTGATCATGCCGACCACGATCGGTGGCGCCATGCTCAGAATATGGCTCACGACGGAGCCGTGCGTGAGGTCTTTCATCTCATTCCATCCTCCGGCGGTCCTGGCCGACGATCGCCGTCAGCCACGCGCCATTCCACGCTCATTCCGCCGCTGCGATCTGCCCAAGCTCCACCACCTGGCGCTCGAACAGGCTGCGATAGGTGCCGCCTGGCTTGCCCGCGAGCACGGCATGCGTGCCCTGCTCGACGATCTCGCCGCGGTCGAACACCAGGATGCGATCGAGGCTGCGCACCGTCGACAGCCGGTGCGCGATCACGATCGAGGTGCGGCCTTTCATCAGCCGTTCCATCGCCTGCTGGATCAGGGCTTCCGACTCCGAGTCCAGGCTCGAGGTCGCCTCGTCCAGGATCAGCACCGGCGCATCCGCCAGGAAGGCGCGCGCCAGCGCCACGCGCTGCCGCTCGCCGCCCGACAGCTTCACGCCGCGCTCGCCGACCAGGGTGCCATAGCCCTTCGGCAGGCGCAGGATGAAGTCGTGCGCATTCGCCAGCCGCGCGGCCTGCTCGATCGCCTCCAGGCTGGCGCCGGGCCGGCCATAGGCGATGTTCTCGGCAAGCGAGCGGTGAAACAGGATCGGCTCCTGCTGCACGATCGCGATCTGGCTGCGCAGCGATTGCTGCGTGGCCTTCGAGATATCCTGCCCGTCGATCAGCACGCGACCGCCGGTGACGTCGTAGAGCCGCTGCACCAGCTTGACGAAAGTCGTCTTGCCGGAGCCGGAGCGGCCGACGAGACCGACGCGTTCGCCCGCGCGGATCCTGATCGACAACCCGTCATACAGCGGCGCGCGATGACCGCCATAGTGGAACGTGACGTCGTCGAACACGATCTCGCCGCCCTCGATTGTGATCGGCCGCGCGTCAGCGGCATCGGCAATGCCGATCGGCTCGTCATGGATCGCCACAAGCTCCTCCATGTCGTTGACCGAGCGCTGGAGGTTGTTGATGTGCATGCCAACGTCGCGCAAGTAAGCGTGGATCACGTAATAGCTCGTCAACACGTAGGTGACGTCGCCGGGCGAGGCATGCCCGTACATCCACAGCAGCACCGAGCCGCCGATCACGGACCCCCGCAGGCACAGCAGCAGCGAGAGCTGCGCCATGGCCGTGTAGTTGTAGCGAAACCAGGTCCGCCGCACCCGCACACGCCAGCGCTTGATGACACGAGCCAACCGCGCATCTTCCCGCGCTTCCGCGCCGAACGACTTCACCACCGCATTGCAGGTCAGCGCATCCGCCAGCGTGCCGCCCACCTTGGTGTCCCATGCATTGGAGACACGCGCGGCCGGCGCGATATAGCGCGTCGAGAACAGCACCGTCATCGTGACATAGACAAGCGCGCCGAGCGCGATCACCGCGCCGAGCGAGGCCCAGTGCACGCCGAGCAGGATCATCGATCCGATCAGCACGACCAGCGATGGCAATAGCGCCAGCAGAAGCGTGTCGTTGAGCAGATCGAGCGCCCACATGCCCCGCGTGATCTTGCGCACGGTCGAGCCGGCGAAGGAGTTGGCGTGCCAGTCGGTCGAGAAGCGCTGCACGCGCAGGAACGCGTCCTGCGCCACGTCGGACATGATCTTCAGCGTGAACGGCACGATCACCTGCAGCCCGGTCAGGCGCAGCACCATCGAGGCCGCGCCCAGCACGACGATGCCGCCGAGCGCCACCAGCGCGGCGTGGCGCGCCTCGATGCTGGATGGGCCCTGCGTCAGCGCGTCGACCAGATGTCCTGAGAACACCGGCATGAACAGGTCGGCGGCGGTTGCACCCAGTAGACCGAGAGCAATAGCGAGCGTCCGCGCTGGCTGCTTCAGCCAGTGCCGGAACACGAAGGGCAGGACCACGCGGATCGCCGCGGGTTTTTTTGACAGGGCGGTCATGACATCATCCGGCCGCTGACGGCGCGAGCCGGCTCCATCGATGGACGCAAGCCGGCCACAAGGGCCGAGACGGCGTCACTTAGAACTGAGGTTGACTTGGGAAGCGGAGCGATCGGGGCGTTTGGTCGAAAGCCTGGCCCAATCGAAGCTGGCGGAAATGGCCTCTAAAGGGCCGAGCACATACCGAGCCAGAAAACCGAGCGCGGGCGTGCGATCTGCGAATGCGACGAAATCATGCAAATCCCTCCCCGGTTCGGTTGAATGAGGTGCGCCTTATAGATGTATCGCCTGCGATTTGCAACGGGCCTCGCGCGAGATCACGCACGAGTGTTGCATTTTAGTGCGGGTTCATATGCCTCGCCGTCGCCTCAATCTCCGCTGTCATGCCCCTGCTCGACCAGGCCATCCAGTACGCCGCGGCTTATCGGATCAACAACAACCGTCTCGGAGTACTGGATCGCCCGGTCAAGCCGAGCGATGACACCGCGTGTGGGGTAGGTAGCGTCAATGCGCGTCGCCGCCGCCGCCGAATGGCGACGCCGGTCTGTTGAGCAGCGTGACCAGCAGGCTGAGGCCGAGATAGAACAGCGTCAGCACGAAGAAGGCATCGCCGAAGCTCATCACCACGGCCTGGCGGTGCACGATCTGGCTGAGCTGCTTCATTGCCATCAGCGTGGAGTCGCCGAGCCCCTGGAACTTCTGGGCCAACATGGTCAGGGTTTCGGTCGCGGTCGCGTTGCCCCAGGTCACGCGCTCCTGCAGGCGCGTGATGTGCAGATCGGTGCGGTCGTTGAGCACGGTGTTGATGACGGCAAGACCGACCGCGCCGCCGAGATTGCGCATCAGGTTGAACAGACCCGAGGCATTCTTCACCCTCTCGGGCGGCAGCGTGCCGAGGGCGATGTTGTTGGTCGGCACCATCGCGAACATCATGCCGATGCCGCGCAGGATCTGAGGCACGAGCAGCTCGTAGAAATCGTAGTCGCGCGTGATCCAGGTCATCTGGTAGGAGCCGATCGCGAACACGACGAGGCCGAACGCGATCATGTAGCGCATGTCGAGGCTCGCCATCAGCCGGCCGACCAGCGGCGCGACCAGGAACATGGTGATCCCGGAGACGAACATGGTCTCGCCGATCATCAGCGCGCTGTAGCCGCGCACCTCGGCGAGATAGCGCGGATAGATGTAGGTCAGTCCATAGAGACCGATACCGATGCAGAACTGCAGCGTGGAGCCGACGGCGAAATTGCGGTTGGTGAACGTGCGCAGATTGACGATCGGCTCGGCGGCCGTGAACACGCGCACGAAGAACGAGATCGCCGAGACGGCGCAGACCCAGGCGCAGATCGCCACGGAGGTGTCCTGCAGCCATTCATATTGCGGACCTTCCTCCAGCACGTATTCGAGCGTGCCGAGGAAGCCCGCCATGAAGATGAGGCCCCACCAGTCGAAGCGGTCGAGCAGTTCGAAATGCGGCTCGTCGAAATCGACCAGCGCCAGCACGCCCAGGGTGATGCCGATGCCGGGCACGACGTTGATGAAGAACAGCCAGTTCCACGACATCAAATCGGTGATGTAGCCGCCGACCGTCGGACCGATCGTGGGAGCTAAGGTCGCAACAAGTCCGATGATGGGACCGACGATGTGGAATTTGGAGCGCGGGAACACGGTATAGGCCGAGGCGAACACGGTCGGGATCATGCCGGCGCCGAGAAAGCCCTGCAGTGCGCGCCAGAGGATCATCTCCTCGATGGTGGTGGCGAAGCCGCAGAGCAGGCTCGAGGCGGTGAAGCCGGCCGCCGAGATCGCGAACAGCAGTCGCGTGCCGAAAGCACGTGACAGGAAGCCGGACAGCGGGATCGCGATCACTTCGGCGATCAGATAGGCGGTCTGGACCCAGGAAACCTCGCTCGAGCTCGCCGACAGGCCGGCCTGGATTTCGCTCAAGGAGGCCGAGACGATCTGGATGTCCAGGATCGACATGAACATCCCGAACACCATGATGATGAAGGCGAACAGCCGCTTCGGCGCGATGCGCTCCGAGGCGGCTGATGCCATCATGGCAGGTGAAGCGGTGGTGGCGGTGGCCATGGTCTGACCTCGCAGCGCTCGGTGGCGCCTACTGCGGATGGATCATGGTGGGATCGTCGAGATCGATCTCGCTGTCGGCGTCGGCGGCGCCCTTGTTGGTGTCGACGGTGGCGTAGACCGACATGCCGGCGCGGAGCAGGTTCTGCTTCGCAACCGCCTTCGGCACGCGGATGCGCACCGGCACGCGCTGCACGATCTTGGTGAAATTGCCGGTGGCGTTGTCGGGCGGCAGCAGCGTGAACACCGAGCCTGCGCCTGCCGCGATGCTGTCGACCACGCCGGAGAACTTGCGCATGCCGTAGGCATCGACCTTGATCGTCACCGGCTGGCCGGGGCGGATGCGCTTGAGCTGGGTTTCCTTGAAATTGGCGTCGATATAGACCTCATCGAGCGGCACGACATTGCCAAGCCGCTGACCGACCGCGACGAAGTCGCCGGAGTTGACAAGGCGGTTGGAGAAGATGCCGTCGACCGGCGCGCGCACGGCGGTGAAGGAGAGATCGCGCTCGGCCTTGGCGAGCGTGGTCTTGAGCTCGGCGAGCTGCGCCTGCGCTTCGGCCTGCTGCGCCTTGGCAACGTCGACATTGCTGACGGCGACGTCGTAGGCCGCCTGCGCGGCCTTGACCGCGGCTGCGCCCTGGTCACGCCCGGCCTCCGACGTTTCGAACGTGGCGCGCGAGGCAAAGCCCTTGCTGCTCAGCTCCTGCTGGCGCTCATAATCGAGATCGGCGCGCTTGAGGCCGGCTTCGGCCGAGACGAGCTGCGCCTTGGCCTGCGCGACCTGGCTGTCGAGCGCCGCGATCTGGCGGCCGATCCGATCGATGGTGGCCTGCTGGGTCCCGATCCGGGTCGCGGCCGCGTCGACCGCGATCTTGTAGTCGCCGTCGTCGATGCGCAGGATGATGTCGCCGGCGTGCACCGGCGTATTGTCTCGAGCGAGGATCGACGAGATGTGGCCAGCCACGCGCGCGCCTAGCATGGTGTTGTTGGCGCGGACATAGGCATCGTCGGTGGAGACGAAGAAGCGGCCGACCAGGGTGTAATAGCCGGCATAGCCTGCCGCCGCGAGCGCCAGCACGAGGCCGATGCCCATCATGACGAATTTGCGCTTGCCGGATTTTGGCGCGGCGGCGGCGGGCGCGGCTGCAGTTGGGGCCGGCTGGTCGGTCACCCGCTTCTCCGGCGCCTCGCTGGTGCGTCGCTTGGTCTCTTCGGCCACATGAGAACGCAGCTGTTCGGCGAGGACGGCTTGTGTCCCCGTCGCAGCTTCGCGATCCGCCGACGTCTCTGCAGCTTCCTGGCGAAGGACGCGCGCTGCCTGGTCTCTCGATACGGCCATAAAGGCCCCCCAACAAAAAAACGCGATCCGGGGCAGCCGTCACACAGCCGCTTTCCCGCTCGCCATCCCAAATACCATTGACCGAACGGTTCGGTCAATATACCTAATGTTCCCGGGCGAACCCTACTGGTCCGAATCCTTTATTTGGGTTTCATGCTGCGAGCCCGATCTGAAAACCTTCCGAGACGCTGAACCAATGGTTGTAGCCGGTCGCGAACATCTGCAAATCCTCCAGGAGGAGGACAGCTCCAAACGCCGCCAGATTCTGGCCGGCGCCCGTAAGGTGTTCATGGATCTGGGTTTTGACGGCGCCAGCATGGGCGAGATCGCGCGCGCGGCCGGCGTTTCCAAGGGCACGCTCTACGTCTACTTCGCCGACAAGAGTGCACTGTTCGAAGCCATCCTCGAGGAGGAAGCGCTCTTTCATGGCCAGGTCGTGTTCAATTTCGACCCCGCGCGCGACGCCGAGACCACGCTGAAGGACTTTGGCCAGGCCTACATTCACCTGCTCTGCCGGCCCGGCGGCGGATCGGCGATCCGCACGGTGATGGCCATCGCCGAGCGCATGCCCGATGTCGGCCGCCGCTATTATCTGCGCGTGCTGGACAAGACCATCAACCGGCTGTCCGAATATCTCAAAGTCCATGTCGCCTCGGGCGATCTCGAGATCGACGATTGCGACCTCGCCGCCTCGCAGTTCATGGAACTGTGCAAGGCCTCGCTGTTCCTGCCGTTCGTCTTCCAGGCAGCACCGCCGCCGTCGGAACAGCGCATGACGGAAGTCGTCGACAGCGCGACCCGGATGTTCCTCGCCGCCTACCAGGCAAAGTAACGGCGGACTGGCGCGCGTTGCACCGGCGGGATGCGCACCATTATATGAGCGCCATGCCCCGTGATCTTCGCCCGCCGGTCGATATCCTCCACTACGAGATCGTCCAGGAACAGGCCTCAGCGCTTGGACGCATGGGCCGCACGCTCGAACAGGCGCTGGCGCAATTGCGCGAATTCGACGCCGCCCACGCATTGTCGGAAACGCCGGCCTCGTTGCAATCGGCAAGGCGCAAGCTGGTGATGGAAGCCGGCCAGGCGCTCTGGATGTTCGTGGTCCAACGCGAGGCGACGGGCCTGCGCGACAGCCGCCATATCATGCGGACCTACAACGTCCCGGCCGAGGTGCAGCGCTGCATGGGGCTCGCGCCGCCGTCGTCGAAGTCGGCCGCGAAATGATGCTGTAACTCGCAGGGCTCCCGATCGCGACCTAGTCGTCCGAGAACTCGTCTTCCTCGTTGATCTTGTCGCGCTTGCTCTTGTGCGTACCGAGCGAGCCGGTCACGTAGGGATCGCGCGAGCTCGCATAGGGATTGCGCCGCTGGGCGCGTGCGGCAACCTCTTCGCCCGAAACTGCAGCCGGCTGGCAGATCAGCCGACGGCTGGCGCGGCGCATCAGGTCGACGTGGATGTGATCGTAGTGATAGACGTTCGAGCCCGGCGCGAGCACGGTGGTGAAATGCGCGCAGGCGCCCGACTGGACGTCGCGCAGGAATCCCTGCTCTTCCGGCATGCCGTGCCAGCCATCCTTCACGGTGATGCGACGCCCGTCGGCGAGCGTGAAGGCGGCGACGTCGAGCGCGTTGCCGAAGGCGTGCTCGGAGATATGGGCGTGCGGATTGCCGTTCATGCCGCGGCAGGAATAGGCGGAGATCTGCTTGATCTCGACCACGCGGGCGCCGAACCAGCGCATCGCCGATGGCTGCACGCTATCGGCCAGCCAGCGGTCGAGTTCTGAGACGATTGGACAAGCAAGCGTCGCAGTCGGCTTGATCGCGACGGGACCAACGGCGGTGACGGGATTGCCCTGCGCGGGGCCCAGCCGCGGCAGCGGCTGTTGCGCAGGCGCCTGCGAAGACGGAGCCTGCGAATACGGCGCCGGCCGCGCCGGATAGCTCGGCGCGTTCATGTAACGCGCCGCACCCGCGGCATCCGTGCCTTCGGGCGGCAGGTCGATCTCGTCTTCCTGCGGCGCCACGCCGGGCGCATTGAGCGACACCGGGCCTGACGAGGCGCCGTAGCCGGCGGGCTGGCGCACCGCGCTTTCAGGGTAGTTCGACCGCTGCGGATAGCCGGGTGCCGGATAGTTCGATTGCGGCTGGCTCACCGGCCAGCGCGGCTGATTGCCAACATTGCCGGGCGGGCGCAGCTCCTCGTCGGCAAAGCCATAGCTGCTCGAGGCTTCACCGAGGGCAGCGACCTTCAGCGGAAACTCCGCGCCGCACATGCCGGGGCCGGAGATCGGGTCGATCCGGACGATGTCGGCGCTCTCTTTCACGGCGCCCGATTTCAGGCACGCCGCTTCGGCCTCGGCCCGCCACGGTTCACGTTCGGCCTGGAACCAGCCGCGTCCGCAACCCGCAAGCGAAACAAGGACGATGGAGCCGACGAGATACAAACGAACTCCGCGCGTCATGCACGCACGTTCGGTGAATTTACTTAAAAACTCTTCAACACGTGGATTTCAGCGTTCTTTAACCATGCCACACCCGGGCAGCCGCTGTGAGGTCCATCACAGAAGGCCCGATAGCTTCGGCATAAGGTCGAGCCACATCCGGTCCGCGACCGACTTCAGTCCAGCTCGGGACCCCACGCCATTTCGGAGATTGTCATGAACAAGCTCAGCATCGCCGCCACCGCGCTCTTCCTGGCCTCAACCGCCGCCGCACATGCCGGCAATGCGCTCTCGTTCCAGATCGAGGGCCAGCGCATCCGCATCGAGACGCCACGCCATTGCGCCTCGCTCGATTGCGTCACCATCGTGGCGCCCGGCCTGTCGGACAAGCCGATCAAGCTGAACAACATCAATCTCAACGGCCTTGGCGGATCCAAGAACGACGACACCACGCCACCTGCGACGACGGCACAGCCCGCGCCGGCTCCGGTACAGCAGCAGCCCGTGGCGCAGGCGCCGGTGCCCGCCCCTGCTCCGGCAGCGCCGACCGCCGCCCCCGCTCCGGCAAATGTCGTTGCTGCCGCACCGCCCGTGGACACGACCGTGCCGCCGGCGCCGGTTGCAGCTCCTGCTCCTGTTGTCCCGCCCGCGCCTGATGGCGCAGCGGCCGCCTATACGCCGCCCGCTCCGGCGCCTGTCGCGCCTGTGCAGGTCGCGAACACGCCGATCGGCGTCTGGGCGACTGAGGAGAACAAAGGCAATGTTCGCGTCGAACAGTGCGGCCCCAATCTCTGCGGCTATGCCGAGAAGACCAATGAGCGGATCCTGATCAACATGAAGCCCGACGGCGCCAAGTGGAGCGGTCGCATCCACGACCCCAACTCCGGCCGCAACTACGATTCGACCATCGCCATGAAAGGTCCGAACGCGATGCGCGTGCAGGGCTGCGCCTTCGGTGGCCTGTTCTGCGGCGGCCAGACCTGGAAGCGGGTGAGCTGACGCCGACGCGGTTGCAACGGCACACACAACTTTTCGTCATGCCCGGGCTTGTCCCGGGCATCCACGTTCTTGGTGCAACAAAGCAAAGGCGTGGATGGCCGGGTCAAGCCCGGCCACGACGCTCTGGAGATATCTGGCTCGAAGTCGCTGGAAACGTCCTCCGTGAACGTCCGCCCGTCCCGTGCGACAGATGTTCATCCGCCATTCAGCCATCTCAGGCTGATATCGGCCGACCTCGCCTCGCGTTTCTCACCGGGACCTCATTCGTGGATTTGATGGTGGCTTGGCGCCGCATCGTGTTCGCTTTGCCGCTGCTGGCGCTGCCGCTGGCGGGCGCGAACAGCGCGTGCGCATCCGATACAGTCGAGCTCGCGCAAGCCCAAATACAAGCCCAAGTCCAAGCCCAAGGACAAGCCCAAATACAAGCTCAGCCGCAAGCGCAGCCGACGCCGGCGCCCTCCCCGGCGCCATCGGCCTCGCCCGCGCCGGCCACCGATGCCCAACCCGCCGCTGTGGAGCCGATCGGCAACGTCGCGACCGTGACGGGAATCGCGACCGTGATCCGCGACAAGAATTCCTATCCGCTGAAGGTGCGCGACGACATCTACCTCAACGACGTCGTACAGACGTCCTCGAACTCCTCGCTCGGCATCACCTTCAACGACGCCACCACGTTCAATCTCTCCGCCAGCTCCAAGATCACGATCGACAACTACGTCTACGAGGACGGCGGCAAGCAGAATTCTGCGATCTTCGACATCGGCAAGGGCACCGTCGCCTTCGTTGCCGCAGCCGTGGCGAAGACCGGCGACATGAAGATCGCAACACCGACCGCGACGCTCGGCATTCGCGGCACCACCGGCGTCGTCGACGTGCCCGAGAACGCGGCCGCGACCGGCGCCAACAACGTCAACATCAAGCTCTATCCCGACGCCGACGGCCGGGTCGGCCATATCGAGGTCAACGATCGCACCAGCGGCTCGCGGCTCGGTTCACTCACGCAGGCCGCGAGCGGGTTTGCGATCCGGCCGGGCGCGGCCGGCCCAGGCGGCATGCGCTTTGCGGCCGTGCCGATCACGATTCCACCGCAGCAGATTGCGCGCGACCGCGGCTTCGTCAGTCAGGTGCATGCGGCGCAGACCACCGGCCGCCAGATCGTCACCGAGCAGCGCGACTTCCGCCGTAACAATCCAGGTGCGCTCAGCCGCATTCCACGCCCGGCGCAGCCGCCGCAGCAACAGCAATTGCATCCGGCAACGCCGCCGAACCAGCAGCCGCAGCGGCCGAACGGCCAGCCGGGCCAGAACAACCGTCCGGGCCAGCAGCCGCCTGGCGCGCAGACGCCGGGCCGGCAAGGCGGCGCCGCTCAACCGGGCACCCCGCGCGCGGGCCAAGCTCCGCAGCAACAAGCTCCCCAGCAAAATGGTCCGCAGCAACCCGGCCAGCGGCAGGGTCAAGGACAGCCGGCTGCCCAGCCACGCACCGGACAAGGCACGCAACCCGGCGCCACGCCGCGGACGCAGCCACCGCGCAGCGGACAACCTCCGCAGCGGCCAGGCGCGGTCACGCCCCAACCAGGCACGACGCCACAGCCGCAAGCGCCGCGCACCGGATTGCAGCCCGGCCCGCAGCCGGTCGTCCGGCCGCAACAAGGCGGCGTGCAGCAGCGCCTGCCCGGCGTCCAACGCCCCGCCGTGCCGCGCAGACCAGCGCCGGCTCCGAAGGACAAGAAGCAGCGGTAGTTCGCTTTCTTCCTTCTCCCCTTGTGGGAGAAGGTGGCGCGAAGCGCCGGATGAGGGGTTGCTTCAGCAAGCTCTGATGAAGAGATTCCAGCGCGGAGAGACACCCCTCACCCGTCTCGCCTTACGCGGCGAGCCACCCTCTCGCACAAGGGGCCCACAGGGGAAGAGGTGCAGCGTCAGCGTGCCTCTTCGCTGCGCTCGCAATGACGGCGTGGAGAGAGACGAGCGGAAAACCTCACGCCTCGCCGCGCAACCAGGCTCGCACCTTCTGCAACAGGCCATGCCTGAGTTCGTCGACCGAGGCGGCTTCGGCGGGCGTCAACGTCTGCAAGGCGGCATCGATATCATCGGCCACCAGCGTGGGCGTCGGCTCCGTCGCCGTCGCAGGCATGAGCCCCGCCGCCGCGATTGCGATCGGACCGACCTGGGTGAGGAACGCACGCTCATATTCGCGCGACAGACGCGCAAGCGCGTCGTCCAACGTCAGCCAGTCGACCGCCTTGATGTCGCTCATCAGCTTGCGGACCGGGCCGCCCTCGGCCTCCATCCGCCAGAAATGCACGACTTTCGAGCGCCCGCCCGACTGGTAGACCAGCGTACCCAGGAATTCGTGAATGGCGACGTCATGGCCGGTCTCCTCCAGCACCTCGCGGTGCGCGGCCTCTTTCGGCGTCTCGCCGTCGTCGAGCTTGCCCTTGGGCAGCACCCATTCATTGCGCTTGCGCTGCCGCACGACGGCAATCAGCGGCGCCTCGCCACTCCGCAGCACAATCCCACCTGCCGCCATCACCGGCGCTCGCGCCATCACAATCCTGTCGTATCGTCTGACCGTCTCCGCAGGCGATATAGGCGCCCGACACGGCGGAATGAAGACTAGCTCCGCCGAAGCAGCGCCTGACCTGCGCGAATACGCGTTCCTTCGGTGATCCCGTCGCAGAACGAAAAGTCGCCGGGCGCGAGGATGATGATGGTCGAGCCGTGCTCGAACCAGCCGAGCTCCTCGCCCTTGGCCACGTTGACGTCGCAAGGAAAGTTGACCGGTCCCTTGGTCTGCGCGTTCAGCACCATGTCGAGGAAATGCAGCCGGATGCTGGCAACCAGGATCGCGGCGACCGGCACCAGTGTCACCGCTTCGCCGGTGGACAAACGCGTGCGGATCACCGCGCGCTCATTCTTGCAGAACAGGCGCTCGACTCTCTTCAAGGCGATCGGGTTGACGTTCCAGACATCGCCGTGGATCAGCGTGACGCGCTCGATATGCGCGTCATAGGGCGCGTGGAAACGGTGATACATGCTCGAGGTCAGCCGCAGCGTGACAAAGCTGCCGTCGCGGTGCTGGTCGACGAGTGCGGGATCGCCGAGCAGATCGAGCAGCGAATAGGGAGCGCCCTTGACCTGGAACAGCTCGGTATCCGCGATCCGGCCGTGGGCACCAACAATGCCGTCGGAGGGACTCGCAACCACTGACGGATCCGGATCAAAAGGCCGAAGTCCCGGCTTCAGCTCGCGCGTGAAGCAATCGTGCAAGCTCGTGAAATGGGTCTTGCGCGCCTCCGACAGGTCGAGGTCGGAGAACAGCTTCCACAGCGCGATGGAAAAATCCCGCACCAGCGGATTCCTGATCTTGGAGAACCAGCCCATGAAGCGGGTGAGGCCCGCGCGAGGGATGCGGTTGGTCAACAGGAAGTTGAGGTCTTCCTGCTGGGTGAAAGAGGCGATGAGGGCTTTGACTGTCATGAATCTGTCAGCTCACAGGTTTAGCGCTGGTTGTCATGGAAACGACACTCCCGATTCTCTCGATGTCCGTGGCCGCCGCAGCATCCGCTGCCGCCGTCCTCCCGAAGATCAAGGCGCGGGTCGAACTGTCCCGCGCCAAGCACCGCTCGCTCGCCGGCCACTCCAAGATGTCGCGTCGGGTGGCAAAGCTGCTGCCCTTCTACGAGTTCGATGGCGACAAATATTTCGGCTGCGATGGTGCACCTGATGACGTGGTGAAGCAGCGCAAGGACGCTTTCTTCCGGCTCGCTGCTCTCTACGCCGAGCGCTACCCCAAGGGCCGTGCGATGACGCAGCAAGCGGCCGAGTCCATCTCGGACCTCAACTTCACCGAAAGCTATCGCGTGCCGTTCCAGTTCTCGCGGCTCGTCCGCGAACATCTGGGCACCTCGACCTTCATGGATTCGTCGAGCGGCGTCACCGTGACCGATGTCGACGGCAACATTTCGTATGACCTCACGGGGTCCTACGGCGTCAACATCTTCGGCAACGACTTCTACAAGGAGTGCATCGAGGGCTCCGAGAAACGTGCGCATGCGCTCGGTCCCGTGCTCGGCCCCTATCACCCCGTCATCCTCGAGAACGTCCAGCGGCTCTGCAAGATCTCTGGTCTCGACGAGGTCTCGTTTCACATGTCCGGCACTGAAGCCGTGATGCAGGCGGTGCGGCTGGCGCGCTACCACACCAAGCGCACGCATCTCGTCCGTTTCGCCGGCGCCTATCACGGCTGGTGGGGCGACGTGCAGCCCGGCGTCGGCAATCCAATTCCCGCACACGAGACCTATACGCTCTCCGAGATGTCGGAGAAGACGTTGCATGTGCTGGGCACGCGCAAGGACATCGCCTGCGTGCTGGTCAATCCGCTGCAAGGCCTGCATCCGAACGTCAACGCGCCCGGCGATTCCTCGCTGGTCGATTCCTCCCGCGGCGGCAATTTTGATCGCGCGGCTTACACGGCGTGGCTGAAGAAGCTGCGCGAAGTCTGTGACCGGCGCGGCATCGTGCTGATCTTCGACGAGGTGTTCGTCGGCTTCCGTCTCGCCGTCGGCGGCGCCCAGGAATATTTCGGCGTCAAGGCCGACATGGTGACTTACGGCAAGAGCCTCGCCGGTGGTCTGCCGGTCGGCGTGGTCTGCGGCAAGCGCGAATTGATGCGCCGCTTCCGCGACGATCGCCCCGCCGACATCTGCTTCGCGCGCGGCACCTTCAACTCGCACCCTTACGTCATGACGGCGATGGACGAGTTTTTGAGCCGGCTCGCCAGCCCGAATTTCCGCGCCATTTATGACGATCTCGACGCGACCTGGAACGGTCGCGTGCAGAAGCTCAACCAGATGATGAGCGATGCCGACCTCCCGGTGCGGTTCGCCAATTTCTCGTCGATCTGGACGGTGAAATACACCATTCCGTCCCGCTACAACTGGATGCTGCAATATTACCTGCGCGCCGAGGGGCTGGCGCTGAGCTGGGTCGGCACCGGCCGGCTGATCTTCAGCCTCAACTACACCGACGCCGACTTCACTGAGGTCGCCGACCGCTTCGTCCGCGCCGCCGAGAAGATGAAGGCCGATGGCTTCTGGTGGCACGACGGCGCGCTCACCAACAAGAATATCAAGCGGCAGATCTTGAAAGAGATGCTGACCAAGCGATTTGGGCGCTGAGGCTCTTCCCCACACCACAACCGTCATTCCGGGGCGATGCAAGGCATCGAACCCGGAATCTCGAGATTCCGGGTTCGGCTCTTCGAGCCGCCCCGGAATGACGGCGCTTGCAGCAACCTCCAAGACGTGGATGCCCGGCACAAAGCCGGGCATGACGTAACCATCAGGCATCGGAGTGTTTGCTCGGGGCAGCGTGCTCAGGCGTGCTGCTCTTCCAGCGCGGGCTCAGCAATCAGGCCCAGCGTATGCTCGGGGTTGAGATGCAGGCCGGGGTCCATCAGTTCGCCACGCATCAGGGCGAGTGGAGCGCCGCGATAGAGCATGAGGTCGTGGAACGGATCGGTCAGGATCTTGGTCATCCAGACGAGGCCGGTCTCGACGTCGCGGATGAAGAACAGGTGCACGGTGCGGAACAAAAGACCGCCGCCCCCGACCACCAGCCAGATCTTGGCAACCTGCCGCATGAAGTCGGTCGCGCTCGCCCAGGGCGTGAACAGGCCGAACAGCGTCGGATCTGCGAACAGCACCAGCGGCGAGGCCGCCCAGATCGCCATCAGCACGACCTTGCGCTGAAGGTTGTAGCCGACCTTGATCTCTTCCTTGTATTCGTGCGTCGCCTGGTTGATGTGGTCGTAATCGTGCGGCTCGAAGAAGAAGTGACCGGCCTGGCGCGAGGTCATCGAGATCAGCCAGCCGACCAGCGCCGAGATCACGGGATCGACGAACAGCCAGACATAGGCGAAGAGAAAGCTCAGCGCGCTGATGAAGTGCAGGCTCTGATTGATGCGGCTGTGGTGATAGTAGCGATGGTCGTCCCAGCGCTGGATCCGCAGCTGCTCGAGATAATTCTTGATCATGCTCTCCCCCAAAATGCTTCGGGTTCGGGATTTACAGAGATTCGATGTACGCGGTGTGACATCATCATTTTGTCATGTGACGACGCGCAGCGACGCGGTGACGCACGCGAACGCGTGAACGACGGAGTGCGCCGCCGCTCCCCAGCGTTGTTCAGGCCGCCTTGGCGATATCGACCTTGCGGAAGCGCACCAGCGAGAAATGGCCGAGCGGCGGTATCAGACGGCGTTCGGCGAGCTCGACGCCCTTGGCGCCGGCGAGCCATTTGGCATAGCGCGACCAGGCGAACTCGGCGGTGCGGAAGCCGAGCGGACGCACCACCGGCTGCAGCTTCTGCTCGATGAACCGGCGCATGCCGGTGTCGGCGCTGACGCGGGTGAGGATGATCAGCTCGCCGCCGGGACGCAGCACGCGAGCGAATTCGTCGAGCGCCTTCTCCGGATTCGGCACGGCCGTGACGACATATTGCGCCATTACGACGTCGAAGGAATTGTCGGGGAATTCGAGCTTCTCGGCGTCCATCACCGCGAGGCCTTCCACATTCTTCAAATTGCCCTCCTTGACGCGACGGCGCGCCTTGTCGAGCATCGCTTCCGAGATGTCGGTGCCGAAGATGCGCAGGTTCGGCGCATAAAGCGGCAGCGAGATGCCGGTGCCGACGCCGACCTCGAGCACGCGCCCGCCGATCTTGTTGGTCGCCGCGATCGCCGCCTGCCGGCCCTTGGCGAACACACCGCCGAACACGAGATCGTAGACCGGCGCCCAGCGGTCATAGGCCTGCTCGACCGTGCCGCGGGTGAGGTCGAGCTGCTGGGTGCCGTCAAGGTTCATGATCTTAGCCATCGATGAGGTTCTCGCTGTGGGTCAAATATGGATCAGCCGCGCACCGGCCGCCGCGCCATGCGAGGCGAGGCGCGCAAGGCACGGCTGGGCTGAAGTGAGGTGAGGTTTCCGACGAACTGGCGCGCGCTGTTCTCCCAGGAGCGCTCCAGCGCAAAGTTTCGGCAGGTCTCGCGCGACATGGTGAGCGCGCGCAGGCATGCGGCGCGCAGATCATTGTCGATCGCGCCGATCGGATGGTCGGCGATGACGTCCTTCGGACCCGTCACTGGAAACGCCGCAACGGGCGTGCCGCAGGCGAGCGCCTCGAGCTGCACGACGCCAAAGGTATCGGTGAGACTCGGAAACACGAAAACGTCAGCGGCTGCTAGATGCGCGGTGAGATCCGCGCCCTTCTTTTCGCCGAGGAAGACGACATCGGGATATTTCTTCTCGAGCGCCGCCTTCTGCGGACCGTCGCCGACGACGACCTTGGTGCCGGGCAGATCGAGCGCGAGGAACGCCTCGAGATTCTTCTCCACGGCGACGCGGCCCATGGTCATGAAAATCGGACCCGGCAGGTCGAGCTTTGCCGGACTATCTGGATGGAACAGCTCGGTGTCGACGCCGCGCCCCCAGAAGCCGAGCCGCTTGAAGCCGCGGCCTGCAAGCTCCTGCCGCAGCGACGGCGTCGCCACCATGGTCATGGCGGCTGCATCGTGGAAGTGCCGCAGCACGGCGTAACCGACGGCAGCCGGAATGCCGGTCCGTACCGAGACGTATTCGGGAAAGCGCGTGGTGTAGGAGCTGGTGAAGGCAAGCCGGTTGCGGCGGCAATAGGCCCGGACTGCCCAACCGATCGGGCCTTCGGTGGCGATATGCAGCGCGTCCGGCGCGCACTTCTCGATCCGTCGCGCGATCTCCCGGGCCGAGGGCAGCGCGATGCGCAGGCCCGGATAGGTCGGCAGCGGCCAAGATCGGAAGCCATCCGGCGTCAGGAACTCGATCTCGACATCGAGGGCCTTGGCCGCGTTCGCCAGCGAGGTCAGCGTCCGCACCACGCCATTGACCTGCGGATGCCAGGCGTCGGTCGCGATCAATACCCGCATGGGGAAATCCCGAGAGTTTGATGATTCTCAGGCACCGACCATCAACGAAGGATATTTCAGGCGTGTGACGTCACAGAAGTGTCGGCCCATTGTTTTGTTCGTTAACGGCCCCCTGCGGCCACGAAACTGTCATGAAACAATCCTTTCCGCGACGAAACCGTTTTCGGTTTTCCGCGGAAACGTCCCGAAACCTTTTGCCGCTAGGAGTTTAGGCAACGGAGCACCGAAACGGTGCCAGGTGACCAAGAAACACCGAGCAAACAGGGGCGATCACATGTTCAGTCTGGACACGTTCAAAACGTATTCGCGCGCCGTTGCTTTTGGCGCAGCCGCGATCTCCGCAATCGCGCTCACCGGCCCGGCCAAGGCCGCACCCGTGCAGCTCTTCCCGTTCTTTCCGCCGCTACCAGTGATGACCGCGCCGCAGCCTTATCAGCCCTATCAGGCGCCGACCTACCAGGCCGCGCCCTCTGAAGACCAGGACGTCGCCGAGACGCCGGCGCGCTTCCGCCGCCAGACCGTCTCCTATGCAACGCGCGAGGCGCCGGGCACCATCATCATCGATACGCCCAACACCTATCTCTATTATGTGCTCGGAGGCGGCCAGGCCATCCGCTACGGCATCGGCGTCGGCCGCGACGGCTTCACCTGGTCCGGCACCCAGTCGGTGACCAAGAAGGCCGAGTGGCCGGATTGGACCCCGCCACCGGAAATGATCCAGCGCCAGCCCTATCTGCCGCGCCATATGGCCGGCGGCCCCGGCAACCCGTTAGGGGCCCGCGCCATGTATCTCGGCGGCACCGTCTACCGGATCCACGGCACCAACGCCCCCGACACGATCGGCAAGCACGTCTCCTCCGGCTGCATCCGCCTGACCAATGACGACGTCTCCGACCTCTACTCCCGCGTCAGCGTCGGCACCAAGGTGATCGTGCTGCCGATGACCGAGCGCCGCGCCGAGCTTCGGTAGGCGACGCTGTAAGCTCGATTTGAACGCAAAAGGCCCCGGTCACGCCGGAGCCTTTTTCGTATTGGGAAAGGCGATAGGGTCAGCCGCCCAGCACGCGATCGACCATCTGGCCGGAGAGGCCGAGATAATTGGCGGGGTCGCAATGGCGGCGGATGGCGTCGATGCCGCCGACCGCGGTGACGATCTCGGGGACGCCGGACAGGATGTCGGCGAGATCGCCGCCCTGCTCGATCGCCCTGCGGCAGGCATCGTAAACGACGTCATGCGCGTGTTGCCGCCCGAGCTTCGGCGCCGCCGCCATCATCACGGCTTCGGCGACGATGAGGCCGTGGGTCAGGCCGAGATTGGCGCGCATGCGGCTCTCATGCACGACGAGGCCGGCCAGCATGAACCTGGCGTTCGCAAGCGAGGACGCGGTGAGCAGAAAGCTCTCCGGCAGCGATACCCATTCCAGATGCCAGGGACCGGTGGCGCGCTCGAAATCGTGGATCATGCCGTCGAGCATGGTGGCGACGTGCTGGCGCACGGCCTTGGCGGCGGCGAGCATCAGCTCGCTCGAGATCGGATTGCGCTTCTGCGGCATGGTGGAGGACGCGCCGCGGCCATGGACGAAGGGCTCGGACAGCTCGCCGAACTCGGTCGCGCACATCAGCATCACGTCGGTTGCGATCTTGCCGAGCGTCCCCGTGATGAGGCCGAGCAGCGCCACCGCCTCGGCAATGCCGTCACGCGCGACATGCCAGGTGATCGGCGGCTGATTGAGGCCGAGCTCCTCGCAGAACAGGCGCTGCATCTCCAGCCCGCCCTCGCCGACTGAAGCGAGCGTGCCGGCGGCGCCGGAGAACTCGCCGAGCAGGATGCGCGGCCGCGCCTGCTCGACACGTTCGATATGCCGGTCGATCGAGGACAGCCAGATCGCGACCTTGTAGCCGAAGGTGACCGGCAGCGCCTGCTGCAGATGGGTGCGGCCGGCCATCGGCGTGTCGCGATGCTTGCGAGCGAGATCGGCGAGGATGGTGCGCAACTCCCCAAGGTCGCGCGCGACGATGTCGAGCGCGGCGCGGATCTGCAGCACGTTGGCGGTGTCCATGATGTCCTGCGTGGTCGCGCCCCAATGCACGTAGCGGCCGGCCTCGCCGGCGGCCTCGGACAATTGATGCACCAGCGGCAGGATCGGATAGCCGACGATCTCGGTCTCGTGGCGCAGCTTGTCGAAATCGAGCTTGATGGCGCGCGAGGCGGCATCGATGGCGGCCGCCGCATCCTTCGGCACCACGCCGGCGCGGCCTTGCGCCCGCGCAAGCGCCGCCTCCGTTTCCAGATAACGGCCGACCAGCGCTTCGTCCGAAAACACCGCGCGCATCTCGGCCGTGCCGAACATGTCGCGGAACAGGACGGAATCGAAAACGGTGCTCGCCATGGCGTTTCCCTTGATGTGTCTGTTGCGATCCATGTACGAACAAAGCTTGCCTCGGCGCAACCTGCATGGTCAGTTCGTTCCGGGACAACAGGTTTGAGACCAGTGCCGCACGCCACTCTCGAGATCAGGCTGCTCACCCGCGCAGACGCGGCGATTTACCGGCAGATCAGGCTGGAAGCGCTCGCCGCGCATCCCGAGGCCTTCGCCAGCACCTTCGCGCGTGAACAGGAAAAGCCTCTCCCATGGTTCGAGGAGCGCCTCACCATCTCGGACGTCTTCGGCGCCTTCATCGCCGGTGAACTCGTCGGCGTCGCCGGCTTCTGGCGGCAGGATGGTCCCCAGACCATGCACAAGGCCGATCTCTGGGGCATGTATGTACGATCATCGGCGGGGAGATCAGGCGTCGGCCGGCGTCTCGTCGACACGGTCATTGCCCATGCCGCAAAACACGTCGAAAAGCTCCAACTCTCCGTTGCGAGCCAGAACGAGCCGGCGTTGCGCCTCTACAAAGCCGCCGGCTTCATCGAATACGGCCACGAGGTGAAGGCGCTGAAGCAGAACGGCCGATATTTCGATGAAGTCCTGATGGAAATGTTCGTCGACGCAAGCGACAAACAGCAAGGACGGCCCGGGTGAAACCGGGGCCGTCTTCGAGTTGCGCCGATGAACTGCCTACACCCGCCGGCCCGAGATCAGCCGCAGCCACGCCGCCGAGTGAAACGCGCTCATCAAGAGATACATCGGCACCATCCCGCCCATCGACAACCCGTGTCCGGCGTTGCAGACCATGTCCGCCGGGCCGCCACTGAAGACGGCCGTCAGCACGGCCATGACCGCGAAGGTCGGCGTGGCCGCAAGACCCAGCCAGCGGGCGAGGTGGGTTGCGGCCTCGCGGTTGGCGCCCACGGGATGGACGTCGCTCACTGCGCGCCCGGCGTGCGGAGCGCGATCTCGCCGGCGTCCGACACCTCGACCCACTTCTTGTCGGGCGCCGCGCCCTCCTCGTAGCTGTCGTGCCAGTTCCACCATTTGTAGGTCGGCGTCTGCGGATAGCCGGACGGCGAGTCCTCCCAGACCTCCTGCCGGCCGAGCGGGGTGATGTCGAGATAGTTCCAGGTGCCGCCCATCTGCTCGTCGCCGCGGCTCTTGATCAGATAGGTGCGGAAGATGCGCGTCCCGTCGCGATAGAACACGTTGGTCCCATGCCACTCGCCGACGCCGAAATCGGCATCGAAACTGTCGGTGATGGTGACCCACGGCATGGTCCAGCCCATCCGCGCCTTCAGCCTGCTGATATCGGCTTGCGGCGCGCGCGAGGCGAACACCAGCGTGGTGTCGCGGGCGTTCAGGTGCGAGACATGGGCGACCTGATCGGCCACCATGGAGCAACCGCGGCAGGCATGGTCGGGCCAACCGAACACGCCGGGCTCGAAGAAGGCCCGGTAGACGATCAACTGGCGCCGGCCCTGGAACAGATCGAGCAGACTGGCCTTGCCCGAGGGCGTGTCGAATGCGTAGGTTTTGTCCACTTCCATCCACGGCATGCGCCGGCGTTCGGCGGCGAGTGCGTCGCGGGCGCGGGTATGCGCCTTTTCCTTCACGAGCAGTTGCTGGCGGGCAGCTTCCCACTCCTGCGGCGACACCACCGGCGGTGTTTGCATGGCAACCTGTCCGTTAGTTCCTGCCTTGTCTGCTGATGTCATGATAGCTCTCCAAACCTCTTGCTCACCGCACATCGTCGGCCGCTGGCGAGTTCTGGCACCAAGCGGTTGCACGGTGGGAGTAACAATTGTGGCGGGATTTTCATGGAGTCGCTGATCATCGCCGCCGCGCGTGCGCTGGAGGCCGGCGATCCGCTCGGCGCGCTCAACCGTATCGCCTTGCGCAACGATGCGCCCTCGCTGGCGCTACGCGGCATCGCGATGGCGCAGCTCGGCGATCTCGCCAAAGCCAAGACGCTGCTGCGGAGCGCGGCGCGCGCCTTCAGTCCGCGCGAAGCCGTCGCACGCGCCAGATGCGTCGTCGCCGAGGCCGAAATCGCGCTGGTCTCGCGCGAGCTGAACTGGCCGCCCAGGGCGCTCGCGGCCGCGCGGGCGACGCTCGCAAGTCATGGCGATCTCGCCAACGCCGCCCATGCGGGCCATATCGAAGCCCGCCGGCTGCTCCTGCTCGGGCGGATCGACGAGGCCGAGCGCACGCTGGCCGAGATCGGCGCCTCGGCGCTGCCGCCGGCGTCTGTCGTCATTCGCGAGCTGGTCCTCGCGGGCATCGCCATCAGGCGGCTGAAGACGCAGGAAGCGCACGGCGCGCTCGACCGCGCAGGCAAGGCCGCGCGGCAGGCCGGCATCGCGGCACTCGTCGCCGAGGTCGACAGCGCGAACCTGATCCTGAATACACCGGCCGCGCGCCTGATCGCGCGCGGCGGTGAGCATCCGCTGCTGCTCGGCGAGGTCGAGCGGCTGGCGACCTCGACCGCGCTCGTCGTCGACACCTTCCATCATGTCGTGCGCAGGCAAGGCGTTGCGGTATCGCTGGGCACGCGGCCCGTGCTGTTCGCGCTCGCCCGCCTGCTGGCACAGGCCTGGCCCGCCGATGTCTCGCGCGAGGCATTGATAGCGGGTGCGTTTCAGGCCAGGCACGTCGACGAATCCCACCGCGCGCGCCTGCGCGTCGAGATCGGACGGCTTCGCACCCAGCTCAAGCCGCTCGCCGAGATCAGCGCGACCAAGCAGGGGTTCGAGCTCGCGCCGCGCAAGACAAACGACGTCCTGGTGCTGGCCCGCCCGGTCGAGGAGAAGCACGCCGCGGTGCTCGCCATTCTCGCCGACGGCGAGCCGTGGTCGAGCTCGGCGCTCGCGCTCGCGCTGCAAATGAGCGCGCGTTCGGTGCAGCGGGCGCTCGAAGAGTTGGCACGATCGAACAAGGTGCAGTCGTTCGGACACGGAAGGGCGCGGCGCTGGATGATCCCGCCCGTCCCGGGTTTCCCGACAGGCTTGTTACTCCCAACCCCGCTGTTTAAGGCGTAGGCTAAAGCATGATCCGGAAAAGTGTGCAGCGGTTTTCCGAGGAGATCATGCGTAAACAATAAAGCCGCATCACAGGGATCGAGCACATGAAGCGCTCCACGGCAGAGATCGTCACCGAATACGGCCCCTTTCCGGGCGTCGAGGCCGTGCATGGCGTCAGCTATGACGGCACCCATCTCTGGTTCGCATCGGGCGACAGGCTGAACGCCGTCAACCCCGCGAACGGCAAGATCGCGCGCTCGCTCGATGTCGCCGCGCATGCGGGCACGGCGTTCGACGGCCGGCACCTGTTCCAGATCGCCGAGGATCGCATCCAGAAGATCGACGCGGCGAGCGGCGCGGTCGTCAGCACGATTCCCGCCCCCGGCGGCGGCGGCGATTCCGGATTGGCCTGGGCCGAAGGCTCGCTCTGGGTCGGGCAATATCGCGACCGCAAGATCCATCAAATCGACCCCGATACCGGCAAGATTCTCCGCACCATCGAGAGCAAGCGCTTCGTGACCGGGGTGACCTGGGTCGACGGCGAGCTCTGGCACGGCACCTGGGAAGGCGAGGACAGCGACGTCAGACGGATCGATCCTGATACCGGCAAGGTGCTCGAGCAGCTCGATATGCCCGAGGGCACGATGGTCTCGGGTCTGGAATCCGACGGCGGCGATCGCCTGTTTTGCGGCGGCGGCTCTAGCGGCAAGGTGAGAGCGGTGCGGCGCCCAAAGCGCAGCTAGGCAGAGGCCGCTGCCGTTAACCCGTTTGCCGCAATTCCACCCCACCGATGCGCTCTAGCGCCCTGCTCGCCTGCCCTGTAAAATCCTGCTCGGGGCGGCTTGGGGGATTGATGCGACTGACGTTGAACTTGAAGACTGTCCTGATCGCCGTTGCGGTGCTCGCGGGCTCGTTTTTCATCAGCCTGAAGGTCATGGACCTGCTGTCGCCGCGCGCGACCAATTCGGCGCCGCCGGTCGCGGAGCTGCCACCGCTGCCGCCGGCCTCGAAAAGCTCGATCGTGGTGGCGCCGGTGGCGATCGCGGTGTCGGCGATCCGGGAGCAGGCCGAGAAGGCCGCACCGCGCAATTTTGCCGGCAAGGCCGAGAACCCGATCTCGCAAATCCTGGAAAATGCCGATATCGGCTGGACGGCTGCCCGTGGACCGATGTCGGCGACCGGCGACAAGGACGTGCTGACGCTGTCGACGCCGATCACCGGCAAGCTGAACGTGACGGGCTCGCTCTCGGCGAAAGCCACTGGCGCGCTCGGCGATGCGCTGAGCAGCGTGCTCGGCGGCGACGCGGCGAAGCGGATCGGCGCTGTCAACATCAAGAACCTGAATGCCAGTGCCGAGATCAAGGGCAACGTCGTCGTCACCTCGCGCCCGAAGCTGGCGGCTGCCTGGCATCTCGAGCCCAATCTCGGCGCGCAGGTCAATCTCGGCGACACCAACGTCAACGTAGCCGGCGCCAAGGTCAACGTTCCCGCGCAGGTGAAGCCGCTGATCGACAAGACGGTCGGCGATCAGCTCAACGTCGTCGCCGAGCGCATCCGCAACGATCCCAGCCTGCGCGAGAACGCGAAGCTGCAATGGGCCAAGGCCTGCCGCTCGATCCCGCTGCAAGGCGGTTCGTCGGCGGCGCTGCCCCCGCTCTGGCTCGAGATGAAGCCGACCCGCGCCATCGCGGCACAGCCACGCGTCGACGCCCAGGCCGTGACGCTGCTGCTCGGCCTCGAGGCCGAGACGCGGGTGACCTCGACGCCGACGAAGCCGGACTGCCCGTTCCCCGACAAGATCTCGATCGTGCCACCGACCGGCACCGGCGTGAACATCGGCGTTCCCATCGACGTGCCCTTCACCGAGATCAACAAGCTGATCGCGGCGCAAATGGTCGGGCACACCTATCCCGAGGACGGCTCTGGCCCGGTCGCGGTCACCGTGAAGAGCGTCAACGTCGTCCCCTCGGGTGAACGTTTGCTGATCTCGCTCTTGGTGCGCGCCAAGGAAAAGAAGAGCTGGCTCGGGCTCGGCGCCGAGGCCACCGTGCACATCTGGGGCCGGCCGATGCTCGACCAGGAGCAGCAGACGCTGCGGCTCGCCGACATCCAGCTTGCGGTGGAATCCGAGGCGGCCTTCGGTTTGCTCGGCGCCGCAGCCCGCGCGGTGGTGCCGCAGATGCAGCAGGCGCTGGTGCGGAAGGCCACGCTCGATTTGAAGCCGATCGCCGCCAACGCGCGCGAGAAAATCGCGGCTGCGATCGCCGACTACCAGAAGAGCGAGGATGGCCTCAAGGTCGAGGCCAATATCAGCAGCCTGACGCTGGCCGACATCGCCTTCGATTCCAAGACGCTGCGCGTCGTGGCGGAAGCCGGCGGCACATTGAACGTATATGTCACCAAGCTGCCGGGGATGTAGCGCGCTTTCATGCACGGAATCCGCGCAGCCTCTTATGGCTTGCGCCGCTGGCATTATCGTTGCAGGCTGCTAAGCTGATCGTCGCAACCTCCAACGAGGTGCCGACGGCATTGTAGGGGACACAGCGAGGATAACATGGAAGCCGGCATGCTCAGGCCTGCGCCGGCATTGGTGCGCTTTTCCGGCATTCAGAAGACCTATGATGGCGAGCACCTCGTGGTGAAAAACCTCGATCTCGACATCAAGAAGGGCGAGTTCATCACTCTGCTCGGTCCGTCGGGCTCCGGCAAGACGACCACGCTGATGATGCTGGCCGGCTTCGAGGTTCCGACCCATGGCGAGATCTACCTCGCGGATCGACCGATCAAGAACATGCCGCCGCACAAGCGTGATATCGGCATGGTATTCCAGAACTACGCCCTGTTTCCGCACCTGACGATCGAGGAGAACGTCGCCTTCCCGCTCTCCGTTCGCAAGACGAGCAAGGCGGACACCCAGGAGCGCGTCAGAGCCGCGCTGCGCATGATCAAGATGGAAACCCTGGCGCAGCGGCGGCCCGGGCAGCTGTCAGGCGGCCAGCAGCAGCGTGTGGCGCTCGCCCGCGCGCTGGTCTTCAACCCGCAGCTCGTGCTGATGGACGAGCCGCTCGGCGCTCTCGACAAGCGCCTGCGCGAGCAGATGCAGCTCGAGATCAAGCAGCTGCACGAGAGCATGGGCATCACGATCGTCTACGTCACCCACGACCAGAGCGAAGCGCTCACCATGTCGGATCGCATCGCCGTATTCAACGACGGCATCGTGCAGCAGATCGACAGGCCCGATGCGCTGTACGAGCATCCGGTGAACAGCTTCGTCGCCAATTTCGTCGGCGAGAACAACGTGCTCTCCGGCACCGTGGATGCATTTGAAAGGAATTTTTGCCGCGTCGCGCTTGCCGGCGGCGGCACCGTCACGGCTCGTGCGGTCAACATATCAGGCGCGGGTGCGGCGACGTCGCTGTCGGTCCGGCCGGAGCGGATCGCCATCGTCCCGAATGGCACCTCCAGCGACGGTGCGAATCGGTTGCCGGCCAAGGTGCAGAGCACGATCTATCTCGGCGATCACGCGCTGGCCGTGCTCGATGTCGCAGGCAATGCCGAATTCATGGTCAAGCTCCAGCCGGGAGCGCATGACAGCCTGACACATGGAGAGAGCGTTTTCATCACCTTCCGCCCCGAGGACTGTCTGGCCCTCGATCCCGTCTGATCCAATCGATCAACCTCAACGCAACGCACATGAAGAAGGAACAAGCACCATGCTGAAGCGCAAGATTGCTCTGGGTTTCGCCGCGGCGTTCAGCGCCAGCGCTGCGCTGGCGACCTCAGCTCAGGCGCGTGACCTCACCGTTGTTTCGTGGGGCGGCGCGTATCAGGATGCTCAAAAAAAGGTCTATTTCGAGCCGTTCAAGAAGGCATCCGGCATTGCCATGAACGACGAATCCTGGGACGGCGGCATCGGGGTGTTGCGCGCGAAGGTGCAAGGAGGCGCGGCCACCTGGGACGTCGTCCAGGTCGAGAGTGACGAGCTGGCGGTTGGCTGCGAAGAAGGCCTGTACGAGAAGCTTGACTATTCCAAGATAGGCGGCGAAGCCGCTTATATCCCGCCGGCGGTCAACCCTTGCGGCGTCGGCGCCATCCTCTACGATTTCGTCCTCGGCTATGACAAGGACAAGCTGAAGGACGCGCCAAAGGGCTGGGCGGACTTCTTCGACACCAAAAAGATTCCCGGCAAACGCGCCTTGCGTCAGGGTCCGAAGACCACGCTCGAAATCGCTCTCATGGCGGACGGCGTTGCGCCGAAGGACGTCTACAAGGTGCTGGCGACCGACGAAGGCGTCGATCGCGCCTTCAAGAAACTCGACACCATCAAGGGCGACCTCGTCTGGTGGAAGGCCGGCGCGCAGCCGCCGCAACTGCTCGCCTCCGGCGAGGTGGCGATGACCTCGGTCTACAACGGCCGCATCGACACCGCAAACAAGAACGAGAAGAAGAATTTCGGCATGGTCTGGGACGGCGCGCTCTTCACGCTCGACAGCTGGGTCATCCTGAAGGGCAGCCCGAACAAGGACGCGGCTTACAAGTTCCTGGACTTCGCAGGCAAGGCTGAGAACCAGTCGAAGCTGTCGGAGAACATTGCCTATGGCACCTCGAACAACGGTGCAGCAGCCCTGTTGCAGCCCGCCGTTCTCAAGGATCTGCCGACGGCGCCTGACAACATCAGGAACGCGATCGAGATCAACGTGGCCTTCTGGCTCGAGAACATCGATCGCCTCACCGAGCGCTTCAACAAATGGGCCGCGAAGTAACGCGCGATCAAATCGTCTATGGCGCAGGCGGACGGTCGAGAGCCCTTCGCCTGTGCCCCGTCTCATACGCGAAGTAGCCGCCCCATGACAGCAGCGTCCCTGACCGGCGCGGATGCCGAGACCAAGGTGCCGCTCAAGCGGCGGCTGAAGCAGGCGGAGCGTGCGCGGCAGATCAAGGCCCTGGCGCTGGTTCTGCCGCTTTTGCTGTTTCTGCTGTTCACCTTTGCCGGGCCCATTGCCGGGATGCTCTGGCGCGCGGTTGATGACCAGGAGGTACGGCAGGTTCTGCCTCAAACCATCGTCGCGCTCGCCAATTGGGACGGCAAGGATTTGCCGGACGAGAAGGCTTACGCGGCGCTGGCAAACGACATCCAGGCCGCGCGCGCCGCCGGCACCATCGCCATTGCAGCCAAGCGGCTCAACTACGCCCTGAACGGTTTTCGCACGATCCTCACCAGCACGGCACGCAATCTGAAGATCCAGCCGGAACCCGGCACGGCCAAGGAGGCATTGGGCAAGATCAACCCGGCCTGGCGTAACCGCACCACCTGGACGACGATCAGGGATGCCGGAGGTCCCGTGACCAGCTTCTACCTGCTGGCGGCGCTCGATCTCGTGAGGAACGCGGACGGCGCGATCGTCGCAGCTTCGCCGGATCAGGCCATCTACCGCGAGATTTTCGCCCGCACCTTCCTCATCAGCCTCGGTGTCACGGCACTGTGCCTGATCCTGGGTTTTCCAGTCGCTTATCTGCTCGCGGCACTGCCGCCCGGCCGGTCGAACCTGTTGATGATCTTTGTGCTGCTGCCGTTCTGGACCTCGCTTCTGGTCCGCACCTGCGCCTGGATCGTGCTGCTGCAGAGCAATGGCGTGGTGAATGAAAGCCTGCACTGGCTCGGCATCATCGACGCGCCGTTGCGGCTGATCTACAACCGCTTCGGCGTCTGCGTAGCCATGACCCACGTGCTGCTGCCGTTCATGATCCTGCCGCTGTACAGCAGCATGAAGGCGATCTCGCCGGCCTACATGCGGGCCGCCGCATCGCTCGGTGCGCCGCCTCTCACCGCTTTCCTGCGCATCTATTTGCCGCAAACCCTGCCCGGCATCGGCGCGGGAAGCCTGCTCGTCTTCATCCTGGCACTCGGCTACTACATCACGCCGGCCCTGGTCGGCGGCGCCGCCGACCAGATGATCAGCTACTTCATCGCGCTCTACACCACCGAGACCGCCAATTGGGGCCTCGCTTCGGCGTTGGGTGCGCTGCTGCTGCTGGCGACCGTCCTGCTCGCACTGGTCTACGGCAAGCTGGTGCAGGGCCAGCAGGTCACGGGAGGGATGAAGAATTGAGCGACGCTCCTTCCCTTCGCACGCCGAGCCAGCGCATCGCCTGGGCTACGACCATCGTTGTCTCCACGCTGGTGTTCATCTTCCTGATCGCGCCGATCCTTGCGATCATGCCGCTGTCCTTCAGCTCGGGCTCCTACCTCACCTATCCGCTGCCGGGCCTCTCCTTGCGCTGGTACAACGATTTCATCAATTCGCCGCGCTGGATGAACTCGCTGAAGAACAGCATGGTCATCGGCGTCGCCTCCACGACGCTGTCCATGGTGCTTGGCACGCTGGCAGCTCTTGGGCTGGCGCAATGGAAGAGCCGGCTCAAACCGCTCGTGCTGGCTTTCGTGCTGTCGCCGGTCGTCGTGCCCGGCGTCATCACCGCGGTGGGCCTCTATTTCTTCTTCGCACCGATCGGACTGACCGGCAGCTATCTCGGCCTGATCCTGGCTCACACTGCGCTCGCGACGCCCTTTGTCGTCATCACGGTGGGCGCGACGCTGCAAAGCTTCGACACCAATCTCGCCCGCGCCGCCGCCTCGCTCGGCGCCTCGCCGCTTGAAGCGTTCCGCCGCGTGATCCTGCCACTGATCCTGCCGGGGCTGGCATCCGGTGCGCTGTTCGCCTTTGCGACCAGCTTCGACGAGGTGGTGATCGTGCTGTTCATGGCCGGTCCCGAGCAGCGCACCTTGCCGCGCGAGATGTTCAGCGGCATCCGCGAGAACATCAGCCCGACAATCACGGCAGCGGCAGTGATCCTGACGACGGTCTCGGTCGTCCTCCTCGCCACCCTGGAAGCCCTGCGCCGACGCAACGAGCGGCTCAAGGGCGGCGGAGGCTGATGATCCCAGGTCATTCCGGGGCGCGCGTAGCGCGAACCCGGAATCCATCGGTTCGCAGTGACGGTGGATGGATGAATTCCGGGTTCGCGCCCAGGGGGCGCGCCCCGGAATGACGATGATAACAGCATGCCTCCTCTGCTTTGCGATGGGAGCTTTTTCTCGCTAGAACAGCCCCGCAACAAAACCCAAACAACAACACACAGGGAGAACAACAACCATGCAAAAACTCATCGCCGCTGTCGCGACCAGTCTCGCTCTTGCCGCCACGTCAGGCGCCGCGCAGGCGCAGATTTCCGACAATGTCGTCAAGCTCGGCGTGCTGACGGACATGTCGAGCCTGTATGCCGACGCGACCGGCAAGGGGTCGCTCGCCGCCGTCGAGATGGCGGTCGCCGACTATGGCGGAAAGGTTGCCGGTGTACCGATCCAGGTCGTCTCCGCCGACCACCAGAACAAGCCCGATGTCGGCGTCAATATCGCCCGCAACTGGTACGACAACGAGAAGGTGGACGCGGTTCTCGACGTGCCCACCTCCTCGGTCGCACTGCCGGTGTCGGCGCTGACGCGCGAGAAGAACAAGATCAACATCAATTCCGGCGGCGGCTCCTCCGACATCACCGGCGTCGCCTGCTCGCCCAACACGGTCCACTGGACCTACGATACCTACGCGCTGTCCAACGTCGCCGGCAAGGCCATGGTGAAGCGCGGCGAGGACACCTGGTTCTTCGTCACGGCGGACTACGCCTTCGGCATGGCGCTCGAGCGCGACGCCGCCAACGTCGTCAAGGAGAGCGGCGGCAAGGTGCTCGGCGACGTCCGCCATCCGCTCAATTCATCGGACTTCTCGTCCTTCCTGCTGCAGGCCCAGGCCTCCAAGGCCAAGGTCGTCGCACTGGCGAACGCCGGCGGCGACACCACCAATGCGCTGAAGCAGGCCGCCGAGTTCGGAATCACGCAAGGCGGCCAGAAGATGATCGCGCTGCTCATGGAAATCACCGACGTTCATTCGCTCGGCATCAAGGCGACGCAAGGTCTGATCATCACCGACGCGTTCTACTGGGACACGAACGACGAGACGCGTGCCTTCTCCAAGCGTTTCAACGACAAGGTCGGCCACATGCCGACCATGATCCAGGCCGGCCTCTATTCGGCGACCATGCACTATCTGAAGGCGATCGAGGCCATCAAGACCGACGAGGCGCCGAAGGTGATGGAACAAATGCGGAAGACGCCGGTCAACGACTTCTTCGCCAAGAACGGCAAGATCCGCATCGACGGCCGCATGGTCCATGACATGTATCTGTTCGAAGTGAAGAAGCCGGAAGAGTCCAAGGGCGAATGGGACCTCTACAAGCTGATCGCCACCGTGCCCGGCGACGAAGCCTTCCGCCCGCTCGACAAGGGCGGCTGCCCGCTGGTGAAGTAAGGCTCGCTTTTCCTCCGTGGTTGCGAGCGCAGCGAAGCAATCCAGGCTCCTTCGCAATGACAACAGACACGACAGCGCGCCCGGTGAAAACCGGGCGCGCTTCGCTTAGGCACTCACACGATTCGCATTACTCCGAGTACTTGAATTCGGGCATGCTCTTCAGCTGGTCCTTGGTCGCGTTGAACACGGCGTGGTCCGGATACCATTTCGACGAGGACGAACTGGTCGTGGTCGCTGTCTTGTCGGTGCCGGTCGCAGCGCCAGTCGTCGTGGTCGCGGCAGGCTTGGCGTTCGGATTTGCCGGGTTCGTACTGGTGTTGGTGTAGGCCACGGCTTCGTTGACGAATTTCAGCTTCTCATACGGCACGGCGACGAGATGCTCGCCCATGCCGAGGAAGCCGCCGACGCCGATCACGGCAAGCTTGACGTTGCCGCTCTTGTCCATGAGCAGATCGTTGATCGAGCCGATATTCTCGTTGGCCTCGTTATAGACCTTCACGCCTGCCATCTTCGAGGCGCGCCATTCGCCCGACGCGCTGGTCGTCGTCGCGGTGGCCGCAGGGGCCGACTTGTCGGTGGTGGTGGTCGGATTTTGCGCGAACGCAACGGTCGCAAGCAGAGCCGTGCCGGCGAGGCCGGCGGCGATCGATTTCATCAGCATTTTTGTCCTCTCCTTCAGCAGAAAACTCGTGCGGAGAGAACCGTTACGAACAGCTGCAGTTCCTTGCATGCGGCAATTTCGCTGCACCATTGCGGCGCTGCGGTGAGAGGAAGGTTCCTGTCAGGAACGTGCGGGATGCACAGTTCCTCGCCCCGACCATGCGTCCTGGGATGAAGCCCGATCGCGGCAAGGAACGCCGACCTGGCGTCGCCTCAGGTCAGCTCTTGTGGTCGCTCAGCAGCGCAGACAAATCCGAGCTGCTCGACGGGCCCGTCGCTGCCATTGGCGCCGCGGGAAGAGCGCGCCAAGGTATGGTTAACGGGCTTAACGACATCTTGCTGTAGGAGCACCGGGTCATTGCGGGGTGTTGCGGACCGGCATTCGGAAACAAACCGAAACAAAACTCTTCGCCTTTTGGCCCGAATTTTGGACAAACAAGGCTCATGGCCATCCCCTCTCCCAACATCCTGGTCGTCGAGGACGACCGCGAAACCCGCACATTGATTGCGAAATATTTGCGCAACAACTCCTGCAATGTGATCGCCGTGAGCGACGGCCGCGAGATGTCGCGCGCCATGGCCGACCACCGCGTTGATCTGATCATTCTCGACGTCATGCTGCCCGGCGAGGACGGTCTCAGCCTGTGTCGCAAGGTGCGCTCGGAGGCGCAGACGCCGATCATCATGCTGACCGCGCGCGGCGAGGACGTCGACCGCATCCTCGGCCTCGAGATGGGCGCGGACGATTATCTGCCCAAACCGTTCAATCCGCGCGAGCTGCTCGCCCGCATCAATGCAGTGCTGCGGCGCCAGGCCTCGGCACAGGCGGCGAGCTCGATCGAGGGCGCCTCGACCTTGGCATTCGAAGGCTGGCACATTGATTTGCGCCTGCGCGAGCTGCGCAATCCCGAAGGCGCCCGCGTCGCCGTGACCAGCGCCGAGTTCGACCTGCTCAGGACCTTCTGCGAACGCCCCGGCCGCGTGCTGTCGCGCGACAGCCTGCTCGATCTCACGCAAGGACGCAGCACCGGCTCGTTCGAACGCTCCATCGACGTCTTGGTCAGCCGCATCCGCCGCAAGATCGAGCCTAATCCGGCCGATCCTAGCATGATCAAGACGGTGCGCTCCGGCGGTTACCTGTTTACGCCCAGAACGGAAGCGGTTACGACGCCGGTCGGCAACTGACGGGGCTTTCGGGACGATGAGGCCGTTCGGGTTCTTCCACCTCAAGGGCATCGGTGGGCAGATCGCCGCGCTGGTGCTGGCCTCGACCGTCGCGCTGCATCTCGTCGTCACGATCGCCTTTCTGATCAGCCGCCCCGATGCGCCGCCAGATGGCGTCCATCAACTGACCGACGCAGCGCTGCTGCTCGGCTCGGCCAGGCCGGACGACCGGCCGCGCCTCATTGCGGATCTCGCGCGCGCCTTCCCGAAGCTCAACATCGAGATATCGGCGCCCGGCACGGCGACGGTGGCCGCGGGCAACGAAAGCCAGCACCTGCGCGGGCTCCGCCATCTCGGCCACGGCTACAAGGTCGTGCAGCTCGCGAGCGAGGGTGGCGGCGCCCATCGCATCGGCGTGGAATTGCCCGACGGCACCGTGATCGCAGGGCATGTCGAGAACGGCCCGCGGCCGTGGTTCTGGGGCGCGCCGTGGCTGATCACGCTGATGACCGCCTTCATCTCCATCACCGTGCTCGGACTGTGGGCGGCGCGCGCGCTGGCCGCGCCCTTGTCGTCCTTTGCCGAGGCGGCCGAGAATTTCAGCCTGGATGGCGAAGCAGAGCCGCTGCCCGAGCGCGGCCCGGAGGAGATCCGCGCAGCGGCCCGCGCGCTCAACCGCATGCACGAGCGGATCGCGCGGCTGATGTCGGATCGCACCAAGATGCTGGCGGCGATCAGCCACGATCTGCGCACCCCGATCACCCGGCTGCGCCTGCGCGCCGAGTTCATCGAGGACGACGGCAATCGCAAGCGCATGCTGACCGACCTCGACCAGATGCACTCGATGCTCGAAAGCGTGCTGTCGCTCTTGCGCAACGACCGCAAGGTCGAAGCGGTGACGCTGGTCGACATCGCCTCTACGCTGCAGCTCATCGCCGATCAGTTCGGCGACATGGGCCATGTCGTGCACTATGACGGCCCGCCATCTGCGACCGCCGCCGCGCGTCCCGACGATCTGCATCGCGGCGTCACCAACCTGGTCGAGAACGCCGTGCGCTTCGGCGCCGAGGTGACGATCCGCCTCGGCGTATCAGGCACGAAACTCGTCATCGACGTCGAGGACGACGGACCCGGCATTTCGGATGCGCGCAAGCAGGAGATGCTGGAGCCGTTCGTGCGCGGCGACGACGCGCGCACCATGGACGAGTCCACCGGCTTCGGCCTCGGCCTGTCGATCGCACACGCGATCGCCCTCGCCCATGGCGGCGAGCTGTCGCTGCACGACCGCCAGCCAAACGGATTGATCGTGCGGATGCAATTGCCGGTGCAGCAGCAGCCGCGGCTGGCTGCGTAACCTCAGGCCGCCAGCGGCGGGTGCTCGACGGCAACCTCGTCGAAGATCGCGATGGCCTCGAAGTGGTAGCCGCAAGCCCGGCACTTCCAGAGATAGGAAATGCGCCCCTCGCCCGGCTCGATCCAGTCAGGGAACGGGATCGGTGTTCCGCATTGTGCACACGGGTTCTGCGTGGGGATGTCGCTGATATCTGCTCGGGTCATGGACGTCCTCCCGAATGCTGCTTAGGGATTTTTGGGCGAGTGCACGACTGGACAGACCTGCTGTCGCGTAAGGCACTCCGCCAGCTACGAACTTAACCCAGGTTTGAGTCGTAAAAACGACGGCTCGGCGAAAATCGCCGGCGGCGGCGTTTCGCCACATCATCGCCGTGTTCCCACGGCCTAACGCGCATGGGTGCAGGTCCGTTCTGCCGAGGAATATTACAATGAAAATTTTACGCGTTGCCGCGCTCATTGCGGCCGGACTGGTGTCGCCGCAGGCCGCATTCGCGGGCCAGGCCGAATATGCCGAGATGGTCGCCACGCATGCGCGCGCCAACGGCGTGCCGGAGGCGTTGGTGCATCGCGTCATCATGCGCGAGAGCCGCTATCAGCCGGGCCTGGTCGGCCGTGGCGGCACCATCGGCCTGATGCAGATCAAGCTCGCGACCGCCCGCGGCCTCGGCTACACCGGCGATGCGAGTGGCCTGCGCGATCCCAACACCAATCTCACCTACGCGGTCAAATACCTCGCCGGCGCCTATCACGCCGCCAATGGCGACCACGACCGAGCCGTGCGTTATTTCGCGGGCGGCTATTACTACGCTGCAAAGCGGCAGCGCCAACAGATGGTGCAGCAGGCGAGCTTCGAGCCTCAGCTCGAGCCGAACGGCAATCCGCAGCCGATGTTCGGCGCGGCGCCGCACAGGAAGCTCGCCCAGCGCGTCCGCAACGCGCGGGCGCAGGCGCCGCAATAGCATCTCTTGTCCCGGGCGCGCTGCGGCGCGCAATGCCGCAGTGCTGAACCGGGACCCACGCCAGCCCCGCAAAACGGGCCCCGGCTCTGCGACGCACCACGCCGCAAGCGCGGCGCGCTGCATCGCGTGCGGGGCACGCACGGCGGGGTTCCAGCCAAACGCGTTGACCACCCCATCCTACTCGCCTACATTAGCGCCGTTCCGAGGGGTGCTCCGAGGAGGAGCTGAGATACCGCTAAATGGGCAATAACGCCCAGGACCGCGGTGACCCTTTGAACCTGATCCGGGTCATGCCGGCGAAGGGACAGGGATGTCACAGACGACCAAACGACCGGATTCACCGGTATCCATCATCGGCGCAGGCATTGCAGGCGCCTGGCAGGCGCTGTTGTTCGCGCAGGCCGGCCATGCCGTGACATTACACGAGCGCGGTGACGCCACCATGACCGATGCCACCAGCCACTGGGCCGGCGGCATGCTGGCGCCGTATTGCGAGGCCGAGGTCGCCGAACCCATCATCTCCCGGCTCGGCCTGCGCTCGCTCGATCTCTGGCGGCGCGAGCTGCCCGATACGCCCTTCAACGGCTCGCTCGTCGTCGCCCATCCGCGCGAGCGCAACGACTTCGAGCGCTTTGCGCGCATGACCGAGGAGCACCGCCGGCTCGACGCCGCCGGCCTCGCCGAGCTCGAGCCCTCGCTGGAAGGTCGCTTCCGCGATGCGCTGTTCTTCCCGAACGAGGGTCATGTCGAGCCGCGCCGCGTGCTGCCGAAGCTGCATGAGCGCATCAAAGCGGCCGGCGGCACCATCAAGTTCAACAGCGACGTCGCCAAGGAGGATCTCGCAAAGCTTGATCCTGAAGGCATCGTGATCGACTGCCGCGGCCTCGCCGCGCGCGACGAGCAGCCGGAACTGCGCGGCGTCAAGGGCGAGATGATCCTGATCGAAACCAGCGAGGTGCAGCTCGCACGCCCGGTGCGGCTGATCCATCCGCGCTGGCCGCTCTACGTGATCCCGCGCGAGGACAATCTGTTCATGCTGGGTGCGACCTCGATCGAGGCCGAGGACACCGGCGTCAGCGTCCGCTCCGCGCTGGAGCTCTTGGGCGCGGCCTACACGGTGCATCCAGCGTTCGGCGAAGCGCGCATCGTCGAGTTCGGCTCGGGCCTGCGCCCCGCCTTTCCGGACAATCTGCCGCGCATCGGCATTCGCGGCGGCCAGATCAGCGTCAACGGGCTGTATCGCCACGGCTTCCTGATCGCGCCGGCGCTCGCCGAGCTGACGCTCGCTTACGTCGAGCGTGGCCAGATCGACAATGAGGTGATGCAATGCGCGTGATCGTCAACGGCGAGCAACGCGAGATCAGTTCAGTCAGCGTCGATGCGCTGCTCGCCGAGCTCGACTACGAGGGCACCCATTTCGCCATCGCGCTCAATTACGACGTCGTGCCGAAGAGCCGCTGGGCCGAGACCCACCTCAAGGCCGGCGACGAGATCGAGATCATCACGCCGCGGCAGGGAGGGTGAGGGTGATGGCACGCTCTATCTACTTGTCGTCCCCGCGAAGGCGGGGACCCATAACCCCAGGAAGCGGTTATGGCGCGCGGTCTCTCCCCGCGTGCCCCAAGAGAACTCACGCGGTATGGGTCCCCGCCTTCGCGGGGACGACAGTTGAACTTGAGGAGACACCTTCATGGTGACCTTCTACGGCAAGACCTTCGCCTCCCGCCTGCTGATCGGCAGCGCGCTCTATCCCTCGCCCGCGATCATGCAGGACGCGATCCGCGCCTCCGGCGCGAACATCGTCACGGTGTCGCTGCGGCGCGAATCCGCCGGCGGCAAGACGGGCGATGCGTTCTGGAAGCTGATCCGCGAGCTCGACGTATCAGTGCTACCGAACACCGCCGGCTGCCGCAGCGTGCGCGAGGCCGTGACGACGGCGAAGCTCGCGCGCGAGCTGTTCGGCACCTCCTGGATCAAGCTCGAGGTCATCGCCGACAACGATACGCTGCAGCCCGACGTCGTCGGCCTGGTCGAAGCCGCCACCATCCTGATCAAGGACGGCTTTGAGGTGTTCCCCTATTGCACCGAGGATCTCTCGGTCGCGAATCGTCTGGTCGATGCCGGCTGCAAGGTGGTGATGCCGTGGGCAGCCCCGATCGGCAGCGCCAAAGGCATCATCAACCGCGACGCGCTGAAGCTGCTGCGCGAGCGGCTGCCCGATATCACGCTGGTGGTCGACGCCGGCCTGGGCGCGCCGAGCCATGCGGCCGAGGCGCTCGAGCTCGGCTATGACGCCGTGCTGCTCAACACGGCGATCGCCAAGGCCGCCGATCCCGTCGCGATGGCGAAGGCCTTCCGCCTCGGCTGTGAGGCCGGCCGCACCGCATACGAGGCCGGGCTGATGAACGCCCGCGACTTCGCCTCCCCCTCCACCCCTGTCGTTGGGACCCCGTTCTGGCATGCCGTATCCTGATCGCAACGCGTATCCTGATCGCTTCTATCCCGTCGTCGACAGCCTGGCCTGGGTCGAACGCCTCACAAAACTCGGCGTCGGCACCATCCAGCTGCGCGCCAAGGATCTGGACGATGCCGAGGCGCTCCAGATCGTCACCGACGCGCTGGCCATCACCAGGGACACGCCAGCCAAGCTGGTCGTGAACGATTATTGGCGCGCCGCGATCGTCGCCGGCGCGAAGCATCTGCATCTCGGCCAGGAGGATCTGGCCGAGGCCGACCTGAAATCGATCCGCGAGGCGGGACTGTCGCTCGGCATCTCCACCCATGACGACGCGGAGCTTGAAACCGCGCTCGCAGCGAAGCCCGATTACGTCGCGCTCGGTCCGATCTTCTTCACCACGCTGAAATCGATGCGCTTCGAGCCGCAGGGCATTCCGAAGATCACCGAGTGGAAGACGCGCATCGGCAAGATCCCGCTGGTCGCGATCGGCGGCATCAAGTTCGAGCACGCCGCGGAGATTTTTGCGGCGGGTGCGGATTCGATCGCGGTCGTGTCCGACGTCACACAAAACCCCGATCCCGACGCCCGCGTGCGGCAGTGGCTGGGTCAGACGACGGAGGCTGCGTGATGCATGTCCGCCCCTGTTTATTCCGTCACCCTGAGGTGGCCGCTTCTTCAGCGGCCCTCGAAGGGCGACGGCCCGGCTCGTTCATCCTTCGAGGCTCGCCCAGCGGCGCGTTCGCGCCGCCGGCCTCGCACCTCAGGATGACGAGAGCAACACAAGCGAACATGAATTAAACCGGAGGATCCCATGAACATCCGCTCCAATCCCGACAAGACCATCCCCGCCGTCACCACCGGCCCGCTGCCCTCTTCGCGGAAAATCTTTGCTTCGCCCGATGCTGCGCCCGATCTGCGCGTGCCGCTGCGCGAGATCATCCTGTCCGAAGGCGCTGGCGAGCCGAACCTGCCGGTCTACGACACTTCGGGCCCCTATACCGACCCCAGCGTCACCATCGACGTCAACGCCGGCCTTCCGCGCAACCGCAAGCAATGGGTGCTGGAGCGCGGCGGCGTCGAGGAATATGAGGGCCGGCAGATCAAGCCGGAGGACAATGGCAGCGTCTCCACCGACAACGCCGCACGCGCCTTCTCGGCCTATCACAAGCCGCTGCGCGGCCTCGACGGCCACAAGATCACGCAGCTCGAATTCGCCCGCGCCGGCATCATCACCAAGGAGATGATCTACGTCGCCGCCCGCGAAAATCTTGGGCGCAAGCAGCAGCTCGAGCGCGCGGAAGCCGCGCTTGCCGACGGCGAGAGCTTCGGCGCATCAGTCCCCGCCTTCATCACCCCGGAGTTCGTCCGCGACGAGATCGCTCGCGGCCGCGCCATCATCCCCTCCAACATCAACCACTCGGAACTGGAGCCGATGATCATCGGCCGCAACTTCCTCACCAAGATCAACGCCAATATCGGCAACTCGGCGGTGACCTCGTCGGTCGAGGAAGAGGTCGAGAAGATGGTGTGGGCGATCCGCTGGGGCGCCGACACCGTGATGGACCTCTCGACGGGCCGCAACATCCACACCACGCGCGAATGGATTCTGCGCAACGCGCCGGTGCCGATCGGCACGGTGCCGATCTATCAGGCGCTGGAGAAGTGCAACGGCGATCCCGTCAAGCTGACCTGGGAGCTCTATAAGGACACCTTGATCGAACAGTGCGAGCAGGGCGTCGACTATTTCACCATCCATGCCGGCGTGCGCCTGCAATATATCCACCTCACCGCGAACCGCGTCACCGGCATCGTCTCGCGCGGCGGCTCGATCATGGCGAAGTGGTGCCTGGCGCATCACAAGGAGAGCTTCCTCTACACCCATTTCGACGAGATCTGCGACCTCATGCGCAAGTATGACGTCTCGTTCTCGCTCGGCGACGGCCTGCGCCCCGGCTCGATCGCGGACGCCAACGACCGCGCGCAGTTCGCGGAGCTGGAGACGCTCGGCGAGCTCACCAAGATCGCGTGGGACAAGGGCTGCCAGGTGATGATCGAGGGCCCCGGCCACGTGCCGATGCACAAGATCAAGATCAACATGGACAAGCAGCTCAAGGAATGCGGCGAAGCCCCGTTCTACACCTTGGGACCGCTGACCACCGACATCGCGCCGGGCTACGACCACATCACCTCGGGCATCGGTGCGGCCATGATCGGCTGGTTCGGCTGCGCCATGCTCTGCTACGTCACCCCTAAAGAGCATCTCGGCCTGCCCGACCGTAACGACGTCAAGACCGGCGTCATCACCTACAAGATCGCCGCCCACGCCGCCGACCTCGCCAAGGGCCACCCCGCCGCGCAACTGCGCGACGACGCCCTCTCCCGTGCGAGGTTCGAATTCCGCTGGACCGACCAGTTCAACCTCGGCCTCGATCCGGACACCGCCAAGAGCTTCCACGACGAGACCCTTCCGAAGGAAGCCCACAAGGTCGCCCATTTCTGCTCGATGTGCGGTCCGAAGTTCTGCTCGATGAAGATCACGCAGGACGTGCGGGATTACGCGGCGACGCTGAACGATCCGAACAGCGTGGGCATGTCGATGGCCGGCACGGCCGAAGACGGCATGGCCAAGATGAGCGCGAAGTTCAAGGAGATGGGCTCAAGCGTTTATCTGGATGCGGAGAAGGTGAAGGAGAGTAATAAGGTTCTGTGAGGCATCTCCGCTCATTATGCGCGGGCTTACTCGAGCATCCATAAGAAACGTGAAGCCGGGCGAAAGCTCGGCTTCTCTATGAGTAGTATCCACCTATACAGCTTACGAGTTTGGGTGAAGACCAACGTCACCATCGCAACGAAGCTTTGATCTCTTGTTGAGCACCATCGCTGAGCCGTTACTAGCTCGATGAGACGATGATGGGAGAACGCAATAGTGCAGTCAGCCGTTAAGCGTCTTACTCAAATCGGCCCGTTGCCGAGTTCGAGCGCTGCCAGCGCGTCGGTATTGCGGGAGCTGGAGGCTTTGCTCGGCGAAGTGCAAACACCGATTACGGATGATGAGGCAAGGGCTTTAGTGCGACTGTTTGGGCCAGATGACTGTTTTGGCCTTGCTTGGTCGTTGCTTCACTTGATTGAGACGTCTCCTGGGTGGCCAATTGAAGGTGCGCTCCATGGACTAAACGGCGAATGGATCAAGAGGCTGGCAGCGCGCAGCCCGTAGCTTGTAGGGTGGGTTAGCCTTGCGGATGCGCGAAGCGCTGTCCGCAGGGCATAACCCACCACTTGCGCTGCCGCGGAGATGGACGAGGTGGGTTACGCTTCGCTAGACCACCTACGAGACCTCCAGCTCGGGTTCGAAATCGAATTCACCACTCTCTCTGCGCCTCGACAAAATCCTCGTCCGCGCTTATTCTGATGGTATGAACGTCATTCGCCGCACACTGGATATCGACGCCGACACCGATGCGCGTTTGCGCGAGATGGCCAGTGAGCGCGGACAGGATGTCGCCGCCGTGCTCGCGGAGGCCGTGGCGTTGCTCGATTCGGTGGTCGATATCGCCGGCCCCGACATCGCCGAAGATCGCCGGCGGCTGGACGAGTTCCGAATGAGCCGCGCCGCCGTGCCGCTCAATGAGGTGAAGGACTGGGTCGCGAGCTGGGGGTCAGCGATGGAGCTGCCACCACCGGCGCCGCGCAAAATCGGATGATCCTGCTTTCGCCCGACGCCGTCGAGGACGTCGAGCGATTGCGCCTGTTTCTGGACCAACACAGCCGGCCGCGGCGCAACGCGCGCTCGCATCGATCTGGCGGGCGATCGAACGGTTAGAGGAGTTTCCCAATCTAGGCATGCAGACCGAAGATGCCGAGCTTCGCCAGATCGTGGTTCGCTTTGGCGCCTCCGGCTACATCGTCCGGTATGCCGTGTTGGCGGAAGCGCGGGACATCCTGATTACGCGGATCTGGCACGGCCGCGAAGCTCGCAAGACGGACGACGACGGACTTGCTTGAAACCCACCGCCTCCCCGACCAGCTCGGCGAAAACCTCCGCCTCGTCTTCGTCGGCACCGCCGCCTCGACGCGGTCGGCCGAGCTCGGGCATTACTATGCCCACCCAGGCAACCGCTTCTGGCGCGCGATCCATGAAGCCGGCATCACGCCGCGGCGCTATCAGCCAAGCGAGTTCGCCGCGCTGATCGAGCTCGGGATCGGCTTCACCGATCTCTCCAAGTCGGGCGCGGGGATGGATCACCAGATCGCGGCGGAGACGATCGACGTGCCCGGCTTCAGGGCGAAGATGGAGAAGTATCGGCCGCGGACGATTGCATTCACGAGCAAGAAGGCGGCGAGCTTGTTTTATGGCCGGCCGTCAGCTGCGATTGCGCTGGGGCGCCAGATGCGCGATCGGGACTTGCCAGAGATCTTCGTGCTGCCGTCGCCGTCGGGAGCTGCGTCGGGCCATTGGACGATCGAGCCGTGGCGCGAGCTTGCCGCGTGGATTGCTGCGTAGGGTGGGTTAGCGGTGCGGCTACGCGAAGCGCAGGCCGAACGGCGTAACCCACCACTTCTGTCGCCGCGGAGACTGACGAGGTGGGTTACGCCTTGCGCCATTCCGTGTTGAGGGACCGCGCTCGTGGGCGGCCAACCCGCCCTACGCACCGCCGCCCAGCGCGGCCAGCTCGCGCGCGAGGTTGGCACGGGCTTGCTGGTCATACATCGCAGCGAAATCAGGGTCGGGAAAGATCACCTCGCGGGCCGCGAAGCGGCTGAGCACCCTTGCGCGGCCGATGCGATAATCGTCCTCGTTGACATGGCTGAACTCCCGCCGGATCGCAGCCGCATACGCATCGTATCGCGCGGGATCGCTGCCGAGAATGCTGAGGTCGATCGAGATCAGGATCGCCCCGAGGCGATCGCCGGCGGAAACGTCGTGCGTCATGGTCAGGCGGATCAGGCGACCGACCTCCTCGCGCAGTTCAGTGCGGACGTGCTGCTCGGCAAGCTCTGCGCTACGCTCCTCGTTGTCCCGCCGGGTCGGGTCGTAGACGGCGTCGTGCCACCAGATCGCTTCCGTCAGCGTCTCGCGCTCGGCGGCCGAAAGACTGTCGACGCGCGCGAGCGCGGCCAGACAATCCCTGATATGCGAGAGATTGTGATAGTGGCGGCCGGGCGCCGCATAGGCCGCGGCCAATTCCTCGCGGGTCATCGGCAAGGCATCACTCCTCGAACAATTCCTTGAACAGCGCCTTCGCGCGCGCGAGTCCCTCGTCAGTGAACGCTACCGACTTCACCTTGCCGACGGGATCGTCAATCATACCCTTGTCATGCAGGCGGCCGAGCACATCCCAATCAAAACCCTTCCAGGCCCGATAGCCGTCGTGCAGGGTCAGATAGAGCAAGGCGAGCGCCGCGTCGTCGATCTTGTCCGTGTTGATGGCCATGTCGACCTCCTCCAGAGCGGTGCGGCCATCCTATTCGGTGGCAGGCAATCTGCAATGCGATATCAACGGCTGGGTATGGTGGGCACAGCGCACGAAGAGCGCACCTTTGCCGTCCCACGCGACTGCTCTCGTGTCCCGGGCAAGCGTAGCGCCGACCCGGGACCCAGAAGCTCCGGCGCGCGTTCGTCATGGGCCCCGGCTCTGCAGCGCATCACGCCGCAAGGTGCGGCGCGCTGCACTGCGTCCGGGGCATGCAATCAACTTATTTCACACATGCTGTCGGAAAACCGCATCCCTTGTTCGTCCTCGGGATACGCTGGCCAAGCCGTCGGAGTTCCTCCCATGTCCCCCACCATCACCGCCTTCGAAAACTCGCCCGATCGCGGCAAGGGACATGCCCGCGACATGCGCGTTCGCTGGGCGCTGGAGGAGGTAGGCGTGCCCTATGACGTTCGCCTCGTCTCGTTCGAGGCGATGAAGCAGCCGCCGCATCTCGCGCTGCATCCGTTCGGGCAGAGCCCGACGTATGAGGACGGCGATCTCGCGCTGTTCGAATCCGGCGCGATCGTGCTCCGGCTGATAGTGCAGCTTCGTAGGGCGGGTTAGCGCTGCGTAACCCGCCTCTTTCCTCACCGCGGCTATAGGAGCGGTGGGTTACGCCTTCGGCTAACCCCACCCTACGAGATCGCGTCCTACAGATCGAAATTCGTCGGCATCATCACCACGTCGCGGATGGTCATGCCGCGCGGGCGGGTCAGCATGAACATCACGACTTCGGCGACTTCGCTGGCCTCCAGCAGGCTTCCCGAACTCCTCGCCTCCTGCAGCTTCTCAGGCGGCCAGTCGGCGAGCAGCGCAGTGACGACAGGGCCGGGCGAGATCGAGCCGACGCGAATGCCGTGCTTGAAGACCTGGCGCCGCACGGTCTGGACGAAGCAGTTGATCGCCCATTTGGACGAGGCATAGACCGGCTCCCATGGCGTCGGAAAATGCGCCGCCAGCGAGCTCGTGACGATGATGTCGCCGCTCCCACGCGCGATCATGTGCGGCAGCACGTCGTGCACGTTCTTCATCACGACGTTGACATTCAGGTTCAGCATCCGGTCGATGGCTGTCGTGTCGGCATCGACCAGATCGCCACCGACATAGGTGCCTGCGTTTGCGTGGAAGATGTCGAGCTGCCCTGCCTTCTCCAGAACGCGCGGCAGCAACGTTGCGCAATCTTTGGGATCCAGGAGATCAATGACCAGCGGGATCGTCGCCTCGCCATGCTTGTTGCGGAGCGCCTGCAGCGCGGCCTCGTCGCGGTCGACCATCACCACGCGCGCGCCCGCAGCCAGCAACGCCTCAGTGCTCGCCAAGCCGATGCCCGACGCGGCCCCGGTCACGGCCGCAACCTTGCCTTCCAGTTCGTTTCCCATGAGATCACCATTTCGCTGATGTCAGGCAGTATAGCGATCGAAAGCGAGGTCGCGAAGTCGATCGCTGCCCCCGCGAGACTGTTGCCAGCGCGTCACGGCGGCGATACGACTTGGAGCGGAAGAACGTGAGACGATATAGCCGGACCTCAACCGGCTCCCATCATGTCGAGGAAGCCGCCATTGTGAGCGACGATCTCTCCGGTGTCTGGGACGGCACTTACATCCAACCTGGCACGGGAATGGTCACGTTCACCGCGACGCTGATCGAGGCCGGCGGCTCGCTGAGCGGCAGCGTGACCGAGCCGTGCTGCAATCCGCGCTGTCCGGTGCGAACCCACAGCGCCTCGATATCGGGACACCGCGCCGGCAGCGTCGTGTCGTTCGTCAAACGCTACGAGCCGCCGGGCTACGGCTTCGACACCGTGCAGTACGACGGGATCATGAATGGAGAGGCCACCGAAATCGACGGGCGCTGGCGGCTGCCGGGTACGTCAGGATCGTTCCTGATGATCCGCTCGGGCAAGCGTGCGCAGGCGAGCACGACGGAAGACAGGGCCAAGCAGCCAACACGCTGAGCGCGCGCCTCGCGGCCGGGGCATGCGATGGCGAAGGGAGCGTAGACACGGTTGGGATTTCGTAGGGTGGGTTAGCCCTGCGGCTGCGCGAAGCGCAGAGCGCTGGGCGTAACCCACCACTTCCATGACTTCGGAAGCCAAAGAGGTGGGTTACGCATTGCGACCGCACTTCGCGCAGTCGCAACGCTAACCCACCCTACGGCACCGTCTGTTAGCGCATCGTGATGGCAAGCCCGCTGAGATCCGCATTCGCCATCAGGCCGGTCTGGTAGCCCGACAACTCCAGCACCGCGCCCTTCTGGTTGGTCAGCACGATGGCGCGGGCGCCGCGGCCGACGGCGAGGCCCGCACCGGCGGCGCCATAGACGCCGGCGACATCAGAGGGTCTGACGATGTTTGAGACGCGGCCGCGCAGCACGGTCTTGGAGCCGCCGAAGACGAGGCCGTAGTCGAGCCCGCCGGTCGAGAGCGCATAGGAGCGGCCATGAAAGTTCAGGACGCCCGAGCCGCCGGAGCCACCGATGATCCAGCCCGCCTTGTAGATCGTCAGCACCACGGAGCCGTCGTCGGCCCGCGCTGCGGTCGAAAGGCCGGCCAGCGCGGCAATGGCGACGAGCGCGGCACGCAAGGTGGAAGCAATCTTCATGGGGCGTCTCCGGGGGCTATTTTTCAAGGGAGGAAAACGAATCAGACGCCGCAATTTATCCGATCGAACGCGGCGGCAACATGATGGGGTACCGGTACGCGGGCAAGATGCAGCTCGGCATTCAACTGTCATCGCCCGGCCAGTGCGCAATTGCGCGCCAGGACCGGGCGATCCAGATCCCAGAGACCAACACTTGAGCACTCGCTCTCACCACAATCGGAGCGGCGTACTGGATGCCCGGTCAAGCCGGGGCATGACGGCGGAGTGTGGCGCAACAAGCTGCGCACATCCACGAGTGCACCCAGCCTTACCCACCATGCCATCCTGCTCCTGTTTTGCCCGACGCGTCAATCAGAACTTCTGTCTTCCCGAATTCCAATTTCTCCAATCATTTCTACTGTGCATGGGGTTGTTTTCGCGATTCCTGTCGCCGATCGACATCGCGGCACCCGGGTCGTTGGCGACGTGAGCATGTGTGTCCTGCGGGGCACGCAGCCGAACCAAGTGGCCGCATCGGGCTGACATGTCCGTGAAAGCCGGCTCGCCGGCTTGCAAAGGAGCTTTTTTTACCGCACGAATTTTCGCCTCACCCGTCCCCACAAGGAGATATTTCATGCGTCGCGTTCTCGCCCTTTGTGCCATTGCCGGCATCGCCAGTTCCGTTTTCGCCGTGCCCGCGTCCGCGAAGGTCGGCTATTACGTGATCCGCTGGGACAACACCGGGATCTGCCAGGTCTGGAACGAGGACCTGAAGTACAAGCCGTTCCAGTGGGGCGTATCGACCTACAAGGTCGTCAGCAAGCCATTACCGACTTTCACCCAGGCCTCCGACCTCCAGATCAAGATGCGCTCCGAGCACCGCTGCACGCTCTGAGCTGTCAATTCGATCCAATGTCTGAGGGCGGGCCTGCGCGAGCAGCCCGCCTTTTTCTTTGCACCTGCCCGCAGGCGCGCTTTGAACCTGATCGACGCACGGAACTACTCACCCTTGTCCGGGGCGCAAGGCCAAAGCGTCCCGCACTCCTCCCCGCATTGCCGGGAGGTGCATCACATCTTTCAATTTTGAGGAGCTGATCCATGCGTCGTATTTCCATGCTCTGCGCTGCCGCCGGTCTTGCCGCTGCCGCCTTCGTCGCAGCGAGCCCGGCCGAAGCCGGCTATCATTTGATCCGCTGGCACGACAGCGGCGTGTGTCAGATCTGGGACGAGAGCATCCCGACCACGCCGTGGCCGGCCGGCTATCATCGCGCCAGCACCTCGGTGCCGACCTTCCTCGACGCGCTCGCGCTCAAGGATCACGCGCTGAAGGCCGGTCACTGCAGCTGGTAGGAATTCGATCGGCGGACGACAGGGCCGGGCAAGGATGCGGTGCTAGCATCCTTGCCCGGTCGTTTTTTTCACCTCGCGGATTGGAGCCGGTCGATGCGCGTGATCACAGCCTCAGCCCTCGCGGCTTCGCTCCTTCTCGCGATGGCGGCGCAGGCGCAGGCCCCGCAATCCTTCCGCGTGATTTCGCCGATCTTCAGCCAGCTCGTCTCTTTCGCGATGCCGTCGAATTTCACTGTGGTGTTCGAGAACACCAAGGGCGGTCATTACATCCGCGAAGCGGTGCTGAACGGCGAGACGCCCGAGCGCTGGACGCAGATGATCACGGTCACCGGCGAAAAGGGCATGACCCTGACGCCAGGCAGTTCGCCGCAGATTTTTGCGAGCACGATCGCCGGCGGATTCAAGTCGGCCTGCCCCGACAGTTTTGCGGCGAGGGCTTTGGGCGAGACGACATTCGGCCGCTTCGAGGGCTTCGTCGCGGTGATCGGTTGCGGCCGCGTCGACAGCGGCCCGACGCGGCACAGCGAGACCGCGCTCTTGATCACGCTCAAGGGCACCACCGACTATTACACCATCCAATGGGCCGAGCGCGGCCCTGAAAGCGACGAGCCCCCCATCCACGATGAACGCTGGAACGCGCGCCTGCGCTATCTCGGCCCGATCGATCTCTGTCCGATCGTCGCGGGCGAAGATGCGCCCTATCCGAGCTGCGTCGACAAGAGCTGAGCGCCCTCAGGCGTCCTTGTGCGCGCCGGGATGAATCAACACGTCGCGCGCGGCGGAGAGGTCGATGAAGGCCTGCGCGCTGCCGCCCTGGTCGGGATGCATGCCCTTGGCGGCGCGGCGATAGGCTTGGTTGATGTCCTCGCAGGTGAGCTGCACCGCGAGCGGCAGACCCAGCATCTTGCGGGCGCGATCCTCGCTGGACAGCTTCTTCGGCGCGGCGTTGCGGCGGCCGAAGCGCGGCGCGGTCAGATCATGGACGACATCGAGGATCACACCGACACGACGCCGGGCGGCCAGCGTAACGCCGTGATCGTCATTCCCCGCGGCCTGGCGCAGCACGGGCAGCGCCTGCTCGGCAGCCTGCCGCAACGTGGCATCCGTGCTCATCCTGATGATCTCGGCCACGATCCGGCCGGCCTCGGCCCAATCGGCCTCGTCCGCCGACCGCAGGCGCTCCAGCGCCAGTTTCCAGGATTCAAGTCGTTCCATCATGCGCGCAACGTTTAGCAATGAAGATGAGTATGCCAAGGCCGCCGTTTCCGACCCCTTAATTTCGGGTTAGCCTTTCATGAAACTTAGAAACGAATCCGGGAGGAAACTGTCATGGCATTGCTCGCAAACCACATCGCCGTCGTCACGGGCGCAGGCTCCGGCATCGGCCGGGCGATCGCCGCCGGCTACGCCCGCGAGGGCGCGCAAATCGTGCTGCTCGACGTCAACGCCGACACGGTCGCGGAAGCCGCCCAGGAGATCCGAAAATCGGGCGGCAAGGCCGAGAGCTTTGCGCTCGACGTGACCAGGCGCGAGGATTGCTTCGCGCTGGCCAAAGAGGTTGCCGACAAGATCGGTCAAGTCTCGATCCTCGTCAACAATGCCGGCATCACCCGCCGCAACGCCTTCACCGCGGAGACCGAGACGGTGGCGAAGGACTGGAACGACATCATCTCGCTCAACCTCAACGGCGTCTTCAACACGACGCAGGCCTTCCTCGCCCCCTTGCGCGCCAGCAAAGGCCGCATCGTCAATATCGCCTCCATCCAGTCTTTCATGCACCTGCGCACACCGACATCGGCGGCGTACACGACGTCAAAACACGGCGTGCTCGGCTTCACCAAGGCGCTCGCAGTCGAGCTCGGCAGGGAAGGCGTGCGCGTCAACGCGATCGGACCGGGCTTCATCGAAACCAACCTCAACGCCAATGCGCGCGCCACCAATCCCGCATTGGTGCAGGCCTTCATCGACCACACCCCGCTCGCACGTAGTGGCAAGCCCGAGGACATCGTGGGCCCCGCGATCTTCCTCGCTTCGGACCTATCGTCTTACGTCACAGGAACGATCGTGATGGTGGACGGTGGATATCGCACGGTGTGAGCGAGATCGGCCCGCTTTGCTATGCATCTCGTGCCAATCGCGGCAACGCGGCGGCATTCCCAAGGTCAATTCGTGCACTCGCGCGGAATTAACCTTTCGTTAACCAAACCCGACCACCGTGGATTACGGCTAGGGGGTCGTTGTTCTCGATCCGCTTCCAACGATGGAAGGGGGCGTTGATCGGGGAGTGTGTTGATGACCACTGTTCATGTCGCGGCGTCCGAGCGGGGCGCGCAATTCCTTGCACCCAACGAGATCGTTCCACTGCTGATCGGCGCGACCGTCGGCGAGGTCGAGCGCGAGCTCGTGCTGCAGACGCTCGCGCGCTGCGACGGCAACCGCACGCGCGCCTCGCGCGTGCTCGGCCTGTCGGTGCGCACGCTGCGCAACAAGATCAGACTTTACGCGGCCTCCGGCATCGAGGTGCCGGCCTATCACGACTAGCGCGTGACGGCGCGGTTATTCCGGGCGCGGTCCGCGCGGAAGACCATCTGATAAAATTGGCGCCGACGAGCACCGACAACGTGATGATCGCGACCCAGGCCGCGGTCAGCGCGATTGCGCGTAGCGCGAATGCGGTCAGGATCGCCCATGATGCCTGCGGCGCCTCGGCGTAGCCGACCGGCACGACATCGGCCACGAGCAGATGAGCGAGGCCGATCGCCGCCGCGAGCACGATTGCCGCCAGACAAAAGATTTTCCACGCCGCGCGCATCGGTCGCTCTTCGCAAGGATTGTGGCCGCGGCGTCAATCACACGGCGCACCCTGTCGCAGATTGACGTTGATCAAGCTCGACATGATGTGCGGGCGGAATTGCTGCTGTCGTCAAACGTCGCTAAGTAGCTTGCGTGCGCAGAAGGAGTAGCGGCGTGGCAGACGAACAGGGACGGCCGGGACCTCAAGGTCCGCGCGGACGACAGGGCGAGCCGGGACGGCCTGGGCCGCAGGGGCATCCGGGCAAGCGGGGCCCGGACGGTGCACGCGGCAAGCCGGGACCGCAGGGCAAGCCAGGTCCGGCCGGAAAAGCCGGAGCGCAAGGCAAGCCTGGCGTGCCCGGTAAACCAGGCGAAGCAGGTCCGCGGGGAGCAGCCGGGCCACAGGGCCCTGCCGGTCCGCAAGGACCCGTCGGTCCGCAAGGCCCGCGCGGCGAGGCGGGGCCACCCGGCCAATTGCCGTCGATCGAGCAGGTGCTGCCGTGGCTGGAGCAATTGTTCGATGCCTGGGACGAACGCCGCCGCCAGCGCGAGCAGGAGGCCGCCGAACGCGCCGCGCTCGAAGCCGCCGTGCACGAGGCCGACATTGCCTCCTCCGATGAAGGTGACGAGAGCGACGACGGCGACGCGCGCAAGAAAAAGAAGAAAAAGAAGAGGCACGGCCAGAAGAACTAGCCGGTCTCTACTTTGCCCGATCCTCCGGCCGCGGCAGCATGCCCATTCGTTCGAATTGCCAGCGCATGGCGCGGTACCAGAGATAGCCGACTGCTGCGCCGCAAAAGGCAAGGATCACCACATTCGCGCTCGAGAACGAGCCGCTCCACCACATCATCCACGCAGTCCATAACAGCGTGAAGGCAATAGCACCTGCTTTCAGCGGAAAAAGGGGGCGGTTCATGGTCCTGCTCCGGGTTGTCAAAACCCCGGCAGACATCATCGCGCGTGAAGGCCCCCGCTTCCGTGAGTCAGATCACGGTGGAGCTTTGCCGCCCTCTAGCCGAAGCGCAGCCGCGAACGCTCCTTTGCCTTCTCCGCCTCGACCTCGCGGTCGCGTGCCGGCGCGTGGGTATGCAGCGAGGTCAGCAGCCGCCGTGCTGCCTCCGAGACCTCAGCCACCGCGCGCTCGAACGCGGCCTCATTGGCCTGCGAGGGCTTGTTGAAGCCGGAGAGCTTTCGCACGAACTGGAGCGCGCTGGCATGGATCTCGTCTTCGGTCGCCGGCGGCTCGAAATTGAACAGCGTCTTGATGTTGCGGCACATAGTTCCTCCTGGAAGGCGATCCTGCTCAAGGACGATCAGCGGCCGTCGAATGCTACATGCGGGATCTGCCGCTGTCATCGTCATCCGGCGCGACTTCAGAACGGAATTGAAACGCCGAGCCGCTCGAAGAAGGCCCGCCCTTTCGGGGTGAGGCGAAGCGCGCGTGGAACCCGGTGCGGAGCCAGTGCGTGCGTGGCGATCAGCCGCTTCAGGATCGCATTGGCGAACGGACCTGCCAGGTGCGGGACACGCTCGGTCCAATCGTTGCAGAGCCGCATGTGAGGATCACGACCCGGCTTGAAGTCGATCGCCTCCGCACGAGACCAGGCGAGCCCCTGGTCGGTGATGGAAGCCTCGCGACCGCCCAGCGCTATCAGTTTCTTGCCCAGCAAGCCGTCTCTCAGCGCTACGCCGAGCTGACCGGCGAGATGGCAATAGCAGGTCCGCGATTGACGGAGCGGCATCGGCACGCCTCGCGCGCGTTCCGCATGCGCAGTCCTGGCAGCGACATTGACGAGATTTTCGATCAGGCCTGCGACCTCATCGTCCGCGATCCGATAGTAGCGGAACCGGCCCTGCTGCCACACCGAGAGCAGCCGCGCCTCGGTCAGCTTCTGAAGATGCGCGCTGGCGCTTTGCGGCGACACGCCGGCAAGCAATGCCAACTCGCCCGCAGGCAGCGCCTTGCCGCCGAACAGCGCACTCACCATGGCTTCGCGCGCCGGATCGCTCAATGCATCGGTGAGCCGCGAAAATCCGGATTGGACTGATCGTCTGGCTGCGACCATCAAAACCTCCCGCCCATGTGGACCTGCCGCCACGTCATCGCATCGTTCCCAAGCCAGTCATTTCAGAATTCGATGAAACTTCGAGGCTGCCTTCTTTGCGATCCCCCGAGATACCGTCCCAAATCCAGAGGAGTACAGCAATGACCAACGAAACCCACCGGAGCGAGGCAGAACGCATCTGCAGACTGTGGGATGAAGCCCTCGGCAACAAGGACCTCGAGGCGTCCCTCGCACTCTATGCCGACGATGCTTCCATCGAAAGCCCGCTGGTTCAGCATCTCATGAAGACGCCCACCGGGATCGTCCAGGGCAGGGACAATCTGCGTACCTTCATCACACGCGTGTTCCGGACCAATCCGCCGCAGCGAAAGCGTTTCAAGCAGGGCTTCTTCACCGACGGCCGGATCGTTACCTGGGAATATCCACGCGTCGCTCCCGACGGCGAGCAGATGGAGCTGGTCGAGATCATGGAGATCGACAAGGGACTGATCCGGCGTCACAGGGTCTACTGGGGCTGGTACGCGCTCGGTTTACTCCGGGAGCATTAGGCCGCCTCGCTCACCGGCTCGGAATATTCCGCTTGCGCGATGCACCATGAGCGAAAAGTTTTGGCGGCGGACAGCACATCGACACTCGATCCTTTGAGTGACGCTGATAAGATCGAGTGCGAAGCGGCCCGGATGCCAGCGGCCGAAGCGGGGAGGAAATCATGAAATTCTCGGGCGCGCTGCTTGCCACAGCTTTGCTGTCGTTCTCGATTCCGGCAATGGCGGCCGATTACCCGGCGCCGAAGCAAGGCGACTGGATCGCGAAAGATTTCAAGTTTCACACCGGCGAGGTCCTGCCCGACCTGAAGCTGCACTACACCACCATCGGTGACCCGACCGGACAACCGGTGCTGGTGCTGCACGGCACCGGCGGCTCGGGCGCAAGCATGCTGACGCCCGCCTTCGCCGGCGAAATGTTCGGCGCCGGACAGCCGCTCGATGCATCCAAATATTACATCATCCTTCCTGATGCGATCGGCCACGGCAAATCGTCAAAGCCGTCGGATGGCATGAAGACAGGCTTTCCGAAATACAATTACGACGATATGGTCGAAGCGCAGCATCGCCTCGTAACCGAAGGCCTCGGCGTCAAGCATCTGCGGCTCGTGATCGGCAACTCCATGGGTGGCATGCAGACCTGGCTGTGGGGCGAGAAATATCCCAAGGACATGGACGTGCTGGTGCCGATGGCCTCACAGCCAACCGAGATGGCATCGCGAAACTGGATGCTGCGGCGGATCATGCTCGACACGATCCGCAACGATCCCGACTACAATGGCGGCAATTACACCAGCCAGCCGCGCATGATGAAATACGCCATCACGGCCTACGGCATCGCCAGCATCGGCGGCACGCTCGCTTATCAGCAACAGGCGCCGACTGCGGCCAAGGCCGACAAGATCGTCGACGAGCGGCTGGGGACGCCGATCACGGCGGACGCCAACGACTACGTCTACCAGTGGGACTCCTCGCATGACTACAACGCCGGCGACAAATTGGAGCAGATCGAGGCAACGCTGCTGCTGATCAACTCCGCCGATGACGAGCGCAATCCGCCGGAAACCGGCATCACGGACGCAGCAATGAAGCGGGTCAAGAACGGCAAGCTGTATCTCATCCCTGCAAGCACCGAGACGCGCGGCCACGGCACCACCGGGAATGCGAAGTTCTACAGCGAGCAGGTTCGTCAATTGCTGCAAACTGCGCCGCAGCGCACGATGTAGTCCGAATTCACCGCGCTGCGATCATCGTCGGCCAGTTCGGACCCGCGTGGCGAGGCGCTGATGCGCTCAAAGCTGTCGGCGCCCGGATAAGGTACACCACGACCAGCCCAGCCTCGGCGGGCCAGGAGATCGTGGAAGAACGCTACAAGGCGCAGCTGTAGCTGGCGCCCAAATAAAATGTCGTCCCGGAAAACCGGGACGACAGTGAAGTGTGCTGCTGACGTTAGCGCTGGAGCTTAGTGCCCCTCGCCCTCGAGCCCGCCGACATGCTTCTGGGTATAGAGTTCGAGTCCAATGCGGCCGATCAGGTCGAGCTGGGTTTCGAGGAAGTCGATGTGGTGCTCCTCGTCGCTCATCAGCTTCTCGAACAGGTCGCGGGTGACGTAATCCTTGGCGCCGTGGCAATAGGTCGCCGCTTCCTGGTAGAGCGCCCGAGCGCTCATTTCAGCGGCGAGATCGCATTCGATGATCTCCTTGACGTTCTGGCCGATGCGCAGCGGATCGAGCACCTGCATGTTCGGGAAGCCGTCGAGAAACAGGATGCGTGCGGTGAGCTTGTCGGCGTGCTCCATCTCCTCGATGGACTCCTTGCGCCACACCTTGGCCATGTCGAGGAGTCCCCAATTGTCGAGGAAGCGATAATGCAGCCAGTACTGGTTGATCGCAGTCAGTTCGTGACGCAGCGCCTTGTTGAGATAGTCGATGACTTTTGCGTCGCCCTGCATGGTTCACTCCAGCTCTTGCAGTTCAAATCGGCCGTATCCGATTTTAGAATCCTTCTAAGTCAGTTCAAATACGGGGGCAACCGGCTACGGGGACGCAGCCGGGGAAAAGCTCAGCCAACGGCGGGAAATTCAGCAGGCCGCGAGAGCGAACTGGACGGGTTCGGCGATCTCATCGTTCGCAGCCACCGCCTGGCTGTGCGGGCAACCGGCGCAGCAGGACTGCGCACAGGGGCCAAGCGCTTCATCGATGATGGTCTTGATGGTGCGCGCGCAACGGCCGCATTCGGCGCTGCAGCCGAGACATCCATAGACCTGCTTGGCATGACGCACGGCATCGTCGGACTCGGCGACGGCGGCGCGGATGTCGTCATCGCTCAGCACGTTACAGGAACAAACGATCATGGAAGTGGTAGGCCCTTCGGTGATGCACGATCATCGATATTTAACAGGCCGGCCGGATGCAAAAGGAAAAACCGGTATTTCAAGCTATTCCAAACTGACCCGGATAGAGCCTAGAACGGCTCTAAAATAGGGCGTTGCGCTGGATCAAGGTGATGCCCTGATTGGTCCTAGTCGCCGCCTCCCCCACCGTCGCCGCCGCCACCGCAATCGCCGCTCCCGCCGCTATCGCCGGACGCGCAGCTGCTGCTGTCGGTTGGGCTCCCCGAACTGTCGCTGGAGAACCAGCTTCCCAGCGAGAAACCGTCGTTCGGCGCATCCGAATAGGTGTCACTGCCTCCGCCGTCCCCGCCTGCTCTGGCGCGCGGGCGCGCCGCGCGGCTCTGCAAATGGGTCATCAGCGCATAGCCGATCACGCCGACGGCCCCGAAGGCGATCAGGGCATCGGTGAGGATGTTCATCGTCATCTCCTGGGCAGAAAGCCGTGACTTTCTAGCATTTGGTCGCACCCGGCCCACGAACCGTTCATTGATCGTTCAAGCGAAATATGGAACTTTGGCCGTAAGAGTTCCGGGTTCGCTGTGTGAAAGGTCACCCCCAATGAAGAAGACGCTTATGGCAGCCGCTGCCACCGCCACCCTGGTCCTGACGGCGGGAACGCCGGCCCATGCACAGCGCGGTGTCGCTGCTGGCGTGGCAGCCGGGATCATCGGCGGCGCCATTGTTGGCGGCGCGCTCGCATCTCCGTATTATTACGGACCGGGGCCGGGCTATTATGAACCCGGCTACTATCCGCCACGGTACTACGCGCCGGGTCCCGGCTACGTCGCCGACGACTATTACGGCGGTGGCTGCGTGTGGCAGAGACAGCGCTTCTGGGACGGCTATGCCTGGCGGGTCCGCCGCGTCCGGGTCTGCGGCTGAGTCCGCAGGGGCCGGTTCACTACGGATGTGCCATTCATCTCAGGGCCTGAAAAAGACCGCTTTTTCTCGTCACACCTCCGTGCGCGTTTACCGTGGATTGACCATTTGCGCGCTTCCTAGCTGCAAGGCCAATTGCATCCGAGTGTGCGTGAACCTTTGAAACCCGGGCGCCTCTAACAAGAGGAGCCCATCTCCCAGGAGAGCCAATAGCATGAAGAAGACTTTAGTTGCCGCCCTCACGGTTGCGACGGTCGCCGGTTCGCTGGTGACCGCCACTCCGTCGGCCAAAGCCGGTGACGGCGTCGGCGCCGGCATCGCTGCCGGCCTGATCGGCGGCGCCATCGTCGGCGGCGCCATCGCTTCCAGCCGCCCAGCCTACGGTGGTCCAGTTTACGTGGCCGAGCCCCCGCCGCCCGCGCCCTGCTACTGGCGCCGTGAGCGTTATTGGGACGGCTACGGCTGGGTCGTCCGCCCGGTTCGTGTTTGCTACTGATCTGATCGCATGGCGCTCCTGAGCGCCGCGATCGAAGCCCGGCCGACACCTCGGCCGGGCTTTTTCTTTTTGGTGATTTCTCAGCGCGCGGCCTGGATCGAACGCAGCACCTCTTCGCTGGGCCAGCAATCGACCTTCAGACCTGCCCTCTTCTGATAAGCGCCGAGCGCCGCACGGGTCTGCATGCCGGCCTTGCCGTCGATCTTGTCCTTGTAAAGCCCGACGCGCGTGAGCCCGCGCTGCATCGCCTCGACATCCTTGGTTCGCAGTTGCTTCGATGCCGACCAGGGCGTCGCAAACGGCAGCGGGCGCGCCATGCGATCGCTGAGATGACCGACGAACAGCACGTAGAGGTCGGAGAAATTGTATTCCTTGATGACGAAGTAGTTCTTCGTCGCCAGGAACGACGGACCATAGATGCCTTCCGGCTGCAGCAACGAGGCTGGCTGTGCCTGCTCGGCGACACTGAGCTGTTGCCCACGCACCGGCACAAAGCCTTCACGCAGCCACTGGCTGATCGGCTTCGTCACCTCGGGCACGCCGATCGTGCAATCCGCCTTCGCCGGCGCTTGGACCTCGTAGGCCCAGCGCACGCCGCTCTGCCAACCCTTGTTGACGAGCTGCTGCGCGGCGGACGCCAGCGCATCCGGCACCGAGTGCCAGATGTCGATGCGGCCATCTCCGTCGAAATCGACGCCGTGCTTGTAATATTCGGACGGCAGGAATTGCGTGAGCCCGGTCGCGCCGGCCCAGGACGAACGCATGTCCTTGCGCGCCACCACGCCTTCGCCCAGGATCTTCAGCGCGAGGATGAATTCATTGCGATAGGTGTCCTTGCGCCGGCCGACATAGGCCTGCGTCGCCAGCACACGCACGAGATCGTACGGCAGCGTGTAACGACCGTAATCGGTCTCGCGCCCCCAGATCGCGAGCATCACGGTGGCCGGCACGCCGGAGCTCTTCTCGATCTTCGCCAGCGCGGCATTGTATTTCTGCAGCAGCCGTTGCCCCTCGCCCGCGAGCCGCGCGATCGAAGCTTCCTTGATGTAATCGGCCGGCACCTGCACGAACTCGGCCTGCGACGGCGCGCCGGTCGCGGGCCGCCCCGGCAGGATCAGGTCAGGCAATTTGTAATCCGGCTCGAGCCCGCGCGTCTGCTCTTCGAACGTCGCGCGCGAGACACCCGCGGCCTGCGCTTCCGGCCAGAGCGAGGCAATGAACTGGGTGAACGCGGCATCGGCGGCCAGGGCGGGAGCCGGTCCGCAGAGCCAAACAACGAGGCAATGGAACAGAAACCAGGCGCGGCAGACGCTGAGAGGGCAGAACGGCTTCACGCTTCGATAAGATCGAGAGGGCGTTCGACGCGCTCCAGCCGATCCGATACGCGGTCAATTCGCTCCGACATCTCGGCAAGCTTGACGTGCACGTGAGCCATTTCGCGCTCAAGACCGCCAATTCGTTGCTTCAGCTCACGGACATCATCGCGCGTGCCGTCGACTGCACTGCGGATATGACGCAAATGTTCGAGAACGATGTTGTCAGGCTCAGCCATAATGGCATCCTATCATAGGATCGACTCGATGTGAATGCTGGGCGATGTTCTTCCCGAAGACCAACGTCAAGGACGATCCAGTGCGGCGCTGGCACCGTCCGAATCGCCAGTTCTTCGCCAATGGCGCGTGCCAGGTGCTCGCCTACGCGTTTCTTCAACAGTACCCTGACCTCGGATTTCGCGCCCGCTGGATCAAGCCGGCCGAAGGCTATTTTGGCAACCACATCTTCGTCACGGATGGTCGAAGCGCATTTGACTATCACGGACTTACGACGGAGCAGCGCCTGCTGTCCCTCTGCTTCAGACGAGCCCGCCGTTTTCATCCGGGCTGGGACGCAACGCTCGTCGATCTGCCGACGGACATCCTGATCTCGGAAGCGCGCTCGCGAGAATTCGAAGGGCTTTGGCTACGCGAGCCAAAGCAATTCCTTCACGACGCGCTGCCGCGCGCCCGGACCTTTCTCGATAGGTTCTACAACCTGCGAGATCGGCTCATCACCGCGTCAGCTTCTTGTACTTCACGCGGTGCGGGATGATGCTGTCCTGGCCGAGCCGGCGCATCTTGTCCTTTTCGTAGTCCTGGAAGTTGCCTTCGAACCATTCGACATGGCTGTCGCCTTCGAAGGCCAGGATGTGGGTCGCGATGCGGTCGAGGAACCAGCGATCGTGGCTGATGATGACGGCGCAGCCGGCGAAATCCTCCAGCGCCTCTTCGAGCGCGCGCAGCGTGTCGACGTCGAGGTCGTTGGTCGGTTCGTCGAGCAGCAGCACGTTGGCGCCGGACTTCAGCATCTTGGCGAGATGGACGCGGTTGCGCTCACCGCCCGAGAGCGCGCCGACCTTCTTCTGCTGGTCCGCGCCCTTGAAGTTGAACGACGAGCAATAGCCGCGCGAGTTCACTTCCTTCTTGCCGAGCAGGATCAGCTCGTTGCCGCCCGAAATTTCCTCCCACACGGTCTTCTTGCCGTCGAGCGCGTCGCGCGACTGGTCGACATAGCCGAGATGAACGGTCTCGCCGACCGTGATCGTACCCGCGTCGGGCTTTTCCTGGCCGGTGATCATCCTGAACAAGGTGGTCTTGCCGGCGCCGTTAGGGCCGATCACACCGACGATGCCACCGGGCGGCAGCTTGAAGGTGAGATTGTCGATCAGGAGTCGATCGCCGAAGCCTTTGCTGAGGCCTTCGAAGTCGACGACGTTGGCGCCGAGCCGCTCGGCGACCGGGATAATGATCTGCGCGGTCTGGGTCTGCTTCTCGCTCGCCTTCTTGAGCAGTTCCTCATAACGCTGATAGCGCGCCTTCGACTTGGCCTGGCGTGCCTTCGGCGAAGAAGCGACCCATTCCTGCTCGCGGGCCAGCGTCTTCTGGTGCGCGGCGTCCTCGCGTCCCTCCTGCTCCAGGCGCTTCTGCTTCTGCACCAGCCAGGACGAGTAGTTGCCCTCGTAGGGAATGCCGCGGCCACGATCGAGCTCCAGGATCCAGCCCGTGACGTTGTCGAGGAAGTAGCGATCGTGGGTGACGATCAGGATCGCGCCGGGATAGTTGCGCAGATGGCCTTCGAGCCACGACACGGATTCGGCGTCGAGATGGTTGGTCGGCTCGTCCAGCAGCAGCAGTTCAGGCTGGTCGAGCAGCAGACGGCACAGCGCGACGCGGCGGCGTTCACCGCCGGAAAGTTTTGTCACGTCGGCATCATCCGGAGGGCAGCGCAGCGCATCCATGGCCTGGTCGACCTTGCTGTCGAGATCCCAGAGGCCCTGGGCCTCGATCTCGTCCTGCAGCTTGGTCATCTCGTCGGCGGTCTCGTCCGAATAGTTGACCGCAAGCTCATTGTAGCGATCGAGGATCGCCTTCTGCTTGGCGACGCCCTGCATGACATTCTCGCGGACCGACAGCTTCGGATCGAGCTGCGGCTCCTGCTCGAGGTAACCGACGCGGGCGCCCTCGGCGACCCAGGCCTCGCCGGTGTACTCCTTGTCGAGGCCCGCCATGATCTTGAGCAGGGTCGATTTACCCGAGCCGTTGACACCGAGTACGCCGATCTTGGCATCCGGGTAAAAAGACAAGTGGATGTTATCGAGCACCTTCCGGGTCGGGTAGCTCTTGGTCAGGCCCTGCATGAAATAGATGAACTGGCGCGCCATCGGTCCCGTGAAACCTTCGATTTGAGGAAATTTGCTTGCCGCCGATGTAGCGATCCCGCCCTGAAAGGGCAACGTTTTCCGTCCGTTCACCACGGATGAATACGGAACGGACACCATCCGGACCTATATCCGGACAATTGAAACCATCTTTTAATAAATCAGGCCAAAGCTCGGTTTCGCGCGGAAACGGCGCCACCCGCTCAGAATGATCGGGAGCACAGCGAGGCCGCATCATGGCTCTGATCGAGACCACCTCTCATCACGTTCCGGCAGAAGCCCGGCACGTCTCCGGGTTCGTCGCGGAGGTCAAGGGCTTCTGGAAGCGCTTCTTCGCCACCGCCTTCAATCCCTACAGGCCCGAGCTCCACTACATGCGCGGCCCCGGCCCGGCCTGGCGCGCCAAGCACGGCATGGATGCGCCGATCCGGTTGAAGCCCCGCGACTTCTAGGCTCCCTCCGCTATCTGATCTTTGGCCTATCGGATTTTTGAGACGCAGACTGCTTGCGCGCGAGGCTGATTGCGCGCAACCATGGCCCGGTTCCGATGATGGTGTCTTTGTCTGGCGCTGTCTCCTCTCGCCATGGATGAACGCTGATGAGCCGGCTGCGCTGCGCAATTCTCGACGACTATTTCAACCTCGCCCTGGGCGTCGCGGACTGGTCGAAACTGTCGGACCGCGTCGACGTCACCGTGTTCAGCCATCCCTTCGCGTCCGAGCAGGCCGCAGCCAGCGCGCTGGCCGATTTCGAGATCATCTGCGCGATGCGCGAGCGCACGGCATTCCCGAGGAGCTTGTTCGACAAGCTGCCGAAGCTGAAGCTGCTGCTGACCTCCGGCATGCGCAATGCTGCGATCGACATGGAGGCCGCGAAGGCAAAGGGCGTCGCCATCGGCGGCACGCAATATTCGCGCGATCCGACCGCCCCGCTCACGATGGGCTTGATCCTGGAACTGACCCGCGGCATCGGCCGCGAGAATGCGCGCATGCATGCCGGCGAGCCCTGGCAGACCTTTGCCGGCGTCGAGATCGACGGGCTGACACTCGGCATCGTCGGGCTCGGCAAGCTTGGCAGCAGGATGGCCGGCATCGCCAAGGCCTTCGGCATGAACGTTATTGCCTGGAGCCCGAACCTGACGCCGGAGAAATGTGCGGCCGCAGGCGTCGGCTACGCCACCAAGGAGGAGCTGTTCGCCAAGGCCGATATCGTCACCATCCATGTGGTGCTCAGCGAGCGCTCGCGTGGCCTCGTCGGCCGTGCGGATCTTGCGCGGATGAAGCCGACCGCCTTCCTCGTCAACACCGCGCGCGGGCCGATCGTGGACGAGCAGGCGCTGTTGGACGCGTTGCAGCAGCGGAAGATCGCAGGCGCCGGCCTGGACGTATTTTCGACCGAGCCGCTGCCGGTGGATCATCCCTTCCGAAAGCTCGACAATCTCGTGCTGACGCCGCATCTCGGCTACGCGACCGAGGACGGCCTGCGCATCCATTACGGCCAGATGGTCGAGGCGATCGATGCCTGGACCAGGGGCGGTGAGCTGCCGCGCAAGCTCGCGTGAGCGCGATGAGATCGGGATGAATGCCCATCGCGCTTTAATGTAGAAGCTCAAGCCGCTGTGCGCTGGCCCGCGGAATGCCTCGCGGCGTCGGCGAATCCGTCACGCCAGGAGGGATGCGCCGGCAGCCAACCGAGTTCGCGCTTGGCCTTGGCATTGGAGGCCCCGCGCACTGCGGTCATCATCGCAACCATGTGTTCGCCCGCGAGCAGCCGACCGAGCCACGCCGGAACGTGAAGCGGCGGTTTGACTCCGAGGAATTGAGCGAGTGCCGGCAGCCAATCCCTGACCTGCACCGGATGGTCGTCGACGATGTTGTAGATGTTGCCGGCGCGTCCGCGTTCGACCGCGGCCAAAGTCGCAGACGCCGCGTCTTCGGTGTGGATGAACGACCAATAGCCGGCACCATCGCCGATAACAGGCACGCGCCGTCGGCGAAGCTGGTCTCGCATCGCCGGTGACAGCGTGCCGGTTTCGGGGCCATAGAAGAATCCGTAACGCAACACGATCCCTTCGGGCGCAGACGAGGTCGTAACCGTTCGCTCCAGATACCGGATCGCCTCGAGCGTACCACGCAATTCCTCGGGTGGATTTGGATCAAGTTCATCCGCTTCCGTCTTGATCGGTCCGCCATCGCGGCTGAAGGTCCAGCCGCAGAAGCTCTGTGCAATGAAACGCTTGGCGCCGGTCTCGCGCGCGGCGGCGAGCAGATTGTCGGTCCCGCGCGTGCGCAGCTCATTGGTTCTGGCGAACGCGCGGTCGAAATGCCGCAGATCGGTGGCGGCGGCGAGATCGGTCATCTGATGGATCACCACATCAGGCCTTGCCGAGATCACGGCCGCGCGCATGCTCGTCGCATCGAGGCCGTCGGCGATGACGGGTTCAGCGCCGAAGTCCTTGAGACTGCCCGCTTTTGCCGCACTCCGCGTCGAAGCGACGACGGAGTGGCCGCTGGCTACAAGAAGGGGGACGAGCTGGCGACCGACCGCGCCGGTGGCGCCCGCAACAAAGATTCGCATCCTGTGCTCCTCAAATTCGTTGCAATCAGCCGGGACGTAGTCGAGCCGGGCCTGAAATCAAGCGAGGTGGAGCGCGAACGCGCATGCGTCAAATGATTGCGGCGCGTGGCCGAAGCACACGCGCCGCTGATGGGTCGAGTTCTGCGAGCCGGTCTAGCGCACCGTGACCGGCGCGGGCAGCGGCGGCACCACGGTCGGCTGCGTGCCCGGGACGGGTCCTGCCTGGGCGGCCATCGGAGCCGGGCCGGGCACAGGCGCGGCCGATGCGGTCGTCGTGCTCGCCGGCGGGTTGCCCGGCATCACCACCACGCGGGTGCCAACCTTGACCCGATCGAACAGGTCCGAGACGTCTTCGTTGAGCATGCCGATGCAGCCGGAGGAGACGAACTTGCCGATGGTCGAGGGCTGGTTGGTTCCGTGGATACGGTAGACGGTCGAACCGAGATACATGGCACGAGCGCCGAGCGGATTGCCTTCGCCGCCGGCCATGAAGCGCGGCAGATAGGGCTGGCGTTCGATCATTTCCGCCGGCGGATGCCAATCCGGCCACTCGGCCTTGCGGGTGATCTTCTGCACGCCGGTCCAGGTGAAGCCGTCGCGGCCGACACGGACGCCGTAGCGGATCGCGCGGCCATTGCCGAGGACGTAATAGAGGTAGGTGTTCGGCGTATCGACCACGATGGTGCCGGCGGGCTCCTTGGTCTGGAACGCAACTTCCTGGCGGCGCAGGTTCGGCGCCAGCTGCGCCGGAGCCGCATCGGGCTGCTCCTCCGGCGGGAGTGAGGCAACCGACATCGGTTGGCTACCGGCACCGGGCTGCGGCGAGACCGCTCCGGTCGCAGCCGCGCTGCCGATGGCTTCCGGAGGACGCGTGCCCTCATTCGCGGGCGCTTGGCCCGGCCGGTCGGCATAGATCACCGCGGGCGGAGCCGCGGGGCGGCCGTAACGAGGATCATCAGGCGACATCACCGGCCCCTGCGGCGGGGCGGCGGAATAGACTGGCGGAGCGCCGGCCGGACGGCCATAGCGGGGGTCATCCGGCGACATCACCGGGCCTTGCGGCGGGGCAGCCGAATAGACCGGGGGAGCGCCGGCCGGGCGGCCGTAGCGCGGATCGTCCGGCGATGTGATCGGGCCGTTCGGCCCCGGCGGTGGCAGCGAAGCCCGCGGTGCCGCGTCGTCATCGTCTTCCAGCGCGTCGAAATTCGGCGTGCGGTCACCGGGCCGGTATTCAGCGGGGGCGCCATAGCTTGGCGCCTGCTGGACCGGATAGCTCTGGGCCTGCACAAGCGAGGTTCCCGCCGCAGCGACCGTTGCGGCAGCGCATATCGTCAGAAAATGTTTGATCATCATCGCTCTTGTGTCGTCCCCGGGCCCCGTCCGAGCCGTTACCGGCCAGATGACCGAAGATCGCGGCACATTCAAGACATAACAGGCTGGTTTGTGCCCGATTTTGCGATTTGTGATGCAATCGCACACAGTTGCCCCGTTGCATCACGGGGCGGAAATCGTATCACGCCGTAGAATGCCGGAGTCCTCCACCTCGTTTTTTACGGAACGGCGCGGAGACGTTGCGATATGTTCGAATCAGCCTGATTCGCCACAGCTATGAGCTCGAACCCCGCGTGGCGAACGCGGCAAGCAGTACCGTCACCGCGTTCAGATGGCTCATGGGCCCTGGCCACACGCCGCCGGGGCGGAAATTCGTAACCCGTCGATGCTTCCCGGCTTCCGCTTCCTGCTTGGCGCGATCCTGCTGTCTACCTCCATCCTGGTGTTCGGCTTGGGAGCCGCCTCGCTGCTCCGGGCGAGCCACGAGCAGTATGTCAACAACCCCGCTTGGCGGAATGGCCCGCAGGAGCAGGTATTCGCGCAAGCGCCCGAACCGGTCCGGCCGGCGCTCGCGGCGCTGCGCGTGGAGCCAGTCGCGCAGGTCCCCGACGAGGCGACACCTGCGATGCAGGACCAGATCCCGAGCATCGCCCTGCCCGCCGTCGAGACCGATCCCGCGCAGATGGCCGCGGTGACGCTCGAATCCCAGCCTGAGGCCCAGGTCGCAGCGCAGGTCGCAGTGCAGGTCGCAGCCATCGCGCCTGTCGAGACGGCCCCGCCCACCACAGAAGCACCGGCCCCCCAGCCGGCCAAGATCGAGGCTGCTTCTCCCGCGCCGGCCGACACGCTCACCCCGGCCGACACGACTGTTTCCATCGTCACGCCGCCGGCCCCGGCAATGTCCGCCACCGATGTGCCGCGCACCGCGACACCGGCGCTGGCCTCGCGCGTGAGCGACCTCGCGGCGGCAAGGGTGGCTGCGCTGAACGAGCTTGCGCCGGCGAAGCCCAAGGCGAACAAGGCGACACCGGACAGCAAGCCACGCGCGCACAAGCCGAAGAAGCGTCACCGCGTCGTGCGACGCCCGCCGCCGCAGCAGCTCCAGCGGGCGCTCGATCCGTTCGGCCAGCCACAGCAGACGCTCGCCACGACGGCCGCGCGCACGCGCTAAGCTTACGCAGGCCCCGTCGCGATCGGCGGGCCCTTTTCCTGGCCCCATTCCGACCATGAGCCGTCATAAAGCGCGGTCTCGGTAATCCCTAAGCGATAGAGCGCGAGCGTCAGCACGCCGGCCGAGACGCCGGAGCCGCAGCTCGTCACGATCGGCGCATCGAGCTTGACGCCGGCATTTACGAAGGCGGCGCGGAGATCTTCCAGCGGCTTCATCGTGCCGGTTGCGGCATCGAACAGCAGATTGTACGGCACGTTGCGCGCGCCGGGGATGTGACCGGAGCGGATGCCCGCGCGCGGCTCGGGCGCGCGCCCTTCGAAACGATCGGCCGCGCGCGCGTCGATCACCTGTTCGGCGCGGCTTTCGACATTGGCGATCAGCTGCTGCATGCTGCGCACGCGCTTCGGGTCATAGCTCGCCCTGAAGCTTGCCGGCTTCGGCTTCACTTCGCCGCTCTCGACGGGACGCCCTTCAGCACGCCACTTCTTCAGGCCGCCGTTGAGGATACGCACATTGCTATGACCGAAGGCCAAGAACATCCACCACGCGCGCGGTGCGGCGACCCAGCCGCCGGCATCGTAGATCACGACGGTGTCGCTATTTCCGATGCCGAGATTGCCGACATCGCGGCCGAACTGCTCCGCGCTCGGAAACATGTGCGGCAGCGGATTGGAATGGTCAGACACCGCATCGACGTCGAAAAACGCAGCGCCAGGCAGGTGCGCGGCGAGATAGTCATCCTTCGGCAGCGGCAGCACGCCCGGCAGCTTGAAGCTGGCGTCGAGCACTTTGACGTTGGCATCGCTGATGTGGGCGGCGAGCCATTCGGTTGAGACGAGGGGATCAGTGGCGGTCATGCAACGTCTTTCTTGTCATTCCGGGGCGTGCGCAGCACGAACCCGGAATCCATCGTGCTGCAGAGTCAGAGGATGAATGGATCCCGGGCTCGCGCTCCGCGCGCCCCGGGATGACGAGAGGTTAGCCCTTCTTCTTCGGCTCCCACTTCTCCGTCGGACCACCGGCATCGCGCCAGGCGGCATAGCCGCCGGCGATGTGGGCGACGGGCTTCAGGCCCATGTCCTGCGCGGTCTTGGCTGCCAGCGCGGAACGCAGGCCGCCGGCGCAGTGGAACACGAACTTCTTGTCTTCCTGGAAGATCGGTTTTGCATACGGGCTCTGCGGATCGATCCAGAATTCGAGCATGCCGCGCGTGCAGGAGAACGCGCCGGGAATGCGGCCGTCGCGCTCGATCTCGCGAGGGTCTCTGATATCGACGATGACGACGTCGCCGTTCTTGGATATCTCGATGGCGTCCTTGGCCGAGAGCGTCTCGATTTCGGCATTGGCCTCGTCGATCAGCGCCTTGATGCCGCGGGTGATGTTTTGGGGCATGCGGTTTTCCCTTTTTCTCTTCCGTCGTTCCGGGGCGGTCGCGAAGCGAGCGAACCCGGAACCTCGATGATCACACCCCATCTCGAGATTCCGGATCGGCCGCTTTGCGGCCGTCCGGAATGACGATGGATAGAGCTAGTGCGTCAATTCCTTCATCGCACCTTCCAGCCCCTCGATCGTGATCGGATACATGCGGTTGGCAAAAATGCGTTTGATGATGGTGGTGGATTCCGAATAGTCCCAGTGCTTCTGCGCGACCGGATTGAGCCACACCGTGTGCGGATAGGTGCGGGTGATGCGGTCGAGCCAGACCGAGCCGGGCTCCTCGTTGACATGCTCGACCGAGCCGCCAGGCACCATGATCTCGTAAGGCGACATCGAGGCGTCGCCGACGAACACGACCTTGTAGTCGTGCGGATATTTGTGCAGCACGTCCCAGGTCGGCGTACGGTCGGTGAAGCGGCGCTTGTTCTGCTTCCAGACGCCTTCATAGAGGCAATTGTGGAAGTAGAAATACTCCATGTGCTTGAACTCGCTCTTCGCCGCCGAAAACAGCTCCTCGACCTGCTCGATATGCGAATCCATGGAGCCGCCGATGTCGAAGAACACCAGGAGCTTCACCGCATTGCGCCTTTCAGGGCGCATGTGGACGTCGAGATAGCCGTGATTGGCGGTCTCGCGAATGGTGGTGTCGAGATCGAGCTCGTCGGGCGCGCCGGTGCGCGCGAACTTGCGCAGGCGGCGTAGCGCCACCTTGATGTTGCGGATGCCAAGCTCGACATTGCCGTCGAGATCCTTGAACTCGCGCTTGTCCCACACCTTCACGGCGCGGTTGTTGCGGTTCTTCTCCTGGCCGATGCGAACGCCTTCGGGATTGTAGCCGTGGGCGCCGAACGGCGAGGTGCCGGCGGTGCCGATCCACTTCGAGCCGCCCTGGTGCCGGCCCTTCTGCTCCTCGAGGCGCTTCTTCAAGGTCTCCATGAGCTTGTCCCAGCCCATGGCCTCGATCTGCTTCTTCTCTTCCTCGCTGAGATATTTCTCGGCGAGCTTCTTCAGCCATTCCTCGGGGATCTCCGCCTTCTCCATGGCGTCAAGCAGGCTTTCCAGCCCTTTGAACACCGTGCCGAAGACGCGGTCGAACTTGTCGAGGTTGCGCTCGTCCTTCACCAGCGAGGCGCGCGACAGATAGTAGAAATTCTCGACCGAATAGTCCGACAGGTCAGCGTCGAGCGCCTCCATCAGCGTGAGGTATTCGCGCAGCGTCACGGGGACCTGCGCATCGCGCAGAGAAGTGAAGAATTGCAGGAACATGGCTGACAGATTGCCCGTCGAATGGCGGACGTCAAGGGGCGCCCCCTCACCCGGATCGCTCACGCGATCCGACCTCTCCCCGTCGGGGAGAGGTGAAGCGAGATCACGACTGCCGTGTTTCAACGTGGACCCAAGGGCGTTTTGCTCTAGAATTGAGCGCCTAACAGGGTCATTTTGGGGGACGTTTGCCATGGGAATTATCGCAGCGCTGATCATCGGCGCGATCGCCGGCTGGCTCGCCGGCAAGATTGTCCACGGGGCGGGATTTGGGCTGATCGGCAACATCGTGGTCGGCATCATCGGCGCGCTGGTGGCAAGCTGGGTCCTGCCTCAGCTGCACATCGAGCTCGCCACCGGCACGTTCGGCGCCATCGTCGATGCCACGATCGGCGCGGTGATTGTGCTGGTCATCCTTTCGCTGATAAGACGGGTCTGAAAGCCTGACCGAACCAGGAACGGCCGCCATGCGCGGCCGTTCCCTTGTCGCGACCGGGACAGTGCCTCGGACGACCACCAACAAGGACGCGAAATGAAATTTACGGGCACCAAGGATTATGTTGCGACCGACGATCTCAAGGTCGCCGTCAATGCCTCGATCGTGCTGGAGCGCCCGCTCCTGGTGAAGGGAGAGCCCGGCACCGGCAAGACGGTGCTGGCGGAGGAAGTGGCGAAGGCGCTGAACGCGCCGCTGCTGACCTGGCACATCAAGTCCACCACCAAGGCGCAGCAGGGCCTCTACGAATACGACGCGGTGTCGCGCCTGCGCGACAGCCAGCTCGGCGATGCCAGGGTGTCCGACATCAAGAACTACATCAAGCGCGGCAAGTTGTGGGAAGCCTTCACCGCCGAGCAGCGCCCGGTGCTCTTGATCGACGAGATCGACAAGGCCGACATCGAATTCCCGAACGATCTCTTGCTCGAGCTCGATCGCATGGAATTCCATGTCTACGAGACCGGCGAGACGATCAAGGCCAAGCAGCGCCCGATCATGATGATCACCTCCAACAACGAGAAGGAGCTGCCGGACGCGTTCCTGCGCCGCTGCTTCTTCCACTACATCAAATTCCCCGACGCCGACACGATGGGCCGCATCGTCGACGTCCACTTCCCCGGCATCAAGAAGCGCCTGGTGGAAGAAGCGCTACGCATCTTCTTCGAGGTGCGCGAGGTGCCCGGGCTGAAGAAGAAGCCGTCGACCTCCGAGCTTTTGGACTGGCTCAAGCTGCTGCTCAACGAGGACATGAGCGTCGAGCAGCTCCGCGAACGCGACCCGCGCAAACTGATCCCGCCGCTGCACGGCGCGCTGCTCAAGAACGAGCAGGACGTGCATCTGTTCGAGCGGCTGGCGTTCTTGAGCCGACGAGAAGTGTGACGGCGCTCTTCGCGATAGGGCAGCGCCGCCGCCTCACAATCAGTGTCATGCGCCGGCTTGACCGGGGCATCCAGTAAGCCGCAGCTTCTCGGCTCTACCTATCCGCCTCTGGAATACTGGATCGCCCGGTCGAGCCGGGCGATGACATGGAGTGTGGAGGCGCAGACACACCTCCGCATCCTCGCGGCTCATCTCACCCGAGCTTTGCTTCATCTCTCGCCCCCAAAAGCAGAGGGCGCAGGGAAGGCCGGGTGCCGACTGGCACCCACGGTCCGCTGTGCGCATAAAACGCATTGAGAATGCACAGCGGCATACAGGTGAAGCCGAACACACGGCCTTCCCTGCGCGATGGTCGGACGGCTTATGCCGTGCTCTCCCGGGAGCCGACTTTCTTCTGGCCTCCCTCGCTCCGCGAATTGATGATGCAGTCTGCCCGGTTGGGCTCGCTCGCATCTTCGCGGTCGCTTGACCGTAGCATCGACGGCCAGGACGACACGGTTTTGCCGTACGCGCGTTCGCCTGACGCCACAGGGTCTTGCCGCAGTGTGCACACGCGCTGCAAGAATGTTGGCGAGACGAACTCAACAACGCCGTTCGTTCGCACGCGGGTCCCGGGCTCACAGGGACTACCCGCCCTGCCCGTCCCATCTCGTGCCGACGCTGCCGCGTCCACCGCAACCCGACCCCGCGATTCGAACGACTCGCGAACCGCCCCTCTTCGTCCGGCCGGGCTGGTTCGACTTATGCCGCAATTCCGAATTTCGGTAAAGCGGAATATTTTTGTACGAAGGGCTTGACGGCGTGATGGGTGTTTTGCCCGACGGGACCAAGCCCCGGCACTCTCACGTGTCCCGGACGCGCTGCAGCGTGCAACGCTGCTGCGCCGAGCCGGGACCCAGGAGCGGCACGGAGATCGCGGCGAGACGGGCTCCGGCTCTGCAGCGCATCGTCGAAGAGACGCTGCGCTGCGTCCGGGGCACGAGACCGCCCTACGCCACCGCCGCTTCCGGAATCCTTGCGGCCTCCATCGGCGCCTTGCCGCGGATCAGGTCGGAGGCGCGGTCGGCGATCATCATGGTGGAGGCGTTGAGGTTGGCCGAGATCATGCGCGGCATCACCGAGGCATCGATGACGCGCAGGCCTTCGAGGCCGTGGACGCGGAGCTGGTCGTCGACCACCGCCCAGGTCGAATCCGCGGGGCCCATACGGCAGGTGCAGCCGGGATGGAAGGTGGTGGTGCCACGCTCGGTGGCGGCTGCCAGGAATTCGTCGTCGGTGTTGACGTTCGGGCCCGGGAAATCCTCGTAGGCGTAATAGGGCGACAGCGGCGCGGACTTCAAAAGGCGCCGCGCGAGCTTCATGCCGCCGACGATGACGCGGCGGTCGAGCTCGGCATCGAGATAATTGGTCTGGATGATCGGGGGCGCGAACGGATCATTGGAGCGGATACGGACATAGCCGCGGCTCTCCGGGCGCTGCTGCCAGGAGGCGACCGTCATGCCGGGTTCGTCCTCGAGCTGGCCCTGCACGCCTTCTTTGTAAGAAGCCGGCGTGAAGGTGAGCTGCAAATCGGAGCTGTCCGCGCTCTCGCCGGAATGCCAGAAGCAATAGACCATGGTCGGTGACAGCGAGAGCAGACCCTTGCGCTGGGTCGCCCATTTCATCGCCTCGACCCAGAGACGCCAGCCGCGGCGCAGCTCGTTGATGGTCTTGATGTCCTTGACCCGCGCCACGGTGCGCGGCGCATAATGGTCCTGCAGGCCTTCGCCGACGGGGAGTGCGTGACGCACCGCGATACCGTGCTGCTGCAACAGATCCGGCGAGCCGATGCCGGAGAGCTGGAGCAGCTGCGGCGAATTATAGGTGCCGCCGGACAGGATGACTTCCTTGTTGGCGCGCACCTCCACGGGCGTGCCGCCGCGGCCGCCCTTCATGTAGCGCACGCCGACGGCGCGCTTGCCCTCGAAGATGATCTCGGTCGCGTGCGCATGGGTGCGCACATGCACGTTGGGCCGCTTCATCGCGGGCTTGAGGAACGCGGTCGAGCCGGAGACGCGCAGGCCGTTGTTGATGGTGCGCTGGCAGTAAGACACACCCTCTTGCGTCTTGCCGTTGTAATCGGGGTTGCGCGGAATGCCGAGCGAGACCGCGCCTTCCATGAAGGCCTCGCAGAGCGGATCGCGCCAGTCCATGGTGGTGACGGTGAGGCTGCCTTCGCGGCCGCGATAGAGCGCCTCGCCCTCGCCGACCCGCTTCTCCAAGCGCCGGAAGTACGGCAGCACGTCGGCATAGCCCCAGCCGCGATTGCCCATCTGCGCCCAGGTGTCGAAATCCATGCGCTGGCCGCGGTTGTAGATGTGGCCGTTGATCGAGGACGAGCCGCCGAGCGTCTTGCCACGCGGCGCGTAGATGCTGCGCCCGCCGGTGTAGGGGCCCGGCTCCTGCTGGTAAGCCCAGTTGATGCTCTTCATGTGGAAGGTCTTGATGAAACCCGCCGGCAGATGGATGTAGGGATGCCAGTCGGAAGGCCCGGCCTCCAGCACGCAGACGCTGACATCAGGATCTTCGCTGAGCCTGGAGGTGAGAATGCAGCCGGCAGACCCCGCGCCGATGATCACATAGTCAAATCTATCCATGGTGCCTCGGCCGCCTCTAGCGCGGCTTGTCGTTAAGTTGATATTCCAGATGCGCCTTCACTGTCGGCCATTCGGCGGCGGTGATGCTGTACACGACGGTGTCGCGCAGCGTGCCGTTCGGTCCGACCTGGTGACTGCGCAGGATGCCGTCCTGCTTGGCGCCCAGGCGCTCGATGGCACGGCGGCTCTGGTGGTTGAAGAAATGCGTGCGGAACTCGACCGCGATGCAGTTCAGCGTCTCGAAGGCGTGGGTGAGCAGCAAGAGCTTGCATTGGGTATTGAGCGGACCGCGCTGCGCGCTCTTGCCGTACCAGGTCGAGCCGATCTCGACGCGACGGTTGTTGGCATCGATGTTCATGTACGTCGTCATGCCGACGATGTTGCCGCCGGCGTCGAACACCGTGAACGGCAGCATCGAGCCCGCGGCCTGCAGGCCCAGGCGCCGGTCGATCTCCTTGCCCATGTTCTCCGGCAGCGGGATCGCGGTGTACCAGAGCTTTGACAGCTCGCCGTCCTTCACCGCTTCCGTCAGGCCCGGAAGATGCCCTTTCGACAGCGGCTCAAGACGGGCGTGCTGTCCGCGCAGGGTGATGGGATCAGGCCAGGGCATTGGGTTGTCTCCAAGAAAAACGACTGGTCGTCATTCCGGGGCGACGCGAAGCGGCGAGCCCGGAATCCATTCAACCACCAATTCTGCGGCCCAATGGATTCCGGGCCTGCGTGCTTGCGCACTCATCCCGGAATGACGGCGTAATGTGCAGGCACATCTACATTCACTTATTCAAAAAATTCAACGGCAAACCACCGCGCGGCCAGTCCATGGCGATCAGCTCGCCCTTGCCGGACAGCGTGATGTAGGCGGTCCTCAGCTCGGGGCCGCCGAAGGCGATGTTGGTGGTGACGCGGTCGCCGGTCGGGACCTGCTCGACCAGGGTGCCGTCGGGCGCGATCACCGAGATGCAGCCGGAGACGAGCGTGGCGACGCAGACATTGCCGTTCGCCTCGACCGCAAGCGAGTCGAACATCTGGTAGCCGACGAGGCCGCAGATCGGCTTGCCCCTCTCGCCGCGATAGATCGCCTCGCGCGGCCTCAAGGTGCCGGGCGCGGAGAGCTCATAGGCCCAGAGCCGGCCGGTCGGCGTCTCCGCGATGTAGACCGTGTTCTCGTCCGGCGACAGCCCGATGCCATTGGCCGGCAATATGCCGTGCACGACCTCGACGATGTCAGTCATGCCGGGCTTGAGATAGTACATGCCGCCGACATCCATCTCCCGCGCCCGACGCTTGCCGAGATCGGAGAACCACAGGCCGCCGTGCTTGTCGAACACCAGATCATTCGGCCCACGCAGGTCGTGCTCGCCGCATTTGGTCACGACGGTCTCCACCTTGCCGGATTGCAGATCGACGCGCTGGATCGAGCCGCCGAGATAATCCTCGGGCTGCGGACCCGGCATGATCATGTTGCGGGTCGGGATCCAGGAGAAGCCGCCATTGTTGCAGATGTAGATCTTGCCGTCGGGACCGAGCGCCGCGCCATTCGGGCCACCCGGCACCTTCGCGACGATCTCCTTGCGGCCATCAGGATAAACGCGGGTCAAGCGCTCTCCCCGGATTTCCACCAGCACGACCGAACCATCGGGCATCACGACCGGCCCTTCGGGAAACTCGAGGTCGGTGGCGAGAACGCGGACGTTGGGCGTGGCAGTGGACATTCGGGCCCTCCCGGCTTGCTTGTTATGGCTTGCGCGGGATGTCCGGCATGGGTCCCGCTGGCAAGGTTTGCCAGCGGTTATGACAAAGTCGCTTCCGCTTGCCAAGCAAGCGGGACGGTATGCCAGCGTTGCGCGTTACTCTCGCACCGGCAGCCAGATTTCAAGCCCGCCATTGCCGGTCACAGGGTCGAACTTCTCGTCGTAGCGCTCGAAGTTCGGCGCGTCCGCGGCCTTCAATCCAGATGCCGGCAACCACTGATTCCAGATCGCGCTGACGGTGCGGCGGATCGAGGAGATATGCTCGGTGTGGGTGAACACCGCGTAGCGCTGCTCGGGAATACGGATCCGGCCGAAGCGGCGGGGCAGGTCGGAGAAATCGGCGACCTCGACGCCCGCGATATAATCGAGATTTCCGGCATCGTCGCCATTGCAGCAGACGCCGTAGGCGATGTTGCCGATGCGTGCGGGAATATCGGCGACCTCCCGGTGGAAGCGTTGCCACAGGCCGGGAATGGCCGCGCCGTTGTCGCAGGAGATGCGCTCGGCGGGGCCGGCAACGAGAAGGGCCTTTGCAGTTTCGAAACGCGGCGCCTTGAGATTGTCAGATATGGTGGAGTCCATGAGGATCGGCTCCTGTAGCTTGAGGTGGTCGGTGCATTTCGCGGTCCTGACCGCTTCGGGCGTGACGCCGAACTGATCTCGGAATGCGCGGGTGAATGCTTCGTGCGAGCCGTAATCCGCGTCGAGCGCCAGTGACAGAATGTCCGGCGCGCCCTTGGCAAGGCTGCGCGCCGCTTCCGTCAGCCGCCGAGCCCGCGCGTAACGCATCACCGGATAACCGGTGGCTGCGGCAAACGCGCGCACGATGTGGAACCGCGACACGCCTGAGATCGCGGCGATCTCGTCGAGCGTCATCGGCTCGGCCAGATGGCTCTCGATATACCAAAGCGCGCGCTGGGCTGGGTTCATGGTTACGGCTCCCGTTCGAAGCGGGGATGGTTTAAGTGAACGCGAGGCACGCCGCTTGATCGCCATTGCTCTCGTGCCCCGGGCGCGGCGCAGCACGTTAGTGATGCGCTGCAGAACCGGCGCCCATTTCACCACGCCACTAGCGGCGCCAGGGTCCCGGCTCTGCGTCGCGTCATTGCATGCCGCGCCGCGTCGGGGACACGGCAGCAATAACTACTCCTTGTCTTTCGGCGGGGGCGCATCCTGTTTCTTCTTCAAATCATCCGCCTGCTTCGCCTGTGCCGCCTGCAGATCGCCGATGGTCTTCTGCAGACCTGCGAGCGTCACCTTCAGCGCGTCGATCTGCCTGCCGGCGGCGTCGATCTTCTGCTGGTGATCGAGATTGAGCTTGGTGATGGTCTTCTGCAGGAAATCGACATTGCTCTGGAGGCAGCTGGTGCGGCGCTCCATCGTCTTCTCGACCGTGCAGATCTCGATGCCGGGAACGTCCTGCGCCGCGACCGGCGTATGCGCGACGAGCGGTAACACGGCGAAACAAACGGCAGCGATCCGGCGCAGCATGAAAGGTTCCTCATCAAATCGATCACAGCAATGTGCGCCGATTGCGCGCAGCCGCGTGAGGTTACCACACTCGTACCGCATTCTCGCGTTGAGCTTGGCGTGTTCTCTCGAACGATCCTTTGAACGGGGGAGCAGTAAACCGCGCGCGGACGAAGTGGGCGCTCTTTCCGCGGCTTTGATTAGGGGAGATTTTTGGAATGGCAACGCGCGACAGACGTCTGGCGGAATTCGACGGCGCCGGCGAACCACCACCTGGCCTGGCAGTCGAGGTTTTGTGCGAGGATCACAGCGGAACGTACCAACTCCCGTTCGCCTGCCGCTATGTCGAGGGACGCTGGCAGAACCATGAGGCCGGCATCGCGGTCGAAGCCACCGTCATCGGCTGGCGCGTGCCGCGGGTGAAGCACTCCGGCGTGTCTTGACGGTGCCTGTGTCAAAATGCAACGGGGCCGCGCTCCATCTTAACGAACGGAACGCGGCTCGAACGAATCACGTCCGAATCAGCCCTTTGGCGTCGTACGCGGCTGTTCACGGCTAGATCTCGACAAGGCGTTCCCGGCACGCACAAGATCTGCGCAGCGGATTTCTGCCTTGCACCGATGACGGGCGCCAAAAGTTAATGATGACAAAGCCATAGCGGCCGGTGAGGACGCCTGCGATCGTCGCCCCGGAAACAGGCAGGTCGTGCGAGCTCTGCCTAATATTCGACCTCGAGCTCCTCGATCTCGGCCGGCTCTTCCCTCGCCGCCGATATCCATTCCTTCATCTCGTCCATCGCCATGATGGTGTCGGCATACGCCTTCAACCGCGGCTCGAGCTTGACGTCGTAGGTGACGAAGCGCGTCACCACGGGCGCGTACATCGCATCCGCCATGGTGCGGGTCTCGCCGAACAGGAACGGACCGCCTGACTTCTCCAGGCAATCGCGCCAGATGAACCAGACCCGGTCGATGTCGGCCTGGGCGCGCGACCAGATCTTGAAGCCGGGAAAATGCCCCTTCAGATTGACCGGAAGCGAGGCGCGCAGCGTGGTGAAGCCGGAATGAATTTCGCCGCAGATCGAGCGGCAATGCGCGCGCCGGACACGATCATGAGGCAGCAGCCCCGCGTCCGGCATCACCTCGTTGAGATATTCGGCGATCGCCAGCGTATCCCAGACCGTGGCGCCATCGTGCCGCAGGCACGGCACCAGGATCGAGGACGACAGCAGCAGGATTTCGGCGCGCGCGGAGGCATCATCCGGCGCGGTGACGATCTCCTCGAAATCGAGCCCGGAAAATTTCGTCAGCAGCCAGCCACGCAGCGACCAGGACGAGTAGTTCTTGCTGCTGATGGTCAGTGTCGCCTTCGCCATGGGGCCCTTCCCTCACGTTTTCGGCCCAACGAGCAGCAAGCGACGTGCCAATTGTCAGGGAGAGCTGCCCCTGTCTGGCTCCGATATTGCATGGCCCCCGGGACAGGTGGGCGCTTCAGCATGATGTCGATGTATTATCAGGCCTTTCAGAACCAGATGGACCTGACCGCGCCCTGGCGGGCGGGCGCTTCGTCGGCGCTCAAATTCCTCCATCTGGTGCCGCAGGGGTTGTCGGACCAGGTCGTCGCCCGGCTCTCGGCAGCGCTGGAGCTGATCTCGCGCTCCACCCTCACCTATGACCGCCCGGCCTACGGCATCGACAGCGTGATGGTGGGCAACCGCGAGGTCGGCGTCACCGAGGAGATCGCCTACGCAACGCCGTTCGGCTCGCTGCTGCACTTCAGGAAAGACGGCGCGATCGAGCAGCCGCGCATGCTGCTGGTCGCGCCGATGTCCGGGCATTTCGCCACGCTGCTCCGCGGCACCGTGAAGACGCTGCTGCAGGATCACGACGTCTACATCACCGACTGGCACAATCCGCGCGACATCCCGCGCAGTGAAGGCCGCTTCGGGCTCGACGACTACACCGAGCATCTGATCGACTTCCTCGGCCAGCTCGGCCCGCGCCCGCACATGGTCGCGATCTGCCAGCCCTCGGTCTCGGCACTCGCGGCGGCCGCGATCATGTGCGAAGACAACCATCCCTCGCGGCCGGCGACGCTGACGCTGATGGCAGGGCCGATCGACACGCGGATCCAGCCGACCAAGGTCAATGAGTTCGCCAAGAGCAAGCCGATCGAATGGTTCGAGCGCAACCTCATCAACTACGTGCCGGTCCAGTGCCGCGGCGCGCTCCGGAAGGTCTATCCCGGCTTCGTGCAGCTCACCGCCTTCGTCTCGATGAACCTCGAGCGTCACATCAAGCAGCATCTCGATCTCGCCAACCACATCGCCAAGGGCGAGACGGACAAGGCGGCGAGCATCAAGACCTTCTACGACGAATATTTCGCGGTGATGGATCTGCCGGCCGAGTTCTACATCGAGACCGTGCGCGACGTGTTCCAGGAGCACCTCTTGCCGCAAGGCAGACTGATGCATCGCGGCCGCCCGGTGGACACCAGGGCGGTCAGCCGCATGGGCCTGATGACGGTCGAGGGCGAGAAGGACGACATCTGCTCGATCGGCCAGACGCTCGCCGCGCAAGACCTCTGCACCGGCGTCCGCGCCTATCGCCGCGTGCACCACATGCAGGCCGGCGTCGGCCATTACGGCGTTTTCTCCGGCAAGCGGTGGAACAACGAGATCTACCCGCTGCTGCGGGATTTCGTGCACGTGAATTCGTGAGGCGCATACCGCGGCGCACCAGGGCTGCTCTTCAAGCCCGTATCGAGCTGGGCCACGCGATGACTTGCCCCGACATCACAAGGCGGTTGCGTCCGCTCTCCTTGGCGGCGTAGAGCGCCTTATCGGCAGCTGCTATCAACGACGTGCAATCCTGTTTATCGCCGAACGACGTATGTGTGGCGCCACCAATACTGAGGGTGACCTGCTTGGATGGCGGGTTGAGCGCGTGCAGGATGCCGAGGTCTTGAATCGCTTGCCGGATTCGCTCGCCGACCTGCTCGCACCCTGCCGTGTCGGTATTTGGTAGCAGCAAGGCGAATTCCTCACCACCATACCGAGCGGCCAAGTCTGCCGGCCGCCTGGCCTGCTCCGCCAGGACCCCGGCGACCGAGCGGAGACATGCATCGCCCGCCTGATGTCCGTACTGATCATTGAAACGCTTGAAATGATCGACGTCCATCAACAACAGTGACAGAGGCCTTCCTTCGCGCCTGGCTCTGTCCCATTCCGCCTCTAGCCGCTCGTCGAAGTGTCTGCGGTTTGCCAAGGCCGTCAGGCCATCCGAACTGGCGAGAGCCGCGAGCTTATCTTCCAGGTCCTTACGTTCGGTCATGTCGCGCGAGATCGCCACCACGCCGTTGATGTCTCCACTCTGCGCACTCCTGGCGACGCGCAGCGCGGTTTCGATCCAGACCTCGCCCTTCTCGCGATGCCGAGTGCGATAAGTGATTCTAGCCTCCTCGGCTTCGCCATTCATCAGCGCGGAGATCGTCTCCTCAACCCGCGCCAGATCCGCCGGATTTATGCCGGCGAGGGCCGACGTATCCACCAATTCGTTCGGAGCCCAGCCGAGAACTCGCGCGCTGGACGGCGACGTATAGAGGATCCGTCCATCGACTGCTATGCGCATGACCATGTCGCCCGACTGCTCCGCGAGGAGACGAAAATCAGCCTCCTTGGCGATCAGAGCAGCGGCCATCTTCTGCCGCATGTGCAACTGGCGCACCAGCAAAAGCCCCGCAACAGCGAGCCCTCCTATCAGTCCCAGCACCGCAGCCATGCGCGTCAGCGCCGCCCTGCGCCAGGGGGCCAAGACGTCGTCTTCCGATTCCGTCGCAACCACGACAACAGGGTAGCGACCGCTGAGTTGATAAAAGCTCAGACGCCGAACGCCGTCGAGAGGCGACGTGAAGTAGTAGACGTCGGCAGTTGGCCGCTCGCGAAAATTCCTAAAAAGTGGTGCATTCGACAGATCGCGGCCCGTATATCCGTTGTCCGGGCTACGCGCGAGGACAACGCCTTTCGCGGTCGCCAGTGCAATTGAGCCGTTCTGGCCAACGTCGAATCCCCGATAGAATTGCAAAAAATAGTCGACATCGATCGTGGTAAGAGCCACTCCGGCAAAACTGCCGTCAGGATGATTGAAGCGCCTTGACGCTGTGATGATCCATTGTCCCCCCGACCTGCTCCTCACTGGACGCCCAATGAAGATTCCCCGTTCGGCCACAGCGCGATGATGCTGGAAATACTCGCGGTCGCTGTTGTTGAGGCCGGCGAAATCCACAGGCTCGCTGGTTGCGAGCCAGCGGCCGGTCTCGTCATAGACGAACACAGCGCGGATCCGGTTCGCGGCTTTGCGCCGGGAAAGAAAGGTCTGAATCTTGGCGATCGCCGCCGGGCTGGTTCCCTCCAGTTCGAGTTGGCCGACCAACACATTGAGAACGGTGTCCGCGAGTTCGAACGTATCGTCCGCGTGCTGCGTCACCGACCGCGCCAGATTGGCCATGTCAGTTTCGGAGCCCTTCAGCAGCGTCTGTCGCGAGGACCACTCCCGCCAGACGCTGAGCGCGACAATCGCGAAGCAAGCGACCGCCACGAATGTGGAGGCCCAGAGCGTCAAGCGCCCTTTGCGAAGATCGCTGCGGTGATCGATCAAGAGACGCTCCCTGCACCCTCAACCCCGGTAAACGCTTTGGGCTAGGGGATGGTTGCTCGTTCCGGTTGAGATTTTTGGCAGAGCACCGGAAGCAGACTGACGAGAAGGACAGCACAGCAATCAGCTCGGCGCGGCGGCCTCGAGCACTGTGCCGGCCACTCGGCCAAAGCCAGGTTCACTGAAACTCGTCGGATGCAGGCTTCGAGCTCCGGCAAGATGTGCAAAATCGTCTGTCCGCGGTTGAGGCCGAATGACCATGCTCTCTGCCGGCAGACGCTCGGTCGGCGAGACCGACGCGGGCTTCGCGCCGCCTGCAACATGGGGCAACGGCGCGGCCATCGACCAGATGTTCTTGAGCATCGCCCTGTTCACCGAGCACGCGACGACACCGTTCCCCTTCAGACGGGCGACGGTGAAGAGCTTGCGGATCAGCAGGTCTCGTTCAAGCGACTGCGGCAATTTGAACTGCACCCCGATGAGCCGGTCCCTGCGTTGCGCAATCACCGCATCGACCCATCCCACCTGCATGATGTGCACGCGGAGCTGTTCTCCGGCGCGAGGACAGTCAATGCCGGAGCCAAGCAGAACGCCCGCGCCAGAGAGGGAGATGTTGCTCACGCGCCCAGTAAGCTGCTCGCCGGTCCCGGTCTCGATCAATATAGTTTCGTCGATGTCGAAACGCTCCTCGGTACGTCCCATCCGCGCCTGCAGCGAGGTCATGCAGACGAAGAAAAGCACGACGATGTTCACGACCGACCAAAACGCAACCATCGGTAGAGCCGCCGGATGATCGATGACCCGCCATTCCGGGATCGTGTTCAGAACCACACCGACAACTGTCAACGCCATCAGGACCGCCGACGGCCAGAATATCTCCGCGGCGTAACTCGCGCGCCGCGCGGCAGCGCCCTTGGGCGTCACCCTGAACGCATGTCCTGTCGGCTTGACGAGAGTCCCCAGCACCGTCGGCAGGAGCTTGAAGCTCTGGATCGTCGCCGACACCTGAGCGGCGAGCGGAAAATGCGCATGCGGCGCGAACCAGGAGATGCCGCCGTTGAGCGCCAGGATCGCGGGGAACAAGTAGTAGAACACCGATTCGGGGGTGACGTCGACGACGGGCGCCAAGCCGGTCCACATGAAGACGATCGGAACCACCACGACCATGAGCGCCCGCACGCCCAATGAGAGCCAATGCGTCGGAAAGAAGAGGAGCCGATGCATCAAGCTCAGTCCGGGGCCGAGCGGGCCGGCGGCGAGGTATAGCGTCTGGATCGCACCACGCGCCCAGCGTTGCCGTTGCACGAAAAAGGCATCCAGGCTTTCCGGCGCCAGTCCAATCGCCAGCGGTTCGCAGAGATAACGGGTGACGTATCCCTTGCGCAGCAGGACGAGCGTCAGCAGGATGTCTTCCGTAATGGATTGCGTCGGCAAGGCATCGCCCACCTCGCGAAGTGCTGCGCGACGCGTGACGGAGTTGGAACCACAACAAAAGGCACCATCCCAGCCGTCGCGCGCGGGCATAATGGAATCGAAGAAGAACCGTTGTTCGTCCGGCAGTCCCCTGTGCAGGCCGAGATTCGCCTGCATCGGGTCCTCATTGTAGAAGGCGTGCGGGATCTGGACGATTCCGATCCTTGGATCAACGAAGAAGCCCATCGCACGCATCAGGAAATTGCGTTGCGGCACGAAGTCCGCATCAAAGATCGCAAAGAACTCGCCGTTCGTCTTGGTCAGGGCATGATTGATATTGCCGGCCTTGGCATTCAAGTTGTCGGCGCGCGTGAGATAGCCGGCGCCCTTTTGCGTGCAGAGTGTCCTGAGCCAAGGCCTGCGACCATCATCCAAGACCCAGACCTGGAGATTTGGATAGTCCAGACACAGCGCGCCCGTGATCGTCTTTTCCAGCACTTCGAATGGCTCGTCATAGGTCGGAATAAAGACATCGACCGAGGGCAGCTCATCATCCGGCAGGCTGCGAAGCCGACGCTCGTGCTGATCTGCTTCGCTTCGGCGATCGGTCCTGCGAAGGAACGTCAGATAAAGAATGAACTGATCTGTGAAGGTCAGGAGTTCGACGAACAGACAGAACCAGATCCAGCCGACCTGATACCAGGTCCCGCTCGCCGGCAACACGGTGGTAAAAATACGCCACTCGAGATAGCGCGCGACCACAAGCCAAACCGCGACAAAGACCGCGCCACGCGCCCAAGGGCGCGCGACTTGGAAGGTCGGCGCCAACAGGTACATCGCAGCAAATATGCCCAGCATCGGCGCGAACAGCTGAGAGAGAGGCAGAGTCATGGCTTGCATGGAACATCTCGCTCACAGGGGCGATTGGTCGAGTTCCAGGCGAGCGGTCAGCCATTTTAACCTCGAGCTGACCAATCGTAGCAGGCCGTCGGCTCTGCGCTCGAAGCGCACCTCAGCCAACCGTCCGATATCGCAGGAGCCGTTGCGGTCGGCCGACGTCTCATTGGGCGGAAGCGATATCTCAACGGTAATGTTGCCCGGATCAGGCCGCGGCACCCGAGCCGCAAGCAGCCGATCATCGCCGTACGCCGCCGATCCGCGGACCTGCCGGATCTGGCCGGTCTTCCATTCGCGGCTCCCAATCAGACGGACGGTAGCCGCATCTCCGGCCTTGATCTTCTCGAAATCGCGCTCGGGTAGTTCAACAACGATAAACCGGCGTTCGCAATCTGCGAAATCGAAGACCGACTGCCCTTCCGTGACCACCGAGCCCGGGCTGGCCGCGACTGACCAGACCACATGGGCTGCGGGCAAGGAAAGGTCGTAGTGGTCGAGACGATCAAGTCGAGTGCGTTCCTCTGCGATTTCCGCGGCCAGCTGCGCGGCACGTGAGCTGTTCTGCAACAGGTCCGTCTCGAGCTCCTGGCGGCGGAGGACAAGCCGCTCGCGCTGCTGCTGAGAATAGGGCACGTCATTGGCATCGCCACGAAGATAAATGCCCTTCTCGGCCGCCCCCAATTCCGTCCTGAGGCGCTGCAGGCGTTCATCGGCCATCTGGCACCGCGTTGCGGTTGCCTCCTGCGAGGCCTGGGCCTCACCGGAGCGGATCTGCGAACTGATGCCGAGCTTCACGAGCCTCTCCATCCGGCCCGCGACATCGATGCGCTGCCGCGCCTCAGCGAGACAGCCGCCTTTTTCAACTTCCGTTTCGCCGATCTCGTGGCTCAGGCGCGCGACCATCCCCGAACGATAGTCCTCGCTGCGCTCGCGGAGTTTGCGATCGAGCTCGGCGATCTCCTCGAGTTGCCGACGTGCGAGCTCGGCGCGTTTGGTGGACACGGCAAGCTGCTGATCAAGGTCCATGAAGTGCCGGCGATCCGGCGAACGCGCCTCGACCAGCGGCACCATCCGGGCGTGCTCGAAATATTCGCCCTTGCGTGGAAGATCGGACGAGAGCTGACCCGCAATCGGCGCAGTCACCCGCATGAGCTCGGCATTGACATAGGCGGAGGGAGCGACACGGTAGGTCACATACGGCAACAGGGCCCATCCGCTGAGAGCGATGATCCCGAGCGCCAGCGACCGCCGAGCGATCCGGCTGCGAATGAGACGTTCGACATGCAAGCGAACCACGACTGAACCTCCAAATGGGCTTTGTTCGCTCCGCCTGCCCCTTGCGAAGACAAGCCAATCGCCACATGGCCCTGGCGTCGGAACGAAGTCTGAGCCTTGAGGCAACGAGCAATCCGGCAACATTGCTGAGCCGAAATCAGGATTCGCCGCCAGACTCGCCCTCGCAACCACGAGAAGCATATCCAGGTTTCACCACAACAGGTTATGGCGTGTCAAAACCGGAGAACTACGGCTGCGGAATCGAGGAATAAGATGCCGACCTGTTCTGGCTTGAAGTCGGCGCGGCGCTTGTCGCGAGCGAATGGCGGCGCGGCTAACGCCCATCCCCAAGCAGCTCCTTCGCTTCCGCAACTTCGGGAAGATCACGCTCCGCCTCGAATTCAGCGAGGATGGGTGCGAGCACTTCGGATGCCGCACCTGCTCGGCCATTTGCCTTGTGCAGGTGGGCAAGTCCAAGCGCACTGCGCAGCTCGAAGGTCTTCGTCTGTTGGTGCCGCGCGATTTCCAGCGCTCGCTTGAGGTCGTCTTCGGCACTGGATTCGTCCGAAGAACCATGGCGCGACAGAAGCCTTCCGCGGACACGATGCAGCTCGGCATCAAGCCAATGCTGACCGGACTGTGCGGTCCGGGCGATCACGTCGCTCAGGATTTCCAGCCCCGTTTCGACCTCGCCCGCCTCTGCATTCGCCACGGCGACATGCATCCCCCAAAACGGTTCGCAGAGGTAACAATCGTTCTCGTGCAGCAAGGTCCAGCCGTGACGCATGTCCGCAAGTCCAGCCGTGCGGTCACCGGCACGCCACTTGGCGAGGCCATTCAGGTAGGTGCCCGCGGCGACATACAGCGGCATCGTGTGGTCGCGCGCGAGACCGAGCGCCAGGATCGTCTCTGTCTGCTGCAACATGCCCCCGCAGACCCCATCGAACACCGCGCGATGAACCAGCGCATTGGCCCGGGAAAGCGCCCGTGTCTCCCCAGGCGCACCCACCGCTTCGGCGGCGAGCCTGCGCGCACGAGCGGTAATGCCGAGCGGCCAGAGCACCAGGGCAAGGAATCTCATGATCACGAACGGCAGATCCAGCGCCGACGCCCTGAATGTCGCGGGATCCGGTTCGGCACCATAGATGGCCAGCGCCCGCTCGAGATGCGTTCGCGCATTGACGTAATCGCCTGCGAACCAGCAGGTGACGCCGCCCGTCCAATGGGCAACGACGGCGGCCACCGGGGAGTCCGGCCATCGGTCGGCGGCGCCCCTGATAGCATCCGCCAGCTCCTGCATCGGAGCGAGTTCGCCCTGCGTCAGGCAGGCGTTGAAGAGCCCCGAATGAACAGGCGCAAGTTCAACGGGATCATCGATGTCGGCGGCGAACTGGCGCGCACGAGTCCATGCCGCGATCGTTTCGGGGGCGCTGTGCCCGAGACGGCCCCTGAGTGCACGGCCATATGAGATTTGAAGATGCAGTCTCGTCATCATCAGGCGGGACCCGTCAGCCAGTTCGTCTGCCGTCGCAACGGCCTTGCCGAGATGCGCGACCGCTTCGGAATAGGCAGAGCGTTTCAGCGCCAGCTGGCCCGCCTTGCGCCACCATTCGAGAGCGACCTCGCACAGGCCCGCCTCGGTGAAATGATGCGCCAGAACTTCCGGCTCAGTTTCGGCGACGACTGGAAACTTCTCACGCAGCACCTCGCCAATTCTCGTGTGAAGCAGCTGCCGCTTGCTCTTGAGCAGACTCCCGTAGGCCGCTTCCTGAACAAGGGCGTGCTTGAAACTATAGTTTGCGTCGGGAGGGGACCCACGGCGAAGCAGCAATTCGGCCTCTTCTAGTTGTTCTAGCGCAGCGCTCAGGGTGAGATCGTCGCGCCCCGCCACGTACTTCAACAGGACGTATGAGAAGTCGCGGCCGATTGCGGCGCCGATCTGCGCCACCTCTTTGACCGGAGCGAGCCGGTCGAGCCGCGCCATCAGCGAATCCTGCAGCGTGGCGGGGATAGCAAGCGGCGGAAGCGGACTATTCAAGCGATAGCGCCCGGCATCTTCGACCAGAAGGCCGGATTCCAGCACCATCTTGGTCAATTCCTCGACGAATAGCGGGACGCCATCGGTCTTGTCGATGATCTGCTTCATCAACTCGCGTGGCAACTGGCGACCGACAACCACCTGTTCGACGAGCGCGCGCGTGTCCTGCCGATCGAGCCGGTCGAGCCGCAACAGGCCGACATTGGAAAGGCCCGACCAGGACGGCTCGAACTCCGGCCGAGATGTCATGAGCACGAGTATCGGCAGCGCTCTGATCCGATCGACCGCGAGGTCAAGCAGCTCCAGGGTCGTGGCGTCGGCCCAATGCAAATCCTCGCAGATGATCAGCAGGGGCTGATCTCGCGCCAAGCCCTCGAGCTGATCGAGAAGGACGGCAAATGTCTGTCGCCGCTGCTGCGCCGGACTCAAGCCAAGGGGCGCGCGATGGTCGCCGGTTGGAATCGAAAGCAGAGCCGCAATGAGCGATGTTGCCTGGGCGACCTGCTGGGTTCCAAGCGCAAGCATTGCCTCGAGCTTATCGAGCTTTTGTTCGGGCGTATCGAGCGAGCGGATTCCGGCGGCGCGTTCGAGCTGGGCGACAAACGGATGAAGCGCGCTGTTGGTATGGTAAGGCGAACACTGATATCGGACTCGGCGGTGCGTCCCCAACGAGGGGCTTTCGGACAGCGTTGCGACGATACGCGACTTGCCGATGCCTGCTTCACCGGAAATCAGTACGATCTGGCCCCGGCCCTGCCATGCCTCCCGCTGCCGCGACAGAATGAATTCGATCTCATCCTTGCGGCCCACAAAGCCGATCGAGCGCGCGGCACGGACCGCCTCGAAGCGGCTCTCGGATGCGGTCGCCCCTTCCACCGCCCACACCGCAATGGGCTCGCCTATCCCCTTAACTTCGCGGCGGCCGAGATTGCGAAAAGTGAAGAGATCCCCAAGCAGCCGGCGCGTCGATGACGCAACGACGACCACCCCCGGCTCGGCAATGCTCTGAAGCCGAGCAGCGAGGTTTGGCGTATCGCCCACGGTCGCGTGCTCCTCTGACGCTTCTCCACTGATGAGATCGCCGACCACCACAAGCCCGGTCGCAATTGCGATCCGCAGCTCAACCAGTTCGCCGGCGCCTGTTTTGAGCTGACGAATTGCGGAGATGATGTCGAGGCCCGTACGCACGGCGCGCTCCGCATCGTCTTCATGGGCTCGCGGATAGCCGAAATAGACGAGTATTCCGTCACCGACGAACCTGACTATCTTGCCGTCGTAAGCGGCAATGACGCGCGCGCATGCGGCGCGGTAGGTCCGGATCACTTCCCACATATCCTCGGGATCGAGACGCGCCGTGAGTGCAGTCGAGCCGACCAGATCGCAAAACATGATGGTGAGATGGCGCCGCTCGGCGTCGTGAGCAGGAGTCGGCGATGCGATCAATGCGGCCGGATCGAGGTCGGCAATGGCACGCAGCATTTTGCGACGATGACCGAGCAGAACTCCAAGCTTGTCAAAGTCCTCATCCATCAGCTCGGGGAGGACATCCACATCGATCCCATTTTGGGCAAAACGCTCCGCGTATTGCCCAAGCCCCAGCTTCCCGAGCCACTCCGCAATCTGCATGGCTCACCCATCTCATGGCTGGCGATTACAGACTCTTGGACCACGGCCGCGACGAGACAATATGTCAACGGCGCCGCGATGGCACGCCTTGTTTTGTTCTGCGACAATTTGGTCACTCGTGATCGACGATGCTTTGGGCGGGCACAGTTCGATACGAACGGCTGCGCTATCAAGCATCCCTGGCGTGCGGAGTTGGACGGCAGGGGCGGCGATGAGTCCTCACGCCTCACTCCATGTCTGAATCCGACCAACACAGCGGCTTGTGCTCACAGACAATGTCAAAAGAACATTCTCCGTGAGCGCACAATACCTTCATTGCTCGTTCGTCGGCGCCTCGTGGCTGCGAGCCATCGTGCCCGCCGCAACCTGAAGCGAAGAACCAACCGCCCAACAGCCGGCCACAAAGCCTGTCATAGCGTTGGACAGATTTTGATCAAGGACAAGAATACTGACGGACAGAGTTGCCGCAATCGCCGCGCCGAACGTTCCGGCCGCACTCATGATTTCAGCCGGCTCGGAACCGCTCCATTCTTCCGAGATGCTCGACTGCCGCCGTCCGACACTGCCGGACAAGTCAATTCCGACATAATAGCTGAGAGCTCCGTAGAGCATTGTAATCAGCACGATCCAGCCGCTTTCAAACAGTCCGTCTTTCTGACGCAACAGGGTCGCACCCACGTAGAGGCCGCATGATGCTCCGACGGCCGCCAGCCCAATTCTTTCGAGAATATGGACCGATTTGATCAGACTGGAACGGGCGATCCCAAGACCGCTCAGGTGACGTGTGAGGGAAATTGCGCTGCTTATCTTCATTTGGGGGCTCCTTCTGAGCAATTGGCAGCCTACTGCCGACCCCGAGTAGAATCTGCCGGGACGCGGTTCTCGATGGCCCTTGATTCCAATTTCAGAAAGATCAGTGCTGAGTGATGGGGCTGACTTGCTCGCGAAGGCGAGAGCCAACCCAAAGCTGCGAGCACGCGGCTGCGCAGATATTGCAACTCACCCGTGTTCGTCAGCAAGCGCCGGGTGCGGCAATTTCTTGCGGGAGTGGTAGTTCAAAACGTGAGGGAGGGATTATGAAGCGGTTCACAGACCGCTGTTCCCGGTTAGTCGATCCGGTCACAATTTCCTGAGGACGCCTGAGGCTGGCAGGGGCGGCCGCTGGAGCCTGGCTTCGTCAATTTCAGCTCATCCGCCGCCGCAGCGTCGCCGACGGCGTCTCGCCGAATTTTGCGCGATAGGCGCCGGCCATGCGGCCGAGATGGGTAAAGCCGAGATCGAAGGCGATGTCGGTGATCGACGCGCCCGGCGAGGCCTGCGCGAGCCGCCTGTGCAGACCAGCGAGGCGCAAGTCGAGCAGCATCTCCGAGATCGATAGCCCGAAGTGACGGCGGAAGCCGAGCTGGAGCGCGCGGATGCCGATTCCCGCCGCGCGGGCAAGCTGTGCGAGATCGAGCGGCTCGCCGGCATTGTCGGCAAGATGGTCTCGCGCGGCGCGGAGCGCGCGCGGCAAGCGCTCGGCCCGCCCCGAGAACATCTTGATCGCATCCGACCGGCTATGCGGCAAGCCGCTGAGGAGGCGATCGAGCAGCACCTCGCGCCAATCGGCCATCGCGACGGGCGACATCAGGCCGGATGGTCCGAGACGTTCGGCGAGCGTCATCAACTCCGCAACACTGAATCGCAAGGCCTGGCCCGACGGCTTGTCCAGGTCGACCGCGGGATCGAACTCGACCGCGCCGGCTGCCGAGCCCGACAGCGCCGCGGCACGTTGCTCGAGCATGCGACGATCGAGCAGCAGGATCGCCTGCGCACAGTTGCTCCAAACCATCCGGGTCGGGATGGTCGGCGACAGCAGCGAGGCGGTCCGGCCAGGGGCAGCATCGACTTCGCCTGCGCCGACACGAATGTGAGCTGTGCCCGAGAGTGGGATCTGCACCAGGAAGAAGCGATCGAGGCAGCCGGGGTCGATGTTGACCGATCCGCCATAAGCAACGTAGTTGATGGAAAAGCCGTCGAAAACAGCGCAATTGTGCCGCGCGGAGAACCCGGCCGCGCGGGGCTTTGCCGGCTTGAGATCATGCGGACAGAAGATGCGCCCGATCTGTTCGGCCGCTTCATCGACATCATCGGTGGCGACGCGGGCAAAGGCCGCAAGCCGCCCGGCTTGAGACACCCTTGCGCTCATTTCCTGCACGGCTGCGGACATCATCGACCACGCATGGCGTCACGGAATTGCTTTAAGCCTATAATAGTTGCCGGAAGCCGAAAAGGGCCATCTGGCGAAATCGTCGTGCTGCATGGCAACAGCGCGCCGGGATTCGTTTAGCGGATAGACAGGCACCCCATAGCTGGCCGAAGCTCTGTCCCCGCCGGAATCCATCAGGAGCAAGCCATGACTGCACTCGAAAAGGGCATTACCGCAAACGGCACGGGCTATGGCGGCAAGAGCTGGAACATTCTTGGCCAGGTCTATTTCCCAAAGGCCGTCACCGACTCCACCTTTGCGTTCGAGACCAATAGCGATCCCGGCCAGTTCGTGCCGGTGCACATTCATCCGACCCAGGACGAATTCATCCTCGTGCAGGAAGGCACGCTCGACCTCAAGCTCGACGGCGTCTGGGTCAAGGCCCATGCCGGCGATCTCGTGCGCATGCCCCGCGGCATCCCGCACGGCTATTTCAACAAGTCCGACAAGCCGTGCCGCGCGCTGTTCTGGGTCTCGCCAATGCAGAAGCTGGAGGCGCTGTTCAACCAGCTCCACAATCTGACCGACCCGGCAGAAGTCGTGCGCATCTCGGCGCTGCACGAGGTCGACTTCCTGCCGCCCGAGGCCAACGACTAGGCATCCCGCCTAATCCACTTTCATCTGCTTGCAGCTCCGCGGGCCGCGCCTTGCGGCCGAACGTTGTTGCTTGCGCGCGAAACATCCTGATTGCGAGCCATCCCATGGTCAGCTCCAAGCGTGTCTGCGTGATCGGTGCCGGCGTCTCCGGCCTCGCTACCGCAAAAGCATTCTCCGCCCGCGGCCACCGCGTCACCATCGTCGAGCGCAGCGGCGACCTCGGCGGCGTCTGGGAGCCCGCACGCTCCTATCCCGACGTGCAGACGCAAAGCCCGAAGGATCTCTACCGGTACACCGACCGGGCCATGCCGGACACCTATCCGGAATGGCCGACCGGGCCGCAGGTCCATGCCTATCTCGTCGACTACGCCAAAAGCTTCGGTCTCGTCCACATGCTGCGCCTCAACACGTCGGTCACGGGCATGGCGCGGCGCGCCGACGGCAAGCCGGGCTGGACGCTGACGCTGACGACCACGGAGGGCGCGAGCACGAACGAGGATTTCGATTTCGTCGCGGTCTGCATCGGGCAGTTCAACGAGCCGCGCGAGCTGCATTGCCACGGCGAAGACGGTTTCCTGGCGCAGGGTGGGCAGATCCTGCACTCGTCGAAATACGGCGATCCGGCACTTGCGAAAGGACGCCGCGTCGTCGTGCTCGGTGGCTCGAAGTCGGCGACCGACATTGCCGTGAACGCGGTGAAGTCGGGTGCGCGCGAGGTCACCATCGTGATGCGCGAGCCGGTGTGGCGGATCCCCTATTTCATCGGCGGGCTCGTCAACTTCAAGCGCATCCTCTACATCCGCGCGCAGGAGGAGATGTTTCAGGGCTGGGATGCGAGCCCTCTGACGCGGCTCGCGCACCGCATCACCGCGCCGCTGGCGTGGGCGAACTGGCGCGGGCTGGAGAGCCTGCTCAAGGCGCAGCTCAAGCTCAACAAGTGCAAGATGGTGCCGAAGGAGCGGATCGAGGACGGCGTCAACTGCTCGGTGCCGATCGCAACGCCGGGCTTCTATCCGATGGTCGCCGACGGCCGCATCAAGGCGGTGTTCGGTACGTTCGATCATTATGAAGGCGACACGATCGTGATGAGCGGCGGCGAGCGCGTCGGTGCCGATGTCGCCGTGCTCGCAATCGGCTACAAGCTCGGCGTCCCGTTCCTCCCCGAGGCCTATCAGCAAAAGCTGGTCGATGCGGACGGGCAGTACCGGCTCTATCGCCTGATCGCCAATCCTGACCTGCCCGATCTTGGCTTCGTCGGCTTCAACTCCTCGTTCTGCACCGTGCTCTGTGCCGATCTCGCGGCCAACTGGCTGGTCCGCTATGCCGACGGGCAACTCAAAAACCAGCCGACGGCGCAGCAGATGCACGACAACATCGAGATGATGCTGCACTTCAAGCGCGTCGAGCGGCCGGCCGCCGGCGTCTATGGCGGCCTGTGCGTCGCGCCGTATCACTACCGTCATTTCGACGAGCTGATGGCCGACATCGGCACGAAGCAGCAAAAGCGCGGCGGGCTCGCCGGGCGTTTCCAGCCGCCCGATGCGGATGCCTACGCCAAGTTCCTGGCTTCGGCGCCGGAATATCGGGCGACGGGATGAGATCGGAGAACTCGATTTGAAACTCGCCACGCTGCGCGTTTGAAGTTTACGATCCCATGACGGACGAATCTCCGGGATGTGGGAACCTGCCATGGGACGACGATGTCACGCCGCAGCAGCCGTGGCGGTGATTGGGCTGCTGCTCATGATGCCCGCCACAAGCCGGGCGCAAGCGCTGACGCCGGCGCAATCGGACGCGCAAGCCGCCTACGATCGGGCGCTTGCCGATTTCAAGTCGATCCTCGCCGAAAGGCGCCATCAGATCGAAGCGAAACAGCCGCTGCCGAACCTGCCGGGCCAGACGCTTTACCTGGCGCGCGTCGCTGTCATCAGCACCTACAAGGATCTCACCGACGCCATGCCGTCGCGGATCGGCAAGCCGAACAAGTTCGGGATTCCCCCGGCTTATTTCGATGCCGCGATCGAGCCGCTGGTCGACGAATATGCTGACATCTTCGAGGTCATGGAGGCGCCGCCCGCGGACGCGCAGAACTCGGCAACACCGTTCAAGGACGTCGTCGATCTCGGCACCGCGATTGCGCGCGCCAAGGGGCTTGGATCTAAAGACGCCAACGCCGCAGGCCGCATCAGCCTCGGGCTGTTCTATGCGGAGACCAACGGCAAGCAAAACGTCCGCAATGCGCGCTCAAACACCTATATGGGCAGCTTCCAGACCGGCCCGTCAGAGGACCGCAACGGTCAGCGCAAATGGGAGGCCATCAAGGGCACGATCGCGACGCTCGATCCTGCATTGAACGCCCGTGACGACAAGGAGGAGGCGCGCTCCCGCGGCACCGATCGCCGCTTCAATCACTGGACCAACGTGCGCGACGGGCTCATGAACGCGCACGCCGATCTGTTCCGCGAGATCCCCGCAATCGTGAAGACGCTACCCGATCCGATCGAACAGATGAAGCTGTTCGAGCTGATCCAGATCATCCCGACTCCGACGCGCTCCGCGCTGAGCTCGGGCGACTTCCTGAACTACAGGGTGTCCAATCCCACCGTCATGAAGCACCTGCGCAACAACAGCATCTTCGCCTTCGGCAAGACCGACCGGGCGCGGAGCTCAGCGAGCTTCCGCGAGATTCTCGCCGCGATGTGGCTGTTCAAGCGGAAGTTCGACAAGGCGATCGTGAAATATGCGGAGATCAAGGGGCGCTAGCGCGGTCCGGGCCGTGGCAACGTCGCTTATTCCGTGGCCGCGCACAAAAATCGCGGCGTTCAAACGGTTGCAGAAATCGTCGGGGTGCTTTTAGCTAGGCGAAACAGGGCGAAGGCCTCACGAAGAGCGCCCGTCGAAGTGGGGTTTTACATGATCGATTCCGGCCTCGGCATCATCCGCATTGCCGCCCTGAGCCTGCTCATGTCCGCGCCTGCCGCAGCGCACACGCCGCAGCAGCCGCCGCACCAGCTCTTTGGCGAGGGTGACCTCAAGCTGGAGAGCGGTGAGGCGATCAAGGATTTTTCGATCTCCTATGTGACCCACGGCACCCTTGACGCCGACAACTCCAACGCCATCCTGATGGTGACGGCGATATCTGAAACGGGAGGCTGAATATGAGAGCACGCCACATCGCCTCGGCATTGGTCGCAACGTCGTTCGCCGGCCTTGCGATCACAGCGAGCCATGCCGAGATCGTCGTCACCGCCAATGATGGCAAGATGGTGCTGGAGAACGGCAGCGCAGTGGTGCGCAAGCAGCCCCTTCCCGACACCGTCAGCGTCATTGACTTCACCGACGGCGCGCTCAAAATCCTTGGCGAGGTGCCGGCCCCCGCCAGTGTCGTCGGTCCGCCCCCGAGCGTGGCAATCGCGCCGGACGGCTCCTTTGCCCTGGTCACGGGCGCGATGAAGGTCGATCCGGCCGATGCGACCAAGACGGTGCCCGACGACAAGCTCTCCGTGCTCGACCTGAAATCCTCCCCGCCCAAGGTGCTCGCGACGTTGCAGGCAGGCGCCGGCGCAGCCGGGGTCTCGATCAACCGCGCAGGCACGCTGGCGCTGGTCGCGAACCGCAGCGAGGGCACCGTCTCGGTCTTCACCATCAACGGCAACACGCTGACATCAGCGGGCAAGATCCCGCTTGGCGATGCCAAGTCGGGCCCGAGCCACGCCGTCTTCTCGCATGATGGAACGACCGCCCTGGTGACTCGCGACGGCGACAGCCGGATCTCGCTGCTGACCGTAGACGGCAACAAGGTCGAGTATGCCAAGCGCGACCTCTATTCCGGCGTGCGCCCCTACGACATCGACCTCACCGCCGGTGCGACCGCCGTCGTCGGCAATGTCGGCGCCGGCGGCGGAGACACCGACACGATCAGCCTGATCGACATGAATGCGAAGCCGATCCGCGTGGTCAACACGATCAGCGTTGGACAGACTCCGGAAGGCGTGAAGATTTCGCCGGACGGCAATTACGTCGCCATCACCGTCATGAATGGCTCGAACAAGCCAGCCGCCTCGCCCTTCTTCAACGATTTCGGCTTGCTGAAGGTCTACAAGATTTCCGGGACCGAGCTCGCACCGGTGGCAGACGCGAAAATCGGCCATTGGTGCCAGGGCATGGTGTGGTCGAAGGACTCCAAATATCTCGTGACCGAGTGCATGGTCGAAAGCGAACTCATCGCGTTCTCATTCGACGGCAAGGCGCTGGCCAGGACTTCCACGCTCAAGATGCAGGTGAGCCCCGCCGGCATCCGCACGGCTGAGCCGTAAGCGCTCACCGATCCAGCGAGGCGGGGAACTGGTCGGCGGTCGGTCGCGTGCCATCGGGCGTTCGAACCGTGAGATGCGGAATCCGGACACGCTCGCCGGGCCACAGCCATTCGTTCGGTCGATCACCCGCAGCCAGACGCACCGGATCGGCGCGGACCAACGCTCCGGACGTCACGACCCCATTCTTAAGTGTCGCCGTCATGTACAACCGATCAGGACCATCGAAGGCATAACGGAAGATGCGAAAGCCCGTCATGGTCAAGACGCCATCGACGACGGTCGCCTGGTCCCGCCACCATTCGCGATTCATTCCGTTGAAGGCCGAGTCCGACCGGGCGAATACGAGGTCCGCATGCCCGTCAGCCCTGACGCGCTCAACCACGAGGATGTGCCGGTCGTCTTGCCAAGTCCCGATCCACGCGCCCTGGAAGCGCGCGATCTCCGGCGGCACGTCAGCTGCCGGCGGCTCCATCTCGAACCGGGGCGGCAACGGGACGATGGTTTCCGGATCGACCGTCAGGGGTTGGGCCTGGGCGCTCTGCATCATCAGCATCAGCGACACCATTGAGGTTGCAAGCCAACGTCCAAGCATGTGCCCGCAAGTCGAAATCCAATGCGGCGGGATGGTCTGCATCACGCTGCCTTTGACACAATCCTGGTCGACCGTGCACGCGGTGAAAAGCGATTTATCATGACAAACCTGTCGAAGGTCACGTCACTGTTTGCAGTGCAAGGGCTGCGACTGCCATGGCTATGGTGTTTCACGACCCGGCATTTGTTGGTAGCGTGCCGAACCGACAGACAATCATCGGGGCCACCGAATGACCGCAGCGAATCCCGCCGATTCCACACAATTCCATGGCGCGCGGAGGCATATCGGACGGGCCTTGGCCGCCGCGGCAACCGTGGTTGCACTCACCGGCTGCGAGGACAAGAACACGTTCGTCGCGCCACCGCCGCCGAAGGTGGATGTCGCAACCCCGGTGCAGCGTCCGGTCACGCGCTATGTCGAGGCCACCGGCAACACCGCGCCGATCAAGAGTGTCGATCTGGTCGCACGCGTGCAGGGTTTTCTGCAAACGATCGACTACAGCGATGGCACCTTCGTCAAGCAAGGTACCCAGCTGTTCACGATCGAGCCCGAGACCTACAAGCTCAAGCTCGAGCAGGCGCAGGCGGCCGAGGCCGGCGCACAGGCCTCGCTCCGACAGGCCGAAGCCGATTTCAAGCGACAAAGCGATCTCGTACAGCGGCAGGCGGTCTCGCAAGCGACCCTGGACACCTCGACCTCGACCCGCGACAACGCCCAGGCCAACCTCCAGCAGGCCCAGGCCAACACCAAGCTCGCCGAAGTCAATTACGGCTACACCAAAGTGACCGCCCCGTTCGATGGCATCGTCAGCGCGCACATGGTCTCGGTCGGGGAGCTCGTCGGCGTCTCCTCCCCGACCCAGCTCGCAACCATCGTCGCGATGGATCCGATTTACGTGAACTTCACCGTCAACGAGCAGGACGTGCTGCGCATCCGCGCCGAGGCCGCACGCCGCGGACTGACCGCGGCCGACCTCAAGCAATTCCCGATCGAAATCGGCCTCCAGACCGAGACCGGCTATCCGCATGAGGGCAAGCTCGACTACGTCGCGCCGACCCTCAATTCATCGACCGGCACGCTTGCCGTGCGCGGCCTCGTGCCCAACGACAAGAGGGTGCTGCTCCCTGGTTATTTCGTTCGCGTCCGCGTGCCCTTCACCCAGGAGAAGGACGCCCTCCTCGTCCCCGATACCGCGCTCGGCAGCGATCAGGGCGGACGCTATCTGCTGGTCGCCAACAAGGACAATGTGATCGAGCAGCGCAAGGTGCAGATCGGGCCCACCGATAACGGGCTGCGCGTGATCGAAAGCGGCCTCAAACCCGACGACCGCGTGGTTACGTCGGGGCTGCTGCGCGTGATTCCGGGCCAGAAGATCGACCCGCAGCCGAGAAAGATCGAGCAGCCGCAGGCCGCGAGCAAGTAGGGGCTGGCAGCCATGATCTCAAAATTCTTCATCGAGCGGCCGGTCCTCTCCAACGTCATCGCGCTCTTGATGATCCTGATCGGCGGCGTCGCGCTGTTCAACCTCGCGATCGCGCAATATCCTGACGTGGTGCCCCCCACGGTGCAGGTGACGACGCGCTATCCCGGCGCCAGCGCCAAGACCGTGATCGACACGGTGGCGCTGCCGATCGAGCAGCAGGTCAACGGCGTCGAGGACATGCTCTACATGCAGTCCTACAGCGGCTCCGACGGCACCTATACGCTGACAGTAACCTTCAAGATCGGCACCGATCTCAACTTCGCGCAGGTGCTGGTGCAGAACCGCGTCTCCAGCGCGCTCTCGCAGCTGCCGTCCGCCGTCCAGAACCAGGGCGTCACGGTGCAGAAGCGGTCGACCTCGATCCTGCTGTTCGTGACGCTGACATCGCCCGACAAGACCTTCGACAGCCTTTACTTGAGCAACTACGCCACCATCAATATCCGCGACGAGCTCTCCCGCCTGCCCGGCGTCGGCAACGTCACCGTATTCGGCGCCGGGCAGTATTCGATGCGGGTCTGGCTCGATCCGAACAAGCTCCAGGTCCGCGGTCTCGTGCCGCAGGACGTCATCAACGCGATCCAGCAGCAGAGCCAGCAGGTCTCGGCCGGACAGGTCGGTGCGCCGCCAACGCCGCCGGGCCAGGCATTCCAGTACACGCTCAACGTCAACGGCCGGCTCGACGACACCAGCCAGTTCGAGAACATCGTCGTCAAATCGGGCACCAGCGGCGACGTTACGCGGGTGCGCGACGTCGGCTGGGTCGAGCTCGGCGCGCAGACCTACAGCCAGATCTTCTCGCTGAACAAGCAGCCCGCGACCGGCATCGGCGTATTCCAGTCGCCCGGCGCCAACGCGCTCCAGGTCGAACAGGCCGTCGAGAAGAAGATGGTGGAGCTCGCCAAGCGCTTTCCGGAAGGCATCAAATACGACACGCCGTTCGACACCACGAAATTCGTGAACGCCTCGGTCCACGAAGTCTATATGACCCTCATCGAGGCCGGCCTCTTGGTGCTGGTCGTGATCCTGGTGTTCCTGCAGGACTGGCGCGCGATGTTGGTGCCGGCGACGACCGTGCCTGTGACCATCATCGGTGCCTTCGCCGCGATGGCAGCGCTCGGCTTCACCATCAACATGTCGACGCTGTTTGCGATCGTGTTGGCGATCGGCATCGTCGTCGACGACGCCATCGTCGTGGTCGAAGGTGCGGCCCACAACATCGAGAAGGGCATGAACGGCCACGACGCCGCGATCAGTGCGATGGACCAGCTGTTCGCGCCGATCGTTGGCATCACGCTGGTGCTGATCTCGGTGTTTTTGCCGGCCTCGTTCCTCGCCGGCCTCACCGGGCGGATCTATTCGCAATTCGCGCTCGTCATCGCGGCGACCGCGCTGCTGTCTGCCATCAACGCGGCGACGCTGAAGCCGACGCAATGCGCGTTGTGGCTGCGACCGGCGGTACCGCCGGAGCAGCGCAATTTCTTCTACCGCGGCTTCAACGCGGTCTATGACCGCGTCGAGCGCGGCTATACAAGGCTGATCACGTTCCTGGTGAAGCACGCCACCGTCTCGGTCGCGTTTGCATTGCTCGTGATCGGGGCCAGCGGCTACGGCCTGTCGCGGGTGCCGACCGGCTTCCTGCCGATCGAGGACCAGGGCTATCTGATCGCGGCCGTGCAGCTGCCCGACGGCGCCTCGCTTGAGCGGACCCAGAAGGTGCTCGACAAGGCTGCCGATATCATCAAGGACACGCCCGGCGTCCAGCAGGTCATCACCATCGCCGGCATCTCTGCGCTGGACAACAGCGCCAGCCTCGCCAACGCCGGCGTCGCCTACATCATCCTGAAGGATTGGGAGGCGCGCGGCAAAGGCGAGGATCTGCGCTCGCTGGTCTACGGCCTCAACGACAAGGTCGCTGATATCATGGAGGCGCGCACCTTGGTGCTGCCGCCGCCGCCCATTCAAGGCATCGGTAACGCCGCCGGCTTCTCGATGCAGGTCGAGCTGCGCGACGGCAACAGCGATTTCGCGAAACTCCAGGCCATCACCGGGGCGATGGTCAGCAACGGTCAAAGCCAGAGTGCGCTCCAGCGCGTGCAGTCCTCGTTCCGCTCGTCGGTGCCGCAGTTCAATGTCGAGATCGACCGCATCAAGACCCAGACGCTGCATGTAACGACCGACCAGGTGTTCGCGGCGCTGTCGACCTATCTCGGCTCGTCCTTCGTCAACCAGTTCAACAAATTCGGCCGCGTGTTCCAGGTCTACACCCAGGCCGATCCTGCCTTCCGCATCACCGAACGCGACATCGCCAACATGATGGTGCGCAACTCGAACGGCGACATGATCCCGATCGGCACCGTCGCCACCATCACGCCGGCTACCGGTCCCTCGCTGATCAGCCTCTATAACCTCTATCCCTCTTCCACCGTGATCGGCCTGCCGGCACAGGGCTATTCCTCCGGCCAGTCGCTCGAGCTGATGGAGGACATCGCGGACAAGACGCTGCCGCCGGGCACCGGCTATGAATGGACCGCGATGTCCTACCAGGAGAAGGCCGTCTCGAACCAGATCTACTGGGTGTTCGGCCTTGCGATGCTGCTGGTCTACCTCGTGCTCGCCGGCCAGTATGAGAGCTGGTATGCGCCGATCTCGGTGATCCTCGCGGTGCCCTTGTCGCTGCTGGGGCCGATGCTGATCCTCTCCGGCCTCAAGATCGACAACAACCTCTATTGCCAGATCGGCCTGATCCTCCTGATTGCGCTGTCGGCCAAGAACGCGATCCTGATCGTCGAGGTCGGGCTCGAGCTGCACGGCCGCGACGGCAAGCCGATCATCGACTCCGCGATCGAGGCGGCACGCGCCCGCTTCCGTCCGATCCTGATGACCTCGTTCGCCTTCATCCTCGGCGTGGTGCCGCTGGTGCTCGCGACCGGCGCCGGTGCCAGCGCGCGCAAGTCGATCGGCATCACCGTGTTCTCGGGCATGCTGGCCTCGACCTGCCTTGCGGTGCTGTTCGTTCCGGCGTTCTTCGTGGTGGTGCAGCGGTTCGAGAACTGGCGGGCCTCGAAGAAGGCGCCCAAAGCGCAGCCGGTCGCGGAGGTGAAATCCTGAAACAACCCCATGCACAGTAGACATCGGGTTGAAAAGGCTCGAAACATTCGATTTTCCAGAAAAACGGTTGCGCCGTCGGGCAAAACACCGGCATAATGCCATCATGGGCGGCATGCGTGACGTGCCGTTCTCCCCCGCGCACAGCGCCGCGCCAAAATACGATTGTCACATCTGCGCCGTCAGGGGTGTTTCACAAAATTCGTCCGGAACGCGAACCAGAACGCTCCGCACGCGTTGGGTGTATTTCTGTGCGCCGATTCTGGAGCGCTTATGTCTGACCCTGCCAATCTTGCCGAAGCCGCCGACTTCAAGCCGGTGATCGATACCGGCATCGTCGCGCTGGCCATCCTTGCCGCGGTCCACGAAAAGCCCATCGATGTCGAGGAGATCAGGCGCGAATACGTCGAGCCTGGGGCGTTCGCCGGCCGCGATGATCTGCTGCGAGCGGCGAAGGGCGAAGGATTCAAGGCGCGTTACATCGCGACCAACTTTGCCCGGCTTGCGCGTTCGCCACTGCCGGCGATCGCCGAAGCGGCCGATGGCGGTTTCTTCATTCTGGCGCGCGTCGACCCGGACGGCGTGCTGGTGCAGGAAGTCGGCCGTCCGCCGGCGCATTGGACCGAGGCGGAGCTGGCGTCACGCTGGAGCGGCGGACTCATCGTCGTCACCTTGCGCGTAGCTGCCGACGGCGGATTTGCCCGCTTCGGCATGACCTGGTTCTTGCCGGTGATCGTCCGCTTCAGGCGGGTGTTCGGTGAAGTGCTGCTGGTCTCGCTGTTCATGCAGATCGCAGCACTCGCAACGCCACTGTTCTTCCAGGTCATCATCGACAAGGTGCTGGTCCACAAAGGCGTCAGCACCCTGACCGTGGTGATGATGGCGCTGGCGGGGCTAGCCGTGCTCGAAGTCACGCTCAGTGGCATCCGCACCTACCTGTTTGCCCATACCACCAGCAGGATTGACGCAATTCTCGGCGCCAAGCTGTTTCGGCACCTGGTCGGGCTGCCGATCGCCTATTTCGAATCCCGTCCGGTGGGCCAGACGGTGGCGCGGGTCCGCGAACTCGAGAACATCCGCCAGTTCCTGACCAGCTCCGGCCTGATGCTGATCATCGATATCGTCTTCACCGTGGTGTTCTTCGCGGTGATGGCAATGATCGCACCTCTCCTCACACTGATTCCGCTCGCCGCCATTCCGCTTTACATCCTGGTTTCGATCGTGGTGACGCCGATTCTCAGAGCCCGGATTCAGGAACGCTTTGCGCGCGGGGCGCAGAACCAGTCTCTGCTGGTCGAGATGCTGACCGGAATGGAAACGGTGAAGGCGATGGCGATCGAGCCTCAGGCGCGCCGCCGCTGGGAACGGCAGCTCGCGGGTTATATCACCGCCTCGTTTCGCACCGTCAGTCTCGGCACCGTCGGCTCGCAGAGCGTGGCGCTGATCAACAGGATGTCGATGGCGTTGATCCTGTGGCTCGGCGCCTCCGCCGTGATGGACGGCAGCCTGACGATCGGCCAACTCGTCGCTTTCAACATGCTGGCAGGCCAGGTCAGCCAGCCGATCATCCGGCTCGCGCAGATGTGGCAGGATTTCCAGCAATTTCGCATCTCGATCGAGCGGCTCGGCGACATCATCGACACGCCCGCCGAGACGGTGCGAGCCAGTGTCCGCCATGATCTGCCGCCGCTGCGCGGTGACATCCGCTTCGAGCACGTCGTGTTCCGCTACCGGCCGGCCACGCCGCCGGCGCTCGAGGACGTCTCGCTGAGGATCTCGCCGGGAGAGGTCATTGGCGTCGTCGGCCGCTCCGGCTCCGGCAAATCGACACTGATGAAGCTGGTGCAGCGCTTTCATATCCCCGAGGCAGGCAAGGTGCTGGTCGATGGCGTCGACGTGGCATTGATCGATCCGGCATGGCTGCGGCGTCAGATCGGCGTGGTGCTTCAGGAAAACGTTCTGTTCAATCGGACGGTGCGCGAGAACATCGCGCTTGCCAATCCCGCGATGTCGCTGGAGCGGGTCATCCAGGTTGCCAAGCTCGCCGGCGCGCATGATTTCATTCTCGAGCTTCCGCATGCCTATGACACCGTATTGGACGAGCGCGGCGCCAACCTGTCCGGCGGACAGCGTCAGCGCATAGCGATTGCCCGTGCGCTCGCCACCGACCCACGCATCCTGGTCTTCGACGAGGCGACTTCGGCCCTCGACTACGAGAGCGAGCGCATCATCCAAGCCAACATGCGCGCGATGTGCCGCGGCCGCACCGTCCTCATCGTTGCGCACCGGCTGTCGGCGGTGCGCAACGCCGACCGCATCGTGGTGATGGATCGCGGCCGCTGTGTCGAGCAGGGCACCCATGAGGAGCTGTTGCGACAGGTCGGCTTCTATGCCGGGCTGGTCCGTCAGGCGGCGGCGGACCGTGGCGATGAACAAGGAGGACAGGCCGCATGAAATTGCAGTGGCTCGCCCGCCGACTGGAGCGGCCGGGGCGCCGCGACGCGCTGGAGCGCGCCTTCCTGCCGGCGGCACTGGAAATCGTCGAGACACCGCCGTCGCCGACCTGGCGCGTCACCGGCCTGGTGATTGTCGGATTTCTCGCCGGCTCTTTATTCTGGGCTGGACTAAGTCACATGGACATCATCGCCGTGGCCGAGGGAAAATTCGTTCCGGTCGGCCAGGTCAAGGTGGTGCAGCCGCTGGAAACCGCCGTGGTGAAGGCGATCCATGTCGAGGAAGGGACTCATGTCCGTCTCGGCGACACCCTGATCGAGCTGGACCCCACAGACACGTCGGCCAATCTCGGCAGTCTGCGCTACGATCGAAGCCAGGCGCTGCTCGATGCTGAAGCCGCGCGAATCCTGTTGGCGGGCGGCGGTGTCGAAGGGTTCACCGCGCCCGAGGGCGCGAACCCGGTGCTCGCCGCCGCGGTGCAGGACCAGACCCGCGAGGAGCTCGCCCGTTTCGACGCCTCGATGGGGGCGATCGATGCGCAACGTCTGCAACGCGAGGCGGCCATCCGCTCCGCCCGCGCGCAGCAGGATGTCCTGGCGGAGGTCATTCCACTGCTCACCGAGCGTTACGAGGCGCTCAAGGGATTGTTCGAGCGCGGCAACGGTCCGAAGCCGCCGGTGCTCGCCGTGCAACAGGAATTGACCGAGAAGAAGGGCAATCTGATCAGTCTTCAGCAACAGGAACAGCAAGGACAGGCCGACCTCGTCGCATTGCAGGCGACCGCCCGCGGGACACTCACCCAATTCCGCGCCAGCGCTTCCGATCGGCGTCTCAAGGCGCTGCAACGCGCAACTGAACTGGAGCAACAGATTGCCAAGGAAGAGATGCGGGACGATCGCCGGCGTCTGGTTTCACCGGTCAGCGGCACGGTGCAGGAACTCAAAACTCACACCGTCGGTGCGGTGGTCACGACTGCCGACAAGCTCATGATCATCGTGCCGGACGGAACACCCGTTATGATCGAAGCCTTTGTCGAGAACCGCGACATTGGATTCGTTCGCGAAGGACAGGCGGCAGCCGTGAAGATCGATGCCTATCCGTTCACGCGCTACGGAACCGTGGAGGCCAGGCTTGATCAGATCGGCAAGGACGCGGTGGAAGAGAACGGCAAGGGCTTGCGGTTTCCAGCGCGCCTCGTTCCGGCCAGCATGGAGATTCCGATCAACGGCGAACTGCGTCCTCTGATGCCCGGCATGAGCGCAGCCGTCGAGATCAAGACCGGGCGGCGCACCGTGCTCGACTTCGTTCTCGCACCAATCAAGGAGACATTGCACGGTGCCGGGCACGAACGCTGACTCGATTGACGATCCCCGCGGGAACCGCGATGAACTCATGGCTTCCATGCAGATCGTGATTTTCACGAAACCGCCCTTCATTCTCCGCGTTCATCAGCCAAGTCGCTCAACCAGGACGTTTGATCAACAATCCGCGCGATAGCGGCATGTGGCGGTGGGAGAAAGGCAATGGATGAAGTGAGCGATGGTTCAAACACTTCCGGGCAGGAGCTATCCACGATCAGTGCGCGAGCTTCAGCCGGCCAGTTGCGACTGCTATCGCAACAGGACAAGTCTGATGGCCACGACTCGTTTGATGACAGAATCTTGACGGCTTCGTCCGCCGACGCTGGCAGTCCGTTGCTCTCGAGCAATGGCAACAGTGACGCGATTGCCTTGCGCGCCGCGGCGCCAGGCGCGCCCGAGCTGCGCGCGGCAGGCGACGCGGTGTCATCATTTGACGCCACCGCCGATCGCGGCTTGACGACAACCGAGCCCCCGACGTCGCACCTTGGCGACATGCTGCAATCGAATGCCCTCGCCCCACCAGATTCCGACGATTCGCGGGCCCCGCCGACATCACCTTCCCTTGCCAATCGCGCGATGGCGGCGGATGACGTCTTGGAGCCGCGTGCGCCGGAACCTTGGCGCGACGCCGGCTTGGGAACGCATCACAACGGCGCGTCCTCGCAGGGCGACAACGTCAGCCATGATTCAGGATCAGCCGCGGCGCCCGACGCGTCGCAGCAGGCCGATCATCTCATCTCTTCAACGCTCGACGTCCTCCCGCTCGATGACATCATTGATCCAGCCCGGCATCACAATTCGACGGCAGCTGATCATCACAAGGCGCCCGCGAATGATGGCGGCCCGCAGCCCGACATGTCGAAGCCTGCCGATCCCCTAGAGATCGATGGCACATCCAAATCCGCCGATCACGTCACCGCCCATCCCGGCGATGCAACAAGCTCCGCCGCAGGCGGCTTGGCTGCCGACGGTGCAACGATTCATCAAGCGCAGGCGGCTGTGACATCCACCGGCGAACTGGTCGAAGCCGGCACCAAGGCGATCCTGCGGGCAACGGACGATTCGCCAAACCGGATCGGGCCGCACGCCAGTGCCGCCGACTTCGTGCTCGGCGCTGCGCCAGGCCACATCCATTCGACCGCTCATGCAACCGTGGCGTTCAGTCCTGAGGTCCTGGGTGCGCGTGACCAGCTTGCTTCGGCAATTGCGACTGCGACACCGGAAGCTGCGGCAACCACCACATTGCCGACGTCTCAGATCACGGGCGCAATCATCCCGACGCTTGGCAGCGACATGCACCCGCTACAGAAACATGCCGCCTAGGCGAACGATGTTCAAGCAACCGATCGAGCGGGATCGCAAACTCAGGCCGTTCCGCTCGTGACAAGATAAGGCTCAACCTCAGCCATCGTTCATGGCATAAATGGCCGGTGCCTGCGGTTTCCGATCGCAAGCCTCCTGGCAATTCCCTTCACGGGAAGCAATGAGGACGTGAAATATGACGGATCGTCATCTCGCCTTCGCTCTGTTCGAACGGCCCGTCGTCCTCGATCTCGCAGCGATCGTCGATGTCTTGCGCAAACGACATCCCGGAATCGAGATTGACCTGCCGGAGGCGGCGCCGGGAACGGAAGCGCCTGTGATCCGCTGCGGCGGCATGAACGTCCTGTTGATGGTCATGCCGATGCCAGTCCCGCGCGAGAGCTGGGAATTGCCCGGCCGGCGTGCCGTCGCAACCTGGCCGGCAGCGATCGAGGTCCTCGGCCGGCATGCCTGCCACGTCGTTGTCACGACGGTTGGGCAAGCCGAAACGCCTGCACAGCAGCTGCAGGCCGCGCGGGCCGTGACCGCCGTCACCGGCGGTTTGATCGCGACGATTCCCGCCGCAGCGGTCTTGTGGGACGGGCTTGTCGCCCATTCTGCCGATCGTTGGGAACAGCTGTCGCGCGAGACGTTCGCCGGCTATCCACGCATTCCGTTTCCGCTGTGGGTCAGCATCCATCCCTTCCGCGACGGCCCCATCATCGGCGCGATCACATTTGGTCTGACGCCGTTCGGCGGCCGCGAGATCGAGTTCGAAGGCAAAGGCGCAGACACGAACGCGATCGTGACCAAGGTCGCCGGCCTCATCGTCTATGTGCTCGAACATGGCGCCGTGCTGCGCGACGGCGATACGTTCGGCGCCGGCGAGTCCGATCGCATCCGGATCCACCACGTCGTCTCGCGCCGTGTTCAGGGGCTGCCGGTGCTGCAGGCCACCATACCTGCCGCGGCTTAGGAGAGTATCGGCGATGGCGAAAGCACCGCGACGGGTTTACGAAATCACCCCAGCATGGCCATTCGGCACGCCGGTGGTAGTGGAGGTGGCCGGCTGGAATGCGGCGCTGACGACATCGGTCGATTTCGCGGCGGTCGAGCGCTGGTACGACAAGCCTCTTCCCACCGAGGCACGCCTGCTCTGCAAGCCGCGCAAGCAGATCCCGGAATTGATCCTGACTGGTGCTGACGCGCCGGTGGTCAGCGCCGGCATGAAAGCGGTGCTGGAGCAGGAGGCTCCCGGCGAGAGCGAATTCCGTCCCTTCACGCTGCAGTGGGAGGACGGCACGGCGGTGCCGGGCGAATGGCACCTGTGCAACTTGCTCAAGCGCATTGACTGTTTCGACTTTGCCGCGATGGGAATTCAGCAGCCGGATCCGAAAGAAGTCGAGAAAACGCTGCATCAAAAGCGCAACGACCCGATGAGCGCCGAGGAATACTGGCTGCGTGAGGGCTACATCAACCGCATGATGGGTGCGATGTACGTCAACCTCGCGTCCATAGACGGCGCGCACATCTGGCGGCCGAGATGGCATCCCGCATCGGTCTTCGTCACCGACAAGCTGCTCGCCGCCAAGGTTCGAGGCGTGCAGGCGGAACGGCTCGGCACGCGCGAAGAGCCGCTGCCGACCCTGGAAGAAATCCGCGAGAAGGCGAAGTTGGCCGTCCTGAAACCTGAAAAACCGTCCACCAAAACGGAGGCCCGATCATGCTCAAATCCGTGAGTGGCTTTAATGGACTGCTCGATATCCCCGCCGGCCATCCGGCCTACGCCAATTTTATCCGGTACCTGATCGAAACTGCGACGAAAAAACATGATGTCAACACGCCTCTAACGCCCGCGGAAACCACCGAGCTTGCCAGCCGTCTCAATTCGATCCAGGCCTATTTGCGGATGGCACTGTCCGGTCTGCTGCCGGATTCGAACGTTACTTCGAGCGGACGCGTGCCGTTGACTGCTTCGACTACGCCGCGATGGGAATGGAGCCACCCGATCCGGTGGTTGTGGAGAAATCGCTGCACCACAAGCGAACCGACCCGATGAGCGCGGAGGAATACGTGCCCGCCGCGGCCTGGAGCAGGAGTATCAGATGGCGAACGCGCCAAGGCACCGATGGGTCCGACGCGACACAGGTCGTCGGCGACGATCTGAAGAGTTTCACGATCGATCACTATGCTGGCGAGTCTCGGCCGGACATGCTCTCGCCCGATCAGGACTATATCGGCTATTACCGGTTTGCCACGACGCTGCGGGTGCTGTTCGTCACTGCAGTTCATCAGGCCGAAAAATCGGATGGCCGGATTAAACGTCTGCACATCAACATCAATGCGTTGGGCGGCCGCGGCGAAGGCCGATATCGCGGGACGCCGTCGAACCATTTCAACGAAGCGGAAAAGCGCGCCATTGCCGAAATCCTCAAGGCCGCGTTCCAGCACGACCGTAAATTGCTGTTTGCCTTCCATGACCGCGATGCCCGGCGCGACGACGAGATAGACGTCGGATCTTCTATGACGGAAAGCGCGCTTAGCAGAGCCAAACGCGCCAACAGAACCACTCGGCACGCGCGAAGAACCGCTGCCGACACTGGAAGAGATCCGCGAGAAGGCGAAGTTGGCCGGCCTGAAACCTGAAAACCGTCCACCAAAACGGAGGCCCGATCATGCTCAAATCCGTAAGTGGCTTTAACGGGCAGCTCGACATCCCCCACGGGCTATCAGGCCCATCGCTTGATTCCCCAGCGATTATTCGACAACCCGGCCACCATACCCGCCGCGGCTTAGGAGAATATCAGTGATGGCGAAAGCACCACCACGAGTTTACGAGATCAAGCCGGCCTGGCCATTCGGCACGCGGGTGGTGATGGACGTGGCCGGCGGGGACCCAGCACTGACGACGTCGGTCGATTTCGCGGCGGTCGAGCGCTGGGACGGCAAGCCTCTTCCCACCGAGGCACGCCTGCTCTGCAAGCCGCGCAAGCAGATTCCGGAGTTAATCCTGACCGGTGACAGGACGCCGCTGGTCAGCGCCGGAATCAAAGCGGTGCTGGAGCAGGAGGCTCCCGGCGAGAGCGAATTCCGTCCCTTCACCCTGCAGTGGGAGGACCGCACGGCGGTGCCGGGGGAATGGCACTTATGCAATCTCCTCAGGCGCATCGACTGTTTCGACTACGCCGCGATGGGAATGGAGCCACCGGATCCGGTGGCGGTGGAGAAATCGCTGCACCACAAGCGAACCGACCCGATGAGCGCGGAGGAATACTGGCTGCGCGAGGGTTACATCAATGAGATGCTGGGCCCGAAATACGTCGACCTCGCGACCATAGACGGCGCGCACATCTGGCGGCCGAGATGGCATCCCGCATCGATTTTCGTCACCGACAAGCTGCTCGCCGCATTCAAACGCGCCAAGATTCGCGGATTGCAGGCGGAACGGCTCGGCACCCGCGAAGAGCCGCTTCCGACGCTCGCAGAGATTCGCGACAAGGCGAAGTTGGCCGGCCTGAAACCTGAAAAACCGTCCACCAAAACGGAGGCCTGATCATGCTCAAATCCGTAAGTGGTTTTAACGGTCTGGTCGACATCCCCACCGGCTATCAGGCCCATCACTTGATTCCCCAGCAATTGCTCGACAACTCGTTCCTGAAGCAGCTCGGCGGGGCGGTCGATTTCAAGGACTTTGGCACCAACGGCATTGCGCTGCCAGAAGACGTGGCGACCGCCTTGGCCGGAGGCCAGACCACTCATCTTGGCTCGCATCCCGCTTACACCGACTTCATTCAGTCCCTCGTCGACACCGCGACGAAAAAATATTATGTCAAAACGCCTCTATCGCCCGCGGAAATCACCGATCTTGCCGGCCGCGTCAACGCGATCCAGGCCTATTCGCGGATGGCGCTGTCCGGCCTGCTTCCGGATTCGAACGTCGCGCCGGGTGGACGGGTGCCGTTGAACGCGCGGGATCCGATGATTTCATCGGGTGACCCGGCCGAGGTCAGGGCATTTTTCAATGACTTGCGAGCGGAGCTGCAGAGCAAGGGCTTCACAACACCGGAGAGCCTCGACGGGCTCGTTGATTTTACGCGCTACGAACTGCTCAACCAGGCGGACGCGTTCAATCCGAATCTGACGGCAACGCAACGAAGCGAACTTGCGCGCAATGTCGATGACGTCCGCGCCTCGCTCGATGCCAGCGGCAGGACCGATCTCGTCAGCCAGCTGAACGACGCAGGACGCAGTCGCTACACATTGGGCGGGGCGACACAATCCAATGGTGCCAGTCCGCAACTGCTGCAAGGGGTCGAGGATGCGACCGGGCGATCCTTTGCCACGGGACTGAGCGCGCCGGAAAACCTTGCCGCGCCGGAAAGCTTCGGAACGATCGGCTCGTCGGGGCCTGCGCCGCTCGACACTGCGACGCCGCGCGACGTGGCGACGCTGCCGCAGACCGAGCTGCCAGATACCGGGCAGCCTGCGCTGTCGCCCAACATCGGTGACGCCTCCACCATTCCAGCCGTCCCGGACAATCCCGTGATCCCGGACAATCCTGTTGTCCAGAACCCCGTTGTTCAGAACCCTGTTGTCCAGGACAACCAGGCGCCGACAGGGACTACCACCACCGAACTGCCGGAGACGCGCGCTCCCGGCATCGCCCAGGCGCCGGAGCTGAGTGTGGCACCGCCTGAGACCACCGCACCATCGGCGCTTCCGTCGAGCACGACGGCGGTGGGCGAAGCAGCTGATGTCGCGGACGTGCCGCGGGCACCGGCGTCCGACCTTTCAGCCCCGACGCCGGCGCCCGAATCCCCCACCGAATTCACCGGCACCGCGACCGGAACGTTCACGCCGAATTTCGTCGGTGTGATCGGGCAATCGCCGACAGCCTCGAAAATCTTCACCGGCGCCGGCGTGCTGGGAGCGGCCGGTCTCGCGGCTGACGCCGGCATGACCGGCTACAACGCCTATCAAATGTACAATCAGGGCGACACGCTGGGAGCAGGCCATGAAGTTGCCGGCTTCGGCGGTCGTCTCGGCGGCTCGCTGACCGGCGCCTATCTGCTCGGCGAAGCCGGCGCCCTCGGCGGGCCGTGGGGCGCATTGGGCGGGGCGATCGTCGGCGGCATTGGCGGCGCCATCCTCGGCGACAAGGGCGTGAAGTCGCTCTACGACAGCCTCACCGGCTATCAGCCGCCGGCCGCTGCAGCGGCGCCGACACCGGCCTGGCCGGATCAGTTCGCCGCCGAATTCGATCGCAACAATGGCGGCGGCCCGTCCAGCGATCCGATGACCGGCTTCCAAACCGAGAGCCAGGCCGATTACGATGCGCGCCGGCAAGCCTATGTCGATTCCAAGATGGCGGATCAACAGGCGCAGGGCCAGCAGATGCTCGATACATTGAAGCTGATGCCCAGCGTTGACCCCAGCGCGCCGCCTGCCGATCCGACGACGAGCCCACCTCCTGCGGCGCCGAGCGAGCCCGCACCGGCGGCGCCGCTGGATACGCCGCCTGCCAATACCGGCTCGTCCACTGCGCCGTTGAACGCCACTCCGGACGATATCAACGCGCTCACTCCGACCTCCATTGGTCTTCCCGGCAATCTCGGAGGCGTGACCACGCCGGCTTCGCCGCCGTCACCGGACACGAGCAGCCTCTCGCTCGGCGTCAGCTTGAACAGTGGGATCGATCCAACCCTCGGTTCTTTCGACACCGGGCTGAATTCGAACCTTGGCCTGAGCTCCAATCTCAACACCGGCCTGACGTCGGGCGTGACTGGCAGCACCCTCCCCGATTTGAATTCCGGGATCGACAGCGGTTTCAGCTCGGGAATCAACAGCAGCCTGGGCTCGGGCCTCGACAACAGCTTCAATTCGGGCCTCGACAGCAACCTCAATTCTGGCCTCGACGGCAGTTTCAACTCCGGGCTCAACAGCAGCCTCGGCTCGGGCCTCGACAGCGGTCTCGGTTCTTCATCGAGCTTCAGCGATTTCGGCGACAACAGCTTGGGCGGCGACTCCTTCAGCAGCGGCTCGGTCGGTGGCGACATGGGGCCGGTGGTGCTCGATCTTTCCGGACAAGGCATTCGGATCACCGGCCTCACCGATTCCCACGCCGCGTTCGATGCCGACAGTAACGGCGTGCCGAACCGGATTGCCTGGACAACGCCTGACGAAGGCCTGCTCGTATTCGACGCCAACGGTTCGGGCACCGTCGACCAGACCAGCGAACTGGCGCTGCGACAATGGACACCCGGCGCCCAGACCGATCTTCAGGGCCTCGCCACTTTCGACACCAATCATGACGGTGCACTCGATGCGCCGGACAAGGACTTCGGCCGCTTCGGCGTGTGGCGCGACGCCAATGGCAATGGCATCAGCGACCCCGGCGAGCTTAGCTCGCTGGTCGAAGCCGGCGTGAATGCAATCTCGCTCGCCTCCGATGGCGTGCAGAGCCGCCTGCCGGATGGCTCGACGATCTACGGTCAGGGCTCGTTCAGCCGCACCGACGGCCGCAGCGGCCGGTTGGCCGACGTGGCGCTCGCTTTTGCACCCGACGTCAACGCCGCGCGCGATCAGCTCGTCGGCGCGATGGCTGCGGGACCGGGCGCATCGGCGGGGACGACGGCGCCGATACTCGCTCCCGTTGCGACAGCCGTGCCCTTGCTCGGAGCCGACGTCGCCTCGCTGCTTCATGCAAGAGCTGGATGACGACGAACTGGTGGCTGTCAGGCCTTCTCGGCAGGCGTCCGCCCCGCCTCACCGCTCGACACCAGCAGCACCGACACCTTCGATTGCCTGAGCACGGCGTCGGCGACGCCGCCGAAGGAGAGGTGATCGGCCTGGATGCGGTCGACGCCCATGACGACGAGATCGACGTCGGTGGTATCGATCTCGCGCAGGATCGCGGATTCCGGCGCCCGGTTCACCCGCAACGTGGTGGTGATATCGACGTCGTAGCGGGCGGCGAGATCGCTGGCGTCCTTGAGGATGCCGGCCTCCTGGCTCAGGCCGCGAGAGGCGCCGCGCTGCGCGCCCTTGTCCCGCGTCGTCGCGACATAGATCACGCGAAGCGAACCTGATCCGGCCTGCGCCAGCGCGACCGCGACCTCGGCGCCACGCTTGGAGATGCCGCTGCCGGAGACCGGAACGAGGATGTTGAGCGCATCCGGCATCGGTTGCTTCAGATGCTTGCCCTTGGCCGCCACGATCGCGAGCGGGCCCTCGAACCTTGCGGCGATATCCTCGATCTTCGGGTCGAAGCGATCCTTGGCGGCGGCGACTTTGTCGATGCCGACGACGAGGAGATCAAAGCCCTTGCGTGCCTCGTCGGCGATGGTCTCTCCGAGTTCGGCGCGCCTGGCACGGGTGACGACATCGACCCCGCCGGCCTCGCCGTCGCCATTGGCTGAAACGGTTTCGGCGGCCTTCTTCACCACGGCTTCGTGGCTCTCCTTCTCGTCGCGGCCCCTCTCCTGCTCCATGGCGCGCTTGCCGATATGCAGCACGGTGATCGGCAGGCCGCGCATGCCGGCGATCAGGCCGATGACGTGCGAAGCGAATGTGGCGTTGACGCTCTCGTCGACTGCCAGCAGCGGACGTTCGAGATTGGCGACGAAGCCGCGCTTTTCGAACTCCTCACGCTCCAGTCGTTCCTTCTCGTCCTTGTTCATCGGCAGGCCGGCCAGCGCCGCGCGCAGCATCGGCGGCATCGCCATCGTGGTCACGATCGCCATCGTGACGATCATCGTGAACATGACCTGGCTGAGCACGCCGATCGATAGGCCGATGGTGGCGATGATCACCTCCGTCGAGCCGCGCGCGTTCATCCCGCTCGCAAGCGCGAGCGACTCCCGCGTGCTCAGACCGCCGACGGTGCCGCCGACAAAGGCGCCGCCGAACTTGCCGACGCTGGCGATCACCACCAGCAGCCCGGTGAGCATCAGGAGATTGGGATCGCGCAGCACCGACAGATCGGCGCTGAGGCCGGCAAGGCCGAAGAACACCGGCATGAAGAAGCTGGAGATCAGCCCGCGCAGACGCTCGTCGATCTGCCGCGTCAGGATCGGGGACTCGCCGACCAGGATGCCGGCGACGAAGGCCCCGAGCACGGTGTGGACGCCGATCGCATGCGTGATCAACGCCATCACGCCCATCAACAGCAGGATCACGGTGATCACCGCGGCCGTGCTGACGAGGTTGTCGTTGGCCCAGCGAATGAGCTGAAATACCAGCCGGCGGCCGATGGTGAAGCTGACGGCGAGAAAGACAAGCGTGCCCAGCACCGCCTTCGCCACCGAGGCGATGTCCAGCGTGCCCTGCGAGGCGAGGCTGAAGATGACGGCGATGATGATCCAGCCGATGGTGTCGTCGATCACGGCGGTCGCGACGATGATCTGGCCGACATTGCGGCGCATGAAGTTCATCTCGCGAACGACCACCGCGACGATCTTCACCGAGGAGATCGACAGCGCCGTCCCCATGAACAGCGATGCAACGAGGCGCTGCTCCGGCTTCGGCAGCAGCGCCTCGGGCAGGAACTCGCCGAGCGTGAAGCCGCAGGCAAAGGGCAGGAGGATGCCGGCGATCGAGATCGCGATCGCGGCCTTGCCGATCTTCCTGACCAGCTTGAGGTCGGTCTCCATGCCGGTGAGCAGGAGCAGCAGCAGGATGCCGAATTGGGCGATGCCGTCGAGCATCGCCTTCTGCTCGGGTGTCTTGGGAAAGATCGCAGCTTGCGCCTCGGGCCAGAGCCAGCCGAACAGCGACGGCCCGAGCAAGATGCCCGCGAGCAATTCGCCGATCACCGAGGGCTGGCCGATCCGCTGCATGATCTCGCCGAGACCGCGGCCCATTGCGATCAGCAGCACGATCTGCGTCACCAGCAGGAATTCGGATGGCCCCGCCGAGCTGCCGCCTTCAGCGCTGGCCGCAAAGGTGGTGAGGACAAGCGCCGCTGCGACAAGGCCGATCGATCGGAGCAGGCTCCACTGCATGCACATGCAGGTGTCTTTCCCCCTTCACCAGCCCCGGCAAGGTGCCGGGGGCTGCAGGGGTAGAACCCGCGAAAGGTGGAGCGGGTTCCCGCCGCTGGCGCCGGGCCGGGGGAAGCGAATTCGAAAACAATCCCATGCACAGTAGAGATCGGCTTGAAGGAGCTCGACAAATTTCGCTCAAGCCGAAATCGGTTGCGCCGTCGGGCAAAACACCGGCATAATGGCATCATGGACGCAGGCCGGGCGGCGAAAATTCTACGCCGCCGACTGGAGGGCCTGAAGTCTGCGGACGAATCCCAACGCCGCTTCGTTCAAATCGCCAAATCTGCTTCTCAGCGCCTCTGCACGCGTGCCCGCGCCCTGGGCAATCGATTGACCCATGACAGCCTTTGAACAAACGTCCTCGACCGACTTCTGGAGATGCTCGGCCCCCTCTGCGGCGCACCTGGCCGCACGATTGATGTCGCTCGTGGCGCCGCTCTGTTCCTGAACCTCCCTGGCAATCGTCGCGCTCTGCTCGCGAATGTCCCTGATGACATCGACGATCGCAGCGATTTCGCTTGCCGCAGCCTGCGTCGCCGACTGGATGCCGAGCACCTGGGAGGAGATGTCTTCCGTCGCTCGCGCGGTTTGCGTCGCAAGCGTCTTGACCTCCGCCGCCACGACCGCAAAGCCGCGGCCCGCTTCACCCGCCCGCGCCGCCTCGATGGTCGCATTGAGGGCCAGCAGGTTGGTCTGGCCGGCGATATCGCTGATCAATTCCACGACGCTTCCAATTCTTGTCGCGGCTTGCACCATGCTCTCCACCATCAATCCGGCCTGGGTCGCGCGGCCGCTGGCAATATCAGCCACCTGGCTTGCTTCCTGGGCCCGCCCGTTGATGTTTCGCGTCGAGGCATCGAGCTGCTCGACCCCGGCAGCCATGGCCTGCACGCTGCCGGCAATGCCCCCTGCGGACGCCGACGCCGTGCGGCTGCACAGCATGTTGTCCGCGTTGAACCGCTCCAGTTCCTGGATCGCATCGGCAATGTGCCCTGCCGCCGCAACGACCTCATCCACGGACCCGACGACCGACTCCTCGAAGGACGAAGTCGCACGCGCGAGAACATCCCTCAGCTCGCTTTCCGCCTCCATCTTGAGCTTCGCCTGGGAGGCCTGAAGCGACAATCGATCCGCCGAATGGTCACGCAAGACGGCAACGGCCGCGGCCATGGCACCAATCTCATCCCGCCGGTCCACCCCCGGAATCTGCCCTTCGATCTCACCCGACACGATCTCGCGCAGGCGCTCCTCGAGACGCCGCAGCGGCCGGGAGATCGTTCCCGCAATCAAAACCGCAAACGCAACGCTCATGAGCACGACCAGCAGGGCGAGACCGCCGAGCCGCAGCGCCGCGGCCTTGAACGACAGGTCGAGATCGTCGACATACATTCCACTGATGACCATCAACTCGAGGTCCGGAAGCGCCCTGACGAAGGCCCTTTTGCGCAATGGCTCCGGCTGGCCGCTGCGGGGAAAATAATAGGTGACGGTGCCGGCGCCCGCGCTATGCGCGAGTTCGACGATGTCGCGCCGGAACAAGTGCCCAACGACGTCGCCCTTGTCGATCAGGTTCTTGCCGACGTTTTCAGGCGTGCCGCCATCGGCGAGATTGAGCCCGTCCCAATCATAGACAAAGAAGTAGTTGTTGCCGTCATACCGCGATTTCGCGACGATCTCCCTGATCCTCGCAATCATCTCGTCGCGGCTCATGCGGCCTGACAGCACCTCCTGCTGATAGGCGGAGATCTGCGATGCGACCACATCGACGGCGCCACGCAGCGCCCGCGTTCTCTCGGCTTCCATCTGATCGCGCAGCTGGACCAGGGACACGCCAACGAGAACCATCATCGCGAGAACACTGCCGAGCGTGAGCAGGCCCAGCCGCCATGCAATCTTGATCTTCTTCATGCGAAATCCCCAGGTGTTGCAATGAATGCCGAAGCTTGCGATCGAAAGCTTGACGAGGACTTTCATTGATGGCGCCGAACGCGACGCCATGCGCAAAATGTTATGCGTAATTTGCATCGGCCAGTCGCATCTTGCATCGAAGCGAGATGGTCATGCCGGCCGCAACGAAGGGCCGAGGCCGCGCTTCGGCGAGAAGAAGCCATTGGAGCAGACAAAGACAACGTCGGCTGCTGATGGCCAAGCAGACATCACCGCGGCTTCATCCCAAATCGTGGAGTTCCTTGGGCCCAAGGTTTTGGGCGGCCGCAAGCACATTATCTTCCAGATGATCGATGGATCGAGTGCCCGGGATTGGCAACATGACAGGTGATTTAGCGAGTAACCACGCGAGGGACAGGGCAGCGTGTGAGAGACCGAGACGAGAGGCGACCTCCTTTATCTTTTGTGCCTTCAAGCCACGCTTCCCGCCCAAGGGGTACCAAGGCAGAAAAGCGATTCCGAGCCGCTCACAGGCGGAGAGTACATCTTCGCTTGTTTTGTTTCGCAGATTGTACTCGTTCTGAACCGACACGATTGGTGCGATGGAGCGTGCGGCCTCTAGCTGGGCGACCGTGACATTCGAGAGGCCTATGTGGCGAATTTTGCCCACGCGCTGCAAATCCGCCAGCGCTCCAACTGACTCCAGGAATGGGACGTTAGGGTCAGGCGCATGGAGTTGGTACAAGTCGATCCGATCCAACCGCAACCGCTGCAAACTGCCTTCAAGCGCCCGCCGCAAATGGTCGGGGTGACCGTTTGATATCCAAGCCGCGCGTCTCGGTCTCACCAACCCGCCTTTCGTGGCAATAACCAAATCCGGCGGATAGGGATACAATGCTTGCGAAATCAATAACTCATCTACTTCGGGACCATAACTGTCCGCAGTGTCAATGAAATTTATGCCAAGCTCGACCACTCGATGCAAAACCCGATTGACGTGCTGTCCATCCCTCGGTCTTCCCCAGGCATAATCTCCCAACAGACGCATCGCACCGAAGCCCAATCGGTTAACCTTCAGGTCGCCGATGTCAATCTTTCCTGCAAGCGCTGCATCCTTGAGCGATGACTGTTTCACCGGCACCTCCGCCCCTCCCATGCACTTCCAGATAAGTCGAGTTGCGTGGAGGGTCATTCGCGCCATGTTGATCGTCAAGCGAGAGATAAGCATAGGCGTTGAGCTGTGGGCGGTCTTTACGCGCGTAAGAGCTGCATCTACACTGGCTGAAATTGCAATTTCTGGCCTGCGCCTGCCCAAGCGCCCTTAAAGCCTCTTAGTCCCTTCCGGCCCGATGCTGCTTAGCTCGATGCTCGCCCAATCGTCGGCTATCGAGTGTGGACTAGAAGCGGCTGGCAGCGGGGCAATCGGATGCTGGCCGCTTGAATATGCCGCGCCATCGATCAAGCGGCCGGCATAGGAAACCCTGCGCAGACGCGGACATCCGGCGGGCTTCCAAATTCCTCGAAAGTGCGATCATATGCCGTCCGGGAACAACTTGAAGTTTAGACGCAAGAGTCTCGGCTTGCCGGAGGAGAGTGCACGTGAAAGAACTCGCTGGAAAGACCGCGTTCGTGACCGGTGCAGCGTCAGGCATTGGCCTGGGGATCGCGACCGCTTTCGCCCAGGCAGGGGCGAAAGTGATGCTTTGCGATATTGAAGAAGAGGCTTTGTCCGCAGCGATCAAGCATCTGAAGCTCACCAATGTCGATGTCGAGGGCGTAAAAGCCGATGTCTCGCTCAGGGCCGAACTCGTGGCAGCCGCCGAAGCCACGACTGCTCGCTACGGCAAGGTGCATATCCTCGTCAACAATGCGGGCGTCGGCGGCGGCGGGCCCTACGGCACCTGGACCGAGGCGTCGTGGAATTGGACCCTGGGCGTCAATCTGATGGCGACCATCTGGGGAATCGAGATTTTCGGGCCGTTGATCGAGCAGCATGGCGAGGGCGGACATATCGTCTCCACCGCCTCGATCGCCGGCCTCATTTCAGGGGGAAGCACCGCATACAACGTCTCAAAATATGGAGTTGTCGCGCTGTCCGAGGGACTGCGGCAGGAACTCGCGCCCCGCGGGATTGGCGTATCGGTGCTGTGTCCCGGATTCATCCGCACGCAAATCATGAACTCAAGCCGCAACCTGCCCAAGCGATTCGAGGGGGGAGTCCGAGCCCCGCCGACGTCGGGCCCGATTGCCGAGCGGATCAGTCAGATTCGCGAACGCGTCTCTCAGGGCATCGATCCCCTCTATGTCGGTGAACTCGTCCGCGAAGGCGTCGAAAACGACTGGCCCTATATCTTCACCGACCTCGAATTCGAGCCCATCGTCGAGGCGCGCTTCGCCGCAATCAAGCAAGGCTTTGACCACATCCGCGGGCGCGACCCGAAACGGTGAGCGCACAGCCTTTCAGCAGCCTGATGGTGCTCTGATGTGGCTGTGCAATGATCTATGGATACGCCGGCGTTGAGTTGAAAGGCCCCGGGGACATCTCCCGGGGCCTTTGGCTCACGCGCAGAATTTTCTAGAGAGTGGGCTAACCGACCGGTTCATCTGCCAGTCGCTCCGACCACGACGACACCAGGCACTGCTGTCTCGGATGCCCCCTCTTCGATCACGCCTCGCTTGTCTTCCCACCTGGCCACGGCAGCCGTCGCGATGCCGTTGCCGATGACGTTCGTCATGGTTCGGCCCATGTCGAGAAACTGGTCGATGCCCATGATGAGTAGCATGCCGCCCACGGGCAGGTTGAACATCGGCAGGGTCGCGGCAACGACCACGAGCCCGGCGCGCGGCACGCCGGCGATCCCTTTGCTGGTGACCATCATCACCAACAGCATGACGAGTTGCTGCGTGAAGCTCAGCTCGATGCCATAGGCCTGGGCGATGAACAAGGCCGCGAAGGCCTGGTAGATCATCGAACCGTCGAGGTTGAACGAATAGCCCAACGGCAGCACGAAGCCCGAGATACGCTCGCTGATACCGAACTTCGTCAATTGCTCGATCATCTTGGGATAGGCGGCCTCGCTGCTCGCAGTGGAGAAGGCGAGCAGCATCGGCTGGCGCAACAGGCCGATGAGATGAAGAACGGGCCGGCCGAGGGCCACGAGACCTGCGAGCACGAGAACACTCCAGAGCACCGCGAGGCTGAAATAGAAGGTCGCGATGAACTTGCCGTAGGTCAGGAGCACGCCAAGTCCCTGCGTGGTGATGACAGCCGCAATGGCCGCGAACACGCCGAGCGGCGCGAATTGCATCACGAAGTTGGTGATCTGCAGCATGATGTGGACCAGCTCATCGACGGACGCAGCGATGGTCCTGGCATGGCTCGTCTTCAGCCTGCTGAGCGCCAGCCCGAAGAACACGGCGAAGACGAGGATCTGCAGGATCTCGTTCGTCGACATGGCCTGGGCGATGCTGGTCGGAAAAACATGCGTGATGAAGTCTTTCAGATTGAAGCCGGCGGTCTGCAGGTTGACGGAGGCATCTGCATTGGGAAGCGGCAGCTGCAAGCCGTGCCCTGGCGCGAACAGGTTGGCAAAAACCATACCGAGACCGAGAGAGACGAGAGAAGCCGAGACGAACCAGCCCATGGATCTGGCGGCAATGCGGCCGACCGCTCCCCCTTCAGAGCCGAGGCTGGTGATGCCCGACACGATCGTGGCGAAGACAAGCGGCGCAATGATCATCTTGATCATGCGCAGGAACACGTCGGTGACGATCGAAAAATAGCCGGAAATGGTCTTAGCCATCTCTGGTGTCGGCGCCAGCTCATGACAAGCGTAGCCCGCCAGGATACCGAGCAGAAGGCTGACAACGAGAGCATTGGTGAGGCGGTTGGATCGCGCAGGTGAATTGTCGGCACTTATCGTCATTTATCTGTTACCTCCCTTGGCTGCGTAGGTTCACGATAGGGTCACGCCCCCGCGGCCCAATTGGCGTGCTTGTGTCTGTGATCGCTTCAGCAGACTGGCTGTGGCTGGCGGCCGCCCCGGTCGGCAACGGCCAGACTTTGCGGCCGCGTCAGCATCTCGGGCTTGAGGATCGCCGCAAGCGTGGCCTCGGTGAGCAGCCCCCGCTCGCGCACGAGCTCGGCAACGCCGCGGCCGGAGGCATGAGCCTCCACGGCGATGGCCGTCGCGGCGGCATAGCCGATATAGGGATTGAGCGCCGTCACCAGGCCGATCGAGTTCTCGACATCGGCCCGAAGACGGTCGCGATTGGCCGTGATGCCCGCGACGCAGCTCCGCTGCAACGTCAGGCAAGCCCGGCTGAGATGGCTGATGCTCTTGAACAGGCTGTGCGCAATGATCGGCTCGAACGCATTGAGCTGCAATTGACCGGCTTCGGCGGCCATCGTCACCGTGACGTCGTTGCCGATCACCTCGAAGGCGACCTGGTTCACCACCTCCGGGATCACCGGATTGACCTTTCCGGGCATGATCGAGGAGCCGGCCTGGACGGGGGGAAGGTTGATCTCGCCGAACCCGGCCCGCGGCCCACTCGAGAGCAGCCGGAGGTCGTTGCAGATTTTGGAGATCTTGACCGCAACGCGTTTCAGCACACCCGAGATCTGGACGAACGCACCGCAATCCTGCGTCGCCTCGACCAGATCGGGCGCAGTCACCAGCGGCAATCGCGTGATCGCGTTCAGATGACGGCAGACAAGACGCGCGTAATCCGGGTGGGCGTTGATGCCCGTGCCGATGGCAGTCGCGCCCATGTTGATCTCGTGAATCAGGCGCTCCGCTTCGCGCAAGCGTTCCTGATCCTCACCGATCATCACGGCATATGTGTTGAACTCCTGCCCCAGCGTCATCGGCACCGCGTCCTGCAACTGGGTCCGTCCCATCTTCAGGACATCTTTGAACGTCTCGGCCTTGTCAGCGAAAGCGCCGCGCAGGACGTCCATGGCCATGGCGAGATTCTGCAAGCCGTGAGACGTCGCGATCTTCAACGCCGTGGGGTACACGTCGTTGGTGCTCTGGCTCATGTTGACGTGCTCGTTCGGATGGAGCGCGGCGTACTCGCCCCTGACATGGCCGAGAAGCTCCAACGCACGATTTGCGATCACCTCATTGGCGTTCATATTGGTGGAGGTGCCGGCGCCGCCCTGGATGACGTCCACCACGAATTGATCGTGAAGCCGGCCAGCGCGCAATTCCTCGCAGGCCGCCACGATCGCCCGTCCGCGCCGCTCGTCGAGGAGACCGAGCTCCATATTGGACAGGGCCGCCGCCTGCTTGATGGCGGCGAGCGCATTGATCAACTCGGGGTAGCCCGATATCGCGATGCCGCTGATCGAAAAATTCTCGACGGCGCGTATCGTGTGGACGCCGTAATAGGCCTCAAGGGGCACCTCGCGCTCGCCCAGCAGGTCATGTTCCGTCCGCACGTTTATCTCCCGCTCGTCAGCTCCGTTGTTCGGAGACAGTGTCGCCGGTCGTGAGCCTCGTACTGATCGCGTTGAGGCTTCCGGCCGCTCGGGGATGCATGCGCTCGGGGACGGAGGGTCGTCCAATGTTATGCCGGCAAGCTCTATTCCGATTTTGCATAGATTTCCCTGGAAGATCGGGGCATCTTCTTGAGGGGCGAGCCTCTCCAATCCGAGCACTCGCGAAGACCGGAGCGGGAACGATGGAATTGAAATGGCTGGAAGATTTTCTCAGCCTCGCGCGAACCCGCAGCTTCTCGCGCGCCGCCGATGAGCGGCACGTGACGCAATCTGCGTTCAGCCGCAGGATCCAGGCCCTGGAGCTTTGGCTCGGCGTCTCCCTCGTTGACCGCAGCAGCTACCCGACCACGCTGACCGCCGAGGGGCGCGAGTTTCTGGAGACCGCGGAAGAAACGGTGCGCATGCTGTATGCGAGCCGTCTCGCGCTTCAGGCGAGCAAACGGCCGAGCACGCAGGTCGTCTCGATCGCCGCTCTGCACACCCTGTCGCTGCATTTCTTTCCGCGATGGTTTCGGACGATTGAGAAAGATGTCGGGCCGATCGGCAGCCGCCTGCTGCCCGACGATTTTCACAGCTGCCTGCAGGCCCTCGTCGAAGGCAGCTATGACTTCCTGCTCACCTTCCATCACGCCAACGTTGCGATCCTGCTCGAGCCCGAGCTCTACCCCCATATCGTCGTCGGCATGGACAGTTTCATCGCCGTCCGCAGCACAACGCTCGCAGCGAGCGATGCAGCTTCGCTTCCCCTGCTCAGCTACGCCTCGAACTCTTTCCTGGGGCGGGTCGCCACCTTCGCACAAGCCCAGGCCGGCTCGCCCCCGGCACACGTGACCCATACCAACGAGAACGCCATGGCCGAGGGGCTCAAGTTCATGGCGCTGGAGGGCTATGGCCTGGCGTGGTTGCCACGCAGTCTCGTTGCCCGGGAATTGGATGAGGGCACCCTCACCGTCGTCGGGCCGGAGATTCCTCTGGAAGTCCGGCTCTATCGCAGCGCGCGACGAACCCGGCCGATCGTGGAAAAGGTCTGGAACGCCGCGCAGGCAACCGCGCTCAAAACTATGTAGAAGGCGCATATGCCGTTCCGAACAGGCATTGGATTTGGCCGAACGGACCATGCACCATGCCTCCGACAAGGAGACAAAGATGCTTGGCATTCTGGGCGGCATGGGCCCGATGGCGACCGTGGATTTCATGGGCAAGATTGTCCGGAACACGCCCGCATCCTGCGACCAGGACCACATCCAGATGGTCGTGTGCTCGGCTACTGAGGTGCCCGATCGCACCGCCGCCATTCTCGGCCAGGGCGCTGATCCCTTTCCCGCCATGCTGAATGCCCTGCGCCGGCTCGAACTGTCTGGCGCGACCCGCATCGCCATTCCCTGCAATACCGCTCACCACTGGCATGGCGCGCTGCAGGCGGAGACGTCGGTGCCGATCATCCATATCGTCGACGCCGTCGCCGATGCGCTTTCCCTGCAACGGACGAACCCGACCCTCGGCGTGCTTGCGACGGACGGCACGCTGCACGCCGGAATCTACCAGCAGCGCCTTGCCGAACGTGGCCATATCTGCATGGTCCCCGACGCGAAGGCGCAAGCCGAGGTCATGCGCGCGATCCGACTCGTCAAGGCAGGACGCACGGACGAAGCGGCCGTCATCCTTGGCCGCGAAGCAGAAGCGCTCGCTGCCAGAGGCTGCTCGCACATCGCGATGGCCTGCACGGAAATTCCCCTGGCGCTGGCCGCGCTCGACAACGATATCGGCGCGGCCTTGCTTGATCCTACCGATCTACTGGCACAGGCCTGCGTCAGATCATGCCTGGCCGCGCCGCAGGAGATGGTGCGGGAAGTCGCCTAGCGCTTCCCTCAGGCCGCCGCCGGCGTCCGGATCTCGCGCGGCAGGATGATCGCCGCCGCGATCGCCAGCAGGCACAGCGCTGCAAACGCGTGCAGCATGGTGACGAAGCCGCCTTGCTCGTAGAGCCAGGCGACGAGGCCGACCGACGCGCCCGCCGCGGTAAAGCCGATGAAATAGCGCACCGCATAGGCGCGCGAGCGCCATTCCTCGCTGGTGTATTTGCCGACCATGGCGTCGTTCACCGTGACCTGGCCGAACGCGCCCATGACGATGCCGATCGACACCAGGATCAGCGGCAGATTGTTCAGGCTCGCCGCGAGATAGAGGAACGGCGCCAGCATGAAGGAGAGCGGCAAGGCCACCGTCTTCAGCGAATAGCGGTCGAGCAGCCGGCCGATCGTGTATTGCGTCATCGCGCCGAACACGTAGACGCAGGCCGCAATGACGCCGAGCAGCGCGGGGCTCCTGGTCAGATCCGCGAGCCGCTCCGCGAACAGTTTCGGCAACGCCACGGTGACGGCGTTGAACGTCGTCGAGATCGCGATCACCACGATCAGCAGCGACAACACCACGCGCCACATGTCCTGTTTTGCCACCCGCGCCTGCGCTGCCGCCTGCTTGCTGCCCTTGCGATCCTCATGCACGACCAGCGTCGCAAAGGCGATGCCGATCAGGATGGTGACGATGCCAGGGACGATGAAGGCGAAGCGCCAGCCGAGATACTGGCCGATCACGCCTGTCACCAGCGCGGAGGAGGCAACGCCGAGATTGCCCCAGACGCCGTTGATGCCCATCTCGCGTCCGAGCCTGTCGGCATAGGACACGATCATCGCGGTACCAACAGGATGATAGATCGAGGCGAATACGCCGATCGCTAGCAGCGCGGCACCGAGTTGCACGGGCGTCTGTACGAAACCGACCGAAATCATGGAGGTCCCGATGCCGACGAAGAAGATCAGCATCATGTGACGGCGGCTCCAGCGGTCCCCGAGCCAGCCGGTGAGCAGCGAGCCGGCGCCGAAGGCGATGAACCCCGGGGTCGCGTAGGGAAGCAGCTCCGAATAGGCCATGCCGAGCGCCGGCCCCATGATGATGACGGCGGCGGCGAAGATCAGCATCGAATAATGGTCGATGAAATGGCCTGCGTTGACGAAACTGATGACCCTGACAGGGCTGTTCATTCGGCATCCTCTCCTGCTCCGAAATGAGTTATATGTCATGGCCATGACGGGATGCTGCCAATGACTGTCTTGGAAACGCCAATCTTGGAAACGCCGATCCTGCGGGAGGTCCGAAGCAATCACCGCTCGCCGGCGGGCGTGCACCTGGTCGCGCGCGATTACCCCAGGGGCATGCGGATCGATCCGCACATGCACCGCGAGGCGCAGTTGATCTACGCTGCCAAGGGCACGATGCAGGTGACGACACCAGGCGGGCGCTGGCTGGTGCCGCCGGACCGCGCGGTCTGGGTCCCGGCCGGGCTCCAGCACGCCATCGACCTGCTCGCCGACATCGAGATGCGCACGCTGTATTTCGACCTCGCCTGGCTGAAGCGCGAACAGCGCTATGAGGGACTGACCAGGGAGTTCGTGGTGCGGGTGTTGCCGCTGCTCAACCAGGCGATCCTGGCGCTGTTCGATTCGCGCAACACCGAAGAGCGTACCGAGCTCCTGGTGCGCCTGGTGATGCTGGAATTGCACCAGGCCGAGGATTCCGCGACGTTCGTGCCGCTTCCGCACGAGCCACGCTGCCGCCGCGCCGCGATGATCGTGCTCGACGATCCCACGGGTCTGCACGACATCGACGCGCTGGCGCGGGAGGTTGGAACCTCCGCACGGACGTTGTCGCGATTGTTCTCCACCGAGACGCAGCTCAGCTTCAAGAGCTGGTGCCAGCGCGCGCGAATTGCCGCGGCGATCCAGCTTCTGTCGACCGATACCAATGTCTCGGTGAAACAGCTCGCGAGCCAGCTCGGCTATGCCAGCGTCCCGGCCTTCTCGGCGGCGTTTCGCCAGGTGACCGGCCGGACGCCGACGGAGTTTGCGGGGAAAATGTGAGGCGAACGTGCCGTCGTCGCCCCACCCTCGGTGTCATCGCCCGCGAAGGCGGGCATGACAGTGTGCCGTGGGAGGCATGGCACCACTAAAGATACAAAATTCCGCCGCTTGATTGTGATCGGCTTCCGCCTAAATCCCGTGTAAGCTTCCGCACCGCACAAACCGGATTCGAAAAGCCCAGATGGCCAATGCCTTCTTCTCCGACCTGCTTGCCACCATCTCCGAGCGCGGCCGCACGCTGCTGCGACGGGGGGATGCCGCCGATACCAAGCAGGACGCCGACGGGCTGATCGCGCTTTGCGGCGCGCTGTTGTCGGGGCGGGGCGAGGCCTCCGGCACCGCCATGGCGCGCGAGGTGCTCGACATCTACCGGGAGCTGGATGCGGCAGGACGCCGCGCCTTCTTCGAAGGGCTGGTGCGCGATTTCGGCCCGGACCGCGAGCGCCTGACCAAGGCCATCGAGGCATGGCGCACCAAGCCTGACGACGAGGACGCAAGCGCACTGCATTTCGCCTCGGAACCGCGGCGGCAGGAGCTGATCCGCCGCCTCAACCGTGCGCCGGGCGGCACCGGCGATCTCGTCGCCATGCGCGCCGACCTGCTCGGCATGATGAACGGACACACCGATCTCGCCGCGCTCGACCGCGACATCTCGCATCTGCTCTCGTCATGGTTCAACAGGGGGTTTCTCGTGCTGCGCCGGATTGACTGGTCGACCCCGGCCAACATCCTCGAAAAGATCATCCGCTATGAGGCCGTGCACGAGATCAGCGATTGGGACGATCTGCGCCGCCGCATCGATCCGGTCGACCGCCGCTGCTACGCGTTCTTCCATCCCGCGATGGTCGACGAGCCCTTGATCTTCGTCGAGGTGGCGCTGACTGAGACGATTCCCGGCGCGATTGCGCCGCTGCTTGCGGTCGATCGCCAGTACCTGCCGACCGAGAAGGCGCGCACGGCCGTGTTCTATTCGATCTCCAACACCCAGCGCGGCCTCGGCGGCATCTCGTTCGGGAGCTTCCTGATCAAGCAGGTGGTCGAGGAGCTGCGCCGCGAGCTGCCGAAGCTCGACACCTTCGTGACGCTTTCGCCGGTGCCGGGCTTCATGCCCTGGATCAAGCAGGGCAAGGACCTGCCGCTGTCGGACGAGGATCGCGAACTGCTGAAGCGGCTCGACGATCCCAAATGGTTCGAGAACCCCGAGACGACCGCGCAGCTGCGCAGCGTCATCGAGCCGCTCGCCGCGCACTACTTCCTGAAGGCGCGAACGTCGAAGGGCCGCCTGATCGATTCCGTCGCCCGCTTCCACCTCGGCAACGGCGCCCGCCTCGAGCGCATCAACTGGCTGGGGGACCTCTCGCCCAAGGGCCTGCGCGAGTCGGCCGGCGTGATGGTCAACTATCTCTATCGCCTCGACGACATCGAGAAGAACCACGAAGCCTATGCCAATGACGGCGAGGTCGTGGCCTCGAGCGCAGTGAAGAAGCTGCTGAAGGGCGAAGGGCGACGGCTGCTCGACATGCGGTTGTCGTAGGGCCGCGGAGAAGCCGCCAAGGCGCAATTTGGAATTCATGTCCCAATGACTTCCGATCGCGCAGCTACTCCAATCCCATCTGCCGAGCGGATCGACGCCGTCGACGTGCTACGCGGCATCGCGCTGTTCGGCGTCATGGCCATCAACCTCGTCATGGAATTTCGCGTTTCGATCTTCGAGCAGTTTCTTGCGCCGGAGACGCTCGCCTCGCCCATCGACCGCGCCGTTGAGACGGTCCTGACGCAGGCGATCGAGCTCAAGGCGTTTGCGCTGTTCTCGCTGCTGTTCGGCGCCGGTCTTGCCATTCAGTTCGACCGGCTCGCCCATAGCGAGCGCCGCACTATGCTGCTGGTGCGCCGGCTCGCCGTGCTGCTGGGGTTCGGCATCGTTCACCTTTGCCTGATCTGGAATGGCGACATCCTCACCGAATATGCGCTGGCCGGGTTCATCGTGCTGCCATTGCTGTTTGGTCCGCGCTGGCTGATCGTTCTTGCCGCATTGGTGTCCCTGGCGCTGTATCTGGCGATGCAGGACTTTCCGCCCGAGGGGCTGTTCCCGAGCCGGACCGTGATCTCACGCGATGTCATGGATGCCAATCGCATTTATGCGACCGGCAACTTCTTCGACGTGCTGGCGTTTCGCCTGCACGAACTTCCTCTGATCGCGTCGCTGCACGCCTTCGTTTTCTTGCGGACGATCGGGCTGTTTCTGCTCGGTGCGTTCGCCTGGCGCAGCGGCATTGTTCAGAATGGGCGCGGCCTGCTCGTCATCGCGCTTCCCGCGATCACTCTCGGCGCAGCGTTGCTCTATGGCGGCATGGAGCCGCTCGGCACGATCGTGCTGGCGCTGGGCTATGGCGCCGCCATTCTCGGCATCGCCAGCCTCAAACGCGGCAAGCGGCTGCTCGGTTGGGCCGCGCCGCTGGGACGGATGGCTTTCACCAACTACGTCGCGCAATCCGTCATCTTCGGCTGGATATTCTACGGCTACGGCCTCGGCCTGTTCGGCCGGCTCGGCATCACCGAGGCACTCGCCATCGGCATCGCAGTCTACATCGCGCAGGTGCTGTTCAGCGCCTTGTGGCTGCGCCACTACCGCTACGGCCCGCTCGAATGGCTGTGGCGGTCGTTGATGTATGGCGAGCGGCAGCCGATGGTGATGAGCAAAGCGGTCGCGGCGTAACCTACTCCGCCAGCGCCTTCATTTCCTTGTAGAGATCGGACTTGCCTTCGAAGCCGATGCCGGGGAGATCGGGCATGGTGATGTGACCGTTCTCGACGCGGACGCCGTCCGGGAAGCCGCCGTAGGGCTGGAACAGGTCCGGATAGCTTTCGTTGCCCCCTAAGCCGAGACCGGCGGCAATGTTCAGCGACATCTGGTGGCCGCCGTGCGGGATGCAGCGGCTGGGCGACCAGCCGTAGGTCTTCAAGACTTCCAGCGTGCGCTGGTATTCGCACAGGCCGTAGGACAGCGCGCAATCGAATTGCAGCCAGTCGCGGTCGGGGCGCATGCCGCCGTAGCGGATCAGATTGCGGGCGTCCTGGTGGCTGAAGAGATTTTCGCCTGTCGCCATCGGGCCGGGATAAAATTCGGCCAGCGCGGCTTGCAGCGCGTAGTCGAGGGGATCGCCGACTTCCTCGTACCAGAACAGCGGATAATCGCGCAGCATTTTTGCGTAGGCGATGCCGGTCTCGAGGTTGAAGCGGCCGTTGGCGTCGACGGCGAGCTGCGCGTCCTTGCCGATCTCCTTCAGCACCGCCTCGATGCGAGTGCGGTCCTCGTCGATATCAGCACCGCCGATCTTCATCTTCACGACATTGTAGCCGCGATCGAGATAGCCGCGCATCTCGGCCCGCAGCATCGCAAGATCCTTGCCGGGATAATAATAGCCGCCGGCGGCGTAGACGAACACGCGCGGATTCGCGGTGAGGCCGTGACGCTCGGCGAGCAGGCGGAACAGCGGCTTGCCTGATATTTTCGCCACCGCATCCCACACCGCCATGTCGATGGTGCCGACCGCGACCGAGCGCTCGCCATGGCCGCCCGGCTTCTCGTTCGTCATCATCGCGGCCCAGATCTTGTCGGGGTCGAGATTGTCGCCGGACGCGTCGAGCAGCGACTTCGGATCGGATTCGAGGATGCGCGAGGCGAAGCGCTCGCGGATCAGCCCGCCCTGGCCGTACCGGCCGTTGGAGTTGAAGCCGTAACCGACGACGCGCTTGCCGTCGCGCACCACGTCGGTGACGACGGCAACGAGGCTCGTCGTCATCTTGGTGAAGTCGATATAGGCGTTGCGGATCGGCGAAGAGATCGGCTTGGTGATCTCGCGGACGTCGACGATGCGGACGGACATGGCGGTGGCTTTCTCTCGGCGTCATTCCGGGGCGCGCGTTAGCGCGAACCCGGAGTCTCGAGATTCCGGGTTCGATGCTCCGCATCGCCCCGGAATCACGAAGGCTTACTTCTTATCCCTGAAATACGGCTCGACCGGCCCGTGCACCTTGATGGTCAGCGGGTTGCCGTAGCGGTCCTTGGCGTTCCCTGCGGTGACGCGGACCCAGCCTTCGCTGATGCAGTACTCCTCGACATTGGTCTTCTCGATGCCCTTGAAGCGGATGCCGACGTCGCGCGACAGGATGTCCGCGTTGTAGTAGGGGCTGTTCGGATCGACCGACAGGCGGTCCGGGAATTCGTCGCTCATTGATGTCTCGCTCATAACAGTGTTTCGATTTGATTGCGCAAGCCTTCGGGCCGTGCGGTCGGCGCGTAGCGGGCGACCACCTTGCCGGCGCGGTCCACCAGGAATTTGGTGAAATTCCATTTGATGGAGGCACCTAACAGGCCCGATTGCTGGCGTTTCAGGTACTCATACAGGGGATGCGCCTTGGGCCCGTTGACGTCGATCTTCTCGAACAGGGGGAAAGTGACGTCGTAATGGGTCGAGCAGAAGGCCTGGATCTCGCTCGCCTGGCCCGGCTCCTGCGCGCCGAACTGGTTGCAGGGAAAGCCCAGCACGGAAAAGCCGCGTGGCGACAGATCGCGGTGCAGATCCTCAAGACCCCGATATTGCGGCGTGAAGCCGCATTTGCTCGCGGTGTTGACGATCAACAGCACCTGCCCTTCGAAGCGACGCATCGGCACCTCTTCGCCGGCAAGCGAATTGGCCTTGAAGTCGTAGATGCCAGGCATCGCTAACCCACGGGATCGATCGGCGACGGCGGCACGCCGCCCGCCTCGATCGCCTCGCCAGCGAGCAGGCACAGATCCTCACGATAGCGGCCGGAGACGATGTGCACGCCGACAGGCGCCTTGCCGACGAGGCCGGTGGAGACCACGAGGCCCGGCAGGCCCATGAAGGGAATCGCGATCTGCGGCAGCTGCGCTTCCCAGACGCGCTTGAAGGAGGCATCGTCCTTGCGATCGAGATGATCGGGGAACGGCAGTTCGCCGGAAACAGGCGTCAGCAGCACGGCGTATGTCTCGAAGAACAGCATCCACTCACGAGTCAGCGTGGCGCGGCGGGTCAGGGCTTTGGCGTAAGTCGCCTGGTCGAGCGGCGTGACCCTGGCGCGGTTGCCGCGCAGGCACGCCAGTGCGCCAGGATCGCCTTCCCGTTCCGCTGCCTCCAACTGCGCCTCATAGCCGTCGCCGAGCCAGAGTTTGATCTGCCACTCGACTGCCTCGCGCATCGGCGGGGTGTTCTCAATCACATCGACAGTCCACCCCGCTCGCTCGAGCCGCTTGCCGGCATCGCTCACCGCGGCCCTCACCTCCGGCGTGGTGGCAAGACCATCCGGGTTGAGGCAGAGCGCGGCACGCTTCTCGCGCGCGGGGCCTTGCAGCCGCACCGGCACATACCAGGGGTCGCGGATGTCGCGGGCCGCCATCGCTTCGAGCGAGATCCTGAGATCGTTGACCGTGCGCGCCAGCGGGCCCGAGACCGCCATGATCTGCGGCCCGATCGGACGCTCCGGTAGCGCCGGATTGAAGGCGGGGATGCGGCCCAAGGTCGGGCGCAGGCCGTGCACGCCGCAGGCATAGGCGGGATAGCGGATCGAGCCGGCGATGTCGGTGCCGTGGGCGATGTGGCCGATGCCGGCCGCGACCGCCGAACCGGCGCCGCCGGACGAGCCGCCCGGCGTCAGCGAGGCATCGCGCGGGTTCTTGGTGTCGCCATGGACGAGGTTGGTGGTGAACCAGCGATAGGAGAAGGCGGGGCAGTTGGTACGTCCGAGCAGAACGGCGCCGGCCTTGCGGAAATTGGCGACGACCGGATTGTCCTCGCGCGCGATCAAATCGCGCTGCAGCTTGAGGCCGTTGGTGGTGGCAAAGCCTTCCTGGTCGACATTGGCCTTGATGGTGACGGGCACGCCGGCGAGCACGCCGGGATCTTCGCCCCGCGCGATGGCGCCATCGACGGCATCAGCCTGCTTGAGCACGTCCTCGGGCCGGTGGTCGATCACGGCGTTGAGCCTGGGATTGACGGCGTCCAGGCGGTCGAGGCCGGCCTTGGCCGCCTCCCGGGCGGACACCTTTTTGGTCTTGACGAGGGTGGCGAGGTCGGCGGCCGAAAGGCGCCAGAGATCTTGCATGACGTGCTCCGTGTGACCGGCGTCTTTTAGCGCCGGGAACGCGGCAAAGCCATGCGGATTTCGCAAGGAAGAAGAGCGGGCTAGTGCCGCGTTGCCGACGCGTCCGGCATGTCCAGCAGCGCCTCGCTGAAAGGAAACTCCAGAACGATCTCGCCGGCGACGTCGGTCACCTCGATCACCGCCTCAAGCAAGGCCGGCTGGGCGCCCTCGGACTTCACCACCTCGAGGATCATCTGGCGGGCAACCTCCCAGGCGCGATCAGGGTTGCGCAGATCCTCACCGTCAGGATCCACGATCAATTCGTCGCCGATACGGGTGTTGAAAAAATATCTGGGCATGCCTGATCCAATGGGGTCGCCTGAAGCCGATTGGAAGCCGTTTTATGCTCACAACTGGTTTATCCCGGCAGGGAGCACGACCTATCGGCACTCTTGCGCGTGTCATTCGCTCATCTTTGCGGCCGTAATACGCTCTCTTTGCAGTGCAACAATTCCGCCGATCTACTACCTATGTCCGGGAAAATTTCACTGGCGAAGTTTTCCGCCGGCACTAACTTAGCGCGTGGGCGGATACGTCCGAATTCGCAAAGATGGAGAGCCAAAATGGCCTGGAAAGCCCCGAAGATCGTCGAAGTGCCCTGTGGCATGGAAATCAATATGTATGTGAGCGCCACCCGCAAGTAAGCGGCTGGCGATCTCGCGCTCTGCGCCGGTGGATTTTTCGGTCACGACACGTTTCCGAAAGAGAGGATCTGTGTCGGCATCTGCGTCGGCCTGAGATCCACCGCGCGTGTTCCTTCCAGGAGACGGATCATGCTTCGCGTCGTCGTCCTGGGTGCCGCAGCGGGCGGCGGAGTTCCCCAGTGGAATTGCGGCTGCGAGGGCTGCCGGGCAGCCCGTAGCCACGGACATGAGCTTCATCGAACCCAAGCCTCGGTTGCCTTCAGCGGTGACAGCGAGCACTGGTTCCTGATCAACGCTTCCCCCGACCTGCGCCAGCAATTAAACGCCACCCCGCAATTGCATCCCAAGGCCGGCGCGCTGCGCCATACGCCCGTTGCAGGCGTGATCCTGACCAACAGCGAAGTCGACGCGGTCGCAGGCCTGCTCTCGATGCGCGAGAGTTCGCCGTTCACGGTCTATGCGCATGAGAAAGTGCTGGCGATCCTGGCGAGCAACAGCATCTTCAACGTACTGAACGAGAAGTACGTCAAACGCCAGCCGATCGCTATCCGCGAGCCGTTCGAGCCGCGATTGCCCGATGGTGCGCGCTCAGGGCTCGAGGTGCTGCCGTTCGCGGTGCCGGGCAAGTCGGCCTGGTACCTGGAAGGCAAGGTGCATCCCGGCGGGGAGAGCAGCGACGGCGATACGCTGGGCTTGAAGATCACCGACAAGTCGACCGGCAAGTGCTTCTACTTCATCGCGGCTTGCGCCGAGGTGACCGACGCGCTCAAGGCCGAGATCGACGGCGCCGCGCTGGTGTTCTTCGACGGCACGGTCTGGCAGGACGATGAGATGATCAGGGCCGGGCTCGGCCACAAAACCGGCAAGAGCATGGGGCATGTCGCGATGTCGGGCGAGGACGGCGCGATCGCGCGGCTCGCCGATCTCAACATCGACAGGAAGATCTTTCTGCATATCAACAACTCGAACCCGGCGCTGCTGCCAGCCTCGCCTGAACGAAAGACTGCTGAACACGCGGGATGGCAGATTCCCGCCGATGGAACGGAGATCGTGCTGTGAATGCCGCATCCATGACTGGAATGACCGCACTCTCGATCGGCAAGGATATCAGGCTGAACTCGGCCGAGGAGCTCGAGGCGACGCTGCGCCATATCGGCGCGACGCGCTATCACAGCCTGCATCCGTTCCACAAGCTCCTGCACGGCGGCAAGCTCAACAAGGGCCAGGTGCAGGCCTGGGCGCTGAACCGCTACTATTACCAGAGCACGATCCCGATCAAGGACGCGGTGGTGATCTCGCGCTTCCGCGACCGCGCCACGCGCCTCGAATGGCGCCACCGCATCGAGGACCATGACGGCGATGTCGGCAGCGAAGGCGGCATCGAGCGTTGGATCAAGCTGACCGAAGGCCTCGGGCTCGACACGGCCTATGTGGAATCGACCGAAGGTATCCTGCCGGCGACGCGCTTCGCTGTGGAAGCTTATGTGCATTATTGCCGAGAGAAGAGCCCGCTGGAGGCGATCGCCTCCTCGCTCACCGAGCTGTTCGCGCCTGGTATCCACGAAGAGCGCATCGCCGGCATGTTGCAGCACTATGACTTCGTCAACCCCGACATCATGAGCTACTTCAAGCGTCGCCTGACACAGGCGCCGCGCGATGCCAATTTCGCGCTCGACTATGTCAGGACGCATGCGCGGACGCCCGAAGAGCGCGCCTCGGTCTGCAATGCGCTGATCTTCAAGACCAACGTCTTGTGGGTGCAGCTGGATGCGCTCTATTACGCCTATGTCGAGGGCAACATTCCGCCGGGTGCGTTCGTGCCCAAAGCGAGCTGAGGAACAAGAGCGATGGCCGGGCCGCGTCACATCAGCGTCAACGAGGCAAGCCGCCCGGTGCTGCCGCGGCATGCCAAGCTGAAATATGACGAGACGCGCAAGGTCTGGGTGATCCTGGCGCCGGAGCGCGTGCTGGCGCCGGACGAGATCGCCGTCGAGGTCCTGCAGCTCTGTAACGGCGAGCGTAGCGTCGGCGACGTCTCCGATCAGCTGGCGGCGAAATACGCCGCGCCCCGCGAGGCGATCCTGGCCGACGTCATCACCATGCTGCAGGATCTCGCCGACAAGGGCTTTCTCACCGAAGCGCGGGAGAAGACGCCATGACCGACGTGCTCGGTAATCCGCCGCCGCCAAGCGACAGTCTCGCGGTGCTGGAGAAACAGCGCTCGACGGCAGAGGCGTTCGGCATCCCGCTCGCGGTGCTGCTCGAGATCACCCACCGCTGCCCGCTGCAATGTCCCTATTGCTCCAATCCGGTGGAGCTCGACCGCGCGGGCAAGGAGTTGACGACGGACGAGTGGAAGAAGGTCTTGAGCGAGCTCGCCGAGATCGGCGTGCTGCAGGTGCATTTCTCCGGCGGCGAGCCGACGGCGCGGAAGGATCTGGTCGAGCTGGTCAAGCATGCCAGCGACGTCGGGCTCTACACCAACCTCATCACCTCGGCCGTGCTGCTGACGCGCGAGAAGCTGGGCGAGCTCGCCGATGCCGGGCTCTGCCACGTCCAGATCTCGTTCCAGGGTATCGAGGAAGGCCTCGCCGATCGCGTCGCCGGCTACAAGGGCGGCCATCGCAAGAAACTCGAGGTCGCCAAATGGACGCGCGAGCTCGATTTGCCGCTCACCGTGAACGCGGTGATGCACCGGCAGAACCTGCACCAGCTCCCTGACATCATCCAGATGTCGATCGATCTCGACGCCGACCGGCTCGAGGTCGCCAATGTGCAATATTACGGCTGGGCACTGAAGAACCGCGCCGCGCTGATGCCGACGGTGGCGCAACTCGACGAGTGCACCCGCCTTGTCGAGGAGGCGCGCGAGCGGCTCAAAGGCACGCTCGCAATCGACTATGTCGTGCCGGACTATTACGCGCTGCGGCCGAAGAAATGCATGGGCGGCTGGGGCCGGCAGTTCTTCAACATCTCACCGGCCGGCAAGGTGCTGCCCTGCCATGCCGCCGAAAGCATCACTGGGCTCGAATTCGAATCCGTGCGCTCGAACCATTCGATCGCCTGGATCTGGCAGAACTCGGAGGCCTTCAACCGCTATCGCGGCACCGGCTGGATGAAGGAGCCGTGCAAATCCTGCGAATTCCGCGAGATCGATTTCGGCGGTTGCCGCTGCCAGGCCTTTGCGCTGACGGGGGACGCCGCCAACACCGATCCGGCCTGCGCACTGTCGCCGCTGCACGAGACCATCTTCAAGCAGGCGGAAGCCGAGGCCGAGGGGGAGACCAACCGCTTCCTCTATCGCAATTTCGCCGGCGGCACCCTGGAATCCGAGAATGGGACCTGACGCCGACGCAGGCATAGCGGCGAGACGCGCCGATCCCTTTGCGCCACTGACCTCGGACATGCTCGACGTCGGCGACGGTCACGAGCTCTATGTCGAGAGCGTCGGCCGCGAAGGCGGCATCCCCGCGATCTACCTGCATGGCGGGCCCGGCAGCGGCTGCCAGCCCGATCACCGCCGGCTGTTCGATCCCGAGCGGATGCATGCGGTGCTGTTCGATCAGCGCGGCTGCGGCCGCAGCCGCCCCAAGGGCTCACGTGCGCACAACACGACCGCGCATCTGATCACGGACATCGAGACCATCCGCGAGAAGTTCGGCTTCGATCGCTGGCTTCTGGTCGGCGGCTCCTGGGGCGCGACGCTGGCGCTGGCCTATGCAGAGGCCCATCCCGAGCGCGTCTGCGGCATCGCCCTGCGTGCGACCTTCCTGGGCACGCAGGCAGAGGTCGAGACCGCCTTCACTTCGCGCCTGGCGCAATTCTATCCGGCGTTGCACGAGGATTTTCTGAGCGTGTTGCCGCCGCAGGAGCGCGAACGGCCGGTCGAAGCCTATTATCGCCGCATCCTCGATGCCGATCCCGCCGTCCACGGGCCCGCCTCGCGCGCCTGGCACGACACGGAGCGTGCTCTGTCGGAGAGTAAAGCAGCCAAGATACGCCTCGATCTGGCGTCCCTGAACGTCTGGCGCACGCTGCCCGCCACGCCGTTCATGGAGGCGCATTATTTCGCCAACAATTCCTTCCTGGACGAAGACCAGTTGCTGCGGAATGCGGGCCGGCTCGAAGGCATTCCCGGCATTATCGTGCAAGGCCGCTATGATCTGTTGTGTCCTCCGGAGACATCCCACGCGCTCGCGAAAGTGTGGCCGGGTTCCGAGGTCAGGATCGTGGAAGAAGCCGGGCATTCGCTTTATGACGCCGGTGTACGGGATGCGGTGATGAAGTCGATCGCCGATCTCGCGTCGAAGATCGGGCGATAAGAGGTCACAAAAATGCCCCTCGCCGGGAAAGGCATGCTGCTGACGTCGATGAACGTCGACGCAAGCGATGAGGCCGACTTCAACCGCTGGTACGATCGCGAGCATCTGGAAGAGCGCGTCGCGATCGATGGCTTTCTCGAAGCGCGGCGCTATATCGCGCACGCCGCCAATCCCAAATATCTCTGCCTGTATTCCACCGCGACGCTCGCCGTGCTCGACAGCCCCGCCTACCGGGCGCGGCTTGCCAAGCCGACCGACTGGTCGCGGCAGACCATGGCGCGTTTCAAGGACATGCTGCGCGTCGTCGCGCGCATCACCATCAGCAAAGGCACGGGACGCGGCGCCGCACTCGGCCTGGTGCGGCTGCGCCCAACAGCGGACAACGCCGGCGCATGGCGTGACGCACTGCAGGAAAAACTGGCGCCCGAAAAGCTCGACGGCATCATCTCGATGCATCTGCTCGAGAGCGAGCCGGAATTGTCGGGCGCAACGCCTGAAATTCCGGCCGTGAGCAATGAAGGCGCACGCGACTGGTACGTGCTGATCGACGGCACCCAGGTCAGCGCCGTCTCGACCGCGATCGCAGAGCGCTTCACCGGTCCCGCAGCATCGCCCTTCCCGCCTCCCGTGTCGGTCGGCACCTATTGCCTGATGTGGGACCTGGGGAAGAGTGATCTCGCGCAGAGCTGATCCGTCTTTCGTCATTCCGGGGCGGAGCGCAGCGACGAACCCGGAATCCATTTGTCCATGGACTTTGCGGCCCGATAGATTCCGGGCTCGCGCCTGTCGGCGCGCCCCGGAATGACGGAGAGTGGTATGCTGCACCGCCGCATGAGCGCGCGTGTCTGTTAATGCTGTGCGCGCGCAGCTCCCATGAAAGCACGTGATCGCGCAAGTTTGCCGTTGTACTCCGGACCGGTTCTAATAAGCTAACCTGATGACGTCATTCAGAAACCAGATCGAGACGCGTTAAGCGTTCGCCAAGCTCACGAAAAGGCCGCCGGGTCTTTGGGCCTGCGCGGACAGGGTAGGAATGAAACCGACTGATATTGCGGCCCCCGACTACTTTCACAAAGTGGTCGATTGCCAATGGGCCTGTCCTGCACACACCCCGGTTCCCGAATACATCCGACTGATCGCACAAGGCCGCTACAGCGACGCCTACATGATCAATTGGAAATCGAACGTGTTTCCCGGAATCCTGGGGCGCACCTGCGATCGTCCCTGCGAACCGGCGTGCCGCCGCGGACGCGTCGAGGAGACGCCGGTGGCGATCTGCCGCCTCAAGCGCGTCGCTGCCGATTTCAAGGACGACATCAGGCAGCGCCTGCCGAAGCCTACGCCGAAGAACGGCAAGCGCGTCGCGTTCGTCGGTGGCGGCCCTGCCTCGCTGACCGTGGCGCGCGATCTGGCGCCGCTCGGCTATCACTGCACCGTGTTCGACGGCGATCCCGAAGCCGGCGGCATGATGCGCACCCAGATTCCGAAATTCCGCCTGCCCAATTCCGTGATCGACGAAGAGACCGGCTACATCCTGGGTCTCGGCGTCGAGTTCAAGGGTGGGCACCGCATCGAGAGCATGAAGGCGCTGCTCGCGGAGAAATACGACGCAATCTTCGTCGGCTCGGGCGCGCCGCGCGGCCGCGAGCTCGACATTCCCGGCCGGAAAGAGGCCGCCGCCAACATCCATATCGGGATCGACTGGCTGTCGTCCGTGTCGTTCGGCCATACCGACAAGATCGGCAAGCGCGTGATCGTACTCGGCGGCGGCAACACCGCGATGGATTGCTGCCGCACCGCGCGCCGCCTCGGCGGCGAGGACGTCAAGGTGATCGTGCGCTCCGGCTTCGAGGAGATGAAGGCTTCGCCCTGGGAGAAGGAGGACGCGATCCACGAGGACATCCCCATCCTCAACTTCCTCGTCCCCACCGCCTTCATCCACGAGAACGGCAAGCTCACCGGCATCACCTTCCAGAAGGTGAAAGCCGAGTACGACGCCAAGGGCCGCCGCAATCTCGTCCCCTCGGGCGAGCCGGACCAGACCTTCGAATGCGACGACGTGCTGGTCGCGGTCGGCCAGGAGAACGCCTTCCCCTGGATCGAGCAGGACTGCGGCATCGAGTTCGATAAATGGCACATGCCCAAGGTCGATCCGAAGACCTTCGTCTCGACCAATCCCAAAGTTTTCTTCGGCGGCGACGCCGCGTTCGGCCCGAAGAACATCATCTGGGCGGTGGCGCAGGGCCACGACGCCGCGTTGTCGATCCACAAGATGCTGTCGGGCGAGGACATCACCGAGCGGCCGCTGCCGGAGGTGCATGTCTCCTCGCAAAAGATGGGCATCCACGAATGGAGCTATGACAACGACGTCTCCATCGACAAGCGCTTCAAGGTGCCGCATCGCGACAAGGTGGTTGCGCTGAAGGACATCCGCACCGAGGTCGAGCTCGGCTACGACGTCAAACTCGCGCTCGGCGAGGCGCATCGTTGCCTGAACTGCGATGTCCAGACGGTGTTCTCGACCTCGCTCTGCATCGAGTGCGATGCCTGCGCCGACATCTGCCCGATGGATTGCATCACCTTCACCGCCAATGGTGAGGAAGACGATCTGCGCCATCGCCTGAAGGCGCCTTCGGCGCATCCGGACCAGGATCTCTACGTCTCCTCCGATCTCAAGACCGGCCGCGTCATGGTCAAGGACGAGGACGTCTGCCTGCATTGCGGGCTGTGCGCCGAGCGCTGTCCCACCGGCGCCTGGGACATGCAGAAATACTTCATCGAGATGACCCACGCAGGTTCGACATGTCCGACAAAAAGCCGCTCAGCAGCGTAAACGACTTCGTCGTCCGCTTCGCCAATGTCAACGGCTCAGGGTCGGCCAGCGCCAACGAGATGTTCGCGCGCGCGATCCTGCGCCATGGCGTGCCGGTCTCTCCGCGCAACATCTTCCCCTCCAACATCCAGGGCCTGCCGACCTGGTACGAGGTGCGGGTCACCGAAGCCGGCCATCTCGGCGCCCGCGGCGGCGTCGACATGATGGTCGCCATGAACCCGCAGACCTGGGACAAGGACGTCGCCGGCATCGAGCCGGGCGGCTACCTGTTCTACGATTCCACCAAGCCGATGCCGTCGACCAAATTCCGCGACGACATCACCGTGATCGGCGTGCCGCTGACCGCGATCACCAATTCGACCTATACCGATCCGCGCCAGCGCCAGCTGTTCAAGAACATCATCTATCTCGGCGCGCTCAGTGCGCTGCTCGAGATGGACCCGAAGCTGATCGAGCAGCTGATCGGCGAGCAGTACAAGGGCAAGGAGAAGCTGCTCTCCTCCAACGTTCACGCGCTGCATCTGGGGCGCGACTGGGCGCTGCAGAACCTGAAATGCCCGATTGGTCTCAGGGTGAAGAAGTCCGACAAGGTCGGCGATCGCATCTTCATCGAGGGTAACAGCGCCGCCGCGCTCGGCGCCGTCTATGGCGGCGCCACCGTGTGCGCGTGGTATCCGATCACGCCATCCTCGTCGGTGGCGGAAGCCTTCACCGCGCATTGCAAGAAGTACCGCCACGATCCCGAGACCGGCAAAGCAAAGTACGCCATCGTCCAGGGCGAGGACGAGCTCGCCTCCATCGGCATCGTGATCGGCGCCTCCTGGAACGGCGCGCGCGCCTTCACCGCGACGTCGGGCCCGGGCATCTCGCTGATGACCGAGTTCATCGGCCTCTCCTACTTCGCCGAGATTCCGGCGGTGATCATGAACATCCAGCGCGCCGGCCCGTCAACGGGCATGCCGACGCGCACCCAGCAATGCGACATCATTGCTTGCGCCTATGCCTCGCACGGCGACACCAAGCATGTGCTGCTATTCCCCGAAGACCCGGCCGAGGCGTTCGAGTTCGCGGCGGCCGCCTTTGATCTCGCCGAGCGGCTGCAGACCACGATCTTCCTGATGCTCGATCTCGACATCGGCATGAACCACCGGCTCTGCCGCCCGCTGAAATGGGACGATTCCCGGCAATACGACCGCGGCAAGGTGATGACAGCGGAGATGCTGGAAGAGGGCCGCGACTTCGGCCGCTATCTCGACGTCGACGGCGACGGCATCCCCTACCGAACCTATCCCGGCACGCATCCGACCAAGGGCTCCTATTTCACCCGCGGCACCTCGCGCGACCGCTATGCACGCTATTCGGAGGAAGGCACTGTTTATGCCGACAACATGCAGCGTCTGGTCCGCAAGTTCGAGACCGCGCAGGATCTCGTGCCGCGGCCGCTGCAGGCCAATGCCGAACGGCCGACCAAATATGGCGTGATCTATTTCGGCTCGACCTCGCCGGCGATGGACGAGGCGATCGGCCTGTTGGAGGCGCGCGGGCACCAGCTCGACCGCCTGCGCATCCGCGCCTTCCCGTTCCACTCCAGCGTCGCGAGCTTCCTCGCCGAGCACGACTTCGTCTACGTGGTCGAGCAGAACCGCGACAGTCAGCTCCGTCAGCTCATCGTCAACGAGAACGGCATCGATCCGGTCCGGCTCGTGCCGATCGTGCATTACGACGGCACCCCGATCACCGCCCGCTTCATCGCGAAAGCCATCGGCGACCACCAGGATCATCTCAAGGTGACCCCGCTCCGCAAGGCCGTATCATGACCTACATCGCAAAGCCGAAATTCCATCATCCGGGTCTGAAGAAGAACGACCTCGGCTATACGCACCGCGACTACGAGGGAAAAATCTCGACACTATGCGCCGGCTGCGGTCATGACTCGATCACGGCCTCGATCATCGAGGCCTGCTACGAGCTCTCGATCGAGCCGCATCGGGTGGCGAAGATCTCGGGCATCGGGTGCTCGTCGAAGACGCCGGATTACTTCCTCGGCAATTCGCACGGCTTCAACTCCGTGCACGGCCGCATGCCCTCGGTGCTCACCGGCGCCAATCTCGCCAACCGCGATCTGATCTATCTCGGCGTCTCCGGCGACGGCGATTCCGCCTCGATCGGCTTCGGCCAGTTCGCGCATTCGATCCGGCGCGGCGTCAACATGACCTATATCGTCGAGAACAACGGCGTCTACGGCCTGACCAAGGGCCAGTTCTCGGCCACCGCCGACCGCGGCTCGAAGAGCAAGAAGGGCGTGACCAACACCGACAACGCGATCGACCTCGTCGCGATCGCGCTCCAGCTTGGCGCCACCTTCGTGGCGCGCTCGTTCTCCGGCGACAAGACCCAGCTGGTGCCGCTGATCGCGGCCGCGATCCGCCACAAGGGCGCGTCCTTCATCGACGTCATCAGCCCCTGCATTGCCTTCAACAATCACGCCGGCTCGACCAAGAGCTTCGACTATGTCCGCGAGCACAACGACGCCGTGAACCGGCTCGACGTGCTGGTCGGCCGCGACCCGATCGCGGTGGACTACGCGCCCGGTACGGTGCAGGTGGTCGAGCAGCATGACGGCAGCAAGATCGCGCTGCGCAAGATCGACGCCGACTACGATCCGCATGACCGGCTGGGCGCCCAGACCTTCCTCGCCAAGCATGCTGCCAAGGGACAGATCGTCACCGGGCTGCTCTACGTCGATCCTGACGCGGAAGACCTGCACGCCCATCTCAACACGGTCGAGACGCCGCTCAACACGCTGGAAGCGGACAAGCTCTGCCCAGGGTCGGCGGTGCTGGACAAGATCAACGCCAGTTTGCGATGATCACTTGCCGCGCTGCGGCGGTTGCCTGACACGCACCGTGACCTTCTCTGACACGACGGGTGGGTCGAATGGATAGTGCTTGGCATCGCCCAGCACCAGTTGAAGGGTGTGGTTCCCGGGCGAGAGCTCCAGGAATGTCTCGGTCTGTCCCGCGCCGAAGTGCAGATGCGACTTGTCCTGCTGAATCGGCTCCTTCGGATCAATGGGGTCTTTGACGTCGACCAGCAAGTGATGATGACCGGCGTTCTGGTAATCATCACCGGCATGCGTCACGCCCATATTGCGCAAGCCGAACCGCACCCAGAATCCGCCGCGCACCCTTGCCCCGTCAGACGGGGTAATGAAATACAGCTTTGCATCCTTGGGAGCGGTCTTGCCTTGCGCAAAGGCTGCGCCCGGAAGCAACGCAAGCGCTGCCGACAACGCGATGCAACGAAGGATTCGCATCGAACCTCCCCCTGCTTAAGGACTGAGCGCTATTCGGAATCCATGCGTCGGATAGCGAACATTGGTGTCGTAACCATCGCGATTGGATGGCCTCACATATCTCGAATCGTTCTTCCACGATCCTGAACGCAAGACATGCGACGTACAGTCCCCGCTGTTCCACGCCGAGCCATCGCCGGGCGCGCCCTGGTAGGTTCTGTGCCAGCAGTCCTCGACCCATTGGTCGACACCACCGCCCATATCATGGAGTCCGAATGGATTCGGCTTGAAGCTGCCGACCTTCGCCGGCTGCTCGGCGGCGAGATCGCCGCAATCCTTGCATCCGGCCATGCCCGGCTGGAGCTTGTCGCCCCACCAGTATTTGGTCTGCGTTCCGCCGCGAGCGGCATATTCCCATTCGGCTTCGTTCGGAAGCCGATAAGGTTTCTTGGACGCTTGCGCGAGCCAGGCCGCGTATTGCTGCGCGTCCGTCCAGCTCACATTGGTGACGGGCGCATCGTCCTTGCCGGTGGCAACGAAGCTGCACGCCTTCGCGGCAGCGCATTCGTTCCATTCACCGACGGTCACCGGATACTTGCCGATTGAAAATGGCTTGATCGTCACCTGGTGGATAGGCCGCTCGGTCGGGTCGTCATTGCTTCCCATCGCGAAGCTGCCGCCGCGAATTGTGATCATCTCCGGTTCGCGGGCCGGCGTCACCGATGGGCTCGGTGACGGCGCGGGTGACGGAGTTGATGCGGCCACTGACGGAGATGGTTGCGGCGTCTGCGTTGCAGTTTCGCGTGGCGGCGGTTGAGGACTTGGGGATGCGACCGGCGAGACGGCCGGCGCGGCAGCCCGCTCGACGGTGTTGCCCGCCTGCTGCATCAGCAGATACCACAGCACGCCGCCGGCAATCACGAGCAGCGTGAGGCCGAGGAGCAAGATCAGCGTGTTCTCGCGCCGGCCGCGCGTTCTTCCGACCGCATCTGCGTCGGGCAGGACGCGATAGATGCGAACAGGATCCGTGATGTTCTTGACCTTCCGGTCTCCGAGCGACTCATAGCCGCAGACGACCTTGTGCTTGATCTGCTCGTAGATCGCACCCGAAATGTAGACCTGACCGGGTTCGGCGATCCCCTCAATGCGGGTGGCAATGTTGACGCCGTCGCCGTAGATGTCATCCGGCTCTACGATCACATCACCCAGGTTGACGCCGATCCGATATTCGATCCGCGATTCCCGCGGCAGCGAGGCGTTGCGGCCGATGAGATTCTGCTGGATGACGATGCTGCATCTGACAGCCTCGACAGGGCTGTCGAAAATCGCGATGAAGCCGTCGCCGGTCGTCTTCACCAGCGAGCCATGATGCTCGATGATGCTGGGCTCGATGAGGTCCCGCTCGATCCGCTTGACGCGGACATGCGTGCCCTCCTCGTCGGCTTGCATCAAGCGACTGTAGGAAGCGATGTCACCGACGATGATTGCAGCAAGGCGCCGGGGCATTGAGCCCTGTGGAGGCGGATCGCCGTGATTTCCGGATCTGAAGTTGCGAATTTCGCCCATAGCGGGGACTCCACAAACTTACAAGGCGGATCAGCTTAAGACTCCAGAATGCGATTGCCTGTGAACAGTATCACATCGATCAACCGCGACAACGTTATTGAAAACGGCGCGGGGTTCCGCGCCAAAAACCCGCAGAAGCTGAACCTTCCTGGCCCGACGGCGACTAAGGCTGGCGCGAGCGCATTTATGAACCTGGGTCTATGCCGCGACCGCTAGCGCGACAACCTCGTCGGCGTCGGCAAGCTCCGCACTACTCTAGCTGACCGGGTCCGGCGCAGTCTCAGCCGCGGCCACCGTATCGTCCGCCTGGGCCGGCCGGCCGGCACCCCAATATTGCTTGCAGGTCTCGAGCAAGGTTTCGGTGTCCACGGTCAGGCCGCCCGCATTGACGATCACACTGTCAGTGCCTAGCGCCTTGTTCAACAGCGTCAGGGCCTGCGTCGCAAAACCCCTCGAGAATCGCTGGGCGATGAGGGGATCGACCTTGAGCACCACGAATTTCTGCGCGCGCTGCTCCCATGGGAAAATCTTGCGCACGGCGCTCCATGCGATGGTCTCGCCGGCGAGCCTGGTGTCGCGAATGCCGACACGGCTGATGAAGAGCACCGGCTGCCTGGCGGTGACCAGCCGCCAGAGCATCCTGCAGGTGGCGAGGCCGAAAAACACCGCGCCGACATAGCAGATGGCGACCAAGAACTTGGTGATGTCATTGCCCTCCTGCCAGCTGAAGGCGAGGAGGCTGCAGAGCAGCGTCAGCAGCAGGCTGCCGCCGAATAACGTCAACAGCCGGGTTCGGGAATAGCCGATCGCGAGATTGGGCAAGGTCTGACTTTCGGACATTTTCAAACCGCCTCCAGCCATTTGCTACAACCTGGGCTCTATCCGCGCCCCTCCATCTCAGGGGTTAAGCCTGGAACCTTGCGCGAGGCTGCCCGCGGCAGTGCGAGGCATCCGCAGTTGAACGCGGGGCGTGGGGCTTGCGACTAATCGACAGTTGGCCCCACCATGCGCGATGCGGGGCGTCAACCGCTGAGTAACCGGTGCGACGATCATGAAGCTTGCCCTCATCCTTCCGCTTGCCCTCGCAGCCTTCATCGGCGTCGCCCGGGCCGAGGAGGCCGACAACTTTCGCGAGGCCACCACATCCGAAACCGAGACATTCAACGCCCGTCTCTATGCGGGCGCGCCTGGCAAGACGGCCTATGCCTGCTTCATCCGCCGCTACGACGCCGACCATCTGGCGCGGCATCCGAAGCAGAAGGTCGCTTCGATGAAGCTGCTGGTCTCGGCCGAGACCTTCGAAGTGGACCAGCAGCTGCGCAACTCTTTCCGGCTCGGCTTCCGTTATCGCCACCGCAGCGGCGATTTCGATTCCAGCGGCTCCTGCCACCACACGGTGCTCACCAAGGAGGGCGACGAGGTCCGGCTCGGCTGCGGCGTCGATTGCGAGGGCGGCGGCGTCGGGATTGCGCTGTCGAAGGATGACAAATCGGCAATCGTGCGGCTCGAAAGCATCAGGGTCTGGCTGCACAACAAGCCGGACGATGAGGCCGAGCGATCGCTGGTCGCCGGCAGCGATGACGGGATTTTCCGCCTCGACCGGACCGACAACAGCGAGTGCGCCGCGCTCGTGACCGACCGCAAGGAACTCGCCGCGCTCCGCCACAAGTGATATCTCTCCGTCAAGCCGTTGTTGTTTGCGCGTGATCTTTTCGGAAAACCGCTTCACACTTTTCCGGATCATGCGCCAGGGAGATCGCCATGAACCGCCGGAACATCTTGTGGAGCACCGTCTCGGCGCTGGGCGCCGCGTTTGCCGCCTCGCGCGCCAAAGCCGCAACCGAGGCCGCGCCGTCGACCAAGCTGAAGGTCGTCTATCACCTCGCCGACGCCGACAAGGTCAACTTCGTGCTCGGCAACATCCAGAACCACATCGACGGCGCCGGCGGCCCCGATCATGTCACGCTGGCGCTCGTGATCCACGGGCCGGCACTGAAGGCGTTTCACTCGACGCAGGCCAATCCCGACGTCAGTAAGCGGATCGGCGACTTCTCCAAGGATGGCGTCGAGCTCGCCGCCTGCGGCAACACCATGAAGGCGCAGAACATCACGCTGAAGGATCTGCTGCCGGGGTTCGTCAGCGCGGAAAAAGGCGGCGTGGTGCGTTTGGCCGAGCTGCAGTCGCAGGGCTATGTGTATTTGAGACCGTGAGAGGGACTCTGGATTGACTCGCTAGGCTCGCAATGACGGTGGCGAGAGCAGGTGCAATATTCGCCCATCCCCTTGACTTACCCATAACTCTAGGGTTATGAATTAATCCATAACTTTCGAGTTATGGATTTCGCATGTCCGCCGCGCACGATCTGCTGTTCCGGACCCTTGCCGACCCGACGCGGCGGGCGATCTTCGAGCGGCTGTGCCGCGAGGGCGAGCAGACGGTGGGGGCACTGACGGCGAGATCGGGCGTTTCCCAGCCGGCGGTGTCAAAACATCTCGGCGCGCTCAAGCAGGCGGGCCTGGTGCGCGACCGCCACGAGGGCCGCCAGACCCACTACAGCGCGCGACCCGGCGCGCTCAATCCGCTGATCGACTGGACCGGCCAGATGGCAGGCTTCTGGCAGAACCGGCTCGATGCGATCGACGATCTCCTGAAGAGGATGGACCAATGACAGAGGCTGCGACCGAAACACGTTCCGTGGTGATCGAGCGCGAGTTCGCCTATCCGCCGGAACGGCTGTGGCGCGCGCTGACCCAGCCGCATCTGATCGAGGAATGGCTGATGAAGAACGACTTCAAGCCTGACGTCGGTCACCGCTTCAATCTTCGCGGCGAGTGGGGCGGCGTGCTGGATTGCGAGGTGCTCGCGATCGAGCCGCAGCGTACCCTCGCCTATACCTGGAATTTCACCCATGAGGACGCAGCCTACGACCTCAAGAGCGTCGTGACCTTCACGCTCACCCCGCAGGGCAAGGGCACGCATCTGCGTGTCGAACAGGCGGGCTTCCGCCCCACGCAGAAGCAGGCCTATGGCGGTGCGCATGCCGGCTGGAAGCAGTTCTTCACCAAGCTGGACGAGCTGCTGGCGCGGACGGAATAGTCCGCCAGGCGTGTCCATCCCGAATAATCCAAGAGGAGACTGAGATGAACTCGAACATGTGGATCAGGCAGATCCATCGCTGGCTGTCGATTGCCTTCACGCTTGCCGTCATCGCCAACATCGTTGCGCTGACCATGCAGATTCAAGCCACCTGGATCGGCTTGATGGCCTTCGTGCCGCTGCTTCCGCTGCTCGCGACAGGGCTCTATCTGTTCGCGCTGCCCTATGTCAGCCGTCGCAGCGAGGCGCGGTCGTGAAGAAAGCCGTGGCTGCAAAGAAGAAGGAAACGGACGGACCTTCGCCCTCAAAACTGATCGACGGCAGGATCAAGGAGCTCGGCGACTGGCGCGGCGAGACGCTGAAGCGCGTCCGCGCGCTGATCAAGGAGGCCGATCCTGAAATCGTCGAGGAATGGAAATGGCGCGGCGTTCCCGTCTGGGAGCACGACGGCATCATCTGCACCGGCGAGACCTACAAGGAAGTGGTGAAGCTGACCTTTGCCAAGGGCGCCGCGCTGGACGATGCTGCCCGCCTGTTCAATTCCAGCCTCGATGGCAATGTGCGGCGGGCGATCGATATCCGCGAAGGCGAGAAGATCAACGAGAAGGCCTTGAAGGCGCTGATCCGTGCGGCAGTGGAGCTGAATGCGTCGAAGAAGAAGCCGGTGAAGCGTTCGGCGTAGGACAGCCGCATCACGAGCGCCCGTCCCTTCTCCCCTTGTGGGAGAAGGTGGCGCGAAGCGCCGGATGAGGGGTCTCCATCAACACGGGAAGATGCGGAGAGATAGCCCTCACCCAAGTGAGTTCGTATCTTCTGCCGTCGCTGCCCTCTCCCGCAAGGGGCGAGGGCACATCAATGTGCATCTTGCCATACTGCTTGGCGCAGCCGCCTCAGGCCACCGCGGCCGGAATCGGACGCGGGCTGACGACGTATTCGCGCAGCACCTTGTCGTTGGCATCGACCTCGATCAGGGCGACATCGTAGGTCCAGAGATCGGCGAGATGCTGCAGCACGCGCTTGGCATCGGTCTCGTTGAGCTGCGAGCCCTTGATGACGTGGTGGTGCAGGATCAGCCGACGGTCACCGGAAAGATCGACGTCGACCACCTCGATATTGGCGTCGATGAAGCCGACGTCGTGCTGTCGCGCCAGCTCGCGCCGGACGCGGCGGAAGCCGCGCTCGTCGTGGATGGCGTCGACCCGGATGCCGGCGCGCTCCTCGGGATCGTCGTGGAGATGGAACATGCGGAAATGCCGCATCAGCTTGGGGCTCAAGAACTGGCCGATGAAGCTCTCGTCGCGGTAATTGGCCCAGACGTCGCGCAGCACGCCCATCACGTCGCCTTGGCCGGCGATATCGGGGAACCACTCGCGATCCTCATCCTCCGGATTGGTGACGATGCGCTCGATGTCCTGCATCATTGCGAAGCCGAGCGCATAGGGATTGAAGCCGGAGAAGCGCTGATCGTCGAATTCGGGCTGGAACACCACATTGGTGTGCGACCCCAGGAATTCGAGGAAGTTGCCGTCGGTGATGCGGCCCTGCTGATGCAGCCTCGTCATGATGCGATAGTGGACGTAGGTCGCCGTCCCCTCGTTCATCACCTTGGTCTGGCTCTGCGGATAGAAATATTGCGCGATGTGGCGGACGATGCGCAACAGCTCGCGCTGCCAGGGCGCCAGCCGCGGCGCGCTCTTCTCCAGGAAGTAGAGCAGGTTTTCCTGTGGGAGGCCGAGCAGCTTGCGCCGGCGCTCGATGCTGAGCGTCGAGCGGCTCTTGCTCTTGCCTGTTGGCACGGTGCGCCAGAGGTCGTTGAAGACTTCCTCCTCGTGCTGACGGCGACGCCCTGCCCGCTTTTCTTCCGCCCGCAGGTCGAGCTTCTTCTTGCCGGGATAGCGATCGATGCCGTGCGACATCAGCGCATGCGCTGCGTCCAGCGTGCGCTCGACCTCGATGCGGCCGTAACGCTCCTCGCACTGCATGACGTAGTTCTTGGCGAAATCGAGATAGTCGAGAATGCCCTCGGCATCGGTCCACTGCTTGAAGAGGTAGTTGTTCTTGAAGAAGTGGTTGTGGCCGAAGGCGGCGTGCGCGATCACCAGCGTCTGCATCGTCGCCGTATTCTCCTCCATCAGGTAGGAGATGCAGGGCGAGGAGTTGATCACGATCTCATAGGCAAGGCCCATCAGGCCCTTGCGGTAGGACGCCTCGTGAAACGCAAAGTGCTTGCCGAACGACCAGTGCTTGTAGAACAGCGGCATGCCGACGGACGAATAGGCGTCCAGCATCTGCTCGGCGGTGATGACCTCGATCTGGTTCGGGTAGACGTCGAGCCCGAGATGCTTCAACGCCACTTCCTCGCAGGCGTCAGTGATGCGCTGCAAGGTCTGGAAATCCCAATCGGCGCCTTCGAACAAGCGTTCCGTCATGGAGCGGCTTTCTCCTGGGCAGTGTCGCGGCGCTGGAACAGGTCGTGGAACACCGGAAAGATCTCGCTGCGCTCGCTGACCTTGCGCATCGAGAGTGGTGCGCCGCTGTTGCGCAGGCGCTCATAGAGAGTCCAGAGCGAGGAATCGGAGAGATCGAAGGCGCTGCCGCCTGATTCCCCGACCTCGAGATAGGCGAAGAACTGGCAGACCGGCAGGATCTTTTCGGTCAGCAGCAGGCCGGTGAGCTCGCCGTCGGAATAGGAATTGTCGCCGTCGGAGGCTTGCGCGGCGTAGATATTCCAGTCCGACGGATTGAAACGCTCGCGCACGATCTCGTGCATCGCCTGGAGCGCGCTGGAGACCAGCGTGCCGCCGGAGGCCGGCCCGTAGAAGAAGGTCTGCTCGTCCACCTCCTCGGCGCGGTCGGTGTGGCGGATGAAGACGATCTCGACATGCTTGTAGCGCCGCTTCAGGAACACGTACAGCAGCATGTAGAAGCGCTTGGCGAGGTCCTTCATGTGCTCGGACATCGAGCCGGAGACGTCCATCAGGCAGAACATCACGGCCTGCGCCACCGGCCGCGGCACCTTCTCGTAGCGGCGATAGCGAATGTCGAGCGGATCGATGAACGGAATGCGCTTGGTCTTCGCAATCAACTTTTCGAGCCGGGCAACCAGTTCTGCACGCTCGTCCTCGTCGGTGCAGGCCGCGATCTCGGCTTCCAGTTCCTCGACCTCCTCCTTGCGGGGACGCCTGAGCGCGATGCGGCGGGCGAGCGCGAGCTTCACGGTCCGGCTGACCGAAATGTTGGCGGGCGAGCCCGACGTGGTGTAGCCGGCGCGCTGGATGCCTTCGCTCTCGGTCTGCGCGATCTTGCGCTTGGCAAGGTCAGGCAGCTCGAGATCGTCGAGGAAGAGATCGACGAATTCGTCGCGGGAGAGCACGAAGCGGAAGGCGTCCTCGCTGTCGCCTTCGCCGGGACCGGAATCCTTGGCGCTGCCCTGGCCTTGGCGCTGGAGATAGTCGCCCTCGACGAACTTCTTGTTGCCGGGCAGCACCATGTCGCGCGTCCCGCCTTCACGGCGGAAGCGCGGCTCGTGCATACCGTCGAGCGGGATCGTGACCTCACCACCCTCCAGGACGTCCTTGATGTCGCGTTCCTGCGAGGTCTTCTTGACGGCGCCCTGCACCAGGGACTTGGCCCGACGCAAGAACCGCTGGCGGTTCTCAAGACTCTTGCCGCCTGGATTCAGGCGCCTGTCAATAATGTGAATGGGCACTTTACCATCCGCCTCAACCAGCCTGCTTCACGCGCATGTACCATTCGACGAGCCGGCGAACCTGACGCTCGGTGTAGCCGCGCTCCACCATGCGAGCGACGAACTCGCCGTGCTTCTTCTCCGTCTCGCCGTCCTTCTTCGACCCGAACGAGATGACCGGAAGCAAGTCCTCGACCTGGGAGAATATCCGCTTTTCGATCACATCGCGAATCTTCTCGTAGGAGGTCCAGGTCGGGTTCTTGCCGCCGTTCTGGGCCCGGGACCGTAACGAGAATTTGACGACCTCGTTGCGGAAGTCCTTGGGGTTGGCGATGCCCGCCGGCTTCTCGATTTTCGTCAATTCCTGGTTCAACAGCTCGCGATCTAGCAACTGGCCGGTGTCGGGATCCTTGAAGTCCTGATCTTCGATCCAGGCGTCGGCATAGTCGACGTAGCGGTCGAACAGGTTCTGGCCGTAATCCGAGTAGGATTCCAGGTAGGCCTTCTGGATCTCGTTGCCGATGAACTCGGCGTAGCGAGGGGCAAGCTCGGCCTTGATGAATTCGAGATAGCGCTTCTCGACTTCCTCGGGCAGCTGCTCCCTGCGGATCGACTGTTCCAGCGCGTACATCAGGTGCACGGCGTCGGCGGCGACCTCCTGCGGATCGTGGTTGAAGGTCGCAGCCAGGATCTTGAAGGCAAAGCGCGTCGAGACGCCGTCCATTCCCTCGTCGACACCGGCGGCATCGCGATATTCCTGGACGCTGCGCGCCTTCGGATCGGATTCCTTCAGGCTCTCGCCGTCGTAAACCCGCATCTTGGCGAACAACGTGGAGTTCTCGTGCTTGCGAAGCCGCGACATCACCGAGAACCGCGCCAGCGTCTCCAGCGTCGAGGGCGCGCAGGGCGCGGAGGCGAGCTCGGAGCCTTGGATCAGCTTCTCGTAGATCTTCTGCTCTTCGGTGACCCGCAGGCAGTACGGCACCTTGATGACGCAGATACGGTCGATGAAGGCTTCGTTGTTCTTGTTGGACTTGAAGCTCGCCCACTCGGCCTCGTTGGAGTGCGCGAGGATGACGCCGGTGAACGGAATCGCGCCGATGTTCTCGGTGCCGATATAGTTGCCTTCCTGCGTCGCGGTCAGCAACGGGTGCAGCATCTTGATCGGCGCCTTGAACATTTCGACGAACTCGAGCACGCCCTGGTTGGCGCGGTTGAGGCCACCGGAATAGCTGTAGGCGTCGGGGTCGTTCTGCGCATAAGTCTCGAGCTTGCGGATATCGACCTTGCCGACCAGCGAGGAGATGTCCTGGTTGTTCTCGTCACCCGGTTCGGTCTTGGCGATCGCGATCTGGCGCAGCCGCGACGGCTGGATCTTTGCGACCCGGAACTGGGAAATATCGCCGCCGAAGGCTTCCAGCCGCTTGTAGCACCACGGGCTCATCAAGCCGGTGAGACGCCGGCGCGGAATGCCATATTTCTCTTCCAGCATCGGCCCCAACTGATCGGGATCGAACAGGCTGAGCGGACTCTCGAACACCGGCGACAGCTCGTCGCCGGCCTTGAGCACGTAGATCGGATGCACTTCCATCAGCGACTTCAGCCGCTCGGCCAGCGAAGACTTGCCGCCGCCGACCGGCCCGAGCAGATAGAGGATCTGCTTGCGCTCTTCCAGGCCCTGCGCCGCATGGCGGAAGAAACCGACGATGCGCTCGATGGTTTCTTCCATGCCGTAGAAGCCGGCGAAGGCCGGATAGGTGCGGATGGTGCGGTTCAAAAAAATACGGCCAAGGCGTGGGTCCTTGGCCGTGTCAATCGTCTGGGGCTCGCCGATCGCAGCTAGTAGTCGTTCGGCCGCATTCGCGTATTTCATGGGATCGCTTCGACACGATTCCAGATATTCCGCCATCGACATGTCGTGCTGGCTTCTCGCCTCGAACGACCGAGCGAAAGCGTTGAATAGAGAATCGTTGTACATGATCCCTCTCCGCGTGAGTTCCGCTACAAGCTGAAACGAAAGCAGTTACTAGACTGTTCCTCAGGCCGTCTTTCGAATCAGCGTGAGCACATGACCATCATTGGACACCCGGCTGCCGACGCGACGCAACGCACAAGGTAGGCACTCCGTGAATTACGAACAGGCACTTGCCCTTAATTTGTGCGAATCTCTGTATATCTTGGCTTATTTCCAGAAATTGTCACTGGCTCGCCACATCCGGGCAAATACCGGAGCGAGGCCCTCCGGCACTGCAACATGACAATCCGCGAGCGGCAAACTTATGACGCCTGCAGGGCGATGCCTTGCGTGCCGCGTTCATCTTCCTGCTGCAATGCGGTGGCTTGGGTGCTTGTAGCGGCCTGGGTGCTTGTAGCGGCCTGGTTGCTTGCAGCATGACAATCGCGGCAAGCGCGCAGCAATGTGTCAAAGTCGGTCGCCAAGCCGCCCGAGCGGATAACAATCCGTTCATTCGGCGTGCTGCGCGCCGAGTTGCGGATGCAGCAGAGCTGCCGCTGCAAGGCGGGCGTTGGGGTCAACACGACCACCTTCTGCCCTCGCCATTCCCCAGCCGAAACATCGGCAATGGAGTCCCACGGCAGAAATTCATTACCAATCCGCAAGTCGCGGATGCCATAGGGAGTGACGATCACGACCGGCCCGCGTTCAGCCGGCAGCATCCAGATCTGCCAGACGGTGATGGGGCCGAACAGCGCGACACCGATATAGCCGATCGTGTCGTAGCTGCCGATATCGCCCCACCAGTCGATGGCAAGGTTTGATCCGAAAACCAGGCTTGCGCTCAGCAGCGTCATCGCAAAGCCCACCGCGACCAGCAGCCGCAGGCGCATGACGCATTGACCGATTTCGAGATCATGAGATGCATCGATATCGATAGAACCGGCGGGCGCAATCGATTGCGGGCCACCGGTGATGGCAGCGCCATCAGAATGTACGTGCATGCCCTTCCCCCAGCATGGCCATTTGCGACCAAGCCAATGACTCTCAGGCGGACATGTCCCCCTGACGACACTTCGTGAGGCGACAAACGACTTCACGCAACAGGACAGCGGCGAAACCAGCCAGCCAAATCTTTATTACGCAAACCACATCTGCCGCCTGGATCGCCATGATCGTGACGGAGTTAGACCGAGAGTATGACGCTCGTACCCTTGATTGGTTCCCTCCCGGGAGCATGTCAGCTAAAGAATAGCGCGTCAGGACCGGGGCGGAAACCCCTCGCCCGAAGGCTTGGAGATAAATAATCATCATGAATCCCGTCAAAGAACTGGAAAAGCACGGTCAAGCCGTCTGGCTGGACTTCCTGGCCCGTGGCTTCATCGCCAAGGGTGACCTGAAGCGGCTGATCGACACCGACGGCGTCAAGGGCGTCACCTCCAATCCCTCGATCTTCGAGAAGGCGATCGGCAGCTCCGACGAATACGACGCCTCGATCGGCAAGGCGCTGAAGCGCGGCGATCGGACCGTGGCCGATTTGTTCGAGGCTGTGGCAGTCGAGGACATCCAGAAGGCCGCCGATGTGCTGCGCCCGGTTTATGACCGCCTGAAAGGCGGCGACGGCTACGTCAGCCTCGAAGTCTCGCCTTATCTCGCAATGGACACAGCCGGGACGGTCGCCGAGGCCAAGCGGCTCTGGAAGGACGTTGGCCGCAAGAATCTGATGGTGAAGGTGCCGGCGACGCCGGAGGGCCTGCCGGCGATTGAAACGCTGATCGGCGAGGGCATCAGCATCAACATCACGCTGCTGTTCTCCAGGGCCGTCTATCTCCAGGTCGCCGAAGCCTATCTGGCGGGGCTCGAAAAATACGTCGCCGGCGGCGGCGATCCCTCACATGTCGCGAGCGTGGCGAGCTTCTTTGTCAGCCGCATCGATAGCGTCGTCGACAAGCAGCTCGACGAGAAGATTGCCCGCGCCAACGATCCATCCGAGAAGGAGCGGCTCGCCGCGCTGAAGGGCAAGGTCGCGATTGCCAACGCCAAGGTCGCCTATCAGGACTACAAGCGCCTGTTCTCGGGCCCGCGCTGGGAGAAGCTCGCCGCGAAGGGCGCCAAGCCGCAGCGCATGCTGTGGGCCTCCACCGGCACCAAGAACAAGGATTACAGCGACGTCCTCTATGTCGAGGAGCTGATCGGCCCCGACACCATCAACACCGTGCCGCCGGCAACGCTGGACGCCTTCCGCGACCACGGCAAGCTGCGCGACAGCCTGGAAGAGAATGTCGACGAGGCTAACCGCGTGCTGGAAGAGCTGGAGCGCTCCGGCGTCTCGCTCGACGCCATCACCGAGGAACTGGTCAAGGACGGCGTCAAGCTCTTTGCGGATGCCGCCGATAAGCTCTACGGCGCCGTCGCGCACAAGCGCGCGACCGTGCTCGGAACGGCGATCGACCGCCAGCAGCTCTCGCTCGGCGACGGCCTTGGCAAGGCCGTGGCCAAGAGCACCGAGGAATGGCGCGCCTCGGCCAAGATCCGCAGGCTGTGGCAGCGCGATAAATCGGTCTGGACAGGAACCGACGAGGACAAATGGCTCGGCTGGCTCGACAGCGCGGCAAAAGCCGACGTCGCTGACTATGAGGACTATGCCAACCGCGTAAAGGGCCAGAAATTCTCCGACGCCGTCGTGCTCGGCATGGGCGGATCGAGCTTGGGACCGGAGGTGCTGGCCGAGACCTTTGCAAGGAAGCCGGGCTTCCCGAAGCTGCACGTGCTTGATTCGACCGACCCGGCGGAGGTGCGCGCGATGGAAACCAAGATCGACATCGCCAACACCGTGTTCATCGTCTCCAGCAAGTCCGGCGGCACCACCGAGCCGAACGCGATGAAGGACTACTTCCACGAACGCGTCGCAAAGGCGCTCGGCCCGAAGGCCAGGACCGGCTTCCGCTTCATCGCGGTGACCGATCCTGGATCGTCGCTGGAGAAAGCGGCCAAGAAGCTGAACTACGCCCGCATCTTCCATGGCGAGCCGTCCATCGGCGGGCGCTATTCGGTGCTGTCGCCGTTCGGCCTGGTGCCGGCGGCTACCGCCGGCATCGACGTCAAGACCTTCATCAAGCATGCGCTCTCGATGGTCCGCTCCTGCGGACCGGACGTGCCGCCGAGCGAAAACCCCGGCGTGCAGCTCGGTCTTGCCATGGGCCATGCCGGCCTCGAAGGCCGCGACAAGGTGACGATCCTGGCGTCGAAGAAGATCGCCGATTTCGGCGCCTGGGCCGAGCAACTCATCGCGGAATCGACCGGCAAGGAAGGCAAGGGCCTGATCCCGATCGCCGGCGAGCCGCTGGGCGAGTCCGCGGTTTACGGCAATGACCGCTTCTTCATCGACATCCGCACCGAGGGCGAAACGGATGCAGCGCATGACTCGGCGCTCGCCGGGATCGAGGCGGCCGGACATCCCGTGGTGCGCATCGTCATGAAGTCGATTGAGCATCTCGGCCAGGAGTTCTTCCGCTTCGAGATGGCAACCGCAGTTGCGGGTGCGATCCTCGGCATCAACCCGTTCGACCAGCCGGACGTGGAAGCCGCCAAGATCAAGACCCGCGAGCTGACGTCGGCGTACGAGAAAACCGGCGCGCTGCCAGCCGAAGAGCCTGTGGTCAGCACTGACGAGGCCGATCTCTACACCGACGAGGCCAATGCCGCGGCGCTGCGAGCAGCGGGCGCCAATGGCGACCTCACCTCCTGGCTCAAGGCACATCTGTCGCGCTCGGGGGACGGCGACTACGTCGCCCTGCTCGGCTACATCACGCGCGACAAGGCTAATATCGACGCGCTTCAGGCGATGCGCCTCGAAGTGCGCGAGAAGCGGCATGTCGCGACCTGCGCCGAGTTCGGCCCGCGCTTCCTGCACTCGACCGGCCAGGCCTACAAGGGCGGCCCCGACAGCGGCGTCTTCCTCCAGATCACCGCCGACGATGCCAAGGACCTTCCGGTGCCGGGCCAGAAGGCGAGCTTCGGCGTCATCAAGGCGGCGCAGGCCCGCGGCGATTTCGACGTGCTCACCGAGCGCGGCCGGCGCGCGCTTCGGGTCCACCTCAAGGGCGGGCTCAAGAAAGGCCTCGCGGCGCTCAATGCGGCGCTGAACGACGCGCTGAACTAAAGGGAATATCACCATGCAACTCGGCATGATCGGTCTCGGCCGGATGGGCGGCAACATCGTTCGCCGTCTGATGCGCCAGGGACATTCGACCGTGGTCTATGACAAGGACGCCAAGGCCGTTGCCGGTCTCGCCGCGGACGGCGCGGTGGGCTCGGCGAGCCTCGAGGAGTTCATCTCGAAACTGGAGCGGCCGCGGACGGCCTGGGTGATGCTGCCTGCGGGCCGTATCACCGAGACCACGATCGACACGATCGCGGGCGTGATGCAGGAAGGCGACGTCATCATCGACGGCGGCAACACCTTCTGGCAGGACGACGTCCGCCGCGGCAAGGCGCTCAAGGCACGCGGCATCCACTATGTCGACGTCGGCACCTCAGGCGGCGTCTGGGGTCTCGACCGCGGCTATTGCATGATGATCGGCGGCGAAAAGCAGGTGGTCGACCGGCTCGATCCTATCTTCGCCGCGCTGGCACCCGGCGCCGGCGACATTCCGCGCACCGAGGGACGCGAGGGCCGCGATCCCCGCATCGAGCAGGGCTACATCCATGCCGGGCCGGTCGGCGCCGGCCACTTCGTCAAGATGATCCACAACGGCATCGAATACGGCCTGATGCAGGCCTATGCCGAGGGCTTCGACATCCTCAAGAATGCCAATATCGAAGCCTTGCCAGCCGATCACCGTTACGATTTCGACCTCGCCGACATCGCCGAAGTCTGGCGGCGCGGCAGCGTCATCCCGTCCTGGCTGCTCGACCTCACCTCGACCGCGCTCGCCGACAGCCCGGCATTATCGGAATATTCCGGCTTCGTCGAGGATTCCGGCGAGGGACGCTGGACCGTCAATGCGGCGATCGACGAGGCCGTGCCGGCCGAAGTGCTGACCGCGGCGCTCTACACACGTTTCCGTTCCCGCAAGGAACACACCTTCGCCGAAAAAATTCTATCTGCGATGCGCGCAGGGTTCGGCGGCCACAAGGAGCCGACGCAGCCCGACTCCTCGAAAATCAAATAAGAAATACTATCAAGCGAAGGCCACTCGTTCGTGACAAAAGACCCGCAAGCCAAACGCAAGCCGGAAAACTGCGCCTTCGTCATTTTTGGTGTTACCGGCGATCTCACCCATCGCCTCGTGATGCCATCTCTCTACAATCTCGCCGCCGAAAACCTGTTGCCGGAAAAGTTCTGCGTCGTCGGCGTGGCCCGCAAGCCGCAGACCGACGACGAGCTCCGCGACAGCCTGATGCAGGGCCTGCGCGAGTTCGCGACGCGCCCGGTGGACGATGATGTCGCCAAGCAACTGCTGCAATGCGTGACCTTCGTCGAAGCCGACGCAAAGGATCCGCCCTCGTTCGACCGCCTGCGCGAGCATCTCGACGGTCTGGAATGCTCGCAAGGCACCGGCGGCAACCGGCTTTTCTATCTCGCGACCCCGCCGGCCGCCTTCGCGCCGACCGCGCGCGAGCTCGGGCGGACCGGCATGATGAAGGAGAACGGCGCCTGGCGGCGGCTGGTGATCGAAAAGCCGTTCGGCACCGATCTCGCTTCAGCCAAGGCACTGAACGCCGAGCTGCTGAAGATCATGCAGGAGCACCAGATCTACCGGATCGATCACTATCTCGGAAAGGAGACGGTGCAGAACATTCTGGTGCTGCGCTTTGCCAACGGCATGTTCGAGCCGATCTGGAATCGCAACCATATCGACCACATCCAGATCACGGTCGAGGAGAAGCTCGGCGTCGGCCATCGCGGCGGCTTCTACGATGCCACCGGTGCGTTGCGCGACATGGTGCCGAACCACCTGTTCCAATTGATGTCACTGGTGGCGATGGAGCCGCCCGCGCGGTTCGACGCCCATTCGGTGCGCTCGGAGAAGGCTGAGGTGCTCACTGCGATCCAGCAGCCGAGCCTGGAGGAAGCGCTGAGGAATTCGGTGCGCGCGCAATATCTCGCAGGAACGATCGGCGACGAGGACATTCCGGATTACCGCAAGACCGAGGACGTGAAGCCCGGCAGCACCACCGAGACCTTTGTCGCGCTGAAGCTGATGATCGACAATTGGCGCTGGGCCGGCGTGCCCTTCTATCTGCGCACCGGCAAGGCACTGGGCCACAAGCGCACGGAAGTCGCGATCAAGTTCAAGCAGGCGCCGCTGTCGATGTTCTCGGGCACGACGGTCGACCGCCTCTCGCAGAACTTCCTCACCATCGGCATCGCGCCGACCGAGACCATCGAGCTGCAGTTCAACGCCAAGATCCCCGGACCGAGCATCACCATCGACGGCGTCGAGATGAAATTCAAGTACGGCGACTATTTCCGGGCCGATCCCTCGACCGGTTACGAGACGCTGATTTACGACTGCATGATCGGCGACAACATCCTGTTCCAGCGCGCCGACGGCATCGAGGCCGGGTGGCAGGCGGTGCAGCCGTTTCTCGACGCCTGGAAGACCGCAGGCAACAACGGCATCGAGACCTATGAGGCCGGCAGCGACGGCCCGGCCTGCGCCGACGAGCTGCTGCGGCGCGACGGCCGCAGCTGGCGGAAGTTTTCGTGATGGCAGCGGCCGACCAGCCGAAGCTGATCGTCGTCGCCGACGCCGAGGCCCTGGCGCAAGCCGCAGCCGAACGGGTGATCGCGCAGATGTCAGCCAATCCCGGCCGCATCGCGATCTGCCTCACCGGAGGCTCGAGCCCGAAAAAGCTCTACCAGCTGCTCGGCAGCGATTCCTGGCGCGGCAGGATCCCGTGGGAGCGCGTGCACTGGTTCATCGGTGACGAGCGCTTTGTCCTCGAGAGCGATCCCCTCAACAACATGGCGGTTGCTCGCGCGACCTTTCTCGATCGCAATGCGCCCGCCGACCATGTCCATCCGATCCCGACCGTGGTCGAAAATCCGGACGAGAGCGCGGCGGCCTACGCGCACGAGCTGCAAGATTTCTACGGTTCTGAAAGTCTCGATCCGGCGCGACCGTTGTTCGATCTCGTCCTGATGGGCGTAGGCCCGGACGGCCATACCGCCTCGCTCTTTCCCGGCTATCCCGCCGTCGAGGAGACCGCGCGCTGGGTCGTCGGCGTCCCCAAGGCCAATGTCGCGCCCTTCGTGCCGCGGGTCTCGCTGACGCTCCCTGCCCTGGCCTCCTGCCGCGAGATGCTGTTCGAGATATCAGGGCACGACAAGCAGCCGATCTTGACGCGCCTGCTCAATGGCGAGAATCTGCCGGCGTTACGCGCGCGCTCGAATGGTGAGACCGTTTGGCTGGTCGACCGGGCCGCGCTTCCGGAGGGGATTCGTGGCGGGCGTTAAAGCACCTTGTGCCTTGATCGTGATGGGCGTGTCGGGCTCGGGCAAGAGTACAGTTGCAGCGGCGCTCAGTGAGCGCCTCGGCTGGCGGTTCGAGGACGGCGACAGTTTTCACCCCGCGAGCAACGTCGAGAAGATGCGGGCCGGCCATCCGCTCACCGACGAGGACCGCTGGCCCTGGCTGAATGCCATCGCCGACGAGATCGCGCGGGTCTGCAACAAGGGTGAGCACGTCATCATCGCCTGTTCCGCGCTCAAGCACACCTATCGCGACGTGCTGCTGCGCGGACGCGACGACGTCCGCTTCATCTTCCTGAAGGGCACGCAGGAGCTGATCGCCGACCGGCTCGCCCACCGCAAGGGCCATTTCATGCCGCCCGGGCTCCTCACCAGCCAGTTCAACACGCTGGAGCCGCCGGAGGCGAGCGAGCATGTGATCACCGCGTCGATCGACGAGACCGTAGAGGCGATCGTGGACGGCATCGTGCGGCAGCTGAAAATGGACAGCGGGACAAGCAGGGCCATGACATGACGAAAATCTCACTCGTGGTCTCGGACGTCGACGGCACGCTGCTGACCAAGGACAAGACGCTGACGGTGCGCGCGCGGAGCGCGGTGCAGCGGTTGCACCAGGCCGGCATCGGTTTCACCATCACCTCCAGCCGCCCCGCGATCGGCATGCGCTTCCTGATCGACCCGCTGGCGCTGTGGCTTCCGGTCGGCCCGTTCAACGGTTCCTCGATCATCGACCCCGAGATGAGGCCGGTCGAGCAGCACCTGATTCCGCCGGGGGCCGCGGAGCGGTCCCTGCATATCCTCCGGGAGTTCGGCGCCGATATCTGGCTCTTCACCGCCGACAAATGGCTGATCGACAATCCGCGCGGCAGCTACGTTGCCCACGAGCAGCACACGATCCGCGCCGATCCCACCATCGTGACGGACTTCACCCCGTACCTTGCCAGCGCCTGCAAGATCGTCGGCGCCAGCGCCGATGCGGCAGGTCTGGAACGTTGCGAGAAGACGATGCAGCAGGCGCTCGGCAGCGAGGCCACCGCGGTGCGATCGCAGACCTATTATCTCGACATCACCCCACCCGGCTTCAACAAGGGCACGTTCGTGCAGGCCATGGCCAAGCGCCTCGGCATTTCCCTGGATGCGGTCGCCACCATCGGCGACATGCAGAACGACCTCGCGATGTTCAGCGTCAGCGGCACTTCGATCGCCATGGGCAATGCCGCTGATAACGTCAAGGATCAGGCTACCCACGTCACCGCGACCAACGAGCAGGACGGTTTTGCCGAGGCGATGGAGATGATCCTGAAGCGGAATGGGGTGGGTTGAAGTTTGCTGGCGTCACGATCGCCTGCCGCTCGGTTGGGTGAGGGGCTGCAGCGGTCGGTGAGACTGTAACCCCTCACCCGGACCGCATCTAACGATGCGATCCGACCTCTCCCTCCGGGAGAGGTCAAGGACCCGGCCGAGCCCTTACTTCGACCTCTGCATCGCCGGTTTCTCGCTCTTCTGCCGGGCCGCCGAGAGATTGTGCGCGGTGTTGACCAGGGCGATGTGCGTCAGCGCCTGCGGGAAATTGCCGGTCTGGCGCTTCGCGCCTGAATCATATTCCTCGGCCAACAATCCGACATCGTTGGCGATCCCGACCACGCGGTCGAACAAGACTTGCGCCTTGTCGGGATCGCCCGACAACACATAGGCATCGGCGAGCCACAGGCTGCAGGCCAGGAAGGCGCCTTCGAGCGGCGGCTGCCCCGAAGCCAGTTCGCGCGGATCATGCCGCAGCACGAAACCGTCGCGCATCATGTGCTTTTCGACGGCCGCGATGGTACCGCGGATCCGCGGGTCCTCCGGCGGAAGAAAGCCGACGCCCGGCAACAGCAGCAGGCTGGCATCGAGCAGTTTCGAGCCGTAGGACTCAACGAACGTATTCTCCTCCGCGTCAAATCCCCTGTTGCAGACGTCGCGATGAATGGCCTCGCGCAAGGTGCGCCAGTGCAACAGCGGCGCCTTGAAGCCAAACGTCTCGGCGCTCTTGATCGCCCGGTCGAAGGCAACCCAGGTCATCACCTTGGAGAAGACGTAGTGCTTCGGCTCGCCGCGGCGCTCCCAGATGCCGTGGTCGGGATGATCCCAGACCTCGGCGAGATGGTCGAGCACGGCGCATTCCAGCGCCCAGCTCTCCTCGTCCAGCCTGAGCTTGGCCATGCGCGACTGGTGGAAGGCGTCGATCAACTCACCGTAGACGTCGAGCTGAAGCTGCGCATGCGCGGCATTGCCGACGCGCACCGGCTGCGCGCCCTCATAGCCATCGAGCCAGCCCGCCTCCCATTCCAGCAGCCGCCGTTGTCCCCAGATGCCGTACATGATCTGCATGTTGGCGGGCGAGCCGGCTGCGGCGCGCAGCAGCCAATTGTGCCAGGCCGAGGCCTCCTCGGTGTAGCCGGAGTTCATCAGCGCCAGCAGCGTGAAGGTGGCATCGCGCAGCCAGCAGAAGCGGTAATCCCAGTTCCTGCTGCCGCCGAGTTTTTCCGGCAGCGAGGTGGTGGGCGCGGCGACGATGCCGCCGGTCGGACCGAACGTCAGCGCCTTCAGCGTGATCAGCGAGCGCACGATCAAGTCGTGATACGGACCGTCGCGGGTGCAATGGCTGCACCACTCCTCCCAGAACTTCTCGGTCTCCCGAAGGGCGGTCTCCGGGTCGATCGACTCGGGCGGGTTGAGGTGGGAGGGACCGTAGGTCAGCACGAATGGCACGGTCTCGCCGGCTTTCACCTCGAACTCGGAGACCGTGGTCAGGTCCTCGCCGCGCGTCTTCACCGGCGTGCGCAGCACCGTCATGTCCTGCCCGGCGATCGCCTGCAGCGAATGGTCGATCCGCCGCACCCAGGGAATATCAACGCCGAAGCCGAAGCGGAGCACGAGCTCCATCCGCATTTTCACGGCGCCCTCGAGGCCGCGTACCAGCCGCACGATGTCGGACGCCTTGCCGCGCGGCGGCATGAAATCGATCAGCGCAACGGCGCCGCTCTTCGTTTCAAAGCGTGTTTCCAGGATGAGGGTGTCGCCGAGATAGCGGCGCGAGATCGCAGTCGCGTCCTCGCTCGGCGCGACCAGCCAGCGGCCGTTCCTGTGCGTGCCGAGGATCGCGGCAAAGCAGGCGTCGGAATCGAAGGCGGGCCAGCACAGCCAGTCGATCGAGCCGTTGCGCCCCACCAGCGCTGCGGTCTCGCAGTCGCCAATCAACGCGTAGTCCTCGATCCGTGACAATGTTTTCCGAGCCCTGGAAATCCCGGCGAATCAACTCCCACCGTGCAGCGAACGTTCCCGCGTCGCGGCCTTCAAAGCCGCGAGATCGATCTTGGTCGCGATCTTGTCGAGCGCGACAGGCAGGCGCTGGCGCCAGTTCGGGTGCTCGTCGATCGTGCCGGGAATGTTGGGCTGGTCGACCACCCCGAGCAGATCCTCCATCGAGACCGCCAGCAGCCGCGACGGCGTGCGCGACAGGAAGGTCAGCACCGAATAGAGATCGTTGGCGTTGATGCCATTCTGCCGCAGGATCTCGTCGAGCCCGCCGAGCGCATTCCAGCGGGCCTGGTCGTCCTCGCCGGGATCGAGACCGAGCGACCGCTTCATCCTGAGATCGCCGAACGAGCGCCAGCCCGCATAGGTGCAGAGATCATGCGTGTTCAGCGTCACCAGCGCGTTCGGCCGGTAATGATCGACATTGCGGAAATGGCCGGCATCGTCGCGCTCGAACATCATGACGAGGTACGACCAGATGCCGAAATCCTGCATGGTCTCGCGAAACCCTTCCGGAACCGTGCCGAGGTCCTCGCCGATCACGATGCATTTGTGCGCGACGCTCTCGCGCACCACCGCGGCGAGCAATGCCTCCAGCGGCATCTGCACATAGGCGCCGTTGTCGGGCTTGAAGCCGCGCGGCACCAGATACAGCCGCTTCAGGCCCAGCACGTGATCGAGCCTGATGGCACCGGCATGGCGCATCGAGGCGGCCACCATGTCGGCGAAGGGTACAAAAGATTGAGCCTCCAGGCCGCCCGCGTTGAAGCCGGCCAGGCCCCAGTCCTGCCCGACGGTGTTGAGCACGTCGGGTGGCGCTCCGACCGCAAGGTGGCGGGAGATCGCCGTCTGCTCGTTCCAGGCATCGAAGCCGTTGGACTGTACGCCGACGGCGACGTCGAGATAGAGCCCGACGCGCATGCCGAGCTCGGCCGAGAGCTGCTTGGCCGCGTGCAGTTGCGCGTCAGCGGTCCATTGCACGAATTCGACGAACTCGACCTCGCGCTTGTCGGGGCCGTTGCGCAAGGCAGCGCATTTGGCATCGTCCGGCTGCTGCCATTCGGCCGGCCATTCCCACCATGGTCTATTGAAGCGATGCCGCAGCACCTCGAAACAGGCAAAGCGCGACAACAGGGGTCCCCGGTCGGCGCGGAAAGCATCGAACCTGTTGCGGCGGACGCCGCTCGCGCTTTTCACGAAACTGTCAAAGGCGGCACGCAGGCCCAGCCATTTCAGCGCCGCCATATCGGCATAGGGGACGCGGTCGCCTTCGCGCAGCCGCGCGGCGGTCGCAGCCGCGTCCGGAATGAGGTCTGCCGAAAATTCGGGGATGGCCTCGACGTCGATGTAGAGCGGGTTGAGAAACAGCCGGCTGTTCGGCGAGTAAGGACTGCAATCGCCCGGCTGGTCGTCGAACAGGACATGCAGCGGATTGAGGCCGACGCCATCGGCGCCCAGTTGTTTTGCCAGCCTGACGAGGCCGGCCAGATCGGTGAAATCGCCGATGCCCCAATTGCGGTTCGAGCGGACACTGTAGAGCTGCACGGCGAGCAGCCAGCCGCGGTCGAAATCGCCGCCGAAGGCCCGTTCGGGTGCGACGATCATCGGCACCTCTTCCGACGCGCCACCGGCATCGGTCAGCGTCAGCCGGTGATAGCCGAGCGGCAGGCCGGCGGGCCATGCGATCACGGGCTCACGCGTCTCGCCCTGTGCAATCAGGTGGCCATTGCCGGCGATTTTCCACCGCAGCGGCGCTGTGCCGATGGCCGCAAGCTCGGTGCGCGGATTACCCAGCGCGCGCACCACGACCGGCCCGCTGGCGAAGCGATAGACCCGCTTCTCGGGCAGGGCGTCGAGGATGGATTTGAGTGCCTCGGGCGCGGTGACCCGCAGCTTTCCGAGCGCATCGACGAATTCGGACTGGACGCCCTTCATCCGGGCTTGAGCTAAAAGGTCCATTCGGCACGCAGCTTGCAGGCCTTCAATCGGCCGGTGGCATTGATTTTAACGAGGTCGAGGAAGAGGTTAGTCGGTCTTAACTCACAAACTGCGCCTGCTGTTCCCAAGGGAACCAATGACACACAAGCGGCTTTCTATAGTGGTATCAAGCGTAGGTTCCCGGCAAGGGAAACGGGCCCCTGCTTTCTTGTCAATGGCATCACCGTGAACAAGACAATTCAAACTGTCGAGAGTGCCGCTGCCGGCAGCGCTTTCCTGATCGAAGACGTCTATCCCTCGATCGACGGCGGCCGCTTCGCCGTGAAGCGGATCGCGGGCGATCGGGTCGAGGTATGGGCCGATATCTATCGCGACGGCGATGCCACCATCAGCGCCGCGCTGGTCTGGCGTGGCGAGCAGGAGCGGGAATGGCGGCGCGAGACCATGACCCATCACGGCGATGACCGCTGGTCCGGTGCGTTCGTGCCGACCGAAGCAGGCCAATATGTCTATGCCATCGAAGCCTGGACCGACGAATTCGCCACCTGGCGTCACGGGCTCGAACGCAAGCAGCTGGCCGGCGGCGATGTCACGCTCGATGCCATCGAGGGCGCGGGCCTGCTGACCAAGGCGCACGGCGCGCGACAGGACGCCGCGGCCGTGATAGCGAGGCAATGCGAGGACTATCTCGGCAGCGGCGACGTTGCGCCGCTGCTTGCCGCTGATCTCAGCGAAGCCATGGCCGAGAGCCAGGCGCGCCCCGACCTGACCCGCTCACGGAATTTCCCGCTTGTCATCGACCGCGACAGAGCGCGCTTCGGCGCCTGGTATCAGATGATGCCGCGCAGTCAGAGCCAAGTCGCCGGCCGGCACGGCACGCTCCGCGACTGCATCGCGCGCGTGCCCGATATCGCGGCGATGGGCTTTGACGTCCTGTATTTCACGCCGATCCATCCGATCGGCCGCACCAGGCGCAAGGGCCGCAACAATGCGCCTGTCGCGACCGAAGGCGAGCCGGGCTCGCCCTACGCCATTGGCGCGGCCGAGGGAGGCCACGACGGCCTGCATCCCGAGCTCGGCACCATCGAGGATTTCCGCGCGCTGGTCGCCACGTGCCTCGAATACGGGGTCGAGCTCGCGCTCGATTTCGCCGTGCAATGCTCGCCGGACCACCCCTGGCTGACGCAGCATCCGGAATGGTTCAAATGGCGGCCGGACCGTTCGGTGCGGACGGCGGATGGTCCGTATTCGGATATCGTGATCCCCGATTTCGCCTCGGTCGACCGGGCTGGGCTGTGGAATGCATTCCGCGATGCCATGCTGTTCTGGATCGATCATGGCGTCACCATCTTCGCGATCGACAACCACGACACCGCGCCGCTTCCGTTCTGGGAGTGGCTGATCCGCGACATCCGCTCGCGGCATCCGGAGGTGATCCTGTTCTCCAAGACGTTTGCGCGGCCGAAGCTGATGAAGGGCCTCGCCAAGCTCGGCTTCTCGCAGTCCTTCAGCTATTTCCCCTGGCGCACCGGAAAGTGGGAGCTGGAGCAATATCTCGGCGAAATGACCGGCTATCCGGAGCGCGACTTCTATCGCCCGCATCTGTTCGTCAACACCGCGGACCTCTTGCCTTATCATCTCCAGAGCGGTGAAAGCTGGATGTTCAAGTCGCGCGTCGCGCTGGCCGCCATGTTGTCCGGCAATTACGGCCTTTACAGCGGGTTCGAGCTGCTCGAGCACGAGGCCGTCGCGGGCCACGAAGAATATCTGGATTCCGAGAAGTACCAGATCCGCCAGCGCGACTGGGACAAACCCGGCAACATCAAGGCCTACATCGCGGCGCTCAACCGCATCCGCAACGACAACGCGGCGCTGCAGCAGACCGTCAACCTGCGCTTCCTGGGCATCGAGGACGGCGAGACTATCGCCTTCGTGAAGGAGGCAGCCGAACCGGCCAACACGGTCGTCGCAGCCATCGCCCTGTCGCGCCACGTACGCGAATTCTGGTTGCCGCTCGGCGACCTCACCATCGAAGTCGGCGGCGAACGCCGCCACGTCACGACACTCGAGAATCTCATGACAGGCGAACAGTCCCGCATCGAATGGGGCGGGATCAGGTTGCGTATCGATCCCGACCGCGATCCGGCGCTCGTGTTCCGCTGCCTGGCGTAAGGGGTCACGCCATGAATGTTCTGTCTTCCGTCGACACCAAGAAGGCTGAGGCTGCCGAGATCGTGGATGAGCTCTGGTACAAGGACGCCATCATCTACCAGCTCCACGTCAAGGCCTTCGCCGACAGCAACAATGACGGAATCGGCGATTTTGCCGGGCTGACCGAGAAGCTGCCCTATCTGCAGGATCTGGGCGTCACCGCACTTTGGCTGCTGCCGTTCTATCCCTCGCCCGGCCGCGACGACGGCTACGACATCGCGGACTACGGTTCGATCAATCCCGACTTCGGGACCATGAAGGATTTCAAGCGCTTCATCCAGGAGGCGCAGAAGCGGGGCTTGCGCGTCATCACCGAACTGGTGGTCAACCACACGTCGGACCAGCACAAATGGTTCAAGCGCGCGCGCCGCAGCCATCCGGGCTCGAGTGCTCGCAATTGGTATGTCTGGAGCGACACCGACCAGAAATACCAGGGCACGCGGATCATCTTCACCGACACCGAGAAGTCGAACTGGACCTGGGATCCCGAGGCCGGCGCGTTCTACTGGCACCGCTTCTTCTCGCACCAGCCGGACCTCAATTTCGACAATCCGCGCGTCGTCAGCGCCATCATCCAGGTGATGAAGCGTTGGCTGGATGCCGGTGTCGACGGCTTCCGGCTGGATGCCATTCCGTATCTCTGCGAGCGCGAGGGCACCTCGAACGAGAACCTCCCCGAGACGCACGCGATCATCAAGCGGCTGCGCCAGGAGTTGGACGCCTACTCGAAGGGCAAGCTGCTGCTGGCCGAGGCCAATCAATGGCCCGAGGACGTTCAGGAATATTTCGGCCGCGGCGACGAATGCCACATGGCCTACCACTTCCCGCTGATGCCGCGCATCTACATGGCAATCGCGCAGGAGGACCGCTTTCCGATCACCGACATCCTGCGCCAGACGCCCGATATCCCTGCGAGTTGCCAATGGGCGCTGTTCCTGCGCAACCATGACGAGCTGACGCTGGAGATGGTCACCGACGTCGAGCGCGACTATCTCTGGACCACCTATGCCAACGATCCACGCGCCCGCATCAATGTCGGCATCCGCCGGCGGCTTGCGCCGCTGATGGACAATGACCGACGCAAGATCGAGTTGATGAACTCGCTGCTGCTGTCATTCCCGGGCACGCCGATCATCTATTACGGCGACGAGATCGGCATGGGCGACAACATCTATCTCGGCGATCGCAATGGCGTGCGCACGCCGATGCAGTGGAGCCCGGACCGCAACGGCGGCTTCTCCCGCGCCGATCCCGCCCGCCTCTACGCCCCGCCTATCATGGATCCGGTCTACGGCTACGATTCGGTCAATGTGGAGGCGCAGTCGCGCAGCCTGTCGTCGCTGCTCAACGCGACCAAGCGGCTGATCTCGGTGCGCAAGTCGACGCTGGCCTTCGGCCGCGGCACCATGACCTTCATCCGCCCGGCCAACCGCGCCGTGCTCGCCTATGTCCGCCAATACCGCGACGAAGTGATCCTCTGCGTCGCCAACCTCTCCCGCGCGGCGCAGGCGACCGAGCTCGATCTGTCGCCGTGGAAGGACCGCATCCCGCAGGAGATGCTGGGACGTACCCGTTTTCCGGCGATCGGCGAACTGCCCTATATGATCACGCTGGGGCCTTACGGCTTCTACTGGTTCCAGCTCCAGGAGCGCGACAAGTCCGAGCCGGTCGTGCCGCGCGCGGTGCCGGAATTCGAGACGCTGGTCGTGCCGGTGAATTCGAACTGGGTCTCGCTCGCTCGCGAGCGCGGCGTGTTCGAGCGCGAGGTGCTGCCGGGCTTCCTGTCACGGACGCGGTGGTATCCCGAGCACAATCCCAAGCACATCAAGGCTACACTGACATCAGCGGTGCCCTTCAGCGACATCGGCGACAACAGGCCCTGGATCGCCTTTTTCGAGACGGGGCAGGACGACGTCACAACGCGTTACGTGCTGCCGATGCAGATCGAGTGGGTACGTTTCGACCGCGAGCGCTTCAACCCGAAGGCACTCGCCGCGGTGCGCCAGGGCGCACGCGAAGGCACGCTGCTCGATGTCGCTACCGACCAGATCTTCATCGGGCTTTTCCTGCGCGGCTTGTCGCAGAACCTGGTGGTGGAAGAGAACAATCTGCGGCTGGAGTTCAAGCCGACCAGCCGCTTCGCCGATTACATCGTGAAGGAGCCCGCGCGCATCCGGGCGGTCGAGCAGTCGAACAGCACTGCGCTGGTCGACAACCAATATGTCGCCAAGATCTATCGCCGGCTCGAAAGCGGTGCCAACCCGGAGATCGAGATCGGCCGCTATCTCACGGAGGTCGCGCGCTTTCCCAACACGCCGGCGCTGCTCGGCAGCGTCGAGCTGGTCGAGGGCGACAGAAGCAGCGCGCTCGGCGTGCTGCATGCCTATGTCGAGAACCAGGGGGATGGCTGGACCGTCACCACGGGCTATCTCGACCGCTATATCGACGAGCAACGGGTGTTGCCAGCGGGTGAAACCCACCGCGAGACCCAGGAGCAGGCACCCTATCTGCACTTCATGGCCCAGATCGGCCGCCGGCTCGCCGAGCTGCACATGGCGCTCGCCGCCGCAGGATCCGCCGACCTTGCTCCCGAACCGATCGGTCCTGCGGACGTCAAGCGCTGGACGATCGATCTCAAGACACGCGCGGAACGTGTTCTCGACCAGCTCGCCAACAGCCGGGACGGCCTGCGCGAAGCCGACCGTCCGCTGATCGATCAACTCGTCGCATTGCGTACGACCTTGCCGGACCATATCAGCGCGCTCTTGCCATCCGACGTTGGCGGGTTGAACATCCGTCATCATGGCGACTTCCGTCTCGGGCAAACTCTGATCGTGAAGGATGACATCTTCATCATCGACTTCGACGGCGATCCACATTTGGCGCTGGCCGACAAGTGGCGCAGGCTACCGGCCGCGCGCGACGTCGCGGGCCTGGTCCGCTCGATTGATCTTTCGGTTAACGCGGCGCTTACCCGGGCGCTGTCGGGCGGGAGTGACGAACAGGACCGGATTGCCACCGCGCTCGACGAATGGCGCAAACATGCCACCGCGACCTTCCTGTCCGCCTACCGCGAGGCCATGACCGACCGACGGCTCTGGCCGGAAGAGAACCTTTCCGCGGAAAGCATGTTAAGGTTTTTCCTGCTTGATCAAGCGTTCGACGAGGTAGAGTACGAGCTGTCCCACCGGCCTGAGGGGCTCCATGCGCCGCTGACCGGCCTGCTTCGCATTCTGTCCAGTGCCGTGAGCGAAGCCCATGCCTAAACTGCCTGCCGAAGCCTATGCGATCATCGAGGGGCGCCACTCCGACCCCTTCCACTATCTCGGGCTGCATCCCGAGGGAGGCAAGAGCGTGGTGCGCGCGTTCCTGCCCGAAGCGACCAACGTCGAAGCGGTCGGCGAGCATGGCGAGGTCGCCAAGCTCGACCGTGTTCACGATTCCGGCCTGTTCATCGGCGCGCTGCCGAATGGCTCGAAGCACTATCAGCTCCGCGCAAAGTTCGGGGACAACGTCGTCGAGTTCGAGGACGCCTACCGGTTTCCGACGATCCTGTCCGATTTCGACCTCTATTTGCTCGGCGAAGGCACCCATCAGCGCATCTACGACAAGCTCGGCGCGCATCCGATGCGGCTCGAAGGCGTCGACGGAATCGGCTTCGTCGTACTGGCGCCGAATGCGCGGCGCGTGTCGGTAGTCGGCGATTTCAATTTCTGGGACGGGCGGCGTCACCCGATGCGGGTGCGCGGCGCCGGCTATTGGGAATTGTTCGTCCCGAACGCCAAGCCCGGAGACCACTACAAGTTCGAAATCATCGGGCCGCACGGCCATCTGTTGCCGCTGAAATCCGACCCGCTGGCATTTGCGACCGAGCTGCGGCCGAAGACGGCCTCCATCGTGTTCGACGAAGCGCACCTGCCGCGGCCGCGTCCCGCGCCCGACGGCATCAACGCGCTGTCGGCGCCGATGTCGATCTACGAGGTCCATCTCGGCTCGTGGCGGCGCAAGGACGGCAATGAATGGCTGACCTATCGCGAGCTCGCCGAGCAGCTGCCGGCCTATGCGCGCGACATGGGCTTCACCCATCTCGAATTCCTGCCCGTGAGCGAGCATCCGTTCGACGGCTCCTGGGGCTATCAGCCGACCGGCCTCTACGCCCCGACCAGCCGCTTCGGCTCGCCCGAGGATTTTGCCGCATTGATCGACGCCTGCCATCGCGAAGGCATCGGCGTGCTGCTCGACTGGGTGCCCGGCCATTTCCCCGACGATCCGCACGGGCTCGGCCACTTTGACGGCACCTCGCTCTACGAGCACGCCAACCCGCTCCAGGGCCGCCACCTCGATTGGGGCACGCTGATCTACAATTACGGCCGCACCGAAGTGACCAACTTCCTGGTCTCGAATGCGCTGTTCTGGCTGGAGCGCTACGCCATCGACGGCCTGCGGGTCGATGCGGTCGCGTCCATGCTGTACCTCGACTACAGCCGCCCGCCCGGCGCCTGGATTCCGAACCAGTATGGCGGCCGCGAGAACATCGAGGCAATCAACTTCCTGCGCCGCTTCAACACCGAGCTGTTCGCGCGTTTTCCGCAGGCGACCACGGCGGCCGAGGAATCGACTGCCTGGCCGCAGGTCTCGCGTCCCGTGGAATTCGGCGGGCTCGGCTTCGGCTACAAGTGGAACATGGGCTGGATGCACGACACGCTGAACTACATCAGCAAGGATCCGATCCACCGCAAATACCATCACGGCGAGATCCTGTTTGGCCTGCACTACGCCTTCTCGGAAAATTTCATCCTGCCGCTGTCGCATGACGAGGTCGTGCACGGCAAACGCTCGATCTTCGGCCGCATGCCGGGCGACGAATGGCAGCGCTTCGCAAATTTGCGTGCCTATTACAGCTTCATGTTCGGCCATCCCGGCAAGAAGCTGCTGTTCATGGGCGGCGAGATCGCGCAGAGCCGCGAATGGAATCACGACCAGTCGCTCGACTGGCACCTGCTCGAATACAAGTACCATCAGGGCATCCAGGCGCTGGTCCGCGACCTCAACCGGCTCTATCGCGCGGTGCCCGCACTGCACCAGATGGATTGCGACCAGGCCGGCTTCGAATGGCTGATCACCGATGATGCCAACCGCAACGTGTTCGCGTGGCTGCGCAAGGGATTTGACGAGCACGCGCGGTGTCTGGTGGTGGTCAACTTCTCGCCCAATGTCTATCGCAACTACCGCGTCCCCGTGCCCTTTGCCGGCAAGTGGAAAGAGGTGTTCAATTCGGACTCCGCCCATTATGGCGGAACCAATGTCGGGAACATCGGCGAGGTCCAGACCGTTGCCGGTAAGGCGCCCGAGCTCCGCCTCACGGTTCCACCGCTCGCTGCGATCTTCCTCGTTCCGGAAAGCTGACCGATGCGCCTGACTGCTGGATCGCCCGCACGCCTCGGTGCAAGCTGGGACGGCCGCGGTACCAACTTCGCGCTGTTCTCTGCCAATGCGCAAAAGGTCGAGCTGTGCCTGTTCGACACCCAAGGACGCCGCGAGCTCGAGCGCATCGAGTTGCCGGAGCGCACCGAGGACGTCTGGCATGGCTATCTCAACGACGTCTCACCGGGCCAGCTCTTCGGCTATCGGGTGCACGGCCCCTATGAGCCCGAGCACGGCCACCGCTTCAATGCCAACAAGCTGCTGCTCGATCCCTACGCGAAGCGCCTTGCCGGACGTCTCGTCTGGAGCGACGCGCATTTCGCCTACCGCACCGGCTCGGCGCGCGAGGACTTGTCGTTCGACCGGCGCGACAATGCGCGCGGCATGCCCAAGGCGGTCGTGGTCGACGAGACCTTCAACTGGGGCCGGCGCGAGATTCGTCCCAACATCCCCTGGGAAGACACCATCATCTACGAGGCCCACGTCAAGGGCCTGACGCAGAAGCGCGACGACGTGCCGCCGAATTTGCGCGGCACCTATGGCGGCCTGTCGTCGCCCGCGATGATCGAGCATTTGAAGAAGCTCGGCGTCACCACGATCGAGCTGCTGCCGATCCACAGCTTCGTCGACGACCGCATCCTGGTCGAGAAGAAGCTTGCCAATTATTGGGGCTACAACACCCTGTCCTTCTTCGCGCCCGAGCCTCGCTACGCCCAGGACAATGCACTCGATTCCTTTCGTACCACGGTCGCGCGCCTGCACGACGCCGGTATCGAGGTGATGTTGGATGTCGTCTACAATCACACGGCCGAAGGTAACCATCTCGGACCGACGCTGTGCTATCGCGGCATCGACAACGCCTCCTATTACTGGCTGAACCGCGAGAACCCGCGCTACTACGACGACTTCACCGGCTGCGGCTCGTCGGTGAACCTGACCCATCCGCGCGTGCTCCAGATGGTGATGGATAGCTTGCGCTACTGGGTCGAGGTCTGTCACGTCGATGGCTTCCGCTTCGATCTCGCCACAACGCTTGCGCGCGGCCCGAACGGTTTCGATCGTGGCATCGCGTTTCTCACCGCGATCAGGCAAGATCCGGTGCTCGCCACCGTCAAGCTCGTCGCGGAGCCCTGGGATCTTGGGCTCGGCGGCTATCAGGTCGGCGCTTTCCCCTCGCAATGGTCGGAGTGGAACGACCGCTATCGCAGCGCCATGCGCCGCTACTGGAGCGGCGAGGGCAGCCTGATCGGCGATATCTCCAGCCGCATGACGGCCTCCTCCGATCTGTTCAATCATGACGGACGGCGCCCGCGCGCCAGCATCAACCACATCACCGTGCATGACGGATTCACGCTTGCCGACCTCTTCAGCTACAACGAGAAGCACAACGAAGCCAACGGCGAGGATAATCGCGACGGGTCCAACGACAATCACAGCAACAATTGCGGTGTCGAGGGGCCGACCGACGATCCCGAAATCCTCGCGCTGCGCCGGCAGCTGCGCAAGAATGCGCTGGCCTGTCTGATGCTGGCGCAGGGTATTCCCCTGATCCTTGCCGGCGACGAGGTCGGCAACACGCAGTCCGGCAACAACAATGCCTATTGCCAGGATAACGAGGTTGGCTGGGTCGGCTGGGACAATCTTGGCAAGGACGGCGAGGACATGGTCGATTTCGTCGCCGAGCTCGCCGACATCCGCCGCCGCTTCTCGCAGCTGCGCAGCCATCGCTGGCTCGACGGCCGGCCGAAGGATGGCATCTCCTACGGCGCGCTGTGGCTGACGCCCGAAGGTAACGAGATGACGGAGAGCGACTGGACATTCCCGGACGGGCGGTTCCTCTCTTATGTGATGGGGCCGATGGAACCCGGCAGCGCGGCGATCTTTATCGTACTGAACGCCGCCCCCGAAGAGATCGCATTCAAATTGCCCAAAATGCCCGAATACAAAAGCTGGCAGCAGATCCTGAACACGACGGATACCAAGCTGAACAGCGTTGATTTCCTGCCCGGAAGCGACAGCAAGGCGCCGCCGCGCTCCGTGCTCGCCTTCGCGGGGGCGCTATGAGGCCATCGTTCGGGGCGAAGCCGACCAAGGACGGCGTATCGTTCCGTTTGTGGGCGCCCGGTGCGCGTCGGGTCGATCTCCTGCTCGAGCGCCGACACGCGATGCAGCGCCGGCAGGACGGATGGTATGTCGCCGAGATTGCCGGCCTGCCCGTCGGCAGTCCCTATAAGTTCAGGATCGATGACGAGATCGACGTGCCTGATCCCGCCTCGGCATTCCAGCCCGAGGACGTGTTCGGCCCGAGCGAGGTGATCGATCACGATGCCTTCGCGTGGCGCGCGAAGGATTGGCGTGGCCGCCCTTGGGAAGAGACGGTGCTGATCGAGACCCATGTCGGCACCTTCACGGCGGAAGGAAGCTACCGCGCCATGATCGACAAGCTCGATCATCTCGTCGCGACCGGGATTACCGCGCTGGAGCTGATGCCGCTGGCCGATTTCGCCGGCCGCCGCGGCTGGGGTTATGACGGCGTGCTGTGGTACGCGCCCGAGAGTGCCTATGGCCGGCCCGAAGAGCTGAAGACGCTGATCGACGCAGCGCATCTGCGCGGGCTGATGGTGTTTCTTGACGTCGTCTACAATCACTTCGGCCCGGAAGGAAACTATCTCGGCCGCTACGCGCCTGATTTCTTCACCGATGCGCACACGCCATGGGGCAGCACGATCGATTATCGCGTGCCGCAGGTGCGGGCCTTCGCGGTCGAGAACGCGTTGTCCTGGCTCACCGACTACCGCTTCGATGGCTTGAGGCTCGATGCCGCCAACCACATCATGGCTGTCCCCGGCGAGCAGTCGATGCTGCAAGACCTCAGCGTCGCCGCCGGCGAGCTCGCCAAGGCCACGGGCCGGCACATCCATCTCGTGCTGGAGAACGGCGACAACCGCGCCAGCCTGCTCGACGCCGCGCAGGAGCCGCCGAACGGCAAATACCGCGCGCAGTGGAACGACGACTACCACCACGTCTGGCACGTGATGCTGACCGGCGAGCACGGCGGCTATTACGCGGACTATCAGACGCCGCGCATGGATCTGGCGCGCGCGCTCGCTTCGGGCTTCGTCTACCAGGGCGAGATCTCCGAATTCTGGGGCAAGAAGCCCCGCGGCGAGCCGAGCGGCGAACTACCGCCGGCGACCTTCGTCAATTTCCTGCAGAACCACGACCAGATTGGCAACCGGCCGCTCGGCGAGCGGCTCGAGAGCCTCGCATCGCCCGAGCAGATCGAGGCCGCACTCGCGGTGACGTTACTCGCCCCGATGGTGCCGATGCTGTTTCAGGGCGAGGAATGGGGCTCGAAAGTCCCCTTCCCGTTCTTCTGCGATTTCCAGGGCGGGCTCGCCGACGCCGTGCGCAAGGGCCGCAAGCAGGAATATGCCTGGGCCTACGCGAAGTATGGCGACGAGGTGCCCGATCCGCTCGACCCGGCCACGCGTCAATCCGCCGTGCTCGACTGGACGGGGCGCTCGCGGGAGCAGGATGCCCGGCTCGCGCTGGTGCGCGAGCTGCTCGCAGTTCGCCGCGACGAGATCATGCCACGGCTGAAAGGGGCGCGCTTCGGCAATGCCGAGGCAACGGACAACGGCGTACTCACCGCGCATTGGCGCATGGGTGACGGCGCGACGCTGCGTCTGGTGGCCAACCTTTCGGACAAGGATGTTGCACACTCCAGCAGCATGACGGGCGCGCCGATCTGGGGCGGCGCACCCCGCGACCGGCTACAACCCTGGTCGGTGATCTGGCTCCTCGGAGGTTGATATGCCTTCGGCGATTCCTCTTGCGACCTATCGGCTGCAGCTCACCTCGGATTTCGATTTCGACAAGGCCGCCGCGGTGGTGCCCTATCTGAAGGCGCTGGGAATCACCCATCTCTATGCTTCCCCGGTGATGAAAGCGCGCAAGGGCTCGACCCACGGCTACGACACGGTCGATCACAGCCAGTTCAATCCCGAGCTTGGCGGCGAAGCCGGTTTTGCGCGGCTGAGCGAAGCGCTGGCACGTCACGATCTCGGGCTCATCATCGATTTCGTGCCCAACCATGTCGGCGTGCATTTTTCCGACAATCCCTGGTGGCTGGACGTGCTGGAATGGGGCCAGGCCTCGCCGCATGCGGTCTCCTTTGATATCGACTGGGATCAATTGCCCTACCGCGCCCGGGGCGGCGTGCTGCTGCCGATCCTCGGGTCGTCCTACGGCGAGGCTCTGGAGCGCGGTGACATCGAATTGCGCTACGATCCCGGCGAAGGCAGCTTTTCCGCCTGGTATTTCGAACATCGGCTGCCGATCGCGCCGGAGCGCTATGGCGAGATCCTGCGGATGATCGTCAAGGAGGCAGACGCTGCCGGGACCGAAGCCGGCAGGCGCCTGCTCTCACTCGCTGCGCGTTATACCGGCTTGCGCCGCCCCAACCGCAAGGAAGCCCCCGGCTTCAAGGCCGAGCTGAAGGACATCGCGGGCGCTGCCGACATCATCAGTCGTGGCCTCGCCGCTTACCGGGCCGCCAAGGATCGCCCGGCGCAGACGCTGGCGCTGCATCACCTGCTGGAACGGCAGAACTACAAGCTCGGGCATTGGCGGCTTGCGTCGAGCGACATCAACTATCGCCGTTTCTTCGACGTCAACGGCCTTGCCGGCCTGCGCGTCGAGGACGCGAGCACCTTTGCAGCAACGCACCGGCTGGTGAAGCAGCTCGTCACCGAGGGCAAGCTGCAGGGTATCCGTCTCGATCACATCGACGGCCTGCGCGATCCCGCGCAATATTGCCAGCGGCTGCGCCGGCTGGTGCGCGACGCGCAGGGCAACGCAAAACCCTTCTACACCGCGATCGAAAAGATTCTTTGCGAGCACGAAACGCTGCCGCACTTCGCCGGCGTTCAAGGCACCACCGGCTATGAATGGATGAACGCCATCACTCAGGTTCTGGTCGATGCCAGGGGGCTGGATGCGCTGGACGAAACCTGGCGGCAGATCAGCAACCGGCCGCCGCGACTCGCGCCCTACGTCAAGGAGGCCAAAAGGCGCGTGCTGGAAACGCTCTTGACCAGCGAATTCATCGTGCTGACGCGCCTGCTCGCACGCATCGCCAACGGACACTATTCGACCCGTGATTTCTCCGCCGACAGCCTGCGGCAGGCGCTCGAATTGTACGTGCTGCACTTCCCGGTCTACCGCACCTATCTGACGCATAGCGGCCCGACCGCCCTCGATCGCAAGCTGATCGACGACACCATCGCGCGTGCCCGTGCCGAATGGTTCGCCGCCGACGAAGGCATTTTCGACTTCCTGCGCGATGCCCTGACCATGGACCTGCTCAAGCCCGGCCGTCCGCCGCACAGTGCACCGCGCGTGCGCCGCTTCGCGCTGAAGGTGCAGCAGTTCACCGGGCCTGTCATGGCGAAGTCGCTGGAGGACACCGCGTTCTATCAATTCCATCGGCTGCTCGCGCTGAACGAGGTCGGCGGCGACCCCGCGAGCAGGGGCCTCACGATCCCCGCTTTCCACGCGGCCATGCGCGCCCGCGCCAAGGAATGGCCGCAAGGGATGACCGCGACCGCGACCCACGACACCAAGCGCGGCGAGGACGCCCGCGCGCGCATCGCCGCGCTCAGCGAGATCCCCGGCGAATGGACCAGCGCGGTGGCGCGCTGGAAGGTGCTGAACGCGCCGCATCTCGCGCTTCACGGCCATCTGCGCGCGCCATCGGCAACCTTCGAATACATGCTCTACCAGACCCTGCTCGGCGCCTGGCCGCTCGAGGGACCGGACGCCAGCTTCGTCGAGCGCATCCAGGCCTATGCGCTGAAAGCCGCACGCGAAGGCAAGGAGGAGACGAGCTGGCTCAATCCGCACGAGGCATATGAGGGCGGCATCAAGGACTTCATCGCCAGGATCCTCGATCCGGCACTGTCAGGCGAATTCCTGGAAGCGCTCCAGACCCTCGCCCGGCGCGTCGCGCTGCTTGGCGCCCTGAATTCGCTGAGCCAGCTCACGCTGAAGGCGACACTGCCGGGCGTGCCCGATTTCTACCAAGGCACCGAATTCTGGGACTTGTCGCTGGTCGATCCCGACAACCGCCGGCCGGTGGATTTTGCCGCGCGAGAGGCGGCGCTGGGCGCGGTGGACAATCCGGATTGGCACGCCCTGACCAGGACCCGGACCGACGGCCGCCTCAAGCTGGCCTGGACGCGGCACCTGCTCAAGCTGCGTAACGGATTGCCCGACATCTTTGCACAGGGGGACTACCAGCCGCTCGACGTCCAAGGCGCGCACGCCGATCATGTCATCGCCTTCGCTCGCCGCCGCGGCCGCACCGCGGCGATCGTCGTGGTCGCACGCCAGTTCGCTCCCTTCACGCAAGCCGGCCGCGAATGGCCCGCCTTCGAAGGGTTTGACGCAACCGTCGACATCACCGGCTATACCGCGCCTCACCTTGCGAGCAATCACATCCCGGTCGCGCCGGCCTTCCGTGATTTTCCCGCCGCAATCATCGAAGCCCGTGCGGCAAGCGCCACCAGGCCTTCGCGGCAGCGCCTCAGCGCCTGAAGCCTACTTGCCCTCGTCCTTGGTCAGCAGCAGCTGCCCGCGCTTCTTGATCGTCGCCTGCGCCATCTCGGCAAAGCGCTGTAGCAGCCACGGCAGCACCACCTGCACCTTGACGTGATCGTCGGCGACATCGACCTGACCGCTCGCGATCTGGCCGAGCGCGCGAACGCGAAAGGCCAGAGAGTCGCCGTTCCAGCGCTCCTCCTCGACCTGCATCACCGGAATGCTCGCCGCGGCGCGGCCGAGGCCGGTCTTGAGCCGACGGACCGCCTCTTCGCGACCGAGGCGATGCGGAATGGAAACGACAAGCGGTGCTGACATGGCTTTGCCCCGTAATGACTGATCCTCACTTAATCATGCCAGCCCGACGAACAAAGGTTCCATGCAAGTTAGACCTGCCGCCCCGTTGCAAGGCCGGAACTTTAAAACCGGGGGCAAGTTGCCTCCGCACCACAGGGGACAGGTGCAAACGACCCTTTGAAAAAAGGGCTGGAGGAGATTCGCATGTCTATTGGCCTGATCGTTCTGATCATCCTGATCATCGCACTGCTCGGCGGCTTCAGCGGCATTGGCGGCGGCCCGTTCTATGGCACCGGCTATTACGGCGGCGGCGGCCTCGGGCTCGTCATCATCATTCTGCTGATCCTGGTGCTGATGGGAAGGATCTAGCGACACTGCGACGATCTGGTAGGGTCGGTTGGCCCCGCAAATGCGCGAACGAAGCTCATTTGTTCGGCGTAACCCACCTCTTTGGTTTCCACGCGCAGACACAAGGGGTGGGTTACGCCGAGCGATTGCGCTTTGCGCAATCGCAGGGTTAACCCACCCTATTTCTTTTTCCCCGCCAACTTTTTCATCGCCGCCTTGATCGAGGTGGCCGCGTCGTCATAGCCGTCCCAGGCCTTCGAGCGCGACAACAGGCCGGGCACCGTACGCAGCGTATACTTCTTCGGATCGAGATCACCCTTCACCTGCGCCCAAGTCAGCGGCATCGACACCGTGGCGCCGGCACGCGCGCGCGGCGACAGCGGAGCCACCGCGGTCGACATGCGGTCATTGCGCAGATAATCGAGGAAGATCTTTCCCTTGCGCAGCTTCTTCGACATGTTGAGCAGATAGCGCTCGGGATCGTCATCCGCCATCCACTGGCAGACGCCCTGCGCAAACGCCTTGGCCTCCTTCCAGTCCACCTTGTCGCGCGCGCCGTGAAGCAGCGGCACCACGACGTGGAGGCCCTTGCCGCCGGTGGTCTTGCAGAAGCTCTCCATGCCGAGATCGGTCAGACGCTGCCGCATCTCCTTCGCCGCCTGGACGACGTCGGCGAAGTCGACCTCAGGCGCGGGGTCGAGATCGAACACCAGCCGCCCCGGCGTGTCGTAGGCATTGGGCGCGCAGTTCCAGGGATGCAGCTCGACACCGCCGATCTGCGCAACGGCAGCGAGCCCCTCGATGCGGTCGATCTGCAAATAGGGCTTGCGATCGCCCGAGACTCTTGCGAGCTCCAGCAGGTTCGACGTGCCTTGCATGGCATGGCGCTGGAAGAAGCATTCGCCCTTGATGCCATCAGGGGCGCGAATCAACGAGCACGGCCGCCCCTTGAGGTGCACGATCATCCATTCGCCGACGGCCTCGAGATAGCGTGCGAGATCGAGCTTGGTGACCGGAGCACCTTCTCCATCATCGGGCCACAGCTCCTTGTCGGGCTTGGAGATGACGACACCCATCACCTCCGCGGTGCCAGCTGCCTGCTTCGCGGAGCGAACGGATTTCGCATTTGCGGAGGACTTCGCCCGTCCCCTGGTCGAAGGCTCGGCGAGCTCGGTATCCACAGGTGTCTCGGCCTCGACCTCCTCGGCTGGCTTGTCCTGACGCAGACCCTTGAACGCAGCCTGGCGGATATTGCCGTCGGCGGTGAAGCCGGCGAATTCGATCTCGGCGACGAGCTCGGGCTTCAGCCAATGCACGTCGCGGGTTTTCTTCGGTGCATTCTTGCCGCCGAAGGGACTCTCCTTGGCTTCCATGGCCTTCAGCGACGGCATGAGACGCTTGATCTTGTCGGCGCCAAAGCCGGTCCCGACCATGCCGACGAAGACGAGATGGTCGCCGCGATGCACGCCGGCCATCAAGGAGCGGAATTTGCCATTGGTGGTCTTGTAGCCGCCGATCACGACCTCATGGCCGGCGCGGCATTTTGATTTCGTCCAGCTCTCGGTGCGGCCGGAGCGGTAGGGCGCGTCCAGCTTCTTGGAGACCACGCCTTCGAGCTCGAGCTTGCAGGCCGATTGCAGCACCGCATCGCCGCCGCTCTCGAAATGCTCGACATAGCGGATCTGCGCCGACTTCCGCTTGCGCGCCTCCAGCAATTCCTTGAGTCGTGCCTTGCGTTCGCCGAGCGGCAGCCGGCGATAATCTTGTCCCTCGGCAAACAACAGATCGAAGGCAAAGAAGATGAGGTCCTCGGTCTTGCCATCCGACAGCGCGGCCTGAAGCGAGGAAAAATTCGGCGCGCCGGTGTGATCGAGCGCGACGATTTCGCCGTCGATCATCACGTCCGGCAGCGTGCCGGCCTCCTTCGCGATGCTCGCAAACTTATCCGTCCAATCGAGGCCCTTGCGCGTCTTCAGGGTCGCCTCGCCATCCTCGACCCGGAGCTGCACGCGATAACCGTCGAACTTGATCTCGTGGCACCAGCCGTCGCCCGCCGGCGGACGCTCGACCGAGGTGCAGAGCTGCGGTGCGACGAAATCCGGCATCTCCGAGACCTTTTTGGCGTTCGCGGCCGTCGTCGTCTTCTTGGCCGTCTTTCGCGCCTTCAACGCTGTGCGCGGCGCCGGCTGCACGGTCCTGCCTTTGGTCTCCTCCTTGCGATCGGACTGCCAGACCGCATCGGCCTTGCCCTTGCCCTTCGCCAACATGAACGGCTTGGGCGCGCGCCCCTTTCCTTCGGCGATCTGCTCCATCGCCCGGCCGGAGGCGACGGACTTGTCCTCCTCGAGAACGTCATTATCCGAGCCCTCGCGGACATATTCGTCGCGATGCTTGATCAGCAGCCAATTGGTGCGCTTCTCGCCGCCGCGGTTGCGCATGCGCACCAGCACCCAGCTGCCATGCAGCTTCTCGCCGTGCAGCGTGAACTTGAGGTCGCCTTTCTTGAAGCCGGCTTCCGGATCATCGCACTCCCAGGTGCCGCGGTCCCACAGCATCACGGTGCCGCCGCCATACTGCCCTTCCGGAATCGTGCCTTCGAAATCGCCATAGTCGAGCGGGTGATCCTCGACCTCGACCGCCAGCCGCTTGTCGTGCGGATCGAGCGAGGGCCCTTTCGTCACGGCCCACGACTTGAATACGCCGTCGAATTCGAGACGGAGATCGTAATGCAGCCGGGTCGCATCATGCTTCTGGATCACAAAGCGCCGCTGCTTCGAAGGCGCCACGGCGGTCTTGCCCGACGGCTCGGGCGTCTTCTCGAAATCACGCTTCTTTCGGTAAGTGGAGAGTTTCTGCAGCACGACCAGTCCCGCTTCTCTTTCGACATTCAGCCTATCACGGCCAAAGTCCCGCCCGGAACCAAAACCCCGGCGAACGGTTGGGGTTCCAAAACGCCTTGAAATCACTGGAGAATGGAATGGCCCCGCGTGCTTATTGGAAGGGAACGTTGAAGCTGTCGCTGGTCAGTTGCCCGGTCGTGCTCTATCCCGCGACCACCGCCGCCGAGAAGACGCGGTTTCACCTGATCAACCGTGAGACCGGGAACCGGCTCAAGCAGCAGATGATCGATTCGGAGACCGGCGACGTGGTCGAGAGCGACCAGAAGGGCCGCGGCTACGAGCTGCGCAAGGGCAAATATGTCGAGATCGAGCCGGAGGAGCTCGAGGCTGTCCAGATCGAGAGCAACCACACCATCGACATCGAGAGCTTCGTGCCGAGCGAGGAGATCGACCAGCGCTATCTCAACCATCCCTATTACATCGCGCCCGACGGCAAGGCGGCCGTCGATGCCTTCGCGGTGATCCGCGACGCCATGAAGGACCAGGACCGCGTCGCGCTCGCCAAGATCGTGCTCACCAACCGCGAGCACATCATTGCGATCGAGCCGCTCGGCAAGGGCCTGCTCGGCACCACCTTGCGCTTCCCTTACGAGCTGCGCGACGAGGACCAGTTCTTCGACGACATCAAGAGCCCGAAGATCACGAGGGACATGGTCGATCTCGCCGGCCACATCCTGCACACCAAGGCGGCGCATTTCGATCCGAGCAAGTTCAAGGACGAATACGAGACCGCGCTGAAAGCCCTGGTGAAACGCAAGGCGAGCGGCAAGACCATCGAGCTGCCCGAACCGGAGGAGCGCCCGAGCAACGTCGTCAGCCTGATGGATGCGCTGAAGCAGAGCCTGAAGGGTCGCGGCGGAAAGAAGACGGCGACGAAGTCCCATGCAAGACGGGCGACAGGGCGACGGCAAGCTGCGAGGAAGGCCCATCGTTCGACGGCGCGGCATCGGAAGGCTGGCTGATTTACGCCGTCAATGCGATGCGGGATCGCGCCACAACCCTCTCTCGTCATGCCCGGGCTTGAGCCGGGCATCCACGTCTATCCCGCGTGTTGAGGCGCGTGGATGGCCGGGTCAAGCCCGGCCATGACGAGTGTGCCTCAAGAAAGCGCTCGACGCTGCCGGCACAACGAGCTAATCCCCCGCCTTCAGCCGATACCCGATCCCCGTCTCGGTCAAAACATATTGCGGCCGTTCCGGATCGGCTTCGATCTTCTGCCGCAGCTGGCGGACGTAGACGCGCAAGTATTGTGCGTCGGTCAGCTCGTCCCAGAGCTCCTTGAGCAGAAATCTGTGGGTCAGCACCTTGCCGGCATGCTGCACCAGCACGCGCAGCAGGTCGTATTCCTTCGGCGACAGTTTTATCTCGCGCTCGCCGAGCTTGACGATGCGGCGGACGAGATCGACCGAGAGATCGCCGCTGCGAAACACCGGGCGTTCGCCCTGCACCTGGAGCTGGTGCCGCAGCGCGGCGCGCAGGCGCGCCAGCAGCTCGTTCATGCCGAATGGCTTTGTCAGATAATCATCGGCGCCGAGATCGAGCGCCTGCACCTTGCCGGCCTCATCGCCGCGGCTCGACAGCACCACGATCGGCACGCTCTCGTTGCGCGCGCGGATGGTACGTAGCAGCTCGTGGCCCTGGATGTCGGGCAGGCCGAGATCCAGGATGATCACCGCCGGCTGCTCGGCGAGCTTCTCCAGCGCGCCTCTGCCGTTCGACGCCTCCAATATCTCATAGCCTTGCGTCGACAGCCCCATCCGCAGCAATTTGCGGATCGGCGGCTCGTCGTCGATGACCAGGACCTTGATCGGGGCGGCGCTCATGCGGCGGTATCCAATGCCTGGGTCTGAACCGGGACCGGCAGACGGATGGTGAGGATCGCGCCGCTCCGGTCGTTGCGATTGGCGGCCGAGATCGTGCCGCCCATCGCCTCGACGAAGCCGCGGGAGATGGCGAGCCCGAGCCCGGTGCCGGGACGGATGTGATCGCCCTTCTGCACGCGATAGAACTTGTCGAACACGCTTTCGAGCTCGTCGGGCGGGATGCCGGCGCCTTCGTCGACGATATCAAGCACCACCTGGTCGCGCTCGCGCCGGCTCCTGATCGCGACAGTGGTGTCGAGCGGCGAATATTTCGCGGCGTTATCGAGCAGGTTGAACAGCACCTGCTCGAACAGCACGGCATCGAGCTCGAGCATCGGCAGATCCGCGGCGAGGACCAGCTCCACCTTGTGAGCAGTCAGGATCTTGGATGCCCGCCGCAGCGCGCTGCCGACGATCTCGCCGAGATCGTGCAGTGCCGTGTTGGGCACGATGGCGCCGGACTCGAGTTTGGTCATGTCGAGCAGATTGGCGATGAAGCGGTTGAGCCGCTCGGATTCGTCGATCACGGTGGCGAGGAGGTCGCGCTTCTCGGTGTCGGACAGCGCGCCGGCGAGATCGCGCATGGTCGAGGCCGCGCCCAGCACCGAGGCCAGCGGCGTCTTCAGATCGTGCGAGATCGAGGTCAACAGTGCGGAACGCAGCCGCTCGGATTCGACGGTGCGCTTGACGCGGTCCATGTCCTCGACCAGCAGCACGCGCTCGATCGCGAGCGCGCCCTGGTCGACCAGCGCGTCCAGCAGCCGGCGCTGGTCCGGCGTCAGCAGCGGGCCGGTGCGATCGTTGTCGATGCCGATCACCCCGATCGGCCCGCGCCCGGTGCGCATCGGCAGGAACAGCCGCTTTGCGCCCGGCAGCGTATCGGCACCGCGGCCGGCGGAGCGATCATTGCTCCAGGCCCAGTTGGCGGCGGCGAGGTCGGCCTGGTCGAGCTGATCTTCCGGCGGATAGCCGGATTTCACCGTCAAGAGCCCGTCCTCCGGCAGCAGCAGCACCACGCGGACCTTCAGCATCAACGCGATCTGATAGGCTGTCGCCCACAACACGTCGTCCAGCGTCGCGGTGCCGGCGAGCTTGCGGCTGAAGGCATAGAGCTGCTCGGTCATCCTGATCCGGCCGATCGCGGTGTCGGCCTGCGTGCGCACGCGGGCTGCGACGTTGGAGACGAGCATCGCCACCACCGTGAACAGGACGAAGGCGGCGACGTTGGTCGGATCGGTGATCGTGAAGGTGTAGATCGGCGGGATGAAGAAGAAATTGTAGCAGAGCGACGCCGCCACCGTCGCCAGCAGCGACGGCCACAAGCCGTAACGCACGGCAACCGCAACGACCGACGTCAGCAGCACGAGATCGACGTTCTCGATGCCGAAATGGGGCTGGATCAGTTCGGCGGCGCCGAGACCGATCAGCACAATTCCGAGCGCCTTCAGATAGGGCAGCGGATCGAACGGTTCGGGCCGCACTGCGGTTTGCACCGCGTTCCCGGCCGCGGCCTCGTCGGGCAGCTCGTTACCGGCGATGACATGCACGGTGATGTTGCCGGCGCGACGCACCAGGTCGTGCACGACCGAGCCGCGCGTCATCTCGAACCAGCGCGAGCGGGACGACTTGCCGATCACGATCTGGGTGACGTTGTTGCCTTGCGCGAAATTGATGATGTCGTCAGCGATGCGCCGGCCGACCGCCGGAATGGTCAGCGCCTCGCCGCCGAGCAATTCGGCGAGCCGCAGCGTATCGGCGAGCCGGTCGCGCTCCCTGTCCGAGAGTTGAAGCGAGCGGCGCGTCTCGATCGAGAGCGCGGTGAACGGCGCATGCAGCCGGTCGGCCAGCCGCTTCGTATACCGGACCAGCCCAGCTGCGCGCGGGTCCTCACTGACACAGACCAGGATGCGCTCGCCCGCGGCCCAGGGACCGGCGATGGCATTGGCCTGCATGTGAGTGAGCAGCTGCTCGTCGACCCGTTCCGCCGTACGCCGCAGCGCAAGCTCGCGCAGCGCGGTGAGATTGCCCGGCGAGAAGTAATGCTCCAACGCCCGCTCGGCCTGCTTGGGGACATAGACCTTGCCTTCGCGCAGGCGCTGGATCAGATCGTCCGGCGTGAGGTCGATCAGTTCGATCGCATCGGCGCGGTCGAAGATCGAATCCGGCACGGTCTCGCGCACGCGAACATGCGTGATCTGGGCGACGACGTCGTTCAGGCTCTCGATGTGCTGGATGTTGACGGCGGTGTAGACGTCGATGCCGTGGGACAGCAGCTCCTCGACGTCGAGATAGCGCTTGGGGTGACGACTGCCGGCAGCGTTGGTGTGGGCGAGTTCGTCGACCAGAGCGATCTTCGGTCGTCGCGCAATCACGGCGTCGAGGTCCATCTCTTCGACGATCTGTCCGCGGTAATCGAGCCGCTTGCGCGGGACGACTTCCAGTCCTCGCACCAGCGCTTCGGTTTCGGCGCGGCCATGGGTCTCGACGAAGCCGACCACGACGTCGATGCCGGCGTTGCGCCTGGCATGGGCGCTTTGCAGCATCTCGTAGGTCTTGCCGACGCCGGGGGCGGCGCCGACAAAGATCTTCAGCTTGCCGCTCGCGCTCTCCTCCCGGCGCGCGGCTTCCAGCAGCGCCTCCGGCGACGGACGTTGTTCGGGATCGCGACGCTGTTGAACCATCAGCCGAATATAATCGTCCTGATATTCCGAGCCTAGAGCGCTACTTCGCGGCTGCCCGATCCAGCGCGAGGTTCAGCGCAAGAACGTTAACCCTGGGTTCGCCGAGCAGGCCGACCAGACGGCCCAGGGTATTGGAGGCAACCAGCTGATTGAGCTGGTCCTCCGACATATTCCGCGCCTTGGCCACACGCGGCACCTGGAAATGCGCCGCTTCCGGCGAAATATCGGGGTCGAGACCGCTGGCCGAAGTCGTGACCAGATCGACAGGCACCGGGGCGTTCGGGTTCTCGGCTTTCAGCTTGTCCACATCCTGCTTCAGCCGGTCGGCCAGCGCCTTGCTGGTCGGGCCGAGATTGGAGCCACCCGAATTGGCGGCGTTGTAGGGCGCGGGGATCGACTTGGTCGAATCATTGGGATCCGGCGCCAGCGTCGCCGACGGGCGGCCGTGGAAGTATTTGTCGTCTTTGAACTCCTGCCCGATCAGGGCGGAGCCGATCACCTTGCCGTCCTTCTCGATCAGGCTGCCTTGCGCCTTGGCAGGGAAGATTGCGCCGGCAATGCCGGTCATGGCGAGCGGATAGGCCAGGCCAGTGATGGCGGTCAGCACCACGAGCAGGACCATGGCAGGTCGGATTTCTCTGAGCATGTTGGGTCTCCATTTTCTTTCGTCATTGCGAGGAGCGAAGCGACGAAGCAATCCAGGCTGTCAACCGCGGGGACATTTCTGGATTGCTTCGCTTCGCTCGCAATGACGGGGTTAGGCGAGGTGCAAGGCAACAACCACGAGGTCGATCGCCTTGATGCCGATGAAGGGAATGACGATGCCGCCAAGGCCGTAGATCAGGAGGTTGCGGCGAAGCAGCGCGCCGGCACCGACCGCACGATAGGCCACGCCCTTGAGTGCCAGCGGGATCAAGCCGATGATGATGAGCGCGTTGAAGATGATCGCCGACAGGATGGCGCTCTGCGGGCTCGACAGGCTCATGACGTTGAGCACATTGAGCTGCGGGTAGAATGCCAGAAACATCGCCGGGATGATCGCGAAATACTTGGCGACGTCGTTGGCGATCGAGAACGTCGTCAGCGCACCGCGCGTCATCAACAGCTGCTTGCCGATCTCGACCACTTCGATCAGCTTGGTCGGGTTGGAGTCGAGGTCGACCATGTTGCCGGCCTCGCGCGCGGCCTGCGTGCCGGTGTTCATGGCGACACCGACATCGGCCTGCGCGAGCGCCGGCGCGTCGTTGGTGCCGTCGCCGCACATCGCGACCAGCTTGCCCTTGGCCTGCTCGTCGCGGATCAGCTTGAGCTTGTCCTCGGGCGTTGCCTGCGCCAGGAAGTCGTCGACACCGGCTTCCGCCGCGATCGCAGCCGCGGTCATCGGGTTGTCGCCGGTGATCATGACGGTACGGATGCCCATGCGACGCAGCTCGGCGAAGCGCTCGCGGATGCCGCCCTTGACGATGTCCTTGAGCTGGACGATCCCGAGCAGCCGTCCGTCCTTGGCGACGGCCAGCGGCGTGCCGCCGGACTTCGACACCTCATCGGCAATCGCCTGGATCTCGCGGCCGAGCTCGGACAGTGCGGCAGGCTGTATCGCACGCGCCGTGTTGCCGGACGCGATCGCGGCCGGTGCGCCACCGCCGACATAATTCAGCATCGCATCGACCGCGCCCTTGCGAACCGAGGAACCGCCGGCATCGACGCCGCTCATGCGGGTCTGCGCCGTGAACGGAATGAAAGTCGCGCCAAGCTCGGCCATGTCGCGACCGCGAATGCCGTACTTTTCCTTGGCGAGCACGACGATGGAGCGCCCCTCCGGCGTCTCGTCGGCGAGGGAAGCCAGCTGGGCCGCGTCCGCCAGCTCCTGCTCGGTCACGCCGCGCACCGGCCGGAAGGCGGTCGCCTGCCGGTTCCCGAGGGTGATCGTGCCGGTCTTGTCGAGCAGCAGCGTGTCGACGTCGCCCGCCGCCTCGACCGCGCGGCCGGACATTGCCAGCACGTTGAAGCGCACCAGACGGTCCATGCCGGCGATGCCGATCGCCGACAGCAACGCACCGATCGTGGTCGGGATCAACGTCACGAACAGCGCGACCAGCACGATCACCGAGATGGAGCCGCCGGCATAGGCGGCATAGCTCGGGATAGTGACGGTGGCGAACACGAAGATGATGGTGAGGCCGGCGAGCAGGATGTTGAGCGCGATCTCGTTCGGCGTCTTGGCGCGCTCGGCGCCCTCGACCAGCTTGATCATGCGGTCGATGAAGGTCGAGCCTTGCGCCGCGGTGATGCGGACGCGGATCCAGTCGGACAGCACCTGGGTGCCCCCTGTGACCGCCGAACGGTCGCCGCCGGATTCGCGAATGACCGGCGCCGACTCGCCAGTAATCGCAGCTTCGTTGACCGAGGCGACGCCCTCGATCACCTCACCATCGGAGGGGATGATATCGCCGGCCTCGACCAGCACGATGTCGCCGACCTTCAGGCTCGTGCCCGGCACCAGCTTGAAGTCCTGGCCCGCGCCGGTCAGGAGCTTGGCCTGGCTCTCGGTGCGGGTCTTGCGCAGCGACTCCGCCTGTGCCTTGCCGCGCCCTTCGGCGACCGCTTCGGCGAAGTTGGCGAACAGCACCGTGAACCAGAGCCAGGCGATGATCTGGAAGGTGAAGCCGAGATTTGACCCGCCCGTGACGAGGTCGCGCAGGAAGATCACGGTGGTCAGGACGGCCACGATCTCGACCACGAACATCACGGGGTTCTTGATCATCAACCGCGGATCGAGCTTGGCAAAGGAGCTGCGGATCGCGGGCACTACTATTTTTGGGTCGAGCATCGCCGACATCGGCGCGCGTTTCTGCAGTTTTGTCGTATCCATGGAGATCGCTCCAGACAATCAGAAGAGGTTGCCGGCGTTCATCGCGAGATGCTCGACGATGGGGCCGAGCGCGAGAGCCGGGAAGAAGGTGAGGCCACCCATGATCAGGATGACGCCGATGACGAGGCCGACGAACAGGCCGCCGGTGGTCGGGAACGTGCCCATGGACGGGGGAATCGATTTCTTCTCGGCAAGCGAGCCCGCGATCGCCATGGCCGGGATGATCATGAAGAAGCGGCCGACGAACATCGCGCTTGCCAGCGTGAGGTTGTAGAAGAAGGTGTTGCCGCCGAGACCGGCGAAGGCCGAGCCGTTGTTGCCGGCGCCCGAGGTATAGGCGTAGAGCACTTCGGTGAAGCCGTGCGGGCCGGCATTCGCCATGGAGGCAACGGCCGCCGGATAGACCACGCCGACCGCGGTCCAGCCCAGGATCATCAGCGGCAGCACCAGAATGGCCAACATCGCCATCTTGACCTCCCGCGCCTCGATCTTCTTGCCGACATATTCCGGGGTGCGGCCGACCATCAGCCCCGCGATGAAGATCGCGAGAATGACGAACAGCAGCATGCCGTACATGCCGGCGCCGACGCCGCCGACGATGATTTCGCCGAGCTCGATATTGATCAGCGGGATCATGCCGCCGAGCGCGGTGAAGCTGTCATGCATGGCGTTGACCGCGCCGCACGAGGCTGCCGTGGTGATGACGGCGAACAGCGAGGAGGCAACGATGCCGAAACGGACCTCCTTGCCCTCCATGTTGCCGCCTGTCAGCCCGAGCGCATGGAGCATCGAGGTGCCGCCCGCTTCCGCCCAATAGGTGATGGCCACACCGGCGACGAACAGCACGCCCATGACGGCGAGGATCGCCCAGCCCTGCCGCTGGTTGCCGACCATGCGGCCGAATACGTTGGTCAGCGCGGCGCCGAGCGCGAAGATCGAGATCATCTGCACGAAGTTCGACAGCGCGGTCGGGTTCTCGAAGGGGTGCGCGGCATTGGCATTGAAGAAGCCGCCGCCATTGGTGCCCAGCATCTTGATCGCGACCTGCGAGGCCACCGGGCCGATCGCGATGGTCTGCTTGGCACCTTCGAGCGTCGTGGCCTCGACGTAGTCGCCGAGCGTCTGCGGCATGCCTTGCCAGACCAGGAACAGCGTGTAGACGATGCAGATCGGCAGCAGCACGTAGAGCGTGCAGCGCGTGACATCGACCCAGAAGTTTCCGACGGTGCGCATCGAGGCGCGCGAGAAGCCGCGGATCAGCGCCATCGCCAGCGCGATGCCGGTCGCGGCCGACAGGAAATTCTGGTGGGTCAGGCCGAGCATCTGAACGAGGTAGGAGATCGTGCTCTCGCCGCCGTAGTTCTGCCAGTTGGTGTTGGTGATGAAGGAGATCGCGGTGTTGAAGGAGAGATCTTCGGCGACCGCCCCCTGCCCGGCCGGATTGAACGGCAGCACGGCCTGCAATCGCATCACGCCGTAGACGATCAGAAAGCCCCCGACATGGAACAGCAGCATGGCGACCGTGTAGGTCAGCCAGTGCTGCTCGCGCTTGTCGTCGACGCCTGATATCCAGTAGATGCCGGCCTCGATGGGACGCAGCACCGGTGAGAGGAATGTCTTCTCGCCGTTGAACACGCGCGTCATGTACCAGCCGAGCGGCTTCGTGAGCGCAACGATGATCGCACAATAGAGGATGATCTGGAGCCAACCGGTCACAGTCATGAAATCAACCCTTCAGTCAGGATGCCCGGCACTACAGCGGCAGCAGCACGGCTCAGAACCGCTCGGGCCGCAGCAGCGCATAGGTGAGGTAGATCAGGAGGCCGAACGAGACGGCGCCGGCGAGCACGTAGTCGAAGATCATGGTCTGCTCCGTTACAGCCGTTCGCAGACGTAGGTGTAGCCGATCGCAAGCGCGAAGAAGCCGAAGCCCAGCGCCAACATCAGAATGTCTATCATGGAGGTGCTCCTCGTTGCGCCCTTACGTCGGGAGCAACTTCTTTCTCGGGGACCCGGCGAAGCTGGCGGAAGGAAAGCAACGCTTTTCCGCAAGACCAGGCGGGACTTTTGACCGCGCTGAAGTGCCATCGCGGGCATAGGTTTTCGAGACGAGCGCTATCGCGAAGTTATAGGAATCTCATAAAGGGCGGGCAGCCCGCGACGCATCGCGGCCCTCGGCCTTTATGAGATTCCTATATCTCCCATCCCCTTCTCATCTCGTTTTCAAACAGCGTTTCCGCCACCCTGAAGAGGCCGGCGACTGCCGACGCCCGTTCCAGGAGGCTGCATGACCGCCGCTGCCCCACACTACGATCCGACGTCCCTCGGCGAGCGCCTGCGTCATGCGCAAGGCATGAACCGACCGTTGATGCTCGAGATCATCGACAAGGCCTGCCGCCGCTTTCCCTCGCTCGGACGGTCCGAGCGCACCGCGCGCGTCATGCGCCTGATCGAGGTGGAGGCGTGGGCCGACGCGGCGCTGGCGCTGATGGAGCTCGAGCTGCCGCTGTGGCGCATCCGCCGCATCGCGTACGACCAAGGCGAATGGCATTGTTCGCTCTCGCGCGAACGCGAGCTGCCGGACTGGCTCGATGCGGCCGTCGAAGGGTGTCACGGCGACCTCGCGACCGCGCTGCTCTCGGCTTTCGCAGAAGTCCAGGCGCGGGCGATCGAAATGCCCCGGCCGAGCGTTCCCAACGTGCGCCTCGCTGCGGATTCGCTCTATGAGCCGGCGTCCTGCGAGAATTTCAGCTGAGCATCCCGCCTGACATGAAACTCTTCAGAGGACATATCGAGCACGCGGTCACGACGACCATCCTGGCCGTGACATTGAGCTTGGTCTGGGGCAGCATCCTGGCGATCGTGATCATGCTCGCGGCGCGCGGGCTCGGCGTCTAGAACCTCCCGCGCGATCGACCGCGAATTGACCATGGCTGCCTACGCGGCGAGCAACTTGGCACGAACGGCAGTCGCACAGCCCGACCAGGCCGCCCCGCTCCTTGCGGAAAACCCCTCCCCGATCTGGCGCAGTTTCACGGAACCGTGTTAGATCGGCCCCATGAGCACAAGCCGCGTGAATGTCGTCGCCCACCCCCTGGTCCAGCACAAGCTTTCCCTGATGCGGGAGAAGGACCGCTCGACCAAGAGCTTTCGCGAGATCCTGAACGAAGTCGGGATGCTGCTCGGCTACGAGGTGACGCGCGATCTGCCGCTCGAGCTGGTCGAGATCGAGACGCCGATTTCCCCGATGCAGGCGCCGAAGATTGCCGGCAAGAAGCTCACGCTGGCGCCGATCCTGCGTGCCGGCGTAGGCTTCCTCGATGGCATGCTGGCGCTGATGCCCTCGGCCCGCATCGCCCATATCGGGCTCTATCGCGACCCCGAGACATTGCAAGCCGTGGAATATTACTTCAAGGCCCCGCAAGACCTGTCCGACCGCACCGTGATCCTGATGGACCCGATGCTGGCGACCGGCAATTCGGCGTGCGCCGGCGCATCCCTGCTGAAGGACCGCGGCGCCCGCGACATCCGCTTCGTCTGCCTGCTGGCGGCGCCTGAGGGCATCGCGCAATTCCAGAGCGAGCATCCCGACGTGCCGATCTGGACCGCCGCGATCGACGAGCGACTCAACGATCACGGCTACATCGTGCCGGGTCTTGGCGATGCCGGCGACCGGATGTTCGGCACCAAGTAGACAGGTCGGCACGATCGGGCTACTCCGGTTGCCATGCACGCCGACGACGTTTCACTGCATTCGCTGATGAGGTCGGAGACCGCCGCCGAGCCGGCCTTCGTGTTCGACGGCATCCCCGTCTCGCGCACGGAATTCTCAGCGAAGATCGAGCAGACCACGGCCTGGCTGGCCGCGCAGGATATCGGCAAGGGCGACGTGGTCGCGGTCTGGCTGGTCAATCGGGTCGAATGGATCGCGCTGCTGTTTGCCGCCGCCCGGCTTGGCGCGATCGTCGCCGCGGTCAACACCCGATACCGCAGCGGCGAAGTCACGCATCTCCTCAAATCGTCCGGCGCCAAGCTGATGGTGGTGGAGACGGCGTTCCGCTCGATCGATTTCGCCGCGATCATCGCTGACATCTCCAGGGACGAGGTGCCTGCGCTGCAGAGGCTCGCGGTGATCGGCGCGGATCCGATCCCGGCGCAATGGCCTTGCGTGCGGTTCGATGCGTTCGACAAGCCCTATCCGCCGGTTCCTGCCCAGGATGACGCCGACCTGCCCGTGCTGCTCTACACCACGTCGGGCACGACCAAAGGACCAAAGCTGGTCGCGCATTCGCAGCGAACGCTGGCAAACCACGCCAACGCCGTGGCCAGGGCGCTCCAGCTCTCTCCGCAGCGTCATTCGCTGCTGGCCATGCTGCCGTTCTGCGGCACCTTCGGCATGACCAGCCTGCTCGGCTTTGTCGCGGCCGGCGCGACCGTCCATGTGCTCGATGCGTTCGAGGCGAGGCCGGCGCTGAAGATCCTGAGCGAGCATGGCATCACCCACACCTTCGGCTCCGATGAGATGTTCCGGCGCATCCTTGCGTTGACCGACGGGGCGCGGCCATTCCCGCATCTCGAGGTCTGCGGCTTTGCGGCGTTCCAGCCCGGCTGGCGTGAGCTGGCTGCGGAGGCCGAAGCGCGCGGCCTGCCGCTGTTCGGCCTCTACGGCTCCAGCGAGGTGCAGGCGTTGTTCTCGATCGGCCGCAGCAACGACGCCTTCGCCGATCGCATCGAGGGCGGCGGCTGGCCGATGTCGGCAGACGCCGAGGTCCGCGTGCGCAACACGGAGACCGGCGAGCTTGCCGCTCCCGGCGTCTCCGGCGAAATCGAAATCAGCGCGCCCTCGCGCTTCCTCGGCTATTTCAACAATCCGGAAGCAACGCGAAATGCGATCACCGCAGACGGCTTCTTCCGCACCGGCGATATCGGCCGGCTCCGTGGCGACGGCTCCTTCGTGTATGAAACCCGCGCCGGCGATGCCATGCGCCTCGGCGGCTTCCTGGTCGCGCCCGGCGAGATCGAGGACGAGCTCAAGTCCTGCGCGGGCGTCGCCGATGCGCAAGCCGTCGCCGTCGATCTCAACGGCCAGGCCCGCTGCGTCGCCTTCGTCATCCCGGCCGGCCCGCCACCGCAACAGGAAACGTTAATCGCACGCCTGCGCGAGCGGCTCGCCGGCTACAAGGTCCCCGCACGGATTTACATCGTGGACGCCTTCCCCGTCACCGACAGCGCCAACGGCGTCAAGATCCAGCGCGCAAAGCTCCGCGCCATGGCGATGGAGCGGATCGCCGCCGAATAGGCCTGCACCCTGTCTAGTACGACTTGGCGAGGCCCAGCACCTTTTCCGCGATGAAGCTGAGTGCGAGCTGCGGGCTGACCGGCGCAATGCGCGGGATCAGCACCTCGCGCAGATACCGCTCGACATGGAATTCCTTGGCGTAGCCGAAGCCGCCATGGGTCATCACGGCCTGCTCGCAAGCCGAGAAGCCGGCTTCGCCCGCCAGGTACTTCGCGGCATTGGCCGCCGCGCCGCAGGGCATGCCCTTGTCGTATTGCCAGGCCGCCGACATCACCATCAGCCAGGCCGCTTCGAGCTCGACCCAGTTCACTGCGAGGGGATGCTGGATGCCTTGGTTCTTGCCGATCGGGCGGTTGAACACGGTGCGCGTCTTGGCATATTCGGTCGCACGCGAGAGCGCCAGCTTGCCGAGGCCGACCGCTTCCGCCGCGATCAGGATGCGCTCCGGATTCATGCCTTCCAGGATGTACTGGAAGCCCTTGCCTTCTTCGCCGATGCGGTCCTCCATCGGGATCTCGAAATCCTCGAAGAACAGCTCGTTGGAATCGACGATCTTGCGGCCCATCTTTTCGATCTCGTGCACCTTGATCCTGTTGCGATCGAAATCAGTGTAGAACAGGCTGAGGCCGTGGGTCGGCGAACGTACCTCCTCCAGCGGAGTGGTGCGCGCCAACAGCAGGATCTTGTGCGCGACCTGTGCGGTGGAGATCCACACCTTCTGGCCGTTGACGATGTAGCGATCGTTCTTGGCGACTGCGCGGGTCTTGAGCTGAGTCGTGTTGAGGCCGGTGTTGGGCTCGGTCACGGCGAAGCAGGCCTTCTCGCGGCCCTCGACCATCGGCGGCAGCATGCGCCTGCGCTGCTCCTCGGTGCCGAACACGACCACAGGATTGAGACCGAACACGTTGATATGCACCGCGGAGGCGCCGGACATGCCGGCACCGGATTCGGCGATGGTGCGCATCATGATCGCGGCCTCTGTGATGCCGAGACCCGAACCACCATACTCTTCCGGCACGCAGATGCCGAGCCAACCGGCATCGGCCAGCGCCTTGTGAAAATCATGCGGGAAGCCGCCGTCGTGGTCCTTCTTCAGCCAATAGGCGTCGGGGAAACCTTCACAGATCTTGGCGATGGCGTCGCGAATGGCTTCCTGCTGATCGGTGAGCGCGAAATCCATGTTCTTAGTCCCGCCCTCGCTTGCATGTCCCGGGTTTCGGAGACTGAGTAGATAGACGTGAATTTGCCTGTCAAGTGCGTGTATGATGCAAAGCCTCATGCGGCGCGAAGCAACGGTCGCGCCGTTATTTCGCAGGGAGGAAAGCGCGATGGGCGGGGCTTTGTTTCGAGGACTTTTCAAATGCCGCCGCATGGCGATGCTGCACAAGAGGCCGGCCTGATGCGCTCCATGCTCTTCGTGCCGGGCGATTCCCCGCGCAAATTCGAGAAGGCGAGCGAAGGCAAAGCCGACGCACTGATCATCGATCTCGAGGATTCCGTCGTCGCCGACAAGAAGCCGGAGGCGCGCAGCCTGACGCTGGCGATGCTGGAGAGCCGCCCGGGCCCGCACCAGCTCTATGTCCGCGTCAACGCGCTCGACACCGGCATGACGCTGGCCGATCTCGCCGCGGTGATGCCCGGCAGGCCCGACGGCATCGTCCTGCCGAAAGCGCAAGGCGGCGACGACGTGCGGCAGGTCGCGGCCTGGCTCGAAGCCCTGGAAGCTGCGGCCGGCATGACGGTCGGCGCGACGCGGATCGTCTGCGTCGCCACGGAAACCGCCAGCTCGATCTTCGGACTCGGCAGCTACAAGGGCTGCTCCCCTCGCCTCGCCGGATTGATGTGGGGCGCGGAAGATCTCTCAGCCTCGCTCGGCGCCACCGAAAAGGCCTCGGGCGGCGTATTCCATAGCCCCTACCGGCTGGCGCGCGATCTCTGCCTGATGGCGGCGGCCGCGGCGGAGGTCGCACCGATCGACACCGTCTATACCGACATCGACAATCTCGCAGGTCTCGAACAGGAAACACGCGCGGCACGGCGCGACGGGTTTTCGGCGAAAGCGCTGATCCATCCCAAGCACGTCGACATCGTCAATGCGGCGTTCGAGCCAACCGACGCCGAGCGCATCTGGGCGGAGAAGGTGATCGCGGCGTTCGCGAGCAATCCGAACGCCGGCACGCTGCGGCTCGACGGCCAGATGATCGACAAGCCGCATCTTCGCGCCGCGCAGAAAATGCTCGGCCGGAGCTAGCGCTGGGCCTCGCTCTACTCGAATCCCTGAACCGGCGGCATCGTGGTCTCCGCAGGCGCGGCTTGAACCGGTTGCACCGCGGGGGCGGCTTGGACCGGCGGATTGCTCGCAGCTCCCATCTGACCGCTGGCTTCCATCGCCTGGCGCGTGCGCGGTGGAGCGTTGGTCGCGGCGACGGGGGATGCTTCGCGGCGTGACGGCTGCCGATGTCTTGCCGACCGTGACGACCCTCTCAAGCCCCAGGACCTCGCGATCGAAGGCCCGGCGGTATAGCCGATCACCGCGCCCGCAACGGCCCCGACCGGACCGAGCACGACGGCACCGGACACCGCGCCCAACGCGGCAGAACCGGCGCGTTCCTGCGCAATGGCGCTTGCCGGCACGCCGGCCAGCAGCAGGATGGCAATGATCAGAGCCTTTTTCATCGAAGCGTCTCCCATACGGGAGATCACTCTTACCCAAATATGGCCGCAGCGGGTTTGTTTGTGGCCCAAGAGGGGGCAATCGCCGATGGAACCCAGGCCTGCGCCGCGGTTCCAGTTGAGTTCCGGCCCCTGCGCGCTAGACGATCTTCGATCGACATATCAGGCAGGCCTTCGAGCTTGCACAAGAGCACGTCGCCCTTCACCACCGGGCCGACATTCTCCGTTGAGCTCGAACGCCTCCGAAGCTTTGCGATCTGCTCGGCGACGCTCCAGATCATCTTGCCGAAATCCGAGCTCTGCCGCACGGTGCCGTCGCGAACCTCTTGACACGCGATTCCGGCTGCCTAATTTTTTCCGCTGAGAAAGCACGCTTTCTCACTCTCGAAAATCAAAGGATCAAACGCGACCGTCTGGAGAGACGACGATGCTCGATGAGAATCTGGCCCGCATTCGTGCGCACCGCAACAACATCCACCGCTACCGCCGACTGCTGAAGACCAGACTGTCGGAGCTGGAGCGCCATTTCATCGAGAGACGTCTCGCAGAGGAGCGGTCGGCGCTCGAGGGCCTGACCGCAGCGACCTTCCCCGTGGCTTTCTCTGCCCCCTATGCCCCGATCGATGCGAGGGGAGCGGTGCAATGATCAGTCAGCGAGACCTGCTCATTCGGGGCAGCGAGAAGGTCATCGGTCATTACGAGCTTCTGCTTGCAAGCGCCAAAAGCGAGCACGAGCGCGAGCTCTTCCAGCAACGCATCGAACGCGAGCGCCGGTTGATCCGGGACCTGCAGGACGGGCTGGATCACCGCGCGGCTTGAGCGGCTGATTGGGCTCGGTCGGCTCGGGCTCACCTCTCCCGGAGGGAGAGGTGAACCCGGGCGCCGATCGAACCTGATCTCATCGCGCTTCAGCGCAGAAAGCGACCGGGGCCTGCGAGCGCGCTGCTCGATTCCGTCGCGGGCGCCACTCTGACCACAACCGCGAACGGCACACCGTTGCGCAGCCCAGCGAGCTTCACATCCTCGCCGATGCGCGCAAGGCCGATCGTGTTGCGGAGCTGGGTGGCGGTGTGGATCGGACGATCATCTGCCCTGGTGATGATGTCGCCCTTCCGCAAGCCTGCTTGCTCGGCGGGCGAGTCCGCGGCGATCTCGGCGATGACGGCACCTTTCATCAGCCGCCTGTTGACCGATGGATGCGGATCCCTGAGCGAGACACCGATGCGGCCGCGCTCGACGCGGCCATTGGCAATGATCTGCTCCATCACCTTGCGCGCCATATTGACGGGAATGGCAAAGCCGATGCCCACATTGCCGCCGGCGGGCGAGATGATCGCGGAGTTGATGCCGACGAGCTCGCCGCGCAGGCTGACCAGCGCCCCGCCGGAATTGCCGGGATTGATCGCGGCATCCGTCTGGATGAAATCCTCATAACCCTGCTTGCCGAGGCCGGTCCGGCCGAGCGCGCTGACGAGACCGGACGTGACCGTCTGACCAAGGCCGAAGGGATTGCCGATCGCGAGCACGAAGTCGCCGACCTCCAGCGCGTCGCTGTCGCCGAAGGCGAGCGCCTTGAGACCGACCGGACTCTGGAGCTGGAGCACCGCGATGTCCGTGGGCGGATCACGGCCGATGACCTTAGCGGAAAACTGCCTGCCGTCCTTGGTCGTGACCTGCACCGCGGAGGTACCTTCGACCACGTGATTATTGGTCAACACGTAGCCGCGCTGGGCATCGACAATGACACCGGAGCCGGTCGCGCTGACCTCCTTCTCGATCTGCCGGGGTACGTCGAAGAACTCGCGAAACACCGGATCGCGATAGAGTGGATTGTCCTCGCGCACCCGGCCGTGAACGGAGATGTTGACGACGGCCGGCGTCACCTGACGCACCAGCGGCGCCAGGGTCGGCACCGAGCCGCCGGTCTTGAAATCGGGGATTTGGCCGGCGGCAGGCTGTGACGCCGTGAGCGTCAGCACCAGCATCGCCAGCAAGAACGGACGCACAGCACGCATCGTCATCACCTGCCACCTAACCTCGGATCGGAATGGAAGACTCCGGCCTCAGCTCTCGCCACGTGACGCGGCGACAAGGCCTTGCAGAGCCAGAAATGGAACAGCCCAGGCCGCCGAGACCTGGCCGAGCAGCGCAAGTGCGAGAACGGTCTGCGTCAGCATCATGCGCTTCGCCCCTCTACGGCGGCCCATGGCCGCCGCAGCCGCATCGGGACGCCGCCGCCGCGCGGCGGGTCGTCATTGTCGTTGTCCCCGTCGAGCTTGCGCAGGGCAGCCAGGATATCGGCGAGCCGGACCGTATGGCTCATGCCAGGAATCTCGCGCAGGGCAGGACAGGATTCCACCGCATACATGTCGGACGCCCAGGACGACAGGATGATACGCTTCTCCGGCGTGGAGAGCTCCTGCGCATTCAGGACCTCGGCAGGCGAGTCGTAATGGGCAGCGGGATGAAACAGCGGATTGAGAGTGCTGGCGTTGGCATTCACGTTGGTCATTGACAGTGCCTCCCTCATGCTCCTTTCAAAGGGACGGGTTTGTTGACGAGGACGGCGGCGCATGGCCGCCGTCCGGTTTCATGTTAATGCGTGTTGATCGCGATGCGCTTGACGCCCTCGCGCGCCTTCTCGGATTTCGGCAGCGACACGGTCAGGACGCCGTCCTTGAACGACGCCTCGGCCTTGTCCTCCTCGACGCCCTCCAACGGGATCTGCCGCTCGAAGGCGCCGTAATAGCGCTCGGTGAAGTATCTGCCTTCGCCGTTGCGCTCTGCCTTTTTCTCGCCGCGCACGGTCAGGATGCCATTGGCGATCTCGACCTGGACGTCCTTCTCGTTCAGGCCGGGCAGCTCGGCCGAGACAGTCAACATCTTGTCGGTCTCGCTGAGCTCGAGCTTCGGCCAGCCGAAGCGGCCTTCCATCAGCGGCGACAGGCCGGTCCCGCCGAAGCCGCGAAAGACGTCGTCGAACAGACGGTTCATTTCGCGATGAAGCGTCAGGAATGGATCGAAACTGTCGCGCGCAGGCGCAAGCTCCTGTTTCCCTGACCAGGGAATGAGGTCACGAAAAGCCATTTTTCTCTCCTTGATGCATCGGGGAGCGCGGCGCGCATCCGCACGCCGCGTTCCGCTACTCGACCGATCGAACGCTCAGGCTGCTTTCTTCTGCTCGATCTGCGATGCCGCAGGAGTGCCACCCGCGATCGGAATCCGTCGCGGCTTCATGGCTTCCGGAACCTCGCGGACGAGCTCGATGATCAGCAGACCGTCCTGGAAGGAAGCCTGCTTCACCTGGACGTAGTCGGCGAGGTTGAACACGCGCCGGAACGGGCGCGCAGCGATGCCCTGGTACAGGTATTCGCGCGCAGCGGTCTCGGGCTTCCTGCCCTCGATGGTGAGCGCATTCTGCTCAGCCGTCACGGTGATATCGCTAGGGCTGAAACCTGCCACGGCAAGGCTGATCCGGTAGTGATCTTCACCGGAGCGTTCGATGTTGTAGGGGGGATAATTGTCCTCGGTCGCCTGGCGCAGCGTGCTGTCGACGAGGTCGGCCAGGTGATCGAAGCCGATGGTGGAACGCCACAGGGGCGCAAAGTCGAAACTGGTCCTCATAACCAAGTCCTCCTAAGAGCAAGATGGATACGAAGGAGCGCAGGACAGGGTATCAGACAGGGTCCGAAGACCGGCCCGGCGCCCGTGCCGGACCCGATCTGGCATCCGACACACCGCTCTCGCGGCGAAAGACGACTTAGAAAATCGCAAATCGGATTCAAGAGGGCTGTCGAATTTTTTTTGATCGATGGTCACGCGCCGGGACATCTCCTTTCGCGCTTGCGAAAGCCGGCTGCCCGGGACCGTAGCGGCCCCCCCGGCAAGCTCCCCCCTGCCGGGGCGAAGCAAAATGGAGATACGGTGGTCGATCTGGGCAAGCTCACGGTTGGCTCTGGTGCATGTGGACCGGCAACGCATGACGAGGCACTGGGCCGTACACGGCGGGCCGCGATTCCGAGCGCGCCAGGCCGGTCAAGCAGCAGGCGCGATGACGAGCGTCCTGCTCGTCGCCTTGGCAGCATGCGCGGCGCACGCCGGCGACATTGCTATCGCGCCTTCGCGCATGAAGGCGATCGGCACGATCGATGCGCGCTTCCAATCCTACAATGTCGAGATGGTGGAAGTGACCGGCGGCCGCTTCTGGAAACCTTACGCGCAGGACCGGATGCAGCGCGATCGCTACAGCAACAGGCCACCGATCGATCTCGCCAGCCCCCGCCTTCGCATGCTCGCAGCAGCGCTGTCGCCAGCTTATGTGCGCATCAGTGGCAGCTGGGCGAACGCCACCTACGTTGCGGACACCGAAAAGGCACCGGCCGCTCCGCCTGCCGGCTTCAACACCGTGCTCAACCGCGCCCAATGGCGCGGCGTCATCGACTTCGCCCGCGCGGTCGATGCGGAGATCGTGACGTCCTTTGCGGTCAGCCCCGGCAGCCGCGACGCAAATGGCGCGTGGATGCCGGATCAGGCGCAGCGCCTCGTCGACATGACCCGCGCGTTGGGCGGCCGCATCGCCGCCGCTGAATTCATGAACGAGCCTACGCTGGCGGCGAACAATGGTGCGCCGTCCGGATACAACGCGGATGCGTATGGCCGCGACTTCGGGACATTCCGTGCGTGGATCCGGCGTTCGTCTCCGGAGACATTGGTCGTCGGCCCGGCCTCGATCGGCGACTCTCCAGCTCCGGGCACGACCGCCATCCACACGCGCGATTTGCTCGCTGCGTCGGGGCCGGGTCTCGATCGCTTCTCCTATCATCACTACAACACGCTCTCGCCCCGCTGTGGCCTGCATGACGATCCGTCGCAGGCGTTGTCAGAAGACTGGCTGACGCGCAGCGACGCCAGTCTCGCCATCTACCGCGCGCTGCGCGACGCATTCGCGCCGGGCAAGCCGATCTGGTTGACGGAAACGGCGGATGCGGCCTGCGGCGGCAATCCCTGGGATGCGACGTTCCTCGATACGTTTCGCTATCTTGATCAACTCGGCCGTCTGGCGAAATCAGGCGTGCAGGTGGTGATGCACAACACGCTCGCGGCCAGTGATTACGGGCTGCTCGACGAGCGCTCGTTTCGTCCGCGGCCGAATTATTGGGCCGCATTACTCTGGCGACGCCTGATGGGCACGACCGTGCTCGAGGCGGGAACGGCCGCGATGCCAGGCCTTCACATCTACGCGCATTGTCATCCTGCGACGAAGGGAGCCATCTCCGTGCTCCTCATCAGCACGTCGCTGAACGCAACGCGCCTCCTGACGCTGGAAGGCCCTGCCGAGCACTACACGCTGCAGGCCGATCGCCTGCAAAGTTCGACCGTCCGGCTGAATGGCGAACCGCTGGAATTGGGCGCCCATGACGACCTGCCGCGCCTTGCGGCGCGCACCGCGCCGGCCGGTCTGCTCCGGCTACCGCCCGCCAGCATCACCTTCCTGGTGATGCGGGACGCTGCTGTCTGTCGCTGACGCAAGCCGCTATTTCAAGCCGTCGCGCGCCGTCTCCGGCGTTATCAGTGTCGCGACAATGGTGATGATCGAGAGCGCGATGATGTAGATCGACACCGGCCAGTAGGTGCCGGCCCAGGCCAGCAGCGCGGCCGCGATCAGCGGCGAGAGGCCGCCGCTCAAGGCGGCTGCGACATTTGCGCCGAGCGAGGCGCCGCTGTAGCGCACCTGGGTGCGGAACAACTCCGGCATGAAGGCGGCCTTGGGCCCGAACAGCAGCGCATGCGTCAGCGTCATCGTGACGATGAGCGCCAGCGTGATCAGCGCCGGCTCTTTGGTGTCGAGAAACCAGAACAGCGGAAACGCCAGCGCCACCGAGAACACGCCGCCGGCAAGATAGAGCGCCTTGCGGCCGAAGATATCGGAGAGCCACCCCGCCAGCGGCAGCGTCGCGAGTTCGACGATTGCGGCATAGACCACCGCATTCAGGATCACCTGGCGCGACAGGCCGAGCTTCGTCGTGGCATAGACCACGGTGAAGACGGTGAGGAGATAAGCGAGCCCGACTTCCGACACCGTGATGCCGATCGCGAGCAGAAAACTGCGCCAGTCGCGGCGCAGAACGTCCCAGACCGGCTGCGCCAGCACTTCCTTGCGCTCGACCACCTCCTTGAAATGCGGCGTTTCCGCCAGCCTCATCCGCACGATGAAACCGACGCCGACCAGCACAATGCTGATCCAGAACGGCACGCGCCAGCCCCAACTCAGGAAGTCAGCCTCGGGTAGCTGCGTCATCAGCCCGAAAATGCCGGTGGAGGCGGCAACACCGACGGGAAAGCCAATCTGTACCAAGCTGCCGTAAAAGCCGCGCCTGACGCCGGCATGCTCGACCACCATGACCACCGCGCCGCTCCATTCGCCGCCGAGACCGATGCCCTGCACGAAGCGCAGGATCACCAGCAGGATCGGCGCCCACACGCCGATCTGGCTGTAGGTCGGCAGGCAGCCGATCAGGAAGGTGCCGAGCCCCATCGCGATCATGGTCGCGACCAGCATGGTCTTGCGGCCGAGCCGGTCGCCATAATGCCCGATGATCGCGCCGCCGATCGGCCGCGCCACGAAGCCGACCGCATAGGTCGAGAACGCCGCCAGCGTGCCGACAAAGGGATCGAAACTCGGAAAGAACAGCTTGTTGAGCACGAGTGCGGCGGCGGTGCCGTAGATCAGGAAGTCGTACCACTCGATCGCAGTGCCGAGCGCGCTCGCCCACACCACATGCGCCGTCGTCGACCTCTCCGCCGCAGCGGAGACCCCCGTTGCTGCTGTCATGACATCCGCCCCTAATTCCGCGGGCATCATGGCCAATCGCAGTGAGGGTTGCAACCTGCGGAGGTGTTGTGTTCGCTCTCGTGCCCCGGACGCTGAGCAGCACCACAAGCGCGGTTACGCGCGTCTTTGACGCGCTATGGTGATGCGCTGCAGAGCCGGGCCCATACTTCACGAGCACTCGGTGCCGGCATGGGGCTCTGCGCCGCAACGCTAAGAGGCGTTGCGGCGCGTCCGGGACACAAGAGCATCGAGTACCACCGCTTCCGAGCGCCCATTCACCATTGACAAACTCATTCGCCATTATCTAATTTGGCTCCAGAAACAACCGGCCGCGTCCAAGCGGCCCAAGAAGAGGGAACGACGATGAGAGGGCTTTTGGCCTGCGCCATGCTCGCGGCGATGATTTCGGCTGCCACGACCACGGCCGCCACCGCGCAAGTCTCCGACGACGCGGTGCGGATCGGTGTGCTGACGGATCTGTCGAGCTGGGGGCGCGACAACTCCGGGCCGGGCTCGGTCGAGGCCGCCAAGATGGCGGTGGAGGAGTTCGGGCCGACCGTGCTCGGCAAGCCGATCGAGATCATCAGCGCCGACCATCAGATGAAGACCGACGTCGGCGTAAATATCGTGCGTGGCTGGTTCGACAACGGCAAGGTCGACGCCGTCGTCGACATCCCCAATTCCGGCATCGCCATCGCCGTGCACAACATGGTGCGCGAGCGCAACAAGATCGCCCTGCTCTCCGGCCCCGGTGCAAGCTCGCTGACCGACGAGCTGTGCAGCCCGAACACTGTGCACTTCACCTACGACACCTACGCGCTGTCGAAGGTGACGGCCTCCGCGGTAATCAAGGAGGGCGGTAAATCCTGGTACTTCGTCACGGCGGACTACGCCTTCGGCCAGCAGCTCGAGAAGGACGCCACGCGCTTCATCAACGAGATGGGCGGCAAGGTGCTCGGCGGCGTGAAGCATCCGACCAACACCGCCGACTTCTCCTCCTTTGCACTGCAGGCACAGAGCTCCAAAGCCGACGTCGTCGCCTTCGCCAATGCCGGCCAGGACACCGATAATGCGATCAAGCAGTCGGGCGAGTTTGGCCTGGTCCAGGGCGGCCAGAAGCTCGTCGGCCTCCTGATGTTCGACACCGACGTACATGCGATCGGGCTGAAGGCCGCGCAGGGCACCTACATGACCACCGCCTCCTACTGGAACATGGACGAGGCAACCCGCGCTTGGTCGAAAAAATTCTTCGCGCGCACCAACGTGATGCCGACCATGATCCACACCGGCGTCTACGGCTCGGTGCTGCATTATCTCAAGGCCATCAAGGCAGCCGGCACCGACGATCCGGCCAAGGTGATGGCGAAGATGCGCGAGCTGCCGATCGAGGATACATTCGTCCATGGCGGCAAGTTGCGCGAAGACGGCCGTGTCATCCGCGACATGTATCTGGCCAGGGTGAAGGCGCCCGAGCAGTCCAAGGAGCCCTGGGACTATCTGGAGATCATCAAGTCCGTGAAGGGCGAGGACGCCTTCCGCCCGGTCTCCGAATCCAAATGCCCACTCTTGAAGAAGTGAGGTGAGACATGAGCGGCAGCGAGCAGAGCGCAATTGAGACTTACGAATGCGACGTGCTCGTCGCCGGATCGGGCTGCTCCGGCATGTCGGCCGCGATCACTGCGAGATATCGCGGCCTCGACGTGCTGATCGCCGAGAAGGAGCCGCGGTTCGGCGGCACCACCGCCCGCTCCGGCGGCTGGCTCTGGATTCCCGGCACGTCGCTGGCGAAGGCCTATGGCATCGAGGAGACGCCGGAGCAGGCCCGCACCTACCTGCGGCACGAGGCCGGCAACAATTTCGACGCCGCGCGCGTCGATGCGTTTCTGTCCGCCGGCCCCGAGGCCGTCGATTTCTTCACCACCAAGACGGCGCTCCGCTTCGACATGCCGCTGGTGTTTCCGGACTACCACGCGGAAGCGCCCGGCGGCGCGCAGGGCGGCCGCTCCATGGTGACCCGTCCATTCGACGGTCGCGAGCTCGGCGAGCTCATCAAGTCGCTCGGCATGCCGCTGCCCGAGCTCACCGTGTTCGGCATGATGCTGGGGTCAGGCAAGGAGATCATCCACTTCATGCGGGTGACGAAGTCGCTGACATCAGCGGTGTACGTCGCCAAGCGATTGTCGCGGCATTTGATGGACGTGCTGCGTTACGGCCGCGGCATGACGCTCACCAACGGCAACGCGCTGGCCGGGCGCCTCGCGAAATCCGCGCAGGATCTGAACATACCCATGTGGCTGTCCTCGCCGCTGCGCGAGCTCACGGTCGAGAATGGCGCGGTCACCGGTGCGATCGTCTCGCGCGAGGGACGCGACGTGCGCGTCCGCGCACGGCAAGGCGTCGTGCTCGCCTGCGGCGGCTTCCCGCATGATGTCGCGCGGCGCAAGAAGATGTTCCCGCATGCGCCGACCGGAAACGAGCATTTTTCGCCTGGGCCGACCGGCAATACCGGGGACGGCTTGCGCCTCGCCGAGAGCGCCGGCGGACGCATCGAGAATCGGCTGCCGAACGCGGCGGCGTGGGTGCCGGTGTCGCTGACCACGCGCAAGGACGGCTCGAAGGGCGTGATGCCGCATTTCATCGACCGCGCCAAGCCCGGTGTGATCGCAGTGATGCGCGACGGCAAGCGCTTTGCCAATGAAGGCAATTCCTATCACGACTTCGTCCAGGCCATGGTCAAGGCCTCCAAGCCCGGCGAGGAGATCGCGGCCTACCTCGTTTGCGATCACAAGACGCTGCGGAAATACGGCCTCGGCTGCGTGCCGCCCTTTCCGATGCCGCTGGGTCATCACCTCGATACCGGTTATCTCATGCGCGGAGATACGCTGGAGGCGCTCGCCGCGAAGGCGGGCATCGATGCCAAGGCCTTCGTCGAGACCGTCAGGCAATTCAATGCGACCGCGCCGCTGGGCTTTGATGCCGCCTTCGGCAAGGGCTCGAAAGCCTATAACCGCTACCAGGGCGATGCGCTGCACGGGCCCAACCCCTGCGTTGCGCCGATCGAGAATGGGCCATTCTACGCCATCAAGATGGTGATCGGCGATCTCGGCACCTATGCCGGCATCGTCACCGACGAGAACGCCCGCGCGCTCGACGCCGAGGGCCGGGTGATTCCGGGGCTCTATGCCGCCGGCAACGACATGGCGAGCATCATGGGCGGCAATTATCCCGGCGCCGGCATCACGCTTGGGCCGGCGCTGACCTTCGGCTACATTGCCGGCCGTCATCTCGCCGACAGCGCCGCCAAGCGCGACGCGGCGTAGGGCATGATCCGGACCCGAAGGGCCGCGTTAGCGCAAAGTGTGCGGCGGTTTTCCGAAAAGATCATGCTCAAGCGAGAACTCGAGCGCATCGGAGGCGCATGAAGAGAGAAAGCCGCGGCATCCAGTCGATCGAGGTCGGCGGAGAATTGCTCCGTGCGCTCGCCAGATGCGGCGAGCCGATGATGCTGCGCGATCTCGCCCGCGAGGCCGGCATGACGCCGGCCAAGGCGCATCCTTATCTCGCCAGCTTCTCCCGCATCGGCCTGATCGAGCAGGACGAGACCACCGGCCGCTACGAGATCGGCGCGCTGGCGCTCGAACTCGGCCTGATCAGCCTGCGTCGTCTCTCGGGCGTGCGCATCGCCGGACCGAAAATCGCCGCGCTCGCGAGCCAGATCGGACATGCGGTCTCGCTCGCGGTCTGGGGCACGCATGGACCGACCGTGGTGCAGATCGAAGAGCCGGCCCAGCCCGTCCACATCGTGATGCGACCGGGCTCGGTGATGGCGTTGCTGGAGACGGCCACCGGGCGCGCCTTCGCGGCGTTCTTGCCGGAGCAGACCATCAACGCCGCACTCGAAAGCGGGCTCGATCGCCAGGGCGTCGGTTACAATCCGAAGCGCGCCGTGAAAGGCCCAAAGGTCGCCGAGATGCTCACCGAAGTCCGCAAGCACGGTCTCGCCCGCGCCCTCGGCGATCCCCTGCCCGGCGTCAACGCATTCTCCGCACCCGTGTTCGACCATGCCGGCCACGTCGCGCTGGTCATCACCGCGATGGGACCGGAAGGCACTTTTGACGCGCGCTGGGACAGCCCGATCGCGCATGCCTTGCGGGATTGCGCCGGCGGGATTTCGAAGCGGCTGGGCCACGGGATCACGGTGGCGGCGGAGTGAAGCGCGAACCGGTCGCCTCACAACAAGTACGCCCTGCCGGACGTCAATTCGCATCAGCCAAACACGCGCGGGCGCAGTCCGGCGTGAAACCAGGTGATCATGGAATAGATGTCGTAGACGGGCAAGCCGACCTCGGCCTGCAAGGCCGCTGCATACGGCGGCATGTTGGTGCATTCGAGCACAATCGCACCGACGTCAGGATTTTTAGCGACGAGCTCCTTGCCGGCCTCGACCACATCACGCTCGGCCTGCGCGACGTCCATGTCTTCCTTCTCGGCCTTGATCAGGACGCGAAAGAATTCCTTGCCGTGCTCGGTGCCGGCGACAGGCGTATCGAGCGGCACGCCGGCGCCTTCGAGATGGGCCGGCGTCAGGGTCGATCCTGATACTGTGACGAGACCGACGCGCTTGCCCGGAGGCAAGGTTGCCTGCACCCACGGCACCTGCATCAGCGACGAGGTCGCGACGGGAACGCCGACCGCGGAGGCGATCTCCTTCTGAAACAGCGAGAGGAAGCCGCAATTGGTGGTGATGGCCTCGGCCCCGAGCCGCACCAGATCCTTCGCCGCGTCGATGAAGTCGGGCAGCAGGCCCGCCGCGCCTTTCAGCACCACCTTCTCCGGCGAGGCGCCGCTCACCACGCGATAGAGCACGGGGAATGGCCAGGTCGTGCCGTTGCCCATGTCGCCGGGGATACGGGGGAAGCGCGCTTCCAGCATCAAAATGCCGAGCGGCGCGCCGTAGATCGCCTTGCCGCCGCGGGCGATGCGAGAGGTCGAGTTGGCTGCGTTGCTCATGGTGCGATCTCAGAGAAAGCGGTTGGGCGAAAACGGCGCGAGCGGAATTTCAGGCTCCTTGCCGCTCAAAAGCTGCGCGACGAGCCGGCCGGTGCGGGCCGAGCCGACCAGGCCGACATGGCCGTGACCGAAAGCATAGACGATGTCGCGCGAGGCGCGCGCATAGCCGATGCAGGGACGTCCGTCCGGCATGCTCGGCCGATGCCCAAACCATGTCTTGACCCGCGAGGCCGGAATGTCCTTCGGCAGTTTCGGAAACATGCTGAGCAGGTGGTTGCGCAGGATCTCGGCGCGCTTCCAGTTCGGCGCGGCCTCGAGGCCGGCGATCTCGACCGTGCCTGCGGCGCGCAGGCCCTTGTCGGTCCAGTTCACCACCATCTTGGCGTCGGACGCCATCATCGAGCTGCGCGGACCTGTTTCAGGGTTCTCGATCATGACGTGATAGCCGCGCTCGGTCTCGAGCGGCAGTGGATCGCCGACCGATGCTGTCAGCTGCCTCGATCGCGCGCCGGCGGCCACCACCGCGGCGTCGCAAGCAATCTCGCCGGTCTCGGTGAGAACGGCGACGAGCTTGTTGCCGGACAGCTTCAGGCCCGTCGCCTTGGCGCGTACGAGCTTTGCACCGCTCGCCTGCGCATGCCGGGCAAGCGCAGTGACATAAGCGCCGGGATCGCGGCAGCGGCCGGCCTCCTCCACCACCACGCCAAAGGTATAGCGCGGATGCAGCTCCGGCTCGCGCTGGCGCATCTCGTCGGCGGAAAGCTCGAGCCACTCGACGCCGACCTTCCTGCGCAGGCGCCAGCCGAGATCGGTGTCGAAATTGCCGCGCGAGGTGAACACGTGCATGACGCCGTTGCGCTCGATCAGCTCGGGCACGCCGGCTTCTTCCGCAAGCTTCCGATGCAAGAGCGGTGCGTCCTTGAGCAGGTCGCGCAGCGCGAACGCGGTCTTCTCGACCCGCGCCGCGGTCCAGCCGGAGAGCAGGTACTTGACCAGCCAGGGCAGCGCTTTCGGCAAGTACGACCAGCGGATCGCCAGCGGGCCGAGCGGGTCCATCAGATAGCCCGGCACCTTCTTCCAGACGCCCGGCTCCGCCGGCGGGATCACCGAGTGCGATGACAGCCAGCCGGCATTGCCGTAGCTCGCCGCCTGTTCGCCACCGGGCTCGCCCGCATCGATCAGCGTGACACGATGTCCCTCGCGCAGCGCCTCGATGGCGCTGATCACGCCGATCGCGCCGGCTCCGATGATGGCGACGTGGCGGCCCCCCGACATCGCTTACGCCTTTGCCGCCGGCGTAAAATCCTTACCGACCGAGATCGCTCTGGGATCGATGATGCAGTGGAGGATCGACGGCTTGCCGGAGGCGAGCGCACGCTCGAACGCCGGCGCGAATTCCTCGGTGCGCTCGACGCGCTCGCCATGGCCGCCGAACGCCTTCGCATACATCGCGAAATCTGGATTCTTGAGCTGGGTGCCGACGACGCGGCCGGGATAATCACGCTCCTGGTGCATCCGGATGGTGCCGTATTGCGAATTGTCGACGACGATGACGATCAGCGGCGCGTCGTATTGCACGGCGGTCGCGAACTCCTGGCCGTTCATCAGGAAGCAGCCATCACCGGCGAAAGCCACCACGACTCGATCCGGAAATTGCCGCTTGGCCAGCACGCCCGCCGGCACGCCGTAGCCCATCGAGCCCGAGGTCGGCGCGAGCTGCGAGGCAAAACTGTGGAAGCGGTGATGGCGATGGATCCAGCCGGCATAATTGCCGGCGCCGTTGCAGACGATCGCATCCTTCGGCAGGCGGTCACGCAGCCAGGTCATGACCTGGCCATACTGGAACGTGCCCGGCAGCTCGCGCGCCTTGTCGGTCCAGGCGAGGTAGTCCGCATGCGCCTTGGCCGCTTCGCCCTTCCAGGCGACGGCGCCAGAGGGTTTCAGCGTCTCGACCGCGGCGGCGAACGCGGCCGGCGTCGCCTGGATCGCGAGCTCAGGCTGATAGACGCGGCCGAGTTCTTCCGAGCCCGGATGCACGTGGATCAGCTTCTGCTTCGGCGAGGGAATGTCGAACAGCGTGTAGGACGAGGACGGCATCTCCGACATGCGGCCGCCGATGAGGAGAATGACATCGGCGCCCTCGACGCGCGCCTTCAGGCCGGGGCTCGGTCCGATGCCGAGATCGCCGGCGTAATGCGAATGATCGGCGTCGATCAGCGAGGCCCGGCGGAACGAGGTGGCGACCGGCAGGTCGAAGCGCTCGGCAAAGCGCGCGATGCCCTTGGTGGCGTCATCGGTCCAGCGCGAGCCCCCGAGGATGACGAGCGGCGCCTTGGCGCTCGCAAGCATCGCAGTGAGGCGCTCGATATCGGCAGGTGCGGGCCAGCTCACCGCAGGCTCGATACGCATGGCGTCGGCAACAGCAGCGGTCTCGGTCAGCATGTTCTCCGGCAACGCGATCACGACAGGGCCCGGACGGCCCTGCATGGCGACGCGGAAGGCACGCGCAACCAGCTCCGGAATACGATCGGGACGATCGATCTCCACGGCCCATTTCGCCATCGAGCCGAACACGGCCTTGTAGTCGAGCTCCTGGAACGCTTCGCGCTCGCGCATGCCGGTATCGACCTGGCCGACGAACAGGATCATCGGGGTGGAATCCTGCATTGCGATGTGAACGCCATGGCTGGCATTGGTGGCGCCGGGACCGCGCGTGACGAAGCAGACGCCGGGCCGTCCCGTGAGCTTGCCATAGGCCTCCGCCATCATCGCGGCGCCGCCTTCGGCGCGGCAGATCACCACATCGATCGGGCTGTCATGCAGCGCATCGAGTGCCGCCAGATAGCTTTCGCCCGGCACGCAGGTGACGCGTTCGACGCCCTGCGCGACGAGCTGGTCGATCAGGATCTGGCCCCCGGTGCGGGTGTTTCTGATGGTCATGACAGCTCCCTGCAGGCTTGGCGATGCGCTCGAGGGCCTCGCGCAAATTTGTTCCGAGGTGGCGTAAGACAAGCGGAAATAAGGTGCAAGCCGAAACAGCTGCACGGCTGCCCCGCATCGTTCTGCACGGCGTCCATGCGGTTGCAGGCTTCGCATGCCCTGACCAAACCGGGACGCTGATATGCAGCTGGCCTTTGCAGCGCTTCCGCCGTTGACGCAGACCGACGCCGGTTTAAGTAGGTGAGACAGATAATGCAGGGGGTGGCGACGTTCGCTGGGCTGACTTCCCTTGCCCCATGCAGGACCCATGACGCCCTCGCCTCACGCGACTTCGCCAAGCACGACATCGAAATCGGCTTCAGCGCCCCCTCATCTCGCCATCGTCCTGTTCTCGCTCGCGATGGGCGGCTTTGCGATCGGAACCACCGAATTCGCATCAATGAGCCTGCTGCCGTTCTTCGCGGCCGATCTTCATATCGACGAGCCGACCGCCGGATATGCGATCAGCGCCTACGCCCTCGGCGTGGTGCTCGGCGCACCGCTGATTGCCGTGCTCGGCGCAAAGTTCGCCCGGCGCACCCAGCTGCTGGCGCTGATGGCCGTGTTCGCGATCGGCAACGCCCTCACCGCGCTGGCACCCGGCTTTGGCTCGATGGTCGCGGCCCGCTTCCTCTCAGGCCTGCCTCACGGCGCCTATTTCGGCATCGCCGCGCTGGTTGCGGCCTCGCTCGTTCCGCAACATCGGCGCTCACAGGCGGTCGGTCAGGTCATGCTGGGCCTGACCGTCGCCACCATCATCGGCGTGCCGCTGGCCAACCTGATCGGCCAAATGGTCGGCTGGCGCGCGAGCTTTGGCCTCGTGTCGCTGCTCGCCTTGCTCACCGTCCTGCTCTGTGCGCTGTTCGCGCCGCGCGACCAGGCCGGCCGGTCGAATCCGCTGCGCGAGCTCGGTGCACTCAGAAGCCGCCGCGTCTGGACGACGCTCGCGATCAGCGCCATCGGCTTCGGCGGCATGTTCGCCGTCTACACCTATCTGGCGACGACATTGATCGAGGTGACCAAGGTCAGCACCGGGGTCATCCCGTTCTTCCTGGCAATCTTCGGCATCGGCGCCACGCTCGGCAATCTGTTCGTGCCGCCCTTCGCCGACCGGGCACTGATGCCGACGGCGGGTGGCATCCTGATCTTTGCCGCCGTGGCGCTGCTGGTCTTTCCGCTCGTTGCCGGCAATCCCTGGCTGCTCGCGATCGATATCTTCGCCATCGGCGCCAGCGTCGCGCTCGGCGCCATCTTGCAAACGCGGCTGATGGACGTTGCGGGAGATGCACAGGCGCTCGCGGCCGCGCTCAACCATTCGGCGTTCAACACCGCCAATGCGCTCGGCCCCTTCCTCGGCGGCCTCGCCATTCGCCAGGGGCTGGGCTGGACCTCCACCGGTCCGGTCGGCGCTGCTCTGGCAGTCCTGGGCTTTCTGATCTGGATCGTCGCCTATCGCGACACCGGCCCCGCGCTGGCCGAGCACGCATCGAGCGGCGATGCCGCACCACGGGAAGCCGCTCCCCTGAAGCAAGCACCGCCGCTGGCGCCGCGTGAGCGGAGCCGTTCCAGGGATCCGGTGGCCTGACCGATCCAACGAGCTCAGAACAGAGCCGCGTTGAGGGCCTGTCCGTAGATCATCGCGGCGACGAGCGAGACCAGGAGGCCAGCGCCAGAGAAGATCACGAGGATCTTCAGGGTCTCGATATCGACGTTGGTTCCCGTCGCGCGGGATATTGCTCTTGCCAGTGCAGCAATCATCGCCAGCTCCGAAGCCGCCCGCGCAGTCGCGGGGCCTGACTTCATCTAACGCAGATCGGCGCGTCCGCCTGTGAAGCAGATTACAGGTGCGGCTGGCCGTCGGTCGACCGGATCACATCTCCACACACCGTCGTTGCGAGCGTAGCGAAGCAATCCAGAGTCGTTCCGCGGAGGGATTCTGGATTGCTTCGCTGCGCTCGCAAAGACCAGTTGATCGAGCTTCGTCCTCTACCGATGTCCGATCGCACGGATCGCGCCGCGCAGCTCGGCGAGGCCGCGCAGGCGGCCGATTGCGGTGTAGCCGGGATTGGTGCGCTTGGTGGCGGCGAGATCGTCGAGCATGCGGTGGCCGTGATCGGGACGAAACACGATTTGTTTGTCCGGCGACCGCCGCGCGTTCTCCTTCAACAACGCCTTGAGCACCGCGACCATATCGACGTCGCCGTCGAGATGATCGGATTCGTAGAACGACAGGCCGTCGGCCTCGCGCTTGGTGGCGCGCAGATGGGCAAAGGCGATGCGCGGGCCGAACCGTTCGGCCATTTCAGGCAGATTGTTCTCGGGCCGCACCCCCAGCGAGCCCGTGCACAGGCAGATGCCGTTCGCCTTCGACGGCACGGCATCGAACAGCGCCTGATAGTCATCGGCGGAAGAGGCAATGCGCGGCAGGCCGAACAGTGGCCGCGGCGGGTCATCCGGATGCAGCGTCAGCGACACGCCAAGCTGCTCGGCGACCGGCGTGACGCGCGCGAGGAACTCGGCGAGATGCTGCCGCAGCCCCCCTGGCGTGATGTCGCGATAGGTCTCCAGCCGGTCACGGAATTGCGGGATGGTCATCGGCTCGGTGGTCGAGCCGGGCAGCGCGCTGGCGATGACCTTGACGAGATAGTCGATGTCGGCCTCGCTCATCTTCTCGAACAGCGCTTTGGCGCGCGCCTGCGCTTGCGGCGAATACTCCTGGACGGCGGCGGGCCGCTTCAGGATATGCAGCTCGAAGGCGGCAAAGCGATCCTGGTCGAAGCGCATGGCGCGAGCGCCGTTCGGCAGCTCCCATTCCAGATCGGTGCGGCACCAGTCGACCACGGGCATGAAATTGTAGCAGATGATCTTGATGCCCGAGGCTGCGACGGCTTCCAGGCTCGCGATCCAGGCGTCGATGGATTTGGTCGCCTTGGCTCCGAGCCGCTTGACGTCGTCGGGGATCGGAATCGATTCCACGACCGACCAGGTCAGCTGCGAGCGACCCGGCTGGCCGTTCTCGATGAAATTCTTGCGCTCCTCCACCGCCTTGCGCGTCCAGGCCTCCCCAATCGGGACCTGATGCAGCGCCGAGACGATATCGCTCGCCCCGGCCTGCCTGACATCATCGAGCGAGACCGGATCATCCGGCCCGTACCAGCGCCATCCCTCGAGCATGGTCCTCTCCGATCAGTTCGCGGTCAGCACGACCTTGACGCTCTGCGAGCGATCGAGCGCCAGGCGCAGCGCGTCGGGCGCGGTCGAGAGCGGCCGCTCGGCGGTGACCAGCGACAGCACGTCGACGCTGCCGTCCCCGATCAGTTCCACCGCGGTCATGAATTCGAGCCCGAAGCGGAACGAGCCGCGCAGGTCGATTTCCTTGGCCATCACCGCATTCGACGGCGTCGGGATCTGGCCGCCCGGCAGATTGCCGATCTGCACCACCACGCCGCCGCGCCTGATGATGCCGATCGCGCTGGCAAGCCCTGCGGCCGTGCCGGAGACTTCGAACGCGACGTCATAGGGACGCGATGCCGCCTGCGCCTTCAGGCCTTCTTCCCCGCCCGAGACGTTCTCGACGTGGGATGCACCGAGCTTGGTCGCGAAGGCCAGCGGCGCCGGTGCGATATCGGCCACGGTGACGTCGGCCAGGCCGGCGCGGCGCGCGGCGAGCATGGTCAGAAGCCCGATCGGGCCCGCGCCGAAGATGATGCCGCGCTTTCCCTGGATGTTGCCGGCGCGCGCGACGGCGTGCAGGCAGACCGCCAGCGGCTCGGCCAGCACCGCCGCCTGATAGGAGACGTGGTCAGGGATCTTCACGCACTGCGCGGGGACCGCGTCGAAGTAATTGGCGAAGCCGCCCTGCATGTGCGGCGTCTTCGACGCCGAGCCCATGAAGTAGATGTTCTCGCAGAGGTTCTGTCGGCCCTCGCGGCAGGCGCCGCAATGGCCGCACCAGCGCGAGGGGTTGACCGCGACGCGGTCGCCGACCTTCAGATTGGCCGCCGCGCCCGCGATCTCCACGATCTCGCCGGAGATCTCGTGACCGAGCACCAGCGGCGACGTCACCACGAAATCGCCGGTCCGGGCGTGGCGGAAGTAATGCATGTCCGAGCCGCAGATGCCGCCGGCGCCGAAGCGGATGCGCACCATGCCCTCGGCAAGGTTGCCGAGCGGATGCTCGATCATGCGCAGGTCTTCGGGTCCGAACAGTGTCGCAGCGAGAGAGGTCGAGGTCATTTGGAGAGTCCCATGTATTTCGGCAGCCAGAGGGTCAGTTCAGGAATGTAGGTGATCGCGATCAACGCGAGCAGCAACGGCACCAGCCAGGGCAGGATCGCCACAGTCGTGCGCTCGACCGAGAGCTTGGCGACGCGGGCGAGCACGAACAGCACCATGCCGAGCGGCGGATGCAACAGGCCGATCATCAGGTTCAGCGTCATGATCAGGCCGAAATGAATCGGGTCGATCCCCAGCTTGAGCACGATCGGCAGCAGGATCGGCACCAGGATGGTGATCGCCGCCGTGGTGTCGATGAAGCAGCCGACGAACAGGATCAGGACGTTGGCGAGCGCCAGGAATGCCCATTTGTTGTGGGTGATGCTGAGCATCCAGTCCGAGAGCAGCTGGGCAGCCTGCGACACCGTCAGCAGCCAGGCGAAGATCGAGGCTGCCGTGACGATGAACAGCACCGAGGCCGTGGTCTCGATGGTGTCGAAAGTCGCCTTCGCCACCGTCTTCAGGGTCATGGTGCGATAGCGCACGAGGCCGAGGAACAGCGACCAGATCACCGCGGCAACGGCGGCTTCGGTCGGCGTGAACCAGCCCAGCGTCATGCCGCCGATCAGGATCACGGGCGCCATCAGCGCCATCACCGCCGAGAAGTCGAAGTACCAGTCGATCGCGAGCAGCGTGCCGAGACCGATGACGACCGCAAGATTGGTCGACAGGCCGGCCATCACCATCAGCCAGATCGCGAGCGGGAATGCGAGCACCACGACGATCTCGAGCCCGGCCGAGCCGAGCTGCGGCCAGGAGAACGGCGTGTCGCTGCCCCATTTGTTCCGGTACGCGAAGTAGGTGACGGTCGCCATCATCAGCAGCGTCAGGACGACACCGGGAATGACGCCGCCCAGGAACAGCGCGCCGATCGAGACGTTCGCCATCATGCCGTAGATGACGAAGGGCAGCGATGGCGGAATGATGGGCCCAAGCGTCGCGGAGGCCGCGGTGACGCCGACCGAGAACTCGGTGGTGTAGCCGTGGTCCTTCATCGCCTTGATCTCGATGGTACCGAGACCGGCGGCATCCGCGATGGCGGTGCCCGACATGCCGGAGAAGATCACCGAGCCGATGATGTTGACGTGACCGAGGCCGCCGCGCATCCACCCCACCAGCGCGACCGCGAATTTGTAGATACGCCCCGTAACGCCCGCGATGTTCATGAGATTGCCGGCCAGGATGAAGAACGGCACGGCGAGCAGCGGAAAGCTCTCGACGCCCGCGATCATGCGCTGCGCCAGTGTGACGTCGGGCGTTACACCGCTGACGAGGATGTAGAGCAGCGACGAGGCGGCCATGGCAATCGCCACGGGAACGCCGAGCAACATCAGGACGAGAAAACCGCCAAGCAACAGCAGCATGAGACTACCCTTCAAAACCGTCGTAGGCACCGGGACGTTCGAGGATCGAATAGCCCTGTCGCAAATGCTGCAGAGCGACCTGCAACGAGCGCGCGAACATCAGCACGAAACCTGCCAGCACCGCGTAATAGACGTAGTTCTTGGGAAAGTTGATCGTGGTCATGGCCTCGTCGCCGATGATCTGGATGTAAACCCAGACCAGCTTGATGGCGTAGCCGAAGAAGACGATCCGGATCAGGTCGATCACCGTAGACAGCGTCCGCGCGACGGCACCAGGCAGATAGCGGTAGATCAGGTCGACCTGGATGTGACGCGACAGCCGCACGCACATGGAGGCGCCGATGAAGACCACGCCGATCAGGCAGTAGGTCGCGATCTCCTCGGTCCAGGCATAGCTGTCGTTGAGCACATAGCGGGTGAAGAACTGCAGGAAGACGGCGAGCGCCATCACCCAGAAGATCGCCAGCGCCACCCAATCCTCGAAAGCGTAGACGCCGAGATCGATCTTCGGCGTTCCCTCCTCCTCGAAGGTATGGGCGATTTCGTCCCCGGTGATCTGCCGGTGTACCTCGGCGGTGGACATGTGGTTACTCCTTCAATCTCTCAACCGTCATTCCGGGGCGGCTCGAAGAGCCGAACCCGGAATCTCGAGATTCTCAGGTGCGCAATTGCGCACCATAGTTCTCGCTTCGCGAGCCCCGGAACGACGTGCGAGTCATTTCACCGCCTGGATCCGTTCCCAATCCGCCTTGCGATAGCCAAAACTCTCGAACGAGACGTTCTTCAGCACGGTGTCGCGGAACTCATTCTTGTCGACCTCGGTCACGGTCAGGCCCTTCTCCCTAAAGAAGGCGACGAGCTTGGCCTCGTTCTGCTTGATCTCCTCGGTCGCCTTGGCAGCGGCCTCCTGCGCGACGTCGGTGAAGATCTTCTTGTCCTCGTCGCTGAGCTTCTTCCAGAGCGCGCCCGCAATCACCGTATTGAGGTGATCGACGATATGGCCCGTGAGCACGATGTGCTTCTGCACCTCGTAGAACTTCTTCGCCTCGATCGTGGTCAGCGGATTCTCCTGAGCCTCGACCGTGCCGTTCTGGAGCGCCAGATAGACTTCGGCGAACGCGATCGGCGCGGTGTTGGCGCCGCAGGCGCGCGGCATCGCAAGGTAAGCCGGCACATCGGGCACACGCATCTTCAGGCCCTTCATGTCGGCGCAGGTTTTGATCGGCTTGTTCGACGAGGTCTGGCGCACGCCGTAATAGGTCACCGCGACGATGTGGTGGCCGCTCTTGTCCTCATAGCCCTTGGCTAGCTCCTTGAAGATGTCGCTCTTGGTGTAGGCGAGCAGATGATCGGCATCGCGGAAGGTGTAGGGATAATAGGTCACGCCGATCGGCGGAAAGCTCTTGGCGGCGAAGCTCGAGCCGGAAATGATGATGTCGACCGAGCCGAGCGAAAGGCCCTGGTTGATGTCGGCTTCCTTGCCGAGCTGGGAGGCCGGATAGACGTCGATCTGGTAGCGCCCGTTGGTACGCTTGCCGATCTCCTGCGCGGCCCAGACCGACGCGGTGTGGAATGGTTCCGAAGTCTCGTAGACATGGGCCCATTTCAGCTTGGTCTGCGCCAAGCCGGCGCCGGTGGTCGCAAACGTTGCGGCGACCGACATCGCCAGCACCATCGTCATTGTCTTCAACACTGAATATCCTCCACTGATTAAGTCTGCTTCTTGTTCACCCGCCCTGGAATCGAAGCGGGTCGCCCAATCTCATCGCCGTCGACCGCCGCCGCTCTTGGCCTGTTTGTTCGACGGTCGCTTTGATTTGCCCGGCTCAGCCCCGGATCGCACCGCCGGCGCCCCTGTTGATGTCTCGGCGCCGAAGTTCTGCGCAAAGCGCTCCTGCGAATGCGCAAGGTGGTCGCGCATGGCGTCGTGCGCCGTCATTGGCCGGCGCGCCGCAATGGCGTCGCGCACGGCCCGGTGCTCGCTAAGCGCGGTGCGCCAGGTGGAGGGGTTCTCGAAATAATGCGCAAGCTGCGCGAAATAGGGATTGAGACGCTGGTCGAACAGCTCGCCGACCACGCGCACCAGCACGGCGTTGCCGAGGCACCCGGCGATGGCGATGTGGAAGGCACGATCGTGGACCATCGAGGCTTCGCCGGGGTGGTCGACATTCTCCATCGCGACGAGAGCGGCGTCGATGCGCGCGACATCATCCTTGGTCGCGACCCGTGCGGCCTGCTCGGCGATGGCGCTTTCCAGGAATTCGCGGGCGCGCAGCAGCTCGAACGGCCCCTCGATGACGGCTGAAGGAACCGGCGTGGCGTCGGCGGGCTCGGTCACATAGATGCCGGAGCCGACGCGAATGCGGACGCGCCCTTCCACCTCGAGCGCGATCAGGGCCTCGCGCACCGTCGGCCGCGACACCTTGAGCTGATCGGCGAGCTCACGCTCGGTCGGCAAGCGGCTTCCGACCGCGTACTCGCCGCTGTCGATCAGGCTTCGCAATTGATCGGCGACCTGGCGATAAAGCCGTCTCGCCTCCACAGCTTCCAGCGGCACGCTGGTCCTCCCGAAAGGGTCTCGCCGGGAAGGATTCCAGCCCGGCGGCCAATTTTGGATAATTGGCCTTACCAATTGACCGGAGCATTGACCTGATACGGGCGCCATGTCAAGCAGCCGCCGAGCAAAGGGGAAATGACCATGCGGCTTGGAAACGCCAATCTCGATCGGCTGCCAGCTGGCATTCGCCGCCCGGTCTACGACCGCTCGCGCGTCACGTCGGGGATCGTGCATCTCGGATTGGGCGCGTTTCATCGCGCCCATCAAGCCGTCGTCATCGACGATTGTCTTGGCGCAGGCAGCTCGTCATGGGGTATCATCGGCGCGAGCCTGCGCAGCCCGGAGACGCGCAACGCCCTCGCCCCGCAGGATCATCTCTATACGGTCGCCGTACGCGCCGCTGAGGGCACCGCGCACCGTATCATCGGCGCGCTGCTCGACAGCGTCGTCGCGCGCGAAAATCCGGCGGCGCTGATCGAGCGGATGGCCGATCCCGCCATTCGCATCGTCTCGCTCACGGTCACCGAGAAGGGCTATTGCCACACGCCACAGACCGGTGACCTCGACGAGCGCCATCCTGATGTCGTACACGATCTCAACAATATCGACGCGCCGCGCTCGGCGCCCGGCTTCATCGTGGCCGCACTGGCACGCCGGCGGACGCTGGGCATTCCACCCTTCACGGTGCTGTGCTGCGACAACCTCGCTGCCAACGGCCACACCGTGCAGCGGATCGTGACCCAGTTCGCCGCGCTTCGCTCGAAGGATCTCGGCAAATGGATCGCCGATACGGTCGCATTCCCCTGCACCATGGTCGACCGCATCGTGCCGGAAACCACACAGGCCGATCGCGAGGCGCTCGCCGCGGCGCTCGGCTTGCGCGACGCCTGGCCCGTGATGACCGAGCCCTTCACACAATGGGTGGTTGAGGATCGCTTCTGCGCAGGCCGTCCCGATCTCGCCGCTGCAGGCATCGAGCTCGTCACCGACGTCAAGCCGTTCGAACTGATGAAGCTGCGGCTGCTCAATGCCAGCCATTCGGCGCTGGCCTATCTCGGCTATCTCGCCGGCTACGAGACCATCGCCGACACCATGCAGGATCCGCATTTCGCCCGCCTCGCCGCGCGGGTGATGGAAGAGGCGGCGGTGACGCTGACGATGCCTGCTGGTACCGACCTTGCGGCCTATCGCGCCTCACTGCTGAAACGTTTTTCCAATCCGGCACTGCATCACCGCACCTGGCAGATCGCGATGGACGGCTCGCAGAAGCTGCCGCAGCGCCTGCTCGGTGCGATACAGGATCGCCTCGCCAGGAACCTGCCGATCGCAACCCATGCGCTCGCGGTGGCCGGCTGGATGCGCTACGTCAGTGCGATCGACGAGCAGGGCCGCGCGATCGACGTGCGCGATCCCCTCGCCGCCGAGCTTGCAAGTCTGGCACACGAAGCCGGCCCGGTCGCCGAGCGGCTCGCGCCCGCGTTGCTCGGCGTTGCCAAAGTGTTTGGACCGCTTGGTGCCGAGCCGCGCCTGCGCGAGGCCGTGACCGCGGCGCTCGGACAGCTCTACAAGGACGGCGCGCGGCGCGCGGTGGAGAGGCTGGTTTCGGTGTGACCACAAACTGGGCAGCAATGCTGCACTGCGTTCAAAGTGCGCCTGAAGTCGCGCTTGATTTTTGCCTGCCATTGGCCCACCCGAGAGGCATGGCAAAGGACAGCAAGGTCATCGCCGCGAACGCGGCTTTTTACGCCGCCTTCTCGACGGGCGATTTTGACGAGATGAAGCGGATGTGGGCGGATGACGACGCCATTTCCTGCATTCATCCCGGCTGGCCCGCGATCGTCGGCCATGCCACGGTGATCGGAAGCTGGCGCGACATCCTGCAGAATCCGGAGCGGCCGCAGATCGTCTGCGCCGAGCCGCAGGCCATCATCGATGGCGACAGCGCCCGCGTGCTCTGCATCGAAATCGTCGACGGCACCGCGCTCGCCGCCGCCAACCATTTTCGCCGCGTCGGCGACGGCTGGCGCCTGGTTCACCACCAGTCGAGCCCGATCGCGCAGATTGTCGAGCAGGCCGAGGACGATAGGGCGAGCCACCGGGTGCACTGACGACGATCCTCACGCCGGCGTGATCTACTGTGCATGGGGTTGTTTTGCGGTTTTTTGTTTGACGGCGAGTTCCGACTGCACGGATGACGCATGCGGCTCTTTATCCTTGGCCTCGGCTATAGCGCCCGGCACTTCGTCCGCAGGTTCGGCGACCGCTTTTCGCATCTCGCCGGCACGGTGCGCGATCCGGCCAGGCGGGACGACCTTGCCGGCCTGGAGTTGCATGGCTTTTCCGGCAGCCGACCGGCTGACGCGACGATCAATCGCATCCGCGACGCCGACGTTCTCCTGGTATCGATCCCGCCGGGGAACACGGGCGATCCCGCGCTCACGGCGCTCGGCGACGTGCTGGCGACGGGTCGCCGCAAGGTGGTCTATCTCTCCACCATCGGCGTCTACGGCGATCACGCCGGCGGTTGGGTCGACGAGAGCACGCCACCGCAATCGTCGCTCGACCGCGCGCGGATGCGGGCCGCGGCCGAGCAGGCCTGGACCGAGACGGCGCAAGGCAATGTCGCGATCCTGCGGCTTGCCGGCATCTACGGTCCCGGCCGCAACGCGCTGATGGCGCTGCGCAGCGGCACGGCCCGGCGCATCATCAAGCCCGGCCAGGTCTTCAACCGCATCCATGTCGACGACATCGCGAGCGCGATCATGGCCGCCATCCGCCACGAGAACGGCGGCACGTGGAACGTCTGCGACGACGAGCCCGCGCCGCCGCAGGACGTGATCGCCTATGCCGCGCAGCTCATGGGCATTGCGCCGCCGCCCGAAGAGGCGTTCGAGACCGCCCAGATGTCGGCGATGGCGCGCAGCTTCTATTCAAGCAGCGCCCGTGTCTCCAATGCGAGACTGAAGCGCGAGCTCGGTGTCGCGCAGGCCTATCCGACCTACCGGCACGGCCTCGATGCGCTGTGGCGTGGAGGCGAGGCGAAGCTTGCGCCCTGAAGGGCTGCCGGTCGGCCGCCCTGCGTCAGCTCAGCACGCCATATTTCCTGAACCAGGCCTGCGCCTGCTTCCAGGCATCTTCCGCCGCATCCTTGCGATAGCTGCTGCGATAGTCGGCGTGGAAGCCGTGCGGCGCATCCGGATAGATCTTGAATTCGGCCGTCTTCTTGTTCTGCTCGAGCGCCGCCTTGAGCTGCTCGACCTGCGCCACGGGAATGCCGGTATCGGCGCCGCCATAGAGGCCGAGCACTGGGGCCTTCATCTCGGGCGCGAGCTGGAGCGGGCTCTTCGGCCAGAGCGGATTGGGCGCATCGACCGGCGGGCCGTAGAATGCGACGCCGGCCTTGAGCGCGCTGCTGTGCGCGGCATATTCCCAGACGGTGCGGCCGCCACGGCAGAAGCCGATGATGCCGAGCTTCGTGGTGTCGCCTCCCTGCGATCCCGCCCACGCCACCGTCGCATCGAGATCGGACAGCAGTTCGGCATCCGGCTTGGCATTGACGATCGGCAACAGGTCCTTGATGTCGGTGATCTTGGTGAGATCCGTGCCCTTGCGAAAGTAATAGTCGGGCGCAACTGCGAAGGCGCCGAGCTTGGCGAGACGCCGCGTCACATCCTTGATGTATTCGTGCAGCCCGAAGATCTCCATCGCCACGATGATCACCGGTGCCTTGGTGTTGCCGGCGGGACGGGCGAAATAAGCCGGCATATCCTCGGAGCCCACCTTGATCCTGGCGTCGCCGGCCTGCAGGCCGTTGGTGTCGGTCGTGATCACCTCGGCGCGGACGGGACCTGCCGCAAGCGTGTAGCCGGCGGCAACGGCCGCGCTGGCGCTCATGAATCCGCGACGCGAGACCGGAGCGACTTTCGTCAGCCCGATGACGTCGGCCGTGACAGTGGTTTCAATACTCATCGGTTGATCCTTCCTGATGGCTTGCCCTGGTGCCTTGCCTTGATCCGTCAGGCGACGCATTCGCCAACAATTGCCGGCGAAACGCAAATCACCAGCCTGCGAGTGCAGGGCCCTTCAGACTCGACGATCGCGCTGCTTCACTGGGGCAGTTTCCGGCATCAGACTCATCGCGACCGCTGGCGCCGGCCTGGTACCTCTTGCTGGCGGCGATCGTCGGGAAAGGGGCGTAAAATGCGGTGAACGGCAGCGAGCCGATGACCGAGAGCAAGCCGAAGCCGACCAGCAGCGACAGCATACCCGGCGCATGAACGATCCAGAGGAAGACCGGATAGGTCAGCAGCAGGGTCGCGAGCTGCGGCCAGATCATCACGGGCTTGCGGCCGAGCTCCCATCCCGCGGCACCCCAATGCGTGTTGCGGAAACTGTGCGGCTTCGCGCAATTCGCAACGCTTTGCCGCAACTGACAGGCTCGATGGTGGCCGCATCGACACATCATGTTGCTTGGCACAGCACAGCGCCCGACAATCGGGCGCAAGCCCGCGCGATTTGAGTGAAATTTTCAGATCAGTCGAGCCGTCATATTTACTCGAACTTTCTTCATGGCGCTCTAGTTCCACTCCCGAATGTTCCATCTCCAGAACGGAGAAGCGTCTTCCAAGCGCGGCAATTGTTTTCGCTTCGGGCGAAGCAACGCTCGACAGCATCATTGTGACCCGCAGTGATCGCGCACCCAGAGGCTCAATTGAATAAAGCTTTATCTGATCTGGCACCGATATGAATTTGGCTCGCGAAGCGATTGAATTACTGGGACAGGTGGCGCGACTCCTGTGGTTCGAAGGCACCAAGCACGGCATGCGCGATCGCGAGTGGATGGCACTACGATTCCTCTCCCGTGCCAACCGCTTCTCCAGGACACCATCGGCGCTGGCGAGCTATGTCGGTACCACGCGCGGCACCGCCTCCTTCATCATCGGCGAGTTCGAGCGGCTCGGCTATCTGGAACGGAAGCGCTCCGCCAAAGACAAGCGCTCGGTGACGCTGAGCGTGACGCTGCAGGAAAAAAGTTTCTGGCGCGAGATCCCGTCAATGGCCTGGTCGAGGCCATCACCGTCCTCGAGGAGGACGGCAAGATCCGCTCGCGTCCCTCTGATTCAAGAGGGCGCAGGGAAGGCCGGGTGCTGACCTCGCACCCGCGGTCTGCTGCGCGAAGACGTAGCGCAAAAAGACCGCACAACAGCATACAGGTGGTGCCAATCACTCGGCCTTCCCTGCGCAGTGGTTTGACGGCTTATGCCGCGCTCTCCCGGGAGCCGATTTTCCCTCTGGCCTCCCTCGCCCTCGCGAATTGACGATGCAGTTAACCCGGTTGGGCGCCCTGCACCTCCGCGACAGCTTGACCGTAGCAACGACGGCCAGGACCACACGGTTTTGCCGTACGCGCATTCGCCGGCCACAGGGTCTTGCAGCAGTGTGCACACGCGCTGCAGGAATGTTGGCGCAACGAACTGAATAGCCTCGTTCGTCCCCATGCGGTTACGGGCTCACAGGGACTACCCGCCCTGCCCGCACCTTCTCGTGCCGACGCTGCCGCGTCCACCGCATCCCCGGCTCGCGAACGTGACGATGGACGATCGCCCCTCAAGCTCGAGCCGGGATGGCCGACACATACGCCGTTTCCGAATTTCGGTAAAGCGGAATATTTTTGCCAGGGATACTTGACACGTTCCTACAGGTGTTTCGCTCCGTTCGGGCTACGGAATATCCGCAGTTGCTTGTATGCATTATCCCAGTTGCCATTGCGGAGTTGTTCGTTTTACATGCCTCCAACCGTCCTCGGGCCGCGGCCGGGGCGCAACAATCACATGACATTCCAGGGGACGAGACATGGCGCGTAACGTATTGATTCTGGGAGCTTCCTACGGCTCCCTGCTGGGCACCAAGCTGCTGATGGCCGGCCACAATGTGACCCTGGTCTGCCGCGCCAAGACCGCGGAGCTGATCAACCGTGACGGTACCGAGGTGCGCATCAAGCTGCGCGACGAAGCGGTGCACCGCGCGATCTTCTCGCGTGACCTGCCCGGCAAGTTGGATGCGGTGACACCGCAGAATGTCGACGTCTCCCGCTACGACATGGTCGGGCTGGCGATGCAGGAGCCGCAATACACCAATCACACGGTCCGCATGCTCATGGTCAAGATCGCCGCGGCAAAGCTGCCGTGCCTCTCGATCATGAATATGCCGCCGCTGCCGTATCTGAAGCGTATCCCGGCGCTATCAGACATGGACCTGGAGGAGGCCTACACCAATGCGCAGGTGTGGGAGCGGTTCGAGCCAGGGCTGGTGACGCTGTGCTCGCCCGATCCGCAGGCCTTCCGTCCGCCGGAGGAAGCGGCGAACGTGCTGCATGTCGGGCTGCCCACGAACTTCAAGGCATCCGTCTTTGCCGACGAGAAGCACAACAAGGTGCTGCGCGAGTTAGAGGCCGACATCGACGCGGTAACGCTCGACGGCAAGGATGTGCCGGTCAAGCTGAAGGTGTTCGATTCGCTGTTCGTGCCGCTGGCGAAGTGGTCGATGCTGCTCACCGGCAACTACCGCTGCATCACGCCGGACGAGCCGCAGTCGATCCGCGATGCCGTGCATGGTGACCTCAAGCGCTCGCAGACGATCTACGACCATGTCGACGCGATCGCGCGCCGCCTCGGCGCCGATCCCGCGGACCAGGTGCCGTTCGCGAAATACGCCAAGGCCGCCGAAAGCCTGCTGAAGCCGTCGTCGGCGGCGCGGGCCGTGGCCAGCGGCGCGCCCTTCATCGAGCGTGTCGATCTCCTGGTGAAGCTGATCTCGCATCAGCTCGGCGTGCCCAATGCCGAGATCGATCGCACGGTCGACACCGTCGACCAGAAGCTGAACGAGAAGATCGTGCAGGGCGGATCGGGCGCGCAGTGACGGCTTTAGCGCGGCAGCGCTATTTCGCGCCTCACGCGATCACCTGAGCAACGGGCCGGCGCAATGACTTCGGCAGCTCCGGCCCGGTGCCAAAACAACCGGCCCGCGCATCTACGGGCTCCGAAGCCAGGCTTGAATCCGCCGTGGGCAACGGGGCGTGATTCGCCCTGTTTCGCTCGACGCATCCCGATCCGATTGATAAGCCCCTGTCCGCGAATGGTGGAATTTGAGTCGGGGACATGACGGTTGCGATCGAGATGGGGCTGACCACGGCGGGCGCCGCGGCGGCCATGGACCTCGAGGAACTCCTGGCGACCCGGCTTCTGGTGCAAGGCAATTCCGGTTCCGGCAAGTCGCATCTGCTCAGGCGCCTCTTGGAACAGAGCGCGCCCTGGGTGCAGCAGGCCATCATCGATCCTGAAGGCGATTTCGTCACGCTAGCCGAACGTTTCGGCCATCTCGTGATCGACGCCGAGGATCATACCGAGCGCGGACTTCAGGTGGCGGGCGAACGCGCGCGGCTGCATCGCGTCTCCACCGTGCTCAATCTCGAAGGACTGGATGCCGAGAACCAGATGCGGCGCGCCGCCGCCTTCCTTGGCGGGATGTTCGACGTCGAGCGCGACCATTGGTACCCGATGCTGGTCGTGGTCGACGAGGCGCAGCTGTTTGCGCCGGCCGTCGCCGGCGAAGTCTCGGACGAGGCGCGCAAGCTGTCGCTCGGCGCCATGACCAATTTAATGTGCCGCGGCCGCAAGCGCGGGCTCGCCGGCATCATCGCCACGCAACGTTTGGCAAAGCTCGCCAAGAACGTCGCGGCGGAAGCCTCGAACTTCCTGATGGGCCGGACCTTCCTCGATATCGATATGGCGCGTGCCGCCGATCTACTCGGCATGGAGCGGCGGCAGGCGGAAGCCTTTCGCGATCTCGAACGCGGACAATTCATGGCGCTGGGACCTGCGCTATCACGGCGTCCGCTACGGCTGAACATCGGCTCCACCGAAACCAGCCCGCGCAATTCGACTCCGCGGCTGATGCCGCTGCCCGAAGCCACGCTTGAAGATGCACGCGCGGTGATCCTGGCTGCGCCGCCGCCCGATGCCAGCCGGCCGCAGCGTCGGCCGGCGCCTGATCTGCTCGAGCAGCTCCGTGCCGCGAAGGCGGCGGCTCCCGAGATCAGCCCCGAGGCGGTCGAGGTCGCGGTCAGCGCCGAGGAGCTCGCGGAACGGCGCGAGCGCGTGGATCGGACGTTGCGCGCCGTGCTGGCCGCGCCCGACGCCGGCTTCCGCGCCATCGGCGTGCTCTACCAGGAGTTCGTGGTCCGCTGCCGCATCGAAGGTCTCGGCGCGGCCGTGCCCGACTTGAGCGAATTCCGCCGCATGCTGACCCATGCACGCGCTGGGGTCGGCACTGACATCGCCGAGGACGATGCCTGGCAGGAGGTGACGCTACGCGCCTCGATCCTGCCCGACGACATGCAGGGCGTGTTCATGATGATCGCACGGGCCGCCAAGGAAGGGTGGCCCTGCCCCGGCGATGCCGCGATCGCGCGCGCCTATGGCTCGCACTCGCTGCGCCGCGCGCAGCGCCTGCTCGGCTATATGGAGGAGCAGGGCCTGATCGTCGTTCAGCTCGACGGCGGCGGACGCAGGTTCATCACGCTGGTGGAATTGGCCTGGGCGACCGCGCCGGGCGATCCCAATGGCGACGACCAGCCGGCGGAGCAGATAGCGAGCGCGGCGTCGGCCTAATTCGGCAGATTCAGGGACGCCTCGTCAGTTACACGGCCTCGGTCGCATCAGGCAAACGGCGCGCCTCATCGGCGAACATGCGGCGGTAGAGCAGGCGCGAGACCAGCCAGGCGATCACGAACAGCGCGATCACCACAAAGCCTACATTGGCGAGCGACTCGTTGAGGCTATCGACCAGCGCCCACACGCCGCCGGAAAGTCCAAGCCGGTCGGAGATCAGGCCGAGCGCCTCGATGCTGCCGATCAACAGCGCCACCGCGACGGACGCGCCTGTTATCGTCAGGTTGTACCAGAGCTTGCGCATGGGATCGACGAAGGCCCAGCGATAGGCGCTCACCATCAGCGCGGAGTCGGCGGTATCGACCAGCGCCATGCCTGACGCGAACAGCGCGGGAAAGACCAGGATGTCGGTGAACGATGCACCGCGCGCGGCCTCCGTGGCGGAGATGCTGAGCAGGCCGATTTCGGTGGCGGTGTCGAAGCCGAGACCGAACAGCAATCCAAGCGGAAACATGTGCCAGGGCTTGGTCACCAGGCGGAACATCGGGCCGAGCAGGCGCGCGAGAAATCCGCGATGGGCGAGCAGCGCGTCCAACCCGGCGGCGTCATGAATGCCCTGCTCGCGCGCCGCACGAAAGGTCCGCCACAGGCCGGCGAAGATGGCGAGATTGATCGCCGCGATCGCCAGCAGGAACAGCGCCGACACCGATGTGCCGATCAGGCTGCCAGCGTCCTTCAACAGGCTGTCGCCGCCAAGGCTGACCACGCCAAACGCAAGCAGCATGGTCGCAATCACCACCACGCTGGAATGGCCGAGCGCGAAATACAGGCCGACGCTGCGCGGCGTTTCGCGCGTCTGCATCAGCTTGCGCACGACATTGTCGATGGCGGCGATGTGATCGGCGTCGACGGCGTGGCGCAGGCCGAACACCCAGGCAAGCAGGGCGGTCGCCGTCACCGCGGGCTGGTCGCCGAATGCCGCGAAAGCCCAGGCCCATGCGGCAACATTGGCGGCGACGAGCCCGCCGAACAGCAGCATCATTCCAGGCCCGCCCGCATAGACCATCCCGTCAAAACACGCATTCCGCCGTACGTCCATTGCGCCAACAGTATGATCTTTTCGTGGGATGATCATACTGACCAGTGCCATAGCCGGATAGATGGCCGCATATGCGAATCTGCGAGGTCGTCATGCCCCGGCTTGCCCCGGGCATCCACGTTCTCGGCGCGAGCAAAGAAAGAGGTGGATGGCCGGGTCAAGCCCGGGCCGTGACGGTGCGGAGGCAACTAGCCTGCTACGCCGCCTCCGGACCGCCGAGATAGGCATCGCGCACGCGGGGATCATCCTTCAACATCCGCGCCGGACCCGAGAGCACGATCCTGCCGGTCTGAAGCACATAGGCTTCGTGCGCGATCTCGAGCGCGAGGCTGGCGTTCTGCTCGACCATGAACACCGAGACGCCTTCCTGGTTGATGGTGCGGATCAGCTCCAGCACGCGATCGACGTAGAGCGGCGACAGCCCCATGGTCGGCTCGTCCATCACGATCAAGCGCGGCCGGCTCATCAGCGCGCGCGCCATTGCGACCATCTGCTGCTCGCCGCCGGACAGGGAGCCGGCGCGCTGCGACAGTCGCTGGCCGAGCTTCGGGAACAGCGTCAGCATCTTGTCGAGATCCTGCGTCACGGCGCTGCGGTCGTTGCGCACGAATGCGCCCATCAGGATGTTCTCGCGCACGCTCATATCCGCAAACAGCCGCCGCGCCTCCGGCACCGAGGCGATGCCGCGGCGGACGATCTGTGGCGTCGTGAGCCCGATCAGCGAAGCGCCGTCGAACGTCACCTCGCCCGAGCGCGGCTTCACCAGGCCGAGAATGATCTTCATCGTCGTCGACTTGCCGCTGGCGTTGCCGCCGAGCAGGCACACGATGTGGCCGCGGCCAACCGTAATGGACAGATCAAAATGCACCTGGGCCTGGCCGTAGAAGGTGTTGACGTTGGTCAGCTCCAGCAGCGGTTCGGCTGCGCTCGTGCTCATGCCGCACTCTCCTGCTCTGCCCCGCCCGACAGGCCGTGACCGAGATAGGCCTCGATCACCTTGGGATCGCCACGCACCTCCTCGCCCGGTCCTTCCGCGATCTTCTTGCCCTCGTCCATGACGATGACGCGGTCCGAAAGGCGCATCACCATCTCCAGCTTGTGCTCGATGAGGAGGATGGTCAGGCCCTCCGCCTTCAGCTCGGCGACCAGCGCCTGCATCTCCGCGGTCTCGCTCGGGTTCATGCCGGCCGTGGGCTCGTCGAGCAGCAGCAGGCGCGGCTTCAACGCCAGCGCGCGCGCAATCTCGACCCGGCGGCGATTGGCGTAAGAGAGGCTATAGGCCGGCTGGTCGATCCGCGGCAAGAGCCGTTCGCCGAAACGGCCGAGGATGGCCTTGACCTCTTCGCGCAGCCGTTCTTCCTCGTCCCTGACGCTTGCAGGACGCAGCAGCGCGAGGCCCAGCTCCAGCAACGGACCGATCACGGGCACCGCCGGCTTCACCGCGCGCAGGCGTGTGTGAGCGCCGATCAGGACGTTGTCCATCACGCTGAGATTGCCGAAGACGCGGCCGAGCTGGAAGGTGCGCGCGATGCCGCGGCCGGCGAGCCGTTCCGGCGAGAGACCGGTGATGTCCTCTCCCTCGAAACGGACCTCGCCTGCATCCGGCCGGTCGAGCCCGGTGACGAGATTAAACAGCGTGGTCTTGCCGGCGCCGTTCGGGCCGATGATGCTGACGAGCCCGCCCTTGGCGAGATCGAGATCGATGCCATCGACAGCCGTGAGGCCGCCGAAGCGGCGCGTCAGCCCGCGCAGGGACAATAACGGTGCGTGCGGCTGCCCCATCAGATCGTCCCCAACAGGCCTTGCGGCCTGAACCGCACGAGCAGCAGCAGCACGATGCCGTAGATCAGGATGCGATACTCGGCCGCGATCCGGAACACTTCCGGCAGGCCGACCAGCGCGACCGCGCCCACGATGGCGCCGACGACATTGCCGAGACCGCCGAGGATCACGACGGTCAGCGCCAGGATGGATTGCTGCGTGTTGAAGGTCTCGTGGTTGATGTAGGAATAGAGATGCGCGGCGATACCACCGCTGACGCCGGCCGCGAAGCCGCCGAAGATGAAGGCGAGCGATTTGTAGCGGTTCAGGCCGAGTCCATAGGCGCGCGCGGCGATATCGTCGTCTCGAATGGCGCGAAAGCTGCGGCCGAGATGCGAGCCGAGAAGGCGCGCCTGCAGCAGCGCCAGCACGACCATCACCGCAAAGGCGAACCAGTACACCGAGGCGGGGCTGATCAGATCGTAGCCGAACAGCGACAATGGCGGGATGCCGGAGATGCCAATGGGTCCGCGCGTCACGCCCTCCCAGTTCAGGATCACCAGCGAGACGATCTCGCCGATGGCGAGCGTCGCGATCGAGACGTAGTGGCCGCGCAGGCGGAATGACGGCGAGATCAGGATCGTACCAAGCGCGGCGCTCATCAGCCCGCCGGAGATGATGGCGAGACCGACCGGGACGTTCAACGTCAGTGACAGCAGCGCGGAGGTATAGGCGCCGATCGCCAGCAGCGCGGCGTGGCCGAGCGAGACCTGCCCGATGGTGCCGGCCACCAGCGTCAGGCTGAGCGCGAGCATGCCCAGCAGCCAGGCGTTGATCAGGGTCTGGAGCATGTAGAACGACACTGGCAGCAGAGGCAGGACCGCAAATGCGGCGGTCACGACAGCCAGGGCCCAGCGCGGAATGCGGACCGGCCGGCTCGGCGCGATGAAGGTGCCGGTGAGCGGCTCCGGCGGCGCCTGCCGCGCGCTGGCGAACAGGCCGTTCGGCCGCAGCACCAGCACGACCACCAGCAGCAGGAAGGCGAACAGATTACGATAGCTGGTGCCGAACACGGCGACACCGTAGCTCTCGACGAGGCCAAGCAGCAGGCTGCCGACGACAGCTCCAGGCACGTTGCCGGCGCCGCCGACGACTTCGGCGACGACGCCCTTGAGCGTCGCCTGCAGGCTCATCGCGGTGTCGATCTGGTTGTAGTACATACCGACCAGAAGGCCGGAGACGCCGCCGAGCGCCGCGGCAATGCCGAACACCGTCTGATTGACCCTGTTGACGTCGACGCCCATCTGCATGGCCGCGTCGCGGTCCTGCGAGGCGGCGCGCACCGCCCAGCCGAGCCTCGTGTAGCGCAGGAACACGAACAGCAGCAGCGCACTCGTGATGCCTACGCCGGCGATGAGCAGATCGAGTGGCCCGATCGTGCCGCCGCCGACCTGGAAACGGACATCGGGCAACTGGCTCGGCAGCGCCCGCGGATTGGGCGAGAAGGTCAGCATGACGAGCTGATCCAGCACGAAGCTGATGCCGATCGTCGCCAGCAGCGGGGCAATGCGCACCGAATTCTGCAGCGGCCGCAGCCCGAACCGCTCGATGATCAGTCCGACCAGTGCCGCCAACACCGCCACGAAGATGATGGTGAGCGGCAGCGGCGTGTGCAGCTGCACCACTGCGACCCAGCCGATATAGGCGCCGACCAGGTAGATCGAGCCCTGTGCGAAATTGATCAGCCGGCTGACGCCGAAGATCAGCGCGAGCCCGACTGCAACGAGGGCGTAAACGTTACCGACGATCAGCCCGTTGATGGTGTAGTCGAGCCAGGAGGACACGCAGGGTTCCTAATGAAGGGAGAAAGGCCGGAGCGAAGGGCTCCGGCCGGGAGATCAGGTGGGCTTGCCGTCCCAAAGCGTGAACTGGCCCTTGCGCACGACGAGCTCGGCATTCATCGCGCCGTTGATGCGACGGGTCGCGACGTTGAACGTCGCGCGGCCGAAGATCACGCTCGGGACGTCCTTGACCTTGGCGAAGGCATCGCGGATCGCCTTGCGATCGGTACCGCCGATCCTGATCACGGCCGCAGCCATGTTCATGGCGTCATAGGCGTAGGCGTTGAAGGCGTCGGGCTCCTGCCCATTGTACTTCTTCTTGAAACCGGCGATGAAGTTCTGCACCTCGGGCCGCGGGTCCTCCGGGAAGTAGCGCGTGCCGACATGGACGTCCTCGACGGCATCGCCGCCGAGCTCGAGAAATTTCGGCGAATAGACCGAGCTCGCGGCGCAGATCACCTGCTTCAGCCCGACCTGCCGCGCCTGGCGCGCGATCAGCGCGCCGTCGGAATAATAGGAGATCAGCACCAGCCCGTCAGGATTGGCGTCGCGCACGCGCACCAGCGTGGAGCGGAAGTCGCGCTCCTCGGCGATATAGCCTTCGGTGACGACGATCTCCGCACCATACTCCTTGGCCGCGTTGTTGAAGTAGTCGCGGCTGGTGCGGCCCCAATCGGTGTTGAGATGCAGTACCGCAAGCCTCTTCAGACCAAGGCGCTTCACCGCATATCGCGCCAGCAGCGGCTGCTCGTCGGCCTGGCTGACCGAGGTGCTCCACATGTAGTCGCCGCCCTTGGTGAAATCGGGGTGCGAATTGGTGAAGCCGAACTGCACGAGCCCGCCGCGCTGGTAGATCGGCGAAGCCGCCATCGAGGCGGGGCTGGAGAAATCGCCGAGCTCCAGCACGATGCGCGGATCGGATACGAACTTCTGCGCGATCGCCACCGACTGGCGCGGGTCGCTCTGGCTGTCCTCAAAAGTATAGGCGAGCTTGCGGCCGTTGATGCCGCCGGCGGCCATGATCTCATCGAGCGCGAGATCGAAACCCTGCTTCCATTGCGTGCCATATTGCGCGTTCGGTCCCGTCAGCGGACCGCTGACGCCGAGCAGGATCGGATCGGCGTCGGCGAAGGCGGCGCGCGAAAGTGACGTTCCCGCAATTGCAGCGGCGATTGAGCTCTTGATCAGGACTCGGCGATTGATGTTGCTCATGTGAGGCTCCATCCACTCAGGTGTTGAAACGGATTACTTCGAGGGCTCACCAAGCGACAGCATCAGCCGGTTGGCCCAGTTGAAGAACGAGGCGCCGTTGATGACGTCGACGATCTCGGCATCGTCGAGGCCCGCCCGGCGCAGCTCCTTGATGTTGTCAGGGCCGAACGCGATCGGCGTCGAAGCCAGCGCCACCGAGGCTTTGACCACCGCGTTCCAGCGTTCACCGAGGTCGGCGTTGACGCCCTCGTCGAGCAGCTTCTGCACGTCGTCGCGGCGCTTGGAATAGGTGCTGGCGAAGCGCGCATGCACCGAGGCGCAATAGATGCAGCCGTTGTAGCGCGACGTCGCAGCCGCCGCCAGCTCGCGCTCGGCGCGCGGCAGGCCGTCGGCGACGTTGTAGAAGATGTCCTTGTCGGTCTTGGTGCGGGCTTCCAGCACCTCGGGATCGCGCACCAGCAGGCGGAAATATTCCGACTTGGCGCGGGCACGATCGACCAGGCCCGCGAAATGCCTCTCGGTGAGCTCGGCTTCGGACAGCGGCTCGATCCAGGAGACCCAGCCGAGCTCGTCCTGGGTGAAAACGACGGGCGGATTGACGGTGGCGCTCATGTGGCAGCCTCCTCTTATGCGTTCGCGGCGGCGAGCGTGCGCAGGCCGCTGACGACGCGCACCTGGAACGACAGGAATGCGACGAGCTGTGAGAACGTGACGATGCCGGTGGTCGACCAACCGGCGGCAAGCAGCGCCTTCATATCGCTGGATGCCGCATCGCGCGGCCGGAACACCAGGAGGTGCGCATGCTCGAGCGCCGCGACGAGCCTGACGCCGAGCACGGACTTGCTTGCCACGCTCACGCGGTAGATCAGGCCTGCCGTATTCTCGATCGACAGCGGCCCCGCCGGAAACGAGCCATACGGACCGGAAGTCTTGCCACGCGCGATCTCGGCATCGATGGCTTCAAGCAGAGTCGCGCCGCCTGCGGTCGCCGCGAGCTTGTCGCGATAGAACGTCGCAACGGGGGACTCGCCATGCAGTCCGGTCACGAACGCCGCGACCGCCGCACGTTCGAGCAGCGAGAATTCGCCGGCCTCGATCGGCTCGAACAAGGACAGATAGCTCTTCTGCGCATTCTCGCGCGCCTGCAGGCGCTTGGCGCGAATGGCGTCCAGCGCCGATCCCGGTTCGATTCCGGCGAGCGTGTCGATGATATCAGTCGGTGCCATCATTCAGCCTCGCGCAACGTCAGTCATATTCATGTCGACTAGCCTGCCAACGCCACATCGGGCGCCGTCCGGATCCAGCCCAGCGCCGGCGCAACCTTGTCAGCCACCAGCTCGATCGAGCGCAGGACGTAGGGGTGCGGCGCATCGACCGAATGGACCTGGAAGACGAGATCAGTCACCCGCTCCAGCGTCTTATCCGTGCGCAGCGAGGCGATCACCTCGTCAGCGCCGCCGACATGGGTGTCGAATGCCGTGATCATCTCCTGCAGCGTTTCGCCGGGGGGAAGATGACCACCCTTCATGAACTGTGGCAGCGCGCGACGCAGGCCGATATCGGCCAACCGCAGCGCCTCACGATGATCATCGGCGACGAATACGCTGCGCGATGCCATGATCCGTGGTTCAGCGCCTGATGGCAGCGCTGCGAGATAGGCATCGATGATCGGGTTCTGGATCTCGGCGAGCGTGGCGCTTGGCGCCTCCTTGGCCCGCGGCTGGGTGCGCGAGAGCAAGAGGCCATCGCCGGCCTTGCCGGCGCGGGCGCCGCCCGCCACCGAGAACGTCGCCTGCCAGATGCGCTTGTCGAGCTGCGGCCGCTGCGGATAGAGCGTGTCGCCACCCTCGAGCGGCTTGCCTGTCAGCGCCTTGCGCACCACGTCGAGATTGCGGGCAAATATCTCGTTACGTTGGGCACCATCGAGGCCGAAGGCGGCAAAGGCGGACGGATTGCCGCCGGTGCCGACGCCGAGCTCGAACCGGCCGCCACAGAGCAGGTCGAGTACCGCGGCGTCCTCCGCCACCCGCACCGCGCTCTCCAGCGGCAGGGTGACGATCCCGGTGCCCAGGCGAATCCGAGAGGTCTGAGCGGCGACGTAGCCGAGGAAGGTGAAGGGCGACGGCAAGCCGCCCTCGCGCTCGTGAAAATGGTGCTGCGCGATCCACGCGGAATCGAGCCCCGCCTTCTCGGCGCATACGATCTGCTCGGCCGCAAAGCGATAGCGCTCTGCCGGCGGCGCCTCGTCCAGCAGACGTGTGAAGAATCCCAGTCGTTTCAGATTGGCAAAGCGTTTCATACGACCCCTGTGGAGCGAGGATGGCCACGAGCCCAATGATGTCGGCAGACGAGGCCCGAGACAAGCGGGCAATGCGCAAGGCTGCCCGCCGGGATCGCGCCCCCGCGCTGAGCTTCGGCTAGGCAGGCTGCCTACCAGCTCGGCAACACCGCGCCCTTGAACTTGGTGAGGATGAACTCCTTCACCTCGGGCGTGTGATAGCTATCGACCAGGATCTTGACCCAGGGCTTGTCCTTATCGGCGCTGCGCACCGCGATCAGGTTGACATACGGACCCTTGGGGTCCTCGCGCAGGATCGGATCCTTGACCGGATCGAGTCCCGCCTGGGTTGCATAATTGGTGTTGATCGCGGCGGCGTCGACGTCATCGAGCGCGCGCGGCGCCTGCGCCGCATCGACCTCGACGAATTTCAGCTTCTTGGGGTTCTCTGTGACATCGAGCACGGTCGGCTTGAAGCCGACCCCGTCCTTCAGCTTGATCACGCCCTTGTCGCGCAAGAGCAGCAGCACGCGACCGCCATTGGTGGGATCGTTGGGGATAGAGACCTTGCCGCCGTCGGGAATGTCGGCCCAGCTCTTGTGCTTCTTCGAATAGACGCCGATCGGGAAGTTCACGGTAAGGCCGACCGACTCGATCTTGTAGCCGCGGTCAGCCTTCTGGTTGTCGAGGTAAGGCTGGTTCTGGAACGAATTGGCCTGGATATCGCCGGCGTCGAGCGCAGCGTTCGGCACCACATAATCGGAGAACTCGATGAGCTGGATGTCGAGGCCCTGCTTGGCCGCGACCGGCTTCACCGCCTCGAAGATCTGGGCGTGCGGGCCTGGCGTCACGCCGATCTTGATGGTCTCGGCGGAGCTTGCTGCCGACCATGCGGCGAGCACGGTTGCGAGGATCAAGGCGGGACGAAACGACATCGATGGTCTCCATAACACGGCAATAGCAACACGAACCGTATTCGCTTCTCCGCCGGGCGAAATCAATGAAATGAAAATCCATATTGACCGCCTGCTGCGGGCAACGCTTCTCCATTCGCCATCAAACGGGAAACGAATGCAGATTGGCGCCGAGGCCAGCCGCGCGCAAGCCCTACCTAGGCCCGCGGCTCGGCGCGCCAGGTCGACGGGGACAGCATGATCAGCACGCAGATCACGGCATAGGCGGCAATCGCCGCGGTGACCATGGCGGCAAGCCCGGCCATGCCCGCACCGAAATACGTCACCGCAATCCAGCCACCGCCGGCGGCGATCAGGATGCGTGCGACCGCGGACATCAGCGGGCCCATCGCCCGGCCCGTGCCCTGCGCTGCGAACGAGGTGACGAAACCAAAACCCAGCGCCGCATAGGCCGGCGCGACGATGCGCAAGTAGGTCATGCCCTCGCTCACGACATCAGCGTCGTGGCTGAATAGATGAAGCCAGGCTGTCGGAAAGATCGCGACCAGCAGACCGATGGAGCCGGTCATGATCAGGCCGGCAGCGCCGCTGACCCAGCCGATCCTTTGCGCCCGCGCAGTCTGGCCGGCGCCCATGTTGACGCCGACCATGGTCAGAGTCGCCGTGCTGATACCGAACAGCAGCGGGATCATGATGTAGTCGAGCCGCGAGGCGATACCGTAGCCGGCGAGCGCCGAGGTGCCGAACAGGCCGACCGCGCCGGTGACGAGGATGACGGTGAGGTTGGTCAACACGGCGTTGAAAGCGGTGGGGATGCCGACCTTCAGCATATCGCCGAAGATCTTTGCACGGAGCGGCACGATGTGCAGCCGCAAGCCCGACGCCCCGGAGGACATGTAGCGCAACAGAAACAGCATCGCCGCGCCGTAATAGAGGCCGAAAGCGAGACCGGCACCGGCGATGCCGAGGCTCGGGATGGGTCCGAAGCCGAAGATCAGCAGCGGCGAGACCGGAATCGTCACGACCGCGCCGACCAGCGTGACCAGCGCCGGGACCTTGACATTGCCGGAGCCGCGCAGCGCGGCCGCCTGGAGATTGACGATCCAGGCCGGAATCGCGCCGGCGAAGAGATTATCGGAATAGGTGATGGCGGCATCGAGCGCACCGTCGCGGCCGCCGAGCATGCGAAACAGTGCCGGGCCGCCGAGCCGGATGCCCAGCGTGAACACCGCACCCGCGATGATCGCAAGCACGATCGCATGGAACAGCGCCGCATCGGCATCGCCCCGGCGGCCAGCGCCGACCGCGCGCGCCACCGACGAGGCGACGCCGGAGCCGAACCCGCCGTTCGACATCATCGTCATCAGCATGAAGATCGGGAACACCAGCGCCGCACCGGCCAGCGCATCGGTGCCGAGGAGGCCGACATAGTAGGCTTCGGCGATATTCACCGCGGTCTGCGCCACCAGGACGGTCACGGTCGGCGCCGCAAGCTTGAACAACGTCGGCAGGATCGGGGCGGTCAGCAACGCAGCGCGGCGCTGGTCGGCGGACGTTGCGACGGGACGGGGCGCGATCGCGCCGGGCGCAGGCGTGTCCATTGTGGAGACGGGCGGGGCGATAGCGTCCTCGACTGACATTCCTGCGGTCCTGTTGTCTTTTCCGGGCTGCAGCCCATTGCATTACGATCATAATGCGCTATTATGACCGTAATGCAATAGCAGATCGCTCACGATCCCGTGGCCGTGCCCCGAGGCCGGCGTCAGGAGCGAGTGAGGACCATGCGCTACGACAAAGGTCACAAGGACGAAACCCGCCGGCACATCCTCGATGTCGCCTCCGCCCAGTTCCGCGAGAGTGGGATCGCCGCAGTCGGCCTCGCCGGCATCATGTCGGAGGCGGGACTCACCAACGGCGCCTTCTACACGCACTTCGCCTCCAAGGAGGACCTGGTGCGAGAAGTGCTGAATGACGCGCTCACAAGGCGCGAGGAGCGGCACAAGGCCAACCTCGAGAACGGCATCGCGCTGGAGACCACGATCCGCGAGTACCTTTCGACGCGGCATCGCGACCATGCCGGCAACGGCTGCCCGACCGCCGCGCTGGTGGCGGAGATCGCGCGACATCCCAAGGCGACGCGCGATGCTTTCACCGGCAAGGTCGCTGACATCATCGGGCTGATGGCCGAGCAGATCGGGCAGGGCTCGGCGAAAGAGCGGCGGCGCAAGGCGATCGCGATCTATTCGACCATGGTCGGTGCGCTGCAATTGGCGCGCGCGGTCAACGACAAGAAATTGTCCGACGAGATCCTGGAGAATGCGGCGGAGGCGGCGGTGACAATCGCGAGCGAGCGCTGACGCGTGGGCCTGCGCGTAAGACCGCTACACCGGATCAAACGCCCGGATCGGCGGCAGATTGCCGGTGAACTTCTCAACCTCCACCGTCGTGAGCTGGCCGGTACAGCCTTGCGCAAAAGACGAGGTGCCGATGTCCCGCGTGAGCACGTTCGGATTGCCGTGGACGCAGAGCGGGGCGTCGTCTTCAGGATCCATCGGATCGTACCAGGCGCCGGTCGGCAGCTGCACGACGCCAGGTGCAATGTCGTCGGTGACGTGAACGGCGGCGAGACAGGCGCCGCGCTCGTTGCACAGGCGGATGATGTCGCCCTCCACGATGCCACGCGCGTTCGCATCGCGCGGATTCATCCGCGCGACCTCGCGGCCGCGGTGCTTGGCGCCAAGCGAATGTCCGCCGAAGTCGAGCTGGCTGTGCAGCCTCGTCACCGGCTGGTTGGCGACGAGGAAGCACGGCGCACCGGGCCTCGGCATATCGCTCTTTTCGAGCCAGACCGGATGGCCCGGACAATCCGCATCGCCATGCCCGGCGATTTTCGCGGAGTAAATCTCGATGCGTCCGCTCGGCGTCGGCAGCGGATGCGCAACCGGATCCTCGCGGAAGCTGCGTAAGCGGCCACCATCATCGGGCTGCTGCGGCACGACCAGGCTGCCGCGCCGCCAGAACTCCTCGAAGCTCGGAGCTTCCAGGCCGCGCTTGGCCAGCGAGGCGCGAGTCGGCTCGTAGAGATGCTCCAGCCATTGCCGCGAGGTGCGCCCGTCGGTGAACGGCTCGCGGGCGCCGAGGCGATCGGCGAGGTCGGCAAAGATCTCGTAATCGTCACGCGCAAGCCCGAACGGCTCGGCGATGCGGTGCATCGCGACCATCAGCGGGTCGTTGCTGGAATAGCCGATATCGTCGCGCTCCAGCGTCATGGTCGAGGGCAGCACGATATCGGCGTGGCGCGCGGTCGCGGTCCAGGCGAGCTCGTGCACCACGAGCGTGTCGACTTGCGAAAACGCCTTGCGCAGGCGGTTGATGTCCTGGTGGTGATGGAAGGGATTGCCGCCGGCCCAGTAGACCAGGCGGATGTCCGGATAGGTACGGGTCTCGCCATTGTAGCGATAGGTGCTGCCGGGATTGAGCAGCATGTCGGCGATGCGCGCGACCGGAATGAAATCCCTGACGCCGTTGCGCCCCTGCCCGAGCGTCGGCCCCGGCGCGTCGTTGACGCGGCGCCCATAATAGCCGATCGCGCCCAGCGAATAGGCGTACCCGCCACCGGGAAGGCCGATCTGGCCGAGCGCCGCCGCGAGCACCATGCCCATCCACACCGGCTGCTCGCCGTGCTCGGCGCGCTGCAGCGAATGCGAGACGGTGATGAGCGCGCGCTTGCCGACAAGCCGCCGCGCCAGGTTGCGGATCGCATTGGCGTCGATACCGCAGATCGCAGCCGCCCACGCGGCATCCTTGGCCTGGCCGTCGCCCTCGCCGGTGAGATAGCGCAAGAACACCGGCCAACCCTCGGTGTAGCGATCGAGGAAGGCCTGGTCGTGCAGGCCTTCGCTGACCAACGTGTGGACCATGCCGAGCATCAGCGCGGTATCGGTGCCGGGGATGCAAGTCATCCATTCCGCGCCGGCTTCGACCGGCAGGTCTTCGCGGAGCGGGCTCATCAGGATGAACTCGCAGCCGCGCCGGCGCGCCGCCGCCATCGCGCCGCGCTCGACATGCTTGCTGATCGAGCCGCCGGCCACCATGGAGTTCTTCAGCGCCATACCGCCGAACGCGAGCACGATCTCGGTCTCAGCAGCGATCTGCTGCCAGGTGACGTTGCGTTTGGTGATGTCCTCATAGCCCGCCATGATCTGCGGCAGCAGCACCGAGGAGGCGCCGGAGGAATAGGAATTCACCGAGCGGACATAGCCGCCCATCGCGATGTTGAGGAAGCGGTGCACCTGGCTCTGCGCGTGATGGAAGCGGCCCGCGCTGGCCCAGCCATAGGAGCCGCCGAACACGGCGCCGGGGCCGCGCGTGTCGCGGATGCGCGCCAGCTCGTCGCCGAGCAGATCGAGCGCCTTCTCCCAGCTGACGGAGACGAATTCGTCGCGGCCGCGCCTGTTATCCGGACCGGGTCCGCGCTCGAGCCAGCCACGGCGGATGGCCGGCTGGGCGACGCGTGCCTGATGGCGCAAGGCGCCCGGGAAATTGTCGATGATGCCGTTCGGATCGGGATCGCCCGCATAGGCCCTCACCTCCAGCCCGGCCGCGCCGTTGCGCGCCGAAAACACGCCCCAATGCGAGGTATGCGGCTTGAATCCATCCGACAAATCGAGGCCGGGGTCGGGGAAGCCAATCGTATCGTCCATCGCGTGGCCCTCACTCGCGGAGCGCCGCGCAGGCAGCTCCGGTTGCAATCGTTGCGCCAATATAATGAGGCCCGTGTGCAGGGCAACGGAATACCGATGCGCGGAACCGCGCGCATGGCGGCATCCACTGATTGCAGGCCTTGGGGCACGCGGTTTCCACCGCGTCATTGCGAGCGCAGCGAATCCAGAGTCGTTCCGCGGAGGAATCCTGGATTGCGTCGCTGCGCTCGCAATGACGGAGCAAGGTGCAACGGCATCGATCTTCTGTCTGCGTTCGAATTTGGAGATGCGCCTTCTCATTCTCTGGGTGGACAGCCCGCGGTCCTTGCTCGCCATTTCGTCGCACCGCTTTCCACCATCGTCGGCATTGCCGCCTCGTGCCCGATGCAACATGATGACCTGCCGGTGACGACTGTTCTTGCGGCAGGTGGAGGTCATCTGATGGACGAAAACGACATCCGCGGATTCATCGCGGAGGTGAAGCAGGGGACGCTGTCGCGGCGCTCGTTCATCCAGTCCATGGCCGCGGTCGGGATCGCTGCGCCGGTCGCCAGCCAGATCCTGCTCTGGAACGACGTGGCGATGGCCGACGCCACGCTCGCCTACAAGCCGACCAAGGCCGGCGGCGGCGGTCCGCTCAAGATGCTGGTCTGGCAGGCCCCCACCCTGCTCAATCCGCATTTCGCGCTCGGCACCAAGGACCAGGTCGCCTCACGCGTCTTCTTCGAGCCGCTCGCCGGCTGGGACAGGGACGGCAACCTCATCCCCTGCCTTGCCGCCGAAGTCCCGACCAAAGCCAGTGGCGGCCTCTCGGCCGACGGCACCAGCGTGATCTGGAAGCTGAAGCAGGGCGTGAAGTGGCATGACGGCAAGCCGTTCACCGCCGACGACGTCGTCTTCACGTGGGCTTACGCCGCCGATCTCGCCACCGCTGCCTACACCACCGGGTCCTATCAGAACATCACGGTCGAGAAGATCGACGATCACACCGTCAAGGTGGTCTTCAAGGCGCCGACCCCGTTCTGGGCCGATCCCTTCGTCGGTGCGATCGGCCAGATCCTGCCGAAACATCATTTCGCCGACTACGTCGGCGCGAAGTCGCGCGATGCGCCGGGCAATCTGAAGCCGGTCGGCACCGGTCCCTACAAATTCGTCGAGTTCAAGCCGGGCGATCTGGTCCGGGCCGAACGCAATCCCGACTATCATGTCAAGAACCAGCCGTATTTCGACACGTTCGAGATCAAGGGCGGCGGCGACGCGGTCTCTGCGGCGCGCGCCGTGCTGCAGACCGGCGAATACGACTATGCCTGGAACCTGCTGGTCGAGGACGAGATCCTCAAGCGCATGGAGGCCGGCGGCAAGGGCAAGGTGGAGTTCACGACGGCCGGCGGTGTCGAGTTCATCATCCTCAACACGACCGATCCATGGACCGAGGTCGATGGTGAGCGCTCCAACGCGAAGACCAAGCATCCGACGCTGTCGGACCCGGCGGTGCGCCGGGCGCTCAACCTGCTGATCGACCGCGACGGAATCCAGAAATTCATATACGGCCGCGCCGCCGTCGCAACCGCGAGCTTCGTCAACCAGCCCACGCAGTTCAAGTCGCCCAAGCTTGCTTACGAGTTCAACATCGACAAGGCGAACAAGATTCTCGACGAGGCCGGCTGGAAGATGGGCGCGGACGGCATCCGAGAGAAGGACGGCAAGAAGCTCAAATATGTCTTCCAGACCTCGACAAACGCCCCCCGGCAGAAGACGCAGGCCATCGTCAAGCAGGCCTGCCAGAAAGCCGGCATCGAGATCGAGCTCAAGTCGGTCACCGCATCAGTGTTCTTCTCGTCTGATGTCGGCAACCCCGACACCTACTCGAAATTCTATTGCGACATGGAGATGTACAACACGACGATGCCGCAGCCCGACCCCGAGCGGTTCCTGAACCAATGCGTCTCCTGGGAAATCGCCAATAAGGACAATAAATGGCTCGGACGCAACGTCTCGCGCTGGTCCGATCCCGGAGCCGACAAGGCCTACAAGGCCGCGCAGCAGGAGCTCGACCCGGTCAAGCGCGCCGCGCTGCTGATCAAGGTCAACGAGATCTTCTGCGAAGCAGACGTATTTCTCCCGCTGCTGTCGCGCTACATCGTCGGCGGCGCTGTCAACAACCTCATGACCGACATCTCGGGCTGGGATGTCACGACTTGGAATCTGGGGAGCTGGTATCGGAGCTGACCAACCGCGCATGAGCACCGCGCGGAACTGGGCTGCGCTGCTGTCTCTTGGATTTGGACCGTGTGAGGCGCTAACTCACGCTCGATCGGGAATGCTGAAGGGCCTCGGTGTCAATCGAGGCCCTTTTTTCGTGCCCGGGCGCGTCCCCGTTGCAATCGTTCGAAATGAAGCCCTACGACAACAGAGCCTGGTTCCTGGTGCTCCCCGCGCTGATCATCATGACCTTCGTCGGCATCCTCCCTCTGATCGCCGTCACCAATTACTCCTTCCAGGACCTGTTCAGCCTGAACAATCCCTATTGGGTCGGCCTCGACTGGTACCACAACATCGTCGCGTCGGAGCGCTTCTACGCGAGCCTGGCGCGAAGCTTTCTGTTCTCGGCCATCGTGCTCTCGATCCAGTTGCCGATCGGCATCTGGATTGCGCTTTTGCTGCAGCGATCGCATCGCTTCATCGTCAGCATCGTCCTCGTCCTGATCACCCTGCCGCTGGTGGTGCCCTGGAACATGATCCCGGTGATCTGGCTCAACTTCATTAATCCCGATGCCGGTCTTGCCGGCCGTTCGCTGGCCTGGTTGGGCGCGGGTTTCGATTACAAGTTCAATGCGCTGCACACCTGGATCGTGCTTGTCGTGATGGACACCTGGCATTGGCTCGGCCTGGTCGTCGTGCTGGCCTATGCCGGCATCTCCAGCATTTCGCCCGCCTACTATCAGGCCGCAGCCATCGATGCCGCATCGCAATGGCAGGTGTTTCGCTTCATCCAGCTGCCGAAGATGAAGACCGTGCTGTCGATGGCGGTTCTGCTTCGCTTCATGGACAGCTTCATGATCTACGTCGAAGCCTTCCGCATCAACGCCGGAGGCCCCGACAGCGCCACCGCATTCCTCAGTCTCGATCTCGGCGAGGAGATTCAGGCGTTCAACTACGGACCGTCAGCCGCCCGCTCGATGGTCTATTTCCTGATCGTCCTGACGGTCGCGTGGACCTTCAAGGCGGCCACGAGCACAAGGGCGCCCGTCGCGATGGAGCCCGCCAGGTGAAGTCGCTGACATCGGCCGGGCGGATCGCCCTGTTCACCTTGGTCGGCGCCTTCGTCCTGGTGCCGCTGGCGCAGACGATCATCACCAGCCTCATATCCACCTTGCCCAGAGCCGGAATTGCAGGGGGGGCATTTTAGCCTCGTCAACTACCAGAACATCCTGCATTCGCCGGTTCTGAAACAATCGATTCTCAACTCCGTAATCTATGTCGTCCTGAACGTCGCACTTTGCCTCGGCGTCGGATTGCCCGCCGCCTATGCGTTCGCCCGCTACAGCTTCGTCGGCGACCGGCAGCTGTTCTTCCTGCTGCTGGTGTTTCGCATCACGCCGACGGTCGTGCTGTCGCTGCCGATCTTCGTCATGTTCGCGCAGATCGGCTTGGAGAACACCCCGGTCGGCATCGCGCTGGTTCACTGCGTCTTCAACATTCCGATCGCGATCTGGATCCTGGAGGGTTTCATCGCCTCGGTGCCGCGCGAGTTCGACGAGATGGCCTTCCTGGACGGCCATTCGCTGCCCGGCTTCTTCTTCCGCCACCTTGTTCCGGCGATCAGGCCAGGCATCGGCGTGACTGCGTTCTTCTGCTTCATCTTCTCCTGGGTGGAGGTGGTGCTGGCCCGCATCCTGACGACCACAGGCGGCAAGCCGATCACCATGGCCATCAATGCTCTGTTCGGCTTCCGCACCGATTTCGGCCTCGTCATGGCCATGACCGTCCTCGCCCTCGTCCCCGGAATCGCACTGATCTATTTCGTGCGGAATCACCTCGCCAAGGGCTTTGTGATCCGCACGTGACGTCAGACGAAACGCCGGCCCGTTCCACCCTATGGCGAGCCTATTGCACCGCGGAACGATTTGCGACGCACCATTCAAAATGAGACTACCCGTTAAGCCACACAAGGCTTCGACGCGTGCACTGCATCCGAGTTCGGTTAGCTTTGATCCCAAGAAGCGCTGGCCCTGCAGGAACGCCGCACCATGCGGCGGACTCGCGGGTACCGTGACAAACAACGACGAGGACGCCCCAGGGAGGAGAGCAATGTTGAAAGGCAGTCTAGGACTGATTGCGTTGAGCAGCCTGCTATTGTCGGGCACCGCCTTCGCACAGGAAAAGATCAAGGTCGGCGTCACCGCGACGCTCGAAGGTACCTACACCGTACTTGGCGAAGACGGCATCCGTGGCTTCCAGACCGCTCTCAACGTCCTCGGCAAGAAGGTCGGCGACAAGGAACTCGAATTCGTCATTGCCTCGACCGACGCAACGCCGGACTCCGCGGTCCGCGCCGTGCGAAAGCTGATCGAGCAGGACAAGGTGCAGATCCTGCTGTCGCCTCTGTCCGGCGACGAAGGCATCGCGGTCAAGAACTTCGCCAAGACCCACCCCGAGCTGACCTTCATCAACGCCGCCTCGGGCGCCCAGGAAACGACCTATGTCGATCCTGCCCCGAATTTCTTCCGCTACAACATGGACGGCGCTCAGTGGCAGGTGGGCCTCGGCAAATATGCCTATGAAACCAAGGGCTACCGCAAGATCGCGACCGTCGGGGAGGACTATTCGTTCATCTACACCCAGGTGTTCGGCCTCGTGCTCGAATTTTGCGGCGCCGGGGGCCAGGTCACCAACCGGCAATGGGTGCCACTCGGCACCAAGGACTTTGCCTCGGTCATCGCCGCCCTACCCGACGATGTCGATGCGATCTATCTCGGCCTTGGCGGCGCGGATGCCGTCAACTTCCTCAACCAGTATCAGCAGGCCGGCGGTAAGGCGCATCTGATGGGTGGCTCCATCATGATCGACCAGACCATCCTGTCGTCCAAGGGCAATGCCAAGAGCGCCCTGATCGGCACGCTGGCCGCGAGCGGCCAGGCCGATACCTGGGAGGATCCCGGCTGGCAGAAGTTCGTGAAGGACTATCAGGACGCCTTCCCGCCGAACAAGCGCTTCCCGAGCCCGTCGCTGCTCGCCACCAATTACTATGGCTCGACGATGGCGTTGATCCTGGCGCTCCGTCAGGTCAATGGAGATCTCTCCAATAACCAGGCCAAGTACAAGGAAGCCCTGGCCAAGATCGAGCTCGATGCTCCCAACGGCAAGATCAAGCTCGACTCCAACCGCCAGGCGATCGGCACCAACTTCGTCACTGAGGTGGTCGACGATGGAAAGGGCGCACTGTTCTCGAAGGTCGTGAAGGTGATCCCCAACGTGAACCAGACGCTGGGCTACGACCCCGCGGTGTTCGCCAAAATCGGTTTGCCAAGCCGTACAGTGCCGGAATGTAAGAAGTACTGACGTAGTCTCGTTCGCGAGCGATGACTGACCAGGGAGAGATTTGTAAAGGGGTGCGATATTTGCATCCCCTTGCATTCTCTCCCAGGTTGTTGAACGCTACAAAAAAAGCAAGAGCTACCGGGAGGGAAGGCATGAGCCGCGCGCTCGCCGTCTTCCACGGCCGCTTCGGCCGGGCGACGGTCTATCAGTTGAACCGCCCTTTCAATATCCACGCGCATCGCGAGGGTCATTTGATCTTCCATGTCGGAGGGCGTCCCGCATCCATCGATGTCAGCGATGGACGATACGAGCTCACCGAAGGTTCCGTGGTTGCAGTCAATCCATGGGAGCCGCATAATTTCCTGCCCTCCGACCTCGACGGCGGCGCGGTCTTCTTCGTGCTTTACGTCAATGCGGAGTGGTTCGCGCCCGATGTGCCCGGCGCCGACCGGCTGCGTTTCGGTCGGACGCAGTTCACGCGCTCGGCGGCGCTGGACAGGCAAATCCGGCACGCAGCCGCACTCGTGTGCGGTGCCCCCTCGCTCAGCAGCCTCGATGGCGAGCTGAGACGGCTGATCGACGTGTGCTACGACGAAAGCTGGCAGCAGGCGAGGATCGCGCGCGATCCGCGTGCCAACGGCGCCGTCACCGATTTCCGGGTGCGCAAATGCATCAAGATGATGTCGGAGAGCCCAGGTGCCGAGATCGAGCTCGACACCATCGCACGCGAATCCGGGCTGTCGCGGCCGCACTTCTACCGGCTGTTTCGCACCCAGACCGGCGTGACGCCCCACCTCTATCTCAACACGCTGATGATGGAGCAGGCGCTCGAGGCGTTGGTGGCGAGCGAGGCGGCGATCGCCGATATCGGCTTCGATCTCGGCTTCTCCTCGCAGAGTGGTTTCACCCGCTTCTTCGCTGCCAATGTCGGCATGGCGCCGACCGATTATCGCCGCGCGGCCAAGGTTTTGCGCGCCTGACGGGCGCGCGAAAAGATACTCACGATCAAATGCGCCCCCGCCACCGCTATTAAGATGGGCAGAACGCGATCCCGAAAAGAGGATCGCATGTCCGGGGAGGACGCACGTCCATGGCGAGGTACGCAGCCTGCACAGGGCTGTCCGACCTGCATTTGAGGTGTGATGGCGGCCGTCACGAGCGGGGCGAGTGACGCCATGACCCGCTTTGTCGAGCGCCATCCTGCCTGGGCACTGATCGTCATCATCGCGGTCGCAGTGGCGCTGTGGCTGATCTTCGCGGTGTGGCCGCCCGGACTTGAAGAGGCCATCGGCCGCAAGCGGGTGTTCCTCAACGCGCTCTTCAACGGCATCACGCTCGGCGGCCTATATTTTCTCGTTGCCAGCGGCTTCACGCTGATCTTCGGCCTGATGCGCAACGTCAACCTTGCCCATGGCTCGCTCTATCTGTTCGGTGGCTATGTGGGCTATGCCATCAGCGCCTCGACCGGGTCCTGGATTCTCTCCTTCATCGTCGCCTTCGTCCTGACGGCGCTGGTCGGCGTGCTGCTCCAGGTCCTCGTGTTCCGCCGCATGGAGGGCCAGGATCTGCGCCAGACCATGGTGACGATCGGGCTCTCGATCGTGTTTGCCGATCTCATGTTGTGGGCTTGCGGCGGCGACTTCTACCAGATCCAGACTCCGAGTTGGCTGATCGGTCCGATCGAGCTGCCGCTGATCACCGCGGTGAAATCCTCGGGCGAGCCGGTTTACTTGCGCTATCCGCTGGTGCGGCTCGTGATCTTCCTGGCCTCGGTCATCATCGGCATCGCGATGTGGCTCGCACTCAACCGCACCCGGATCGGGATGATCATCCGCGCCGGCGTCGATGATCGCGACATTCTTGCCGCAACCGGCGTACGCATCCAGATCGTCTTCGTGCTGGTCTTCGCCCTCGGCGCCGGGCTTGCCGGCATTGCCGGCGTGGTCGGGGGCACTTTCCAGTCGCTCTCACCCGGCGAGGATATCCGCTTCCTGCTTGCCTCCCTCGTCGTCGTGATCGTCGGCGGCATGGGCTCGATCCCGGGGGCCGCGCTCGGCGCGCTGATCATCGGCCTCGCCGAGCAGCTCGGCTCGGTCTACATCCCGACCTACGCCATCGTCGTGACCTTCCTGATCATGGTGCTGGTGCTGGCGCTTCGGCCGCAGGGCCTGCTTGCGAGGCGCTGACATGTCGGTCACCCACGATGCGCGCATTCAGATCCGCCCCCCCGCCTCGACGGTGCAGCGGCCGGCCGTTCGCAGCTGGCCCGACGCCGACAATCCCGCGGTCTGGATCGTGGCGATCATCCTCCTGATCATGCCCTTGATCGCCAACGGCTTCTTTCTGATCGAAATATTTGCGACCACGCTGATCCTCGGCACCATGGCGCTCAGCCTGATGTTTCTCGCCGGTTATGGCGGCATGGTCAGCCTGATGCAGCTCACCATTGCGGGCTTCTGCGCCTATATGGTCGCGGTGTTCGGCGTCAGCGGCAATGCCAATATCAGCCTGGGCTGGCCGTGGTGGCTGGCCGTGCCGTTGGCGCTGACGCTGGCGACGATCTTCGGCACGCTCGGCGGCGCGCTCGCGGTGCGCACCGAGGGCATCTACACCATCATGATCACGCTCGCGATCGGCGCGGCCTTCTACTACTTCACCAACCAGAACTGGGCGATCTTCAACGGCCACACCGGCATCAACAATGTCGCAACGCCGCACTTCTGGGGCGTCGACTGGCGGGCCGACATTCCCTTCTACTATGTCGTGCTGGCGATCGCCGCGCTCTGCTACTTCGCGGTGGACTACATCTCCCGTGCACCGTTCGGCCTGGCACTCCAGGGCGTCCGCGACAATCCGCGCCGCATGGCCGCGCTCGGCTTCAACGTCAATGCGCATCGCGTCGCGGCCTATGCGGTCGCCTCCTTCATCGCAGGCCTCGCGGGTGTCCTCCAAGTCTGGAACTATCGCCAGATTTCGCCGGGCTCGGTCAGCGTCGGCGCCTGCATCGATATCCTCATCATTGCCGTCGTCGGCGGCATCACGCGGCCGGTCGGTCCGTATATCGGCGCGCTGGTGTTCGTACTCCTGCGGACATTTGCGCTCGACTTCCTGGTCAAGATCGGGCTCGACGGCAATCGCTTTCGCCTGCTGATCGGGCTCGGCTTCCTCGCCATCGTGTTCTGGTCGTCGGACGGCGTCATCGGCCTGTGGCAGCGTTGGCGCCAGAGCCATCGTCTTCAGCCGGATCGCCCGGGTGGAGGGCGCAGCCATGGATAGCGTCGCCCAGCGCCTCTCCGCGGTCGGTGCCGGTGCAGCGCTCGAGCTGCGCGGCGTCACCCGGCTGTTCGGCGCGCTGGCGGCGCTCACCGACATCACCATCACGGTGCGACCCGGCGAACGGCGCGCCGTGCTCGGCTCCAATGGTGCCGGCAAGACCACGCTGTTCAACTGCATCACCGGCGACTTCCCGCCGACCTCAGGCACGATCCGCTTTTTCGGCGAGGACGTCACGCACTTCCCGCCTTATGAGCGCATCCGGCGCGGGCTCAGGCGTACCTATCAGATCTCTGCGTTGTTTCCCGGCCTCACCGTGCAGGACAATGTCTATCTCGCCTGCCGCGGCGTCTCGCGCGGCAGGTTCTCCTTCCTGCGGCCGGGTCAGAACGATGCGCTGATGCACGCCGCCGACAGCCTGGTGCAGGCCGTGCATCTGGGTGGGGTGAAGGACCAGCGCGTCGCCGAGCTTGCGCATGGGCAGCAGCGCCAGCTCGAGATCGCGCTGGCGCTCGCCGGTGCCCCGCGTTTCGTGCTGTTCGACGAGCCGGCCGCCGGTCTCTCGCCGACCGAACGGGCCGAGCTGGTGGAGATCCTCACCTCGCTGCCGGCCCATATCGGCTACATCATCATCGAGCATGACATGGACGTGGCGCTGCGCGTCGTCGAGAGCGTGACGATGATGCACAACGGCCGCATTTTCAAGGAAGGCGTGCCGGAAGAGATCCAGTCCGACCCCGAGGTGCAGGAACTCTATCTCGGAGGCGGCCATGAGTGAGGTCCGCCGCTCCCCTGCAGCACTCGAGGTCCGGGGTCTCGACGTTTATTACGGCCATTCGCACGCGCTGCAGGGCGTCGATCTCTCGCTCGATACCGGCGTGTTCTCCGTCGTCGGCCGCAACGGCATGGGCAAGACCACGCTGTGCAAGGCGATCATGGGCCTGGTGCCCGTCAGCGGGGGCTCGATCCGCGTGCGCGGCGAGGACATCACCCGGCGACCGCCGGCCCAGATAGCGCGCCTCGGCGTCGGCTATGTGCCGCAGGGCCGCCGGCTCTGGCGCTCGCTCAGCGTCGACGAACATCTGCGGCTGGCCGGCGGCATACGCGCTGGCGCCTGGACGGTCGAGCGCATCTACGACACCTTTCCGCGGCTCGCCGAGCGGCGGGATCACGGCGGCGGCCAGCTCTCCGGCGGCGAGCAGCAGATGCTCGCGATCTCGCGCGCGCTGCTGACCAATCCGCATCTGCTGATCATGGACGAGCCGACCGAGGGACTTGCGCCCGTCATCGTCGCCCAGGTCGAGGAGATGCTGATCCAGCTCGGCGAGGACGGCGACATGTCCGTGCTCGTGATCGAGCAGAACATTGGCGTCGCCACTGCGATCTCGCGCAATGTCGCGATCATGGTCAACGGTCGCATCAACCGCATCATCGACTCCGTGCGGCTGGCCGCCGACCGCGAGCTGCAGCAGCGGCTGCTCGGCGTCGGGCTTCATGCCGAGCTCGAGCCCGAGATCGATGCGCCCGCCAATAACGGCGAAACCAAGCCCGCCCCGCAGCCGTCACGCGCTGGCGGCCCGATCCGCATCTACATCTCCAACCCTGTGCCGCCGACCCGCTGGTCGCAGCCGGTCCCGATCGGACGCATCGAGGCGGCGGCTCGCACGCTCTCGACGCAGGTCGCGCGCCTCGACGAGACGGCGCGGCGCAAGCGGGAGCCGGCGACGGCGCAGACATCAGGACCGCCGGTCGTGCTGGTCGTCGGCACGCTCGACACCAAGGGCAGCGAGCTGCGCTTTATCAGAGATATCGTCGCCGAGACCGGCCTGCGCACGCGGCTGGTGGACGTCTCCACCAGCGGCAAGCAGGCCACATGCGATGTCTCGGCCCAGGAGATCGCGCTGAATCACGGCCGCGGCGGCTCTGCCGTGTTCGGCCCGGACCGCGGTGTTGCGGTGACGGCGATGGCGGATGCGTTCGCGAACTGGACCAAGCGCCAGGGCAATATCGCCGGCGTGATCTCGGCGGGCGGCTCGGGCGCGGCATCGCTGGTCGCGCCGGCCATGCGCGCCCTTCCGGTCGGCGTGCCAAAACTGATCATCTCCTCGGTCGCCTCGGGCGACGTCGGGCCCTATGTCGGTCCTGCCGATATCACCATGATGTATTCGGTCACCGACGTGCAGGGTCTCAATTCGATCTCGCGCGCCGTGCTGTCGAATGGCGCCCATGCGATCGCCGGCATGGTCAAGGCGCGACTCGATCAGCGTGAGACCAGCGAGCGAAGTGCGAGCGCCGCCCTGCCGTCGGTCGGCATCACCATGTTCGGCGTCACCACGCCGTCGGTGCAGAGGATTGCCGCCGACTTGCGCGACGACTTCGAGTGTCTCGTCTTCCACGCTACCGGTGTCGGCGGCCGCTCGATGGAAAAGCTGGTGGAGTCCGGCCAGCTCGCCGGAATCATCGATCTCACCACGACGGAAATCTGCGACCTCTTGATGGGCGGCGTGTTCCCCGCCACCGAAGACCGCTTCGGCGCCGTTATCCGCACCCGCGTGCCCTATGTCGGCTCGGTCGGCGCGCTCGACATGGTCAATTTCGGCGCACCCGACACCATCCCCGAGCGCTACCGCGGCCGCAAATTCCACGTTCACAATCCGCAGGTGACGTTGATGCGGACGACAGTGGGGGAGAACGAGCGTATCGGGCGCTGGATCGGCGAGCGGCTCAACCAGATGGACGGCCCGGTGCGCTTCTTCCTGCCCGAGGGCGGCGTCTCCGCGCTCGATGCGCGCGGCCAGCCATTCTGGGATCCGGAAGCCGATGCCGCCCTGTTCCGCGCGCTGGAGCGCACCGTGCGGCAGACCGGCAACCGGCAACTGATCCGCCTCAAGCAAAACATCAACGATCCCGAGTTCGCCTCGACCATCGTGAGTGCATTCCGAACGCTGTTCGGCCGTGCCGGGGCGCGCCGGAGATTAGCGAGGTGATAGATGGCCCGGTTTGAACGCGCAGCCTTGTTGAAACGGTTTCGTGAGATGGCGAAGCGCGGCGAGCCCATCGTCGGCGGCGGCGCCGGCACCGGCCTGTCGGCCAAATGCGAGGAAGCCGGTGGCGTCGATCTCATCGTCATCTACAATTCCGGGCGTTACCGCATGGCCGGGCGCGGCTCGCTCGCAGGGTTGATGCCGTATGGCGACGCCAATGCCATCGTGCTGGAGATGGCCGGCGAAGTGCTGCCGGTGGTCAGCAAGACGCCGGTGCTCGCCGGCGTCAACGGCACCGATCCGTTCCGCGACATGGACGTGTTCCTCGACCAGCTCAAGGCGCTCGGCTTCGCCGGCGTGCAGAACTTTCCGACCGTCGGGCTGATCGACGGTGTCTTCCGCGCCAATCTCGAAGAGACCGGCATGTCCTATGCGCTGGAGATCGACATGATCGCCAAGGCACGCGAGAAAGACCTCCTGACGACTCCTTACGTCTTCAGCGAAAAGGAAGCCGCCGCGATGGCGATCGCCGGCGCCGACATCATCGTCTGTCATCTCGGGCTCACAACCGGCGGCACGATCGGCGCGCAGACCGCGCCCAAGCTGACGGATTGCCCCGCGCGTATCGACACCTGGGCCTCGGCCGCACTCAGCGTCAATCCGGACATCCTGGTGCTCGCTCATGGCGGCCCGATCGCCGACCCCGCGGACGCAGATTTCATCATGAAGAACACCCGTTACTGCCACGGCTTTTACGGCGCCTCCTCGATGGAGCGACTGCCGGTGGAGCGCGCTTTGACGGAGCAGGTCCGCAAATTCAAGGCGATCGGCGCGCCATAACGCCTGAAAGATCGAGGGAGGGAAACACATGTCAGGGATCCTGGTCGGCGAGCTCATCCTCTGGCTGATCGTCGCTGTTATCGTGATCGTGGTTGGCGTCTATATCGTCAACTGGCTCTATCAACGTTCCTCGAAGGAGGTGTCGTTCGTCCGGACCGGTTTCCTCGGCGAGCGCGTGGTGATCAACGGCGGCGCCTTCGTGCTGCCCTTCATCCACGCCTACACGCCCGTGAATATGAACGTGCTGCCCATGGGCATCGTACGGTCGCGGCAGGATGCCGTCATCACCCGCGACCGCATGCGCGTCGACATCGAGGCCGACTTCTACGTCCGCGTGCAGCCCACCCGCGAAGCCGTCTCGATTGCAGCTGCAACGCTCGGGCGCCGCACCATGGAGCCGGAACAGCTCCACACGTTGCTCGCAGGCAAGTTCATTTCCGCGATCCGCTCCGTCGCCTCCGAAATGACCATGGAGGAGATGCATGAGCGCCGCGGCGATTATGTCGCCCGGGTCAAGACCAATGCGGCGGAAGCCCTCGCCCAGAACGGCCTCGAACTCGAATCCGTCGCCATCACCGATCTCGACCAGACCGACCTCGAATTCTTCAATCCTTCGAACCGCTTCGACGCCGAAGGCCTGACCCGGCTGATGGAGGATATCGAACAAAGGCGCAAGCTGCGCAACGACATCGAGCAGGACTCGATGATCAAGATCCGCACCCGCAATCTCGAAGCCGAGCGGCAGGCTCTCCAGATCGAGCGCGAAAGCGAGACAGCGCGCCTCGAGCAGGAACGCGATATCGAGATGCGCCGCGCGCTGCAGCGCACGGAAGTCGCCCGCGAACGGGCCCTGCGCGAGACCGAGGCCGAGCAGGCGCAGATTTCCGCGCGCGAAGCCATCGAGCGTGCCCGCATCGCCAACGACCAAGCCATTGCAGAAGCCCGCATCGCCTCCGAGCGCGAGACGCGCCAGAAGGAGATCGAGCGCACCCGCACCATCGAGGAGAAGGAGCTGCTGGCGCGCGAGGAGATCGAGAAGACAAGGATTGCCAACCAGCGCTCGATCGACACGACCCGCATCGCCTCCGAGCGCGAGGTCCGTCAGCGCGAGATCGAGCGGATGCGCACCGTCGAGGAAGCCGAAATCGCGGCGCGCGAAGCCATCGAGAAGGCCCGCATCCAGCAGGACCGCGTCGTCACCGATGCCCGCATCGCCAACGAGGAGGAAACGCGGCGACGCGAGATCGAGCGCACGCGAGCCGTGGACGAAGCCGAGATTGCCGCGCGTGAGGCCACCGAAAAGGCGCGCATCGCCCAAACATTGATCGTCAATGTCGAGCGCATCTCCTCCGACGAGCGCACCCGCGCGCTGGAGATCCAGCAGGTGCGCACCATCCAGGAGGCCGAAATCGAGGCGCAGCGCGCGGTCGAAGCCGCCCGCATCGGCCGCGAACGCACCCTCGCCGCCGAGCGCATCGCCGCCGAACAGAACACGCGGCAGCTGGAAATCGAGCGCAATCAGGCGCTCGATGTCGCCGGCATTGCCGCGCGCGAGACCACCGAGGCCAGCCGCATCGCGCAGGAAGAGCGCGTGCGCTCGCTCGAGATCGCCCGCAACCGCGCCGTCGAGGAAGCCGACATCGCCTCCCGCGAGGCCATCGAAGCAGCCCGCATCGCCCAGGAGAAGGCGGTCGCCGCCGAGCGGATCCAGGCCGAACGCGACACGCGTTCACTGGAAATCGAACGGACCGGCATTCTCGAGGCGGCCGAGCTGAAGCGGCGCGACGCGATCGAGCGCCAGCGCATTACCGTCGATCTCGCGCTGGAGGCCGAGCGGATCAACTCGTCCAAGAAGCGTGAGGTGCTCAACATCGAGCAGAAGAAAGCGATCGAGATCGCGGACGAGGACCGCGTCATCGCCCTCTCGGCGAAGAAGTCCGAGCGGATCGATGCGGACCGACAGGTGCGGCAGGCCGAGATCGTCGCCCGCAAGGAGGTCGAGACCACCGATGTCTCGCGCGAGCAGGCGCTGGAAGCCGCGCGCCTGGAACGGCGGCGCGCGATCGAGCAGCTCGAGGTCGCACGCGTCCAGTCGCTGCAGGAGGCCGAGATCGCCTCCCGCGAGGAGGTCGAACGCGCCCGCATCGCTTCCGATCGCGGCCTCGACGAGGCCCGGATCGGCCGCGAGCGCGAGCTGCGCAAATTGGAGGTCAATCGCGAGAAGGAGGTCGAGACCGTCCTGATGGAGAAGGCGATTGCCATTCATCAGAAGTCGCTCGAAGAGTCAGCAGCGCGTGCCGCGGCCGAAGAGGCCCGCATGCGCGCGACCGAAGCGGCCGAGCGCGTCGTCACCGCCCGCGAGAGCGAGATCGCAAAACGCCGCAAGACGGTCGAGGTGCTTCTCGCGGAGAAGCAGGCAGAGGAGACGCGGATCGCCGCCGAAGCCGAGCGTGTCCGCGCCGCGGTCGAGGCCGAGGCGCAGCGGATGCTCAACGAGGCCGAGAACGTGCTCACCGACCAGGCGCGCTACTCGCTGTTCCGCAGAAAACTGCTCGACCGCATCGAGGGCATCGTGCGCGAGAGCGTCAAACCGATGGAGAAGATCGAAGGCATCCGCATCCTCCAGGTCGACGGCCTCAACGGCAACGGCAATGGCGGCAATGGCGGCCGCAGCGCCACCGACGAGGTGATCGACTCCGCGCTGCGCTACCGCGTCCAGGCGCCGCTGATCGACTCCATCCTGTCGGATATTGGCGTCGAGGGCGGCAGCCTCGCCAAGATGCCGGGACTGATCCGCGAGGCGCGGGACATGCAGGGCATCAAGGATTCCGCACGCAAGGGCAGCGGCGACAAGCCGGCGGCAGCGCCACCCACGACAGAAGGTGGCGGTGAACCGCCGGCCGAGCGCGGTCCGCGGAAGAAGAGCTGAGGTCTGACCCCATGGCCCGCGTCTACGTCTCTACCGTCGTCAATGCGCGCAACGACCGCGTCTGGGCACGCGTGCGCGACTTCAACGGACTGCCGAACTGGCATCCGGCCATCGCCGAGAGCCGGATCGAGGGCGGCGAGCCCTCGGATAAGATCGGATGCGTGCGCGATTTTCGCCTGCGCAACGGCGACCGCATGCGCGAGAAGCTGCTCGGCCTCTCCGACTACGACATGTTCTGCACCTACTCGATCCTGGAATCGCCGATGGGCGTCGAGAACTACGTCGCGACCCTGCGGCTCACGCCCGTCACCGACGGCGACCAGACCTTTGTCGAATGGACCGCCGAGTTCGACTGCGCGCCGGAACGCGAGGCCGAGCTCGTCGGCAATATCGGCGGCGGCGTCTTCCAGGGCGGGTTCGATGCCCTGAAGCGCGTTTTCGGAGGCTGACGGCTGTGCCGCATATCGTCAAAAGTACCATCCTGGATGCGTCGACAGATGCAGCGTGGGCGCTGCTGCGCGATTTCAACGGGCATGATCGCTGGCATCCGGCGGTTGCGACCTCTTCGATCGAGCGCGCGCATCCTTCCGACAAGATCGGCTGTATCAGGCGATTCAAGCTGAGGGATGGCGCCGAGCTGCGCGAGCAATTGCTGGCCTTGTCGGACCTCGAACAAAGCTTCAGCTACTGCCTGCTCGACACCCCGATTCCGATGTTCAACTACGTCGCCCATGTCCGCCTGCTGCCGGTCACCGACGGCGATCGCACCTTCTGGCATTGGGAATCGCGCTTCACCACCAGGCCCGAGGATCGCGACCGCATCACCCTCATGGTGGCCGAGGACATTTACCAGGCCGGGTTCGACGCAATCCGCCGGCAACTGAAGGAGGCCGCCTAGATGGCCGTGACCGTGAAGACCTTTTCAAGCGCCAGCGAGGCGGCCGGTGCGCTGTCCTCGGACCGCAGCGCGCGCTATCTCGGCGGCGGCACGCTGGTGATGCGGGCGCTGAACGAGGGCGATGTGTCGATCTCGACCGTCGTCCGCGCCCAGGACCAAGCGCTGACCCGCATTGACGCCTCGGGCCCGCGCATCACGCTCGGCGCCGGCGTGACCTTCGCGCGCGTGCTTGCCGAACGCGACCTCGGCTTCCTGCACGCCCCTGCCCGTTCGATCGGCGGCCCCGCGGTCCGCAATATGGGCACCGTCGGCGGCAATCTGTTCGCACCAAATCCTTATGGCGATTTCACCGTGGCGCTGCTGGCGCTCGATGCGTCCGTCGCTGTCGCTGGCGGCTTCGGCTCGCGCGATATTCCAATCGAGGAGTTCTTGCAATCGCGCGATCGGCAGGCCGGGACCCTGGTGCTATCGGTCTCCTGCACCCGACCGGCGAGCACCGAGGCGTTCCGCTATCGCAAGATCGCGCGCATCAAGCCGAAGGGCGGCTCGGTCATCACGCTGGCCGCGCATCTGCCAATCTCCGGCGGCCGCATCGCCGGCGCGCGGGTCGCGCTCGGCTCGATGGCGCCAACGCAGATCCGTGCCCGCGCTGCCGAGCGGGCCCTTGAGGGTCGCTCGCTGGATGCCGCAACCATCGCAGCCGCTGCGTCCGCCGCCACCGAGGGAACATCACCAGCCGACAACGCACTCGGCAGCGCCTGGTATCGCCGCGAGATCGTCGGCGTGCATCTGCGCCGCCTGCTGTCGGGACAGGACTAGATCGCCATGTCGAAGATTCCCCTGCAATTTCGTCACAACGGCCGCGACGTCGCGATCTTCGTCGACGGCGGCACCAATTTGCTGGTCGCACTGCGCGAGCTGATCGGCGACATGACACCCAAATTCGGCTGTGGCCAGGGCGGTTGCGGCACCTGCAGCGTGCTTGTTGACGGCGAGCTCCACCTCTCCTGCCTGACGCTGGCGGAGACGGTCGCGGGCCGCTCCATCGAGACGCTCGACGGCATGAAACAGGGCCCCAACCTGCACCCGCTCCAACGCGCCTTCGCCGACAATTTCGCGGCCCAGTGCGGCTATTGCACGCCGGGCATGCTGATGGCCGCGAAGGCGCTGCTCGACCGCAATCCCGCGCCAAGCCGTGACGAGGTCATCGAGGCCATCTCGGGCAATATCTGCCGTTGCACCGGCTATGAGCCGATCATCAATGCCATTCTCGCCGCTGCCGGCGGCCGGATCAGTGCCTAGGAAGTGCGATCATGCTGGAATTGCGCAAGGACATTTTCGTCGACGAGCGCGACGACAATTTGAAGGAAATCGGCAAGGGCACGCAGCGCCAGGACATGCTCGGCCATGTCACGGGCACGTCGAGCTACTTTGGCGATCACAAGCTCCAGGGCATGCTGCATCTGAAGGTCGTCCGCTCAACGCAGGCCCATGCACGCATTCGCCGCATCGATACATCAGAGGCCGAGCGTTCGGCCGGGGTGCGCCGGATCATTCGCGGCACTGATGTGCCGGTCAATCTCAACACGCTGCTCAGCTTGATCAATTTTGGCAAGGACGACGAGCCGTCGCTCGCGGTCGACAAGGTCCGCTACAAGGGCGAGCCGATCCTTGCCATCGTCGCCGACAGCGAGCGCGAGGCGTTCGAGGCGATCGCGAAAGTCAGGATCGACTACGAGCCGCTGCCGGCTGTGTTCGACGTCGAGGACGCGCTGAAGCCAGGCGCCCCCGTGGTCAACGAGACCTATCCGAAGAACACGTTCACCTATCACGAGACCTACGATCACCAGAGGCTGCGCTTCGGCGATGCCGACGCGGCGCTCGCGACCGCCGATCACGTGCTCGAGCAGCGCTATCAGATGTCGCCGATCGAGCACGCGCCGACCGAGACCAACGGCGCGATTGCGGCGCCCGATACCAACGGGCGCTACGTGGTCTACACCTCGACCCAGGCGCTGTTCTTCTCGGTCGACACCTGCGCCAAGATCCTGGACGTGCCCTCCAACACCTTCCACTTCATCGGCGGCACGGTCGGCGGCGGATTTGGCGGCAAGGTCGACACCTTGACAGAACCGCTCGCCATCCTCGGGGCAATGCTGACCGGGCGGCCCGTGCGCTACGTGTTCGGCCGCGAGGAGGAAATGCAATACGGCCCACCGCGCGGCGCCGAGCGCATCTACATCAAGGACGGCGTGATGCGCGATGGCCGCATCGTCGCGCGCAAGGTCCGCGCTTATTTCGACAGCGGCGCCTATACGCGCCTGTCCAGCTACGCCGCCGTGAAATGTGCGGCGCATCTGCCGGGGCCCTACACCATCCCGAACGTCTACGGCGACGTCTATTGCGTCTTCACCAATCGCACCCCGGCCACCGCCATGCGCGGCTTCGGCGTTACCGCGATGGATTTTGCCATCGAGTGTCAGATGGACAAGCTCGCCAACCTCGTCGGCATGGATCCGATGGAATTCCGGATCCTCAACGCCTATCGCGATGGCGACATGAAGGCGCACCGGCGCGAGGCCAAGAACACTGCGCTGATCGAATGCGTCCAGGTCGCGGCCGAGAAGGCCAAATGGCCACTGCGCGACGAGTTCAAGCGCGCGTCCTCGCGCAAGGATGGCGGCGGCAACCGCGCCGTGATCCCGCCGACCCCAACGGACTCCCGCGCAAGGCCAACTGTCCCTGTTCAGCAGCGAACCAGCTACGACCGGCTCCCGCCGACCGTCACCCGCGAACCGCCGCGCGAGCCGCCACCGCCCGCGCCGCCGCCTACTCCGCCGCGGCCGGCCGCACCCTCGCATGGCGCCACCCGCTTCTCCTCTGTCTTCGGCACCAGGAGGCGCTAGATGGCCCGGCATCGCGGACGCGGCATCGCATCGGTCAACTATCCCATCGGCATGAATCTCGGCGGCGACCCCAGCCAGGCGCTGGTGCATTCCAACCCGAGCGGCAAGTTCACGGTGGCGCTGTCGTCGATCGATCTCGGCCAGGGTATGAAGTCGGTGACGCGGCAGATCTGTGCAGAAACGCTGGGCGTGCCGATCGAGGACGTCTATGTCGACACCGCCGATTCCGACACCGGCCCTCATTGCATGGGCTCGTTCGCCTCGCGCGGCACGCACCGCGTCGGCAATGCCGTGATGACGGCGGCGCGCGAAGCTCGCGGCGTGATGATGGAAGCTGCCGCTGAAGAGCTGGAGGTCAACGCCGCCGATCTCGAGACCGACGGTCGCGGCAACATCCACGTCAAAGGCGCGCCGCATCGCTCGATCTCGACCAAGGACGTCGCGATTGCCGCGCAGTTCAAGCAGGGCAAGACCATCTCCGGTCGCGGCATCTTCCTGGTGCCGCTCTCGGACGTCGATCCGGAAACCGGCGAGATGTCGCCCGCGACCTGCTACGCCCATGCCTGTCTCGTCGCCGAGGTCGAGGTCGAGGACGAGACCGGCGAGGTCGCGATGGTCAGGATGGATTCCGCCTATGAGCTCGGCCGCGCGCTCAATCCGCGCCTCGTCGAGCAGCAGCTCGTCGGTGGCGCCTGGATGGGCGTCAGCCACGCGTTGTACGAGACGCCGGAGCCGTATTATCCCGAGCCCGTACACGGGCCGCGCGACTTCGTCGAATATCTGATGCCCGGCCCTGGCGACATCTGCCCGCACGACATTGCCGTGCTGGAGCGCCCTGCCCCCGACGGCCCGTTCGGCGCCAAGGGACCCGGCGAGATGTGCGCCAACCCGGTGCTGCCGGCGGTTGCCAATGCGATCTTCAACGCCGTCGGCGTCCGCATCGATGATCTGCCGATCACACCTGAAAAAGTGCTGCGCGCGATCAAGGCCCAAGGCGGCGCGCGGCCGCAGGCGCGGCGCTAAAGGTTTGGGTCATGGCGGTCCGCAGCAACATCGTCGGCATCGATAGCCCGGAGGCGCTGGAGAAGGCGCTGCGCGCGGCCTACTACCTCGCCGACGAGGGTCTTGCCACAGCAGCCTATCTCGGTCTCGCGCTGGGCAAGCCGCTGCTGCTCGAGGGCGCACCCGGTGTCGGCAAGACCGAAGCCGCAAAAGCCATCGCTGCCGTGCTCGGGCGCCGCCTGATCCGCCTGCAATGCTACGAGGGAATCGACGCCTCCGCGGCGCTCTACGAATGGAATTATCCGCGGCAGATGCTGGCGATCCGCCAGGCCGGCGACGAGAGCGTCGACATCTATGGCGAGACATTCCTGATCGAGCGCCCGATGCTGGCGGCGCTGCGTGCGCCCGATTCCACGGTGCTCTTGATCGACGAAATCGATCGCGCCGACCAGGAGTTCGAGGCATTCCTGCTCGAATTCCTGTCCGACTTCCAGATCTCGATCCCCGAGCGCGGCACCGTGCGTGCTGCCGAGCGCCCGGTCGTGGTGCTGACGTCGAACCGGACGCGCGACCTGCACGAGGCCCTGCGCCGCCGCTGCGTCTATCACTGGATCGACTATCCGACCGCCGAGCGCGAGGCGCGGATCATCATGATGCGCGCCTCCAGTGTTGCGGAGGCTACCGCACGGGCCGTGGTGGCGGCAGTCGAGAAATTGCGCCGCGAACCGCTCAGCAAGGCCCCGGGGATTGCCGAGGCGGTCGATTGGGCCGAAGCCGCGACCCTTCTATACAAGGGCGGCGCGCGCTGGCCCGACGCGTTCAAGCGCTCGATCGGTGTCGCGCTGAAGGACGAGGAGGATCTGCACTTCATCTCGCCCCGGCTCGACGCCATGCTTGCGGAGGCGACCGCATGAACACCGAGCCGCAGCTGCCGCGCGCCGCGCGCGTGTTCGTCTCCTTCGTCGCGCTGCTGCGCGCCAACAATTTTGCCATCGCGCCGGAGCAAACCACCGCGTTCCTCGCTGCGATCGAGCTGCTCGGCCCGCGCGACGTCGGCGATGTCAGGCAGGCGGCCCTGGCCACCCTCGCCCCGCCGCCCGAGCGCCGCGCGACCTTCGACCGCCTGTTCGATCTCCACTTCCGCGGCAGCGAGGCGATTGAACATTCCGACGAGGGCGAGGACGACGAGACCGTTCGCCTCCAGGAGGAAGGCCGCGGCGACGAGGAGCCGCAGCTCTCCGATGAGGCCAATGAATCCGGCCTGACGGCAACGCGCACCGAGGCGCTGGTCGAGCGCCGCTTCGCCCAGCTCTCCACAACCGACGCGCTACGGCGCCTGGCGCGCGAAGCGCCGCGGCGATTGCCCAGGCGGCGCGGTCACCGCCGCATGCGGGCCCGCAATGGTCCCTTTGCCGACCTGCGCCGCACCTTGCGCGACTCTGTCCGAAGCGACGGCGAGATCTTGCGCCTCGGCCACATGAAGCGGCGCCAGCGCCCGAGAAAGTTCCTGCTGCTGATCGACGTCTCCGGTTCGATGAAAAGCCGTACCGAGGAGAACATGAAGCTCGCGCATGCGCTGGTGCAGGCCGCGCCCAACGTCGAGGTCTTCACCTTCGGCACGCGGCTGACCCGCGTCACGCGCGCGCTGCGGCTGAAGCGGCGCGAGCAGGCGCTGAATGCGGCCGCGCATCTCGTCAGCGATTGGGATGGCGGCACCCGCATCGGCGACGCGCTGCAGGCTTTCCTCGCGGTGCCTCGGTTCGGCGGCTATGCGCGCGGGGCGGCCGTGATCATCGTCTCGGACGGGCTCGAGCGCGGTGAGGTCGATGCGCTACGGGACGCCGTGGCAAAGCTGTCGCGACGGGCCTGGCGCGTGAGCTGGCTGACGCCGCTGGCGAGCGGCCCCGGTTTCCGTCCGCAGACCGAAGCGCTCGTTGCCATCGAACGCTTCGTCGACGACCTGGTCGACGGCGGATCCACCGCGTCGATCGTCGCGCATGTGCTGGCATTGGGACGAAGGAGGGTTGCGTGACCGGGATTGTCGACGGCCATCATCACATCTGGCGGCAGGGCGACCTGCCCTGGCTGGTCGGCCCGATGCAGCCCCGCATCTTCGGACCGTACGAGGCCATCCGGCGTGACTATCCGATCCAGGAATATCTCGACGATCTCAAGGGCAGCGGCGTCACCCGCTCGGTCTATGTCCAGACCAACTGGGCCAACGACCGTTTCGAGGACGAGACTGCCTGGGTGCAGCGGACCGCCGACGAGCACGGCTGGCCGCACGCCGTCGTCGCCTATGCCAATTTCGCGGTTGATGACGTCCGCCCGCAGCTTGACCGCCTGAAGCGCTATCCTCTCGTGCGCGGTGTGCGCATGCAGCTGCACTGGCACGAGAACCCGCTCTATCGTTTCGCGGCAAAGCCCGACCTCTGCATTGATCCCATCATCCGCCGCAACATTGCGCATCTCGCCGACTATGGCTGGAGCTTTGATCTGCAGCTCTTCACGCCGCAGATGCCCGACGGAGCGCAGCTTGCCGAATCCTGCCCCAAGGTGACCTTCATCCTTCAGCACGCCGGCATGCTCGAAGATCTTTCGCCGGCGGGCCGGGCCGCCTGGCGCGCCGGCATGGCCCGGCTCGCAGCCTGCCCGAACGTGGTTTCAAAGCTGTCCGGACTCGGCACCTTCATCCATCGCAACGACCCCGCGCATATCGCTGCCGTGGTCGGCGACACCGTCGCAATCTTCGGGGCCGAGCGCTGCCTGTTCGGCTCCAATTTTCCGATCGAGAAATTGTGGACCAGCTACCGCGAGCTCGTCGACGCATTTCGCGCCGCGGCCGCGCCGCTGGGCACCGAGCAACAGGACGCGATCTTCCGGAGCACCGCAATGCGCGTCTACCGGCTTTGACGGACAAGAAACCGATTAGGGAGAGGAACGAATGGCGCTGGAGATCAAGATCCTGGACTATGGCGATATCGAGTTGGAATCGAGCTTTCTGGTGCTCGGTCGCGACTGCGGCCGCGTCCGCCGCGTCCTCACGCTGGGCTTTTTGATTCTCGGCGGCAAATATCCTGTCGTGGTCGACACTGGCTATCGCTCCAACCAGATCATGGAGACGCTGGGCATGCGCGGTTTGCAGTACCACGAGAACATGATCGAGAACCAGCTGGCCCGCCACGGCGTGCGCATGGGCGATGTCCGCTTCGTCTGCCACACCCATCTCCACATCGACCACGCCGGCAAGGACGATCTGTTCCCGATGAACACGACCGTCGTGCTCAACCGCAAGGAGCTCGAATATTCCGTCTCCGGCCTGATGCATCCGCAATACCCGGCACCCGATATCAAGCATCTGATCGACCGCCTGCACACCAAGAGCGCGCTGCGCTTCCTGGACCTGGAGATCACCGGCCCGATCGAGCTGATGCCCGGCGTCTATTGCGACGCTGCCGGCGCCCACACCGAGGGCTCGATGAACATCATCGTCGAGACCGCCGACGGCATCGCGACCATCTGCGGCGACGTGATCTACGATTTCAACGACCAAATCGTCACGCCGTTCAACGAAATCCACGATTGGGAGCCACGCACGACAGGCAATCACGGCACCAGCAAGCGCGCCGAGAAGGCCGCCATCAAGAAGCTGCTCAGCAATTCGCGCTATCTATTGCCGGTGCACGACCGCCCCGCCAGGATCGAAGGCGGCAATGTCGTGGGCCGACTGCACGACCAGGTCCCCGGACCGATCGTGCAGTCCCTGCCCGCGCGCAACTGGTTCCCAGCCTGACATGACCTGAGGATATCGGCCGATGACCCACGTCACCTTGCGCTCGGACTTCGAAACGTTGATCGATCCTTATGCGCCCGTGGCGCAGGTCGGCACCGGCTTTGACTTCACGGAAGGGCCGATCTGGCATCCAGCCGATCACTATCTGCTGTTCTCGGACATGCCCGGCGACGTGCGCAGGCGCTGGGACGCGCGGCGGGGCGTCGCCGAGGTCAAGCGTCCGTCGAACAAGTGCAACGGCATGACCTATGATGCCGAGCTCAATCTGATCGTCTGCGAACACGCGACCTCGTCGCTGATCCGTGAACGGCCGAACGGACAGCGCGAGGTTCTCGCCTCGCACTTTGGAGGACAGGAGCTCAACAGTCCCAACGACGTTTGCGTGCACTCCTCCGGCGCGATCTATTTTTCGGACCCCTGGTACGGCCGTATGCCAGTCTACGGCGTCGAGCGACCGCGCCAGCTCGGATTCCAGGGCGTCTATCGCGTCGTGCCCGGCGGCGAGCCCAAGCTCGTGGTCGATCGCAACCTGTTTGATCAACCCAATGGACTATGCTTTTCGCCCGACGAAACACTGCTCTATGTCAACGACACCGTGCAGGCGCTGATCCGCGTGTTCGACGTCAATGCCGACGGCACGCTGGCGAACGCACGTGTGTTCGCAACCGGCATCCGCTCCGAGTTGGAGCCGGGCGTGCCCGACGGCATGAAGTGCGACCAGCACGGCAACGTCTGGGTGACCGCCCCCGGCGGCGTCTGGGTTTATTCGCCGCGTGGTGAGCTGCTCGGCAAGGTCCGCGTGCCCGAGCTGGTTGCCAATCTCGCCTGGGGCGGCCCTGATTTCCGCACGCTCTATCTCACCGCGACGCATTCGGTCTATGCGATTCCGACCAGGACCGGACCGCGGCACGAACCCTATATGAGCGGCAGGCGCGTCGGCAGCGGGGCGACGAGCGCGGGCCCTGCGGCCACCGCACCGATCCTCGCCGACGGCGAGATGCGGCTCGATCCAGCCCGCTGCGCCATGATCATCCAGGATCTCCAGAACGACGTCATCATGGACGGCGGTGCATTCGCCGAGTCCGGTGCACCCCGCCACGCGAAGCAGCAGCATGTGGTCGAAAACGTCCGGCGCCTCGCGGAGGCGGCCCGCGCCCGCGGCGTTGTCATCATCCATGTCTGGTTCGTGGTCGAGCCCGGCGCGCCCGGCGTGACGCTGAACGCGCCGCTGTTCGAGGGTCTCGTCGACAGCAAGGCGATGGTGCGCGGAAGCTGGGGTGCGGCGCCCGTCTCGGGCCTCGAGCCGCGTCCCGGCGACTTCGTCGTCGAGAAAATGCGGATGAGCGCCTGGGAAGGCACGCGGCTCGAGACGATTCTCAAGGCCACAGGCCGCGACATGATCATCAATACCGGCGCATGGACCAACATGTCGGTCGAGCACACCGCTCGCACCGGTGCCGACAAGGGCTATTTCATGATCGTGCCGGAAGATTGCTGCTCGACCATGAATGCCGATTGGCACTCAGCTTCGATCAACTTCGCCATGCAGAACGTTGCGGTCGTCACCCGGGCAGATGCCGTCATCAGAGCGCTGGGATGAGCAGTGGCAAAGCTCCTGCACCTGTCCTGCTCGCCACGCGCCGACTCGGAGTCGAGCGCCGGCGCGCGCACCTTCCTTGACGGGTTCCGCCAGGCCCGCCCCGACTGGGACATCGACGTCGTCGATCTCTGGCGCGAGCGGATGCCGGAATTCGCGGGGCCCATCGTCGATGCAAAATATGCACGCATGAAGGCGCAGGCCTTCAACGACACGCAGCGGGACAGTTTTGCCGAGGCCGAACGAATGGCGCTGCGGTTCTCGCTGGCCGAGCGCGTGCTGATCTCGACGCCGATGTGGAATTTCGGCATTCCCTACAAGCTGAAGCAGTGGCTCGACATTGTCATTCAGCCGGGCCTGACGTTCCGGTTCGACCCGGCACAGGGATATCTCCCTCTCCTGAAGGACCGACCTACCATCATCATCCTCGCCTCCGGCAGCGATTTCGCCACCGGCATGAACCGCGGCCGGATCGATATGGCAACGCCGTACTTGCGCGAGGCGCTTCGCTTCATCGGCGTCAGCGACGTGCGCTTCGTGCCGATCGGGCCAACGACGGGCCCTGATGAACCGGTCCGCGCTGCCCGCAGCTCTGCCCACCGCCGACTGGCGGAGATGGCGAAGCGATTCTGAGCGAGATGCGCGCGAGCTGGAGCTTACGGCAGATTGTCCCGCAGGAAAATGTCGATACGGATGCGCTCCTGATCGGGGCTGATCGGCTCTCCCATGCAATGCGCCAGCAACACCCGCGCCGCGGAGCGCGCCTCGTGGCCGGGATCCTGGTTGATGATGGCACCGAGCGTGCCGCGAACCAGGAAGCGCCGCGTGTGCTGGGTGAGCTCATGGGCGATCCAGACCACCTCGCGCGCGCGGCCGGACGCTTCCAGCGCCTCGGCGATTCCGCGATTGCCGGCGCCGCAGCAGTAAATGCCACGCAGGTCCGCATGACGCTTGAGCAGCGCGGCGGTGAGCTCCCGCGTCAGCTCGCTGTCGTCGCGGCCCTCGATGACAGGCAATGCCGTCAGGTTGGGATATTCGCTGGACAATATCTGATGGAAGCCGAACTGCCGCTCGGCGTGATCGCGCAGCGACAACGATCCCGCGACCACGGCGACTTTTGCCTCGCGGCCAGAGAGAAAGCGCCCCATCAGCGTTGCCGCGGTTCGCCCCGCGGCCGGGTTGTCGATACCAACATAGTGCAGACGGCGCGAACTCGGTGCGTCCGACACCAGCGTCACCACGGCGACGCCGCGCGCGGTGAGCTCGTCGATCGCGGCGCGCACCCGGGGATGATCGAGCGCGATGACGGCGACCCCCTGATAGGCCGGAGAAAGGTTCTCCAGCGCGCGAGCCAGTACGTCCGGATCGAACACGTCGACATGAACGATGTCGATGAAGCCGCGCTGGCCGGCGAGCCAGTCCGCCGTGCGCTGGACCTGCTCGGTCAGGTTGGTCATGAAGCTGTTGCTGCCGGTCGGCAGCACGAACGCGAAACGGAACGTCTGTCCGCGCGCCAGCCGCGCTGCCGCAACGTCGGCTCGGTAGCCGAGCTTGGCGACGGCGGCCTCGACACGCGCGACGGTCTTGGCACGGACGCCCTCGCGCCGGTTGACGACACGATCGACAGTGGCGAGAGAAACGCCCGCCGCACGCGCGACGTCCTCCAGCGTGGCACGAGGCGCCGGCTGCGTCGCACCAGCAGTCATTCGCGCGCCGCCCATAGCATGCCGCGGGTCATCAACGTCCGGATCTCCGGCACGTCGAGTTCGTAAGCACGGTGGCCAAGCGAGGAATAGAACACCCTGCCCGCGCCATATCGCTTTTTCCAGACGACCGGCATCACCACGCCTTCGATCCAGGATGCGTGCTCGCCGGTAAAGGTCGTGGTCGCCAACACCTCGATGGCGGGGTCGACATGCATGTAATATTGCTCGGAACGATGCTCGAAACTCGTCAGGCCCTTCATGATGGGATCGTCGGGCCTGGTCACGTCGACCTTGTAATCGATGATGTTGCCGGGATGCGCAACCCACTGCCCGCCACACAGGAACTGGTAATCCACAGAATCGCGGAACGCATCGCACATGCCACCATGATGCCCGGCGAGCCCGACGCCGCCGCGCACGGCGGCGCAGAGATTGAGCGCGTCCGCCTTCTCGATCTTCGACATGGTGTAGATCGGGATGATCAGCGAGAGGTCGTGAATCCCGGGGTCGCCGAATGCCTCGGTCGTCGTTTCGATCCGAACCTCAAAACCTTCCGCCTTCAGCCAGCCGCGGATCATGGAAGCGCAGAGATCGGGATCGTGCCCCGGCCAGCCGCCCCATACAATCATTGCCTTGCGCATGGTCATTCCCTCAGTCGATCTGTCCGGTGTCACGTCCGGCCGGCAGCATCGCCGGCCGCTCGACGCGGTTCTCGATCTTGACGCGCCGCCCCTCGTCGGCCGATGTCTGGAACGCCTCCATCACCTCCAGCACGTGGAATGCGAGCGCGCCGCTCGCACGATGCGGCCGGTTGTTCAGGATCGCGGAGGCCATGTCGGCGACACCAATCGAACGGAACTCGCCTTCGACATGAGCGTGCGTCAGCGGCATCGATTCCCATTCGCCGCCGGTCTTCGCGACTTGCACTTCGCCGCCGAAGCGGTTTGGATCCGGCACCAGCATGCTGCCCTTGTCGCCATAGATCTCGATTGGCGTATGCCGGTGTTTTGGCACATCAAAGCTCATGGCGATCGAGACGACCGCCCCGCTTTCGAATTCGAGCGTGCCGGCAACATGGGTCGCAACCTCGACCGGGATCAAAGTGCCGCTCATCGGCTGGCTGGTGACCAGGCGCTCGGATTTCGGGCGTGCGCTCGAGCCCATCACGCTGGCGACGGGGCCGAGCAGTTGCACGAGATCGGTGATGTAATAGGGCCCCATGTCGAGCATCGGCCCACCGCCGCGTAGGTAATAGAACCCCGGCGCCGGGTGCCAGCGCTCGTGACCGGGGCAGCCGAAGAAGGCGCTGCCGGCGATTGGCGTGCCGATGGCGCCATCGTCGATCAGCTTGCGCGCGGTCTGGTGGCCGCCGCCGAGGAAGGTATCGGGCGCGCAGCCGACGCGGAGGCCCTTCTGCGCGGCGAGATCCATCACCTTGCGCGCCTCGGTGACATTGATGCCGAGCGGCTTCTCGGAGTGAACGTGCTTGCCGGCATTGAGCACCGCAAGGCTGACATCGGTGTGGGCCAGCGGCACGGTGAGATTGATGACGATCTCAACGTCTTCGCGTTTGAGCAGCTGGTCGACACGCATCGCCGGCAATCCGAAGGCAGCGCCCTGCCGCTCCGCGACATCGCTGCGCATGTCGGCCAGCGCCCTCACCTCCATGACCGGGAAGCGCTGCGCCGCCTTGAGGTAGGCGGTGCTGATCACACCGCAGCCGATGATTCCAACGCCGACTTTTCTCATTTTTATCTCCGTGAAATCCTGCTCACCCTTTGACGGCGCCCGCCGTGAGGCCGGCGACGATGTGCTTCTGCGCCAGCAGGAACAGAATGATCGTCGGCAGGATGGTGAGCGTGATGAAGGCCAGGATCAGGTGCCATTCGGACGAATATTCACCCTGATAGACCATGATGCCGAGCGGCCAGGGATAGAGCGCATCGGTGTTGAGCATGACCAGCGGCAGAAGATAAGCGTTCCAGCTGTTGACGAAGGTGATGGTCCCGACGGTCGCCAGGATCGGCCGCGACAGCGGCAGCGTCACGTAGCGAAAGAACTTGATGTAGCTGCAGCCGTCGACCAGTGCGGCTTCGAGCAGTTCGTGGGGAATGTCCCTGAAGAAGCGCCGCAGCAGCAGCACGCTCATGGCGAGGCTGAACGCGACCTGCGGCAGCGCGACGCCGAAATAGGTATCGAGCAGTCCGAGATCCCGCACCTTGATGAACAACGGCAGCACGGCGGTTGCGGCCGGAAACAGCAGGCCAAGCGTCAGATAGCTCAGCAGCATCGAGCTGCCGAAGAACTTGATGTGGGCGAAGGTAAACGCCGCCATCGAGGCTGTGATCAGGGTCAATGTCACCGTGAGCGTCGAGATGATCAACGAGTTGCGCAAGAGCTGCCAGTAGCGCCCCGAGAACAAAATGTCGGCGTAGTTCTGCCATTCCCAGTGCTGCGGCAGGCCGAACGGATGGACGCGCAATTCGCCAAGCGATTTGAAGCCGCCGAGCAAGGTCGCCAGCAGCGGTACCAGCACGAAGATGGCAACGGCAGCGAGGAACGCCGCCTTGAACAGCACGGCGGGATCGAACGGCGCACGGCTCGCCTCGGCACTACTCATCGCGCATGAACCATCGTTTGTAGGTGAAGGCAAAGGTCACGCAGATCACAAACAGGATGACACCGATGGCGCTGCCATAGCCGACCCGCATGCGGGAGATGCCGTTGTTGTAGAGGAAACTCACGATGGTATTGGAGGAATCCGCAGGTCCTCCGCGCGTCAGCGGCATGACGAGATCGAACAACTGCAGCGACCCGACGACCGCGAAGAAGACGGACAAGCGGATCGTCGGGTACAGCAGGGGGATGACGACATGGCGCAGGGCTTGCGTGCGCGTAGCGCCGTCGATCCGCGCTGCCTCGACTAGAGTCTTGTCGAGGCTCTGCAGCGCTGCGATGAACAGCATCATATGGAAACCGAAATACTTCCAGACGATCACGATCAGCACCGCCAGCATGGCCGTGTCGGTCGAGGCCAAGAGATGCGGCGGGTCGGCGCCGAAGGTCCGCCAGATCGAAGCGACGAGGCCGTAATCGCCGTCATAGACGAACGAAAAGATCAACCCGGTTGCGATCTCGGCCAGGATATAGGGCATGAAGAACAGCATGCGCAGCGCCACCGCGCCGCGAAAGCGATCGGCGAGCATCAAGGCCAAAGTTAGCGCAAGCGGCAGCTGGATCGCGAGCGAGACCGCGATGATCAACGCATTGTTGCGCAGCGCCAGCCAAAAGGCGCGCGTCTCCAGCACGAAGCGATAATTGCCGAAGCCGATCCAATGGGTCGGCCTGCCGAAACCATTCCAGTTGAAGCCCGAGTACCATGCCGCCTCGCCGATCGGCAGCACAACGAACAGCGTGAACAGCAGCAACGCCGGCGGCAGGAACAGGATCAGAACCGTGAAACGACTGTCCCAGTTCGGGCCGCGCACGGCGGCCAGAGGGGCCGCCTCGCCGGCAACACCGACCGGCGAGGACATCGCGATCCGTCGCGCCACGGTCAGTTACCTTGCTTGTACGCCGCTTCGATCGCTTTCGCCGCGTCCTGCGGGCTCATGCTGCCGCCGGCAATCTCCGCCGAAACGTCGTTGACGACGCGACCGACCGAGGGGCCGAGGCTCTGGTCATAGAAGTTCTGGTGATACTGCGACTTTGCGAGATTGGCCGCGATCATCTTCATGAAGGAGTTGTTGAGGCCGGCCTCCGCGCCCTGCACCACGGGGATGATGAAATTGCCCGCAGCAAGCCGCGTCTGCACGTCCTTGGAGATGAAGTACTTCAGGAAATCAACCGCCTCCTTCGGCGAGTCCTTGGTGACCAGCCAGCCGGTGATGCCGCCGAGCGTATCCGTCGGCGCGCCTTTGCCACCCGGGATGACAGGGAAATCGAACCAGCAGATCTTGTCTTCGCTCAATCCGACCTTGTCGGCGGCCAGCGCGCGCTGCAAATTGTAGACTGAGCTAATCGCGAGCGTCATCGCCGCCTTGCCGTCACCGAAATAGCCGACGGCCTGCGGGTTCTTGAAGCCGAGGAACCCGTTCTGGAACGGCTGGAGATCCACGAGCTGCTTGAACAGCTCGCCGGATTTCTGGAAGGTCTCGCCGGCGAAGCCGCCATTCTCGTCGCGCAGCGCCGCATCGAATGCCGCCTTACCACCGATGCGCACGGCAAGGTGGGTCCAGTAGAAGTGCAGCGGCCATTTGTCGGCACCGCCGACCACGATCGGCGTCACGCCTGCGGCTTTGATCGTCTTCACCGCGGCCAGCAGATCGTCCCACGTCTTGATGGCCGCCGGATCTACCTTCGCTTTGGCCATCAAGTCCTTGTTGCAGAGGAAGCCGACTTGCGACAGCGAAATGGGCAGCCCATAGACGCGGCCATTGCTCGTGAACGCAGCGAGCGCTGCAGGCGTGATGCTGTCACTATAGCCCTTGACCTGGTCCGTGATGTCTTCGAGCACGCCGGCATCGATCTGCGTCTTCAACACGCCGCCGGCCCAGCTGTAGATGATGTTCGGCCGGTCCTTGGACTGCAGAATGGTCGGCAGCTTGGCCTTGTAGGCTTCGTTCTCGAGGAACTGCATCTCAACCTTCACGCCGGGATGCGATGCCTCATAGGCACGCGCGACTTCCTCCCAGATCTTCACCTGGGCCGGATTCACCTCGATGTGCAGCCATTTGACGGTCGTATCGGCCGACGCGGAACCCGCCCAAAGCAGGCATGCGGCAGCAGTGAGTCCGAGCTTGGCGAGCAGCCTCATCACATCCTCCCGACGACGTTTATTGTTGACTGCAATCCTGCCTTCAGTTTTTGAGGTGCGCAACTAAAATTCTGACCTATGCACCTCACGAGCGGAGTGGCTATAGGGTCTGGAAAAGAGTCGGGGCCCGTCGCGGCGTCCGCAGCAAAACTGAGAGGTTCCCATGGCTGCCATCTATTCCGACCTCGCCGGCAAGGTCGTGCTCGTCACCGGAGGTGCAGCGGGAATTGGCGCTGCGATCGTGCGGCGGTTCGCAGAACAGAAATCGAAGGTCGTATTCTTCGACATCAAGGCCGACGAAGGCCAGCGCCTGGCGCGCGAGCTGTCCAATCAGGGACTGGCTGCGTATTTCCAGCACGTCGACCTGACCGACATCCCCGCATTGCGCGCGGGCGTCGCGGAGGCGCGCGAGGCACACGGCGCGATCAACATCCTGATCAACAACGCCGCGCATGACGAACGGCACACGACCGAGGAGATGACGCCCGAATATTGGGACGACCGCATCGCGGTGAACCTGAAGCACCAGTTCTTCGCATCGCAAGCCGTGCTGCCGGACATGAAGGCCGCGAACGCCGGCGCCATCATCAATTTCGGCTCGGTATCCTGGATCGCGGGACAAGGCGGCATGGCGGCCTACACCGCCAGCAAATCAGGCGTGATCGGCCTGACGCGCTCGCTGGCACGCGATTACGGTCCCTACAATATCCGCGTCAACGCGATCGCGCCGGGCTGGATCATGACGGAGCGGCAGCTCGAGAAATGGATGACGCCGGCCGGCGAAATCGAACTGCAGCAGCGGCAGTGCCTCAAGCGCCGGCTCGTGCCCGACGAGATCGCGAAATTCACCGTCTTCCTCGCTTCCGACGAGGCCTCCGCCTGCACCGCGCAGCACTACATCGTCGACGGCGGCTGGGTCTGAGACGCTCGCTGCGCCCCGACCTGCGCGAATACTTCTGTGAAAGCCCGGCTGCGCGGAACGAGCCGAAACGTCATCCGCGATCGCCCGTGCCCGTCGGCAGGGCCGCCGAGCCGCGTGGCGCGCCCGGCTCTTCCTGCAAGGCCGTCGCCTTGGGCGCGGTGCGGGCCACGCTGGCCAGCGCCATCTTGCGTTGCCGCCGGCTTTGCAATTGCCGGTCCGCCAGCACGCCGATCAGGATCACCGATCCCATCACCGCGAAGTTCAGGGAGTTGGGAATGCCGAGAATGTTGACGAGGTTCTGCAGCACCTGGAGCAGTGCCGTTCCCAGCACGATTCCGAGGATCGAACCCTCCCCGCCGCGCAGGCTGCACCCACCCAGGACCGCGGCGGCGATCGCATAGAGCTCGTAGAAATTGCCGAAAGAACTCGGCGAGACCGAGTTGGTGTAGAATACGAACATCACGGTTGAGATACCGGCCAGCCCACCGCTGATGATGTAGGCCGTCGCAATGACGAAATCCGTGTTGATACCGGAGAAGCGCGCCGCCTCCTCGTTCTTGCCGACGGCATAAAGCCAGCGCCCGTACACCGAGCGGTGCAGCAGAACGCCGAGGATGAGCGCAAGGATGACTAGAAAGATGAAGGTATTCGGGATGCCCGCGATGTTGCCTGAGGCAATGTTGCTCAGTGTGGCGGCTTCATCGCCATAGCCGAAGCCACGTGTCGAGTCGCTCGTATAGTACCGTGCGGTGCCGCGATAGATCAGCAGCCCGCACAAGGTCACGATGAACGGTTGCATCTTCAGCCGCGTGATCAGGAAACCCTGAATGGCGCCCAGTCCAATGCCACCCAGCAGCACGAGCAACAGCGCGAACGGCCAGGGGACCTCATAGGTCGTCAGCAGGTCGATGAAGACGACACCGAGCAGCGCGAACATCGAGCCGAGCGACAGGTCGATCCCCCCGGTGATGATCACGAGTCCCTCGCCGAGCGCGAACACGCCGAACAGACCGATGAGATTGGCCATGTTCAGCATGTTCACCAGCGACAGGAAGGCCGGATTGATTGCCCCCGTGATGGCCGAGACGAGAATCAGCAACACGGCAAGACCAATTTCCTTCTTCGTCATGACGTTACGACTTCCGTGGTTTGCACCGCCTGGCCCATCGCCAGCCTCAGCACGTTGTATTCACTGAGCTGATCGCGCTCCAGCACGCCGCTGACGGTGCCTTCATGCATCACCCCGACCCGGTCCGAGACGCCGATGACCTCCTCCATGTCCGAGGAGATCATCACTATCGCGACACCGCGGTCGGCAAGATCGCGCATCAGCGCGTAGATCTCGCTCTTGGCGCCGACGTCGATGCCGCGGGTCGGCTCGTCGAAGAACATCACGCGCGGCTGCATGGAAAGCCATTTGCCAAGCACGACCTTCTGCTGATTGCCGCCGGAAAGCGTCACCGCTTCGATGTCGATGCTGGGGGCCCTGATGGACAGGCTCTTTGACTGCTCTTTTGCGGCCTTCCGCTCGGCAGCCCCGTCGACCAGCCACATGCGCGCATAATTGGCCAAGCTCGCCAGCGTCACGTTCTCGCGGATCGGCATCTCCAGCACCAGGCCGGACTTCTTGCGATCCTCAGGCACCAGATAGATGCCCTGTCTGATCGCGTCGCGCGGCGAGGCGACGGCAACCTTCTCGTTGTCGATCCTGATCTCGCCGCCCAGCACCGGGTCGATGCCAAAGGCCGCACGGGCAAGAGAGGTGCGGCCGGCCCCCACCAGCCCAGCCAAACCGAAGATCTCGCCCCGACGCACTGAGAGATTGATCTGCCTGTCGGGGAAAGCGGTCGTGACGAGATCGACGATACTGCAGCCGCCCGGCTGCGGCGCCCGTTTCGGCGGCGTATACAGCGCCTTCAGATCACGGCCGATCATCAGCCGGATCATCGCGGCGTGGCTGAGCTCGTTGCGCGCCAGCTCTCCCACCGTGCGTCCGTCGCGCAGCACGACGACGCGGTCGGCACAGGTCATGATCTCACCCAGCCGGTGAGAGATGTAGATGACCGAGATGCCGTGCGCCTTCAGATCGGCGATCACCTCCAGCAGCCGTTCGGTCTCCGAAATCGTCAGGCTGGAGGTCGGCTCGTCCATGATGATGACGCGCGCGTCAATCGAGAGCGCCTTTGCGATCTCCACCATCTGGCGCTGAGCGATCGAGAGGTTGTCGACCAGCGTATCGGGGCTGAAATCGGCACCGAGCCGCGCCAGCAGGGGCGCCACGCTGGCGCGCATCTGCGCGTTGTCCACCAGCCTCAGACCGCCGCCGGTAAGCTTCTCGCGGCCGATGAACACGTTGGCCGCAACGTCGAGATTTTCGAACAGGTTGAGTTCCTGATGCACGAAGGCGATTCCGGCCTGGGTCGCCTCCCGCACCGTCATCCGGGGATGCGTGGTCTCGCCGACGCGGATCACGCCCTCGCTCGGCGCAATCACACCGCCCAGCACGCGCATCAGCGTCGATTTGCCGGCTCCATTCTCTCCGATCAGGCCCACCACTTCGCCACGCTGCAGGCGCAGGCTGACATTATCGAGAGCCCTGACGCCGGGATAGGACACGCCAATTCCGGCAAGCTCGAGCAGCGTCTCCACCATCAGGCGTTCCTTCTCCCGCTCAACGCCCGGCGGAGACAGCCGCCGGGCATCGAAGCGCGCTCACGTCACTTCTTGAGCAGTTCCTTCATCTGCGCCGTGAACTCCGCGACATTGGTCTTGTTGATCACCTTGGTCGGAACGATCAGCTTGCTGTCCTTGGGAATCCAGGACTTGTCGCCGTTCAGCGTCTTGATGATGTTGGTGGCCGACAGATATCCGAACTCGTACGGCTGCTGCACGACCGTCGATTCGATGGTGCCGTCGGAAATACCTCGCAGCGTGCGTTGATCCTCGTCGAAGCCGACGATCTTGACCTTGCCGGCCTTTCCAGCGGCCTTGACGGCGTCATAGATCAACGGCGTCTCGTAGCTCCACAGGCCGGACAGCAGCGCGATGTCGGGATATTTGACGAGAACGTTCTCCATGTTCGCCTTGGCCTTGGCGAAGTCGACCTGATCGGTGAACACGTCGACCAGTTCGACCTTGGTGCCCGCGATCGCGTCCTTGATGCCCTGCACGCGTTCGCGCGCATTGTCCGCGTCCATCGTTCCCACGAACAACGCGATCTTGCCACCGTTCGGCAAGGCCTTCTTGATCTCCTCGCCGGCCTGCCGACCGGCCGCGACGTTGTCGGTGCCGATATAAGCGAGACGCTTGCTCTGCGGCGCGTCGCTGTCCGTGGTGATCAGTACGGTCTTTTCCGCAACCTTGTTGAGCTCTTCGGTCGCGTGCGGCGCGTCGTCCACGGAGATGGAAATTCCGGCGACCCCGCGCACCAAGAGATCGTCCAGCTCCCGCCGCTGCCCGGCGGCGGTGCCTTCGTTGGTGACGATCAGCTCGATATTGTAGTCCGGATGCTCCTTCTGCGCCTTCTCGAGGCCGCGACCGGCGATGGTCCAGAAGTCGGCCGCAACGTTTGTGACCAGCGCAATCGTTTTCTTCTGCTGCGCCTGGACCACACCGGAGGTCATCGCGAGCACGGCTGCACTCGCACAAAACGGCACGATCCATTTCTTCAGTGAACTGTTCATCTGCACCTCCCTTTAGCCAGCCGGTATTCCCGGGGTTGACGTCGGGCGCTTGTTGCGCCCTATTTAATTTTGTGTGTGAATAAATTATGAGGGGGTAAGTAGCTCGTCAAGCGTGATCATTACCCCGCATTCACTCTCCAATAGCGCGGAGGGTAATATGTGACGCATTTGCCGCGCCTGCGACGACACCGTGCCGCATGCACCAAAGTCGAATAGTCCAATAATTTCAACTGATGAATTAAAGGATGGCGCATGGACGATGATCTCAAGCCGGCCCGCACTTCAACCCTGGCGCGGGGATCGAATCGCGGCCGCCTCATAGAGGCCCTGCGGCGCCACGGACCGATGCCGCGCGTGGAGCTCGCGCGCAATACCGGACTGAGCTTCCCGGCCATTTCGGCCATCACGTCGAAAATGATGGCGGAAGACCTGCTGTCGGAGACGGACGCGACGATGTCCTGGCCCGACGATGGCGGCGACGACGATGCGGACGGCAATGGCCGCCGCCGTGGCCGGCCGGCGATACAATTGACGCTCAATCCGGAGTTTGGCCGCATCGTTGCGGTTTCGCTGCGCATGAACATGATCGAGACGCTGCTCGCGGATTTCAGCGGCTCGGAGCTGGCGCAATCGCGGCTGGCGCTCGCGACTCGCGCGCTCGATGCAACGGCGCTGTGCAACAGCGTGATCGCGCAGATCGATTCCATGCTTGAGGTGACGGGCACCTCGCGCGACCGGCTGCTCGGAATCGGAATTGCGCTGCAAGGGATCGTGAATGCCGATACCGGGCGGCATCTTTGGAGCCCGGCGCTGTCGGTCACCGATGTCGATCTGGCGACGCCGATCCGCCGGACCTTCGAAGTGGACGTCGTGATTGCGAACGACGCCGTCCCGGTCGCTCTGGCCCTGGCTGCAGCCGAACCGGCGCTGGCGGAGGGTCTCGCAGCCACGATCACGGTCGGCCACGGCGTCGGAATGGGCGTCGTCGTCGACGGGGAGGCGCGCTGGGGAGTCGGCGCCAGCAGCGAGATCGGCCATGTCAAGCTGGCCCCGAACGGGCCGCAATGCCGCTGCGGCCAGCGTGGATGCATCGAGGCCTATCTCGCCGATTATGCGCTCTACCGCGACGCCCGCACCATCATCGACCTGCCGCCCGCGACCTCGCAACAACCGTCGGAGGTGCAGATGGCCTTGCTGCGAGACAGAGCACGGAACGGCGATCCCCGCCTCGAGCAACTGTTCCGACAGGCAGGCAACGCACTTGCTGAGGCGGTCGCCGTGACAATATCGGTGCTGCGCCCGCATCACGTCGTCCTGGCCGGTCCCGGCTTGCAGGCCTTCGACATGATGCTCAACGCCTATGAGGAGCGATTGGAGCAGGCAGTCTTGCCATGGCTGCTCAAGTCCACGCTGATATATGTCCGCCCCAGCAAGTCGGCAGCAATCGTCGACGGCATGGTGCGGCGGACGCTAGGGGTCGTCGACCGAAATTTCATGGAAACGGCCGAGCGAACACCGAGGCCTGCGGTGCTCGCCTGAGTTTAGCGTTGCAACCGAGTGCTGCACGCAGTCTTGCGGCCCGGCGGCTTGTTTCATCCGAGCTTTGCTTCATCGTTCCGCCCATCTGAGCTCGGACGTCTCGATGGGGACGCCTTGCCGGCGACTGTTCAGTCGCCGAGCGGACCATTGGAGTTGCCATCCGAGCCCTTCAGCAACTCGTATTTGATCCGCCGCATGCGGGCCTGGGCTTCGAGCGGCTTGCAATAGGCGGTCGAGGCGGCGAGCAGATCGATGGCGGCAAGGATGGCATAGCGCGAAGCGGTCGGCTTGAGCGCATCGGGCGCCTCGGGCACGTACACGCCCAGCACGATATCGGCGATCGAAGCGAGCCGACTTTGCGGTTTGGTGATCGCGATGACGAGAGCGCCATATTGCCGAGCGGTACCGGCGGCCTCGATCACCTCGTTGGCTGTCCCGGTGGTCGAGATGGCGACGACGACATCGTCCCGGCCGAGCGTCGCGGCGATCATGCGCATCAACCTTGGATCGGAGGCGTGGGAAGCGGCGATGCCGAGGCGAAAGAGCCGGTTCTGAACCTCCGCCGCAGCGAGCGTCGAGCCGCCGCCCACGCCGAAGGCGGCAAGTTTCGAGCAGCGGGAAATAGCTTCGGCGGCCTTTTCGATATCCTCTTTCCCGAGCCCCTCTTCCGCAGCGGCAATGGCGCGGCGGATCTCCTGAAACACCGAGCGCCAGAGCGCTGGACGCGCCAAATCCGTCCCGACATGGGGAGGAGGCTCGACGTAGATCCGTCCAACGGCCATCGCTTGTGCCAGTTTGACCTTGAGGTCACGGACGCCGCGACAACCGATAGAGCGGCTGAAGCGCGTGACGGTGGGTTCGCTGACGCGCGCCCGACGAGCCAGTGCCGAATTACTGGCGTGAATGGCAAATTCGAGATCAGCCAGCAGCACCGTGGCGACGCGCTGCTCCGAGGGGCTGAGGGCCGCCGCGCTCTGCCGGATGACGGAGAGGATATCGCCTACGACGAAGCCGTCGCGGTTCGGCTGGGTCATTGCCGCAGCGCCAGCGGCTTTCACCGGGGGAATTCGCTTCGCACGCGACATTGCCAGCCTTCCCAGACCTCACTTCCAGCCTGCCCGGCGGGCTAAACCTTTGTAATAAACTTACAAGACTGGCTGGACCAAGCGTCAAACCGTTGGACAAGATATCGCGATTTTTCGCTTGAAATCTAGCGTATCTCGTATGTAATTTTCAAACAAACAACGACGTGCCTTCGGACATAATGGCCGGGGCCATCCCCGCCCTCCATGGCAGGGATCAAACGCGACGGGAGGGGATGTATATGAGAGGCGCTCTCAATGTCTTGGCGCGTGGCGCCATCGGAATGGCCGCCGCCCTGTTCCTGAACGCGCAGGTGAGCGCCGCTACCCTGCTTCGCGAAGCCACCATCGGAGAACCGCCGCCCCTCGATGTCATGCTGACGACGGCGGACGTCGCATCGGTCATCGGCCGCCACATCTTCGAAACGCTCTATGCGCTGGACTCGACCTACACGCCACGCCCGCTGCTGGCCGAGAGCGCGCGCGAAGACGATGGCGGCCGGACCATCGTGATCAAGCTCCGCGAGGGCGTTCTCTTCCACAATGGCAAGGAGATGACCGCCAAGGACGTGGTCGCCTCAATGACGCGCTGGGGCAACTACGGCGCGCGAGGCAAGCTCCTGATGGCCGCGGCGAGTTCGGTCGAGGCGACCGGAAAGTACGAGGTCACGCTGAAACTATCGGCGCCCAACGGCGCCTGGAAGACTCTCGTTGCGGACGTCAACGGCGGACTTGCGATCTATCCGGAAGAGATTGCGACCAATGCCGGCAACCGTCCGATCGAGCAGAAGGACTATATCGGCACCGGACCGTACAAATTCGTGGAGTGGCGGCCGAACCGATACGTCGAGGTCGAGAAGTTCGACGGCTACAAGCCGGTGAAGGACAAGGCGGATGGTTTCGCCGGCGCCCGCGTCGCCATGTTCGACAGGATCCGGTTCATCCCGGTGCCCGACGTCGGCACGCGCGTGAGCGGCGTCCAGGCCGGCGACTACGATTATGCGGAGATGATCTCCGGCGATCTTTACGAGTCGCTGAGCAAGGACGCGTCGGTCCAGGTGCAGCGAACCAATGCGCCGATCTTCGGCCTGTTCTTCATGAACTCGAAGCAGGGCATCCTGAAAGACAATTACAAGCTTCGCCGCGCCATCCAGACCGCGCTTGACAAGTCGCAGGCCCTGCGCGTCGCTTTCGGGTCCAAGGACCTATGGAACGCCGAGGGATCGATCTTTCCCAAGGGCACGCCTTGGTACTCGACCGCAGGCGTTGACAATTACAGCCCGCACGATCCGAAGAAGGCCAAGGAGCTCGCCAAGGAGGCGGACTACACGGGCGCTCCGATCCGCCTCCTGGTCTCGACCAACTACCAGGCGCATTATGACGAGGCCTCCGTCTTCACCCGCCAGCTGGCCGACGCCGGGATCAATGTTCAGATGATGGTCGTCGATTGGGCGACCCTCCTGAAGATGCGGGGCCAGCCCGAACAATGGGACATCTTCGTCACCCACCATTCGTTCTCGGCCGACCCGCTGCTGCTAACATTCCTCAATGCGAGCTATCCCGGCTGGTGGGACAGCGCGGAGATCAGCGCGCTTCGGACCGAGTTGATCAGCTCGACCGATGCGGCCGCGCGCAAAGCCACATGGGACAAGATCCAGGCGCTCATCTACGATCAGGTACCGGTCATGAAGGTGGGCGACGCCTACACCTATGACATTGCCTCGCCCAAGCTCAAGGGGCTCAATCCCAACGGCCCCGCCTTCTGGAACGTATCGACGAAATAGGAGGCGCGGGACGAAAGCCGCGAGGATGACGGGCGCCTGCAGCGGCGCGCATCATTGCCGTTGATCAGCCGCACAATCACATGTGGTCATTTGCACTCAAGCGCACGGGAACGACGGCGGTGACGCTCGTGGCGGCCTCCGTCATCATCTTCGCCTTCATCCATGTCGTGCCGGGCGATCCCATCTATGTTCTGCTCGGCGACACCGCGACGCCCGACCAGATCGATGCGCTGCGGCATCAGCTCGGCCTCGATCAACCGATCGTCCTGCAATATCTGAGTTGGGCAGGCCGCGTGCTCGCGGGCGATCTCGGACGATCGATCTTCTTCCAGGCCCCGGTGACGTCGGTGATCGCCGACGGCGCCGAAACCAGCATCCTGCTCGCCACCATGACGATGATCTGGGTCGCGGTGATCGGCGTGCCGGTCGGCGTGGTCGCGGCGGTCCGGCACGGCACGTGGCTTGACCAGGGACTATCAGGCGCGGCGATGCTGATGGCCTCGATCCCGACCTTTTGGGTCGGGCTCTACCTGATCCTGATCTTCGCCGCCTGGCTCGGCTGGTTTCCGAGCTCCGGTTATCCCTCGATTTTCGAGGGCGGCGTGGTCAACCTGCGCTACCTGGTCCTTCCTAGTCTGGCGCTTGCGGCGCCGAATGCCGCGCTGATCCTGCGGCTGACGCGCGCCAGCATGCTCGATGTCTCCCGCGAGGATTACGTGCGCACCGCCCGCGCCAAGGGAATACGGCCATGGCAGGTCGTGCGTCGGCACATCCTGCGCAACGCTCTGTTGGCGGTCGTCTCGGCGTTCGGCTTCACCTTCGCCGCGCTGCTCTCGGAAGCCGTGGTGACGGAAACCGTATTCGCGCTGCCGGGCATCGGCCGCCTGGTCGTTCAGTCGATCCTCCGTCGCGACTACCCGGTGATCCAGGGCGTCATCCTGGTCATCGTTGTCGCCTATCTCCTGATCAATTTGATCGTGGACCTCAGCTACCGTCTGCTCGATCCGAGGGTCGAACTGCAATGAGCCGCGACGTCGCAATCTTGTGGCTGAAGCCGTTCATCGCCCGCCCGATCGCTCTGGCTGGCCTTTGCATCCTTCTGGCGACGGTGCTTGCCGCTGTCTTCGCGCCGTGGCTGTCGCCGTTCGATCCCTATGCCATCGACCCGGTGACCCGCCTGACGCCCCCGAACACAATCCATTGGTTCGGGACCGACCAGTTCGGCCGAGACACGCTGTCGCGCGTCATCCACTCCGCGCGCATGGCGCTGCTGATCGGCTCGGGCGTGGTCGTCTTCGCCCTCGCAACGGGCGTGCCCGTCGGCGTATTGTCGGCCCTGTTTCCCCGTCTCGGTCATGTGCTGATGCGCATGGTCGACGTGCTGATGGCATTCCCGGCGCTGCTGCTTGCGCTCGGGCTGATCGTCATCTTGGGACCGAGTGTGGCCAATGCCATTCTCGCAATCGGCGTCGGCTATATGACGACGACCACGCGCATCGTCTACGGTCTCACGCTGCGCTTGCGTGCAGAAACCTATGTTGAGGCATCCCGCAGCATGGGTGCCGGGACGATATGGCTGATCAGCAAGCACATCCTGCCGAACCTGGTCTCACCGCTCCTCGTGCAGGCGAGCTTCGTCTTCGCCTTCGCGCAGCTAGGCGCGGCTTCACTCGACTTCCTCGGCCTCGGCGCGCCGCCGGAAATTCCGAGCTGGGGCAACATGCTGGCCGAATCCCGTACCTTCATCACGCGCGCTCCCTGGTTGCTGTTCTTCCCGGGTATGATGATCGTGGCCACGGCATTCTCTCTGAACCTGGTCGGCGACGCATTGCGCGATCGGCTCGATCCGCGGTTCCGTCAAGTCTTTGGCGAGAAGGGCTAGCTCGTGCTGTCTGTTCGCGATCTCACCGTATCATTGGGGCCGGAGACTGCACCGGTCGACATCGTCGCCGGCGTATCCTTTGACGTGGCGAAGGGCGAAATCCTCGGTCTTGTCGGCGAGTCCGGCTGCGGCAAGAGCATGACCTCGCTTGCGGTGATGGGATTGCTGCCGCAACCCGGTCCGCGGGTTCGTGCCGGACGGGTCGTGCTCGATGGCAGCGACGTGACGCAGCTACAGCCCTGGCAACGTGTCGAAGCGGGCCACGGTCGCATGGCCATGATCTTCCAGGAGCCGATGACCTCGCTCAACCCGGTTCGCCGGATCGGCGATCAGATTGCCGAAGCCGTGCGCGTGCACGACCAGGTTTCTGGTGCCCCGGCGCTCGCTCGGGCGCGCGAGCTGCTCGAGCTGGTGCGCATGCCAGATCCCGCAATGCAGCTGTCCGCCTATCCGCATCAACTGTCCGGCGGCCAACGCCAACGGGTCATGATCGCGATTGCCCTGGCCTGCCGGCCGCAGGTTCTCATCGCCGATGAGCCGACCACCGCGCTTGATGTCACCATACAGATCCAGATTCTCGGCCTGCTTCGCGAGCTCTGCGGCCGGCTCGACATGGCGATCTTGTTCATTACTCACGACATGGGCGTGATCGCGCAGCTCGCCGACCGCGTGGCCGTCATGTACGCCGGCCGGATCGTGGAAACCGCAGGAGTCGATGCGGTCTTCGGCAGCCCGCGGCATCACTACACGCGCGGATTGATGGACTGCATGCCGGTGCGAAACGCCGGCGCGCATCGCCTGCCGACCGTATCGGGCCAGCCGCCGGCGCCCGGCACGATAAGAGCCGGCTGCGTCTTTGCTCCGCGTTGCGCAGCTGCGCGCGAGGAGTGTCGCGCGACAGACCCGCCTCGCATCGCGGTCTCTCAAGGACACCAGGTGCTCTGCGCCTTCCCGTTGAACGGTGGAGGACCGGCATGAGCAGCGACGACATTCTCGCTGTTCGGGACCTGAAGGTCTCGTTCACCGCCAGGCGCGCGGGCCGAAAATACCGGGTCCAGGCCGTGGATGGTGTATCGCTGTCGCTGGCGGAAGGCGAGGTGCTCGGCATCGTCGGCGAGTCAGGGTGCGGCAAAACCACCCTGGGCCGGGCCATCGTCGGGCTGGTTCAACCCGATGGCGGCAACATCGCCTTCAAAGACGATGACGCGATTGCGGCCGGCGGCGCCGCGCTGCGTGCGATGCGTCTGAACGTCCGGATGGTCTTCCAGGATCCCTATGCATCGCTCAATCCGCGGCGCACGATCGGCGATTCCGTGGCTGAAGCCGGAGACATCAACGGCATCTTCAGGGACCGCACTGATCGGAGCGCCATGATCGCCTCGACCTTGACGGCTGTCGGCCTGGATCCTTCTTTCGCCACCCGCTATCCGTACGAGTTGAGTGGCGGGCAGCGTCAGCGGGCCGGGATTGCGCGAGCCATTCTCCCGACGCCATCGGTCGTCGTCGCCGACGAGCCGGTCTCGGCCCTGGACGTCTCTGTGCAGGCACAGGTCCTGAACCTGATGATGGATCTGCGCGAGCAGCTGCGCCTGTCGATGCTTTTCATCTCTCACGACCTTGGCGTGATCGGACAGATCAGCAGCCGCGTCGCGGTGATGTACATGGGACGCATCGTGGAGCGGGGCGCAACGCGAACTGTCCTGGACCATCCGCTGCATCCCTATACGCGTGCGCTTATCGCAGCAATTCCGAAGCCGGATCCATCCAAGCGGATCCTGGGCGCGATCGAAGCGAGTGAACCACCCAGCCTGTTCAAGCGGCCAGCCGGCTGCGCTTACGCCGCACGTTGTCCCCTGGCCAGCGACCGCTGCCTGGTCGACATTCCCCAGCTTCGCTCCGCCGGCGCGGACGATAGAGCACTGGCCTGCCACAACGTCTAGCCGGAGAGAGCGCCCAAGGCGTCGCCGTTACGTCATCCGAACCCAGGCACCTTTGCCTGCGGAGGACTTCACCGCGGCATCGATGAACTTCACGCCTGCCAGGCCATCCTCGACGGTCGGGAAGATGACGTCCGGATCCGGCTTTGCACCAGCCTGCGCCGCCCGAATGGCGCGCGCCGCTTCGGCATAGATCGTGGCGAAACCTTCGAGGTAACCTTCAGGATGCCCCGATGGGACGCGGGTGACTCGGCCCGCCTCGCCCATTGCGCCCGCCCCGCCGCGAGTCAGGAGCTGCTTGGGCCTGCCGTAGGGCGTGAACCAGAGATGGTTCGGATTCTCCTGCGCCCATTCGATGCCGCCTTTGCTGCCGTAGACGCGCAGCGTGAGCCCGTTCTCGTTGCCAACGGCAACCTGACTGGCCCACAGCATGCCCTTGGCGCCGCCCTTCCACTTCAGCAGAATTTGCACATCATCATCGAGGCGTCGCCCTTCGACGAACGTCGACAACTGGGCGAACAGTTCGTCGGGCTCGAGCCCGGTGACGAAGCAGGCAAGATTGTAGGCATGCGTGCCGATATCGCCGATGCAACCGCCGGCTCCTGACCGGGACGGATCCGTGCGCCACGCCGCCTGTTTCTGGCCGCTGGCCTCTAATCGCTCGGTCAACCAATCCTGCAGATACTCGGCCTTGACGAGACGGATCTCGCCGAGATCACCGTTCGCGACCATGGCGCGCGCCTGCCGAACCATGGGATAGCCGGTGTAATTGTGGGTTACGACGAAGATCCTGCCTGTCTTCCTGACCAACGCCACCAACTCCTCGGCCTCGGCAACGGTTGTCGTCAGCGGCTTGTCGCAGATGACGTGGATGCCGGCTTCAAGAAAGGCCTTTGCGACCGGGCTATGCATGTGGTTGGGCGTCACGATCGAGACCGCCTCGATGCCGTCCGCTCGCGCGGCTTCAGCCTTCGCCATCTCTTCGAAGGAACCATAGGCGCGATCATCGGCGATGCCGAGCTCCTTCGCCGAGACCTTGGCTCGCTTCGGATCCGACGCGAGCGCGCCGGCCACAAGCTCGAACTGGTCGTCGATGCGGGCGGCAATGCGGTGGACGGCGCCGATGAAGGCCCCCTGTCCGCCGCCAACCATACCGAGCCGGATACGACGATGGCCGCCAGTCTCAATGCTTGTTTCGATCGCCATGGTGCACCCTCCTTCAGGAGATGCCGAGCATCTTGCGGTTGGCTGTGTCGTCGGTACCGGAGCCCGCGAAATCGTCGAAGGCCTTCTCCGTAACCCGGATGATATGGCTTCTGATGAATTCGGCGCCCTCGCGCGCGCCTTGTTCGGGATGCTTCAGGGCGCACTCCCATTCGAGCACCGCCCAGCTGTCGTAGTCGTATTGGGTGAGCTTGGAGAAGATCGCGCCGAAATCGACCTGGCCATCGCCGAGCGAGCGGAAGCGGCCGGCACGGTCGACCCAGCTCTGGAAGCCGCCATAGACGCCTTGGCGGCCGGTCGGATTGAACTCGGCGTCCTTGACGTGAAATGCCTTGATGCGCTGGTGGTAGATGTCGATGTAGTCGAGATAGTCGAGCTGTTGCAGCACGAAGTGCGAGGGGTCGTAGAGCAGGTTCGCGCGCTGATGGTTGTTCACCCGATCGAGGAACATCTCGTAGGAGACACCGTCGTGAAGGTCCTCGCCTGGGTGGATCTCGTAAGCGAGATCGACACCATGTTCGTCGGCATAGTCGAGAATCGGGCGCCAGCGCCTGGCGAGCTCATCGAAGGCGGTCTCGATGAGGCCGGCGGGCCGCTGCGGCCACGGATAGACATAGGGCCAGGCAAGCGCGCCGGAGAAAGTCGCCTGCGCAGTGAGCCCGAGCCGCTTGGACGCCAGGATCGCGCGCTTGACCTGGTCGACCGCCCACTCCGTGCGGGCCTTGGCGTTGCCGCGCACGTCCGGCACGGCGAAGCCATCGAACGCCGCATCATAGGCCGGGTGAACGGCGACGAGCTGGCCCTGGAGATGGGTGGAGAGCTCGGTGATCGCAAGTCCGTGACGGGTCGCGATTCCCCTCACTTCATCCGCGTAGTCCTGCGACTCCGAGGCCTTCTTCAGGTCGAACAGCCGCGCGTCCCAACTCGGAATCTGAACTCCCTTGTAGCCGAGGGAGGCGGCCCATCCGCATATCGCGTCGAGCGAATTGAACGGCGCTGCGTCGGCCGCGAACTGAGCGAGGAATATCGCTGGCCCTTTGATCATCTTCATCGAATGCTTCCTCCTACCCCGGACCGCTCCCGCAGCACGCGCCCGCTGAGCTCGATATCCCAACAAAACTCACCGCCCCCTGCTGGTTCCAGGAGACCCAAACCGAGTAATCACATCTGAGCACGGTCCCGCCTCAGAACGTCTCCCCGGCCCACAATGCCATTGCATCGACGTCGGACAACGGCGCCGGTCGCTCGATGCGCGAGTGCACCGCGATCTCTCCGCCTTCGAGGCTGGCCTTGAGGATCGCATGCTTCACTTCCAGCGCGTGGCTCGCCAGCGCGCCGGAGGAGCGGTGTGGCGTGCCGCGCAGCACCGCACTTGCGAGTTCGGCGACGCCCAGGCACCGATAATTGGCCTGGTTCGGCATGTGATCGGCCCAGGCAGGCGAGCGCCAGTTCGGCTTGCCGAACGGCCGGTCGTCGGCCGCGACCGAGATCCAGTCGCCACCCTTCTCTGTGTACTGCACCGCGCCGCCGAAGAAATTGGGATCCGGCACGCGCAGCGAACCCTCGGTGCCGTAAAGCTCGATTGGCGGATGCCCGTGTTTCCAGACGTCCCAGCTCATCGTAAAGATGATGTCGGCGCCCGACTCGAAATGCAGCAGCGACATCACCGTTGTCGGCGTTTCAACCGCGATGGTCTTGTTGTTCATCGGCCCCTTCGAGGTGACGAGCCGCGTGGCAAAGCCCGCGCTCGCACGACCCTGCACAAGCGCAACAGGACCCAACAGATTGATGAGAGCCGCAAGGTAGTAGGGCCCCATGTCGAGGATCGGCCCGCCGCCCGGCTTGAAGAAGAAGGTTGGATCGGGGTGCCAGTGCTCCATGCCATGCGACATCAGAAAGCAGGTGCCATACAGCACTTTGCCGATCCGACCTGCATCCACGAGTTCGCGGGCCATCCGTCCGCCGCCGCCCAGGAAAGTATCCGGCGCGCAGCCGAGCTTCACGCCGCGCCGCGCCGCCTCCGCGACCAAGGTCGCGGCGTCGTTGGCCTCCACCGTGATCGGCTTCTCGCCGAACACGTGCTTGCCGGCGTCAAACGCCGCCCGGCTCACCCCGTAATGCGCGTTCGGTGTGGTGAGATTGACGACGATCTGGATGTCGGAGCGCGCCAGCAGCGCTTCGATCGACAGCGCCTCAATACCAAATTGCGCCGCCTGCGCTTGTGCAGCTTCCGGCCGCAGATCAGCGCAGGCGACTAACTCGAGATCGCGAAATTTCGGCATGTTCTGCATGTAGATCGTCGAGATGTTGCCGCATCCGACGATACCGACTCCGAGCTTGCTCATGCTCCGCTCCCCGTCACGTCCACGACGATACCGTCTCACGCGCCCGGCGCGCGAAGCGGGCGACGTCGTTCGGCTTGTCGTGCTCAGCGACGAACAGGGAGACCCTAGCCTCCTCCATCGCCGCGCGCAGCGCCGTCCAGTCCATGATGCCGTGTCCGGGATCGGCCCATCCGTCCTCGTCGGCGCACTGCCCCGATGGCGCAAGATCCTTGATGTGACACGCGACCAGACGCTGCGCATGCTTCTTGATCTCGGCGACCGGATCCCCGCCACCACGCACGATCCAGGCGAGATCGGCCTCCCAGACGAGGTCGGGAGCCTCCTCGAATAGGCATTCGAGATAGGTCTTGCCGCTCTCGGTGCGGCCATATTCCCAATGATGGTTGTGCCAGCCGAACCTCAGTCCCTCTCCGGTCACCGACTTGCCGATCTCGGCAAGTTCACGGCCGATGCCGCGCCATTCCGTTTCTCCGCCCTCGCGCTCGCCCAAGGGTGGGGCCGGCGCAAAGATGATTTCGATGCCGAGTCCCTTGCACATCCTCACTGTGCCAACTGCATTCTCGCGGAGCGTGTCGAGGCCGACATGGGCGCTCGGCGCGGTCATCCCGTGGACATCGAGAAGCCTCTTCAGCGTCTCGGGATCGTTGAACAACGCGCCCCAGGGCTCGACCATCGTGTAGCCAAGATCGGACAGCAGCGCGAATTGCGCATCGAGTGGCGTGATGGAGCGGGCTGAATAGAGCTGGATGGAGAATCGATCGATCGGCTTGGTCATGTCTGGCTTTCGGCTGGATGGAATAGCTAGAGGCGCTGTCCGCTCGTCTCATCGAACAGCGACAGCGCGTCGGCAGGGAAGCGGACGGTGAGCGTGTCCCCCACGCGCACGTGCGCATCGGCGTCGTGGCGGAATGAGAAGGCTGTGCCGTCGGCAAGGCGGCACCAGATCAACGTGTCGGCGCCCATCGGCTCGACCATCTCGACGCGGGCCGACACTGAAGACGGATCGTCGGACGCGGTCAACTCGATATGCTCTGGCCGGATGCCGAGGACGGCCGGCGCGTCGGCCGGCTGGCCGCAGAAGGCGTAGCCGTTCAGGCTGAGCCGGCTTTTACCGGCAATGAATTCGACCCCGCTGTCGCGCGTGATCCGGCCGGGAATGAAGTTCATCGCGGGTGAGCCGACGAAAGAAGCGACAAAGCGGTTGACGGGTTCGCGATAGATCTTCTTCGGCGTATCGAGCTGCTGGATCACGCCACCCTGCATCACCGCGATGCGGTCCGCGAGTGTCAGCGCCTCGATCTGATCGTGCGTGACGTAGATCATCGTGGCCCCGAGTCGTGCATGCAGACGCTTGATCTCAACCCTGAGTTCGGCGCGCAGCTGAGCGTCCAGATTGGAGAGCGGCTCGTCGAACAAATAGACGCCGGCATGCCGCACCAGCGCCCGTCCGATCGCGACGCGCTGACGCTGCCCGCCGGACAGCTCGCTGGGACGGCGGTCGAGAAGACCCGTAAGCCGCAGCATTTGCGCGGCCTCTCCGACGCGGCGCTCGATCTCGTCCCGCGGCGTGCCTGCGACCGTCAGCCCAAACGACATGTTGCGGCGCACGCTCATGCGCGGATAGAGCGCGTAGCTCTGGAACACCATTGCGATGCCGCGATCCTTCGGTTCTGCCCCGGTGACATCGCGGCCGCCGATATGGATCTCGCCGCCCTTGACATCGATCAATCCTGCGATCGCATTGAGTAATGTCGATTTGCCGCAGCCGGAGGGCCCGAGCAGCACCAGAAACTCGGACTTGGCGATGTGGAGATTGAGATTCTCCAGCACCTTGAGGCCGCCAAAGCCGATCTGCAGGCTCCTGATATCGACGTCGGATTTCTGCATGGCGCGTCAGCCTTTCACGGCGCCGGCGGCAATGCCGCGCACGAACCACCGACCGGAGCCAAAATAGACGGCGAGCGGCAACAGCGCGGTCAATAGAGTCGCCGCCATGTCAACGTTGTAGGCGCGCTCGCCTTGCGTCGAGTTGACGATATTGTTGAGCTGCACCGTCATCGGCAGATTATCGCGGCCCGCAAAGACGAGCCCCAGGATGAAATCGTTCCAGATGCCCGTGGTCTGCAAGATCACCGCGACAACGACCATGGGGGTGGCCATCGGCATCATGATCCGCGCGTAGATCTGGTAGAAGCCTGCGCCGTCGACGCGGGCTGCCTTGAACAACTCGACCGGCAGCGATGCAAAATAATTGCGGAACAGAAGAGTCATGGTGGGAAGGCCGAAGATGGTGTGGATGATCACGATGGTGAGAAGCGATTGCCCGAGCCCGGCGAAGGAGAAAACGCGCACAAGGGGATAGATGAAAAGCTGATACGGGATGAAGGCTACCACCATCATCGCGCCGAACAGGATGTTGGCGCCCCGTACACGCCATAATGACAGCGCATAACCGGTGAGCGAGCCGACCAGGATGGAGATGGCGACCGACGGCACCAGGATTCGTACCGAATTGAAAAAGCCGATCCTGATACCCTGGCAGGTCAAGCCGGTGCAGGCCGAAGTCCAGGCCTTCACCCACGCGTCGACGCTGGGACTCATCGGCAAAGCCAGCAGATTGCCTTGCCGGATCTCCGCCATCGGCTTCAGCGAGGTAACGACCATCACATAGAGCGGCAGCAGAAAATAGAGTGCGGTAATGAAGATGAAAGCATAGAGGCCCCAGCGCGCCGGGTTCATCCGCTTGCTCCGCCGTGCGGCGGGCAAAAACTGCGCCGCCGCGGTCATCGCATTCCCCCCTTGCGCGCGCGCCAGTAGAGATAGGGTGCCACCACCGCGATCACCGTGATCAGCATGGTGGTAGCCGCCGCCGTCGCAAGCCCGATATTGGCGCGCTCGAACAGATGGTCCATGACGAATTTGGCGGGCACTTCCGAGGCGATGCCGGGCCCGCCATTGGTCATCGACACCGAGAGGTCGTAGAGGCGCACCACGCCGGTCGATAGCAGCACTGCGGCGGTCGCAAAGCTCGCTCCCATCATCGGAACGATGATCGACACATAGACCCGCCATTTCGGCAACCCGTCGACCCGCGCCGCCTTCCAGATCTCCTCGTCGACGCCACGCAGGCCGGCGAGCATGATGGCCATCACCAGCCCCGAAGCCTGCCAGACGCCCGCGATGACCAGGCAATAGATTGCGGTCTCCGGCCGCACAATCCAGTCGAACGTCGCCCCTTCGAAGCCCCAACTGCGCAGCACGTGCTGGATGCCGAGTGTCGGGTTGAGCAGCCATTGCCACACCAGCCCCGTCACAATGAAGGACATTGAATATGGATAGAGATAGATCGAGCGAATCGTGTCCTCTGCTCGCACCCGCTGATCGATCGCGACCGCTAGCAAGAAGCCGACCACAAGCGCGAGCGACACCAGCAGCACGCCGTAGATGACGATGTTGTGGACCGAAGTGATCCAGCGATCGTTGCCGAGCAACATCTCATATTGCCGGAGCCCGACGAAATTGTTGTTCGGGAGCATGCGGGAATTGGTCAGCGACATCCACACGGTCCAGCTGGTGGCGCCGACATAGACGACGAGCATCACCAGAAGCGCGGGCAAGAGCGCCGAGAACGCGGAGAGTCGGGAATTCAGCGAAAGACGCATGACATCGCCGGATTGAGGAGAAGTCGACGGGCAGTAAAGGCGGCCGACGTTCGTCAGCCGCCTTTTGTGACATCACTCCTGGGACTTCAGCACAGCTGCGACCTTGGCTGAGAATTCATCGGCGCTCATATTGGTGTTCCAATATTGCGAGATGGCATCCTGCAGCGCGCCGATCAGCGCCGGCGGCGCCAGCATGTCGCCTGACGGCATTTGCTGGGCTTTATCCGCGACATAGCGCATACCCTTTTGGGCGCAAGCGTCGAGTGCAGACGTGTCGACATCGCCACGCACCGGGATCGAGCCCTTCTTCAGCGCAAACTGAATCTGGGTCTCGGGCGTCAGCATCAGTTTCGCCAGGGTCATCTGCGCCTTCGTCGTGGACGGGTCCTTCGCCTTCGGGAACACGAACACGTCGCCACCCATTATATAACCGCCACTGCCATTGGACAGCACGGTGCAGCCATAGTCCTTGTCGGGGATCTTGTCCGCCGCAACGAATTCGCCCTTGGCCCAATCGCCCATGATCTGCATTCCGGCCTTGCCCTGGATGACGAGATTGGTCGCGTCATTCCAGTTGCGGCCGGGCGCGCCGGCATCGACATAGTCCTTGAGCTTCTTGTAAGTGACGGCGACCGCCTTGAACTCGGCGCTTCCCGCCAGCGCCGCATCGCGCTTGCCGAGGATACCGGTCCACATCTGCGCACCGCCAACGCCGATCATGACAGCATTGAACAGATTTTGCTCCCAATTCTTCTGGCCCGAGAAGGCCAGCGGGATCACCTTGCCGTCTACCTTCAGCTTCTCGAGAATAGCGAGAGCGTCATTCCAGGTTTTCGGCTCGGCAGCGCCAACAGAGGCGAGCACAGTCTTGTTGTACCAGAGCCAGTTCTGACCGTGGATGTTGACCGGCACCGCATACATCTTGCCGTTGCGGGTCGCCGCGGCAACGATCGCCGCAGGCATGACGCCCTTCCAATTATCCTCAGTGGCGACCACATCGACGTCGGCAAGCAGATCGCCTTCCACCAGCTCGTCGAACTGCTTGCCGGTGTTGAGCTGCATCGCGGTCGGCGGATTGCCGGCGACGGTGCGACTGATTGCAGCGTTTCGCGCATTGGGCGCGCCAGCGACGGCGCTATCGATCCAGGTGCCGCCGGCCTTGGTGAATTGATCGGCAAACACTTTCACCGCGGCGGCCTCACCGCCGGAGGTCCACCAGTGGATGACCTCGGCCTTCATCTCCTCAGCGGAGACCGGTACCGAGGCCCAGGCCGCGGCGACAATCGCCACCGATGCGAACAGTGTGCGCTTCATCATTCCCTCCCGGATCTGCCTTTGCAGGCCTGTGTATTCGGCTGCGGCCTTTTGGCTCGTTGTTTACTTGCCGAATGTAATCGATTACATTCTCATCGTAACAGAACTCCAAATTTTTGCAAGTCCCGTCATGACGCCGAAACGGCGAGTTTCGAGATGACCAAACGAACCAGAGTGACACGCCAAAAAACGGCCAAGATCGCCGACGTCGCGCGGCTCGCCGGAGTTTCGGTTGCGACCGTCAGCCGGACACTGGCGCGCCCCGAGGTGGTTATTGAGGAAACTCGCATGCGCGTACTCGCTGCGGTGCGTGACACCGGCTACATGCCGAACGTTTCCGCCAGGAACCTGCGCGTCCGCAAGACCATGATCGTGCTGGTGGCGGTGCCTGATATCGCCAACCCGTTCTTCGCCGAGGTTCTTCAGGGCATCGACGACACGCTGTCGGCTGCCGGCTACGGGCTCATCATTGCCAATCTGGCTGGCTCGCCGGAGAAGGAGGCGCGCTACGTCGACCTCGTCTGTGCCGGTCAGGCAGACGGCGTGCTCCTGCTGTGCGGTCACGTGATGCGCAGCCCCACCAGAGACTTGCGCGACGCGCGCGTACCGTTGGTCGCTGCTTGCGAGCACATCCCTCACGAAAATTTCCCGCAGGTCACAATCGACAATGTCGGCACTGCGCGCGAGGCGGTGGAACACCTGATTGAGTTGGGCCACACGAGGATCGCCTATCTGTCCGGGCCGAAATCCAACATCCTCGAGCAGCAGCGTCTCGAAGGCTATTTGCAGGCTCTGCGCGAAACAGGGATAGCGGCCGATGCGCGATTGATTCTGCCGGGCGACTTCACTTTTCACGCCGGCGTCGAGGCCGGACAATCTCTCCTCGCGCTCAAGCCCACGGCGCGTCCGACCGCGCTGTTTGCGGCCAATGACGAGATGGCCATTGGTCTGATCAAGACCATGCACGCCGCCGGCCTCCAGATCCCGAACGATCTCTCCGTCGTTGGCTTCGACGGCATTGCCTACGCCGACTATTGCGAGCCTACCTTGACGACCATCGTCCAGCCCCGCCGCGAGCTTGGGGCCGCCGCCGCGGCCGAACTGATCGAGCTGATGACGACCGGCAAGGCCGGATCGCCGAAGCATGTCAAACTGCCCGCCAGACTGATACGCCGTGATAGCACGCGCCCACCGCCGAAGCGCCCGGGGGGTATTCATCGCTTGGCGCGAGGTCCGGCCAAGACGGCCCAATGACGATGTCATGACGCATTCGTTCAGCCACTCCGGGCTCAGGCAAGTCCAGCCTGCTTCAGGCTCTGCTTCAGATGGGCCATGCCTTTCCTGGCATAGGTCAGCGGGTGTGCCTTCTGCGGATCCTGCTCGGCCTCGATCACAACCCAACCGGAATAGCCCTTGAGCTCGCGGAAGACAGCCGTGTAATCGACCATGCCGTCGCCGGGCACGGTGTAGATACCCAGCTCGCTGCCCTGCCCGAGCACTGCGTCGAGGAAGCTCCAATCCTCGCGCCGCGCCTGGTCCATCACCGCCGGACGTACGTCCTTGGCGTGGACATGGCTGATGCGGGCGCGATAGCGTCTCGCCAGCGTCGCCGGGTCGGCCCCGCCCCACGTGGCGTGACCAGTGTCGAGCAGGAGATGAGCGGCCTCGCCCGTCGCCGCCATGAATGCATCGATGTCATCAGCGCTTTCGACGATGGTGCCGATATGATGATGGTAGACCAGCCTGACGCCCTCGGCGAGCGTGCGCTCGGCAACCTCCGTGATGCGGCGGCCGAACTCCACCCAGTCGCCCCCCTTCATGATTGGCCGCTGCGACAGCGGCTTGCTGCGACCGCCATGAATCGCGTTCGAGGTCTCGGCGAAGACCAGCACGGTCGATCCCATCGCCTTCAACAGATCGAGATGCGGGCGCAGATGCCGCATCTCCTCATCGGCATCGCGATTCAACAGCTCCGCCGAATACCAGCCGGAGATGCAGGCCATCCCGAACGGTGCGAGCGCAGCCTTCAGGGCCTGCGGCTCGCGCGGAAATTTGTGGCCCAGCTCCATGCCCTCGAAACCGGCCTCGCGCGCCTCGGCGAGGCAGGTTTCGAGCGGTGTGTCGCCGCCGACCTCCTGTAGATCGTCGTTCGACCAGCCGATGGGGTTCGCGCCGATGCGGATAGGCATGTCGTCCTCGCTCGATTAATATTTGCGGCGCGCGAGCGCCTCGATGTATCCGCGCCTGGCGGCCTCGACCTCGGCGCGCTCCGAGACTTCAGGTACCGCCACATCCCACCAATGGCCACCGGCATCGGTCGAGCGCAGCGGGTCGGTGTCGATCACGACGACGCTGGTCCGATCGTGGCCTCGCGCCTCGTCGAACGCCGCTTCCAGCTCGGTAATACCAGCGACCTTGCGCGCGATCGCCCCCATCGCGGCGGCGTGGGCTGCGAAGTCGATCGCGGGCAGCGTCTCGTGACGGGTGTCGCGCAAGAGGTTGTTGAACGCTGCGCCGCCAGTCGCGTTCTGGAGCCGATTGATGCAACCGAAGCCGCGGTTGTCGAGCACGACGATGATGAGCTTCGCACCTGACATCACCGACGTCGCGATCTCGGAATTCATCATCAGATAGGAACCGTCACCGACCATCACGACGACTTCGCGCCTGGGATCGGCGAGCTTGACGCCCAGCCCGCCGGCGATCTCGTAGCCCATGCATGAGTAGCCGTATTCCATGTGGTAGCCGCCGGGCGCGCCCGGCCGCCAGAGCTTGTGCAGCTCGCCGGGCAGGCCGCCGGCTGCGCACAGCACGACATCATCAGGCCGGCTGCGGCGTTGAACGGCGCCGATAACCTGCGCATCGCTCGGCAAGGTCTCGTTGCCGGCAGCCAGGTAGCGCGCCGCCGTTTCCAGCCAGGCGGTGCGGCCGGCTCTCGCCTGCTCGGTCCAGGCAGCAGGTGCCGTCCAGCCCCGAAGCGCGGCGCCGAGCTCCGCCAGTGCGGCTTTGGCATCGGCGACGAGCGGCAGCGCGCGGTGCTTGCCGGCGTCAAAGATCTGTGTATTGAGGCCGACGATCCGGCAAGCGGGATCGGCGAAGAGCGAACGCGAGCCTGTGGTGAAGTCCTGCAGGCGCGTGCCGATCGCGAGGACGAGATCGGCTTGCCGCGCCGCATCGTTGGCTGCGCCGGTGCCGGTGACGCCGATCGCGCCGAGATTGAGCTGAAGATCGTGAGGCAGTGCGCTCTTGCCGGCTTGCGTTTCCGCCGCCGGAATGCCGTGCGCCGTGCAGAACGCGGCGAGATCGCCTTCCGCCTCACTATAGAGGACGCCGCCGCCGGCGACGACGAGCGGGCGCTTGGCCGCCTTGAGCAGTGCCGTGGCGTCCGCCAATTGCCTCTCGTCGGCGCGCGCCCGGCGCGGCTGCCAGACACGCTCGGCGAAGAACCAGTCGGGATAGTCGTAGGCTTCCGTCTGCACGTCCTGGCAGAGCGCAAGGGTCACGGGCCCGCATTCGGCTGCATCCGTCAGGACCTGCATCGCGCGCTCGAAGGCGGGCATGATCTGCTCGGGCCTGGTGATGCGGTCGAAATAGCGCGAGACGGGCCGGAAGCAGTCGTTGGCCGAGACCGTGCCGTCGCCGAAATCCTCGATCTGCTGCAACACCGGATCGGGACGGCGTCCGGCGAAGACATCGCCCGGTAGCAGCAACACCGGCAGGCGATTGACGTGAGCGACGGCTGCGGCCGTCACCATGTTGGTCGCCCCGGGGCCAATCGAGCTCGTCACCGCCATCATGCGCCGGCGGCGCGAGGCCTTGGTGAAGGCGATCGCAGCATGCGCCATCGCCTGCTCGTTATGCGCGCGCAAGGTTGGCAGACGGTCGCGCACGGCGTACAGCGCCTCGCCGAGCCCTGCGACATTGCCATGCCCGAAGATCGCCCAGACACCGGCGAAGAGGGGCTGCTCCTGCCCGTCGATGACAGTCCTCTGCGCGGCCATCGCAGCGACGAGCGCCTGCGCCATGGTGAGTCTGATCGTCGCCATCACTCGCTCCCGCTCAACCGCGCCGCCCGGCCTCGACCAGCCGGCCAACAGGTTCCATCATTGCGCTGATCGCCTTGCCACTTCGGAAACGCGCGTGCGTGCTCGCGCAATTGTGTCGTGAATGCGTGGTCGTTCGATTTGATACGATATTGTACGGCGGTTGAAGACATCGGGACGGACACGCTCTGACCTTGACGAGACGGCGCAGAGAATGGAATGCTTATTCCAATAGTCAAGCAATGATGATGGCAATGCGGTTTGGACTTCTCGGCGCCGGCAGGATCGGGCGCATTCACGGCCTCAATGTCGCCTCGCGCGGCGATGCACGGCTCGTCGTGGTGGCCGACGCCTCACGTGAGGCCGCGTCCACGTTGGCGCAGGCGACCGGCGCCAAGGTGGCCGACGCGGATGCGGTCATCAGTGATTCCGGCATTGACGCCGTCCTGATTTGCACGCCGACCGACACGCATGCCGATCTGATCGAAGCCGCCGTCTCTGCGGGCAAGGCGGTGTTCTGCGAGAAGCCGGTCGATCTCGATTCGGGCCGCATTCGCCGTTGCCTTGCCACTGTGGAGAAGACGGGCAAGCCGCTGATGATCGGCTTCAACCGCCGCTTCGATCCGAACTTCTCCGGCCTGGAGAAGCGGCTGCGCAGTGGCGAAGCCGGCGAGATCGAGATCGTCAGCGTCATTTCGCGCGACCCCGGACCGCCGCCGGTCGATTATGTGAAACGCTCGGGCGGCCTGTTCCGCGACATGATGATCCATGATTTCGACATGGCGCGCTTCCTCCTGGCAGAGGAGCCGGTCGAGATTTTCGCGCTCGGCTCGGCGCTGGTGGACAAGGCCATCGGCGAAGCCGGCGACGTCGACACCGCCGCCGTGCTGATGAAGACGGCGAGCGGGCGCATCGCGCAGATTTCGAATTCGCGGCGCGCTACCTACGGCTACGACCAGCGCATCGAGGTGCATGGTTCGAAGGGAATGCTGAGGGCCGGCAACATCCACGAGACCACCGTCGAGATCGCGACGGGTAAGGGTTTTCGTGCCGATCCGGTGCAGAACTTCTTCCTCGAACGCTATGCCGCCGCCTATCGCGCCGAACTCGCTGCGTTCATCGATGCCTGCACTGGCAAGGCCGCGCCCTCTCCGACCGGTCTCGACGGGTTGCGCGCCCAGATGCTCGCCGATGCCGCCAGCGAATCGGCACGCACGGGCCGCCCCGTCGCCATCGAAGCCGGCTGACCCTCGCGTCGGGGTTCGACCTGTCAAACAGCAGACGCAGTTGCGCGCCCTCGCGGCGCAAATAGCCCGAGCTCTTGCTTTCCGTTCCGCCTTCTCGTCCAAGAGGGCGCAGGGAAGACCGGGTGCCGACCTCGCACCCGCGGTCCGCTGCGCGAAAATGTAGCGCAGGAAAACCGCACAGCAGCATACAGGTGGTGCCAATCACTCGGCCTTCCCTGCGCAGTGGGTTGACGGCTTATGCCGTGCTCTCCCGGGAGCCGAATTCCTTCTGGCCTCCCTCGCCCCGCGAATTGACGATGTGGTTGATCCGGTTGGACGCTCCACACCTCCGCGAAAGGCTTGACCGTAGCGACGACGGCCAGGACCACACGGTTTTGCCGTACGCACGGCTCGCTTGTTCGCCGCATGATCGACCGGTTTCGTCGACGTTGCCGGAAGCATGCTGGCGAGACGAACCTGACAGCGCCGTTCGTCTGCACGCGGTGACGGGCTCACAGGGACTACCCGCCCTGCCCGCACCTCTCGCGCCCGACGCTGCCGCGTCCACCGCAAGCCCGGCTCGCAATCAAGACGACTCGAGACCGCCCCTCAAGGATGAGCCGGGATGGGTGACACATACGCCGTTTCCGAATTTCGGTAAAGTGGAATATTTTTGCGAGGAGGGGTTGACGACTGGAGGGTGTTTTGCCCGAGGGACGCAGAGCTCGATGGGTCAGGCCTCGTTGCGACATGGCGCTCACGACACGCCTCTGCGGTGTGTGCTTTAGGTCACAGCAGAATCAGACCGCATTGCCTAGAAGGACCGTGCATGGCCGCAAACAAGGTAACGGCGGTACGCACGAGGCTGCGGAGGCGATCAACAGCTGCGGACTTTTCGGAGCCGCTGGGGTGAAGAACCCCGCGGCTTTTTTCTGATCAATAGCGTCATTGCCGGACGAGCGGAGGCAAGTCCACTCGCCCCCTAATGCCAGGTGGTATCCGCCTCGATGACCACCACCCTCGCCTCCGGATCCTCGGCCGTGTTGCAGGTGCACGGCATGCCTTCACCGCATTGGCATCCGCTCGGCTCTTCGGTCCAGGCCCGCAACGGATGGTTTTCGCAAACCCAGCCCAGACCGCGACAGAACGGGCATGGCTTTTTCATAGCGTATCCGGCGTCCGCATTGTGTCCGACCTGTTCTCATTGCGCAGCTCCTGCTCGGCCGCATGCCAGAACTCGTCCTCGCGGCCTTCGGGCTTGCCGGCGCGCTCCCACAGCTGGTGCGCACGCTCTCTGATCTCCTGCTCGCTCGGTTCGGACAATTGCATCTCCTCTCCCGACGCGCGGCCCCACCCTGGGGTTTGGGGGCTTGGAGGCGGGGCCACGCAGGCCAGCGATCGGCGGCGAGGCTGGCCCGGAGATTCAAGCGTTGACGATGGGGAGGGTTCCTATGCCCGCACTGCACCAGGAATTCTACAGCGGCCTGCATGATGCCTCAGGGATACTGGCACGACAGAGCTGACAGCGATGCTCGTGCGGAACGCTGGTTGGGGGTGGCCCTGATCAAACGAGCAAGGACCTAAGCCTCGGACTCGGGCGACCGCGATGGCGAATGGAACTCTGACGAGTTGGAAATTGCGTGGAAGTGACGCACTGATCGTCGCGCGAAGCGAACCCATCAGGCTCGGTGCGCGGACGCGGCATGATCTGCTTTGTGCAATAAGCTGCCCCTATGACCTACGGCTTGGGCGCGACCACGTTGAGCGAAACTTCAAAGGTTGCCCCCGACGGACCAGATCTAACCAAGCGCAACCTCCCGCCGTGGCTCTCCACGATTGTGCGGCTTATGGCCAAGCCCAATCCGAGGCCCGAACTCTTCGTCGTGAAGAATGCGTCGAAGATCCGCTGTTCATTGTTGGCCTGAACGCCAGGACCGGTATCCTCAACGAACAATGACATGGTCGATCCATGTCCCTGTTTCGTTGCCAGTTTCAATTTGCGAGCGCCAGGCGGAGCTTCGCTCATCGCATCAATCGCATTTCTGACGAGGTTCAACACGACTTGCTGCAATTGCACCTGGTCGACGCATACCTGGTTCTGACCATCTTGAAAGTCGGTCAATACAGATACTTGGCTGACGAGAATGTCCGGGTTCGAAAGAAGGAGAGCTTTCTGCGCAATATCTCCCAACGTAACCGGGATGCGGTTGTCAGCCGCCTTGAACAGCGATCGGATGCTGGAGATGATCTGGCTCACCCGCAGGCCATCGGCTTCTATGTCATGAAAGATCTCGCCGACCTGCTCGAGCGCGGGCGGATCTGACTGAAGAAGCAAGACGGCTGTGCTCGCATTCATCGTGATTGCGCTCAATGGAGAGTGAACCTCATGAGCGATGGCGGCTGTAGCTGCATCCACGCTCATCAATTGACTGGCGCGTTCGCGACGCAGCAATGAGAACGCATTTGCAAGTCGGGAATACAGGACCGTCATTTCCGTGAGCAGTACCGTCAGAAGCATGAAGCTCGCCACGAGGGCGAAGCCACGGGCAGCGTACCAGCCGAGCGAGAATCTGACCGAACTGGCGAGAGCCGCGACCAGGAAGTTCGGCATCCACGCGATCAGGATCACCACAAGCCAAACGTCGAGAATTGTGCGGCTGCGCGCCAGAAGCACGCTGGTAACGATGCCGTACCAGAGCAGCAGCCCAACATTGGCTTGGTTCCCCAGATTGGTCTGCCGGGTGACGCTTCCCTCGTAAAAGGCTGGGAGGCTTGTCACCCCCATCGTCACAAGCAACGATAGGACGGTCACGACAACAAGCACGACGAAGATGGTGAGCCCGATTGCACCCCAGATCGACCGATCGGAACGAGCCGACGATCCGTTGCGGTCTTTCGAGAGCGCATAAATCAATATTCCGAGCGGAAATGTCAGGTGCCAGAGAACAAAAAACCAAGCCGGGGTATTTGACCCGTCTCCGAAGAGGCCGGAAGGCGCATATCCGCCGGGAAATGTCAGCGTCTGCAGGAACGCAAAAAGCGCACTGCAGAGATATGCGCTCGCGATCGCAAGGAGATCTCGTTGATGCAGGATCGCATACTGCGCGAACAGGAGAACTGCCGTCATCAGATCAGCAATCGCAAGGACCGTCTGGAGAACGGGAATGAAAAGATCGATACGTGGCAGCGGCGTTCCCGCGAATGGCGCGACTGCCACTGCTATGAAGCCCAGAACAGCGATCGCAGCGATGGCCAATCGGCGCTGCTCGCGCGATGCCGGAATGTTCGCAATCGCTACCGGGAAATCTCTGTCCGGCTCCCCTGGCATTTGGCGTCTGCCTCTTTGGGCCCTGGTTCACGCGCAACCAAGGCCGCAGCTTACAACGTTTATCTCCGTCCCTCATCAGTCAATACCACTTTGGGCCTTTGGTGCCCGACCATCTCGCCGGCCACGCCACCCCTCGCACGATCGGGGTGACGCACAACTCCGAGCGCTGATCGAACGCAACGGCCGGACTGTTCGGAGGGGACGTGTCCAACGCGGGCGATCGTCAGGTGTCGAGTTCGAGAAGCGCCCGACGGTCGAGCAGCGCGACACGGCGCTGCGTCGTCCCCTCGAAACGAAGCGGTTTGTTGGCCCGAAGCGCCGAGAGTGCGCGTGAGACGGTTTCCCGCACCGATCCACTGGCATGATCGACCTCGCTGACCATCGAGGTCGATCACATGAGCCGAAAGTTTTACTTCATTTTCGACAGTCTGCGACGGACGCCGGCGCATGACCATGTCAACTCAACTCGCGCAGTTGCTGTTTTGCAGCCGAAGCATGCACGCGCTAAGCACATTCGCAAGCACAAAACGTAGGTGGCTGGCTCGCGTCGCGAATCGATGCCGATTATGTTCTGAAGATTCGGGACGCGATCATCACCGCCGCCGATGCGCTCAAGGAGCTGGAGGCGCCTGCGGAGCCCGCCACCGACTCGTCAGCGAAGCTGCAATCGGCCCGAGATGCGGCAAAATAGCGCGGCGGAGCATGGGGCCGCGGCCGAGCTAAACCGGGCCGTGGGCTCCCGGCGGGATCACATACAGCGTCATGGCAAAGATCGCATAGATGCAAATCAGGAGCGCGCCAATGAACCACGCGGAGCGGCCGCTGTTGGTGACGAAGGAGGCGACCACCGCCGAAATCATCACCATGGTGACGGCACCAGGCCAGAACTGCAGATCCATCGGTTTGGGGCCGACCGCATAGCTGAGCAGGACCAGCACCGGAGAAACGAACAGGGCGATCTGCGAAGCACTGCCGAGTGCGATGCCAACGCTCATATCGAGCCGGTTCTTGCGTGCGGCCGAAAAGGCGACGGCCATTTCCGCCGCGGCCCCCACCAGCGCAACAATGATGAAGCCGACGAAGGCCGGGCTCATCCCGAACGCGTCCGCGGCCTGCTGCACCGATTCGACGAAGATCTCGCTGACCAGCGCCACGAAAACCGTGACCACGACGAGCGTGCCAACTGCAAGCCCGATCGGCCACGGCGCCTGCCCCTTCTCGCCGTGATCTTCACTCGCAAACAGCTCCTTGTGCGTCTTCAGAGAGAACAGCAGGCTCAGCCCATAAACAGCGATCAGCAGCAGCGCAAGACCGAGACTGAGCTTGGCCGCCATCGCCTCACCGCGCGAGAGGTCAAGGTCGGCGACTGCCGACGGCGCCAGGAGCGCAATCGTCGCCATCAGCAGCAAGCCGGCATGCAGCCTGCCGCCGGCGCGATTGTAGTCCTGGACGTGATAGCGCAATCCACCGAGAAGGAAGGAGGCGCCCAGCATGAACAGGGAGTTGGTGACGATGGCGCCCGCGATCGACGCCTTGACCAGCATGTATTGGCCGGCGCGAAGCGCGGTGACCGCGATGATCAGCTCGGTGAGGTTGCCCAGGGTGGCATTGAGTAATCCGCCGATCGCATCTCCCGTCTTCTCGGCGACGGACTCGGTGGCATGGCTGAGCAGCGCCGCGAGCGGCACGATGGCCAACACTGCCAATACGAACAATAGCGTATGCGCCGAAGGTGCGACCGCCTCCGCGATCAGCACCATGGGAACGAAGATCAGCATCCAGAACAGTGGATTGTCTCGGAACAGTTCGACCAGAGTTTTCATTTCAGCTGCCGTCCTGACGACGCCCGGGACCCTCACTTCATCGCTATGATGATGCCGCTGAGGTTGGCCGCGAACTCCAGGCCGGCCTTCGGCCCCTGGAGCACCATCGTCACTCCCTTCTCGTTACGCAGATGCGCGCCTGTGATGCCGCCGACCAGGGCGGCGCCACCGCCGACGGCACTGTACTCACCGGCGAAGTCGCTGACCTCGCGAATACCGGATGCCCATCCCGTGAGTCGGCCGATGCTTGCGCCGGCGGTGATGCCAAAGCTCATTCCCGTGACGCGGAAAGGATAGTTGCGGCCTCGATACGTGAGTACGCCGTTGCCCGCGCCGCCGCCGACGAGCAGGCCCACCTTCACGATCTTGAGGTGAACCTGACCGGCGGCTTGCGCGAACGAGGGGGCTGCCGGAATGACCAAAGCCAGCAGGAGCAGCAGCGCAAAGCGAATGATGCTGGCACGCAATCGGGTAGTCCCGCTCTCACGGCTTCGCGGCATCGACTTTCTTCCAGGTCTGATCGGGATCGAACAAGGTTATGCGCGGGGCCACGAACTCGGTCCGGCTGCCCAGATCCTTCTGATAGACAACGCCGGCGTGATTGACGAGGAAGGTCATGACGCCGGAATTGCCGTATTCGGCTGGCCAGGCGATCAGTCCGAAGCCACCGATCATCTTGCCCTTGATGACGTAATTCATGGCACCTCCCGGGGCGTCCGGCCCCTGCCCTTTCAGAATGCGGAAGTAGTAGCCATGGTAGGGGGTCATCCCTTCGCCGGCCTTGTAGCCTTCGCTCGAGGCTTGCGCCGCGAGCGCGCCGAGCGGGCTCGGGTCGCTGTCGTCGCGCCAGAACAGGCCGTCCTTCTTGCCGGGCGATGACACGATGCGCTGGGCGTAGACGCCGGTGCCTTCGCCGCGGTCCTTGTCGGCATATTCGTTCTGGGCGTCGACATAAGCCAGCATGGTCTGGATGGCATCGAGCTCGTTGCGTCCGATACGGCGACGGAGCACCTCGATCCGACCTTCATCCGCATCGAATTCCCAACCGGTCTTGGTATTGACCAGCGGGATCGGGAACGGGAAATCGTCGGGCCCGAGCACCAGCGTGGCGCTCTTGCTGCCCTCGGCCTTGATCGCATGCCGGGCGTCATACATCGAGGTGAAGCGCGCCCGGATGTCGGCGTCAGCCACCTCATCGCCGGAGGAGACGATGTCCTCGGCGTTCCTGCCAAGCACCTTGAGAATGTCACGCGGGCCGCTCTTGACGGCGGCGGCCAGCGCCGCGGCCGCCTCCTCCGGCGAGGAAAACGACTGCTGGGCCTGCAGCGAAGTGCTCATCAGCGCCAGCGCCGCGAGGCCGGGCACGACCGCACGGAAAATCCACTTGACCCCGATCATGGCGTCACCTCCGCAGGAATCCTTGCGCCGCCGGCGAGCCAATCGCCGTAAGTGCGGAATTTCAGACCGAGCTTCTCGTAGTGGACACGCAAGTATCCGTCGGTGCCGCGGGTGACGGCTTCCGGCATCACCCGTTCCACCTCCTGCGCCATGACGCCGACATAGGCCCTTTCGCTGCCGAGATAGCTGAAGCGGTAGTAGCCGAGCCCATTCGCGAGACGGCCAAGCAGAACGATATCGTGCTTCAGCGCGATGTCGGAACGCCGGCCACCACCGCCGCCGCCGCGACCGCCACCGAATCCGCCGCCGCCCCCGCGCATCGCCATGCCGCCGCCACCTCCACGGCCCGCGAAGCTTGCGCCGCCGCCGCCGCGCGGCATGCTGGCCATGCTCGCACGGCCGCGCGCGGATGCCGCGGATGCAGAGCGGGCGGAGGAGACGTTCATGGCGCCGCCTCGATTGCCGCCGCCAGCACGATTGCCCGCACCACCGCCGGCACGGTTGGCAGCCTTGGCGCGGTCGCCGCCACCCTTGCTGCCCTTGGCGCCTGCCCGATCGCCGCCCTTGGCACGATCCGCCGCGCCGGCCCGACCGCCGCCACCGGACCTGTCGCGTGTGCCCGCCCGGTCGCCAGCACGATCACCGGCGCGATCTGCCGCGCGGTCGCCGGCGCGGTCACCCGCCCGATTACCCTGATCGGGACGCAGCACCTGCTGTCCGTCACGGCCGCGAAAGTCCATCCGGTCGGATACGCCGGCCTTCAGATTGTTGTTGCCGAAGCGCTGCTGGACGTTGGTGTTGTTGTAGCGCACGCCTTGACGATGTGCCGGATTGTGCTGCCAGCCGGTGTTGATGTTGGTGGTACGGTGGTTCACATAGACGTTGCGATTACCCCAGTTGCAGCCACCGCCCCAGTAATTTCCCCAGCGCGCGACCGCCCACGCCGTACCGAAGGCGATGCCTGCGGCAACGACACCGGCACCGATATAGGACGGGTAACCGAAATAATACGGCGGATACGCCGCATAGGGCCACGCGCCATAAACCGTCGCGGGATCATAGTATGGCACGTAGATCGCTTGCGGATCGGCCTGCTCGATCACGATCACCTGCTTGCTTTCCTGAGTCTGGACGCTGACTTTTTGCTGCTTGGTCGTGGTGAGCTTCTTGTTGTCATAGGCCTTGGTGCGCAAGCGCTGGATCGCGTCCATCACGTCGGCTTGTTGTGCGAGAAAGGCGTCTCCCAGATTCTTGGTCCAGTCGAGCTTGTCGCTCATCATGGTCAGGACGTCCGCAGTGCTCACGAGCGCCTTGACGCTGTCGTCCCAGGCCTGCTTCTCGACCTCGCTTCGGAGCGCATCACCCTTCAGGTTCTTGCGCTCCTTCAGCCACCGATCGGCCTGGACCACCTCCAGAGGATAGGTCGAGGCCGCCAGCACGTTGGCCAGGAGCGCATCAGGATAGAGCGCGATGGGCGCGACCAGCGCCTCGAGCTGCTCGGGCTTCAACAGATCGGCAGCGGGCGCGGAGGGGCTGGTCGCTGCGGCCTGGCCAGACGGCGGCGCGGCCGGCTGCGTCGTTTGAGCCGACACGCCTGCCGGCACGGTCAACAACAGCGCAAGCACGATCAACGTCTTGCCGCAGCGGATCATCCCATCCTCCATCGTGCGAAACGTGATCAGCATGGGAGTGCAAGCGGCCCGATTGTTGACAAATGTCAAGGAAACGGGCGATGCTGCACAGGCCCACTCAATGTCCGCTCAGCACCAATGTCTTGATTGGCAGCAGCAAAGCCTGGATGCGCAGCAGCAAAGCGTGCACGAGGCCGACGCCGTCGACGACATGCAGCGCGATCGCTCGGCCTGTCGAAGTGTCGTTGGCGTTGATTTCTTCGTGATTGCTGGTGTAGGCGTTGACGATGCAGGCGCTGCCCGGCGTTACCCCGTCGAGGCCGTTCTTGTAAAGCGGCTCCAGGAAAGTGAGAATCGTGCCGGGCTTGACGGCATTCTGCGCTTCCAGCAACTGCTGGCCTGCCTGGAATTGCCCGGCGGCGATGTAATCCTGAACCGTGGTGACCACCATCGGGATGATGACCCAGGGCTTGGAGACGCAGGTCGCTTCAGCAACCATGCCTTCCTTCATCACCTGCGCCTCGATCTGTCCGAAGCCGGCCTGGAGAACCTTCCGCCCGGCACCTTCCGGAACGAGTACGCCGGCCGGCCGCATCAATTGATTGACGACGTCACCTGGACGAATCAGGAACTGCTCGACGCGCCCATCGACGCCGGCGCGGACCACGGTCTTGTCGAGATCGACCTGGGCCTGCGCGAGGGCAGCCTCGGCACTCGCCTTTTGCGCCGGGAGCAGCGTCGACAGCTGCAAGGCCGCTGCTTCCTTGGATGCGGCCGCAGCATCGATCCCCGACTGCCGTTGATTGACCAGGACCTGGAGCTTTTCGATGTCGCGTTGCGGAACGATGCCGGGATTGCGGCGCTGCAGCTCGGACTTGGTGTCGAGCTCGTCCTTGGCTTGCTGATAGTTCGCCTTTGCTTCCTCGGATTGCGCTTCGGCCTTGGCAATGTCGGCTTTGGCGGACTGCATCGCGGCATCGACCTCCGCGACCTTGCTCTTGGCGGTCTCGAACGCGGCCTGCTGCTTCGAGGCGTCAAGCGTGAACAGCACGTCGCCTTTCTTCACGGCCTGGCTGAAGCCGACCTTCACCTCGGCGACGCGGCCAGAACCCTCGGGAAGGATTGGCACCGTGCGGAAATAGAGCGTCGCCGAGTCCGTCGCCGGATGGAAATAGAAGATCATCGTGATCAGCGAGACCGTGAGCATCAAACATCCGGTGATGCCCCAGCGCAGCTCGTACCAGACCGAGAAGAAGGTGATCTCCTTGCCGAAGCGCTTGCCCTGGACGTAACGGCGGTAGAGGTAATCGGGCAGGATCGTGACGAGGGAGCAGATCAGCAGCTCAAGCATGGCTGTGCTCCTTCTCGTTGGCAGACCCCGGCATTTCCGCTGGAGGCGGCGCTATTGCTGCCTCTGTCCGCATGGCCTCGGCGTCAGTGGCCGGCGTCGCGTCCGCAATCTTCTCGACCGACCCGGCAATGCTGCGCAGGGGCGTCCCGAAATCGGGAAGATCGATCAGCGCGAGGAGCAGGCCGGCGATCCAGAAGATATGCATATGGGTGAACAGCGAAATCAGGCCGAGCACCGCAACAAACTCGAACTGCAACTTTTGCGATTTGTGCGCCATCCGCTCGGGCAGGCTGTGCAGTTTCCAATAGAGCGTGCCCACCCAGAGCACGGTCCCGATCAGAAATATGCCCATCCCCACCATCAGCGTATCGGTCCCGCTGCCCGGCGCGAGATAGAACGGCAGATGGTGTGGGGCCATCGGATGAAGCTGATCGCTCAAGCGTCTCTCCCCGGTCCGCGGATGTGTACTTGCGAGAGTGTGTTCAGAAGTCCTGCCGTTTGCTTGATTTGAATCAAGGGAACGCCGCCTGCCCGACCTAGCGTTCCCGACGTGCTGATCGCACGGCCATCAGGAGCGCTAGCCATGCCCGCCCTCGACGATCTCATCCCCAATGCCGCCCAGATTCGAAAGGAAGCCGCCCTCAAGGAGGCGGAGAAAGCGGAGGAATATGTCCGCGTCGCGGCCGCGGCCGAGGCCGAGAAGCGCGCGCTGATCGAGCGCCTGAGCAAGCCGTCCGGCAAGACCGAGGAGGAGAAGATCAAGCTCGCCTCGACCATCATCCAGCGTGCGGTGCGAAACGGGCTGACGGAAGTTCTGGTGTATCGTTTTCCGAACTCGCTCTGCACCGATAAGGGCCGCGCGATCAATCAGATGGAAAAGGGCTGGGAGAATACGCTAACCGGCATTCCCAAGGAGATCTTCCAGCTCTGGACCGATTATCTGAAACCGCGAGGCTATCGAATTGCCTATCAGGTCATCGAGTTCCCTGGCGGTGTGCCTGGCGATATCGGCGTCACCATTTCCTGGGACGATTGACGCGCAACAGGAAGGATCGGCATGGCCAAGGACTCACCTGCGGAGCGGATGAAGCGGAAGAACTACGAGAAGGAGCTTGAGAAGCTTCAGGTCGAGCTCTGTCACCTCCAGGACTATGTGCGGGAAAACAAGCTGCGCGTGATCATTCTGTTCGAGGGCAGGGACGCCGCAGGCAAGGGCGGAACGATCAAGGCCATCACCGAGAAGGTCAGCCCGCGCGTGTTCCGTGTCGTTGCCTTGCCCGCGCCGTCGGATCGCGAGAAGACGCAACTTTTCTTTCAGCGCTACATGGAGAGATTCCCGGCCGGCGGTGAGATCGTGATCTTCGACCGAAGCTGGTACAATCGCGCCGGCGTCGAATATGTCATGGGCTTCTGTACCCCCGCCGAGCACGAGCGCTTCCTCACGCTGTGCCCGCAGATGGAGAAGTATGTCATCGATGGCGGCATCATCCTGATCAAGATCTGGCTCGAAGTGGGCATGGAGGAGCAGGAGCGTCGTTTCAACGCCCGCATCGACGACCCTGTCAGGCAATGGAAGCTCAGCCCGATGGATCTGGAATCCTATTCGAGGTGGTACGACTATTCGCGGGCGCGCGATCTGATGCTGAAGAAAACCAGCACCAAAGAAGCGCCCTGGTTCATCATCCGCTCGGATGACAAGCGAAAGGCACGGCTCAACTGCATCGCCCATCTGCTCGGCGCCATCCCTTACAAGCGTATCAAAAAGGACAAGATCAAGCTGCCGAAACGCTCCGACAAGGGACGCTACAACGACCAGGCCAGCCTGAAGGGGATGAATTTCGTCGCGCAGCGCTATTGAGGAGATCAGGCCGCTTAGCGGCCTGATCTGCCATTCACTCAATAGCCATACGGGTTCTGCTGCCCGCAAACCCAATTGCCGTAGCTGTCATAACAATAGTTGTTGTAGTAGCCGTAGGCGCCGTAAGCGCCCGCTGCTGCGGCGCCGACCGCGGCGGCACCATAGGCCGCGCGGCCGTAGCGGTAGCCGTAGCCGGGACGGTATCCGGGATAGCCGGCGACGGGACGACCCGGCCGACCTGCGACCGGATAGCGGCCGGGACGACCGGCTATCGGATGAGCAGGACGCGCACGTCCGGCGACGCGATGCCCGCCATGGACGCGGCCAGCATGAACCGCACCACCGCGGAAACCTCCGCCGTGAAAGCCGCCTGCCCGCGCCCCGCCACCATGAAAGCCGCCGCCACCGCGACGGGCGAAAGCGTTGTCGGGAATGAGGCTGACAGTGAGCAGGACAAGGACCGCAAGGGCAGCCAGAAGATAACGAAGCATGGCATCTCCTCCGTTGATTGGGGTGCCGTCACTCGCTCTTCGGTGATGCCGCCGCAGGACCGCGATTGGCACCCGACGATAAAGTCGGATGCCGATCTGCTTTCCAGTTTGACCTAAATCAACAAAACGGAGGCTTTATGAGGTGAGCTCCTGCAGCGCGCTCGAACGAGCCCGCGGCACGGCCGGTTCAACTCTATTTCAGGCGGATCGTGACGCCACCAACCGCGGCCGAGACTTCAGCGCCGATCTTTGGCCCGCTGAGTTGTAGGATCACTCCATTGCTGTTCTGTAGCTGAACGGCGCCCGCGCCTGCGGCGACCGCCCCACCCGCTCCGCCAACCGCATAAGAACCTTCGATTGAGGCCGGTCCCTTCAGATTGAGGGCGCGGCCGACGAACTTCGTGGTGGATGCTCCGACCGTCAGGCCCACGCTCATGCCCGAGACAGTGAAGGGATATTTGTGGCCGCGGTAGAGCAGCACGCCTTCCCCACCGCCGACACCAACGATGAAGCCGCCCTTGGTAAAGACGACAGCGACCTGGCCGGTGTCGGCACGCGAGGACGTGCTGAAACCGGCAACGCCAACAAGCGACGCGACCAGGGCAGCTCCGATAGCAAACTTTCTCATGACGTTACATTCCCCTTTTGTTATTGCGCCAGCAACATTGCGAAGTAGCCGAAGATGGTGAGCAGGATGCCCGAGACGGCATAGCCGACCGGGAACCCAATCCAAGGCACCGAGCTCTGGATCTCGACCGCGGCTTCGCGGCACGGGCCCGAATGCGATCGCGCTCCAGCAACGCCACCCATCAGAACCGCCGGATTGATCCTGAAGACGTGGAAGCCGATTGCCCAGACGATGAACGGCGGAATCGTGCAGGCGATGAAGCCGACGATGAAGATCTTCAGCGCGACCGCACCGGTGAGCTGGGCCAGGAGGCCCGCGCCGGCATTGACGCCAACGATGGCGACGAAGACGACGAGACCGAGATCCTCGAGGACATTTCGCGCCGCGTTCGGCGTGTTGCCGAAGAAACGCAGGCGTGACACGACCGAGGACACGATCACACCCGAGAGAAGCAGACCGCCGGCGTTGCCAAGGCCAACCTTAGCGCCGAACGCAGGAAATTCGACCATGCCGATCAGGAAGCCGAGGATCATGCCGATCGACAGAGTCAGCAGATCGGTCGAGGTGTTGGCACGCGCGATGCGGCCCCACATTTCGCCGAGCTCGTTGACCGCTGACTTCAGGCCGACCACTGAGACGATGTCCATCCGCTCCAGCTTGGTCTTGAGACCTGCCGGAATCTGCACGCCGCCACGCTCGACCTTGGTTACCTGCAACTGGCCAGCGATGGCCGTCTCACGGAAGGATTCGAAGGTGCGTCCCACCACGTCCTTGTTGGTAACGAGGATGTCCGCCTGGTCCATGGGTATGCCGAGCGTCTTGGCATCGGCGACCTCGGGACCAATCAAGCCCATCTTCTCCGTGAGATGCTCGGTCGAGCCGCCTAGCGCGACGACGTCGCTCTTTTGCAGCACGAGATCGGGATCAGCACCCTGCGGCTCGCCGTTTCGCCCGACATTGACGATCCGGTATTCCGGATTCATCGCGCGAAACTTGGCGATGCTCATCCCCACCGTCGCGGGATTTTCGAGGCGGTAGGCCCGCAGACCGAACTGCCGATAGCCGGTCAGACCGCCACCTTCGAGATCCTTGACGCCGAATTCCCGCTCATACTGCTTCGCTGCGGCCCTTGCATCGACGCCCCACCAGCGCGGCAGATATTTGCAGATCAGGATGATGCCGACGGTGCCCCAGATGTAGGTGATGCCATACGACAAGGCGATCATGCCGGTCGCTTCCTCGGGCTTCATCCCCGCAGGCAGCTTGACGACGCCCGACGTAACGGCCTGCTCGGCCGAACCGATCGCGGCCGACATCGTTTGCGATCCCGCCAGCATGCCGCCAGCGGCACCCGGCGGCAATTCAAAGAGCTTCGCCCCCAGCACGACCAATGTCAGGCCAAGAATGCTCGACACTACGGCGAGGAACAGGAACTTGATGCCGTCGCCTTTCAGGCTGTTGATGAAGGACGGACCGACGCGCAGGCCGACGCCGTACATGAAGAGATAGTAGAACAAGCTCTTAGCAAAGTTGTTGAGCTCGAGCTTCACACCATAGCTGGAAGCCCAAACCGAGATGCCCGCGCCGACCACGATGGCACCGGCGACCATGCCGAGACCATAGCCCTTGATGCTGGCCCGGCCGATATAGACGGCGAGACCGACGACGAAGAACAGCAGCAGATATGGATATTGCTGCAAGAACTGGAAAAATGACTGCATGGTACCCTCCTGGCCTTAAGATGCGGCCTTGAGCTTCGGCCTCGCATCGGGCTTTGGCCGGCCGAGCTTCGCCAAAGCTTCCGTGCGCACGAGCTTCAGTCCTTCCTTGGCGTCGTAGCCATGGATCTCCTTCACATCGAGCTTACGCATGAAGTCGATGGTCTCCTGGGTGATGACCTGGCCAGGCACCATGATCGGGAAGCCCGGCGGATACGGGATCACGAAATTCGCCGAGACGAGATCGGGACCGGCCTTCAGCCGCCGGTCGATCTCGGGATCGTTGAGGCGAATGTGCTCGCAACCCGTGACGTCATAGGCCGCGTAGAAGCCGGAGCGGATGTCGCCTTCGTTGGTCTTAGCGCCGGCATCGCCGCGGAAGCTCGGATGGAAATGCGAGAAGTTCGGCAGATCGGGCACGTCCTTCATCAGGCTGGTCACCCGTGCCTCGAAGGTCTTCCGGGCGTTGGCGCCGCCGTGGGCAAGGCCACGGTCGATCTCACCCGCGATCTCGGCGAGGACGCGAACAAGATGCGCGACGTCGCTGCGGGTGTTGTTGATGTTGGACTGGACCAGCACCGAGTTGCGCGAAGTCTTGTTGACCTGGATGTTGTACTCGTTGGCGAGAATGCCCTTGAACTGCGTGCCATCGTAGCCGGCCATGCCGCAGACCAGCGTCATGCGGGTCGGATCGAGGCAGAACTCGTCCTCGTCCAGGCTCCTCAGCGTATTGGCCCAGTTGACGCCCGGCGCCAAAAAGTCGGTGAAGCCGCTCTGGCGGTATTGCGCCGGCACCATGGCGTCAGCGCCGAGGATGCGGAAATATTTCGAGATCAGCGGATTGTTGTTGACTGCCTGGCGGATCGCGAACGCGATCTCGATTGCATTGGCAACGAGGCCGTAACCCTCCAGCTCCATCTGGCGCCGCGAGATGTCGAGGCTGGCAATCAGCTGCTGGTTCGGGCTGGTCGAGGCGTGGGTAAAAACCGCCTCCTTGAACTGCTGCTCGACGGTGTGGAATTCGACGTCCTTGACCGAGAGCATCGAGCCTTGACGGATCGCCGACATCGACTTGTGGGTCGAGTTGGTCTGGTAGACGCGCAGGCGGATCTGCCTCGGGTCGGGAATGAGCCGGGTCTTGAGCAGCACTTCGTCCGAAGGATTCTTGCCGAGCTCGGCCTGCTGCTTGTCATAAGCCGCGACCGATTTCGGATCGCGCATCCACGCCTCGATCTCGTTGGCGGCGCCAAGTCCGGTGCGGCGGCGCAGGAACGGCGAGAAACGTGCGAAGCCGAACCAGGCTTCGTCCCAGAGGAAGATCAGATCGGGCTTGATGGCGAGGCATTCCTCCATCACCCGCCGTGTGTTGTAGATGTGGCCGTCGAAGGTGCAGTTGGTCAGGTCGACCATCTTGACGCGGTCGAGCCGGCCGTCGGCCTTGGCGTTCAAGAGCGCCTGCTTGATGGTTTTCAGCGGCACCGCACCGTACATCGAATATTCCGTCATCGGGAAGGCTTCGACATAGAGCGGCTGGGCGCCCGCCAGCACCATGCCGTAATGGTGCGACTTGTGGCAGTTGCGGTCGACGATCGCGATGTCGCCGGGCGCGAGCAGTGCCTGCACCGCCATCTTGTTCGAGGTCGAGGTGCCGTTGGTGACGAAGAACACGCGATCGGCGCCGAGCGCCCTCGCCGCTTTTTCCTGCGCCTTCTTGATGTTGCCGGTCGGCTCCAGCATGCTGTCGAGACCGCCGGTGGTGGCGCTGCTCTCGGCCAGGAAAAGGTTCGGGCCGTAGAACTCGCCCATGTCGCGGATCCAGTCGGATTTGAAGATCGACTTGCCGCGAGCGATCGGGAGCGCATGGAAGGTGCCGATTGGACGTTGGGCATATTTCTTGAGATTGTCGAAGAACGGCGTGTCGTAGCGATCCTGGATGCCTTCGAGGATCGACAGATGCAGCTCCAGGAGTTCTTCCACGGAGTAGAAGATGCGGCGAACCGCGTCGGCCTCGGGATTGCCGGCGAGCTCCTCCACATCGCGGTTGGAGATCATGTAGAGATCGAGCTCGGGCCTGACGCGCTTGATGATCCGGGCAAGCCGCAGTGCCGACGCATCGGTTTCGTCGTTGAGACCGGCAGTAGCCATGATCGAGCGCAACACCGGAGCGTCGTGCCGCGAGCGCAGGCCAAAGCCCTCGTTGATGATGACGGCACCGAGATTGGGATTGAGCATCGTCGCGCAGAAGGCGTCCTCCAGGCTGCCGACGATGACCGGCTCGTAGATGAAGGCATCGACCGGACGCCGCAGCTTGCGCCATTCGGCGGCGAGCGCCGGCCATTGGCCCGGTGACACGCCAGTGACGATCAACGTTTCGAAATAAGGCCGGCGCGCCGCATGCGCGCCGAAACTGGGTGGCATTAGTTCGGGCGCATCGCCGTTGCCGTCGTCCCTTGCGCTCCAGTCGCCGGCGTGCTGACGAAAGGATCGCGTCGCGAGCGCCTGAGCAATCCTTGTCGCAAGAGCGAACGAGGTCGCCCCATCGCCGGCGGCGGCAGCTTCCCGCAGTGCGGCCATCAGCTGCAGGCCCGGATAGCCGTGAAACTCTTCCGTGATGGAGAGATCGGCCAGCGCCGCATCGTAGGCTGCGCGATTGCCGACCCTGGCCCAGCTCTTGGCGGCCTCGACCAGATCGCGCCAGTCGTCTGCCCGCGCTCCGGGGCCGGAAAAGAACTGGTCGATGCGCTTTTGCGCGGCCTTGGGCTCTTTGGACATGTGTCTCTCCCGATCCGTGAGGGCAAAGGTGATGCGGATCGTGAGTGCGGCGCCGGTCGCTCTATTGATCCAAGTCAACGGTTGCGTGCGTTCTTGAGAGGAGCCGCCGCGCCATTCGCATTGCAATACGAAGGGCATCAGGCCGTTCGTTGTTCGGCGCTCGCCTTATCATTGCCGAGCACGCTGTCGACCGAGCCCAACCACAGACCGCTGTCGGTCTTGTCCGCGAGCCCTTCGGCTCGCAGCAGGTCGCGGAGCTGCGCATGCGCACCGACGATGCAGAAGGTCACCTTGCGTGATGCAAGTTCGTGGTGGAGATCGTGCAGCATGCGCGCGCCGGCCAGATCGATATAGGGCGAGGCCGAGAGGTCGCAGGCCACCAGCCGGACGTCCGGCGACCTCCGCAGGGCCGCCATAACGGTATCCAGGATCGTCTCGGCATTGATGTAGAGCGGCGATGCTTCGGGCCGGAAGGCGATGATTCCAACCAGCGGCTCGACGCCCTCGTGCCTCGCATTGTCCGAATAGCGGCCGCTGCCGGGCAATCGACCGAGGAACGCGACATTCGGTCGCGAGGCCCGCGCCAGCAGCAGGAAGATCGACGCGATCGAGGCGAGCAGCACGCCCTGGAGGATTCCGAGCAGCAGCACGGAGATCAGGGCGATCGCCGCCGCATAGAAATCAATACGACTGACCCGCCACATTCGAAACAGCGCCCGAACATCGACCAGTCGGTAGACGGCGACGAAGACGATCGCGGCGAGCACCGCCTTGGGCAGGTTGGTCAGCAGCCCCGTGAAGAACAGCAGGCACAGCCCGAGCGTCACCGAGCAGATCACCACCGCCAGCGGTGTCCGCGCACCGGCGTTGTCATTCACGGCCGATTGCGACAGGCCGCCGGCAACGGGATAGCCGTGGCCAAGGGCGGCGGCGAGGTTCGCAGCGCCTAGTCCCAAAAACTCCTGACGAACATCGAGCGGGTAGCCGTGTTTGGCGGCAAAGGCGCGGGCCGCCGACACGCCTTCGATATAGGCCAGCAGCACGCAACCTGCCGCGAGCGGAAACAGATCGTCGAACTCCAGCAAACCGAATGTCGGGATTCCCAACGCCGGCAGCCCTTCCGGTATCTTCCCGGTGACGGGCACACCGAGAGCCGGGAAGCCCAGGAGCGTTGCCAGAACGATTGCGAGCGCAACGACGGTGATGCCGACAGGCTTGCCTGGCAAGAGCCGCTCGCCGAGCAGGAGCAGCCCGAGCCCGACTGCACCAATCGCGAGCACGAGCGAATCGATGCCGTCGAGCTGCCCAACCAACTTGATGACACGATCGAAGAAATTGTGGCCGCCGCCAGCGACGCCGAGCAGGCTCGGCAACTGGCTCATGATGATGGTGAGCCCCGCCCCGGCCTTGAAGCCGACCAGAATGCTGTCGCTGACCAGCCGGACGAGCACGCTGAGCTTGAACAGCCAGGCGAGGAAGCACAGAACAGCCACCGCGAAGGCAGCCAGGCTCGCGATCTCGGCATAGCGCACCGCATCGCCGCCGGCGAGCGCGCCGACCGTGCCGGCGATCATCAGCGAAATCGCGGAGGTCGGCCCCACCGCGAGCTGTCGCGAGGATCCGAGCAGTGCATAGCCGATACCGCCAAGCATGTAGCCGTAAATGCCGACCTGCGGCGGCAATCCGGCCAGCGCGGCATAGGCCAGCGAAACGGGAATCGCGTAGGCCGCCAGCGTGATGCCGGCCACTGCGTCGGATGGCAGCCATTCCCGACGATAGGCGGCAAGCCACGCCGATGGCGGGACATATCGTGTCCAGCTCGCACGCGGTCTGGACGGTCCATTCATGCGCGCACCTCGAAGTCCCCGGCCTCGCAGCACAGCAGCACGACCAAAAGGCAGATCACGGGAATGCCGAGTGCCAGATCTGGGATGGCCTTGGTCGCGAATGCGCCGATCGCGGCGCCGAAACCGAATGTCAGGCAGACTGCCGTAAAGATGCCCGAGCGGCGCAATACGCCGGAGGGAGCCGGTCCGCTTGCCACCACAAAAATGTTCTCGATGGCCTGGCGCATGTTGCCGGTGATCATCACGGTGCTGTAGGTCGCGCCCTCGACCTTGGTGAAGATCGCTGCCTGCATCGCTGCGACGCAGGAAATGCCGAGCGTGCCGGCGACCTCGGGCGTCCGGTTATGAAGAATCCCGATGGCGATCAGCAGGAGAATTTCGATCAGCGTGCTGATGGCGCTCGCGCGATCGCCGGAAGCGCGGCGCAGCCACGCGGCAATCACGATGCCGACGGCAAAGGCCAGGATCGGCGGCGCGAAGTGCACAGCCCTCGCCCAGTCGCCCGTCATCCCATAGACCCAGAGGAAGACGAGGTTCGCCGTCTGGGCGTTGGCCATGACACCATGGATGATCCAGGGATAGGCATCGATATAGCCGCCCGCGAATGCGAGCAGCAGCGCGACCAGGACCGTCTCGTCGCGAGGCAGCGACGGGCTGGCGGCGATATCCAGTGGGCTCATGTCCGACACGCTTGTTCTCTGGCACCCCGGCGTCGCCATTGACGGCATGCACGAGCGGCAAAGGGTTGATCTGAATCAACCCTTCGCGGCGGCCCGCAGCATCAACTCGCCCGACGCACGCGGCTGGAGGACTAGCGACCATGGGCACGGTCAGGTGGATCATCGCCACTGCTCCGGAGATCTTTCTGCTCCTGACCGTTGCCGCCGGCACCATGCTCGGCCGGGTCAAGATCGGCGGCTTTGCGATCGGTACGACGGCCTGCATCCTGATCGTGGCCGTGCTCGTCGGTCAGCTCGGAGGATTCACGTTCCCGCCGATCCTCCGGGCGATCCTCTTCAGCCTGTTCGTGTTCACCATCGGTTATCGGTCCGGGCCGGAGTTCTTTGCGTCCCTCAGCGTTCGCACCCTGGCCCAGGTCGCGATGGCACTCGCAATCGGCGGCACGGGGCTGCTGATTGTCCTGGCGTTTGCCTTCACGTTAAAGCTCGACCCCGGCACCGCGTCCGGCATTGCGGCTGGAGCCCTGACGCAATCCTCCGTGATTGGCACCGCATCCGGTGCGCTGGCGCAACTCGGTCTGCCGCCCGACGTGCTGAAGCAGCAGGAGGCCAATATTGCGGCCGGTTACGCCGTCACCTACGTGCTCGGCTATATCCTGACCTTGCTGTTCGTTCCTTTCGTCGCTCCGAAATTGATGCGGGTTGACCTGAAGGCCGAGGCGAAGAAGCTGGAGGCGGAGCTTTCCGGGGGCGAGGCCCCGCAGACGGAGAACCTTGCCTACCGCAAGTTCCAGGCACGCGCCTATCTCGTCTCGACTGCTGCCGGCCGCACCGTCAAATCGATCGAGGAGGAGATCGGCAGCCGCACCGTCGTCGAGCGCATCGTCCGCCAGGGCATCGACGTCGAGCCGCATCTCGACACCGTGCTCGAGGCCGGAGACAACATCGTTATCGCCGGACGCACGGCCGCCATCGTCGCGGCCAAGCCGGTCATTGGCGCCGAGATCGACGCCGACGAGATCCTCAAGGCGATCCCCGGCAATGTCATGGAGGTGCTGGTCGACAACCGCCAGCTTCATGGTCGCTCGATCAGGGACGTCGCCGATCGCGTTGGCCGCAACGCCCGCGGCGTTTTTCTCCGGGCGCTGACACGAAACGGGCGTGAGGTGCCGCTGAGCCCCGATACGCGGGTCTATATCGGTGACACCATGACGCTGGTCGGCAGCACCCGGAACATCGAGCGGGCTGCCGCCAATGTCGGTCAGATCCTGCGCGCGGGAGACCGCGCCGACATCGCCTTTCTCGCCGCCGGCATCGCCGTGGGCTTGCTCGCGGGCCTCGCCAGCTTCAAGATCGGCGGGATCGCGTTAACGCTGGGCGGTGGCGGCGGCGCATTGATCGCTGGCCTTGTCTGCGGCTGGCTGCGTTCGCGTCGGCCGACAATGGGCGCACTGCCGCCCGCCGCGCAGCAGACGCTGAGCGACATCGGGCTTGGCGGATTCATTGCCGCCATCGGGCTCGGCAACGGCGCCGCCGCATGGGCCGCGATCCAGGCACATGGCCTGTTGCTGGTCGGCATGGGTCTCGTCATCACCATCGTGCCGTTGACCGTCGGGACGCTGCTGGCCTTTTACGTGCTGCGCATGAACCCGGTCGTCACCTGCGGCGCGCTGGCTGGTGCCATGACGGTCGACGCCGCCGTGACCGGTGCATGCGAGGTCGCTGAGAGCCAGACCCCGGTGCTCGGCGTCGCGGTGCCTTACGCCGTGGGGAATGTGATCTTGACCGTTCTCGGCCCGATCATCGTGGCTGCGACTTATTCCGGATGAGGGAGAGTGCGATGCGATCGCAATCCTCGTTCCGACAGGTGCTATGCGTGCTGGTTTTCCTGGCGCTGATCACGCCAACGCGCGCCGACAAACCGTCTACACCCCGGCGCATCCAGGAGGAGATCTGGGCATTGCCCTTGCCGCTGCCGATGTTCGCCTATGTGGTGCGGCCGGTCGGTGACGGCCCCTTCCCGCTCGTCATCATGAACCACGGGGTCTCACTCAATCCGACCGATCGCAGCTTCTTTCCGCTCGTCGAATTCCGCGAAGCCGCAAAATGGTTCGCTGGCCGCGGCTATCTCGTAGTGGCGCCGGTCGGGAGCGGGTATGGCGCGTCCGCCATCGATATTCCCGAGCGCGGCATCTACGGCCCGTTCTTCTCGAAGGTGGGCAAGCGCACCAATCCCAACTTTCGCTCGCCCGGTCTCGCGGTCGCGCAGGCCGATCTCTGGATCATCGACTACATGACGGCTGAAAAGCGCATCATCCCCAAGGATGTGATCGTCGTCGGACAGTCCGCCGGCGGCTGGGCATCGATCGCGCTATCGAGCGTGAACCCGCCCGCAGTCAAGGCGATCATCATCTTCGCTGCGGGTCGAGGAGGTCGCGTCGGCGGCAAGCCCAACAACAATTACGCGCCGGACAAGCTGGTCGAGACCACCGCCGAGTTCGGGCGGACGTCACGCGTGCCGATGCTGTGGATCTACATCGAGAACGATACCTTTTTCGGCCCCGCCCTGTCGAAGCGCATGCATGAGGCCTTCACCGCCGCAGGCGGCAAGGCCGAGTACCATCTGATGCCGCCGTTCGGCAGTGAAGGCCATTTCTTCATCGGCTCGCCGGATGCCATTCCGTTGTGGTCACCACTGGTCGAGAAATTCCTGGAAGCCCAGAAATAGGCGCGGAAACGCCCGCGAAATGGTGGAGGTCATGCCATGCCCACGTCCACTCACTGCGTCTGGGGAGTCCTGGCGGCGGCCTTCATCAACGCGTCCTTTTCTGAGGCAAGCGCGAGGGACGAGCGGCTCAGCGGCACCAACGCCGCAGTAGCCAAGCGCGGCGAGCGCGAGGCCAAGGATATCGTCTATGGCGACTGGCAGAAGCTCTGCTTCAGGGCAGGCGGGGCTCCCATGCTCTGCCGAACCTCGATCACTGGCAAATTCCCCACAGGGCAAACCGCCGTGCGGATCGATTTGATCGAAAGGGAGGACAGCCGAACGGCCCGGCTGCAAATGTTTCTACCCGTCGGCATGTATCTGCAACATCCCGTCAAGCTGACGGTCGATGGTGCGAGCCCCCGCCAGTTTCCCTATAGCTGGTGCCTCACCAACGCCTGCATTGCAGCTGACGTGGCCGACGCGACATTTGTCAAGACCATGGAAACCGGAAAGTCCCTGACCCTGGAGGTTGTCGATTCCAATCTCCTGGCCCTGACGACAACCCTGCCCCTCGCCCAATTCGCCGCCGCCCACAAGGGGGCACCAGCCAAGACCATGGAGCAGGATATCGACGAGTGAGTTGGATCCGCTGCGCGCTTCGTCCGAAACGCCGTGAGGCGCGTCGCGCTCAGCGACGAACCTCACGTCGGCCTCAATAGCAGGGCGGATAAGGAGAATATCCGCAGCGCCGATAGCCGCCGTATGCACCATAAGCCGCCGCGCCCGCGGCGGCCGCGCCATAATAGGCCCTTCTATGCACGCGGCGGTGCACGCCCGCGACGCTCATCGGCGTCAGCGGCCGGCCTACTCGCGCCTCCGCACGATCGTCCGAAATGGAAGGTGCCTCCGATGACGAAAAGCGGACCGACAACGGCGCTGCTGTGAAGAGAGCCGCGGCCACCACCAGTCCAAGTCGCATGACGGTTCGTGTCATGTTGTCTCTCCTTGGGGACCATGATCGAACATGGCGTGAGCCGAAAGCCCGTGCCCGCCCTTGATCAAGATCAACGAATGCGATTTCAAGCGCAGGGCGGGAAGCGAGAGCATCGAGCCTATACCCGCGAGCGGGCCATCATGGTGCACCCGCAACAATTCCGGCGCGGGCCTTTTGGATGGACTCGATCAGCGCGTGCGCCGCAAATGGTTTGGTCAGATAGGCTGCACATCCCGACTCGATGGCAGCGGAGCGATTGGCGGGGCTATCACTCCCCGTGATGAAGATGACCGGCAGTAAACCCCCATGCGCAATCAGGCGGCGGCGCAGATCGATGCCCGAATGATCACCGAGATTCACATCCAGGATTGCACAGACAGCGTCATCCAGGTCGCCACGCTCGAGCAGCTCTTTCCCCGATTCAAACAGCAGCACGCTGAATCCGTAAGCGCGAAGCAGCCGATTCATGCTGACCCGCACCGACGAATCGTCATCGACGACGAGGATGCACTTGTTTCTGGGCAACGAGATTGACCTTGGCTGGCGCATTGCCGGAGACCGTCAGCCCGGCTCCAAGCGCTGGCATGGGCCGACAGCTGCGGCATTTAGCCCACCCCCTGCCGTCGCCTGTCAATAAAGTATGATGTTGTCCCTTGGTACAGGTTAAGCCGTCGCCGCCACGGGCCGACGACCGGCCTTCCTAGGCCTTGCCCGCATCAAGCATGCCGAGCCGTTCCGCAACCGAGACCAGTTCCGCAAGCGAGCGCACCTTCATCTTCTCCATCACCTGATGGCGATGGGCCTTCACGGTACGCTCGGTGGTTCCGAGATCGTAGGCGATCTGCTTGTTGATCCTGCCGCGCACGATCAGATCGAACACCTGGTGCTCCCGTGGGGTCAGCGTCGCCGCAAGTGCGCGAAGCGATTCCAGCTTGCGATGATAATCCCGGCCGGCCTCGTGGCGGGCCAGGGCGCGCCCGATGACATCGAGCAATTGCTCTGACGACACCGGCTTGATCAGGAAATCCTCGGCACCCGCCTTGATGGCCCGGACTGTCGTCGGCGTATCGGCATGACCGGTCAGGAACACGATCGGGAGGGTCGAGCCGAGCTCGATGAGGCGGTTCTGCAATTCCGGGCCGCTCAGCCCCGGGATGCATACGTCAAGCAGAATACATCCCGCCTTGCCGTCGTCGGGGAGCCGGTCGAGCAGCTCCCGCGCAGATGCGTAGGTCGCGACATCATAACCGGCGAGCTTCAGCCGCCGCTCGATCGCGCTACGAAACGAGGCGTCGTCGTCAACGACGTGAACGAGGCCAGGCAACTTTCCCTCTTCCAACCCAGATCGTCGAAGATGCCTGCACGGCGCACCTTGATACCTGCATGCCCGATCACTGCGCGCCACCGCTATATTCAGCAATCTAGCCGTCGAATGATACCGATCATACTTCCAATTTTGCAACTCAGGACAGAACCGCTGTCGGAAGATTTTCCTTCTCATACAACGCACCATTCTTGCCGCATTGTCCTTTGGTACAATGAACAGCGGGACAATGGTCTGGAATAACTCGTTCGCCAAACATCAACTACTGCGGGAGGGCGACAGCGCGGCGCTTCCCCCGCCACAAAGGGAATCCCAAGACCCAATTCATCGAGCCCTGTTGAGGAGTTGGCTCATGTATTTGCGCATCACGACTGCCACGCTATCTCTTCCCAATTCGCTCAACGACTTCGGGATGACAAGTAGCTCAAATCCGATCGTGAGTTTAAACGAGTTTACCTACAAAAAGGGTACCGAGATCTACGGCGAGAAGGAGTCCGCCGACTATGTCTATCAGGTGAAGTCCGGCGCCGTCAGGAGCTACAAGCTCCTGTCGGATGGCCGCCGCCAGATCGGCGCGTTTCACCTCGTCGGTGACATCTTCGGTCTTGAGAACGGCGCCTCGCATCGCTTTACGGCCGAAGCCATCGTGGAAACCACCGTGCGGCTGATCAGGCGAGAGAGCCTCGAAACCGTCGCCGAGAGCGACGCCATGGTCGCCAAGAACCTGCTCTGCATGACCACGATCAACCTCCAGCACGCCGAAGATCACATGCTGCTTCTGGGCCGGAAGACCTCGCTCGAACGGGTCGCCGCCTTTCTGCTCGAGATGGACAAGCGGATTGCAGCGTCCGCCGTCATGGCGCTGCCGATGTCACGGCGCGACATTGCCGACTATCTGGGCCTCACGCTGGAGACCGTATCGCGCGCCTTGTCGCGGCTGCACGAGCTCGGCATCATCGGATTTCTCGGTAACACGCAGCGCCAAATCGTTCTCTTGAACCGGCAGCAGCTCGCCACTATCGATCTTCAGGACTGAATCCGGGCGCGCCGATCGTGGCGAGATGCTCGAGAGTCTTGCGGAGGACCTCGAACAGCACGGCGGTCGACCAGCCGAACAGCAGGATGCCGTTCATCGCGGTCATCGGTCCGAGCAGGCGCCAATCTTCGACCGGCGTGATGTCGCCGTAGCCAAGCGTCGTATAGTTGACGAAGGTGAAATAAAGCAGATCGCTGCCAGCCGGCGCTGCACCGATGATGCGATAGGCCAGCGCCCAGACCAGAACTTCCAGGGTATGTGCCAGCATCAGTGCCGTGGCGGCCACCACCATCACGGCCATCAAATGAAGCCTCGGCCAACGCGTGTGCCGATAGCCGGCGGATCGGGCAATGCCGATGGCCCCCACGGTCACGGAGGCATGGATCATGATATTGATCGCGCTGACGAGCGCGACAAGCAGGAACTGAAGCGCCATTCCCCCTCACAAGACCGGCAGGCGGCCACGAGCCTGCCCTTCCAAAACGGCTCGCACTTGGTTCGGGTGACGGCTCGAGTCGCACTCCAATCATATCATTCTGCCAGCCCGCCAAACCAGCCACCGAAATACCCGGCATAGAGCGCCGGCAGTTCGACATTCATGGAATGGCCAATACCGGGCACCACCACCAGCCGGCAGTCGGGCATTGCGGCCGCCATGGTGCGCAGGTCCGCCGGCGGAATCCAGCCGTCGCATTCGCCCCAGAGGACGAGGTGCGGATGCCGAATCTCTGCCATGCGACGCTCCAGCTCGCCGCTGTCCTTTTCGCGCGTGAGGTCGACCGGGGTACCGATCCAGATGCCCTCGGAGACACGAAAGGTCTGCTCGATGATGCGCTCGAACAGGGCCCGGATCTCGCCCAGTCCCTCCCGGAATCGCGGGACGGCATTCGGCGCGAGGCTTTCCGGGACGAACAGCGAGGACGCCGCCGTCGCCATGACCGTCCGGGTCAGCTCCTTGCTCGCCATCATCGCGCGAAACAGGCCGATCTGATCGCTGTTGAAGGCCATGCCGAGCGGCGTGACCGGATCGAGCGCGAACACCCGTCCGAACCGTTGCGGCTGCATCAGAAGCATCCGCGCGGCGATGATTCCGCCGGTCGAATGCGTGGCGAGATGGCAAAAACGGATGCCGAGCGCGTCGAGTGCCGCCAGCATATCGTCGGCATGTTGCTGCATCGAGTAGTTGGAGTAGTCCGCGGCGGGCCTGGGCCGATCGCTGTCGCCGCAGCCTCGCCAGTCGATGCCGACCACGCGCAGGCCGGACGGGAACAGCGGCGCGGCGAGCTCGATCCAGTCCTTGCTGGCGAGATTGCCGTGGATGAAGACGACGGTGACGTCGCCCTTGCCCCACTCTCGCCAGCCCAGTTGGACCTCGCCCGCCTGCACTCTCGTCATGAGCCGGCCTATTTGTTCAGCCCGGCCGTCGGCGCAGCACCGGGCGGCGTCGGCGCCACCGGCAGGGCCGAGACCACCGCGCCCTTGATCATGCGGTCGATGCCCTGGGGCGACGAGGTGTCGACCGTTCCGCGAGTCACGAAGTCGACGACATCAGCCGGGAATTCCACCGGATTGTCAGTGTGGATGAAATGGCCGGTGTCCGGGTAGATCTTGAGGATTGGCCGATTGCCGGCATTGGTCATCCGGGTCATGAAGGGCGAAATGACGTCTCGCCCGAGATCCGTGAGGCCGTTGAAGGCAGGCGTCGGGATGAACGGCTCCTTGTCACCGAACGACAGGAAGATCGGCGCCTTGATCTGGATGACCCGCTCGTAGAGGTTCTTCGGATCGTCCTGCTGCAGCTCGGCTCCAATGGTGTAGATGTCGTAGATGAAGACGTTGCACCACTGCTCGAGCTCCTTGGGATTGCCCTTGATCAGGCCGACACGCTGCTCGGTATGCAAGCGGGCATACTCGCTGTCGCTGAAGAAGTAGCCGGCCTTCGCGGCCGATACCGCGTTGGTCTCGGGATCGCGCTTCTTGAAATAGAAGAAGTCGCGGATGTTCTGCTCCGAGCGCTTGATTTCGGAGTCGAGAACGCCGGTTGGACCCCAGGTCGCTTTCCACTTGTCGAAATCATGGTCGAACGCCTGATCGAACAGCTTGGCCTTCTTGTCTTTGGCAATGCTGATCTCGCGCGGATATTCCTCCAGACCGGAAGGCGCTTCCAGCGCGAGGCCCTGGACCGCGTCTGGCCAGGTCAACGCATAGCCCATCACGAACTGCCCGCCCAATGAGTGGCCGAGATAGTAAGCCTTCTTGACGCCGAGCTGGTTCACCACGAGATCATAGATGACTTCGCGCATGTCCTGCATCGTGCGTGCCGGGCTGTTGTCGAGATTTCCCGGACCCGACATGCCGTAGTGCGGCAGATCGGGCGCGATCACACGCAAACCGCTGCGCAGCGCGTATTGCATGACGTTGCCGTAATGACCGGCGAAGGCGCCCTTGCCGTGGATGATGACCAGCACCTTCGGATCCTTTTCGGTGCCAGCATATTCGTCCATATAACCGATCTGCCAGGAATTGCCGCTCTTGTCCTTCGCCGTCGCGTATTTGACCGGATAAGGATAGGTCACATGGTCTTTCCAGAACGACTTCGCTGGATCGACCTTGTCCGCGACACCCGGCACGCGATAGTTCTTGTCGACGTATTTTTGCGCGCGATCGAGCGCGGCGACATCGTCCATGAAGGCGACGAACTTCGGATCGTTCTTGCGCTGGTTGATGATCGGGAACACGCCGTAATGGGCGACCGGGCTTTCCTGCGCGATGAGGTCTGCGCCGGGCACGCGATCAACGGCCTGCTGGGCCAGCTTGAAGTTCAGCCAGAGGTCGTTGGTGATATGCATCACCAGCGTGCGCGCCTGGATGCGGCCGAGATAGGGATTGATGTTGTGGGTCTCGCCGACCCGGTTGCGCCAGACGAGATCGACAGCGTCGTAGAGTTTGGCGCGATTGGTGACGTTCAGCCCGGCCTTCTCGTTCGGCGGATCCCAGTAGAAGATCTCCGGCTGGACCGCTTTCCAGTTCTGACTCGTGCGATAGGCAAAGTCGTAGCCCGTCATGCCCAGGATCGACCAGCCGAACGCGACGCCGGGCACCGGATGCTTTTCCTTGGGGAGCTTATAATAATCGCCTTTGGTCGCCTGCCAGACGGGATCGGCCTCGATCGCGGCCGTCATCATCTGGAACGTCCAGTTGCCGACGGGATCATCGCCATCCGACTGCGTGGTGCCGCCGATCGGCATGATCGCACCGACATACTCCGGATGCATCACGCCCCAGACGTAGGTCTGGGTGCCACCCATGGAGACGCCGGTCACCAGCGCCGCACGCGCGATCTTCAGGCCGTCGCGCAGCATGCGATAATTCGCCTGCACCATGTCATAGTAGCTGTATTGCGGAAACTTGATGCCGAGGCCTTCGGACGGCTTGCTCGCACCCCAGGTCCCGAGCGGATCAACCATGACGACGTAGTAGCGATCGGTGTCGATCGGCCGGCCCGGGCCGATGATCGGCACGCCACCAGACAAGGGAGCGCCCTTGACCCACTGCTCGTACATGTCGGTGGAATCGCCGGAATAATAGGAATTGATGATCACGGCGTTGGTGATCTCTCCGGCAGCATTGCGCCGGGCATTGCCAATCGCGATGTAGGAGGTGTGCAGCTTGCCAGCGCCGAGGGATTCGAGGGTGACGCCGCCCTCGCCGCCATTCTCCCATTTTGAGGGATCGGAGAGATCGTACTTGCCGCCCAAGCGGAAGTTCGCGATCTCGTAAGTTTTCTTCAACTCGTCATGTTGCATCTGCGACGAGCGGCGGGTGAAGGGCTGCGCAACCGCGAGTGACGTCCCGATCAGCAGCAGAAGAAGGCTGAGGACGTAGCGACACGCGGCCTGTTTCGTCGTCATGGCGAAATCCTCCGGCTAATGTTTTGATTGGACGCTAAGGACCGGCGCCGGTGCATCCTTTGATTTAACTCAACGGATTTCCGAACTTCCGACGGAGGATCGTCAGGCACCGAGTTACCTGCCGGACGTCTCCATGGCCTTCCTCGCCCACGGCCCGTACCGCATTCGTTACGAGCTCGACGGTCCTTCCGGCGCGCCGGCCTATGTGCTGGTGAACGGCCTCACGCAATATGCCGAGCTATGGACGGCCTATCGCGACGCTCTCATCGGCCGCGGATTCCGCGTTGCAACGTTCGATCTGCTCGGCCAGGGCGAATCCGACAAGCCCACGCTCTTCATCAGTCAGGACGATCAGGTCGCAGCTCTTCACCTGTTGATCTGCGAGCTCGGCGATGGACCTGTCTTCCTGAGCGGCATCAGTTTTGGCGGTCTGATCGCGCTACGCTACGCGACCGCACATGGACAGCGGCTCTCGGGACTGGTGCCGATGAGCTGCTTCGCCGAACTGCCGCCGCAGCTGTTTCTGCTCGGCAACGCCTTGCGAGCCGGTCTGATCCTGGGCGGGACCAGTTACTTGCAAGACCTGCTGTTGTCGATGAACGTCTCCGACGCATGGCTCGCGCCGGTGCTCGACAGGCTCGACGCCGTGAAACGGCAAGGCTGGCTCGTCAACGACATGTATGCTCTGCAGAATCTGATGGAGTCCTTCCTGGAATTCAAACCGCTGACGCAGCAATTGCCGGCGATCGGCATCCCGACCATGATTCTCAACGGCGAGTTCGACTTCCTGACGCCACGTGCGCTGCACGACACCCTGCGCATCCAGATTCCCAACAGCTCGCTGGTAATCATTCCGCGCGCCTACCACGCCTTCACCCTGGAGAAGCCGGCGCTGACCGCCGACCTGCTCGCGCGCTTCGCAGACGACGTGCTGGCAGAACGATGGCAGGGCAACAAGGCAGTCTGGATCGCACCCGAGGAGGCCGGCGGCGACCTCGTTCCGTTTCCCGACGGTTACGATCATCTACGCGCCATCCCCGTGCGGCGAGCGACGCCATGAGCAAATTTCTTGGCCCACTCGATTTGGATGGCCGCGTGCCACCACAGCAGCAGACCCGCGTCTCCGCGTTTCTCATCTCCGCCCACGGCGCGTTGGGACGCCGGTTCGCACTCAGCCTGCCCATGAGGCTGGAATCCGCCTGGCAGACCGAATTGAATGCCCAGCTCTATAACGAGGTGGAGATCGTCTCGCTTATGATGCGCGCAACGAGCTGGGCCCCCGACCTCGCGCTCGGCTATCTGGCGGCCTCGTGGGAGATCGCGTGGTTTCCAGGGCCGACTGAGGGCTTGTCCGATCACGCGCTCGCGGCCGCCGTGGACGTTGCGACGCTTGCCCATGCCGTTCACGCCGGCATCCGGCCGGCGGCGCTGCTCCCCGTCGAGGCCAATGCGAACGATCCGTTCGTGATGGCGCTGCGGCGCGTCGAGTTCGAGAGCGGCCGGCTGCTGCAGGCACAGATCATGTTCCTGAAGGGCGACAGCCTCGTGCCATTTCGCGACGGCGTGAGCGCTGTGCTCGAGCGGCGCCACCTCCAGGTGCGCAAGCTGTGGCGCGAGATGCTGCAGAGCCTCGGCATTGCCGATGGTACCGAGATTGAGGCGAAACCTTGACCCAGATCAACGGAGTCGGAGCCGCGCTCGCCACCATCAAATCGACCGACTGACTGGAGTATCGATCATGAAGGCCGTTTCCCTCGAAGAAGCCGTCGCGATGATCCCGGATGGCGCCAGCATCATGGTCGGCGGCTTCATGGGCGTCGGAACACCGGAGCGCCTGCTCGACGAGGTGGTCCGGCAGAAGAAGTCCGATCTGAGCCTCATCTGCAACGACGCGGCGACGCCTGGAAAAGGCGTGGGCAAGCTATTCGATGCGACGTTGGTCTCGCGATTGACCGCGACCCATATCGGGCTCAATCCGAAAGCCCAGCAGCAGATGCTGGCCAACCAGGTCGCTGTCGATCTCATTCCGCAAGGCACTTTTGCCGAGCGCATTCGCGCCGGCGGCTGCGGCCTCGGCGGCGTGCTCACGCCGACGGGGGTCGGCACGCTGGTGGCCGAAGGCAAACGCCAGATCGAGGTGAACGGCAAACCCTTCTTGCTCGAAACTGCGCTGCGGGCGCAGTTCGCGCTCGTGCATGCCTTTCTGGCCGACTATCTCGGCAACCTCGCCTATGCGCTGACCTCGCGCAATTTCAATCCTGTCATGGCGATGGCGGCCGACACCGTGATCGTGACCGCGGAGCACATCGTGCCGGTGGGCGTGATCGCGCCTGACCACGTGGTGACGCCGGCGCCGCTGGTCGACTACATCATCATGAATTCGAACGGGTGACTCTATGGATGCACAGGAGATCATCGCCCGGCGCGTCGCGCAGGAGCTTCGCCCAGGCAACCTCGTCAATCTCGGCATCGGCATTCCGACGCTGGTCGCCAACTACGTATCGCCGGACCTGAAAGTGTTCTTCCAGTCCGAGAACGGGCTGATCGGCACCGGTCCGATCCCCGAGCAGGGCATGGAACATCCTCTGCTCACCGACGCCGGCGGGCGGCCGATCAGCGCGCTGCCGGGCGCCTGCACGTTCGACAGCGCGATGTCGTTCGGCCTGATCCGCGGCGGCCATGTCGACGTGACCGTGCTCGGAGGGTTGCAAGTCGATGCAAGCGGGCATCTCGCCAACTGGATGATCCCCGGCAAGATGGTGCCGGGCATGGGCGGCGCGATGGATCTCGTCAGTGGCGCCAAACGCGTCATTGTCGCCATGCAGCACGCGGCCAAGGGCAAGTCCAAGATCGTCAAGCAATGCAACCTGCCGCTGACCTCGGCGCGTCCGGTCAGCCTGGTGGTGACGGACATGGCCGTCATCGACTTCGCCGATGGCAAGGCAACGTTGCTCGAAACTGCGCCGGGTATCAGCGTCGGCGAGGTCATGGCCGTGACGGAGGCCGAACTCGCCGTTCCCGACAAGGTACCGGAAATGAGGCTCTGAACGGGACACACACGATGCGGATATTCAACGATTTCAAGGAAATCAAGGCCGCTGTCGGCACAGAGATCGGCGTCAGTGACTGGATCGAGATCACCCAGGATCGCATCAACAAGTTCGCCGATGCGACCTGCGACGAGCAGTGGATCCACGTCGACCAGGAACGCGCCAAGGTGGAGATGCCGGGCGGCAGGACGATTGCCCACGGACTGCTGTCGCTCTCGCTCGCGCCGATGTTCGTGCGCTCCGTGATGGGCCTGAAGGGCCTACGCAACACGCTCAATTGCGGCGCCGACCGGATCCGGTACCTGGCGCCGGTGCCGGCCGGCTCGCGGGTCCGTGGCCGGGTGAGCATTGCGGAAGCCGAGGACGTGCCGCCCGACGGCTTGCGCGTGAACTATCACCTCGTGATCGAAATCGAAGGCGGCAAGAAGCCGGCCTGTGTCGCCGAGCTGATCGCCCTGCACTACCGCTGAGCGCGGCCGCACTGCGAGGCGGATGGATCGGGCGTGCAAAGAAAGGCCAATGCGGCCGTCCCTCAATCGATGATGTGATAGCCGCCATCGATGTAGAGCACGCCGCCGGTGATCAGTCTGGCCCCGTCGAGCGCCAGGAAAGCGGTGGCATTGCCGACATCATCGATCGAGACGAGGCTGCGCGACGGCGCCTTGGATTGCGCCTTGTCCATCAGCTCGTCGAACTCGGGAATGCCTGAGGCTGCGCGCGTGGCGAGCGGACCCGGGGAGATCGCGTGCACACGGATGCCTTTGGGTCCGAGCTCCGCGGCAGCGTAGCGGACGGACGCCTCCAGCGCGGCCTTCGCCACGCCCATGATGTTGTAGTTCTCGACCACCATCTGGCTGCCGTAATAGGTCATCGTGAACAAGGTGCCGCCGTTCTTCATCAACGGCTCGGCCAGATGGGCCATCCGCAGAAACGACCAGCAAGAGACGTCCATGGTCTTGAGGAAGCCGTCGCGCCCGACGTCGACGACGCGGCCGTGCAGCGCCTCCTTGGGCGAAAAGGCGATCGAGTGAAGGAGGAAATCGAGCTGGCCCCACTCCTTCGCGATCCGCTCGAACACCTGCTCGGTCTGGCCCTCGACCATGACGTCGAGCGGCATGAAGATCGGCGCCTCCAGCGCCTGCGCCAGCGGTTCGACGTGCTTCTTGGCGCGGTCGTTGAGATAGGTGACGGCAAGCTCCGCGCCCAGCGCGCGAAACGCCCGGGCACACCCCCACGCGATTGATTGGTCGTTGGCGATGCCGACCACGAGGCCCTTCTTGCCCTTCAGCGCAACCTTGGTGTCCGGATAAACGGGAATCATGACGCCCTCGCTTGTTGGGGGTTGCTCGAAGGTCGGTTCATCAGCAGCGACAGAGTATGCTGCGCGATCATCAGCTCCTCGTCGGTCGGCACGACGTAGACCGGAACCCGGCTGTCCGGCCGCGAGATCAGCCGCGCGTGCTTGCCGTTTTCCGTGTGATCGAGACTAACCCCAAGCCAGCCGAGCTGTTCGGCCACGCGTTCGCGGATGGTTGCGGAGTTCTCCCCGATCCCGGCGGTGAAGACGAAGGCGTCGAGACCCTGCAAGGCGGCCGCGAGCATGCCGGCATTGAGGCCGAGCCGGTAGACGAAATAGTCGATGGCGAGCTTTGCCTTGGGATCCGCGCTCTTCTCGAGCTCGCGCATGTCGTTGCTGACGCCGGAGAGCCCCTTCAGGCCGCAGTCACGGTAGAGAAAATTCTGCACGTCGGAGGCTGGCATGCCTTTCTCGAAGATGAGATAGAGCACCACCCCGGGATCGATCTGGCCCGGCCGCGTGCCCATCGGCAATCCATCCAGCGCAGTGAAGCCCATCGTGCTTTCGACGCTTCGCCCCTCCCTTATCGCGCACATCGATGCGCCACTGCCGAGATGCGCAACGATGACACGACGCTTGGCCACCTCGGGGGCGATCTGCGGCAGGACCTTGGCGATATACTCGTAGGACAGTCCATGAAAGCCGTAGCGCCGCACGCCTTCGGCATGAAGCTGGTGCGGGATCGCGTAGTGATCGGCGACCGCAGCATGCGTGCGATGGAAGGCGGTATCGAAACAGGCGACCTGCGGCAGGGTGGGGAAATTGGCGAGCACCGAGCGGATGGGCGCCAGATTATGCGGCTGATGCAGTGGCGCGAGGCTGATGAACCGCTCCAGCCGGGCGATCACGCCGTGATCGACCATCACCGGACGGTCATAGTCCGGTCCGCCATGGACGACGCGATGTCCGAGCGCGATCGGATGAATGCGAAGCTCCTCCCTCAACCATTCGGCCGCAAGGCCCATCGCGGCCGGCACGTCGGCCACAGCTTCAATCGGGTAGGCCCGATCGGCCATGGGATCGCCGCCCGCGCCGCTGGCGCGCAGCCGCGGCCGGCTGCCGATGCCATCGATCTGGCCCTTGATCTGCCGTCGCAGCCTGCCCTCGCCCTCGATCGAGAAGACCTGGAATTTGACACTGGAGGAGCCGGCATTGACGACGAGGATGGTGTCCATGGCACTCACGCGGCAATGGTTGGCGAATGCTGACGTCGTCCGTGGGCGTAGAGTGCGGCCACCGCACAGGACGCGATCCGCGCCCGCGGGCTGTCGGCGCGCGAGGTGAGCACGATTGGTACGCGGGCGCCGAGCACGATGCCGGCGCCGTCGGCCTTGGCGAAATAAGCGAGATTCTTCGCCAGCATGTTGCCGGCTTCGAGATCGGGAACGACCAGGATCTGCGCGCGGCCTGCGACCTCGGATGTGATGCCCTTGATCTGCGCCGCCTGCGGATCGATGGCGTTGTCGAAAGCCAGCGGCCCGTCAAGCAAGCCGCCAGTGATCTGACCGCGATCGGCCATCTTGCAAAGCGCCGCCGCCTCGATCGTCGACGGGATTTTCGATGTCACGGTCTCGACCGCCGACAGGATCGCGACCCGCGGCAGCTTGCCGAAGCCTGTCTGCGTGTAGAGATCGATGGCGTTCTGGATGATGTCGCGCTTGGCATCGAGGTCGGGGAAGATGTTGATGGCCGCGTCCGTGACGAAGATCGTCTCGGCATAGGCTGGGACGTCCATGACGAAGACATGGCTGATGCGGCGGTCGGTGCGAAGACCTCCGACCTTCGCCGTCACGGCCCGCATCAGCTCGTCGGTATGCAGGCTGCCCTTCATCAGCATCTCGCCGCGAGCGGCGTGAATCAGCTCCACCCCCTTCGCGGCGGAGTCGTCACTATGGGCGGCGTCGACGATTTCGAAGCCTGCAATGTCGAGACCGAACTTCTTCGCCGTGTCGCTGATCTTGCCAGCCGGGCCGACCAGGATCGGCTTGATGATGCCTCCTTGCGCGCTATCCGCGGCTCCGCGCAACGAGGTTTCGTCGCAAGGGTGCACCACGACCGTGGGAACCGCCGGCAACGCTTTCGCCGCGGCGATCAGCCGATCGTACTTGCTGGGAGAGTGTCCTGCGTCTGTCGGCATCATATTGCTCCCAGTTTGCGCGCCTGCTGTTACGATGCTCTTGCCTTTGGATCGAAAGGGGCGACGTTCGATGGCGCCTCCTCCTCGACGCCGAACAATGCGACGATGCGCTGGAGTCGCCTCGCCCGCTCACCCGTGATCTCGCCACTGGCCGACAGCACGCTGCGCATGGCGACAAGAACGGCACGCCGCTGGTTCATGTCCTCCGGCAACATCCTGGGAATCGCAGCAAGGGCCGCCTCCTGATCGAGCAGCAGAATGAAGAACTGCTCGCGCACCAGCATCTTGAACTCGGCAAGCGTCAATTGCGGGCCGCTATGCTCGCGGCGAACCTGCCGCAGCGCCTCGATGCTGCGCTCATCGACCATTCCGCGCGCCGAGCCGATATAGAGCAGGCTGCGAAGGCTCGCCTCCCGAAGACTTCCCTCGCTGATCTTCGATTTCAGCTCGGCAATTCTCTTGTCCAGCATCACGCGATGCTCCGCCGACATCTCACGCCGGCGCGACGGTTCTGAGTTCGGATCGATCCCGAGCGCGGTCTGCAGCGCCGGCGAGCCGTAGACGTTGAGGAAGACCATCTCGCTGAGTGCTTCGGTGGCATCGCGCCAGCTATCGAGCGCATGAACGATCTGCCTGGACATCTGCTCCTGGAAAGCGAGGAACGGGTTGTCCTTGGAGACCGGCTTGCGGTTGTCCTCGATCCCGTCGGCGACCGACTTCACCGCTGACATCAAGGGATTCTTGCTGCTGAAGGCCTCGTACTGGAGCCGCAGGGGATGCAGATGGCGCATCGTCTCCGCCATCTCGGGCGTCACCATCTTCCTGATCCAGGGCTGAACGATTTTCCGATAAGCGGCGAGGTTGATCTCCGACACCCGCTTGGCGGCCGCGAACCGCCGCTCGTCCTCGGGCGAATTGCCGCCCATCGCCCGGATGTCGTCCAGCGTCCGCGCCTCGCAGCGCATCACCCAATTGCCCAACGCGAGATCGGCGTTGGTCGTGTCGGTGCCCCTGGCCTCGAATGTGGCTTCATAGAGTCCGGGCGGCAACACATCGATCAGATCGATGTTCTCAGAGAATTCGGCATGTTCTTTTTTCGCGACACCGCCGGATACGAAGATGCCGAGATGGCCGACGCTTTCGTGAACGGTGTAGACGATGGTCTGGCCGTAGGCTCTGATCTCGTCCACGTCGGCGTAGCAATCGAGGATCCAGCCGAGCGCCTGCTGCGGCGGGGTGATGTTGTCGCCTTTCGAGCAGAACACCACGATGGGCGAGCGGATGTTGCGCAGATCCACCTTCCGCCCGTCGGACATTTCGATCTTGCCGGCGGCGAGGTTGTTGCCGACGAACAACTCGTCGACGATGAACTGGATCTCCTCGGCGTTGAGATTGACGTGCCCGCCCCACCAGCGCTCGAATTCCAGATAGCGGTCGGCCTCGCTGTCGGCTTTGGAATAGACGTTGTATTGCTTGGTCCAGAGCGTGTTCGAGGGATTCTGGTTCTCGAAGTTCTGCACCAGCCAGGCGCCGTCGAACTTGCCGCCGCCGAGATCGCTGGCGAACGCAGTCAGCCAGCTGCCGCCGAGCAGGCCGCCCGAATAGCGCATTGGATATTTGCCATGCACGCCGGCCCAGTAGGCGAGCGGCGCGCCCGCGATGATCAGCGGCCCGAACAGCTCCGGCCGTAGCGAGGCGAGGATCATGACAGCCCAGCCGGCCTGGCAATTGCCGATGACGCAGGGCTTGCCGTCGGCCCTGGGATGAAGGCTGATGACTTTTTCGATGAACAGCGCCTCGGCCCGCGCGATGCGCTCGATGGTTTGTCCCGGCATCGGTTCCGGCAGGAAGCCGATGAAATAACAGGGATGGCCCGCTTTCAACGCCACCCCGATCTCGCTGTCCGCCTTGAAGCCGCCGATGCCGGGTCCATGACCGGCGCGCGGGTCGACAACGATGAACGGCCGACGTTCGAGATCGATCTCGACGCCCTTGGGCGGAATGATGCGCACCAAGGCATAATTCACCGGGTCGTCCAACTTGCGGCCGTCGATGATTAATTCTGCGGCATATTGCAAAACGTGCGGCGCTGTTTTCGCGACATGCTCATTATATTGATCGCCGCGCCGGCGCATGATGTCCAGAAACAGCACGCTGCGCTGTCCAGCATCGATCATGTATTCGACCGCGGAGGAGACGAGCCCGGATAGCGGGCCGCCCGGCAACACTGGAGTTTCCATCGACATGTTCGACCCTCGCTCGCCTCTTTGCCCATACAAAGCGCGCTGCGCTGCGGGACGTTGATTTAGGTCAACAGGTCAAGCTTTCGCGATTCACGTCCGGCGCGGCGCGATCGAGGCGGATCCAGGCGACCGTCAGCTCCCAAACCACCGAGAGGATGATCGGCCCGATGAAGAGGCCGACCAGGCCATGCGCCAGCGTGCCGCCAATCACGCCGATCAGGATGACCAAGGTCGGTGTAGTCAGCCCGCGCCCCATCACCAGCGGCTTCAAGATGTTGTCGAGAACGCTGACGACGCCCAGGAAAAGCGTCAGCAAAAGTGCCGTAGTGAAATCCTTCGCAGTCCAGATCCAGATGATCACGGGCAGCATCACGATCGCGCCACCGATCTGCACGATTGACAGCAGCAGCACGATCAAAGCCAGAAGCCCGGCGATCGGAATGCCCGCCACCTTGAAGCCGATGCCGGCGAGCAAAGCCTGGATCACCGCGATGCCGATCACGCCCTGTGCGACCGCGCGGATGGTTGCGCCGGCGAGATCCAGGAAGTGCTCCGTCTGCTCCGGCACGACTCGCGACAGGAAGCCCCTGCCCGCGGCCACGAGATGTTGCCCGTAGGGGAACATCAGACCGGCCACGGCGACCGAGAGCAGAAACTTGATCGCGCCGACACCGGCGTCGCCGGCAAGTCCGAGCAGCGTGCCGGCGAGCGGCTTCAGATAAGGTGCAACCTGGCGCAACACCGAGCGAATATTGGTCGATGCCTGCTCCCAGAGATCATGAAGTTGGGGTCCGACCAGGGGCCAACTCCGGATGCTGTCGGGAGGCGACGGAATCAGGATGTCGCCGGCGGCGAGCTGCCCGGCAAAATCCTTGACCCCGTCGACCGCACCTAGGCCGAGCCAGGTCGCCGGCCCGATGAGAATTGCGAGATTGATCGCAGTGAGAAGTCCCGCCGCGAGCTTCGGGCGGCCGCCGAGAGCTTTGGCGAGCAGGACGAAGACCGGATTGAGCGCGACCGCGAGCACAATGGCCCAGGCGAGGATCGTCACGAACGGACGGATCAGGATGACGGTCCAGATGATCAGCAGGCCAAGCAGGCTGAGGCGGACCATCAGCTGGATCATGTCCTCCCCGGTCACGAGCTGGCGGAGTGTCTTCACGGCCGGGCCCTTGATCTCGTTGCGCCGCGCAGGCGATCCGTAACCCTAGCTGGAGCGTTTCCAGGGCGATCTTGATCCAGATCAACCGATCGCAGGCGGACGAGAGGCCTGATCCGGACACAGCTTGGACCCAGAGAGAGCGCTTCGATTGTCGGCGGTCGCGAACTACAGTGTACGGGAGCTCTTGCGCGACGGCAGCGCGATAGAAATCCGCGCGCTACGGCCGAAGGACGAGGCCGGCATGCTGAGCGCGATTGAGCAGACAGGCGCGCAATCGCTCCAGCGGCGGTTCTTCGCGATGAAACGTCACTTCTCCGATAGAGAACGCGCCTTCTTCATGGATGTCGACTTTCACGATCATGTCGCATTGGTCGCGACGGCCGAGCAGTCGGGCCGCAACCTGATGGTCGGGGCCGGGCGCTACGTGGTCTTCGAGCCGGGGCGGGCCGAGCTGGCCTTCCTGGTCATCGATGCCTGGCAAGGACGCGGGATCGGCTCGCTGCTGATGCAGCATCTCGTCAATCTCGCGCGCGCCGCCGCGCTCCGGGAATTGACTGCTGAAGTCCTGCCCGAGAATGTCCCGATGCTCGGCGTGTTCGGCAAATTCGGTTTTAAGCCAGGCGCAAGTGCTGACCGGCATACCATCCACTTGGCCCTGAAGCTCGTTTAGAGACCAACGTTTTGTTGGTAGCGGGGGAGCGCTACCGCCTTTCCCCACACCAGCCGAACTTACGATACCTGATCCAATCTTACGCCTGAGGCAATATCTGAGGTCTGCAATACGCGGAACTCTATAGGCCTAGAGGCCTACTTCGAAGGTCCGCGAGCCTCAGTATCAAGCTAGAAGCTAAAATCGAAAGATCAAACCGTAGCGCATGTTCGTCGCCGTCAAAAAGAGGCATATTCACGCCTTGACCGATGGTCGTCCCCGCACGAAAAAGGTCACACGTTCGGATCGTTTCGCTGATCCAGCACGGTGTCCACATGATGGGCTTTGCGCCGGCTTAGGGCGGTGTCGCTCATGCTCGTTCAATCCGTTCATCGGGCGAGGGCGTTGAGTAGGACCGCGGCAGCGCGCGCACGCCGCCGCCTCCTGCGCGTTCAGGCCAGCGAACGATGCCCTGCCCCGCGGAGTCGCTGCGGTACCTGCTGGGTGAGGTCTGGTAGTACTCCGCGCAGATGGCCGCCATAGCCTCGATCAACGATTGCCAGGGCGCCGGGAAGCGTTCCTCCGCCATCACCCGGTGCAGCATGCGCGTATAGCCGGCCAGCTCGTCCTCAAGGAACTTCACAACAGGCATAGCTGGATAGCGCTGCAGCAGCAGGACCACCGCGTTATCGGGCTCGCCGGCCGAACTGTCCTTGTCGCATCCATGCAGATCGTTCTGCAGGCGCCCTATCGCCGAGATGAGCCGCAGGACCTGCCGAAACGCCGGGCGCGCGCGCAACGTTGCGATGTCCAGCCCCCACAGCAACGACAGGCAACAGAACACGTTCGCGTAGGCGATCGAAACGATGCCATTGTGCAGGTACTCGGCGTAGGACCAGCGTTCCGCCTGTGCGTGTCCGGCGCGCAGCGCCGCGCAGTAGCACTGGGTGTCCTTCAGAAGCTGCGCATAATCGCGACGATGGTAGGCGAGCGCCGCCAGCGAAGCACGTTGCACGGCGCAGCCCTCGAATCCGGGAAGCGCGCACGGCTCGCCCTGCCCTACCGCCTGCTCTACCGCGGAGAGCTGCTCAGGCGCGATCAGGCCAAGATCATTGCAGTCGTCGAGCCAGAACAGCAGCGCCAATTCGCGATAGAACGCCACAATCAGCGTTTCGTCCTGCGGATGGCGACCGGTGCGGGCGCTGATGTCGCGCAGGCCCCGGTGGATGCTCTGCAGGATGTACCGGCCGCCCCTGACCGCTTCCACAGCATGCTCCTCGGCGAACCCGGTCAGGGACCGTCCCCACTTTAGCACGTGTTGCAGCGCGCGGTCGGTCTGGATCATTGCATCGCTCCTGCTCCTTCGCCCAGTACACGCCGACCCCACCGAAGCGCCAGCCACAACCCGGCGAGTTCAGCCACCCGCACGACCCGAGTGGGGCAATACAGTTCCTTGCCGATCCACAGCGGCGTCTGCGGCAATGCATGCGCAGCATGGCGGACGAGCATCCACTCCAGCGCACGCGCCACCGCCTGCGCGATGCGTTGGCGCTCTGTCGCCTCTTGGTTCCGGTCCATCACGTGCAACGCGAACAGCGCATAGGCGGTTTCTTCAAAAGTGGACGTCCGACCAGTGCCCCAGCCGCCGTCGTGACGCTGGGCCTGCAGCAGCGCCGCTAGCGCGCGCTCGTCGCGCCACTGGGGCTTGCCTTGCGCCAGCGCAGCGATCGCGTGCGCGGTGGGATACAGCCACGAAACGTGCCATTTTTCGTTGCTCCATGCCCCCCGCGGACTACGATTGGCCTCAACGTACGCGCAGGTGGTCGAGGAGGGCTTGCCCAACAGACGCAGCGCATGGAGCGCATGGATGTTGGTTGACACCGAGGCATTACGCTCGCCGGGAAAGGTCACGAAATGCTCGCCGCTTTCGAAACTGCGCAAGGCATCGACAGCCGGGTCGCGGCCCGCAAGGTGCAGGACGCACAACGCAACGGCGGTGTCGTCCGCATCAGGCGCGAAGTACAAGGCCGGGCCCAAACCACGCACGCTCAGACGGGTTTCGAGCTGCGCGACGATCACGCGGACGGCCTCGGCGAGCGCGGGATGCGCGAATAGCCCGGCGAGATGCAGTGTGTACAGCGATGAGCATGGTTCGAACACATTGATAGGCCAGACGTTCGGAACGACACCTTCGATGTCGCAGCGCGTTGCGCGCGAGGCCGTCTGCAGATAGCCATCGGCGCGCGCGACGTTCGGCGCGCTCCCCTGTATCAGGGCGTGCGCACGCCACGCGGCAGTCGCCGCCGGACTGATGCCGATGCTGCCGTCGTCATCCGGGCATGCGGTGCTGGGCGATGTCCCCCAGGCCTCCCAAGAGTGTAGCATCGGATGGCCGCTCGGTAACATCGCCCCTGCCGCTAGCTCGGCCAAGCGGGCTTGCCGTAACGGCAATAGCGCTGGATGGCGCGGAAAACCTACGTCGCCCAGCAAGGATGCGGCCTCGCCGCAAAACTGCGGCAGGATCAGCTCCGCGCCGATCGGCGCGTCTTCCGGGACCGCATCCACGTAGGGATCGGGCTCGCGCTGGAGGAAACGGGTCGCAGCCTGGAGTGCGTCGGCAGCACCGAGGAGAGGATCAGCGCGCTGCAATGCCAGCAATGCCGCCCAGGTGGGCGTATGCCGGAACAGCGGGAAGTCCGCGCTTCCCCATCCACCGTCGGCCTGCTGCTGCGCGATGAGCCACGCGTATGCTTCTTCCCGACCGGTGAGGATGCCGTAGAAGCGCAGCGCTTGCGCCGTGTCGTAGACGGACGGACCGACACTGCCGCCATCGCTCATTTCGCAAAGCAGGCGGCGCAATTCGGAAAGGATCTGCTCGGACAGCGCGTTCACGAAGGAAGTTCCTTTTGCAGAAGGATAACGAGAACCGGGATTCGGCGGTTGCCCCGCATGTCGCCGGAGGCAGGTCGCATAGGGGCGCCAGACAGCCGCCCTGCTGCGGCTCGACGACGCGCCCCGATGCTCGCTACGGTCCGCCGCATAGGGCTGGGCACGGTGCGCCCCACGGCCGGCAACCGCCGCAATCGGCGCCGCGGACTCGGACACAGTGCAGCATGCACGGCTGTCGCCGGGAAATCGCAGAGCGGCACCGCGCTGGGTCGATGCGGAGGGGCGTTCAAGCGCATGGCACGTGCTGGAAGAGATACCCGTTGACCCGCCGTACGAGTTGCGCCAGCCGTTCCGCGCGCGGCCCCAGGAGCGCGATTGCCTCCCCAGCATCGCGCAACAGATCCAGCGCGAACTGACGTGCTGCCTGCAGTCCCATGATCGACGCGCAGGTCGGCTTCTGTGCCGCCGCATCCTTGCCGGCGGTCTTGCCCAGTGTAGCGGTATCCACCGTTACGTCGAGAATGTCGTCGATCACTTGCAAAGCCAGGCCGAAACAGGCGCTGTAGCGATCGAGCGCACGGTATAGCACAGCGTGCGCAGCATCCTCCGGGACAGCACATAGTGCGCCCATGCGAACGGATGCGCGGACGAGAGCCCCGCTCTTCATCCGGTGCATCGCCACGATCCTGTCTAGCTCGACGTGCTTTCCAACCAGCGACAGATCCATGGCCTGCCCGCCTGCGGCACCTTCGGCTGACACCGCCTGCGCCAGTTCGCGCACGAGCGCGATACGGTTGTCGCCCGGCGCATTCAGGCCCGCCAGGGTCAGAAAGGCGTGCGCCTGCAGAGCATCGCCGACGAGGATCGCAGTTGCTTCGCCGAACTTGACGTGCACGGTCGGAAGGCCGCGACGAAGCACGTCGTCGTCCATCGCGGGCAGATCGTCGTGGACCAGGGTACACGCGTGCATCATCTCGAGGGCGGCGCCGACGTCATCGAGCATGTGCGCCGGCCTGCCGGCCAATGCGCCGGCTGCCAGACATAGCAAGGCGCGAGTGCGCTTCCCGCCATGCAAGGTGGCGTAGCGCATCGCCGCCATCAGCTCGGTCTCACTGTCATGTTCGGAGCAGAGAAGACGCGCCAGCACCTGTTCGACCCGCTTTGCGCCGTCCTGCATCCAGATCTCGGACTGCAGCTCGCCGTGCACCTGCGTGCCCAATCCGCGGAACGCAGAGTCTCGAGTGTTGTCGTCCCGTGGCGTGTATCCGGTCCGCATGTTGTTCACGTCCTTGTCCTAAACAGGCGAGTCGCCGAGGTATTGTCGGCATCGCATCATGCCGCGCCGGGTGCAGCAATGCCGCGCAGCGCTGATGCCGACGCCTCGGCAAAGGGGCGTGCGATGCCACCTCATGAAAATCCGATCCGGATGTTCATGGACGGATGCGCGGTCGGGTAATAGCGCCGGCTTTTTTCGGCGTCGCTCAGCAATCGCGGCCGCGCCCCGCTCTCGTGCATTGTCAGCGCCAAGGCGATGCAGAACTGCACCAGTTCTAGCCACGCCAGGTGGTAGCCCATGCAAACGTGTGGGCCGCTACCGAACTGCAGCATGTCTACCGGCCGGATCGGCTCCGTGCGTTCCAGCCAGCGCGCCAGACGAAACTGAGCGGGCGCTTCGTGCAGCAGTGCCGAGGTCGAGAAATGCAGCAGCGGGATGCACAGATCGGTGCCCGCGGGAATGCGCCGTCGGCCGAGTCGCAATTCACGCAGTGCGCGACGCACCAGGAGGGGCGTCGCCGGATGCAGGCGCAGCGTCTCGCGGAACAGCGCCTCAGTGACGGGACACTGCGCCAAGTCCGCGTGCCGGGTCGGCACCGCGCCCACGCGTTGCGCCTCCTCGACCAGAGCGTCCCACAGCCCAGGCTGCCGCGCCAGCTCGATCACGATCCAGGCCATCGTCGAGGCGGTGGTTTCGTGGCCACCAAGCAGCAGCAAGCGGATATTTGCGACGAGGATCTGATCGGACAGCGCACCGACGCTGCGATCAAAGGCGCTCACCAGGTCGTTGATCAACCCCGTGCGCGCGGCATGTTCGCGTGCGTCGCGAATGAACTCGCGCAACCGCGCATCGATCCAGTCGCGCGCGGCGCGGCCGCGCCGCAAGGGTAGTCCGGGCAGGTCGAGCGGAGGCGCGACGATCAGCTGCAGCAGTTGCCGGTACTTGCGATGCCATTCCGGCAGGTCCTGCGTCGGGATTCCCATGAGGCTGAAGATAAGCTTGAGCGTCAGATCCCCGGTTTCGCGCAGGATGTTTACATCGCCGCGGTCGCGCCACCTCTGCACCCGGGCCCGGATGACGGGCGCAAACAGCTCTCCAATGCCGGCGTGGGTCAGCCCGGTGGGCAGAAACGCTGCCTGGATCGCACCGCGGGCCTGCCGGTGCGCGCCGCCGTCCTGGGTAACCAACGTTCCAGCAAACAATTCGGGCGCGATATCTTCGATCAGCGCGGAGGACACGTCCTTGTGCCGGAGCAGCGCGATCGCATCCGAATCCAGACAGGTCACCATATGTCCGGCAGGGCCGAAATCCAGCCAAAAATGGCTGCCCAGCGTCCGTTCCGCGCGCCGCAGCAGGCGCGGCAGGTCCCAGATGATGGCGGGAAGGTGCCCGACCAGGGGGAAAGCGCCGGGCACGACCGGGATGTCGTGCCTCAACTGATCTCGGCGGTTCAGCGGGTTGAGTAGCATGTACATCAGTAGCGCGGCGACTGAGCGGCTTCGGCGGTCTCGCCGGAAGACCGCGCGGAAAGACTGTTCCCCCCGTCGGCGTACGTCGGCACATGCGCCAGCATGCCGCCATCAATGCAGACGACCTGCCCGGTGATGAACGCAGCATCCTCGGAGAGCAGGAACGCCACGAGCGCGGCCACGTCTTCGGGGCGGCCGACTCGCGGCAGGAGCTGGTGCCTGCGCAGATGCCGTTGCATGCACTCGTCCAGCTTGGCCACGAGACGCTCGGTCATGATGAGACCGGGAGCAACCGCGTTGCAGCGGATCTGCGCATGACCGTACTGGGTGGCGAGCGAAGCCGATACCATGTTCATCGCCGCCTTCGATGCGGCGTAGGACGTTAGCGCGGTGTCACCGCTGAGCCCCTGACAAGACGACATGTTGACGATTGCGCCACCGCCGCGAACGATCATCCCTGGGATGGCTTGCCGGCAGCAGAGCAATGTGCCGCGTAGATTGGTCGCCATAGTCTCATCCCAGACCGCCAGGTCCAGGTCGAGGATCGCGCGGTCGCGCAGAGTTAGATGCATGGCGCTCGCGTTGTTCACCAGCAGGTCGACCCCGCCGAAGTGCCGATCCGCCCTCTCGAACAGCGCTGCCACAGCCTGCGCCTCGGCGATGTCTATGGCCAGAGCCAGCGCGTGGCCCGCCTCGGCCGCGATTTGCGCGGTACACGCCGCGGCCGCCGAGCCATCGATGTCGGCAACCACCACTCTACCGCCCTCGCGCGCGATCGCGAGGGCGCATGCCTTACCGATACCAGCGCCGGCCCCGGTCACCACGGCCACCTTTCCTTCAAACCGTCCCATCGTGCCTTCCATTGCGTTGGTGTCCTGTGGCATGCCGCTCGGCGTCGTCATCGCCAGCTTCGCTTTCGATGACCCGAATAGCGGCGACCGGGCACTGGTTGGCCGCTAGCCGCACGGCGGCGTGCAGCGCCTGCGGAATTGGCCCCCCGCAAACTTCGACCACACCATCCGGTGTGCGCTGGCGGAAGGTGCCCGGCAGGGTCAGAACGCATTGGCCGCTGGTTCCGCACAGATCCTGGTCGACCACGACGCGCATCTCAGACTCCGAATGTTTGCAGCCGCACCGGCAGAGCGCGGAACGTCCTGAGGAATGCGGAGGGTTCGCGAGTCGGCTGCTCGGCCAAAGCCAGCGTGGGGAAGCGCGCCTGGATCCGCGGCAGGCTTTCGGCCAACTGGACCCGGGCCAGTTGCGCGCCAAGGCAGAAGTGAATGCCGTGGCCAAAGCTCAGCATGATCTTCCCGTCGGTCGACAGGCCGGGACTGGTGCCGTAGAATCTCGCGGGATCGAATCGGTCAGGATCGGCAAAGGCGTCCGGGTCGCGATTGCCGGACGCGATCAGCACGCGCACGTCCGAGTTCTTCGGGATCACCACGCCGCCTAGTTCGATGTCGTGTTGGGCGATACGCGGAACGGAGCTGAACATGGCGGGGGCGTCGTAGCGTAGGACTTCTTCGACGAATGCCTTGACCCCTATGGCGTCTGCCTGCAGCCAGTGCCGCTGTTCGGGATACGCCAGCATCGCCAGGACCGCATGGTCGATTGTTGCAGCAGTTGTGGCGAAGCCGCCCAGCAGCATGCCCCACAGCATGCTGACCAACTCCGCATCCGACAATGTGTCGGCGTCATCGTCATGTGCGCCGACCAACATCGACACGATGTCGTGGCAGGGAGCGACGCGCTTGAGCTGAATGAGCCCCCCGAAGTAGACCCTCACTTTGGCACTGGCCGCGTCCGCGGCGGCGAGCTGGGGATCGCTGGCGTGCGGGCTCAGGCCCTCCAGAATGGCGCCGATGCCAGCGCCGAGATTAAACATGTCGTTTTGGGGCATGCCAAACATTTCGGCGAAGACCAGCATGGGCAAGGCCAGCGCGAATTCCCGATGAAGGTCCACGGTCTCCCCTCGTTCCAACGCTTGCGCCATGCAATCGAGGCGCGCCGCGACGATGCGCGAGATACTCGGCCGCAGGTTGTCGATCTGGAGCATGGTGAAATGGCGCGAGATCAGACGGCGCAGACGCGTGTGGGTCGGTGGGTCCTTCATCGCTAGCGTGGAGGCCAGCAGATTAAGCGACAGGCTGGCCGCCGCATGCGGAAAATAGCGCGCCAATTCTTCAAGCGAGGGTCCCCTGAACGCATCGCCCGTAGCCTTAAGCGCCCAGTAGATGTCGGCGTGGCGGCTCAACAGAAAGCGGCCCGACGCCGCGCGATGCACTGGATCATGCTCGCGCAACCACCGCATGAACGGATACGGGTCGTGGATCCACGCGGGCGACGCCAGTTCGGCGAAGGCATCCCGGCATTCAGCCGTGACTTCTTTCACGTCCATCTTAGTTACCTGTTGGCTGGCTGATCTGACCCGTACGCGGCCGCGCGTCGACAAATCGCGGAGACGATCGCATCCCCAGCGGCGTCCGCACATCACCAGAGCACTGGGAACTCCTCGAAGCCTCCAGTGATGATCTCCTTGCGCAACTTCAGTTCTTCGGGCGCTACAGCCAGGCGCAGCGCGGGAAAGCGCTGGAAGATCGAATCGAAAACCGCCTTGAGTTCCAGCCTGGCCAGCGCCGCGCCGATGCAGGAATGCGGCCCGTGGGAGAACGCCAGGTGCGGGTTTTCCTGGCGTCCGACATCGAAGATTTCCGGCTCGTCGAAATGGCGCGGATCGAACGACGTTGCCGGCAGGCCAACCAGCACCTTGCTCTCGGCGGGAATATGCACGCCGGCGATGGTCACGTCAGTCTTCGGATAGCGCATGATACCGTCCCAGCCCGCGCCCGGCGGGTACATTCGCAGGATTTCCTCCACCGCCCTGTCCACCAGGGATGGATCGCCGACCAGGCGTTCGCGCTGTTGCGGATGGCGGAACATGGCAAGCAGGCCGCATTCGATTTGCGCAACGGTGCTCTCGTGCCCCGCCACCAGCATGCCTGCCGCCAGCCCGATCGCTTCTTCCTCGGTCGCCTTGCCCTGATCGACGGCCGTGAGCAGATCAGTCAGCAGGTTGTCGCCCGGATCCTGGCGCTTGTGCCGCATCTTGTCGCGAATGTAGGCGCGCAGTTCTTCCCAGGCCAAGCGCGACGCGCTGCGTGGGCCGCTTTCATGCTGGTGCGTCATCACCTCGTCGGACAGGCGAGCGAAAAAGGCGTGATCCTCGTAGAGCACGCCCATCAGGGCGCTGATGACCATGGCCGGAAGCGGAAACGAGAGGTGGCGCCGCAAGTCGGCGGGCTGGCTCTGGGCCGCCAAGTTCTCGAACAACTGCGCAGCGATCGCCTCGACATGCGGCGCCAGCAGCTTCACCCTGCGGCTGCTGAAGGCCGGCGCGATTAGCGTGCGTAACCGGGCATGCTCGCCCCCTTCGTGCGAGACGAGCCACCCCGGCGAACCGAGAATCACCGAATCCGGGGTGAACGCCCTCGGCGGCATTCCCGCCGGCCGGAACGCCGCGTCGGACAGCGCCGCCTTGGCCTCGTCGTAGCCTGTCACCCACCAGCCTTCGTGCCCGGACGGGAAACGCACGCGGTGGATCGGACCGTTGTCACGTAGCGCCAACATCTCGGGCGAGGGCTCAATTTGATCGACGCGCCACATCGGCAGCATCGGCAGGGGTTGTTCGGACACAGTGGCACTTCACTCTCTGGAAGGGCGGAAAGCGACCGCATGGCGTTGTAGTCACCGGCGTGCGTGGGCTTGCGTTCACTTCTGTTCGTAGATGATGATCGGCGGGGAACGCGACCGAATCCTAGGGCCTCAAGTTGGCTTAGCCAGCTACCGAATCTTGTAGTAGCCCCCTAAGCTAAGCGCCTAGTGACGCAATGATATGCGGAAACTCTGTCGCCAACGCTGCCATACGGAAACCTATTTGAGATGGGTACCCGCCTATGGTTGGCCTCATGCCCGTCTCAAAACACGGGCCTGCAGCGCGATGCGCTGCTCGGCTCGCGATCGTGACCTCGCTCAAGGACAATGGGGTGGCGTTCCGCTCGCTGACCGAGAACCTGCACGCAGGATGCCCTCGGCGAATCCCTGTTCCGGGTACGGCGCCCTCGCGCAGTATGAGCGCGCTTTAATCCAGGAGCGTGTTGCAAGCCACTTGCGCACGTTCGCGTTGGTACCCGTGCCAAACTCGCGAAGCGCGTTCTCGTCGATGAAATACGCGGTCACCGAATCCGGCGCCGCGCAACCTCGCCGGCCTCGGCTTCATCATCGGACCCAGGGCCGGCTAGCTCTGCCAGCGCCCGCTTCAGTCGCGCGTGGGCCGCTTAAAACAATTCCGCGCCATAGCGGGTTTGAGGTCTCATGCATTTTCGTGCAGGAAAGGGGATGGGGCTGGGCCTTACACCCGGCGACGCGGAGCCGATTTTTGAGCCGATGCCTTGGTCTTGGCCAGGAGTCGCATCAGCTCGCGCACATCCTTCGGCGTCAGATCGGCGAATAGATCCGCGATCCAGGTCTCATGCTCCGCGGCCATCCTGCGGAACTCGGCGCGCCCGAGTTTGGTGAGACGGATTACCTGGACGCGGCGGTCGGTCTCCGAGGTGCGACGGTCGAGATGGCCGGATTCAACCAGGCGTTCGACAAGGCCGGTGACGTTGCCGTTGGAGACCATCATGCGCTTGGAGACATCGGACAGCGTCATTCCATCAGGCGCCTTGTCGAGCTGAGCCATCAGATCGAAACGCGGCAGCGTAACGTCGAAGCGCTCCCGCAGCCGGCCGCGGACCTCGCCCTCGATCAGAGTCGTGCAGGTGAGCAGGCGCAACCACAGCCGAAGCTCATCGGCATGGTCCTCGGGCGTTTCGACGGCCTTGGTCTCGGAATCGAGCATCTCGATGCAGTCATTCGCGGCCGCATTGGGCGTCGGCACGGATTCTGAGCTTCAAATAAATCGACGCTGGCCGCAAGCCCAAAGCTGCAACAATCGACCGCATGCAAGTTCTTTTGTGCGCGCCGACGATGAATTGAAGCCCGACGCAGCGGTGATGAAGGTCAAGGCCTGCAAAATCGTCGAAACATCTCCTGGGCCAATTGCCCATGGGGGACCAGCGCCGCAGCCACTTACATCTACAGCTCTCAGAGACTCCGGTGGTCGGGCCATCAATTACCTCACGAAATTCACGAACGGAAACGTCAGCTCGGGCTTGCCGCATTGTGCACAGACACCTGTCGGTATTCTGACAGAGGCACAATCTCGTGTCAGGTCCAGTACAACGCGCATCGTACGCGTTCAGACTTTCGAAAGCCCATTCGACTTTGCGGCTACCGCCGCGGCCTGGGATGGCCATTGCTTAAAAGCGATCCAGAAACAGAGGCACAGAGGCACAGAGGCACAGAGGCAGCACTGCTAACCCTCTCCACACTCCATCTCGCCATGGAAGCATTTACATTGTTGAACCAATTCGCGGAGAGGTGCAAAGACTTTGAATCGAGACTCGCGTCAGCGACATTTCGCCATTTTGCGAGCCGCACAACCCAGTGTAGGAGCATGAGCCAATAAGAGAGGCTGCGCTTGTATATGCAGGCCAATGATTTGTCCCTAGAAGAACCGTCATCGTCACAGCGATATGCCAATTGAGACCGAACTTGCCGCAATCTCGGTCTCGTCAAAGTACCAATCATTGGATGATTTGTTTCCGAGATGCGCTTCCGCGCGGCATGACCATCATGAACTGTTGCCTATTCTACAGAAGCATTTCTTTTTTCAACGCAGTTTAGTGACTACAAAAGCATAACGGAAGATCTGCCGTTGGCGCGTTCCTGCTGTCCGCTTCGCTATCCTACATTCGAAGGGGTGAGCTCGGCGATCGAGTTCTTTCGTCACTCGGCCCAACCATAGGCTTAGTTCAAGGCTCGCGCCAAACGCCACTATTCGTTCACTGCCCAACGTCGAGTACATTTTTCGTCTTTCGACTGGCACGATGCTTGCTGAAGATGATTTCGTTTCAAGGGGCGAGAAGAACTGCAAGGACCTGGCAAGCAAGATGAGCACAAACGCCTTGATCGGAAGCGTCATTCCGAGCACCGATGTTGTGAAACGTGCAGCGCGCATCGGTGCCGAAGTCAAAAATATCAAGCTATCAGGCGATCTACCGGATCACACCATCGCCGCGATCAACACCTTATTGCTCGAGCACAAGGTAATCTTCTTCCGCAATCAAGGACATCTCAATGACGCCGAGCATGAGCGCTTTGCCGCTCGTCTCGGAAAGCTAGTGCCACATCCGATGCTCGGTGCTACTAAGGGGATGGCCTCACTCATCGAACTGGACTCCACTCGCGGCGGCGGCCGCGCCGACGTTTGGCATGCGGATGGAACCTTCGCCGACGCCTATCCCAAGATTTTGGTCCTGCGGGCCGTTGTAATGCCAACGTACGGAGGCGACACCGTGTGGTCGAACACAGCTGCCGCTTATCTTGGTTTGCCGCCGCCGCTACAACGGCTTGCCGAGGGGCTATGGGCCGTTCACAGCAACGTCTTCGATTACGCCGGGATCGCGCGGGTCCGCGAGGTCGACAAGAAACATTTCGACGAGGTGTTCACCAGAACGGTTTTTGAGACCGAGCATCCCGTCGTACGCGTCCATCCCGAAACAGGCGAGCGGACGCTATTGCTGGGCGCCTTGGTGAAGCACTTTATTGGAATCCGCAAATACGACGGACAAAAGCTGTTCGATCTGCTCCAGTCTCACATTACCGCGCCCGAAAACACTGTGCGCTGGAATTGGTTAGAGGACGATATTGCGCTGTGGGATAACCGAGCAACGCAGCATTACGCGGTCAACGATTACGGGGACCAGCATCGCGTCGTACGTCGCGCCACGATCGAGGGTGACGTGCCTCTCAGCGTCGATGGCCGGAGCAGTGTAATGCGACCGAAGGTGACCGAATAACTGCACGTCGACGCCCAGCCGTGCCCCGGCTGCAAATTGGGAAAACTGGCAATCGGAGTTGTTTCGGGCAAAACTCGAAAGCACACTTTCCGATATAATATCTCAGCTCTTAATGCCAACACTGTAGCATTTCGCTATGCTGGCAACGACTTAGCAGGGGCAACGGCTTCGATGAAACCACGAGCATCACTGTCCTTCGCCCGCGGCCGGTACGTGGCCTTCACGTTTCAGTTTAGAGAATCCTCGGTCAGTGGCCATAAAGCGCGCCAACATGGGGGCGATGAGTTTAGTTGGATCGACCAGTTGACCGCCCTGACGCGTAAGCACTTCTGCATATGCAATGAGATCACGATGCACAGCCGGGGGCAGCTCCGCGCTCACTTTGACCGGCTTGTCGTCTGGAAGCTCTCCTATTTTAAGCTTGGGCATGTTGTCAGCCTCTATACGGGGTAAGTATCAGATCATGATTGACCAGAACACGAACCGGGAAACCAGGTCGCACGGTCAGCGTGGGCTGGATGTTGAGACTGCGCCGAACTACTTGTTGTCCGGTTTGATTGAGCGAGTCGGAGGCGCCGTGCCGCAATGCCTGGATGATGGCACTGTCATTGCTATTCGTGTCGGAGCCTGCACCTAGTTCTGTCCCGACAGCCAAGAACGTCGATAGCGCAGCGGTCTTGAATAGCTCGCCCCAGTGATTGTCGACCTGGTCTTCAAGGCCCGCATAACCAGCAGTGTCGGCGCCCGGCTGCCGCTCGAGAACGATGGAACGTCCATTCGGCATGATCAGCCGGGTCCAGACGAGCAGGACACGCGACTGGCCGAAAGTGACCTGGCTATCGTAGATCCCGATCAGACGCGCTCCCTGGGGCACAAGCAGAAACCGGCCAGTCGGCGTGTCAAAAATGTTCTCGGTCACCTGCGCCGTAATTTGGCCTGGCAGGTCCGATCTGATTCCAGTTATTAGGGCTCCCGGAATAACGGTGCCAGCCTGCACGAGATATGGTGAAGCCGGCCGGGCGATGCGGTCAGGGCTGACTGTGCGACGGTCCACAGAGGCGTTCACGAAGGCAAGCTTGCGGTCCTGACCGTTCTGCGCAAATCCGTCGTCATTGGCACTCGTCGGGCTTGGTGATGCGATGCGATCACCTCCTACACCTGCAGCCATGGGCTCACGCACTTCTCTCCCATTGGTCGAAGCGAACAGATGGCTGATGCGGGCTGCTTCGGTCTCTTGATCCCGGCGCTGCTGGTCCGGATCAGCGCCGTTCGTCGGCAACTGGCCTTGAGCGGCAAGGATCGGTCGGCCGAGGTCGCCGGGAAGCGGCGGACCTAGCTGTGGAACTGCCTGGCGCGGAACGCCAGCATAGTCCTTCGGTAGAGCCGCAATTCCATCGGCAACATTGTGATGGTCGGTACTGTAAAGCTCATCGGTCGCCTGGTCTCGAGGGCGAGTCTTCTGCAGCGACCACAGCACCGCTCCGCCGATGATAAGCAGGGCAACCGCGCTCCCGCCGGCCAGGACCTTCCGCGACAGCCGTGTCACGCGCGGGTGCTCCGCTCTCAAGCGGAAGCTCCTGGACTGATCCTCTTGTGTCTCCAGCGGAACTGCCTGCTCGTGATCGTTTGCATTCCGAGTGTTCATGACGACGGCCTCCCGTCGGTCCTGACAATACGGACCCTCTGCTGGTGCTCGCCGCCAAGCCGCAGTTCGGCGGCCGCAAACAGCCGATCGACGATCAACACGTTGCCGTAGGCGCGATAGTTGACGAGTTCGGTCTTGCCTTCCGGGCCGATGACAAAAAGCGGCGGCATCTCGCCTTGCACGATCCCTTGCGGGAATTCGACATAGACCTTGCGGCCATCGTCATACGCGGCGAGCGGCCGCCAAGGAGGACTGTCCCCTTCGATGGCGTAACGGGAGATACGCTGCGCCGGATCCGGAAGAACGGGTTTCAGAGCGACTGAACCGGATCGTTCGCGCGCTGTTTCCGGATAGTACCAGGCAACAGACGGCATATATAGCCGCTCGCGGGAGCGGAGCTCGATCAGGTAGGTGCGCCGGTCGGTATTCACGACCAGGTTGGTCTCGATGGACGCGCGGGTTGGCTTGACCAGGATATGGACCCGGCGTGTGTCGCCGCTCCCGCTCTCGGTATCGCCAACGACCCAGCGTACGGTATCTCCGGCCGCGATCGGCCCTGATCCCGTCAACTGTTCTCCCTCCTCGAGCGCGATATCCGTGATATGCCCCGGTGCGGCGTAAATCTGGTAGAGGGCTCCAGGACTGTAGGCATAGATTTGCGCCGCGTTGAAATACCCCCGCTTGCGCGGTTCGACCCGGGCTGCGCTGTTTGCGGTCTCAACCCGGCTCACGGGCTCAGCGTCTTCCTTCCCTCCCGACTTGCCGCCCAGAGCCGGCTTCCAGAGAGGCGGGACGTGAAGCGGTCGCGATCTGTCGTCGAGAGCCACTGGCGTCGCCGGCAGCGGAGGAACCTCAGCGTCATAGCTGATCTCCGGCGGTATATAAGTCGCGCACCCGCCGAGCGCCGATGAACAGAGCAAGAGCACGGACAGAAGCGCTCGCTTTGAGCCCACGAACTCGGACCGAGGCGAATTGAGCCTGCTTTGCGGGAGGGAATGTATCGAATGAACGTCAGACGGCGTCTTGGTCACTGACCCAACTCCTTTGACCAGTTGATGGCGCGGACATAGACGCCGAGAGGATTTTTGCGCAGACGTTCGGCATCGCGCGGCGTTTCGATCGCGATGGTGAGAATGGCCGTCCAGCGCTCGGTCGAACTCAGCGAGCCGTTGTCGTAGACGCGCTCGGTCCACGCGACGCGAAAGCTCTCGGACGACGCTCGAATCACGCTCGAGACGTCGACGGACACTTGGGCCTTGCCCAACTTGGCAAAGGGGTCATTGGTGCGCGCATAGTCGTTCAGTGCAGCCGCGCCACGATCCGTCGTAAAGTCATAGGCCCGGAGCCAATTCTGGCGCAGAACGATACCGTCGGCCGGTAGGCCTCTGACATCTTCGATAAAGCGCGCAAGATCGTAGGCGATCTGCGCATCAGTGGGTTGATAGTCGATGTTCGCCGGCGCAACCCTTTGGGCCTGGCCGAGATGGTCCACTTCAACAACCCACGGCGTGATCGAGCCTTGGCTCGATTGCCAAACCAAGCTACCTGCGAGACCGGCCGATAGCATTAGGCAACCGAACGCCATCAGGCGCCAGTTCTTGGCCTGCACGCGGGCAGATCCAATGCGTTCGTCCCAAACCTGCGCTGCCTTTTGGTAAGGCGTGATCGGCTCGGGCATGCGCCCATAGTGAACGGAAGGTCGTTTGAACATAGTTGCCCCTGAGATCAAGTGATCGGTTCGAGTCGAGCGGTGTCCGCGCTTGAGACGCCTGCGCAGTGGGTGGCGAAGGTGCAATGCTGCATGTCAGCGCTCTCCTTCAGACAAATCGACGGAAGAGCCGCTGCCACCGTGATCGCCTGAGCGGACCGCGTGGCCGGCTGCCGACGCCCCGTGCCGAATAGTCTCGGCACGCTTCATGCGCCGCGCCCAATCGGGCTGCCCCTCGGCCGAAGTGCCGGCGGCCTGCGCGCCGGTTTGCCCACCTCCACCGAGCGCAGCCGCTGCACGACGCAACGGGCTCATGGCAGCGGAAGCGCCGGCCTCCGCGACGCCGGCAAGGCCGCCGCTGCGGTAGGCCGCTGCTGCTCCGCTCATGGCAGCACCCCCACTACGCGCGGCGCCAGCAATCGCGCCGCCAGCGAGACCAGCACCGCCGGCGGCAAGACCCGCGCCCGCCGCAACAATGCCGCCGGCAGCAAGGCCTGTTCCAACCGCGGCACCGGCACCGAGTTGAGGTCCACCCGACACCAGGCCGTTGGCGATTCCGGGACCGAAGATACCGAGGCCAAGCAGGGAGAGCGCCGCAAGGACCAGGGTCATCGCGTCTTCGATGGTTGGCTGATTGCCACCAAAGCCGGCGGTGAACTGCGAGAACAAGGTCGATCCAATCCCAACGATGACCGCCAGGACCAAGACCTTGATTCCGGAGGAGATGACGTTGCCCAGGACCCGTTCTGCTGCGAAGGCGGTTTTGCCAAACAAGCCAAAGGGAATGAGCACGAAGCCGGCCAACGTCGTGAGCTTGAACTCGATCAGGGTGACGAAGAGTTGGATCGCCAAAATGAAGAAGGCGAGCAACACCACGACCCAGGCGAACAGAAGAACGACGATCTGGACGAAATTCTCGAAGAAACTGATGTAGCCCATCAGGTTGGAGATGGAATCGAGCAGCGGTCGGCCAGCGTCGAGTCCGACTTGAGCGATCTTTCCCGGCCGCAGGAAGTCCGACGCGGACAGGCTTGCGCCCGATGCTTTCAGCCCAAGGCCAGCAAAGCTCTCGAAGACAATGCGCGCGAGACTGTTCCAGTTACCAATGAGCCAGGCAAAGACACCGACGAAGAGCGTTTTCTTGACGAGGCGTGCGATGATGTCCTCGTCAGTTCCCCAACTCCAGAACAACGCGGCGAGCGTGATGTCGATCGCAGCAAGGGTCGTTGCGAGATATCCGACGTCGCTACCGAGCAATCCGAAACCGTTGTCGATATAACGCGTGAACGTTTCCAGAAACTGGTCAATGATCCCCGTACCCGTCATGGCTTGCTCGCCTCAGGTGTCACCGGTTGCGGATAGCCTTGCGGGATCCGGCTCTGATCCTTTGGGGCGAGCGCCAACCCTGTGGCGGATTCTTCTTCGCCAGGAGCCGCGGCACCGGCTTTCTTGGCCAAGAAGCGTCGCCGGTTTTCGGCCCAGACCTGCCTGCAATGCCGATAACCCGCCGCTTCCTCCGCAGTGACGCTGCGGCAGCGTGCAAGGACAGAGCTGGTTGCATTTGTCGTCTGCTCGGCCTTCGGCAGCACGGGCGGCTCGTCACCACCACGAAGCTGAATAGTGCAAGCAGTAACGACCAGCACGCCGATTGTCGTAAGCAGCGACAACGCCTTGAATGCCCCTATGTCGGTCATCAATGGAACATCTGCACGTTGGAGGATTGATAGCCCTGCCCCGGTGTCAGGAAGCGCCGAAGCTGTTCTCGTCCCTGATCCTGGGCCGAGGCTCGCTGAGCGGCTTCAAGGCTCTGCGCCCTGCCCTGCGCCGCGGCGGCCGCTGTGAGATCGGCAAGTTGTTGCGCTTGAAGCGCGAGGATCTGGTTGCCGGCCTGAGTTGCCTGCAAGGCGCCACTGGCACTCTGGCTCGAGGTTACGAGGGCAGAGGTCTGGATGCGATTGGTGTCGAGGTTGCCAACGATGCCGGCCTGGACACGAAGCGCGTCTTGCGTCGCGGCATAAGAATTCTGCCAGCGCGATTGAGCGTTGGAGATCAGTAACTGGTTCGACTGGCTGCTGGTCGCCGGTGCGTAGCTCGTCGAGAAGGCATGATCGATCTGCTGCACGTCGTAGGCAATGCGCTGCGCCTGGGCCAGCAATTGCTGAGTCCGCTGGATCGAGGATTGCAGTTGCTGCAGCGACGAAAACGGCAGGCTTGCCAGATTCTTTGCCTGATTAATCAGCATCTGCGCCTCGTTCTGCAACGAGGTGATCTGATTGTTGATCTGCTGGAGCTCCCGCGCTGCCGTCAGGACATTCTGGACGTAGTTATTGGGATCGAAGACGATCCACTGCGCTCGCGCCGGCGCCGTGACGCCGAGCATCAGCGCAACCGTGCCAGCGGCCGCCAATAGGCCAAGACGCCTCATAGGGATTTCTCCAGATTGACGAGATTGGGGATCAGGTCGAGGGCCCAGGCGACGTCACGGTGCTGGAGCCAGGCCGGCACGAAGCCGTCAGGGCCATGTTCGGCGAGGAGTTGGGCGATGGCTGCCTGGTCTGTCTTGGACGAGGCCGCGGTAAAGGCCAGCGCGAGCTCACCAAGACCAAGTTCGAACATCCGGTTACCCCGACGCGACTGGCAGTAGTAGTCGCGCTTTGGCGTTGCCCGGCTCAGAAGCTCGATCTGGCGATCGTTGAGTCCGAAGCGGCGGTAGATGGCAGTGATCTGCGGTTCGATCGCCCGTTCGTTCGGCAGCAACAGGCGCGTTGGGCAGCTTTCGATGATGGCCGGTGCAATCGCGGAGCCATCAATGTCCGAAAGCGACTGGGTGGCGAAGATGACGGACGCGTTCTTCTTCCGAAGCGTCTTCAGCCATTCCCGGAGCTGCCCCGCAAAATCCTCGTCATCGAGGGCAAGCCAACCTTCATCGACAATCAGGAGTGTGGGCCGGCCATCGAGATGATCACCAATACGATGGAAGAGGTACGCCAGCACGGCCGGCGCAGCACTCGTTCCGATCAAGCCTTCGGTCTCAAAAGCCTGGACCGACGCCTCGCCGAGACGCTCGAATTCGGCATCGAGTAGGCGCCCGGACGGACCGCCGAGGCAATAAGGTTGCAGGGCGCGTTTCAGAGAGTTCGATTGGAGCAGGACTGACAGGCCCGTGAGGGTGCGCTCCTCCCGCGGAGCCGAAGCGAGAGATGTCAATGCCGACCACAGATGATCCTTGACCTCCGGGGTGATCTCGACCTTTTCCCGTGCCAGGATCGCGCCGATCCATTCCGTCGCCCATCCGCGCTCGGAAGGATCATCAATCCAGGCCAGCGGCTGCAGGGCGACGGGTTGTTCACCTCCGTCGGACAATGCGCCGCCGAGATCATGCCAATCACCGCCCATGGCGAGGGCGGCCGCTCGAATCGAACCACCGAAGTCAAACGCGAAGACCTGCGAGTTCGGGTAACGCCTGAACTGTAGCGCCATCAGCGCGAGCAGCACTGATTTACCAGCGCCTGTCGGCCCCACGACAAGGGTATGACCGACGTCGCCGACGTGGAGCGAGAATCGGAACGGCGTTGATCCCTCGGTCTTGCCGAACAGAAGCGGCGGACCCTTGAAGTGCAGATCCCTCGCCTCGCCCGCCCACACGGCCGACATCGGAATCATGTGGGCCAGATTGAGGGTCGATACCGGCGGCTGCCGCACATTCGCATAGACGTGCCCGGGCAAACTGCCGAGCCAGGCTTCGACGGCGTTCACCGTCTCGATCATGCAGGTGAAGTCGCGGCCCTGGATGACCTTCTCGACCAGCCTCAGCTTTTCATCGGCAGCATTGGGATCGCTGTCCCACACCGTGATGGTCGCGGTGACGAATGCTTGGCCGATCTGATCCGATCCCAGTTCCTGCAATGCCGCGTCGGCGTCAATCGCCTTGTTGTGGGCGTCGGTATCGAGCAGCGTCGACGCCTCGTTTGTCATGACCTCCTTGAGAATGGCGCCGATGGACTTTCGCTTGGCGAACCACTGCCGGCGAATCTTGGTCAGCAGCTTGGTGGCATCGGTCTTGTCGAGCATGATCGCCCGGGTCGACCAGCGATACGAAAACGGCAGGCGATTCAGGTCATCCAGGATCCCCGGGGTCGTTGCACCCGGAAAGCCGACAATCGTCAGGACCCGAAGATTGGCTGAGCCCAACATGGGCTCTAGCCCGCCGGTGAGCGGCTGGTCGGCCAACAGCGCATCGATATACATCGGAATTTCTGGCACCCGAACGCGATGACGCTTGGCCGAGATCGTCGAGTGCAGGTAGGTCAGCGTGTCCTGATCGTCGAGCCAGGCGCATTCCGGCATGAACCCTTCGACGAGCTGAAGCACCCGGTTGGTTTGATCGATAAAGCCGCGCAACACCTCCCGGGCATCTGCTCCAACTGTGCGGTCGCGACCTTCATAGAGCAAACGCTCCGCCTTAGCCGCTCCCTCCTCGGGTGGCAGATAGAGGAAGGTCAAGAAGTAGCTGGACTCATAATGGGCGCCAGCCTCTTCGAACTGGGCCCTGCGTTCGGCATCGACCAGCGCGGACGCGACATCCGGAAATGTACTCGGAGGATAGGCCCCAGCAAAATGACGCTGCCCCTCAACAAATACGGCCCAGCCGGATCCCAGGCGGCGAAGTGCGTTGTTCAGGCGACCGGCGACGCCGACAAGTTCGGCCGGTACCGCGCTGTCGAGGTCAGGTCCCCGGAACTTTGCTGTCCGTTGGAATGAGCCGTCCTTGTTCAGGATGATTCCCTCATCGACGAGGGCTGCCCAGGGCAAGAAGTCGGCGAGGCGCGCGCTGGAATGGCGATATTCGGCAAGGTTCATCATGACCGAGAGCTCAGGTGTTAAGATGTGCGGGAATGCGCAGATGTCGGCGCACCACATCGACGAAGGCGGGATCGCGCTTGGCCGCCCAGACGGCGGCCATGTGGCCGATGAACCAGAGGACAAGACCCGCGATCCAGAGCCGCAATCCGAGCCCAAGGGCCGCCGCAAGCGTGCCATTGACGATCGCAACCGACCGCGCCGCGCCGCCCATCAGGATTGGCTCAGTGAGCGCGCGGTGAACGGGCACGACAAAGCCTGTGACTTGATCATCCATCAGATCACCACGCCGCCGCCGAAGGAGAAGAACGACAGGAAGAAGCTCGAGGCTGCGAACGCGATCGACAGACCGAACACGATCTGGATCAGCCTGCGGAAACCACCTGACGAGTCCCCGAACGCGAGCGTTAGCCCGGTCACCACGATGATGATGACGGCGATGATCTTGGCGACCGGTCCTTCAACCGACTGCAATATTTGATTGAGTGGCTGCTCCCACGGCATGTTAGAGCCAGCCGCCCACGCCGGCACCGACGCCAAAAGTACCGCGCCAGAGGGGGCCAATGAAACGACACCTCGAACAAAGCGAAATTTATGACGCATGTCAGTCTCCTGCTGATGAAAGGTCGTAGTCGCCAGCGGCGCCAAGCCCTGAAACAAGGGCGAGTTCAGCGAGGCGACGGTCAGCGCCGCGGCCCGCAAGGACAGCGACGAGGTTGATCGTCTCAGCGATCAGGGCACGCGGAACCGTGATGACGGCTTCCTGGATGAGTTGCTCGAGCCGCCGCAGCGCGCCGAGCGCGCTGCCCGCATGGATGGTGCCGATGCCGCCGGGATGGCCTGTACCCCAAGCCTTCAGCAGATCGAGCGCCTCGGCACCTCGCACTTCGCCAATCGGAATGCGATCAGGTCGTAGCCGCAGCGAGGACCGAACGAGCTCCGATAGCGTGGCCACACCATCCTTGGTCCGCAAAGCGACGAGATTGGGCGCCTTGCACTGAAGCTCGCGCGTATCTTCGATCAGAACGACCCGCTCGGAGGTCTTCGCCACCTCCGCCAAGAGGGCATTCGTCAAGGTCGTCTTGCCGGTCGATGTCCCACCAGCGACGAGGATGTTCTTACGAGCAGCGACCGCGCCCTTCAGGATCCTGGCCTGCTCCGAGGTCATGACCCCCCTGGCGACGTAATCGTCGAGCGTAAACACGGCGACCGCAGGTTTGCGGATCGCGAATGCCGGTGCCGCAACGACCGGAGGCAACAGACCTTCGAAGCGCTCGCCGGTCCCGGGCAATTCGGCAGAGACCCGCGGCGAGCCGGCATGCACCTCCGCACCTACGTGGTGCGCAACCAGACGAACAATGCGCTCGCCGTCCGCTGCCGACAGAGTTACGCCTGTGTCGATCAGGCCATTCGACAGCCGGTCAATCCACAACCGCCCATCCGGGTTGAGCATCACCTCGATGATCGCTTCGTCTTCGAGGTAGCCGGCGATCGCAGAACCAAGCGCGCTGCGCAGCATTCGCGCGCCGCGCGAACTCGCTTCCGATTGAATGGAATGGATTGCCACCGTTCGTCCCCACCGAATGACGACGTCCAACGAGCGTCCTCATGTGGGGATGATTAGAAAAGGCACCGATGGACTTGACGCAACAAGCGCTTTGGGTCGTCGTAGGCTGGCGTAGAAAAAGGAAGAGTGCGAACTGATTTTTGAAGCCTACTCAATAGATCGTACTCGGCGAGCTACCGCTACCACTCCGCACCGTCATCCGCGGAGACGAGTATGACCGAATCCTCATACAACCCGACTGACTCGACAGCGTAGGCAAGATCAGCCGGCTTGAAGAAGAGGATTGAACTCATCCATAAGGAGAAGGATCGGCGCAAAGGCAGCGCGAACCAGACCAACGCCGCGATCTGCAGTGCTACGCTGAGGCCGAAGGCGACTTGATAGGCTTGGACGGGCCTATGGCCGCCATTCGCAGACCATTTCTCCAAGATCAGGCCGGTCCCGACTTGAGCCAAGAAAGCCCAACCGAAGTGCAGGACGTTTAGGGCGCCATTGGCGCGACCAGCTAGCTCAGGCGGAAAGTAATCCGCCATCACCGCGAAGCTGGCCACAGTTGCCGTTCCGACAATGGCGACAACGGACCAAGGCACAATGGACGGCAGAGGTGCTCGCAAGATCAAGGCTAACTCAGCTGCGACAAACACAACTGCTACCATCACTAATATCGTCTCAGCCCCGATTCCCCTACGTTTGAGGTAATGGACCGTCGTACCGAACAACCAGGCACCACAGCTCAAGACGATCGACATCGTAAGAAGCTGTCTCACGAGACTTGCACGATCAAGCCCCTCGACGTCTGTCAGCCACGGTGATGCCCACAAAGCCTGCAGAGACCAGGCTGATCCAATGCAAGTCGCCGACAACGGTGCGATTCGCCAAAAGCGCCGATCGCCGAAAATGGAGCCAAGGGTGGCGCGCGCGGTTGATGGGACAATTGGTCGTTCAGGCACCAAGACATAGATGAGAATGGCTGTAACACCCGTAACGGCTGCCAGGATCTCAAAGAGCTGCCGCCAGCCCATCCAGGCGAGCAGGTGTTCGACGGGAGCTGTAGCGGTCACCGCTCCTAGCGATCCCAGCATGACCATGTAGCCGTTCAGCAAGGCGACACGCTCCCTGGGAAACCAGAGGACGATCGACTTCAGTCCTGCGGTTAACGCCGCCGCCACGCCAAGCCCGATCATTGCACGCGCGATCAAAAGCGACAGGAAATCAGTCGATATCGCGAAGAGGCCGGCGCCTGCTGCGGCAAGCAAGAGCAGAACACTCTGGACGCGACGTGGACCAAAGCGATCCAACAATATACCGACGGGGATCTGAGCGGCCGCGAAAACAAGAAAATAGACCGACGTAAGCAAGCCGAGGTCGGCAGTCCCAACCCCGGTATCCGAGCTGAGATGGTTGGCGATTAGAGCATTGATCGTTCGAAACAGATAAGAGAGATAGTACCCGGCTACAAAAGGTAGAAAAGCGCGCGCGATGCGACGCCATGGTGTTGAGATTTGCATGCTGGCCCTTTGCTCTCAGCTCGCTCGAGCCGAATAGCGCGTCCAGCTTTTGCCAGTTCGGCTAAATCGCTGCGGTCGTAGGCTGGCGTAGAAAAAGAAGGACCGGAGACACGGTCTTTACATGGTTCGATCAAGTCTCTTCTGCCGGTTCCTGACGGCGGATATCTTCCGGAATCTCGCGGAGAAAGCTTTGTCCCTTTTGCAAGCGGCGCCCGAGTGCCTCAACAAATCCTTCAAATCGCTCCCGCCCCTTTGCTTGCGCGGCGGCCTGCGCGTCGTTGGGCAGCGGTGGCGTGATCGTCAGCCAGAAGCGAATGAAGAGAGCCAAGGTTTCCGCCGTCAAACCAACGTCGCGCTCCAGCCTCTGCATCTGACGCGACAGCCGATCGAGGCGCCGGGTAAACGCCGCCTCCCGCCTGTCCGCTGCATCCGGTGACAGAAACGAAGCGACAGCTGCTTCCACGATTGCGGATCGGGAAAGTTTCTTGCGATCGGCCAGATCCGAGATCTGTTTCAGAAGCTCTGGCGGAAAATAGACGTTCATCCGGTCGCGCATATCGCCTCAGAGCTCCATACCGTCATTCGGGTCCAGGGCGGCCTGACGGGCGACACCTCGCATCTGTTGGCGTATGAGCCGGGACTGACGGACCGCATCCTCGTCATCGTCAAGGACGGCAGCAAATTCTTCTGCCGGTGTCGGTTCGGTCGTCTCCCTGGCGATCGCGACGTGATCGGGGAGCTCGGGCTCACGACGGAGTCCGCTGTTCGCCGTGTCTTCCTCGGCCTCCGAAGCTTGGTCAGCCGGAGTAGCCGTCGGCTTCAGCGGTCCGAGCGCTGACCATCCGTCCGTTCGCGATGATCGGCCGGCGCTCGCCGGATCTGGTGGCGGCAGAACCCGCTCGGTAAATCGCCGATCCTCGTAGTAGCGGACCTTCTTCGCCCGGATCGGCGCCGTCCCTGCCACCATGATGATCTCATCCATTGGCGGAAGCTGCATGACTTCACCCGGGGTCAGCAGCGGCCTTGCCGTCTCCTGGCGCGAGACCATCAAGTGCCCCAGCCAGGGGTTCAGCCTGTGACCGGCATAGTTCTTCATCGCGCGCATCTCGGTCGCCGTACCCAGTGCATCCGACACCCGCTTGGCGGTCCGCTCGTCGTTCGTCGCGAAGCTGACCCGGACGTGACAGTTGTCTAGGATGGCATTGTTGGGCCCGTAAGCCTTCTCGATCTGATTGAGCGACTGCGCGATCAAGAAGCTCTTGATGCCGTAGCCCGCCATGAAGGCGAGCGCGGACTCGAAGAAATCAAGCCGGCCCAGCGCCGGGAACTCGTCAAGCATCATCAGAACGCGATGCCGGCGATCACTGGCGTGCAGGTCCTCGGTCAGGCGCCGGCCGATCTGATTCAGCACGAGCCGGATCAGGGGCTTGGTCCGCGAGATATCGGAGGGCGGCACGACCAGGTAAAGCGTCGTCGGTCGCCGATCGGCGATCAGATCAGCTATCCGCCAGTCGCAGCGGCGGGTCACTTGGGCGACGACGGGATCGCGATAAAGTCCGAGGCACGACATGGCGGTGGACAGGACACCGGAGCGTTCATTCTCGGATTTGTTGAGGAGCTCGCGCGCGGTCGAGGCGACCACAGGATGCGCACCCTGCTCGCCGAGATGCGCCGTGGTCATCATCGCCTTCAGCGTCGCCTCAATCGGCCGCTTCGGATCGGATAGGAAAGCTGCGACGCCGGCCAGGGTCTTGTCCACCTCGGCATAGAGGACATGGAGGATGGCGCCGACCAGGAGGGAATGACTGGTCTTCTCCCAATGGTTCCGCTTGTCGAGCGAGCCCTCGGGGTCAACCAGGACGTCGGCGACGTTCTGGACGTCGCGAACCTCCCATTCCCCGCGCCGGACCTCGAATAGCGGATTGTAGGCTGAGGACTTTGGGTTGGTGGGGTCGAACAACAGGACGCGGCCATGCCGCGAACGGAAGCCCGCGGTCAGTTGCCAGTTCTCACCCTTGATGTCGTGAACGATGGCCGAGCCGGGCCAGGCCAGCAGAGAGGGAAGGACGAGACCGACGCCTTTGCCAGACCGCGTGGGCGCAAAACACAACACGTGCTCCGGCCCGTCATGGCGAAGGTAGTCGCGCTCGAGCTTGCCCAGCACTACACCATCAGGACCGAGAAGTCCGGCCACTCGAACCTCCTCCAGACCAGCCCAGCGCGCCGAACCGTAGGTCTCGACATTCTTGGCTTCACGCGCGCGCCAGACCGACATGCCGATCGCCACCGCGATTGAGACGAAGGTCCCGGACGCCGCGATGAAGGCTCCCTCGACAAAGACCTGAGGTGCATAGGCGTCGTAGACGAACCACCACCAAAAGAAGATTGGCGGGTAGTAGATTTTGAAGCCCAACAACTCGAACCAGGGTCGCCCAAGTTCTGGCTGATAGGCGAGCCGCCAAGCCGTCCACTCGGTTGCTCCCCAGATGGCCAGCAAAACAATGAGGCCGACAACGATCACCTGTCCCCAGAGGATCTTGGTTCCGGACATCGCGAACGCCCTTCCGTAACTGCATTGGAGATTGCTAGAGGCCAAGGTCGCGCTTGCGACCAAAGCCCCATTCGATGCCGCCCCCATCCTTCACGACGCCGGTGACGTGTTGGCCGAGCTTCTGTTCGAGTTCGCGCGACCAAGGGACGAGCTGGAAGCCAAGCCCATTGTCGATCATGGCGAAGCGTCCGGAGGTGAGCGTCAGCCGCTGGCGATACGTACCCGCCACATGCTCCCCGGAGTCAGGCTTAACGTAAGGGAGCCGGGTCTCGGCCGAGACTTTTGCGGCCACCTCGTCAAGTTCACGCCGGCGCAATGTGTTCAAGAGGTCGCGCTGCAAGATGATGCGTGGGCCCTGCCGCCGCGCCAGGCCCTCCCGGATCAAATGCTCGGCACGGGCTTCTAGGGCGTCGCGGGTCTCGCGGCCGAATCCGCCCATGGCGAGCGGCATGGGGTCCCGTTCAACCAGCCGATGGTCGAGCCAGGTTGCCCCTCGTGCCGTGATCTGGCTGCCGAGGTCGAGATCGGAGCGTGTCGCGAGAACCAAGGTCGGCCGCGGATCGCCGGCTTGACCGAAGCGTCTGACTTCGACGATGCCGCCGACCGGTGGCGCCTGTTCGAAAGCCTCGAGCCCTCGGAAGCGCACGTGGTGCGCTCGTCCGTCTGTTCCGTCGATCAGGGCGTAGGCCTCGCCGGTCAGTTCATCGTGCAATCCGCGGTCGACCAGTCGTCCGATGATCCGCGAGGTCGGCTGTTCACCTTCGATGACATAGTCGGCGACACCGCGCACTTCCCCACGCTCGGTAAAGGCGCGGTGCATGGTTTTGATGATGTCGCCGCGCATGCCGAGGTCGCGCAAACTCCGCTCGGATTCGAGTCCGACCATCCATTCTCCTGGCGCGGCGGAAGCGGCGAGGCTCATCTTCTCGAGGTATTGGAGGCGACCGACCATGAGGCGCCTGATCTCCAGATCGGACTTGCCGGAATTCTCCGGGCGCAGATCGATAGTGCCGGTCTCATCGGCCGCCAGCCGGATCTCCCGATCGAGGCGCGTCCATCGTTCCGCCGTGACTTCCCTCTCCAGTGAATTGCGAATCTCGTGCTCCGGCTTTGGACCAAGTTCGATGCCGACCAGTTCCTCGGCGCGTGTGCGCAGGCCCTGGCTGATGTAGTCGCGGGAGATCACGAGATCCGCCCCTTCCTCGTCCACGCCCCGAACGAGAAGATGGACGTGTGGGTTGTCGGTATTCCAATGATCAACGGCCACCCAGTCGAGCCGGGTACCGAGATCGGCCTCCATCTGCCTGGCGAGGTCGCGGGTGAAAGCCTTCAGGTCTGTCATGTCGCCGGCGTCCTCCGGCGAGACAATGAACCGGAAATGATGCCGGTCGTCCTCGCACCGTTCCGCGAAAGCTGCGCCGTCAGCACGGTCGCTGCCGGCATCGAACATCTCGGCCCGCTCACCGCTTCTGGTCACACCGTCGCGCTTCAAATACGAAAGATGGGCCGTCAGCGGTGCTGAACGGAAGGCTCGCCCTTTGTGACGAACCACGCGCGCCTTCACCACAACGCGCCGCGCCGGGCTGAACAATCTGGCGCGGGTAAAGGCGAGGCGCCCGCGGCCAAACGTCGAGCGCCCATAGGCCGCAGAGCGTCTGCCAGACCCAGCCTGTCCCGAGGAGTGTCCCGCTTTCTCCGCGGCACGTAGCACCTGGTTGATGAAGCTCTTTTGCTTCGGCGCGCGGGTGCTGCGGATGCGCCCAGGCCGAATACGCAGATCGCTGTCGCGCACGCTCACGGCAGGGCCTCCCAACGATCAAAAGCGCACATGGTGCCGAAAACCCCTTTGATTGCACTCGTGAAAATGCAAGGCGCGGCACGCGCCCCGACCGACCGGCACGCCAGAACCCAAGCCATGCCAATGGCTTGCGGTTCGACCGGCGAGCCCCTTTTATCTCGCCGTCCTGCCGTCGTGGTCTCCCAGTCGCCGGATCCCGAAAGAGCCGTCGCGACTTGGCAGCCGGCTCGCGAAGCCCCCGCTGCTTCCGAGCGCTTGCGATAGCGATCGTTACCCGAAGGGCCGAGACACCCGAAGGGTGGCTCGGTGAGGAGCGAAGCGACGAGTAGAGCGCGGGCCGAAGGCATCGCCCGTACGCCGTCAGCTTGCGAACCCGCACGCTTGGTCATTGCGATGCTCCCGAATCGATCGAGGCACGAACACGCCAATTGGCCGAGAGAACCATATGCCCGTTGCCGTCGTGGTCTCCCGGTCGCCGAAAGAGCCACCGCGACTTGGCAGCCAATTCGCGAAGCCCCCATTGCTTCCGAGCGCTTGCGATAGCGATCGTTACCCGAAGGGCCGAGACACCCGAAGGGTGGCTTGGTGAGGAGCGAAGCGACGAGTAGAGCGCGGGCCGAAGGCATCGCCCCTACGCCATCAGCACGCGGCACCTGCTTGGTGAAGCACACGAAGGCTTGCGAACCCGCACACTTGGTCATTGAGATACTGCCAAATCCGATCGAGGGACGAACACGCCAATGGGCCGGGGGACCATGGGCGAAACATCGGGCGCAGAGATTGCGGTCGTGACGCCGCCCAACGGCATGAGCGCCGGCAACCGAAAGCGTGTTTTCATGAGATCGGATCGCGTAACGAATAGCGTTGCAGCTGCTGCTGACTGTCCGCTGGACGTCCATCTCGGCGGCAATTCGATGCCAAGTAGATTTGCAAGTTTCGCGACGTAGGCTCGCGTCTCCTCTGGCAGAGAGCCGCCTGCGAGATGCTCTTCATAGCGAGATGGTCCCGCGTTGTACGCGGCAAACACGCCAGGCGAGCCAAACCGGTCGAGCAGTTCGCGCAAGTAGGCCGTACCGGCCAGAATGTTGTCGTGCGGGTCGTAGGGGTCGTTCCCGAGATTGTAGCGCTCGCGAAGTTCCGCCCAAGTCGCCGGCATGATCTGCATCAGGCCCATTGCGCCTTTTGTCGATCTGGCGTGCACGTCACCAGCACTCTCGATGCTTAGAACTGATCGAATCCAGTTCGGCGCAGTCGCAAAGCGTTGCGAGGCATCACTGATGAAGCCGGCAAATGCGTGAGCGCTCTCACTGATCGCCGGCTGGGCGGCTGATCCGCTCTGGGCCAAAGCAGCACCGTCGATCGCGGTCGAAAGAAGCATCAGCGGCACGACAGCGCAAACGCGCATGACGGACGAACGATCCCGCAATCGATCGAACAAGGGAATGGCGAGCAGAACACGTCGAATGCACACGATCACTCCTCCCACGTCCACACCGGCATCGCACGGCCGATCACGCTAGATGCCGGAACAAATCCAAAATACCGGCCATCAAGAGAGTCGTCCGACTGCCAGTTCATCAGAAACAGCTCGCCGTCGCCGACAACGCGGCAGCCCTGCCATTTCGGCAGCGGCCGGCCGCGCCCGTCGTGATCCTTCGCCTCGCCCACCGCGACGTCGTCGACCGAAATCGTGAGGCCGGTTCTGCAAACACTCTGCCCCGGAAGGGCGAGGACGCGCTTCAGCATGGGGACGCCAATGGGCAAATAGCCGTTTAGGTCGAGGAAGGTCGCGAGCGGCTCCGGCGGCTGCACGGCGAGAAGTTCCGTAACGAATAGTTTGTGCGGGGGCTGCACACGGTAGAGCCCGATCGGTACGCTCTCGGATGCATTCCAAATATAGGCTGGCGCAATCTCCACAACGATTGGCGCGATAAGTGCGACGGCACCGCCGAGCATCGCGATCAACGTCTTGAGCCGCGGTGTCATCGCATGACCCTCTGCCGGTGAAGCCAAGCCTGGTGGCGGGCTTTCGTGTAGGGGCGTGGGTTTTCGTTGACGGACAGACGGTTATGAACGTGATGCCAATGATCAGGCGCGACGTCAGCCGGATCGATCCCGAGCGCGTCAATGGCATCGATCATCTGCAGCACGCGCTCGACCTTCGGCCAGCCTGACAGCCGCAGCAAAATCTCTCCGCCAGGCTTCACGTACGGTACGGTCGAGCAGCGCTGTCCCGGAGCGACCGCACGCAAGATGTCGATGCGCGAAATGACCGTGCCGAAGTCGTTGGACGTCCATCGGACGAAGGCAAAGATGCTGCCGGGCACAAATGACAGAACGCGCCGATGGCGATCAAGCTTCCGTTCCTTGACAATACGACCGAACCGAATGCGGTTTTCGATGCGCTTCTCGAGCCACAACACTTCCAATTCGGTGAGATCGCTCATGCGGCAGCTCCCTGACGCTGGAGCTGGTAGCCGTGAGCTTGAGGCTCGGTGGAGAGTGTGCGTGGCCCGCAAGGGCGAGCTAGACTGACGGACCGCCGTTTCCGGGCGCCCCCAACGCGGCTTTCCGCCTGGTCCGTTAGAAGAAATCCGAAGGATTTCTGGTTAGTAAAGTTAGAGCGGCCGGAAAGCTCGGAGAAACAAGCTCTTAAGCGCGATTCCGGTCCCCGATAGCACGAGGATCGGGTCCCCGATAGCACGAGGGCTGCGGTCTCCGATAGCACGAGCTGATTCACAGGTTGTCCTCCGAATTTGGAATGAGACCGCGGCGGCGCAAGCGGGCCGTTAAGGGATCAACAGTCAAAGGCGAGAAGTTCAGCCGCTCGGCACCGTTCCGGTCTCGCGTGAGCACGAGCTGATAGCCGGGCAATGTCTGACGCTGGACGATCTGGCGTATGTCGTACGCAAAGTGCTTGAGCGGCGAGAGGATGCCTGACTTGGCATGGAGGTGCACAAGGTCGAAGCTCCAGCCGCCGTCCTGCCGACCGCCGTGCTTGCGCACGAGGCGGTAAAGCCAGCGCTCAAGGCCGCCCGTCAGATCGAAATAAGCGCGGTCGATGGTCAGCACGAGCGCGTCGTCGATGATGCCGGCATAGAACCAATCAGGCAGGATCAGTTCGATCCCAAATGGCCGACCATTTGCATCGGCTGTCTCCTTCCACTCGTTGATCCAGGAGAAGCGATGCCGTCGCCGCTCTGCCGGCTGACGGATCGACGTCAGCACGGTCGTTGACTGAAGTCGGTCGAGACCCGCCTTCAACCGGTCGTAGTCGCGTGCGCTGGTGCCGCGGCCCGCGAACGTCAAAATCTCGTAGGGCGTTGCTGCCATCAGGCGCGAGGACTTCAAGCCGGCGTCACGGGCTTCCACGATCTGGGACGCAGCCCAGATCAGGACATCAGCATCCCAGATGGTCGCCATGCCGTGTTCCGGAACGGCTTCGACACGAATTGCGATCGCACCCGCGCGGAAATCGATCGGCTCGATCCGCTTGGTTTTGGCGAGCGAAAAGAACGGATAAGCCATGAGATCCTGCGCGTCGCGGGGGGCAAGATCACCGGGCAGCGCCCGAAAGAGCTCAAGCTGATCGCGCTCGGAATGGTGCTTGCGCCGCATGGTCACTGCTCTCACGCGGCAATCAACGACGTTCCTGACCTGCGTAGGGACGCAGGGCCGGATGCTTCTTGGCGGGTAGCACGGTCCCCTTACCGGGATCCGATGTCGACGTCTTGGCGCCGCGGTCGGCCCATGCTTTCAGGTCATCGACGGCGTAGACAACACGTCCGCCGATCTTCCGATACGTCGGTCCAGTACCGTACGTGCGGTGCTTCTCGAGCGTGCGACCGGACAGGCCAAGATAGCGGGCGGCCTCAGGTGTACGCAGGAATCGCGGGGGAAGACCGGCCATCGGATCGGGCATTTGAGAACTCCAGGAGGACAGCGCACCACGCCTGGCTAGGCCGGCGTGTGTGCGGTCATCATGGAGGAGCGCGATATCGGAGGGGGATGCCGAATCTTGAGGGGGCGATTTTCGGCACCCCTTCGGACTGCGCTACTCGTCCTTGCGCCCGGGCCGCAGGAGTTTGCGGTAACCACCGCGCATTAACGCGAGGCTACCTTGCACCAAGCGGATTGTTCGATTGCGCAGATAATGCGTCTTCCAGGCGCGATCGGGGATGTGCTTCTTGCCGAACAGCGCTTCGGCGATAAGGCGATAACTGCCGCCGGCGCTATGCGCATCGAGCGCACGGATCGCAGCGCTCAGGCGTTCGCGCCGCAGTTTGGATAGCGTGTGAAATGCCGGACCTGGCGCGCGCCCATTGATCGCGCGCCACAGTCGGCGGGCTGCATACGCACGCGCGCCGAAATCGCCGTCGAACGGCAGTTCGGCTGCATATGACGCGCCAAGCACCAGCGGGTCCTTGGACCAGACACGGTGATCTACCCCACCGATGCGCAGCACGGCGTGCCAGCCGTCGGCGGCGCGCCGCACCTGACCTGCTGTAAGGTCAAGCAGGGGTTGAGACGCTGAATTGCGATCGGCGGCCCCAGCAACCGTCACCGGAACAATGGCCGCTAGAACCTCAGGCGCCCAAAAGATCGTCTGCTCGTCGAATGACCTCTGCGGGTCATGGGCGAAAGCAGATACCCCATTTCCTCCTGAATTCGTCGGTCACTTCGCCGTTCGGACTGTTGGCAATCATCACCTCGTACTCCCGCCGATAGTCGGCGTTGCGGCGGAGACATTCCCAGGCGATGTCGGTGACTTCCGCGTCTTGTAGGCTCTTGTAGGAATCCGGCGACCGCCAGTCGAATTCAGGCATTTCTTCCGTCCCATTGCACGCTGCTAACAACGATTGCGGCACAATAGGTATGAACGAGACGGTTGTAGGAAGCCCCTAGTTTGACACCACGTGGTGCATCGGAATGACCACTGGTTAGCAAAAGAAAATAGTTCTGCCTGCAAGTCGCCAACCGGCGATTTTCTTCTATTTCGACCCGGTGCCACGCAATAGGCGGCCCTGTTCAGTCACCCATTTGGCGCGCGCAAGATGACTCTGATATGCGTGCCGCGCACGATCCGGCTCTCGCTCCGGGTCGATATGCAAGACCACTCGAGCCACTTCACGCCAGTCCGCCCCCTCGCCCTCCGCCTGCAGAAGGCGCATGTACGTGACGACATGCTGTTCGTCATAGGCCGTCAGCGTTGGCTCGTCCGGCGCACTGTCCGCTACGTCTGGATCTAGGGATGGCTTCTGCATCACACCCGCTTTTAGAACGCCTATAAGCTACGCCATGGTTTGGTCGCAATCCAGACCTCCGCCGCGTTGGAAGGCTGAATATGCGTTCGACAAATCGGCAACCTAAGTCGGCCACGCATATAGCATCGCCGCAGACATAGCATGTTTGGACACGAATAGGAACGATCGTTCCTAGAACGATCGTTCCGGCTCAGTTCCCATATCGCCATGGATCTCAAAGAGATCATGGCTGTGAACCTGCGTCGGAAACGCCACGATCTACAAATGACGCAGGAGGAACTGGCCGAGCGCGCGGGTTTAAGCGCCCGTTACGTCGGCGCCATCGAGCGCGGCGATGTGTCAGCAAGCGTCACCGTGCTCGGGCAAATTGCTGAAGCATTGGGGATCGAACCGGGGGACCTGCTCAAAAAGGCTGCGCGGCTTAGCAAATCGTGAGCCGCCTCAGGCCGACCGTGAAGCGCCCCGCCCGGCGGACCGGACGGGGCTTGGTGGGGCGCTCTTACTCGCCGGTCTTGCGCGGCCGCGACCAGAGCAGCGTATAGCCCTCGCCGCCTTCATCGTCGAACAAGTTGGCGTAGATCGGAGCGTTGAAGGAAGGATCGTCGAGCTTGAGCGAGAGGTAGTCGCGGCCCTCTTCGGAGCGCTTCGACCAAGCTGCTCCAATCTCGGCTCGGCCCACGTAGATGCGGTGGCTGGGAGCGTTGTCGTTAGATCGGTTGGTCTCGGCGACGATGCGGACGCCCTTGGCTTGCAGACTCAGGGTGACGATCTCGCCCTGGAAATCGTTGCCGACCTTCTTGAAAGAACCAATGTTAGCCATGTCACTTCTCCTTTTGTGTTTCGAGCCCGCGACCACCGCGGCCTCGATGGCGATCTAGGGTCGAGGACGATCGGCGACGCACCCGCTCGGGCCGGAGCGCAGCGGAGGACGCCGTTGTGGCGACTTTCTTGGCTCGCGAGGAATGGGCGAAGCCCAGGGGAAGAAAGTCGCATCAACGGCGTTGCGGCTCAGACGATCGAGGCGAAGCCGGTCTTCGGCCAGATCAAGCCATCAACGAGGCCACGTGCGTCCGCGTGCTGAACCACAATCTTACGGAGAAGCGTGGCTATCTCGGTTTTGATGAACAAGAGGTCGGAGCGATTCAGTGCAGAAAGAGAAACAATCTCCTGCAAAGGGCGGCATCGTCTCCCAAGAACGGATCGAGGTAATATCGCTCTGCCCCGGCTGCGCGTGCCAAATCGAGACGGCGGCAGTTTGGTTGAGGAGTTCCTACGAGGACTGCCTCCGCCGTGCTCAAGTCTCGATCATCCCCGTTCAACGCGCCGATCTATCCGAACCTGTTCGACGATGAAGGCGGGAAACGGTCATCCCTCGGGCCATGCGGCCGTAAGAACTGGTTAGGACGGGTTCTCCACCACCCTGCCCGACTCGATCGGACGAGTCTCCGCCAGAATCATCAGGCGCGTCCATGACGTGACACCAATGCAAACCGCCCCTAGGCAAGCGAAGACCTCACGCCAAACCAGCGAAGGCACCCCGATCTGGGACACGGCGAAGATCACATGATAGCCGGCGACGGCGGCGGGAACAGCGAATGCCGTCGCGATCGCGATGCGCAAGGCCAAGGACCGACTAACGGCAACGGCGACCTGACCGACGGCCAGCGTTAGCGCGCCAGCGGCCATTCCGATAAGCAGCGCGCCAACGAGGCCGGCGCCGCTATGAAACGCCGCCATCCCGATATTCAGTGCGACGAACAACGGCAACGCATACACCGCGAGCGCGAAGATCGCCCAGCAGAACAAGCCGATGCCGAGTGTGTTGAGAGCGAGCCCAAGGGCGAGCATGGTGGTGGCTCCATGTGCATAGATCTAGCAGTCGCGCCTTCCACCACCACCATGGCGCAACTCCAATGTAGAGCCGAAACGAGGCGGAGTTGCGGCGTGAGCAATTCCGCCTCGACGCTTGGAGTCGATAAGATGGCGCTCACGCGCCGCCGAACCTCCAGACAGGGATGCCGAGCCGCTTCGCCTTGTCGGCGAGGTTGTCCTGGATGCCCGTGCCCGGGAAGTGCATGACGCCGATCGGCAGGAGTTCGAGCATGGCATCGTTGCGTTTGAACGGTGCTGCCTTGGCATGTTTCGTCCAGTCGGGCTTGAAAGCGATCTGAGCCACTTTGCGGTTGGTCGCCCATTTCGAGGCGATCAGTTCGGCTCCCTTCGGGGAGCCGCCGTGGAGCAGGACCATGTCGGGATGCTTGGCGTGAACTTTGTCGAGGCGATCCCAGATGAGGTGATGGTCATTGAAGTCGAGCCCGCCGGTGAGCGCGATCTTCGGTCCTGAGGGCAACATGACCTCGGTCTCCGCGCGGCGCTTGGCTGCGATGAAGTCGCGGGAGTCGATCATCGCTGCGGTCAGCGTACGGTGGTTCACCAGCGATCCCGATCGGGGGCGCCAGAATGAGCCGGTTTGAGTCTCGAAGCGCTCGATGGCCTGGTCACGGAAGAGTTCCAGGCAGTTGCGGCGCTCAATCAGCGTGATTCCCTCCGCAATGATGCGCTCGAGTTCGACGGATCGAATTTCGGAGCCGTCTTGCTCACGCTGGCGCTTCTGCTGCGCCTGTTCGTTGTCGTCCAGTTGGCGACCGACGCGGTCGACGGCTCGGTGAAACAGGTTGACGGTCGACCAAAGCAAGTCGTCAAGGTCCGGCTCGAGCCGCGTATCGCTCAACGTCGCGACCAAGGCATCAAAGATGTCAGCGACGGCACCGCTGATGATCCTGCCTTCGGGAAGCGGCCGTGGATCGGGCTGATCGTCGAAGGGGCGGTAACCGAAGAGTTGCAATTCGGTAAGAACGTGTTCGGTCGCAGATGCGGCGTGCGGCGGTTCGATGTCATTGTGGTCGGTCATGGAGGCGATCCTTTGCCGGATCGGCCGCGACCATCGCGGCCTTCGTGGCGATCACTCAGACGGCAGGCGGAACGGGCCAGAACCCGGAGCAGAGCGGAGGGCCGAAGCGCAGCGGAGGATGGCTGAGGCCGGCTATTTTGCTTCGCGATGCAAAGCGCGCTCGCCAGATGGCTAATGTGTCTTCTGGTCGCCGGCGCGCGGCGGAAAATAGCCGGACGCAGCCATTGCCGGCCCGAGCCGCTTGCCGTCCGATCGCCCTCTAGAAGGCAGTGGTCGCGTCCTCTTCCGGCACTGGCCGCACCGACCTGTCGACGCCCATCGAATTGCCGGGGCTATTCCGCGGTTGCCATCGACGAATGCAGGAAACGGACGACGTCCTCCGGTACGAGTTGCAGTAGCAACGCTGCTCGGAGGGCCTCGAGGCCGAAGATGTGCAGATCTTCGTTGAAGTCGCCCAGCCGGGGCGACAATGCGATCGCTTCAATGCCGGCGGCTTCTGCGCGCTGGGTGAGAATAGCCTGTACGGCATCTCCGGCGGCATCTGCGTCACGGGCGATATAGAGTCGGCGTAGGCCAGACGGCAGCAATATGGCTGAGAGGTGATTGGCCGAGAGAGCAGCGGTCATGGGCAAGGTCGGCAGTACGTAACGCAGCGACAGCATGGTCTCGATCCCCTCGCCCGCAGCGAGCACGTCATCGACCACGCCGAAGCGAACGGCGTTACCAAGCAGGTCGCCCATGGCCCGTCGTGGCGTGTCGATCGGGGCCTTGCCGAGCCGCACGCGATCAAAGCCGTGTGGATCGAGCCAGGTGCGATGCACGCCCGTGATCCGTCCCTCGAGGTCCGTGACAGAGCCTATCATCGCCGGCCAGGTTTCAGTCGGCAAATGCTCGTCCGGTCGGTAGTAGCAACGTGGGTGGAAGCGCAGGCTACCACCATGGTGGATTTGGCTTATTCCACGACGTTGCAAATACGTTTCCACCAACGTCCCTTCGATCGGACCCGACATCGCAAAAAGTCGACGGGCGGCTTCTTGCGATCCGGCCGGCACGACTGGACGAACGGGTCTCGGGAGTGATTGTTCCTCAGAACGAGGCAGCTTCAGAAAGCGCCTCGCCTCCTCAGCGACCTCGCGAAAGTCTCGCAAGGCAAGGCTTTCGCGGATGATGTCGAGGAGATCGCCATGCTCCCCGGTCGCGGCATCGGTCCATTTGCCGGCGGGGCCCTTCGACGATTCCTGGAGCCGCACAAATAACGAGCGGCCCGGGGTGTTGTGGACGTCGCCAACCACCCAGTACCGCCCCGCCCGCTTACCATTGGGGAGATAGTGTCGGCACACCGCCTCGGCCTCGCGCGCGAGGCGGCGTGCCAGCTCGGAGACATAGCCGGACATCACGCGGCCTTCCGCTCACTGACGCCCGTAACCGGATAGGTGTCGAGCACCCTCGACAGGACCTCGATGCCGCTCGCGTCCGTGGGTACGAACATGCGCAGCTTCCAGGAGATGATCTCCCCAAAGAGGCCGTAAGCACGGAGGCGATCGCGTATCGTGTCGTTGAATCCCGACAGCTCGATGCGATGTGCACCCATCACCCGGACACGGCGAAGCTGAAGTCCCTCTGCGAGGTCGAGGACGGTCCGTCCTTCCATCAGCGCGGCAAAGGCAGCTCCCGCCGTCAGCGAAGGCGCGTCCGTCGCAAGGACGTTTGCGACCCACGCGGCAGAAACCTTCCGACCGATGATGCGTTCGCCCGCATCGGTCTGGAGCCGATAGACACGGGTCGATTCGTTCGGCAGCCACTTCCAGATGGGGAGCAGCAAGCCCGCCACGACATGGATCGTGCTTTCCGCGAACTCGGGCACCTCCGCAAGTTCCGCCAGCCAGGCCGCGGCAAAGCGTTCACCATCCGCTTCGTCCCAATGACTTTCGGCCATGGTGGTCAAGGGGACCGTGTGCTGATCCATCGGCCGGATCAGACGAACTCGCCGCTCGATCTCGCCGTCATCGAGCATGACGCTCGCCGCGGGGACCTGCACGGCGGCTCGTCCCGAGCGCTCATTGACCAGCAGGACGGCCTGACGATCGGAAAGACGAGCAAGAGCGTCATCCAGACTCACCGGACGATTGCGCTGGCGCTGGGTGACCGCGAGCAGGCTGGTCTCGGCGCCAGTACCCGGGTGGACGTAGATCGTCCGCCGGTCGGTGACGACAAAGCTCTCGGCGCGGAGCGTTTCGAGGCCGACGTCGTAGGTACCCGACGCGACCGCGCCCTCGATCCGAGCGGTCAAGAGCTGTTCAAAGGCGGTGAACAGGACATTCTGAAGGTCGATGGTGAGCGCGAGCAACCTATTCAGGAAGGTCGTGATCGGCGGCAGGTCGTCCCTTAAGCCATTGGTATCCGTGAGCTTCAGGCCGGTCGCATCCTCGAACCTCCCAAGCGAGCATCCCTCGATCTTGCCTCGCGAGAGCAGCGTGTAGAGTTGACGCAACGCGTCACGTCCGTACTGGCTTTCGAGATTGTCCTCGGGCCGGAACAGACCCTGTCCTCCCGTCTGACGTTGGCCGCGCGTAATGGCTCCCAACGTATCGAGCCGGCGCGCAATGGTGCTGAGGAAGCGCTTTTCGGCCTTCACGTCTGTCGCAATCGGACGAAACAGCGGCGGCTGCGCCTGGTTAGTCCGGTTGGTGCGGCCAAGGCCCTGGATCGCGGCGTCGGCTTTCCAGCCGGGCTCGAGCAGGTAGTGGACGCGCAACCGGCGATTCCGCGCCGACAGTTCGGCATGGTAGCTCCGCCCCGTGCCGCCGGCGTCGGAGAACACGAGGATGCGCTTGACGTCATCCATGAAGGCCGAAGTCTCGGCGAGGTTGGCTGAACTGGCTCGATTTTCGACCACCAGCCGGCCGCCCTTGCGAACGATGCGGCGCGAGCGGCCCGTCACCTCGGCGACCAGTTCGGTGCCGAAGCGCTGAATGACCTGATCCAGTGCCCCAGGTACCGGCGGTAGTGATGCAAGCTTCTCGATGAGGCGGTTGCGGCGGGCGACGGCTTCCCGGCTCTCGACCGGCCGGCCGTCGCGATAGACAGGCCGGGAGCAGAGGTTGCCCTCCGAGTCGGTGAAGGGCTCGTAGAGCTGGACCGGGAAGGAATGGGCGAGATAGTCGAGGACATACTCGCGCGGTGTGATGTCGACCTGGACGTCGCTCCACTCTTCAGTCGGGATCTCGGCGAGCCGGCGCTCCATCAGCGCTTCGCCCGTCGACACGATCTGGATAACAGCGGCGTGGCCAGCCTCGAGCTCGCGCTCGATCGACCGGATCAGCGACGGCGTCTTCATCGAGGTCAGAAGATGACCGAAGAAACGCTGCTTCGCACTTTCGAAGGCGGAGCGTGCCGCTGATTTGGCCTGCCCGTTCAGCGTGCCGGTCTCGCCGGTGACGTTGGCAGCCCGCATCGCGGCGTCGAGATTGTTGTGAATGATGCCGAACGCATCGGCATAAGCGTCGTAGATGCGGACCTGCTCCGGCGTCAGCTGGTGTTCGACGAGCTCGTACGCGACGCCCTCGTAGGACAATGAGCGAGCCGCATAGAGGCCAAGCGCCTTGAGGTCCCGCGCCAGCACCTCCATCGCCGCGACGCCGCCCTGCTCGATCGCTTCGACGAACTCGGCACGAGTGGCAAACGGGAAGTCGGCGCCGCCCCAAAGGCCGAGGCGCTGGGCATAGGCGAGGTTATGGACCGTGGTTGCGCCCGTCGCCGACACATAAACGACGCGAGCATTCGGCAAGGCGTGCTGCAGCCTCAAGCCCGCGCGTCCCTGCTGAGAGGCCGCCTGGTCGCCGCGCTCACCCTTGCCCCCGACCGCATTCTGCATGGCGTGGCTCTCGTCGAAGACGATCACTCCGTCGAAGTCGGAGCCCAACCATTCAACGATCTGCCTGACGCGCGAAAGCTTTTCGCCGCGCTCGTCGGTCCGTAGCGTGGCGTAGGTGGTAAATAGGGTGACTTCCGAAAGCCGGATCGCCGTGCCCTGCCGAAACCGGGACAGTGGCGTGACAAGCAGCCGCTCCATGCCGAGCGCGGACCAATCGCGCTGCGCGTCCTCGATCAGCTTGTCGGACTTGCTGACCCAGATTGCACGACGACGGCCCTTGAGCCAGTTGTCGAGCAATATCCCGGCAACCTGCCGCCCCTTGCCCGCCCCGGTGCCATCGCCCAAGAACCAGCCGCGGCGAAAGCGGACGGCGTTCTCTGCGTCGTCGCGCGCGGCTGCCACCACGTCAAAGGTCGCGTCGACCGTCCAGGAGCCGGCCAGGAATTCGGAATGCGCTTCGCCCGCATAGATGATGCTCTCCAGCTGGGCATCCGACAGAACTCCGTCCACCAAGACATCGGCCGGCAGGTGCGGACGATAGGATGGCTTCGGTGGCGCAACGGACGCCATCGCTGCAGACTGCACGAGCTTGGTCGGATGTGCGCACGATCCGGGAATGCAGATCGACTGTAGTCCGTATTCCTCATAAAGCGCATCGGTCAGCCGGGCGCCTTCCGGCGGGGACCATTCGACCGTTTCGTACGCAAGATCGACGCCTTCTGGCGCTGCGCCTATTGAAAAAGACGATGAGGGCGGTGCAACCGCGCTGGTCGATCGCGACATCGCGGGCCGCCGGATAGCGGCGATCTCCGATGGCGTGGCGACGGCCAGCCTTGGAGGTACATGCCGGCTCACCCAGTCAAGCAAGGTAGCGACATCGCCCGCCATACCTTGCGAGAAAGGAAAGACCTCCGGATCGGCAGCGGGCAGCTTGTCGATCACAATCAGCCGTGTGTCGATTTGTGTTCCGTGCTTCGCGTAGACGGCGCCGTCGATCGCCGCAGAAAATACTACCTGCCCGCGTTCCTGGAGCCGCACAAAGGCTTCTCGCCACGCTGGGTTATCCGGTGCGAAGCTGGCGCCAGTGATGGCGACTAGGCGTCCACAGTCGCAAAGACGAGCGAGCGCAGAAGCGACGTGGCGGAGAGCCGCATCCGCCATCCGTCGATCGACATTGGCCACCGCAGAGAACGGCGGGTTCATCAGAACGACGGTCGGTGCGACGCGCGCATCGAGGTGGTCATCGATCTGCGCGGCGTCGAACCGCGTGACCTGAACGTTGGCGAAGAGATGGCCGAGCAGCTCTGCGCGGGCCTCGCCCAACTCATTCAACACCAAGGCGCCGCCGGCTAGTTCTGCAAAGACAGCGAGCAGGCCGGTCCCCGCGGAGGGCTCCAGAACCCGATCGGCCGGAGTAATGCCAGCTGCGGTGCATGCGGCAAGCCCGAGCGGGATCGGCGTCGAGAATTGCTGAAGCGCCTGGCTGTCCTCGGAACGCCGCGTGTGGGTCGGCAGACAGTTCGCGATCTTCGCCAGCATCGGCAGCATGGTGGTCGTCGAGCCAGCTTTGGCGCGCATGGCCGGTCCAAACTTGCGAAGAAACAGAACGGTAGCCGCCTCGCAGACGTCATAGGCGGTCTTCCAGTTCCAGGCGCCGGCCGCGTCGGAGGCGCCGAAGGCAGCCTCCATGGCGCTACGCAGAACAGCGGCATCGATGCGCCGGCCGCGTTCGAGCTCGGTCAGGAGCTGTCGGGCGGCCCTGACAGCGGCGGAGGTGAAAGTTGCAGCGGCACGCATCGAGAGCGGCGCGGCGGCAGCGCCGCCTGCGAGAGATTCGGTCATGGCAGGATTTCTTTCGGAGAGCTGGAATGGGTCGAACCACCAGGCGCTCTCCTCAGGACCACGGCGATTCAAACCTTCCCGGCCTGCCTCTCCCTCTGAGCCCTCGCCCATAAGAATGGGCGACCGGCGCTGAGCACCGGTCCCCAAGCAACCGCGGGGCGGCCGGAGCCGTCCCGCTCTGTGATGTCACTCAGCCGCGTCGAGTTGTTGCGGATCTTCGTCGCCGGCGGTCTCCTGATCCTCTTCGTCGGCGAGGAATTCGGGCAGCGAGCCCGCTTCGCCCTCCTGCTCCACTGGCGCCACATCGGGAGCCACAAGACGCAGCGGCTCCGGCAACCAACCCGAGCCATCGAGAAGCCGCTCGGCCTCCTTGGCCATGTCGGCCTTCTTCAGATGGTCGATCAGTTGTGCTGACGACTCGCCCTTGGCTTCCCGCACCGCCTCCAGAATTCGCGGCTTGGTGACCCGGCCGAGATAGTTGTCGACGGTCGGTCGCCAGCCAGCCTGCACCAAGTCGAGTCCGACCGCGCGCGCCAGCACATCAGCCCGATCGAGACGCGTCCGAACGCCGTGGGCGGAGACACGGCCCTGATTGTAGCGGTTGGCCGGTTCATAGACGGCGTTGACGGCAAATGACGCACAGTGGGCGAACAATGATGCCTGAACACCAGGATCGAGAGCCGTCAGCGCATCCCAAAGATCGTTCTCGCTTTTCGGCAACCGCGCCTTCCAGGCCTCGTGCCGCGCCTCGACAGCTTTGGCAGAAACACTTTCCCTCAGCCCCGGAGCTTGGGCGGGAAAGTTCGGCGTGCGAAGGCCGATCTCAAGACAGCTCCCGGACGACGCGAACCGGTAAAAGGCCGTCAGCACGAAGTTATGCAGGACTGCCTGGAACGCGACCGCTGGATTTTCTGCCAGCGCATCCCGCAATGCCAGCGTCCGATGCGCCGTCAGCTCGGTGATCAGCCGATCCGGCAGAGGCTTGGCCGCGTCTTCATCATCGTCCTCGGCATCGGGAGCACTACCTGCGACCGCGATGACCGTGCGCTGGACGGAAGGGCCCTCCTCTTGACCTTCGCTCGACGACACGTCGGCGTCCTGCCCGACATCAGGATCACTTGCCTGCACTTCGTCCTCTGGCCGGACGTACCCCCGGTCTACGGCGAGGCGCCCTTCGGAATCGATGCTGATGAAGACACCTGCTCGGGCGATTTCCGTCGGTTCGTAAAGCATTGGCCGGTCTTCGAACGCCGCCAGCGCCGCCTCGATTTCGCCGAGACGCTGGTCAACCTCTTCGGGCAGCTCGTCGGCATCCTGGTACTCGGCTTCCAGCTTGGCCTGCTCGGCATTTAGGGCATCGATGGTGGCCTGCTCCTCAGGTGAGAGATCAACAGGCTTGCCTTCGATTTTTCGTAGGCCTTGAGTATAACCGTAGGAGAACTCTACGGCGACGGAGATCCACTTCCAGCCTTCGGCCGCAATCGTCTCAGCTTCTGCTTTGAGCTTTTCGGTTACGAGGCGGTCGAGCAGCACGACGTCCTGAAGCCAGCCGCCGTCGTCGTGCTCGAACAGATCCCGCAGAACGCCGCCACCCGCGTTCTGATAGGCATCAAGGCCCACAAATTGGGCGCGGCGATCGGACCCGCGTACGGTGTTCTCGGTGAGCAAGCGCCGGATCTGGTAAGGCTCGTCATACCCGGAACGGCTGACATTCTCCCAGACTTGCTCCTGGCGGGCGTGATCGGCCGTGACCGAGAACGCCATGAGCTGCTCGAGCGTCATGCCGACTTCGGCATACACCTCATGCAGCTTCGGCGACACCGACGCCAGCCGCAGCCGCTGCTTTACGATCGCAGGGTTCACGAAGTGCCGGGCGGCAATGTCTTCCTCGCTCATGCCGAGATCGCGGAGGGTCTGGAAGGCCCGAAACTGATCGAGCGGATGCAGACCGACCCGCTCATCGTTCTCCGCCACCGAATCGTCCGCGGCAATGCCCCCTTCACGCACGACGCACGGCACCGCCTGCGTCTTTGACATGCGTTTTTGTTTCACCAGGAGCTCGAGAGCGCGATAGCGCCTGCCGCCCGCTGGCACCTCGAACGTGCCGGTCTCGTTGCCATCGGTATCAACGACGGCCCGGACACTGAGACTTTGCAGAAGCGTACGCTGCGCGATGCTCTCGGCCAGCTGCTCGATCGAGACACCGGCCTTGACGCGGCGAACGTTCGACTGGCTGAGCACGAGCTTGTTGAAGGGGATGTCCCGGGAAGGCGACAGCGTGATCTTTTGTACGGCTTTCGTCATTTTGGCTCTCCACGACGGGCGGCCGTGAGACTCTCTCTCGGCTTCCAACCCGTCGCGAACAGCCTCCCCTCCTCTCACTCTCGCCGGCTACACGAGGCCGAGCATCACGCCGCATCGTGATTGGCGACAACCGAGTCCAGCACCGCGGGCTCAATGGACGCGGGAACGAAGCCGAGCAAATAATCGGCGGCCTTGCTTGCCTGTGAGGCGGCACGCACGATGGCCCTGACGTCTTCGCGCAGGACTTCAAGCCAGGAGCCGATATAGTCGGCATGACGCACGGTCGGGACGATCCCGAGCGACGCGCAGCTGAACGCGGAACTCAGCTCGGCGACCAGCTCTTCGAAGGCATATTTCTTGGTACCGTAGGATCCGCTCTGGTCCCGATTAAGACGCGAGGGGTGCCCGGTCGCATGACCGAGTTCATGCAAGGCGGTACGGTGCCAGTTCATGGGTTCGAAATAGGCCTGCGGCGGTGGGACCTGAACATAGTCTTCGCCTGTTGCGTAGAATGCGCGATCTCCACCGATGCGAAATGAAATTCCGCTGGCGTTGATCAGGGCGTCGACTGTGGGTTCGATGAGGCCAGCCGGCGGTGGCGGCGCGGCGGTGGCAATCTCGTCAGGCAGATCTGCGCACTGATCGACGTTGAAAACCGTAAATCGTTTGAGGAACGGAATTGCCTGAGCGTCTTCGCCGGTCTCGGCGGCGCGGCGCTTTTCGTCATTCGGCACGAAACGATCAGCGTAGACGACTGTGGTGCCGCGCTCTCCCTTGCGAACGTGGCCGCCAAGTGAGAGCGCCTGACGAAATGTGAGCCAACTTTGACCGGTAAACCCGTGTTCGATCACGGCGCCCCATAGGATGAGGATGTTCACACCACTGTATTGCCGGTTGGTCGACGCATTTTTCGGCATGGCCAGCGGCGCTTTCGCCGCGGCCGTACCCCAAGGCTGGACCCAGGGGACGCGTCCGGCCTCGAGCTCGGCAATGATCTTATCAGTGATTTCGCTGTAGAGGTTCGCCCGGTCCTTGCCGGCGCGCGCGCAAGCGTTAGGGTTTGACATCGCGGGTCTCCGCGACGGGCACCGCGAGCCTCTCTCGCAGCTTGTAACCCGTCACGGAAACACCAGCCTGCACTCTTACTCTCAGCCTCTTCGCAATCTGAGGGTCGCAGGCCCGATCAGGCGTGCGCCAGCGGCGCATCGCCTCAACGGAAAATGGCACCCGGAGAGCGTGAGCATAGCGACCCGAAGGGGCACGCGGGTCCGAGTGCAGCGACGAGACCGGTTCAATAGCGGCACCCGGGAACGGGGCAGTGATAGCGATCGCCGAAAGGCGAGCCCCTTTCCCGAGTGCCCCCGGCGAGGAGCACCAAAGCTCTAGCGCGACGGATCGAAGCCTCAAGGCCGAGACGCTGCGCGGCTCGGTTCACGAGAGCCCGATGCGGCCCTGGCCGCACGCGCCAAAAACCTGAGCGAACGTGATGCAGGCAATGAGACGAGAACCACCCGGCATTTTTACAGGAGTTTCACAATTCTGAAAGAGAGGCCTGTTGGCGGAGCGAAAGCGAAGACCACTCGCGGACGCGGCGAAAGAGGCACCCGCAGGAGGGTCAGCATAGCGCCGACGCGTAGCGGCGGGACCCGGGACCGAGTGCAGTCGCGAGACCAGTTAAGGCACCCGACCCGAAGGGCAGTGATAGCGACGCCGGCATGCAATGACGGCAGGCCCGAGGGCGAGTGCCTCCGGCGAGCGACTCAATGCGGATTTACGTCTCCTTGGTATCAATTTTGCTTTTGTGATATCGTCCCAGTCGTGCGCATGTCTATGCACGGCGTGGGCATGTTCACTGAGAGCCAATTCTTACAGAGGACGACATGGCCAAGAAAGCGAAGAAAGCAAAGAAGACCGCGAAGGCAGCTACCAAGAAGGTGGCAAAGAAGACTTCAAAGAAAAAGTAGTAGCCGTATCGGCTACTGATCGATTGCCGCCTCCGGATCGAAACCCGGATGAAAAGCGAGACCTCCCAAAGGACATGAAGCGTCCTTTGCAGCCGTTCGGTATCGCGGCACGCTAAGATAAGGCCGGACCTTTGTGCAGGTGGCTGCTGCATAAAGGTCCGGTTTTTCGTTTCTGCCCCGCGAGGTTCTTGCCCGCCCTGGCACTTGGCCGGGCGGAAAATTCGGCCTTTGGACCACGAGATGTTAGCGATGGGGAACGTCTGCGGGACTAAACGATTCGTCTCAGCGTGGGAGAACCTTCAATGCTGATGACCAAGCAGAGACGGCCAGCGATCCGCACCCTGCGGGGTTGGGCGATCAACGTGCTGAACGAAGCCGGCGCCATCCGCGAGTGCGAGGAGCACGGTTGGATGCAGGACCGCGCCGATCCGCAAGCCCGAGAGCGGGCCTTCGATATCGCCTGTAGAGACCTGCCGGAAGGCGTCTCCCGTCAAGCAGCGGAGGCCGCGGTTCGCGATGTGCTGGACTCGATCGGTGACACCTGCCCTGAATGCCCCTCTGACTAGCCACCCTCGGACGCCAGCCCGTCTCTCCGACTCAGCGGCCCAGCCGTTTCTCCACCCGCTTGCGCGCGTTGCCGACCTTTTTGACGGCCTTCTTCACCGCCGGCGCCGACTTTCCGGTCTTCTTCGCCTCGTACTGCACTTCGTAGTCCTGCCCGCCGGCCACCCGCGCCCGATCCTGCTTTCGTCCGCGCGCCGTCTTGCTCTTCTTTGCTACCGCCATCGGTGCCTCCTGTTGCGACATCGAAGCAACGCGACAAGGATTCGCAGGTTCCGGAACGATTCGAACTGTGCCAATTTGAATCGGCTGTAGCGTGGAGTTCTTCAGTGGCGTTTCAGCGTAAAAAGCCGGCGGCTATGGGCGTCAAGGCGCCTCTTCCCGGCTTCATCGAACCGGCCCTGGCATCCTCGATAGAGAAGGTGCCGTCCGGGCAGCGCTGGATTCACGAAATCAAGCTCGACGGCTACCGTGTTCAGGTCCATCTGGCCAACGAGAGGGCGAAGATCTTCACCCGGCGCGGCCACGACTGGACACATCGCTTCAAGAAGGTCGCTCATGACGCCTGGCGCATCAAGGCGAACTCGGCGGTGATGGACGGCGAGATCGTGGTACCTGCGGATTCCGATCGATGTCGCCCAGGATTCCGAGATGATCTCGCCCACCATTCCGATTTGAAGTCGCCCACCCGTTCCGAGATGATGTCGCCCACCATTCCGGGATGATGTCGCCCGGGTGACGAGACCTCTTCTGGCTCCCATAGGGTCAACCTTTCGGTTTTGCGAAGGGGGACCCTGGATGCCGACGGAGAGGCTTGCGATGCGCCGTGTGCGCGATGTGATCAGGATGAAGGCGGCTGGGCTGCCGAGCCGCGAGATTGCTCGGCGGATGGGCGCGGCGCCCTCGACAGTGCGGCTGACCATCCGGCGGTTCGAGGCCGCAGGCCTGAGCTGGCCGTTGCCCGACGAACTCACGGACGCGGCCCTGGAGGCCCGCCTGTTCGCCAAGACCGGCAACGGTAACCGGCAGGGTCATCGCCGCATCGCCGAGCCCGACTGGGCGGCGGTGCAGCGCGAGCTCAAGCGCAAGCACGTGACGCTGTCGATCCTGTGGGAGGAGTACATCGGCGCCGAGCCCGGCGGATACCGGTACTCGCGCTTCTGCGAGCTTTACCGCGCCTGGGAGGGGCGCCTGTCGGTGACGATGCGCCAGGCGCACGCGGCCGGCGACAAGCTGTTCGTCGACTACGCGGGCGACGGCGTGCCGGTGGTGGTCGACCGCCTCACCGGCGAGCGGAGGACGGCGCAGATCTTCGTCGCCGTGCTCGGCGCCTCGAGCTTCACCTACGCGCAGGCGACGTGGACGCAGGGGCTCGCCGACTGGATCAGCGCCCATGTTGGCGCCTTCGCGGCGATTGGCGGCGTCCCGGCGCTCTTGGTGCCTGACAACACCAAAGTCGCAGTCATCAAGGCGAGCCTCTACGACCCGCAGATCAATCGCACCTATGCGGAGATGGCCGCGCATTACGGCACGGCCGTCTTGCCGGCGCGACCTCGCAAGCCGCGCGACAAGGCCAAGGTCGAGCAGGCCGTCCTCATCATCGAGCGCTGGCTGCTCGGCCGCCTGCGCCACCGCGTCTTCTACAGCCTCGCCGAGGTCAACGCAGCGATCGGCGAGTTGCTCACCAGGCTCAACGAGGAGCGGCCGATCCGGCGGCTCGGCGTGACGCGCCGCCGGCTGCTCGAGGAGATCGACCGGCCGGCGCTCAAGCCGTTGCCGGCGAGCCCCTACGTGCTCGCCGAGTGGCGGATCCGCCGCGTCAGCCTCGACTACCACGTCGAGGTGGAGAAGCATTATTACAGCGTTCCGCATCGCTTCGCGCGTGCCGAGGTCGAGGTGCGGTTCACCGCCCGCACCGTCGAGATCTTCCACAAAGGCGAGCGGATTGCCGCGCATCAGCGCATGAGTGGCAATCACAAGCACACCACCGTGCCGGAGCACATGGCCTCCAGCCATCGGCGCTACGCCGGCTGGACTATCGGGCGTATCCGTCAGGATGCCGCCGCGATCGGGCCGGCAACCAGCGCATTGTGCGACCTCATTCTCGACGAGCGCTCACACCCCGAACAAGGCTTCCGCGCCTGCCTCGGCATCCTCAGGCTCGCCGCCTCCTATGGGCGCGAACGGCTGGACGCGGCGGCTGCGCGGGCGATCGACATCGGCGCGCGCACCTATGGCTCGGTCAAGTCGATCCTCGCCAACAATCTCGATCGGCGTCCCGCTCACCAGCGCTCCGCGGACGATGCGCCGATCCTGCATGCCAACATCCGCGGACCGCGCTATTACAATTAGGAGATCGTCCCTTGCTCACCCATCCGACCCTCGACCGCCTCAACGCCCT
>NZ_FOVU01000027.1 GCF_900115265.1 Bradyrhizobium sp. Ghvi | reverse complement strand
TTGGTTCAGCTCGCCGAAACCCTCGCTATGGCTCTCGCCACTGTCAATCGGACACTTCATCAGCTGCGCGCCTCCGGCACCATGGAATTTCACGACGGCGAACTGGTGGTTCTAAAATGGCGCGAGTTACAAAAATTAGGCAACTTCAATGCGGATTACCTTCATTTGAAGAAGCAGTTGCCGATCTAAAAGCAGGTCGCCTTTGCGTCAAAATGCGCAGAACTCAGGTTGAAAAAATCTGGTCCGCTCAGCCGTGATGAGCGGACCTCCGCAGACCTGGCGCAATTTCTCAGATGGGCCAGAAACGGACGCCCCAATTGTCGCTCTTGACCCGCCACTTGTCGCCTGCTCCGGCCGACTAGTTCTAAGTGCAGAGTTCTTCTAACAGTGCCTTGCTTTCCTTCAAGTCGCGGATATCGAAGCCCTCGTCGAACCAACCGTAGACCGGCGCAAGAAGATCGCGTGCTTCATCATTCTTGCCCTGACGGTGCCAGAGCCGCGCGAGAGCGACGGCAGAGCGAAGCTCCCAGAGTCTCGCCTCCTGCTGGCGAGCAACCGCGATGGCGTGGCGAAATTCGGTCTCAGCCTCGGCCTCAACTCCCGGCCGAGCCGTCAGCATCAACTCGCCTCGGCGCCGATGCAGTTCGGCCTCGAACCACCGCACCCCCAACTTCTGGGTTAGTGCCAAGGCGTCGGAGAGTTGGCCGAGCCCGGTTTCAAATCGTGCTCTCTTTGCCTCGGCTGCTGCGAGCTGCGCAAGGTAGAACGGAAGAGTCCATGCTGCGCCGGACGCCTGGAATCCCTCGATACCGCGCCGCAGTAAGTTCACCCCGGCCTCAGGGTCGCCGGTTTCGGCCAGCGTCCAGCCGCGATAAGCCGTCCCCATCGCGAGAAAAAAAGCAAAGCGCTGCTCGGTGGTGAGCGCAACCAGCTCGTCCGCCCGCTGCCCAACCATGCCCGCATCATCGAGCACGAAATGCAATCGGCACGCAACACTTAGCGCGAATGCGAGGCTGATCGGGTGCGACGAATCGCGCGCCTCCGCCAGGGCGTCACTGCTCTGCACGCGCGCCTGATCGGCGAAGCCAAGAAGGCCACACGTCAGCGAGAGGAACGAAAGCATCGCCACGCGGGCGTTCTCTGCGAACAGGGCCGTCAGAGAGCGTTGCTGCGCCGGATCGTACAGTGCGAGTCCCCGCTCGAGATGGGCGCGCGCCAAGGCCAATTGTCCGCGATGAAGCCAGCTATCGCCGACTGCCCGATGACCGGCGACAAGAATGGCCGCATCGTTCTGTCGTCCGGCCAAATCGAGCAGATTCTCGGCGATGCGATGCGATCGGTCCGTTTCACCACGAACATGATAATGCACGAACTCGCCCCACAGTGCCTTGAGCAGGTTCGGAGTGTCGTTCAGTGCGTCGCAGAGGCAACGCGCCCGGGCGTAGGCCCCGCCAGTCTCTTCGGCCGCATGCCCCTTCGCGGCGATCAGTGCACCGCCGAGCGCGAGTTGAAGTTCAGTTTCGGTGCGCTGGCGCCCTGAGGTGTCCGGCAGATGGGAAAGCAGCTCGAGCGCCTTTCGCATCTGCGCGATTGCTTCTGTCATTGCCGATCGAGCCTTTGAACGTTCGCCAGCCTCTCGCCAATAGGAAACCGCCTTTTCGGCTAGGCCCGCATGCCCACAGTGATGGGCGAGGATCTCCGGCTGCTCTTGGATGCCCCTGGCGAGCCTCTCCTCGAGCGCGCCAGCGATCCGCGCGTGCAGCTCGCGGCGTTGCCTGCGCAACAGTGTGCCGTATGCCGCGTCCTGGACCAGTGCGTGTTTGAACAAGAAATTGGCGTCGGGCGGCTCGCCACTCCCAAACACGAGGCCGGTGCTGATCAGCCGGTCGAGCGCCGCCCGCAACTCGTTGTCGCGCCGCTGCGCGATCGAGGCAAGCAGATCGTAAGAGAACTCGCGGCCAATCGCCGCGCCGATTTGCGCCACCTCCTTAGCTATCGGACCAATCCGGTCGAGCCGTGCCATCAACGAAGCATGCAGGGTGGCCGGTACGGCAAGTCCGAGCAGCGGCGCGACGGAGATGGCTCGCGCGATACCCTCAGGGCTTGTTTCGAGCACCGCTTTGGTCAACTCCTCAACGAACAGCGGCACACCATCCGTTCGCTCAGCAATTTCATTGACGATTTCGGTCGGCAGCGCCCGGCCGCCTGCGACGCTCCGGATCAGCGCAGCACCCGCTTTCTGGTCAAGCCGGTTCAGCACGAGCAAGCTGACATGCGGCTTTCCGGTCCATGCCAACTGGAACTCCGGGCGGTAGGTGATCAAGACCAAAACCGGTAGGCTTGCTACGCGATCGACAGTTCGGTCCAGCAGCTCGCGCGAGCTTGGATCGATCCATTGCATGTCCTCGAACACGATCATGATTGGACGTCTTTGCGCGAGAGCTACAAGCTGGCAAACCAGAGCGGCGAAGATTCTCTCCTTCTTTTGTTGCGGCGTACTCGTAACCGGCAGATGCAGATTATCGTTCGCGATCGACAGCAACTCGGCCAGGATCGTCACGTCCTCGTCGGGCGGCAATGCAGGTGACAGGAGTGCTCGAAGTTTGTCGAGCTTCGCCCTCGGTGTGTCCGCACGATCGAAGCCAGCCGCTCGCTGGAGTTGTGCGGTAAAGGGGTAAAGCGCGCTTTCCTGATGATGAGGCGAGCAGAAGTAGCGCAAGCAGGTGTGCGGCTCCCGCTCGATCCGCTCCTGAAGGGCCGCAACGAGGCGCGACTTGCCGATCCCAGCCTCGCCGACGAGCAGCATGACTTGACCAGTACCCGCCCGCGCACCGCGCCAGCTTCCCTCCAGCCGCGCGAGTTCTTCTTCACGCCCAACCAGCGGGACGAGGACTGAAGGGTGCAACGCTTCGAAGCGGCTTTCCACTGTTCCCTCATGAAGTACCCGCCAGGATTGCACCGGTGCGGCGAAGCCCTTCAGCGTCACTGCGCCGAGATTCTCGTAGTCAAAGAGCCCGCCGATGAGCCGCCGCGTGTCCTCAGCGATGACTACCCCATCCGGTTCGGCGAGCGTTTGCAGTCGTGCGGCAAGGTTCGGTGTCTCGCCAAGGACCGCCTGCGCCTCCGCCGCTTCGCTGCCGATAAGGTCACCTACGACGACGAGACCCGTCGCGAGCCCAAGGCGAACCCGCAGCTCGAGCTCGGGTGGGGCTCCCGGCGCATGCCTGGTCGCGGCGATCTCAAGCGCAGCGCGCACTGCGCGTTCGGCATCGTCCTCATGCGCTGAAGGATGGCCGAACAGGATGAGCATGCCGTCGCCGATGTAGCGGCTGACGGTGCCACCGTACTTGCGGACGACCGCCGCTACGCTGTCGCGGTACTCAGCAATTATATCTCGTAGATCTTCCGGATCGAGCTTTGTCGCAAGTGCCGTCGAGTCGACGAGGTCGCAGAACATCACTGTGAGCTGACGACGCTCGGCGGAAGAACATGGTGCGACTAACAAGCCTGAGCGCTCCGTGCCCCGCGCCACGATGGACCTCGACGCGCCGGCCCCTGCTGTCACTTGCGGCGGTACTGTCGGCGTGAGCGCGGCACCGCAGTCGCCACAGAAGTTCTTGCCTGTCGGATTATCGCCCCCACACGTGGGGCAGCGAAAGAATAGCGGCGCGCCACAATCGCCGCAGACCTTCGTTCCCTCTGGCTCGACTCTGCCGCAATTCGGACAATCCATGCCGCACCCAATCTAATTTCGACCGACATGAGCTCGGTCTAGGGCGACTGTTCAGAACACGCTTTCCAACGCTTCTCTTCGTCAGCAGGGTAAGCCACTCGTCTGATCAGCGGGCAAGCAGTCGGTCCCCAATCGTTGGACTTGCCGGTTAGATATCCCGCCAGTCTTGCGGACAGAAATTCCATCGCTCTGCCCGATACCCGTCGTACGCAGGTATTTAGGAAGTCCCTCGGTCTGGGTTGGGGACCCATTCCTCCGCGGTTGAGTCCCAATGATGAGTGTCGTCGAAATGCTTCCAGAGTGGCTGCATTGGCTTCCTTTCGCCGTTCTGCGGCTTTGCCTGTGTGCGGACAACAAGCGCCACAGCCATCATTACCCATTCGCGAGCACTATGTCGGGAGTTCCATTTGATTACTGCGAGCATTGGAAGCCTCCGTCAAGGTGAGAACCTTTCCTCACATTAGCGCGCGCCACGAGCGAAGGGATGTAAGCTACTTCACAGGCATCTTCGACAGAGTCGAGGTCGATCAGGGCGCGGCGAACGCGAGCAAATCGTCGGCTTGCCCTTTCCGCTAAGCCTCAAGGGCAGCGGTCAGCGGCCCTTGGGCGGGGATTCATCGTAAGGGAACCGCAGGCGAGCCGAAAAGCCAGTCCACCTTCCATTGCAGAGGAGCAGATCGAAGCCGACAACCCGTTGGCGCGCGGGCGAGCGTCGCTTTGCTCGGCCCGGCACCTGCAAGTGTCCTTTCCGTCGCAAGATGGAATGGGCCCGGAATAGAAGCAGCAATCCCTGCAACAATGGGCTCGCCCAACGATGCCGCTGCCATCGTGATGGTCATCAAAGATATGGCGACCACAAGCACATCGATCACAATGCGCTTCGAAAAGTGTTTCGTCATCAGTTGAGCCCTCACAACCGAGATGAAGTACTGGGCAGTTAAACCTTAGTTCGTACGCAAATGGCTGCCCGAGCATCGCCGCCTGTTCGTTATTGCGGCCGCGGCCGCTTCAATTCGGCGCGCCGTAGCAACTGATTTCGTGCGCCGTGTCCGTCCTACCAACGCTACCCTGATCTGTAGGATCATAATCCGATTGTGGGACTTGCGGAGTTTCACGCGCGATCAGAAGCTGTTTCCGCATTTCAGCGAGGCGGGCGCGGCAGTATTCGCGATAGAGCAGGTCGAATATGGCGGGCATGGTTGCCCCCGTCGTTTGAAGATGATCGTAGAATTTCCACTACCGAATTTTGGGATGACCTTGGCCCGTTGATCGCTGCCCGATGTGAGCCCATTCACAGCCTATGTTTGAGCGTCGGCATGGCGCGATTGGCTGACTTGGAATGTCGGCACAAAAAAGAACAGGGCTGGTTACCTAAACTATACTGTAGCAGCGTTCTGTTTCAGCAAAATTTCGTCAAACAACTTAAGAGCGCTGCTGTACGAATAAATATCCAACTACAGCGCGAAACGACTTACCACAGGATGCGAGCACCGTTAGCTGCAACGCCGCTTGTTATGCACCCGATCGATGCAAGAATGGATCTACCGACGCAGCTAGTCGGTCTGCCACGTGCATTGTCGGCGTGGACTGCATTTGGGTGGGCGGCGAGCCGAGAGAATTGACGGCCAGCCCAATACCAGCGGCAAGAAAGGCTATCACAATCGCGGAGAGATATTCGATCCTCATGGCGATGATCCTCCATCGCTGACGACAAGACAATTGTATTCGCTGAAAATTGGTTCCGACGTAGGCAAGCGCAGGTCAGAACATTCCGATCGAGGCGAAAAGCGCAACCTCGATCAGGACAGTCAGGCCCATGATGACGACGGTGAGAATTGCTTCGCCCGGCGGTAGAGAGAGCATAGCGTGCCCCGCATATTGCGAAGCCCCGGAGCCCAATAGTCAACCTGCCGAAGCCAGGAATGTTTCAGGTTCCAAGCTCGTCGGGCACAAGATGCCTAACGCATTTCGAGTTCCGTGATTGCCTGAGCCGAAAATCTGCGCGGCGTCTTCGATGCTAGTCTGCGCGATCTTGATTATTTCTTCGCGATCAATTCCGTAAGGGGGTCATCGCGATCTTTGACGCAGAGAGTACGCAGCGCTTGCTCGTAAGCCGCGGTGATGCGGCTGACCTCCTTCGGTCCCATGTCGTGGGTTTGTAATTGTAGGTAGATCGACATTTCCTCACCCTCCAAGCCCGATGATGAGAAAAGGGAACTCTATCACGGGACCCCGCTCAAGTTCGTTAAAACTACGATTGTTTAGCAACTCCAGCCGGATCAAGGTCGATATGCTGCGCGTTAGGACTGCGTCGGCAGCATAGCGGTGCGCTGCAAAGAGGCGGCGCCGATGGTGGCAGCCATGGTGGACTCCATTCCAACCCGCGCCCATGGTCGGTCACCCGATATTGCCCCGGAGCATCGCCGGGCGATCTGCAACGAGATTGGTGAGCAACTTCGCGGCTCCGTCACGGACGATCTCACCCCGCTACCATCGCGTCTGGAAGGTTTGGTGGAGCGGCTGACCGGATTGGATGGCGATGTACCGTCGATCGCGCTGGATCGCCAGGACGATGCATCACCTTGGCCGCTCTGGAATTTTGTGTCGGCGCTTTGGCGCCTTCTCCGAAGCGGACCTTGAGGCGCTATTTACCTGCGTAACTACGGGCACCACGAAGATCGCCTACTAGCGCCCCGCGCCAAAAAAAGGTCACGCGCCGGGGCGCAGTCAGCGATCCCGCCTGCGGCTGCGACGATCCATTAAGAAACATCCTCTGGCTCATCAGTGGACTTCGGGCCGAACGACCCCTCCTGAGCTTGGAACGAAGGCCTTCGTTTCGAAGTCTAAAGTTGGTCGTTGCATTGCGGGCCACAGGCACCACTGCCGCACCCGCACATTGATCGTGCTACGGCCGGCGCAGCGATTAGAGTCCGCCGTTTAGAAGGCGCGTCGTTGATCCTCGGCCGCAGCGCTTTTTCGCCTTCGACCGGATCGTTCACGACTTCGGCCCGCGCGGCCATGGACAGCCCGGTGATTTCCATTACCTGCGGCGATCGGCGACATAGGCGCCCTCAACTGTTAGCACCGTCCGGAGCAAACGGTCGGTCAGCGGGGCTGACTTTTCAGCTTCGCGGCGATCGGCAGCACAATGGACGCACGATTAGCTCTGCGGTGTGATCCGTCGTACAAATGAGCCGGGTTGGAGTGCAGGCCATGGTGAATGAGCGGGCAGTCCGAGTCGAGCGCAGGCTATCGGCGATATTGGCTGCAGATGTGGCCGGCTATTCGCGGCTCATGCATAATGACGAAGAGGCTACGCATACCAAACTGACTGCGCTTCTAACGGATGCGGTCGCCCCCGCAATTGCCGAACACGGAGGCCGTATTGTCAAGAACACCGGCGACGGATTCTTGGCCGAATTTCCGAGTGCGGTCGAAGCAGTTCGAGCTGCAATACAATTCCAGAATCGCATCAAGGAACTTACAAGCGATGATCCAGAAGCAAAGCGCATTGCCTTCCGTGCGGGGATTAATATTGGCGACGTAATTGTCGAGCCGAATGACATTTTTGGCGATGGCGTGAACGTTGCGGCGCGGCTTGAGGGCATTGCCGAGCCAGGGAGCATCTGCATATCGTCCACCGCCTACGATCAAGTCCGAGGCAAGGTCGGGATTGAGTTCGCCGATCTCGGCGAGCAGAACCTCAAGAATATCGCCCTCCCAGTCCGAGCCTATGCTCCGCAACTCTCCCAGACACCGTCGACGGTTTCGTTCCTGAACATCATTGGTGGCTTCTCGTTTGGTCTGCGGCCCCCGCGTCGAATGCGACGAACTCGGACCGGTCTAATAATGGCTTTTCTCCTGCTCATGATGGGTGGCGGTCTGGGGTATTGGTACATCCGTGGGGACGAGCCGCAGCTGTTGAACCATCGGCTCTCGATTGTCGTACTGCCATTCACGAATTTGAGCAACGAACCGGAGCAGGAATATTTTGCAGAAGGAGTTGCCGACGATCTGAGCGCTGATCTCTCACGCCTGGAGGACAGCTTTGTGATCGCGCCGAGCACAGCCCGTGCCTATAAGAATGTTGACCCCAAGCGCATTCGTCGCGAACTCGGCGTCCGCTATATCCTCGACGGTAGCTTGCGCAGAACGCAATCCATTGTCCGGATCAACGCCCGGCTGATCGATGCGCGGACCGGCGCACAGATCTGGTCGGAGGGCGTCGACGGTGAGTGGTCAAAATCGTTGCAGCTTCAGCACGTCATCACGGGTGGACTGGCGCGGCGTCTTGATCTCGAACTGACTAACCAAGAAAGCCGTGACGCCGAGGTTGCGCGGCCGAACAACCCCGATGCGGTCGATCTCACAATGCGGGGCTGGGCCGTGCTCAATCGCCCCTATTCGCGCCAACAGTTGGCCCAGTCGAGTGGCCTCTTCGAGCGTGCCCTCCAGATAGATCCCGGCTACCCCAAGGCCCTGGTGGGTTTGGCAGATACTCTCGCAATGGAAGTCAACTATCGTTGGTCCGACGCGCCCGCCGATAAGCTGCGGCGCGCTGAGAGTGCGGTTGACCAGGTTCTGTCCCAGTTTCCCAGTGACGCAATGGCACATTTTGTAAAGGGCGAGGTCCAACGGGCGAAGGGCAGGAACCTCGACACTGCGGTCGGCGAGTATATGGCGGCAATTGCGATAAATCCTAGTCTCGCGCCGGCTCATGGCGCGCTGGGCGCGGCCAAGATACGCGTCGGCCGCTCCGCGGAGGCGTTCGTTTCTCTCCAAATGGCGGTCCAGCTCAGCCCCCGCGATCCGCTCCTAAGCACGTGGTACTTCTACGTCTGCCATGCGCACAGCCATCTCGCCCAATATGATGAAGCGATCGAGTGGTGCAGCCGCTCGATCGCGGTGAATCCCTTTTGGATTGCCTATGCAGATCTCGCCGCCGCCAACGCATTGGCGGGACATGAGCGTGAAGCTCACGCCGCCGTCGCCGAGCTACGTCGGCTCAGGCCTAATTACACCGTTGGCCTTTGGTTACAGGATGGGTCTGCGTGGTCCGATAACGTCGTTTTTCTTGCTGAATTCCAGCGCCTCGCCGAGGGTTTGCGCAAGGCGGGTCTTCCTGAACGGTGAACGAGCAAAGGACCGGGCCGATCCTCGCGCTCGCGGAGTGCCGGATAGGAATTCCCCGGACCTCGCTCAGGCACACTAGGAATGGCTCTGAAGTCCCCTTTGGGTCGGTAGGCTGCATGACCTTGGCGGGGTCATCTCTTGGGACCGGACATCGCAGCGCTGTGGGCTGAGGTCAGCGACGGGCCAGAACCGGACCAAAAGGCCACCAGCTATCGCTCGATCTTAATCGCCGCCGAGCCGCGCAGTCCCCACAGCACCGTCACTGAAGCCACGACAACGGTCAGCCCAACTGAGATGAAGCCAAGCGTCACAAGCGCCTCCTGCCATGGCTTTCCGCTGTGACCGGCAGCAGTAATTGGCGAGAGCGCGGCCGTCCCCAAGAGCGCGGCCAGAGTGGTAAAGACCCAATTGCCGTACGTGCCATACAGCATCGCCCAATAGGCAAACGCTTTATGGCTAGCCTGTAGCCGCACTTCGGACCATACGGCTCCTAGCGCAACGAGAAACGCACCGTTCATGACGCCCTCAAGATGTGCTGCGAGTCCCATGCGCGGGTTCTGAAAGCTGGTTTCGATGAAGCCGGTCAACAAACCGAGCAGGAAAAGAAACATCCCGTGCCAAAGTAGACGCCGCTTGCTGTCCTCCATGTGCCGCACCTTCCTTCAAAGAGAGACATGATCCCGAAATACTCGTTTTGAATAAATACCACATTGCGAGTACGCTTCGCGCCTTCGGTGAACGACCTGCTGGTCCGAGATGGGTCAAAATGCGAACAACTCAGGTTGAGCAATCTGATCCGCTCTGTCGCAATAAGCGGGCCTCCGTCAGGCGTGGCGTAACTTCGCAGATGGGCCAGAAGCGGAAAACCAAGTTTCAGCCGGGAGATGGAGGTTTGTGCGAGTTATCGGCCCTCCTTCGCGTTGCTGTTAATGTACGGTTCGCGAGGGCGTTGCAATGCCGATCCATCAGCACAACAATAGGTTCCTCACTCGGCGAATTGGCCGCGTCTGTCGTGCGGCTCATCATTCTCGGGCTCGCCATCAATGTAACAGGCTGCGGACCCGGAGATGCGCAAACCACCCCGCCACCAAAGCGCCTAGGCATCCTGATGGGCGGCTTGTCTTGTCCTGGCCCGGACGGGCCAACTTTCTGGAAGCCTTTGCTTCAAAATCTAGCCGGTCGAGGCTGGATCGATGGGCGATCTCTTATCATCGACTGTATCTCCGCAAGCGGTCGTCTTGAGCAGGCTCCCGCGCTCGCGCGCGAGCTCGTGATGCGGCGGCCTAACGTGTTGCTTGGAGGAGCTACCCTGACTGTTCGTGCAATGGAGCAGGCGACTACGGAAATTCCTATCATCACGCTCGCATCGGACCCGCTCCGCAGCGGGATTGTAAACAATCTGGCGCACCCCGAGGCCAACGTGACCGGACTGGCACCGATGACGTTTGATCTCACGGCCAAGCGCATTGAAGTGCTGAAGGAGCTTCTGCCAAGACTATCAAGACTGGCCGTAGTCTTCGGCGTTCGAACAGCTCCCGATCCGGTCGACGATGAGCAGATGCGCAAGGATGTCGCTAAGAGCGCAGAGGCGCTGGGCATTAGCTGGAACGTTTTCTATCCAACCAGCGAGAATATTGAACAGGTATTTGCCCAAATTGCCGCCGATCACTTCGATGCAGTATATATCTGGACAACGTTTCTTTCTGTCACGAACAAGGAGCGGATCGCCAAGGTGGCGCTTGAGCATGGGTTACCGACCATCTCGGATCTTGAGGATTACGCAAAACAGGGCCTTCTTCTCACCTATGGGCAAGACCTCGGCAGTCTCTTCGGAGACGCAGCGGAGTACATTGACAAAGTGCTGCGGGGCGCGAAGCCTGCGGACCTTCCTCTGCAGCAGCCAACGAAGTTTGACCTGGTGATCAACCTCAAGACCGCGAAAGGGCTTGGAGTTACCGTCCCGCCATCCCTTCTAATTCGCGCCGACGAGGTCATTGAATGAGCCACGGCAGCTCTGGGTCAATCGCGCCATTTCGGGCGCATCCCGAGGAGGCCCGATCAACCCTCAACTGCTGACGTAACGGCGTACCCGACGAAGCGCCGTTAGGGCCAGTAGCAGACGGTTGGGCAGAGAACGATGTAGTCAGCCTCGGGCCAGAAAATGCAACCTAATCGCTCGTCGCAGCGCGATAGAAGGCTTCCACCTTGATTAGATCTTTTGAGTGAGTGCCTTCTTGGTCGGTTCTTGTTTTTGAATCAACGCCGGCAGGCCGCACCGATAGAATAGCTTCTTTGACATTATCTGGCCCGAGGCCCCCAGCAAGTATTACTGGGGTACGAACACTCTCCACGATCTTTCGACTGATGCTCCAATCATGCGTCACGCCCTGAGCACCGATTTGGAGATCACCCATGCGATGACTGTCAAGCAGGATCCAGTCGACAATTCGATCGTATGCCTGCGCCATACTCACCGCCTCAGGTCCTGTGACAGGTACGCTCCGCATGAATTTGGCCTTTGGCAGAGATTTTCGCAGTGCCACGACCAGATCAGGCGTAAGCAATTCGCTCGATGCGCCGAGATGGACGACGGGCGGATCAAGTTGCCGTGCCATCCGTTCGATAGCGGCGACATCGGCGGAGAGAAACAGCGCGGAAAGTACGGATGGCGCCCGGATCATCTTCATAACGGCTGCCGCCTTCTGAACCGGAAGCTCCCGAGGGAAGGCACCATCGCCTACGAGCACGCCGACATGATCCACGCCGATCGCCGATATTGCGTCGGCTTCCGCAGGTGTTGCAACTTCGTAAATTTGCGTCAGCATTGTCTTATACCAGCGCTGCCAGCCAATCATTTGAATAATCAGGATGGCCTGGTGTTTGGTCAATGGCCGGTTTGGCTCAACAGCGCCTGTTAAAGCCGATGCAAGTCGTTTCCGGTCTATACTCGACTGCGGACCTTCGAGCGAACGCCGATTTAGACAGCCTTGGGCCAGTTCCGGAACTCCGTCGCCAATAGGCACCCACAACGATCTATTTGTGAACGCGCGCCGCGCGTGCGTCTCGCCCCGTTGTAGGCGGGGCGAGATCGCTGCTCCCCGGGAGCAGCTCGCTTAGATGAGGAAGTCGGTCGGGTGCAGGCTCGCGGCGTGGACGCCGTCGAGCGTGATGGTGTCGTTCGCGGACAGATGAATCACAGCATCGCCGGCGGCATTGTCGCCGATCAGGCTCGACAGCGCCTTCCAGTCCGCAAACCCGTAGTCATGCACATTGATCAGATCGTGCTCGGTCGCGGTGCTGCCGGCCGCCTTGTTTCCCTGGTCGAAGTCGGTGATGACGTCATTGCCGGAGCCGGTGTTGAAGACGAAGGTGTCGCTATTTCCTCCGCCCGTAAGCTGGTCATTGCCGGCGCCGCCGTTGAGGATATCTTTGCCGCCGGTGATCGAGCCTGGTGTGGCGGGGTTATAGACCGCCGCATCGCCGTACAGACGGTCGCTGGCCGCTCCGCCGGTGAGGATATCATTGCCGCCATGGGCATTGCCAGACATGGTCGGAGCGTCGCCGAACAGCACATCGGACGAATCGGCGGTGTACGGGGTGCTGATCTTGACGGTGAGGATGTCGTCGCCGCCGTGGGCGTTGTCGGTCAGGGACGAGGAGGAATCTCCCGACAGCGAGGCGCCAGCCCAGACGTTCTCACCGCTCATGGTCAAGGTGAGGTTGTCGTTGCCGCCGTGCGCGTCGTCGCCCATGGAGCCGCTTGCGTCGCCGGCGACAGTCGCTGAGCCCTCCCGGGTGTTCAGGCTGACATCGAGCGTGTCATTGCCGCCCTGCGCCGCGCCGCTCATGGAACCGCCGGCGTCGCCGGCGTAAACATTGTCGTAGCCTCGCCAGCCCACCGCGCCGGTGATGGTGTCATTGCCGCCGTGCGAATTGCCTGTCATGTCGCCAGCGACGTCGCCGAAGGCATGCACGTTGGTGTACATCGAGTTGTTCTCGACATTGATCGTGTCGTTGCCGCCCCTTGCGCTGTCGGTCATCGCCTGTGCATCGCCAACCACAAGGGCCGTGTTCCAGCCGTAGTTGAAGTTGACCGTGAGCGTGTCGTTACCGCCGTGGGACTGGCCATGCAACGTCGTGTTGTCGTCGCCAAAGATGGTGACTTGTGCTTCGGGCTGGGTGATGGTTGCCGTCACGGTGTCGTTGCCGCCCCAGGCGTCAGTGGTGGTTGGAAAGTTCGGATCTCCATTGACGGTTCCGATTTGACCAAACTGGTCGAGCAGAACGTCGAAGGTGTCGTTCGGCAGATGTTGCATGCGTAACTCCCATTCCATGGTCGGAAGCGGGTCTGACGCCTGCAAATTTTTTACAAGACGCGTTGTTGACCACGCTTCACCCAGAGCAATCTACTTTTGGTAGATGGCAGAGATTTGCAGGAATTCGGGAGAGAGTTTGATTGCATGCATGGAACCGCGATGGTGATCGTGGAGATCGCCACGTATCTCGTGAAGGTTTGATGATCGCTTGCAAAACCACGCTGGCGTGAACAGGTCGGTGTGGCTACTTGCTAGGCGGAACTTGCCTCCCGCCTTGATCAGCAAGGCGGAATGCTCGTCATATCTGTTGTGGTTGGTCGGACGTTCTCGTCGGAGGACTGTTGAGTCCCACAGATGCGCGGCGAAGATGTTCGGCTTCCGGCCGTTGACCTCCTCATAGGCCTCAACCAACTCGTCGCGCCCTGCCGGAACGGATCGTTAGCAGGCAAATCGTCGGGGATCGTGAACGCCTCGCCGGTCAACACGGCACCCTCGACATTCTCGCCGCAAGCTTGATGAATTCCTCCGACGCGACGCCATGGGTCTGGGAGCATGACGCCCGATGGCCCGGGAATTCCGCTCAGGGTCAAAGGCTGCCTCGGCAGCCAGCATGCCCTTAGTCGGATCATCTTTCGGAAGCGGACATCGCCGCGCTCTGGCCGGAGGTCAACTAGGGGCCCAATTGCAGACAAGGCGAATGGCCTAGGCAGCCTGCTTCCACCGGCAAGGGCAATCGCCTCCATGTTGGGATTTGGCGGATCAGTGTTTAGCCAGATTGTCTTGTCACGGCAGGTCTGCTTGCCTGATATTCGCACCAAGCCCCATCGGCGGTGGCCCAGAAACGCTCGCTCGTGAAGGGCTGGCTCATCATTCCCTGTTCGGCTCAGCCATCGACGGTGAGAGCCATCAGCGTGCCCCAGAGTGGGCCGGCATGAATTGGTCAATTTGCCAACGCTGCACGCGCTCTCACTGACGAGTATCCGCAAAAATACGCATAGATTGCAGACTGTCCGGGCGAACGACTTTGGTCGCTCGAGAGTCCGACACTATTGTGATCGAGAGAACTCAATGTGACCCCAATCACGGAGCAGCCCGCAGCAGATCGGCTAATCCTCATGGCGTTGAGCGGGATTGGCCTCGCTCCATGAACCCTCTGGAGATAGCAATGATGAAGTCGAATGAGATTAGAGAACTGGTCATCATCGAACTCGAGATCGTTGCCGGCGGCGGTAAAAATGAAGCGAGCATCGTCTTTGCGAAGGCCGGGTACAATGGCGCAGACGTGTGGAATCAGTTCGTAGGCTGTGCTGGACTCTCTAGTCTAGCAGTCGGCGGTTTTCAGCAGATTACGGGAGGAGGATGCCCCAAATAGAACGAAAAATGGCCGCTTCCATTGGAGCACAACGTAACAAGCTTGCGGCACGCCGACTGTGCGCGCTAGGCACCAGCCGACGCGCGCACCCCCTGTAGATTCCCACCGCTTCGCCTTCAGCCCGATCTAGATCCGGCGAAGGAACGATGCCCAATCAATGCTTCGCTGCGGGGGCGCTGACGCCCCTGGCGGTGCAGCCGTGGATGGTGGATACCACATCCCGCCGCCGCTTTCTTGGCGGGGCCGCGCTCGCGGCCGCAGTCGGCGCCTAGCCGTCGAATTGCATCCTATAAGCATGCATGAACAGCCCCGACAGACCCCGGGCGAGACCAGAAGAATGGATATCGCCAAAGCTGGCTGAGATGTCTCGAACGGTTCAAACTCGGCGGTCGAGACCGTAGCGAGCCGCTTCCGGTTCACACTCGACAGCCGACGCTTGGGCGATCATCGAGCTAGGCAGCCTCGGGCCAGAAGCTGACCTCGCGATTGGTTTATGGCCCCGGCACCATCATGGTCGGCTCTTCCAGCAGGGAAAAGTCGTAGCCCTCGCAGCTAACATTCGGGTTGGTGGGCGCAAACATGCCGAGCGGGTTGTCCTTAAACAACCAGGCATGCAGATCGTAATGTACAAACTCCTTTGGAATGAGCGGCCAGTGTCCTTCCATCGGGCCCAAGAAGGGTTGGTCGAAGAGAGAGGGGCGCTGCTTGGTATCTGCGGTTAAGGGCACCAGCCACTCAACAGCCACGAGCTTCAATTCCTTGCCCACGGGTTCGTAGATCAACACGTTGGGCTTCATCGGATCGGGGGCGCCCTGCACCGTGACATTGGCAAAGTGCACTCCCATAGCGCCTTTGGCATACTCCATGTGGTGCGGTACTTTCTCGCCAGAATAGTGCACGCAGCCCACCGTCGACAGGTAGCGGTCGCGCACGGCTGCCTTGTAGTCCTGATATTTCTCCAACGATTTGCGCAAGGCGTCGAGTTGAGCCTTGTGAGGCTCTTCTGCTGCAATTGGTCTGAGGGTTGCACCGATGAAGGCAAGACCTAGCACGGCGACAAAGGTACCACGGACAGATTTGCGCATGTTCCCTCCTAGCTTTTCATCAATGCGATGTCGGAATGAGCTGGCTAACGAGATCGCACCCCCAGCGCCAGCAATGGCATCAGCGAAAGCCCCATAGCTGCGATCAGCGAAATCCAACGCAGGAGCAGCACGGCACAAGCCCCCTTGCTGTCCCCGAACCAATTATTAGCGCCTATGAATGTGAGTATGTTTCGGTTGCTGCGAGGTTCACATATCAACTGAAGGCGCAGCAGGAGCCCGTTGCGCCCCGGGATTTCGACCCGACTGATGTCGGCTCGGGGTAAAAGGCGAAGACTCGGGTTGACCAAACAGGTCCGCTGCCGCGCCGAGCGGACCTTCGACAGACGCGACGTAACTTCGCAGATGCGCCCGCAGCTATCGTCAGCAACTGGACTTTACTTCTGCAATCGCTCCGCTTCACTTCTGCAATAGCTCCGCTTCCGCGATGCTCTCCAGTTGCGCCGCCGTCCGGAGATAAGTGCGAGCGATGATGGTCAGTGTTTGGCGACGGGCCGCCGTTACCGCGAGTTCAGCGAGTTGTTCTGCCTCGGCAGCCTTGTCGCGGTATTGCTTTGCTTCGGCAATGCACTGATCCGATCGTTCTGCCGAAGCAAGTTCGCCGGTTATTAGGCATACACGACCCCGGCCTTTGGAGGTGGTAATTGCGCTGCTAGTAAGTGAGGTCGAAAGCAAGGCTGTGATCTTCGGAGGTGTTACGCAGGCGAACCTGCCGCAGGATCTTAAAAACTCGCGCCGATCGTCTTCTTCCGGAGAGGACATTGCGGCTCCTATGATTTTTTCAAAATATTTATTAGTTGATTGGAGAGTTAAGCAGTTCAAAGAAGAGATGTAACTATATCCTGTGTCGTATCGGAGACCCGCCGCCGCGGGCATTGAAAACTTGACCAGGCCCGGTGCGGGTCAACAGCAGAAGCTAGGGCGACTGTCAATGGAGACGCTCGTGCATATCGCGCCTATCCAAATGGCTCGCTGCGTCCACTGGTTCGCTCTGAAGGAAGACCAACTGCGAGCTTGATGCTCATTCAGGCAGACCAGCACGCCTCATTGCCTCTTCGTACCGCGAGAGGTCTTCTTGTCCATAAGGTCCTAGCACCTCTTTCAAATTCGAAACGCGGAGCGCGGGATTTAGCTGGCGCAGCCGAGCCATCGCGTCGCGCGCTTCCAGCGCTCGTCCGGCGAGTGCGTTGCTGGCGGCGGTGATCCGCAATACAGCTTGGTGGTCAGCACCGCCCTGAAGCGCTAGAGCCGCCCAAGATATCGCCTCCTCGTACCGGTCCAGAAAAAAATAACAATGCGCAGTTCCCGTTCTCATTATTATCATCTGTGGATCGACGGGGCTCAGCCGCATCGCATGTGCGAACCGGTCAAGTGCTGTTTGCCGCTGACCTAGCCAGTTTTTTATCCATGCGCCGAAGTGCCATGCATCCGCCAAATTGGAGTTCATCGCAAGCGCGCGATCAATCAAGCTGGAGGCGTCAGGTAGGTCGCGAGCGAAATAGGCCAGCACCCACGCGCTGGAAGCTAAGGCCGACGCATCATCTTTCCCTAACGCGATCGCACGCTGAGTGAGCCGCTTCACTTCTGTCATCTCGATCTGGGTACCTGCGCTCCAACCGAGCGCTTTTTCGGCCACGTAACATTTCGCCGCACCGGCATAGGCTGAAGCGAAATCCTGATCGATCTCGACGGCCCCTTTAAACAAGCGCAGCGCCTCCTCGAGCGATTGTCTGTTGTTGTCGAACTGATAAACTTTGGCCAAGGCGCGCAAATAAAGATTATAGGCGTCGAAATTGTCGGTCGGCTTGCGCTTGGCGCGATCGATCTCCGCCTTCTCGATCGCAGGAGCGATTGCGCCAACCACACTCTCGGTTATTTGGTCTTGCAGCTCGAAGATGTCAGCAACCGCACCGTCAAACCGATCTGCCCAAAGATGAGTGCCCAGGGCTGCATCGATGAGCTGGCCGGTGATGCGCAGCCGATTTGCCGATTTGCGGACGCTGCCCTCCAACACGTAGCGAACCCCTAGCTCGCGCCCGACCTGCTTCACGTCAACGGCGCGGCCCTTGTAGGTAAAGCTGGAGTTCCGAGCGGTCACAAACAGCTCCTTGAAGCGCGACAGGGCCGTGATGATGTCCTCGACCACTCCATCCGCAAAATACTCCTGCTCAGGATCGCCGCTCATGTTTTGAAATGGGAGAACGGCGATGGACGGTTTGTCCGGTAGCGCAAGTGGTTTGAGCTTGTGTGGAGACGAATTCGCGTTTGCTGTTGCCGTCGCTGTTCCGATCCGCGCTGAATAGAGGCGCACCGGATGATCGATATTCCTCAGCGTTCGTTCTCCAAGATCGTCAAACCCAAAGCCGGTTTTACCTCTAACCTGCTCAAAGGCGCTGCCGGATATGTACACGCCGCCCGGCTCGCACGCATTTTCGACCCGCGCCGCGACATTGACGCCGTCGCCAAAGATGTCGTCGCCCTCGATGATGATGTCGCCGACATTGATGCCGACGCGGAATTCGATGCGCTTGTCGGGCGACACTTCGGCGTTGCGTTCTAGCATGCCGCGCTGCACGTCAACGGCGCAATGCACTGCATGAACCGCGCTCGCAAATTCGACGAGCATGCCATCGCCCGTCGTCTTGACGATGCGTCCGTGGTGCGCGGCGATGGATGGATCGACTAGCGCCTTGCGATGGCCCTTAAGGGCCCGCAAGGTCTCTTCCTCATCGATACCCATGAGCCGACTATAGCCCGCCACGTCGGCGGCCAGAATGGCCGCCAGCCGACGTTCGACGGGTACGGGGCCGTCTAGCTCCATGCAGCCCCCGCGCGGTTTGCTAACGAAGAATGCCACGCTGTACGATGAATGCCAACTGGTGCGGCAAGGTGGGAAGAGTAACGAGCAGTTCGCGCTAGTTTGGCAACCTTGCGACGTTTGCGGCCTCGCCCCTTGCAGCGGACGTGGACAAATGTACTCGGGCGTTCAGTACGCGAGAAAAGCGGCTCTCTTGTTTGAAGGTAAGGTCAATAGGCATTACTCAATACCTGCCCGGTCGTGCCGAGGATTGAGTTCTAGTCCATTGAATTCTGGTTTCCGGCGGACGTAGAATGCCCTTTGCCCTCAACGACAAAATTCGAATGAGGAGAGAACTCGTATGCTGCGGAGTGGTCCGCGCCGAGGTCGTTGTTTTTCATGCATTCGTGTACCTAACTTCCGTTTTCTGAAACGCGATAAATCCAACGGTAAAATTGGGAGATTGCGTCATGTTCATCAAGGCCGCACTCCGTAGTGCTCTCGCGATGTTCGTTTTTTCTGCCCCCTTCACGGTTGCATCGGCGCAAACGTACGAGGTCACGAAACTGGTTCCGGGCTCGGCTTTTCATGGCGTGCACGGGCTCGGTATCGACAAGAGCGGGCGACTGTTTGCCGACAGCGTCGCCGGAGCGGCGATCTACGAGGTTGACCGCAACAACGGCACCGCCAAGATCGTTATCCCCCCGCCGGAGGGTATGGCCGACGACATGGCCTTCGCGCCCGACGGCACCATGGCCTGGACCGGCTTTCTGACCGGCAATCTATATTCCCGCAAGGGCGAAGGCCCGATCAAGAAACTCGCCTCTGGCCTGCCCGGGATCAACTCGCTCGCCTACCGCAAGGATGGCCGGCTCTATGCGTCCACAGTGTTTCTAGGGGACGCCCTCTACGAGATCGATACCGAGGGCGTGAAAGCGCCGCGGATGATCATGGAGAAAATGGGCGGGCTGAACGGCTTCGACTTTGGGGTCGACGACCAACTGTATGGCCCCCTCTGGTTCAAGGGCCAGGTCGTCAGGATCGATGTCGATAAGGCGGAACTCACTGTCATCGCCGATGGCTTCAAGACGCCAGCCGCCGTGAACTTCGACTCGAAGGGCAACCTGTGGGTCGTGGACACAGCACTCGGCCAACTCGTCCGCGTCGATCCAAAAAGCGGCGAGAAGAAGGTCGTCGCCCAGCTGAAAACCTCGCTGGATAATCTCGCGATCGACGAAAAGGATCGCATTTTCGTATCCAATATGGCCGATAACGGCATTCAGGAGATCGATCCGCGGACCGGCGCGGTCAAGCAGATCATTATCGGCAAGCTGGCGTTGCCTGGCGGCATCGCGGTCTCTTCGGACAACGGCAAGGACACTATCTACGTCGCCGATTTGTTCGCGTATCGCACGGTTGATGGTGCGACCGGCGAAGTCTCCGACGTCGCACGCATGCATGCCGCAGCCGGGACGCTAGAATATCCAATGAGTGCTACCACCAAGGGCAACGAGGTGATCCTATCGAGCTGGTTCACCGGTACGGTGCAGGTGCTCGACCGCTCGAGCGGCAAGACGATCGAGATGTTGCATGACTTCAAGGCGCCGCACGATGCCATCCGGCTCGATGATGGCAGCCTCCTCGTCAATGAGTACGGCACCAAATCTCTGGTTCGCGTGAGCGGCGAGCACGGCACGAACCGCGACGTTGTTGCCAGCGATCTCGAAGGTCCCGTCGGCCTGGTCGGGGCAGCCAACGGCGAGGTGTATCTGACCGAGGCACTTGCCGGGCAGGTCGACAGGATCGACAAGGGTGGTCAGAAGAAGGTGATCGCGAAGGACCTGAAAACGCCGGAAGGACTAGCGCTCACGCGCGAGGGCAAACTGATCGTCGCTGAAGTGGGCGCAAAGCGGCTGGTTCAGATCGATCCGGCAAACGGAGACGTGACTGAGGTCGCGGCCAATTTGTCTATTGGGCTGGTGGGCGATCCAGCGACCGGCATACCAACAAGCATCCCCACCGGCGTCGCCGTTGGGGCCTCCGGCACGATCTATTTCTCGTCGGCACTAGAGAACGCCATCTACAAGCTCGCGAAGAAATAGCAGCGATCCATTCGAATGAAGAAAACTCCACGATCCCTTCTGCTCGTGGGGCGTTCCTTGTACAGGCCCGCTGCGTCGCCCACCCGCGGGACGTAGCTTGCTGCGCTTGAGTCCGCCTGCCGGCGCGCTTCTCTCAGACTGGGACTTTGTAGGACGCCTGCTTCGGGTCAAAGGCTGCCCTCGGCAAGTCTAGGACGCTATTCCGCTCACCGCTCGGAAGCGGACCGTACGACGCCAGGAAGTCAGCCACGGGCCAGAGGCGGAAGTCAACGTGGCCTGAATGAAAGAAGTTGGGATGAGGCCCTACTCTTTCGGCGGGCTGACTTCGCGTATGAACAGTCGGCTCGGACCAATCAGTTCACTCCAACCAGCGCCTTACAGACCTCCCGGCTGGCCTCTTGGAATAATTTGACGGCACCTCCGGCCCGTCGTCCCTTCAAGGTGATTGAGGCTATCGGGGCGGAAGTATCGCCAAGATCGACGTTCAGCGCGCGCAGCCAAGCGCTACTCGATCGCATTCTGAGTATCTGCATGGGCAAGAGGGTTATAAACCGGCTGCTCGCCAGCAGATTCAACCGCATATAGATTGAAATCGTGGTGACGGTCGTTGGCGGAAGCGGCAGGTTATGTCGCCGAAATAGCTCGGCGCCCGTACGCCCCAAAAAAAGAATCGGCCGGCGAGAGCGTCCATTGCTCCTCCATAAGTTCCGCGAGCTTCAACTTCTTCCTCGATCGCAGGAGTGGATGCCGTCGCTCCGCCATCACCGCAAGGGAGGATCTAAACAGCACCTCCGCGGACAAATCGTCGGCGGCCGGCAACGGCGACCAGCGCGTTATGGCCAGATCAAGCATTCTCTGGCGCAGAGCATGCTCCAGCGCATCCCGGTCGCTTATCGTGATATGATACCTGATGCCTGGATATCTGCGGACGAGATGTCCGATAATTTCTGTAACGATAGCGGTGACCGGCTCGGTTGTACCGATCGCAACGAGCCCTTGCGCCGGATCTGATCTTTGCACAATCTCGGTAACGCCTAGCTTTATTTCGTCGAAAACGACGCGCGTGCGATCGACAAGAAGGCGACCGCACTCCGTGAGTTCAACTCCGCGCGAAGTGCGATCCAGCAGCGTAGCTCCGACGGCATGCTCCATATCGGTGATAGCTTTGGAGATCGCCGGCTGCGACAACCCGAGACGGCGAGAAGCCTTGGCCATGCTGCCGACCTCTGCCACGGTCTGCAGCGTATGCAGATCCTTGAGGCGTAGGCGTCGGCTGATACGGTCGTGCCACTGCATGGGTATTCACCTCACGTTATAGCCCGATAGAAAAATGCAATTTCGCGTTATAACGTTGTTGCTTCAGAATAGCGAGATGGAAAGCCGGCCGGATCATCATTGCTGTCCCAAGCACATGGAGAACGCCATGCAGCTTTACTCGCGTCGCGCCATACTGGCCGGTTTTTCGGCTCTGACTCTTCCGCTACCCGTTATTGCTGCCGACCAGCCGCTGAAGATCGTGTCTCCATTCGCGCCTGGTGGGTCGGGAGACTCGATCGCCCGGCTGTTTGCCGAGCAGCTTCATGCCAGGCTCGGCAAAGTGGCGATTGTAGAGAACCTTGCTGGCGCAGGCGGGCGCATCGGCGCTCAGGCGGTCAAGAATGCCACATCGCAAGATGAGGCAGTGCTGTTTGCTTCCGCTTCGCAATTCACACTTCAGCCGCATCTCTTCAGGAGCCTGGGATATGATGCAGAGCGCGACTTTGTGCCACTTTCGCAGGTGATGACGGTCGATCTCGCTCTGGCGGTCAGCGGGAAAGCTGCCCCTCCGTTCGGTGCACGAACTCATCGACTGGATGAAGGCCAATCCCGAACAAGCCGTGTACGGCTGGCCAGGCGCAGGTACAGTACCTCATTTCATCTGCGGCGAGTTTGGCCGGATCACAGGCCTGAACCTGCGCCACACGCCCTATAAGGGTACGCCTGCTGCCCTCCCGGATGTGCTGGCCGGCCGGGTCCCGCTGTATATGGCGTTTCTTTCCGAACTCCTGGAGCAACATGGGGGCGGTGGCATACGCATCATCGCCACTGCAGCCGCTGCGCGATCTTCCTTCCTGCCCTAGACCGCAACTCTGAAGGAGAGCGGGATCGATATCGACGCAGCCGGGTGGTTCGCATTCTATGCGCCTGCCCATTCCTCGCGTCAGTTCGTTGAGCGGCTGGGAACGGAGATCATTGCAATCGGGAGCGATCCCGAAATGCGCGCAAAGATTCATGCCATGGGGTGCGAGCCAACAGGAACGACATCGGACGAACTTAAACATATCCAACGCGCCGAGTTCGAACGCTGGGGACCGATCGTCAAGGCGTCAGGATTCCCGATCGAAGGCTAGAGGGGCACATGACCATCGATCCCCGCGAAAAGTTGTTGGACCTTGTTCAATCGCACCGCGTGACGGCAGTGATCTATGTCGCTGCCCGGCTGGGGCTCGCTGAGTTGCTGCGCGACGGACCGCGAACGGTCGACGAACTTGCGAGTCGAACCCACGCGGACCGGGACGCACTGGCCCGCTGCTCGTCGCTCTCTCGACTGTCGGCATTTGCTCTCGCGTTGGCGAAGGCCGCTACTTGCTAACCGAACTGGGAGCCGGGCTCGACGGTGGCGCTAAACGATCGTTCAAGAACTTGATCATCTTTGAAGGCTCCATGCTAGTCAGGAGGTGGGATGGTCTTCTGGATTCGATCATGTCGGGCAAGACCGCTGCCCAACTTCAGGACATCGACGACAATTTCGAGCTGATGGCGCGCTCGCCGGAGCATGTGCGGATATTCAATGAAGCCATGACCGACCTGACACGGCTGGTCACGCACGATCTGCGACAGGCCTACGACTTTGGCATGATCTCCCACTTGATGGATGTCGGAGGCGGCTCCGGGGAACTCATGGGCGTGGTGGCGCTGGTGTATTCAACCATAAGAGGAACGGTTTTCGATCTGCCGAGGTGTGCCGACGCCGCCAACCAGCACTTCGGGCACCTCGGAATCTCCGACCGCATCGACTTTGTTGCAGGCGATTTCTTTCACGAGGTACCTGCAGTGTCCGATGCGATCATCGTGAAAAGCATTATTCACGACTGGAATGATGAGCGCAGCCGCAGCATTCTGGGAAACTGCCGCAAAGTGCTTCCCCAAAAAGGCAGATTGTTATTGTTCGAACGTGCGATGCCGGAATTGCCCAGTACCGATGACGCGGCCAGGTCCTGCGCGATGAGCGATTTAAACATGCTGCGCGGTCCAGGTGGACGGGAACGGACCGAAAGGGAATATTATCGGCTCCTGACCGAGAGTGGCTTCAGTCCTATCGCGGTTCTCCGCGCCGACCGCTTTAATCTGATCGTGTCGCGGCTTTGTTGAGACTTGGAAGTCGGCCGCGGCAATGCGGCGAATGCGCCAGAGGCGGACAAACATGCCGCGACAAAAATGTCGCATTTAGGTCAATCGGACGGTGGCCCCCGTTTGAGTAAGGTCCGGTCTACCTCTGACAACCGACATATCCTCGGCTGGGGATGCGGCAGCGATAGGTCAGAAACTGAAGCGACCTTCGACGGTCACCTTGCTCGCCTCCAGGTCACATCGACATTCTCTCCGCTCGGAGGGCGAATGGTCAGTGTGAGTTGATCTCCGGTGATCGTAACGTAGCGCTTCTGATTTGAGCCGTTCCAATTCGGAAAGGAGCTACCTTCAACATGGATTGCGATGCTACGGTCTGCCTCGTTCACCGTGTACGTCCCGAAGTAGGTCTGGGTCCCATTAGCTGTTGCTTCGTTTTCTTCCGCAGTACCATGCCACAACGTATTGCTTTGGTACTTGGCGCGGCCTGAGCGCATGACCGTGATGATGTACCGCTCGCCGGCATCAAAAATGGCCATACCCGCTGGGTTCTCACCGAACTGCCGTAAGGTGGTGCCGTCGTTTTTCTTCTGCTCCCAGGAAAGCACGATCCATGTTCCGACGAGGCCTTCCTTCATCGATGGCTGCTGACCAGAGGCAATATTCGTATGCAATGACAACCCGACAGCTGCGGCCATGCACGTTACAAGAACTTTACCGTGCTTTTTCATTTCTCCTCCGCCCTGTCGAGCCGCCAGATGACAGGAAATACTAGACTTATGAGTGACTGATTCCGCTTGCGACCAAAGCTGACTCAGATGTCGACCGGTCTCCGCTACGAGCAGAAGCCGTGTTGCAATTGCCAACAGATAGAATCGAATATTACCCCTCGGCTACGAATACGTACCTGCTGCCATCCTTGGCCAGCGTGCCGACGTTCGGCATCAACCAGTGAGTACCCGAAATGGTGAGCTTGTCGGTCACCGCGCGATCGAAGATCTTCCTTCGCGTATCGACAGCCATTCGCGGATCCTGGTCGATGGAGAGCTGCCACTCGGGATTTGTTGAAATGTGTGGCGCAAGATTGACCACGTCGGCGCTGATCAGGAACTGTTCGACGCCGGAGGTGACCAGATGGGCGACCATTCCCGGGCTAGGGCCGGGCGCCCGAACGGCGTGCACACCGGGCAGGAGTTCTGGTTCTCCCTCAAAGGTCCTGACATTTTTCCAAGTCGCCACCGTGGCCTGAATGCGCCGGGCGATGCCTTTGCGCGTCGGTCCGAGATCGATCGACTCGACCCCCGGGCGGGTCCACCATTTCAATTCCGCGGCGGGCACCACGATGTCGGCGTCCGGGAAGACCTGAGCATCGCTCTCATTGTTCATGAGGCCATAAATGTGGTCGCCGTGGAGATGAGAGATGAGGATCGTCTTGACTGCCTTGGGGTCAAGGCCCGCCGCCGCCGCCATGCTCTCGAACAACCGGCCGTTCCCCTCACCATAAATCGGATGACCGCCCGTACCCGTGTCGATCAGGACCACTTGATCGCCCAGCTTGAGCGCCATGATGATAAACCGCAGGGGCGCCTGATTGTCGGGAAAACCGGCGTCACGCAACACGGTCTTGACCTGTTTGACGCTGACATTCCTGACCATGCCCTCCCGCAGCGGAACGTCACGCATGCCATCGACCAGAGAGAAGATTTCAATGTCCCGACCTTGTATTTGCGGAAGGGTTGAGTGATGGACTGTTGAGCGTGAGCCGCGTCCACAAAGGTGATCGGCTTATCGAGTCCAAACGCGGCATAAGCACTGGCTGCGCCAAGTGTCACGTCCCGACGCGAGATATCAGACATCGTTCGGGTCTCCCAGCTGACTGAGTGGATCGAGCATAGCAACGCGGATGTGAACCGCACAAGGTCCGCGAATGGGATGGTCCGGCCGTGCTCCTGCCCAGCCAGCAAGCGAAGCTGTCGAGGGGCGCCAAAGACAAGGAGCACACCATGTGTCGGCGCCCGATAGACAAGTCGCAGGTTCCGCTCATTAGAAATGTCAGTGGGAGAGGACAGCCAGCTCGCCTGATCGCCCGTTGTTCGACCCGCCGGAGGCGCGGTCGATGGTCGGGACGCCCTTCGTCCCGACGCCTCCCGGCGCGCCGCCGCGCGCAGGAGCGGTCAAGGATCGAAGACCGCCGGAGGCGGCGGCCCAAAGGGCCGTCCTTGACGGCTCCGAGCACGGTGGCACGAGCACCAGCGCTGGCCACGAGAGGCCGTCAGCCGACCCGGAA
>NZ_FOVU01000002.1 GCF_900115265.1 Bradyrhizobium sp. Ghvi | reverse complement strand
TGATGGTGTTGAGATCGCCCCAATGCCGCGGCACGATCGGCGAGGCGCTTTCCGGCAGCTCAGTGCGGAGCCGCTCGAGCTGGCCCATCTTGCGCAGGAACGCCTTGTGCGCTTCCACGCCCTGCGACAGCGCAATTCGCGCCGCGCCCACGTTGGAGGAGAAGGTGAACACCTCCTTCATGTTGAGGAAGCGGCCCTTCGGCTCGTCGTCATGGATGGCGAACTTGCCGTAGTGCAGCGGCCCGCGCGCATCCCACAGTGAATCGAGGCCGTATTTGCCGGTGTCGAGCGCCATCGCGAGCGTGAACGCCTTGAAGGTCGAGCCCATCTCGTAGACGCCTGTGGTCAGGCGGTTGATGCGATCAGGGTCGTGGGCTTCCTTCGGATTGTTCGGGTCGAAATCCGGAACCGAGACCATGGCCACGATCTCGCCGGTGTTGACGTTGGTGACGAGGCCGGAGGCGGCCTTGGCGTGGAATTTTTCCTTGGCCTTGAGCAGCTCGTCGCGCAGCGCGTGCTCGACGCGCAGATCGACGGACAGCTCGACCGGCTTCTGCAGACGGTCGATGGCGAAGCCGGCGCGGTGGAGATCGGCGAGGCCCTGGTTGTCGAGCCACTTCTCCATGCCGGCGATGCCCTGGTTGTCGATGTTGACGAGACCGATGAGGTGGGCGACCTCGTTGCCGGTCGGATAGACGCGCTTGTTCTCGCGCAGGAAGCCGATGCCGGGAATGCCGAGCTTGTGGATGTCCTGCTGCTGCTTCGCGGTGATCTCGCGCTTGAGCCAGACGAAGCCCTTGCGCGTCCTCAGCCGCTCGCGCACCTCGGCCTCGTCGAGATCGGGCACGGTTGCGGTCAGAAGCTCGATCGCCTCGTCCTTGTCGATGATGCGGCGCGGCTCGCCGAACAGGCTGGATGCCTTGACGTCGGTCGCGAGGATCGCGCCGTTACGGTCGACGATGTCGGGCCGCGCGGTCGCCACCACCTCCTGCGCCGCGGCGCGCCGCGCACTGTGCGCGTCGGCGCCGATCGCGAACATCACGAGCCGGCCGCCGATCAGGGCATAGACCGTGGCAAAGGCCAGCATCGCAAGGCCGACGCGCGCGCGCGCCTTCGCGGCGCGATCGACATTGCGCCCGTAGAGCAGATTGCGGATGAGTTTGTGCCGCCACCGCTCAGGTTGTTTTGGCCCGGGTATGAGGCCCATTACCGCCTGTTTGCTGGAAATTGGTGGTCTGCCACGCATCGGAGGCTTCTGTGGGCAGGCCGTTTACCCTGAGTATCGGGCGGATGATTAAGAAACCTTTGATAGAAATACTGGACCGAACATTCTTTTTTTTAACTTTCGCTTTTGTCCCTTCCTCCGTCCGCGGGGGGCTGGCTCATCGGGACATTTGCTGCCGTCGAACAAAGGCGGTGGGTATCGCAGAAAAGCAGACATCGCCGACGGTTTATGAGTACACGGCCTAGATCATGCCAAGTTGGCTTTTGCCTCTGCTTGCCCTCTTCGCGATTGTGGGATTTATCGCCTTTGCCTTTCGGCAAGGCAGCAAGGTGACGCCCGACAAAAATAACAGCGATAACTGGAGCCGATTTGGTGGTCCTCCTGATAGTCATACGGGATCTGGAGCGTAGCTTCAGAGCATCGCTTAGAGTCCGCTCTGGGTGAAAATCGGCTGTAGACGTGGGCCCTCCCGTTTGTCTGGATTACCGCCAACACTAAACTGTCTTGTTACATTAGTCGGCGGGCACGGCTTGTCCTCGAACAGCAGCGGGTTGCTTATCTGCTCGATGGAATTCCAGGCGGCGCCATCAACCTGATGCGCTACCACCAATCGTCGCACCTAGCTCGATCCGCTTAGGTGACCTGCGCCAAAACCCAATAACTGAAATCCGCGAGAGAATCGCCGCCTCAAATCGTTCGAGCTGGTCTCTGAGCCGAAGTGCATGTTTCTCGACGAGGTGCCAGGAGGCGACAGCGACGCCAAAGGCAACCGGCAGGCTGATCAGGACGTTCAGATACCAGTATTGAATCGATGGGCCGAACGCTGCAACGCACTGCTGGACGACGAATCCATAGAGATACATCCCGTAGGAGTAGTCGCCGGACGACACGATCCAGCTTCGCCGCGGATTCGTCACGCCCAGATAACACGCGACATAGACAACGGGCACGGCAAACAGCGCGTCGCCGCGTCCGCCCGCCATGCCGGCAGTGCAAAGCAAGAGTGCGAACAGGCACGTCGCCCGGTTGAACGGTATCTTGTCGCGCCAGAGGTAGAAGCCCACACCCAAAAGGAAGCAGAACACAAGAAGGTGCGGATGAAGGTGAATGAACAGCGAGTCACCATGGTAGACATCGTAGCAGACGAGGCCGACCTGGGCGAGCACCAGAAAACCCAGGTATAGCACCCTGTTAAAGCAAATCGTGGTCGCGGCAAGAAGCGCCAGGGCGGCGTAGCACCACAGCTCATACGGCACGGTCCAAAGCTGAGCATTCACAACATTGGGCGCCGGATTGTGAAGAAATACGCCCGGGAGTTCAAAGTGGACGTCGCCGACGATGTTGAGAAAATAGACATGGAATTTCGAGTCCGCGAAGTACTGGCCCAAGGGTATCGCCGTGAAGATCGGGCCGATGATGATGGCCGCCAGCATCGTCTCCACCACGAGCGCGGGCACAATGCGAAGCACGCGCAGGCCGATAAATGAAATCAGGCTCTTGCACCTCAACAAGCTGGCGGTCACCAGAAACCCGCTCAAGGCGAAGAAAAGGGCAAGAAGCATGGCATTTACCATGCGAAAATGGCCTACTATTTCCATGGCCCGATCGAACCCAAGGGTGACGTTCGCGCCATGCAGGCAGATAATCGCGGCCGCCAGCGTAATTCGCATGTAGTCGAAACCTGCGGGACGATCGCGCGAAACAGTTAGCTGATCGGCGAAGCTGAACCTGATTGCGCTTGTCAAGAAAACACCGCGAAACCGCACGCCAAAGGGGCGATCAACCAGCAGCAATTCTCTGTCCAATGGGACGCGCGATGTGTGCCGAACACATCTAAAGGCGCGATCCGGAGATGTTTTGATGTTCCAATGCGGTCGAGCGAAGCCATAGCTCTCGCAAAAGTCGACGCACTGAACATTCCAATTCCCATTCCGGCGTACGTGCAATTTCGGGTGTCTCTCCTAGAAGTTTATCACCCACGCTGTCCGGTTGCATCCAATGATTGGACTATCGTTCTGGTTGGTAAAAGTATTGTTGCCAAACATTGCTGACGGCGTTTCACCCAATGAAACCTCGCTCTCGATAGAAAGCTCTAGGCTGAGGTCAGCCACGGGCCCAGAGGCGGACATAGAGGCGCGCGACGATGGCATCGATCTCGAGTCTGGAGCAACGGTCTCTCTCCCGAGACGCTGTGCACAAAGCATCCGCCGGGAAGGACGGTGCGGCGGTGCGCAGTCATGGGCCGAGATGACCACGAAACAAGTGCGATGGGTTTCGCAGGGGGCTCAACCCGTCATACGAGCCACGGGCCTGCCTAGCCGTGAAGCTGCGCGTTGAGGCCGCCCCAATTGCCTTTGCGTCTTGTTGCCTCGAGAGCGCCGCTCTGCGAATTGCGACGGAAGAGCAGGCCCTTCTCGCCCGAGAGTTCCTTGGCTTTCACGACCCGGCCATCTTCCAACAGGATGCGCGCGCCTGCCGTGATGTAGCAGCCGGCTTCGACGATGCAATCGTCACCCAATGAAATGCCGATGCCGGCGTTGGCTCCGATCAGGCAGCGCTCACCGACCGCAATCCTCTCTTTCCCGCCTCCCGAGAGGGTCCCCATGATCGACGCGCCACCGCCAATGTCGCTGCCGTTCCCCACCACCACGCCGGCGCTGATCCGCCCCTCGACCATGCAGGGACCAAGCGTGCCCGCATTGAAATTGCAAAAGCCTTCATGCATGACCGTCGTGCCCGGTGCCAGATGGGCGCCGAGCCTGACGCGATCGGCATCCGCAATTCTTATATCCGCAGGCGTCACATAATCGGTCATGCGCGGAAACTTATCGATGCCCGCCACTTCAAACGCGAGACCGCGCTTTCGCGCCAGCAGCCGCACGTCCGCGACACGCGTGGGTTCACACGGGCCAAGTGTCGTCCAGGCAATGTTGGGCAAGAGACCGAATATGCCGTCAAGGTTCAGGCCATTCGGCTGGACCAGCCGGTGGCTCAGCAGATGGAGGCGCAAATAGGCGTCGTGCACGTCCGTCGGCGCGGATGCGAGGGAGCCAATGTCCGTACTGATGGGAACGATGTCGACATTGCGGATGTCGTCGTGCCGCGCATATCCGTCGGCTGACGAACCCAACGATTTGACGATCTCGTCGTTGGTGAGCCGGACCGTTGCCGTTTTGCCGGCTTCTGCAACCAGGGTCGGCTGAAGAAACCAGGAATCCAGCACGCGGCCGTCCGCCGCAATCGTCGCAAAGCCTTCGCCCCGCGCGCCCTTGAGCTCCATCGCCATGTGAATTCCTCCCGCTGCGATCTTTCACGAAGTGGATACGCGAGTTCTCGCCAGGGGAAAAGCCAGGCTGAGGTGCGTCAGCCCGGCTTGTCGGCTTATTTCTTGCCGTCGAGGAAGGCGCGGACCGCCTTGATGGTCGCCGCCGGGTCTTCCTCCATCAGCCAGTGCCCGGCGCCGGGAATCACTACCTCGGTGGCGTCGGTCGCTGCGTTCCGCATCACGACGGCTTCCATCTTGCCGAAGGATTTCTCGCCGCCGACGGCCAGCACGGGCATGGTCAGCTTGGTCACGATCGCCTTCTTGTTGTCCTCGGCGTCGGTGCGGATCGCCCTGAATTGCGCGAAGGCGCCATGCATGGCGCCCGGCCGCGCATAGAGCTCTGCGTAGTGACGGCGCGTCGCTTCCGAGACCTTCGCGGGCGTGCCCGCGAACTCGTTCCAGAAGCGGTCGAGATAGATGCGCTCGCGCCCCTTGACCAGCCGCTCCATATCGGGGCCGCCGAAATCGAAGTGCCAAAGCTGCGGGCTGCGCACGATCTCGTCCCACGGCGGCACGCCAGGCACCGGGGCATCCATGACGATGAGCTTTTCGGTCAGGTCGCGGTATCGCGCCGCATAGGCGTAGGCCACCATGGTGCCGATATCGTGTCCGACGACGACGGCTTTCTCGATGCCGAGCGTTTGCAAAACGCCACGCATGTCGGCCGCCTGGGTCCATTTGTCGTAGCCGCTCTCGGGCCTTGCCGAGAGCCCCATGCCGCGGAGGTCAGGCACGACCACGGTATGATCGCGCGCAAGCTCCGCGCCGAGCTTGTCCCACATGTCCCCGGTATCGCCAAATCCATGGATCAGGATCACGGCGGGTCCCTTGCCGCCGACGCGCACGTGAATTTGCGTGCCGTTGGCCGGGATGGTCTTGACCTGGAAGGTCGACGGGAACGCCCCTTCGGCGTGAGCGGCAGGCGCGAGCAGCATGAGGAGAATGGCGAGGCATCTTGCGCGCACGGGCGGCTCCTGTGATTCCTGATTTCAGTGTTTGTAGCCGTACGTTCCTGGGCTGGTGCGAGCATATTGTCCAGCACCCTCATCGACGCCGCGTGAAGCGCTGCCGCAGCAAGATCCTGGATTGCTGCGCGTCGCTCGCAGTGACGAGGATAGCACGGGCGACCGACTACCGCTTTAGCGTGAATTCATCAGCACCTCGCCGGTGCTCCCACTTCGCCCGCTCGAGCTCGGGCTGGTCGCACTCGGTCTCGGGATAGCCCAGGCAGAGATAGGCGATGAATTTCCAGGAGGCGGGCACGTCGAGCACGTCGTGGATGCGCTCCGGACTGAGGATCGAGACCCAGCCAATCCCGATTCCTTCGGCGCGCGCGGCGAGCCACATGGCCGTGATGGCCGCGACCACGGAATATTCCGTGGTCTCCGGCATGGTGGCGCGGCCAAGACCATGGCCGATGTCGCTGGCCTTGTCGGCGAAGATGGCGAGGTGGTGAGGTGCCTGTTCGAGGCCCGAGAGCTTGAGCGCGGCATAGCGGCTGGCGCGCTCGCCGGAATAGCAATTGAGCGCGTCGGCGTTGCAGGCTTTGAAGTCATCGATCACGGCAAGGCGCCGCGCGGCATCATCGACCATGACAAAGCGCCACGGCTGGCTCAGGCCGACCGAGGGCGACAGGCAGGCTGTCTCGATCAGCCGCTCCACGGTGCCGTCGGGCAGCGCTTCGGTGCGAAAGTGGCGCACGTCGCGGCGCCACACGAACAGCTCGCGCAATTGCCGGCGGAACGCGTCATCGAATTCGACCATGACTTCATCCTCCCGTGTGAAGGAGGGCTGCGGCGACCAGCAGGATCAGGATCTCGCCGAATTGCTCGAATGCGCCGAGAATGTCGCCGGTTTGTCCGCCGATCTGACGGATGGTGAGCCGCGCCAGCGTCAGCCCCGCAATAGACAGCAGGACCAGGCCGACCAGCGCCTTGGCAGGCCCGAGCGCAAGGGCAAGCGCGAGCGTTCCAATAGCGAAGGCGATGGCGACACTGCCGCCCGGCGGCGCGCCAGCACTGGCCGCAAGTCCGTCGCGTCGCGCCGGGGGCACCAGCGACATGAAGGCCGGCACGCCCGCGCGTGAGGCGGCATGTGCCGCGATCAATGCGAGCATCACGCCCCACGGACTGGCGATCGCGACCAGCGCGCTCCAGCGCAAGCCGAACGACAGGATCAGCGCGCAGACGCCATACGTGCCGATCCGGCTGTCGCGCATGATCTCCAGCTTGCACTCGCGCGTGCGCCCGCCGCCGAGGCCATCGGCGGTGTCTGCGAGCCCATCCTCATGCAACGCGCCGGTGATGAGGGCTGTCGTTGCCAGTGTGAGCAAAGCGGCGAGGTTGGGCGCGAAGCCAAGGCGGATCGCGATCTTGTAGGCCAGTGCGCCCGCAAGCCCCACCAGCAGTCCCGCGACCGGCAACGCCCAGGTTGCGCGTGCGATGGCGCCGTCGCCTGAGGGCTTCGACGAGGCCACCGGCATGATCGTGACGAAGGACGCAGCGATCCTGAGATCAGCGACGACGTCTTTCAGGATGTCGGCGCGCGGCGTCATTTCAGCTTCATCGGCAGGCCGGCAACCACGAACTCGACCTTATCCGCGACATCAGCAATTGTCTGGTTCATGATGCCGGCGGCATCGCGAAAGCTGCGCGCCAATGCGTTGTCCGGCACGATGCCAAGTCCGACCTCGTTGGTGACAAAGATGACGGGGCTCTTGAGACGGGGCAGGGCGGCGGCGAGCTCGCTCACCTCGCGCTCCCAATCGCGCTCCGCATGCATGAGGTTGGAGAGCCACAGCGTCAGACAATCCACCAGCCTTGCGCCGCCGCCATCGCTTGCGATGAGCGCGGCCACGAGGTCGAGCGGCGCCTCGCGCTCGATCCAGCCGGGTCCGCGTCGCGCGCGATGCCCAGCTATGCGTGCTTCCATCTCGGCATCGAGCGCCTCGGCCGTGGCGATGTAGATCGGCGGCTGGGCCGGAAAGCTGCGCGCAAGCGATTCCGCGCGGACGCTCTTGCCCGATCGCGCTCCGCCCGTGATCAAGATGACGGCCATCAAAATCTCCTGTGGGCCTGACTAATCACCAATCGCGGCCAAAGACAAAGCCGAAATCAGGTCACCGGGGGCTTGCGCTCAGCCCTGGCTTTGCGCAACAGGGGCGAAACAGGAGGCTTGTGTGGGCTTTGCGGGCGCGATGGTGGTGGCGATGGCGGTGGATGCCCTGATGGGCTGGCCGTCACCGCTTTTTGAGCGGATCGGCCATCCCGTGACCTGGCTGGGGCGGCTGATCGGTGCCATCGATCGCGGCTGGAATCGCGCCGGCGATCCGCCGGCGCTTCGCCGTGCGGCTGGGGTCGCCGGCGCGCTGTCGGTGATCGCGCTTTCTGTTGCGTCCGGCTGGATGCTTCAATCTTTGTTCCCCTCGGGCTGGATCCAAATCGTGCTGGTCGGCGTCCTGGCCTGGCCGCTGGTGGCGCTGCGCTCGCTGCATGATCATGTCGCTGATGTCGCAACTCCTCTGCTGGCCGGCGACCTCGCCCGTGCGCGCGAAGCGGTCTCGCGCATCGTCGGCCGCGATCCCACAGCGCTCGATGAAGCCGGCATCGCGCGTGCGGCGATCGAGAGCCTTGCCGAAAATGCCTCGGATGGAATCGTGGCGCCGGTGTTCTGGGGCGCGCTGTTCGGCTTGCCGGGCATCCTCGGCTACAAGGCGATCAACACGCTGGACTCCATGATCGGCCATCGCAATGAACGCCACGAGGCTTTTGGCTGGGCCGCAGCGCGCATCGACGATGTCGCCAACTTCATTCCGGCGCGGCTGACCGGATTCCTGTTCGTGCTGCTGGCGCCGCGGCGATCGGAGGCGCTGTCGTGCATGACGCGCGATGCACGCCGCCATCGTTCGCCCAATGCCGGCTGGCCGGAAGCGGCGATGGCCGGCGCGCTCGGCGTGCGGCTCAGCGGGCCTCGCATCTATCACGGCAGCGCGACCGACGAGCCTTGGCTCAACGCAAGCGCGCGCGATCCGCATGCCGCAGATATCTCCGAAGGGCTGGCGGTCTACCGTCGCGCCATGCTGCTGCTCGCCGGCCTACTTGCGGTCCTGGTTTTCGCGTGAAAGAACGGACGCATGCGCGAGCACGGTGGAAATCTCGATCTGGCCCAGCAGCGTTTTGGCGGGCGTACGGAAGACTGGATCGATCTGTCGACCGGAATCAACCGGCTGCCCTATCCCGTGGGCGACATCTCCCCGCACTATTGGCGGTCCTTACCTCTGCGATTCCAGATCGAGAGCTTGCATCAGGCGGCCCAGCAGGCCTATCGGACAACTGCGCCTGTTGTCGCCATGGCCGGAGCGCAGGCAGCCATTCAAATGTTGCCGTACGTGATCAAGGGCAGCGGTGCCCGCATCCTCGGGCCGACCTACAACGAATATGCTTCGGTTTTCTCGGCTGCAAGATGGGAGGTCGAGGAGGTCGGGGAGCTCGACGCGCTGGCGGGGGCGGATCTTGCCATCGTCGTCAATCCCAACAATCCCGATGGCCGCTCTCATACGCGGAAGGATCTGCTTGCGCTGCTGCCGCGCGTCGGTCGCCTCGTGGTCGACGAGAGTTTTGCCGATGCTGTTCCCGAACTCTCGCTCGCCTCCGACGCCGGTCAGCCGGGGCTGCTGATCCTGCGCTCCTTCGGCAAGTTCTATGGCCTCGCCGGCCTGCGGCTCGGCTTTGCGATCGGCCATGAGCTCGACATCATCGAACTGGCGGGGGTATGCGGCCCGTGGCCGGTATCGGGCGCGGCGATTTCGATCGGCTGCCGTGCCTTGCGGGATGAGGCTTGGGCCAAGGCGACGTCAGCGCGGCTTGTGCGGGATTGCGCGCGTCTCGATGAAATGGTGCAAGGGCAGGGCTGGCGGCTGGTCGGCGGCGCGCCGCTCTTTCGTCTCTACGAAACGGCCGACGTAGGCGCCGCGCAGCACAAGCTTGCACGTGGCCATATCTGGTCGCGTGCCTTTGCCGACAATCCAACATGGCTGCGCCTCGGGCTTCCCGGCCCTGAGACCGAATGGGAGCGTCTCGCCGAGGTCCTAGCGCGCTAGCGCGAGCAGGCCTTCGACGTCGAGATGTTGTTCGATGTGATCGGCGAGGGCATCCAGCGCGCTTTCGACCCTCGCGTGATAGGGCTCGTCGCCCGGGGGAATGCCGAGCTTCGCCAGATACGCCCTGCGAAACTCGTCCGACGTGAACAGGCCGTGCAGATAGCTGCCCTGCACGCGGCCATCAATCGAGATCGCGCCCTCCGGCTCGCCGTTCAGTGTTGCGAACGGGCGGGCGCGATCGGGCCCATCGGTGCTGCCGATGTGGATTTCGTAAGCCGCGATCGGCTGCTCGGTCGCCGCATGCACGGCCGCGACACGCGTCAACGTCTTCTGCGGGCTCATCACCGTTTTGACATCGAGCAGCCCGAGGCCCGGCGCTTCGCCCGCGGGACCTTCGATGCCTTCGGGGTCGGCGACGCTGCGGCCCAGCATCTGATAGCCGCCGCAGAGGCCGAGCACATGGCCGCCCCTGCGATGATGTGCGAGCAGGTCGATGTCCCAGCCCTGTGCGCGCAGGAAGGCGAGATCGCCGCGGGTGGATTTTGAGCCTGGGATGATGACGAGCCTGACATCGCCCGGGATCGCTTCGCCCGGACGCACCATCATAAGATCGACACCCGGCTCGAGCTTGAGGGGATCGAGATCGTCGAAATTGGCGATCCGTGACAGTGCGAGACAGGCGATCTTGCATCGGCCGGGCTTGCGCGCATCACTCAGGCCCAGCGCGTCCTCGGCCGGCAATTCGCCGGCGCGTGCGAACCAGGGCAGCACGCCGAACCCGCGCCACGCGGTTTTCTGCGCGATCAGCTTGTAGCCATCATCGAATAGCGTGGGGTCGCCGCGGAACTTGTTGATGATAAACCCATGGATCATCGCGGCATCGTCAGGATCGATCACCGTCTTGATGCCGACGAGCTGGGCGATGACGCCGCCGCGGTCGATATCGCCGACCAGCACGACCGGCACGTCGGCCTTGCGCGCAAAGCCCATATTGGCGATGTCGGCCTTGCGCAGATTCACCTCGGCCGGGCTGCCGGCGCCTTCGACCAGTACCAGATCAGCGCGTGCCCTCAGCCGCTCAAAGCTCTCCAGCACGGCGCCCATCAGCGATGGCTTCATCGCCGCATAGTCGCGCGCCCGCGCGGTCGCGATGCGTTTGCCCTGCACGATGACCTGCGCGCCGACGTCGGTCTCCGGCTTGAGCAGCACCGGGTTCATGTCGGTGTGCGGCTCGACGCCGGCGGCGAGCGCCTGCAGCGCCTGCGCACGGCCGATCTCGCCGCCATCGACCGTGACGGCAGCATTGTTCGACATGTTCTGCGGCTTGAAGGGGAGCACGCGTAAGCCCCGCCGCGTGAAGGCGCGCGCAAGGCCGGCGACGATGAGCGATTTGCCCACGTCCGAGCCGGCCCCCTGGATCATCAGCACGCGTGCCATTGCGTTTAGAACTCGACGCCGGCCTGCGCCTTGATGCCGGAGCGGAAAGGGTGCTTGACCAGCGTCATCTCGGTGACGAGATCGGCGATCTCGATCAGCTCGTCCTTGGCGTTGCGCCCGGTGAGCACGACATGCGTCATCGGCGGCTTCGCGGTCTTGAGGAAATCGACCACCTCGGCGATGTCGAGATAGTCGTAGCGCAGCGCGATGTTGATCTCGTCGAGCACGACCATGCGCAGCCGCTCATCGGCGATCAGCGCCTTGGCCTTCTCCCATCCGGCGCGTGCCGCCGCGATGTCGCGGGCGCGATCCTGTGTCTCCCAGGTGAAGCCTTCGCCCATCGCGTGGAACTGGCAGAGCTCGCCGAAATGGCCGGTGAGCAGCCGCCGCTCCCCGGTATCCCAGGCGCCCTTGATGAACTGCACGACGGCGCAGGGCAAGCCATGGGCGACGCAACGCACGATCATGCCGAAAGCCGAGGAGGATTTGCCCTTGCCGGCGCCGGTGTGGACGATGATGAGGCCCTTTTCGCCACTCTTGGTCGCCATGATCTTGTCGCGGGCGACCTTGATCTTCGCCATTTTGGCGGCGTGCTTTGCGTCAGTCTTGGCGTCGGCTTCGTCGGCCGTTTGGATATCCGGTTCAGGCGTCATGGGACGAGAGTCCTTCGGCTTGACAAGAGGCGGCCACCGGCAAATGGTGGCCCAGCGTTGGTTCCTGTCCTACGACAGGCGAAGAGGGAATGCGATAGGGGCCGAATCGGCAAGATTGGGGTCCAAAATGCAGCCGCCCCCGCGACCGTGACCGGAGAGATGCCCGAAGCCACTGATCCCCTGGGATCGGGAAGGCGGGGATCGAAGGGCAAAGACCCTGCTCCGCAAGCCGGGAGACCTGCCAGCGCGGACGAGTTTTGGACCGGCGGACGGGGTGTTCCGCGACGGGGAAGCGGCCTCGCAAGTCAGGGTCCGTGCGCCTCTTCGCCTCCCGCTGAATAATCTGGAAGAGGCGATGACCGTCACACTTCATGTCTGCATCACCTGCCGCGCCGGCCAGACGCTGGGCGAGGGCGAGGTCACGCCCGGCAAGCGCCTGCATGGGGCGATTCTGGAAGCCGGCGTGCCCGAGGGCGTCAGCGTGGTTCCCGTCGAATGTCTGTCTGCATGCAGCCAGGGCTGCTCGGTCGCGCTCAGCGCGCCCGGCCGCTGGTCCTATGTCTATGGTCGGCTGTCGGATGCGAATGCGCAGGACGTGGTCGCGGGCGCCGCAGCCTATGTCGCCGCGCCCGATGGACTCGTGCCTTGGCGCAGCCGGCCGGAAATCTTTCGCAAGCAATCGCTTGCCCGCATTCCCCCCATCGCCGTGTTGCCGGAGGCCGCTGAATGAACTCGCTCGCAAAAGTCCCGGTCACTGTCGTCACGGGCTTCCTCGGCTCCGGCAAGACGACGCTGATCCAGCATCTGCTCAGCAATGCGGGCGGCAAGAAGCTCGCCGTGCTCGTCAACGAGTTCGGCAGCGAGGGCGTCGACGGCGAAATCCTGAAGTCCTGTGCGGACGCGAACTGCCCGGAGGAGAACATCGTCGAACTCGCCAATGGCTGCATCTGCTGCACAGTCGCGGACGATTTCATTCCGACCATGGAGCAATTGCTGGCGCGCCCGGTGCGGCCCGATCACATCCTGATCGAGACCTCCGGGCTGGCGCTCCCGAAGCCGCTGCTCAAGGCGTTCGACTGGCCGGAGATCCGCTCACGCATCACGGTCGATGGCGTGATCGCGCTGGCCGATGCCGAGGCCGTCGCCGCCGGCCGGTTCGCGCCCGATCCCGATGCGGTCGAGGCGCAGCGCGCGGCGGACGAGAATCTGGATCACGAGACGCCGCTGTCCGAAGTGTTCGAGGATCAGATCGCATGCGCCGATATCGTGCTGTTGACCAAGGCCGATCTTGCGGGCGCGGCAGGCATTGAAGCTGCCAAGGCCGCCATCAGCGCCGAGATGCCGCGGCGCGTGCCGATGTTGCCCATCACCGACGGCGCGATCGATGCGCGCGTCATCCTCGGTCTCGGTGCTGCCGCGGAGAACGATCTTGCCGCGCGTCCCTCGCACCATGACGGCGAGGAGGAGCACGAGCATGACGATTTTGCTTCGGTCGTCATTGATCTTCCTGAAGTCACCGATATCGATGCACTGGTCGTATCCGTCCAGCGCCTTGCGCGGGAACAGAACGTGCTACGCGCCAAGGGCTATATCGCCGTCGCGGGCAAGCCGATGCGGCTGTTGCTGCAGGCGGTCGGCGAGCGCGTGCGGCATCAGTTCGACAAGCCCTGGGGCGCAGGTCTCAGGCAGTCAAAGCTCGTCGTGATCGGCGAGCACGGAGATATCGATGAGGCCGCGATAAGGGCAGGATTGACGATCTGATGCACGTCGTCTTCCGCGAGAGCCGCGGTCTGGAGGAGACCGCAACACCAAGGGATCTCGGCCAGGACCCGGCCGATCTCGTGGTGCTCTCGTATTCGGATTCCGACCTTGCCGCATTCGCTGCCGGCTGGCGGCGCGGTCGCACTAGCCTGCCGTCGCTGCGGCTGGCCAATCTCGCGGAACTGCGTCATCCGCTGTCTGTCGACACCTATATCGAGCGTACGCTGGCGCATGCGCATGGCATCCTGGTGCGCTTGATCGGCGGTGAGTCCTATTGGCCGTACGGGCTCGCGGCGCTCCAGCAGCTCGCCAAGGATCGCAACATCGTGCTGGCCGTGCTGCCGGCCGATGGCCGCGACGACATCAGGCTGGATGCCTATTCGACCTTACCGGTCTCGACGCTACGCCGGCTCAAGGTGCTCTGCGATGCCGGCGGTGCCGTCGCGGCGCAAGCGGCGATTGCGCAGCTCGCGCTGGCCTCGGGGCTCTATGCCGGTCCGGTCACCGGTGAGATGGTCGTGCCCAAGATGGGTTTTTACGATCCGGCGCGTGGCGTGATCGCCGCGCCAATACCGAACGAGGGAAAGCCGTCCGCGCTGGTGACGTTCTATCGCTCCTATCTCACTGCCGCGGACACCGGCCCGGTCGATGCGTTGATTGCGGCGCTGCGCGAGAAGGGCTTTGACACGCATGGCGCGTTCGCCACCTCGCTGAAAGGCGCCGGCGTCGCCGACTGGTTGCGGGCGCATCTCGGCAAGAATCCTCCCGCAGCGATCGTCAATGCGACGGCGTTTTCGGCAATGGGTGACGACGGCACCACGCCGTTCGATGCCGCGCCGTGTCCCGTGTTCCAGGTCGCGCTTTCGTCGGCGCGCCGCGAAGGCTGGGCGGAGTCGCTGCGCGGCCTGTCGCCCGGCGATCTCGCGATGCATGTGGTTCTACCCGAGGTCGATGGCCGCCTGTTCGCGGGCGTGGTGAGCTTCAAATCGGCGGCCGCGCGCGATCCCGATCTGCAATTTTCGCATCTGGCTCACAGGCCGGATGAAGAGCGCGTGAAGGCCGTCGCCGCCCGCGCTGCGGCCTGGCATCGCCTCGCGGAGAAGCCGGCGTCCGAAAAGCGGCTGGCCATCGTGCTCTCGAACTATCCGGGCCGTCCGCACCAGACCGCGCACGCGGTTGGTCTCGACGCGCTGGCGTCGGTCGAAGCATTTATCTCTGATCTCGCAGGGACGGGATACGAGATTGCACCGGTTCAAGATCTGGACGGGAGATTGCTGACGCGGACCTTGACGTGGAGTGTCGCCGAATACCGTGCCGCACTCTCCTGGCTGCCGCAATCACTGCAGAACGATCTCGCGCAGGCCTGGGGCGCGCCAGAGAGTGACCCGAGCTGCCGCGACGGCGTGTTTCACTTCGCTGCAATCCAATCCGGCCGATCTATGATCGCGGTTCAGCCCGAGCGCGGTGAGGCGGCCGCGCGCGATGCCGACTATCACGATCTCGCTCGCACGCCACGCCATGCCTATGTCGCGTTCTACCTGTGGCTCCGCGCGCAGGAGAGTGATGCCGTCGTGCACATGGGCGCCCATGGCACGCTGGAATGGCTGCCCGGAAAGTCCGTGGCGCTGTCCTCAAGCTGCTGGCCTGAGGTGCTGACTGGCGATCTGCCCGTAATCTATCCCTTCATCGTCAACGATCCCGGCGAGGCCGCACAGGCCAAGCGGCGCACCGGCGCTGTCACCATCGGCCATCTGCCGCCGCCGCTCGAAACATCTGCGGTGCCGGAAGGCCTGCGCCGTCTCGAACGGCTGCTCGACGAATATTCGACGGCCGACGGTCTCGATCCCGCCCGCCGCGAGCGCTTGATCGCTGCAATCCGCGACGAAGCGCGCACCGCGGGCCTCGAAGACGATCTCGGCCTGGAAGCAACGGCAGCTCCGGCCGAAGCCATTCCGCGGATCGATCGGTTCGTCTGCGATCTCAAGGAAAGCCAGTTTGGCGATGGTCTGCATGTGTTCGGCCGTGGCGCCTGCGGCGATGCCGAGCGCGACGCGCTGCGCGCCGCGCTTGCCGGCCGGCGCGTCGCCCCGGGTCCGTCAGGGTCACCCTATCGCGGACGGCAGGACGTGCTGCCGACGGGACGCAATCTGTTCGCCGTCGATCCGCGCGCAGTGCCGACGCCGTCGGCGCATGCGCAAGGCATCAAGCTCGCCGAAGAGCTGCTGCGCCGCCATTTGCAGGATCACGGTGACTGGCCGAAGGGCCTCGTCGTCGATCTCTGGGGCTCCGCGACCATGCGCACCGCGGGCGAGGAGTTTGCGATGGCGCTGCATCTGGCCGGCCTCGCGCCGCGCTGGGATCATGCTTCCGGCCGTATCGTCGGATACGACATCATCGCGCCGGCCGAGCTCGGCCGTCCCCGCATCGACGTGACGCTGCGTGTCTCGGGCCTGTTCCGCGATGTCTTCGCAGGCCTTGCCCAATTGTTCGAGGCGGGCACTGAAGCCCTCGCTGCGCGCGAGGAGGGCGACGAGAATCCCTATCGTCACCGCGCCTCGCGCGTGTTCGCGCCGCGGCCCGGACAATATGGCGTCGGGGCGATATCAGATGTCTTCACGCCGGAGACGCGCGATGCCGCGGGTGAGGCCTGGCTGTCGGCCTCATCCTGGGCATTCACAGCCGATGGCGAAATCAAGCCCGATCGCGCCGGTATCGAGCAGCGGCTCGCATCCGCAGATGCGTTTGTCCATGCCCAGGACCTGCCGGAAACCGATCTCCTGCTCGCTGCCGACTATGCCGCACACGAAGCCGGCGTTGCCGCCGCTGCGGCACATCTTGGCGCAGCGCAGCCATCGCTCTATCACCTCGACACGACGCGACCCGACGAGCCGCATGCGCGCACGCTGACCGAGGAGATCTCACGCGTCGTCCGTGCCCGCGCCGCCAACCCGGCCTGGATCGCCGGCATGATGCGCCATGGTTTTCGCGGGGCTGCCGAGATATCGGCGACGCTGGAGCACATGGCCGCCTTCGCTCATCTGGCAGATGCCGTGCCGCCGCATTTGTTCGATCTCTACTATGACGCGACGCTCGGCGATGCTGACGTCCGTGCCTTCATGGCCCGGGAAAACCAGGCGGCGCTCGCCGCGATGGAAACCTGCTTCACCCGCCTGCACGAAGCTTCGCTCTGGCGAACGCGCCGCAATTCGATTGCGGCCGCGCTGAAGGAGGCATCATGAGCGCGGCTTCGGTTAAGGGCTGGTGCCCCGGCGCTATCAGGCCGATGCCATCCGGCGACGGGCTCGTGGTCCGCGTCCGTCCGTTCGGCGGGCGGCTCGACGCGGCGCAGGCTGCCGGACTTGCTGATCTCGCCGAGCGTCACGGCAACGGGCTCATCGATGTGACCAGCCGCGCCAATCTGCAGATCAGGGGCGTCAGCGAGAACAGCCATCGGCTGCTGCTCGACGGGCTCGCGCAACTGAGCCTTCTCGATCCGGATGCCGGCACCGAAGCCCGGCGCAACGTCCTGGTCACGCCGTTCTGGCGTGACGGCGACGAGACACAGGCACTCGCCGCCGAGCTCGAAGAGGCGCTGGCGGACAGCATGCTGGAGCTGCCTGTGAAATTCGGCTTCGCCATCGATGACGGCAAGTCGCGCGTGCTTGCCGGCAATTCCGCCGATGTGCGGATCGAGCGTGACTCTGCCGGCGGTCTCCTCGTGCGGGCAGAGGGCGCCAGGCTCGGCCGCAGCGTTGCACGCGGCGAAGCTGTCGCGACTGCGCTTGCCATCGCGCGCTGGTTCGCCGCGTCCGCTGTCAGCGATGGACGGGGGCGGATGGCGACGCATCTGGCCGCCGGCGCAAACTTGCCTGCGGCGCTGCGCGGCGAGACGGAGCCTGCGCCCATCATGGCCGCCGCGCGTCCCGGCCTTTATCCGCAAGGGGCGATGGTCGGCGTCGCCTTCGGTCAGTTCTCGCATGCGATGCTCAACCAACTCTCCGGTTGCGGGCACGTGCTGCGGATGACGCCGTGGCGGATGGTGTTGAGCGAGGGCAAGCGGACGATGCCGTCGGCGCCCGGCCTGATCACCGAACCCTACGACCCGGCGCTGCGCGTCATCGCCTGCAGCGGCGCGCCGCGCTGTCGCGAGGCCCATGCCGACACCCGCGCGCTGGCCGCGGCGCTGGCGCACAACATCGGCGCGGCTGCGCAGCTTCACGTCTCCGGCTGCGCGAAGGGCTGCGCCCATTCCGGCGCGGCGGCGATCACGCTGGTCGCGACCGCTCAAGGATTCGATCTCGTGCGCGGCGGCTCGACCCGCGACGAGCCCGTTCTGCGCGGACTCGATCGCGAGGACGTTGTTCGCGATCCCTCCATCCTGATGGGAGGGAACTGATGCCGCATCGTTACGAGACCGATGGCGCGGCGATCTACCGGCAATCCTTTGCGACCATCCGCGCCGAGGCTGATCTTGCGCGCTTCACGCCTGACGAGGAGCAGGTGGTGGTGCGGATGATCCATGCCGCCGGCATGGTCGGCCTGGAGGCGCACATCCGCTTTACGCCCGGCATGGCGACCGCTGCACGCGCAGCGCTACAGAAGGGCGCACCCATCCTGTGCGACGCGCGCATGGTCTCGGAGGGAATTACGCGGGCGAGATTGCCCGCAGCCAATGCCGTTATCTGCACGCTCGGCGACGAGACGGTGCCCGCGCTGGCGCAGTCCATGCGCAACACGCGCTCCGCCGCCGCATTGGAGCTGTGGCGTCCGCACCTCGATGGCGCGATCGTTGCGATCGGCAATGCTCCAACGGCGCTGTTTCACCTGCTCAACATGCTGGAGGACCAAAACTGTCCGCGGCCTGCGGCGATCATCGGCTGCCCGGTCGGCTTCGTCGGTGCGGCAGAATCCAAGGCGGCGCTGATGGCCGATCCGCCGGTGCCGGCGCTGGCCGTCGAAGGCCGCCTCGGCGGCTCCGCGATCACGGTGGCCGCCGTGAACGCGCTCGCGAGCCGGAGCGAATAGTCATGGGACGCATTATCTGCTGCGGTCTCGGCCCCGGTGATCCCGATCTAATGAGCGTGCGCGCCGATCGAACCGTGCGAGGCGCCAAGCACGTTGCCTATTTCCGCAAGAAGGGCAGGCCCGGTCAGGCGCGGCGCATCGTCGAGGGCATGCTGGCCGCCGATGTCACCGAATATCCCATGGAATATCCGGTGACGACGGAGATCGCGTTTGACAGTGCCGACTACGTCCAGCTGCTGTCAGGCTTCTACGACGAATGGGCCGAGCGGCTGGCGCGGCTGTCGCGCGCCGTCGATGTCGTCGTGCTGTGCGAGGGCGATCCCTATTTCTACGGCTCCTTCATGCATCTGCACGCGCGCCTGCAGGGTCGCGTCGAGATCGAGGTGATCGCCGGCATTCCCGGCATGGTCGGCTGCTGGAACGGCGTCGGCCAGCCGATCGCGCTCGGCGACGACGTCACGACGGTGCTGATGGGCACGCTTCCCGAAGCCGAGCTCGAACGCCGCATGCGCGATTCCGATGCGCTCGTCGTCATGAAGACCGGCCGCAATCTCGCAAAAGTGCGCCGCGCGCTCGCATCCGCAGACCGGCTCGACGATGCCTGGCTGGTCGAGCGCGGCACCATGCCGGGCGAGCGCGTGGCGCGGCTCGCCGAGATCGATGCCGCCGATTGTCCCTATTTTGCGATCGTGCTGGTTCACGGCAAGGGCCGGCATCCGGGCGCTGCCGAATGACGGGCACGCTGACCATCGCGGGCCTCGGCCCGGGTAGCGAGGCGCTGGTGACGCCGGAGGTTTCCGTCGCGTTGGCCGCTGCGACCGATATCCTGGGCTATGCGCCTTATGTGGCACGCATCGCGCCGCGGCCGGAACTCACGCTGCATCCGTCCGACAATCGCGAGGAGTTGCAGCGCGCGCGTGAGGCGCTGCGCCTAGCCGCCGAAGGCGGGCAGGTTGTGGTCGTCTCTTCCGGCGATCCCGGCGTCTTCGCCATGGCGTCGGCCGTGTTCGAGGCGCTCGAACAGGCGCCGCATCTTCAGGACCTGCCGATCCGCGTGCTGCCTGGCATCACCGCGATGCTGGCCGCCGCCGCGCGCGCCGGTGCGCCGCTCGGCCATGACTTCTGCGCCATCAATCTCTCCGACAATCTCAAGCCGTGGGCGGTGATCGAGAAGCGCCTGCGGCTCGCGGCGGAAGCGGATTTTTCGATTGCGATGTACAATCCACGTTCGGCGAGCCGGCCGGAGGGATTTGGCCGCGCGCTTGCGGTATTGAAGGAAGCCGGCTGCGGCGAACGGCTCGTGATCTTCGCCCGTGCCGTCAGCGCTGCCGACGAGAAGATCGTCAGCGTGAGGCTGAACGAAGCGGCGCCCGAGATGGCCGACATGCGCACGCTGGTGATCGTCGGCAATTCGCAGACGCGCCGCGTCGGTCGTTGGGTTTACGCACCGAGGCAGGTCCGATGACCGAGCCACTGCATCACCTCAGTGACGCTCTCCACGCGCGGCCTTTCGGGCAGCTCTGGCCGGGAGATCATGATCACTGGCAGGCCGAGCAGGCGAGCAGCATCGATCTTGGCGCGCGCGCCGTCGCCGCCGGAATTGCGGGCCACGATCCAGGCGATCTTGCGCGCGCGCAGCATCTCCAGTTCGCCGTCGAGCGTGAACGGCCCGCGCGAAACGATGACATCGGCGGCGAAGGGCAGCGCCCCTTCAGGCGGATCGACGAACCGCAGCGTGTAGGCATGTTGCGGCCTGCTTGCGAACGGCGCGATGTGCTGGCGGCCAATGGCGAGGAACACGTTCGCGGGCGCTTCGGACAGCGCGGCGGCCGCTGCGTCGACATCAGCCGCGTCGATCCAGCTATCGCCGGGCGCCTTTGTCCAAGGCGCGCGCTCCAGCGCGATCAGCGGCGTGCCGGTTTGGGCGCAGGCCTCGATCGCGTTGCGGCTCATCTCGACCGCAAAAGGATGAGTCGCGTCGATCACATGCGTGATGCCGTCGCGCCTGATGGTATCGGCAAGCCCGCTCACGCCGCCGAAGCCGCCGCTACGCGTCGGCAGCGGTTGATCGGCAGGAGCGCGGGTACGGCCGCCATAGGAATAGACGGCATCGATGCCTGCGCGCGCGATCTCCACGGCGAGCACGTTCGCGTCGGCAATTCCGCCCAGAATGAGGGCGCGCATCATGTCTGATCCCTGGCTGACCATCATCGGTATCGGCGAAGATGGCCTTGCCGGGCTGTCGGACGCAAGCCGAAAGGCGCTCGCCAATGCGGAAACCGTCTTCGGCGGCGAGCGGCATCTCGCGCTTGCAGACGTCGGAAGCCGTGGCCGGGCGTGGCCCGTCCCGTTCGATGCTGAAATCGTGTTGAGCTGCCGCGGACGACCGACGGCGGTGCTCGCCTCCGGCGATCCGTTCTGGCACGGCGCCGGTGCAGGTCTTGCCGAGAAGCTGGGTGGCGGCGAGTGGATCGCGTATCCCGCGCCATCGGCCTTCTCACTCGCTGCGGGGCGGCTTGGCTGGCGGCTCGAAGCAACCACATGCCTTGGCCTCCATGCCGCACCATTCGAGCGTCTCGTCCCCCATCTGGCGCAAGATGCGCGCATCATTTGCCTGCTGCGCGACGGGAAGGCCGCCGGCGATCTCGCCAAATGGCTGACGCAGCGCGGATGGGGTGCCTCCCTCGTGTGGACTCTCGAGGCGCTTGGCGGGCCGCGCGAATATATTGATCAGCACCGCGCCGATCTGTTTGCTCAGGATATTGCCGGGAAGCTGGTTGCGGTGGCGGTGCAGGCGCGGGGAGGCCAGGGTATTCCCCGAAGCTCCGGATTGCCGGACGATCTCTTCGTTCATGACGGCCAGATCACCAAGCGGCCGGTGCGCGCGCTCGCGCTCTCGGCACTCGCGCCGCGTCCGGGCGAACGGTTGTGGGATATCGGTGCCGGTTCGGGCTCGATCTCGGTAGAGTGGGCGCTCTGCGGGGGAACTGCGATCGCGGTCGAGGCGCGCGAGGATCGCGCTGCGAACATCCACAGCAATGCGGCGGCGTTCGGGTCGGCGCACCGGATCATTGTCGTCACAGGACAAGCGCCGGAAGCGCTGGCGACGTTGGATTTGCCTGACGCGGTCTTCATCGGTGGCGGCCTCGATCGTGCGATGTTCGATGCGATCTGGTCGCGCCTGTCGCCGGGCGCGCGACTGGTCGCGCATTCCGTGACGCTGGAGACGGAAGGATTGCTCGCCGAATTGCATCGGCAGCACGGCGGCGATCTGCTTCGGGTGGAGATCGCGCATGCCGCCCCGCTCGGCCGTTACCGCTCGTGGGAGCCGGTGCGGCCGGTGGTGCAGTGGAGTGTGGTCCGATGAAGGTCGCCGGGCTCGGATTCAGAAAAGACGTGACGCTCGCCTCGTTGCGAGAGGCGCTTGCAGCTGCCGGCGGTCCGGAGGGCCTTGGGGCCGTTGCTACGGTCAGCGACAAGGCCGATGCGGAGGCGCTGCAGCAGCTCGCGCGCGAGTGCGGCGTGCCGATCAGGGCGGTATCGGCCGATGAACTCGCGCGGATCGACACGCCGACGCAGTCGGAGCTCGTCGTCGGAAAGTACTGCACCGGCTCCGTTGCCGAAGCGGCGGCGCTTGCAGCAGCCGGCGCTCGTGCGCGGATCATCGCGACGCGTGTGGTCTCGCAGGATCGCACCGCGACCGCGGCAATCGCCGAAGGAGATGGCCCATGACGGTGCATTTCATCGGCGCCGGGCCCGGCGCACCTGACTTGCTGACCTTGCGCGGGCGCGATTTGATCGCCGCTTGCCCGGTCTGTCTCTATGCGGGATCGTTGGTGCCCGAAGGCGTGTTGGCGCATTGTCCGCCGGGTGCGCGCATCGTCAACACCGCGCCGCTGTCGCTTGACGAAATCATCGCGGAGATTGCCGCCGCGCATGCCGAGGGCAAGGACGTCGCGCGGCTGCATTCCGGCGATGTCTCGGTCTGGTCGGCGATGGGCGAGCAGCTTCGCCGCCTGCGCGCGCTCGACATTCGCTTCACGGTGACGCCGGGCGTGCCATCCTTCTCCGCGGCAGCGGCCGCGCTTGAGGCCGAGCTGACATTGCCCGGCCTTGCGCAAACAGTTGTGCTGACGCGCACGCCGGGCCGCGCCAGCGCGATGCCAGAAGGCGAGAAGCTCGCGGCATTCGCCGCGACCGGCGCGGTGCTCGCCATCCATCTGTCGATCCATTTGCTCGACAAGGTCGTCGCCGAGCTCACGCCGCACTATGGCGCGGACTGCCCGGTTGCCATCGTCTGGCGCGCGAGCTGGCCAGACCAGCGCATCGTTCGCGCGACGCTCGGCACTCTCGATGCGGCTGTGGGCAGCGAAATGGAGCGCACCGCGCTGATCCTGGTCGGCAAATCGCTGGACGCTACGGATTTCGACGAGAGCCGACTCTATGCCGCCGACTACGATCGCCGCTACCGGCCTGTTGGTGCCGAGCCGCGTTTTCCGGAGGCATCGTGATGCCGGCAGGCCTCGTCATCTCCGCGCCGGCCTCGGGCGTCGGCAAGACCACGCTGACGCTGGCGCTCGCGCGCGCCTGGCGCAATCGCGGCTTGAACGTGCAGTGCTTCAAGAGCGGCCCCGACTATATCGATCCTGCCTTCCATGCCGCGGCCACGGGGCGCGCTTCGGTCAATGTCGACAGCTGGGCGATGGATCGCGCGACGATCGCGCATCTCATCAGCCGCGGTACGGATGCCGATATCGTGCTGGCCGAGGGCTCGATGGGCCTGTTCGATGGCGTCGCCGCGCGCGGTGTCTCCGGCACCGGTGCGACCGCCGACATTGCAGAGATGCTGGGCTGGCCGGTGGTTCTGGTGATCGATCCCTCCGGGCAGGCGCAGACGGCAGCGGCCATCGCCGCGGGCCTGCGTGATTATCGCGCCGGCGTACGCCTTGCCGGGGTCGTGCTCAACCGCGTCGCCAGCCCACGCCACGAAGACCTGGTGCGGCGTGCGCTCAATGACGCCGGCATTGCCGTGTTCGGCGCGCTGCCGCGCCATGCCGAGATCAGCCTGCCGAAGCGGCATCTCGGTCTGGTGCAGGCCGAGGAGCAGGCCGAGATCGGCAAGCTGATCGACGAGGCCGCGCGCTTTATCGCCGAGCATGTCGATCTCGACGCGGTGCTGCGGGCGGCCGCGACATGGTCGCCGCAAGCTGCGTCGAACGGCCTGAACGTGACGCCGCCCGGCCAGCGCATCGCGTTGGCCCGCGACGCTGCGTTTTCCTTCGTCTATCCTCATATGCTGGAAGCCTGGCGTGCGGCCGGCGCGGAGATCTCGACATTCTCGCCGCTGGCCGATGAGACGCCCGATGCAAGCGCCGATGTGTGCTGGCTGCCCGGCGGCTATCCGGAGCTTCATGCCGGCGGGATCGCCGCGAATGCGCGCTTCCGCAGCGGCCTGCGCGCCTTTGCCGAGAGGCGACCTGTGCACGGCGAATGCGGGGGGTATATGGTGCTGGGCACAGCTTTGATCGACGCCGACGGTATCAGGCACGAGATGACGGGCCTGCTTGGCCTCGAGACCAGCTTTGCCAGGCGTCGCATGCATCTGGGCTATCGTCTCGCCAGGTTGGCTGCGCCGATGCCGGGACACGCGACCGGCGCACGCCTGCGCGGGCATGAGTTTCACTATTCGACCATCGTCGCGCAGCCCGATACGCCGCTGGCGGTCGTGCACGATGCAACGGGCGCGGTCATCGCCGAGACCGGCTCGCGGCGCGGGCACGCCACCGGCACGTTCTTCCATCTGATCGCGGAGGACCGGTGAGCGGTTTTGTCTCCTTCGTCTCCGCCGGCCCCGGCGATCCCGAGCTTCTCACCCTCAAGGGCGCCGCGCGGCTGCGCGAGGCAGACGTCGTGCTGTATGACGATCTCGCCTCAGGTGCGATCCTCGATCTCGCCCGGCCCGGTGCCAATCTCGTCGCTGTCGGGAAACGGGCAGGGCGTCCCTCGACAAAGCAGCACCACGTCAACCGCCTCTTGGTCGACTACGCCACGACGGGCGCGCGGGTCGTGCGGCTGAAGTCGGGCGATGCCGGTATCTTTGGCCGGCTCGAGGAAGAGCTCGAGACGCTGCGCGAAGCCGGCATCGCCTACGAGATCATTCCCGGCGTCACCTCGGCCTGCGTCGCCGCCGCGCAGGCCGGCATCCCGCTGACGCGTCGCCACACCTCGCGCCGGGTGCAATTCGTCACCGGCGCCGATGTCACCGGCGAACTGCCGCCAAATCTAAACTGGACGGCGCTGGCCGATGCCGACGCGACGACGGTGGTCTATATGGGCCGGCGGACGTTTCCGGCGCTCGTCGCCAAACTGATCGAGCACGGTCTCTCACCGGGCACTCCGGCGCTGTTCGCGGAATCCCTCGGCCGTGCCGACGAGCGGCTGGTCCGCACGACGATTGCCGAGCTCGCCGAGCAGGTGGCGCGGGGCGGCGCTGCCTCCACGGCCGCCGTCATCATGTTCGGCGCGCTCGCGGAGGGCGGATCGTCATGATGACGCTTTCCCTGATCGGTATTGGTTGCGGCGATCCGGAGCAGCTGACGCGCGCCGCGGTTCAAGCGATCAATGCCGCTGATCTCGTGCTCATCCCGCGCAAAGGGACGGCAAAATCCGATCTCGCCGATCTCAGGCGGACCATCTGCGCCGATGTGCTGACGAGCAAAAACACGCGCATCGCCGAATTCGATCTTCCGGTGCGCGACGCGGGCGAAGCGGATTATCGCAAGGGCGTGGACGATTGGCACGATGCGGTGGCCGCGGCCTGGTCGCAGGCGATCGCTGACCATATCGGCGGAGAGGGCAAGGTCGCACTTCTGATCTGGGGCGATCCCTCGCTCTACGATTCCTCGCTACGCATCGCGCGGCGGCTCAATCCGCTGCCTGAGATCGAGGTCGTGCCCGGCATCACCTCGATCCAGGCGCTGTGCGCGGCCCATGCGCTGCCGCTCAATGACATCGGGGAGCCCTTCTTGGTCACGACGGGGCGGCGCCTGCGCGAAGGCGGCTGGCCAGAGGGCGTCGATACAGTCGTTGTGATGCTCGACGGCGGCACGGCGTTCCAGTCGCTCGATCCGGAAGGTCTTCACATCTGGTGGGGTGCCTATCTCGGCATGCCAGACCAAGCCATCATGTCAGGGACGCTAGCCGAGCTGGGGCCGCGCATCGTCGCCGCGCGGCAGGACGCACGCGAACGGCACGGCTGGATCATGGACAGTTACATTCTCAAGCGCAGGCCATAAGCGAGGCAGCATGTTCCCTGAATGGGTCACCCAGAAATGCCCGGAGACTTCCGCGGTTCATCACGAAGCAGCAATCGCGCGGCAGGCGCAACTGACAAAGCCGACCGGTGCGCTCGGCCGGCTCGAGCAGCTCGCGATCGAGCTTGCCGGCCTGCAGGCGACCGAACAACCGCGTGCGACACGCGTGCCGATCATCGTCTTCGCCGGCGATCACGGCATCGTCGCACAAGGCGTATCGGCGTATCCACAAGCGGTCACCATCGCGATGATGGCGAATTTTGCTGCCGGCGGTGCTGCGATCTCGGTGCTGGCGCGCCAGCTTGGTTCCACCCTTGAAGTCGTCGACGCTGGAACGCTGGCGCAGGAAGAGATGCCGGGCATTGTCGCGGACAAGCCGCGCCACGGCACGCGCGATTTCAGCATTGAGCCTGCGCTCACACCTGCGGAGCTGGCCTTCGCCTTCGAGGCCGGCCGGCGCGCCGTGACGCGGGCGGAGGCCAACCAGCCCGACCTCCTGATCTTTGGCGAGATGGGCATCGGAAACACCACGACGTCTGCGGCGATCGCGGCAAGCCTGCTCGGTATCAGCGCGGAAGAGATCGCGGGTCATGGCACCGGTGTCGATGCGGCCGGCCGCGCCCACAAGGCGCGTGTGGTGGACGCCGCGATTGGGCGTCACGGCTTGGCGGGTGCTTCACCCGAAAAGATCCTGTGCGCTGTTGGCGGCCTCGAGATCGCGGCCATCTCCGGCGCGATCATCGCGGCTGCGCAGGCGCGCATTCCCGTGCTGATCGACGGTTTCATCGTGTCGGTTGCCGCACTCGCCGCGGTGCGGGTGAACCCATCGTGCCGGCCGTTCTTGCTGCCGTCGCATCAATCGGCGGAGCAGGGGCATCGGCTGGTGCTGCGCGCGCTGAACGTGCAGCCGCTGATCAGCCTCGATCTCAGGCTCGGGGAGGGATCGGGGGCTGCGATCGCGCTGCCGCTGGTGCGGGCGGCCTGCGCCCTTCACAACGAGATGGCGACTTTTGCGCAGGCCAATGTGCCCGACAGACCTAGCTGACCTGCTGATTGACCGACACGACGCGCCAGCCAGTCGCGAGCCGGTCGATCCGGGTCAGCGACAGCGGATCAATGACGAAGCGCAAGGCTACCTGCGGCGTCAGATCGAGCGCGATGCAGAGTGCGGCACGAATGGTGCCGGAATGAACGACGAGCGTTGCTGAGCCCGCACCAATCCGCGCGAGGCCGAGCCTGACGCGCGCGATCTGGTCTTCAAAGCTCTCTCCATCGGGCGGCCGGCCGCGTGCCGGGTCGCTCCAGAATTGCGCATAGGTCTCGCCACCGACCGCGGCGAGCTCGTCATGCCGCCGACCCGTCCAGTCGCCAAAGTCCTGCTCGCCGAATTCGGGCACCAGCCCAGGTTCCAGCCCCAGCGCTCGTGCGGTCTCCACCGTGCGTCGCGACGGGCTGGCATAGCTCGCCGCATCCCGCGGCAAGCGCTGGCGCAGTGCCTCCAGCTGCGTGCGATCGGCAAGATCGGCCGGCGCATCAGCCGCGTGGATGGTGCCCGCGACGCCCTCGACGGGGGCATGCCGTATCAACCAAAGGAAGGTCTCGCCTTCCATGCAGATCTCCCAGGGAAGTTGCCCGCTGTGGCTTATCGCCGCGTCTGGCACATTGACTCCATCTTCGCCGTAATCCTAGATGGCGATGACGGTTTCCCCGAAAGGGGATGAAAAGGGAATGCGGTGCGGGGATGTTTCCCCAATGCCGTAGCTGCCCCCGCAACTGTGAGCGGTGAATCCTTCGTCACAAGCCACTGGGTCCTCGGTCCCGGGAAGGCGACGAAGTGGTCACGACCCGCGAGCCAGGAGACCTGCCGTCAGCCGTGGTCACACGCGAAGATGTCGGTCGGGGAGTACAGACATTCGGCTTCATCGGACGGCTGACAGCCTGATGATGGACCTCGGTTCGCGGTGACGTGCCACTGACGTCACACCGAGGTCTAACCGTGTTTTCCGCTCGTATTCTACGACCACGCCGCCTTCTGCTGGCGTCCGCCGCCCTCATATTGCTTCCAGTGTTCGACGTGCCGGCTGCGTTGGCGCAGCAGGCCCGCGAGGCGCTGCCGCCCGTGGAAGTGTCGGCGCCGCCATCGCGCAAGCAGGCAAAACCGGCCGGCCGGGACGCGGCGAGCGCACGAGGCGCAGCAGCGCGCAGGCCTGCCGCGATGGCGGCCGCGTCCAAGCCAGTCATGCCGAATGCTCAGACCCCTCTCAACAGCAACGCCGTCGCCGAGAGCGCCTCGCGCCTCGGCCTGACTGTGCGCGAGACACCGGCCACGGTCGAGGTGATCTCCGCCGAGACCATCCGCGAGCAGGGCTACCGCACGGTCTCCGACGTGGCGCAGGGCGCTGTCGGCGTCACCGCCGGCGATAATCCCGCCGAGCCGTCGGCGTTCTCGATCCGCGGCTTCACCAACAGCCAGATCAACACGCTCTACAACGGCATCAAGATCGGGCCGCAGAACATGACCTCGCGGATCATGGACACCGCCAATCTCGAGGCTGTGGAAATCCTCAAAGGCCCGGCCTCGCTGATCTCGGGCGAGGGTGCCGCCGGCGGCGCGATCAATTTTGTCACCAAGCAGCCGCACTCCGGGCTGGTTCGGAACGAAGCAGAGTTCTCGTATGACTTCCTGAATTCGTTCCGCGCCCATTACGGCTCGGGCGGCAGCACCAATGTCCAGGGGCTGGACTATCGCTTCGACGTCAGCCGTTCCTCGCTCAACGGCTTCGCCGACGACACCAACACCAAAACGCTCGACGTCTCCGGCCAGCTCAATTACCGCATCTCCGACAGCCTCGAGGTCTGGGGCGCCGTCGAATATCGCGAGGATCGCGGCAAGGCCTATTGGGGCGCGCCACTGGTGCCCGTCGCGTTCAGTGGCTCGCATGCGACAGCGGGCATCGTCTCCGGAAGTTACGTCTCGAACTTCAACGGGACCAGTCTCGGGCCGGTAACCATTGACGATCGCACCTTCAACACCAACTACAACGTCCTGGATAACAGCAACGTGGCGCAGGAACTCTGGCTGCGCGGCGGCTTCGAGCTCAAGCTGGCGCCCGACCTGACGCTGAAAAGCCAGGCTTATGCATATGGAGCCGAGCGCAGCTGGTTCAATAACGAGATCGAGGCGTTCAATACGGCCACGAACACGGTCGATCGCAGCCGCTTCTACGTCGCGCACAGCCAGCGCTTGGTCGGCAACATCACCGATCTGACGTGGGATGCCGACATCGCGGGCTTCGACAACAGGCTCGTTACGACGCTGTCGTCGAGCTATCTCGATTTTGTCCGGCCGGGCGCCGCCAATTTCCCCGGCGATTCCGTTGATCTCGTCAATCCCGACCGCGGCTTCTACGGCCTGCTCACGACCAGGCAGCAGACCGCGCGGATCGACAACGAGGCGCTGTCGTTCGAGGACCGGCTGAAGCTGACGCGGACGTTTGCGCTGATTGGCGGCCTGCGCATCGAGCATATCGGGCTCGACCGCAATTCGACCGACGTCAATGGCCTCGAGAAGGCGAACTTCCCCTTCACGAAAGACTGGGCGCCGGTCACGGGGCGGATCGGCTACACCTGGGAAGCCGTGCCCGGTTTGACATTCTTCAGCCAGTGCGCCACCGGCGCCGATGTCTCGGCCAACAACGTCTTCCTGCTGGCGCCGACCCAGAAGCTGGATCTGACCACGGCGCGCACTTATGAGACGGGCGTCAAGCACGTGCTATGGGACAACAGGGCGGAGTGGTCGTTTTCGGCTTACGATATCCTGCGCAAGAACGTCTATGCGGCGGCGGGTGGCCAGACCCTCAACGTGGCGGGGCGGCAGGAGTCCAGGGGCATCGAGCTTGCCGGCTCGATCCGACCGATCGAGCCGCTGCGGCTATGGGGCAACATCGCCTATGTCGATGCGCGCTATGCCGATTATGATTTCGTCGGCGGTTCCTTCTCGGGCAACACGCCGCCGAACGTGCCGCGTGTCGTCGCCAATGCCGGTGCATCCTGGCACTTCTTCACGCCCTGGCCGGTCGAGATCGGCATCACCGGCCGCCATGTCGGCGACCGCTACAACAGTGACGCCAACACCGTGACGATGAACGCCTACACCGTCGGTGATCTCTATGCCTTCGTCGACGTCCCCAAGACGGTCTTCAATGCGGTTGACCAGGCGCGCCTGACGTTCCGGGTGCGTAACTTCACCGACAAGCGCTACGCGATCTGGGGCGATCCGTTCTATCCCGACCAGATCCTCTTGGGCTCGCCGCGGACCTACGAGATCTCGGCCGCGTTCAAATGGTAGGGAGTGCTCCATGATGGGCGCGCTCGTCCTCCTGCACCGCTGGCTTGGAATCGCGTTCTGTCTCCTGTTCGCCATGTGGTTCGCGAGTGGAATCGTGATGCACTTCGTCCCGTTTCCGTCGTTGACGGAAGCGGAGCGCTTTGCCGGGCTCGCACCGGTGCAGCCCGGAGAGGCGATCATCGCGGTCGGCGACGCGATGGTCGCGAGCGGGATCCCCGACGCCACGCGCGCTCGCCTGATCCAGCGCAGCGACGGGCCGGTCTATGTCGTGTCGGGATCGTCGCGTATGCGGGCGGTCCATGCATCAGACGGGGCTGACGCATCGGTGCAATCGGCCGAAGTCGTGCTCGCCATTGCGCGGGCGCATGCCGATCGCCGCGGACTCGATGCCGTACGTGCCACGATCGTTGCGCGCGCCGATTACGATCAATGGGGCGTGCCGGATGGCTTTGATCGCCATCGGCCTCTTTTTCGTGTGGCGCTCGGCGATGCGGCTGGGACGGAAGTCTATGTTTCGTCGCGCACGGGCGAGGTGGTTCTGGATACGACGCGGTCGGAGCGGGGCTGGAATCTCGCCGGCAGCGTGCTGCACTGGATCTATCCGACGGTCCTAAGAAGCAACTGGGCGCTGTGGGATCGGGTGGTCTGGACGCTTTCGCTGCTGGCGCTGGTCGCAGCGGTGATGGGCGCGGTGCTCGGAATTGTGCGGATCAGACGGCGAGGAGGGCTGATCGGCTCGCCCTATCGCGGCTGGCATGCTCTGCATCACATCATCGGTCTCGGATCGACTGTCATCGTGCTGACCTGGATCTTCAGCGGCTGGCTCTCCATGGACCACGGCAGGTTGTTCTCGCGCGGGCAACTCACGGCGGCAGAAGCGGGCGTTACCAATGCCGTGCCGGACTGGCGCGGTGTCCCGCCGCTGAACGAGCAGTCGCTTTCGACCGGAGCCCGGGAAGTTGAATGGTTTGCTTTCAACGGGAGTGCCTACCGGCGCGACAGGACCGGTCTTGACAGCCAGACCTTGACTAGGGCGGGCGAACCGGCGCGAGATCGTCGGATGATGTTCCTGGACGCGCAGGACGTCATCAGCCTCACCACGCGCCTTGGGGGCCGCTGTGACGCAGCCTCCGTCCTCGCCGACAGCGATGAATATCCCGCTCGCTCCAGCGTCCCCGGGGCACCGGTGTATCGCTCGCGCTGCGATGACGTCTGGTTCGATATCGATGCCGCCGGCGGCAGCGTGCTGCAACGGCTGGATTCGTCGCGGCGAGCCTATCGCTGGGCCTACAGCGCGTTGCACACGCTCGATGTCCTGGTCCTGATGGCGCATCCGCGCCTGCGCGATGTCCTGATCGTTGGGTTCTGCGCGCTCGGGCTGGTGTTCTCCGTCACCGGCATCGTGATCGGCTGGCGGCGCCTGCAATCGAAATTTGCAACCTGAGCCTCGGGAAGGTCAGCGATGCGCCCCTGGGGCGGCTTTGATCTCTTTCCGCCGGCCGCCTTTCAGTGTAGCTCTGCACCCACCTAAGCGGCGGCCGAAAGTCGGGCCGCCGAAATCATGTAAGGAGGCAATCAGGATGTATCCGAAAGTTCAGATGTTCATCGCCGGCGAGTGGACCGACGGCACCTCCGGCAAGTCGGAGGACATCCTCAATCCAGCAACCGGCCAGCCGATCGGCAAGACCCCGCACGCCTCGAAGGCGGACCTCGACCGGGCGCTGGAGGCTGCCAGGGCCGGCTTCGAGGTCTGGCGCAAGACCTCGCCGTTCGACCGCTATAAGCTGATGCGGAAAGCGGCCGACATTGTCCGCTCGCGCGCCGCCGAGATCGCGCCTGTCATGACGATGGAGCAGGGCAAGCCGGTCGTGGAAGCCCAGGGCGAGACCATGCTGGCCGGCGACCTCATCGACTGGTTTTCGGAGGAGGCCCGCCGCGCCTATGGCCGCATCGTGCCGCCGCGGATGGGCAACGTGTCCCAGCTCGTGACCAAGGAGCCGGTGGGCCCGGTTGCCGCATTCACGCCCTGGAATTTCCCGATCAACCAGGCGGTGCGCAAGATCTCGGCCGCGCTCGCCGCCGGCTGCTCGATTATCGTGAAGGGGCCGGAAGAAACGCCCGCCAGCTGCATGGAGCTGGTGCGCGCCTACGCCGACGCGGGCATTCCGCCCGGCGTCGTCCAGCTGGTGTTCGGCGTGCCGTCGGAGGTGTCGGAATATCTCATTCCGCATCCGATCATCCGCAAGATCAGCTTTACGGGTTCGACGGCGGTCGGCAAGCATCTGGCTGCGCTCGCCGGCCTGCATATGAAGCGCGTCACCATGGAGCTCGGCGGCCATGCGCCGGCGATCGTGTTCGCGGACGCCGACCTCGATAACGCCGCGAAGATTCTCTCGGCCAACAAGTTCCGCAATGCCGGCCAGGTCTGCGTCTCGCCGACGCGGTTCCTGGTGCACGAGAGCGTCTACCAGCCATTCGTCGACAAGTTCGTTGCGGCCGCCAAGAGCCTCAAGGTCGGCAATGGACTGGACAAGGACACCCGCATGGGCCCGCTGGCCAACCCGCGCCGTGTCGACGCGATGGAAGGTCTTGTCTCCGACGCGGTCCAGCGCGGCGCCAAGATCCAGGCCGGCGGCAAGCGTATCGGCAACGAGGGCTTCTTCTTCGAGCCGACCGTCATCACCGACGTGCCGCGCGAGGCCCGCATCATGAACGAGGAGCCGTTCGGCCCGCTGGCGCCGATCACGTCCTTCCGCAGCTATGACGAGGTCGTGGCCGAGGCCAATCGTCTGCCTTATGGCCTTGCGGCTTATGCCTACACCACGTCGACCAAGACGATGCAGGCGATCGGCGCCGACATCGAGAGCGGCATGGTGTCGATCAACCACCACGGTCTCGCACTGCCGGAGGTGCCGTTCGGCGGTATCAAGGATTCCGGCTACGGCTCCGAAGGCGGCCTCGAGGCGATCGAAGGCTATCTCAACACCAAGTTCGTGACCCAGGCGAGCGCGTAAAAACCGCATCATGTCCATTGGAGGGCGCGTCACGGCACGCCGTGGCGCGCCTTGCTATTTTCTCGTTACGGCACGCGCGGACAGCGTGACGATGCACATCATCGCGGCGAGCACCCAGAATGCCGTTGGCAGCCCGACAGCGTGAGCGACGAAGCCGATGCCGGCAGGGCCAACCAGAACACCGGCGTAGCCGGCGGTGGTGATCGAGGCCACTGCGAGCCCCGTCGGCATCGCGGTCTGCGTGGCGGCGCCACGGAACAGCACCGGGACGAGGTTCGAGGCGCCAAGGCCGATGAGCAGGAAACCGGCGATGGCAATTGGAGCGTTCGGTGCGAGCAACAGCACTGCAAGGCCGGTGACGGCGAGCAGGCTTCCCCCGACCAGCGTTGCGCGATCGCCGACACGCGCCACCACGGCGTCGCCCCCGAGCCGGCCGGCGGTCATCGCGATCGAGAATACGATGTAGCCGAGCCCGCCGCGCGCCTCGCTGACGAGGCCCTTGCCGATGACGAGCAGCGCGCCCCAGTCGAGCATGGCGCCTTCGATCAGGAAGGTGATGGCCGCCAGCAGCGCCAACAGCAGCACGATGCCATGCGGCAACACGAACAGCGGTCCCTCCTGCACTTGCGCCCTGCGCAGCAGGCGCGGCCAGGTCAGCGCCATCGCGAGCAGCATCAGGACGGAGCAGATCAGAGTGCTCGCGAGCGGTCCGAGATGAAACGACAGCAGCGCCGTCATGACCGCGGATCCGGCGAACCCGCCGATACTGAAGAGCGCATGAAAGCCCGACATCAGCGGCTGTCCTGCCGCGCGTTCGACCTCGACGGCGTGGATGTTCATGGCGACGTCGATGGAGCCGAGCGCAGCGCCGAATGCCAGAAGCGTCAGCGCCAATGTCACGGGCGTGCCGGCGATGACGAGCAGGGGCAAGATCAGTGCGAGACCGATTCCGCCCGCGATGATGATCGGCTTGGTGCCGTGCCGTGCGCTCAAGATGCCGGTGGCGAGCATCGCGACGACCGAACCGATGCCGAGGCTGAGCAGCAGCAAGCCGAGGACCGCATCATCGATCGCGAGCCGCTCCTTCGCGAACGGCACCAGCGGCGCCCAGCAGGCGATGCCGAACCCGGCGATCAGGAACGAGAGGCGCGTGGCCAGCCGTGTCGCCGGCCGGTCGGCTGAGGTCATCGATGAAACTCCGGAAGGGAAATGAAGCGCGCCATCGCGGGCTGGAAGTTAGACCATCAACGAGAAGCGAACGCCAGAGTTCCAGCGCAGCCGTGAGTTGACGAATTGTATCGTGATGATGTCGTTCGATTCGCTTTGCATGTCCTTCGATCCGGCGCGCACTGTTCGCGCTGCCAAGGGAGTCCCAGCAGACCATTTTGCCTAGCTCGACGATCCCGCATGGCCGTTCGGCTTTTTGCGGGATGCCGAGTGGCTCTGTGCGGCATGAAAGCTGCTTAGGTGGAAAACCGGCGAGGCTGCGTTATGCTGCGCGCGCCGACATCCCGGAAGCTACGATTTCCCAGCCTCGCCGAGACATTTGCCACTTGCAAGAATCAGGAGCCCGCTAATGCGCATCGTCAACGTTGCTGCCGCCCAGATGGGGCCGATCCAGAAGGCCGACAGCCGCGAGGCGGTGGTCAAGCGCATGATCGCGCTCATGGACGAGGCGAAAGCAAAGGGCGCCGACCTGATCGTCTATCCGGAGCTGGCGCTGACGACGTTCTTCCCACGCTGGTATGTGGAGGATCGCGCCGAGTTCGACATCTGGTTCGAACGCGAGATGCCGAGCGCCGCGACCAGGCCGTTGTTCGAGCGTGCGGCACGGCACAGAATCGCGATGAATTTCGGCTATGCCGAGCTGACGCCTGACGGCCACCATTTCAACACCGCTGTTCTGACCGACAGGTCCGGGAAGATCGTCGGCAAATACCGCAAGGTCCATCTGCCGGGCCATGCGGACTACGACAGCAAGCGCTCGCACCAGCATCTGGAGAAACGCTATTTCGAGCCGGGTGATCTCGGCTTCAACGTCTGGCGTGAGCTCGGCGGCATCATCGGCATGGCCATCTGCAACGACCGCCGCTGGCCGGAGACCTATCGCGTCATGGGCTTGCAAGGCGTCGAGATGGTGCTGATCGGCTACAACACGCCGTCAGTGAATGCGGAGCGAAGCGAGGAGGGCATCGAGAAGCGCATGTTTCACAACCGTCTCTCGGTGCAGGCCGGCGCATATCAGAATGCGACCTGGGTCGTGGCCGTCGCCAAGGCTGGCGTCGAGGATGGCCATCGGCTGTTCGGCGGCAGCCTGATCGTCGATCCCAACGGCGAGATCGTGGCTGAAGCCAGGACAGAGGACGACGAGCTGCTGGTCCATGCTTGCGACCTCGACGCCACCAGCTTCGGCAAGTCCACGATCTTCAACTTCGCTGCGCATCGCCGCATCGAGCATTATGGCCTGATCACCAGCCGCACCGGCGCGGTGCCGCCGCCGGAGAAGTGATGCCGATGATCCTTCTGCAACTTGGCGATCATCTCGCTCGAGCCAGTCACGGAGTGCCTCATGACTGAACCTCACTACGACCTGATCATCCGCGGCGGACGCGTCGCGACCACGACCGACGTGTTCGAGGCCGATGTCGCGATCTCCGGCGAGACCATCGCAGCCATAGGTCACGGGCTTCCGCCGGGCAGGCGCGAGATCGATGCACGTGGCAAGCTGGTGCTGCCCGGCGGCGTCGATAGCCACGCGCATATCGAGCAGCTGTCGGCAGCCGGCATCATGAATGCCGATACGTTCGAGAGCGCGACCGTCTCCGCAGCTTTCGGCGGCACGACAACGGTGATTCCGTTCGCGGCCCAGCATGTCGGGATGAAGTTGCCGCAGGTGGTGGAGGACTATCACGCGCTCGCAAGGAAAGGCGCCGTGATCGATTACGCCTTTCACATGATCATCGCAGACGCGACGAAGGAGACGATCGAGGAGCACATTCCAGCGCTTGTCAAGCAGGGGCACGCCTCGATCAAGATCTTCATGACTTACGACCGGCTCAAGGTCGATGACGAGCCGCTGCTCGACATCCTTCTGGCCGCGCGCCAGTCCGGCGCGATGTTGTGCGCCCATGCTGAAAATCACGGCATCATCGCCTGGATGGTGAAGCGGCTGCTCGCGCGCGGCTACACGACGCCGAAATACCACGCCGTCAGCCACGCCCGTGTGTCGGAAGCGGAAGCTTTCACCCGGCTGATCGGAATGGCCGCACTGATCGACCAGCCGATCATGATCTTCCACGTCTCGACGGCCGAAGGCACCAAGGTGATCCGTGACGCGCGCGGGCAGGGTCTGAAGGTCTTCGCCGAAACCTGTCCGCAATATCTGTTCCTCACGGCTGATGATCTCGACAAGCCCGGCGTCGAGGGCGCCAAGTGGATGTGCAGCCCGCCGCCGCGCACGCATGCCGACCAGGAGGCGCTGTGGCAGGCGCTATCGCTCGGCGATCTCCAGACCATCTCGTCGGATCACGCGCCCTATCGCTATGACGAGACCGGCAAGCTGCGCGCCGGGCCGAACCCGAATTTCAAGCAGATCGCGAACGGCCTGCCGGGACTGGAGCTGCGGCTGCCGCTGCTGTTCGATGCGATGGTGTCGAAGGGACGGCTGGGGCTCGAAAAGTTCGTCGAGCTGACCGCGACGGCGCCGGCGCAAATCTACAATCTGCATCCGCACAAGGGCTCGATCGCGATCGGCGCAGATGCCGACATCGCGATCTGGGATCCCAATCGCGAGACCACGATCGCGGACGAGATGATGCACGATCTCGCGGGCTACACGCCGTTCGCAGGCCGCAAGCTGAAGGGCTGGCCGGTGTCGGTGCTGTCGCGCGGCCGGTTGATCGTCGACGGAGACAAATGTCTCGCCAGCGCCGGAAGCGGAAAATTCCTGGCGCGCAGCGGCGGCGAGGCGGCGAAGCCGACCGGCCGGCTCGTGGCCGACATGGATCCCGAGCGGAATTTTGGGGCAAGATTGCTGTGATCGCGCGCGATGATGAACAGCGCCCGGGAAGCTCCTCGACCGGACCAACTCCTCACAACGTCTCCAGCGGAGGAGCCTGGCCAATGCTGCCGTGCCGATCAGTCAAAAGTCGATGAGAACCCGCTGGCGAAGGCCCGGTTACTGGCATACCATTTGCACGCTAACGGGCTAGGTTTCACCTGCCCTTGGCCAATGAACGGCCGGCATCACGGCATTACTGGGAGGATTTCATGGATCGCAGGACCGTATTGAAGGGACTGGCCGGCGCGGGCGGCCTGGCATTGACCGGCCTATCGGCCCCGGCGATTGCCCAGGGCGCAGCGGCGCGCACCCTGCGTTTCGTGCCGCAGGCCAATCTCGCCAATTTCGATCCGATCTGGGGCACCCAATATGTCGTGCGCAACGCGGCGGCGCTGGTCTGGGATACGCTTTACGGCGTCGATGCAAAGCTTCAGCCGCAGCGCCAGATGGTCGAATCCGAGGAGACCTCGGACGACGGCAAGATCTGGACGTTCAAGCTGCGGTCGGGACTTAAATTCCACGATGGCGAGCCGGTGCTGAGCAAGGATGTCGTCGCAAGCCTTTCGCGCTGGGCCGCGCGCGATCCGATGGGCCTGATGATCCTTGCAATCCAGCAGGAGTTGAGCGCTGTCGACGACCGCACCTTCAAATGGGTGTTGAAGCAGCCTTTCCCGAAAATGCTCTACGCGCTGGCGAAGAACAATTCGCCCTGCGCCTTCATCATGCCCGAACGCATCGCCAAGACCGATCCGTTCAAGCAGATCTCCGACTATGTCGGCTCCGGGCCGATGAAATTCGTCAAGAGCGAATGGGTGCCCGGCGCCAAATCGGTGTTCGAGAAATTTGCCGATTACGTGCCGCGACAGGAGAAGGCTTCGTGGCTTGCCGGCGGCAAGCAGATCCTGATCGATCGCGTCGAGTGGCTGGTGATGCCGGATCCGGCAACCGCTGCCGCAGCCTTGCAGAACGGGGAGGTCGATTGGTGGGAGAACCCGATCGCCGATCTCGTGCCTGTGCTGAAGAACAACAAGAACATCAGCGTCGATATCGGCGATCCCCTCGGCAATGTCGGCTCGTTCCGCATGAACCATCTGTTCGCCCCGTTCAACGACGTGCGGGCGCGGCGCGCGGTGCTGATGGCGCTGAGCCAGGAAGACTATATGCGCGCGATCGTCGGCGATGACGACGCGCTCTGGAAACCGCTGCCCGGCTTCTTCACGCCCGACACGCCGCTCTACAGCGAAATGGGCGGCGAGATTCTCAAGGGCAAGCGCGATCTGGATGCGGCCAAGAAGCTGCTCGCCGAGAGCGGCTATTCCGGCCAGCCGGTGACCTGCCTCGTGGCGCAGGATCAGCCCATTACCAAGGCGCAGGGCGACGTCACGGCGGATCTGCTCAAGAAGCTCGGGATGAATGTCGATTTCGTCGCCACCGATTGGGGCACGGTCGGCTCGCGTCGCGCACAGAAAACGCCGCCGGGACAGGGCGGCTGGAACATGTTCCACACCTGGCATGCGGGCGCGGACTGCATCAATCCCGCGCCCTATACCGCCATTCGCGCCAATGGCGACAAGGCCTGGTTTGGCTGGCCCAACAGTCCCAATACCGAGAAGGAGGTCACGGCCTGGTTCGACGCCAAGAACCTCGACGAGGAGAAGGCTGCGGTCGGCCGGCTCAACAAGGCGGCGCTCGATGACGTCGTCTACGCGCCGACCGGCTTCTTCCTGACCTACACCGCCTGGCGCAAGAACGTCTCGGGCATCACCAAGGGACCGCTGCCGTTCTTCTGGGGCGTATCGAAGACCGCATGATCTCGCGCTGAGGCCAGATGCTCTCCTATATCCTCCGGCGCATCGTCGCCACCTTGCCGGTGATGGCGATTGTTGCATTGTTCGTGTTCAGCCTGCTCTATATCGCGCCGGGTGATCCCGCCGTGGTGATCGCGGGCGACCAGGCGAGCCCGGAGGATGTGGAGCGCATTCGCCAGAGTCTCGGCCTCGACCGTCCATTCCTGATCCAGTTCGGCAGCTGGGTCTGGCGCATCCTCCACGGCGATCTCGGCACCTCGATCTTCACCAACCTGCCGGTCTCGACGATGATCGGGCAGCGCCTCGGGCCGACGCTGTCGCTGATGATGGTCACGCTGCTGCTGACGATCGTGGTCGCGGTGCCGCTTGGCGTCGTGGCGGCGTGGAAGGCCGGCAGCTTGATCGATCGGGCCATCATGGGCTTCGCCGTGTTCGGCTTCTCGCTGCCGGTCTTCGTCGTCGGCTACATGCTCGCTTATATCTTCGCACTCGAGCTCGAATGGCTTCCGGTGCAGGGCTATACGCCGCTGAGCCAGGGCGTCTGGCCCTGGCTGGAGAATTTGATCCTGCCGGCGATCGCGCTTGGCTGCGTCTATATCGCGCTGGTCGCGCGCATCACCCGCGCGGCCATGCTCGAAGTGCTGCAGCAGGATTATATCCGCACTGCGCGCGCCAAGGGCTTGGGGCAGGGCGGCATCCTGTTCGTTCATGCGCTGAAGAACGCAGCTGTGCCGATCGTGACGGTGATCGGGATCGGCATTGCGCTTCTGATCGGCGGCGCTGTCGTGACGGAGAGCGTGTTCGCGATCCCTGGTCTCGGCCGTCTTACGATCGATGCGATCCTGCGCCGCGACTATCCCGTCATCCAGGGCATCGTGCTGCTGTTCAGCTTCGTCTACGTCCTCGTCAATCTGATGATCGACGTCACCTATACGCTCGTTGACCCGAGGATCCGCTATTGACCGACACGATTGTCAATCCGCAGGCGCTCCCGGCCGGCCTGGTGCTCGCGCCGCAGCTGCCGGACATCCTCCGGCCCGTCACAATCCGGCGCGGCTTCATCGGCTTCCTGCGCGGCCATCCCACCGTTGCGATCGGCGGCGCGCTGTTGCTGGCGCTGGTCTTGATCGCGATCTTTGCGCCGTATCTCTGGACGGTCGATCCGACCGCGCTGGCGCCTGCCAAGCGCACAAGGGCACCATCAGCGGCGTTCTGGTTCGGCACCGACGTGCTGGGCCGCGACATCTACTCCCGCGTGCTGTTCGGCGCGCGGGTCTCGCTTACCGTCGGGCTCTCGGTTGCCATCCTCGCATCCGCCGCGGGTCTCGCCATCGGTATGGTCTCTGGATTCGTCCGCTGGGCCGACGGCATCTTGATGCGGTTCATGGATGGATTGATGTCGATCCCGCCGATCCTGCTGGCGATCGCGCTGATGGCGCTGACGCGCGGCAGCGTCGGCAATGTCATCCTTGCCATCACCGTCGCCGAAATCCCGCGCGTGTCGCGCCTCGTCCGCAGCGTGGTGCTGTCGCTGCGCGAGCAGCCCTATGTGGATGCGGCGGTCGCCTGCGGCACGCGCACGCCGATGATCATCCTGCGCCACATCCTGCCCAACACGGTCGCGCCGATGCTGGTGCAGGCGACTTACATTTGCGCCAGCGCCATGATCACCGAGGCGATCCTGTCCTTCATCGGTGCGGGCACGCCGCCGACCATTCCGTCCTGGGGTAATATCATGGCCGAGGGCCGCGCGCTGTGGCAGGTCAAGCCCTACATCGTGTTCTTCCCGGCGGCGTTCCTCTCCATCACCGTGCTCGCCGTGAACCTGCTCGGCGATGGCCTTCGCGATGCGCTCGATCCGCGCATGGCCAAGCGCCTGTGACGAGCCGAGGCTGATTGCGATGGCGTTGCTCGAAGTCGAAAACCTCCAGACCCACTTCCGCACTCCCAGCGGTATCAACCGCGCGGTGGACGGCGTCTCCTTCCATGTCAACGAGGGCGAGACGCTCGCCATCGTCGGCGAATCCGGCTGCGGCAAATCGGTGACCTCGATGTCGCTGATGCGGCTGATCCCGGAGCCGCCGGGCCGGATCGCCGGCGCGATCCGCTTCGCCGGCAGGGACCTCCTGCGGCTGTCCGACCGCGAGATGCGCGACATCCGCGGCAACGACATCTCGATGATCTTTCAGGAGCCGATGACGAGCCTCAACCCGGTCCTGACCGTCGGCCGCCAGATCCGTGAGACGCTGATGTTGCATCAGGGCCTCGACAAGCAGGCGGCCGAAGCGCGCGCGGTCGAGATGCTGACTTTGGTTGGTATCCCCGAGCCGCGGCGGCGCGTGCGCGAATATCCGCACCAGCTCTCCGGCGGCATGCGCCAACGCGTCATGATCGCGATGGCGCTGGCGTGCAATCCCAAGCTCCTGATCGCGGATGAGCCGACCACCGCGCTCGACGTCACCATCCAGGCGCAGATACTGAAGCTGATGCTCGACCTGAAGCGCCGCGTCGGTGCCGCGATCATCCTGATCACCCACGATCTCGGCGTGGTTGCCGAGATCGCCGAGCGCGTCATGGTGATGTATGCCGGCCGCAAGGTCGAGGAGGCGCCGGTGGCCGAGCTGTTTCGTTCGCCGCGGCATCCTTATACGCAGGGGCTGCTCGGCGCCGTGCCGAAGCTGGGCTCGTCGCTGGCGGGCACCGCGACGCGGCTCGCTGAAATTCCAGGGCAGGTGCCTGATCTGCGCAAGCCGATCACCGGCTGCGTGTTCGCGGGCCGCTGCGCGATCGCGACCGATCTTTGCCGGCAACATGCTCCCGGTCTCGAAGAAAAGGGGCCGCGCCACATCGCGGCCTGCCACTACGCCGCCAAGGGAGCCGTCGCGGCATGAGCACCCCGCTGCTGCAGGTCAACGACCTCAAGAAGCATTTTCCGGTCAAGACCGGCCTGTTCGGCGGCAAGTCCGAGTGGGTTTATGCGGTGGACGGCGTCTCGTTCGAGATCGCGCGTGGCGAGACGCTGTCGCTGGTAGGTGAATCTGGCTGCGGCAAGTCGACCGTCGGCCGCGCGATCCTGCGGCTGTTCGACATCACCGCGGGCCAGGTGATCCTCGACGGCCAGCGCATCGACGATGCGCATCCGAGCACGATGCGCCAGATGCGCCGCCGCGTGCAGGTCGTGTTCCAGGATCCGTTCTCGAGCCTCAATCCGCGCATGCGCGTGCGCGATATCCTGGCCGAGCCAATCCGCAATTTCGGGCTCGCCAAATCCGCAATCGATCTCGAGACGCGCGTGACGGCGCTGATGGACACCGTGCGTTTGCCGCGCGAGGCTCTGAACCGCAGGCCGCACGAGTTCTCCGGCGGGCAGCGTCAGCGCATCGGCATCGCACGAGCGCTCGCGGCCGAGCCCGAGCTGATCGTCTGCGACGAGGCCGTCTCGGCGCTCGACGTCTCGGTCAAGGCACAGATCGTGAACCTGTTGCAGGATCTCCAGCGCGAGTTCGGCCTGGCATTGCTGTTCATCAGCCACGATCTTGCGATCGTCGAGCACATGACTCACCGTGTCGCGGTGATGTATCTCGGCAAGATCGTCGAGGTGGCGCCACGCCGGGAGATCTTTGCCGCGCCAAGACATCCCTACACCAAGGCGCTGCTCTCGGCGGTCCCCTTGCCGGAGCCCGGAGCCAAGCGCAATCCCATCATTCTCGGCGGCGACGTGCCGAGCCCGATCAATCCGCCGAGTGGATGCCGTTTCCACACCCGCTGCCCGTTCGTCTTCGACCGCTGCCGGACGGAAGAGCCGGAGCTTCGATCGACCGAAGGCGAGCAATGGGTGGCGTGCCATCTCGATGCGCTGCCGTCGGGATAGAACTGCGGCCGCCGAATCTCTTGCCGCAGATCTGCGTCAGCTCGCTATGATATGGAGTGCCGGACCATCAGAGTCCGGGCGATTTTAAAGACCAGGGAAGGACACAACATGCTCAAGGGCATCAACCCGCTGCTGAATGCCGACGTGCTCTATGCCTTGCGCGCGATGGGGCACGGAGATCGTCTTGTCGTCTGCGACACCAATTTCCCGGCGGACTCGATCGCGCGCCAGACCGCGTTCGGCGAGCTGCTACGCATCGACAACGTCGGCGCGGCCAAGGCGATCGAAGCCGTTCTCTCCGTGATGCCGCTTGATACTTTCGTGGACGATGCGGCGATCCGAATGGAGATCGTCGGCCAGCCTCACGAGGTGCCGCCGGTGCAGCGCGAGGTGCAGGCCGTGATCGACCGCGCCGAGGGGCGCTCCTGGCCGCTGGTCGGAGTGGAGCGCCATGCCTTCTATGAGAGGGCCAGGACGGCCTACTGCGTGATCGCCACCGGCGAGCGGCGCTTCTACGGCTGCTTCCTGTTCTCCAAGGGCGTGATCGCGCCGGACGCAGAGTAGCAGGCCGCCGTTCAATTGACGTTGTCCCGGAGCATGTTGCGGAAGGCAATTGTGACCGCGGCAACACCGTTCGCGCCGTGCATCAGGGCGATCTCGCCCTGCTGCTCGTGACGGATGGCGTGGGCCATGATGCGCAGGCGCAGATCTCCGTTTCCGTGCCACATCTGATCGGCCATCTTGACCGCGCCTCTGTGGTGCTTGCTCATCGCCTCCACGAAGGCCGTATCGAACTGCTCCGATGGAGCGGTCTTGACCTGATGCATCTCGGCTTGCGTCAGGAAGCCCGGCATCGCGGCACGTTCCTCCGTGCTGCAATCGGGCATCTCGGTGTCGAACCAGCTCAGCCACCAGTTCTCGAAAATGCGGTTCTCGCCGAGCTGGCTCGCGACCATCAGCTGAGCGAGCTTTCGCAGGTGCGGATCCTGCGCACGCTCCGCGGCGATCCGTGCGAGCTCGATGCCCTGGGCGTGATGCGTCGACATGTGACGGAGATAAGCCTGGTCTGCATCCCTGTCGCCGCCGACCCAGGGCAGCTCGTGGCCATGGCTGCCGAACAGCGCGATCGTGCCAAGTGCGGCAATCATGGCCAGCGCGGCCATCATCCAGATGTTGGCGAAATGCACGTCATGCTCCGGCGCATGGCCGCGCGTCCAGCGCAGCCGGACGAACAGCGGATACATCACGGCCGAGGAGCCGTGGACGAGCAGGCCGATCCAGTAGGGCTGTTGCAGCGTGAATAGCGGTTGCCAGAACGGAAGCAATGGCACCAGCACGAACCATTCCATGCTTGACGAGAAGACGGCCCAGGGCAGCGCGAGCAGCAGGATCGTCAGCGGCCGCAAGCCGGTGGTCCAGCGCCCGAGCACGCCGAAGAAGACCAGCGCCCAGGAAAAATCCGCCCATTGGTGGAAGGCGATCCCGGCAAGGATCGCGTTCCACGTCGGTTCTGCGCTGATGGCCCAATCGCGCGCTGGAATTGCGGCGACCGTCATCCAGTCGACCGCGGCGTCACGACCGATGCGGGCAGCGAACAGCTGGCTGACGACGGTCGAGAACGTGCTGCTGACCAGGCCAAGCTCGGCGGCGGCAAGCCAACGTGAACGCCGCCGGCCGGTGGAGGGGGAGGACGGACTCCCGTTGCTGCGTTGAGCGGGGAAGGCCGGTTGCGTGACGGCGTTCACGTGAGCTGTTTGAGCTTCTTCAGCGGATTGAGCTCGCTCGGCTTGTCCCGTTCGTCGCGGCCACGCTGCGCTTGCGCCTTGCCCTCGTCGTGAAGATCCTGGTCGCCGATGATCTCGCCGACAGCCTGCCTCGCCTTGCCGAGGATACGTTGCGCAAGTTCATTCGTCTTGCTCATGGCCTCCTCCTATCTCGCGCCGTCACCCCGACGCCTGACGGGGGGCAGGCGCCGGGGCCGCGGTTTCGTCCAGTCTGCCTCCGGCAGGGGGTATCTCGGAGGCGTGGATCAGACTCCTTTATGCGCGGATGGTTCCAGCCGGTGTCAGCGAGCCTCGATCGCGATGATCACGCCTTCATTGCCGCGGAGCAGGAGGGAAGCTTCCGGCAGCGGTTCGGGCGAGCGGTCGAGATGCGTCGACATTAGCAGGCGGCCGCGACCTAGCCAGTGCCAGTTGCGCGGCTCCGCTGCGATATTGAGTGCGACCAGAATTTCGTTCCGACCCTCGATCCGCCTGAATGCAAGCACGTCACTGCGCGATCGCAGTGCTTTGTAATCGCCCTGACGCAGGCACGCATGCTCCCGCCGCAGTGCTATCAACGCGCGAAACAGCGCAAGGAGCGAACGCTTATCGCGCCGCTGTGCCGCGAGGTTGACGGCTCCATCAGGGCGCTCCAGCGGCAGCCAAGGCTCGCCCGTCGTAAAGCCTCCCCGGGCACTGTCATCCCATCGCATCGGCGCGCGTTCGGGATCTCTGCACAAATCGTAGCCCGGGACGAGCTTTTCGAAGGGGTCGCAGACTCGGTCGGGCGGAATGGGAACGCGTTTGCGGCCGATCTCGTCGCCCATGTAGAGGAACGGTGTTCCCCAAAGCGTCATTAGCAGCATCGCCAGCACGCGCATCTGTGGCTCGCCGATCTTGCTGGCGATCCGCTGCTTGTCGTGGCCGCCGACGACCCATACGGGCCACGCATGCTCCGGAATGGCATTGAAGTAGGCATCGATCGTTGCTTGAAGGGACAGCGCGTCCCATTGTGAATCGAGCAAGGCAAAGTTGAGCGGCAAATGCAGGCGCGGCCGGTCGTTGCCGTAGAAGTGGCCGATCCGATCGGTCTTGCCCTGGACCTCGCCGCAGAGCAGCCGCCCCGGATAGTCATCGATGACGTCCCGGATGAACTCGATGCAGCTCATCGTCTCGGGCCGGTCGTCGGTAAAGACCGGCGTCTGGCGCTGTGGCGGCGGCTTGCCTTCGGCGTCTGGATTTGGCGGATTGTCGCGCAGTAGCTCGTCCTTGATCAGGACCGCGCTGGCGTCGACGCGAAAACCGTCGACGCCGCGATCGAGCCAGAAACGCATGATGTCCGCGATGGCGCCGCGCACCTGCGGGTTACGCCAGTTGAGGTCGGGCTGCTCGGTCAGGAAAGAATGATAGTAGTATTGCCGGCGCGCTTCGCACCATTCCCAACCGCTGCCGCCGAAGCGGCTCAGCCAGTTGTTCGGAGGCCCGCCGTTCTCGGCTGCATCGGCCCAGATGTACCAATCGGATTTCGCACTGTTGCGGGAGCTGGAGCTCTCGACGAACCATTCATGGTCATGGGCGGTGTGATTGGGAACGAGGTCGAGGATCAGCCGGATTTCTTCCGCGTGAAGGGCTTTGACAAGGCGATCGAAATCTTCAAGGCTGCCGAATGCAGGGTCGATCGCACAATAGTCGGAGATGTCGTAGCCGAGGTCGCGGAACGGGCTCTTGTAGATTGGCGTCAACCACACGGCGTCGATGCCGAGCCATTTGAGGTAGTCGATGCGCGATATCAAGCCGGCAAGATCACCCTTGCCGTCGCCGTTGGAGTCCTGGAAGGAGATCAGTGCGACCTCGTAGATGACGGCGGATTCCCACCACGCTGCCTCGTCACGGGACTCGATGCTCATTGCCTTGCTTCACCTCGTCATATCTCTCGCGCTAGGCTTTGGCGTGCGCTGCGATCTGTTTGGCTGCGGTACGGGCGCTCTCGATGCCCTTGGGGAAACCGCTGCGGTTCGGATAGAGCTTGCGCCGCGCATCGCGCGGCGGGCGGCGCGGCTTGGTGTCCTGCGCGGCGCGATAGTCGAGCATCGCTATGCCGCCGACCATCAGCAGTGCCAGGGCGATGTTGCTCTTCTTTGGATTGTCAGCCGTCAGGCCCGACAGCAGGGCAGCGGCATCGAGGCCGTCGCCACCGACGCGGGCCCACAGGCCGGCGTTCTTGTCAACAGACAGCGACATCATCCCCGCCAGGATCTCGCGCAGGCCGAAGGCACGGACGATCGTCTCATGACCTTCCATGCCCAGTGTTTCCGTGACGCGCCGCGGGGCGAACAATTCGACGACACCAAGACCGATGCTGAACCAGCCGAGCGCGCGGGCCAGCTGGTCTGCCGGCCGCTTCAGGCTTCGCCCGCCTTCAATGATCTTCGGGTCGCCGTCGGTGCGCACGATGTTGGAGAAATGAAACATGGCTTGCTCCTTCAGGGCCTCAGCACGACCTTGACGCAGGAATCGCGCTTGTCGCGAAACACCTGGTACATCTCCGGTCCCTGGCTCAGCGGGACGGTATGGGTGATGACGAAGGACGGATCGATCTCGCCTTCCTCGATGCGGCGAAGCAGATCGTCGGTCCAGCGGTTGACGTGGGTCTGGCCGGTCCGCATCGTCAGGCCCTTGTTCATGAAGGCGCCCATCGGAATCTTGTCGGAGAAGCCGCTATAGACGCCGGGAACGGAGATGATGCCGCCGGGCCGGCAGACATAGATCATTTCGCGCAGCACATGCGGCCGGTCGCTTTCCAGCATCACCATCTGCTTGGCGCGATCGAGCAGCGTGTCCGGCTGCGAAGCCATCACATGCGATTCCATGCCGGCGCAGTCGATGCACTTTTCCGGGCCCTTGCCGTCGGTGAGCTCGTTCAGCCGCTCCACCACGCTTTCGGTCTCGAAATTGATGGTGGTGGCGCCGCCGGCTTCCGCCATGCTGAGCCGCTCCGGCAGGCAGTCGATCGCAATCACCTGATTGGCTCCCAGCAGAACGGCGCTGCGGATGGCCATCTGTCCGACGGGGCCGCAGCCCCAGATCGCGACCGTGTCGGTCGGCTCGATGTCGCATTGCACGGCCGCTTGCCAGCCGGTCGGGAAGATGTCGCTGAGGAACAGCAACTGCTCGTCGGGGATGCCGGCGGGAACCTTGATGTGGGTCGCGTCGGCAAAGGGCACGCGGAGATATTCGGCCTGGCCGCCAGGATAGCCGCCGGTCAGATGGGTATAGCCGAACAGGCCGGCGCAGGAATGGCCGAACACTTTCTCGGCGAGGTGCCGTTTGCGGTTGGTGGTCTCGCAGACCGAAAAATTGCCGCGCTTGCACTGGTCGCATTCGCCGCAGATGATCGTAAAGGGCACGACGATGCGGTCGCCCTTCTTCAGCTTGCCATCAACGCCTGAGCCGACCTCGACCACTTCGCCCATGGTCTCGTGGCCCATGATGTCGCCGGGCATCATGCCCGGGATGAAATTATGAAATAAGTGCAGGTCGGAGCCGCAGATGGCGCAGCTCGAGACCTTGATAATGGCATCGCGCGGATCCTGAATCTCCGGGTCGGTGACGGTGTCGCACCTGATATCCTCCTTGCCGTGCCAAACCAGCGCCTTCATCTTCGATCCTCCGGACCTAACAGCTGCCATCCTAAGTCCAGGAATGAACGATGGTTGCTATCGTCGCGCGCAAATTCTTCGCACTGCACCGGATCGCGCAATAGGAACGAGAGCGCAGGGCAGCGATTGGGCGTGATCAGCTCAACCTCGAGGATACGTCCCATGCCCGCCAATCAACTCGCCGTCGTCACCGGCGCCTCCACCGGGATCGGCCTGGAACTCGCAAGATGCTGCGCCCAAGCCGGATTCAACCTTGTCATCGCGGCGGACGAGCCCGCGATCGAGCGGGTCGCCGTCGATCTGCGCAGGCTCGGCGTCAACGTCGAACCGGTCGAGGCCGATCTTGCCACGGCCGAAGGTGTCGACAAGCTCTGCGCCGTGGTCGGGGACCGGCAGATTGATGCTCTGCTGGCCAACGCCGGCGTCGGCCTCGGGAAGGCGTTTCTCGATCAGGACTTCCAGCGCGTCAGGCGCATCATCGACACGAACATCACCGGCACGCTCTATCTGATCCACCGCGCCGGCAACGAGATGCTGCGCCGCCAGTCCGGACGCATCCTGATCACAGGTTCGATCGCGGGCTTCACACCGGGCAGCTTTCAAGCAGTCTACAACGCCAGCAAGGCTTTCCTGGATTCATTCTCGTTCGCGCTCCGCGAGGAACTGCGCGACAGTGGCGTCACCGTGACCTGCCTGATGCCCGGTGCCACCGAAACCGAGTTCTTCCGCCGCGCCGAGATGATGGACACCAAGGTCGGCACCGAGAAGAAGGACGGCGCCTACGATGTCGCCAAGGCCGGCTTCGATGCGATGCAGCGTGGGGACGCCGACATCGTCACCGGGCTCAAGAACAAGATCCAGACTGCGGTCGCCAACGTTACGCCGAACGAGATGCTGGCCAAGCAGCACCGCAAGATGGCGGAGCCTGGCACGGCAAACCACTAGCACTGGCGATAGACGGTTGCTGGAAGCGGACCGCTAACCTTCGACCGACCGCTCGCGCCTCAATCGACGGCCGTACGCGAGCGGCGATGGCTGCTCTGGAGCTCGGGATAGCCTGTGAGCATCAGCGTGTCCGAGCGCACGCCCCAGCTCTCCAGGCGATCGAGGAAGCTCATGCCGAGCAGATTGGTCTTCATCTGCCCGCGCTGGACGACGAGCGCCGGTACTGATTTCTCGACGAGATGACCGACCGCGAGACGATCGAGTGTGAGCCGCGCCGCCTTGGTATGGCCGCCGGCAGTTTCGAGATCGACGTCGTATTCCAGCATCTCCAGCGGCAACCCGATCGCCTTCGCGGTTTCCCACGTCAGCACGACGGAGGTGGCGCCGGTGTCGATCACCATGGGCGCCGTGACGCCGTTGATCTTGGCACGCAGCGCGAACTCGCCACCCTGGCCGCGCTGGATCTGCACGGCTGGAGCCGGCGCAGGCGATGCAGCCGGTCCACGCAGCATGTGCGAGACCTTGTGGCTGGCGCGCGCGATTTGGTCGGGATCGCCGTAGGCGACAACGGCGCCTGCCGTACCCGCAAGTATGGAGAGAACGAGCAGGAAGCGGATCATTGTTCGCCTCCGATTGCAAGCTTGGAGGTTAGAGGCGTTTCGGCGATCCCGCGACCGGCTGCAAGCCTGCGTCCGCCATGCGCGCAGCGAGCTGCGCCATGACGGAGAGCCGTTCCGCGCTCTCCATTGCGTGCCAGCGCGCGATCTCCGGCAACGTGCGGCCGCAGCCGAAGCAAAGCTTGGTTCTGGGGTCGATCATGCAGACGGCGACGCACGGCGTTTCTTTGCTCATACGGACATAGTGAGGGATCGTCGGGCATATCTGCAAGCATCTCGTTAAGAGCCGGTACCCGCGCTCATGATCGGCTTGTGGCGCGGCCTGCGCTTCTCCTCGGGTACGATGGAACTCTCCGGCTGCAGCGGCGGCGAATCCTCCGATAGCGGCGCCAGCGCGCTCATCACACGCTCGGGCGGGAAGGTGACGATCACCTCGGTGCCGATGCGCAGCTTCGATTTCAGCGTGAACGTGCCGCCATGCAGGTCGATCAGGTTCTTGGCGATGGGCAGGCCCAATCCGGCACCCTGTTCGGCCGATTTGATCGAGTTGGAGCCCTGGCCGAAGGAGGCGAGCACGACCGGGATCTCGTCTTCGGGGATGCCTGAGCCGGTATCCTTCACCGAGAGGTATTGGCCGCCTGAGGCGGTCCAGCCCGCCTTGAGCCAGATCTCGCCGCCTTGCGGGGTGAACTTGATCGAATTGGAGAGCAGGTTGAGCACGACCTGGCGGATCGCGCGCTCGTCGGCCCAGAGCCGCGGCATCGCCTGCTCGAACACTTCGTGGATGGTGATGCCGCGGCTCGAAGCGCGCAGCTTCATCAGATGGTGGCAGTCGGCGACGATGCCGACCAGCGAGACCGCCTCCTCGTTCAATTCGTAGCGGCCGGCCTCGATCCGCGACAGATCGAGGATCTCGTTGATGAGGTTGAGCAGGTGCACGCCGGAATTGTGGATGTCTGCCGAATATTCCTTGTAGACCGGCACCGCGTGCGCGCCGAAAATCTCGCTCTTCATCACCTCCGAGAAGCCGAGGATGGCGTTGAGCGGCGTGCGCAGCTCATGGCTCATCTGCGCCAGGAAGCGCGATTTGGCGACGTTGGCGGCTTCTGCGCGGTGACGCGCTTCGTCCGAGATCGCTTTGGCCTGTTCAAGCTCGCCGATCAGCGCATCCTTCTCGGCGCGCGCCTCCAGCGTGGCAAAGGTCGAAGAGTGCAGGCGATGTGCCAGCAGCACGAAATAGCCTTCGGCCGCGAGCGCGAGCGCGGCCAGGATGTAGTTGTCCAGTGAGCCGGTCATCGCAAAGCTCAGCGCCATTGCGACAGCGACCGGCGCTGTCGCGGCGAGGGCCGCGATCGGCAGGTTGGCGGCGAGCATGCTCGACACTGCGATCACCAGCAGCATCAGGAACATCATCAGCGTTTCCGTGACCGTATCGAGCACGGGATGAATCAGGATCGCCACCCAGCACAATCCGTAGAGCAGGTCGAGCACGACGAAGCGCGTCCGCCAGGTGCGCGTCGCGGTGGGCGAAGCAGGCTGGGCCAGGAAGCGGCGGCAGCTGCGGGTCATGGCGACATGGATGCAGAGCATGCCGGTGGTCCAGAGCGCGGCCGGGATCGGCTGCATCCACAATCCGAACAGCACGCCGGTGACAACCACCAGCAGCATCACGACATAGGAGGCGGAGAGCCGCGTCTGGGCATATTGGCGCAGCAGCTCGGCATCGAAGGCCGGCCGGGTTCCGCTGGTCGACGTTAACCTATCGCGCGCCTCGCGCACCCGCTGCGCGGCAGCCCGTCGGCTGCTCGGTGATGGAGCGCTGACCGGCTCGGCCGGAAGCTGCACTACCTCAGGCTTTTCAGCGGGGTTACTCATCAGGCAACAACGATTCCTGCCCACGTCGGACGCGGGCCTTCTGCATTGTCTATCTCTGGCAAGAAATCCTTAAGAGGTGACTTAAGGAGCTAAAAAATTACGTTAACCGGGCGTTAATCCGGCGCTGCGCACGCCGGTGCTCAGTGCATCCACGCATGCTGCGCGACGTAGACCACGGCACCCGCCAGGTACCCCGCGAGCGCCGGCACTGCGATGCGGCGGGCGTACCAGAGGAAGTCGATCCGCTCGAGCCCCATGGCGGCGACGCCTGCGGCCGATCCGATGATCAGGATCGAGCCGCCGGTGCCGGCGCAATAGGCAATGAATTCCCAGATGAAGCTGTCCGGCGGATAATGCCCGAGGTCGTACATTCCCATGGTTGCGGCGACCAGCGGTACGTTGTCGATGACGGCGCTGAGCAGGCCGAGCACGACGACGATGACGTCCTGCCGGCCGATCACGGCATCCAGCCAGCGCGCCAGCATCGACAGCAGGCCGGCATGTTCGAGGCAGGCGACCGCGAGCAGGATGCCGACGAAGAACACCACCGAGCCCATGTCGATCCGCGTCAGCGCGTGCACCAGCGTGAGCGGCTGGCGTACATGCTCGTCCTTGTGGCGATGCATGATCTCGCCGACCAGCCACAGCACGCCGAGCCCGAACAGGATGCCCATGAAGGGCGCCAGATGCGTCGCCGCCTTGAACGCGGGCACCGCGATCAACGTGCCGAGGCCGAGATAGAACATCAAATTGCGCTCGAACCGGTCGACGGCCAGCAGTCCATCGTCCTTCGGCGGCGCTGCGATGGTCTTGCCCTTGAGCGAGAAGCTGACGAAGACGAGCGGAACGAGCAGATTGAGCAGCGAAGGCAGGAACACGGCGCCCATGATCTTCACCGGCGAGATATTGCCGCCGATCCACAGCATGGTCGTGGTGACGTCGCCGATCACGGTCCACGCGCCGCCCGCATTGGCGGCGATCACGATCAGGGAGGCGAACAGCAGCCGGTCCTCGCGACGGGCGATCAGCTTCTGGATCAGTGCGACCATGACGATGGTGGTCGTCAGATTGTCCAGGATCGAGCTCAGGAAGAACGTCACGAAGCCGATCAGCCAGATCAGTGCCACCTGGCTCGTGGTGCGGATCAGGGAAGTGATGACTTCGAAGCCGTCATGGGCGTCGATCACCTCGACGATGGTCATCGCCCCGATCAGGAAGAACACGATCTGCGCGGTGGCGCCGACCGATTCGTCGAGCTGGCGCCCGACGAGAGCGTGGTCGCCGGTCGCGACCGCATAGACGGTCCAGAGCAGGCCTGCGGCGAGCAGCGCGGAGGCGCTCTTGTTGACCCCGATGGGGTGTTCGAGCGCGATCGCCGCGTAGGCGAGGACGAAGATTGCGGCGATCGCGATCAGCACGGCAGCAACGGCTTGGTCAGACGTCAGCGCGACAGACGCGCGAGCAGGCTGGAGGTGTCCCAGCGCTTGCCGCCCATCTTCTCGACCTCGGAATAGAACTGATCGACCAGCGCGGTCACGGGCAGGTTAGCGCCATTGCGGCGGGCTTCGGCCAGTGAGATCGAGAGATCCTTGCGCATCCATTCGACGGCGAAGCCGAAATCGTACTTGCCCTCGTTCATGGTCTTGTAGCGGTTCTCCATCTGCCACGACTGCGCAGCGCCCTTGGAGATGGTTTCGATCACGGCGGCGACGTCGAGGCCGCTCTTCTGGGCGAAATGGATACCCTCGGACAGGCCCTGCACGAGGCCGGCGATGCAGATCTGATTGACCATCTTGGTCAGCTGGCCGCTTCCGGCAGGCCCAAGCAATTTGCACATCCGCGCATAGGCGCCCGTGATGATCGGCTCGGCGCCGGCATAGGCGTCCTGCGCACCGCCGCACATCACTGTCAGCACGCCGTTCTCGGCGCCGGCCTGGCCGCCGGAGACGGGCGCGTCGACGAACCTGAAGCCGCCCTTGGTCGCGGCCGCGTCCAGTTCGCGCGCGACTTCGGCGGAAGCGGTCGTGTGGTCGACGAAGGTCGCACCCTTCTTCATGCCGGCAAAGGCGCCGTCGGGGCCGATCGTGACCGCGCGCAAATCGTTGTCATTGCCAACGCAGCACATCACGAAATCCTGGCCTTCGGCAGCGGCCTTCGGGGTGGCCGCTGTCTTGCCGCCGAACTTGTCCGCCCATTCCTTCGCCTTGGCCGCGGTGCGGTTGTAGACGGTGACCTCATGGCCCCCTTTTTTCACGAGGTGTCCGGCCATGGGGAAGCCCATGACACCGAGACCGAGGAAAGCGACTTTAGCCATGTCTGTGTCCGTAGCTTGAGTTTTACGGTTGCAGCCGGGCGAGGGGCGCCCAGCCGGGATATTTAGGGTTCCGCCGGGAGCGGACGGGCGCACCATAAACCCTTGAGAGCGGAGGGCAACGGCTTCGTTTGGCGGCCCCCTGTGCTAGGATGGCCGACTTCAAGGACTTCAAAACAAGGGAGCAAAGGCGATGGGCGGCGTGAGTGTCGGTGTGCTCGATCATTTCAACATCCGGACCCGGAAACTGGCCGAGACGGTCCGCTTCTACGAGGACGTGCTGGGCCTGGAAAAAGGTGCCCGGCCGAATTTCGCCTTCCCGGGGGCCTGGATGTACAGCGAGGGCAAGCCGGTGGTTCACCTCGTCGATATTTCTCCGACCTCCGAGCCACAAAAGCCGGATTCCGGCGTTGTCCACCACGTCGCCTTCGTCAGCCGCGGCTTCGAGGGCATGAAGCAGCGGCTGGCGTCCAAAGGCATGACATTCGACTCCCGACAGGTGCCTGGCGGGGACCTCTGGCAGATCTTCGTCCACGATCCCAACGGGGTCATGATCGAGCTCAATTACGAAGCAGCCCAGGAGCAGGGGGCGGCGCCCGCGGAGATGGCTGACGATATCGGCAGGCAGTAGCCTTTTGGCCGTTTCCGCTCTAATGGGGCATCCTCAAGTCTTGAGCATGATCTGACCGGAAGACCGCACCACATTTTTCCGGATCATGCTCTACTCCAGGAGATGCGCTTTGAGCGTGACGCAGCAACAGGTTCTCGACAGCCTCGCCAAAATCAAGTCGCCCCGTGGGGTCGCGCTCACCAACGCCAACGTGCTGAGCGCGATCAGCGCCTCCGATGGCAAGGTCTTCTTCTCGATCAATGTCGATGCCGCCGAGGCGCGGGCCTGGGAGTCGGTCCGCGCCGAGGCTGAGACCGCCGTGCGCGCGATTCCTGGCGTCACCACGGCGATGGTGGCCCTGACGGCCGAGCGCAAGCCGGGCTCCGCGCCGCCGCCCCCGCAACCAAGCCGCGGCACGCCCGGCGTGCAGCCGGCCCATGCCCACAAGCCGCCGGCGCAGGGCGGCGCCCAATCGCCGATGGCGCGGCAGTCCGAAATTCCTGGCGTCGCCGCCGTCATCGCGGTGGCTTCGGGCAAAGGCGGGGTCGGCAAGTCGACCACTGCGCTCAATCTGGCATTGGGGCTGCGCGACCTCGGCCTCAAGGTCGGGCTGCTCGATGCCGACATCTACGGTCCCTCCGTACCGCGGCTGACCGGCCTGCATGAGAAGCCGGAGCTGGACGGCGAGCGAAAAATGATTCCGCTCCGGCGTTTCGGCCTCGCCATCATGTCGATCGGCTTCCTGGTCGAGGAAGAGACCGCGATGATCTGGCGCGGCCCGATGGTGATGTCGGCGGTGACGCAGATGCTGCGCGACGTCGCGTGGGGCACGCTCGACGTGCTCGTCGTGGACATGCCGCCGGGCACCGGCGATGCCCAGCTCACGCTGGCGCAAAACGTGCCGCTGAAGGGCGCCGTCATCGTCTCGACCCCGCAGGACCTGTCCCTGATCGACGCCCGGCGCGGACTTGCCATGTTCAGGAAGGTCAATGTGCCCGTGCTCGGCATCGTCGAGAACATGAGCTATTTCCAGTGCCCGCATTGCGGCACGAAATCGGACATCTTCGGCCATGGCGGGGCGCGCCACGAGGCCGAAAAGCTCGGAGTCCCGTTCCTGGGTGAAATTCCGCTGCACATGGCGATTCGTGCCACTTCGGACGCCGGCAATCCCGTCGTGGACAGTGAGCCTGATGGCCCCCATGCGGCGATCTATCGCGCCATTGCGGGTCAGGTCCGCGACCAGCTCAAGGGCGTGATCGCAGCAGCTTGAAGCCCAATGTCTGGGGACATGCGACTTTCGTCGACCCCCGTCATGCCATTGTCGCGTTCCGCGCAAGTGGCTTCCGTGTTAAACGCCACGGCAGCGAAGCCCCTTCGGTTTGACGCATCAGGATCGCGTCGCCGGAACGAGCGGCCGTCGAGAGGAAGTTAGGGGAAACACCCCAGCAAGGAGAGACCTGAAGATGAAGCGTCGTGATTTTCTGAAAGTGTCGGCAGCGGGCGCGGCGGCATCAGCCGCGGTGGCCTCGCCGGCGATTGCGCAGTCCTCGCCCGAGATCAAGTGGCGCATGACGTCGAGCTTCCCGAAGTCGCTCGACACCATCTATGGCGGTGGCGAGCAGGTGGCGAAGTACGTCGCCGAGATGACCGACAACAAGTTCCAGATCCAGGTGTTCGCCGGCGGCGAGATCGTTCCGCCGTTGCAGGCGCTCGATGCGACCTCGAACGGCACCGTCGAGATGTGCCACACCGTCTCGTACTACTATGTCGGCAAGGACCCGACCTTCGCGATCTACGCGTCGGTGCCGTTCGGCCTCAACGCGCGCCAGCAGAACTCCTGGTGGTACCAGGGCGGCGGCCAGGAGCTCGGCAACGAGTTCTTCAAGAAGTCGAACGTGATCGGCTTCGCCTGCGGCAATACCGGCACCCAGATGGGCGGCTGGTTCCGCAAGGAGATCAAGACCGTTGCTGATCTGTCCGGCTTGAAATTCCGCATCGGCGGCATCGCCGGTCAGGTGCTTCAGAAGGTCGGCGTGGTGCCGCAGCAGCTCGGCGGCGGCGACATCTATCCGGCGCTGGAAAAGGGCACCATCGACGCGGCCGAGTGGGTCGGCCCCTACGATGACGAGAAGCTCGGCTTCGCCAAGGTTGCGAAGTACTATTACTATCCGGGCTTCTGGGAAGGCGGTCCGATGGTCCATGCCTTCGCCAATCTGGAAAAGTGGAATTCGCTGCCGAAGAACTACCAGGCGATCCTCACCAACGCGACGGCCAACGCCAACAGCTGGATGGCCGCGCGCTACGACATGCAGAACCCGTCGGCGCTGAAGCGCCTGGTCGCCGGCGGCACCCAGCTTCGTCCTTTCACCAACGAAGTTCTGGAAGCCTGCCTCAAGGCGACCAACGAGCTGTGGGGCGAGATCTCGGCCAAGAACGCCGACTTCAAGAAGTCGATCGACGCCATGCAGGCCTACCGCTCCGACGAGTATCTGTGGTGGCAGGTCGCCGAATATACCTACGACAGCTTCATGATCCGCTCGCGCACCCGCGGCTGATCTTCGGCTCACGCCGTCAGACCGAATGGCCCGGCCTCGTTCACGAGGCCGGGCTTTTTCATGAGCGCCGTGACGGGCACATTCAAAATCCGCAAAACAACCCCATGCACAGTAGAGGCAGGCTCTCCCAGGCTCGATTGACACGTCGGGCAAAACAGGGGCATGGTCTCATGATCGCTTAATCCGAAATCCTGTCGCGGCGTAAATCGTTTGACGAAGAGCTTCGGCGCGTACGGGTCTACGGCTTAAGTCGTAGGACGAAATGGCCCGGCCCCGCTCGCGAGGCCGGGCTTTTTCTTTGCCGCAGTGCGATCACGGTGGAAATCCCTGAAACCTTGGGTCATGCTGCGCTCCAAGCCTCGGCAAGAAGGCTCACAATCACAACCCATCAGGGCAGGACATCATGAAGAGAAGAGACTTCATCAAAGTCACAGGACTTGGTGCGGCCGGTGCTGCCACGCTCGCGGCTCCGGCGATCGCGCAATCGATGCCGGAAATCAAATGGCGCATGCCGACGAGCTGGCCGAAATCGCTCGACACGCTCTATGGAGGCGCCGAGATGATGGCCAAGGCTGTGGCCGAGGCGACCGACAACAAATTCCAAATCCAGACCTTCGCCGGTGGCGAAATCGTGCCGGGCCTTCAAGTGCTGGACGCCGTGCAGAACGGCACTTGCGAAATCGGCCACACCGCCTCCTACTACTATTTCGGCAAGGACCCGACCTTCACCTTCGGTTCGTCGGTGCCCTTCGGTCCCAATATGCGTGTCAACCAGGCCTGGTACATGCTGGGCGGCGGCAAGGAAGTCCTCAACGAGTTCTACAAGAGCTACAACGTCACCTCGCTGCTGGCCGGCAACACCGGCTGCCAGATGGGCGGCTGGTTCCGCAAGGAGATCAAGACGGTCAATGACCTGAAGGGACTGAAGTTCCGCATCGGTGGCTTCGCTGGAAAGGTGCTGGCCAAGCTCGGTGCGGTGCCGCAGCAGATCGCCGGCGGCGACATCTATCCCGCGCTCGAAAAGGGTACGATCGACGGCGCTGAGTGGGTCGGCCCCTATGACGACGAGAAGCTCGGCTTCTACAAGGTCGCGCCGCACTACTACTATCCGGGATGGTGGGAGGGCGGTCCGATACTGCTCGCTTTCGTCAATCTCGATAAGTGGAACGCCCTGCCGAAATACTATCAATCGGTTCTCGAGCAGGCTGGCCACATGTCCAACAACTGGATGATGGCCAAGTACGATCAAGCCAATCCGCAGGCGCTGCGCCGCTTGCTCGCTGGCGGTACAAAGCTGCATGCCTTCCCGCCGGAAGTTATGGAGGCCTCGTTCAAGGCGGCGAAGGAGCTGCACAGCGAGATCGCCAGCACCAACCCGAACTTCAAGAAGGTCTACGAGTCGCTGACGACCTTCTCGAACAACGACTATGCGTGGTTCCAGGTGGCCGAGCTCGCCTACGACAGCTTCATGGCGCGTCACGCGCAGAGCTGAGGGCGTCGGTCTCGCGATTTTGGCCCCGGAGCGCAGGCTCCGGGGTTTTGTCATGGCGTACCCCACGGACAGGAAGTGATGATGAGCTTCGATCCCGACGAGGTTCAACGAGTGCTCCGCAAGGCATGGTCGTTGTCGACGGCTAGGCAATGGACACCAGACAATCCAGCGGCCGGACAATGCAACGTCACGGCATTGCTCGTTCACGAACTCTTCGGCGGCGACTTGCTGAAGACACCACTGCCGGCTGGCGATCATTTCTACAATCGGATCGATGGACGGCGATACGACTTTACGGTGAGCCAGTTCGATGAGCCGATTGCTTACATGGACTTGCCGACAAGCCGGGCAGAGGCGGGGCAGGGCGCTACGAGCGAGCAATGCGCTGAGCTGAGAGCCGCTTTTCAGAGGCAGCGTCCCGTGCACGATTAGCGCGGTTAGCATTGCCCCTTTGCTGGGCAACGAGAGACGGACTCAAACAGACATTCCATTTCTGGCTATTCAATCACTTCGTCGGCGCGGGCGAGGAGGGTTGGAGACAATTCGAGACCCAGAGCCTTGGCGATCCGCAGATTGATCCTGAGATCGAACTTGGTGGGCCGTTCGAAAGGCAAGTCGCCTGGCTTTGCGCCTTTCAGAACGCGATCAACTTGTGCAATCAAATGACGCATTGCATCTGCAAAATCGGGCCCAAACGACATGAGGCCGCCATTGGCGACCCAATCCGGCGCAGCAAATATTGCAGGTATTTTGCTGAGGCCAACCACCTCAATGACTTCGGCCATGTGAGCACTGAGTATGACATCCGGAACAAAAACAAGCCCGTCAAATCGGGCGAGGATTTCCGGGCTGAGGATCTTCGCGATATTGGCGGGATCATCGATGTTGATCGCTTCAACCGCGAATCCTAGCTTCCGGCCGGTCTCCAAAACGGGCGTAAGGCTCGTTGCGCCGCTCGTGAGTTTTGTCGTCACAGTTCCAAGGTGAACGGCCCGCGGAAGAACCTCCCGCATTAGCTCGACCCGCTTGACGGTGGTTTCTTCGGAGAAAACGGCAATGCCGGTCACGTTGTGCCCCGGACGAGCGAGGCTCTCCGCCAGTCCGGACGCGACTGGATCAACTGCGGCAAAGGCCACGATAGGAATTGTCTGAGTTGCCTTGTACGCCGCCAGAGCAGCAGGCGTGCTGATCGCGATGATTACGTCCGCTCGGTCCTTTCGCACGATTTCCTCTGCGAGGGCAGGCAGCGCGTCGGCATTCCCAGCCGTGTTGCGAAATTCAAGCTGAATATTCCGCCCTTCAACGTAACCAAGTTCGGCCAGAAGCTCTCTCGTTCTGTCAATCTGTCCAGGAATGTTGACCGGTCCCAATTGGATCACGCGCGGCGTTGCACCCTGCTTTTGGGCGCGGGCAACAAGCGGCCAAGCCAATGCTGCTATAGCAAACCCAACAAATCCGCGTCGTCTCACCGGACCTCGCTGCAGGCTGTCGTGCAATGGCTTGTTTATAGCAATCTACGAGTGCTCGCGAGTGAAAGGACCGCGGGCTCGACCAATCGGGTCAAACTGCGACGAACTCGTCGCAAGTCGTCCGATCCGTTCGCCCCAGGAAGCGGATGCAAATGCATTGTGTCGCCGGTGTGAGCCGATGGCGAAACTGCGCTGTGCCTCCGCAGTGTGACGGGACAACAGCTCAAGAGCCGCTCGTTTGCCTGCGTGATGCGTATCACAGTGCAAACGAACGGCTCACGATACACCTGCGATCACAAGATGAGAGGGGGCGGCCCCTCCCAGAACGGGAGACACACATGACTGAGCAGAGCAATCGGAAGCACAAAGAGCTGGACGAGCGTGAACTGGATGCCGTGTGCGGCGGCTTCATGGACGACGGCGGCTGCATCGGCCCGTGGATTGTGAATGGAAAGATCACCACCCATCAGCCCATGGGCCCGAACCCCTGGCTGCCTGGTGGCATCTATCACGGCTAAGCCCCCCCCAACATTTCTGACACACACACAATCTGAACAGGAGCGACCACAATGCTGAACCTGGAACATGGAAAATCGGACATCATAGAACTGACGGATGCGGAGCTTGAAATGATCGTCGGTGGCAATTGGCTCGGCGACGCCTTCCGCGCCATCGGCAGCGCCATCAAGGGCGCCGTCGAGTGGGTCGGCGGCCTGATCTTTGGTGGCTTGCAGGGCCCTGGCAACCTGCGCGGCCCGTTCGGCCCGGGCTCGGGACCTGGCCAGCCGCCGCTCTGATCCCGTTCTCCAAACTCGCTTGCGACAGGAGAGGCCGCCTCGGTTGGCGGCCTCTTTCATTTTCGGCCCGGCTCGCAGGTTTCCTCTGTTCTCCAGAACAAGGAGCTGATGGTCCGCAAGGCTGCGTGCTGTGGACAGGTGCTCGATCAGGCCAGTCCGGTTGACTTACATGGAGCTGACAACGGCGGGCGAGCATCGGTCGAGCGCTTTTTCGCTGGCGGGGGCACCCCGAATGGTGGAAGAGAGCGCGGATGCGGTCTAAGCCGTAGGATGACACCGGAACATCCGGCCGGGAATGCGATGCGCCTTCTGATCGTCGAAGACAATGCCGAGCTCTCGCGGCTCGTGGCCAGCGGACTGGCGGGGGCGGGCTACGAGAGCGATATCGTTGCCAGCGCCGAGGAGGCGCGCCAGGCGGTGCACAATGTCGGCTATGCCGCGATGATCCTCGACCTCGGCCTGCCCGACGGTGACGGCCTGTCGGTGCTGCGCGAACTGCGACGGCAGATGGAGCCGCTGCCGGTGCTGGTGCTGACCGCGCGCGGCGGGCTGCAGGATCGCGTCAACGGCCTGCGCAGCGGCGCCGACGACTACCTCGCAAAACCGTTCGCCATGGAGGAGCTGGTGGCGCGGCTCGAGGCGATCCTGCGCCGTCCGGGCCAATTGCTCGGCCGATCGCTGCGGCTCGCCAATCTCGTCTACGACACCGAGAGCCGCCAGATCTTCGTCGACGACAAGCCGCGGATCATCTCCTCGCGCGAGGCCTCGGTGCTGGAAATCCTGCTGCGCCGGCAGGGGCGTGTGGTGTCGAAGAAGAACGTCGAAGATCACATCTTCGGGCTCGAGGGCGAGGTCGCCTCCAATGCGGTCGAGGTCTATGTTTCCCGGCTGCGCAAGCAACTCGCTGAACATGGCGCCAAGGTCGTGATCCACACCATCCGCGGCGTCGGCTACATGATGGCCGAGGAGAAATAGCGTGGCCCGAACCGGATCCCAGAACGGATCCCATCGGTGGCCTAGGGTGAGGTCGCCATCGTTCAAATCGCTGATCTCGCGCATCGTGTTCCTGCACATCATCGCGGTCGCGGTGGTTGCGATCTTCCTGCCGCTGGTCCTGTTCTGGCTTTTGAACTCAGAGATCGACCAGCTGCATCGCGCCGCGATGCGAGCCCAGGCCGAGACGCTGGCCGAGCGCATCGCTGTCCGGCCGGACGGCACGGTGACGTTCAATCTGCCCGACAGCCTTCGCGGTCTCTATTCGGAAGCCTATGGCCGCTACCAGTACGACATCCGCGATGCCGACGGTCGGCTGCTGTTCTCGTCGCACAAGAAGACCGGGAGCGTCGAATCAGATTCGATTTCCGGTGCCGGCGTGACCCAGACGATCGGTGACACTACGGTTCGCATTCAAGTGGCGGAAGACCTGTCCCATCGCGACGTCATTACCGACGACATCGTATCGAACTTCTTCCGCCGGGTCGGGTGGATCACTATTCCCATTCTTCTGGTCCTGCTCGCCACCGATATCATCATCTTCCGCCGCGCGATCGCGCCGCTCTGGCAAGCCTCGGAGAAGGCGAGCGCCATCGGCCCTGCTCGCACCGACATTCGCCTGCCGACGGAGCAGATTCCGCGCGAGATCGTGCCGCTCGTCACGGCCGTCAACCAGGCACTCGATCGCCTCGAGGACGGCTTTCGCGTGCAACGCCAGTTCACGGCGGACGCCGCCCATCAATTGCGCACGCCACTCGCGATCCTGCGCACCCGGATCGAAACGCTCGGCGATACTGCCGCGCGGCAGGCGCTGCATGACGATATCGAAGGAATGAGCCGGATCGTCGCCCAGCTCCTGGAGATCGCCGAGCTCGACACGCTTGTGCTCGATCCGGGCGAGACCGCGGACTTGCGCGCCGTCTGTGCCGAGGTGGTCGGGTCGATCGCGCCGCTCGCGATCGCCCAGCACAAGGACATCGCACTCAAGGGTGCCGAGGCCCCGGTGATGATCCATGGCAATTCCGAAATGCTTCAGCGCGCGGTGTTCAACCTCGCCGAAAACGCCGTCAAGTTCACCGCGAGGGACACCTCGGTCGACGTCGAGGTCGGTGAGGACGGTTCGGTGCGCGTGCGCGACTGCGGTCCCGGCGTTGCCGAGGCCGAGCGCGAGCTGATCTTTCAGCGTTTCTGGCGCAGGGATCGCCAGCGCAGCGACGGCGCGGGCCTTGGCCTTTCGATCGTGCGCGGCGTCGCCGACGACCACGCCGCGACGGTTGTGGTGGACAATCTCCCCGGCGGCGGCGCCGAGTTCACGCTGCGGTTCAGGCTGGCGGAGGAGGGCGCCTCCGCTCTTCGAAGCTGATGGCTATTTCAGCTTGCCGGTCGACAAGTCCATGATCATGCGTGTCGTCAGGTAAAGACGCGGCACGATGCTGTTGATCTGGACATATTCGGCGTCGTTGGAGTGGGCGCCGAAGCCCGACAGGCCCATGCCCTCGACCACGGCGCCCTTGGTCTTGAGCGCGGCAAAGGCAGCGTCGGTGCCGCCGCCCGTCGCCTTCTCGGCAACGTTCATGGACATGCCGAGCTCCTGATAGATCGTCTTGCCGTAGGCAGCCACGCGGCGCGAAGCGTCGTTGGCCTCGAGCGGGGGACGGCGCACCTCGAATTTCAGCTCGACCTTGGAATCCGGGAGCAGGTGATTCTTGATCTTGTCCTGCAATGTTTTTTCCAGCGCGTCGAAATCCGACACCTTGAGCGCGCGCGCATCGGCTTGCGCCGTGGCTTCGGCCGGGATCACGTTGCGGTTGGTGCCGGCCTTGGACACCGTCCAGTTCAGCTTCAGGCCCTGCTCGGGCTTGGACAGATCCTTCATCTGCAGCACCTGGTGGGAGAGCTCGTAGAGGGCATTGATGCCGCCCTCCGGCCTTGCGCCGGCATGTGACGATCGGCCGATCACCCTTAGATAGGCCGAGCCGATGCCGCTGGTCGCAAGGCGCAGCGTGCCATCGGTGCCGCCGCCTTCGAACGAGAACACCACGTCCTGGTCTGCAGCGAGTTTGGTGATGGTGCTGCGCCAACCAGGCGAGGAGATCTCTTCGTCGCCATTGGTGAGCACCGTGAGGGTGCCGTAGTCTTTGAAGTTCAGCTTCTGCAGCATCGCCACGGTGTGGAGAATGAGCGCGACGCCCTGCTTGTCGTCGGCAATGCCGAGACCATAGGCCTTGTCCCCGTCGATGCGGAACGGCTGGTCCTTGAGCATGCCCTTCAGATACACGGTGTCCATGTGGGCGATCAGCATGATCTTTGTGCTGCCGGTGCCCTTGAAGGTGGCATGTACGGCCGGGCCGATCTTCTCGGGCGTGTCGTCGAGACGATAGATGTCGGCAGGCTGGAGGATCTCCACCGTGCCGCCGAGTTGCCTGAGCTGGTCGGCGACGCGCCCGGCGATCACGTTCAGGCCCTCGATATCCTTGCTGCCGGATTCGATGCTGACGAGATCGCGCAACGTGTCGAGCAGCGGCTGCTGCTCCTTCTGCGCCAGTGCGTGAACGTCGGCTACCGGCTCGGCGTGGACGACCGTTGCGGCACAGGAGAGCCACAGCGACGCAATCAACGAACCGGCGAGCGATGGAGCAGAGGACAATCGGAGCATGCGCGGCATTCCCAGGATTGAAGGAACGTCCGGTATGCCCGTGTTCGGCGCGCCTGTCACGCGCGTCATGTTTTTCTACCCTCTCCCCTTATGGGAGAGAGTGGCTCGCCGCAATAGCGGCGAGACGGGTGAGGGGTATCTATCGGCGAATCCAACACTCAATCGAATGTGCGGACAGATACCCCTCATCCGGCGCTTCGCGCCACCTTCTCCCACAAGGTGAGAAGGGAAGATGCCAACCGCTACTTCTGCGGCGGACCGAAATCGAGCGGCGGCAGCTCGATCTGCGGCACCTCGATCTTGACGGAGTTCGGGTCGATGTTCGACTGCGCGCCCTTGTAGTGCATGACCATGGACGGGAACGCGATCACCAGAGCGACCATGATGATCTGGATGACGACGAACGGCACCGCGCCCCAATAGATCTGTCCCGTGGTGACCGGGTCCATCCTCTTGCCGGTGACGCGGTCGGTGTATCGCTCCTTGGGCGCGACGGACCTGAGGTAGAACAAGGCGAAGCCGAAGGGCGGATGCATGAACGAGGTCTGCATGTTGACGCCGAGGATGACGCCGAACCAGATCAGGTCGATGCCCAGGTGCTCGGCGGCAGGCCCCAGCAGCGGGATCACGATGAAGGCCAGCTCGAAGAAGTCGAGGAAGAAGGCCAGCACGAACACGAAGGCGTTGACGAAGATCAGGAAGCCGACCTGGCCGCCGGGCAGGGAGGTGAGCAGATGCTCGACCCAGACGTGCCCGCTGACGCCGTAGAACGTAAGCGAGAACACGCGGGCGCCGACCAGGATGAACACGACGAACGCCGACAGCTTGGCGGTCGATTCCGTCGCCTGCCGGATCAGGTCCCAGCTCAGCCGCCGTTTCGCCGCGCCGAGGATGAGGGCGCCGGCAGCGCCCATCGCGCCACCTTCCGTCGGCGTCGCGAGGCCGATGAAGATGGTGCCGAGCACCAGGAAGATCAGGAACAGCGGCGGCACCATGACGAAGGTGGTCTGCTGCGCCATCTTGGAAAGGAAACGGAAGCCGGTGAGCTTGTCCACGATCCAGTTCAGCACCGCGACGACGAACGCGAAGATGATGCCGTTGAACATGCTGAGCACGACGAAGTCGGCACCATGCGTCTCGGAGTTGCGCATCATGAACCAGCCGAACACGCAGCTCGCGATGAAGAGCACGCCGAGGGAGATGAGACCGCGGCTGCCATTCTCTTCGCGGAAGCCGATGGCCTCCTTCGGCAGGCCCGGGGCGGCCTTCGGGAAGATGATGCTGACGAGGAAGGCGTAGGCCGCGTAAAGACCCGCGAGCACCAGACCCGGAATGAAGGCACCCTCGTACATGTCGCCCACGGATTTGCCGAGCTGGTCGGCCATCACGATCAAGACGAGCGAAGGCGGAATGATCTGTGCGAGCGTCCCTGACGCTGCGATGATGCCGGTCGCCATGCGCCGGTCGTAACCGTAGCGCAGCATGATGGGCAGCGAGATCAGCCCCATCGAGATCACGGAAGCGGCGACCACGCCTGTGGTTGCCGCAAGCAGGGCGCCGACGAACACGACCGCGTAGGCGAGACCGCCGCGGATGGTTCCGAACAGCTGTCCGATGGTGTCGAGCAGATCTTCGGCCATGCCCGACCGCTCCAGCACCAGCCCCATGAAGGTGAAGAAGGGAATGGCGAGCAGCGTATCGTTGTTCATCACGCCATAGACGCGCTCGGGAAGCGCGTTGAGGAAGTCGGGGCGGAATTCGCCGAGCTCGATGCCGATCACGGCGTAGAACAGCCCGACGGCGCCGAGCGAAAATGCCGCGGGATAACCGAGGAGCAGCACGACGACGAGCGTCGCGAACATGATGGGCGCCAGATTGGCGATAATGAATGCGGTCATAATTCCCCCTGAACCGTCGCCGTCGGCTATTTCTTCTCGATCGCTTCGACGAGATGCTCGACTTCCGCCTCGATCGCCGAGACCTGGGACTCGTGAGGATCCGGAATCAATCCGCGCATGATCGCGATCCGCTTGATCAACTCGGAGATGGCCTGAACGAGCAGGAACGCGAACCCGATCATGATCAGGGATTTGGTGGGCCATTGCGGCAGGCCGCCGGCGTTGCCCGATTGCTCGTTGATCTCGAACGACCGCTCGAAGAACGGTACGCCGGTGAGGATCATGATGACGCACAGCGGAATGAGGAAGAACAGATGACCGATCACGTCGATCATGCTGCGGACCTTCTTCGGCAACGTGTTGTTCACGATATCGATGCGGATGTGCTCGTTGTCGAGCAGCGTCCAGGGCGAGCAGAGCAGGAATACGATGCTGAAAAGCACCCATTGCAGCTCGAGCCAGGAATTGGAGGACGTGTCGAACAGCTTCCGAACGACCGCATTGAGCGCCGAGACGACGACCGCCAAGACGATCATCCAGGCCAGACGCTTGCCCGTCCAGCGCGTGAACGCGTCGATCCCACGGCTCAGCTTAAGGAGCGCTTGCAAAGATTGGTCCTCCCCCGATGGTGCCCCAGCCGTCTTGACTGCGCCGACGAGGCGCGTGGCTTGTCTCGCCGCGCAGGCATGAGGCTGGCGCACCAAATCAGCGGCCGTGCCGGCAGTCAATCGGAAGTTTGTTGATATCTAAGGGGAATAGGACCGCAGCCGCCCATTCTCAGCCGCCGGTGACGCTCATATGCCTGGAGACGCTGGGGCGGTCATGACGGCGGTCGATGATGAAATCGTGGCCCTTGGGCTTCAGCCCGATGGCGCGGTCGATCGCATCCGCAAGCAGCACATTGTCATCGGATGCACGCAGGGGTTTGCGCAAGTCCGAGGCATCCTCGTGGCCGAGGCAGGTGTGGAGCGTGCCCGTGCAGGTGATGCGCACCCGGTTGCAGGATTCGCAGAAATTGTGGGTCATCGGCGTGATGAAGCCGAGCTTGCCGCCGGTCTCGGCGACGCTGACATAGCGCGCCGGGCCGCCGGTGCTCTCGGCGAGATCCGTCAGCGTGAATTGCTGGGCGAGCCGCGCGCGCACCAAGGACAGCGGCAGATATTGGTCGATGCGGCCCGCGCCGATCTCGCCCATCGGCATCACCTCGATCAGGGTGAGGCCCATGTTCTTGCCATGGGCCCAGCGCATCAAGTCGGGGAGCTCGTCCTCGTTGAGGTTCTTCAGCGCCACCGCGTTGATCTTCACGGCGAGGCCCGCTGCGCGCGCGGCCTCGATGCCTTCGAGCACCTTGTCGATCTCGCCCCAGCGGGTGATCTCGCGAAACTTCTTGGGATCGAGCGTGTCGAGCGAGACGTTGATGCGGCGGACGCCGCAATCGGCAAGCTCTCTGGCATGCTTTGCGAGCTGCGTGCCGTTGGTGGTCAGCGTCAGCTCGTCCAGGGCGCCGCTCGACAGGTGCCGCGACAGCGAGCGCACCAGCGTCATCACGTTGCGCCGGACCAGCGGCTCGCCGCCGGTGAGCCGCAGCTTCTTCACGCCCTTGGCGATGAAGGCCGAGCAGAGCCGGTCGAGTTCCTCGAGGGTCAGCAGGTCGGCCTTGGGCAGGAACGTCATGTCTTCCGACATGCAATAGAAGCAGCGCAGATCACAGCGATCGGTGACGGAGACGCGCAGATAGGAGATCGTCCGCCCGAACGGATCGGTCATCGCGCTCGACAGCGCAGTGCGGGGGCTCGCAGTGGATCCGTTCATAAGAATGCCTTGTCACTTACGGCGACGGGGGCACGATTGCTTCAACGGTGCCTGGCACGCAATCTAAGCATCGGACGCGGCTCAGACAATCGGGTGGTATACGTAAACTCAGCGCTTGCCCGCGTTCGGATCGGGGAACGGCGAGCCGGCTGCGGGCGGTGCAGCATCTGCTGGCGCGGCCTCAGGTGCGGCTGCGGCCGGTTTCGGCTTCCTTGGCCGGTGCGGCTTCTTTTTCACGGGCTTGGGCGGCACCGCCGGCTGAAGCTCCGCGAATACCGGATTCGGATCTGATGTGACCGAGGCCGGAGTGGTGAAATCGCCGGGAGTCTTGATCACGTTCACCGGCACGTTCGCCGGCTGGAATTTCGGCAGGGCGAAAGCAACAGTGAAGGGAGCGTCAGGAGCGGGAACAGAGACCGAGCAGGGGGTCTTGCAGCCCGGCCCGAGCGAGGTCGTCGCGTCAGCCCCCGGAGGATTGGATTCAAGCCGAACCTGGAGGGTCGGCGGGGCTGATTTGAACATGTCCCAAGACATCGAGGAGCAGCCGCCCAGGCTCGCCCCCACCAGCGCAACTACCAAGACACGACGCATGACCATCCACATCTGCTGCGACGAACCGCCACATGACCCCGGCCGGACCTTAGGAGCGTCGTTCCGGGCAAGCAACCGGCGGGCCACGCATAGTTAATTGATGGTTAATGCAGGGGTCCGTGAAATAATGCAGCAGAGTCAGCGGTTTGTGCGACCTAAGTCGTCATCAGGCTGTGCGCGGCAGCCGGCAGGTCCCGCATGTGATGGATCAGCCGGTCCGGTTTCAGCTCGGCAATCGGCACGTCCGTATAGCCGAAACTGACTCCGATCACCGGCACCCCGGCGCGCCGGGCGACGCCGACATCGGTTCCGGCATCGCCGACCATGATGCTGGCTTTGACCTCGCCGCCGGCCCGCGCGACGGTCTGCCGGAAAATGGTCGGATCGGGCTTTTGAACCCCGAACGTATCGGCGCCGCAGATCGCCTCGAATCGCCTGGTGAGGTCGAGCTGGTCCAGGAGCCGCTTCGACAGCCATTCCAGCTTGTTGGTGCAGACCGCCAGCCGATGGCCCTGCGCCGCGAACAGATCGAGCGCCTCCAGCAGCCCCTCGAACGGGCGCGATTCGACGGCAATGTGATCGGCGTAATAGGCGATGAAATCCGCGGTCATCCGGTCCATGTCGGCGGGCGTGACGGTGCGGCCTTCGGCCTCCAGACCCCGCTCGATCAGCTTGCGGGCGCCGGCGCCGATCATGTTGCGGGCAGATTGCATCGGCACCGGCGGCAGGCCTTCGCGGTCGAGCACGTAGTTCAGCGCGGTGATCAGGTCGGGCGCCGTATCCACAAGCGTGCCGTCGAGATCGAAAACGAGGGTATACGGGGAGCTCATGCCAAAGCGCTATCGGTCCGGCCGGACCGGCGCAAGGGGCGGGTCCATAAGATCACCTTATAGACATGTTCCCAGACCCTGTTCTCCCGGGGAAAACGAGGCTACATAAGCCGCCGCAAGCGACACGAGCGGCGGCATTCCTGATTTCAAGACGGGCGCAAACGTGGACATGGACCAGTTGAAGCGGCAGGCGGCGGCGCGCGCGCTTGAGGAGGTGCGTGACGGCATGCAGCTCGGCCTCGGCACCGGCTCGACCGCCAAGCATTTCATCGAGCTGCTGGGCGAGCGTGTGCGCGCCGGCCTCAAGGTGATCGGTGTCCCGACCTCCGAGGCAACCCGCCAAGACGCCATGCGCTGCGGCGTGCCGCTGACGACGCTGGACGAGATCGACCATCTCGACGTCACCATCGACGGAGCCGACGAGATCGACCCTGAGCTCAATCTGATCAAGGGCGGTGGCGGCGCATTGCTGCGCGAGAAGATCGTGGCGGCGGCCTCGGATCGCATGATCGTGATTGCCGACGACAGCAAATGGGTGCCGACGCTCGGTCGCTTTCCGCTGCCGGTCGAGGTCATCCCGTTCGGGCTCGGAGCCACCCGTCGCGCCATCGAGAAGGCATTTGCGGAATGCGGCGTTTCCGGGCAAATGGCGGTCCGCAAGGCGAGGGATGGCCACGTTTTCGTCACCGATGGCGGCCACTGGATCGTCGATGCCCAGCTCGAACGTATCGTGGATCCGCCCGGCCTCGCCAGGGCGTTGAGCACGATCCCCGGCGTGGTCGAGCATGGGTTGTTCATCGGCTTGGCCAGCTCGGCTGTTTTGGCGGGTGGCGAGGGAATCCGCGTGATTGAACGGCGAAAGCCGAAAGGAGACTAGGAATGAAGAGCGTTTTGAAGATCATGCCCGCCGCGTGCCTCGCCTTCGCGCTGGCGCTGGGGGCTGCGCCTGCGATCGCGCAGCAGCAGGCGGCTCCGCAGGCCCCCACTCCGGGCGCGATTGCCGCGGCGAAGGAGATTTTGAAGCTGAAGAATGCGAGCGCGATGTACGCCAACGCCGTGCCCGCGATCGTCGACAAGGTGAAAACCACGCTGATCGGTCAGAACCTCAACTACCAGAAGGATCTCAACGAGCTCGCCCCTGTTGTCGCCAAGCAGCTTGCCGGCCGCGAGCAAGAGATCGGCGACGGGATGGTGGGGGTCTATGCCGGCGAGTTCACCGAGCAGGAGTTGAAGGATCTCGTGACGTTCTACAAGTCGCCGCTCGGTCAGAAGCTCATCACCAACGAGCCCAAGGCCGTCAACCTCAGCGTGCAGGTCATGAACGCCTGGGCGCAGAACTTCTCGGAAGTCGTCGCGGGCGTCTTCCGCGCCGAGATGAAAAAGCGCGGCAAGGACATCTGACGGTACCCTTCTGTCTGGACAATCCTTGAACGAGGTCGGAGTGGACAATGGCTGAATTCGACGTCGACCTCTTTGTCATCGGTGGCGGTTCCGGCGGCGTGCGCGCCGCCCGCATCGCGGCCGGTTACGGCGCCCGCGTGATGATCGCGGAAGAATACCGCATGGGCGGCACCTGCGTGATCCGCGGCTGCGTGCCGAAGAAGCTGTTCGTGATCGGCTCGCATGTCCGCCACGAGCTCGAGGACGCCGCCGGATTCGGCTGGACCGTTCCGCCCGCGACCTTCGACTGGCCGACGCTGATCGCCAACAAGGATAAGGAGATCGCGCGGCTGGAGGCGGCCTACACGACCAATGTCGAGAAGTCAGGCGCGCAGGTCGTCAAGAGCCGCGCGGTGATCGAGGACAAGCACACCGTCCGCCTGCTCGAGAACGACAGGAAGATCACGGCCAAATACATCCTGATCGCCACCGGAGGCGCGCCCAATCATGGCGCCGCGATCCCCGGCATCGAACACGTGATCTCCTCCAACGAGGCGTTTCACCTCAAGAAGCTGCCGAAGCGGATCGTGATCCAGGGCGGCGGCTATATCGCGCTGGAGTTCGCCGGCATCTTCGCCGGCTTCGGCTCCGACGTCACCGTGATCTATCGCGGCGACAACATCTTGCGCGGGTTCGACGAGGATGTGCGCAGCCACGTCCGGGCCGAGATGGAGAAGCAGGGCATCACCATCCTCACCGGCTGCACCGTGTCGAAGGTCGATCGCCATGGCGAGGAGTTCACCACGCATCTGTCGAACGGCTCGAGCATCGCCTCCGAACAGGTGATGTTCGCGATCGGCCGGCATCCCAACGTCGCCAACCTCGGGCTGGAGAAGGCCGGCGTCGCCATCAATCCGAAAAATGGTGGCATCGCGGTGGACCATTTCTCCAGGAGCTCGGTCGACAGCATCTATGCGATCGGCGACGTCACCCATCGCTTCAACCTGACGCCGGTCGCGATTCGCGAAGGCCACGCGTTCGCCGACACCGTGTTCGGCAAACGCGAGGTCCAGGTCGATCATGCGACCATACCGACCGCGGTGTTCTCGCAGCCGGAGGTCGGCACGGTCGGTCTGACCGAAACCGAAGCGCGCGCGCAGTTCAGTCACGTCGACATCTACAAGACTACGTTCCGTCCCATCAAGGCGACCATGTCCGGTCGCGACACCCGTGTGCTGATGAAGCTCGTCGTCGACGGCGCGACCGACCGCGTGCTCGGCTGCCACATCGTCGGTGATGCCGCCGCCGAGATCACGCAAGCCGTCGCGATCGCGGTGAAGATGAAGGCGACGAAAGCCGATTTCGACGCGACCATCGCGCTGCATCCGACCGCGGCCGAAGAGCTGGTGACGATGCGCACGCCGACCGCGCGCCACGTGCGCCAGGCGGCTGAGTAGGGCATTAAACGAGGGGAACCGTGAGGCTCCCCGTCGTTCTCCCCTCCGTCAGAAGTCGAACGTCATGCCGGTCGTGACGGCTTCGGTCTTGTTGCCGGCGACGACGTTGTTGTTGGCGTCGCGTCCGCACACACCGTAGCCGTGTCCGCTGACGCCGAGGCAGTAATGCGCGCCCGGTCCGTTGCGCAAGTAACTGCCGACCAGGTACCAGCTCACGAACGGGCTGAAGTGATACTTCACTCCGAGCGCGTACATGTCAGCACTGGAATCGACGGTGTTGAGCGCGAAGTCCGCCGTGCCGGCGGGCGCAGGCGCCGCCACGGTGTAGGTGTTGTTGGTGCCGGTGCCGGGCGAGCCGGGCGAGGCATTGGCGTGAGCCCACGACGCGCTCACGTCCCACTTGTCGACGGTCTGGGTCGCACTCAGGAAGTAGCCGTCGCGCGCACGCTCGTTGAAGGCGGCCACCGTATGCTCACGGCGCAGCACCTCGTAGATGCCGTAGAGCTGCAGGGTGCCGATCATGTCGTTGAACTTGTAGCCCGCGCCGACCTTGGCAGCCCATTCGTTGGCGATGCCGACCGCACCAGCCGGTACGGTGAATGTCGTGCCGTTGGTCAGCAGAACTGCGCCTTCGTCGCCGGTCCGGTTGGTGCCCTCATGCAGTTCGTAAGCGGCAATACCCGTGAACCCGGCCTGGTTGTAGGTCAGCGACGCGCTGTAGAGATTGCCGTAGGAGCCGTCGGTGCAGCCTTGGGGTGGCGACGTGGCTGGGAAACCCGAACCGCTGCCGCGCGACGAGGTGCCGGGGCAGTTGAAATCGCCCAGTGCGTAGTCGCTGTTGTCCCTCGCCGTATTCTGTCCTGGCGAGACCATGACGGCGGCCTGGAAGCCGTTCCAGATCGGCGATTCATACCAGATCGCGTGCGAGGCACGCCAATCGAACTCGGCCCGTAAGTCGCCGCCGGTGTTGCCCATGATCGAGTTGTAGTCGCCGAGCGTGGCCGAGAACGGATCGAATTTCGAGGTCGCTCTCTTGTAGGGTGTGTCGGCCTTGCCGGCCTTGATCGTGCCCCAGGGGCTTTCCATGCCGAGAAAGCTGTCGCGGGTGCCGAACGCCGCGCGTTCGGTCGGAACGGCTGCGACCTCCACGAGGGATTCGAATTGCGCGATGGCCGCCCAGCCGGGATAGCCATAGGGATCGAGATTGTGCCGCGCGCGAACGCCGAAATAGGTGAGGTTGCTGGAGACGCCGAACTTTGTACCCTGGTCGTAGACGCCGGCGTTGAAGATGTCGCCGGAGAGATCGACGTGGCCGTAGAGCGTCACGGTCGTGTTGTCGATGAACGGATTGCTTCCAGGAGCCTTGCTGTAGAGCGGAGCGCCGCCGATGCTGACGACGGTGTGCTCGGCCACAGGTGCCGGCGAAGGTGCGACCGCCGCATGCAGAACCGCGTTGCCTTTCGGCGAAGCCGGCGCGACGGCGGTCGCCGCGGCCCTGGGCGTGCCCATGTGATTGACGCGGTCACGAAGCAGCGCGTTCTCTTTGGCGAGCTTGGCGTTGCTGCGTTCGAGCGCATCGAGGCGGGCAACAACGTCGTCGATGGTTGCAGCTCGCAAGGGATGACTCATTGTGGTTGCACAAAGGGCCGCAAGCCCCGTGCCGAGCAGAAAGGCCTTCCTCATCTCGTTTCCCCTTTATCGCCGCGGACTCCTGATGGGCCCGGGATAAAGAGGAAGGTAATGTATGCCAGATACCGTATACAAACGGAATGGTGTGATGTTACTCGCTTTCCGGCGGAGTGTGCCTAACGTGCAACTATTCCTGACAAAACGTGTCGCGCGGCGATCTGCCGCATTGCGCGCTGCCACACAAATCAAACCGAAAAAGCCAACAAATCCGGAGGCTTGCTTTAATCGCCCCACGGCGTTTCGCCGCGCCGAAGGCGGTCGGCGATGTCGGTCTGGAACGCCGGCGGCCCGAACGCGAACCACTCATCGCCGATCTGATAAACGAGCAGCCGCCTGTTCTCGGCGCAAAATCGTGTCAGCCAATCCAGCGCTTTCTTCTTCGGTTGCTCACCAACAGGTACGACGACGTCAACCGGCAGGCCTTGCCAAAAGAAATTGGCGGCCAGCATGATCATGCTGGATTGATCCGGTCGCATCCAATCCGGCAGCGGGCTCGAAGTGACCAGCCAGCCGCAGATGAATTCGCGGCACGGGTGTTGCGGACGTTCGGCATAGATCGAGCATCTTTGCGCGACGCTGAACGGGCACGGTTGCCCTTTGCGCACCTTGTGTCCGCGCACTTCGATTTGCAGCCAGCCATCACAGCAGGCCGTGCAGCTTCCGCAGGTTCTGGTGACGTCGCGGCTCACGGGCAAAACCGGTGCTCCAGGCGCATCTCGATCGCCCATGAACTAGCAGCACCATTCGCGGACGAGCAAGACCCGCAGCTGCGTTCCCGCTCGCGCCTACGCGTACAGATATCCGACCGGCTTGCCTTCGGTGCGCAAGGGACGGATGTCCCTCTGCGTGATGATCTGGCCGGCGAGACCGTCGATCTCGTCGCGCTGCGTCGGTGTCCAGCTGCGAAGGTTCTCGATCCCCTTGAGAAGGCCGAGGCGGAGCACCTGCGTGTTCTCGTCGACCGCGATCAGGCTGATCGCATTCTTGCCTGCGGTCACGACGTCGCCGGCGGCGAGCTCGAAGATCTCGCCCGCCTTGTTCTTGAACTCCGCCGTGCCGCGAATGACGCGATAGATCACGACCTCGCCCTTGGCGAAGGAGGCAGCGTCTGCTGCGGCCGATGTGCTCTTCGGCAGCAGCGAATGGCCGCGCGGATCAGTCGCGATGATGTGGCCGGTCACGAGCTGGCCGCTCGGCGCTTCGATCCCGATATCGCGCACGTAAACCGGCTGCGCTGATTTGACCGAACCGTCACTGAGCGGCTTGAACAGCGCATCCAGCGCCAGGGGATCCTGAAGCCAGAAGCCGGCATTGGCCGGGCGATCATGCAGCTCGTGGCTCCAGGCCACGCGGGGCGTCTCGGCTTCGTCGATCTTATCAGGTCCGACGATGGTCGGATTCGGAAAGGTGGTGGGATCGGTGATAAAGGCCTCGAGGAATTTGCCGGAGTAACCCATCGAGATCGGGTCGGGAACGACCGTCTGCGGCGTCTTCAGGTTTTCTTCGGTCGAAAGACCTGACCACGTGTAGAACAGCTGGCGATGCACGATCGCGCTTTGAAGCATCACTGCGCCGGGGCCGACATTGTAGAAGCGCCCGTCATAGTCGAACGTGAACGCTCCCGACGTGACCAGCACCAGCTGAAAGCCGCCCGGCGGCAGATGCAGATGGAAGTCGGTGGGCCCCGTGTCCGGGCGATAGATCGGCAGGTTGGTCGCGACCTCGTGCAGCAGGAAGCTCTCGTTATTGGCGTGAAAGCCTTCGTTTGCTCGGTTGTAGAGCGCTTGCGGGCGATAGGTCGCTTCGAACTTCGCATTCCTGTCACGGTCGATCGCGACGAAGTCCTTGATGTTGAGGCGGAGCGGCGCGCCGTTCGGGTGGGTGAGACCGGTCGTCCTGAGATCGCCCGCAGCATGCACGTTCATGACGTTTCTCCGCTCTGCGCCGTTGCTTCGCTTGGCGAACGTCGTTGCGAATTTTGGGCCAGTTCGTTCGCGACGGGGCAAGCGAGCCTGGCGCGAGGCGGGCGAGGTCCGTTCAGGAAAAAATCCAGTGGTTGTACGGGACGTTAGATCGTGCGCCGGTTTGGATCGTCCGGGGTTGCGCCCGGGAGCGGGGCTTCTGGGACAACGAGGCGACTTGTCCAATTTGTCAGCAAGCATCGCCAGTGCGCGTGCAAGGACGCCGGCCGCCAGCTGGCTGTTCTTTGGCGATTGCGTCGCGAACGGCGCAGCGACGATTGACAATGTGTTCACGTTTTGTTCTTATACTGCGACAGAGATGGAGGCAGCCATGGACAACCGCATCAACGAAATTCGCAGAACCATCAGAGCGCTACGTGTGAGCATGCGCGAGGCCGAGGCGATCATGCATGAGCAGATCAATCGCGATGAGGATTGCAGCTTCGTGGCGCAGGAGGTCATCAAGATGCGCTCGGTCATGAGTCTGCTTGTGAAGGAGCGCACCGCACTCGGCGATTTCGAGCCGATCGTCGTGAGCAGCTTCTTCATCCCGCGGCGTCGGTCGGCGCGTAAGCTCGCTGCTGCGCCGGCTCCGACCGTCGAGTCGGTGTTCCGTCCACGCCTGGTGGCACGGGCTTGAGGCGGAGGCGCCTCAGTCGAAGGCGCGAGGCACCGCCGGATACGGCTTGCCGGCCGGGCTGTCCGCCCACTTCGCCATCTCCATGGTTCGCGCGTCGACGCCCTCGCACCAGAAGCAGTTCGGTCGCGCGCGGCCATTCTCGGACAGGATCGGGACCAGGCTGTGGCCGCAACCGGCGCACCAGTTAACATCAGTCATGCATTCCTCGACGGCCTACCAATTTTAGAGATGACGTTGTCGTTCGTGAAGCTTGCGCGAGCGCTATGACGACACTTGAGCACCACGCCCGATGGGCGCGCTCGTTCCTGACATCGTCGATGTCGCGATCCAGCGGCACATGCGGCTTCTGTCGCGCGGTGAGTGCATCGTGAGCTGCACCAACGGTCCGTTCGCTCTGGAGTTCCCCAAGTTCGAAACGGGTTGCGTTAATCTCCTCGCGGTGTAGAAGACGCCTCGGGTGCTCGCTGCACGTGGCAGCGACAGGTCGAGCGATGGTCGGGCCGCCACGCAGGATGCGTGTGCCCATGAACGATCAGCTGCCCGGCAGGCAATTGCCGAAATCCCTTCCTCTCGTCGAACGCGCGCTCGTCGCGCTTCAGCAGTTCCTGCACATCGAGGCTGTCAGCGGTGGCGTGCTGCTTGTTGCTGCAGCCGCGGCATTGCTGTGGGCCAACTCACCCCTTTCCCATTCCTATCACGATGTCTGGAACCTGCCGATCCCGCTTCGATTCGGGGAGTTCGCCTTTACGCGATCGCTGCACTTCTGGATCAACGATGGATTGATGACGATCTTCTTTCTGGTCGTCGGCATGGAAGTCCGCCGCGAAATCCACGAGGGCGCACTGAGCCGGTTCGATCAGGCGATCCTGCCGGTGCTGGCAGCGGTCGGCGGCGTGATCGTGCCCGCACTGATCTATCTGAGCTTCAACAACGTCGCAGGACGCAGCCAGGGCTGGGCAATACCGACGGCGACCGATATCGCTTTTGCCGTCGGCGTGCTTGCTCTGCTGGGACGATCGATCCCGGCCAATATCCGCGTCTTCCTGCTGGCCCTTGCGATCATCGACGACATCATCGCCGTTCTCATCATCGCGCTCTTCTACAGCAGCGGGCTCGATCTCAATGGATTCCTCGTCGGATCGCTCGGCGTGCTGCTGGCGCTCGGGCTGCAGCGGCTCGGCCTGAACTCCGCGTTCGCCTATATCCTGCCGGCTCTCATTGTCTGGGCGGGATTCCTCATGGCCGGCATCCATCCGACGCTCGCGGGCGTCGTGCTCGGCTTGATCACGCCGGTGCGCTCGGCACGTGAGGAGATCGTGCCGCCGGTCATTCGCGTCGAGGCGGCGCTGCATCCCTGGGTCGCTTACACCATCATGCCGCTGTTCGCGCTGGCCAATGCCGGGGTCGATCTCCGGAGTGCCGAACTCAGCGGCGGTGCTGAATTCGTGACGCTCGGCGTCGGGCTCGCGCTTTGCGCGGGAAAGCCGATCGGCGTGATCGCTGCGACCTGGCTTGCCGTGCGTGTAGGCCGATGCCGATTGGCGCCGGATGTGACGTGGGCCGGCGTCTGCCTGATCGGACTGTTGGCCGGCATCGGCTTCACCATGTCGATCTTCATCGCCATGCTTGCATTCAACGACGAGAGATTGCTGGACGCCGCGAAGTTCGGCGTGCTGCTCGGCTCGCTCATCTCGGTGACGCTTGGCCTTGGATGGGGCGCAGAATACGCCCACCGGCAGCGCGCGCAGGCCGACCATTGATGCGGCCGCTGGTCGCAGTCATGTCGCCTTGAATCCGACTGAGCCGGCTTTACCTGTGAGCGGAACAAGAATCCGGGCCCCTCTGGCGAGGACGTCGACGAAGTCGGCCAACCTCGTGATGTCGGATGAACCTGTCCCGCGCGAATGCGACGGCCGATTGTCGGGCCTTCTCAAGTTCCCTCCGACCAATCGTCTCGATCGCAGCTCCGCGCGGCCATTTCGCAAGCTAAGGGAGCATCGATGTCTGACGTGAACACTTCCACTCCGATTGAACTCGAGATCACCGAGCCGCGCAGCTTCAACGAGCAGGCTGCCGTGGCGCTGGTGATATCAGGCGCGCTGGTCGCCGTGGCTGACCGGCGCGTGTCGCCGGTCGAGCGCGACGAGGTGATCCGCTTCATCCGGGAGCGCGACCTGGCGCCGCATATCGGCGATGACCGCCTGTTCGCGATGTTCGACGAACTGGCCGAACGGCTCGAGGAGCCTGATTTCGCCAATGTGGTGATCAATACGCTGCGGCCGGTCTCGGACCTGCCGCTCTCGTCCCATCTCATCGAACTGTCAGAGCGCGTTGCGGCCGCCGATGAGGACGTGCATCCGCATGAGGTGCAGGCGATCAAGCTGTTGCGCCTGCTGACGCTGGTGCTGCCGCGCGCGAAACCGGTTGGCCCCGCCGCGGTTAACGTGGTGAGCGAGGAGTGAGCATGAGCGTGACTTCGGACGAGCAAGCAACGAGATCCGATCACAGCCAACCGGCTGGCGGCGACGCGCGGCTTGACGCGCTCGTCCACCGGCTGCCGCCGCGTCTTGCCGGTACCGTCGACTATCTCATGCAACCGTCCAGCCGCTGGGTCCGGATTCCCACAGGTATGCTGCTCGTCGTCGGTGGCGTACTGTCCTTCCTGCCGGTGCTCGGCATCTGGATGCTGCCGCTCGGCCTTGCGCTGCTCGCCGAGGACGTACCGGCGTTGCGGACCTCGCGTTCAAAAGTGTTCGACTGGATCCAGCGCCGCAAGCCGCACTGGCTGGATCCGTCCGTTTCAAAAAAATGATGAGACATGACTGACATCATCACGGCCGAGGCGCTGAGCGCGCTGCTCCAGGTCGTCCTGATCGATCTTGTGCTCGCCGGCGACAATGCCGTCGTCATTGGCCTTGCCGCGGCCGGACTTCCGGCCGGGCAGCGCCGCCGCGCCATCGTCGTCGGCATCATTGCGGCCACCGGCTTGCGGATCGTCTTTGCCGGCGTCGCGACCCAGCTTCTCCAGGTGATCGGACTACTGCTTGCGGGCGGCGTACTGCTGCTGTGGGTGTGCTGGAAGATGTGGCGCGAGCTGCGGGAGCAGTCGGCCCATTCCAGCGCGCTCGCGTTCAGCCATAGCGGCATTGGAAGCGCACCACCGGCGTCGCGCAAGACGTTCAGGCAGGCGGCATTGCAGATCGTCGCCGCCGATATCTCGATGTCGCTCGACAACGTCCTCGCCGTCGCGGGTGCGGCGCGCGAGCATCCCTACATCCTGGCCTTCGGCCTCCTGCTGTCGGTCGGACTGATGGGCGTTGCCGCCGATCTGCTCGGCCGCGTGCTGCAGAAGCAGCGCTGGATTGCCTATGTCGGCCTCGCCATCATCGTCTACGTCGCCTTCGAGATGATCTATCGCGGCTCGCTCGAGCTGGCGCCGGTCATCGCAAGTCTCTAAGCCCCGCCTTCGTCTTCCTGGAGTAATCGATGTCGTCTGAATCCAAAGCAGCTTTGGCAAATCCGCCGGTCGGCCTGTTTCCGCGGCTGATCTTCGGCTCGCGCTGGCTGCAATTGCCGCTCTATGTCGGCCTCATCGTCGCGCAATCGGTCTACGTGCTGCTGTTCCTGAAGGAGCTGTGGCACCTGGTCGCGCACTCGTTCGACGCCAGCGAGCAGCAGATCATGCTGGTCGTGCTCGGCCTGATCGACGTCGTCATGATCTCGAACCTGCTCGTGATGGTGATCGTCGGCGGCTACGAGACCTTCGTTTCGCGCCTGAACCTGCGCGGCCATCCCGACGAGCCGGAATGGCTCAGTCACGTCAATGCCAGCGTGCTCAAGATCAAGCTTGCGATGGCCATCGTCGGTATCTCCTCGATCTCGCTGCTCAGGACCTTCATCGAGGCCGGCAATCTCGGCACGACGCGCAGCAATTTCACCGAGACTGGCGTGATGTGGCAGGTGCTGATCCATCTGACGTTCATCATCTCGGCGATCGGCATCGCCTGGGTCGACCGCCTCGGCGACAACGCGCACCGCAAGGAGAACGGCCACGCCTGAGCGCGCGATCCGCTCCTCAGCTGCGATAAAGCGGACCCCGTCCGCGCGCCAATGTCTCGGACGGCATTTCGCCGAAGGCGCGCTTGTAGCCCATCGAGAAGTCGCCGAGATGCCAAAAGCCGTTGGCGAGTGCTGCGGTCTTTACGGTCAAGCCGGCACCGCCGGTCATGAGGAGAACGCGAACGGCCCAGAGGCGCTTGAGACGGAGATAGTGGTGCAGGCTGACGCCATGCACCGCTTGCGTCGCAGTCTGGAGCGTACGCACGGATACGCCGAGCGCCATGGCGAGGTCGTCACTGTAGAGCGGCTGGCTGCCGAACAGCTCGACGACCTCGTCGAGCCGGACAGTCAGCTTGCGGTGCCTGTCGAACGACCCGGGGCGGGCAGTGAGAGCCTCCGCCGGCACCAGCGCAGCATCGAGGCAAGCGAGCAGCGTTTCCTGGACCGGGCGGTGGAGCGCCTCGAACTGCCTGGGATCATCGCATGCCGAAGCGAGCGAGAACATCTCGAGAAAAGCGGCGCGTAGACGTGCCATCGGATCGTGCTGCGGACGGACATTGGCGAGCCCGGTATTGAAATCCGCCCATCCGCGATGCCGCATGTCCGAGTTGAAGCGCAACATGAAATAGGTGTTGGGCTGGTGCTCGATCGACACGACGGGCGCCTTGCCGCGCACGACGCCGATTGTCGAGCTATCGATTTCGTGCCCATTGGTGATGGAATGAAAGTTGAGCGGGACGACGAGGCCGATGCCAGTATCCGTCCCCATCTCGGCTTCAAAGCGCCGGGCGAAGGCGCGCTGGAGCACGAACAGCCCGCTCTGGAGCGGCAGGATGGCGCGTGACAGCGAGAATTCGCGCGGCCGAAGCGGCGTGCTGCGGCCGAGCCCGAGCACCTCGTTCGCGCGAAACTCGCTGAAATCCGAGAAGCGCTCGATGTTGAGGACACGCGATGGCTTCAGCCGATCGACCGGCATGTTTGGATCCTACAGGGCGAAAGGCAGCTGGCGGAACCGCAAGGGATATCAACGCCTGACCATCAGCCATATTCCGGGAAACTACTGCCAGATCAGCAGGTCAGGCGATGTGCGGATATGCCGCATTCTCTCGCCGCTCGCGCTCGCCCAGTTCGCGGACCAGCTCCTGCAGAAATGATTCCGTGAAGGCAGGCAGGGTACGCTCGGCGCGGACATAGATGCCGAGATCCGACCACACCGGGCTGCCGGCATTATCGAGCGGCAGGAAGACGAGCTGTGCGTCACGCGTCAGCCTGACAATGCCGAGCTGGGTCTGGAAGGCGACGCCGACTCCGCGCGCGGCGAGCTCACGCATCAGGTCGATCGAGTTGGCCTGAATCGCTGGCTCCGGCGTCTCGGAGAGCTGCGCGATCAGCGGCTGCAGCAAATGATAGATCGACAGCTCCGGCAGCGCGTGAATGACCGGGAAGGCGAGGCATTGCTCCAGCGTCACCGTCTTGCGGCGCGCCAGCGGATGCTCGCGCGCCACCAGCGCGCCGAGACGAAATCGCTTCAATGCAACCTGCCGCAGATCAGGTGGATGCCTGAGCGCCATGGCGATGCCGATGTCGGCTTCGCCCCGCCGCAACGCTTCGAGCACGTCGGACGATCCCATCACCATGGTGGTGAAGCTGACGCGCCGGGCCCGGCTGCGGTGCGCGGCGATCAAATCCGGCAACACCGATTCCGCGAGGGATTCGATGCAGGCGATGCTGATCGTGCCGTGCCAGGCGCCGGAGAGGGACGCGACGTCCGAGCGGAAACGGTCGAGATCCTGGAGCACGTTCATGACGTGGCGCGCCAGCATCTCGCCCACCGTCGTCAATGTCAGGCCGCGAGCGGTTCGCTCGAATAAGGGCGATCCAACCTCTTGTTCGAGCTTGAGAATTTGGCGACTGACGGCGGACGAGGCGACGTTGAGGAGGCGCGCGGCGGCCCGGATCGAGCCGGTGCGGCGGACGGCGTGGAAGTACTGGATGCTAGGTGAGTGAAAGCGCATGGGACCCCCCGGCGGCACTATAGCCGTTGCCGAAACGGCAGCAACATGTGCGAATTTCTCTGGCTTTTGAGAGCGCTCGTTTCACCCTAGTGTCGCTTGCCGACGGGCCCCTCGGGCCCGCGCGGCGCGTCCGCGACGATGCGGCAGGGGATTTTGGGGTGAACGAGACTAATGCTTGCGAGCACGGGCGGGACACCCGTTTCGTCGACCGCCGCCGGGCGGCCGCCTATGTCGGTGTGACCGCCGGCCGTTTCGAGCAGCTGGTGCGCGACAATGTCGTGCCGCCGCCGGTCATGGTCGATAACAGGCGGCGCTGGCCGATCGCGTTGCTCGACGACGCCAGGGATGCGGTCGGCATCAGCATGCAGTTGCCCTCGGCGGCGAGAGCCGAAGGCGAGATGCGCATGCGTGATCGGGATGCCGTGCCGTCTTCGCGCGAACTGCCCGACGCGGCCTGGTTCGAGCAGCGCGCGAGCTTCGTGCAACGCGTCCGTCGCTCGCTGCTCTCGGGCAACGAGATCCGCCTGTTGCGCGAGTTCAAAGTGCTCAGGCAGAACCAGATCAGCATGTACGGTTACTATGGCAGCTTCGAAGCGCTGATGGTGCGCGGCTATATCGTCGAGATCGATCGCAAGCCGCCGTCGAGCCGTCCGCTGGTGACCTATCGTCTTACCGCGCCCGGCGAGCAGGTGATCGCCGCGTTGAAGGATGAGCCGGTGGTCTGACCGGACGTGTAAGATCGGAGACGATCACGACTTGCGGATCCTCGCCATCGAGGTCGATGCGGAGCGCTCGACAATTTCACCGAGCCTGAGGCTGTCTGGATGAATCTCGCCGTCTGATACCTCCCGAGCGGCCAATCCTGGGGCCCGCCTGACCCGGTCAGGCGGGCTCTTTTTTGCGATCGATAAAATTGTCTGCAATTCGCTTAAGCCCGGCAAACCCTGCACACAAGAAGCACGGCGCCTTAAACCAGGGCTTTGGAACCGACCTGCATCCTGCGCGCAAAAGGGCAGGGCATCATCATGTCGGTTCTCAAGGAGGTTATCGCAGCGGTCGCGGGAGTCTACGCGCTGCTGTTCGTTTGCGACGCATTGTTCGGGGTCGGCGAGGCGCGCTTCGACGATTCCTATTACAGCGCCAGCTTCTACGCGCCGCGGCCGCAAGAATTCCGCTTCGCTGGCGATACGCCGCCCGCGAAGCGCGTCAGTGACGCCTTCGCGCAGTTCTCGGCGGCTGAGGCCAAGCCGAACAAGCGCTACTCGTCGCTGACGACGATCATTCGCTAGGCGCGCTCGGCCGCGTGTTCGCCCGGATGCTGTCCGGCGCGCTGCGGGATCAGCAGCAGACAGACCACCATGAACGCGGCAATCACGGCGGAAGCCAGCGGCCGGCTCAAGGCCAGCCCGCCATGGTCGAGCGGCTTGTCGAGGAAATCGCCAACGGTAGCGCCCAGCGGACGCGTCAGGATGAACGCGGCCCAGAACAGCGTCACGCGCGAGACGCGGGTCCAGAAGTAGAGCACTGCGACGACGGCGAGCCCCGCCGCGAAGATCAGCGCGCCACCACGATAGCCGAGGTCGCCGGTGTCAGCGATCCAGTCGCCGAGCGCGGTGCCGAGCGTCTGTGAAAAGGTGATCGCGCCCCAATAGAAGGCCTCGACCCGCGGGCTGCTGACGCTGTTGACCGAGATCGTTCCTTCCGTGCGATACCAGAGGCCGAGCACCAGCACGAGGCAAGTGAGGAGCAGCGTCGATCCGCCGGTGTAGCCGATGCCGAGCGAGCGGTCGGCGAAATCGGCCATCGTGGTGCCGAAGGTGGTCGAGGCCACGATGGTCGCCCAGTACAGCGCCGGGTGGAACTTGCTCGCGCGGATTTGCGCGGCGATCAGCACGATCATGGCCGCAAGGAACAGGCATGTGCCCGCGAGGTAGCCCCAGTTCAGCGTCATCGTGACAGTGTCGCCGCCGGTCTCGCCCAGCGTCGTGGCCGCGATTTTGATGATCCAGAAGCCGAGGGTGACTTCCGGGACCTTGCTTTCGCTGCTGGGGCTGGCGTGATGCTGCATGATGTCCTCGTCGTGTCCGACGCACGGAACGCGATAACTCGCGTCGCCGGCGATTGGCAAACCACGACGATGGACATCAGTTTCGCGGTGATCGATGACAATAAAGTGGCGAGCAGCCTTCAACACGGCGTGACGCTCACTCCCCCTGGATCCATTCCGCCACGCCGCGCCACAGCGTGTCGCGGTGGTCGGGGCGGAAGAAGCCGAAATGGCCGATTGCCTTGGCGCCGACGTCTGACGGTTTGACGTCGAGCACCTCCGGCTTGATTGACGTGAAGCCTGACGTTAGCAACTCGACAGCCGGCCGCGTCGCCCAGGGATCGTCGGAGAAGCAGAGCGCGCGCAGCTCGCCCCTGAACTTTGCAAAATTCTCCAGCGCCGGCAGTTTTGAATCGAACAGATAGCGCGGGCTCGAGACCCAATCAGCCCATTGCAGGAACACGCCCTTGGGCAGGTCCTCGCCGATGCCGGCCCACCCCGGTGCGTAACCGAGCGCGGCCAGCGCGTACCCGTCGATCGCCGGGAAGCTGATCTCGTCGATGGAGACGTCGTCCAGTGGCGCATCCATGGATGGTCTTGCCGGTTTCCTCAACCACCCCTAGCAAATTCGAATTCAGCTTTTCCTGCAAGGGTTTGCAATGCGAAATGGATTTACAACTGGCGGTGTCGCGCCAGCCTGTGTATAAGGCGGCCCTCGCAACCCACAGATCAGGTTGCATTTTTTTGCTTCACGGAGAGATTGTGATGTCCGAGCGGTGGACGCCCGAGTCCTGGCGCAGCAAGCCGGTGCTACAGGTGCCCGACTATCCCGACGCCAAGGCTTTGGCCGACGTCGAGGCGCAGCTGGCAACCTTTCCGCCGCTGGTATTTGCCGGCGAGGCGCGCAATCTGAAGAAAGCGCTGGCCCGCGTTGCGGCCGGCGAGGCCTTCCTGCTCCAGGGTGGCGATTGCGCCGAGAGCTTTGCCGAGCACGGCGCCAACAACATCCGCGACTTCTTCCGCGTGCTGCTGCAGATGGCGGTGGTGCTCACCTATGCCGGCGCGGTGCCGGTGGTGAAGGTCGGCCGCATCGCCGGCCAGTTTGCCAAGCCGCGGTCCTCGCCGACGGAGAAGGTGGGTGGCGTCGAACTGCCGAGCTATCGCGGCGACATCGTCAACGACATCGCGTTCACCAAGGAAGCGCGCGTGCCGGATCCGCAGCGCCAGCTGATGGCCTATCGCCAGTCGGCCGCGACGCTGAACCTTCTGCGCGCCTTCGCGACCGGCGGCTTCGCCAATCTCGGCAGCGTGCATCAGTGGATGCTCGGCTTCCTGAAGGATAGTCCGCAGTCCCGCCGCTACAAGGAATTGGCCGACCGCATCTCCGACGCGCTCAATTTCATGCGCGCCTGCGGCCTCGATCTCGAGAGCCATCCCGAGCTGCGCGCCACCGATTTCTACACCAGCCACGAGGCGCTGCTGCTCGGCTACGAGCAGGCCCTGACCCGCGTCGATTCCACTACCGGCGACTGGTATGCGACTTCGGGCCACATGATCTGGATCGGCGACCGCACCCGCCAGCTCGATCACGGCCATGTCGAATATTTCCGCGGCATCAAGAACCCGATCGGCCTGAAGTGCGGGCCGTCGCTCAAACCCGACGAGCTGCTGAAGCTGATCGACGTGCTCAATCCCGACAACGAGCCGGGGCGGCTGACGCTGATCAACCGCTTCGGCTCCGACAAGGTCGCCGATCATCTGCCGGGCCTGATCCGCGCGGTGAAGCGCGAGGGCAGGGTGGTGGTCTGGTCGTGCGATCCCATGCACGGCAACACCATCACCTCGACCACGGGCTACAAGACGCGGCCGTTCGACCGCGTGCTCTCCGAGGTGAAGTCGTTCTTCACGATCCACGCGGCGGAAGGCACTCATGCCGGCGGCGTTCATCTCGAGATGACCGGCCAGGACGTCACCGAATGCATCGGCGGCGCCCGCGCCATCACGGACGAGGATCTCAACGATCGGTACCACACCGTCTGCGATCCCCGCCTCAACGCCGAGCAATCCATTGATATGGCCTTCCTGATCGCCGAACTGCTGAAGCAGGAACGCGCCGGCAAGGTGCGGCCGATGCCGACCGCAGCGGGGCTCTGAGACCTTGCTGCGCATTTGGAAGGCCACCATCAATTCCCGCAACGGTCTGGCCTTTGCGTTCCGCTCGGAGCAGGCCGTCCGCGAGGAGATCTTTGCGCTGGTCCTGTCGCTGCCGGTGGCGTGGCTCGTCGCGGCGACCGCGATGCGCGCGGTCGAGCTCGTCTGCGCAGTCGCCTTCGTGCTGGTGGTCGAATTGCTCAACACCGCGATCGAGAAGCTCGCCGATCGCCTGACCATGGATCACGACAAGCAGATCGGCCGGGTCAAGGACATGGGCTCGGCCGCGGTCGGCGTTGCGCTGCTGATGGCCGGCGCATTCTGGATCATCGCCATCATCGAGCGATTGGGATTTCTTTAAGACGAGGACGGCGGCCATGACCGAACGTCTCAACGCATTTGCAGTCACACTCGCCCAGCTCAATCCGACTGTGGGCGACATCGAGGGCAATGCCGCCAAGGTGCGGGCCGCGCGTGCACAGGCGATCGCCGATGGCGGCGATCTCGTGCTGTTTCCGGAATTGTTCATCGCCGGCTATCCGCCGGAAGATCTGGTGCAGAAGCCGGCCTTCCAGGCCGCCTGCCGTTCGGCCATCGAAGCGCTGGCGCGCGAGACCGCCGACGGCGGCCCGGCGATGTTGGTTGGCACGCCCTGGATCGAGGACGGCAAACTCTACAATGCCTGCGCGCTGCTCGATGGCGGGCGTATCGCCGCGCTTCGCTTCAAATGCAATCTGCCGAACTACGGCGTGTTCGACGAGAAGCGCCTGTTTTCGCGCGGGCCCGCGGCGGGTCCCGTCACCGTGCGCGGCGTGCGGATCGGCGTGCCGATCTGCGAGGACATCTGGCTGGAAGAATCCGAGGATTACGAGAACGTGGTGGAAACGCTGGCCGAGACCGGCGCCGAGATCATTCTGGTGCCGAACGGCTCGCCCTATGGGCGCGACAAGAACGATGTGCGTCTGTCGGTCGCGGTTGCGCGGGTCACCGAAAGCGGCTTGCCGCTGGTCTATCTCAATCAGGTCTGCGGCCAGGACGAGCTCGTGTTCGACGGCGCCTCGTTCGCGCTCAACGGCGATCTTTCGCTTGCAGCGCAACTGCCGGCGTTCGCAGAAAGCATCACCACGCTGCGCTTCACCAGGACCGGCGGCGACTGGCGCTGCACCGGACCGATCGCGGAGCAACCCGAAGGCGACCGCGCCGACTACGCCGCCTGCGTGCTTGGCCTGCGCGACTATGTCGGCAAAAACGGTTTTCCCGGCGTGCTGCTCGGCATCTCCGGCGGCATCGATTCCGCGCTCTGCGCGGCGATCGCGGTCGACGCGCTGGGCGCCGATCAGGTGCACGGCGTGATGCTGCCATATCGCTACACGGCGGCACATTCGATTGCCGACGCCGGCGAGCTCGCCGGCCATCTCGGCATTCGCTACGAGGTGTTGCCGATCGCGGAGGCCGTGAACGGCTTCGAGACCATCCTATCGGGCCTCTTCGAGAACCTGCCGCCTGACATCACCGAGGAGAATCTCCAGGCCCGCACCCGCGGCACGCTGCTGATGGCGATCTCCAACAAGATCGGGCTGATGGTGGTCACGACAGGCAACAAGTCGGAAATGTCCGTCGGTTACGCCACGCTCTATGGCGACATGAACGGCGGCTTCAATCCGATCAAGGACATCTACAAGACGCAGGTGTTCCGCTTGGCGGCCCTGCGCAATGCGTGGAAGCCCGATGGCGCGCTCGGACCCGCGGGCGAGGTGATCCCGCCCGATATCATCACGCGTCCGCCGACAGCCGAATTGCGCGAGAACCAGACCGATCAGGATTCATTGCCGCCCTACGACGTGCTCGATGCGATTCTCGAGCGCCTCGTCGAGCGCGAGGAGCCGCTCGACGAGATCATCGCCGCCGGCTTCGACCGCGAGACGGTGACCCGCATCGACCATCTCCTCAACGTCGCCGAATACAAGCGCCGCCAGGCTGCGCCAGGCGTAAAGGTGACGCGGAAAAATTTCGGCCGCGATCGCCGCTATCCCATCACCAACCGCTTTCGCGATCGTGGCGAGGCGTTGCCCGCACCCGACGAGACGCTGGTCTCGCGCGGCAGCAAGCCCTCGATGGACGCGTTCGAGGGGTAGCCAGGCTTAAGAAGGGAAGTAAGAACCTTACTTCTGCTGCTGCGGCAAGAACTGCGGGCCGACCGAGCGGATCGGCTTGTTCTCGGATGGGGGCGCGGTGGTCGCGTCCGCAGGCGGCGGCGCTGCCGGTGCGGCGGCGGTGGCCGGCGCTGCACCCTTCTTTCCATTCGCCGATGCGCCCTTGGTGAGCTGCCGTTGCTGCATCTTCTTGGCGCTCTCCTCGGTGACGATGATGTCGCCCTGCTGCTCGACGGCGGCCTTGTCGTCGGCCGATTTCAGCGCGTCGGCCCAGGTCTGGCCCGCCGCCTTGCAGGAGCAGGACGGGTTGAACTCGCTGCGGAATTTGAACGCGGTCGGCAGCGCCGTATAGGGCTGGCCGCTGATGGAAACCGCGGAGTTCATGTCCTCGCCGGGATTGCGGTGGGCGTAGAGCACGGCTTCGGCTGCCGGGCACAAGGCCTTGCAGGTTCTCTCGTCATCGGGGAAGCGCGCCGGCACGGTCGCGAACGAGATCGGGAAATAGGCGCCGTCGCAGGTGCGCACGCACACGGTGCGATAAGTGCCGGATTGCGGTCCGCCGAAATCGGCAGGTGGCGCGCCCGGCGCTGGATTGTTGGGGTTGTTGCCGCCGCCGAACAGGTTGCTCAGGAAGTTGCCGCCCTGCGACTGCACGGCATTGGCGTATTGCGGGCCGCAATTGTTCTGCGCGAGCGCAATCAGCACCGAGCGGCGCTGGCTGTCGCGTTCGGGGCTGCCCCCGCCGGGACCGCCGCCACGCAAGCGCTCGAGATTGCTGGTGATCTGGTCCAGATTGGCGCGCATCTGCTGGATCTGGGTATTGACCGGACCACACTGCGCCGACTGGCCGTTGAACAGCGAGAAGAAGCCGGAGGAGTCGCAGCCCATGCGCTTGGCCTGCATGGTGACGCGGTCGAGCTCGGCCTGCTGGCGGCTCTGGGAATCCTGGTAGCGGCGGATCTGGTCCTCGCGCGCGGGATCGCCGCTCGCCCCGCGGTCGAGCCCGGCGAGCTGTGCTTCCAGCCGCACGCACATCGGATTCGGTCCGGGCCCGCCTTGGGCAGGAGGAGGCGGTCCGGGCGGACCGGCCTGAGCAAAGGCGTCGGTGGCGAGCACGACGCTGAGAAGCACGGTGCAGGCAAGCAGGGAGCGGGGACGAGATAGAGACAGAAATTCGGGCATATCCGCCATTCTAGCGAGGTCACGGCCATCAGTGATTTAGGGGGCCGAAGCGCGCCCTCCATTAGCCGCTTCCTGCGGCATCGTCACGTCGTTTCAGGGGCCGAAGATGGGGTCCTAAGGTCCGCCAGTTCCGAGCGAATTCAGCGCTGGCAGGTGATTGCGACATATTCGTCGCAATGGCCATGGGAGCAGTTTGCGCCGGATTTGGGGACAGAGCCGGTAATTTCGTCGGGATCAACCCGGCGGTAGCTTGATGCCTGCGCAAACTGTCGTGACTGGCAATAGGTGCGGGCGACCTGGGCGCCGCATTTCTCGCCCTTGGCCAAGCATTGGTCGACGCCATAGCCGTCGGCCTGGTTGGCGATGATGAAAACGCGGGTCTCTGCGAAAGCGCTGGAGGCCGCAACGATGGAGGCGCAGGAAATGAGCGCGAGCAAGGATCGCATGAAAACACCTGGGGCTAAAAACCGGGAACCGCCGGTTCCAGAATGGGCTCAAATGGTTAACGATGATGAACCATCGAGGCGAGGGGCCGCGCTTTGCGGAGATAAAGCGGCAATTTCGCGGCTCTCTTGACGGAAGGCGGCCTCATAGCCCATATGTGGCCGCATGAACGGTCTCCTCGCCATCTGCATTATTTGCCGCGAGATTACGAGCTAGCGATTCGCTGGCTGGAGCCGTCTTTTCTCAAAACACATTGAGAGTACTGGACGCCCGGCCAACAGCCGACGGGTGTCCAATGGAATTGCGTCTTTACGATACGTTGAGCCGGGAGAAGCGCACCTTCGTGCCGCTCGATGCGAAGAACGTCCGTATGTATGTCTGCGGACCAACCGTCTACGACTTCGCCCATATCGGCAATGCGCGGCCGGTGATCGTGTTCGACGTGCTGTTCCGGCTGCTGCGCCATCTCTATGGCGAGGCACACGTCAAATATGTCCGCAACATCACCGACGTCGACGACAAGATCAACGACCGTGCCGCGCGGGATTTTCCCGGCCTGCCGCTGAACGAGGCGATCCGAAAGGTCACCGAAGAGACCGGTAGGCAGTTTCACGCCGACGTCGACGCGCTGGGCGCGCTTCGGCCGAGCGTCGAGCCGCGGGCGACCGAGCATATCGGCGAGATGCGTGAGATCATCGAACGGCTGGTCAGGGGCGGCTTTGCCTATGTCGCCGAGGACCACGTGCTGTTCTCGCCGCAGGCGATGAACGCGGCCAATGCCGGTCTGCCGCGCTATGGCGCGCTATCGAAGCGGTCGCTGGACGAGATGATTGCCGGCGCCCGGGTCGACGTCGCGCCTTATAAGAAGGACTCGACCGATTTCGTGCTGTGGAAGCCGTCCAAACCGGGCGAGCCGTCCTGGGCGTCGCCGTCAGGCATCAAGGTCGAGGGCCGTCCGGGCTGGCACATCGAGTGCTCGGCCATGGCCTGGAAGCATCTCGGCGAGCAGTTCGACATCCATGGTGGCGGCATCGATCTCGTGTTTCCGCATCACGAGAACGAGGTGGCGCAGACGTGCTGCGCCTTCCACCAGCAGCGCATGGCGAACTATTGGATGCACAACGGCTTCCTGCAGGTCGAGAGCGAGAAGATGTCGAAGTCGCTCGGGAACTTCATCACCATCCACGAGCTACTTAGGGATTGGCCGGGTGAGGTGCTGCGTCTGAACATGCTGAAGACGCACTACACGTCGCCGATCGACTGGACGATGAAGTCGCTGGAAGAGAGCGCCAGGACACTCGACGACTGGTATCGGATCGCCGCTGATGTCGCGCCGTCCAAGCCGGCCGTGTCCGTGCTCGAAGCGCTGCTCGACGACCTCAACACGCCGCAGGCGATCGCGGCGCTGCATGGCCTGCGCGGCAGCGACGTACCCGCCCTTGCGGGCTCGTTGCGGCTGCTCGGCTTCCTCTCCGAGAGCGCTGCGCAATGGGAGGGGCGCAAGCAGCAGGCGAGCGGTATCGATGCCAAGCAAGTCGAGAGCCTGATCGCTGAGCGCACAGCCGCGCGTGCGCGGAAGGACTTCAAGGAATCCGATCGCATTCGCGATCAGCTCGCCGCGATGGGCATCGCGATCAAGGACTCCAAGGACGGAACGACGTGGGAGGTCGCGCGATGACCCGGCCCGACACGCCGTTTCCACGGCACTGGCTGTATTATATCGCGCTGAAGATCCTGCTGCTCGGCGCCGCCGTGGCGATCGTGCTGAAACTCTATGGGATGTGGTGAAGATGATGGCACAAGCGCACCCCAGGCCCGCACTTCGGCCCTTCCTGCCTGCCGACGTTCAGATGCTGGCCGCGATCTTCGCAGCCAGCATCCAGGAGTTGACCGGCGACGACTACAGCGAGGCACAGCAGGAGGCCTGGATGGCGGCGGCCGAGACCGAAGAGTTCGGCAAGCGGCTCGCGTCCGACCTGACGCTGATCGCGACGCTGGACGGCTCGCCGGTCGGCTTCGCGTCACTGCACGGCACCGATCACATCCGCATGCTCTATGTCCATCCGGCCGTCGGTAGGCAGGGCATCGCGACCATGCTGGTGGACGCGCTGGAGAAGCTTGCGGGCAGTCGCGGCGCTGCGGCGCTCACCGTCGATGCCAGCGATACCGCGCAAAATTTCTTTGCCAAGCGCGGCTATACGGCTCAGCAGCGCAACAGCGTCACCATGAACGACGAATGGCTCGCCAACACCACCATGAAGAAGACGCTCGGAGCTGCGCAATGAGCAAGGAGCGCCTCTATCTGTTCGACACCACGCTGCGCGACGGCGCGCAGACCAACGGCGTCGATTTCACGCTTGCAGACAAGCAGGTCATCGCCGGCATGCTCGACGATCTCGGCATCGATTATGTCGAGGGCGGCTATCCCGGCGCCAACCCGCTCGACACGGAATTTTTCGGCAGCAAGCCGAAGCTCAATCACGCGCGCTTCACCGCCTTCGGCATGACACGGCGGGCAGGGCGCTCGGTCTCCAACGATCCCGGTGTCGCCGGGCTCTTGGAGGCCAAGGCCGATGCGATCTGTTTCGTGGCGAAATCCTCGGCCTATCAGGTGCGCGTCGCGCTGGAGACGACGAAGGAAGAAAACCTGGCCTCGATCCGCGACAGCGTCGCGGCGGCAAAGGCCGCCGGCCGCGAGGTCATGCTCGATTGCGAGCATTTCTTCGACGGCTACAAGGAGGATGCGAGCTTTGCGCTCGCCTGCGCCAAGACCGCCTATGACGCCGGCGCGCGCTGGGTGGTGTTGTGCGACACCAACGGCGGCACCATGCCGCACGAGGTTGAGACCATCGTCACGGAAGTGACGAAGCACATCCCCGGCGATCACGTCGGCATCCACGCCCATAATGACACCGAGCAGGCGGTGGCGAATTCGCTGGCCGCGGTGCGCGCCGGTGCGCGGCAGATCCAGGGCACGCTGAACGGCCTCGGCGAACGCTGCGGCAACGCCAATCTCTGTTCCCTGATCCCGACGCTGAAATTGAAGAAGGAGTTTTCGGACGCCTTCGAGATCTCGGTCACGCCTTCGAGGCTGGCGACGCTGGTCAAAGTCTCGCGCACGCTGGACGACATGCTCAACCGCGTGCCGAACCGGCATGCGGCCTATGTCGGCGAGAGCGCGTTCGTCACCAAAACAGGCATTCACGCTTCGGCCGTGATGAAGGATCCGCAGACCTACGAGCACGTCCTGCCGGAGCTGGTCGGCAATCACCGCAAGGTGCTGGTGTCCGACCAGGCCGGCCGCTCCAATGTCATCGCGGAGCTCGATCGCGCCGGCATTGCCTACGACAAGAGCGATCCCAAGCTGACGCGGCTGGTCGAGGAGTTGAAGGCGCGCGAGGCGCAAGGCTATGCCTATGAATCCGCCAACGCCTCGTTCGATCTGCTGGCGCGCCGGACGCTCGGCAAGGTGCCACACTATTTCGAGGTCGAGCAGTTCGACGTCAATGTCGAGCAGCGCTACAACGCGCTCGGCGAGCGCGTCACCGTGGCGCTCGCGGTGGTCAAGGTCGACGTCGCCGGCGAGCACCTGATCTCGGCCGCCGAAGGCAACGGCCCCGTCAACGCGCTCGACGTCGCCTTGCGCAAGGATCTCGGCAAATACCAGAAGTACATCGAGGGCCTGACGCTGATCGACTACCGCGTCCGTATCCTCAACGGCGGCACCGGCGCGGTTACGCGCGTGCTGATCGAGAGCGAGGACGAGAACGGCGATCGCTGGACCACGGTCGGCGTGTCCCCGAACATCATCGACGCTTCGTTCCAGGCGCTGATGGATTCGGTGATCTACAAGCTGGTGAAGTCGGGCGCGCCAGCGTGAGCCCCACGACGACTGTCATACCCCGCGAAAGCGGGGTATCCAGTACGCCGCGGTTTCTCCGTAACGCCGCGGCGCCCCGGAGTACTGGATCGCCCGGTCCTAGTGCGCAATTGCGCACTGGCAGGGCGATGACAGTTGGGGTGACGAGGGAGCGCGACCAATGATCGACCATATCTCCGTCGGCGTCAGCGAGCTCGAACGCTCCGCAAAATTCTACGAGGCCACGCTCGCTGCCCTTGGGCTCACGCGGCTCGTCACGCGGCCGCGCACGATCGGCTTCGGCAAGGCCTACCCCGAGTTCTGGATCAATCTGCGTGAGGCAATGCCGCCCGTCCCGCCGGAGAGCGGCGTGCACATCTGCCTGCGGGCGAAGACGACAGGCGAGGTCGATGCGTTCCATACCGCAGCACTTGCGAGCGGCGGCGCATCCGACGGCGCGCCGGGCATCCGCCCGCACGATCGCGTGCGCTACTACGCGGCTTTCGTGACCGACCCCGACGGCAACCGCATCGAGGCGGTGACGTTTCCTGCGAGCTAAAGCTTGCGCGCCACATCCGGCGCGAGATCGCGCTGGCTGTCGGGAATCTGTGCAGCCGCGGCACGCAGCCGTGGCACGATTTCATCGACCTTGTCCGCCTTCAGGATGTCGACGGAAAGACCCGCGCGGATGAACTCGGTTTGGCGCATGTGAGCCACCAGGGAGAACAGCGGCTCCCAGAAATTATCGATGTTGGCGAGCAGCACGGGCTTGGCGTGACGGCCGAGCTGCTGCCAGGTCAGCTGTTCGACCAGCTCCTCGAGTGTGCCGAGCCCTCCGGGCAAGGCGACGAAAGCGTCGGAGCGCTCGAACATCAGCCGCTTGCGCTCGTGCATGTCGGGGGTGACGACCATCTCCTGCACGCGCGTCAACGCATTCTCGCGCATCCGCAGGAAGTCGGGGATGATGCCGGTGACGGTGCCGCCGTGATCCAGCACCGAGGTTGCGACTGCCCCCATCAGGCCGAGCGAGCCGCCGCCATAAACGAGGCGGATCTTATTGTCCGCCAGCGCCTTGCCGAGGGCTTTCGCCGCTTCGATGAAGTTGGGATTGGTTCCTGGGCCGGAGCCGCAATAGACACAGACGGTTTTAATGGTGCTCATTGGTGTCATGATGCATCGCAGCGAAGGGGCGTCAAGCCCCTGAGGTGATTCGGATCACCCGGAAATCTACCGGTAAATAGCGCCAAACCATTGAAGATTCGCCAACTGGCGGGGTGCGCTTCGGCCCGGAAGCTTCTATATGACGAACGAAAATCGCAAATCGCACCGCGCCCGCATCCGGCGGGCCTTTCAGGTTTCTTGATGAGCCCACCTCATTCGCCAGGCGTTCCCGACGTGCTCGAGCCTGCCGCTGGACCGCTGGAGCGGGCCACCCTGATGGGTACACTGGCGCATCTGTGGCCTTATATCTGGCCGACCGACCGCTTCGACCTGAAGATGCGGGTGGTCTGGTCGATGGTGCTGCTGCTCGCCGCCAAGCTGATCACGCTAACGGTGCCGTTCAGCTTCAAATGGGCGACGGATGCGCTGACCGGCGCCCACACCGCACCAGTAGCAGCTGACAACTGGCACCTCTGGGTGCTCGCTTCGCCGCTGCTTCTGACCGCCAGCTATGGCGTGACGCGCATCCTGATGGCGGTGCTGACGCAGTGGCGCGACGGTATCTTTGCTCGGGTCGCCATGCATGCGGTGCGCAAGCTCGCCACCATCACCTTCGTCCACATGCACGAGCTGTCGCTGCGCTTCCACCTGGAGCGCAAGACCGGCGGCCTGACGCGCGTTCTCGAGCGCGGCCGCGAGGGAATCGAGGTCATCGTCCGCATGGTGATCCTGCAGCTGATCCCGACCATCGTCGAGGTCTCGCTGCTAATGGCCGTGCTGCTTTGGCAGTTCGATTGGCGATACGTGGTCGCAACGCTGATCACGGTCACGCTCTACATGTATTACACCTACATCGCGACCGAGTGGCGGATCGGCATCCGCCGCAAGATGAACGATTCCGATACCGAGGCGAACACCAAGGCGATCGACTCGCTGCTCAACTACGAGACCGTCAAATATTTCAGTGCGGAGGCCCGCGAAGCGCAGCGCTACGACAAGTCGGTCGCGCGCTACGAGGAGGCGAGCATCCACACCTATACTTCGCTCGCCGTGCTGAACACCGGCCAGGCGGTGATCTTCACGCTCGGGCTGACTGCGACCATGCTGATGTGCGCCATCGGCGTGCGCAACGGCACCAACACGGTCGGCGATTTCGTGCTGGTCAACGCCATGATGATCCAGCTGTACCAGCCGCTGAATTTCATGGGCATGGTCTATCGCGAGATCAAGCAGGCGATCATCGATATCGAGAAGATGTTTGCCGTGATCGGCCGCGAGGCCGAGATCAAGGATGCCCCCAACGCGGCGCCGCTGGCCGTCTCCGCCGGCACGGTGCGGTTCGAGGACGTGCGCTTTGCCTATGAGCCGACGCGGCCAATCCTCAAGGGCATCAGCTTCGAGGTGCCGGCCGGCAAGACGGTCGCGATCGTCGGCCCCTCCGGCGCCGGCAAGTCGACCATCTCGCGGCTGCTGTTCCGCCTCTACGATGTATCGAGCGGCAAGATCCTGATCGACGGCCAGGACATCCGCGACGTCACGCAGGCGAGCTTGCGCGCCTCGATCGGCATGGTGCCGCAGGACACGGTGCTGTTCAATGATACGATCCGCTACAACATTCGCTATGGCCGCTGGGACGCCAGTGACGCCGAGGTCGAGGAAGCGGCGCGGCTGGCGCAGATCGACCAGTTCATTCGCATGGCGCCGGCCGGCTACGAGACTCAGGTCGGCGAGCGCGGCCTGAAACTGTCAGGCGGCGAGAAGCAGCGCGTCGCGATCGCGCGCACGGTGTTGAAGGCGCCGCCGATCCTCGTCCTGGACGAGGCGACCTCGGCGCTCGACACCCACACCGAGCACGAGATCCAGGGCGCGCTCGACCGTGTCGCGAAAAACCGCACCTCACTGGTGATCGCGCATCGGCTCTCGACCATCGTCGGCGCCGACGAGATCATCGTGCTTGACCAGGGCCGTATCGCCGAACGCGGCACGCACGCCGCCCTGCTCGCGCAGGGCGGTCTCTACGCCAGCATGTGGAGCAGACAGCGCGAGGCCGAGGCCGCACGCGAGAAGCTGGCGCGGATGGCCGATTCGAGCGAGGCGCCCAACCGGGAGCCGCCGCCGGTCCAGGACGCTCTCACGGCGCAGGCCGCCGCGGAGTGAGCTTGTCTCCGGTCCCAAGTCTGGCCTAAACAACTCGGTGCGCGAGACGACCCGCGCCATCAACCCCTTCAGCGGCAGATAGCGATGTCCATTCTCGATTCGATCCAGCGTCAGATCCCGCCGATCCACAAGGAGGGCTATCCCTTCATCGGCGGCTTTGCACTGGCAAGCCTGATCCTGTTCTGGCTGTGGTCGCCGCTCGGGTGGATCGGCACCATCCTGACCGTGTGGTGCGCGCTGTTCTTCCGCGATCCCGTGCGGGTGACGCCGGTGCGCGACGGGCTCGTGGTGTCGCCGGCCGACGGCCGCGTCTCGATGATCTCCATGGCGCTGCCGCCGGCCGAGCTTGGGCTCGGCGACCGGCCGCTGCCGCGCATCTCGGTGTTCATGAGCGTGTTCAATTGCCATGTGAACCGCGCTCCCGTGGCGGGCAGGGTGGATCGCATCGCCTACCGGCCGGGCCTGTTCATCAACGCCGAGCTGGACAAGGCGAGCGAGGACAATGAGCGCAATTCGCTTGTCATCTCGACGCCGCAGGGCCGCATCGGCGTGATCCAGATCGCGGGCCTCGTGGCCAAGCGCATCGTCTGCTTCGTCAAAGAAGGGCAGGCGGTCGGCGCCGGTGAGCGGTTTGGCCTGATCCGCTTCGGCTCGCGGCTCGATGTCTATCTGCCTATCGGCACCAAGGCGCTGGTCTCGGAAGGGCAGACCGCGATCGCCGGTGAGACGATCCTGGCCGACCTCACCGGGGACGACCCCGGCCGCGCCTATCGCGCCGGTTAACCATCAAGTCGACGTTCCGTCGCGATGGCGGAAGGGAAGGCGGCTTGCTATATCTCGCTGAGAGGTGAGGACGAGCCATGACGCCTTATGACTTCAAGAATCCCGACGTCCGTCGCCGGCGGTTCCGCCCGATTCCGGTGCGGATGCTGGTGCCGAACGTCATCACCTTGCTCGCGATCTGCGCCGGGCTGACGGCGATCCGGCTGTCGATCGAGGGACGGATGACGCTCGCCGTCTACGCGATCGTGTTCGCAGCCGCGCTCGACGGCATCGATGGCCGCGTTGCGCGGCTGATCAAGGGCCAGTCCAAATTCGGCGCCGAGCTCGACAGCCTCGCCGATTTCGTCAATTTCGGCGTCGCCCCCGGCCTGATGCTGTATTTCTGGCAGCTGCACGAGCTCGGCAACGCCGGCTGGATCGCGGCCATGGTGTTTGCGATTTCCATGTGCCTGCGGCTCGCGCGCTTCAACGCCACACTGGATGATCCGAACAAGCCGGCATTCGCCGCCAATTTCTTCACCGGCATGCCGGCGCCGGCCGGCGCCATCACCGTGATGTTGCCGATCTATGCGGCGTTCCTCGACCTCGGGCGCTGGCCCGCGGCTCTGACGGCCGGCTACACGCTGCTGATCGCCTTTCTGATGGTGTCGCGCCTGCCGGTGTTCTCCGGCAAGAGCATGCGGATGCGGGTGCCTCCGGAACTTGTGCTGCCGGCATTCGTCGCGGTGATCTTCTTCATCGCGCTTCTGATCAGTTATCCCTGGTACGTGCTCTCGATCGGAACCGTGCTCTATCTGCTCGGCCTGCCGCTCGGTTACAAATCCTACCGCGACCAGGCGCGCGCGAGCGAAGCCGCGGCGCCTGCGGGTAGCGAGATCTCGTCGCCACCATCGGCGCCAACCATGGCGAGCCTGTCTGAGCCGCCTCACGACGACGATCGCCCCGGACGGCTGCACTGAGCGATCGCATGCGGATATTTGCCAGATACCTGCCATGAGAGCGCCCGAGTTGGGCTGAGGCCCGATCTCGGCTATATCGCCCGGTGTCGGCGGCATCGCGCCAACAGCGGCCGCCAATCTGGGAGAGAACGCCGTGACCAATTCTGCGACCGGGCCGCTGCCCGCTGCCGTCCTCGAAGCGCTGGGCCGCTACGACACGCCGACGATTTGCAACGCGATGGAAGTCATCGCGCCCGAGCGTCGCCTGATCGGCTTCACCACCAAGCAACTGGTCTGCCCATTCCCCGAGCTGCCGCCGATGGTCGGCTATGCCCGCACTGTCACGATCCGCGCGGTGCAGAAGTCTCCGCTGTCCGCCGCGGAGCAGGCCAAGCGCCGCATCGAATATTACGAATATGTCGGCACCGGCCACGGCCCGCGCATTTCGGTGATCCAGGACGTCGACGGTCCCGACATCGGCTACGGGGCGTTCTGGGGCGAGGTACAGAGCAACGTGCACAAGGCGCTCGGCTGCCTCGGCGTCGTCACCGATGGCTCGATCCGCGACGTTCCGCAATGGGCGCCGGGCTTCCAGGCGCTGGCCGGCTCGATCGGCCCGTCGCATGCCTGGGTGCACGCGGAAAGCTTTGGCGGTCAGGTTCGTGTCGCCGGCATGACGGTGAACTCCGACGATCTCATCCACGCCGACCGGCACGGTGCCATCGTCATCCCGCTGGATCTCGCGGCAAAACTCCCCGAGGCCGCCGAGCTGTGCGGCCGCCGCGAGACGCCGATCCTCGAGATCGCCCGCAGCCCCGATTTCTCGCTGGAGAAGCTCAAGGCGGCGCTGAAGCGCTCGGCGGAGATTCATTGAACGTGGAGTAAGAGCCCATGGACATGGAAGGCAAGACGGTGCTGATCACGGGCTCGACCGATGGCGTCGGGCGCCATGTCGCGAGCCGCCTTGCCGCCGAAGGCGCTCACGTTCTGATCCATGGCCGTGACGCGGCGCGGGCGAAGGCACTAATCGACGAGATCGTGAAAGCCGGCCATGCGGCGCCGACCTTCTATCAGGCCGATCTGTCGTCGATGGCGGGTACGCGTGAGCTTGCAGCAGCCGTGACGCGGGATCATCAACGTCTAGATGTCTTCGTCAGCAATGCCGGCATCGGCTCACAGAATGACGGACCGCAGCGGCAGGAGAGCCGCGATGGTTACGAGCTGCGCTTTGCGGTGAACTATCTCTCGGGCTTCCTGCTCGCCCATCTGCTGTTGCCTCTGTTGAAGGCGGCCGCGCCCTCACGCATCGTCAACGTCGCTTCGCTCGGCCAGCATCCGATCGACTTCGACGATGTCATGATCACGAAGGGCTATAGCGGCTCGCGCGCCTATGGGCAGAGCAAGCTGTCGCAGATCATGTTCACCATCGATCTCGCGGAACAACTGAAGGGCGCCGGCGTCACCGTGAACGCGCTGCATCCGGCGACTTACATGAACACCACGATGGTCCGCGCCGGCGGCATCACACCGATGTCGACCGTCGAGCAGGGCGGCGCGGCGATCCTGCATCTCGTCGAAGGCGACGACGTCGCGGCTCGAAGCGGCCTGTTCTTCAACGGCATGAACGAGGCGCGCGCCAATCCGCAGGCCTATGACGCCGATGCGCGCAGGCGGCTGCGCGCGCTTAGCCTGGAGCTGACAGGACTTTCGCCCTGACGGCCCGTTTATGGTTAGCAAAGCGTTGAGATTCGTGTCGCAGAACGGCAAGGCCGTAGTCCTTTCGACGCACCACGCCGCTCCGTCGTACCGGCTGAACTTAACCTTTACGCGGCTTTAAGGGCGGGGCTCTAGGGTTTCCGATGCGGTTCGGGGTTGGGCCGCGCCAGCGGCCAGGACGGCCGTTGTTGCGTTCGCGTTGGAGTCTCCCATGGATATCATGACGGGCGTCGGTCTCACGGCAGGCATCATCGTCATCACGACGATGGTCCTCATGGGCGGCGACCTGCACATGTTTGTCTCCGAACATGCTGTGATCATCATCTTCGGCGGCTCGATCTCGGCCACCATGATCCGCTTTCCCCTGAGCGCGCTCCTGCATGGCCTGCCGCTCGGCGCCAAATTCGCCTTCACCATGAGCCGCCTGTCGGCCCACGACCTCGTCGACGAGCTCGCCCGGATCGCCGAGATCGCCCGCAAGCAGGGCCCGGTCGGTCTCGAAAAGGTCGAGACCGACGAGCCGTTCCTCGCCAAGGGCATCCGCTACGTGGCCGACGGCTACGACCTCGACTTCATCCGTGACAATCTCGAGCGCGACCGCGACAACTTCCTGATGCATCTGGACGAGGGCAGCAAGATCTACCGCGCCATCGGCGACTGCGCCCCGGCCTTCGGCATGATCGGCACCCTGATCGGCATGGTGCAGATGTTCGCCAACATGACCGACCCCTCCAAGCTCGGACCGTTCATGGCGACCGCGCTGCTTGCCACGCTCTACGGCGCCCTCGTCGCGAACCTGTTCTGTCTGCCGATCGCCGACAAGCTGCACGGCAAGTTGCTCGATGAAGAGACCAACCGCACCCTGATCATCGACGGCATCCTGATGATCCGCGACTCCAAGAGCCCGACGCTCGTGCGCGAGATGCTGCTGGCCTATCTGCCGGAGAAGCATCGTCACGCTGAAGGCGAGCCGGTGCCGGCTTGAGGCCGGACGCCTGGGTCTAGATCATGGCCAAGAAAAAGCGCGGCGATGCACATGGAGGCGGTCACGGCTGGTTCGTGACCTTCGCCGACCTGATGGGGCTGATGATGAGCTTCTTCGTGATGCTCGTCGCGTTCTCGACCCAGGATGCCAATAAGCTGAAGGTCGTCGCCGGCTCCATGCGCGACGCCTTCGGCGTGCAGAGCGAAGCGCGATATGCCGGCATCGTCGAGTCGGACGGCCTGCCGACCCGGCCGCGGCTGAAGAACGTCGATCACATCAATCCTGAGGACGCCTCCAATACTCCGACGCCGGACCAGGAAGATCGCGACCGCACCTCGGGCGCGAAGATGAAGATCGATCGCAATTTTGCGCTCGCTGCGGCCTCGCTTCGTCAGGCTCTGCAGGACATGCCTGAACTGACCGAAATGTCCAAGCACGTCATGTTCGAGGAGACCAAGCAGGGCCTCAACCTCGAGATCGTCGATCAGGACGGTCGCTCGATGTTCGCGGATGGCTCCAAGGTGCCTTACGACCGTACCCGCCGGCTGATCGAGAAGCTCGCGGTACCGCTCAAGGCGACCCCCTTGCGAGTCTCCATTACCGGCCACACCGCGGCCGGCTTCGTACCGACCCGCAGCGATTACGGCGCCTTCGATCTCTCGGCCGATCGTGCCAACGCAGTCCGCCAGATCCTCGAGCGCGAGGGCCTGCCGCCGTCTCACATCTTTGCCATTTCAGGTAAGGCGGACACCCAGCCACTGTTCCCGGACGATCCGTCGCTCGCCGCGAACCGCCGCGTCACGATCACGCTGATGCGCGAAGATCCGCCGCTGCCTCCGAACTTGAAGCCCTAGATATCTTGCGCTACCATTTTACCTGAGGCCATCAGTCGCGATGGCGACGAACGTGGCCGGGCCGTCACAGCATGCGCCGCTGCGCCTGCTATGGTGGGGAGCTAATTGACAGGCTCGGCAGAAGCGTCAAAAGGCGCCGGATCAATTCCAGGGACGAAGCGTTTTCCACCTTCATGACGGCGAGCATCACACAGGCCGAGACCCAGGAAGGGCCGGTCACCTCGGGATTTTGGTCCCTCACGCTTGGGAGCATCGGCGTCGTCTTCGGCGACATCGGCACCTCGCCACTTTACGCATTCCACGAGGCGGTCAGAGGCGCAGCACACGGCGAACCGGTGACGCGGATCATGGTGCTCGGCGTGCTATCGCTGATCCTGTGGGCGCTGCTGATCGTCGTCACCGCCAAATATGTCCTGCTGCTGCTGCGCGCCGACAATAACGGGGAGGGCGGCACGCTCTCTCTCATGGCGCTTGGCCAACGCGCGCTGGGACGGCGGAGCTGGTTCCTGCTCGCGCTCGGCGTGGTCGGCGCCTCCATGTTCATCGGCGATTCCATGATCACGCCGGCGATCTCGGTGCTATCGGCTGTCGACGGCCTCAAGCTCGCGACGCCCGCCTTCGAGCACTATGTCGTGCCGCTCACGGTGCTGATCCTGGTGTTGCTGTTTGCGGTTCAAAGCAAGGGGACCGCACTGGTCGCCTCGGCATTCGGGCCGGTGATGGTGATCTGGTTCGCCTGCCTCGCGGTGCTCGGCGTCATCCACATCGCCGACGATCCATCGGTGCTGGCTGCTATCAATCCCTATTATGCGCTGCAATTCCTGCTGTCGCACGGCACGATCGGCCTGGTGACGCTCGGCGCTGTCTTCCTCGCTGTCACCGGCGGCGAGGCGCTCTATGCCGATCTCGGCCATTTCGGCCGCAAGCCGATTCAGTCGGCATGGATGTTTTTCGTGCTGCCCGCGCTGCTGATCAACTACTTCGGGCAAGGCGCGCTGGTGCTGTCCGATCCGGGCGCGATTGAACACTCGTTCTATCGCATGGTGCCCGAGCATCTGGTGCTGCCGCTCGTCGGGCTTGCGACGGCCGCGACCGTGATCGCGAGCCAGGCGGTCATCACCGGTGCCTATTCGCTGGTCTATCAAGCGGTGCAGCTCGGCCTCTTGCCCCGCTTCGAGGTGCGCTACACCTCCGAGACCCACGCCGGCCAGATCTACCTGCCGCGCGTCAATCGGCTGCTGCTGATCGGTGTGATGCTGCTGGTGCTGTTGTTCCATACGCCCAGCAACCTGGCTTCGGCCTATGGCATCGCGGTCTCCACCACCATGGTCGCCGACGGCATCATGGGCTTCGTGGTGATCTGGAAATTGTGGAACTGGCGCGCGGCGACTGCGGCGGTCGTGATCCTGCCCTTCGTCATGGTCGACATGACCTTCTTCAGCGCCAACCTGCTCAAGCTGCTGGAAGGCGCCTGGGTGCCCCTGCTGTTCGGCGCGACAATGGCGGCGACGATCTGGACCTGGCGACGCGGCTCGGGAATTCTGGTCCAGAAGACGCGCCGGATCGAGGTGCCGCTGGACGATCTGATCCGCAGCCTGGAGAAGCGGCCGCCGCACATCGTCAAGGGTACGGCGGTGTTCCTGACCAGCGATCCGGCCTTCGTGCCGACCGCGCTGCTGCACAATCTCAAGCACAATAAGGTGCTGCATGAGCATAACGTGATCCTGACCATCGAGACCGCGCATACGCCGCGGGTCGATCTGTCCGAGCGCTTCCGCATGGAGAAGATCAGCGACAAGTTCTCCAAGGTCCGTCTGCGCTTTGGCTTCATGGAGCAGCCGAACGTGCCCAAGGCACTCGCGATCGCGCGCAAGCAGGGCTGGCAATTCGACATCATGTCGACGTCGTTCTTCGTGTCCCGGCGTGCGCTGAAGGCGTCGGCGCAGTCGGGGATGCCGCTTTGGCAGGACCATCTTTTTATCGCGCTTAGCCGGTCGGCCAACGATGCCACCGACTATTTCCAGATTCCGACCGGGCGGGTGGTTGAAGTCGGCACACAAGTCACCATTTGAACGCAACTGGCGCACCTATGCGAATTTTGCATGGTGCGGGCCCAGAATCGGGCTAGGCCATGTCGACAGCGCAGGACTATAAGCCCGCGCTCTTCCGCCGTTGTGCAGTGAAGCATTTTTTAGAGGCCACTGGGCTCTCCCATGACTAGCGACGTAGCAGTTCCCGCCCCGGAAACGGCGGCGGCCAATGGGCATGGCGACGCCCACACCACGGCCGGTTTCGGTGCGCTGACGCTCGGCAGCATCGGCGTGGTCTACGGCGATATCGGCACCAGTCCGCTCTACGCGTTCCGCGAGGCGGTGATGGCGGCATCGGGGGGCGAGGGCGTGGCGAGCCCGGCAGCAGTCCTCGGTGTGCTCTCCTTGATCCTTTGGGCCCTCATCGTCGTGGTGACGTTGAAATATGTCGTCATTCTGCTGCGCGCCGACAACAACGGGGAAGGCGGCACGCTCGCTCTGATGGCCCTGGCCCAGCGCGCCGTCGGGACAAGGGGAGCGGCGATCGTCCTTCTTGGCATCATTTCCGGGGCCCTGTTCTACGGTGATGCCGTCATTACCCCCGCGCTTTCCGTGCTGTCCGCCATCGAGGGCATGAAAGACGTCACCCTGACGTTCGAGCCCTACATCGTGCCACTGACGGTGGTGATCCTGGTCGGCCTCTTCGCGGTCCAGTCGCGCGGCACCGCCCGCGTTGCGGCGTTCTTCGGCCCGATCATGTGCGTCTGGTTCGCGGTCCTCGCAGCGGTGGCAGTCCACCCGATCATCCGGCAGCCGCAGGTGCTGTTCGCGCTGAACCCGCTCTACGCCGTGTCCTTCATGCTCCACCATGGCATCATCGGCTTCGTGACGCTGGGCGCGGTGTTTCTGGCGGTCACCGGCGCCGAGGCGCTCTATGCCGACCTCGGCCATTTCGGCAAGCGGCCGATCCAGACCGCCTGGCTGTTCATCGTGCTGCCGTCGCTGGCGCTGAACTACCTGGGGCAGGGCGCGCTCGTGCTCGCCGATCCCGGCGCGCTCGAGAGCCCATTCTTCCAGCTGTTTCCGCAAGGCTGGGTCCGCGGCGCCATGGTCGTGCTCGCGACCGCCGCCACCGTGATCGCCAGCCAGGCCGTCATCACCGGCGCCTATTCGCTGACGCGGCAGGCGATCCAGCTCGGACTGCTGCCGCGCTTTGAAATCCGCCATACGTCGGAAGCCCATTCCGGCCAGATCTTCATCCCGCGCATCAACCAGCTGCTTCTGGTCGCGGTGGTGTTGCTGGTGCTGTTGTTCCGCTCCTCCAGCGCCCTGGCCTCCGCCTACGGTATCTCCGTCACCGGCACCATGGTGGTCACGGCGATGATGGGCTTTGTCGTGATCTGGAAGGTCTGGCGGTGGTCGCCGCTTGCCGCCGCAGCCCTGATCGTGCCGTTCCTGTTCCTCGACTTGACCTTCCTGGCCGCCAACCTGCTCAAGGTGTTCGAGGGTGGCTGGGTGCCGCTGGCGCTCGGCGGCATGGTAATGTTGCTGATGTACACGTGGCGGCGCGGCAGCCGGCTTCTGTTCGAGAAGTCGCGCAAGCTCGAATTCCCGCTTGCTGACCTGGTGGCGATGCTGGAGAAGCGGCCGCCGCAGCGGGTGCCCGGCACGGCCGTGTTCCTGACCTCGGATCCGCTCAGCGCGCCGACCGCGCTGATGCACAGTCTGAAACACTACAAGGTGCTTCACGAGAAGAATGTCATTCTCACCATCGAGACCGCCCAGACCCCGCGGATCGACCCGGCCGAGCGTGTGAGGCTGGAGGCGATCAGCCCGACCTTCTCCAAGGTGACGCTGAAGTTCGGCTTCATGGAATCGCCCAACGTGCCGAAGGCGCTCGCCATCGCCCGCAAGCTCGGCTGGCAGTTCGACATCATGTCGACTTCGTTCTTCCTGTCGCGCAGAGCGCTGAAACCCGCCGCCCATTCCGGCATGCCGCGCTGGCAGGACCGGCTGTTCATCTCGCTCAGCCGCTCCGCCAACGACGCCACCGACTATTTCCAGATCCCTTCGGGGCGCGTGGTCGAGGTCGGCACGCAAGTCACGATCTAGGCTGGCAAACCGAAGCCGCACTTCAAGTCGCTGCGATTTAGCTTAAACTTGCGCAAGGCAGCTCAAGCCTTTGTAGCGCTTGATTTTCGCATGCCGAGAGGCGAGGTTGCCGGCCGCCGGGATCGCCCCGGAAGCGACCCCGCGACGTTGGAGGATGATGTGGCAAATCAAGTACAGGATCTGACCCCGGACGAGGTCTCAAAGGGTGTCACGGAGGGCCGCTATCTGCTCGTCGACGTCCGCGAGCCGAACGAGGTCGAAGCCGAGGCTTACCCTTACGGCGTCGTCGTTCCGCTCTCGACCTTCGATCCCAAGGCGATCCCCGATCCCCAGGGCAAAGAGGTCGTGTTCGCCTGCCGTTCCGGCAAGCGCTCGGTGACGGCCTCGCTCGCGGCGCAGGCAGCGGGCTTGCCCTACAACAAGCATCTGGCCGGCGGCATGCTCGGCTGGAAGGCCGCGGGGCTTCCCAGCAAGGTCGGCGGCTGACCACGCGATGACGACCAAGAGCTCCTCGCTGAACAAGGTCTTCGCCGACCTTCCCGTCACCATCTTCGAGGCGATGTCCCAAGCGGCGCGCGACAATGCCGCGATCAATCTCGGCCAGGGCTTTCCTGATGATCCCGGCCCGGAGGACATCCGCCGCGCCGCGGCCGAGGCCTCGCTCAACGGGTACAACCAGTACCCCTCGATGATGGGCCTGCCGGAACTGCGCCAGGCGATCGCGACCCATTACGGCCACTGGCATGGCCTCAAGCTCGATCCGATGAGCGAGGTGATGGTCACGTCCGGCGGTACCGAGGCGCTGACCTCGGCGATCCTCGCGGTGGTGCAGCCCGGCGACGAGGTGGTCTGCTTCCAGCCGGTTTACGATTCCTACCTGCCCATCATCCGCCAGGCCGGCGGCATCCCGCGCCTCGTCCGGCTCGAGCCGCCGCACTGGCGGCTGAATGAGGACATGCTGAAAAGCGTGTTCAATTCAAAGACCAAGGCGGTGCTGTTCAACAATCCCCTGAATCCTAGCGCCGTGGTCTATCCGCGCGAGGACCTCGAGCTGCTCGCCCGCTACTGCCAGGAGTTCGACGTCATCGCGATCTGCGACGAGGTCTGGGAGCACGTCACCTTCGACGAGCACAAGCACATCCCGCTGATCACCATTCCGGGCATGCGCGAGCGCACCATCAAGGTCGGCTCGGCCGGCAAGATCTTTTCGCTCACGGGATGGAAGATCGGCTTTGTCTGCGCCGCGCCGCCGCTGCTCCGCGTCGCCGCCAAGGTGCACCAGTTCCTGACCTTCACCACCGCGCCGAACCTGCAGGCCGCCGTCGCCTACGGCCTCGGCAAGTCCGACGACTACTTCCTGTCGATGCGCAAGGATCTGACACGGAGCCGGGACCGCCTGACCAGGGGGCTGGAGAGCCTCGGCTTCCCCGTGCTGAAGTCGCAGGGCACCTACTTCCTCACCGTCGACCTGTCGCCGCTGGGGCTCAACGAGAGCGACACCGAGTTCTGCTGGCGGATCGTGAAAGACTACAAGGTCGCGGCGATCCCGGTGTCGGCGTTCTACGAACAGGACCCGGTGACCTCGGTGGTGCGCTTCTGCTTTGCCAAGAAGGACGAGACGCTCGACACCGCGCTGGAGCGGCTGTCGGACGCGGTGCGTGGACGCAAGAGGTAGACAGATATGACGATAGTCGGCCGCTCGGGATTTCGCCTCTTTCTTGTTGCCGCCGCGCTGACGTTGCTCTCTGTCCCCGCGAGGGCCGAGGAGCGGGTCGTCAACTTCTACAACTGGTCGAACTACATGGCGCCCGACGTCCTCGAGGCCTTCACTAAGGAAACCGGCATCAAGGTGGTCTACGACACCTTCGATGCGAACGAGACGCTGGAGACGCGGCTGATGGCCGGCAAGTCCGGCTATGACGTCGTGGTGCCCACGGCCTATTTCCTGCAGCGCCAGATCAAGGCGAACATCTTCCAGAAGCTCGACAAGTCGAAGCTGCCGAACCTCGCCAATGCCTGGCCGATGGTGACCAAGAATCTGGCCACCTACGATCCCGGCAACCTCTATGCCGCGAACTACATGTGGGGCACGACGGGCATCGGCTACAACGTCGCCAAGGTGAAGCAGATCCTGGGCGCCGACGCCAAGATCGACAGCTGGGACATCGTCTTCAAGCCGGAGAATCTCGCCAAGTTCAAAGACTGCGGCGTCCACATGCTGGACTCCGCCGACGACATCTTCCCGGCGGCGCTGAACTATCTCGGGCTCGATCCGAACTCGACCAAGCAGGCCGATCTCGAGAAGGCCGCCGACGTTGTCGCCAAGGTCCGCCCCTTCGTGCGCAAGTTTCACTCATCCGAATACTTAAGCGCGCTCGCGACCGGCGAGATCTGCTTCGTGGTCGGCTGGTCCGGCGACATCATGCAGGCCCGGGCCCGTGCGGCGGAAGCCAAGAAAGACAACAGCAGCGGCATCGAGATCGGCTACGCCATTCCGAAGGAGGGCGCGCAGATGTTCTTCGACAATCTCGCGATCCCCGCGGACGCCAAGAACGTCAACGAAGCCTACGAGCTGATCAACTATCTCTACCGCCCGGACGTTGCCGCCAAGAACTCGGACTTCCTGTCCTACGCCAACGGCAACCTCGCCAGCCAGAAGCTGATCGATCCGAAAATCCTCAACGACAAGAACATCTATCCGGATGAGGCGACGCTCGCAAAGCTGTTCGTCATCACCGCCCGCGATCCCGCAACGCAGCGCATCATCAATCGGCTCTGGACCAAGGTGAAGACGGGGCGGTAGAGGGCGACGGAACTACCCCGTTAGCGCCACCTGCGGTGCAGCCACAGCCACTGCTCGGGATGCTCGCGCACCCAGCCTTCCACCACATTGGTGACCGCCTGCGTCGTGCCCTGGATGTCGATCTTGCCGTCGGCATCGCGCACCGGCGGGATCTCTTCGGTCAGCTCGGCGCGGAAGCGGAAGCCGGGCAGGCGGATGATGCGGACGCCGTGGATCGGGCATTCGACCTGGCGGAGCAGGCGCGCCAGCATCGGATTGGCGCGGGTCTTGCGGCCGAAGAAGGTGACCTCGACGCCGCCGGTCAGATATTGGTCGATCAGCATCGCGACGTGCTTGCCGTCCTTGAGCGCCTGCGCAAGCCGCAACGGCGCGTCGCGACCCGCGGGGATCAGCGTGCCCATATTGACCTGACGCATCTCCTGGATGATGCGGTCGGCGGAGGCGATGTTCGGGCGGCGATAGAGGATCGCCGTGTCCAGTCCATGTGCGACGGCTGCGAGGGCCGGCAACTCCCAATTGGCGAGATGAGCGGCAAAGATCAACGCTGGCTTGCCGTCGTCACGGATGCGATCGAACCGTTCGATGCTGTCCTTGAGCAGCTCGATCCGGCTGCGCTCCGGATGCGCGCGGTCGTAGTCCCAGACGTGATCCATGTGGGCGAACTCGGCGCCGACGCGGCCGAGATTGTCCCATACGCCCATCAGGATCTCTTCGATCTCTTCCGGCGATTTCTCGGGAAAGGCGGCCGCGAGATTGGCGCGGCCGATGCGATGCTCGCGCAGGCGCGGGCCGATGGTCTTGGTGACGCGCGCGAAAAAGTCCGAGGTCTTGACCGGATCGAAATAGCGCGTGGTGCGCAGCATGCCGACTGTGGCAGCGCCGATGAGGCCTCCGCTGATCGACTTTGCAGCCTCCTTGGCTGCATTGCGCGCGCGAATCTTCGTGCTGATGGGAATCAGCGCCATGCTGCGTTAGGTCAGGCCGGTTCGCGTGTCAGGATCAGCGAGGCATTCTGGCCGCCGAAGCCGAACGAGTTCGACATCACGGCGGTGACACGGGCATCGCGTGCCTTGTTGCCGACGACGTTGAACAGGATCGTCGGATCCGGCGTCTCGTAGTTGATCGTCGGAGGAATGCGCTGATGCTCGAGCGTCAGCAGCGAAAAGATCGCCTCGACCGCGCCGGCGGCCGAGATGGTGTGGCCGACCATCGACTTGTTGGAGGTGACCGGAATCTTCTGTGCGAGTTCGCCGAACACGGCCGAGGTCGTGTTGAACTCCATCTTGTCGTTCTCGGGCGTCGCAGTGCCGTGCGCGTTGATGTGGTCGATCTGGTCCGGGGTCATGCCGGCATCGGCCAGGGTCTTGTTCATGCAACCGATGATCGGCTTGCCATCAGGAGACGAACGCGTGCGATGGAAGGAATCGGTGAGTTCGCCGCAGCCGGCAATCACGCCGAGGATCTTGGCGCCGCGCGCGGTGGCGGCCTCATAGCTCTCCAGCACCAGCGCGCCGGCGCCTTCGGCCATGACAAAACCGTCGCGGTTCTTGGAGAAGGGGCGGGAGGCCGCCTGCGGCGGATCGTTCTGGGTCGACAGCGCCGAGAGCAGCGAGAAGCGCACCAGGGCTTCCGGGTTCACCGTGCCGTCGGTCGCGACGCACAGCGCGGCATCGGTCTCGCCGCGGCGGATCGCCTCGACGCCGAGCTGGATCGACGTCGCGCCGGACGCGCAGGCCGTCGACAGCGAGATCGGGGAGCCCTTGGTGCCGAAGGTCTCGGCGAGGTGCGCTGCGACCGAGCCGAACATGAAGCGGTGGTGATAGGCGGTGTACTTGCCGCCGCCGGAAATGCGCAACAGATCGTCGTAGGTGAAGTCGGGCTTGCCGACGGCGCGGCCGAGCTCGCGACGCTGCGGCCATTCGACTTCGACCGGCGCAACCGCAAGGAAGAGTGGCCCCGGAAAATCGCCCTTGGCGCCGATGCCAGCCTGCTCCAGGGCTTCCTGTGTGACCAGCTCGGCCATGCGTTCGGACAGGCCGGTCGAGGAGAACGGATCGACGCTGACGAAATCGACCGTGCCGGCCATCGTCGTCTTCAGGCCGTCGACCGGAAAGCGCGTGATGGTGCGGATGCCGGACTCACCTGCAACGAGCTTGGACCAATTGTCGGCCTTGCCGGCGCCGAGCGAGGTCACGATGCCCATGCCGGTGACGACGACGACCGGACGCCCGAGTTTGTCGCGTGGTGCAGTCATGTGTCCCCCGATAGAGCTAGAGCATCACTCGCCAGAGCGCGACGCGCTTCAGCTTACGGCCTCGACCAGCGCCATGCCTTCGCCGCGCCAGTGTCCCGCGCCCATCACCACAATCTGGGTGGGCGCCCCCTGCATTTCAATCTCGGTCCCCGTGGAATCGTTCGGCGGAAACAGCGCGCCGCGCGAGATTGCCAATGCGGCGAGCGCAATCCCGAGCGGGAATTGCGTTTCCATGGTGTGCCCGAACATCGTACCGGTCGCGCGCACCGGGTAGTCGGCGTGGCCTTTCAGGAAGCCGCGTTCTTCGCTCGTCGCGGGCTCGGCGCCGGTCGCGCCCGTGATGATCGCGCCCTTGCCTTCGCGCCTGGGCAGCTTGGCCCAGAGCTTCTCGAGTGTCGCGGCCATGTCGCCGGGCTGCTTGCGGCGGGCGAGGTCGGCGACCACGCTCGACAGCTTTGCAAACGGCTTTGCGCCGCGCGCCTGTGCATGCGCCTTCGATTCCAGCACCAGGAACGCGCCTGCCGAGCCGAGCGCGAAGCCGGAATGGTCCTTGCGCGCCCAGACGGGCGCGAACTTGTCCTTGAGGTTGAAGTCGCCGAATTCGTAGAGAACCATGAGGTCCTTGCGCTCGCCATTATGCGAGCCGCCGACCAGCGCAATGTCGCTCTCGCCCGAAGCGATGCGTGCAAGCGCAATGCGGGCCGCGTCCGCACCCGCGACCTCTTCGCCCATGAAGGTGCGCGAGGTGCCGCCGAGGCCGTGCACGATCGCGATGTTGCCGGCGAGAAGATTGGAGAGCTGGGCGAGGAACAGCGTGGGGCGCAGATCGCTCATCAGCCGTTCGTTGAGGAAGCCGGGCGCGTTCGCTCCCTTGGCTTCGGCAGTGAGCACGCCGGTGTCGACGTTGAGGTCGCGCTCGCCGCCGCCGGCGGCCACGACCATGTCGATCTTCGACAGGATGTCCTTGTTGCCCTTGATGCCGGCGGAGTCGAGCGCCAGGCCCGCGGCATAGGTGCCAATGCGCTGCCAGGCTTCCATTTGGCGCTGATCGCCCTTCTTCGGGATCTGGCTGTCGAAGGTCACAGGCATCAGCGGATGCACGATGAAGGGCGCAAAGCCCTTCTCGTCGACATTGACGCGCTTCTCCTGAAGTGCGGCCCAGTTGGCGTCGAGACCTTCGCCGAGCGAGGTGGCAAGACCAATGCCGGTGATCCAGACTTCCGTCTGGCCGGGCTTCGAAGCAGTGTCAGTCATGGCGAGACGGCCTGTTGCGGAAAGCCGACGCGCTGGGCGACAGCGTTCATGTATCCGCGCATGTCGGAATTCGGGAAGGGGATCAGCGTGAAGGTGAGCGTCGAATTCGCGCGTAGCTTGCCGCCGACGCGGATCTTCGCCTCGGTCATCGCATAGCCCGAGCCCTCATGGACGAGGCTCGCCTCGAGGGTCATGAGCTCGCCCGGAAACACCGAGCCGCGCACCTTGGCTTCCTTCACTGCGGCGAGGATAGGCATACGCTCGAACTTCAAGACCCCAAGCAGCAGAAAACCCGAGGCCTGCGCCATCGATTCGATCAGCAGCACGCCGGGCATCAGCGGATAGCCCGGGAAATGCCCCTCGAAGACGGTGCTCTCCTGGGGGACCTGGGCCTCGACGATGATCTTCTTCTCGTCGACGTTGAGGTCGACGATCCGATCGATCATGTGGAAATATTCGAGTTGCATGACCGCCCGATTAGGCGCTCGCGCCCTTGGCGGCAACCAGCTCGTCGATGCGCGCGCACAGGTTCTTCAGGACGAAATACTGCTCGGTGGTCGCCTTGCCGTCGTTGACTTCCTGGGTCCACTTTTCCAGCGGCAGCTTGATACCGAACTGCTTGTCGATCGCGAACGCGATGTCCAGAAAATCGAGGCTGTCGATGCCGAGGTCATCGATGGCATGGCTATCCGGCGTGATCGTGTCGCGCGGGATGTCGCAGGTTTCAGCGATGATCGTAGCGACCTGATCGAATGTGGAGGACATCACTAAGCCTTTGATATATTGCAGGTATTTTTCAGGTATCCAGGAGTAGCACGGTGGGTGGGCATCGCGCCCCTGATGACGCCCTCAACCCCCCTCTGGACGGGTCGGAAGCCCGTATATCGGAGCGCCGCCCTGAGTTCAATGGAGCCGGACAGGACCCGGGGACAGGGTTGGGGATGCTGCCCCAGGGGCTTCAGGCAGGGTAGCCCCCGCAGGGAGGCTTCCGCGGCGTGCTTGACCTAGATGTGCGGCGTCGTGATCTTGACGCAGTCCCGCCGGCCCATCAGCACGCAATCCTGGGTCCGGCGCAAATCGGCGATGCTGACCGCGAGCCAGATACCGATCGCGGTCAGCGCGATGGTAAAGGCGAGCGCGGCGATATTGGCGAGCATGCGATGGCGGAAGTCGTCCGGCTCATCGCGGGGCTGTTCATAGCGCGACAAATCGAGCGGTTCGGGCGCTGCTGCATGCAACTTCTGCACGATACCGCCGCCCTGGCGGATCACAGGGGAGGGCGTCGTTCGCGGCCTGAACTGGAGCACCCGGTGCTCGTCGTCCGAGGTTATGGGCCGCTGGGATTTCATGGACGGGGATTACTCCGAAGCAGCGATTTTTAGATAGCATAAGCGCCGCCTCGGTTGCAGAAAATCTTGTCCTTGTGCGTCCGCATCGTCGTCCCTGCATGCTGCTGGGAACGGGTAGTAATTCCGACGCCGTGGGCGCGCGGGTTGCGCCGCAACACCAGCCGGACCGGCGCTCCCAACCCGCATCCATGTTGCCGCCGCAACGTCCATGGCATAATCGGGAACCCGGACCCAAACTGCCACCAGACGAAAGGCCGTTCGATCATGACCACCAACGCGCGCGAGCCGAGAGTGCATCCGGTGTCGATCCTGTCGCTCCGGCCGACGCAAATGACGGTCGGCATGCGCGAGGTCAAGGAGAAGCGCAAGCGCTGGCGCGAGCATGGCAAGAAGAAGCAGTCCGACCTGCTCGGCACCCATATGATCCCTGTCGTGGCCGGACCCGACGATCGCTATTACGTCATCGACCACCACCATCTCGGCCGCGCGCTGCACGACGAGGGGATCAAGCAGGTGCTGGTCACCGTGGTCGGCGATCTCCGGATGGTCGAGCGCGACGCGTTCTGGGGCGTGATGGATAACAAGCGCTGGGTCTATCCTTACGATAGCAAGGGCGAGCGTCGTCCGTTCCGCGACCTGCCGAAATCGGTCGCCGAGCTCAAGGACGATCCCTTCCGCAGTCTCGCCGGAGAGCTTCGCCGCATGGGCGGTTTCGCCAAGGACACCACGCCGTTCTCCGAATTCTTGTGGGCCGACTTTCTGCGCCGCAAGCTGACGCGCAAGGCCGTGGACGCCAATTTCGACAAGGCGCTGGAAAAGGCCTTGGCGGCGGCCAAGAGCAAGGACGCGATCTATCTGCCCGGCTGGTGCGGCCCGGCGTCGGACGATTGAGGCGCCCGCGCGCGAGCTGATCACAGGCGCTTGAGCGAAATCATTTTCCGTGCCGACGAAACCGTCCTGAAACAGAGCCAGCCCACTTAATTGTGGTAGTCGAGCTCACACAGGAGGCTCACATGCGCCGTTTGGCTTTCGTCGTTGCCTTGCTCGCGGTCGCTTCGGTCGGAATCTCGGCCTCGTTTGCTGCGGTTCAACAGGCCAGGACTTTGACATTTGCCGAGCGCTTTGCTCCGGCGCTTCCGCTGATGGTCAACCACTAGCGACATCGCACGTCGCGCCAGGGCGCGGATCATTTTGGATCGTGCAGCTCCGGCGAGGATAACAGGCGCTCCATCTCCGCGGCGGCTTCGCCGTCGCGGACCTTCTGCAACAACGCGTGTCGCTCGGCGCCTGCCGGCAGGTTTTGAGCGGCGGCGCGCGCCTGTTGCGTGAACTTCGTCAGGCGTTCTTGGAGGGACAGGGCCGGTCGCGTGCGATTGCGCTTCTTCGTCATGATGTGGCCTTTCGCTCCCCGAGCCAAGCCAACCATGTGCGGACAAACTCCGTCCTTAACTTTTGTTGGAACCGGGCGGGACGATTGCGGGTTTCGTCATGACGGCGCTGTGGCGTCCGGAAATTGCATCAGGCTTCATTTCACGCCATCGGAGCTCACTGAGGTGCCCAGCGACACGATCCGCGCGGCGCTCATCCAACGCCTGCGCGTCTCGTCCGCGATCGCGGACGAGGACGTCAAGGAGATCGAAGCCCTTCCGATCTCGGTACGGCAGTACCCCTCCGAGAGGGCCGTTGTGCGCGACGGCGAGCGCGCGAGCGAGTGTTGCCTGATCGTGGATGGTTTTTGTGCGCGTTCCAAGACGATCGCGAGCGGCAGGCGGCAGATCCTTTCACTCCAGATCCCCGGCGAAATTCCAGATTTGATGAGCCTGTTCCTGCACGTGATGGACCATGACCTCACCACGCTGACCCCCGCAACTCTTGGCTTCATCAGCCACGACAATCTGCGGAAGCTGCATCGCCGCAGCCCCCGCGTCGCCGAGATGTTCTGGCGCGATACGCTGATCGACTCCGCGATGTTCCGCGAATGGATCGTCAATGTCGGCCAGCGCCCTGCGCCGGCGCGGCTCGCCCACGTCATGATCGAGCTGCGCGAACGCCTCAGGCTCATCGGCCGTGTGGACGGCGACAGCTTCGAGATGCCATTGACGCAGGAGCAGATCGGCGAAGCCCTGGGGATCACCGCGGTGCACGCCAATCGTGTGATCAAGCAAGTGCGGCAGGAAGGGGTCGTCGAGTTCAGTCGCGGTCGTGTCACCGTCCTCGACGAGCAGAAATTTCAGGAACTAGCGGATTTCGACGGTCGTTACCTGCATCAGTCGCCCACCCTTTGAGGCGCCCGATGCCACGATTCCATTTCGATATCCACGAGGATAGCCGCCTCATCAAGGACGAGGACGGACAGAACTTTGCGAATGTGGAGGGGGCCCGCAAGGAAGCCATGTTGACCGGTACGTCCATCGCCCGGGAGGCTTTCGTGGCCGGCCGCGCCGATCATGTCGTCGTAGACGTGCGCGAGGACGAACAGACGCCTTGCCTGAGGATCTCGATCAGGCTCGAGGTCCAAGAACTGGCCGGCGATCAGCCCCGAACGATCGCATGAGCGCGGCCGACGCGCGATCGTTCCAATGGATCGTTGCGGCCGAGCAAGCGGAGCCTCATCGGCGAATAGTCTCTATCCTGGCGCATGCGCCCCCAAGTGCCGGTCGTCAAACCGATGCCGATCAAAATAGGAACGCAGCTGCTGCGATGACGTCGTTTCCAGTGCGACTGGCCGTCTACCCGGCTGGCTGGTCGCTCCTTCAGCGGCGGTCCCGGCACGTAAGCGTGAGAGCCGGGACCGTCTGCTCCAGGGCATGAGCGATGCCACGATACCGAGTCGAGGTCGACGTCAGGGCCTGGCTGGAACGCTGTATCCGCAAGGCCGAGAGGAGATCACAATGAGCGGACGAGACGATATTCATGCCACGCGGCGGACCGAACCCAACGGGGTCGAGCCGTCGTTTTCCGAAGACGATCTCCAACGCGAGCAGCTCGGGCCGCGCGGTGTTCCAGGCCGGCTGGACGCCACCAGAATGACGCCGCAGCGCGCCAAGAAAACGCCCGTCGAGGGCGATTTCGACGGGCATACGTCCTGAGTGTTGGAAGGCTGGGCCAGCTGTCTACGACCGTCGCTGATTCCAATAGTCGTCCAGCGTCGGCGTCTCCATGTCGAAACGGTCGCGAATGGTCGAGCAGGTGCTGCCACCAAGCCTTGCGATGGCATCGAGCCTGGCAGGATCGATGTGCAAGCGTTCGGCGTCGACGACGTCGGCGTGGTAGTGCGCGAAAAGGATCTCGCCCATGATGATCTGGCGCGACTTGCCGAGCTCCAGCGTCAGGTGACGGCGGCATTCGAACGCAGCAGGCGCTTCCTTGATCCAGGGCGAGGCCACGGTCTTGCCCGCCATCGCGGTCAGGCCGGCAGCCTGCAACTCGTCATGCTCCGGTGAGAACGGCACGGCGCAGACATGCATGGCTTCGGCGATCGCATGCGAGACGATGTTGACGGTGAAGACTTCGGTCAGGCGGATGTTGAGACCGGTGTCCTTGAACCGCATGTCCGGATGATTCTCGACGCCGAGTGCCAGGATCGGCGGATCCGCCGACAGGCAATTGAAGAAGCTGAACGGCGCCGCGTTGATCCGCCCCTCGGGATCTATCGTCGTCACCAGCGCGATGGGCCGCGGCACGACCGTACCGATCAGCAGCTTGTATTTGTCGCGCGCCGACAATTCGCGGAAATCGAACGTCACGTCGCCGGCTTGGTGCGCACGGGTATCCATCGTTTTACTCTCTGGTCCGAGCGACTGCCGCGCCAGCGGCAATCGCGAACGTTTCGGACCCGATTATCAGCGGTTCAGGCGGACAATCGAGCGAAAACTTTAGTCCACATGCCAGGCGATTGGCGTCGTCAGGTCTAAGAGCAGGGATACCGTTTGGGATGACCGCCGTCAGCGCCGGCCGTTCCGCTCGCGAATTTCGGCCTCGTGCGCCTCATCCGTCCCACCGAGCATGCGATGCAGGCGGCGCTCGATCCGATGTCCGATCGTGAGCAACGCGAAAGCGAGCGCAATCGCGACAGCAACGATCTTCCAATGTCCGGCGCCGCAGACGACACCGAGGCAAGCGGCAAGAAAGGTGCAAGCCGCACTGGTCAGTCCCCGGACGCGAAACTGCTCGCTCTCGTGGACGATGACGCCGGCGCCGAGGAAACCGATGCCGGTCAGAATGCCCTGGATCACCCGGCTCGTCGCATCGGCGATCTTGCCGGGCTCCCCAAGTTGCAGCGCCAGCAGCACCACTGTTGCGGTGGAGAGGCCGACGATGCCAAGTGTCTTGAGCCCGATCGGCTTGCCGTGCAGGTCGCGATTGAGACCAATTGCGCCGCCGGCAAGCGTCGCAACGCCGAGGCGGATCAGGGTCTCGGGCCAGTCGAGATCCATCATGCTTTCGGCAGTCGCCCCATCAGGTAGAATTCATCATTCGGCCGCATGCCGGTGAAATTCGCCAGCCGGTTTGACAGCCCGAAAAAGGCCGAGATCGCGGCGATATCCCAGATGTCGTCGTCGCTGAAGCCGTGGGGGCTGAGGGCCGCGAAATCCTCCTCGGAACTGCGCTGCGCGTCGGCGGAGATCTTCATCGCGAAATCGAGCATCGCCTTCTGCCGGGGCGTGATGTCGGCCTTGCGGTAGTTGGTCGCGACCTGGTCGGCAATCAGCGGGTTCTTGGCGCGGATGCGCAGGATCGCGCCATGGGCGATTACGCAATACTGGCACTGGTTCGCCGCCGAGGTCGCCACCACAATCATCTCCCGCTCGGCCTTGGTGAGCCCGCTGTCCTTCTCCATCAGCGCGTCGTGATAGGCGAAGAAGGCGCGGAACTCGTCGGGCCGGTAGGCCAGCGTCAGGAATACGTTGGGCACGAAACCGCTCTTTTCCTGCACGGCGAGAAGGCGCGTGCGGATGTCCTCAGGGAGCGTGTCGATTGCGGGAGCTTGGAAGCGTGGCGTGGGCTTTGTCATGGGCATGGTTTCCGGCTGGGGCGGGAAACATAGTCCATGCGGACGATAGGCTCCAGAGGCGTCGCAAGCTCTGCGCAGCAGCGTTTCACGCTGCAGCGCGTCCGGGACACGGGAGCGCTTTACCGCAGCGGCTTCTTCAGTAAGGAGAAGCGATCCGGATCGAGCCCCATCGAAGGCTGCAGCATCGGCGTCTCGGCTGGCGCGAGCGTCTTGGTAGGCGGCGCGGAGAACACCGGGTCGTTCGGCACGTCCCGTTGCGAGGTGGCACCGCGCCAGCGCTCGAGTACGGCGCTGACGAAATGCATGTCGTGACCGGCGGTGACCGACGGCACGCTCGAAATGGTGGCTTCGCCGCGCGGCAGTTGGTGCGGCGGCACTTCCTTGAAGCGCAGTCGCGTCGGCAGCGCGACGCCTTCGCCGAAGGCCAAGACTTCGCGGGTGCCGAGTGATGGCACGAAGGACAACAGGTTCGCGGCCGCATCCGACACCGCGGCGCGCAGCAACGCCTGGTCGCGGTCGTTGGCAAGACGCATCGTGAACAGCGTGTTGCACTGGGAGATGATGGTGGCGTCGAGCTCGGCCGGGCGCTGGGTGATGAGGCCGAGATAGACGCCGTATTTGCGGCCTTCCTTGGCGATGCGCGAGACCGCCTTGCGGGTCGGGCCGAAGCCGATGTTGCGGTCGGCGGACGCGTAGCGGTGCGCCTCTTCGCAGACGAACAGCAGCGGCGAGACGCCGTCGCTCCACAAGCCGAAGTCGAAGGCCATGCGGCAGAGGACGGAGACGACGGAATCGATGACCTCAGCCGGGAAGCCGGCGAGCTGCATCACCGTCATCGGCTTGCCGTTGGCAGGCAGGCGAAACAGATGGCTGATCACCTCGGCCATGGTATCGCCGCCGACATTGGCGTTGTCGAACATGAAGGCGTAGCGCGGATCGTTGCGCACCGCTTCAATGCGCGAGATCAGCTTGTGATAGATGATGCGCGAGGAGCGGTTTTCCAGCTTCCCCATGCGCTCGTCGATCAGCGACATCAGATCGACCAGGCGATAAGGCACCGGCGTGTCGACGGTGTAGCCGATCTGCTTGGGATCGATGCGCTTCAGACCAATGCGGTCGGCGTTCTGGTACTGCGTATAGACGCCCTTGGCGAGCGGGATGACTTCCGCGAGGATGTCGAGCTCCTCGGGCACGCCGGCGCGGCCGCCGAACAGCACATCGACGATTTCCTCGAAATTGAACAGCCAGAACGGCAGCTTCAGGTTTCGCGGATTGAGCACCAGCGCGCGGTCGCCGAAGCAGCGGCCGTATTCGTTGTGCACGTCGAGCAGGAAGATGCGCAGGTTCGGGCGTGCTTTGAGGATCTCGTTGAGCAGCAGCGACACGCCGGTGGATTTGCCGACGCCGGTCGATCCGAGCACCGCAAAGTGCTTCGACAGCATCTCCTCGACGTCGACATAGGCGACGACGGAGCGGTCCTGCTGGAGGAAGCCGACATTGATTTGATCCGACCCGGTCGGCGCGTAGATGGTGCGCAGCTCCTGGCTGGTGATCAGATCCACCGCGTCGCCGATGGTCGGATAATTGGTTACGCCGCGCTGGAATTTGGCCTTGTCGGCCGCATTGAGGATCTCGCCGAGCAGGTCAACCGAGGCGATCGCGATGTAATTGTCGCTGCTCGACAAATTCTCGCAGGACACCTCCGTGATCATGGCGACGATGACCGAGCTGGCGCAGCGGATGCTGACGAAGCGACCGACTGTCGCCCGTACCTCCGAGATCGGCATCTGGCTTTCCGCCAGAAGTCCGACCCGCGCGAGCGATCCGCGTACCGAAATCACGCGTCCAAAGGATGTCACGATGGATGAACCTGAAAAGTCAGACTGTTTCTCCGACTATGCGCAGCCGTGGCTGGACAAACGGTTAAACCGCAGAGGCGGCCGCTTTGTTAAATCCGCGACAATTCGGTCATGAGCTTTATTCCCAATGCATATTTGTGCGCGGAAATAGCCCGAAAATGCCGATTTTCGCAGCCTTCGGGCCTTCGTTCTGGTTAAGGAAGATTTTACCATCCGGGCAGTCCACGCTGCATTCGGTGCAAGATTTGTGTCGCGGGCCCGGACCTTCCTCGTGGACCGGCACGTGTTGATTTGTTGACGGGACCTAATCATTTGTACATTAGTACAAATAGATCGAATGCCGTCGGACGTGGTCGGGACCATACGCTCCGCGCCCGATCGCGCGTTCCCGATCGCCGCTCAGGAGAAGACCATGCAGCCCGAACCGATTTTCGATCTTGCCCATCTCGGCCACATGGAACTGCTGACGCCGAAGCCAGACGAGAGCCTGAAGTTCTTCGTCGACGTCATGGGCATGACGGTGAGCGGGCAGAAGGGCGAGTCGGTCTATTTGCGCGGCTGGGACGATTACGAGCGCTATTCGCTCAAGCTGACGGCCTCGAAGACCTCAGGCATGGAGCATATGGCGCTGCGCGCGCGCAGCCAGCAGGCGCTGGAGCGCCGCGTTGCCGCGCTGAAGGGCTCGGGCTTCGACATCGGCTGGATCGACGGCGACATGGGGCAGGGACCGACATTCCGCTGCCGCGATCCCGACGGACACATCGTCGAGCTCTATTACGAGACCGAATGGTATCAGGCGCCGCCGGAGCTGAAGCCGGCGCTGAAGAACCAGGCGCAGCGCTTTCCCGCGCGCGGCGTCAACGTGCGCCGGCTCGACCACCTCAACTGCCTCGCGGTCGACATCAAGGCCAACCGTGAGTTCTTCGAGAATTACCTCGGCTGCCGCCTCACCGAGCAGATCGTGCTCAACGACGGCCGGGAAGCGGCGATGTGGCTGACCATGTCGAACAAGAGCTACGACTTCGCCTATTCGCTCGATCATTCCGGCGTGGCGGGCCGCTTCCACCACGTTACCTACGCGCTCGACAGCCGCGAGGAGATTTTGCGCGCCGCCGATATCTTCCTGGAGAACGGGGTGCACATCGAGACCGGACCGCACAAGCACGCGATCCAGCAGACGTTCTTTCTTTATGTCTATGAGCCCGGCGGCAACCGCGTCGAAGTCGCCAATGCCGGCGCGCGTCTCATCCTCGCGCCGGACTGGAAGCCGATCGTTTGGACGGAAGAGGAGCGCAAGAAGGGTCAGGCCTGGGGCTTGAAGACGATCGAGTCCTTCCACACCCACGGCACCCCGCCGGTGGAGATGAAGAAGCACGGTTGATCCAGAACTGGACTCATTGGTCAGGGGGTGACTTGATTCCTAAGCTCCCCTGACCGGCAGCCCTCTGCGGGGACGCAAGCTCCCGTGAGAAATCAGTCCTCGCTTGCGGCCAATCTTCGATAGATGATGAGCTCCTCGGGAGCAGGCATGTCTCCACGTCTCACATCCGAACCGGGTCCAATTGAAATAGATGTGCCGAGTCCGGCGTATATATATCTATCGCCAAAGGCTTTCTTCAGAGCTGCGAAAGTCGGCTCACCCGTGCAGTGTCCCGGCGCAATGTTTTCGACCTTGAAGCGGTCCTTCAGCGCGGCCACAGCCTTGGTGATCACGTCGTCGGGCGCCGCGACGAGGTGAAAGCCGCCGGCAATCAGATGGATCTTGGGATTGATCGCAGTTGCCGCCTCAACGATCCTCTCGATCCCAGGATGTGAACAGCCAACCACAAGAACCGTTCCGTTTGCGGTGTTGATTGCGAGCGACAGCTCTTTGAGTTCTTTTGTCCCGGGCGCATCCGAGATCAACGAGATCAGCGTGATCCCGGGAGCAATTTCGGTTGTCTGATCGATCAATTCGAAGTGCGCATTGGCCCATGCCGCTCCGAACTTCATCACCTCAGGTGGCTTGCCGCCAAAGTATCGCATTTCAGGCGGGAGCGAGTCATCCTTGCGATAGAAGCTGGACGGAAGGGACGAGCCGTAGATGCCAAAGCCTTCCTTTGGCGCGTAGATTTTTACTGTCGGATTGATGCTCAAGACGTAGCTCAATCCAGCCATGTGATCCGAATGCCGGTGCGAAAGCACAACAAAGTCGAGCTTGGTCAGATCAATGCCCTTCGCTTTTACGTTGGCGGCGAAAATATCGGCGTTATCCCCGGTATCGAACAGGATTCGCTTTCCGGCGACTTCAACAAAGGCCGAGAAGCCCCAGTCCTTTGTCATCGTGGCGTCTGTACCGAAGGCGTCGTAAAGGATGGTAATCTGATCTCCGGCAGCTTTCGCACTGGTGTAGGTCGTCGCCAGCGCAATTGCACCTGTGAGAACTGCTGCAATAAGCCCTCTGATCGTCATGGCAGCGTCTCCTGTCGTGAGCGCGCTTGAAACAGGCAGGCTGGTTGAGTCGCTGAGCGTTTTGCAGAGCCGGGCCCCCCGGTGACGGGGATCGGTCGTGTTGCTCGTCAAGCCTCTTCGCGCGTTCGGAAAGCGTCAATTCTGATCCTTCCCAATGCGCCCGGCAACTCGGATAATTTGCCCAGCCTGATGAACCGATTCCGCGTCTTCCAGACTAAAGCAGCCGCATCCAAGATCTGGGTCAATGCTGCTTGCCGATCGTGGCAACGACGCGATCGGCGACCTAGTGAGTGGACGTCCGCACGCGCGCGATCGTCTCGCGAACACCTGACCATGCGGGCTTCTCGGGCGCGAACTGCTTACGCAGGAAGGTGACGAGCTCTTCGACCTGCGCGTCGCTTATGCTATTCCCAAACGCGGGCATGTAGCCCAGGTCGCTCGATGCGGGCTCGGTGATGCCGTGAAGGATCACCTGCACGAGATTGTCCGCGGTCGCGCTGTGCAAATTGCTGTTGAGCGCCAGCGAGGGCCGGCTGCCGAACAGCGGCAGGCCGCCGACCTCATGACAGACGGCGCAGGCGCCCTGGTAAAGTCGCGCACCGGTGGAGGAGGCGACGGTGACTTGCGTTGCGCTCTCGAGTTTCGCGGCCAAAGCGGGCGCGTTTGCTACACCGTCATTGAACGAGCCGAGATAGACCGCCATCGCGCGGATGTCCTGATCGGGGAGGGCCTTGAGGTCCCGGACAACAGGCGCCATCGGGCCGGCCGCGACGCCGTGATAGCGCGAATGGCCGGTGCGCAAATAGGCGAACAGCTCGTCCTCGCTCCAGGGGATCGGCGCGTGCGAGAGTGACGTCAGCGGTGGCGCTTCCCAGCCCTCGGCGAATCCGCCGGCGAGATAGGCCTGGCGCTGCTCGGCGCCGAGCGCGTTGCGCGGCGAGTGGCAGCCGCTGCAATGGCCGAGACCTTCGACGAGATACGCGCCGCGATTCCATTGCTCGGATTTGGCAGGATCGGGCTTGAATTCGTTGGTCCGGTGGAAGAGCGCGTTCCACCCGGCAAGGAGCGGGCGGAGATTGAAGGGGAAGATGAGCTTGTTCGCTTGCGCCGTCGCGCGCACCGCGGGCTGCGCCATCAGGTAGGCATAGAGCGCCTGCATGTCGGCATCGTTGGTCTTGGCAAAATGCGGGTAGGGAAAGGCGGGATAGAGCTGCCGCCCGTCGCGATGCAGGCCGTCGCGCATCGCGCGCTCGAAGGCGAGATACGACCAGGCGCCAATCCCGGTTTCGACATCAGGTGTGATGTTGGTTGAATAGATCGTGCCGAACGGCGTTTCCAGCGCACGGCCGCCGGCGTTGAGCACGCCGTTGATCGTGGTGTGGCACTCCGCGCAATTGCCGAGCGCTGCGAGCTGCTGGCCGCGCGCGATGGTCGCGGCCGAATAGACCGACGCGTCGGGCCGGGCGATCGGCGCAATCGCTCGGCCCGGCAGAAGCGTAGCGCCGATGCCGATCGCTGCAGTGCAGACGGCCGCGATCGCAGCGAAAATGCCGGCGCCCTTGGCGAATGGATTTTCCCAGATGCGGGACGGCCGCGCAGCGGGCGCGGGCAGGACTTGTGGCACGGGCGATGTTTCTCCGTGCAATCCCCTGAGAATGCGCTCCGGCGTGAACGGCGGCTCGCGGAAGCGCACGCCGGTGGCGTCGAAGATTGCATTCGCAATCGCTGCCGCGCTCGGGACGGAGGCAGACTCGCCGACGCCGAGCGGCGGCTGGTCCTGGCGCGGCAGCATCAAGACGTCGATCTTGGGCACCTCGGGGAAGGGGATGATCGGATAGGCGCCCCATTCGCGCGCTGCCACCGCGCCGCGCTCGAACGAGACTTCCTCCATCAGCGCCCGGCTGGTGGACTGGATGACGTTGCCCTGGATCTGGTGGCGCACGCCGTCGGGATTGATCATCAGGCCGGAGTCTTGCCCGGCGACCACCCGCGTAACGCTGACATCGCCGGTGGTCTTGTTGACGGAGACGTCGGCGACCCAGGCCGACCACGCCGCGCCATAGCCCGGAAACTTGCTGTGGACATAGAGCGCATAGGCAAAGCCGCGGCCGTGCACGATGTCGCCGTCCTTTTCTTCACGAACCGGCCGCGGTGTCCAGCCCGCGCGCTCGGCCACCGCATTGACGAGATCGACGGCGCGCTGGTCCTTCAGATAGCGCAGGCGATATTCGATGGGATCGACGCCGGCCTCGGTTGCCGCCTCGTCGATATAGGATTCGTGCGCAAAGGTGTTCGGCAGCGCCGAGACGCCGCGAAACCAGGATGCGCGCACGATCGGTGGCATGTCGTGTGCGACCACGCGCATGTGGTCGTAATCGTAGGGTGGGATCGCGGTGCGGTCGCCCATTTGGAGTACCACGGGTTCGGGCGAGATGCGCCCCGTGAGGAGCAGCGCCAGCGTTGGTGCTGCGTTCGAAGGATAGCGCGTGGCGAGATCGTAACCGGCGATGCCGCCGTCGGCATTCAGGCCGCCGTTGACGTCAATGAGCTGCGCGGTGCCTTTGGGTTCCCAGGCGTGCTCCTGCTCGCGCGTCAGCTGGACCCGCACTGGCCGGCCGACCGCTCGTGACAGCAGAAGCGCATCCGCGCTGACGTCATCGGCGCAATTGCGGCCGTAGCAGCCGGCGGCTTCGAGACGGATGATCTCGACCTCGCTCTCGGGGCGCTCGATCAGCAGGGCGAGATCACTGCGCAGCACGTGCGGGTTCTGCGTGCCGGACCAGACGCGGACATTGCCATCCTGGAAATCGGCGACGGCGCAGGACGGGCCGATCGAGGCGTGCATCTGATACGGCCAGATGTAAGTGCGCTGCATCGGCTTGGCCGCGACTGATATCGCGGCGTCGACGTCGCCCTTGTCGATCAGTGTGCGGGGCGTGGACGGATTGGCGCGTAGCGCCCTCTCGACATCGGCGAGATCGGTCAGCGCCGGAGTGGGATTCCAGCTCACCTTGAGCTGATCGGCCGCGCGGATCGCGTTCTCCTCGCGCTCGGCGACGACGCCGACGAAATCGCCGATGCGAACGACGGCGACGAGACCCGGGATGTCGCGCACGGAAGATTCGTCGACCGCGATGAGGCTGGTGCCGACGAACGGGCCGGCATCAACGCCGGCATAGGGCGGGCGGACCACGCGGCCGTGCAGCATGCCGGGGAGGCGAACGTCATGCACGAAGGTCAGCTCGCCCGTGGCCTTGGCAGGAAGATCGACCCGCGGCATCGATTGGCCGACGATGGCGTAGTCGCTGACGGCCTTGACGGCGACGTCATCGGCCAGCTCGAGGCGGATGATCTCGCCGCCGATCAACTCGCCATAGCTGATGCTGCGATTATGGCCTCGGACGAGACCGTCCTCGATCTTAAGGTCTTCGGCCGGCAGCTCCAGCCGCTCGGCCGCGCGCGCGATCAGGAAGTGTCGCGCCTGGGCTGCGGCCTTGCGCAGCGGCACGGCCGTGATCTGGATGGTTTCGCTCGCAATCGTCGCGCCCTGGTTCGGCGCCACGGTTGTGTCGCCGAGTACGACCACGACCCGCGCAAAAGACACGTCCAGCTCTTCGGCGACGATCTGGCCGAGGGCGGTGCGGATGCCGGTGCCGAGATCGACATGGCCGTTATAGGCCGTCACCGAACCGTCGGCGGTGATCCGCACGAAGGTCTCGGAGGTGACCTCGTCCACCGTGCGGACGACGACGAGCGAGCCCCGCTCCGCTACGTTCGAAAGAGGTGAGGACATCAGTCAGCCGCCTCGACGAGCTGGCCCGACGCACGCATCACCGCGCGCAGGATTTCGACGTGCGTGCCGCAGCGGCAGAGATTGTAGCGCAGCGCGGCCAGCGCCTCCTGCTCGGATGGCTGCGGGTTGATCGCCAGCAGCGCCTTGGTGGTCATGATCATGCCGTTGAGGCAATAGCCGCACTGCGCGGCCTGCTCGTCGATGAAGGCCTGCTGCACCACATCGGGTTTGTCGCGCGTGCCGAGCCCCTCGAGCGTCACGATGTCGCGCCCAACGCATCCACTCACCGGAATCACACAGGAGCGTGCGGCGACGCCATCGATCAGGACAGTGCAGGTGCCGCATTCACCCAAGCCGCAACCATACTTCGGGCCGTTGAGGCCGAGATCATTGCGCAACACGTAGAGCAGTGGCGTCTGGCGCTCTGCCGTGACGTCGTGGATCCTGCCGTTCACGGTGAGGCGGATCGGTGCTTGCGTCATCCTCGTTCCCAAACCCTGCGGTCGCGAAATGTCTATGTGGCGACGATACCGTTTGTACACAAACGTGCAAGCGGCCATGCCGCAGTGCAGCGCAATTGCCCGCTTTGTGGACAAGCCTGGGAGGCAAATGCAGTTTTATGCGGCAGGCGCATCTTTTCGCGCGCGGCGCCGCTTGACAGCTCTCAGGACCGCGCGCAACATCGTTCGTATACGAATGATAACCGCAGTGTCTGCTGGCTCTCCCATGGTGATGGAAACAACAAGCGCTGCCACCGACAAGATCCGCTGCGATGCCTGTCCGGTGATGTGCTACATCAAGCCGCGCGCGGCAGGCGCCTGCGACCGTTATGCCAACCATGATGGCAAGCTCGTTCGCGTCGATCCCCATGTGATCCTGGAGCGCACCGTCTCGCACGGCGGCAAGCTCGTGCCGTTCAGCCGCACCGAAGACTGGGACGGCAAGATCGTCCACGAACCTTCGACCTTCGTGACGGCGATCGGCGCGGGCACGACCTATCCCGATTACAAGCCGGCGCCCTTCATCGTCTCCGCGGAAGTCGACGGCGTCGACATGGTGACCGTGGTCACCGAGGGCATCTTCTCCTATTGCGGAATCAAGGTGAAGATCGACACGGACCGCTACCTCGGGCCGGAGACCGCGACCGTGCGCGCGCAGGGCGAGGCGGTCGGCCACGTCACCACCAGCGAATACGGCTCGCAGATGCTGTCGCTCGGCGGCGTGCATCATCTCACCGGCGGCTCCAAGAAGGAGGGGCGCGTCACCTGCGACACGCTGATGGACCTTGCCAATTGCAAAGCGGTCGAGCTCACCATCGACGGCGGCGCCACGGTAGTGGTGCAGGCCGGTCGGCCACCTGTCGTGAACGGCGTGAAAGAAGAGCGCATGCGCGTCGGCTGCGGCTCGGCGACGATCGGCATGTTCGCCAAGCAATGGCAAGGCAAGGTCGACGAGGTCGTCGTGGTCGACGACCACATCACCGGCGTGCTCTCGGAGCACCAGGCCGGCAAGCTGCTCGACATCCCCGACAGCGGCATCAAGATGAAGGGCCGGCGCTCGACGCCCGGCCGCTATTTCCAGGTCGCCGATCCCGGCACCGGCTGGGGCGGCACCAATATCTCCGATCCGCTGGCGATCCTCGGTCCGTTCGACGCCAAGGAGGCCAAGCCGGGCCTGACCATGCTGATGGTCTCCACCACCGGCGAGCATTCTTCGTATTATGTGCTCGACGAGGCCCTGAAGCCGATTGAGACCGAGATGCCTGCCGATTTGAAATTCTCGGTCGAGCGCATCCAGGAGAATTGCGAGCCGGCCCTGTGCACGGTGCTGTTCATGGCCGGCGCCGGCGGCTCGTTGCGGGCCGGCGTCACTGACAATCCGGTGCGGCTGACTCGCTCGGTGAAGGATGCGCTGACGCGCGTCACCAGCGGCGGCGCGCCTGTCTATGTCTGGCCGGGCGGCGGCATTACCTACATGGTTGACGTGACGCAGATGCCGTCAGGTGCGTTCGGCTATGTGCCGACGCCGGCGCTGGTGGCGCCGATCGAGTTCACGATGAAGCTGTCTGATTATGCCGCGCTCGGCGGGCACATGGACTACGTGAAGCCGCTGTCCGAGGTGCAGAACGGTGACGACGTCCGCCAGCTGCCCTGGCAGAATCCGATCCCGGGACCGCGGCCATGACAAGACTCCCGCAAATTGCAATGCTGTCTGATGGCCGGCGGCTGCATTTGCAGGATGGACCGATTGACCTGATTATCGAGGCGAGGGGGCCCGCGCACGACGTGCAGGTGGCTTATGAGGCCGCGGCGCGCCGCTTGACCGGACTGCTCGACGAACTCTGTGCGGAACTGCCGGAGTTGCGGGCGGCTGCAGGGGAGCGGACGTCGCTCAGGAGCGTGGTCGCGCGCCGGATGCACGCGGCGGTCGCGCCTTACGCGTCCGATTGCTTCATCACCCCGATGGCCGCGGTGGCCGGAAGCGTGGCCGAGGAGATTCTCGGCGCGATGCTGGACGCTGCGCCGCTCGAGCGTGTCTATGTCAATAACGGTGGCGACATCGCGCTGCATCTCGGGCGGGGTGAGCATTTTTCGGTCGGCCTGATCGATCGGCCTGACGGCGACGGCGTGATGCGCACTCTGAGGGTCGATGCGAACGACCCAATTCGCGGCATTGCGACTAGCGGGCGTCATGGCCGCAGCTTTTCGCTCGGCATCGCGGACGCCGTGACGGTGCTGGCCGCAACCGCGTCGCAGGCCGATGCGGCGGCGACGATCATTGCCAATGCAGTCGACCTGCCGGGCCATCCCGGCATCATCCGGCAACCCGCCAACGAGCTTCAGCCAGACAGCGATCTCGGTTCGCGTCTCGTCACCCGCAATGTCAGTCAATTGTCACGAAAGGACATCGCCGCCGCGCTGGAATCTGGCGCGGAATGTGCACGGCAATTATTCGATCGCGGATTGATCGAGGGTGCCGTGCTCAGGCTTTGTGGTGATATGATCGTCGTCGGAACCAAGGATATAAGAGAGCAACGATCGCGCCCGCTGGCGCTGGAGAATGCGGTCGGTGCCTGAACAGGGAAGCGAAGCATGAGCGCGATCATTCGCAAGATCGTCACCGTCGTCGAAGAGACGCAGATGGAGATGGGTCGTCAGGTTTCGCCGCCGACCCGGCGCGCCGCGGCCATCGCCGTGATCGAGAATCCCTTTGCCGGCAAATATGTCGAGGACCTTTCGCCCTTGATCGCGATCGGCGAGGAGCTCGGCGAGCTGTTGTCGAAGCGCGCCGTGGCGGCGCTGGGCATCGACGGCGCGAAGGCCCAAAGCTACGGCAAGGCCGCGGCTGTCGGCGAGAACGGTGAGCTGGAGCATGCCGCCGCGATTCTTCACCCGAAGATGGGCGCACCGGTGCGCAAAGTCCTGAGCAAGGGCGCGGCGCTGATCCCGTCGTCGAAAAAGCGCAGCGGCCCCGGCACGACGCTCGACATTCCGCTCGGGCACAAGGACGCGGCCTTTGTGCGTAGCCATTTCGACGGGATGGAAGTGCAGATCAATGATGCGCCGCGCGCCAACGAGATCATGGTCGCGGTTGCCGTCACCGACAGCGGCCGTCCATTGCCGCGGGTCGGCGGGCTGACGGTCGCCGAGATCAAGGGCGAAGACGGTTTGCGATAAGACGTGACAAATTCAAAACTGGAGGTTGGGATGCGAGCAAGAAACTATTTTGTCGGCGCGGCGTTTGCGCTTCTGGCTGTCGGCATCGGCCATTCGGCCGTGGCGGAGGACATCAAGATCGGTGAGATCAACAGCTACTCGCTGCTACCGTCCTTCACCGAGCCATATCGCAAGGGCTGGCAACTCGCCGTTGAGGAGATCAACGCAGCCGGCGGCATCAACGGCAAGAAGCTCGTCGTCATCTCCAAGGACGACGGTGGCAAACCGGCGGACGCACAGACCGCGGCCAACGAGCTCGTCTCCAGCGAAGGCGTCGCGATGCTGACGGGCACGTTCCTGTCGAACATTGGCCTCGCGGTCAGCGACTTCGCCAACCAGAAGAAGGTGTTCTTCCTCGCGGCCGAACCGCTGACGGACGCGATAACCTGGTCGAAAGGCAACAAATACACCTTCCGTCTGCGCCCCTCCAACTACATGCAGGCCGCGATGCTGGTCGAGGCCGCCAGCAAGCTGCCGGCCAAGCGCTGGGCGACGATTGCGCCGAACTATGAGTACGGCCAGTCGGCAGTCGCGGTGTTCAAGAAGCTGATGTCGGAGAAGCGTCCTGACATCCAGTGGGTCGACGAGCAGTGGCCGCCGCAGGGCAAGATCGACGCGGGTCCGGTGGTGCAGGCGGTGGCGCAGGCCAACCCGGAAGCCATTCTCAACGTCACGTTCGGCCCTGACCTCGTCAAGCTTGTCCGTGAAGGCAACACCCGCGGCCTGTTTAGGGGGCGCGAGGTCGTATCCTTCCTGACCGGCGAGCCCGAATATCTCGATCCGCTCAAGGACGAGACGCCGGAGGGCTGGATCGTCACCGGCTATCCCTGGTACTCGATCAAGACGCCCGAGCACGATGCGTTCCTGAAGGCGTATCAGGGCAAGTACAATGACTATCCGCGCCTCGGCTCGATCGTCGGCTACCAGACCATCAAGGCGGCGGCTGCGATCATCGCCAAGGCCGGCTCGACCGACACCGACAAGATGATCGCGGCGGCTGAAGGCATTTCCATGCCCTCGCCGTTCGGCGAGATCACGTTCCGCAAGATCGACCACCAATCGACCCTCGGTGCCTTCGTCGGCAAGACCGCGCAGAAGGACGGCAAGGGCGTGATGGTGGACGCCTCCTACAAGAAGGGTGCGGACTATCTGCCCAGCGATGCCGAAGTCGAGAAGCTTCGGCCCAAGGACTAAGCGCCAGTGCCGTAGGGTGGGTTAGTCACGCAGATGCGCAAAGCGCATCTGCGTGACGTAACCCACCATCTTCGGTGCCCATACGAGAAAAAGGTGGTGGGTTACGCCGAGCCGATGCGCTCTGCGCATCTGCAGGGCTAACCCACCCTACGACTTCAACCAACCCGGACCGCCGATGGCCTTTTACGTCGTACAGTTTCTGACCGGTCTCGCCAGCGCAGCGTCGCTGTTCTTGGTGGCCTCGGGCCTGTCGATCATCTTTGGCGTGACGCGGATCGTGAATTTCGCGCATGGCGCCTTCTACATGATCGGCGCCTACATCGCTTTCACGCTGACCGAGCGCTTCTCCGGCGCGTTCGGCTTCTGGGGCGGGGTGCTTGCGGCGGCGCTGGCCGTGGCGCTGATCGGCGTCCTCGTCGAGATGGTGCTGCTCCGCCGCATCTATCATGCGCCCGAACTATTCCAGCTGCTCGGCACGTTCGGCCTCACACTGATGGTCGAGGATCTCGTGGTGCTGATCTGGGGCCCCGACGACCTCGTCGGCCGCCGCGCCCCGGGCTTCAAGGGCGCCGTTGATTTCTTTGGCCAGAACATTCCGAGCTACGACCTGTTCCTGATCGTGCTCGGCCCCGTCGTGCTCGGTGTTCTCTGGCTGCTGTTCCAGCGCACGCGTTGGGGTGTCTTGGTGCGTGCCGCGACCCAGGACCGCGACATGGTCGCAGCGCTCGGTGTGAACCAGAAATGGCTGTTCACGTCGGTGTTCGCGGTCGGCGTCTTCCTGGCCGCTCTCGGTGGCGCGCTCCAGATCCCGCGCGACGCCGTGCATCACGCCATGGATCTGCGCATCATCGTCGAGGTCTTCGTCGTCGTCGTGATCGGCGGCCTCGGCAGCATTGTCGGAGCGTTTGTCGCGGCCGTGCTGGTATCCGAGCTGAACGCCTTCGGCATCCTGATCTTCCCGAAAATCTCCATCATCCTGGTCTTCCTGGTGATGGCCGCCGTGCTCATCGTGCGGCCTTGGGGCCTGTTCGGCAAACCGGAGGCGGCCGCGCGCAAGACGCCTGGTCTCACCGTCAATCCGTGGCGGCCACTGACCCAAAACGAGCGGCTCGGCTCACTCGCAGCGCTGCTCGTTGCGGCGATGCTGCCGCTGTTCGCCGGCAATTACGCGCTGACCGTCGGCTCGGAGATCGCGATCTTCGTCATCTTCGCCGTCAGCCTGCATTTCCTGATGTCGGTCGGCGGGCTCGCCTCGTTCGGCCACGCCGCCTATTTCGGCCTCGGCGCCTATGGCGTCGCGTTCCTTGCCAAGATGGCGGGGCTGCCGATGATCGTTTGCCTCCTGCTCGGGCCGCTGCTCGGTTGCATGGGCGCGGCAGTGTTCGGCTTTTTCGCGGTGCAGCTCTCCGGCGTCTACTTTGCGATGCTGACGCTGGCCTTCGCACAGATCGTGTGGTCGATTGCGTTCCAATGGGTGAGCGTAACAGGCGGCGACAACGGCATTCTCGGCGTCTGGCCCGCGAGTTGGGCGGCGAGTGTGTCGCATTTCTATTGGCTCGCGCTTGGCATAGCCGCGCTCGTCACCATTGCGCTGCGGATCGCGGTGTTCTCTCCGTTCGGCTACGCGCTCCGTGCCACGCGCGACTCGGTGCTGCGCAGCGAGGCGGTCGGCATCAACGCCAAGCGCATCCAGTGGACGGCGTTCGTGATATCAGGCACCACCGCCGGCATCGGCGGCGCGCTGTTCGCGTATCTGAAGGGCAGCGTCTTCCCCGACAATCTCGGCATCTCGCTCTCGGTCGATGCTCTGGTCATGGTGCTGCTCGGCGGTGTGGAGACGGTGTCGGGTGGGGTGATCGGCGCGATCGTCTACAAGGCTCTCAACATCTGGCTGGTGAGCCAGACCGACCTGTCGAAACTGGTGCTCGGCGGCTTCATCGTGCTGATCGTCGTCGTCTTCCCCAAGGGCATCGTCGGCATGCTGGAGCTGCTGGCGCAGCGCCGCCGTAGGTCATCGCCGCCGGGATCGTCCCTGCTTGCCAAGCCGATCGAGTCCGCCGAATGAGCGTCGCACCCACACTTCTCGCGGTCGAAGGCCTGACCAAATCCTACGGCGGCATCCACGCCGTGCGCGGGGTCTCGTTCTCGCTGCGGTCAGGCGAGATCCTGGCGCTGATCGGGCCGAATGGCGCGGGCAAGAGCACCTGCTTCGACATGCTTAACGGCCAGAACCAGCCTGACTCCGGCCGCGTCCGCCTGCTTGGCGAAGAGACCACCGGCAAGAAACCGCGCGACATCTGGCGCATGGGCGTGGGCCGCACCTTCCAGATCACCGCGACCTTCGCCACGATGACCGTGCGCGAGAACGTCCAGGTGGCGCTGATCTCGCACGGGAAGCAGCTCTACAATCTCTGGGGTTCCGCACCCAATGTCGATCGCACCGAGGCGGGGCGCCTGCTCGAGTTGGTCGGTATGGGCGGCTACGCGGACCGCCCCTGCGGCGAGCTCGCCTATGGCGACCTCAAGCGGCTCGAACTCGCGGTGGCGCTCGCCAACGATCCAAAGCTGCTCTTGATGGACGAGCCCACCGCCGGCATGGCGCCACGCGAGCGCGTCGAGCTGATGCGGTTGACCGCTCAAATCGCGAAGGAAAAGTCGATTGGTGTGCTGTTCACGGAACACGACATGGATGTTGTGTTCGAGCATGCCGACCGCATCATCGTGCTCAATCGCGGCACGCTGATCGCCGAGGGCTCGCCGGCCGAGGTGCGCGGCAATCCGCAGGTGCAGGCGATCTATCTCGGCGAAGGCCTGCTCTATGAGGGCGGGCATCGCGAGGGGGCTTCGGCATGAAGTTTTCGGTGCAAGACCTCAACAGCCATTACGGCCCGGCGCACATCCTGTTCGACATCGGATTCGAGGTCGGCGAGGGCGAAGTGGTGGCGCTGCTCGGGCGCAACGGCGCCGGCAAGTCCACGACGTTCCGCTCGATCGTCGGGCTCGTCGCGCAGCGCACCGGCCGGATCACCTTCGAGGGCAAGGACGTCTCGGCAAAGCCGACGCACGAGATCGTGCGCGAGGGCCTCGGCTATGTGCCGGAAGAGCGCCGCATCTTCACTGATCTCACCGTGGAAGAGAATCTCGAAGTCGGCCGCCAGCCGAAGCGTCCGAACGCCCCGTACTGGACTCGCGAAAAGCTGTTCACGCTGTTTCCCAATCTCGGCGAGATGAAGAACCGCCCGGGCGGGCGGATGAGCGGTGGCGAGCAGCAGATGCTGACGATCGCGCGCACCCTGATGGGCAATCCGTCGCTGGTGCTGTTGGACGAGCCGTCGGAAGGCCTCTCGCCCAAGATCGTGGAGCAGATGGTCGATGCCATCCTGACCATGAAGAAGGAGGGCGTCAGCATCGTCGTCTCCGAGCAGAATCTGCACTTTGCGCGGTTGATCTCCGATCGCGCCTACATTATCGAGCGCGGCCGCATCTGCTTCGGCGGCACTATGGCCGAGCTCGACGCGCGTCCGGATATCCGCGACGCGCATCTGTCGTTGTGAGGGCGGGGCAGGAATGGCAAGAAGCGTCACGGCGAAGAAGAACGTCAAGCCGGCAAAACCGCCTTACGTGCTCGACGAGCAGGTCGGCTTCATCCTGCGCCAGGTCTGGCAGCGCCACAGCTCGATCTTCTCCCGCGACATCGGCACCAACATGACGCCGACGCAGTGGGCCGCCTTGTCGAAGCTCGCCGAGACCGGGCCGTGCTCGCAGAACCAGCTCGGACGGCTGACGGCGATGGATGTCGCCACCATCAAGGGCGTGATCGATCGCCTGACTGCGCGCGGCCTCACAGAGACGAGCCAGGACCCCGAAGATGGGCGGCGGCTTCTGGTCAGCCTGACGCGCGCCGGTCAGCAGCTTGCGGAAAAGCTTGCGCCGAACGCGATCGCGATCACCCGCGAGACGCTGGCACCGCTCGATGCGAAAGAGCGTGAGACGCTGATGGCGCTGTTGAGCAAGCTGAGGTGATGATCTCGCAGGGTGGGCAAAGGCGCAACGCGCCGCGCCCACCTCCTTTGTCGATTTGCAAAGACGTGGGCACGCTTCGCTTTGCCCACCCTACAATACCGAACAAGCTGCGATAAATTCCGCAACCTCACCGTCACCCTGAGGTGGCCGCTTCTTCAGCGGCCCTCGAAGGGCGACGGCCCGGCTGCATCTCCGGCCGATTCATCGTTCGAGGCTCGCCTTGCTTTGCAAGACGAGCACCTCAGGATGACGGGGCTGGCTGTCGACCGACATTACTTCGCCACCACCTCCGGCACCTTGCCTGCCGGCGGGGTGTTGCGGCTGCGTTGGGTCCGCACGATGCCGTCGATGATGGTCATGCCGATGCCGGGGAGATCGCCGAGCTGGACGCTCTCCAGGATGTTCTTGCCGGGCGAGTGTTGCGCCTTGTCCATGATGACGAAATCGGCGGAGCGGCCGACTTCGATGAGGCCGCAATCGAGCTCGCGCATCCGCGCAGTGTTGCCGGTGGCGAGACAAAACGCGATCTCGGCCGGCAGCTCGCCGAGCGAGGACAGCATCGAGACCATGCGCAGGATGCCGAGCGGTTGCACGCCGGAGCCGGCGGGGGCGTCGGTGCCGAGGATGACGCGGTGCAGGTCGCCCATCTCGCGCGCGGTGCGCAGCGTGAACAGGGCCGAGCGCTCATTGCCGTTGTGAACCAGCTCGAGGCCGCGTTTGCAGCCCTCGCAGATGCAGCGGATCTGATCGTCGGGCAAGGCGGTATGGCCACCATTGATGTGGCCGACGACATCGGTGTCGGCTTCGAGCACCACATCCTTGTCGATCAGGCCGGAGCCGGGGATCGAGGGGCCGCCGGTGTGGATCGTGCTCTGGATGCCGTATTTGCGGGCCCAGCCGACCATCTTGCGAGCGGTGGGGCCGTCCTTGACGCCACCGAGGCCGACCTCGCCGAGCAGCTTGACGCCGTTGGCAGCCATCTCCTTGAAATCTTCCTCGACCATCTCGCATTCGATCACGGGCGCGCCGGCGTGAACCTTCACGCCGCCGGGGCGCAAGGTCCAGAACGCGCGCTGGGCGAACACCGCCATGGCCTTGAGGCCGACGACGTCGCGCGGTCGGCCGGGCATGTGCACTTCACCTGCCGAGATCATGGTGGTGACGCCGCCATGGAGGTAGCTGTCGATCCAGTTGATCTGGTTCTGCCGCGGCGTCCAATCGCCTGCGACGGGGTGAACGTGGCTGTCGATCAGGCCCGGCGCGACCGTGGTGCCGTGGGCATCGACGATGGTCGTTGCACCTTCGACGTTGCAGTCCTTGAAGCGGCCGATCGCGGTGATCTTGCCGTTCTCGGCAACGATGGTGTCGCCGTCCAGGATCGGCTTTTCCAGGGCGCCGGACAGGATCAGACCGATATTGCGGATCACGAGCTTCGAGGGTCCGGTGGCCTGGGGTGCGTCATGCGCCATGGAAACGGCTCCTTATTCCTAACTGCAACGCTAGCGATCTTGGGCAGCCTTGACCGCAGGATCAAGCAGGATTATTCATTAGTATACGAATGATCGTATACAAACGACGCATAGCTGCCCGCCTCGAAACCGCATAGACGCGACACGGATAGGTGAGATGAGCAATTTCAATCAGGAAAGCCTTCTGAGCGTCCATCACTGGACCGACACGCTGTTCTCCTTCAAGACCACCCGCAGCCCGACCTTCCGTTTCCGCAACGGCGAGTTCACCATGATCGGGCTCAAGGTCGGCGAGAAGCCGTTGCTGCGGGCCTACAGCGTCGCCAGCGCCAACTACGAGGACACCCTCGAATTCTTCTCGATCAAGGTGCCGGACGGACCGCTGACCTCGCGGCTTCAGCATCTGAAGGAAGGCGACGAGATCATCGTCAGCCGCAAGGCCACCGGCACGCTCGTCATCGACAATCTGGAGGAGGGGCGCAACCTCTACCTCATCGGTACCGGCACGGGCCTTGCCCCGTTCCTGAGCGTGATCAAGGACCCCGAGACCTACGAACGGTTCGAGAAGGTGGTGCTGCTGCACGGATGCCGGCACGTCAAGGAGCTCGCCTATGGCGAGATGATCACCGAGCACTTGCCGAAGGACGAACTGCTCGGCGAGTACATCCAGAACCAGTTGATCTACTATCCCACTGTCACCCGCGATCCCTTCCGTAACCGCGGCCGCATCACCGACCTCATTACGTCAGGCAAGCTATTCACCGATATTGGCCTGCCGGTGCTGGAAGCCGCCCACGACCGCGTCATGATCTGCGGCAGCCCGGCACTGGTCGCCGACACCCGCGTGCTGCTGGGCGAGCGCGGTTTTGCCGAGGGCAATCATGGCGAGCCGGCGCAGTTCGTGGTCGAGAAGGCTTTTGCCGAGCGCTAAACGCGGCATTTTCCCGCAATATGACCGCATTTTCGCCTTCTGGCGGGCGTTGCCCCGCCGATTCGGCGCTTGATACACTGTGGGACCGAATCAGCGGAGTTCCCACATGGTTGCGGACAGCGACAGCAACATCGCCTGGCATCGGGTTCAGTTGAAGAAGAACCGCGCCGAGTTGAAGGCGCTGGAGACCGCGCGCTTCACGATGGGCGAGATCGCGTCCTCCAAGCGCAACGGGCAGACCCAGAAGGCGATCGCGGAACTGAAGCGCAAGATCGCGCAGTCCGAGCGCGCCATTGCCGACCACGACAAGCGCACGCGCCGGCCGCTCGGCACGGATCTGCAAAGCCTGAGCAATGGCAGCTGGAGCCACTGGGACGCCTACACCAATCAGCAGCAGCGTAAGGCCGGTCCGCGCTCTCAGGGACGTGGTTAGTTCCGCTGCCGCGAGAAGGGCTGGTTGCGGCCCTTGCGTCAGCGGCCTCACTCACCATCTGGTTGAGGCGCCACCAACCATCCCGGTGATTCCATGGCACCACGCCTCGATTTCACCAGCGAGACTTTCTTTCGCGATCCGCCCAAGGCCACCGCGGCCCTGCGGGCGTCCGGCCCTTTGGTCGCGACACGATTTCCCCTTGTCGGCGACGTCTGGATCACCACGACCCACGATGTGACAGCGCAGGTGCTGAAGGACAGCACGATCTTCACGCTGCGCAAGGAAGATGGCGACGTTGCCGGCCTGCGCTGGTGGATGCCGGGGCTGGTCAGGGCCATCGCCAAAAACATGCTGACGATGGACGAGCCTGACCATACCAGGCTGCGCAGCATCGTCGACGAAGCCTTCCGCCGCCGCGCCATCGTCGCGATGGAGCCGCGCATTCAAGCCATTGCCAATGACCTTGCCGCGGGGCTGTTCGCGAGCGGAAGCCCGGCCGATCTCGTCGAGCGCTATGCGCGCATCCTGCCGCTGTCGGTGATCTCGGAGCTGCTCGGCCTGCCTATGGCCGATCGCCCGCGCTTCATCGCGTGGGCCAACGCGATGTCTTCGCTGACGAACGTGATCAGCTTCTTTCGCCTGCTGTTCGCCTTCCGCAAGATGCGGAATTACCTCGCCGAGCAGCTGCAGATCGCGCGCGAGCGGGGCGGCGAAGGCCTGATCGCCGAGCTGGTCCAGGTCGAACGCGAGGGCGGCGAGATCACGCCGGACGAAATGGTCTCGATGGTGTTCCTGCTGCTCGCGGCGGGCTCGGAGACTACCACGCATCTCATCAGTGGTTCGGTCTACGAACTGCTCAGGAATCCGGGTCTGCGTGACTGGCTGGAAGAAGACTGGAATCGCGTCGGGCTCGCCGTCGAGGAGTTTCTGCGTTTCGTCTCGCCGGTTCAATTTTCGAAACCGCGCTATGTGCGACGGGATGTCCAGCTCGCCGGGGTGCAGCTGAAGAAGGGCGATCGCGTCATGGCCATGCTCGCCGCCGCCAACATGGACCTGGCGGTGCACGATCGGCCCGAGCAGCTCGATCTCGAGCGCAAGCCGAACCGCCATATTTCCTTCGGCACGGGAATCCATTTCTGCCTCGGGCATCAGCTGGCGCGGATCGAAGGCGCGTGCGCGCTCAAAGCGCTGTTCACGCGCTGGCCGCGGCTTGGTCTTGCCGTCGATCCATCGCAGATCCACTGGCGCAAGCGGCCGGGCCTTCGCGCGATCGCGAAACTCCCCGTGAAGGCAGAGGCGAGCGGAACATCCGATGCGGCTGCGCCGTTCGCAGCAGTTGATCGTTCCCTTGCTCAAGTGAGCTGACGCGCCCTGCGAAACATTACCACATGCGACTGCCCGGAACGGGCCTCGGTCACGTCAGTTGTCACTGAGACCTCGCGGCGATGACGGCCGGACACGAGTTCCGCCATCCGTACCGCAGGCCTTCACGCATTCCAGGAGGCAGCATCATGACCAGCAAAATGCCACCTGTTCCGCCGGACAATCAAAGCCGAAAGGGAACTGGTGACGACAAGAAGAAAATGTCGGCCAATCAGGCATCTCGCGGCCGGCAGCGGGTGGAGAACCCGAACGAGCAGGGCCAGCAGGGCAACATCAAGCAGAACACGACCAATCAAGGCTATCAGCAAGACCGTTGAGGAGGGCGACATCCATGTCGACATCCACCAAGACACCGAACAGCATTCGTCAGGGCGGACCCGGCGCCTCACACGAGAACGCGAAGGCGCCGCTTGAAATCAAGAAACCGCCTGCGGACGATTCACGCCGTAGCCACAGCCGTGTCTCAGGCGGCGGAGGCGAGCACGATTCTCATCACGCGCATGATGCGGCCGGAAAGGGCGGAGGCAGGTGAAGATCGGAGACGCCGAATGCAAGGCAGAAAGACTCACGAACAGCAGGTCCGAATTCTCGAGCGCAAACCCGACGTCCCCGACGCGCGAGAGCTGGATCGGGCTCTGGACCGCAATGCCGACGACACCAGCCGTCGTGTCCAACGAGAGTTGCCAGCGCAACAGAAGCACTAGGCCTTCAAGAAGCGATCACTGCAAGAGGAGAAAGCGATGCCAGCTGGCCATGGCAGCAAGACGCATTTCAGATCCGGGGTGCACGGCAAGGGCGACGGCACCGGCGCATTGACCGACGTGCCGAAGGAGATGATCGGCGACAACATGGTTCTGTCCAACCGCGACAAGAAACAGCACTCGGACATTCGCGGCATGGACGGCAAGTTCATCCAGACCGAGCAATATCAGGACCATTCGGCCAACCGGCTTGATGACGGCGAGCCGGAGACTGACGAGACCTGAGAGGGCGATCCTCCCGCCAGACTTGCGGACCGGTGTTCAGCAGGTCCGCTTTTTTGTGGAAACCAGATCGCGTTCCCAGCCGAACACGGAGTGGCCGTCGAGGTCGGGCGATGCGGCACGTTCGCCCGCAATGAACGATTCGACCGACGGTCCACCCACCGTGCGCTCAAGGCGACGCGCCTGATCGTCGAGGCGCTTGATCGCCTGCATCTCCTCCTCGCGCCCGAGCTTTGCGCTCTGGATCGCGCTCTTCAACACGCGGATGGTCTCGTCATAGACCTTGATCGGAACGGGATAGGGATGCCGATCCTTGCCGCCATGGGCGAGCGAGAAGCGCGCGGGGTCTTTGAAGCGATAGGGCGCGCCGTGCACGACTTCGGCGACCATGGCGAGAGAGCGCACGGTGCGCGCGCCGACACCGGGTGTCAGCAGCAAGTCCGGGAAATCGACCGGCCCGCGCTCGGCCGCGGCCGCGAGCGTGCCGTGCAGGCGCCGTGCGAAGACATCCTTTGGCCTGACGTCGTGATGATCGGGCATGATCAAATGCGGCAGCATGGCCTGCGCCGGCTCGGGTTGGGTGCCGGTCAGCCGCTCGAATTCGGTGAGGATGCGATCGGGGCCGAAATCGCTGAGCAGATCGAGCTGCGCGGTGCGCGAGACATCGGCGCGATGGTCGGTGAGATTGACGATCTCGCCCTGCTGCGGCCCGTCGATCGCGCTGTGCGGTGCATCGACAAAGCTCTTCAGTGCTTCCGAATGCCAATGATAGCGCCGGGCCTGGCGCTTGTCGCCGTTCATGCCCTGCTGCACCACCGTCCACTTGCCGTCGGCCGTGACGAAGAAGCCGTGCAGATAGAGATCAAAGCCGTCCTGCACGGCGGCACTGTCGACCTTCGCCACGAGCCGGCTGGCGCGCGTGAGCTTCGCGCTGTCGAAGCCGACGCGGTCGCCGAGCTGCAACAGCTCATCCGGTGTCTTGCGCGAATGCTGGCCGCGGCCGCCGCAGACATAGATGCCGAGCTCGTCCTGGAGCGGTCCGAGCCCGCGCTTCAGCGCGCCGATCACGGAGGTCGTGATGCCGGAAGAATGCCAGTCCATTCCCATCACGGCGCCGAACGACTGGAACCAGAATGGATGGGAGAGCCGCTGCATAAATGCATCGCGGCCGTAATGATGCACGATCGCTTGCGTGACGATCGCGCCCAGCGAGGCCATGCGGCTCGCCAGCCACGGCGGAACCCGTCCGGTGTGGAGAGGAAGATCGGCGCTGCCAGTGCGTCTGGTCATGGGTGCTCCAAATTAGCGCAATCCGACACGGTTGCGCCAGAGGAATGCTGCGTTGCACTGCGCGGGGGAGCGAAGCGCGCTGGAACGCGTTGGCGCAGCAGCGAATGCAATTCCGGGGACGTGAATGAATTGGCAGGTTGTCATGGCCGACATCGACAAGATGTTCGGATGGATACCATCATGGTTCATCGGTCTCGGCCTGGTCGTCGGGGCGATGATGATCGCGTTGTCGTTCTATCGGTTCGCTGTCTGGCTGCTCAATCGCGCCTTCGGAACCCGGCTGCCGCTTCTGAGCGTGTTCATCGAGCGCACCTCCGGCCCGGCCCAGCTGGCGCTGTGTCTGGCCGCCGTCGCTTTGGTCCTTCCGCTCGCGCCCCTGGACGATGCGTTCCGCACGCCGCTGACGCGCCTGTTCGTGGTCGCCTTCATCGCGCTGATCGGCTGGATCTCGATTCGCATCGTCGACATGAGCGCCGCGCGCTATCTCCAGAACTTTCGCGATGTCACGGAGAACTTCGTCGCCCGCAAGCACGTCACGCAGATCCGCGTCTTCAAGCGCGTCACCGATACCATCATCGTCATCATCACGGTATCCGCTGCCCTGATGACGTTCGATTCGGTGCGGCAATATGGTGTTAGCCTGTTCGCTTCAGCCGGTGCCGCCGGTATCATCGTCGGTCTTGCCGCGCGGCCGCTGCTCAGCAATTTGATCGCGGGTTTGCAGATCGCGATCACCCAGCCGATCCGGATCGAGGACGCCGTGATCATCGAGAACGAGTGGGGATGGGTCGAGGATATCGCCGCGACTTATGTGGTGATCCGGCTGTGGGACTGGCGTCGCATGGTGGTGCCGCTGTCCTATTTCATCGAAAAGCCATTCCAGAACTGGACCCGCGACACGGCGTCCCTGATCGGCGTGATCGCGCTCCATGTCGACTATCGCGCCGACGTGCCGCGCATCCGGCGCTGGCTGGAGGGAGCGGTGAAGGAGTCCAAGCTCTGGGATGGGGCGGTGGTCAATCTCCAGGTGATCGACGCGGATTCCCGCACCATCGAACTGCGGGCGCTGGTCAGCGCCCGTAACGCGCCGCAATCCTGGGACCTGCGCTGCGAGATCAGGGAAAAGCTCATTGCGTTCATCCGCGACGAGATGCCGGAAGCCCTGCCGCGCGAACGCGCGATCCTGATCCCCTCGGGCGGCGATGCTGATGACTTCCCACGGCGCGTCGCGCCGGAGAAGATGCGGACGAGCGCGCACAATTGAAACCAGGCGATCAACCGGCGCCGGCCTGCCATCGTTCTTGTTGACGAGACCTGATCTTTTGTACGATAGTACAAATCACATGGTACGCAAGCCCACCAGCAGGGAAACGGCTCGCAAGCCGAACATGCGCGAGGCAATCCTCGCCGCGGCCGAAGAGCTGTTCGCCACCAACGGCTTCAACGCCGTCTCGGTGCGCGACATCGCGCACGCCGCCGGGGCGAATCCCGGCAGCGTCACCTATCATTTTAAAACCAAGGACGGCCTGTTGCTGGAGATCTACCGGCGCCATTGCGGGCCGATGAACCTGCGCCGCTCCGAGCTGCTCGCCGCCGCCAGGCACGTGCGTGACCTGCAGGACCGACTGGAAGCGATCGTGCGCGCCTATGTGGTGCCGGCCTTCACCTCAGGCAGCGATCTCGCCGGCGGTGGCGCGCGCTTCACGCGCTTGCGTGCGGTGATGTCCGCGGAAGGCAACGAGGTCGCGCGAAAGATCATTGCGCAGACTTTCGACGACACCAGCCATGCCTTCATCGACGCGATCCACGAAAGCCTGCCGCATATTCCGCGCACCGACATCGTCTGGCGCAGTCACTTCCTGCTCGGCGCGCTCTATTATTCGCTGGTGACGCCGGATCGGGTCTCGCGCCTATCGCGCGGTGAGACCGACGGTAGTGATGCCGCCGCCGCCATCGAGCAATTGGTGCAGGCCACCGCCGCCGCGTTCCAGGCGCCCGCTTTGGATCAGGCCGCGCCGGCACGGCGGCGAACCCCTGCAAGCAGCAAGACCTGAAAGAAATCACCTCGCTCGGTGGTTGAAGTCATGACGATGACGTACACGCCAACCATTCCGCCGCCCGATCCGAACACGCGCGCGCCGAGATTCAAGCTGCCAAAGCTGTCCTGCGATGCGCACTGCCACATCTTCGGGCCCGGGGCGAAGTACCCTTACGCGCCGGAGCGTTCCTACACGCCGCCCGATGCGCCACTCGATGATTTCAAGGCCTTGCACGCCAAGCTCGGTGTGGAGCGCGCCGTCATCGTCAATGCCAGCGTGCACGGCACCGACAACACCGTCGCGCTCGATGCGATCGCGCAGAGCAACGGCGCCTATCGGGCGGTCGCCAATATCGATGACGCCATCAGCGAGCAAGAGCTTCACGTGCTGCACGAGGGCGGCTTCAGCGGCTGCCGCTTCAATTTCGTCCGTCATCTCGGCGGCGTACCCGACAAGCGCGTGTTCGACCGCATTGTCGCGATGGTCACGCCGCTCGGCTGGCACATCGATCTGCATTTCGATGCGATCGATCTCCCCGAATATGCCGACATGCTGACAGGACTGCCTCTGAGCTACACCATCGACCACATGGGTCGCGTGAAGGCGTCGGAAGGGCTCGACCAGCTGCCGTTCAGGATCCTGATCGAGCTGATGCGGCGTGATGAGAAGTGCTGGGTCAAGATCTGTGGTTCTGAACGTGTGTCCTCGGCTGGCCCGCCGTTCACGGACGCGGTGCCATTCGCGCGAAAAATCGTCGAGACCGCGCCGGACCGCGTCATTTGGGGCACGGACTGGCCGCATCCCAATGTCAAGGTGATGCCCAACGACGGCGATCTCGTCGATCTGATCCCGCAGTTCGCGCCGGAGCCGGAGTTCCAGCAAAAGATCCTGGTCGACAATCCCGCACGCCTGTTCGGGTTCGACCGATGACTGCGATGGCGATCGACAAGCCGCGTGGGCGGACCTGGTGGAAGGAGCTCTGGATCCAGGTGCTCATCGCCATGGCGGCCGGCATCGCGCTTGGGATCGTCAGCCCGGCGTCCGGTGCCAAGATGCAGCCGCTCGGGGATGCCTTCATCAAGGCGATCCGCATGCTGATCGCGCCGATCATCTTCTGCACCGTCGTTCACGGCATCGCTCATATGGCGGATATGGCCCGCGTCGGGCGCGTCGCGGTGAAAGCCATCATCTATTTCGAGATCATGACCACGATTGCGCTGATTATCGGTCTGGTCGCCGTGAACCTGCTCAGGCCGGGCGCCGGCATGAACATCGACCCCGCCAGCATCAATGCCAGCGCGGTCGAGTCTTATGTCAGGCAGACCGCGGTGATTGGCTTCGTGCCGTTCTTGATGAACATCGTGCCGGCGACCTTCATCGGCGCTTTTGCCGAGGGCAATATCCTGCAGGTTCTCTTCATCGCCGTGCTGTGCGGCTTCGCACTGGTGCAGCTCGGCGAGCGCGCGGCGCCGCTGGTCAATCTGATCGACATCGCCGCGAAGATGGTGTTTGCCGTCGTCGGCTTCGTGATGTGGGCGGCGCCGATCGGCGCGTTCGGGGCGATCGCCTTCACGGTCGGCAAGTTTGGCGTGGGATCGCTGGCCTCGCTCGGCAAGCTGCTGGGCGGCTTCTATCTGACGTGCGTGGTCTTCATCATCGTGGCGCTCGGCGCGGTCGCGCGGCTCTGCGGCTTCTCGCTGCTCAAGCTGATCCGCTATATCTGGGAAGAGCTCCTGATCTGCATCGCCACCACCTCGTCGGAGACGGTGCTGCCGCGGATGCTGACCAAGCTGGAGAAGGCCGGTTGCGACAAGAGCGTGGTCGGGCTCGTGATCCCGACCGGCTACTCCTTCAACCTCGACGGCACCTGTCTTTACCTTGCCGCCGCTTCGGTGTTCCTGGCGCAGGCGACCAACACGCCGTTGGGGCTGGCCGAGCAGATCGAGCTGCTGCTGATCCTGCTCGTGACGTCCAAGGGCGCAGCGGGCATCGCCGGCGCGGCTTTTGTGGTCCTGGCGGCAACGCTGTCAGCCACGGGCTCCATCTCTGTCGCGAGTGTGGCGCTGGTGCTCGGCATCCACCGCCTGATGTCGCAGGGATTGACGCCGACCAATCTGATTGGGAACGCGGTTGCGACCATCGCGATTGCCAAATGGGAAGGCGCGCTCGACGGCGAGCGCCTGAAGCGCGTGCTCGATGGTGAACAACCCGCGCCTGCCGCGGCCCAGTGAAATGCGGCCGCCATGACGCAGGCGGCCTATGATGTTGATGAAGAAAGAGCGGAGTGCCTCCCATGAAAACAGGTCTCGTGATCACCGCCCATCCCGGCGACTTCGTCTGGCGCGCCGGCGGCGCCATCGCGCTGCATGCGAAGAAGGGCTACCGCATGAAGATCGTCTGCCTGTCCTTCGGCGAGCGCGGCGAGAGCCAGTTCGCCTGGAAGGAGAAAGGCGCCACGTTGGAATCGGTCAAGGCCGGCCGCAAGGACGAGGCCGAGCGCGCGGCAAAGCTGCTCGGCGCCGAGATCGAGTTCTTCGACTGCGGCGATTATCCGCTCAAGCTGACGGAAGCGCATTTCGACCGCATGGTCGACATCTACCGCGAGCTGAACCCGGGCTTCGTGCTGACGCATGCGCTGGAAGACCCCTATAATTTCGACCATCCGAATGCGGCGCATTTCGCTCAGGAGACCCGCGTCGTCGCCCAGGCGATGGGTCATAAGCCCGGCGCACAGTATAAATACTCGGCCCCGCCGGTGTTTCTGTTCGAGCCGCACCAGCCCGAGCAGTGCAACTACAAGCCGGACTTGATTCTCAAGATCGATGAGGTCTGGAAGCAGAAATACGAGGCATTCCAGATCCTCGCCGCGCAAAAGCATCTGTGGGGCTATTACGAGCGCGTCGCGCTCAACCGCGGCATTCAGGGCAGCCGCAACACTGGCGTGCCCATGACCTATGGCGAAGCCTATCAGCGCCTGTTCCCGACCGTTGCGGAGGAATTGGCATGAAGCCCGTCGTTGTTCGCAACATCAAGCGGTCCGATCCCGCCGGGATGGCGGAGTACGGCGTCTCGACGGTGCACGAAGCCTATGGCCGGCTCGGCCTGATGAAGCCGTATTTGCGACCAGTCTGGGCCGGTGCGTCGATCGCCGGTCCCGCGGTTACCGTGCTTGCGCAGCCCGGCGACAACTGGATGATCCATGTCGCGGTGGAGCAGTGCAGGAAAGGCGACATCCTCGTCGTCGGCTGCACCACCGACAATACCGACGGCATGTTCGGCGAGCTGCTCGCGACTTCGCTTCAGGCGCGCGGTGTGCAGGGCCTGATCATCGATGCCGGCTGCCGCGACGTCAAAGCGCTGCACGAGATGAATTTTCCGGTCTGGTCGCGCGCGGTCTCGGCCAAGGGCACGGTCAAGGCCACGCTCGGCTCGGTCAACATCCCCGTGGTCTGCGCCGGCGTCAACGTCGATCCCGGTGACATCGTCGTCGCCGACGATGACGGCGTCGTTGTGGTGCCGAAGCGCTACGCCGCTGAGGTTGCCGAGAAGGCGAAGAAGCGCAATGCCGAGGAGGGCGGCAAGCGCGCCCGTCTGGCCTCGGGTGAGCTTGGCCTCGACATGTACGGCATGCGCGAGGCGCTGGCGAAGGCGGGGCTCGTCTATGTCGACAATCCCGAGGACGTCTGAAGCGGAGCGGGCGGATGGATCGTCTCAGGCTAAAGGCGGTGCTCGGCAATCACCCCCACGTCAAGGCGGTGAAGAGCGGCGAGCTTCGCTCCGAACTGTTCGATCTCGAGTTCATCGAGTACACGCCGACCAATACGGCGTTCAAGCCCATGGTGCGCGAGCAGGCCTTCGACGTCTGCGAGATGGCGATCGTCACCTATCTGATGGCGAAAGCCCACGGCAAGCCGCTGGTGCTGTTGCCGGCAACCATGCTCGGTCGCTTCCAGCATGCCTATGCGCTCTACAATCCTGTGCAAGGGGCGCTCGGGCCGTCCGGGCTCGAGGGCAAGCGCGTCGGCATCCGCTCCTTTACGACAACGACCGGCGCGTGGATCCGTGGCATCCTGGCCAACGATTACGGCGTCAATCTCGACAAGATCAAATGGGTAACGTTCGAGGATCCGCACGTCGCCGAATATGTCGACAGCACCGAACGCGCGCCAAAGGACAAGAAGGTTCTGCAGATGCTGCTCGATGGCGAGCTCGACGCCGTCCTCGGCGAGACCTCGGACAATCCCAGGCTGAAGCCGTTGTTTCCCGATCCGGCCGCGGAGGCGGCCAGATGGTACGCGCGGCGCGGCGTCGTTCCGGTCAATCATCTCGTGGTCGTGACCGAGCAACTGGCGACATCACGGCCTGACGTGGTGGCAGGCGTTTATGATCTTCTCAAGCGGGACAAGGAGCAGGCAGGACCGGCTGCAGCACCCGACCTCGTTCCGTTCGGGATCGAGGCCAGCAGAAAGCCGTTGGAGCTGATTATCGACTATGCATTCCAACAGGCGCTGATCCCGCGCCGCTATGCTGTCGAGGAGCTGTTCGACGAAACGACACGAGGACTGAACTGATGGTGGATCCGAGGCGCTGGCAAATCGGGCTGGTTGGGTACGGCGAGGTCGGCCGGATCCTGGCCGAGGATTTGCGCCAGCAGGACATCAGGGTCGCGGCCTACGACATCAAGCTCGGTGGCGAGCAGGGCGCGGCGCTCACGCAGCATGCGGTGAAATTCGGGGTGACGCTCGCAGCCTCTCACACCGAACTGACAGCGAAATCCGATTTCATCATCTCGGCGGTGACGGCCAGTCAGGCGGTTCCGGTGGCAAGAGCCTGCGCAGCCGCAATCAACCAGGGCACCTGGTTCCTCGATTTCAACTCGGCCTCTCCAGGCGCCAAGCAAAGAGCCGCGGCGCTGATCGACGGTGCCGCGGGCCGCTATGTCGAAGGCGCGGTGATGACTTCGGTGCCGCCTTACCGGATCAAGGTGCCGCTCCTGCTCGGCGGCCCCGGCGCGAAGGAACTGGAGCCACTCCTGAATGCGATCGGCTTTGCGGCCAAGGTCGCGAGCGACAAGCTCGGCGTCTCATCCGCCGTGAAGATGTGTCGCAGCATCATGATCAAGGGCCTCGAGGCCATGGTGATCGAAAGCTTCACCACTGCGCGCGCCTATGGCGTCGAAGATGCCGTGTTGGTCTCGCTCGCGGAGACCTTTCCTGCGATCAACTGGGAGAAGCAGGGCGCCTACTTTTTCCAGCGCGTGATCGAGCACGGCCGCCGCCGAGCCGAGGAGGTGCGCGAGGTCGCCGAGACCGTACGTGAGGTGGGGCTGACGCCGTGGTCGGCGCAGGGCACGGCCGAACGTCAGGCCTGGGTGGCCGATCTCGCCGACGAAGGTCTGTTCGGGCCTAAGGGAACGAAGGAGTTTGCCCGCAGTGCGGACTGGCGCACCGAGGCGGATCGAATCTGGCGAAAATCAAACGCTGAGGCCGAGCACCACGTTCAGCTCAGGACCATGCCACGATAGGTCGAGACTTCGTCGCGGGCGGCGTCGATCAAGTCGATCAGGCTCTTGGCTTGGCGGGCAACGTCCTTGGTGCGCACGCTCCTGAATTCGCTCAGGATCATGCGAATGCATTTGTCGGCGGTGTCGAGCGTCCAGAGCGCGCGGGCCATGTCATCTTGTGAGCGGATCGCCGAGATATCGAGGCTCGACAGCACTTCGCCGATTCCGCTCAATCGCTTGACGGCCGTTTCGGCGGGCGTTTTGGCCCGAATGGAATGATAATCGACGCTGCTGAATGCGCTGAACCTATCCATAACTTCCCCAGAGAACGCAGATGATCAGTGCGCACGTCCTTTTATGGTTAGTGTGACCTTTCTCGCAATGCGTTGGGCTACGGTCCGGGATTCTACCGGACTCGCATCCGGCGGATGAAACGCGCCGGAAAAGCCCGGGGATCAGAGCTATCTCCCGACGATCTTACCGTTAGACGCAACGAGCATACCTGCCTTGTAGACCGCGCGGCCCGGCGGCGCCGCGACCACGGCCTCGGGAACGTGCTCAGCGTTCAGCGTCACGAAGTCGGCCTTGGCGCCGACGCGCAGGCCGTAGCCTTCGAGTCGCAGGGCCTTGGCACCGGCTGTCGTGACGACGTCGAACGCGACCCGCAATTCCTCGTCGATGTTGAAGCCGGAGCGATAGCCGAGCGTCGTCGCCCGGCGCAGCATATCGCCGTCGCCATAGGGCCACCAGGAATCGCGGATGTTGTCGTTGCCGCTGAATACGGTGACGCCGGCATTGCGCAGGGGCAGGATCGGCGGGAAGGGCCGGACGCCGGGCGCATTGGTCATGATCGCGACGCCGGAGCGGGCGAGTTTGTCGGCGACTGATTTGAGCTGATCCATCGTGATGTCGCCGAGCCCGTAAGCATGGCTGATGGCGACATGGCCTTCCATGCCGAGCGCGCGCGTGCGCGCCGCGATCTGCTCGATCTCGAACGCGCCGAGCGTGCCCATGTCGTGCAGATGAATGTCGATGTCGACGCCATGCTTGTTGGCGACGCCAAACACGACGTCGAGGTGCTTCTCGACATCGCGATCGAAACTGGCGGGATCGAGCCCGCCGACGAGGTTCGCGCCCAGGCCGATGGCCTCCTCCAGCAATTTCGGTGTGCCCGGGCTTGCCAAAATGCCGCTCTGGGGAAAGGCGACGAGCTGAATGTCGATTAGGCCGCGATACTCCTCGCGCACGCGCAAGATCGTCTCCAGCGACTTCAGGCCGACCGAGCCGTCGACCATGACGTGGCTGCGCATCTGCGTAGTGCCGTGTCCAATGCAGAGGTCGAGCTGGTTGCGCGCCCGCACGTCCATCGGTGCGGCCTCTGCCATGTTCTGGGCCTGGAAGGCGACGCGTTCGTGCACGTTGAACCCATTGGTGCACGGCTTGTGCGGACGCCAGGCATCGCCGTAGAAGCTGGTATCCAAATGGATGTGGCCCTCGACGAAGCCCGGAACGACCAGCGCGTTGGCGAGGTCGACGGTCTCGACGCCGCCTGCCGGCGCATCAGCCGGCAGGAGCGCGGCGATGTGACCGTCCTTGACCGCGATGTGATGCCGCGTCCCGCCGTCGAAGCGGGCGTTCAGGAAGATCCTGTCGAAAACCATCCGTTTGCTCCGTTGGTCGATTGATGTTGCGTACGCACGGCTCAGTTTCGCGGGTGAAGCAGCTTGGCCGGAGACCGCTCAAAGGTCTGCCGTCCGCCCTTGAAACCCATCAGGATGTCAGGCAGCTCGGCAATGGCGGAGCGGCTGTCCTTGATGTCGAGCACGATGAGATCGGCGGGCTTGCCAACCGCGATCCCATAATCCCTGAGGTTCATCAGCCGTGCCGGCAGCTCGGTGACGAGATCGAGACAGGTATCGAAGTCGGCGACGGCTGCGTGGGCGACATTGGCGTAAAAGTTCGCCATCCGCAGCAGCGAGGCATCTCCGAACGGCGTGAAGGGATTGAGCACGTTGTTGGTTGCGACCGAGCACACGATGCCGTCGCCCGTGAGCTTGTGCGCGAGCGTCAATCCGCGCGGCGCGTTGTGGGTAGCCTCGCGTCCCATCAAATAGAGATCGGTCGCCGGCAGCACGGTGACGGCGACGCCGGCTTTGGCCAGTTGGGTGGTGGCAGCCTTCAGCCGTTCCGGCGACATGGCGGAAAGTTTTGTCGCATGCCCGATCGCGACGCGGCCTCCGTAGTTGCGCCGCTCCGTCTGCCTGATGACCTCGTCGAAATGCGACCAGGAAGGATCGAGATCGAAGTCGAGATGGAGGTCGACATCGAGGTCGAACTCCTTGGCAAGGTCGAAGATGCGAGCGAGATGCGCGTTCGGGTCGGTGTCGGTATAGGGGCAGCCGCCAATCGCATCGGCGCCGTCGCGCAAGGCCTCAACCAGCAGTTCGTCAGCTCCGGGATCGTTGGTCAGGCCTTCCTGCGGGAAGACGCAAAGCGACAGATCGATCGCCCAGGCGTAATCGCGCTTGAGCGCCTTGATTGCCTCGAAACCGCGCAGGCCGATGCGTGGGTCAATCTCGACATGGGTGCGCATCCGCGTCGTGCCGTGCACGATGGCGCGTTCGAGCACTTTGGCGCCGCGCGCATAGACGTCGTCGGTGGTGAAATCACGCTTCATCGCCGAAACGGCACGGATCGCATCGCTGAGCGCACCATGGATGTGCCCGCAGCGCTCGAGGAGGCAGGCTTTGTCGAGATGAATGTGGGTATCGACGAAGCCGGGCAGGGCGAGCCGTCCCTCCAGATCGACTTCGACGGCCTCGCAGGCCAGCTTGGGTTCGATCGCAGCGATGCCTCCGCCTTTCACGCCGATATCGACGGGCAACGGGGATGATCGCAATCGAGCGTTGCGGAAGATCAGGTCGAAGGCGGTCTGGGCGGTCATGGCAGGGAATCTTGATCAAGAACGTATAGCAATCGGGGAGATGGCAGGCGTGCAGCAATGTAGCGCGGGATATGATCAAAATATATGCGTTCTCCCGGATCTCCTCGCACCCATCGAAGGCGGGGATAGCTGATAGACGCGGGCTGATCTGGTGATTGGCTCGCACCTGGGCTATCAAAATCTCGATTGCGCCCGACATGGAGGCGCAGCCGCTTTCAGGAGCCCCCGATGCGTCTACCCGCCGTTCTTCTGGCCTTCACATGTCTTGCAGGTGCTGCTTCAGCCGAAGATCTCACGGGGACGCTCCAGAAGGTCAAGGAGACCAAGAAGATCACGCTGGGCTATCAGGAAGCCTCCGTACCCTTCAGCTATCTCGACGGCAACCAGAAGCCGGTCGGCTTTGCCATGGATATCTGTTTGAAGATCGTCGATGCCGTGAAGAAGCAGCTCGCCATGCCCGACATCGCCGTCGATTATGTCGCCGTCACCTCGTCGAACCGCATCCCATTGATGGTGAATGGTACGCTCGATCTGCACTGCTCGGCGACCACCAACAACGCCGATCGCCAGAAGCAGGTCGCCTTCACCAACACGCACTTCCTCAGCGCGACGCGATTTGCCGCGAAAAAGGCCGCCAAGATCAACACCATCGACGACCTCAAGGGTAAAACGGTCACGGCGGTAGGAGGCTCGGTTAACCTGAACCAGCTCGCCAAGGTCAATTCCGACCGCAACCTCGGCATCAAGATCATGCCGGCCGTGGATCAGGCCGAAGCGTTCCTGTTGCTGGAGACCGACCGCGCGCAGGCCTATGCGCTCGATGACGTGCAGCTCGCGGTTGCCATCGCGCGCTCCAAAGAGCCGGCCCAGTTCATGATCAGCGAGGAGACTTTCTCCAGGCCTGAACCGTACGGGATCATGCTGCGCCGGGACGACGCGCCGTTCAAGGCGCTGGCCGATCGCGCCACGGCCGAACTCTATGCAAGCCCGGAGATCGAGGTGCTCTACAGGAAATGGCTGGAATCGCCGACGCCGCCGAACGGCCTCAACTACAATGTTCCAATGTCCGCCGCTTTGCGCAGCGCGTTCAAGAACCCGAGCTCGAGCGCTGATCCGGACGTGTATCTCGTGAAATGAGCCGGAGGCCAGCTGAGATCGACGACTTTGGGCGACATCGGGTAGAGCGTCTCAACCCTCCTTGATCGATCGGCTAGTCTAGCCTATTTCGAGATAGTCGGATCCGGGCAGTTTCGGAAACGGGGTGGCCGGCAGCGTTTGATACCAGAATGCGACCGAGGCAATGTCGTCCTGAAGCGGAAGATATTTTGCTTCCCTGACGCCCGGTAGCCAGCCCAACGCCTGGATGGTCACGCGAAGGTCGCTCTGGAATCGGATCGGATCGGGGATGTGCCAGCGATACATGCCGAAGCGTTGCTGCGACTTGTAGACGCCGTCGGGGCGGATCACTTGCGGAAGACCGGCGTAGGGCGTGGTGAACTCCACATAGCGTGATTGTCCCTGACCCGCATGGGCGACGTAAGGATCGAAATTGTAGGCGCCGCAGAAATAATCCTCAGTGCCGGTGCCGCAGATGGTCGGGAATTCGCCGTCGCCGTCGATGAAGAACTTGATCTCGCCTTCGCCCCACCAGCCGTTATTGTTGACCCCCCAGGCCATGTAGGTGCCGACATATTGGCCACGTCCGCTGACGCCATCGAGGATGGTGTAAACGTCCTTGTAGGGCAGCGGATTGGTGCGGCGGAATTGCGCATGGAAGTACGCGCAGTCCTCGGGGACATCGGTCAGCGTATAATTGATCTGATAGTAGACCGTCAGCGCTTCCTCGCTCCTGTTCTCCATGGTGAAGCGCGCGCGCTTGCGGAACGGCATTTCCCAATAGCAGTTGAAGGCGCGGCCCGGATTGACGCAGACCGCGAGCGAGGACACTTGCGCAAACTCCTCCCATCCGCAGGCGAAGAAATCGCCGGCCGGACATTCCACACTTGGATGCTCCTGATCGTCCCAGTACACGCGCAGGATCGAATGCCGCAGGCGTCCGCGCGCCAGCGTCATCCAGATCTGCTGGATCGCGCCCTGGCCCTCGATGTCCGCGAGCGTGAATGTCGCTCCGGGCTCGATCACGACATAGGGCGACAACTTCCAGCCTTGGCCGAGGTCGCGCGCCTGCGGCGCCGCGGGCCCGTCGACGGCCATGCCGCCCTTGCCCTTTTCACCGGTAAAATTCTCGGGGCTGATCGAACGCGTCTGCGCGTTCGACAGGCGCGAGAGATTGCCGAGATGCAGGCCCAATCCGGAAAACGCCATGATGTCCTCGGTCAGGGGTTAGCGATGTCTCGGATATATCGCCGACGAATCTACCAAAAGATGAAGATCATCGCGCAATGAGAGGGGGCAACCTATCCGGCGCGATATTCCCTGAACTGCTCGCGTAGGGCCGATTTGAGCACCTTGCCGGTGCCGGTCATCGGGAATTCGTCGAGGAATTCGACCGCATCCGGCATCCACCAGCTCGCGATCTTCGGGCGCATATGGTCGAGCAGGGCCTTGCCGTCGACAGTCGCGCCTTTCTTGCGAACAACGAGAAGGAGAGGGCGTTCCTGCCACTTTTCGTGCGCGATCGCGACCACGGCGGCCTGCAGCACGTCGGGATGGGACAGCGCGATGTCTTCAAGCTGGATCGAGGAGATCCATTCGCCGCCCGACTTGATCACGTCCTTGGAGCGGTCGGTGAGCGTGACGTGGCCGTGCTGGTCGATCACGGCCATGTCGCCGGTAATCAGCCAACCGTTGCGATCGAGGCCTTCCTCCAGCTTCATGTAGCCGGAGGAGACCCAGGGGCCGCGGGCCCGCAAGTGACCGACGGTCTTGCCGTCGCGTGATAGCTCGTTGTCGCCATCGTCGACGATGCGCAAGGTCGTGCCGAAGCAGGCGCGGCCCGAGACCTGGCGCCGGTTGAAGATCTCGGTTTCGCTGAGATGCTCCGAACCCGGCCGCAATCCCGGCATCGAGCAGACCAGCGCTTCCGTCATGCCCCAGGCCTGAATGTAATCGACGCCATAGTCGCGCTTGAGCCTCTCGATCATCGCGCGCGGCGGTGCCGAACCTGACGAGAGCGTTGCACGCAGTTTTGAAAATTTGTTGCCCGTGCGGCCGAGCCAGTCGAGCAGGATCAACCAGAAGCTCGGTACGCCGGCTGACACCGTCACCTTCTCGCCCTCCAGCAGTTCGTAGAGCTTGTCCGGTTCGTAATTGCGGCCGGGCAGCACCAGCTTGGAGCCGGTATAGGGCGCGGTAAACGGCATGTTCCAGCCATTGCCGTGAAACAGCGGTGCCATCGGCATCATCACCTCACGCACCCCCTCGAGATGCCCGGGAATGAAGTCGGCGCTGCAGGATACCATGGTTTGGAGGATTGCGGCGCGGTGCGAGTAGATCACGCCCTTCGGGTTGCCGGTCGTGCCCGAGGTGTAGCAGATGGTCGAGGCTGATCTTTCGTCGAACTCTGGCCAGGCGAAACCGGCGTCGCTTTCCTTCTCCAGGAGCTCCTCGTAGCAAAGCGCGTTGGCAAGCTTCGTTTCTGGCATGCGTTCGCGCGATGACATGATCACATACGCCTCGACCGTCGTCAGCTGCGGCGCGATCGCTTCGACGATCGGCAGCGTGGCACGGTCGACGAAGAGGATGCGGTCTTCGGCGTGGTTGATGATGTAGACGAGTTGTTCGGGGAATAGCCGCGGATTGACGGTGTGCAGCACATAGCCCATGCCCGGCGCTGCATAGAACATCTCGAAATGGCGATGCGTATTCCAGGCCAGCGTGCCGACGCGGTCCCCTTCGGTCATGCCGAGCCGCTTGAGCGCCAGCGCCATGCGCTTGATGCGCCGATGCGCCTCGGCATAGGTGGTGCGATGAATGTCGCCTTCGATCTCACGTGCGACGATCTCCGCTTCGCCGTGATAATCGGCCGCATACTGGATCAAGCCGCTGATCAAGAGCGGCACATCCATCATCAATCCCTGCATCGTCCCCTCCGAAAGCTGTTCGCCCTTAAATCATGTCGTTGCATGTCGTATTCGTGCTTGCGTGCAAGGTAGCGGAACGCCGCGCGACGTCCACGCAAAAAGAAGCCGACACGATTGCGTGCGCCGCTTTTTCAGGGCTAACTGGCGCAGGCCGCCGAAGAAACTGCGGGAGGTCGTGGAGGAGACCGATGTCAGCGGAAAGACACAAGACCGGTGCAGCCGGCGCGCGTAGCATCGATATCGACACCTTGCGTGCGCGCTATCGCGAAGAGCGCGACCTGCGGTTACGCGCGGAAGGCAAGGCGCAGTATGTCGAGGTGTCAGGCGGCTTTGCCCGCTATCTCGACGATCCCTGGGCCGATGCCGGATTTGCACGTGCGGCCGTCAGTGAAGAGACCGAGGTCGTCATCGTCGGCGGCGGTTTCGGCGGCCTGCTGTGCGGCGCGCGTCTGCGCGCGGCCGGCATCACCGAGTTTCGCATCGTGGAAAAGGCCGCCGATTTCGGCGGCACCTGGTATTGGAATCGCTATCCGGGCGCTGCCTGCGATACCGAGAGCTACATCTATTTGCCGCTGCTGGAAGAGACCGGCTACATGCCGGTGCGCAAATATGCCCGAGCGCCGGAGATCTACGAGCACTCGCGCCGGATCGGCCGTCATTTCGGCCTGTACGAACGCGCGATGTTTCAGACCGTCATCTCGCGCATGACCTGGCAGGAGCAGGAGGGCCGCTGGCTGGTCGAAACCGATCGGGGAGATCGCATCCGCGCGCGCTTCGTGATCCTCGCTGGAGGACCGCTCAGCCGGCCGAAGCTGCCGGGCATTCCCGGCATCGAGACGTTCAAGGGTTACAGCTTCCATACCAGCCGCTGGGACTACGCCTACACCGGCGGCAGTGCCGAGGGCGGTCTTGATGGCCTTGCCGACAAGCGCGTCGGTATCATCGGCACGGGCGCCACCGCCGTGCAATGCGTGCCGCACCTCGGCCGGTCAGCGAAAGAGCTCTACGTGTTTCAGCGTACCCCGTCGGCGATCGGCGTGCGCGACGACCGGCCGACGGACTATGCCTGGGCGGAAAGCCTAAAGCCCGGTTGGCAACGCGAGCGGATGGACAATTTCACCGCGGTGATTTCGGGCGAGCCGTTCGAGCAGGATCTGGTGCAGGATGGCTGGACCGGCCTGCTGGGCGAAATCCTATTGGCGCCGCGCCGTCAGCCCCAGCCGGTGACGTCGATGGACGAGGCACTGAAGGTGATCGAGCAAGCCGACTATCGCAAGATGGAGGAGATCCGCGCCCGGGTCGACGCCGTGGTCAAGCATGAAGCGACAGCCGCGGCACTGAAGCCCTGGTACAAGGCGTTCTGCAAGCGGCCATGCTTCCACGACGAATATCTCGACACGTTCAATCGGCCCAACGTGCATCTCGTCGACACCAGGGGCAGGGGCGTCGAGCGCATCACGGAGAATGCGGTCATCGTCGACGGCAAAGCCTACGAGCTCGACTGCCTGATCTATGCCAGCGGCTTCGAGGTCGGAACCGACTATGCGCGTCGCATGGGGTTTGAGGTCTATGGCCGTGACGGCATCAGCCTGTCCGACCGCTGGCGCGATGGCGTCAAGACGATGCACGGCTTCTACAGCCGCGGCTTTCCGAACTGTTTCTTGATCGTGACGGCTGCAGGCGGGCCAGAGCGCCAACTTCCCACACATCATCGACGAGCAGTCGCAGCACATCGCCTATGTGATCGCGGAGGCGCGCAAGCGCGGCGCCAGGACATTGGAGCCGACGCTCGCTGCCGAGAACGCCTGGGTCGACGAGGTCGTCAAGGCCGCGGTCGGTCGCCAAACCTATCTCGCAGAATGCACGCCTGGTTACTACAACAATGAGGGCGTTTTCGATCCGATCGCCGCGCGCAATAGCCAGTATTGGCGCGGACCAATGGCGTTCTTGCGATTGCTCGCCACATGGCGGAAGGAAGGCGGACTGGATGGTTTGGAATTGACCTATGGGCCCGAGGTGAAGGCAGTCTGTTCCCCGGTTTCGGCATGAGCGATATGATTCCGGCACCTACCGGTGCGACACGGCTCTACGCCATCGTCGGCGATCCCATCGCACAAGTGCGTTCGCCCGCTGGTGTTTCCGCAGAGTTCGCGGCACGCGGCCATGACGGCATCCTCGTGCCGGTTCAGGTTGCGACCGCCGATCTGCCTAATTTCCTTTCTGTGGCGGCGCGGCTGAAGAACCTCGACGGGATAGTCGTGACCATCCCGCACAAATTCGCCTGCTACCAGGCCTGTGCCAGCGCGACAAATCGCGCGCACTTCCTGCGCACCGCCAACTTGATGCGCCGACGCGCTGACGGATCGTGGCATGGCGACATGGTCGATGGTCTCGGCTTCGTGGGCGCGGCGCGGGCGAAGGGGATCGACCCACGCGGCAGGCGGGCGCTTCTCGTTGGCGCCGGTGGGGCAGGCTCGGCGATCGCGCTTGCCCTTGTCGAGGCTGGTGTGAGCGAGCTGGCGATTCACGACAGTGCGTCCGAGCGCCGCGCCGCGCTGATTGACCGCCTCAATGGTCTCGGCAAGGTGCCTGTGCGGGCCGGCACGATCGACCCCGCGGGCTTCGACTTTATCGCCAATGCCACACCCGCGGGGATGGTGGACGGCGATCCGCTGCCGGTCGACGTCACGCGGCTGGCGCCGGCGGCCTATTGCGGCTGCGTCATCACCAAGCCTGAAATTCCGCCTTTCATCGCAGAAGCCCGCAAGCTCGGTTGCGTCACCGCAACCGGCACCGACATGTACCGGCAGCACCAGGGCATCATGGTGGATTTCCTGCTCGGGACCGACGGCGGGCGGTAAGCCTTCGATTGATGTCAAGCGCATTGCTTGCATTGATTGCACTGGCTTGAGTGCGCGGGGCTGACGTAGGATCATGGCGGCGCGCGCCGGTCGCGCGATGAAGAGAAGGGAACGCAGAATGTCTGAGGGCAAGACCGTTGCGACAGCGATGATCGGCGCGGCCGCGCTCCTGTTGTCCCTGATGCCCGCCGCCCATGCCGCGCAATGCGGCAACGGGCCCGGCGGCTTTGAAACCTGGAAACGCGAGTTCAGCGCGGAGGCGCAGGGCAAGGGCATCGGTCAGACCGCGATCTCGGCGCTGATGCAGACCAGTTACGCCAGTGCCACCATCAATGCTGATCGCAGCCAGCACAGTTTTTCGCTCTCTCTCGAGCAGTTCCTGGCCAAGCGCGGCGCCACTACCATCGTGGCGCGCGGCCGGTCGCTGAAGCAGTCTCAGGCGGCGATGTTCGCCTCGATCGAGCAGCGCTACGGCGTGCCGCCGGGGCCATTGATCGCAATCTGGGGCATGGAGACCGGTTTCGGCAGCCAGCGTGGCAACCAGAACATGCTCTCGTCGATCGCGACGCTGGCCTATGACTGCCGCCGTCCCGAATTCTTCACCGAGCAGCTCTATGCCGCGCTGAAGCTGGTCGACCGCGGCGCGCTGTCGGGGGCAACCCGCGGCTCCATGCATGGCGAGGTCGGTCAGACCCAGTTCATGCCCAAGAACATCCTGGCCTACGGCACCGGCAATCTCGATGTCGCCGCCAACGCGCTGAGCTCCACGGCGAACTTCCTGAAAGCCAATGGCTGGCGTGCGGGAGCCGGTTACCAGCCGGGTGAGCCGAATTTCGCCGCCATCCGGGCTTGGAATGCGGCAGGCGTCTATCAGAAGGCCATCGCCCTGATGGGTCGGCAGATCGACGGGGGCGGTGGGTCGGCGGCGGCGCGCTGAGGGCGCTCCGCAAGGCGTGACCGCGCGTACCGAGAAAGTTGTTGCTTTCGGGAACTGACGGCACGACGTTTGCTTTGATCGAGTTCAGGGCTGGGCATGAGGAGACTCAACATGGCTACCCAGATCGTGATGGACCAAACCGGCGATACACGCCACGAGTTTGATCCCGAGAATGCCGAAGCGCTGGCGCAGGCCGAACAGCGCTTTCGGGAATTGACCGGCGCGGGCTTCACCGCCGCGTACCGGACCGGACCCGGCGAAGTCACGCGAATCAAATCGTTCGACCCGACCGCGCAGGAAACGGTGTTCTATCCCCGCCTGGTCGGCGGTTGATCTGAACGGCCGATGATCGCGGTCTTCAGGTTTCGCGCGCCCGCGCGAGCGCGTCTGCACGCGCTCCGCGAGCTCTACCGGCGCTTCTTCGGCGAGAACACGCCCGAGGCGCGCGGGCGCCGGCTATTGTCTGATTGGCTATCGGCAGAGCAGCGCGCTCAATTCGAGCAGCATCGGCATTTTGACGTCATCGGTTGCGACAGCGGCAAGCGCTATCGCATTCACTACGGCACTGCCGCAAATGTCCACGAAATCGATGAGGCCGGGATCGCAACGATGGGGTGGTGCTTCGTCCCGTCAGGCTTCCTCGTGCCGGGTGACGTCATGCTGGCGCAGAAGATCGCGCTCGAGACGGACGAGAAAGGGGCGCTGGCACTCGCGAACCGGTTTCCGCCGGCCACCCATTCGGAGCACTTTTACCGGCGGCCGTTCTAGGGTCGCGGGCGCTGGTTAGTCGTGCGTCGTACGATAGGCATCGAGCGCGTGCGCCGCGAAGACGCCAATGCTGCACAGGGCTAGGAGCGCTGAGACCAGCTCGATCATAGCTCATCCTCCCCTAGCGGATGGGCGACGAGGTGTTGGCAGCAGGCATATTCATAGATCAGGTCGAGGATGAATTGCATGACGCACGTCCCTGTATGATTTTGACAACCATTTAACCGGGCCTCTGTTTCACGCGTGTTTCGTCGAGATAGGAAAGGAGTTTCGTGGGGAACCGAAGCTGGCCTGCGGGCGGCCAAGCCGCTAATCTCGTGACAATCCATCCCTTTTAGCCATGCGCGACGCCCCGGCGGTGCGTCCCATTTCGAGGCAAAATCATGGCCCAGGTCGCCTGGTTCGAGGATCTCACCGTCGGCATGCGTTTCAAATCTCCCGAGATCGAAATCACCGAGGCCGACATCAAGCGGTTTGCCGCCGAGTTCGACCCGCAGCCGATGCATCTGGACCACGAGGCTGCCAAGGAAACCTTGTTCAAGGGCCTGGCTGCCTCGGGCTGGCACACAGCGGCGATTGCCATGAACCTCGCGATCCAGACCCGTCCGTTCGGCCCGCATCCGCTGATCGGCGCCGGCGTCGACGGGCTGCGCTGGACCATCCCGGTGCGGCCGAATGACCGGCTGCACCTGGTCGGCGAGGTCATGAGCCTCACGCCGTCGAAGTCGAAGCCACAGGGCATCGCGCTGGTGAAGTGGACGATGTTCAATCAGAATGGCGAGGAGGTTTACACCTTCACCCCGATCGCAATCGTGCCGCGGCGCGCCTAGGGCGGTTCGCGCTGCTCGCATATGCCTTTTGCTCGCCGCACCAAAATTTTGCGAGGAGAACCGGAAATAAACAGTCGACGTCTCGGATATTGCAGACAGGACTTGAGCAAGAGGCGATGGCAGTAGCGAGATGGCGCGTGATGCGTGGCACACAGCACGCCCGCTGTTCGCATTTATCCTAGTCTTTGGCGAAAACGTCCAAGCCGCAGCCTGCGGTTGACGTTACGCAAGGACGATGTTCGATATTCCAATATTTTTCCCTGACGTTTTTTCGACGACGACGACGGATGGTTGGCCTGTCTTCGTTGTCAGCTTCCAGACCGCATTGCTCGCCCGATGACGATTCTCGAGGCGCACAGGTTCTCCTCGCTCGTCGGCGAGATCTACGATGCAGCAGTCGATCCCGCACGGCGAAACGCCGTCCTTGAGCAGGTTGCGGGTTTCGTCGGCGGCTCGGCCGTCACTATTCTCTCGCGGGACGCAGCCAGGATCTCGATCGAAATCCACCAGCATTATGGAACGGACTCCCGTTTCCGCGAACTCTACCGGGACCGGTATGTCGAGCTAGATCCGTTGCTCGATCGGCACCTCGATCTCGCCGTCGAACAGACTATCGGCGTCGCCGATGTGATGCCCTATTCGGACTTCGTGGCCACGAGCTTCTATCGAGAATGGGTGGAACCGCAGGGGGCGATCGACCTCGCGACCGTCGCGCTCGAGCGATCGAACGCGCGCACGACGATCTTGCAGGTCATGCGGGGCCGGGCACGCGGAGCCGTCGATGATTCGATGCGCGAACGCATGCGGTTGATTGCGCCGCACATCCAGCGCTCCCGGGTCATGGGCCGCCAGATCAGAGCCCGCTCGCACACAATGGCGGACGTCGCCGAAGTTCTCGACCGCCTGAGCACGGCAATCTGCCTGTTCGACCCGGAGGGGCGGATCGTTCATGCCAACGCAGCCTGCCGCCAAATGCTCGCTGACGGCGATCTGATCGCGATGGTAGGGGATCGCGTCGTGGCCCGTAACACCCAAGCAGACAAAATATTCCGTGGTCTCTTCGATCTCGTCGCCGGTGGAGCCAGCCTGACCGATCGCCGCAAGATCGAGCTCATGACCTCGAGCGGCGATCAGCACTATCTCGCTCACGCCGTTCCGATGGCGCACGCACGCAACCTGCAACGCGACCGGGTAGCGATGGCACTGTTCCTGCAAAAAGTCTCGATGGCCCCGCAGCTCGCAACGGGGGCGATGACTGCGGCGTTCAGGCTGACACCGTCTGAATTGCGCGTTCTGATGGCGATCGTCGAGCTCGGTGGAGTTCCCGATATCGCAGCAAAGCTTGGAATTGCCGAGACTACGGTGAAGACGCATCTTGGCCGGTTGTTCGAGAAGACCGGCGCTCGCAAACAGGCCGATTTGGTGACGATCGCAGCAGGCTTTGCTGCGCCGTTCGCGCTGCCGAGCGATCCAGACGAGTTCGTGTGATTCATTTCACATCGCGCGCGATGTGATTGTGCCAACTCAATCCATTGTGAAGACCAGGCGGCATTCGTCCTCCAAACGTATGACGCTTGTCATTTGACACTTTCGTATAGGCGTCTCTGGAATGAAAAGGGCAATGCGCGCCACCACGACAATGCGCGGCACTGGATACGAGTGCGGGGAAAACAACAGCGCGTGGCCGAGCCTGCTCGTCGATTGGAGGGATTGCAGTGAGCAGCAACAATGATGTTTCCATTCTCAAGATTTCCTCGAACGACATTCCGGAAAGTGAGCGTGCCGCAGCGCTGCGCGATTTCTATTGCCGCGGCTTAGTGAAGGCCGAGCTCGAAACTCGTGATGACGAGTCCATCATGGCAAGCTTGACTGCGCATTCGCTGCCCGATGCCCAATTGCTGCTTGGCACGCTCTTCGGCGCCAAGCTCGTTCGTTCCCGGCAATTGGCCGTCGACGGCGACGATAGTCTTGCGCTGGTGTTCAATCGTTCTGGAGCCGTCGGAGTCACGGGCCGAGGAAGAGACCTGATGCTGGGCCCCGGAGACGCCGTGTTGGCCAGCGCCGAGGATGCCACGACCTTCGAACGGTTCGTGGCAGGAGACTGCTTTTCGCTACTCGTGCCGCGGCGGGTGCTTGCGCCGATCGTCATGGACATCGATGACGCCGTGATGCGCGTCATCAGGGATCGGCAGACCGAGATCGCGGTTCTGGTCGACTACGCCACCTCGCTGGTGCGGGAGCACGCACTGGCGACGCCTGCATTGCGCGAACTCGGCGCCGGGCATTTGCACGATCTCCTGGCGCTTGTGCTCGGTCCAACCGACGACGTCAGGGAAAGCGCTGGCCGGCGCGGCGCGAAGGCGGCCCGCCTGCGCAAGGCCAAATTCGTGATCGCCAACAATTGCTGGAGGCCGGACCTGTCAGTCGTTGGTGTCGCGCAGGAACTCGGCGTCACGCCGCGCTATCTCCAACGCCTGTTCGAAGCCGACGGCAAGACATTCTCCTCCTTCCTGGTCGAGCAACGACTGAAGCGCGCCCATCGCATGTTGCGGGAGCCGGAATTCGTCGAGCGTCCGGTCTCCTCGATCGCCTATGACGTCGGCTTTGGCGATCTCTCTTACTTCAATCGATGTTTCCGGCGCGCCTACGGCGCCACGCCGAGCGACGTCAGGAGCGGCACGGCGGAGTGATCGCGTCTCGGCGAATGTGGCCGGGTGACGTTCGGTCTCAGGGCAGGGAATTTTTCACAGGATGCTTGATCCTGAAGTCATTGGCTGCGCGGCATGCGTTGCATGCGGCGTCGTCCGTTGGAGTATTGAATGCGCCGTTTCTTCTTCGATCTGCTGGTCGACAACGTCGTGAAGATCGATCCGGGCGGCATGGTCTTCGAGCATGCCAAGGCGACGTTCGTGGTCGCCGACGAGATGGCCAGGCATCTGTTCGTGTGGCGTGACGATCTGCGCGACCGCAATGCCTGGATCCGCGTCAGGGACGCTGGCGGACAGGAGATCTATCGCGCCGCGGTCTGGGCTGAGAGTATCGAAAAGGCAGGTTGGGACCTCGCCTGAAGCGTGCAGGCGGTGTCGCAACTCTGCACCAGTAGCGGCTGAAAGGGCCTCGGTTCGTTTTGAGCCGAAACCCGGTCGCATACGTCCAAGTCGGATGATGAGCCTCCTTCTACCTTGGCGATCAGCGATTCATGGGTCGCGGCGTCGGCCTCCTCCGATCGAAGGAGGGCGATCGCAACAGGCTGCACGCCCGTCGCGTGGCAGGCTTCGCTTGGGGAATGAAATGAAACGAAGGCTTCTTATGACCGTCGGCCCCCGTATGCTGGGGGTCTCCGCAACTGCACTCATCATAACGCCGTGGATCATGACTGTGTCCGCGGAAGCAGCGTGCACGCCTGCTGCACCGGTCAGCAATGCGACCATCGTTTGCTCCGGTGACGTCAACACTCAGCAGGGTGGCCATACCGGATATGGCACCCTCAACGACAACAACAACATTTATCGGATCGAGGCCGGCGCCAATGTCCATGGGATTGCCTTCGGCATCTTGAGCGGCAACGGCAACGTCGTCACCAATTCTGGCATCATCGAGGGTGCAAGTGCGCTCGGTCTGCGCGGCGGCACCGGGTTGATCGTGTCGAACCTGAGCCAGGCCACGATCACGGGCTTCCATGCTATTTTTGCATCAAGCCTTACTCTCGACAATGCCGGTATGGTCGCAAGCGAAGGCGGCGGGGGCGGAAGCGGTATCGAGGCAACGACCGTCACCGTGAGCAATTCCGGCACAATCGCCGGAGTTGGTCCGGACACCGTCGGCATCCACGCGACGACGATCAATGTGACCTCGAATACGGGCATCATCTCCGGGGCTGCAATCGCCATCTCCTCTACGGACACCGTAACGATCGCCAATGCCGGCGGGATTTTTGGGCTGTTGCCGGCAAGTCAGGCGATCGCAGCGAATACGGTCGTGGTGTCCTCGAATTCCGGCAGGATAGAAGGCGGCGCCAATGGCGTCCTTGCCAACACCGCGACCATCACGAACGCCAGCAATGGAATCGTATCGGCAGTCGACGTCAATGGATCCGCCATCAACGCAGTGATCGCGACTGTCGCCAATGCCGGGCTGATCAAGTCAGTGAACGATGGCGGGATCGGGATTCTGGCCGGAACGGTGAACGTGACGGCCAACAGCGGCACGATCTCGGGCGAGTCAAATGCGATCCGGTCGCCGACAGGTTCCGTGACGGTCAACAATGACGGCGGTACGATCCAAAGTACGAACGTCAATTCCACCGCTGTGTTCGCCAAAACGGACGCGGCCATCGCCAATGCCGGCACGATCAAGGGCGGTTCGAATGGCGGTCGGGCCGTTTTCGCTGGCAACAGCGCGACCGTCTCAAACGCATCCGGAGGGCTGATTTCCGCCGGCCAGTTCGGCATCAGTGCCGACCTGATCGCGATGAATAATTCCGGCATCGTGGAATCGACGGGCTTCGGCGCCGCCGTTGATGCCCTGACCGCGAATGTCACCAATTCAGGCACCCTTCGTGCGGTGGGCGAGAATGTGGTCCAGGCCGTCACGGCGGTGGCCTTGCAGAACTCCGGCACCATCCGCGGTACTGCCGGCGCAAATGGCATCTTCTCCAGCGGGCGAGCGGATGTCGTCAACTCCGGCTCCATCGTCGCGAAAAACGGCATCCTGACCGGAGGCGCGCTCAATCTGACCAACATGGCGGGTGGCACCATCGCCGGCACGATCCAAGGTGTTTTCGCGCAGGGCGCTGCGGTGATCGCCAATGCAGGCACCATCACCGGCGGCCCGTTCGCCATCGCGACAAACGCCACGGCAAGCGTGGTCAATACGGGCATCATCAGCGGCAATGTCGGAATCAAATCATCGGGCGCCGCGAACATCGTCAATGCCGGAACCATCACCGGAACCAGCGGGACGGCGATCAAGCTGACGAGTGCGGCCGATACGCTGACCTTGCTTGCGGGCTCGAAGATCAACGGCGTCGTGGATTTCGGCTCCGGCAATGATGTCGTCAACGTGAACTTGGTGGCGCCCAGCAGCAGGGTGTCCTCCCTGACGACCGTCGCGCTGCCGATCTTCGAGAACTTCAGCGGCACCATCAATGCAAATCTCTCTGGCGGCGGTTTCAATGGCCCGTCAGTGATATCGGGTACAACTCTCGCGACCCTCGATCCGACCGCGCTGGCGCAGACTGACCGCGTGCTGATGGATTTCACCGGGGGCGTGTCCTCGCTCGTTCTGGCGCGCCTGAGCGGTAGCTCGGCTGGAGCTGGCGGCAACATGATGGCGATGGCCTATGCGCTAGAAGCGGCAGAGGCCGGGCCTTTCACCAAGGCGGCCCGGAGACTCTGGACCGATCCGGCGCCGATCACCGTCTGGGCCAACAGCTTTGGCAGCCAGCGCATCCAGGACGAGACCACCTCGACTTTGCGCGCGACGTCGATGGCCTGGGGCGGCGCCATGGGCGTTGACCAAAAGGTGCAGCCGAACTGGCTGGTCGGCGCTTTCCTCGGCGGCGGCCAGGGCGGTCTCTCGGTCGCTCTCAACTCGCAGTCGGTCGACACGAACTATGTCTTTGCCGGTGCCTACAGCCGCTTCGAATGGGTGTCGCAGTTCTTCGATTTCACGCTTCAGGGCGGTCATGCCGAAAACAAGTCACGACGGCTGGTGCTCAACAGCGCCGCGGTCGACGGCATGGAGACGGCAACAGCCAATTACAGCGGCTGGTACATCAGCCCAGAGCTTGCCTATGGCTACAAGCTCGACGTCGGCAATGGCTATCTGTTAACGCCGACGGCGCGGGTGCGTTACGTCGGCGGCCGGTTCGACGGCTATAGCGAGACCGGTTCAGCGCAAGGCTTGTCGGTCGGCAGCCGCACGCTCCAGGATCTGGAGGAACGCGGCGAGGTCGATCTTTCCCGGGTCACGCGCTTTGAAAGCGGCGAGCTGAAGGCCAACATCCATGGCGGCGTAATCGCGCTCCAGCGCGTGGGTGACGCTGGCATCAACGCGGTGCTGCTCGGCCAGAACCTGTCCTTCGTCACGCCGGGCAGCCGCAGTGCGGTCGGTGCCATCGCAGGTTTTGGCCTCGACTACCGGACCAGCCGAAACCTGTCCGTGTTCGGGGCCGTGGAGGGCATGATGATGTCCGACCAGAGCCGCACCGGCACCGCAAAAGGGGGCCTCCGCGTCGCGTTCTGAGCCGGCATCAGCCCTGGCGGCTCGAATGCGATGCCTGCCGGCCGGGCTCCATCCTCCCGGCCGGCGCCCATCTTCCGATCGGAGGACGAGGCCGTGCTCCGGAAGCTGCCCGATCTCGTCGATCAGATCTACGATGCCGGCCCGATCCTTCGCTGTGAAATGACGTCGTGAGCAACCGCGATTTCGTCGGCGGTCAGGCCTGCGTGCTGGTTTCAAGGCATCGATCAGCAAGTCCGGGTTACGCTCGATGCCGGCTGCCATGTGGTTCATGCCAATGCGAGCGGCTACGCGCTGCTCGAAGCCGACGACGCGGTGCGCCTCGTTGCGGTCAGCTTGTGGCCAACGGTACGCAAGCCAATCAAACGTAAACATCAGCGCCGCGTCCGCAACATCTCATCGGATTGTTATCGCACGTCATTCGTTTGGGTGACGCGACCTGTTGCGTTCTCTCCTACGAAAGCAGGCACGATTTCTTATTCGTCGCGCTCGTGTCCTGTGTGAAGCAACTCACATCGTGCGGAAGTCAATTCCATCGATCATCGCTTAGAGATTGAGAGAAGGTGGTCATGAAGAGAGCATCACGTAACGTGTCCGAGATGTTCCACGGCGTTATCGATCGCATGGTCGCAGCGCTGCACCAACAGCGTGCAATCGAAGCGCGGCGGGTATTGCGGCGCTACCGCCATCTGTTGCGCTCGCCGAGCGAAACATCGCCCTTGAACGAATTCATTTCTGTCCGCAATGACGAGGAAGTGTCAGCAAATGCCTACAAATCTGCTACGCGCGAGCGTGCGGCCCTGCGTCCCGCCTCGAGCGTGCGTAACCTCGATATTGTCGCCATGGCGCTCACCGCAGCGCTCGTCACCCTTCAACTGGTCGGCCTTGCCATGGTGGAGCGGTCGCACGCGCGTGCGATGGAGGTGTCGTTTCCGCGCGAGGCGACGAGTTGCGCTGAAAGTGCGGCCGCGCCGGTATCGCCAATTCCCTATGATTGAGCAGGGGGCGGATTATGCCTGACATCACGACATTGCTGCTGCTCAGCGCCGCCGTGTTCGCCGGCGCCTTCGTCTCGGGGCTCTCCGGCTTCGCGTTCTCGGCCGTGGCCGGCGCAGTCCTGCTGCGCGTGTTTCAGCCGCTCGAGGCCGTGCCGCTGATGATGGCGTGCAGCATCGGCGTGCAGGCGACCAATCTGTGGGCGCTCCGGCGGAATATCCTCTGGGAAGGAAGTCTGCTGCTGATCATAGGCGGGTTGGTCGGCGTCCCCATTGCGGTCTCGCTGTTGCAGAGCACCGATACGCATCTGCTCCGGCGGGGCTTTGGTCTCGTCGTTGCGTTCTACGCCAGCTACATGCTGCTGCGGCCGACGCTGGTGACTGCCGGCGAGGCCGTCGGCCGTCATTGGGTCGCACTGATCGGATTCGGAGGAGGGCTCGTCGGCGGCCTGACCGCGATGCCCGGTGCTATCCCGACGATCTGGTGCGACATGCGCGGCATGCCCAAGAGGGAGCAGCGGGGCCTGGTGCAGCCGTTCATTGCAGCGATGCAACTGTTTGCGATCGCCTTGCTGGTCGGACATCAGAATCTGTCGGCAAAAATCTTGGTCGATCTCGCAGTCAGCCTGCCGGCGTTGTTCGCGGGATCCGCGCTCGGCGTGATCGCCTTTCGCCGGGTGAACGAGACGGTCTTTCGCAAGACCGTGCTCGTTCTCTTGTTGGTGTCGGGGATCTCTCTGCTTTAGTGCCCGGCGCCTTGAACCGGTGCCGCGCTGATGTCGCTGCCATGATGCACCAGCGGCTTCATGCCGGTGACGGTCCGCAGCAGCACATAGAACACCGGCGTCAGGAACAGGCCGAACACGGTAACACCGATCATGCCGGAGAACACCGCAACGCCCATCGCCCGCCGCATCTCCGAACCCGCGCCGGTGGAGAGCACCAGCGGCAGCACGCCCATGATGAAGGCCATGGACGTCATCAGGATCGGACGAAGCCGCAAGCGGCTCGCCTCGATCGCGGCCCGGATCGGCGTGCGGCCTGCGAATTCGAGCTCTCGCGCGAATTCGACAATCAGGATCGCGTTCTTGGCGGAGAGGCCAACGAGCACGATCAAGCCGATCTGGGTAAAGACGTTGTTGTCGCCCTTCGAGAGCCAGACGCCGAACATCGCAGCCAACAGTCCCATCGGCACGATCATGATGATCGACAGCGGCAGGGTGAGACTCTCATAGAGCGCCGCCAGCACGAGGAACACCAGCAGGATTGCCAGCGGAAACACCCACAGGCCGGAATTGCCGGCGATGAACTCCTGATAAGTCAGGTCGGTCCATTCGAAAGCGAAGCCGGGCGGCAGCACTTCCGCCGCGATCCGGGTCGCCGCTTCCTGCGCCTGGCCAGACGAGAAGCCGGGTGCCGCGGCCGCGTTGATGTCCGACGACAGAAAACCGTTGTAACGAATCGCGCGCTCAGGTCCCGCGCTCTGGCGGATCTTGAGCAGCGCCGACAACGGCACCATGTCGCCGGATGACGAGCGTACCTTCAGTTGCCTAATGTCGTCCGCACGCGCGCGGAACGGCGCATCGGCCTGGACATAAACGGAATAGGTGCGGCCGAACTTGTTGAAGTCGTTGACGTAGTAGGAGCCGAGGTAGATCTGCAGCGTGTTGAACACTTCGGTCACGGGAACGCCAAGCTGCAGCGCCTTGGTGCGGTCGATGTCGGCGAACAACTGGGGCACATTGACCTGGAAGCTGGAGAACACGCCCGCGATCTCCGGCGCCTTCTGCATCGCCGCCATGAACGCCTTGGTGGCCTCGTTCAGCGCCTCATAACCGAGACCGGCGCGGTCCTCGATCTGCAGCTTGAAGCCGCCGATGGTGCCGAGGCCGTTGACCGGCGGCGGTGGGAACATGGCGATGAAAGCTTCCTGGATGCCTGCATATTTCTTGTTCAGCTCGGCCGCGATGGCGTTCCCGCTCAGCGAGGGATCCTTGCGTTCGTCGAACGGCTTCAACGTCGAGAACACGATGCCGGCGTTAGAGGAATTGGTGAAGCCCGAGATCGACAGGCCGGGAAAGGCCACGGAGCTTTCGACGCCGGGCTGGGTCAGCGCGATGTCGCTCATCTTGCGGATCACCTCCTCGGTACGGTCGAGTGTCGCGCCGTCGGGCAGGCGGGCGAAGCCGACCAGGTACTGCTTGTCCTGGCCCGGCACGAATCCACCAGGCACCTGCTGGAACAGGAGGGCGGTGAGGCCGACCAGCACCACGTAGAGGCCCATCACGGCAGCCTTGCCCGAGATGACCTTGGTAACCGTGCCGCTGTAGCTGTTCGAGGAGAAGGTGAAGGCCTGGTTGAAGCGCCGGAAGAACCAGCCGAAGCTCTTCTCCATGACGATTGTCAGCCGGTCCTTCGGCTCGTTATGCCCTTTGAGCAGCAAGGCCGACAGAGCAGGCGAGAGCGTCAGCGAGTTCACGGCCGAGATCACGGTCGAGATCGCGATCGTCAGCGCGAACTGCTTGTAGAACTGTCCGGTGAGACCGGAGATGAAGGCGAGCGGCACGAACACCGCGATCAATACCATCGCGATCGCAATGATGGGGCCGGACACTTCGCGCATCGCCTGGTAGGTGGCGTCGCGCGGCGACAATCCGCCTTCGATGTTGCGCTCGACGTTCTCGACCACGACGATGGCGTCGTCGACGACGATACCGATCGCGAGCACCAGGCCGAACAGGCTGAGCGCGTTGATGGAGAAGCCGAACACGTGCATCACCGCGAACGTACCGACGATCGACACCGGCACGGCCAGGAGCGGAATGATCGAGGCGCGCCAGGTCTGCAGGAACAGGATCACGACCAGCACCACCAGGGCGATCGCCTCCAGCAATGTGTGGATCACCGCCTCGATCGAGGAGCGCACGAACTGGGTGGGATCGTAGACGATCTGGTAGGACACGCCCTCCAGCATGTTCTTCTTGATCTCCGCCATGGTGGCGCGGACGTGATCGGAAATCTCGAGCGCGTTGGAGCCCGGCGCCTGGAAGATCGGGATCGCGACCGCCTGCTTGTTGTCGAGCAGCGAGCGCAGGCCGTATTCGGACGCGCCAAGCTCGATGCGAGCGACGTCGCGCAGCCGCACGACTTCGCCGCGTGTGCCGGTCTTGACCACAATATCGCCGAACTGCTCCTCGTTGGCGAGACGCCCTTCGGCATTGACCGACAGTTGCAGGTCGATGCCCTTGACGTTCGGGGAGGAGCCGACGACGCCTGCGGCGGCCTCGACGTTCTGCGCCTGGATCGCCTTGACGATGTCGCTCGCGGTCAGGCCGTGCTCGGCCGCCTTCTGCGGATCGACCCAGACCCGCATCGAATAGTCTCCGGCGCCGTAAAGCTGGACATCGCCGACGCCGTCGATCCGCGCCAGCCGGTCCTTCACGTTGAGCACTGCGTAGTTGCGCAAATACGTCATGTCGTACCGGTTGTTCGGCGACAGCAGATGCACGACCATCGTCAGGTCGGGTGACGACTTCTTGGTGATGATGCCGAGCTGACGCACTACGGCCGGCAGGCGCGGCTCGGCCTGCTGCACGCGGTTCTGCACCAGCTGCGTCGCCTTGTCGGGGTCGGTGCCGAGGCGGAACGTCACCGTCAGCGTCATCGCGCCGTCGGTGGTTGCCTGGCTCGACATGTAGAGCATGTTCTCGACGCCGTTGATCTGCTCCTCGATGGGGGTCGCCACCGTCTCCGCGATCACCTTGGGATTGGCGCCGGGATAGGTCGCGCGCACCACGACCGACGGCGGCACGACGTCGGGATATTCCGAGATCGGCATCGCGAACAGCGAGATCAGGCCGGCGAGGAAAATCAGCACCGACAGCACGCCGGCGAAAATCGGACGATCAATGAAGAACTTCGAGAGATTCATGGCTTTGCCCCTGGGCAATATCCCGCGTGTCTCCGGACCGCCTCGCCGTCATTCCGGGGCGCGAGCAGAGCTCGCGAACCCGGAATCCAGAGGTGATGCGATCGGAGTTTCGTAACTGCTGGATTCCGGGTTCGCGACTTCGTCGCGCCCCGGAATGACTGGCTTTACCGTTGCACCACGTCCTGGTCGCTGTGGTTCGAGGCCTGCTGGCCGCGCGCGCCCATTGCCGCGACCTCGGTCTTGAGGAGGGCACCGGGACGCACGCGCTGGAGGCCATTGACCACGATGCGATCGCCGGGCTTGAGCCCAGCAGTGACGATGCGCAAGCCATCGACCGCGCCGCCGAGGGTGATCGGCCGATAGACTGCGCGGCTGTCGTCGCCGACCGCCATCACGAACTTCTTGTCCTGGTCGGTGCCGATTGCGCGCTCGTCGATCATCACCAGGGTCTGCTGCTTCGGCTGGCCCATGCGCACACGCGCAAACTGGCCGGGGATCAGACGCCCGTCCGCGTTCTGGAAAACGGCGCGGACGCGAATGGTGCCGCTCTGACCGTTGACCTGATTGTCGATGAGCTGGATGTGGCCCTTGGCCGAGAGACCGCCTGACGTCGTCATCTCGACCGGGATCTGGTCGAGATTGCTGCGTTTGCCGGTGGCATCCGCGATCGAGTTCAGCGCGTGCAGCACGACCTCTTCGTCTGCGTCGAACGAAGCGTAGATCGGGTTGACCGAGACCAGCGACGTCAGCACCGGGGAGGCGGTGCCGGCGGCGACGAGATTGCCGACGGTGACCTCGATCTTGCCGACGCGGCCGTCCACCGGCGCGCGGACCTCGGTGTAGTCGAGATTGAGCTTTGCGGTCTGGAGCGTCGCCTCGGCCGCCTTGACGTTGGCGATGGCTTCGCGATTGGCATTGTCGCGCTGGTCGTAGTCGCGGCGGGTGACCACGGCGTTGCCGACCAGCTGTGCGCCGCGCTCGAGCTCACTCTGGGTGAAGACCACGCGCGCCTTCGCGGCCTCGAGCTGCGCGGCGGCTTTGTCGACTTCGGCCTCGTAGGGAGCGGGATCGATCTTGAACAGGATGTCACCGGCCTTCACCAGCGCGCCTTCGGTGAAGTTGGTGGACAGGATCGCGCCGGCGACGCGCGGGCGAAGCTCGACACGCTGGATGGCCTCGAGCCGGCCGGAGAAATCGTCCCACAGCACGGTCTGCTTTGGTTCGATCAGCGCGACGGTGACGGGGACGGCTTGCTCGGCTGCCGCGCCGGTTGCGGTCGCCTGGGCGGCATGGAAGTAGTGGCCGGTCGCGGCCGCGGCCAGGGCGCCAACGATGGCGACGCCGCCAAGGAGGCGGCGAAAACGGCCAGCAGCGGAAGTTTCTGGGGAGGGGTGCATTTGCGCGCTCCAGATATGTAGTGTTCACTACAGATGTGGAGCTGGATACCGCAGCGCAAGATACTTATGTACCGTTCACTAAGAAAATTGTAGCTGCATACCGCAACAATTGGAAGACGGAAGAGAAAAGAAAGATAGAACAACCAGATAGGATCAGGCGTTACGATAAGGACGACGCCGATTCTCGAGGAGACAGGCACATGGGCATGGGACGTCCCCGCGAATTCGATGCCGAAACGGCGTTGGACCAAGCGATGGAAGTGTTTTGGCGCCACGGCTATGAGGGCGCAACGATTGCCCAGCTCACGGAGGCCATGGGCATCAACCCGCCGAGCCTTTATGCCTGTTTCGGCAACAAGGAAGGCCTGCTGAAGGCCGCACTCGACCGCTACACCAAATTGCGCGGCGTCTGGATGGACGAGGTGGTAGCCGCGGCGACCGCCCGCGAGGTCGCGGAACGCATGCTGATGGGCATCGCCGACAAGCAGACCGATCCCGCCAACCCGCCCGGCTGCCTGCTGGTGCAGGGCGGCATCGCATGCGGCACCGGCTCTGAAAACGTCCCCTTCGAGCTCGCGGCGCGCCGGGCCCAGAACGAAGACCAGCTCCGCGACCGATTTGTTCGCGCCAAGGCTGAAGGCGATCTCAAGGAGACCGCCGATCCCGCCGCGCTCGCGCGCTATGTCTCGGCGGTCGCCGTCGGCATGGGTGTGATGGCATCATCCGGCGCGGACCGTGAAGCGTTGCGGCAGGTGGCCAGCGTCGCGGTGCAGGCGGTCGCGGCGCAGTCGAAGCGGGCGTAAGACGCTCGGGGCGGACCAGCCCGCTGGACAAGTGACACCATGTTCGCCCTGACATTTCTCGGCACCTCGGCCAGCGTCCCCTCCGCAGAGCGCAATCATCCGGCGTTGCTGCTGGAGGCCGCAGGTCAGCGCATGCTGATCGATTGCGGCGAGGGCACGCAGCGCCAGCTGTTACGGAGCGGCGCCGGTTTTCGGCGGCTTGATCGCATCCTGCTGACGCATGGGCACCTCGATCACGTGCTGGGCATCCCTGGCCTGTTCTCGACACTGGGGCTGCGGCAGACTTCAGACGCAATGACCATCCATGGTGGCCCCGGCACGATCGACATCGTCATCCGCATGCTTGCAGGCCTGTGGGGAGCGGGAAGGGCGCCGATCTCAGTGCAGTTCGCGCCGCTCTCCGAGGGGCAGGTCGTCGACAGCGGGGACTTCACGATCGACTGTTTTCCGGTCCGCCACCGCGACACCGACAGTTTTGGATTCTCTTTCCGGAGTCCCGCGCGGCGCCATCTCTTGCCTGATCGCCTGTCCGCGCTTGGTGTGCCTGACGGTCCCATGCGCGGCGAACTTGCCGCAGGGCGGACCATCACCATAGAAGGCCGCCGGACGATCAATCCGCAGGATGTGCTGGGTCCGCCGAGCGGTGGCAAGAAGCTGGTCGTGATCGGCGACACAGAGACGATCGACGGCCTCTCCAAGCACGCTGCGGACGCCGATCTACTGGTGATCGAGGCGACATTCCTGGATCGCGATGCCTCAACCGCGCGTGACTACGGCCATCTCACCGCCGCGGAGGCGGCCCGGTTCGCGGCCGTGAATCATGTCCGGCAGCTCGTCCTGACGCATCTGTCGGGCCGCTACGAGGAGGATGAGATCCTGGCTGAGGCGGCAAAGATCTTCCCGAACGTCAGGATCGCCGCCGACTTCGATCGCATCGATGTTTAGGCAGCGCGTTGCACAGCCAATAATCTTACCTGTCAAGGTTGACACGACTTCATTCCCGCAGCCCCCGCGTCGTCGCGATATTTTCGCAGGATCAGAAGTCAGCTTGTATTGAGAGTATTATGTCTCGTTCCGTTGAATTGATCGTCGAAGGCTATGTGAAGCTGAACGATCGCGAGGCGCTGGAAGATATTCTGGCCCATCGGCAGGACCTGTTGCGGCAGCTCGTGGTCGTGACAGGTGTCGACCCGCAGCAGGCCATCGCGCAGATCAATGGGGAAATCACCATCATCGAAGCCGGACTTGCGACGCTCGTTCCGGAATAGAAGTCGCGCTTCGGCAGAAGGCGCGCTCAGCTCACCAGGCCCGATTTGATCGCGAGCTCCTGCACCTTGCGCGTCAGCTGCATCAGCCTTGGCAGCGCCTGGTCGCGAAAGGTCGGCATGTCCATGCGCATCGCATCCACGGTGACGCTCAGTCCGGCGATCACGGATCCCCGGGCGTCGAGAATCGGCGTCGCCAGCGTGCGCAGGCCGTAGGCGTTCTCGCCGTCGGAGACGGCGTGGCCCTTTTTCTTCACCTGGTCCAGCCGGGCGAGCAGGGCATCGAGATCGGTCAGCGTTCGCTCCGACAATTTGACGCGGGGACGTGACTCCAGCCGCTGGATCTGCTCGTCGCGGGCCAGATGCGCCAGCATGGCGTGGCCGAGCGCGGCGCTGTAGGCGGGGATGCGCGTGCCCGGCCGCCGGTCCATCTTGTGACGGTCGAGGCCGGCGCCGACGCGCGCGAGATAGATCACGTCCCCGCCGTCGAGGATGCCGAGCGAGGCTGCATCGCCGGACTCGGGCACGAGGTCGCGCAACAAGGGCTCGACGATCGCGCGCAACGAGCCGTGAGATAGTACGGTGTAGCCGAGATCGAGGCAGGCGATACCGAGACGGAACCGGCGACTCTGCGGCACGGCCTGGAGATAACCGAGTTCGATCAGGGTCTGGATCAGCCGGAACGCTGTGCCGCGATCGAGGTCGGCGCGTGCGGCAACTTCACTCAGGGTCAGTTCGAAGGCCTCGGTAGTGAAACTCTTGAGCACGGCAAAGGCCTTGCCGACCGATGCGACGTAGTTCTTCGGGTTCTTACTCTCGGCGGTTTTCGGGGCCGCTTCGGATGCGCGCTTTGCCGCCTTCTTTTCGATCTTGGCCATGCCTGAATGCCCTGCCATGACAGCCGCAGCCCTTGACGGGGCCACAGCCTGCTCTTACCAACGAAGCAGACTATAACAAATGTTCGCATTCCGAACAATATCGATCTGGCGATCGGAGGAAGCTTTGTCGACATCACCGCTGCACCCTCATGGTGTGTTCTCGGCCGCATTGACCCCGCTCGACGCCGAGCTCGCGCCCGATCACGCGCGCTTCCTTGCGCATTGCCGTCACCTGCTGGACGAAGGCTGCGACGGCATCGCGATGCTCGGCACCACGGGGGAGGCGAACTCCTTCTCGGTTGCCGAACGCACCGCGCTGATCGAGGCCGTGATCGCCGGCGGCATCAAGCCGAACCAGCTGCTGCCGGGCACTGGCGTCGTCGCGTTCACGGAGACCGTTGCGTTGACGCGCCACGCGTTGTCGCTCGGCGTCGAGACCGTGGTGATGCTGCCGCCGTTCTACTACAAGAACGTCAGCGATGACGGCGTCTATGCTGCCTACAGCGAAATCATCCAGCGCATCGGCGATGCCAGGCTCAAGATCGTGCTCTATCACATCCCGCAGATGTCGATGCAGCCGATCTCGCATGCGCTGATCGAGCGGCTGCGAAAGGCCTATCCGTCCACCATCGTCGGCATCAAGGATTCCTCGGGCGACTTCGCCAACATGACGGCGATGGTCGAGAAGTTCCCGGGCTTCTCAGTGTTGACCGGCGCCGATCCGCTGCTGCTGCCGCTGCTGCGCAAGGGTGGTGCCGGCTGCATCACCGCGACCTCGAACCTCGTCGCGCGCGATCTTGCCTATGTCTTCAAGCATTTCCGCGACATTGACAACGACGCAAAGCTTGCGGCTGCGCAGGCGCGTATCGTCAAGGCGCGTGAACTGGTCTCGCGCTTCGCGCAGATGCCGTCTCTGAAGGCGCTGATGGCTGACCGCACCGGTCATGCCGGCTGGCAGCGTCTGCGGCCGCCGCTTGAGACTTTGCCGGCGGCTCAACTGAAAGAGCTGCTCGCGAGTGCCGCCGCATTTGCAACGGCCGCTTAGGATGACGTGCGTTCGCATACTGGCCGATGACCTCACCGGTGCACTGGACACCGCGGCGGAGTTCGTCGGCTTGTGCGGACCGTTTGACGTCATCTGGGCTGATGCGCCCGCAGCTTCCGCCTCGTCGAGCCTCGCCATCGACAGCGGCACAAGGGAACGTTCAAGGACCGAAAGTGTCGAGATCGTCGGCCGGCTGGCGCCGCTGCTTCGCGACGGAGAGATCGCCTACAAGAAAGTCGACAGTCTGCTCCGCGGCGCCTGGGCGGCCGAGCTCGGCGCCTGCTTGAGCATCGGGCATTGGGCGTCGTGCGTCGTCGCGCCTGCGTTCGACTATCAAGGGCGCCGCACCATCGAAAGCCAGCAATATGCGCGCGCAGCGCAAGGCGACTGGCATCGCGTCGGCGACAATCTGCTGGACCAATTGAAGCAGGAGGGCATCGCTGCGCAGCGGGGTAACGCCGAGACGGTGCCGCAAGGCGGCGTTCAGGTGTTCGATGCCGAGAGCGACCTTGATCTCGACCGCGTCGTCGAGATGGCACGCCGCATGCCGGAGCCTGTGCTCTGGTGTGGCAGCGGCGGATTGGCCGGCGCGCTCGCGCGCAATCATGGATCCGCTACGCCGTCGGTTCTGAAGCGACCGGTATTGGGCTTGTTCGGTTCTGACCAGGCGACAACGGCGTCCCAGCTCGCGGCATGTGGTGATGCCACCGTCGTGTTGGCTGAAGGCGAGGGCGGCGCCGGCGTTCGGCAAAAGCTCGCAGACGACGGTGTGGCCCTGGTGAAGTTTGCGCTTGCCGATGGCCTCTCGCGCGCCGAGGCGGCGCGACGGATCGCGCACGAACTGACGACGCTAATCGCTACGCTCGATCCGCCCGGAACCTTGATCGTCTCTGGCGGGGAGACGCTGAAAGCCGTATGTCTTGCCGTCGGCGCGCATGCGCTTCAGGTCACAGGACGCATCGTGCCCGGACTGCCACGTTCAGTATTGCAAGACGGCCGCTGGGCCGGTGTCGACGTCGTCTCGAAATCCGGAGCGTTCGGCGCGCGCGAGCTGTGGCGCGATCTGCTCCGGGACAATCATTTGCTCATTGTGGGGAGTCCGACATGACCTCTCGTCATCTTGCCATCACCATGGGCGATCCCGCGGGGATCGGGCCGGAGATCATCGTCAAGGCCTGTGTCGGCCTCAAGGAGCGCATCGCGGTTGGCGATCTGCGTCTCCTGATCATCGGCAGCGGCGCGGCGTTGGACGGCGCCAAGACTGCGCTCGGCGTCGACATTGCGATCCCGCAAGTGACCGCCGATGATCGCGATTGGCCCAATCTCTGTTACCTGCAGGCCGACGCCGAAGGCGATCTGATCAAGCCGGGCGTGCTCAGCGCCGATGGCGGCCGCTTTGCCTACAAGGCGATCGAGCAAGGCGTGCGCCTGACCCAGGCCGGCCGCACGGCGGCGATCGTCACCGCGCCGCTCAACAAGGAAGCGCTCAACAAGGCCGGCTACCACTTCCCGGGGCATACCGAGATGCTGGCGCATCTTACCGGCGTGCGCGGCTCGGTGATGCTGCTCGCCCATGGCAACATGCGCGTCAGCCATGTCTCGACCCATGTCGCGCTGGAGGATGTGCCGAAGCGTCTGACGCCCGAGCGGCTGCGCATGGTGATCGACCTCACCAATGATGCGCTGCGCCGGCTCGGCATCGCAAAGCCCAAGATCGCCATCGCCGCGCTCAACCCGCATGCCGGCGAGGGCGGCCTGTTCGGTCGGCAGGACATGGACGTCTCCGCGCCGACAATTGCCAAGGCTGTCGCCGACGGAATCGACGTCGTCGGCCCCGTGCCGGGCGACACCATCTTCGTCAAGCTACGGGCCGGTCAGTTCGACGCAGCGGTCGCGATGTATCACGACCAGGGGCACATCCCGGTCAAGCTGCTCGGCTTCCAGGTCGATCCGGCCACGGGTCGCTGGCAGGAGCTCTCCGGGGTCAACATCACGCTGGGCCTGCCGATCATCCGTACCTCGGTCGATCATGGCACCGCCTTCGACATCGCCGGCAAGGGCATCGCCAACGAGCACAGCCTGATCGAGGCCATCGACTATGCCGAGCGGCTCGCCGCTGGCTCTTCCAAGTAAACGAGATCGAGCCCGAGATGACCAACGCTTTCACGCCCATCGAAATCCTTCGCCCGACCATTCTGGAGTTCGGCAACGGCACGATCACGGCCGCGGCCCGCTTTGCCGGGCGGATCGGTGCCAAGCGGCCGCTGGTGATTTCCGATCCCTTCAATGCGCGCCGTGTCGATACGTTGGCACTGCCTGGCGCAGTGAAGGTGTTCGGCGAGGTCAAGCCGGAGCCGGACCTGCCCAATCTGGAGAAGGCGGTAGCGATGGCGAAGGAGGCCAAGCCCGATCTCGTCGTCGGCTTCGGCGGCGGCAGCGCGATGGATCTGGCCAAGCTGGTCGCGGTGATGTGCACGAATGACGTGCCCTTCGCCGAGATCGTCGGGCCGGAGAAGGTGACCGGTCGCAGCGTCGCGCTGATGCAGATACCGACGACGTCAGGCACCGGCAGCGAGGCCGGCACCCGTGCGCTCGTCACCGATCCCGTCAGCCAGAACAAGCAGGCGGTTCAGAGCCGCTTCATGCTGGCCGATATCGCCATCGTCGATCCTGATCTGACGATGACCGTACCAAAAGAGATCACGGCCGCCACCGGCGTCGATGCGCTGGCGCATTGCGTCGAGGCCTATACCAGCCGCAAGGCGCACCCGACGATCGACCTCTATGCGCTCGAAGGCGCGCGGCTTGTCGGGACGTATCTCGAGCGCGCGGTGGCCGACGGCGGTGATCGCGAGGCCCGCGCTGGCCTTTCGCTGGCTTCGCTCTATGGGGGCTATTGCCTCGGGCCGGTAAACACCACCGCCGGTCACGCCGTGGCCTATCCGCTCGGTACACGTCATCACATCGCCCACGGTCTCGCCTGCGCGATGATCTTCCCACACACGCTGGCCTTCAACATGCCGGCGGTCGAGGCAAAGACTATCGCCGTGCTCGGCGCGCTCGGTCTGCCGGAGAAAAATGATCCGAAGCATGCGTTCGACGCGACCTACACGTTCTGCAAGAATCTCGGCGTCGAGATGCGGCTGTCGGCGCTCGGCGTCCCCAAAAATGATCTGGGCGTGATGGCCGACGAGGCGCACGCAATCAGGCGCCTGCTCGACAACAACCCGCGCGATCTGAGCCGGGATGCGATCCTGAGCATGTACGAGGTCGCCTCCTAGCCATCTGCGCCGCGCACGCGGCAAACTGAAAGCCACAAATATCAAGACGGACTAGGCTGTGGTCCATCCACGGCAGCGCTTGCCAGCCCGGGGACGAGCAGGTAGAAGGCTGCACGCCAGCCGTGATTTGCGCTATCAGCGCTTCCGGCCAAAGTTGGACAAGTCAGTAAGATACTGAATTTGTTCGACTATTCCGTTGGGGAATGGTGTAACGGTAGCACAACAGACTCTGACTCTGTTTGTCTTGGTTCGAATCCAGGTTCCCCAGCCAATTCCAGGCCCTCTTGAGAGGCTATCAGGCGTTTCCCGGGGAATGGCCACGGCGGTTTGACCGGCCGTTCCTCGCGACGGTTTGCCTCATCCATCACTGGTCGGATCGGCGCGCTTCGGATCGTCCTTGGGACACGCAACCCAAGGAGATCCAAAATGCCCTATGTCGATGGTTTCGTGCTCGCCGTGCCGAAGGACAAGATCGAGGCTTACAAGCGGCTGGCGCGAACGGCCTGTGCGGTGTGGATGGAGCATGGCGCGCTCGATTATGTCGAATGCATCGGCGATGACGTTCCCTATGGCCAGCTCACGTCTTTTCCGCGCGCAGTGATGGCCACGGAGGAGGAGGTCGTGGTGTTTTCCTGGATCGTCTACCGCGATCGGGAGAGCCGCGATGCTGTTAACGCCAAGGTGATGGCTGATCCCAGGCTCAAGGGCTCCGACATGCCGTTCGACGGCAAGCGCATGATCTATGGCGGGTTCACGACGCTGCTGCGGGCGCAGGAGATGGTCCGCTGAGCGCTCGCCTTGTCCGCCTGCGCGACTGGTTCAGTTCCGAGCTGCTGCATCTGGCCCAATCGAGGAGTGCTTAACGATGCTCACTGTCTATGGCGAAGGTCGCGGCTTTCGCGTTGTTTGGCTGCTCGAGGAATTGGGAGTGGCTTATCGGCTGCGCCCGGTCGATCTGCTTGCCGTCGAGACGGATCGCGATTTCCTCGCAATCAACCCCGCCGGATTCATTCCCGCACTGCAGGACGGCGACACGATCATGGTCGAGTCGATCGCTATTCTCGAGTATCTGCTCGCCCGCTACGGTTCGGGTTCGCTTGGTGTCGCCCCTGATAATCCCGCCTTCGCGTCCTATCTGCAATTCCTCCACTTGGGCGAGGCCGGGCTCGCCGGGCCGATGAACGCCGTTTTGGTCGGCCGCCAACTCGCGCCCGAAGCCGAGCGCGGTGCGCGGGTGACCCGTTGGGCAGGCGAGACCTTCCAGAGCCGGCTGGGTCTGGTCATCCGCCGCCTTGCGGATTGCCCTTATCTCGCCGGCGAGCGATTCACGGCTGCCGATATCTCGGTGAGCTACGCCCTGCTGCTCGGCCTGCGAACCGGCAACTACGTTCCCGGGCCTGTGGAGCGGGACTATCTCGTCCGCACGACAGCGCGAGCTGCCTATGCTCGCGCGATGGAGAGCTGCCAGGCCACCAAGGCTTGGGCAGCGAGATCACCAGGATTGTAGCACGCACTTTATTTCGAGTGGCCAAGCGCTTGGTTGAGCAGTTGCGAAAGTTCACTGGCGAGACCGTCGGCAACGCGCAGATGGCGCGGCAGTAAGCGTGACGCGTAGGCTGGTCACTACGGCTTGGCTGCAGGCGGCTGCAGCGGTGCGACCGCGGGAGGAGCGGAGCCGTCCGTGATGCGTTCGTGCGTCGTGCGAATGCGTTTCACGTCTGGCATGGGCGAGGGCGCGCCGGCAGAAGGCGTCTGCGTAAACTTGCCGTCGGTCTGGTCGTTGCGAGGCCGCACCCTCGCATCATGGACCGTGGGCTCCGCGGTCGGTGCAGCGGGTGGCTGCAACTGGGGCTGCGCGCTCGCGGCGGCGCCGATCATCCCGAACATGCCGACCAGGAGGCAGAGCCGATTGAGATCTGACTTCTCGCGCGTCATGTTTCACCGCCGATATCTGCCCCCGCCGCCAGCAGAATAGACCGGCGCGCGGGGCTCGGAGAGCCATCGGATGCGAGCCGTCTGCGCCTGCGGAGTTACTTGATCTTGTCGTAGGCTGAAGCGAAATCGCCAAGCGGCATCGGGATCGCGATCGTTTCCTTCGCCATGTTTTGGAAAGAGACCTTCAACTGCTTGCCTGAGCGCAAGGCAGCCAGCAGATCCGATGCGATCGGCGTCGAGGCGTAGCAGCCGCGGTTCTCGCAGGTCTGGATCTGGAGATCGATCGTCTTGCCCTCGTCGACCTGGAGCTTGGCGCCAACCGGCAGGTTAAGGCCAAGCGGCAGCTGCAGCAGCGCGATCGGCGTGCGGGTGTCGGCGGCAACGCGGATGTTGATGAGGACGATGGTCTGGCCGGTCTTGGTCAGGACGGCATTCTGCTCGATCGCGCATTCGAGCTGTGCGTCGCGGCTCGCGCTGGTGCAGCGCGCGATCCAGCCCGGCTGCTGTGCCGGGGCGCCGTCGGCTTGCGGCTGGGTCGGTGCGGGCGCGGGCTGAGGAGGTGCGTTCTTCTTGGCGCCTTGCTGGGCATAGGCGACGCCGGTCGACATCAGGGCAGCGGCGGCAAGAGCGACAAGTCTGGATTGCATGGGCATGGCGAGACCGCGTTGGCGTGAACCGTGGTCTCGCTGTAGCGTCGCAGTAGCCGCGACGCAAGCTTACTCGGCGGCCTGCTTGACGGTGTCGCGCGCCTCGTGCTCCTCGTCGGCGCGTGCCTGGTTCTTGAACAGGTTCGAGAACTTGTCCAGATAGAGATAGACCACCGGGGTGGTGAACAGCGTCAGCGCCTGGCTGACGATCAGGCCACCGACCATGGCGTAGCCGAGCGGCTGACGGATCTCGGCGCCGGTGCCGTGGCCGAGCATCAGCGGCACGCCGCCGAGCAATGCTGCCATCGTCGTCATCATGATCGGGCGGAAGCGAAGCAGCGCGGCCTGGCGGATCGATTCCTCCGGTGTCTTGCGCTCGTCGCGCTCGGCGGCAATGGCGAAGTCGACCATCATGATGCCGTTCTTCTTCACGATGCCGATCAGCAGGATGATGCCGATCAACGCGATCAGGCTGAAATCGAATCCGGCGGCCATCAAGATCGCCAGCGCGCCGACGCCGGCCGAGGGCAGGGTCGACAGAATCGTGATCGGATGGATGTAGCTCTCGTAGAGGATGCCGAGGATCAGATAGACGACGACCAGTGCCGCCAGGATCAGGAGCGGCACGGTGCCGAGCGATTGCTGGAATGCCTGCGCGGTGCCCTGGAAACTCGAATTGAGAGTTGCCGGCGCACCGAGATCTGCCATCGCCTTCTGCACCGCCTGCGTCGCCTGGCCGAGCGCGGTGTCCGGGGCCAGGTTGAAGCTGATCGTGATCGCCGGGAACTGACCCTGGTGGCTGATCGAGAGCGGGCGGACCGGATCGGTGGTCCAGGTCGCAAACGTCGACAGCGGCACCTGGTCGCCGGTCAGCGGCGATTTCAGATAGAGCTTGTTCAGCGAATCCAGATTGCCTTGCATCTCCGGCAGGATTTCCAGGATCACCTTGTAGGTGTTGAGCTGTGTGAAATACTGCGTCACCTGCCGCTGGCCGAACGCGTCGTACAGCGTGTCGTCGATCAGCTGCGGCTGGATGCCGTAGCGCGAGGCGGTGTCGCGGTTGATCTTGAGCTGGACCGTGGTGCCCTGGGTCTGCTGGTCGGTCGCGACGTCGCGCAGCTCCGGCAGCGTCTGCATCTTGGCGAGAATTTTCGGCGCCCACTCGTTGAGCTCAGACAGGTCGGCATCCTGCAGCGTGAACTCGAACTGCGTGCGCGTCGGTCGGCCGCCGAGCCGGACGTCCTGGGCCGCCTGCATGTAAAGTCGGGCGCCCGGCACCTTTTCCAACTTGGGGCGGAGGCGTCCGATCACCTGCTGCGCCGAAGCGTCGCGGTCATTGCGGGGCTTCAACGTGATGAACAGATTGCCGTTGTTGCCGGCCCGCCCGCTGCCGCCGATTGCCATGGCGACGCTCGCGACGGCAGGATCTGCCTGTATGATCTTGGCGAGCGATTCCTGCCGGTCCTTCATGGCTGCGAAGGAAATGTCCTGCGAGGCTTCTGAGGTCGCGGTGATCAGGCCGTTGTCCTGCTGCGGGAAGAAGCCTTTCGGGATCAAGACGAAGAGGTAGACCGACAGCGCAAGGGTTGCGAAGAAAATGAGGAGCGTCGTGCGCTTCCAGCTCAGGGCGATATCGAGGATGTGCTCATAGCCGCGCAGCATCGCGTCAAAGGCGCGTTCGCTCCACTGATAGAAGCGGCCGTGCCGGACCTCTCCATGGGCGCGCAGGAAGCGCGACGCCATCATCGGGGTGAGCGTCAGCGAGACGATCATTGAGACGAAGATCGTCATCGCCAGCACGACGGCGAACTCGCGGAACAGACGGCCGATGATGCCACCCATCAGCAGCAGCGGGATCAGCACCGCGACCAGCGAGATACTGATCGAAACAATGGTGAAACCGATTTCCTTCGCGCCTCTGAAGGCGGCTGCCATCGGCGCTTCACCTTCCTCGACGTAGCGGGAGATGTTCTCGAGCATGACGATGGCGTCGTCGACCACGAAGCCGACCGCGATCGTCAGCGCCATCAGGGAGAGGTTATCCAGGGTGTAGCCGAACACCCACATGAGCGAGCAGGCGCCGAGCAGGGCGAGAGGCACTGTAATCGTCGGAATGACCGTCGCCCAGAAGCTGCGCAGGAAGATGAAGATGACCATGACCACCAGGAAGATGGTCAGGAGCAGCGTGAACTGGACGTCCTCGACCGCGGCCCGAATGGTCTGGGTTCGGTCGCTCATCAGCTCGATCTTGATCGCCGGCGGGATCGCCGCCACGAGGCGGGGCAAGGTCGCCTTGATCTTGTCTACGGTTTCGATGACGTTCGCGCCGGGCTGCTTGAACACTACCAGGAAGACGCCGCGTTTGCCATTCGCCCAGGCCGCCTGTTTGGCGTCCTCGGGGCCTGTGACGGCCTGGCCGACGTCGCGGATGCGCAGTGGACCGCCGTTGCGATAGGCGATGATGACGTCGTTCCAGTCCTTCGACTGCGTGAGTTGGTCGTTGGCGTAGATCGTATAAGCGCGCTTCTCGCCGTCGATGTTGCCCTTGGGGCTATCGACGGTCGTGATCCCGATCTGGCTCCGCACGTCCTCCAGTGACAAGCCCTTGGCGACGAGCTTGGCGGGGTCGATCTGGATCCGGATGGCCGGCTTCTGCTGACCGCCGATAATGACCTGTGCGACACCGGAGATCTGACTGATCTGCTGGGCAAGCTGCGCATCGACCGCGTCGCTGACGCTGGTCAGAGGCAACGTCTCGGAGGTGGCGGACAGAAGCAGAATCGGAGAGTCCGCAGGGTTGACCTTGCGATAGGTCGGCGGCGAGGGCAGGTTCTTCGGCAACTGGCCGCTGGCAGCGTTGATCGCGCCCTGTACGTCGTTCGCCGCCCCGTCGATGCTGCGGTTGAGATCGAACTGGATGGTGACCGACGCGGTGCCCAGATAGCTCGTCGAGGTCATCTGGGCGATGCCGGGTATTTGCGCAAATTGCCGCTCCAGCGGCTGCGCCACGGACGATGCCATGGTCTCCGGGCTGCCGCCCGGCAGATTGGCCGTGACCTGGATGGTCGGGAAGTCCACCTGCGGCAGCGGCGCGACCGGCAGCAGGGGATAGGCGACGAGACCGACAAAGAGAATGCCGGCCATCAGCAGCGACGTGCCGATGGGATAACGGATGAAAGGTGCCGAAATCCCGCCTTCGGTCATTCCTGCTGAACCTTGTTCTTTTGGACCGGATCCGAACTCGCCACGGTTGTCGAGACGAGGCTGCCGGGCTGCACCTTGTACTGACCGCCGGTGATGACTTGCTGACCGGTGCTCAATCCTTCCTCGACAACCGAACGTCCGTCGATGGAGTAACTGACCTTGATCTTGCGCACTTCGGCCTTGTTGTCCGGGCTGACGGTATAAGCGTAGAGACCATTGGTCGAATGCTGGACCGCGTCATCGGGAACGATGGTCGCATCCTTCAACGTCCGGACCAGCAGGCGCGTCGACACCGATTGTCCCGGCCACAGCGTGTGCTCTCGGTTGTCGAACACCGCCTTGAGCCTGATAGTCCCGCTGGTCGTATCGACCTGGTTGTTGATGACGGCGAGCTTGCCTTCGGCCAGCGTCTTCTTGCCGTCGGTGGTGAATGCGATCACCTTGAGCTCGCCGGACTTCTGGCCCTCGCTGATATAGGGCAGCTGGTCCTCCGGCGCGGTGAAGATCACGGTGATCGGCTCGACCTGCGCAATGGTGACGACGCCGGTCTGGGACGAGGCGTTGACGATGTTGCCGATGTCGACCTGACGCAGGCCGGCGACGCCGGTGATCGGCGATTTGACCTGGGTGTAGTCGAGCTGGGTCTGGGCGTTGGCGATCGCGGCTTCGTCGGCGGCGATTTGCGCGGTGAGCTGGGCAACGGTGGAGCGCTGCGTGTCGGTCTGCTGCCGCGTCGCGAATTCACCAAGTTTGGTGTAGCGCTGAAGATCGAGATTGGCGTTGGCGAGATTGGCCTCGTCCTGCGCCTTCTTGGCCTTGGCTTGATCAAGCGCGGCCTGGAACGGGCGCGGATCGATCTCGACCAGGAGATCGCCTTGCTTGACCATCTGGCCTTCGGTGAAGGCGATCTTGTCGATCTGGCCGTCGACCCGGGTCCGAACTTGTACGGTGTTGAAGCCCTGCACGGTGCCGAGGCCGGTCAGGTAGACCGGGAAGTCCGCCTTCTCGACCGGCGAGATGCTGACGGGCACGGCGACGACCCGCGGCGCGCCCGTCTGCGCAGTCTGGGTTTTCGCGGCCTCAGATGTTGAGAATCGCTTCCAGCCGTAATAGCCGCCACCGGCCACGGCTGCGATGATGACAATCCAGAGGACCGGCCGTGACTTTTTCATATGTGAGCGTATCGGCTTGTATGCCCAAAACAACGAATTGTGGGGCTACCAAAGGGTTCCAGCACGGCTTGTATAATACACGCCAAGTTCCAGTGTAAACAGCACTATCCGTTGAGAATCCTAAACAATTGGAAAGCTTTGCACCCCGTAGGCACGCGGGTAACGCGGCGGTGTGCAGGCTGCATTTTGCTGGTCTGAGCGGGGAGCGTGCAAAGGATGGGCAACGCTCGCGGACAGCGTGGTCGAGGCTGCGCGCGAGCGAGCGGCTCGGTACCCGAGGTGGGCGGGTTCAGCGTCGGCAGAATGGTTCTAAACCGCCCGGGCGGCGTTTCGGTTGTCAGCAAAATCAGCCTCGTCCATATCAGCGCCGCCATATCAGGAGTGCGGAATGGACGAGTTGAACGGCAAGCTGATCGCGTGTCAGATTCTGATCACGGGATTGATCGCGCGCGTCGCCAATGAGCAGCGCGATCCCTTGCGCTTCCTCACCGACTTTCGCGATGAGATCAAAGCCGTCGTTGGCGGCGTCAACATTGCCGGCATGGACGATACCGATCGGGTGCGTGCAACCGCGCAGCGCACCGTGGATGAATTGTTCTCGCTGATGAAGCCGCCGAGCAGCGACTGACGGCTGCGCGAGATTGATGCGGATGCAGCTCGCCAACGTCGCGCATCAGACGATCGACAAGAACCGGACCATGAAGTCTACGCGCAGAACTGCAGATTAGAACGCTTACAAACTCGGGTTTAGAATCGTTTTGATCTGGATGGATTCAAGGTCGCTATTGCCGCGACTGCGTTGACCCTCATTGCTTCGCTCGATACGAGCAGCGTGTTGCATTCTCACATTGCGACAAACTGCAGAAATGGAATGGGGCGTAGGATGGGTATGACAAGGGCTCCGCGGTCGTTGCGGTCGATCGCGGCACGTCAAGCATTGGTCGGCAATTTCGATGGCGCGGCCGGCAAGACTGTTTCCACAGTCGCAAGCTTGATTGCAGTCGCGTCCGTCTCGAGCGGAGCACAGGCGCAGCAAACGAATCTGCCCGCCGTGAACGTCGACGCGCCGAAAGAGCGGCTGCGCTCCGCTGCTGCGAAGCCGACGCCGGACCAGATCCGTGCCCGCAATGCGCTGCGTCGCGCCGCGCAGCAACGTCAACAGGCCACGCAGACGCCGGTAGAGCCTGCCAGCGCGCCTGCGGCCGATCGCAATCCCTATGCGGACCCCGCCGCGCCCTACAAGGTCGATCACGTCCAGGCCGGTGGCAAATTCCCTGAGAAGCTGGTCGACACGCCGAAATCGATCACAGTGCTCAGCAAGGAAGTACTCGAGGACAAGGGCGCCACGACGCTGAAGCAGGCCATTCTCAGCACGGCCGGCGTGACGCTCGGCACGGGCGAGGGCGGTAACGCCTTCGGTGACCGCTTCTTCATCCGCGGTTTCGACGCCCGCAACGACGTCTTCATCGACGGGGTGCGCGATTCCGGCGTCAGCGTGCGCGAGAACTTCTTCACCGAGCAGGTGGAGATCTTGCGCGGTCCCGCATCATCTTTCGCGGGCCGCGGCACGGCCGGTGGGGCCATCAATATTGTCACCAAGCAGGCCGCGACGGAGAAGAGCTTCTACAACATGGACACCACGTTTGGCACGGACCAGACCAAACGTGTCACGCTCGATGTCAACCAGGTGATCAATCCCACGCTCGCCGTTCGTGCTGGCGGCCTGTTCCAGGATGCCGACGTGGCAGGGCGGGCCCGGGTCAAGGACAATCGCGATGGCGCGTTCGTCGCCACGACCTGGAAACCGACCGATGCGATCAAGATATCAGGCAATTATATCCACACCGAGCTGACGGGTATTCCCGATTTCGGCGTGCCGTATTATCGGCCGAGCACGGCCTCGACAGCAGGCGGTCCGTTCCCGGATTTCGGCGTCAACCGAACCAATTTCTATGGCTTCGTCAACCGCGACTTCTACAGGACAGGCCAGGACATCGGCACGATCAATGCGGAAGTCCAGATCACTCCCGATCTGCTGCTCACCAACAAGATCCGTGAATCGCATTCGACGCAGAACTACATCGGCACACTGCCGGAATCCCCGACGCTGGCAGCTGGCGCTCCGTTCACGGCTTACACGGTAAGTGCAAACCCGCAGAGCCGCTATCAGGCCACCGATGTGTTCGCCAATCAGACGGAAGCGACCTACAAGTTCGACGACTATGCCGGCTTTAAGCACACGCTGCTTGCAGGCATTGAATACGACAACGAGCGATCGTCGATCGACAGTTACACAGGGCTTGGCTCGGAGATCACGACCGGGACGACGCCTTTCACCGGGTCGGGATCGACATCCGGCGTCAGCGTCTTTTATCCGCAAGCCACCGACAATCCGTTCCCGGTTCCGGGAGGTCTCACCGGCAGGCCGACCAAGATCGGAATTGAGACCGTCAGCGGCTATGTGATGGACAGCGCGAACTATCGCGACGTCCTCATCCTGAATGGTGGCTTCCGCTACGACAATTACAGCGTCAAGACGTCGGCTTACACGGCGGCTGGCGCCTTCGGCCAGCAGTCCGCTGAATTCCTGGTTCCGGATTACAATCTCGGCCTGACGTTGAAGCCGCTGCCCAACGGCAGCGTCTATGTCGCCTACGCGACCTCGGCGAACCCGGTTGGCTCGGAGTTCGATGGCACCAGCACGGCCTACGGCGGCATCAACCCGAATCTTGCCGGCGGCAACAACCAGATCTTCGGTCCCGAGAAGAACAAGGCCATCGAACTCGGCACCAAGTGGGAGTTGTTCGATCGTCACCTGCTCTTGACCGCAGCGCTGTTCCAGACGACGAAGGAAAACGCGCGTGAGGCGCAGAACGTCGGCAGCACGGCCGCAGCTGCCGCGCTTGGCTGCACCTACGCTCCCGTGGCGCCTGCAACGACCGTCTCTTGTATTACTGCTGGCGCAGCCTACCGCGTCCGTGGCATCGATCTCGGCGTCGGCGGCAAGATCACGGACAAGTGGAGCGTTTTCGGCGGTCTCGTGCTGATGCAGTCCGAGGTGACGAAGTCGCTGGCGCCGCCGGCGAACAGCACACTCTACGCGTCCAATGTGGGCCGGCCTCTCGCGAATATCGCGCACCAGTCCTTTAGCCTGCTTTCGAAATACCAGCTCAACGACACGTGGGAGCTGGGCGGGCAGGCGGTATACCGTTCGAAGATCTACGGCGGCACTTTGCTCGCGGCCAACCAGGGCACGTCGATTCCGAGCTATTGGCGGTTCGACGCGTTCGCGGAAGCGAAGATCAACAAGAACTGGCAGTTGAAGCTGTTCGTCAACAACATCTTCGACAAGCGCTACTACGACGCGCTGTACCAGAGCGCGGCGCCCTTCGTGCTGGAAGCACCAGGCCGCGCCGCCTATCTGGTTCTGTCCGCGCGCTACTGACGGAGACATGACGAGGTGCCATGCTGACATGTATTGAAGGCGTCCTGAGCAAGGATGATGTGGCGGAATTCCGCCGCATCATGGACGCTAGCGAATGGGAAGACGGCCGTTCCACGGCGGGCGCGCAGTCAGCCATGGTCAAGCGCAATGAACAATTGCCGCCGGACAGCGAGGTCGCGCGCAAGCTCGGCAACCGCATCATCTCGGCGCTGACGGCGAACCCGCGATTTTTGGCGGCCGCAATCCCGCTCCAGATCTTTCCGCCGCTGTTCAACCGCTATGCGGCCAGCAGCGGCCACCATTTCGGCCTGCACGTCGATAACGCCATCCGCGGCGACCGCCTGACCGGCCTTCGCATCCGCACCGATCTGTCGGTCACGCTGTTCCTCAGCGAGCCCGAGGACTATGACGGTGGCGAACTTGTGATCGAGGACACCTACGGTTCGCACGAAGTCAAGTTGCCAGCCGGGGACTGCGTGCTTTATCCCTCGACCAGCCTGCATCTGGTCACGCCGGTGACAAGGGGGGCGCGGGTTGCGTCTTTCTTCTGGCTCCAGAGCATGATACGGGACGATCAAGCCCGCAGCATGATCTTCGACCTCGACACCGCCATTCAGGCGCTGGTGGCACGTCTCGGGCGTGACGATCCCGAAACGGTCAAATTGACGGGTATCTATCACAACCTCATTCGCACCTGGGCCGACGTATGAAGCTGACATCTTTCCAAGCAAGCCTCGCTGCCGCCGTGCTGCTGACGGCCACCTGGCTCGCGGTTCCCGTTTCTGCCCAGACACAAACCCAGCCGGCGCCGGCTCGGCCTGCCGCGGCACCAGCCCCCGTGCCGGCACAGCCGGCTGCCGCCGTCACCACCCCGCCAGCTCCGATTGCAGCGCCTGCGCCGACGACTGCGGCACCCGCGGCGGCTGCGCCCGTGGCCGCGGCGCCCAGCAGGCCCGCGACCGAGGCTGCCGTGGCTCCGGTATCAGAGGCGGGCAGCGCTGCGCCAAAGGCCGGCATCGCGCCGGCCATGAAGGAACTGTCGCCCTGGGTGATGTTCATGTCGGCCGACGTCATCGTGAAGGCGGTGATGATCGGGCTGGCTTTTGCTTCGCTCGTGACCTGGACGGTCTTCATTGCGAAATCGATCGAGCTGTCGTTCGCTTCCGCCAAGCTTCGGTCGGCGCTAAAGAAAATCGCGGACGTTCGCTCGCTCGCCGAAGCCCAGATGGCGCTCGGCACCAAGGAGGGCATCCTGCCGTCCTTCCTGACGGCAGCGCTGCGCGAGGCGCGGATGTCGGCCGGCCTGTCCAGCGACAGCGGCATCAAGGAGCGTGCGGCGTCCAGCTTCGCCGAGATTGTGCGCGCCGAGCAGCGCCGCATCCGCATCGGCATGGGCTTCCTCGCGACCATCGGCTCGACGTCGCCCTTCGTCGGCCTATTCGGCACGGTGTGGGGCATCATGAACAGCTTTATCGGTATCTCGAAGTCGCAGACGACGAATCTTGCTGTGGTCGCGCCCGGCATCGCCGAGGCGCTGCTCGCCACCGCCATCGGACTCGTCGCCGCCATCCCCGCCGTCATCATCTACAATCACTTCTCGCGCGTGACGAAGGGCTATCTCGAGCTCGTCAGCCGCGCCTCGGGCGCAGCGGCGCGGCTGTTGTCGCGCGATCTCGATCGTAGCCACGGCAGCGCGCATTCGCGCGCGGCGGAGTAGGCCATGGCAGTCTCGCTCACGGACAATGATGACGACGACGATTTCTCCGAGACGCATGACATCAACGTCACGCCGTTCATCGACGTCATCCTGGTGCTGCTAATCATCTTCATGGTCGCAGCTCCGTTGTCGACAGTCGATCTGCCGATCGACCTGCCGACGTCGAGCGCGACGCCGCAGAAGAAGCCGGACAAGCCGACCTATGTCAGCATCAAGCCCGACTTGACGCTGGCAATCGGCGAAAACGCAGTCAAGCGGACCGACCTCGTCAGCTCGCTCGACGCCGTCGCCGACATGAGCAAGGACAAATACGTGTTCCTGCGCGCCGACAAGGCCGTGCCTTACGGCGAGTTGATGGGCGTCATGGAAATTCTGCGGGCCGGCGGCTATTCTCGGATCAAGCTGGTGGCGCTGGAAGCACCTCCTGCGGCGGCTGGCCCGGCGCAAGGGGCGGTCCAACCCTGACGGCGGCGCGATGTCCGACCCTGTAATCGACCCGAAACCATCCCGGCGGCTGTGGATCCTGGCCGCTATTGCCGCAATCGGCCTGCATCTCGGCGGGGCTGCGCTGGCGCTTGCCAACCTCCGCACCGATGACGGCGACGATGGCCTTGGCGCCAACGGGGCGGAATACGCCGTCGAAATGACCTCGCCAAAACTCCCCGAGACGGACCTGCCGGCTGGCCCGGACAGCGAAGCCTCGCAGTACCAGCCGCAGCAGACGCAGCAGCAGGCCGAGGTGAAAGAGACCGACCTGCCGAAGGAAACACCTCAGGAAGCCGAAGACCCCGACCGCCTCGTCACCGAGAACGACTCCAAGAAGCCGGTCGAGGACACCACCAAGGTGGCCAAGGTCGAAACCCAGGCTGTCGAGGAAATGCCGAACGCGCAGGAATCGGCGCGGCAGGCCTTGGACGAGAACGCGCGCGAGGATGAGAAAGCCGCTGCTCCGCATCAGGGCATCGGCAAGGACGTTCGCAAGCTGACGGCTGAATGGGGCAAGCGCATCAGCGCCTATTTCGAGATTCATAAGCGCTATCCCAAGGACAAGAGCAAGACGACGACGGTCAAACTCAGCCTGGTTCTCAACCGCCGCGGCAATGTCGTCTCTGTCGATGTGGCGGAGTCCTCGGGCGATCCCGTGTTCGACGAGGCGGCCATCTCGATGGTGCGCCGCTCGGATCCCGTGCCTGCCCCGCCGGCCGGGCTGAAGGAGGATCAGTTCGCCTTCAGCCTGCCGGTGAATTTCAAGAAGCCGAAATAACCGCCCGGCCTGTCAGCCCCAGTAGAACTTGATCCCGACGTAGACCACCACCAGGCAGGCGAAGATCAGCGCGACCGGCAGGGGGCGTTTCTGGGTTCCGCCAAACGTGGTCGTCCCGAACATGGCAGTCTTCTTCGGTTTGGGCGCCGGGCGGCGGAAAGCGGTAACATTATCCCTCGTGGGTTCGGCCGGCCGGCTGCGGACGTCGGGCGGGTTCCCGGCGCCGCCCATCTCCAGATAGTAGGACTTGTAGACTTCGGCGATCGTCGCCTCGGAGGCCTCCCCCTCGCTCATCCGCTCGAGCAGCTTCTTGTAGCCGTCGAGGAAGCCCTGTGCATCCGGAGGCAGCGCCGACAAGCCATTCAGCTTGGCCATCATCTTCCAGGTGGCGAAATCAGCGCGGGCACGGGTGTCGGCGCGTCGCGCGATCAGCATATCGGCAGCTTTGACCAAGTTGGCCTCTAGCCCTTCGGCGTTGTCTTCAAGTGCAGGATCTCAAAGTACAGGTTATCGGCACTGTACCTTCAACTACGCGTTGCCGGTCACGAAGAGAACAGCTTGAATCACATAACCGGTCAACGTCCGCAGTATTGCTGAAATAACATCAAGATTTAGACCGAACTGGGAACCAGCGAGCGGCAGCAGGATCAGAAGACCGATCAGAATTATCATGCCGAACGGCTCGAGCCGCGCCAGCGGCAAGGCGAGGGGTCGCGGCAACAGCCCGACCGCGACGCGCCCGCCGTCGAGCGGCGGAATCGGCATCATGTTGAAGACCGCCAGCACGGCGTTGATCAGCAGCGCATTCTTGAGATTGTCAAAAATCCATTGCGCTGAACCTGCCGGCGCCAACGGCAAAGCGTGGAGGGCAAGGCCAGCGACCAGCGCCAGCAGGATGTTGGTGATGGGACCGGCCAGGGCGACCCAGACCATGTCCAGCTTCGGATTGTTGAGGTTACGAAAATTCACCGGCACGGGCTTGGCGTAGCCGAACAGGAACGGTGAATGCGCAAACAGCAGCATCGCCGGCAGGATCAGAGTGCCGAACGGATCGATGTGCCTGACAGGGTTGAAGCTGACGCGGCCGAGCTGCCAGGCGGTGTTGTCGCCGAGCCGGTGCGCGACGAAGCCGTGCGCGGCCTCGTGGAAGGTGATGGCGAGCACCAATGGCAGCACCCACACCGAAAGATCATAGAAGGAAATGTTCACGTCGCGCGTTCCGATTTTGCCTGTCGCCTTGCAGACGACCTGGCCAATCTGGCGGTGCAGCAACGCTTCAGATCAACATAGGGTGGCCGGTCCCGAAATGCCACGCTGCAAATAATCGACCTCACGCCGGAATCGCCGACTCGTATTGCGTCAGTCCATCGTCGAGCTTCAACCAGGCGAGCTTTTCCGAGACCCAGATGTGCTCGGTCGGCGCGAAGGCGTTGCGGTCGTCGAAGGTCGCGAGCGCCACGCCGGCCAGGGTGCCGTTGCGCCGCCAGGCAAACAGCCGCGTGCCGCAGGTCTTGCAGAACACGCGGTCGATGTTTTCGGACGAGGCATAGCGGCCGGTGTCGCCCGTGACGGTCAGCGCTTTCTGGTCGAATTGGGCGCGGGCGAAGTAGGGTGACCCCATTGCCTTCTGGCAGATGCGGCAATGACAGATGCGCACGTTCAGCGGCTCGCCCTCCGCCTTGAACCGCACCGCGCCGCACAGGCATCCGCCTTCCCGGATCATGGCTGTCTCAATAGGTTGCGCGCCCGCCGGAGATGTCGAACACCGCACCGGTCGAGAACGCGCAGTCCTCGGATGCAAGCCAGGCTGCCATCGCGGCGAGCTCTTCCACCAGCACGAACCGCGCCTTCGGGATTTTCGACAGCATGAAATCGATATGCTGCTGCGTCATCTGGTCGAAGATCGCGGTTTTTGCCGCTGCCGGCGTCACCGCATTGACGAGAATGTCGTGCGCAGCGAGCTCCTTGCCGAGCGACTTCGTCAGCGCGATCAGGCCGGCCTTGGAGGCCGAATAGTGCGCGGCGTTCGGATTGCCTTCCTTGCCGGCGATCGAGGCGATGTTCACGATGCGCCCGTATTTCTGCTTGAGCATCACAGGCACGATCGCCTTGCAGACGATGAAGGGGCCGTCGAGGTTGATGCGCAGCACCTTGCGCCATTCCTCGAGATCGGTTTCCCAGACCGGCTTGTTGATGCCGGCGATACCGGCATTGTTGACGAGGATGTCGATCTTGCCGAACGCGGCCAAAGTCGCATCGCGCGCCTCTTCGACGCCGGCGCTGTCAGTGACGTCGACGTTGAAGACTTTGGTGTTGTCGCCAATTTCCTTGGCGGTCTTCTCGGCCAGCGCGGCATCGAAATCCCAGATCGCGACCTTGGCGCCGGAGGCGACGAAGCGCTCGGTGATGGCGCGGCCAAAGCCCTGCGCGCCGCCGGTGACGACGGCAACGCGGCCGTTGAGATCGATCTGGTTCATGCCGGGGCCCGTGGCGTCAGAGCATGTAGCCGCCGTCGACAACGAGGTCGACGCCGGTGGTGAAGGCGCTCTCGTCGCTGCCGAGATAGACCGCCATGGCTGCGATCTCGTCGGCGGTGCCGAGCCGGCCCATTTTCTGGCGGGAGATGAACATCTCCTTGCCTTGCGGCCCTTGCGCGGCGGCGCGGTCGAGCATCGAGGGGGTCTCGACGGTGCCGGGGCAGATCGAGTTGCAACGGATGCCCTTGGTGATGAAGTCGAGCGCGACCGCGCGCGTCAGCAGCGACACCGCGGCCTTCGAGGAGCTGTAGACGTAACGGTTTGCCGGCGGTCGCAGCGCGGCGCACGAGGAGATGTTGACGATGCTGCCGCCGCCACCCGCGATCATGTCGGGAAGGAAGGCCTTGATGGTCCGGTGCATCGACTTGACATTGAGGTCGAACGAGAAATCGAAATCCTCCTCCGAGCATTCCAGGATGGTGCCGTGGTGCACGAAGCCGGCCGCATTGAGCAGGATGTCGATCTTGCCGACGCGCTTGGCAAAGGCATTGACGTCGGCGGTGTTGCGGACATCGAGCTTTGCGACCTCGGCGATGCCTTCCTTGGTCAGACCGGCGATCCCGGCCTCGTTGATGTCGGTTGCGATGACGGTCGCACCTTCACGCGCAAATGCGAGGGCGCAGGCGCGGCCGATGCCCGCGGCTGCAGCCGTGATGACGGCGCGCTTGCCCTTGAGTCGGTCTGCCATTTTCTTGTTCTCCCTTTGAATCGGTCATTCCGGGGCGCGCCTCTCGGCGCGAGCCAGGAATCCATTGTGCGGTGAAGTCGGTGGCTTGATGGATTCCGGGCTCGCGACTGCGTCGCGCCCCGGAATGACAGTGCTAGTGATTGTCCCGCGGCACGCCAAACGCGGAAGCGACGTTCTGGTAGCGCGTGGCAAGCTCGATGCACCCGCCGGTCGACTGCTGGCCAACGGTGTTGCGATAGATCTCCTGCCACGGGGTCTGGTTCGGCGGATGCTTGAAGCCGCCGGCGGCCTTGAGCTCGGCGTGGCGCTTTTTCAGCTCCTCGTCCGAGATCAGGATGTTAGCGCTGCCCTTGTTGAGGTCGATGCGGACCTTGTCGCCGGTCTTGAGCACGGCGAGCCCACCATTGGCGGCGGCTTCCGGCGAGGCGTTCAGGATCGAGGGCGAGCCCGAGGTGCCGGACTGGCGGCCGTCGCCGATGCAGGGCAGGGACAGGATGCCGCGCTTGATCAGGGCCGCCGGCGGCTGCATGTTCACGACCTCGGCGCCGCCGGGGTAGCCGATCGGTCCGGTGCCGCGGATGAACAGCACGCAGCGCTCGTCGATGTCGAGCGAGGCATCGTCGATCCGCGCGTGATAGTCCTCCGGACCCTCGAATACGATGGCACGGCCCTCGAAGGCGTTGAGGTCCTTCGGATTGCTCAAATAGCGGTCGCGGAATTCCTTGGAGATCACGCTGGTCTTCATGATCGCCGAATCGAACAGATTGCCCTTCAGCACCAGGAAGCCGGCGTCTTTCACCAGGGGCTTGTCGTAAGCCCAGATCACGTCGTTGTCGGGGGCGGGCGCATTCTTGCAGTTCTCGCCGATGCCCCGGCCGTTCACCGTGACCGCGTCCTCATGGATGCGCTTGTGCTTCATCAGTTCGCGCACCACTGCCGGCACGCCGCCGGCGCGGTGGAATTCCTCGCCGAGATAGAAGCCGGCCGGCTGCATGTTGACGAGCAGCGGCACGTCATGGCCGAATTTCTGCCAGTCCTCGATCGTGAGCTCCACGCCGATATGGCGGGCGAGCGCGTTGATGTGGATCGGCGCGTTGGTCGAGCCGCCGATCGCCGAGTTGATGACGATGCAGTTCTCGAACGCCTTGCGGGTCAGGATGTCTGACGGCTTGAGGTCCTCCCACACCATCTCGACGATGCGTTTTCCCGTCTCGTAAGCGATCTGGCCGCGTTCGCGGTAGGGCGCGGGGATGGCCGCGCAGCCCGGCAGCGAGAAGCCGAGGGCTTCGGCAAGCCCGTTCATGGTCGAGGCCGTGCCCATGGTGTTGCAATGGCCGACGGAGGGGGCCGAGGAGGCCACGATCTCCATGAACTCTTCATAGTCGATTTCGCCGGCGGCGAGCCGCTCGCGCGACTTCCACACGATGGTGCCGGAGCCGGTGCGCTCGCCGTTGTGCCAGCCGTTGAGCATCGGGCCGCCCGACAGCACGATCGCGGGCAGATTGACGGTCGCGGCCGCCATCATGCAGGCCGGCGTGGTCTTGTCGCAGCCGGTGGTCAGCACCACGCCGTCGAGTGGATAGCCATAGAGCACCTCGACGAGGCCGAGATAGGCAAGGTTGCGGTCGAGTGCTGCGGTTGGGCGCTTGCCGGTCTCCTGGATCGGGTGGGTTGGGAATTCCATCGCAATGCCGCCGGCCTCGCGGATGCCCTCGCGGACGCGGTGGGCCAGCTCGAGGTGATGGCGGTTGCACGGAGAGAGGTCGTTACCGGTCTGGGCGATGCCGATGATCGGCTTGCCGGACTGCAGTTCGGCGCGGGTGAGGCCGAAGTTCAGATAGCGCTCCATGTAGAGCGCAGTCATGCCCGGATTGTGCGGGTTGTTGAACCATTCCTGCGAGCGAAGGTGGCGGCGGGTGCCATTGCCGGCGGGCGCATGCCCATTGGTTGGCTTTTTTGTCATTGGATTCTCCTTCAATGCAAACGCACGGGCCGACGTCCGGGACGTCGATCGGTGCGCTGCCCGGCAGCGCGAGCAGGTAACAACGGCCCGCCTGCTGGCGAACGTTTCCTCACAATTGCGATACTACTCATGGGTCGTTGGTAACGCTATCATTTTGTGCGACCGACGACCATTCGCCTGCGCGCGGGCCGGCGGCGGGCCGCGGCGTCTGCGAACTCTGTCGCTCGATCACGGCAAAGCCGAGATCGAGCACGGGCTGCTCCGGGCGCTTGCCGTCGATCGCCTCGATCAGCATCGCGGCAGCCGTGCTGCCCATCTCGTAACGGTTGGTCCGCACGCTCGTCAGCGTCGGCACCGAGGAGGCCATGAATTCGAGATCGTTGAAGCCGACAATCGCGATCTGCTCGGGGACGGCGATCTCCCGGCGCCGGCACTCGAAGAGAACGCCGAGCGCGAGGTCGTCATTGGCGCAGAACACCGCATCGATATCGCTCTCGCGCGCGATCAGATCGGCGAACAGCGCGCAGCCGAGCGTCACCGAAGTCGGCGTCGCCGTCGTCACGATCAGTCTTTGATCGTAGAGATCCGCCTCCTTCATGGCTGCGACATAGCCGTCGAGCCGGCGCTGCACCCGTGGGTCCATGCGTGCGCCGACGAAGCCGACCCTGCGATGACCTTGCTCGAACAGATGCGCAATCGCTGCGCGGGCCGCATCATAATGGGAAAAGCCGATCATCATGTCGACGGGGTTGGGCCCGATCTCCATGATCTGGACGATCGGACAGTCGGCCGCCTCCAGCATCGCGCGCGATTCCGCGGTCTGGTCGATGCCCGTGACGATCAGTCCCGCCGGCTTCTGCGCCAGAAACAGGCGCAGCAGCTTCTCCTCCTGGAGAACACTGTAACGTGTGTTGGATAGCTGGATCGAGTAGCGGCTGCCTTCGGAGGCGTCATAGATGCCGCGCAGCACATCGGAGAACACGTTGTTGGTCAGTGATGGAATCAAGACACCGATCACCTCGGTGCGCTGCGAAGCCAGCGCGCGTGCCGCAAGATTGGGCACATAGCCGAGCTCCCGGGCCGCACTTTCGACCCGCGTCCGCTTGGCGACCGACAGCGCCTCGGGATTACGGAAGAAGCGGGACGCCGTGATCGGGCTGACGCCGGCGAGCTCGGCGACTTCCGCCAGCCGAATCTTGCCAGACTTGGTGCGCTTTCGTCCCATTTGTTGCTCTTAACACAGTCACTCCCGCAAACAAAGGAACGTTGACAGCGCTACCAGCAACGACTAACCAAAGACCAAATTGCCAAACCCGCACAAACTGCCGACAATGTTGCCCGTTAAAAGGGGCTTCGGATCGGCGAAGTTCAGAAAAAACAAGACGGTGGCGGCGCTGCGCCGTCTAAGTCGAAGGAGGGAGCTAGATGTCGTCTGTGCAAATCCGCGACGTGCGGAAATCGTTCGGCAATTTTGAAGTCCTGCACGGCGTGTCGATCCCGATCGAGGACGGTCAGTTCGTCGTCCTGGTCGGCCCCTCCGGCTGCGGCAAGTCGACGCTTCTGCGCATGCTCGCGGGCCTTGAGAACATCACCTCCGGCACGATCTCGATCGGCGACCGCGTCGTCAACAATGTCCAGCCGAAGGAGCGGGACATTGCGATGGTGTTCCAGAACTACGCGCTCTATCCGCACATGACGGTCGCCGAGAACATGGGCTTCTCGCTGAAGCTGCGGAATGCCGGCTCCGACGAGATCAACAAGCGTGTCAAGCGCGCGGCCGAGATCCTCGCGCTGTCGCCGCTGCTCGATCGCTATCCGCGACAGCTCTCCGGCGGCCAGCGCCAGCGCGTTGCCATGGGCCGCGCCATCGTGCGCGATCCCCAGGTGTTCCTGTTCGACGAGCCCTTGTCGAACCTCGATGCCAAGCTGCGCGTCGCCATGCGCACCGAGATCAAGGAACTGCACCAGCGGCTCAAAACCACGACCGTCTACGTCACGCATGACCAGATCGAGGCCATGACCATGGCCGACAAGATCGTGGTGATGCATGACGGCATCGTCGAGCAGATGGGCACACCGCTCGAGCTCTACGACAAGCCGGAGAACCAGTTCGTCGCCGGTTTCATCGGCTCGCCAGCGATGAATTTCCTCAAAGGGCACGTGCGGGTGAATGGCGTTGCGACCTTCGAGGGTCCGAACGGCGTCAAGCTGCCGCTCAAATCCGCGCCGGCGGGCTCCGACGGCCGCCCCGCGGTCTACGGCGTGCGGCCCGAGCATTTCACCATTGCCGATGACGGCGCCGAGGCCGAGATCGTCGTGGTCGAGCCGACCGGCTCGGAGACGCAGGTGTTCGCCAAGGTCGGCGGTGAGCAGGTCGTCGCGGTATTCCGCGAGCGTCACCAGTTCAACCCGGGCGACAAGGTGCGGCTGAAGCCCGACCCGTCGGTCGTTCATCTGTTTGACGAGGCGACAGGTAAACGCATGTAGCTGCGTGATTTAACTTTAGACGGCCAATTACAATAAAATTCAGGGAGAGAACGATGAGCGATTTCGACAGGCGCAGTGTGCTTAAAGCCGGCCTGGGCGGCGCAGCCTTGCTGGCTGGCCCGGGCATCGTCCCGGTCCGGGCTGCGGAGTGGACCAACACGCCGGAGCCGAATGCCTCCATCCGCGTGCTGCGCTGGAAGCAGTTCATCCAGGCCGAGTTCGATAAGTTCGCCGAGCAGACCAAGAAGTTCTCCGAGAAGACCGGCGTCAAGGTGAAGCTGGAAGCCGAGAGCTGGGAGGACATCCGTCCCAAGGCGGCGGTCGCTGCCAATGTCGGCGCCGGTCCCGACCTCATCATCGGCACGCTCGACGACCCTCACAAGTTCCCGGAAAAGCTGATCGACGTCACCGACGTCGCCCAATATCTCGGGGCCCAGTATGGCGGCTGGTATCCGGTTGCCGAGAAGTACGGCAAGAAGGGCAATGGCTGGATCGCGATTCCGCAAGGCGCGACCGGTGGTTGCCTGAACTACCGCATCAGCCACGTCAAAGCTGCGGGCTTCGACCAATTCCCCAAGGACACCGACGGCTTCCTCAAGCTCTGCCAGGCGCTGAAGAAGAACAACACCCCGGCGGGCTTTGCGCTCGGTCATGCCACGGGCGACGCCAACGGCTGGTGCCAATGGGCGCTGTGGGCGTTCGGCGGCAAGGTCGTCAACGAGAAGAACGAGGTCGTGCTCGATTCTCCGGAGACGATTGCGGCCCTGGAATACGTCAAACAGCTCTATGCGACGTTCATCCCCGGCGTGCTGTCATGGAACGACTCGAACAACAACAAGGCCTTCCTCAACGGCGAGATCAGTCTCACCCTGAACGGCATCTCGATCTGGACCGTCGGCAAGAACTCCCCTGATCCCAAGCAGCAGGAGATCGCCAAGGACATGGACCACGCGCCGATGCCGATCGGCCCCGTGGGCAAGCCGACCGAGCAGCAGAACGTCCTGGTCTACTACGGCTACAAGCACTCGAAGTATCCGAAGGCGGTCAAGGAATACATCAAGTTCATGATGGACAAGGAGAACTACGACGCCTGGGAGGTCGCCTCCAACGGCTACGTCTCGCCGCCGCTCCCGGCCTACAACGACAACCCGGTCTGGACCTCCGATCCCAAGATCACGCCGTACCGCGACTGCCTCAAGCGCTGCCTGGACAACGGCTATGCCGGCGATCTCGGCTACGCCTCGGCCGCCGTCATGGGCGACTTCGTCGTGGTCGACATGTTCGCCGAAGCCGCTTCCGGCTCGGCCACGCCGCAGGAAGCCGCCAAGCGCGCCGCCGAGCGCGCCAAGCGCTACTACCAAGTCTGATTCGCGTGCGGCGGCGTCCAGTTCGCTGGGCGCCGCCGTCGTCGTTCTCTAGGGGAGTCCGACATGGCCGTTATTGCCGAGCCCGTTGCAGCGCAGGTCAAGCGCAGCAGCCTGTGGAGCAGGGCGTTCGAAAGCCGAAATTTTCTCGGTGCCATGTTCATGGTGCCGGCGATCGCCATCCTGATCCTGTTCCTGGCTTACCCGCTGGCGCTCGGCTTCTGGCTCGGCATGACCGACACCAAGATCGGCGGTGTCGGCCGCTTCATCGGCTTTCAGAACTTCGTCTCGCTGTCCAAGGACTCGGTGTTCTGGCTGTCGGTGTTCAACACCATTTTCTACACGGTGTTCGCCAGCGTCGTGAAGTTCGCGATCGGACTCTACCTGGCCCTGCTGCTCAACGAGCGGCTGCCGTTCAAGTCGATGATGCGCGCCATCGTGCTGTTGCCTTTCGTGGTCCCGACCGTGCTGTCGGCGATCGCCTTCTGGTGGATCTATGACAGCCAGTTCTCGATCATCTCCTGGGTGCTGATCAAAGCGGGCCTCTTGAATCACTACATCGATTTCCTCGGCGATCCCTGGAATGCGCGCTGGTCGGTCGTGCTCGCCAATATCTGGCGCGGCGTGCCCTTTGTCGCGATCACGTTGCTGGCGGGATTGCAGACCATCTCGCCATCGCTCTACGAGGCCGCAAACCTCGACGGCGCCACCAACATGCAGCGCTTCCGTCATATCACGCTGCCGATGCTGTCGCCGATCATCGCTGTGGTGATGACGTTCTCGGTGCTGATGACCTTCACCGACTTCCAGCTGATCTACACGATCACGCGCGGCGGGCCGATCAACGCCACGCATCTGATGGCGACGCTGTCGTTCCAGCGCGCCATCACCGGCGGCAATCTCGGCGAGGGCGCGGCGATCTCGAATGCGATGATCCCGTTCCTGGTCGCCGCGATCCTGCTCAGCTTCTTCGGGCTTCAGCGCTCTCGCTGGCAGCAGGGCGGGAGGGACTGACGATGAGCACCGTAGAAGACCAAAGCGTCGGAATGGATTACCTGGAAAGCTTCCCGCGGAAGTTTCTCCGGGTCTACCTCCCGCTCGGCCTGATCATCTTCTTCCTGCTGTTTCCGTTCTACTGGATGGCGGTGACGACGTTCAAACCCGATGCGGAGATGTACGATTACGAGAAGTACAATCCTTTCTTGATCGCGCATCCGACGCTGGAGCACATCAAGAAGCTGTTCTTCGAAACCGACTATCCGCTGTGGATGTGGAACACCGTCATCGTCTCGGTGTCCTCGACCTTCATCTCGCTGTTTGCCAGTGTCTGCGCGGCCTACGCGATCGAGCGCCTGCGCTACAAGGGCTCGCGCTATGTCGGCCTTGCGATCTTCCTCGGTTATCTCGTCCCGCCCTCGATCCTGTTCATTCCGCTGGCGGCGATCGTGTTCCAGCTCGGCCTGTTCGACGGCAATCTGGCGCTGATCCTGACCTATCCAACCTTCCTGATCCCGTTCTGCACCTGGCTGCTGATGGGCTATTTCCGCACCATTCCCTACGAGCTGGAGGAATGCGCGCTGATCGACGGGGCGACGCGGCTGCAGATCCTGGTCAAGATCACGTTGCCGCTGTCGCTCCCGGGGGTGATCTCGGCCGGCATCTTCGCCTTCACCCTGTCCTGGAACGAGTTCATCTACGCGCTGACCTTCATCTCCTCGTCGGAGAACAAGACCATTCCGGTCGGCGCCATCACCGAACTCGTCAATGGCGACGTCTATCATTGGGGCGCGCTGATGGCGGCGGCCCTGACCGGCTCGGTGCCCGTAGTTATCCTTTATTCCTTCTTCGTAGAGTACTATGTGTCGGCGATGACCGGCGCCGTGAAGGAGTGACCAGCGGGGCCTGCCTGGGAATGCGCCAACACGTTTCAAGAGCGGCGCGTTCCGGCCAATAAGAAGGAGTAGGCTCTTGCACATTCTGGTTCTGGGCGCCGCCGGCATGGTTGGCCGCAAATTGTGTGAACGGCTGTTGCGCGACGGCCGGCTCGGCAAGAGCGACATCACCAAGCTGACCATGCATGACGTGGTCGAGCCCAAGAAGCCGGAGAAGGCCGGTTTTGCCGTCGAAACCGTCTCGGGCGATTTCGCTGTGCCGGGGGCGGCCGAGAAGCTGATTGCCGGTCGTCCCGACGTGATCTTCCATCTCGCTGCGATCGTCTCGGGCGAAGCCGAGCTCGATTTCGACAAAGGTTATCGCATCAACCTCGACGGCACGCGGATGCTGCTCGACGCCGTCAGGCTCGTGGGCGGCGGCTACAAGCCGCGCGTCGTGTTCACGTCCTCGATCGCGGTGTTCGGCGCGCCGTTCCCGGACGCGATCGGAGACGAATTCTTCCACACCCCGCTCTTGAGCTACGGTACCCAGAAGGCGATCGGCGAACTGCTGCTGGCCGATTATTCCCGTCGCGGCTTTCTCGACGGCATCGGCATCCGCCTGCCGACGATTTGCATCCGGCCCGGCCTGCCCAACAAGGCGGCATCGGGCTTTTTCTCCAACATCTTGCGTGAGCCGCTGGCCGGCAAGGAGGCGATTCTCCCGGTGTCCGAGGACGTCCGCCACTGGCACGCCACGCCGCGCTCGGCCGTCGGCTTCCTGCTGCACGCCGGCACCATGGACCTCGCGACCGTCGGTCCGCGCCGTAACCTGACGATGCCCGGCCTGTCCGCGACGGTCGGCGAGCAGATCGCGGCCCTGAAGCGCGTTGCCGGCGAGAAGGTCGCCGCCCGGATCAAGCGGGAGCCGGATCCCTTCATCGTCGGGATTGTCGGCGGCTGGCCACGCAACTTCAACCCGAAGCGGGCGCTCGAGCTCGGCTTCACCACCGCCGAGAAGAATTTCGACGATATCATCCGCATTCACATCGAAGACGAGCTCGGCGGCAATTTCGTCGCCTGAGTTGTCAGATGAACAGCGTGGATATGGCGATGGCGAGCGTGGCTTGCATCGGCGAATGCATGGTCGAGCTCCGGCAGGCTCAAGGTGGGCAGGCCGGGCAGGGCGGTGGCCTGTATTCGCGCGGCTTCGGCGGCGATACCCTCAACACGGCGGTCTACCTGGCGCGGCTCGAGGTCAAGGTCGACTATCTCACGGCGCTCGGCGATGACGCACTGAGCGAGGAGATGATCGCGGCCTGGAATGCCGAGGGCGTCGGGACACGGCGCGTGGTGCGGTTGCCGGGCAAGCTTCCCGGCCTTTACATGATCCAGACCGATGCCAAGGGCGAGCGCCAGTTCTTCCACTGGCGCGACAGCGCGGCGGCGCGGCAGCTGATGAGCCTGCCGGAGACGGACGAACTGCTCAACTCGCTGATGAGTTACGACATCGTCTATCTCTCCGCGATCACGCTCTCGATCTACGACGCCCCCGGGCGCGAGCGGCTGTTCGCGGCGATCAAGCGCGCGCGTCTGCTCGGCACCCGTTTCGTGTTCGATACCAATTTTCGCGCGCGCGGCTGGCCGGATCGAAACGTCGCGCGTGAGGTGTTTGCTGCGGCCTTTGCCGCCGCCGATATAGTGCTGACCTCGACCGAAGACCTGCTCGCCCTCTATCCCGGCGAGAGCCCCGAGCAATTGATGGCGCGCATCCCGACCCCGGAGCTGGTGTTCCGGCTCGCCGAGCCGGTGAGCCTGTTACGCTTCCCGGGCGGCTCGAGCGAAGTCCGCGCCGAACCCATGAGCAAACCGGTCGTTGACACCACGGCGGCGGGCGACAGCTTTGCCGCTGCCTATATCGCCGCCCGGCTCGGCGATTCCGATCCAGTCGAGGCCGCCCAGGCAGGCCATCGCCTTGCCAGTCTCGTGATCTGCTATCCCGGCGCCATCATTCCGGGGTATGCCATGCCGCCGAGGAAGCGTCACCGGCCAGCCACCACGCGTCAGGCCACCAAGTGAAACGAAAGCCAAGATGACCACTGCTGCCCAACAGAATCACCTCGTCGCGCTGTTCAAGGCTGCGACTGTCATTCCCGTCCTCACCATCGAACGGATCCAGGATGCCGTGCCCCTGGCGCAAGCCTTGGTGGCCGGTGGCGTGCGCACGCTGGAGGTGACCCTGCGCACTCCCATTGCGATCGAGGCGGCGCGGGCGATCATGTCCGAAGTCCCCGATGCGGTCGTCGGCATCGGCACCATCCTCAATCCGGCCGACTTCACCCGGGTGGAGAAGCTCGGCGTCGCCTTCGGCATCAGCCCGGGCCTGACCCCCGACCTCCTCAAGGCCGCCGCGCACAGCTCCCTGCCGTTTGCACCGGGCATTGCCACGGCGTCCGAGCTGATGATGGCGCTGTCCCACGGATTCGATGTCGCAAAGTTCTTCCCGGCAGAGCAGGCCGGCGGCATCAAAGGCCTGCGCTCCCTGGCAGGGCCGTTCCCGAACGTGCGGTTCTGCCCGACCGGCGGGGTCGGCGAGGCCAATGCGGCGACTTGGCTCGCCGAGCCCAATGTGGTCGCGGTCGGCGGTTCCTGGCTGTGCCCGACAGCCGAGATCAAGGCCGGGAACTGGGCCGGCATAACTGCCATCTGCCAGCGCACCCTCCAGGCTCTTAAACCTGCGTGAAGTCTTGCCATCCCTGGGCTAAGACTTAGGTCAGGAAGAGACCCCAGGGAGAGAAGACCATGACCGCCAGCATCGTCGGATGGGCGCATACGCCGTTCGGCAAGTTCGACACCGAAACCGTCGAAAGCCTCGTCACCCGCGTCGCCAACGAGGCGATGGCCGATGCCGGCATTTCGGCTTCCGATGTCGACGAGATCGTGCTCGGCCATTTCAACGCCGGCTTCTCGGCGCAGGATTTTACCGCCTCTCTGGTGCTCCAGGCCGACCCGAAGCTGCGCTTCAAGCCGGCGACCCGGGTCGAGAACGCCTGCGCCACCGGCTCGGCCGCCGTGCACCAGGGCCTGCGCGCGATCGCCGCAGGTGCGGCGAAAATCGTGCTCGTCGTCGGGGTCGAGCAGATGACCCGCACGCCGGGACCTGAGATCGGCAAGAACCTGCTCAAGGCCTCCTATCTGCCCGAGGATGGCGACACGGTCGGCGGTTTCGCCGGCGTGTTCGGCAAGATCGCCAGCTCCTACTTCCAGAAATACGGGGACCAGTCGGATGCGCTGGCGCTGATCGCGGCCAAGAACCACAAGAACGGCGTCGCTAATCCCTTCGCTCAAATGCGGAAGGATTTCGGCTTCGATTTCTGCCGCGCCGAGAGCGAGAAGAACCCTTATGTAGCCGGCCCTCTGAAGCGCACCGATTGCTCGCTGGTCTCCGACGGCGCAGCCGCCCTGGTGCTCGCCGATGCCGAGACCGCCAAGGGAATGGCTAAGTCGATCGGCTTCCGCGCCACCGCGCACGCCCAGGACTTCCTGCCGATGAGCAAGCGCGACATCCTCCAGTTCGAGGGCTGCACGGTTGCCTGGCAGCGCGCACTGGAAAAGGCCGGCGTGACGCTGTCCGATCTCTCCTTCGTCGAGACCCACGACTGCTTCACCGTCGCCGAGCTGATCGAGTACGAAGCCATGGGCCTGACGCCGAAGGGGCAGGGTGCCCGCGCCATCAAGGAAGGCTGGACGCTCAAGGACGGCAAGCTCCCGGTCAATCCCTCCGGCGGGTTGAAGGCCAAGGGCCATCCGATCGGCGCCACCGGCGTCTCCATGCATGTGATGACCGCGATGCAGCTTGCTGGGCAGGCGCCCGACGGCATGCAGCTCAAGAACGCAAAACTCGGCGGCATCTTCAACATGGGTGGCGCCGCGGTCGCCAACTACGTCTCCGTGCTGGAGCCGCTGAAGTAGCTCTTGTAGGTTGGTTAGCGGAGCGTAGCCCACCACGCTCCCGCGTTCGCCTAACGAAGTTGGTGGATTACGCCTGCGGCTAATCCACCCTACGTTTCTTGCGCTAGATCATGGTGGGCCAGTTCCGGCCCGCCTTAATGCTCCTGATTGATTTGCAGGGAATGCATGATGAGCAATGACTACGAAGATTCACTGTCGCTGGAGTCCCTCAACAACCGCATCGCGATCCTTGAGGACAATATTCGCCAGCTCATCGAGCAGGCCGCCGCCGCCTCCGGCGAGCAGAACGAGTCGCGTATCGCCGATCGCATCAACCAGCAGAACGACGAGCTCGACCGTCTCATGAAGATCCGCGAATCCCGCCAGAAGAAATAGCGGCCGCATCGCCCTGCGCATGCGGCCATACGCCGGCCGCCCTTGCGCGTCCGGCGTCGCTGCCCTTAGCTGGACCGAAATCGCGGAGCCGCATCTTGAGCCCGCGCAATCGGGAGCGAACGGATGGGACCGCTGAAGGGCATCAAGGTCGTCGACATGACCACCGTGCTGATGGGGCCCTATGCGACCCAGATGCTCGGCGACTATGGCGCCGAAGTGATCAAGGTGGAATCGCTCGATGGCGACGTCACCCGCCTGATCGGCCCGATGAGGCACACCGGCATGGGCCCGGTGTTCCTCAACACCAACCGCAGCAAGCGCTCGATCTGCCTCGATTTGAAGAAGCCGGCGGGGCGCGAAGCCGTACTGCGGTTGCTGAAGGACGCCGACGTGCTCGTCTACAACGTCCGGCCGCAGGCGATGGCGCGGCTTCAGCTCGGCTATGACGTCGCTTCCGCCATCAACCCGCGTCTCGTTTATGCCGGCGTGTTCGGTTTCGGCCAGGATGGTCCCTATGCCACCAAGCCTGCCTATGACGATTTGATCCAGGGCGCCACCGCGCTGCCTGCGCTGATGGCACAGACCGGTGACGGCGTGCCGCGCTACGTGCCGAATGCGCTGGTCGACCGCATCGTCGGCTTGACCGCCGTCGGCGCGATCTGCGCCAGCCTCGTGCACCGCGATCGTACCGGGCAGGGCCAGCGTGTCGATATCCCGATGTTCGAGACCATGGCCGGTTTCGTCATGGGCGACCACATGGGCGGGCTGACCTTCGAGCCGCCGCTCGACAAGGGCGGCTACGCTCGCCATCTCTCGCGCGACCGCAGGCCTTACAAGACCTCGGACGGCTATCTCAGTGTCATCGTCTACAACGACAAGCAGGGGGAGAACTTCTTCAAGGCGACCGGACGCGACGACCTGCGCGCCGATCCCAAATTCGCAACCTTCGCCGGCCGGGCCGCCAATATCGATGTCGTCTATGCCGAGCTCGCCCGCATTTTCGAGACGCGCACCACCGCCGAATGGATCGAGCTGCTCACCAAGGCCGACGTGCCCGTGATGCCGATGCACGATCTCGCCTCGATCCTGCACGACGAACATCTAGAGGCGACCGGTTTCTTCCCGGTCGTCGACCATCCGACCGAAGGTCCGATCCGCAGCATGAAGGTCACGGCGACCTGGTCGGACACCGAGGCCGAGCCGGTGCGCCTGGCGCCGCGCCTCAACGAGCACGGCGCGGAGATCCTGCGCGAGATCGGCTACGCTCCAGACGAGATCGCCGCCATGATCCGCGACGGCGTCACCCGCCCGGCGCCGGAATAGGGGAGGATATGGCGCAAACTCTCTCATCCGTCATTCCGGGGCGCGACGAAGTCGCGAACCCGGAATCCATTTATCCTCCCCACATGGGCGCGCGATGGACTCCGGGTTCGGCCCTTCGGGCCGCCCCGGAATGACAATGGAGAGGTAGCGAGATGAGCTTCATCACCGGCGTCGGCCTCACCCCTTTTGGCAGGCACGAAGGCTCGTCCTCGCTCGACCTGATGAGCAAGGCCGCGCAATCAGCGCTCGACGATGCCGGGCTGAAGCGCGCCGAGATCGACGGCATCCTGTGCGGCTACTCTACGGTCTCGCCCCACATCATGCTGGCGACCGTGTTCGCCGAGCATTTCGGCATCCGCCCGTCTTATGCCCACGCCGTGCAGGTCGGCGGCGCCACGGGCCTTGCGATGACGATGCTCGCCCATCACCTCGTCGTATCAGGTGTCTGTCGCAACGTGCTCGTCGTCGCCGGCGAGAATCGCCTGACTGGACAGAGCCGCGATGCCTCGATCCAGGCGCTGGCGCAGGTGGGGAATCCTGATTACGAGGTTCCGCTCGGGCCGACCATTCCCGCTTATTACGGCCTCGTCGCCAGCAGATACATGCACGAATATGGTGTGACCGAACGGGACCTCGCCGAATTCGCGGTGCTGATGCGCGCGCACGCCTGCACCCATCCCGGCGCGCAATTCCATGATCCGATCACGGTTGCTGACGTCATGGCCTCGAGGCCGGTGGCGATGCCGCTCAAGCTGCTCGACTGCTGTCCGGTGTCCGACGGCGGCGCGGCTTTCGTCATCAGCCGTGAGCGGACCGGTAAGACGGGTGTCCGTATCCGCGGCTGCGCCCAGGCGCACACCCATCAGCACGTCACGGCCGCACCAAGCCTAAGCGAGCTCGGCGCCGAAATTGCGATCGCCCGCGCAAAAGAGGCCACCGGCCTTGCGATCTCCGACGTGCGCTACGCCGCGATCTACGACAGTTTCACCATCACGCTCGCGATGCTGCTGGAAGACCTCGGCCTTGCCGGCCGCGGCGAGGCGGCCGCGCGCGCCCGTGCGGGCCATTTCAGCCGCGACGGCGAGATGCCGCTGAACACCCATGGCGGCCTGCTCAGTTACGGCCATTGCGGCGTCGGCGGCGCCATGGCGCATCTGGTCGAGGCCCATTTGCAAATGACGGGGCGTGCGGCGAATCGTCAGGTGCGCGACGCCTCGATTGCGCTGCTGCACGGCGACGGTGGCGTGCTGTCGTCGCATGTCAGCATGTTTCTGGAGCGGGTGCGACGAGCGAGCGTCTAGCGGACTGGACCAGGGGGGAGGCGGCCATCGTTTTTCAGACCTGCACCACGTGCGGCCATGTGCAGTACCTCCATCGCGCTTTCTGTGCTGCGTGTGGAACCGGAGGTCCGCGCGAGGCGCGCGCCAGCGGCAGGGGCAGGGTCTACGCGACCTCGCTGGTCTGCCGCGCCGCCACGCCGGAGACGCGCGTGCACGTGCCTTACAACATCCTGCTGGTCGATTGCGCTGAGGGTTTTCGCATGATGGCCCATGGTGATAACGGACTGGCCATCGGGGATGCGGTCACGGCGAGCTTCAAACCCTTTGCGGGCAAGCTCGTGCCGTACTTTACGAAGGAGGCGTAGCGGGATCCGTCATTCGGGGGCGGTCCAAGGGACCGAACCTGGAACGGGTATTCTGGGTCTGGCCTGTGCGAGGGCCACCCCGGAATGACGAAAGCTCTGAACTAGCGCCCGTAGAACAAGATGCTGGCGATGACGAGCATCGCTGTCACCGCCAGCATATGCACGAGCGCTCCCGAGGCCGCCCCCTTGGTGGCTTCCTTCATGCCGTTTTCTCCCTAGACTTGGGCGTGACTCATCATTGCGTGGTGAGCGCGCAGACGGCCAATTGTTTTTACTCGGAACACCCCACTTCGAGTATTCACCGCAACTAAGTCCCCACGCGGCGAATATCGATTGTGCCAACGTCGATCAGCAATGCGGCGGCAATTTGACTCGATGATGTTGCTCCTGCGTCCGCCCGCAATTAGAGTTTGAGGGAACTTAGCGCGACAACGACAATAAGCATCAAAAGCTTCAGGAAAAACTCAAGGCAAATCATGGCCCGTATCGACTACAGCGACCCGTCCAAGGCGTCCGATCGTACCCGCGAAATCCTCGATAAGAATCGAAACGCCAACATCTTCCGCATGATGGCGCACTCCCCGAGCTACTTTGAGCAATACTGCCGGCTTGGCGGTGCTATCCGCCACCGGGGCGAGCTCGATCCTGTCGTGCGCGAGCTTGCGATCACGCGCACGGGCATTCTGTGCGAGGCGCCGTACGAAATCATCGCGCACAAGCGCATCGGTAAGAATGTCGGCGTCACCGACGCGCAGAACGAGGCGCTGGAAAACTGGCAGGCCGCGACCTGCTTCGACGAGACCCAGCGCGCCGCGCTCGCTTTCACCGACGAGATCGTTAAGCTGAAGAAGCCGACAGACGCGACCTTCAAGGCGATCGCCGCCAAGCTGACGCCTGCGGCACTCGTCGAGCTCCAGCTCTCGGTCGGCTTCTACATCATGACGTCAAAATTTCTGGAAACATTCGAGATCGATCTTCAGCCCGTCACCGAAGTGGTGGGCTGATCCGACGCTCGGCTAGCGAGGAATGATCATGACGATCGATGAATATGCGGCCTGGGCCGCTACAATCGCGAAAGTCGATGAACATCCCTCGAACGAACGCCTGTCCTATCTCGGGCTTGGCCTTGCTGGTGAAGCCGGCGAGGTTGCCGAGCACATCAAGAAGCTCTTGCGCGACGACTGGCTCGACAAGGCCGGTCTCGTCGAGGAACTCGGCGATGTCGTTTATTACTGGGCCTGCCTGTGCGCTGCCACGGGTCAACAGCCATCCGAATTGCTCAAGGCCAGCGCCGCCAAAATCAAGCGACGGATCAGCGAGGCGGCGAGCCGATAGAGCAGACAATCTCCACCGCGTCATGGCCGGGCTTGTTCCGGCCATCCACGTCTTGCCACGCAGCGCAAAGAACGTGGATGCCCGGGACAAACCCGGGCATGACGATCTTATGTGAATGAATGCCAGCTGCTTACGTCGACGTCAGGATGTCGACCTTGGTGTTGGCGACGATCAGGCGATCGGCCAATAGCTGCGCCAGATTGCGCATGATCCGCTCGGAGGCCCCTGGATGCTGCTTGCGAAAGCGCTCGAATTCTTTCAGGGGGACCACGAAAGCAGTCGCGGCCATGTCCGCGAACACGTCGGCGGAGCGGGTGGTCTCGATCAGGGCCATCTCGCCAAAGGCCATGCCGGCGGTGAGCGTCGCCAGCCTAACGCCGTCCGGCAGGGTGACGTGCACCGCGCCGCTGCGCAGGAAGAACAGGGCATCTGCGGGATCGCCCGTCGCAATGATCTTTGCGCCGGACTGATAGGTCCTGATCGTGCAGATCGAAGCGAGGTCGGTCAGCTCGTCCGCGCTGAGTCCGTCGAGCAGCGGCTGCTCGGATAGGTCGGTGGTCTCGTGGAAATCGATCGAGCCGCCATAGCGGTAGACGATCTGGTCTTCCGCCCATTCGATCGCGGTGTCGAGCAGGTAGAAGTCGCGGACGTTCTTCAGCTCCGCGGTCCATTCGCGCAAGCTGTCCCATTCCCTGGAGGTGCGGCGGACACCGGACAGCACCACGGTCACGTCGAGCGCGGCAAGCTCCTCGAAGGCTTCGGCAATGAGCCGGGCGCCGGCGCGCGTGGTCGACGTGACGCGGTGCAGGTCGAACACGACGATTTGCGGCCGAGATCGTCCCGCAAGCCGCCGCGAGACGTAGTCGACGGCCGACAACGACAGCACGCCGACCAGCTCGATGATCCGCACCGCCTGCTCGTGCGCGGCGAGGATGTCGCGCTCCTGCTGACGGCGGACGCGGCGTGACGGGCTCTTGCCGATGTCGTAGTCGGCAATGACAGCGTTGCGGGCATCATCGCTCCGGTTGAGCATGTGCAGATCGTAATGCGAAGACAGCGCCTCGCAGACCTTGATGCCGCGCACGCTGTTGCCGTGCTTGTCGAGCTTCGGCGAATAGCTGCCGAGGCCGAGGCGGGCGGGGAGCGCCGCCAGGATGCCGCCGCCGACGCCGCTCTTGGCGGGGATACCGATCCGGTAGATCCATTCGCCGGCATAGTCGTACATGCCAGATGACGTCATGACCGATAGCGTGCGCGAGATCGCGTAAGCGCTCAACACCTGCTCGCCGGTCACCGGGTTGATCCCGCGATTGGCGAGCGTTGCCGCCATCACCGCGATGTCGCGGGCGGTGACCAGCACCGCGCATTGCCGAAAATAGACGTCGAGCACGCCAGCGACGTTGTCCGAGATCACCGCGTTGGTCTTGAGCAGATAGCCGATGGCGCGGTTGCGATCGCCGGTCTGGCTCTCGGACGCGTAGACCGCCTCGTCCACGGCGAGGTCGCGCCCCGCGAAGCGGCCGAGCGCGAGGCGGATATGTTCAAAGGCCTCGGGGCCCTTGCTGTCGTAGATCAGCCCGGTGCAGGCGATCGCACCCGCATTCACCATCGGATTGAACGGATGGTTTTCGGAATTGAGCCGAATCGAGTTGAAGGGATCGCCCGACGGCTCGACGCCGATCGCGCTTTCGACCTTGCTTGCGCCGAGCAGGTCCAGCGCCAGTGCGAACACGAACGGTTTGGACATTGACTGGATGGTGAAGGGCGCCCTGGAGTCGCCGACTTCGTAAACATGGCCGTCGAGGGTCGCGAGGCTGATGCCGAAATAGGCGGGGTCAGCCTTGCTCAGCTCGGGAATGTAGTCGGCGACCGCGCCTGACGTGTCGGCCGAGAATTCGTTGAGGCAAGTATCGAGAAACCGCAGCAGCGGCGGCTTTGAGCGGGTCCAGGCAGAGGCTGGCGGCGGTTGCGCTATCATCGCCTCCTTGTGCAACGCAATCAGGGCACGCGCAACCCGTTGATATCGGCGTTGCCCGTCCGGCGTGGCGGCCGAACGCAAGATGCCGCGCGTTATGTCGATATAGTCTGTTTCAGATTGTCGCGGATGAGAGAGCTGCGAGGGGCATCTGCTTAGCTCATGACAATCGCGATCGCCTGACCTTCGGCAACGAGGTCGTCGATCTTCACGAGCAGTAATTTGAGCGTGCCTGATGCAGGCGAGGGCACCGGTATTTCCATCTTCATGGCTTCGACCAGCACAATCTCATCGCCATCGGTGACGGTTCCTCCAACTTGCACGGGAGTTGCGCAGACCCGACCGGCGACCTCCGTGACAATCTTAATTTCTGGCATGCCATCGCCTTTTTGTTGTCGTCGCAAAATGCCTGAGGTAGCGTCATCTGCAAGTGGAATTTAATTCCGCATAGCGGAACAAACGGTAGGGATCATGGGACGACGTTCGGAGCGGTTAAGCAGGCAAGGTGCGCTCGCTGGCGATGCCGGTGAGGGTGATGTCATCCAGGTGGTGTCGCGCGCGTTCGACGTGTTGCGATGCTTCGAGGGCCACGAGGCGCGGCTCGGCAATCTCGAGATTTCAAATCGCTGCGGCCTGCCGCGCTCGACCGTGTCGCGGCTCACGCACACGCTGACGCGCATGGGGCAGCTGGTCTATCTGCCCCGCGATCAGAAATACCGCATCGGCCCGAGCGCGGTGGCGATGAGCGCCTCGATGATGAAGGGCGCGCAGCTTCGCAGCATGATCCGGCAGCGGCTGCAGGAAGTTGCCGAGCAGCTTCCAGGCACGGTCGGTTTCGTCGTGCCCGATCGCTTCCATCTCGTTTATCTCCAGTTCGCGCGCTCGGCTTCTGCGCTCGGCCTGCACGAGGGCACCGGCAGTCGCATCTCGATGGCCTCGACAGCGGCCGGCGCGGCTTACACGGCGGCCTTGTCGCCGGAAGTCGGCGATGCCTTCATTGCGGAGATGGAGCGGGAAGCGCCTGAGGCTGCAAAGCTTCTCAAGCCCCGCATCGAGGCCAACAGGCAGTCGCTGCGCGAGCGCGGCTACGTCGTCGCCTGCGGCCTCTGGAGCCCGCACATCAACGGTCTCGCGGTGCCGATCTGGGCGCCGCAGTACCAGACCTTCGTGGTCATCACGATCGGTCTGTTGTCCGCGATGTATGACGAGCAGCGTCTGCATGCCGAAGTTGCGCCGCTGATGCTCGAACTTGGCCGCTCGCTTGGCAGCCTGGTGGAGGGCGCGGATGGCGATGTCTTCAATAACCGCATCTCGCGTAAACCGGTCGCAACAGCCGTGCATAACAATAACAAGCCGATCCATTCGGAGGGAGTGAATGAACTGGAAGCCGGAACTCGACGAGCTCGCCCGGCGCGAAGCCTTCGCGCGGGAGATGGGCGGCGTTGACAAGGTCAAGCGACAGCATGACCAGGGCCGGCTGACTGTTCGGGAACGCATCGACGGACTGATCGACAAGGGGACTTTCCACGAGATCGGTGCCGTCTCCGGCATCGGTGAGTATGATTCCAGCGGTGAGTTGCAGAAGGTGACGCCGGCGAACTGCGTGTTCGGCCGGGCGCGCGTCGACGGTCGCACCGTGGTTGTGGTCGGCGATGACTTCACCGTGCGCGGCGGCTCCGCCGATGCGTCGATCTCGGCCAAGCCGTTGATGGCGGAGGAGATGGCGCACGACTTCCGTCTGCCCATCGTCCGCATCATCGAGGGCTCCGGCGGCGGCGGCTCGGTCAAGACCATCGAGACCAAGGGTGCAGCAAATCTGCCTGGAGGAATCGGCGGCACCCGCTGGTATCGCTTCACGACCGAGAATCTGTCGCGCGTGCCCGTGGTCGCGCTCGGCCTCGGCTCGGTTGCGGGGCTGGGTGCTGCACGTCTTGCCGCCAGCCACTATTCCATCATGACCCGGAAGTCCGCGATGTTCGTCGCGGGACCGCCCGTGGTGAAGGCGCTGGGGCAGGATCTCTCGAAGGATGAGCTCGGCGGCGCTGACATCCAGACCCGCGCCGGTGCGATCGATCATGCGGTCGAGACGGAGGAGGAGGCGTTTGCCTGCGCGCGACGCTTCCTGTCTTATCTGCCGTCGTCGGTCTACGAGCTGCCGCCGACCTTACCCTGCACGGACAGTCCCGAGCGCAGCGACGAGGACCTGATCAACGCGGTGCCGCGCAAGCGCAAGCAGGTCTACAAGGTCAGGCCCATCATCGAGTCTGTCGTCGACAAGGGCTCGTTCTTCGAGGTCGCGAAGAACTTCGGCAAGCCCATCATCGTTGGGCTGGCGCGGCTCGAGGGCAGGGCGGTGATGCTGCTCGCCAGCGACAGTTTTCACTATGGCGGTTCCTGGACGGCGGATGCGTGCCAGAAGGTGGTGCGCTGGGTAGACTTCGCAGAAACCTTCCATCTGCCGATCGTCTATCTCATGGACTGTCCGGGCTTCATGATCGGCCTCGATGCCGAGAAGGCTGCGACCATCCGCCACGGCGTCCGCGCCATGGCCGCCGTCAACCAGACCACCGTGCCCTGGTGCACGGTAATCCTGCGCAACGCCTTCGGCGTCGCCGGCGTGGTGCATCAGCCGGCCGACCGCTTCTCGATCCGCTACGCCTGGCCGTCGGCCTATTGGGGTTCGCTGCCGCTCGAGGGCGGGATCGAGGCCGCCTATCGCGCCGACATCGACGCGGCCGAGGATAAGGCTGCGAAACTCGCTGAGATCCAGACGCGTCTCAACCAGCTGCGCTCGCCGTTCCGCTCGGCCGAAAAATTTTGGGTCGAGGAGATCATCGATCCCCGCAAGACGCGCTCGCTGCTGTGCGAGTTCGCGCGGCTCGCCGAGCCGCTGCGCAAAGCGGGACCGCCGGAGAACATGACGATCCGGCCGTAGGGCGCGGCCGTCATTGCTCGTCACCGGGTCCGCGCAAAGCGCGGCCCGATGACAGCCTCCGCGAAGCACCGGAATTCCTCGACGGTGTTGTCTTGATTGCTTTGCTAGCGCTGCGCGATGCGCGCCTGATTATACTCCGAAAGATATAATCCAGGTTGGATTCGCGCGAAGACAGCCGTTTTCTGCCGCTCTTCAGGCTCATTTTAGCCAAACCAATATTGGTCTCTCCCGGTCGGGGCAGGTCCTCCAGCGGAGTCCTGCAATGATTAAGCGAGTAGTTTCTGCGTGTTTATTTGTTTTCGTTAGTTGCGTGGCCTCTGAAGCGCGCCCCTATCGGGCGCTTCACGCCCCTGAATGCAACATCACTATGCCCTGCGACTTCTCATATGCGCAGCCACGCCGCGAGCGGGCTCAAAGGGCGTCACTGCAAGCCTATCGCTCGACGCAGATGACGGTGACCGATGCGGGCAACGCCGCCACGATGATCAGCGTCACCGGTGATCGCATCATTGGCGGTCGTCCGGCCGGTTGTCCGTCATCGTTCTGCGGATGTGGCGCGGCGATCCGAGTGTTCGGACGCATCGTGCCGGAACTAAATCTCGCATCAAACTGGCTGCGCTTTCCGCGCACGGCGCCGGCGCCGGGGATGGTCGCAGCGCGCCACGGGCACGTTTTCGTGCTGGAGCAGCCCCTCGGCGGCGACATGTGGATGGCGTATGACGCCAATTCGGGTGGTCACGCCACGCGCATACACGCGCGTTCCCTGCGGGGCTACACCGTCGTCAATCCGCACGGCTGAGAAGGAGGTGCGGGTGTGCAGCATCATCACACCCGCAGCACCTTGCCGGGGTTCATGATGTTCTGCGGATCGAGCGCGCGCTTGATGGTGCGCATGATGTCGAGCTCGATCTGCGAGCGGTAGTGGCTGAGCTCGTCGAGCTTGTCGATGCCGATGCCGTGCTCGGCCGAGATCGAGCCGCCCATGGAGGTGACGAGATCGTTCACGGCGCGCGTGATCGCGGCCGTGTATTGATTCAGCGTGTGCTGATCCATGCCGACGGGCCCCATGAACGAGAAATGCAGGTTGCCGTCGCCGATATGCCCTAGAGGATAGGGACGAATGCTCGGGAGAATGTCGAGCACGGCCTTGAGCCCCTTGTCAATGAACTCAGGAATTCTGGAGATCGCCACTGACACGTCGAAACTGATCCCCGGGCCTTCGGCGCGGGAGGCCTCGGCCATGGCCTCGCGGATGCGCCACATGTTGCGCGATTGAGCGACCGTCTGCGCGATCGCGGCGTCCAGCACGCGGCCCGCTTCGAGCTGGTCGGCGAGAAACTGCTCCATCTTCCCGGACATGCCCTCGGTCCCGTCCTGGCGTGCCCGCGCAGATGACCACTCCAGCAGCAGGTACCATCGCTTCTCCGCCTTCAGCGGATCCTGGGTGCCCGGAATATGGCGCAATGCCAGGTCGACGGCGGCGCGGCTCAACAGTTCGCAGGAGCCGACATTGTCCTCGGACGCCGCGTGCGCTTCGGACAAGATCTCCAGCGCGGCCCGCGGATCGCGCACAGCCAGCCAGGCCGTGCAGACATCTTTCGGCGCCGGCCATAGCTTGAGCACGGCCTTGGTGATGATGCCGAGCGTCCCCTCGGCGCCCATGAAGAGGTGCTTGAGGTCGTAGCCGGTGTTGTCCTTCTTCAACGCGCGCAGCCCGTCCCAGACGTCGCCGTTCGGCAGCACGACTTCTAATCCGAGGACGAGATTGCGGGCGTTGCCATAGCGCAGCACCTGTACGCCACCGGCATTGGTCGAGAGATTGCCGCCGATCATGCAAGAGCCCTGCGCGCCGAGGCTGAGCGGTAGGAATCTGTCATGCGCTGAGGCGGTCTCCTGAAGCGTTTGCAGCACGCAGCCCGCCTCGACCGTCATCGCGTAACCGACGGGATCGACGTCCAGCACGCGGTTCATCCGTCCTAGCGACAGCACGATGCCGGCATGTGTGGGCCAGGGCGTGGCGCCCCCCATCAGGCCGGTGTTGCCGCCCTGTGGCACGATCGCGACGCCATGCTCGTGACAAAGCCGGACCACCTTGGAGACCTCTTCGGTACTCCCTGGGCGAACGACGGCACTGGCGCTGCCAACCAGCAGGCCGCGCCAGTCCGTTACGAACGGCTGCTTGCCATGCTCGTCCTCAACGAAACCTTTCTCGCCGACGATCGCGCGCAACGCATCGCGCAGCTCTGCGGTCAAGGGAACAGTCGGGATGGTGGGAACGGACGACGGGAAGGCAGCCGGCATTTGTTTCCCCGGGGGCGCATCTTGGTGTGCACTGCGCGCGCGAAGCGCGTGAGGCCATTGTCCACGTTTGCGCCGTGAAGTCTAACGGCAATATCGGAAAGACGAGGACAATTTACGTCAGCACCTCAAGCGTGTGAAGAGACCGGCCTCGCTGCCAAAAACCCGTCGACCGCATCGAACACCCGCCACCGGTTGGTTTCCAGGAACGGCGAATGGGTCGCATCGCGGATCTCGACCCAGCTCCGCGCCGGGGCGGAGGTCAGCTTTCCGAACACGGCCTGCGCCATGTCGATGGGACAATCGCGGTCGAGATCGCCGTGCACGATCAGCACCGGCACGGTGATCTCGGCGGGATCGTACATGGGTCTGCCCGATGCCCAGAAGTCGCGACTGTCCTGTACGGTGCCGTTTGGGGCACGCAGCCGGTCTGGATCGAGCTCTGATTGGGCGAACGTGGCCTCGGCCCAGTTCTCGAACCAGGTATCCGGCAGAATGGCGGTCCGCTTGTTCTCGGGCAAGCCGTTGAGCCAGCGCGCCTTGGCCGCCGCGCGATCGACGATCCGGTAAGCGCCGAGTGTACCGCCGGCATCCGCGGCGCTTGGCGTCGTCCGCAGCCATTGCGGCGCGATCAGGGTCAGCTTGGCGACATGGTCGGGATTGTCAGATGTGTAGCGCGCCATGATCGTGGTGCCCCAGGACCATCCCATCAAATTGATCCGGTCGAGCCCGCGCCGCTTCCGGATGAAATCGACGGCAGCCGCGACATCGGCAACCGCGACTGGCGTGCGTACCACCGGCGCATGGTCGAGCGGCGGTCCCAGCATCTCGGCGGGTTTTGTCGATCGGCCATAGCCCCTGACATCGACGAGATAGACGTCGAAGCCGCGCCTTGCCAGGTGGTCCATCCATGACATGCCATCGAGTGGAAGGTCGAATGACGTCGAGGCCGGATAGGTCGATCCGGCCACGAATAGGAGCGTTCGTTCCGGTACGAACGTCGCGAGGGCCGAAAGACGCTTGTTGCGGACGAACAGCTCGATGCCATCAGTATCGCTGGAGATCATGAAGTCTTCGCAGATCATGTCCCCTCTGATTTGCAACATATCAATCTCCTGTCAGGCGAAAAGCCAATCAAAACCCTCGTGGTTGCGGGTCACGAAGCCGGCCGAGCTTGCGGCGAAGTGCGCGGTGAACACTTTTGCCGCATCGTCGGCGGCGCGCTCCAGCAGCCAGCGGCGAGAGGCGCGCGCCTTCGCCGGATCGTCGCAGAAGGCGCTGTTCCAGTCCGGACGAAACACCTGGAGCGGCTGAGGCATGATGTCTCCGCCGAATAGCCCTTTCTCGCCACCATCGGCGAGCTCGAACACGACATGGCCCGGACTATGCCCCGGCGTCGCGTGCACGGCCAGACCGTTGGCGAGCAGGCCATCGCCGTCGATGATCTCGGCTTGCCGGTGCTCGATCACAGGCAGCACACTGTCGGCGTAGACGCCGGCATTGAAGCCGCTTTGTCCGGCCGGACCGGTCCAGTGATCCTGCTCGGCCTTGGAGAAGATGTATCTGGCATTCGGGAAGGTCGGCACCCACCGGCCGCCGCGCAGCTCCGTATTCCAGCCGCAATGATCGGCGTGAAGATGCGTGCAGCAGACGAAGTCGACCTCGTCAGGTGTGACGCCGGCCTCCCGAGCCGCGCCAGGAACGGCAGATTCTGCTGATGGAATCGCGGCAGCGCAGGCCTGTCCTTGTGATTGCCGCCGCAGCTGTCGATCAGCATCACATGGCGCGGCGTCTTCGGCACCCAGGTATGAACGCTGGCGATGACGGTTTTGCGTCTCGTCGAAGCAGGTCGGGATCATCAACGCGCGCTGCCGCTCGAGCACGCGAGGATCCCAATCCGGAAACAACATGTCGGGACGTGTTCGGTGATCCCTTGTTGACGCCCGCATCATCTGGAAAGGGCATGGTGCTGACGCCGCGCGGCGCCGCATTGCGGGAGCCGCTCCGTCATGCGTTGCAACGGCTCCAGGCCGTGGTCAGTGCGCCGCCGGCATTCGACGCCGCGACGTCAGAGCGCACCTTCTCACTGGGCGCTAACGACAATGCCGGCGCGATCATCGGCACGCGGCTGATCCAGCGGTTGCGCAAGGGCATTTCCCCGGGGACGCGATTGGCGCTCCGCGCGGCGGATTCCTCGGCGCTCGTAGGCCACCTCGAGGCCGGCGATATCGATATCGCGCTGGTCTCTCAAGCCGGGCTGCCCAAGAGTCTTCCGCACCAGCCGCTGCTCTACGAAAAGTTCATGATGGCCCAGCGCAAGCGTCATCCGCGCGGGGAGAGGAAGCCGACGCTGCGCGACTATGCGCGGCTCGATCGTCGTCTCCGGTGACGGTGGCGGCTTTCGCAGCTTCATCGACGATATTCTGCAGAACCAGGGATATCAGCGGCGGGTTGTCGCCTCCGTGCAATACTACCGTCTGGTGCCGCTGATCCTGGAGACGACAGATCTGGTCTGTACGCTGCCGGCCCGGTTTCTCAGCCGCTATGCGGACCGGCGGGTCTCGTTCGAACTGCCGTTCGACGCCGGCCGCTTCACGCTGTTCGCGACATGGCACGCCCGGTTCGATGCTGATCCCGCACATCGCTGGTTCCGCGAGCAGCTTCTTGCATGCGCGTCCGATTGAGCGGCGATGTTTCGTGCTCCCTTGGGGAGCGTCGCACGTAAACATTGCACGAGACGAACGTGCCGCGACATGTCCTAAAATTTCAACGTGGTACGTAGACCAAAGACCGTTGCGTTCTTGAGCGCCTTGCCCGGTAGAGGCCCCAAAGGGTCCGTTGCTCCGCCTCCGGGGTGAATGATGTATTGGAAATTCGGCTGAAGGGTCCAGCCATCCCTGACCTGAACCTGGTAGACGGCCGTCACAAGTCCTTCGAAACTGCGCATCGGCCAGGATGATCCGACCATCGTCCGATAATCGGCGTCGAGCGCCTGGGCTCGCCTCGAGACGTGGGCGTAACCCGCAGCGATGCCGAACTTGTCATCGGGTCGCTTGTCGCTCAGTCCGATGAATTCGAACCCCGCATCCGCATAGAGGTCGATCAAATTGCGATCGGCCGGTGCGCCCGACACACGGGCGAACACGCCGATTCCGCGGTCATCGCTATTCGGCACGCGGTAAAGCTGCTGCTCGAAAACGGCCCATGCTCCGATGTCGCCTGCTAACATGAGGGGCGTGCCGCTGCTGGCTGTGGCCGCGAGCGATACGCCATTGTTGGCAAGTTGCAGATCGGAGAACGATCCGAAGTGCCGCCATCCACCTAGCTTGATCTGACCGGCCAGATTGGGGTCGCCCTTCCTGTTGTTCCAGGCATACTGGATTTGCCCAAGAAGAAGGGGGGGATCATTCACGCGGAAATTGACGCCGTATCTGTTGCGTTGTTGCGGATCGCCGGGCCCGGGCCCCGCCTGGTTGCCATCAAACACGCCACCAAGAACGGAGAGCTGATCAGTCAGGTTGACCAGCAGGCGGGTGCCCATTGCCGCCAATGGTGGCGAGGGCCCGCCGCTCGGCAGGTCCAGCGAAGTGATCGCCGGCCAGCCCATCGAGGCGTTGGTGAAGACGTCGGTGTACTTCGTATTGAAGAACTCGCTGTCGGCGGCGAGCTGCCCGAATTTGAGCGAGACCTTCTTGTTGCCCCACTGCTTCTCGAAATAAGCCTCGTACAGACGCGTGGAGGGCAGCGCTTCGATGCCGCTGACCACGAAAAAATTGGCGAGATAGTTACGCGACAGGCCTTCGCCGTGAATCTGGAACATGTTGGCGTGAAAGGTCAGCTTGTCGATGCCGGCAAGCTTTTGGAGATCGACATCGACCGCGAGATTGAGCCGGCCTTCGTAGATGGCGCCTTGCTTGAGGCCGCCCGAGACATTCCCGAATGTCTCGCCAATGTAAGTCGCGGCAAACTTCAAGCCGTATTTTTGGAAGGGGTTCGGCAAGAGCCCAAGCGTCTTTTCTTCAACCGTGCTTTCGCCGGTGTCTGGATCAGCGGGCTTGTCGTCGTCGGTCTTTTTGTCGTCCTGTGCGACGGCATGAGAGCCTGCAAGCAGGCTCGCAAGAGCCGTAGCCCGTATCAGGCATTTGGCTGACTTGCTCAATTTGAAGCGCAACAAGATGCAGACCCATAAAATGGGAGGATTGGACACGATCTGGCGACCACTCATGCGGCGGCCCGGCCATGCTAGCAGAATCCATGCCCGTCTGGAGGCAGAATGCACCCAACGGGCTGCCGCGCATCTAACATTTGTTGATGTTCCGGCGTCTTACCTGGACAAGCGCTTGATGGTCTTGACGGCATGCCGGGGGCCCCGCCAGCCCAGGAATTTGAGTTCCTTGTTCTCGAGCGCGTTGGTGGCACGGAAGAACTCTTCGAGTTCATCTCGCGCACGGGGAGGCAGATGGCGAATGTCCGTGAGGTCGGTTTCGAGCGGCGACCGATCGGGTACCGCGAACACGCGATCATTGCGCTCCTTCTTGCCGTTGCTCTTCTGCTCCACCTCCAGAATGCCGACCGGTTTGCATTTGAGGACGACGCCGGGATACGTGCGCGCATCGTGTATGATCAGGATGTCGAGCGGATCTCCATCCTGGGCTTTGGTCGAAGGGATGAAGCCCCAATCATAGGGGTAGCTGAGCCCGGCCATCAGCGGCTTGGCGAGAGTGAAGATGTGGAATTTCGGATCAAGGTCCAGCTTGCACGTGCTCGACCGGGGAGTTTCAACCACCGCGAATACGTGTTCATCATCTGCCCACGTCGGAAGCTTCAGTAGATTCGTCATCTCGTTCGGTATCCGTACGCTCTCATCCTCCGGGCTTTGTGAGAACTGGAGCCGGCCAACGATCGTTCCAGATCTCATCACTTGCCGTCCCCGAATATTGCGATCGGGGACGATGCCGGCGAAGGCGCCAACCGCGCTGGCGCCGGGCATCGTCTACGGCTTCAGTCTTAGGAACCTTCGGCGATAGCGTAACGTTGCGAACGAAAGTGCTGATGAGGCCGCGGGGCCCTTCACCGAACAATGCGCCCTGAATGCGAACGAAGCGACGGCTTCTAGGCCATCGCGGGCTTGGCCTGCGGCTTTGGCTGTCGCGACAGCGCCAGGACGATCAGCGAGGCGAACACGCAGAGCGCGCCGGCGACGAAGAAGGCGGGCAGGTAGCTTTGCAGCAGCGTCCGCGACAGGCCTGCCCCGAACGCGGCGGTGCCGGCACCGAGCTGGTGGCCGGCAAAGATCCAGCCGAACACCAGATTGGCGCGCTCGGGCCCGAACTTTTGCGCTGTGAGGCGCACCGTCGGTGGGACCGTGGCGATCCAGTCGAGCCCGTAGAACATTGCGAAGATCGACAGGCCATAGAACGAGAAATCGCTGAAGGGCAGGAAGATCAGAGAGAGTCCGCGCAGGCCGTAGTACCAGAACAGCAGGAAGCGGTTGTCATAACGATCCGACAGCCAGCCGGACATGATGGTGCCGAAGAAATCGAAGATGCCCATCGCCGCCAAGAGGCTCGCCGCCTGCACCTGCGGGATGCCGAAGTCGAGACACATCGGAATCAGGTGCACCTGCACGAGGCCGTTGGTCGAGGCGCCGCAGACGAAGAAGGTCGCAAACAGGATCCAGAACGCACTCGACTTCGAGGCGTCGCGCAGCGTGCCGAGCGCGACGGCCGTAATCGAGCCGTGGCTTGCGGGCGGCGCAGGCAGGGGCTCGGTGCCTTCGTCGCCGAAGGGGCGCAAACCGACATCGCTCGGACGGTCGCGCATGATGAGCAAAACCGCCGTCGCGGAAACGCCAAGCATGATGCAGACGAACCCGAGCGCGAGGCGCCAGCCGAAGCGTTCGGTCAGGCTTGCGAGCAGCGGCAGGAATACGAGCTGGCCGGTGGCGACGCTCGCGGTCATGATGCCGATCACGAGGCCGCGACGCGCCGCGAACCAGCGCGTCGCAATGGTGGCGCCCAGTACCAGTGCGGTCATGCCGGTGCCGATACCGATCACCACGCCCCAGAGCGCCACGAGCTGCCAGACCTGCGTCATACCGAGCGAGAGCACGAGCGCCGAGACGACGATGAGCTGCGCGGTCAGTGTGACGTTGCGCAGGCCATAGCGGTTGAGCAGGGCGGCTGCGAACGGCGCCATCAGCCCGAACAGGATGAAGCGGATCGAGAGCGCGGAGGAGATCTCGGCCGTGCTCCAGCCGAACTCCTTCTGAAGCGGAACAATGAACACGCCGGGGGCGCCGACCGTGCCGGCGCTGATCAAGGCGGCGAAGAAGGTCACCCCAACCATCACCCAGCCATAGTGGATATTGCGGCGGCCGAGCACAGCCGAGAGCCAGTTCGAGATCATTGCCCCTCACAGGTTTGGCGGGCTCCCGAGGCCCGTGTCATGGTTGCAGTCTGACATGGAAGAGGTAAGTCTGAAATGACAGACTTCCCTCATTTTAGGACTTTGCGCTGTCAGTGTGCGAGACGCTCGACCGCAATCGCGGTGGCTTCGCCGCCGCCGATGCAGAGCGACGCGACACCCCGCTTGAGGTTGTTGGCCTCGAGGGCATGCAGCAGCGTCACGATCAGCCGGGCGCCGGTGGCGCCGATGGGATGGCCGAGCGCGCAGGCGCCGCCATTGATGTTGAGTTTTTCGCGGGGGATGCCGAGATCGCGCTGTGCCGCCATCGCCACTACGGCAAAAGCTTCGTTGATCTCGAACAGGTCGACGTCGGAGGCAGCCCAGCCGACCTTGTCGAGCAGCTTGCGGATCGCGGGGATCGGCGCCGTGGTGAACCATTGCGGTTCCTGACTGTGAGTGGCGTGACCCTTGATCTCGGCGATAACAGGCAGGCCGTTATGGCTCGCGAGCGAACGCTTCGTCAGCACCAGCGCGGCGGCGCCGTCGGCATTGGCGGAAGAGGCGGCCGGCGTAATGGTGCCGTTGGCGCGGAACGCCGGCTTCAGGCCGGGAATCTTTGCGGGATCGACCTTCAGCGGATGCTCGTCATTGGCGATCACGCGCGGGCCTGCCTTCTCGGTCAGCGTGATCGGTGCGATCTCGGCCTTGAACGCCCCGCCCTCGACCGCCTTGCGCGCACGGCTCAGCGTCTCCATCGCGTAGGCGTCCTGGTCCTTGCGGGTGAATTGATAGGCTTCAGCCGTGGCTTCGCCGAAATCACCCATGGAACGCCCGGTTTCGTAGGCGTCTTCAAGCCCGTCCATCATCATGTGGTCGATGATGCGGTCATGGCCGGCGCGATAACCGCCGCGCGCCTTCGCGAGCAGGTAGGGCGCGTTGCTCATGCTCTCCATGCCGCCCGAGACGACGATCTCGGCGGAGCCGGCGCGAATGATGTCGTGCGCCAGCATGGTCGCCTTCATGCCGGAGCCGCAGACTTTGTTGATGGTGGTGGCGCCGGTCGCGTCCGGGAGTCCCGCGGAACGCGCCGCCTGACGCGCCGGCGCCTGGCCTTGTCCTGCCGGCAGCACGCAGCCCATGAAGACCTCATCGACCTTCTCTGGCGCAAGTTTTGCGCGGCCCAGCGCCGCATCGATCACATGCGATCCGAGCTTGTGCGCGGCAAGCGGCGAGAGCTCACCCATAAAGCGGCCGAGCGGGGTGCGGGCGGCGGAGACGATGACGACGGGATCGGCGGCTTCAGCCATGACAAGGCTCCCTGCGATGTTTTAGATTATAGTCATCATATGATGCGTTGCAAAAAATGCAACCGCGTCCGGTATGAGAAAATGTCGTGGTTAGGGTAGGCATTGGCCGCCGGAAGGGAAGCGACCTAGCGCTTCCTGTTCACAAACGCCTGCATCAGCCGCGTCGGCTCGTCCGTCAGGAACGACTCGCCGAACACCTTGACGCTGAGGTTGACCGATTCGGTCAGCGAGAGCTCCTCCCACTGCCGTAGGAGCGCCTTCTGCGAACGCAACGCTTCGGGGCCGCATTCGAGCAGCGCCTTCACGAGGTGCTCGATCTCGGCATCCAGGCCGCCGGCCGGTGCGACCTTGTCGACCAGGCCCCAGGCCAGCGCCGTCGGCGCGTCGATGTTCTCCGCTGTCATCACCAGCCAGCGCGCCCGGGCCCAGCCGATCAGCCGCGGCAGCAGCGCTGCGTGGATCACCGAGGGAATGCCGACGCGCACCTCGGGCATGCCGAAATGCGCATCATGCGCGGCGATGCGGAAGTCGCACGCGGCTGCGACCTCGAGCCCGCCGCCGAGGCACCAGCCGGGCAGCCGTGCGATCATGGGGGCGGGGAATTGGCGCACGGCTTCGCAGAGATCGCGCAGGCGCCTGATGAACGCTTCGGCCGATTTCCGGTCGAGCTTTGCCATCTCTTTGATGTCGGCGCCGCCGATCATGCTCTTCTCGCTTTGTCCGCGCAGCACCACCACGCGGATGCTGCGCTCGGTGGCGAGCTTTTGCAGCCCTTCGCGCACCCCATCGATCACGGGCGAGCCCAGAATGTTCAGGGAGCCGGCATTGCAGATCGCGACATTGACGACGCCGCGCGCATCGCGCGTCACGCCGCAGTGGTTGTTGAGCATTTCCATCGGATATCTCGAAAGTTTCGTGGACGGGCGCCGGCGCGGCGGTCGGGATTACTCCGGGCCGAAATGCCTCGCTTGTCAAGCGGGCGGGATGGCGTTGCCAGCGCGAAGTTCGCATCATAGTATGACAATCATCATAAAAAGGTGACCAATGACTGAAGCCGATCAACCCGACCTGTTTTCACCGGCGCAGAGGCGCGAGCGCGTGGTGGACTGGCAGGCACCCATGCCGGTTGCGAGAAGGGCCATGGGATTGTCAGGCATGGACGCCATGCTCGGCATCCGCGATGGCCGGCTGCCGCCGCCGCCCTTTGCCAAGCTGATCGGCTTCGTCATGGCGGTTGTCGAGCCGGGCCGGATCGTGATGGAACTGGAGCCGCGCGAGGACCTTGAAAACACCATCGGCCTCCTGCACGGGGCGACCGCCGCCGCGCTCCTCGACACCGCCATGGGCTGCGCCATTTCGACCCGGCTTGGGGCCGGGCAGTCGTCGGTAACGCTCGATCTGAAGATGACCTTCCTGCGTCCGCTGTCGGTCCGGTCCGGGCTGATCTCGGCCGAGGGCAAGGTCATTAAGCTCGGACGCCAGACCAGCTACACCGAAGGATTTGTGCGCGACGGTAAGGGCGCACTCGCGGTCCACGCAACTGCAACCTTTTCCATGGTCGGTAACAATTTTACCGGGAATTAATGCGCCGTTCGGCCGATATCCGTGTTATGACATGATCTTCGACATCCAATGAGAACCGCATGCGCTATTCCCCGGAACACAAGCAGGAAACCCACGACCGTATCGTGAAAAAGGCGTCCGTGCGGCTGCGCGAAAAGGGGGCCCACGGCATTGGCGTTGCCGACCTCATGAAGGAGGCGGGGCTGACCCATGGCGGCTTCTACGCCCATTTCGATTCGCGCGAGGCGCTGGTGATCGAGGCCTTTGCCTACGCCATGGACCGCTCGATGGAGCACTGGCGCAAGCAATCCGATCAGGTCGCCCCCGAGAAGCAGCTCGTTCAGATCGTCGAGACCTATCTCTCGGCGCTGCATCGGGACAATCCCGGCCATGGCTGCTCGATCCCCGCGCTCGGGGCCGAGATCGCCCGCGAGAGTCCGAAGACGCGAAAAGCCTTTGCCGGCAAGCTCGACGAGATGATCGAGATGCTGACCGATTTCATCCCCAATTTGCCGCGCAAGGCCGCGCGCAAACAGGCGATCGCGACGCTGGCGACCATGGCCGGCACCATGCTGCTGGCGCGCATCGCCGCCTCCAGCGAGCTGTCGGACGAAGTGCTGAAGGCGGGCAGGGACAGTGCGCTGGAGGGAGCGAAGCGAGAGCCGAAGGTTGCGACGGCGAAGAAGGCGAGGCAGTAACGAGATCGTGGGCACGCTATCGCTTTGTCCACCCTGCGGCACCGATGTTATCCTCCCGCAAACAACGCCCGCTCGCGCTCCACGATCTCGCCGATGTAATCCGCGACCGCCCGGATCCGGGCGAGGTCCTTGCTGTCGGCATGCATCAGCATCCAGAACGTCCTGGTGATCGAGATCTCCTCGGGCAGCACCGCCATGAGCTGCGGATAGTCGCTCGCCATGAAGTGCGGCAGCACCGCGATGCCGAAGCCTGACAGCGTGGCGTTGAGCTGCGCGATCAGATTGGCGCTGCGGAAGCGGGCAGAGATGCGCGGCGAGACCTGCGGCAGATAGTCGAGTTCCGGCGTGAACAGCAGCTCCTCGATGTAGCCGACGAAACGGTGCTGGAGCAGTTCCTGCCGCGAGGTGATCTCAGGAAAGCGATCGAGATAGGCCGGCGCGGCATAGAGCCCGAGGCGATAGTCGAGCAGTTTGCGGCCGACGATCCTGCCTTCCTTCGGCATCGTCAGGCTGATGGCAATGTCGGCCTCGCGCTTGGAGAGGCTGAACAGCCGAGCGGTCGCTACAAGTTGCAGGTCGAGATCGGGATACCGGTCGGCGAAGGGGGCGAGACGCGGCGCCAGGAACGCGGTGCCGAACCCGTCTGGCGCGCCGATCCGCACCGTCCCGGTCAGCCGCGCCACCGAACCGCCGACCTGCTCCTGGTTGGCGACAATGGTGGATTCCATCGCCTCGGCACTGTCCGCGACGCGCTGGCCGGCCTCCGTGAGGAGATAGCCGGTCTTGCGCCGGTCAAACAGCTTGGCCGAGAGATGCTTCTCCAGCCGGTCGACGCGGCGGATCACGGTGGCATGGTCGACGCCAAGCTGTTTTGCCGCAGCCGACACCGAGCCGCCCCGCACGATGGCCAGCACGAAGCGAAAATCGTCCCAATCGATGTGACCTTGATCCAGCATTTTCGCACATCTATGGTGCATTATCTCAGACTTGAATCCTATAAAATGCAGGTCAATAGGATTTGTCAAAGCGTTCAAGCTCGGCCTGAAGGAGACCATCCCATGCGTTCAATCGGACATTTCATCGGTGGCAAGGAGGTCAGGGGCACCTCGGGCCGCACCGCCGACGTCTTCGAACCGATGACCGGTGACGTCCAGGCCAAGGTCGCGCTGGCGTCCAAGGCCGAAGTCCGCGCCGCCGTCGAGAACGCCCGCGCTGCGCAGCCTGAATGGGCCGCGACCAACCCGCAGCGGCGCGCCCGCGTCATGATGAAATTCCTCGAGCTGGTGCAGCGCGACTACGACAAGCTCGCCGAGCTTCTGGCGCGCGAGCACGGCAAGACCGTGCCCGATGCGAAGGGCGACATCCAGCGCGGCCTCGAGGTCGCCGAGTTTGCCTGCGGCATCCCGCATTTGATGAAGGGCGAGTACACCGAAGGCGCCGGTCCAGGCATCGACATCTATTCGATGCGCCAGCCGCTCGGCGTTGTCGCCGGCATAACCCCGTTCAACTTCCCGGCGATGATCCCGATGTGGAAATTCGCGCCTGCGATCGCCTGTGGCAATGCCTTCATCTTGAAGCCGTCCGAGCGCGATCCCGGCGTTCCGATGAAGCTCGCCGAGCTGATGATCGAGGCGGGCCTGCCGGCAGGCATCCTCAACGTCGTCAACGGCGACAAGGAAGCGGTCGATGCGATCCTCGACGATCCCGACATCAAGGCGATCGGCTTCGTCGGCTCCACGCCGATCGCGCAGTATATCTATGAGCGCGCCGCGCAGACGGGTAAGCGCTGCCAATGTTTTGGCGGCGCCAAGAACCACGCCATCATCATGCCGGATGCCGACATGGACCAAGCCGTCGACGCGCTGATCGGTGCGGGCTACGGTTCGGCCGGCGAACGCTGCATGGCTGTTTCCGTCGCCGTGCCTGTCGGCAAGACCACCGGCGACCGCCTGATGGACAAGCTGATCCCGCGTGTCGAAAGCCTCAAGATCGGCACTTCGATCGATCCGTCGGCCGATTACGGTCCGCTGGTGACGCGCGAGGCTGTCGAGAAGGTCAAGAGCTACATCGACATCGGCATCAAGGAGGGCGCGACGCTTGCCGTTGACGGCCGCGGCTTCAAGATGCAGGGCTATGAGAACGGCTTCTATCTTGGCGGTTCGCTGTTCGACAACGTCACCAAGGACATGCGGATCTACAAGGAAGAGATCTTCGGGCCCGTGCTCTCGGTCGTGCGCGCGCATGATTACAGGGAAGCGCTGGCGCTGCCGTCCGATCATGACTACGGCAACGGCGTTGCCATCTTCACCCGCGACGGCGATGCCGCGCGTGATTTCGCGGCCAAGGTCAATGTCGGCATGGTCGGCATCAACGTGCCGATCCCGGTGCCGATCGCCTATTACACCTTCGGCGGCTGGAAGAAGTCCGGTTTCGGCGATCTCAACCAGCACGGTCCGGATTCGGTCCGCTTCTATACCAAGACCAAGACGGTGACCTCGCGCTGGCCGTCCGGCGTCAAGGAAGGCGCGGAGTTCTCCATCCCGACGATGAAGTGATCCTCTGAGGAGCGAGGCCGGGATGCAATTCGCTCTGAACGAGGATCAGGTCGCGGTTCGCGATATGGCGTTGGCGTTTGCGGCTGAGAAGATCGCCCCGCACGCGCTGCGTTGGGACGAGGAAAAGCACTTCCCCGTCGATGTGATGCGCGAGGCCGCTGCCCTCGGTATGGGTGGCATCTACATCCGCGACGATGTCGGCGGCTCTGCCATGTCGCGGTTCGACGCGGCGCTAATCTTCGAGGCCCTGGCGACGGGCTGTCCGACCACCTCGGCCTTCATCTCCATCCACAACATGGCGAGCTGGATGATCGATGCCTTCGGCAGCGACACCCAGCGCCATCAATGGCTGCCAAAGCTCTGTTCGATGGAGCTGATCGCGAGCTACTGCCTGACCGAGCCCGGTGCCGGCTCGGATGCGGCGGCTCTGCGCACCCGCGCGGTGCGGGCCGGCGATCACTACGTCCTCAACGGCCAAAAGCAGTTCATCTCCGGCGCCGGCGGTACTGATCTGCTGGTCGCGATGGTGCGCACCGGCGGCGATGGCCCTGGCGGGATCTCGACTCTCGTCATCGATGGCAAGACGCCGGGCGTCTCCTTCGGCGCCAACGAGCGCAAGATGGGCTGGAATGCGCAGCCAACCCGCGCGGTGATGTTCGAGAACGCCCGCGTGCCTGTTGCCAACAGGCTGAGCGAAGAGGGCGTCGGTTTCAAGATCGCGATGGCCGGCCTCGATGGTGGGCGCCTCAACATCACGGCGTGCTCGCTCGGCGGCGCACAGACCGCACTCGACAAGGCGCGCGCCTACATGAAGGAGCGAAAGGCGTTTGGAAAGCGTCTGGACGAATTCCAGGCGTTGCAGTTCCGTCTTGCCGACATGGCAATCGAGCTTGAGGCCGCGCGTACCTTCCTGTGGCGTGCCGCGGCTGCATTGGATCGCAAGGACCCCGACGCCACCATGCTCTGCGCGATGGCCAAGCGTTTCGGTACCGACGTCGGCTTCGAGGTCGCCAACCATGCGCTGCAGTTGCACGGCGGCTATGGTTATCTCAGTGAATACGGCGTCGAGAAGATCGTGCGCGATCTGCGCGTGCACCAGATCCTTGAAGGCACCAATGAAATCATGCGGCTGATCGTGGCGCGCAAATTGATCGAGGGCGCGCGATGAGTGGAGTGGAAGAGGGCGATCTCGTCGCCCGCGTCGAGGGAGCGGCCGGCATCGTCAGGCTCAACCGTCCCAAGGCGATCAATGCCGTGACGCTGGAGATGTTTCGCGACATCGACAAGGCGCTCGACCGTTTCGAGGCCGATCCGGCTGTCGCATTGATCCTGCTGGAGGGCTCCGGCGAGCGCGGCCTGTGCGCCGGTGGCGACATCCGCATGCTCTGGGAGAGCTCGAAGGCCAATGGTGATCTCGGTAAGATCCTTTGGCGCGAGGAATACATCCTCAACGCCCGGATCAAGAGGTTTCCGAAGCCCTATGTCGCCTTCATGGACGGCATCGTCATGGGCGGCGGCGTCGGCTTGTCCGCGCATGCGAGCCATCGTGTCGTCACGGATCGTACCAAGCTGGCAATGCCCGAGGTCGGCCTCGGCTTCTTCCCGGACGTCGGGGGCACCTACCTGCTGTCGCACTCGCCGGGTGAAATCGGCACTTATTTCGGGCTCACCGGCCGCACCATGAACGGGCCTGACGCGATCCATGCGAAGTTCGCGGATGCGGTGGTGCCGGCCGCCAAATGGCCGGAGCTGCGCGAGGCGCTAACCAGGGTTCGTCAGGGCGTGATTGCATCCGAGGTCACCAAGCTGATCAACGGCTTTGCGACTGGGGAGAGGGCGGGCCCGGTCGCCGCCCAAGAGCCTGTGATCGACGCTCTGTTCGGCTTCGATCGCATGGAGGACATCTTCGCCGCGCTCAAGCGCGACGGCTCCGACTTCGCGTTGGCCACGCTGAAGACGCTCAACGAAAAATCGCCGCGCGGTATGGCGGTAACGCTGAAGCTGCTGCGTCTCGCACGTGCATCATCGAGCCTCGAAGAGTGTCTGGTGCGCGAATATCGCGCCGCGCTGGAAGTGTTCCGCAGCGATGACTTTCGGGAAGGCGTTCGCGCGGCCGTGATCGACAAGGATCGCAATCCCTCATGGTCGCCGCCGCGGATCGAGGATGTGACGCCGCAAGTGCTGGCACCCTATTTCGCCGAGATCGGTGCCGACGAGCTCAAGTTCAACTAATCAACGCTACAAGGGGAGGAAACGACAATGGCCACGATCGCATTCATCGGCCTCGGTAACATGGGCGGCCCGATGGCTGCCAACCTCGTCAAGGCCGGCCACAAGGTGGTGGCGTTCGACCTCGTCGAAGCCTCGCGCAATCAGGCCAAGGCCGATGGGGCCACCGTTGGGGACAGCGCAACTGCCGCGGCAAAGGGCGCCGATGTCGTCGTCACCATGTTGCCGGCCGGCAAGCACGTGCTCGGCGTCTGGAATGAAGTCCTTCCAGCCATGACCAAAGGCGCGTTGATCATCGACAGCTCCACAATCGACGTCGAAAGCGCGCGGCAGGCGCACGCGCTCGCAGCCCAGCACGGCGTGCTCTCGGTCGACGCGCCGGTCTCCGGCGGCACCGGCGGCGCCAAGGGTGCCACGCTCACCTTCATGTGCGGCGGTGAAGCGGACGCGTTCGCGGCGGCAAAGCCGGTGCTGGAAAATATGGGCAAGAAGATCGTGCATTGCGGCGGTGCCGGCGCCGGGCAGGCAGCCAAAATCTGCAACAACATGATCCTCGGCATTTCCATGATTGCTGTGAGCGAGGCTTTCGCACTTGGTGAAAAGCTCGGGCTCTCGCACCAGGCGCTGTTCGATGTCGCCTCGACCTCGTCAGGCCAGTGCTGGTCGCTGACCTCCTATTGCCCGGTTCCGGGCCCGGTGCCGACTTCGCCGGCCAACAACGACTACAAGCCGGGCTTCGCTTCGGCGCTGATGGTGAAGGATCTGACCCTGGCGCAGGACGCCGCCAAGGCTGCCGGCGCGGCGACGCCGCTCGGCAAGCATGCCCAGGAGATCTATCAGTCCTTCGACGCAGCCGGCCAGGGCGGGGTGGATTTTTCCGGAATTATCAAGCACGTTAGGGGACTAGCTCGATCTTCGTCATCCTGAGGTGCGAGCCTTGCGGCGCAACTGCGCCGCTGGGCGAGCCTCGAAGGAAGAGAAGACGGTATCTGTGGCCATCCTTCGAGACGCCGCTTCGCGGCTTCTCAGGATGACGGCGGTGAACGTGGTGAAGCCGGATGACGACATTTCAGGACGCGCGCGCGTTTCTTCTCGCTCACCGCACGGATTACGAGACAGCGGTCAGGGATTTCCGCTGGCCCGATCCGGCCCCCTTCAACTGGGCGCTCGACTGGTTCGATGCTGAGCTGGCGACGAATGCGGAGAGCAAGGACCGGCCCGCGCTCTGGATTGTCGATGCCGCCCAGGACAAGCACACAAAGCTCTCCTTTGCGGCGCTGTCGCAGCGGTCGAACCAGGTCGCCAACTTCCTGCGTGCGCAGGGCCTGAAGCGCGGCGATCATCTCTTGCTGCTGCTCGGTAATGTGGTGCCGCTGTGGGAGACGATGCTCGCGGCAATCAAGCTGGGCGTTGTCGTCATTCCCGCCACCACGCTGCTCACCGCCGACGAGTTGCGTGATCGGCTCGACCGCGGCAAGGCGAAGGCAGTGGTGGCCGCGCAGGACCAGGTCGCGAAATTTGCGAGCCTGGGTGTCGACGGCGTTGCGCGCATCATTGTCGGCGAGGCGTCCGATGGTTGGCTCGCTTACGGCGAGGCAGCGAAATGTTCAGAGAGTTTTGCGGCAGACGGTCCGACCCATGCCGACGACCCAATGCTGCTGTATTTCACCTCGGGCACCACGGCAAAACCAAAGCTGGTGCGCCACAGCCAGCGCAGCTATCCGGTCGGGCATCTCTCGACGATGTTCTGGATTGGGCTGAAGCCCGGCGACATCCATCTCAACATTTCATCGCCCGGCTGGGCCAAGCATGCCTGGAGCTGTTTCTTCGCGCCCTGGAATGCGGGCGCCACGGTGTTCGTGGTCAACCAGCCGCGCTTCGATGCCAAGGGCCTGCTCGCCACCATCGGCCGCTGCGGCGTCACGACGCTGTGTGCGCCGCCGACGGTGTGGCGCTTGTTCATCCAGGAGAACCTGGCCTCGTTCGAGGTTACCTTGCGCGAAGTCTGCGGCGCCGGCGAGCCGCTCAATCCTGAGGTGATCGATCAGGTGCAGGCCGCCTGGGGCCTCACCATCCGCGACGGCTACGGCCAGACCGAGACCACGGCGCTTGCCGGCAATTCGCCAGGCCAAAAGATCAAGGTCGGCTCGATGGGCCGGCCGCTGCCGGGCTATCGCGTGCAGGTCAGCGATGCCGACGGCCATCCGGCGAAAGAAGGCGAGGTGGCGCTGCTGCTGGGTGCTAACAGGCCCGCCGGCTTGATGCAGGGCTATCAGGACGACGATGGCAACCTGTCGGGCGCTGAGGGCGAGCTTTATCGCAGCGGTGACGTCGTGTTTGAAGACGAGGATGGCTATCTCACCTTTGTCGGTCGCTCCGACGACGTGTTCAAGTCCTCGGACTATCGTATCAGCCCGTTCGAGCTGGAGAGCGTGCTGCTCGAGCATGAGCTGGTCGCGGAAGCCGCCGTGGTGCCGAGCCCCGATCCGATCCGGCTCGCGATCCCCAAGGCGTTCGTGCTGCTGATTGCGGGCGCGGAACGGACGCCTGAGACGGCGCTCTCGATCTTCAAGCACCTGCACACGCGCCTCGCGCCCTTCAAGCGTATCCGCCGGCTCGAAATCGTCACCGAATTGCCGAAGACGATCTCTGGCAAAATCCGCCGTGTGCAGCTACGACGGCTCGAACGCGACGATGATCGCAACGATCCGCTGCGCGGCCGGGAATTCCGTGAGGAGGATTTTCCGGAGCTGCCGAAAACACGGGGCGAAACTTAAGTGAACGAAAAGAGCACGTCATTCCGGGGCGATGCGCAGCATCGATCCCGGAATCCAATTCGCCGCAGAGACTGCAGCGCGATGGATTCCGGGCTCGCGCTTCGCGCGTCCCGGAATGACGATGGTTGGAGCCAATCATGAACCAAATCTGGAAGAAGCCGCCGATCACGCTGGAAGCCTATCAGGCGATGGTCGGCAAGGAGATCGGGGTGTCGTCCTGGCATGTGATCGATCAGCCCCGCATCGACACCTTCGCTGAGGTGACCGAGGATCACCAGTTCATCCACGTCGACCCAGAAAGGGCGAAGGCTGAGACCGCGTTCGGCACCACCATCGCACACGGTTTCCTGACGCTGTCGATGTTGTCGGTGATGTCCTACGAAGTGATGCCGGTGATTGCGGGCACCACGATGGGCGTGAATTACGGCTTCGACAAGCTGCGCTTCATCTCGCCGGTCCGCTCGGGCGGGCGCGTCCGCGGCCGTTTCGTGCTGGCCGAAGCCAAGCTGCGCAAGCCAGGTGAATTGCAGTCTCGCACCAACGTGACGGTGGAGATCGAAGGCGAGGACAAGCCCGCGCTGGTCGCGGACTGGCTCGGCCTGATCTATATCGCTTGACTTGAGGCGTCGCTGCCGGGCTTGACCCGGCAAGCCATCGCTGCTCAAAAGCTGTTCAAATCGGGTGCGCTCGAACCCTCTCCCCTTGCGGGAGAGGGTGGCTTCGCGAAAGCAAAGCCGGGTGAGGGGTCTCTCTCCGCGAGCACATCTGTGGAGAGAGACCCCTCATCCGGCGCTTCGCGCCACCTTCTCCCACAAGGGGAGAAGGAGAAAGGTAACGCACTCATGGCAATCAGGTTTGACGGACGCGTCGCCATCGTCACCGGCGCGGGAAATGGTCTTGGCAGGGCGCATGCGCTGGGTCTTGCGAGCCGGGGCGCGAAGGTCGTCGTCAACGATTTTGGCGGCGCGCGCGACGGCACCGGCGCCTCGCTGTCGCCGGCTGAAGCCGTGGTCGAGGAGATTCGGAAAGCCGGCGGCACCGCAATAGCCGACGGCGCCGACGTTTCCAACTTCGAGCAAGTCACCGCGATGGTCGAGCGCGCCACCAAGGAGTGGGGCAGCGTCGACATCATGTGTGCCAATGCCGGCATCCTGCGCGACAAGTCGTTCGGCAAGATGGAAGCGGCCGATTTCCAGAAGGTGCTGGACGTGCATCTCGTCGGCACCTTCTACTGCTGCAAGGCGGTCTGGGCCGGCATGCGCGACCGCAACTATGGCCGCATCGTGCTGACGACCTCATCCTCCGGCCTCTACGGCAATTTCGGCCAGGCCAATTATGGTGCGGCCAAATCGGGCATGGTCGGCCTGATGAACGTGCTGGCTGAGGAAGGCCGCAAGAACAACATCCGCGTCAATATCATCTCGCCGACGGCGGCAACCCGCATGACGGAAGAGTTGCTGCCACCGCAGGCGCTGCAGCTGATGAAGCCGAACGCGATCACGCCGGCGGTCGAGTACATGCTGAGCGAGGACGCGCCGACCCGCACCATCATGGGTGCCGGCGCCGGCTCCTTCGCCGTGATCAAGATTCTCGAGAGCGAAGGCATCAATCTGCCGGAGTCCGAATGGACGCCGGACGCGATCGCGACGCATTTCGCCGAGATCAGCGACATGTCGAAGGCCAAGGCGCTGGCCGGCGCATTCGAGCAGACGCAGAAATACGTGGCGCAGGCCGCGGCACGGGCGGGGATCAAGCTCTGACTGACGTCGCCGTCATCGGTGCCGGTCCCGCCGGGCTGATGGCGGCAGAGGTGCTGGCGCAAGGCGGCGCCGGCGTCACTGTCTACGACGCGATGCTGTCTGCTGGTCGCAAATTCCTGATGGCGGGCAGGGGCGGCCTCAATCTCACCCACAGCGAACCGTTGCCGGTTTTCCTTCCGCGCTACCGGCAGGCGATGCCGTACCTGCGCGCTGCGGTCGAAGCGTTTCCGCCTGATGCGCTGCGCGACTGGAGCGCTGGCCTTGGACAGCTGACCTTTGTCGGAAGCAGCGGACGAGTGTTTCCCAAAACGTTCAAGGCCTCGCCCTTGCTGCGCGCCTGGCTGCGGCGGCTCGACGTATCAGGCGTGCAATTCGCCTTTCGGCATCGCTGGTCGGGCTGGGATGCGGAAGGGCGGCTTCAATTCCAAACGCCCGACGGCCCGCGAGTCATTACGCCGAGCGCAACGGTGCTTGCACTGGGAGGGGCGAGCTGGCCGCGGCTCGGCTCGGATGGCGCATGGGTCGATTGTCTCGCCGCGAAGGGCATTGCCATCTCGAAGTTGCGGCCGGCAAATTCCGGTTTCGCTGTCGCCTGGTCCGACGTCTTCCGTGACCGGTTCGAAGGCCAACCGCTCAAGGGCGTGGCGCTGACGATTGGCGCGCACACCGTACGCGGCGAGGCCATGATCACCCGCAGCGGCGTCGAGGGCGGCGCGGTCTACGCGCTGTCCGCTGAACTGCGCGAGGCGGTGCTGGGCCTGGGGCAGGCGACGCTGATGATTGCATTGCGGCCCGACCTCGACACAGCCGCACTGACCACGCGGCTATCGGGGACCCGCGGCAAGCAATCGCTCGCAAACTTCCTGCGCAAGGCGGCGCAATTGTCGCCTGTCGGCATCGGTCTGATGCAGGAGGCAGCTATTGCATGCGGCCGGACGCTCGCCGCGCTGTCGCCGGCGGAGCTTGCGAATCTGGTGAATGCGATTCCGATTCAGCTCACCGGTGTCGCGCCGATCGAGCGCGCGATCTCGACCGCGGGCGGTATTAGTTTCGATGAGCTGGACGAGAACTTCATGCTACGCAAACTGCCCGGCGTGTTCGCCGCTGGCGAGATGCTGGATTGGGAGGCGCCGACCGGGGGCTATTTGCTCCAGGCGTCGTTCGCGACGGGGGCTGCTGCGGGCAGGGGCGTTTCGGCCTGGCTGGCATCGTCGCAATCATGACGTGCCGGTCCTGGTCAAGAGATCGGTGAGGAGGCCGAGGATACCGAAGCCGGCCGCGACGGCGCAGACCGCGGTCCAGCCGGCATAGCTCCAGGCCAGCGAGGCTGCCGCGGAGCCGACGCCCCCGCCGACGAAGAACAGCGCGACGAACAGGCCGTTGATACGACCGCGCGCCTCGGGTCGCAGCAAATTGATGGCGCGGCGCCCGAGCGTCTGGTCGGCAGTGATGCCGATGTCCAGCAGGATGGTGCCGAGGCTCAACACCAGCAGGGCAGCGCTGCGGGACTCGATCACGCCCGCCCAGGCGCAAAGGGCGAGTGAGCCGATGATGCACAGGTGAGCGGCGAAGAAGATCGGTCGTGCCCACCCCTTGTCGCCCCCACGGCCGGCGAGAGGCGTCGCCGCGGCGCCCGCAACGCCGATCAGCGCGAAAGCCGCAATGCCCTTGGCATCCAGCGTAAAGGGTGCATCCGGCAGGCGCAGCGCGACAGCGGACCAGAATGCGGTGAAAGACGCCATGACCAGGGAAGCTGTCCAGGCGCGCACGCGCAGCACAGGCTCCTCCCGTAGCAGCTTTGGGAATGAGCGGAGCAAGTCGACGTAGCCGACGCGGACCGCTGGCTGCAGCTTCGGCAGATAGCGGGCGAGCGCAACGACGAGGAGAGTCATCAGAACGGCTGAGGCGAGATAGTAGGCGCGCCAGCTCCAGAGGTCGGCAATCAAACTCGCCGCGGGCCGCGACAGCAAAATGCCGATCATCAATCCGCCCATCACCTCGCCGATAGCCTGCCCACGTCGTTCGGGCACCACCATTGAGGCCACGAGAGGCACCATCATCTGGATCGCCGCGCAGGACCCGCCGAGGATGAACGTAGCCAGCAATAGTAACGAGGGTGTCGGCGCCAATGCCGTTGCCAGCGTGGCGACGATTGCGCAGCCGAGCGTGCGCAGGATCAAGCGCCGGTTCTCGATAAGATCGACCAGCGGCACGAGCAACAGCAGGCCGAGCGCGTAGCCGAGCAGGGTCAACGTGCTGACCAGACCGGCCTGAAGCGCGGTCATGGCCAGCGATCGGCCGATCAGGCCGACCAGAATCTGCGGCGCGAACAAATTGGTGACGACGGCGCCGGTGGTGATCGCGCCAAGCCAGATCAGGGATCGTTCGGCGAGCTGCTTGGGGGCCGTAAGCCCGGCGGTTTCGGAAATGGTCATGGGACCTCGCGGATGGAATGCGGGGTCCTCTTTAAGCGGGGTGCGCGATATGCTACAATTCAATTAAGTCTATAAAGAATATGCGAGTTTATCATGAACACCCATGACCTCGTCGCCTTCGTCGCGGTGGTTGAGACCGGATCGATCGTCGCGGCCTCGACGCGTCTCAACCTCACCCAGCCGGGCGTGACGAGGCGCATCCAGAATCTGGAGGAGATGCTGGGCACGCAGTTGTTGGACCGCTTGTCGAAACCGCTGAAGCCGACGGCCGCGGGACACGAGGCCTATGAGCAGGGCCGCCGTTTGCTCAGAATGCTGGACGATCTGAAGGCCGGCGTTGCGAGCGACGGCGTGGTTCGCGGCGAGTTCAGACTTGGCCTCACGCCGTTTCTGTCGGAGGCCGGGCTCAGTGCACCGCTGGATGCGGTGCGTGCCGAATTTCCTGCGCTGAGCGTGCGCGTCGTCTCGGGCTGGTCACCCAACCAGGTCGAGCGGGTCAGCCGTAACGAGCTGGATGCCGCCGCGATCTGCCTGCCCGACGGGGCGGCGCCGCCCGCTGATCTCGTCGCTGACGATCTCGGGGCGCAGCCCGTGGTGTTCGTCGTCGCGCGCGACACGAAGATTCCGCGCGCTGTAGATCTCGAGCGCCTGTCGCAGCTCCCATGGGTGATCAACCAGGACGGCTGCGGATTCCGCGACACGCTCAAGCGCCGCTTCGATGCCGAGCATTTGCCGTTCACGGTCGCGGTGGAGGCGCTCGACAGCGAGCTTCGCCTGTCGCTCGTGGCGCGCGGCCTTGGCGTCGGCCTGGTGACGCCGCTCGCATTGAAGCGCAGCGCGTTTCGTAAGCAACTCAAGCCGGTCGCTGCTCGGGACTTCAATCCTGCCGTGCGGGCATGGCTGGTGCATCGTCCTCCGGCCGGGCGACTAGCCCGACCGATCAACCTGTTCCGCGAGGGCCTCGATCGGGAGCTGCAGGCTCTGATCCGCGCCTAGCGCAGCTTGCCGCGCGCCGCCACCGGCAGCGTGCCGATGATCTCCTCGCCGCGGACCATCAGGACCTCGTCCATCATGTTGACGACGACGCAGACGTGGTTCGGCACGATCCGCACGACATCCCCCACGTTCGGCCGGGTGTTGCTGCGGGAGAGATCGAGGAAGCCGTGCTCCTCGGCGAACTTCGCGATCTTGGCTTCGGGGTGCTCCAGGATCAGGCCGTGGCCGTCGAGGCCGCCGGTGTCGGTCGTGAGCGTCTTGGAGCCGGCATCCAGAATGCCGCGCTCGGGCGCGGCGCGGCTCACCACGGTCGAATAGATGTGCAGGGCGCAATCGTCCCAGGTCGCGACGCCGGCCGCGACCTGCATGCGGTCGTTGTAGATGTAGGTGCCGAAGCGATGCTCGGTGCCGCCCTTGAGCTTGCCGATATTGATGAGGTTCGGCGTGCCGCCGGTCGAGACGATCTTGGCATTCAGCCCGTGCGCGCGCACGCCGGCCAGCGCTTCGTCGTAGAACTTCTGTGCGTCAGCCCATCCGCCCTCGGTCGGATAGAGCATGAAGCCGGCGAATTCGAGCCCGTTCGAGCCGGCAATCTCGCGCGCCAGCGCGATCGCTTCCGCCGGCGTCTCGACGCCGGCACGCTTGCGGCCCGTGTCGCATTCGACCACGACCGAGAGGGGGCGGCCCGACGCAGCGGCGGCCTTCGGCAGGCCGGCAACGACCGTCGAATTGTCGGCGGCGACCGTGATGTTGGTTTTGGCATTCAGCGCGCCGAGGCGCGCCATCTTCTCCTCGCCAAGCAGGTTGTAGCTGATCAGGATGTCGTCGATGCCGGCATTGGCCATGATCTCGGCCTCGCCGATCTTCTGGCAGGTGATACCTTTCGCGCCGGCCGCGACCTGCATCTTCGCCAGGGTCGGGTTCTTGTGCGTCTTGATGTGCGGCCGGTTGGCGATTCCGGCATCGTCGCAGGCCTTCTGGATCCGCGCAATGTTGCGCTCGACCCGGTCCATGTCGATGACGGCGCAGGGCGTGCCGTATTCACGTGCGATTTTTGCGGCGAGAGTGGTTGTCATGATTAGGCCTGCTCTATTTCTTCGCGAAGCATTTCAAGTTCGAGCCAGCGCTCTTCGGCTGCGGACAGTTCCTCATGCGCTTTGGCGATAGCAGCGGACGTGTCGTCGAATTTCTTGCGATCCCTGGCATAGAGATTCGGATCATCCAGCACGTGCTGCAGCTTTGTAATGTCGGCCTGCAGCGTCTCCATCTTCTTCGGCAGCGTTTCCAGCGCGTGCTTCTCGTTGAAGCTCAACTTGCGCTTCGGCGCGGAGACGGGAGCAGCGATGCGCTCTTCTTTCTTCTCCGCCGGGACCTGCGTCTTCACCGTCTCGCGCTTCAAATCGGCGCCGCGCTGCGCCAGCATGTCGCTGTAGCCGCCGGCATATTCGATCCACTTGCCGTTTCCTTCGGGCGCGATCACTGACGTGACGACGCGGTCGAGGAAGTCGCGGTCGTGGCTGATCAGGATGACCGTGCCCTCGTAGTCGCCGAGCATCTCCTCGAGCACGTCGAGGGTTTCGAGATCGAGATCGTTGGTGGGTTCGTCCAACACGAGCAGGTTCGAGGGTTTGGCCAGCGCGCGCGCCAGCATCAACCGGCCGCGCTCCCCGCCGGACAGAACTTCCAGCGGCGTTCCGCGCTGCTCCTGTGCAAACAGAAAGTCCTTCATGTAGCCGACGACGTGCTTCGGCTTGCCGCCGACCATGACGTGGTCGCCGCGACCGCCGGTCAGGGCTTCCGCCAGCGTTGATTTGGGGTCGAGACTTTCGCGGTGCTGGTCGAGCGTCGCCATCTCCAGATTGGCGCCGAGCCGCAACGTCCCGGAATCCGGCTGCGTTGCGCCAGTGAGGAGATTGACTAGCGTGGTCTTGCCGGCGCCGTTCGGGCCGATGATGCCGAGCCGGTCGCCGCGCTGGATGCGGGTCGAAAAATTGTCGACGATCACGCGGTCGCCATAGGCCTTGGTGATGCCCTTCGCCTCGATCACCAGCTTGCCGGATTGCTCGGCCTCGGCCGCGGCGAGACTGGCAGCGCCGGCCGTGCCGCGGTAGTTGCGGCGCTGGTCGCGCAGCGCATGCAGATTGGCGAGCCGCTTGACGTTGCGCTTGCGCCGTCCGGAAACGCCGTGACGCAGCCAATGCTCCTCGTCGACGATCTTGCGGTCGAGCTTGTGCTGGTCGCGTTCTTCCTCCGCCAGCACCTCGTCGCGCCAGCTCTCGAACGAGGCGAAGCCGCGGTCGATCTGCTTGATCTTGCCGCGGTCGAGCCAGGCGGTCGAACGCGAAAGATTGGTGAGGAAGCGGCGGTCGTGGCTGATGATGACAAGCGCGCTGCGACGGCTGTCCAGCTCCTGTTCCAGCCATTCGATGGTGGAGAGATCGAGATGGTTGGTCGGCTCGTCCAGTAGCAGGATGTCGGGCGAGGGTGCCAGCACATAGGCCAGCGCCGCGCGCCGCGCTTCGCCGCCGGAGAGGTTGTGCGGGTTCCCCTCTCCGGTGAGGCCAAGCTGCTCCAGCAGATAGCGCGCCTGGTGCTGGTCGTCGCCCGGCGCGAGCCCGGACTCGACATAGCTCAGCGTGGTCTTGTGCTCGCCGAAGTCCGGCTCCTGCGGTAGGTAACGAACGGTGGCGCCGGGTTGAACGAAGCGCGTGCCGCCGTCCGGCTCGACCAGGCCGGCCGCGATCTTCAGCAGCGTCGACTTGCCGGAGCCGTTGCGGCCGATCAGGCAGACGCGCTCGGATGGAGCGACATTGAGCTCGACGCCCGACAGCAGCGGCGTGCCGCCGAAGGTCAGCTTGATGTCTTTGAGTTGGATCAGCGGCGGTGCCATGACTAGCCTTGGCTCGTGGCGGCCTGGTCGGCGCGGCGGCGTTGGATCCGGCGCAGCGTCTGGTCGAGCGCCGAGAGGAAGGCGGAGCGGTCGCGCGGCGAGAACGATCTGGGGCCACCGGTGACTTCGCCGGCCGAGCGCAGATCGGTCATCAGATTGCGCACCGCCAGCGTCATGCCGATCGATTCTTCTGTGAACGGCTTGCCGTTCGGCGCGATTACCTCGGCGCCCGCTTTTACGCAGCGGCTCGCCAACGGAATGTCCGACGTGACGACCACGTCGCCGGGCCTTGCCCGCTCGGCAATCCAGTCGTCGGCGGCGTCCATGCCGGAGCCGGCGGCGATACGCTCGATCAGCCGGTCCTGTGGCACGCGGATGAAGTTACCGGCGACGACGCTCACGGGCACGCCATGGCGGAGCGCGACGCGATAGATTTCGTCCTTCACCGGGCAGGCGTCGGCATCGACATAGATGCGGGTGGGGGTGTCAGTCATTCGCCGCGTGGTAACCCATTCGGGCCGCAAAGGCGAGGGGATTGACCGATGTTCCCCGGGGCCTACGATTGGGTCGAAACAACAAGAATACGGGAAAAGATGACCCATGCCGAACCGGCTCGAAACCTGGCGCGTCGAGGCCTACAACACCGCAAAGCAGTCCGAAAACAAGATGCATGACGACACGGTGGCGCGCCGGTTCGGCTTTTCCGGCGGGCTGGTCCCCGGTGTCGACGTGTTCGCCTACATGATGCACGTGCCGCTGGCCCGCTGGGGCCGCGATTTCCTCAGCCACGGGCTGATCGAGGCCCGCTTCATCAAGCCGGTCTATGATGCCGAAACGGCTGATGTGGATGCAACCGAGCACAATGGGCAGCTCACGATCGAGGTGTTCAGTCGCACCGAGCTCTGCGCCACGGGGACCGCGTCGCTGCCGGCGGCAGCGCCAGCGGTCTCATTGGGCGACTATGTCGAGACCTCTGCGGTGACCGAGCGCAAGCCGGTCAGCCCTGAGATCTTCGGGGTCGGCAAATGGCTCGGCACGGCGCCGCGCCGCTGGGCCGGGCAGGCGGCGGCCGACTATCTTGCCGACATCAGGGAGACCGACCCGATCTTCGCGCGCGAGGGGCTCGGTCATCCCGGCCTGATTCAGCGTGTGATGAACCGCGTGCTGGTCGACAACACCATTCTGGGCCCATGGATCCACGTCGGCAGTCGCATGCAGCTCTTGTCAGCTGCGCGCACCGGCGACGAGATCACCGCGCGAGCAAAAGTTACAGCGAATTACGAGAAGAAAGGCCACCGTTTCGTCGAGCTCGACGCACTCGTCGTCGCCAACGGTACGACGCCGTTGGCGCACTGCCAGCACATCGCGATCTACCAGCCGCGCGAGCAGGAGGCGGCGTAGCTGGGAGCGGCACAGCGCTTCCACAAATTCGCTGTCATTCCCGCGAAGGCGGGGAATCCAGTACGCCGCGGCTCTCAGTCAATCACGACCCTCTCGGAGTGCTGGATCGCCCGTTCAAGGCCGGGCGATGACAGCAGTGTTGTGGAGGCAGACGTGCGCCCCTTACGCCGCCTTTGTCTTCGCGTCCTGGATCGCGTGCCACACCCGCTCCGGGGTCAGCGGCATATCGATGTGCTTGATGCCGAAGTCGGAGAGCGCATCGAGCACCGCATTCACCACCGTCGACAGGCTGCCGGCGCAGCCGGCTTCGCCGCAGCCCTTGCTGCCGAGCGGGTTGGTCGTGGCCGGCACCGGATGGTCGCCGACCGTCATGTTAGGCACGTCCCCGGCGCGCGGCAGGGCGTAGTCCATCAGCGAGCCCGTGATCGGCTGGCCGCTCTCGTCGTAGCGGATGTGCTCCATAAGCGCCTGGCCGATGCCCTGCACGACACCGCCATGGAGCTGGCCCGCGACCAGCATCGGGTTGATCACCGTGCCGAAGTCGTTGACCGCGCTGTAACGCACGATCTCCACCACGCCGGTCTCCGGATCGATCTCCACCTCGGCGACGTGGCAGCCGTTCGGGAAGGCCGACGGCACCGGCTCGCTGGTGTGGTCGACGTCGAGTGAGTCAGGCACGCCATCAGGCACCTTGCCGTCATGCAAGCGCCGGGCGAGCTCCATGATGTCGATGCTGCGATCGGTGCCGGCGATCGTAAAGCTGCCGCCTTCGAACTCGATGTCGGCCTCGGACGCCTCCAGCATATGCGCGGCGGCCCGCTTGCCCTTCTCGATGACGAGCTTGGAGGCCTCAACGATCGCCATGCCGCTCGCAGTGATCGAGCGCGAACCGCCGGTGCCGTTGCCGGCGTGGACGATATCGCTGTCGCCCTGCACGAGCTTGACGCTCTCGAAGGGAACGCCGAGCTGCGCACACAGCACCTGGGCGAAGGGCGTGGCGTGGCCCTGGCCATAGTCGAGCGTGCCGGTGATCAGCTGCACGGTGCCATCGGGATCGAACACGATCTTGCCGAGCTCGGGGCTCGGCGGCGCGGTGACCTCCAGGTACGAGCCGACCGCGATGCCGCGCAGCTTGCCGGCCTTCTTGCTCTCCTTCTTGCGCTTGGCGAAGTTCTCATGGTCGGAGATCTCGAGCGCCTTGTTGAACACGGCCTGGAAATCGCCGCTGTCATAGGTAACGCCGGAGGAGGCCGCGAACGGCATCTGGTTCGCCTTGATGAAATTGCGCTTGCGCAACGTCAGGCGGTTGATGCCCATCTCGTCGGCGGCGCGGTCGATCAGCCGCTCCATGTAGTAGTTGGCCTCAGGCCGGCCGGCGCCGCGATAGGCGCCCATCAGCGTGGTGTTGGTCAGCACCGTCTTGATGTCGACCGCCATCAGGGGCGTGCGGTAGACGCTGGAAAAATTCTTGCCGGTGTTGAGCGAGAGCGGGCTCGGCGCAACGCCGGTGATGTAGGCGCCGAGATTGCCGTAGCCGGAGAGCCTGGCCGCGAGAAAATGCCCTTCGGCGTCGAGCGCGAGCTCGGCATGGATCTTCTGCGCGCGGCCGTGGCTGTCGGAGAGGAAGCTGGTCGAGCGCTCGTCAGTCCATTTCACCGGGCGTCCCAACGCCTTCGCTGCGTACAGGATGCACATGTATTCGGGGTAGTTGACGTTCTTCATGCCGAAGGAGCCGCCGACATTGGCGGTGAGGATGCGCACCTTCTCGTTCGGCACCTTCAGGTTCTTGGCGAGATTGGCGCGGTTGCCCGCGACGCCCTGCGTCGGCATCTGGATGGTGTATCGCTCGGTCTTCTTGTCGTAGGAGGCGAGTCCGACGCGCGGCTCCATCGAGACCACGGCGACGCGAGTGTTCTCGATGTTCATCCTGGTGACATGGGCGGCGCTGGCAAAGGCCGCGTTGACCTTGTCCGTGTCGCCATAATGATAGTCGAGCGCGACATTGTTCGGGATGTGGTCATAGAGCTGCGGCGCGCCGGGCTTGGCGGCTTCCTCGGGGTCGGTCACCGCCGGTAGCGGCTCGATGTCGAGTTCCACCGCCTCGGCTGCGTCGCGCGCCTGGGCCAGAGTCTCCGCCACCACGAAGGCGACGGGATCGCCGACGAAGCGGACCTTGTCGGTCGCCAGCGGCTTCCGGTTGGTCTGAAGCAGGGGCGAGCCGTCGCGGCTCTTCAGCGGCAGGCCGCAGGTGAAAGGGCCATAGCCGGCGGCATCGAGGTCCTTGCCGGTCCAAACCCCCAGCACGCCTGGCATGGCCTTGGCGGCGTCGACCCCGATGCCGCGGATTACGCCATGGGCATGGGTCGAGCGGACAATCACGGCGTAGGCTTGGCCGGGCAGGTTGAAATCGTCGGTGTAGCGGCCCTTGCCGCGCACCAGCGTGTCGTCCTCCTTGCGGCGGACCGGTTGCCCGACGCCATATTTTTGCAGTGCAATAGCGTTTTCGAGCGTGGACGATTTGGTGTGTTCTTGCATGGAATCGACCTGAAAAGCCGGCAATGGCGCGATTTCGCGGGGCGCGTGGAGGGGGCCGGACCCCCTTGAGATAGCCCACGGACCCGTTCACGACAACGCACGAATGGGCATGGTCCCATGTGATGCGTTGTTGCGCAGGCCTGCCGCGCTGCTAATGTTTCGGGCGAAAAAGCAATTCCTGACCGGCCCCGGCGGCCTCGGAAAGACAGTTTGTATGAATGACCACACGCGGCTCCGCGACGGCCATGGGCCGCACGGTGAGCTGGAGGGGTCGATGGCGGCGGTGGCGTTGGTCACTGGGCCTGGCGTCCCCATGCAGGCGCCGGGAAACGGCGTCTATGCGGCGCTCGACCTCGGCACCAACAATTGCCGCCTGCTGATCGCCTGTCCGACCCACGATGGCTTTCGCGTGGTCGATTCCTTCTCGCGCATCATCCGACTCGGTGAGGGCGTCTCGGCCACGGGGAACATCAGCGAGGCCGCGATCGATCGCGCCATCGCCGCGCTCAGCATATGTCGCGACAAGATCAATTTGCGCAAGGCGAAGCGGCTGCGGCTGATCGCGACCGAAGCCTGCCGTGCGGCGTCGAATGCGGAAGATTTCCGCAGCCGCGTCGCGGCCGAGACCGGCATCGAGCTCGAAGTGATCGACCGCGAGACGGAAGCCTCGCTCGCCATGCTCGGCTGCTCGCCGCTGGTTGATCCCAGGGGGCGCGGCGCCATCCTGTTCGATATCGGCGGCGGCTCGACCGAGCTGGTGCGGATCGAGCGCGACGCGCAAAATCCGGATCCGCGCATCAGGGCGTGGATGTCGATCCCGTTTGGCGTCGTGACGCTCGCCGAGCAGTTCGGCGGCCGCGACGTGACACCGGAGATCTATGCCGCGATGGAGCGCGAAGTAGCACACCATGTCACGCCCTTCGCGGAACAGCATGGCCGCGATCTCGCCGACATGCATCTGCTCGGCACGTCAGGCACGGTGACCACGCTCGCCGGCATCCATCTCAACCTCCCGCGTTACGACCGCCGCCGCATCGACAGCATCTGGATGAACGATGCCGACATCACCGCGACCATCAAAAAGCTGCTCGGCATGAGCTATGAGGAGCGTGCCAACAACAGCTGCATCAGCGTCGAACGTGCCGATCTCGTGTTGGCCGGCTGCGCCATCCTCGATGCGATCAGGCGCGCGTTCCCGCTGCCGCGGCTGCGCGTCGCCGACCGCGGCCTGCGCGAGGGCATGCTGGTCGAGATGATGCGCGAGGACGGCGCACTCAGGAGCTGGTGAGATGGCGAAAGACACCACCGGCCGCCTGCACGTCCAGGTCAAGACCGGCGGCAAGCGCAAGTTGTCGTCGAAGCTCTGGCTGGAGCGGCAGCTCAACGATCCCTATGTCGCCAAGGCCAAGGCGGCCGGCTATCGCTCGCGCGCGGCATTCAAGCTCCTGGAGATGGACGACAAGTTCCGGCTGCTGAAGCCAGGCATGGCCGTGGTCGATCTCGGCGCTGCGCCCGGCGGCTGGAGCCAGATCGCTGCCAAGCGCGTCGGCTCGACGGAAGGCAAGGGCAAGGTCGTGGCGATCGACCTTTTGGAGATGCCCGAGATTCCCGGCGTCGATTTCGCGCAGCTCGATTTCATGGATAATGACGCGCCGGAAAAACTTACCGCGATGCTCGGCGGTGGCGCCGACGTGGTCATGTCCGACATGGCCGCCAACACTACAGGCCATCGCAAAACCGACCAGCTCCGCATCGTCGGCCTGGTGGAGACGGCGGCGGCGTTTGCTTGCGACGTGCTCAAGCCCGGCGGCACGTTCCTGGCCAAGACGTTCCAGAGCGGCGCCGATGCCGATCTGCTCGCCCAGCTCAAGCGCGACTTCGCCACCGTGCGCCATGTCAAGCCCGCAGCGAGCCGGCAGGATTCCTCGGAACGCTACGTGCTGGCGACGGGATTTCGCGGCGGAGCCAGGAGCGAGGCTTAGGCGGAGCGCGGGTCTCAGCCTCAGAACCCGTACTTCATCGCCCCGCGCACCCGCTGGCTCTCGATGCCGCTCGCGGAGCTCGTCAGGAGATATTCGAGATCGAGGCTGAGGGAGTTGCCGACCTCTGCCCGCAATCCGAGCCCACCGGTGAGCGTGTCGCGCGCTGTAGACGTGCCTGAGACTGTGTAGTTGGAGCTCAAGCCGACCAGATCGACATAGTTCAGGCCCTGCACGTAGCCGCCGTCGAAGGCGTGCCGCCATTCCGCGCGGGTGGTCGGCGTCAGCACGCCCCAGTTCTGCAGGATCGGGTAGGCGAAGCGTGCACCGAGCACGCTGGCGATGCTGGTCGTGTTCATCTTGTCGTAGCTCAGCGCCGACATGCCTGAGGAGGGCGCTCGCCTGCTGGATGAGGGCGCCGATCTGGTGATTGCAGCGAAGCTTTCGTCGGACGAGGTCGTCTGGAAGATCGAGGCTTTCCTCGCGCCGGAAGTCGCCGACGGCGCGTTCACGCTCGAAGAGGTGTTCGGGCGGGACCGCATCGACGAATTCCAGGAGCTGTTTGCAGACAGTCTGCTGGAGCTGGACCGCACGCTGGCGCGAAGCGATTTGGCTCCGAAGGAGCTCGTTGGCATCGCCCACCGCATCAAGGGCAGTGCAGCCAATCTGCGCATGTCGGAGCTTGCAGCGAGCGCCGATGACGCGATGATTGCCGCGCGCACCGTGCTCGCGGGGCTTCGCGATCGGGACGACGCCGTCAATGCGCTGCGCAGGCAGATCGATCTGGTGTTGAGAGAGCAGGGCGGGCGCGGCGCACCGGCAAGCGCGGCCGGCACAGTTGAGCTTGGGGAAGGCGATGTCGATCAGCGTGCTCGTGGTTGAAGATGCGCCGGATATCCGGCTGATGCTGACCTCGTTCCTGACGGGGGAGGGCATGACCGTTCATGGCGCCGCGACCGGCGCGGAGCTGCTCGGCAGATTGGCCACGTTGAGGCCGGACATCGTCCTGCTCGACATCAACCTGCCGGATGCCGACGGCATTGCGCTGGCTCGCGAGCTGCGGCTCGGCGAGCAATGTGGCCTGATCTTCGTCACCAGCCGGGATTCCGAGGCCGACGTGCTTTCCGGGCTTGATGCTGGCGGAGACGACTACGTCTCCAAGCCGATCAATTTGCGCACGCTCCTGGCCCGCATCCGCAGCGTCGTGCGGCGGACCAAGGAAAAGATCGTCACCTTCGACGGCTGGATTCTCGATCCGGTTCGGCGGGAGCTGTTTCGTCCCGACGGAAGCATGGTCAAATTGACGTCAGGGGAGTTCAACATCCTCGTTGCCCTGGCGTCCCACATGACGCAGCCGCTGAGCCGTGATTTCCTGCTCGACGTCATCTCGAACCGCGATCCTCGCGAGATCAGCGAGCACACGGTCGACAATCTCATCGTGCGGCTGCGCCGCAAGATGCAGCTCGATGGCGCGCCCGCGCCGATCGCGACGGTGCGCGGCGTCGGTTATGCCCTGGTGCCGCAGCAGTTGTAGCCGTCTACCCCAGCCGCTGGTCCCGCACGTCCTGGGTATCTTCAGTCGCCGTCTTGACGGCGGCGTTGGCCGCACCCTTGCCCGCGCCCTTGCGGCTTGCGATCTCCACCGCCTTGCGGCCGGAGATCTCGTGGCCGGCGTCGCGGGGCATCTGCCAGAAGAACCAGCTCGATGCCGCCGAGGTCAGCGCGACCACGACGAAGGCGGGCGCGAACACCGTGGCGTCGATCTCGCTGACATGGCTGACCCACATGGTCGTCTCGACGCAAGCTGCACCGACCGCGACGCCGGCGGAGACTGCGAGCTGCTGGTTGACGCTGACGAGCGTGGTGGCGCGGCTCATCTGCGGACTCTCGACGTCGGCATAGGCGACCGTGTTGATCGCGGTGAACTCGAGTGAGCGGAAGAAGCCGCCGACCACCAGGATCACCATGATGATCAGAAGCGGTGTCGTCACCGTGAACAGCGCGCAGACGCCGAGGAAGAACGCGCTGATGATCGCGTTCACAGTCATCAGGTTACGGAAGCCGAAGGTGCGGATCAGGCGTGCAGCCAGCGTCTTCATGCCCATCGCTCCGAGCGAGGAAGCGAAGGTGACGAGGCCGGAATGGAACGGCGACAGCCCGAAGCCGATCTGCATCAAGAGCGGGAGCAGGAAGGGCAGCGCGCCGATGCCGAGCCGGAACATGAAGCCGCCGAACACCGCCGCGCGGAGCGTCGGCAGCTTCAGCAGCGAGAAGTCCAGCACCGGCGAGCCCGTGCGGCGCGCGTGCAGGACATACAGCGTCATCGAGATCGCCCCGCCGAGAACGAGAGCCGCCACCGTGCTCCAGGGCAGGAGGTTGAGGCCGGCGACGGAAAGGCCGAACGCGATGCCGGCAAGCCCCAGGCCTGCGAGCACCATGCCGTAGAGATCGAACTTCTCCTGCGTCTCGCTCTTGATCGGATCGATGAAGCGCAGCGCCATGAAAATGCCGAGCAGGCCGATCGGAATGTTGATCAGGAAGATCCAGTGCCACGACGCGTAGGTGGTGATGAAGCCGCCAAGCGGCGGTCCGATCACGGGACCGATCAGGGCAGGGACCGTCACCCAGGCCATGGCGTTGACCAGTGCGCTCTTGTCGACGGAGCGGAGCAGCACGAGACGGCCGACGGGCGTCATCATCGCCCCGCCCATCCCTTGCAGGATGCGTGCGAACACGAAGTCGGTGACCGAGCCCGACAGCGCGCAGCCGACCGATCCGATCATGAACACGCCGACTGCGATCGCGAACACCATGCGCGCGCCGAACCTATCCGCGGTCCAGCCGCTCGCCGGGATGAACACCGCGAGCGACAAGAGGTAGGAGGTGATCGCGAGCTTCAGCGTCAGCGGGCTAGTGCCGATGTCGGCCGCGATCGCCGGCAGCGAGGTGGCGATCACGGTCGAGTCCATGTTCTCCATGAAGAGAGCGGTGGCCACGATCAGCGGAATGATGCGTTGCTTGTCGACCATGAGGGATTGGTAACGGAAATGGGGCGGAGAGGGCGAGGATTGCGGCTTATCACCGCCGCTGGCGTCGGACCATTGCGGATCGACGCATAGCACCCAGATGATGGGCTCGCTCTTTCAGTCATTCCGGGGCGCGGCGCTTGGCGCGAACCCGTTTCGCCGGGGAATACCGGGCGGGTGCCCGCCGCCAGCCTTTTCCCGCGGAATTTACCTAAAAAAGCCTGTGCATGGCTGGCCAGCGGCCCGATTTGCTTTGATTCGTCACGCGGCCGTGCTATCGACCCGCGTCAACCCCACCGATGGGCTCCGATTCTCAAGGCGATGCCGCAAGGTACGCCGAGGGCGGCGCTCATCCATCGTCATTTGCGGCAGGGCCGCAGGAAGGAGTTGGCATATGGCCACGGTGCAACTTCAGGGCATCCGCGAAGCCTTTACGTTCGACGACGTGCTATTGAAGCCGGGCCTGTCCGACGTCATGCCGGGCGAGGTCGACATCCGTTCCCGCGTCACCCGCGCCATCCCGCTCAACATTCCGATCATGGCCTCGGCCATGGATACGGTCACCGAAGCCCGCATGGCGATCGCCATGGCGCAGGCCGGCGGCCTCGGCGTCATCCACCGCAATTTCGATCCCGAAGGCCAGGCCGCCCAGGTCCGGCAGGTCAAGCGCTATGAGTCGGGCATGGTGGTGAACCCGCTCACCATCAGCCCCGAGGCCTCGCTCGACGATGCACTCAAGCTGATGAGCGATCACGGCATCTCCGGCATTCCCGTCGTCACCGGCGCCAGCAAGAATACGCCCGGCAAGCTGGTCGGCATCCTCACCAACCGCGACGTGCGCTTTGCCACCGACCGCCGGCAAAAAGTCTCCGAACTGATGACGCATGAAGGCCTCGTCACGGTGCGCGAGAATGTCAGCCAGGACGAAGCGCGGCGGATGTTGCATCAACATCGGATCGAGAAGCTGCTGGTCGTCGACGACCAGTATCGCTGCGTCGGTTTGATCACCGTCAAGGACATGGAGAAGGCGGTCGCCCATCCGCTCGCCTGCAAGGATGCGCAAGGCCGCCTGCGCGTTGCCGCCGCCACCACGGTCGGCGACACGGGCTTCGAGCGCACCGAACGGCTGATCGATGCCGGCGTCGACCTGGTCGTTGTCGACACCGCGCACGGCCATTCCCGCCATGTGCTGCATGCGGTGAACCGCATCAAGCGTCTCTCCAACTCGGTACAGGTTGTCGCCGGCAACGTCGCGACCACGGACGGCGCGCAGGCGCTGATCGATGCGGGCGCGGACTGCATCAAGGTCGGCATCGGCCCGGGCTCGATCTGCACCACGCGCATCGTCGCGGGCGTCGGCGTGCCCCAGCTCACCGCGATCATGGATGCAGTCGAGGCTGCCAAGAAGTCCGACATTCCCGTGATCGCCGACGGCGGCATCAAGTTCTCCGGCGACCTCGCCAAGGCGCTCGCCGCCGGCGCCGACATTGCGATGGTCGGCTCGCTGCTCGCGGGAACCGACGAAACCCCCGGCGAAGTTTTCCTGTGGCAGGGCCGCTCCTACAAGGCCTATCGCGGCATGGGCTCCGTCGGCGCAATGGCGCGCGGCTCGGCCGACCGCTACTTCCAGCAGGACATCAAGGATTCGCTCAAGCTCGTGCCCGAGGGCATCGAGGGCCAGGTGCCTTACAAGGGGCCGGTCGGCAACGTCATGCACCAGCTCGCTGGTGGCTTGCGCGCCGCGATGGGCTATGTCGGTGCCAAGGACATGAAGGAGCTGCACGAGAAGGCGCAGTTCGTCCGCATCACCGGCGCGGGCCTGCGCGAAAGCCACGTCCACGACGTGACCATCACGCGCGAGAGCCCGAACTATCCGGGCGGGGGTTAGCTACTCACGGCCTCAGGCCGCGCGCACGGCCTCGAGAAATTTCCCGACCTCGAGCTTGAGGCGGCTCGAATCCGAGGCCAGCAATTGGGCAGCGGTCAGCACCTGGGACGAGGCTGAGCCGGTTTCGCTGGCGCCCTGCTGGACGTCGTTGATGTTGGCAGAAACCTGCTGAGTGCCGTGCGCGGCCTGCTGCACGTTTCGCGCGATCTCCTGCGTGGCTGCGCCCTGTTCCTCGACGGCTGCGGCAATCGTCGAGGAGATTTCCGACAGTCGCTCGATCGTCTCGCTGATCGCCTTGATGGCGCCGACGGATTCCTGCGTCGCCGCCTGCACGCTTCCGATCTGCTGCTGGATTTCCTCGGTCGCTTTCGCGGTCTGCTGCGCCAGCGCCTTCACCTCCGAGGCAACCACCGCGAAGCCGCGGCCGGCATCGCCGGCGCGCGCAGCCTCGATGGTCGCGTTCAGCGCCAAGAGGTTGGTCTGGCCTGCGATCGAGTTGATGAGCTCGATGACGTCGCCGATCCGGCTTGCGGCCACTGACAATTCCCCGACACGATCATTGGTGCGGCGGGCCTGCTCGACCGCATCGCCGGCCACGCGCGCGGATTCCTGAACCTGCCGGCTGATTTCGTTGACCGACGAGGTGAGCTCTTCGGTCGCGGTCGCAACCGATTGCACATTGGCAGATGCCTCTTCGGACGCCGCGGCGACGGCCGTCGTCAGTGTCTGCGAGCGATCGGCCGTGGTGTTCAGAGTACCGGCCGAACCTTCGAGCTCGGTCGCTGCTGACGACACGGTGCTGACGATCTCGCCGATCACGGTCTCGAAATCGCGCGTGATGACGTTGACGCGACGGCCGCGCTCGATCTGCGCTTCGGCGTTACGGGCCGCATCCTCGTCGGCGAGCTTTTTCGCAACCAGCGCATCCTTGAAGATCTGCAGCGCGCTGGCCATGGTGCCGATCTCGTCCTTGCGATGCCCGTCGGGAATTGCGACGTCGAGTTCGCCGTCGGCAAGCCGCAGTGTCGCGCCGGTCAGCCGCACCAGCGGGCCGATCACCTGGCGCATCACGGCGACGACGACGGCGACAGAGGCGATCAGCACGACCAGCAGGGCGGCAAGCGCCCAGATCAACCGCGTCTGCGCCTGCGCGATCGCCGTGTCGTTGGCCTCGTGGGCAAAGGTAAGGGCGGCATCGCGCAAGCCCAGCACGCTGTTCAGGACGGGAGCGAGCCAGCGCGGCCATTCGGCCTCGCTGATCGGGCTGGGACGACCCTCGCGGGCGGCAGCGACCAGTTCCTGAAACCGCGGTTCGCCTTCGCTCATCAGCTTCGTGCGCACCTGATTGGCGACGTTCACGAGCACAGGCGCATCGCCGGCATTGTGAACTCCCTGCTCGATCTGGGTCCAGATCAGCGCGACCTGCCCCGTCAATTCAGTCACCTCGACGCGCTGAGCTGCCGAGAGGGGCTGGTTGCGGGCGAAAAGGCCGAGCACGGCGGCACGCGCGCCGTTGATCGTGCGCATGCTTTGCGCGCTCTGCGCTAGCGCCGCCGACGGCAGCAGGTTCTCGATGTCGCTGCCGGTGCGCGACAGGCTGATCAAGGCTTCGCTCGTCGCAGCCGTAAGCGCGTCGACGGAACGCGCAAGGCCATCCACGATCGCCGTTTGACTATCGGCGGGGCGTTGCGATTTGGGCAGGGCCGCGGCCTCGCGTCCGGCGCTACGGGTCTTTTGCAAGATTTGCTCGGCCGCTTCGACCGATCGCGTCGGCAGCTCCGCCGCGCGAATGGCCGCCTTGGCCGCACCGATGGCGGCGTCCGTGTTGGCGATGGTCTTGTCGAGCGCCGACAGCTTCTCGGGCGTCGCTGGATCGGCGGGAGTCGCGGCCGCGTACCAGGCGGTGCGCTCGACCGGAATGAGGCTGTTAGCCTTCATCACCAGTTCAAACGCGGTCAGCGAGCGGGCGGCCGCCTCCCGTTTGCGCAGGTCGCCCCATCCGCCCCAGGCGACTGCGCCGGCGAAGGCGACAGCCAAAAGGCTCGTGATCAGATTGCCGGCGAGAACACGCCAGCGCAGGCTGAGCCCGCCCGTCGCGCCGGTCTTGGAGGAAGGTTCAGACGGCAGGGCAAGCTCAGGCACGAAATGGACTCTTCGTTCATGGGAGGCCCCTACAATTCTAGATCGCAAAGGCGACCAAAGCCTTAATTGACCGAGGGTTTGCTTCGTGACGCCGCTCCTCCTAAATCATGCCGACAACCAATCCGGAGGAACCATCATGACCCAAGCAAAACGCATCGTTCTCGCCGCACGCCCCGTCGGGGAGCCCAAGCCGTCCGATTTTCGTCTCGAGGAATTCGCGATTCCCTCGGCCGGGGCGGGTGAAGTCCTGCTGCGCACGGTCTGGCTGTCGCTCGATCCCTATATGCGCGGGCGCATGAGCGAGGGGCCGTCCTATGCCGCGCCGGTGCCGGTCGGCGGTGTGATGGAAGGCGAGGCGGTGTGTGAGGTCGCGGCCTCCAACCATCCCGATGTCGCGGTCGGCGACATCGTTCGTGCACGTAGCGGTTGGCAGACGCATGCGATCTCGAACGGCAAGGGCCTCATCAAGGTCGATCCCAAGCTCGGCCCGATCTCGACCTCGATCGGTGTGCTGGGCATGCCCGGCATGACCGCGTATACGGGCCTGCTCGACATCGGCAAGCCGCAAGCCGGCGAGACCGTAGTCGTCGCCGGCGCCTCAGGAGCTGTCGGCTCGGCCGTCGGCCAGATCGCGAAGATCAAGGGTGCACGGGCGGTTGGCATCGCCGGCGGCAAGGACAAATGCGACTACGTGGTGAAGGAGCTCGGCTTCGACGCCTGCATCGATCACCGCGATCCAGATCTTGCGGCCAAGCTGAAGGATGCCTGCCCGAAAGGCATCGACGTCTATTTCGAGAATGTCGGCGGCGCCGTGTTCGAAGCGGTCTTCCCGCTGCTCAATCCCTTCGCGCGCGTGCCGGTCTGCGGCCTGATCGCCCACTACAACGACACCGAGGCCAAGCCGCCGAAATGGGCCGCTGCGATGATGCGCAACATCCTCACCAAGCGGCTGACCTTCCGCGGCTTCATCGTCTCCGACTTTGCCTCGCGCCATGGCGACTTCCTGCGCGACATGTCGACCTGGGTCCGCGATGGCAAGGTGAAGTACAAGGAGTTCGTCACCGATGGCCTGGAGAGCGCCCCGGCTGCCTTCATCGGGCTGCTGAAGGGGGCCAATTTCGGCAAGCAGCTGGTCCGGGTCGGGCCGGACAAGGCTTAAATTCCAAGGCCTGCTGCGTCTCCGGCAGGCCTGGAGCGCCATTCAGTTGCTCCGACGCCACGTCCCGGGCGTCAATGGTTAACAAAGAGTCACCGATCGGCCACACTCGCCCCTAAAGGGCGGAGTGTGAACGAGGGTTGATTGACGTCCGGGCGAAGGCATTGAATCATCGCGCATATTTTAGGTGCTGCGATGTTAGAGATCAGTATTTTCTGCGTCATCCTTCTGGCTGCCGGCTATTGGGTGGCCATGTATGTCATGGGGCGTCACGACGACGTCATTCACGGCAAGTTCGTGCACAACGAGGAGGAGGGCGAGTTCGCAGCCCCCGCCATGCCGACGCCGCCGCCGCGTTTTCCCAATCGTCCGCGCAAGACGGCCGAGCCCGCGAAAATTGTACCGGCCGGTGAGGAGACGCCTACAGCGGTCACCAGCGAAGCGCTCCAATCATTACTCGCTGCGATCCAGCAGGACCTCAAGAGCGTCGCTTGAGCGGCGCGGCTAGACGCTGCCGCGTTCGAGCAGGAACAGACCGACGGCCAGCTGCTGCTCGGCAGGGGATGCGCCGGACAGTCGCGCCAGAAGCAGTTCGCCCGCTATGCGGCCGACCGCGGCGGCATCGAACGAGATGGTCGTGAGACCGGGCGTGATCTGATCGGCGACGTCGTTGTCGCCGAAGCCGAGCACGGCAAGATCGCGTGGCACTGACAAACCGCGGGTGCGGGCTTCGATCAATGCGCCGGTTGCAAGCAAATCGTTAGCGCAGAACACGGCATCGACGCGATCGCCGCCCTCGAGTAGGGCGGTGAATGCGGCGCGGCCATCGGCTAGCCCTTTGATCTCGCCGACCCCGATTTCCCGGACAATCTGCAGTCCGAGCGCGGCGGCTGCCGTGCGAAACCCCTCGCGGCGGAGCGCGCCGCGGCCGCCGTTGCGGCCGATGAAGGCCACGCGGCGGTGTCCGGCCCCGGCCAGCCGGCGTGCCGCCATCGCCCCGGCGTCCACATTGGAGAGGCCGACCAGCATGTCGATGGGATCGCGCGGAAACGCCCAGGTCTCGATCACGGGAATGCCGAGCTCGGCCAGCGCGGCGCGATTCCCCTCGAGCTCGATCACGCCGGTGAACATCACGGCCGCCGGGCGAAGCCCGCGTAGCGATTGGATCATCGCAACCTCCTTCGCATAGGAGTAGGAGGTCTGGCCGACCAGCACCTCGAAGCCCTCGGGCTCCAGCGTGGCGGCGAGGCTGCGGACTGCGAGGCCAAACTGCTGGCTAAGGATGTTGGACACGAAGGCGACGACCACGTTCGACCGGCCCGAGCGCAGCGCGCGCGCATGCGGGTTGGACGCGTAGCCGGTCGCCTCGATCACTTCGAGGATGCGCTCGCGCGTCTCGCGATTGACCTTCTCGGGGTGGCGCAGCACCCGCGACACCGTGATCGGCGAGACACCCGCGCGCTCGGCGACCTCCTCGATGCGCGGCGGCCGTCCGGTCGCACTGCTGCGGCCCGGCGGCGCCGGAATGCGCATCACATCGTCATAGCTTGGCTTTCCCGGATCGGTCATCGATTCCCAAGTTAGTCGAAGTCGGTGGGTCTCCAAAGCTCAGCGCGTCACCTCCTCGCGCGAGAGCGCGCGGCCGACCTGGACCAGGCAGTCGCCGCTCTGGCTGTCGGTGTGCAGGCGTTGTGAGATCACGATGCCGTCGGCGGGGAAGCGCAGCACCTCTTCCGCCAGCTCCGGGCGTTCGAAATCATGGTACCAGCCGGCGACGTCGCCGGCCTTCACCCGTGCGCCGACGCTGACCGCCGGTTCGAACCAGCCGCGGCGTGTCGCGAACACCGCCTGCGCGTGACTTTGCAGTGCCAGGAGTTCGGTGACGCGCTCGATCGGAGCATGAGGCCCGAGGACCGGCGCCTGAACCAGACCGAGGGCGAGCAACAGGTGATCGACCGCGCGCGCGGTCAGGGCCATGGTCTGCGGTGTAACGGTGCCGCCGCCGCCGAATTCGCCCGACAGGCCAATCGCGCCCGCGCGTGCGGCCGCGGCCATCGAGGTCGGCGCGGCCGCGCCGTTCTCGGCGACGAAGGCGAACGGCATCCCCAAGCCCTCCATCAGGCGCAGTGCATGGCCGAACATCTCCGGCGGTCCTTGCCGCTCGATCAGCGCGCAGGGCACGTGTGCCATCGACGTGCCGCCGGAGTGGATGTCGAAGACGACGTCATGCCGCGGAAACAGCTCATGTTCGAGGAAGTGCGCGAGCCGAAATGTCGGTGTTCCCGAGGCATCGCCGGGGAACGCGCGGTTGAGATTGCCCTCGTCGAGCGGCGAGCGGCGGCGCGCCGCCATCACGGCGGGCAAGTTGGCAAAGGGCAGAATGGTGATCTCGCCTTTGATCGCGGCAGCATCGAGCCGGCGATACAGCCGCGTCAGCGTGATCTCGCCCTCGTACTCGTCGCCGTGATTGCCTGCCATCAGCAACAGTTTCGGCCCCGAGCCGTTCTTGATCCGGAAGATCGGGATCTTGAGCTGATAGTAGGGAGAGCGATCGATCGAGAAGGGAATGCCGAGATGGCCGGACCATTTCTGGTCGGTCTCGAAGTTGATGTCGTGGAAAAGTCCGGTATGCATGGCTTGCCTCGAGGCCGCGTCGTCGCCGACGCCGGTCGAAAGTTGAAGAATGAGCGGCGCCTTAGAGCAGCGCGACCGCGGTCATCTCGACGCGTAAATCGGGATCGGCGAGGCGGGCCTCGACACAGGCGCGCGCCGGCGGATTAGCCGGATCGATCCCGGCATCGTACACCGAGTTCATGGTTTCGAAGTCGGTGATGTGCGGCAGGAAGACGTTGACCGCGATGAGTCTGGAGCGGTCGGAGCCGGCCTCTTTCAACAGCGCCTCGATCTTGGCGAGCACCTGCTGCGTTTGCGACACGATGCCGGCCTTGCGATCATCTGCGACTTGGCCTGCGATGTGCACCATGCCGCCAGCCGCGACAGCCTGGCTCATGCGGGAGCCAACGACATAACGTTTGATCATCTCGAATTCTCCTGATGAAGGCGGCTCCCGCGAAGATCGCGGGAGCCGGTCGGAAACTCACAGCGTCGGCAGCGTCTGCTCTTCCTTGAACCATTTCAATTGCAGCGTGCCGAGCTTGCCGTTGAGCTTGTTGGTGAAAATGTCGGTGTTGATCCAGTTGAGCAGGTTCTGCTCGCCCTGGCGCACGCCGATATGGGCGGGCGACTGGCGGATCAGGAATTTCAGCTCAATCTCCTTGCCCGGGTTCTGCTCCTGCGCCTTGATCGCGATGGCGCTGTTTTCGGCAAAGGTATCGGCTTGTCCTGCGAGGAATGCGGCGAGCGCGGCCGGAGTGTCCTCGAAACGCACTAGTTTGACCTTCGGCGCATTGTCGGTGAGCCAGACGTCGAGCGTCGTGCCCTTGGCCACCGCGACGGTGCGCCCGTCGAGATTGTCGGGCTTCTTGCTGGTCGCGGCAGGGATCGATTTGGGTCCGTAGACGCCGAGATTCACGACGGCATAGGGCTGCGAGAACATCACCTGCTGGGCGCGCTCCGGCGTGGCGCCGAGGCCGGCGATCAGCATGTCGATCTTGTCGGAGAGCAGGCTCGGGATTCGCGCGGCGCCCGTCACGGGGACGAGCTCGAGCTTGACGCCGAGGTCGGCGGCGATCAGGTTCGCAAGATCGACGTCAAGGCCGGTGATCTCGCCCTTGCCGTCCTTGAAGCCCCAGGGCGCAGCATCGGTCAGGATGCCGACGCGCAACTTGCCCGCCCCGAGCACGTCCTGAAGCTTATCGGCCTGCGCGAGAGTGGGAACTGCGAGCACGGCAAGCGCCGTCGCTGCGATCGCTAAGAGGGACTTCAATGGTCTCATGATGGTCTCCTGGTGGCGGACGGGTGGTTGATCATTTCGCGGAAGCGATGAAGCTTGCGAGCTCGGGAGTCTCGGGGTTTGCGAACAGTTTTGCCGGCGAGCCCTGTTCCCAGACGCGGCCCTGATGCATGAAAACGATGCGGTCGGCGACGTTGCGGGCAAAGCCCATTTCGTGGGTGACGAGGATCATCGTCATCCCTTGCTTGGCCATTGCCTCCATCACCTTCAGCACTTCGCCGACGAGCTCGGGGTCGAGCGCGGAGGTCACCTCGTCGAACAGCATGAGGTGAGGGGCCATCGCGAGGCAGCGCGCGATGGCGACGCGCTGTTGCTGACCACCCGACAGCTGCTCCGGCCAGGCGTCGATCTTGTCGGCGAGGCCGACGCGAGCGAGCACATCCTCGGCCAGTGCGCGCGCCCTCGCTTTGTCGATGCGCCCGGTGAGGAGCGGCGCGAGCGTGATGTTGCGCTCGACCTTCAAATGCGGAAACAGGTTGAAGGCCTGGAAGACGATGCCCACGCGCTGACGGAATTTCTTCAGATCGGGCATCCTGGCATGGACGTGCCGGCCCTCGACGCGGATCTCGCCGGTGTCGACGCTCTCCAGCGCATTGATGCAACGGAGCAGCGTTGATTTGCCCGAGCCCGAGCGGCCGATGATGGTGACGATCTCGCCTTCCTCGACGTCGAGCGAGACGCCCTTGAGCACCTCGACCTTGCCGAATGTCTTGTGCACGTCGCGGATTTCAACGAGAGCCATCGAGGCGGGCCTCCAGGGAGCGGGACCAGAGCGTGAGCGGCAGGCACAGCGCGAAATAGATCGCCGCGACCAGTGCGTAGGTGAGCAGCGGCTGGAACGTCGCCGCACTCACCACTTGTCCGGCGCGGGCAAGCTCGACGAAACCGAGGATCGAGGCGAGCGAGGTGCCCTTGATGAGCTGCACCAGGAAACCCACGGTCGGCGGCAGCGAGAGCCGTAGCGCCTGTGGCGCGATGATGTGGCGGAACTGCTGCCAGGCGGAAAGGCCGAGGCAGGCGCCTGCCTCCCACTGCGCCTGCTTCACCGCCTCCAGACCGCCGCGCCAGATCTCGCCGAGGAAGGCCGCGGTGTAGAGCGTGTAGGCGACGGTCACCGCGAGGATCGCGGGCACCTGGATGCCGAGGAACACAGGCATGCCGAAATAGAAGAAGAACAACAGTCCGAGCAGCGGCACGCTTTGGATGGTCTGGATCAGCCCGGCCATGGCCCAGCGCAGGCCTGTGAAGCGACTGATGCGGCCCATCGCAAGGCCAAGCGCCAGCGGCGCGCCGAAGGCAATCGCGAGCACGACCAGCGCAATGGTCCAGCGCAGCGCCGCAAACAGCGAGACGAAGTCGATGAGGGTGAAGGATCGCATCGCTTGCAGCCTCAGCGCCTGCGCGGCCAGCGGAAGGCGGCCGTCGCGATGATCGCGAACAGCGCCTTGAAGCCCATCGCCATCGCGAAATAGACGACGCAGATCACGGCGTAGACCTCGAAGCTGCGATAGGTGCGGCTCTCGACGAAGCCTGCGACATGAAACAGCTCGTCGGCGGCGACCTGCGAGGCGAGGGACGTGCCGAGCAGCAGCAGCACGAACTGGCTGGTCACGGCGGGATAGGCGTTGCGCAGGGCCGGCGGCAGCACGATATGGCGGAACACCTGCCAGCCCGACAGCCCGAGACATTGTCCCGCTTCGAGCTGGTTTCGCGGAATGGAGTCGAGGCCGGCGCGGATGATCTCGACCGAATAGGCACCGAAATACAGTGACAGGGCTACGCAAGCGGCTTCGAACGCCGGAATCTTCAATCCGAAGGTCGGAAGGACGAAGAAGACGATGAAGATCTGGATCAGCGACGGCGTGTTGCGAAACAGCTCGATGTAGAAGCGTACCAGCCAGCGCAGCGGTGCGATGCGCCCCTTTAGCGCGAGGGCTCCGGCAACGCCGATCAGGAGTCCCGCCAGCGCAGAGATCACGGTCAGCTCGAGCGTGACGATGGCCCCGTCGACGAGCTGGTTCTGATAGCGCCAGAGCGGGAGGAAGTTCATCGTGCTCTTCGCTCTCAGCCGAACTGGGTGGGGAGGGCGCGCGTCACGACGCCGTCGGCGTCGAGGCCGAAGATCACGCGCCAGCGGTCGAGACAGGTGCAGGGATGCGAGATGCCGAAGGCAATGACGTCGCCGACCGCGAGCGGGCAATCGGGCGCAAGGTGCAGGAACGCATGCTGGTCGTTGAGACGGGTGACCGATACGCGCTCGGCGAGCCCGATCCGCTCGACGCCGTCGCGGAAGACGCTGAGCGGCACCGGTAGCCCCTGATCGAAGGAGGCATCGCGCATGCCGAACCCCGCGATCGCCAGTCCGGCTTCGGGGCGCGAGAGCACCTCGGCCCAGAGCGTGAGTGCCGGACGAAAGCTTTCCGCCGCGGAGTGATGCGTGCCGTCGATGAGAAGACCGCCGCGCCGGTCGAGTTCGGCGAAGGCGCGGGCATAGATGCCGTGATCGGCGAAGAACAGCGCGCCCGAGCGCAGCACGACGCTCGCATTGCCGTCGGCCTGCGCGATCGGCGCGAGCGCGCGGGCCACGACATCGAAATAAGCGGAGCCGCCGGCGCTGAGGATCAGCGGCAGGCGGGGGGCGGCAGCGCGGACCATGGCAAAGGTCTCGATCGTGCGCTCCATCAGCGCCGCGATCGCGCGCAAGGTCCCGTCGGCATCGGGGGTTGTCGCGGCTCCCTCGTAAGTCGCGACGCCACCGAGCACGAGGCGATCGGCGGCGAGCACCGCGTCCATCGTGGCTTCAATGGCGGCCCGATCGCGTGCGCCGGCCCGGCCGACGCCGAGCTCGACCAGCACGGGCAGCTCGCGCCGGTTGGCAACGCGCGCCGCTTCGGCCAAGGCTGCGACTGCCGCCGGAGAATCCGCAAAGGCATGAAGCGCGACATCGGGATAGGCGCTCAGCAGCGCGCCGAGCCGTCTGCCAGCCGCCAGCCCGCCGATCTCGTTGGCCAGCAGCAGACGCCGCTCGCCATGGGTCAGCAGCACCGCGGCCTGCTGGATGTTGGCGACTGTCGTGCCCCAGGCGCCGGCCTCGCGCAGCGCGCGCGCGAGTTCTGGCGACATCGGCGTCTTGGCGTGGGGCGCAACAGCAACGCCTGCGCTCTTGCACCAGCGCAGGAAGAACTCGCGATTGGCCCTGAAGGCGGCTTCATGAAAGGTGAGGACGGGAAGCGCGAGATCGCCGCGCGCCGGCGCCCAGCCTTGGCCGCCGATGTCCTCGGCGGCGAGGCCCCCGACCACGGGAATGCCCCGGGTCGTCATCGAAAGGCGTTGGCCATCCCACCAGGACAAGAACTGCATCGTTGCTCCCTCGCGCGGTTCTCGACCGCCGGAAGAACGATAAATGCTAATGACAACGTTGTCATTAGGCTAAAATCACCACAATCAAGGAAATTTAGTGCAATAGAGGTAATAACATAGGGTTATCCTAGCACTCGCCGGCCAGCTGGGCGAGGACCTCTTCGATATCGATATCGAGCTGGCCCGCAGCCCGGACGTGGCGGACCTCAAGACTGTCGCGAGAGAAGCGATATTCGACGAGGCCAGTCTCCTTGAGCGCGATCCGGTCCTGCCGCGCGTCATTGATCTTGAAGCCGGCCGACGGCGCCCAGACGTGGCGCATATGGCGGAACGAGAAGTCGCGGCGCTGGTGCACGTGGCCGCTCGCAATGAGCCGGAGATCGACATTGCCGAACATCTCGATCAGGCGCGTACGTGCCGGCTGCGGCACGTAGCGGATCGAGGTCTCCGGCAGTTCTGGATCGTCTGGCCGGTTCAGAAACAGCGGCTTGTGGATGAACAGCGCGACCGGCTTGCCGTTCGCGCGCGCGATCTCGGCGGCGAGCCAGTCGAATTGCTCGGCCTCGAAGGCGAGGCCAGAATTCATCACCAGCGAGTTGAGGCCGATGAAGCGCCAGCCGGCAGCTTCGAACGACCAATGGTCTTCGCCGACGAGGTCGCGGAATTGCTGGCGGTGCGCTTCTGTAACCCGCGGCTTCGGCGCCGGCCCGATTGCGGTCGGATTGTCGCCGATGTCGTGGTTGCCGGGGATGTAGCGGCAGTCGACGGGTAAGGCGGCGTGCAGGCTTTTCGCGAATTCGACATCGTCGCGGCTGGTGGGCCCGTCGAAGGACACGTCACCGGTGTTTACCACGAGATCCGGCCTGTTTGCGTCGATGTGCTCGCTGACGCGATGGAAGTTGGCGATCAGGCCGGGAAAGCGCCGGCCGAGATGCGTGTCGGAAATCTGGGTGAGGCGAAACTCGGACATGCGCAAAGTATCGTCCGGCGAAACGTCGGAACGATGACGCGCGCACAGAATCCGCGACGAAACAAAGTTTAAAGCAGGCGATAGCGGATCGTGTAAGCGTCCTGCGGCGCGACGCCGCTTGCGGACCACCAGGTGATGCGGTCGGCGAGGTGCCAGGGGCCGAACTGCTCGGTGCGATGCGGCTCGGCGGACAGGCGCAGGCGAAATTCGAACGTGCCTTTGCCGGGCAGGTTCAGGACCAGCATCCGGTCGGCGGTGCGGTGGTTGAGAGCGACCGCGCCGCGCAGCAGCGCGCGTCCATCGGCAAGGTCGGTCACGCCGTCGACCAGCGCCAGCATCTGGTTGCGGTCGGTGTGCAGCTCGATCTGGCTGTCGGTAACGGCAGTCAGCGTCTCCCGGGGCATGCGGATCTCGAACTCGACCGCGGGCTTGGAGGGATTGAGGCCGAGATAGGCCAGCGCGGCGTGGCGCATGTCGTAAGCGGCGAATGCGAACAGGGCGACGGCAGCGAGCGTTGCGAGGCCGTGTCTGACGACGTCCCGCCAGGTCCGGTACGACAGGCGGAAATAGACGGTCATCGCCAGCGCGACGGCGAGGGCCGCGGCGGTGCCCGACAGCGCCGACATCCAGATGCCGAGCTGGCCGTCGGCGGCTTCGCTCCAAAGGCTGGAGAGGGGATTCATGTTGCGCTCTGCGCGGCACCGCCGCCGGCCTAAGGGGCCAAAATCGCTTCAAGTATCGGCAGTTGGTCGCCGAAACGGGAACGCCGGTTCAACTCGTCGATTGTCAGCGCGAGAAGTCGCGGCTATTGACGGTCCGCGGCATGCCGCCTCACGGGAAAGTTCCGATGTCAATTCAAATGGTTTTGCTGCCTGTCTTCGTGCAGATCGGGCTCACCTTCGCCCTCCTGATCGGCATGGTGTTCGCCCGCCGCAAAGCGCTGGTCTCGGGCGAGACCAAGATCCGCGACATTGCGCTCGGCGAGCCCAATTGGCCCAAGGGCGCCACGCAAACCGCTAATTGCTACCGCAACCAGTTCGAGCTGCCGGTGCTGTTCTATGCGCTGATCGCACTGGCACTGCCCTTGCGCCACGCCGATCTCTTCATCGTGCTGATGTCCTGGGTGTTCGTGGTGACGCGCTTTGCCCATGCCGGCGTCTTCATCACCTCGAACGATCTCGGCCAGCGCTCCTCGATCTGGCTCGCCGGCGTCCTGGTGCTGCTCGCGATGTGGATCTACTTCGCACTGAAAATCCTGCTGCTGATCTAGGCGCTTACTCGCCAATCCTGATCTGAAAGATTCAAATGACTCCCGCTGCCCGGCTGTCCGCAGCCATCGAACTGATCGACACCATCGAACGCGACCGCGTGCCCGCGGCGAAGGCGCTGAAGGAGTGGGGCACCGCGCACCGCTTTGCCGGCTCCGGCGACCGCGCCGCCATTGCAGGCCTCGTCTGGGACGTGCTGCGCCGCTTTTCCTCCAGCGCCTATTTGATGGATTCCGATACCGCCCGGGCGCGCCTGATCGGCATGCTCCGCCTCGAGCGCAACATGGATACCGCGACCATGGACGCCTTGTTCGATGGTAGCCGCTTCGCACCGGTGCCTTTGACGGAGGCCGAGCAGGCAGCGCTCAGCCATCGCTCGCTGAAGGACGCGCCTGCTGCGATCGCTGGCGACTATCCGGAATGGCTCGACTCGCATCTCGCCAAGGTGTTCGGCGATGACCGCGTTGCCGAGGCGATGGCAATGGCAAGCCGGGCGCCGCTCGACCTGCGCGTCAACACGCTAAAATCCAATCGTGACAAGGTGCTGAAGGCGCTTGCTCATCTTCATGCGAAAGCGACGCCATGGTCGCCAAACGGCCTGCGCATTGAGCTTTCTGCCGATGCGCGCAATCCCGGCATTCAGGCGGAAGAGGATTTCATCAAGGGCGGCATTGAAGTGCAGGATGAAGGATCGCAGCTTGCGGCGCTCTTCACCGCGGCCAAACCGGGCGAGCAGGTGATCGATCTCTGCGCCGGAGCCGGTGGCAAGACCCTGGCGCTCGCCGCGCTGATGCAGGCCAAGGGCCGGCTCATTGCCACGGATCGCGACAAGCGCCAGCTGGCGCCGATCCACGAACGCCTGTCGCGTGCCGGCGTCCACAATGCCGAGGTCCGCACGCCCAAGGGCGAAGCCGATCCGCTTGCCGACATCAGTGCGACTGCCGACCTCGTCGTGATCGACGCGCCTTGCACGGGAACCGGCACCTGGCGCCGCAACCCCGATGCCAAATGGCGCATGCGGCCGGGTGCGCTGGAGATCCGCCTGAAGGATCAGGCCGAGGTGCTGGAGCGCGCCGTTCCGCTGGTGAAGGCCGGCGGCCGCATCGCCTACGTCACCTGCTCGGTGCTATCAGAGGAGAACAACGAGCAGGTGAGGGCCTTCATTGCGAAGCATCCGGAGTTTTCGGTCCTTCCGCCGGAGCAGACCGCCAGCGTGCTCTGGGACAAGGCCGAGCAGTTTGCAGAAGCTGCTTTGCGATCGCCGGAGGGCTGGCTGATGACCCCGCGCCGCACGGGGACGGATGGGTTCTTCGTGTCGGTTCTAAAGAAAGGCGGCTGATCTCGCTCCGCCGCATTCCGGGCTCTCGCTTCGCGAGCCTCGGAATGACAGCGCAAACAAAAACCCCGCGAACCGGCTCCCGGTCGCGGGGTCTTTCGAACTCAACGATCTGCCGGTACGTCCGTGGTCAGATCGCGAATCTCGCGGTCAACTAGCCGGCGCGGAGGTTGTCGGCCGAGGACTTGCCGCTGCGGCGGTCCGCAACGATGTCGAAGGAGACCTTCTGGCCCTCGTTGAGGGTGCTCAGACCGGCGCGCTCAACAGCGCTGATGTGAACGAAGACGTCCTTTGCGCCGTCATCCGGCTGGATGAAGCCAAAGCCCTTTTGGTTGTTGAACCACTTCACGGTGCCCATTGCCATAGTCATTTCCTTTCAATTGACGATGCACTCAGGGGGACAAATGCGCATTGTTCGCGCCCACGTCCCGATTGGTCGATTTTGGAGAAATACCTGAAACGTGCTCGCCCATTGGAAATGAGACGGAGCGGCCCAGTCGTTCGGCCAAGGATCGATCTTCACAATCTAGCGATTTTTTGGGGCGACTTCAAGGCGGCGCGCGCTGACGGCGAGCCATCCGAGCTTTGCTATTTTGCGCTGCACACAACGCGCTGAAGGATAGTTCCATCAGTCCACGATGAAGAGCGTTGCCCCCACCGCCGTCGAGGAGCGATGCGCGGCGTCGCCGAAGTCCGAGACCTGATAGCTCATGCCCGGCGTCAGCTTGAACTTGCGTCCGTCGCGCAATTCGCTGTCGAGCTCGCCTGCGAGCACGTAAAGCACGTGACCACGATCGCACCAGTGATCGGCGAGATAACCCGGCGAATATTCGACCATCCGCACGCGGAGATCGCCGATGTTCAGCGTGCGCCACAGTGCGTGCCCGGTCTCGCCGGGATGCCTGGTTGCTTCGACCTTGCTCCAGTCGGTGACGGTGAAAGGCGAGGTGGGGAGTTTCATGCGGTGGATCCTATTTCAGAGCCGGCAGCCTGTGTTAGCGCACGTCCGCGCCACAGTCTCCCTCAGTACTCCGATGCCGACGTTATTCACTGAGAAGCCGCGGCGTACTGGATTCCCCGCTTGCCGCCTTCGCTAAGGCTTCGGCGTGCCCAGATCTCAACCTCGGCGAAGCCTTGGCGTAGCCGGGTCGCGGGGAAGGACTGTAGTGGTGGGGCGAGAGCTTCAATGCGGCAGATGGTTCGCGGAACCCTGCACGATCAGCCCCGCATCATTCACCCGCAGATATTCGCAGATCTTCTTGCCCCGCTCGTTCTCGTAAAACACCACGACGCTGTCAGGGCTGACGAACACATCGATCAGCGAGAAGTGCAGCTCCGGCAGCAGGGCGAGCGCCTTGCCCCAATACGCGCGCAACGCCTGCTTGCCCTGCACGGTGCCGCTGGCATCGAACCCCATCGTGGGGATGCGGTCCGAGGTCATCACGACGGCATCGTCATAGAGCATCAGCACGCGCTCGAGGTCGCGCGTGTTCCAGGCCTCGACCCAGGTCCGGCCGAGCGCGGCAAACTGTGATGGCTGATGAAATCTGGACATGGCGTTCTCCCTCATAGCCCTCTGGTTCGAATGATGGGCAAATTTTAGGTCAATAATACTTACCTATATGACTTTGTCCATGCCCAAAGAAGGATGTGGGAGCACATATGGCCGCGGTTGCGGGCAGAGGGCTCATCGCGTATTGGCTTGCCATGACAGCAGCACAGAACGACCGCTCCGCGTCGACGCCTTCGGTGGCCTCGGCGCACGACAAGATTCTCATCGTCGACTTCGGCAGCCAGGTGACGCAGCTGATCGCGCGTCGCGTGCGCGAGGACGGCGTGTATTGCGAGATCGTCCCGTTCAACAAGGCCGAAGCCGCCTTCAACGAGATGAAGCCGAAAGCGGTGATCCTCTCCGGCGGCCCTGAATCGGTTCATGAGGCCGGCTCGCCCCGCGCCCCGCAAGCGATCTTCGATTCCGGCGTGCCCGTGATGGGCATCTGCTACGGCCAAATGACCATGGCGGCGCAACTCGGCGGCACCGTCGAGGGCGGCCATCACCGCGAATTCGGCCGCGCCGATGTCGAGGTGAAGGCGCAGAGCCAGCTGTTCGAGGATGTCTGGTCAGCAGGCAGCAAGAACCAGGTCTGGATGAGCCATGGCGACCGCATCACCAGGATGCCGCCGGGCTTTTCCGTCGCCGGCACGTCGCCGAACGCGCCCTTCGCGATCATCCAGGACGAGACGCGCAAATATTACGGCCTGATGTTCCACCCCGAAGTGGTGCACACGCCCGACGGCGCCAAGCTGATCCGCAATTTCGTCCGCAAGATCGCCGGACTCACCGGCGACTGGACCATGCGCGCCTTCCGCGAGGAGGAGATCGCAAAGATCCGCCTGCAGGTCGGCAAGGGCAAAGTGATCTGCGGCCTCTCCGGCGGCGTCGATTCCGCCGTCGCGGCCGTGTTGATCCATGAGGCCATCGGCGACCAGCTCACCTGCGTCTTCGTCGATCACGGCCTCTTGCGCCTCGACGAAGCCAAGACCGTGGTCGACCTGTTCCGCCATCACTACAACATCCCGCTCGTGCACGTGGATGCCTCCAAACAGTTCCTGGGCGAGCTCGAAGGCGTCACTGACCCCGAAGTGAAGCGCAAGACCATCGGCCGCCTCTTCATCGAGGTGTTCGAGGCTGAGGCCAAGAAGATCGGCGGCGCCGACTTCCTGGCGCAAGGCACTCTTTACCCCGACGTGATCGAGAGCGTCTCGTTCACCGGCGGCCCCTCGGTGACCATCAAGTCGCACCACAATGTCGGAGGCCTGCCCGAGCGCATGAACATGAAGCTCGTCGAGCCCCTGCGCGAGCTGTTCAAGGACGAGGTCCGAAAGCTCGGGCGCGAGCTCGGCCTCCCCGAAATCTTCGTCGGCCGTCACCCGTTCCCCGGCCCGGGCCTTGCCATCCGCTGCCCCGGCGACATCACGCGCGACAAGCTCGACATCCTGCGCAAAGCGGATGCCGTCTACATCGACCAGATTCGCAAGCACGGACTCTACGACGAGATCTGGCAGGCCTTTGCGGTGCTGCTCCCCGTCAAGACAGTGGGCGTCATGGGCGACGGCCGCACCTACGACTACGTCGTGGGCTTGCGTGCCGTCACTTCGACGGACGGCATGACCGCGGACTTCTACCAATTCGACATGAAATTTCTAGGCGAGACCGCGACGCGCATCATCAACGAGGTGAAGGGCGTGAACCGGGTGGTGTACGACGTGACCAGCAAGCCGCCTGGGACAATTGAGTGGGAATAATTCGGACCAGTCCAAACTGTTCCTAGGACGCTAAAGCGTTGTCGCCAGACAACAGCAAAAAGGTTATCGGAGATGTATGGGCCGATATTGATGGCTTTCGCGCTCCGATGACATTTGTGTTGTTCATGCGCGACGGCGCAGTCCCATATGTTGAAAGGCGCGGCAGTAGCGCAAGACACCACCGGAGTTGATTTTTCAAACGCTGAGTTCGTGGTCCGAGACTATGGAAGTACCGGTTGGGGGGTCTTCCGCGTGAATTGCACTGGTCAGAGCAGACCTAGAAATTGGCCGCGTCCTAGGTAAACCGGACGTTTCCCGGATGATGGTAAAGAATTTGCAAGGCATCGTCGAATGCCAACTCCGTCGCTTGTGTAAAGCCGCCCGAATGATGAAGTCCCTTGCCGCAAAAAAAACCGGAGCTCGTTAGAGCTCCGGGTAGTGGAGGGAAGGAGCGCCCAAACAGGGCACCTGCCGCCATTTGCTATGATTGAGCCCGCTGGCGGCGTGCGGAAGGCAGGAGCGGCACCGTCTCAGACAATTGAGGTCCGAGTGACGCAGAGCTAGGTGGAGATAGCCATCGCTGAGCCGACCTGGTTGCGCAGCTGGAATTTCTGGATCTTCCCGGTCGACGTCTTCGGGATCGGTCCGAATACGACGGCCTTCGGCGTCTTGAAGCCGCTCATGTGCGAACGGCAGAAAGCGATGATGTCGGCCTCGCTCGCACTCGCGCCGTCCTTCAGCTCGACGAACGCGCAGGGCACTTCGCCCCATTTCGGATCGGGCTTTGCGACCACGGCCGCGAACAGCACGGCCGGGTGCTTGTAGAGGATGTCCTCGACCTCGACCGAGGAAATGTTCTCGCCGCCTGAGATGATGATGTCCTTGGAGCGGTCCTTGATGATGACGTAGCCGTGCTCGTCGAGCACGCCGAGATCGCCGGTGTGAAACCAGCCGCCTTCAAAAGCTTCCTTGGTGGCCTTCTCGTTCTTCAGATAACCTTTCATCACGATGTTGCCGCGGAACATGATCTCGCCGACGGTCTCGCCGTCGCGCGGCACTTCTTGCATGGTCTGCGGATCGAGTACGGTGACGGCTTCCTGGAGCGGGTAGGGCACGCCCTGGCGTCGCTTCATGCGCGCGCGGTCGGCTGCGGGAAGATCGTCCCAGCCGGGCTGCTCGGCGCAGACGGAGGCGGGGCCGTAGACTTCCGTCAGGCCGTAGACATGGATGAGTTTGATGCCGATGCTTTCGGCGCCTTCGAGCAGGGCGACCGGCGGCGCTGCGCCCGCGATCAGGCCGACGACGCGGCGCGCGGCATTGCCTTTCGGCGCGTCGGGCGCGTTGATCAGCGTGTTGTAGACGATCGGCGCTCCGCACATGTGGGTGACGCCGTGCTGTTTGATGAGCGCAAAGATCTTCGTCGGCTCGACCTTGCGCAGGCAGACATTGATGCCGGCAGACGCAGCAATGGTCCAGGGAAAGCACCAGCCGTTGCAGTGGAACATGGGCAGCGCCCAGAGATAGACCGGGTGCTGGCCGAGATTGCCCGCAAGGATATTGCTGACGGCGTTCAGATACGCACCGCGATGATGGGTGACGACGCCCTTGGGATTGCCTGTCGTGCCCGAGGTGTAGCTCAGTGCGATCGCGTCCCATTCGTCGTTGAGAGCGACAGATGTGAAGCCGGGATCGCCCAGCCCGACCGCCGCCTCATACTCGATCTCGCCGATGCGCTTGCCCCCCTTGAAGTAGACGTCATCGACGTCGATCACGAAGGGCTTTGGTCCCTTCATCTGATTGAGCGCATCAGTGATGACGCCGGCAAACTCCGGATCGACGAGAATGGTCTTGGCGCCCCCATGGTCGAGCTGGAACGCGATCGAGGGCGCATCGAGCCGCACGTTCAGACTGTTCAGGACCGCACCGACCATCGGTACCGAGAAGTGAAGTTCGTTCATCGCAGGTACATTCGGGAGCATGGCTGCCACCGTATCACTTGCACCGATGCCACGGCGCGAGAGATACGACGCAAACCGCTTGCAGCGGTCATAGGTTTGCGCCCATGTGAAGCTACGATCCTCGTAGATAGTGCTGGTGAGATCCGGGTAGACCGCTGCCGTGCGCGATAGAAAGCTCAGCGGCGTCAAAGGCAGGAAATTGGCCGGACACTTGTCCAGGCCCACACCATACGGATTTTGCCCTTCACTCACGGCTTCACGACCTCTCAGAGGGATCCGGCGGCTACGCAGCGCCCGATCGCAAGTTGCTAATCCATCTGATAGCAGCACGCCCGAACCTGAAGAATCGGTCAACTGACGTATTGTCGAAGAACCACGCGCAGCGGAAGCTTCGCGAACGGTCTGTTGCGAGCGGCACGCTGTCGTTCGATCCGGAAGGCGAACATGGTCGCATCCAGCTGTGGTGCTGACGTGGTTTGACGTTGCTGAAGAGGGAGGATCTGCGATCTCCGGATTGCGCTCCGCCCGGTCCGTCGGCAACCAAGGGAGATAAAGAATGGATACGGTCGCTGCTCCATCGTCCTGCACCTGCTCGTCGGACATCCGATCGCAGGATAGCGTGAAGCATCCTCTTGATCCCCTGACCGCTGGCGAGATTCGCGGCATCGTCGAGATCGTCCGCAGGGATCCACAATACGGTGCCGACTTTCTCTTTGAGACGATCGAGCTTCTGGAGCCGGAGAAGGCGATTGTTCGTCGGTACAGCTCCGGAGATCAGATCGACAGAACTGCACGGGTCAATCTGTTTCAGGTCAGACAGGACGGGATCTGGCGGCTGTCCGTCTCCCTGACCCAGCAGAAGGTCCTCACGTCCAGCTATCTTCCGTCGGCCAAGCCGATGATCCAGCTCGAGCAGTTCACAGCCATCGAAGACGCCGTTCGCGCGGCTCCCGAGTTCATTGCAGCATGCAAGAAGCGCGGCATCGAGGACATGTCGCTCGTCTGCATCGATCCGTGGTCGGCGGGTAATTTCGATATCCCGGGCGAAGACGGTCGCTATCTCGCCCACGTCTTCGCCTGGGTACGTCTACAAGAGAACGACAATCTCTATGCGCACCCCATCGGCGGACTGAACGCGGTGGTCGACATCAAGACCTACGAGATCATCCGTGTCGACGACCACGAAATCATTCCAATTCCGAAGGCGGAAGTGAATTACGAGGCGGAATTCATCAAAAATCCACGCACGCCCTATAAACCGCTCAATATCGTTCAGCCCGAGGGCGTTTCGTTCAAGCTTGATGGACATCGGCTGGAATGGGACCGCTGGTCGGTGCTCGTCGGCTTCAATTCTCGCGAAGGTCTGACACTGCATGACATCAGCTACGACGGGCGGCCGATCGCGCACCGCGCATCGCTGGTGGAGATGGTCGTCCCGTACGGCACCACAGACAAGGGGCATTTCCGGAAGAACGTCTTCGACATCGGCGAGTACGGCATAGGCAAGCTCGCCAATTCGTTGAAGCTCGGCTGCGACTGCCTCGGTGCCATCGCCTATCTGGATGCACATCTCGCAACGATGGACGGCAATGTTGTCACCATTGAGAACGCGATCTGCATCCATGAAGAGGATGCGGGCCTGCTGTGGAAGCATTGGGACTTTCGCTCCAACAACGTTGAATCGCGCCGCGCCCGCAGGCTGGTGATCTCCTGCATCGCGACGGTCGCAAACTACGAATATGGCCTGTTCTGGTACTTCCATACGGATGGCTCGATCCAGTTCGAGCTCAAGGCGACCGGCATCATCAACACGGCCGCCTGCCATCCGGGGCAGCCTGGCAAGTACGGGAAGGAGGTCGCCCCCGGCGTCGTCGGTCACATTCACCAGCACATCTTTTGTGCGCGGCTCGACATGAATATCGACGGTGACGACAACAGTGTCGTCGAGCTGAACACGAAGGCAGATCCCTGGGGGCCGGATAATGCCTATGGCAACGGCTTCTACGAGGAGGAGACGGTTCTCAAGACCGAGCTCGGCGGGTGCCGCCAGGTGAACCCCGCGACGCATCGGGCTTGGAAAGTGATCAACCCCAATCGCAAGAACTGGGTTGGCACGCCGACGGGCTACAAGCTCGAGGCCAGTCACCCCGTGACACCGTTCATCCATCCGGAGTCGCCGTCGGGTAGGCGGTCGAGCTTCATCAAGAACCAGCTCTGGGTGACGGCCTTCGATCCCGAAGAGCGATATCCGGCTGGCGAATACATGAACCACTCGGATGGAACGGGAGGTGTCTCCGATTTCGTCAGGAAGAACCGGAACATCGAGAGCACCGACATCGTGCTCTGGCACGTGTTCGGGCTTCACCATCAGGTCCGCCCAGAGGACTTTCCCGTTCAGCCCTGCATCTTCACCGGCTTCAAGCTGATGCCCAGCGGCTTCTTCGATCGCAATCCCGGCATCGATCTCGCGCCCGACACGAACGCCGCGAGTTGTCATGCGCAGGCCGCCGAGTAGGGCGGGGCTCGCCATCGGACCCGCCGCGTTCCCGCTCGTCCGACCGGCGTCGCCGGCCGGTCGTGGCTCCTCCTTCGCGAGGATAGCATGCTCCAGGTCGATGGCCTCCGCGATCGTCGCTTTTGCGATCTTTGCAGGCTCGGCCGCGCGCGTTCTCCCCGCCTTGCTGGCAGTCACCGTCCAGCAGGATCTGGGGTTGCAGCCCTCCGATGTGTCCTTGCCGATCACGCTCGGCATCGCAGTCTCCGCGTGCGTATCGCCGTTCGCAGCTTACAGCCTGGAACGCTGGGGCGTTCGCGCGCCACTGATCGTCAGTCTGGCTCTCCTTGCGCTATCGCTTGCATCGACGACGCATGCGATGTCGCCATGGCATCTCACTGTGGTCTGGGGGCTCGGTGTCGGCTTTAGTGGCTCTTTGAGCGCGTCCCTTCTGGGGGCGATGGTCGGGAGTCGTGGCGGCGCGGCGCATTGTGGGACACGCTTTGGTCTCCTGGCGTCGATGCAGCCGCTGGGATCGGCGGCTGGACTGCTGCTGGCGTCACGCGCGGCCAGTGCGCTTGATTGGCGCTTCGCGTTCCAGGCCGCTGCCGTCGGCGTGCTCGCCACGGCGTTCGCCGTTGTCCTTGTCCCTATATCCCGACGAGGAGCCTTGCCGCGAGGGCCCAAGTCCAACCGGCACGGGACATCGCGTCTAAAGGAGGAGAACTGGCGGTTCTGGGTCCTTGCCACGACCTTCTGCATCTGCGGTGCGTCGACATCCGGCTTGATCGACGGTCAGCTCGGTATGCTCTGCATGGGCGCTGGTCTCGGCCTCACGTCGAGCGCCGATGTCATGGCGATCCTCGTGCTCGGCGGCGCGGTAGGGAGCGTGGTGAGCGGGATTCTCGCCGACCGTTGTCCCGCCCGAACGTTGCTGGCGCTCTACTTCGTCGTCCGCGCGCTCCTCTTGCTCTGGCTTCCATTCACCGGCTTCAGCGTCGTCGAATTGGCCCGGTTCGGTGCGCTTTATGGCCTTGATGCGGCGCTGACATTTCCTGCACTGGTCAGGCTGATGTCGGTAAATCTAGGCGCGCTCCGCGTCGGCAGAGCGATGGGCTGGATGACGGTGATGCACCTGGCAGGAGGCGCTATCGCGTCTGCGGCGATCGGTGCCTTGGGCCTCGCCGCCTATGCGGTCGGATTCGCCGGCGTCGGCCTCGCCTGCCTCGCGGCCGCGGGTCTCGTCGTACTTCTGAAGGATGCGCCGGCGCAAGACGCGTCATCCGGCTAAAACAGTCGCGGCCGATCAATGGCCAGCGAAGTTCCGAGACCGCCGCGCAGGGGACTCCGCCAGCAGCAGTCCTTCGGACACGGCAAGTGCTGCGAGTCGCGTGCGCGAGTCGCAGCCCATCTTTGCGAGGATATGCTCGATGTGCGTGGAGACGGTGCGGGGCGACACGAAGAGTTGCTCGGCGATGTTGGGATTTGAAGCGCCGCTGGTCACGAGATGCAGGATCTGAATCTCCCGGAGAGAGAGATTATACGGCCAGCGAATGCATTGTTCTGTGATCAGCAGGATGTTTCCTCGGCAGGGCGTGATCGTGACCTGGTGACAGCGGCCGGCCTCGTCCGGCCAGACGAAGCGCTGAGCACTAGGTGATTTCGCCTTCTCCAGCACGAGCCGGCGAAGCTCTCCGCCCTCGCCGAGATGCGGTCCCGGACTACGGTTGGGGAGATGAAACGCAAAACCGTTCGGCGAGACGGCGATGGCATAGGCACCCGGCGCCAGCTCATCGGCCAGCAGCTGTGGTGTCCTGAGCTGATCACAGATGTTCAGCAGAATTGGGCGGAAGCGCTCGGTCATCTCGCGATGCTCGTCCTTGGCGTGCGCCTCCTTGGACCAGCTCATGTGGATGGCCCCGATATAGCGGCCATCGGCGACGCGCAGGCACATTGTCGAACCCTCCCTGAAGCCATCCGGCATCAGGTATTCCTGGGCGGTGAAGGTATCCGGCAGAGAGAGGTTCCAATCGCGCTTGTAGTCTCGCCAACGCAGCGAGTGCGTGTCCCTTTCGCGCGCTATGGCGTAAGCGGGGCAGGTGCCGGGGAAGCCGTCGAGCACGTAGGACATCGTTTTGTCCGTGTATCCATCGACTGCCAGGAAACGGTGGTTTCGGGATATCGGATCCATCGCGACTAGCGCGATCGCCTCGCTCCTCACGAACTCGCGTAACAGACGGGTGACTTGGGTCGCCTGATCGATGATCTGATCATTCAGGGCTGCCGCCGGTGCATCGAGCCGCACCGTAGCCGACAAAGCATGCTCGATCGCTGCCGATTTCACTGTGAGCCTCCAGCTCGTGAAAGATCTTGCCAACGGTTCGTGATCGAATCTTCTTCTTGGCCGCTAGTGATCCGTTAGACCGGCGACACTGCCTAGTATTTCGCGTCCCTAGCACAGCAAGGACTGCGCCAACCAGCGAGCTGCCACATGATGAGGTGGCCATTCGCCCTGCTATCTCGACCGTCCCGGATCGAACTGAGACGCCGAGCTGAAAGCTGCAATTGCATGTTAGATGCGGTCGCTCCTTTAGTCAAAGGAGTGTCGCATTGCCCCTCATCCAGGGCCAGCAATTCTGACGCAAGCTGACCTTCCGCGCTGCCGACTGATGAAAATCTGGGCGTGGTTTGCCGTGCAAGTCGTCACCCTGAGCTCAGTTCACACCCGCAGCGTCGTTCTAGATCGCACAGGGGGGACCCTCCAGCTCGGCCTTCAAAATCGGTCAGCTGACGTATTGCTGAAAATCGGCAAAAAACCGAGGCTATGATCAATGCGGTTCGGCCGAAGCAACCATGCCAGTTCGTGGGGATACGGATCGAGGCCGCGATCACCCGACGGTGCCTGACCGCATCGTCTTAGCGCCAACGGAAGTCCGGCCCGGTCTCGGTCGCGATGCCGAGCACCCGCGCGCGATTGCAGGAAAGGTTGCTCGGATGGTTCTCAAACTCACCAGGCGTTCAGTGACCACGGGCATCGGCGCCGCCATGGCCGCACCATTTGTTGGACGTTCGGCGCTTGCCGCCCAGCCGATCCTTCTCGGCGTTCCCTACTGCCAGACTGCTGCAGCCGGCGTCGCTGATCACCAGGATTTTCTGAACGGGACGACGCTCGCGGTGGAGGAGATCAATGCCGCAGGCGGCATTCTCGGCAGGCCGCTGAAGCTGTTCACAACGGACATGAACGTTCTCTCGCCGGAATCATCGAAGCAGGCGCTGGCCGCCTGCGTTGATGCCAAGGTCGACGCGATCTCCTTTGCTTTCACGCTCGTCCCCTTGCCGGCGATGGACGCGACGGTGAAGTACAAATGCCCGTACATCAACGGCAACGCGCAACGCGCCGGCACTTCTGCCGTGAAAGAGCAGCCGGACAAATACAGCCACATCTTCCAGTTTTGTCCGTCTGAGGTGAACTACGGATGGAGCTATGCTCTCTGGCTGGAAGATCAGGAGCAGGGGGGCATCTGGAAGCCAAAGAACCGCAAGGTTCATATCGTTCAGGAGCAGATCGGTTACTGTCAAACGATATCGCGTGCGGCCCAGGAAGCGATCAAGCGGCGCGGGAAGTTCGAGGTCGCCCGCATTACGGATATCCAGTACCCCGTGCAGGACTGGGCACCGGTCATTCGCGAGATGAAGGAGGTCGATGCCGCCGCGATCATGGTGGACCATTGGGTAGCCGCTGAATACGCAGCTTTCTGCAAGCAGTTCGTGGCAAGCCCGGTGCGCGATTCGCTCGTCTATCTCCAGTACGGCCCCTCGCAGCCGGAATTCCTCGAACTTGCCGGATCGGCGGCGAACGGCTTCGTGTGGGGCACCACCATGGGCATCTATGGTGACGAGAGGGGGGTCGCCTACAGGCAGAAGTACAAGAAGCGCTTCCCCGGCATTGCGGGGCTTGCCTATACCGGCATTGCCTACGATCAGACCTACTACCTCAAGAAGGCCTGGGAAGCAGTCGGCGATCCCCGGAAGTTCAGGGAGGTCTGCGACTGGATTCGGGCAAACCCGCAGCGCGGCGTCTGCGGCTTCGTCGATATGGGCAACCCATATCAGGAAGCGCTCCATTTTCCGGACAATGGCGGCGACGAATTGCAGGCGCACAAGCTCGAGGCCGGCGTCGCGCAGCTTTATGTCCAGATCCAGGGCGGCGAGCACAAGATCGTCTATCCCGGTCCGGTCTCGGAAACGAAGCTGATCTCTGCGCCGTGGTGGAGCTGATGCTCAGACAAATCGCCCGAAACGGTGCGGCTGAACAGGGCGGAAAGGCCGCCCTGTTCTCCTGCCGCGGCATCTCGCTCGATCTCGGCGGTCGCGAGATCCTCCGCGATATCAACCTGCATGTTGAGGCCGGGGAAGTGCTCGGCATCATCGGACCGAACGGTGCCGGCAAGACCAGTCTGTTTGAAATCCTCTCCGGCCGTATGCCGCCAAAGAGCGGCTCCGTGTGGTTCAAGGGCGAGAATGTTACGGGCTTGCCGCTGTATTCCCGCTCACGGCTTGGGATCGGCCGAACGTTCCAGACGCCGGTCGTTCCTGACGAGCTGACCGTCGGCGAGACGTTCAAGGCGGCGCGTCAGGCTCACCGTCCGTTTCTCACGCGGTTCGACGCCGAATATGGCGCCGACCTCGTCGGTCTGAAGATCAGCGACGACACGCCGGCGACGCAGCTCGAGACCTTCAACCGGCGCAAATTGCTGCTGGCCTGCCTGCTGATGCGCCGGCCCTCGTTGCTGCTGCTGGATGAGCCGGCGGCCGGCCTGATCAATTCGGAGGTCGATGAAATCGATACTCTGCTGCGGATCCTGGCAAAGGAAATGAACATTGCGATCCTCATCGTGGAGCACCGCATCGAGCTCCTCGGGACGATCGCCGACCGCATTCTCGTGATGGACGCCGGGGAGGTCATTTCCGAGGGCCTGATGGACGACGTCATGGCGGATCCAAAGGTCCATGCGGCTTACTTCGAGGATTTCAGCGAAGAGGCGGATGCATGAATATCTCCGTGAGCAACCATTTGCCGGGCGCTCCGCCGCGTCAGCCGCAGCGCGAGGTCCTGAACGTCAAGGGACTGTCCGCGGGCTATGGGCCGGTTCGCGTCATCCACGATCTCGATCTCGTCGTTCAGTGTGGGGAGCGGATCGGCATCGTCGGCTTGAATGGCCACGGCAAGTCGACCCTGTTCTATGCTATCGCCGGACTTACCGGCTGGCAGCGCGGCTCGATCAAGCTGAACGGCAGGGAGGTCGGTCGCACGCGAAGCCAGGGGCCGGGGCGCTACACCCACGAGATCGTGCGCGCAGGATTGGCCTTGATTCCGCAAGGCGACGAGATCTTCCATGGCCTGACCGTCGAGGAGCATCTCGATTCCGGCGCCTACACCGCGGCGGCCTGGCGCGATCGCGCTGCACGCAAGCTCCGCATCCTGGAGATCTTTCCACCGTTGCGGAAGCTGATGGGTGTACCCGTGGGGCGCCTGTCGGGCGGCGAACGGCGCATGGTATCTATCGGCCGCGGCCTGATGACGGATGCGTCGCTCTTCCTCGTCGACGAGCCATCGCTCGGGCTGGCGCCCAAGATCGGCAAGAGCGTGATCAACGCACTGATGGCCGTCAAGCTCGGCAATGCCGCGATGATCATTGCGGAGCAGAACGTCGCCCTGCTCGAGGGACGGGTCGATCGCGTCATCGGCATGCATGTCGGAAAGCTCAAGGGTGAGGCCTCGGCGGCCCTCGCGTTGAACGTTTATCGAAAGGCGTAAAACGTGGATATCTGGTTCATCGTCAGCAACACCATCGTCCTTGCGTGCATTTACGGCACGCTTGCGATCGGAATTTCGATCACCTGGTCGAGCCTCGGCCTGCTCAATCTGGCCTACGGCTTCATATTTGCATTCGCGGGTTATGGCGCTTGGCTGTTTGCCCAGCATGTCTCCACATCGGGGCCTGCGGTGCTGGCCGCGGGTATCCTCGCGGGCGCGCTCGGGGGAGTGGTCATCTGTGCGGTCGGGTTCATACCCATCCACGACAAGCCAAACTTCACCATTCGAGGTTTGATTGCGACGCTCGCGATCAATCTGATCGGCACGCAGTGTCTGCTCTGGTGGTTCGGCCCGCGATCGAAGAGCTTGCCAGAGATCTTCGGCAACTGGTCGGTGTCCTTGCCGGGTGTTGTCTTCACGGCGGACAAGATCGGGAACGTGGTTACATCCGTCCTGCTATTGGCGGTCGTCCTAAGGTGGATGCAGTCGAGCCGCCGTGGCCTCGAAATCCGCGCCATGATGATGAATCCGCATGCGGCATCCATCGTCGGCATCGGCGTTCGGCGAACCTCGTTCTATGTCATGGGCATCACAGGCGGGTTGGCGGGTCTCGCGGCCGTCCTCCTCTCTCAGACCTACTATATCTCGCCGTTCGGCGGACTGATGCCGATGATCAAGGGAGTCAGCATCGCGCTTTGCGGCGGGCTCGGCAGCGTGCGCGGTGCCGTCATCGCCGCGATCGTGCTCGGCCTGAACGAGGCCCTGACGAGCATATCGATCGGCGGCCGGTACGTTCTCATCACCCAGTTCGTCGTGATCATCGTCATCCTCTTGGTGCGTCCGCGCGGTATTGCCGGGCTGCTCGACAAGGCGAGGGAGGCCTGAGCAATGTCAATTGATAGCGGCATCAAGTGGCGCAATCCGCTCTTTGTCTGGGGCGGCAAGCGCGACGTCGAAGAGCTCCCGACCATTCCGTTCCGCAGCCACAAAGAGGTCTGGGAAAGAACTCGTCGATCGACGACGAAGCTGAATCCCGTCGGCCGCCTGCGCTACTACTACAAATGGCCAGGCCACGGCGCAACGATGTGGAATCGTCTTCGCTACTGGCCGACACGCCGCCGCGTGCTCCGCGTGCGCGGGGAATATAACCCCAAGACCTTGCGCGCGGAGAAGACGATCGTCGACAAGCGGCCCATCTGGTGGGTATTGGGGCTTCTTGCGCTGGCAATAGCTCCCCTGTTCACGCCAGGCGATCTGCAGAACACGCTGCTGACGGCGGGAGCCACGTTCGGCATCTATGCCGCCATTAGTCTGTGCTGGATGCTCATCATGGGAACTGCGGGTGTCTTTTCGCTCGCGACCTATGCAGTCGTCGGGACGGCAGCGTTCGTGACGGCATTGCTTGCCGTCAAGTTCGCATTGCCCTGGTGGTTGTTGCCACCGATCGGGGCTCTGGTGGGGCTGGTCTTCGGTGGGATCATCGCGCTGCCGGCCACGCGGCTCGACGGATTCTACTATGCGCTTCTCACCCTGGGTCTCAACGAGCTTTGCCGGGTCTACTTCGTGACGTCGAAGGAGTTCGGGTCCGCGAACGGCGGCCTGTACGGCGCCAGGACCTATATCCCGGAAGAATGGTCGCAGCTCGGTCAGCTGCTCCTGGCGTACTACGCCTGCTTTGGCCTGATGCTGCTGGCCTTGCTGCTCTACCGGTTCGTCAACGGCCGCCGGCTTGGACGAATCCTGCGCATGGCGCCCGAAAAGCGCGAGGCCTTCGCCGAGGCGACGGGGGTCAACTTTCGCCAGGCGCGCGTCTGGGTGTTCCTCGTCTCGTCGGCGGCGCTGGGCTTCATCGGCGGATTCTATACTTCGAATTTCGGCGGCGTGGCGTTCTCGATCTTCAATTTCGATACCGTGCTGCTCGGCCTCGCCATGCTGGTGATCGGCGGCGTTGGACGTGCGGAAGGCGCGGTCGTTGGCACCCTGATCGTCGTGTTCTTCGACCAGGTGCTGAATACGTGGGGGCCGGCTCGCTTCATGATCATCGGGCTGATCATGCTCCTGGTCGTGCTTTACCTGCGCAACGGGCTGTTCGGGATCAAGGCGCAGTTCCGTGCCTGGCGCGACAAGAAGAAGAGCGAGCGGCGATCGACGCGAGCGGAGAAGGGCGGCGAGCTGCTGCCCGAGGAAGCGACCGAGACCGAGGACAAGAGCGTCATCTACCAGCGGCGCCACGACAAGATGACTCGCGATCATCTCAAGACGCTGGTGTCGCCGGAGATCATCGAGGAGCATCGCCACTCCCTCAACGGGCAGCACAGTGAGGCGCTCGAACGGCTGCTGATCTACTTCCGCACCCGTCCTCAGGTGGAGAAGTACGCCATCATGGCCGTGGAACGCTTCGAAGGCTATCGCATCGTCGCTCTATCCGGACATCGTGGCGTAGCGCCGCGGGTGGTGGAGGATCGAATCTACGCGACGCCGGATGAGGCCTGCCACGGCGTCTTCATGCGGCGAGTACAGGATCTACTGGAGTCCTGATCACGGATGAAGCGTTCGGACCTGCGCGGCGGACGCTGAGCTTGTAAAGGAAGGAGTTGGCGGTGACACCGGTCAGACTTTTTGGCTACACGGACAGGCTCTCGGTCAAGCCGGGTGAGACCATTCAGTTTCATGTCAGCGCCGAGGGGACGGATACGGCTGAGGCGCAATTGGTGCGCCTGATCCATGGCGACCAGAACCCGGCAGGGCCAGGCTTCGTCGAAGAAGAGGTGGCGTGCACCGCGAACGGCAGGTGGCGGGTCGAGCCGCAGTTCACCCAGGTGGGATCGTTCCTCGAGGTCGATGATCCCGAGGGCCGGCTGGCGTTCGCAAACAGCTTCACTTTGTTCGCCTTCATCCACCCGACATGGCCGGCATCCGGAAAACGGCAGACCATAATCGGTCGATGGGACGGCGATCGAAAGCAGGGCTACGGCATCGGCATCGACGAGAAAGGCTATCTGCAGTTTTGGATCGGACGGGGCGAAGAGACCGAGCGCTTGACCGCCAACGTGCCGCTGCAGGTGCAGATGTGGTATTTCGTGGCCGTGACCTTCGACGCCGAGACACGGCGTGCGACCTTGCACCAGGTCGGCGTCGGCAACAGGTACAACGGCCTGTTGGGCAAGGTCGCGCTGGTAGATTACGAATCCCGCACGTCTGCAACTTTCCGGAGCAAGCCCGGGAACCTGGCCTCAACTCCGTTTCTCATCGCGGGTTCGCGTAGCCGCGATGCGCAACAGCGGGCGCGCGTGTCGGAGCTCTATTGGGGCAAGATCGACCGCTGCGGTGCATTTGGCCAGGCTCTACAGTCGGCCGAGCTCGACACGATCAGGAGCGGGCTCGTGCCCGCGATGGACAGCCTGGTCGCGTACTGGGATACGAGCGCGGGATACACCGACCGCGGCATCGGAGATCTTGTGGTCGACGTCGGCCGGCACAGGCTGAATGCTCGAGGATACAATCGGCCCGTTCGCGGCCAGACCGGCTGGAACTGGGACGGCTTCACCGACTGTTTCCGTCTGGCTCCGCAAGAGTTCGGGGGGATCGAGTTTCATGCCGACGCGCTGACGGATTGCAATTGGAAGGCGACCAAGACCGTCGCCCTGCCGCAGGGCCTCAAAAGCGGCTGCTATGCCATGAGGCTACGATCCGGCTGGGGAAAGGGCGTGAGCGAGGAGCATGTCGTCTTCTTCGTCCGGCCGGGAAGGCCCCGGGCGCGTATTGCATTTCTGTTTCCGACACTCACCTACCTTGCCTTTGCGAACGAGCGCCTGAGCTTCGATCACCCGGAGCGCGAAGCCTTGACGGGACAGTCGGCTGCGCTGTCCGATATCGACATCGAGATGTATATGCGAGACGATTTCGGGCTGTCGACATACGACATGCACGCCGATGGCAATGGCGTATGCTACAGCTCCTATCACCGTCCGATCATGAACATGCGGCCGAGGTACAGGATGCCGAGCCTCGATGTGGCTTCGGGATTGGCTGCGGACCTATCGATCATCGCATGGCTGGACCAGAGCGGCTTCGAGTACGAGGTCCTGACCGACGAGGTCCTGCATCGCGACGGGTTGGAAGCGTTGTCGCCGTACGCATGCGTGATCAGCAGTTCGCGCCCGGAATACTACACCGAGCGAATGCTGGATGCGACCGAGGATTATATCGCCGCCGGCGGTCGCTACATCTATGCAGGCGGCAACGGGTTCAACGCCACAGCCGGCATTCGCGACGGCGAACCATGGATCATGGAATGTCGACGTCGCGATGACGGGTACAAGCCGTGGGTGTCCCGCTACGGCGAGCACTACATGGCAACGGACGGAATGCGTGGTGGTCCCTGGAAGGTGCTCGGACGGGCGACCCAGAAGCTGGTTGGCATAGGCCTGAGCAGCTCGGGCGGTGGACGAAGCGAACCGTACCGGAGGATGCCGGACAGCTATCACCGCACAGTGTCCTGGATCACCAAAGGTGTCGATGGCGAGATCATCGGTGACGCCGGTCTTGCCAATGACGGCGCCGCGGGCCTGGCGCTCGATTATTATGACCGCGCTCTGGGCACGCCGCCGCACACCAAGATCATCGCCTCGTCTGGGGGCCACACGGACAGCTATGTCGTGAACCAGCAGCTCGTCCTCTATTCCTATCTTGGGCTCTATGGGTCGTATGACTGGCGGGTTCACGCCGACATGACCTACTTCACGGCTCCCAATGGCGGCGCTGTGTTTGCATGTGGTTCGGTCGCATTCGCGCAATCGCTGCCGGTCAACAATTTCAGGAACAGCGCATCCCGAGTGCTGGCGAATGTCGTGGAGGCATTCGCTGGGGCCAGCAGATTGCCCGGGCTCGCATGGGTCAACGAGGAAAAGCAGTGGGCTTGATGAATCAAGCAGGGAAAGCCGCGTCGGCACCTGCCACGGCTATGGTCCACGTCGAACGTCTGCAGTTGGAGAGCTGAGATGCTGCCTCTTGAGTACGACAGGTCCGAGGACCGTGACATCATCGTCCGGGATCGATTCGACGGCCTCCGCCGCGAGTTTCTGCGGACGCTGGTGAACCCCGAGGTCATCGAGGAGCACCGCCAATTGCCGCTGGGACAGCACAGCGAGAGGCTCGAGCGACTGTTGATCTATTTTCGTCAACGGCCGCTTGAGCAAAGATATGCGGTCAGAGCAATCGAGCCGTTCCGGCGCTATCAGGTCGTTAAGCTCTCAGGACGTCGGGGCGTTCCCCCGCGTTTGATCGATGATGCCATTTACACATCGGCGAACGATGCCCGTCACGGCTTGTTCCTGCGCTGCATCCGCGACCTTCTCGAAACCTAGCGTAACACGCCTGCCAGGCAGGGCACCTTGTCCGGCTTCTCGATGGGAAACTCCGCACCATGGCGCAGATCAAGATATTCGGTTATGCAGACAAGATCTCGGTGAAGCCGGGCGACACCATACAATTTCATGTCAGTGCCGATGGCACGTCGACCGCTGAAGCCCATCTCGTGCGCCTGATCCATGGCGACGAGCACCCGCATGGTCCGGGATTCATCGAGGAAGAAATCGACTGCGTCGCCAACGGCACTTGGCAGGTTGAGAAGCAGTTCACGCAGGTCGGTGCCTTCCTCGAGGCGACCGACCCCGATCGCAAGCTCGCGCTCGACGGCAGCATCACGCTCTGTGCGTTCATCTGGCCGACATGGCCCGATGTCGGGCATCGCCAGTGCCTCCTGGGCCGCTGGGACAACGACAGGAATCACGGCTATGGCCTTGGAATCAATCCGAGCGGCAGGCTGGAGTTCTGGGTCGGTTGCGGAAACGAGATCGACTATCTCCAGGCTGAGCTGCCGTTGCAGAAGCAGGCTTGGTATTTCGTCGCGGCCACTTTCGATGCGCGAAGCGGCCGCGCCACGCTGTACCAGGAAGGCGTCGTGAACCGCTACAACAGCCTGCTCAGCAAAGTCGCGCCGGTCGAATACCGCTCGCATGTGTCGGAGATGTTTCGGTTCAGGCAGAACAACCTGCCCGATACGCCATTCCTTGTGGCGGGGTCGCGCGACTGGCACGCGCTGCGCGGTCACTTCGTGTCGCAGCTCTACTGCGGGAAGATCGATCGTTGCGGTGTGTTCGATCGCGCTTTGGCGCGCGAAGAGCTCGATGCGATTCGCGCGGGCGGGAAGCCCCCGTCGGACGGTATGGTCGCGTATTGGGACACCACGAAGGGCTATACCGATCGCGGGATCGGCGATCTCGTAATCGATATCGGACCCAACCAGCTCGATGCGAAGGGCTACAACAGGCCGGTGCGTGCACAGACCGGCTATAACTGGAACGGCCGCAACGACTGCTTCCGGCTCGCCCCGCATGAATACGGCGGCATCGAGTTCCATGCCGACGCGATGATCGACAGCAATTGGAAAGCCACAAAGACGCTCGAGTTGCCCGAAACGCTGCGCAGCGGAGCCTACGCGATGAGAGTACGCGGCGGTGACGGCGAGGGCCTGGCCGAAGAATACATCGTTTTCTTCGTTCGGCCCCGCACGCCTACAGCGCGAATTGCTCTGTTGTTTTCCACCGCGACCTATCTCGCCTACGCCAACGAGCGTTTCGCGACAGACGGCCAGATCGTGCAGCCAATGGCGGGCCAACCGCCGACGATCTCCGAGGTTGATATCGAGATCTACGAAAATCCGGAATTCGGTGCCGGCTGCTACGACACGCATGCGGATGGCGCCGGCGTCTGCTACACGAGCTACCGTCGCCCGATGGTGAACATGCGGCCGAAATACCGGATCGCCGCGTTCGACTTGCCGTGGAATTTTCCGGCGGACCTCTCGATTCTGGCGTGGCTTGAGCACAAGGGGTACGAGTACGACGTACTGACCGATGAAGATGTGCATCTGGAGGGTGTCGCAGCGATGGCGCCCTATGCTTGCATTCTGAATTCCACGCACCCGGAATATCACTCTGAGCGCATGCTCGACGCGCACGAGGATTACATCGCCGGCGGTGGGCGCTTTATCTGCATGGGCGCGAACAGCTTCTGCTGCAATGTGGCGTTTCGCGATGACGAACCGTGGATCATGGAGTGCCGCAAGACAGGTGGCCACTGGATCGCCTGGGCGGCTCGGCCGGGTGAATACTATCTCGCCACGACCGGGCAGATGGGCGGAATCTGGACCGGCTTTCAGCGATGGGGACAGAAGCTGGTCGGCAATACCTTCGCTGGCGAGGGCTTCGCCCATAGCCAGCCCTACCGGCGCATGCCCGACAGCTACGATCCAGCGCTCGCCTGGATCACGGAAGGGATCGAAGGCGAGATCATCGGTGATTTCGGCCTGGGCAACGGCGGAGCGGCGGGCATTGAGATCGACTGCTACAAGCTGGGGTTCGGCACGCCGCCCAATACCAAGATCATCGCATCCTCGGGTGGTCACCCCGACAATTACATCGCTCATGACGAGGAGGGAGCCCACGCCCATCAGGGATTTAGCGGGACGCACAACTACATTCTGCGGGCCGACATGGTGTATTTCGAGGCGCCGAACAATGGTGCGGTGTTTGCAACCGGATCCATCGCTTTTGGAAGCGCCCTTCCTGTCAACGGGTTCGAGAACAACGTCTCGCAGTTGCTCAGCAACGTGGTGGACGCGTTCATCAGGCCGGGCCCGTTGTCCGGCTCGAACACAACTAGGAAAAGCACGGCAGGGCTCGAACGAGTCGCCCCCTAGGAACGTCTCGAATGATTGACTTGCACTATGCGCCGACCCCCAACGGCTGGAAGATCTCGATTTTGCTCGAGGAACTGGGGCTGCCCTATACCGTCGTGCCGATCGATATTCGCGCCGGTGAACAGTTCAAGCCGGAGTTTCTCGCCATCAGCCCGAACAATCGCATTCCAGCGATCGTTGATCGTGCGCCGGCCGACTGTGGCGAGCCGATCTCCGTGTTCGAGACGGGTGCTATCCTGATTTACCTGGCCGAAAAGACCGGACGCTATTTGCCAGTCGATGCGCGCGGTCGTACCCGGGTCTTACAATGGGTGATGTGGCAGACGGCCGGTCTCGGACCGATGCTCGGTCAGCACGGTCATTTCCACCTCTATGCGCCGGAGAAAATCCCTTATGCGATCGATCGATTTCGGCGTGAGGCAACGCGATTATACGGTGTGCTTGATACTCAATTGGGTAAGACCGGGCGCTTCGTCGCTGGCGACGAATACACGATAGCCGACATGGCCTGTTTCCCGTGGACGATGACACATAAGGCGCAAGGCTTCACACTCGACGACTATCCGAACCTCAAACGCTGGTATGCGGAAGTCCGCGGGCGGCCGCAAGTCCAGGCCGGCCTTTCGGTCGGCAAATTCGTGAAGGAGCCGTTCTCGGACGAAGCAAGAACAATCATGTTCGGCGCATCGAAGTCGTGACCGAAGGAATTGCGTCACCCTGGGCGGGTGAAACCGCAAAAGGCGGGTACGTTGCATTGCATGTCAGTCAAGAAGAGAGTGCATGATCGATGATAGAGTTCTTCTTCGACTGCTCAAGTCCGTGGACTTATCTCGCCTTCCACAACATCCAGCGACTGGCAAAGGAGTTTGGCGAGCCCCTTTCGTGGCGGCCGGTGCTGGCTGGCGGCGTGTTCAATGCGGTTAATCCGAGCGTTTATGCTTCGCGCGAAAATCCGATCGTGCCGAAAGCGCGGTACATGTTGAAGGATCTTGCAGACTGGGCGCGCTCAGCCGGGCTTGTGATCAAAATGCCACCGACAGTTTTTCCGGTGAACAGCGTCAAGGCGATGCGCGGCTGCATCTGGCTCGGAGGCGGGATGGTTCCGTTCGCTACCGCGGTGTTCGAGGCCTATTGGGGCGAGGATAGGGACATCTCTCAAGATGCGGTGCTGACGAACATCTGCAAGAAGTTGGACGTCGATCCTGCGGAGTTTCTTCGAGGGATCAGCGACGAAGCGGTCAAGAACCAACTCCGGATCAACACGGACGAGGTCATCGCTCGCGGCGGCTTTGGATCCCCGACGATTTTCGTCGACAGGACCGATATGTATTTTGGCAACGATCGCCTGCCGCTGGTTCGTGAGTTGCTTGAGCGCCGGAAGGGACAGAGCCATCCGGCCTGCAAGAGTGCTCCTTGAGCAAAGAGGTTCGGCGCCTAAAGGTTAAATAACGAGGCGATCCAGACAGCGAGAGCGATCAGTCCTCTGGATGATGACAGGCGACGCCTCCTTCACCATCGGCTCGCCATTGCGGATATACAGTGCGGCATATATCGGATGCACGGGGGCAGCGGGGGTGAAAGTGGCATCCTGCCGGCGGATCGGCGGCAGATGGAATTTCGCCGACGATACGCGGCAATTGGGATCGGATGCCCGGATCGGGGATTGGCGAGGCATCACGCAGCATGCGCGTATAGGGATGGCGCGGTGTGCCGAACACGCGCGAGACCGGGCCGTCCTCGACGATGCGCCCGAGATACATCACTGCGACGCGCGCGCAGAACCACCTGATAACACCGAGATCGTGGCTGACGAGCACGAATGTCAGGCCGCGCCGCGCCTGCAGATCCTTCAGGAGCAGCAGCACCTGTGCCTGCACAGAGACGTCGAGTGCTGATACCGGCTCGTCGGCAACAATGAGCTCGGGCTCGACGGACAGCGCACGGGCGATTCCGATGCGTTGGCGCTGCCCGCCGGAAAATTCGTGCGGGTGGCGGTCGTAGGCGGAAGGCGGCAGGCCGACCTCCTCCAGCAAGGCGATTGCGCGCTCGCGCGCGGCGCGGCCGCGAGCAAGACCATGCACGCCAAGCGGTTCCGTCAACGCTTGGCCAATCGTGCGTCGCGGATTGAGCGATGAATAGGGGTCCTGGAACACGATCTGCATGCGCCGGCGCAGGCGTTGCAGCGTCGATCCCTTGGCGTCAGTCACGTCGGTGCCCGCGAAGCGCACGCGCCCGGCATCCGGCGGAATCAAACCTAACACGGCGCGCGCCGCAGTCGACTTGCCGCAGCCGGACTCTCCGACGAGGCCGAAGGCCTCGCCGCGCTGGACCGCGAAGCTGACGCCGTCAACGGCGCGAACCGTGGTTGTGACCGGGCGAGGAAAGCCCTTGGTCAGAGTGAAGTGCTTGGCGAGATCGTGGACGTCGAGCAAGGTTTCGGACGCGCTCATTGGGTGGCCTTCGGATCGGTCACGTCGCAAAGGCCGTCGCCGACGAGGTTCAGACCCAAGACCAGCACGAGGATGGCCAGACCCGGCCAGATGCACAGCCATGGCGAGTCGAGAATGTTCTCAAACCCGTCCCGCATCATGCCGCCCCAGGTCGACGTCGGTGGCTTGACGCCGAGCCCGATGAAGGACAGCGAGGCTTCGGTGCGGACGGCGGTGGCCATCCAGAGGGTGCCCATGACCAGGAGATCGGTGACGATATTTGGCAGAACATGCACGAGCAGGATGCGCAGATGCGAGAAACCGAGCGCTCGGCCGGCCTCGATGAAGGCGCGTTCCTTGATCACGAGCACCGGTGCGCGCGCGATGCGTGCGAACGGAGCTATCGCCGTGAGCGCGATGGCGATGATGAGATTGGTGATGCTCGAACCAAGGAGCGCCACCATGATCATGCCGAGAACCAGGCTCGGAAACGACAGCAGGACGTCCATCACCTGCATGGTCACGAGATCGAAACGGCCGCCGATATAGCCACTGATCATGCCGATCGCTCCGCCAATGACGAGGGCGGCGGAGATGGACAGGAAGGATACCATGAGGGAGATCCGTGCGCCCCAAAGCAGTCGCGACAGCACGTCACGGCCGAACTGGTCGGTGCCGAGCAGATACTCCGAGCCAGGTCCTGTCAGGCGGTCGATGATATTCTGTTCGAGAGGATCGCGAGGGGAAAGCCAGGGTGCCAGTAGCGCGCCGGCCACGACGACCGAGCAGAGAACGAGGCCAGCAACCGTTGCGGGATCGCTCAAGAGCCGACCGATCGTTGCGCGCCGCGATGAAAGCGGTGCTGAAAGGGCCGCATCGGTCATTGCTTTACCCTCGGATCGATGAGCCCATAGCTGATGTCGGTGATCAGGTTCACGATGACGATCAGGAAACAGTAGATCACCATCATGCCCTGCAGCATGGTGTAGTCACGCTGGGTCAGCGCGCTGACGATCACCTTGCCGAGGCCGGGGCGGTTGAAGACGATCTCGGTCAGGACCGAATTGCCGATGAGGATGCCGACATAGAGACCGACCACGGTGACCACGGGAATCAGGGCGTTGCCCAAGCCGTGGCGCCAGATGATGCCGCGCCGCGACACGCCCTTTGCGCGCGCGGTGCGGATATAATCCTCGCCGAGAACCTGAAGCATCGAGCTGCGCGTGACGCGGACGACATAGGCGGCCATCACGATACCAAGGGTGATAGCCGGCAGGACGAGCTTGTGCAGACCGTCGACCCAATCGCCCGGCCGCGGATTGCCGATCACCGGGAACAGGTGAAGCTGCAGCGCGAACACGATCAGCAGAAAAATGCCCGACACAAATACTGGGAAGGACAGCCCGAGCAACGACAGCAGGCGCGTCAGCACGTCGATCGTGCCGTTGCGATGAAGGGCAGCCCAAACGCCGGAGGGAATGCCGATCAGGCAGCCGATCGCCATCGCCGCCAGTGTCAATACGATGGTGTGCGGCAAGGCTTCGGCAATTTCGGTCCAGACCGCACGATGCGTGACCATGCTGGTGCCGAGATCGCCACGCAGGGCATGACCGAGGAACTCGAAATATTGCGTGCCGATCCAGCGATCGAGCCCGAGTTCGGCACGCAGGGCCGCGAGCGTTTCCGGGGTCGCCCGATCGCCGAGAATGGCGATTGCGGGGTCGCCTGGAACCACGCGCACCAGCAGAAAGACCAGCGTCAACACCGCCAGTAGGGTCGGTATCGAAGTCAGCAATCTCCGGACAACGAAGACAATCACTGGACGATCCCTTGGCTCGGTCGCGCCGACCTCATTTGAAGTGCGTGGCTTCGGTCAGGAGTGGTCCGAGCGACAACGACGCCTTCAAATCGTAGCCATAGTCGAGGTCGGTGCGATGTGCCCAAATCTGCAGGGCTTCGGCGAGCGGAACGGCGCAAACGGCTGCAACGATCTTCTTCTGGGCCTCCACCCAGAGCGCGACCTGCTTCTCGGTATCGGTCTCGGCCTTGGCGGCGTCGATCTCCTTGTCTGCCACGTCGCAGTGGCTGAAATTGGTGACCGCCGTCGGCTTTCCGACGATGCTGGCCGAATGGAAGAACTGAGTGAGGTAGATGTCCGCCACGGGGAAGCGCGCCGCGGCGTAGTAGACGATTGGACTGAGATCCTTGCGGATTTGCTGATGGAAGGTGGCGTGATCGACGACCTGGATGTCGAGATTGATGCCAGCCTTGCGCAGCTGTGCCTGCACGACCTGCATGCTGCCCAGCATCTGCGGCAATTGGGTGTGGATGATCTTGATCGTGACGCCATCGGGATAGCCTGCCTCCTTGAGCAGCGCCTTCGCCTTGGCGATGTCGGTATTGACGAGACCGACATCGTTGGAGGATCCGAGGTAGCCAGCCGGAATCACGCTCTGGCCGGGACGCGCGGTGTCGGCGCCCTGCCACTTCACGAGCTCGGGCCGGTTGACGGCGTAGGCGATCGCCTGCCGCACGCGGATATCGTCGAGCGGTTTCGCCGTGATGTTGAGGTTGAGATTGGCGAGCTCACCCGGCTCGAACACGTCGACCACCGAGTTCGGCAAGGCGCGGATACGGTTGATCCAGGCTTGATCCTGCTTGCCGTAGATGAGGTCGATTTCGCCGTTCTGGAAAGCAAGGTCGCGTGAGGAGTCGGAGGGGATGTAGCGATAGCTCACATGCTCGAGTTTCGGCTTGCCCCGGAAATATCCGTCGAACGCCGCAAGCTCGAGCGACTGGTTCGGAGTGTCGGAGACGAAGGCAAAGGGACCGGTGCCGACCGGATTGCGTGTGAAGTCCGCGCCATATTTCTCGACCGCCTTGCGGCTGACGATGTAGCCGCCGGAGTAGTTGGTGAGGAGCCCAAGCAGGCTTGGCACCTGCCGGGCGAGGACAATGTGGACCGTGTAGGGATCCGTTGCCTCGATGGTCTTGAACGCGGCGAAGTCGGCGGAGAAGGCCGACGTCTTGGCGTCGCTGGCTCTCTTGAGGCTGAAGACGACGTCATCGGCCGTCAGGTCGCCGAAATCGCCGTGAAACTTGACGCCGTGACGCAGATGAAACGTCCAGTCGAGCTTGTCCGAGCTCGAGTCCCACTTCTCCGCGAGATCCGGCTCGATCTGCTTGGGATCCATCGTCCCCGGTTTGAATCGCACGAGGCCGTTGTATATCCAGGCCACGACGGTGCGGTCGATCGTGCTGACCGCGCGGTGTGGATCGAGCTGGCCAACATCCTGGGCCGCCATACCGACCTTCAGGTCGGTCTTCGGTGCCGCCGAAGCAGGCATCGCAACGAGGGTGGCAGCCGCGAGTGCCGCACTAAGCGTGATGCGAAGCGTCATGTGTCTGTCCCTGCTGGTTGATTGATTGGTCCGCTGCGAAACGATCGATACGGAATGGCTCGAGCGGGACATCCGTGTGTCCGTCGAGCACGAGCTCGGTCATGATTGCCCCGATCGCCGGGCCGAGCTGGAAGCCGTGACCCGAGAATCCAAACGCATGAAGCAGGCCGGGCGTCGTGCGGCTCGGCCCGATGACCGGAATATCGTCCGGCATCTCGCCGTCGATCCCGGTCCAGCTGCGGATCACCTGAACGCCCGAAAGCTGCGGGACGAGCTGCAGCGCCTTGGCCATGACGGAATAGCTAGCCTTGGGCGAGGGCCGCGATGATGGAATGTCCGGGTCCGAGTGCCCGCGGCCTCCGCCGAAAATCACGTTGCCGCGTCGGATCTGACGCAGGTAGACGTCGCCGCCGACGACGCCCAGATTTGGCGTGATGAAATAGGGCAGGGGCTCGGTCACGAGCATGTTGGGATTGAGCGGGGACACAGGAACCTGCTCGCCGAATGCGCCTGCAACCGCACCGCCCCAATAACCGGCCGTATTGACGAGATATCGCGCGCGAAATTCGTGCTCGCCCGATGTCACGATGAACTGGGCACCGTCGTGAGCAAACCTGTCGACGGGCATGAACTCGCGGATATCGGCACCAGCATCGCGTGCGGCGCGCGCCAGAGCCGGGCTCAACAGGCGCGGGTTCGCGGCGCCGTCGTCGGGCGCGAACGAGCCAGCCACGACGTCAGGGCCGAGCCACGGATATTGCTGATGGATGGCGTTGCCGCCGATCATGATGAGGGGAAGGCCGTTGGCCTTGGCGACATCGAGATAGGCAACGAGGTCGGCTTCCTCGGTCTTGTTGCGCGCGAGCTTCAGGTGTCCCGTGACCTCGAACTCGCAGTCGGTGCCGATCAGCTCCGGCAGCCTGGTCCAGATCTCGCGGGAGCGTCGGGCGAGCGGCAGTTCCGCCGGATGCCGGCCTTGCTGGCGCACGCCGCCGTAGTTGACGCCGCTGGCCTGTCCGCCAATTTGGCCGCGCTCGAGCAGGATGCATCGCGCACCGCGTTTTGCGAGATGAAGTGCCGTGGAGCAGCCGGCCCCGCCGCCGCCGACGATCAGGACATCGGTCGCCGTCGCACTCATGCGGCCTCCGCGGGTAGGATAGGGATTGGCTTGACCGGTGGCTGTCCACGCAAGCGTCCAACCTCTTCGACCGGGCAGGACAGGGTCGATGCCAGTACTTCGGCTGCGGCCGCGCCGCAGACGCGGCCTTGGCAGCGCCCCATGCCGACTCGGGTCAGGGCTTTCGCCCGATTGACCTCCGGCGGCGGAAGCGTCGCCAGCGTCTCGTTCGCGGCTGCGCGCAATTCACCCGCCGTGATCGCCTCGCAGCGGCAAAGGATCGTATCGTCGGCCATACCGGCGGCGAGCTTTGCCGGAAATGGAAACGCGCGCTCCAATGCGGCGCGGAAGGCGGCGCCGGCTGCAAGCTGCGCATCGAGACGCGCCACGGCGCCGGCGTCAACCGCCAGTCCGCGTGCTGCCAGCACACTCCAGGCGGCGCGCGCGCCAGCCGCCTCGGCGAGATCGGCTCCCCGAATGCCGCTGCCGTCGCCGGCAAGGAACACACCTGCGACGGGGGTTTTCCCGCTCGGATCTTTGCGCGGCACCCAGTTGTGCTGCACGGGATCGAAGTCGAACGGCACACCAGCGAGATCGGCGAGCTGGGCCTCCGGCCTCAATCCAAAACCGAGTGCAACGGCATCGACCGCGACCTCATGCGTGGTGCCGCGCGCATCACGCCAGCTCACGGATTGAACCTGGCCCTCGCCCCCGATTGCGAGAGGCGTCACGCTCTCGGCTATGGGAACACCGTGCGCGCGCAGCCAGGCGATGTAGTAGAGGCCCTTGACGAAAGTCGCGCCGCCGCGCGCCAGCCCGAATGCCTGCGCAGCCTTCCGGGCGAACGCCGTCGTGTCCAGCACGGCCGCGACGTGGGCCCCGGCGCGGGCATATTGGTAGGCGACGAGATAGAGCAGAGGACCTGTTCCAAGAAAGGCGACACGCGCACCGATAGCGCAGCCCTGCGCCTTTAATGAAATCTGTGCTCCACCGAGCGTGAAGACACCGGGCAGCGTCCAGCCGGGCAGCGGGATGACCCGATCCATTGCGCCGGTGCAAAGGATGGTCTGCGCGAAGGGTATTGCTCGCGCCTTGCCGTCGCAGATCGTGTCGATCAGGCCAGGCCGCAAATTCCAGGCGAGCGTTCGCGGGCGGAAGTCGATCGACGCGCGCAGCCGGTCGAAAGTCTCGTGGATGGCACGTGCCTTGTCGGCCTCAAATCCGTAGAGAACACGCGCAACGCGGTGAAACCCGGCCGGTTGGCGCTGATAGATGCGCCCGCCGTTGTCCGGCGCTTCATCGATTACGGTTGGGCGTAGGCCCGCGCCGATGAGGACCTCCGCTGCGCGGGTGCCGGCCGGGCCGGCGCCGACAATCACGACGCTCATGGCTGCACCGTCCCGCGCGACACGCGCATGCCTTCGGTTATCGGGGTGCTGCAGGCGCGCACGCGACCGCTGCCTTCGACGCTGACCCAGCAGTCCTGGCATGCCCCCATCAGACAGAAGCCCGCACGCCGGCCGTCGCCGAATTCGTTCGTCCGGAGATAGGTGTCTTCCGTGAGGATCGCCGTGAGCAGGCTGTCGCCCTCGAGCGCGGCCATGGGGCGACCGTCGAGCGTGAAAGACACCGCGGGGCGATCCGTCTCCGCCAGACGTTGCAATCTCATAGCATGTCCTCCAGCCGGCAATTGACCAGCAGTTCGGCGATGGTGGCGCTGTTGGGCAGCCGCAGGACCGTCGTGATCAGTTCGGCGATGTCGTGCGGATCGCTCATGTTCTCGCGCGGCCATTTGGTGACATTCGCGGTCAGGTCGGTCGCGACGAAACTCGGGCAAATCGCGGTCGCACGAATGCCGTGGTCCCAGCCGTATTGCCGCACGGCATGCGTGAGCGCGACGAGCGCAAACTTGCTCATCGCGTAACCGACGTTGGGATTGCGGACCCGCTTGCCCGACATCGAGGCGATGTTGATCACGCGTCCTTCGCCGCCCTTGGCCAGGTGCGGCAGCGCGAGGCGAATGAGCCGCATCGGCGCCTTGACGTTGATCAGCATCATGGCATCGAGCGCCGTTTCGTCGGGATCGGTGAGGTCGGCTTCCGGATTGATTCCGGCCGCGTTGATCAGTCCGTCGAGCCGGTGGAAACGATTGATCGTCGCTGCAATCCATGCTTCCGCCGAGGGCAGCGACTCCGCATCATAGCGGTGCAGCATCAGCCGATCGGACGCGGCAAGCCCGCGTGCATCGCGTACACCGGCCGAGACGAAATAGCCGCCATCAACCAGGCGCTCCACCACCGCGCGGCCGATCCCGCGCGAGGCACCGGAGACCATTACGACCCGGCCAGAGGCGTCAAGCACGGGCATACTCCTTTGCAAAAGTGTTGGTTGCGACATGGCAACGCGCCAGATGCCCTGGGGCGGCGGCCGCCAGAACCTGTGGCGCCTCGCACCCATCGCGTCGTAACGGGCAACGTGGCGCGAAACGGCACCCTTTCGGCATGTCGTTGAGGGGCGGAACGCGGCCGGGAATGGCGGCGAGGGACTGCTCCGCACGATCCATGCGCGGGATCGCCGAGAATAGCGCGCGCGTATAAGGATGAGCGGGATTCGCGAACACCGCGTGCACCGGCGCTTCTTCCACGATCTGGCCCGCATACATGACCGCAACGCGATCGGCGATCTGTGCGACGACGCCGAGATTATGCGTGATGAACAGCATCGCCATGCCATGGCGGCCCTTCAGGTCGGACAACAGCCCAAGCACCTGCGCCTGGATCGTCACATCGAGGGCGGTCGTCGGTTCGTCGGCGAGCAGCAGGGTCGGTTCGCACGCAAGCGCCATCGCGATCATCACGCGCTGGCGCATGCCGCCCGAGAATTGATGAGGATAATCGTGGAAGCGGTGCCTGGCGGACGGAATTTTCACTTCCTCGAGAACCGCCAGCGCCTTCGCCTGCGCATCCGCCCGCGATAGCCCCCGATGGACGCGGAGCGCCTCGGCAACCTGCGCGCCGACGCTCATCACCGGGTTCAGGCTCGTCATCGGCTCCTGGAAGATCATTGTCATGCGGTCGCCGCGCAGCGCTTCGAGCTTCGTCTCATCGAGCGTTCGCAGATCGGTTCCGTCGAGGAGGATACGGTCCGCCGACACGCGACCTTGCGGCTCCGGGACGAGGCCCATGATGGAGAGCGCGGTGACCGACTTTCCGCAGCCGGATTCGCCGACCAGCGCCAGCGTCTGGTTGCGCTCGAGGGTGAAGGATGCGCCGTCGACGGCCGGGTACCACTCCGCACGAACGCGAAATTCGACTCGAAGATTCTCGACACGCAAGACCGGTTCGCGCATGGGGCTGGACTGCCGGAGCGAGGACGTCACCCGCTATTCAGGTCTTTGCTCCGCGGCGTGTCAATGCAATATTCCAATATGCGCAAACGTGACGAGCAGTTTTTCCGGTATTTGTAATTGGGTGCCGTCATTCAGTGGAGTATTTTCAACTGATGGATGATGTTGGCGCAGGGCCTTCCGGGAGTCTGCCGCGCGCGGTGGCCTTGCTGCGCGTGCTGGCCGCGAGCGGCGGCGAGGGGATGCGGCTGACGGATGCGGCCGAGAGAGCCGGCGTGACGCCGGCTTCGGCGCACAGATTGCTGCGCATGCTGATCGATGAAGGCTTGGTGGAGCAGGACGCGCGCAACAAGCACTATCGGCTCGGCATCGAGTTTTTTTCGCTTGCCGCCCGTGCCGGGAACCCCGGCAATCTGCGCGAAGTTTGTCGACCCGGGCTGTTACGGCTATCGGCGGCGCTCGGCGATACGGCCTTCTTGCTGGTGCGCAGCGGATATGACGCGGTCTGTCTCGATCGCTGTGAGGGACCGGTGCCGATCCGTTCCTTCACCGGAGATATCGGAGGCAGAGTGATCCTCGGGGTCGGGCAGGCCAGCATGGCGATTCTGGCCCACCTGCCGGAAGCGGAACGTGACGAGGTGATCCGCTTCAACCTGCCGCGTCTGCTCAATTTCGGTCCATTCGACGAGGTGTTCTTCCGCAAGGGAATCGAGCAGGTGAGGGAAACCGGCTACGCTGCGCGTGGCAGCGGGCTGCTGCCCGGCATGGCCGGTGTCGCCGTTGCGGTCCTTGATCGCGAAGGGCGACCGCTCGCCGCCATCAGCATTGGCACCACAGTCGAACGGCTGAATGCCGAGCGTTTGCCGACAGTGGTCCAGGTGCTAAGGCGCGAGGCAGAGGCGCTGGCGGCGAAGATCAACCCGTTCGACGCCGCCTTGCGCAAGCCGGGGCATTATGCCGGATCCTATTGAGATGTCCCGAGAGCGGAAAGCGTCGACCGGCGCCGTGTGATGCGTGCTGCAGAGCGAGGCTTTTGTAGCCGCCGCAGCTCGAGCCTATGCCGAAAGCTCCAATGCACCGATGATGCCCGCGAAGCGCGGCTTGAGGATTTGCGCCAAGAAGGGCGAACGATCCGGTGAAGCTGCGCCGCGAGTGTATGTCCGTGATCGTCGTGCGGGCCAAGTTGGCCCACCGGCTTGACTCGCCATCTCATGAAATTCATAGTTACCATGATGCGATTGAATTAATCGTATTGCGATTACGTCAAGAGCGGCAGGGCCATCGTCGGTCCTCCAGGGGAGGCTGGTCGGATGGCACTGATCGAGGCGTTCAAGCGGTTGCTGGGCGACACGGCCGTGCTGACGCGCGAGGAGGACCTCGCTGCCGTCACCGAAGATTGGCGCGGCCGTTTTCGCGCGCCCGCGCTCTGCGCCGTCCTTCCATCCAACACTGAGCAGGTCGCGGCCGTTGTTCGTCTCTGCGTCGAGAGCGGCGTGCCGGTGCTGCCGCAGGGCGGCAACACCAGCCTTTGCGGCGGTGCGACGCCGTCCGACGAAGGCGAGCGCCCCGTCATCGTTCTTCTGACGCGCATGCGCCGGATCCGCTCGCGCGATCCCGTCAACAACACCATCATCGTCGATGCAGGTTGTGTGCTCGCGAGCATCCAGGAAGCCGCCGCAGCCGTGGAACGACTCTATCCCGTCAGCCTGGGCGCCGAAGGATCCTGTCAGATAGGCGGCAATATCGCGACCAATGCGGGCGGCACCGGCGTGCTGCGTTACGGCAACACGCGCGACAACGTGCTCGGTCTCGAGGTCGTGCTGCCGGATGGCTCGATCTGGGACGGGCTCTATGCGCTGCGCAAGAACAACACGGGCTACGACCTCAAGCACCTCTTTATCGGCTCGGAAGGGACGCTGGGCATCATCACGGGGGCGGTGCTGAAGCTGCATCCGCTGCCGACGGCGGAAGCTGTCGCCTGGCTCGCGGTCGAAAATCCGCAAACGGCGCTCGACGTGCTCGGCCTGTTCCAGGCCTCCTGCAATTCACGCCTGTCGGCGTTCGAATTGATGAATGGCGAACAGATTCGACTCGTGCTGGAGCAGGTGCCGGGTCGGCGCTGCCCGTTTGCCGAGATCGATACCTGGCACGTCCTGGTCGAGCTCTCCGACACCGGCGAGCCCGGCGCATTGGCAGCGGCCATGCAAGGCGTGCTCGAGCGCGCGCTCGAAGCCGGCATCATCCGCGACGCCGTCCTGGCGTCGAGCGAAGCGCAGCGCAAAGCGATGTGGCTGGTTCGGCACAGCGTATCGGAAGCCAACAAGAAGGCCGGCGTGGGCCTTACGTCAGATTGCGCGGTACCGGTCTCCGCGGTGCCCGCCTTCATCGACCAGGCGATGGCGTCGGTGCAAGCCATCATCGCAGATGTTCGGTTCGTGATCGTCGGCCACCTCGGCGACGGCAACGTTCACTTCATTCCGTTCTTCAGCTTTGCCCAATGGGACGCGCTGCCGGATCGCGACGCGGTCGCTCAGCGCATCCGCCGTGCCATGAACGAGGTCGCAAGCTCCTTGCGAGGCACTTTCAGCGCCGAGCACGGCGTCGGGCGCACGCTGATCGGCGAGATGACCCGCTACAAGCCGCAGGCCGAGCTGGCCTTGATGCGTGCCGTGAAACATGCGTTCGACCCGAAGGGGCTGTTCAATCCCGGCCGCGTTCTGCCGCCGTCACCGAGTGCCACGCCAAACATCGCAACATCGCAAAGAGGGGACTGAAGACATGAGCCAGCTTCCGAAGATCATCACCTCCCGTCGCCGCCTGCTGCTTGGTGCCGGCGCCGTCGCGCTCGCCGCACCGGCCGTCTGGTCACCGTCACGCGCCGCAGGCAAGCGCATCGTCGTGCGCGACGACGGCGGCATCTACACCAAGGCCTATAGCGCGGTATTCTACCGTCCCTTTACCGAAGCGACCGGGATCGAGGTCGTCGGCGTTCAGGCCAATGCCGAGCCCGTCGCCCAGATCAAGACCATGGTCGACACCAAGAACTACACATGGGACATGGCCAAAATCAGCTGGCCCGCGATCTTGCTGCTGACGACCGGCAACAAGCTTTATCTCGAGAAGCACGGCCTCGAATCCGAGCCGGTGGTCAAATCGATTCCGGCCGAATACATGTCGCCCTACGGCGTCGGCACCAACGTCTACACCACCGTGCTGGCCTATCGCACCGACGCCTTCAAGGGCCGGAAGGCGCCGCAATCCTGGGCGGACTTCTGGAATGTGAACGAGTTCCCGGGCCGCCGCGCTGTGCGTAAATACGCGTTCGACACAATCGAGGAGGCGCTGATGGGCGCGGGCGTGCCGACCGCGCAGGTGTATCCGTGCGATCTCGACAAGGCCTTTGCCTCGCTCGACAAGATCAAGCCGCACGTCGCTGTGTGGTGGACGAGCGGTGCGCAGGTCGAGCAAATGCTGACGTCGGGCGAGATCGACCTGCTGCCAACCTGGGTGTCCCGCCCGCAGGCGGCCCAAGCGGCCGGCGCGCCCGTCGAGATCGTCTGGAGCCAGGGCATTTGGGGCGGCGACAACTGGTCGATCCTCGCAGGCACGCCAAATGCGGACGCCTGTCGCGAGTTCATCAAGTTCGCCTCTGACCCGAAGCGACAGGCGGCACTGACGGAATATTTCCCCGCCGGCCTCACCCAGCCGGAGGCCTTCAATTACGTCAAGCCAGAGATCGCGAAGAATTGCCCGACCTATCCGGACAACATCAAAGTCGGCTTGAAGATCGATGCGAAATACTGGCTCGAGAACCAGGCGGCTGTGATCGAGCGCTTCAATAGCTGGGTGCTGAGCTAATCCGTGCTGCCGCAATCGGAGCTGTCCATGGTCCCGTCGAGCCTGCGCATTTCGAAACTGTCAAAGCGCTTTGGCGACTTCGTCGCACTGGCGCCGACCAGTCTCGACGTCGGCAAGGGAGAGTTCCTCACGCTGCTTGGCCCCTCCGGGTCCGGCAAGACGACGCTGCTCAGCCTGATCGCCGGCCTTGCCCGTCCGGACGAGGGGCGGATCCTGATCGACGACGCGGATGTGACGCATAGCCCTGCCTATGAGCGTGACATCGGTGTGGTGTTCCAGAACTACGCGCTGTTTCCGCACATGAGCGTGGAGGACAACATCGCATTTCCGCTGAAGATGCGGAAGATGAGTGATGCCGAGGCGCGCAAGCGGACGATGGAGGCGCTGGAGACGGTGCGCCTGCCGCACGTCGCAAAGCGCTATCCGCGCGAGCTCTCCGGCGGCCAGCAGCAGCGCATCGCGCTGGCGCGTTGCATCGTCTATCGACCCGCAATCATCCTGATGGACGAGCCGCTCGGCGCGCTCGACAAGAAGCTGCGCGACCAGATGCAACTTGAAATCAAGCGCATCCATCGCGAGCTGCGCACCACGATCGTCTACGTTACCCACGACCAGGAAGAAGCGATGACGATGTCGGATCGCATCTGCCTGATGAATTCAGGCACGATCGAGCAGCTCGGCACGCCCGAGGATCTCTACTTCCGTCCCCGTTCGGTGTTCGTCGCGGACTTCCTCGGTGAGTCCAACCTGCTCAGCGCCACCGTGCGGGATGTCGATGCAGATGGGCTCGACATCGTCCTGACCCATCAACAAGCCGGCTCGCGCGCCGTCGGCAATGGGGCGCGCTTTACCGCCGGCGAGCCGATCAAGGTCATGGTGCGGCCGCAGAACCTGCATGTCGAGTCGGCCACGACCGGCGCGGGCGGTCTGACCGGCAGGCTCGTCGACGTGATGATCAGTGGCAGCCTCACCAGACTCTACATCGCACCGGAGACGGCCGGGCTGCCGCAGCTGGTTGCGGCCTATCCGACCCGCTCGAGCCTGGTCCCTCATGAAATCGGACAGCTCGTGTCGGTGGGCTGGAATCCGTCGGACGCGGTTGCGATCGGCGATAGCGGAGGGCATTGACGTCATGGCGTCTGCCAAATCGCGCGCGTTGCCGCAAGGCCAGGTATGGAGCTGGATCGCCATGGGCGGGCCGCTCGCGCTGCTGCTCGTGTGTTTCCTGGTCTATCCTGTCGGCCAGCTGCTGCTGCTCAGCGTGCAGAACGACAGCGGCTTTACGCTGGCGCAGTATCGTCAGCTCTTCGCGTCCTCCGTCTATGTCGATGTCCTGCTCATCACCTTGAAGATCTCGCTGGTCACGACGCTGGTTTGTGTCGTCACCGGCTATCCCATCGCCTATCTGATCTCGATCGTCGGCAAAGACCGGAAGGCAAGGTTGCTGTTCTTCGTGCTGCTGTCGTTCTGGACGAGCTTTCTGGTGCGCGCCTTTGCCTGGGTTGTGTTGCTCGGGCGCAACGGCGTCATCAACAAGCTGCTATTGTCGCTCGGGATCGTCTCGACGCCGGCGAGCCTGCTTTACAATTTCGGTAGCGTTCTCGTCGGCATGGTCAATGCGCTCCTGCCGCTCGCCGTTCTCACGATGTTGTCGGTCATGGAGAACATCGATCGCAACTTGCCGCGCGCGGCGGCGACGCTCGGGGCAGGGCCGGGCATGGCGTTTTGGAAGATCTATTTTCCGCTCTCGCTGCCGGGCGTCGCTGCTGCCGGCATCATGGTGTTCGTCACGGCCATCGGCTTCTTCATCGTGCCGGCGCTGCTCGGCGGCCGCCGCGAGACCATGATCACGCAGCTCATCATCGACCAGATCCAACAGACCATGAATTGGGGCTTTGCCGGCGCTATTTCGGTGTTGCTCCTGCTCGTCGTGCTGGTCGTGTTCGCCGCCTACGACCGGCTGCTGGGGTTGTCGACCATGACGGGAGCGGCCACCGCACGGAAGGCAGTGCCGTCGCGCCTGAGCGGACCGATCCAGAAGGGCGGCGATACGCTCCTGACGCTGCTCGGCTCGCTGTTCGATGGCATTATCGACCTGCTGCCCTCGCGCAAGCGCGATCGCAATCCGGATCAGCCAGGTCTCGGTCTGCAGATGTTCGTCTGGGCCATGCTCCTCGTCATCAGTCTGCCGACGCTCCTGATGATCCCGCTGTCGTTCGGCAATGGCGGTCTCAATTGGCCGCCGCAGGGCTTTACGCTGCATTGGTACGAGACCGTGCTGGTCTCGCCGCTGTGGACGCAGGCGCTGCTGCGGTCGCTGATGGTCGGCATCGGAACCGGGCTGCTGGCGATGCTGGTCGGCACGCCGGCCGCCTTCTTGCTGGTGCGGAGCGAGATCCCGGGCAAGGCTGCCTGGCTCGCTTTCATCCTGTCGCCGATCGTCGTGCCACGCATGATCATCGCGGTCGGCCTGTTCTACGTGTTCGCACGCATCGGTCTCGTCGGCAGCGCCTTCGGTCTCATCCTCGGGCATACCGTCGTGGCCGTGCCTTATGTCGTGATGACCATGATGGCGGTGCTGCGCAATTATGACACCCGACTTGATCTCGCGGCGCAGAGCCTCGGTGCGAGGCCGTTCGCCACGTTGCGTCATATCACCTTTCCGATCCTCGGCGCCGGCATGATGTCATCGTTTCTGTTCGCCTTCGCGACGTCGTTCGATGAGCTGACCATCGCGCTATTTGCGACCGGCGGCCTCAATGCCACGCTGCCGAAGCAGTTCTGGGACGAGGTCACGCTGCAGGTTTCGCCGGTGATCGCCGCCGTCTCCACCTGCCTGTTCGTCTTCATGGGACTATTGATCTTCGTTGCCGAACATCTGCGTCGGCGCGCTGCCGCAAGATAGCCGTCCCACTCTCTCAGGAAGAGGTTCTCTCATGCTTACTGCATCTCGTCTTCGCGGTCTGTTTCCCGCGATTCCGACCCCGGTCAAGGCCGACGACACCATCGACGCCGCTGCCGTGTCAGCGTTGTTCGCCTGGCTCACCAAACAGGGCATCGATGGCGTGGTGCCGCTCGGCGGCACCGGCGAATATGGCGCGCTGGCACGCTCCGAGCGTATCAGGATGGCTGGCCTGTCGGTGAAGGCCATGAACGGCAAGGGCCCGGTGATTGCCGGCGTGCTGGACGCCGGCTCCCACGATGCGCTGCAGGCCGGCCGCGAATTCGCCGCCGAAGGCGTGGACGGCCTCCTGGTTCTTACGCCATATTATACCAACCCGACTCAAATCGGCATTCGCGACTATTTCCTGCGCTATGCCGATGCCTCGCCCGTGCCTGTCCTGATCTACGAGATTCCCTACCGTACCCGGATCGCGATCGAGCCCAGGATCCTGCATGAGCTCTCCAGGCATCCGAACATCATCGGCATGAAGGCCTGCAATCTCGACATGTATCATTTCCTGCAAGTGGTCGCGGGTGTCGACGAGAATTTCGCGGTGCTGAGTGGCGAGGACAGCCTATTTCCGCTGCATCTGGCGGCCGGCGCCAAGGGCGGCATCATTGTGACCGCGTGCCTGTTGCCGCGCGCCTGGCGGCAGATTTTCGAGACGGCCGTCGCCGGGCGCACCGCAGAAGCGCTGAACCTGCATCGCCGGCTGATCCCGCTCATGAATATGGCATTCGCCGAGACCAACCCGGGTCCGATGAAGGCGGTGATGGATCTCATCGGCGTGGATGCCCCGCACATGCTGGCGCCGCTTGTGCAGCCGGCGCAAGGGCTGGCATCCGCGCTTCGGGTCGAGTTCGGCAAGCAGCTCGCGATTTCCGAGGACGTCGGGTGACAGAGGGACGGAGACATGGCGCGCAGTAGCCGAGGCGGATCAAAGAAATCCGGAAAGGCCATGAGCCCGAAGCGGGCTCGTGCTGAGACGAGCACGGAAAGAAGCGCCGAGCCGACGCGCTCGTCCCTGTTCGTCGGCTCGACCGAGAAGGCCTTCCAGGTTCTGCATGCCTTCGATGGGCCGCGCCGTTTCATGACGCTCGCCGATATCGCGCGCACGGCCAATCTCGATCGCAGTGCCACTCAGCGCCTGGTCTATACGCTCGAAAGGCTCGGCTATCTCAAGCGCATTGAGGGCACGCGCAACTACGGACTGACCTCGAAGGTGCTGCAATTCTCCCACAGCTATCTCAAGGCCAACGAGCTCATCGACAAGGCGTCGCCCTATCTTCTCGACATGAGCCGCAATCTCGGCGAGACGTGCAACCTGCATGAGCTTGACGGCCATGAGGTCGTGTTCGTGGCGCGCTTTCCCGGCCGGCACCTCATTCATATCGATTTCGTGATCGGAAGCCGGCTGCCGGCCTATTTCACGGCGTCCGGCATCGCCATCCTGTCGGCTCTTCCCGACGACGAGCGGCGACAACTCCTGACGCTTACGCGACTCGAGCCGCTCACGCCGCATACGATCACGGATCCCGAGAAGCTCCTGGAGCAGGTTCATATCGCGGCCAAGCGCGGCTATTCGATCCAGATCAATCAAAGCGTCATGGGCGACATCTCCGTCGCCGCGCCGATCATCGACGAGCACGGGCGGGCCGTGGCCGCCGTCAACATCTCCGTGCCCACGACGCGGTGGACCACGGAACGTGCCGAGGCCGAGTTGGTGCAGCATGTTCACGTCGCCGCAACCTCGATCTCGAAGTCCAAGTTCAAACGCTACGCGGCCTGACGCGCCGATGCCGATCCTGCTCAATGCCAGCGACTATCGCGAGCGTGCGCGCCAGTTCCTGCCGCGCGGACTGTTCGAGTACATCGATCGCGGCACGGAAGACGAGGCCGCGCTGCGGCGCCTGCGCGCCTCGCTCGACGCCATTACGCTGCTGCCCGCGGTGCTGACAGGGCATGAAAGCCGCGATCTCGATACAACGCTTCTTGGCCGACAGATGGCCGCGCCGCTCGCCGTCGCACCGACGGCGCTCGCCGGCCTCGTTGCCCATGATGGGGAGACCAAGCTCGCGCGCGCGGCCTCCCGCGTCGGCATTCCCGTCTGCATCTCGACGCAATCGGTCACGACCGTGGAGACTGTCCGGCGCGGCGCGCCGGATGCCTTGCTCTGGTTCCAGCTCTATGTCTGGCGCGATCGCGCCTTGACCGGGCGCCTCCTGGAGCGCGCGAGCGCTTGCGGCTGCGACAATCTGCTCGTCACAGTCGATACGCCGGTATCGCCGAACCGGGAGTATAATGAACGCAACGGTTTCGGGATTCCCTTCAAGCCGCGGCCGCGCAGCGTGGTCGATGTGGCGCTGCATCCCAGATGGGTGTTTGGGGTCCTTGCGCGTTATCTCGTCGGCGAGGGCATGCCGACTTACGGCCACTATCCGGAGGCGTTCCGCACCGCCATTACTCGCGCCGATATTGCGGAGGCTGTCCGGCTCGAACCGCGCCTGAGCTGGGACGACATGCGCTGGCTGCGCGAGATCTGGCCGGGCAAGCTCACCATCAAGGGCGTACTCGCAGTGGAGGATGCGGAAAAGGCGGTCGAGATCGGCGCTGATGGCATCGTGGTCTCGGTCCATGGTGGACGCAATCTGGACTGTCTGCCTGTGCCTGCAGACTGCATTCCGGCGATTGTCGATGCCGTGAAGGGCCGCCTGGCGATTCTGGCCGACAGCGGCGTCAGGCGCGGCACCGACGTCCTGAAATATCTTGCGTTAGGCGCGGAAGCCGTGCTTCTCGGACGTTTGCCGCTGTGGGGTCTTGCGGCCGGGGGAGAGGCGGGCGCCGAAGCCGTCCTGCGCATGGTCCTGCGCGAGATGGATACCGCCATGGCCTTCCTGGGAGCGCATCGCGTTCCGGCCTTGCGGGAAGTGCGCGTGAACGAACGGAACTGAGATCCACTCCAACATTTGGAAAATTACCATGTCCGTCAAGTCCGCACCGACCATTCATACCGCCAATCCCGATCTTGCCGGCGAAGTCGACAGGCTCCTCGCCGCGCTCGGCGCCCGCCGCTCCGAATATACCGAGGGTGCCATCGTGGTTCGTACGCCGATCACTGGCGAGATCATCGGCCGGGTTACGGCGATCGGCGCGGCCGAGGCCGCCGGCGTGATCGAACAGGCGCACGCGGCGTTCCTTGCCTGGAGGTTGGTGCCGCCGCCAAAGCGCGGCGAGTTCGTGCGCCTGTTCGGCGAGGAGCTGCGCGCCAGCAAGGAAGCTTTGGGCCGACTGGTGTCGATCGAGGTTGGCAAGATCGTCTCCGAGGGGCTGGGTGAGGTTCAGGAAATGATCGACATTTGCGATTTCGCAGTCGGTCTGTCTCGCCAGCTCTACGGCCTGACGATCGCGACCGAGCGTGGCGAGCATCGCATGATGGAAAGCTGGCATCCGCTCGGGGTCACCGGCATCATCTCGGCGTTCAATTTTCCGGTCGCCGTATGGGCTTGGAACGCAGCCCTGGCGCTCGTGTGCGGCAACAGTCTCGTCTGGAAGCCGTCGGAGAAGACGCCGCTGACCGCGCTTGCAACGCACGCTCTGTTCGAGCGCGCGCTCGAGCGCTTCAATGAGGCCGGTGGCGGCGCGCCGCAGGGGCTTGCAGCGGTGCTGCTCGGTGGCCGCGAGGTGGGGGAGGCGCTCGTCGATCATCCCAAGGTCCCGCTGGTCTCGGCCACCGGCTCGACGGCGATGGGCCGCGCGGTCGGTCCGAGACTCGCCAAGCGCTTCGCGCGCGCACTGCTCGAGCTCGGTGGCAACAACGCCGCGATCATCGCGCCAACGGCGGACCTCGACTTGACGCTGCGGGGCGTTGCCTTTGCCGCGATGGGAACGGCCGGGCAGCGCTGCACCACGTTGCGCCGTCTCTTTGTCCACGAAAGCGTGTATGACAGCTTCATGCCACGGCTCAAGCAGGCCTATGCATCCGTGACCATCGGTTCGCCGCTGGAGACCGGTACGCTGGTGGGTCCGTTGATCGATGCCGGGGCCTATGGCGCGATGCAGAATGCACTCGAAGCCGCTAGGGCGGCTGGTGGAAAAGTCCATGGCGGCGAACGGATCGTCGTCGAAGGCGCCTCCAATGCTCACTACGTCAGACCTGCTTTGATCGAGATGCCGGCGCAGACAGGACCCGTCGAGCACGAGACCTTCGCGCCGATCCTTTACGTGATGAAATATCGCGATTTCGATTCCGTGCTCGAGCTGCACAATGCCGTCCCGCAGGGACTGTCGTCCTCGATCTTCACCAACGACCTTCGCGAGGCGGAAACTTTTCTGTCGGCCCGTGGCTCCGACTGCGGCATTGCCAACGTCAACATTGGCCCATCCGGCGCGGAGATTGGGGGCGCATTCGGCGGCGAGAAGGAGACCGGCGGCGGACGCGAGTCCGGCTCCGATGCCTGGAAGGCCTACATGCGGCGCGTGACCAACACCATCAATTACGGTCGCACCCTCCCGCTGGCACAGGGTGTCAAGTTCGACGTGCTGTGACGAATTAGGGCTGGCGCGCGCAGCGAGCGAAGGAGGGATCAGATGAGCTCTACTGCGAAGGTCATCCGGCGCGAATGGCTCGACTGGCCGTTCTTCGAGCCGCGCCATCAAGCGATCGGCGCGGCGCTCGACCGCTTCGTGCAATCGGGCGCTCTCGACGAGGCCGATCACAACGATGTCGACGGCACCTGCCGCAAGCTGGTGCGCGCGATGGGCAGGGCGGGGCTGCTCGATTGCGCGGTCGCGGCGCCCGATGGCGATGCGGCGACGATCGATTCCCGCTCGATCTGCCTGTCGCGGGAATCGCTTGCCTATGCCGACGGCCTTGCCGATTTCGCTTTCGCCATGCAGGGGCTCGGCTCCGGCGCGATCGCGCTCGGCGGATCCGCGGAGCTGCGCCAGGCGGTGCTGCCGAAAGTTCGCTCCGGCGAATGGCTCGCAGCCTTCGCGTTGTCCGAGAAGGAAGCAGGATCGGACGTGGCGGCGATGTCTTGTACGGCACGGGCCGACGGCGACGACTACGTCATCGACGGCGAGAAGACCTGGATATCGAACGGCGGCATTGCCGACGTCTATACGCTGTTTGTACGAACCGGCGAGGCGCCCGGCGCGCGTGGCATCTCGGCCTTCGTCATCTTTCCCGATGATCCCGGCTTCAGCATTGCCGAGCGCATCGATGTCGTCGCTCCGCATCCGCTGGCGACGCTGCGTTTCACGAGCTGCCGCATTCCGGCAAGCCGCCGCCTCGGCGCACCCGGTGGCGGGTTCAAGCTCGCGATGCAGACGCTGGACATCTTTCGTGCGTCGGTCGCCGCGGCCGCCCTTGGCTTTGCCCGGCGCGCACTTGACGAAGCGTTGTGGCATGCGAAGAGCCGGCACATGTTCGGGGCGACCTTGAGCGATCTTCAGCTGACCCAGGCCGCGCTTGGCGACATGGCGACTGAGGTCGACGCCGCTGCATTGCTGACTTACCGCGCTGCCTGGCGCCGCGATGTCCAGAAACTGCCGACGACGCGTGAGGCTGCCATGGCGAAGCTGACTGCAACTGAGACCGCACAGCGCGTCATCGACCGCGCCGTGCAGATGTTCGGCGGTCGCGGCGTACGCAAGGGTGAAATCGTCGAAAGCCTCTATCGCGAAATCCGCGCACTCCGCATTTACGAGGGCGCGACCGAGGTCCAGAAGCTGATCGTGGCGCGTGAGCTGCTAAAACCGCGCTGATTGCAGACAGCTTTGGCACAATGAGACAAGCGGAACTGCCTGCCGCAGCCGATGGTCTGCGGGTGCTTCAACCCGGCGGCTGGCCGCAGCCCTAGGCCAACGGCGACTTGACGTTCCTCTGACCCAAACTGCGCTTGCAATGTTTAGTAAATCGTGCATTACTAAACAAATCGAGCCTGCCGGGCCTATAGAATCCGGGTGGCGCGAGGAAACGCTAGTTTAGTTATTCAGCTCGTCACGGACTGTGTCGCTCTGCTCGAAGCATTCGGGCGGGTAGGAACGCCGCGCCATGTCGATGGCCGGTCCACTCGGAGGGAACGTGCAATGAAACGGACAATGAAGACGCTTGTAGTGGCTTGCGGGGCCGTCAGCGCCGCGCTCGGTGTCGGAGCGGGCATCACTCCCGCGCAGGCACAGGGCAAGACCATCACGCTGTGCTGGGCCGCATGGGACCCGGCCAACGCGCTGGTCGAATTGTCGAAGGACTTCACCGCCAAATCGGGTATCGGTATGAAGTTCGAATTCGTGCCGTGGACCAATTACGCCGATCGCTTCCTGAACGAACTCAATTCGCACGGGTCGTTGTGCGATCTCATCATCGGCGATTCACAATGGATCGGCGGTGCCGCGGAGAACGGCCAGTACGTCAAGCTCAACGATTTCTTCAAGAAGGAAGGAATCAGCATGGACGACTACATGCCGGCGACGGTGGTCGGCTATTCCGAGTGGCCGAAGAACACGCCGAACTATTGGGCGCTGCCGGCAATGGGCGATGCGGTGGGCTGGACCTATCGCAAGGACTGGTTCGCGCGACCGGACGTGCAGAAGGACTTCAAGGCCAAGTACGGCCGCGATATCGCGGTGCCGAAGACGCTCGATGAGCTCAAGGACATCGCGCAATTCTTCCAGGGCCGCGAGATCGACGGCAAGAAGGTCTATGGCGCCTCGATCTATACCGAGCGTGGTTCCGAAGGCATCACCATGGGTGTCTCGAACTATCTCTACGACTACGGCTTCAAGTACGATGATCCGAAGAAGCCCTATGCGATGGACGGGTTCGTGAACTCAGCCAGCGCGGTGAAGGGGCTCGAGGCTTACAAGGAGCTCTACAAGTGCTGCACGCCGCCTGGCGCCTCCAATTCCTACATGTCGGAGGGGCTTGACGCCTTCAAGTCCGGCCAGGTCGCGTTGCAGATGAACTTCTTCGCCTTCTTCCCGGGCCTCTACAAGGACCCGAATGTCGGCGGCGACAAGATCGGCTTCTTCGTCAATCCGGCAGGTCCCGCCGCACAGGCGACGCAGCTGGGCGGGCAGGGCATATCGGTGGTCTCCTACTCGAAGAACCAGGCCGAAGCGCTGCAATACATCAAGTGGTTCTCCGGCGGCGACGTCCAGAAGAAGTGGTGGGCGCTCGGCGGCTATTCCTGCGCCAAGTCCGTGCTGAACGACCCGAGCTTCCCTGGTAGCGCGCCCTTCGCCAAGGAGTTCCTGCAGTCGATGGGAATGGTCGTCGACTTCTGGGCCGAGCCGTCCTACGCCCAGCTGCTGCAAGCCGAGCAGAAGCGCGTGCATGACTATGTGGTGGCCGATAAGGGCACCGCCCAGGAAGCGCTGGACGGTCTGGTGAAGGACTGGAAGGCGATCTTCAAGGAAGAAGGCAAGAAGTTCTGATGTGAGCTGCCTGGAGCGCGTGCGCTCGCGCTCCAGGCTTTCCTTCGAGATGACCGGGATCTGTCGCCAGGCGACGGCCCGGGTGCCAGGATCGGCCAGAGCAATGAACGAATTGAGTGCCTCTTCGCGCATCACTTATCGAGCCGTCATGGTCCGGCCAGGCGTCGCGCGTCGTATCCGGGGCCTGTCGGACAGGGCGCTCGCCTGGCTCTTCATCACGCCGACGATCGTGCTGCTGCTGGCGATCAACATCTTCCCGTTGCTCTGGACGATCTATCTGTCGTTCACCAACTACCGTGCCAACCGGGCCAACGTCCCGATGATCTGGCTGGGCGCCGACTGGTACCAGTCGATCCTGACTGACCCGGACATCTGGGCGGCGATGCAGGTGACCGCGCATTTCGTCATCTGGACGGTGGTGATCGAGACCGTGCTCGGATTTGGCCTAGCCTATCTCATCGACAAGAAGTTCCGCGGCCACGGCATGTGGACCACGATCATCCTGCTGCCCATGATGCTGTCGCCCGCCGTCGTCGGCAATTTCTGGACGTTCCTGTACCAGCCCCAGATCGGACTGTTCAATTACGTCGTCGCCTTCTTCACCGGGCGTCCCGCGTCTTCCTTCCAGATGCTGGGCGACGTCACGCTGAGCCCCTGGGCCATCGTCATCGTCGATGCCTGGATGTGGACTCCTTACGTGATGCTGATTTGTCTGGCCGGCCTGCGTTCGATCCCTGATTACATCTACGAGGCGGCAGAGGTCGATCGCGCATCGAAGTGGCGGCAGTTCTGGTCGATCACGCTGCCGATGGCGCTGCCGTTCATCATGTTGGCGGTACTGTTTCGCGGCATCGAGAATTTCAAGATGTTCGACATGGTCAACCTGCTCACCGGCGGCGGGCCGGGATCGACCACGGAAGTTGCCTCGATCACGCTCAAGCGCGCGGCGTTCGAAAGCTGGCGCACCGGATATTCCTCGGCCTTCGCGATCATCCTGTTCGTGACGGTCTTTGGCCTCGCCAACATCTATGTGAAGGCGCTGAACAAGGTGAAAAGCCGATGACCTCAGCCACCACAGCCCATTCGGTCGTCGAACCGTCGGCAACGACACGGCGCTTTGCCGGCTCCCTGGTCGTGCTCTACGCCATCATCACCATGATCCCGCTGGTCTGGATCATGCTCACCGCGTTCAAGTCGCCTGACGATGCGATCTCCTATCCGCCCAAGGTGATGTTCAAGCCGTCGCTCGAAGGCTTCTGCAACCTGTTCACGACGCGCTCGCGCCAGACGCCGGAATTCATCCGCTCGCTGGGACCGCCGCAAGGTCTCTGCGACAGCATCGCGCGCGAACGCAACATGGTGGTCGCAGGTCCCTCGAACTATGTGCCGCGCTTCGTCAATTCGTTGATCATCGCGTTCGGCTCGACCGTGCTCGCCGTCGCGCTTGGCACCCTGTCGGCCTACGGATTCTCGCGCTTCCGCGTGCCGCTGAAGGACGACCTGCTGTTCTTCATTCTATCGACCAGGATGATGCCGCCGATCGCGGTCGCGATTCCGATCTATCTGATGTACCGCACGATCGGCCTGTCGGACACAAGGCTCGGGATGATCCTGCTCTACACCTCGGTCAACGTCTCGCTCGCGGTCTGGCTGCTGAAGGGATTCATCGACGAAATCCCGCGCGAGTACGAGGAAGCGGCGATGATCGACGGCTATACTCGCTTCCAGGCCTTCGTGAAGGTGGTGCTGCCGCAGGCGACGACGGGAATCGCCGCGACGGCGATCTTCTGCCTGATCTTCGCCTGGAACGAATACGCCTTCGCGGTGCTTCTCACCTCCGGCAACGCCCAGACGGCGCCGCCCTTCATTCCGATTATCATCGGGGAGGGCGGACAGGACTGGCCGGCGGTAGCGGCCGGCACGACCCTGTTCCTGGTGCCGATCGTGGTGTTCACGGTCCTGCTTCGCAAGCACCTGCTGCGTGGCATCACCTTTGGAGCCGTCCGCAAATGAGCAATGACGCCACCCCATCCATCGCGCGTCCTGGTCTTGCCGACCGGCTACTGCGCCGCGGCCCGCTTGAGGCCACAGCAACGATGATCATCGCCGCCGGCGTGGTCATGCTCATGCAGCCGTTCTCGCTGACGCTGTATTCGTGGTCGTTTGCGACGACCCTGTTCGGCACGGTGATGTTCACCATCGTGTCCAAGGTCCGGGAGTAGCGCGCGATGGCACAGATCAGGGTCGAGGCGCTCGACAAGTCTTTCGGCGCGTTTCATGCGGTCAAGGCCGCCAGTTTCACGGTGGAAGACGGCCAGTTCCTTTGCCTCCTGGGGCCTTCCGGCTGCGGCAAGACCACGACGCTGCGTATGATCGCCGGCCTGGAGCTGCCGACGTCGGGCACCATCCGGCTCGACGGGGAGGACGTGACGATGAACCGCGCGTCGGCGCGCGATATCGCCTTCGTGTTCCAGCTTTTCGCGCTCTATCCGCACATGAATGTCCGGCGCAACATCGGCTTCCCCCTGAAATGCGAGGGCATCGGTGCGGCCGAGCGTGACCGGCGGGTGGTCGAAGCCGCGCGCATCCTGCGGATTTCTCACCTGCTCGACCGATCGGTGGCCGGCCTGGCGGGCGGCGACCGCCAGCGTGTCGCGCTGGGGCGCGCGATCGTGCGCAAGCCGAAGTGTTTCCTGATGGACGAGCCGCTCGGCGCGCTCGACACCGAGATGCGGGAGGCCATGATTCACGAGCTGCGGGCTCTGCACGACCGCCTGGGCGCGACGACCGTCTACGTCACGCATGACCAGCTCGAGGCCATGGCGATGGCGGACAGGATCGCGGTGATGAACAATGGCGTCGTCGAGCAGGTGGCGAGTCCGCGCGACATCTATGACCGGCCGGCATCGTTGTTCGTCGCCGACTTCATCGGCTCGCCGCCGATGAACTTCCTGCCGTTCCGTGGCGGCCTGCAGACGGGCGCAGAGGCGATCCGGCTCGGCGAACGCGATGTCGCCATTCCTGCCGCGCGGGAGGCGATGACCGACAGCGAGCTCGTGCTCGGGGTGCGGCCCGAGCACGTGCGCTTCACTGATCGCGGCATGGTGCGCGGCGAAGTCTATGGCACGGAATATCTGGGGACGACGCAGATCGTAACGGTGACGACGCACTACGGCGCGCTTAAAGCCCGCTCACCGAGCAGCAGATCCTTCCGGACCGGCGAGATTGTGGGGCTCGACTTCCGGCCCGATACGCTGTCGATCTTCGACAAGGCATCTGGCCGGGCTATACGCACCGCGCTGCACGAAGGAGCTGCGCATGGCTGAAGTCGAGATCATCTCCGTCTCCAAGGCGTTCGGCAAGACGCAAGCCTTGAGCGACCTGTCGTTGACCGTCGGTGACGGCGAGTTCGTCGCGTTGCTGGGGCCGACCGGCGCCGGCAAGACCACGGCGTTGCGCTTGATCGCCGGGCTGGAGCAGCCGGATCGCGGCTCGATCCGCATCGACGGGCGCGACGTGACCGGCGATGCGCCGGCCGATCGCGACGTTGCCTTTGTTTTCCAGCAATACTCGCTATATCCGCACCTCACCGTGTTCGAGAACATGGCATTCTCGTTGCGTGCGCCGACCCGCCGCGTGGCCGAAGCCGACATTCGCGCGAAGGTGCAGGAGGTGGCGCGTCTGCTTCACATCGAGACCAAGCTGGACAACAAGGCGACGCAGCTGTCGGGCGGGCAGATGCAACGCGTCGCGATTGGCCGGGCTCTGGTCCGTTCGCCTTCGATCTATCTGATGGACGAGCCGCTGTCCTCGCTCGATGCCAAGCTGCGCGGCGAGTTGCGGCTCGAGCTCAAGCGCATCCAGGTCGAGCTAGGCGCGACGATTCTCTACGTCACCCACGATCAGACCGAGGCGATGACCATGGCCTCGCGCATCGGCGTGATCGAAGGCGGGCGGCTGATGCAGATCGGATCGCCGCGCGAGATCTATGAGAATCCAATCAACGCGCATGTCGCGGCGCGGCTGGGCCAGCCGATGATCAATCTGCTGCCGGCGGCCCTGTTCGCCGGTGTACCTGACGGCGCCGAGACCATCGGCGCGCGGACCGAGCATCTGACGATTGCGCGCGACGGCGGCGACGTCTCGGCAATTGTCAAGCGGGTCGAACATCTCGGCGATCAGAGCCATCTCCATCTCGACCTCGCCGGCCGGCCGGTTGTAACACTGGCGGATCCCGAGGCGGCCTTCGGTGCCGGAGACATGGTGTCGCTTCGGCTGAACAAGCCGCTGTTTTTCGATGCGAAGGGCGAGAGGGTAGCGGCATGAGCCTTGATCGGATAGCCAGGGAAAGGTTGGTGCGAGCGCTGGCAGCGTCAGTGATCTCGCACGCGGACGAGTTGACGAGCCTCGACCAGGCGATTGGCGATGGGGATCATGGGCTGAACATGAAGCGCGGGTTCGAGGCGGTCCTCGCGGCACTGCCAGACCTTGCCGACAAGTCGCTCCCGGAAATGCTGAAGGCGATTGGAATGACGTTGGTCATGAAGGTCGGCGGTGCTTCTGGGCCGCTGGTCGGAACGTTCTTCATGGAACTGGGCAAGGCGCTTCCGGAGCGGCCGAGCCGGGCCGATCTGGTCGCGGCGACGGAGAAGGCGATCGAGGCCGTCAAGGCGCGGGGTCGCTCCGAAGAGGGGCAGAAGACGCTGCTGGATGTGCTGGTGCCGGTGCACGCCGTTCTCGCGGCAGGCGGCGATGCAAGGGCGATCGCAGCGGAGGCTGTGCAGGCCGCCGATCGCACCACGCCGATGCAGGCGATCCGCGGCCGGGCATCGTTCCTGGGCGAGCGTTCCATCGGTCACATGGATCCGGGCGCGCGCTCGGTGTCTCTTCTGATCGGTGCCGCAGTTGAGACACTGGCATTCGAGGTCAACACATGAGCAACGTCGGAATTGTCATCGTATCGCATTCGCGGAAGATCGCGGAAGGTGCGGCGGATATGGTGCGCCAGATGGTTGGAGACGCGGTGCCGCTGGCCTGGACCGGCGGCGATGTCGATGGCGGCCTGGGTACGAACGTTGCGGGGATTCTCGAAGCGATCGAAACCGCCTGGTCACCGGCAGGCGTAGCGATCCTGGTCGATCTCGGCGGTGCCGAGACCAATTCGGAGATGGCCGTCGAGATGCTCCCCGAAGATCGGCGTGCGCGCGTGCTGGTTTGCAATGCACCGGTGGTCGAGGGGGCTGTGATCGCCGCGACCGAATCTTCGGGCGGCTCATCGCTTGCCGCCGTCAAGCGCAGTGCGGAGGAATTCTATGCATGATGCCAACGTCAACCGGGCGGCCCCCACGTTTGCGCCGCTGACCGCCTCGGCGGTCCTCGTCAATCCGGTGGGCCTGCACGCGCGGCCATCGGTGAAGCTCACGCAATGTGCGAAAGGATTTACCGCAAAGATCGAAATTGCGCTTGCTGCCGAGGGCCCCTGGACGGACGCCAAGAGCCCCGTGAAAGTGATGCGTGTGAAGGCGCCGCAAGGCGCAACGTTGCATTTCCGCGTCGCCGGTCCCGACGGCGAGGCGGCGCTCGCGGCCATGCTGGCGCTGGTGCATGACGGTTTCGGCGAGGCGTAGAATCGTGGGCGAGATCCATCTCACCGGTCATCCCGCCTCGCCAGGCCTCGCCATCGGCCCGGTCGCCGTGCTGACGCATGCTGTGGCGAGCAGGGCGGCGAAGGGCGATCCCGCGCAGGAAGCCGCGGCGCTGAAGGCTGCGATCGAAGGAGCAGCAGTGGAGCTCGCCGATCTGATCGCGACGGTCCATGGCGAGGCTGCGGAGATCCTGGAGTTCCAGGTTGCGATGCTCGGTGACGATGCTCTTTCGGAAGGGGCTTACGAAGCCATAGCGGGCGGTGCTGCTGCCGACGAGGCCTGGCGCGCTGCGCTCGACGTCGAGATCGCGGGCTATCGCGCGGCGGACGAGGAATATTTCCGGGCGCGGGCCGCGGACCTCGTCGATATCCGCGATCGCGTGGTCGCAGGGCTAAATGGCGCGGATGCGATCGCAAAAATCTCCGGCGATTCCGTCGTCACGGGTGATGATATTTCGCCATCGACATTCCTCGCCGTCGACTGGACCCGCGGCGGTGCCATTGCGCTCGCAAGCGGATCGCCTTCGTCGCATGTGGCGATGCTCGCGCGATCGCGCGGCGCTCCCATGGTGGTTGGATTGGGTCCACTACCCTGGAACGGACAGCCACCGTCACTGGCCTTGGTCGATGGCGACGCCGGGACCGTGATCTTCGATCCCCAGCCCGAAACGCGCCGCCTGTTCGAGCACCGCATGGCGGCCGCGAATGCCGCACAGATCGCCGCCGAGGCCGGCCGCTTCAAACCGGCCCTGACGGCTAATGGCCGGCGTATTTCCGTTCTTCTCAATGTTGCCGCGCCCGAAGACGTCGAAGGCCTCGACCCCGCTATCTGCGATGGCGTCGGCCTGGTGCGGACGGAGTTTCTGTTCGAGGGTTCGAGAGGCTTACCCGGCGAGGATGCGCAATATGCGGTCTACCGGCGTATTCTCGAATGGGCCGCAGGACGGCCGGTGACGATCCGCACGCTCGATGCCGGCGGCGACAAGCCGATCCCCGGCGTGACGGTCGATGGCGAGCGAAATCCATTCCTGGGCTTGCGCGGGATCCGCCTGTCGCTGGCGCGGCCGGAGGTGTTTCGCGTGCAATTGCGAGCGCTGTGCCGCGCGGCCGTGCATGGGCCGCTGAAGGTGATGCTGCCGATGATCGCGGTGCCCTCCGAGCTGGACCGCGCCAAGTCCATGCTGGACGCGGAGTTTGCAGCGCTCACGGCAGAGGGCATCGCCTGCGCCCGGCCGCCACTCGGCATCATGGTCGAGGTCCCCTCGGCCGCACTCTGCGCCGAGGATTTTGGCGCGGCGTTCTATTCCATCGGGTCGAATGACCTGACCCAATACACGATGGCTGCGGCGCGCGACGTCGGTGATGTCGCCGATCTCAATGATGCCGGCCATCCGGCGGTGCTGGCGCTGATCGCGCGGACGGTCGAGGCCGGACGCAAGCGCGGCGTCGAGGTTTCGCTCTGCGGCGACGCCGCGGCCGACACGCGCTTGACGAAGGCGTTGCTCGCGACGGGGCTGACGACCCTCTCGGTCTCGCCGATTGCGGTGGCCCGGCTCAAGGCCGCCATCGCCGGGATGACTGCATGAGCGATGATAAAGACGAAGACCCGAGCCGGCCAGGCGACAGCAATGTCGCGGACTACAAGCTCATCTTACGGCGGGCTCTCGACAACCGGCCATCCGGGACGCGGCTGAAGCTCGCCGCGGCGCTCGGCAAGAACCGCTCCTTTGTCAGCCAGATCACCAATCCCGCGTATCTGGTGCCGATCCCGGCGAAGCATGTCGCGATCATCTTCGAGGTCTGCCATCTCTCCGGTACCGAACGGGCGGCGTTCCTCGAAGCCTATGGTCGCGCGCACCCGGGACGGCTGCGCGGCGCCCATCGCGAGGCGCGCACGCGTGTTGTTACGGTGACGGTGCCTGATCTTGGCGAGGACAAGAAGAACCGCGCGCTCGAGCAGCTGATCGTCGACTTTGCGGCTCAGCTCGCGCGCTACGCCGAGAGCATTGGCTGACGAATTCGAAACTGCAAAAAGATAACCGGGAGGACGCCATGAAAAAGCTGATCAACAGCGCCGACACGGTGCTCGAAGAGAGTCTCGACGGGTTGGCGGCCGCGCATGCCGATATCCTGCTACTTGGCGCCGAGCGCAAATTCGTGCGCCGCCGGACCCTGAAGCCGGGCAAAGTCGCGCTCATCTCAGGCGGCGGCTCCGGCCATGAACCGCTGCATGCGGGCTTCGTCGGTCTCGGCATGCTCGATGCCGCTTGCCCAGGGCAGGTCTTCACGTCGCCGACGCCCGATCAGATGATCGAGGCGGCGGAGGCTGTCGACACCGGAGCCGGCGTGCTCTTCATCGTCAAGAATTACGAGGGCGATGTGATGAATTTCACCATGGCCGCCGAGATGGCCGGGCGCGAGGTCGCAAGCGTCGTGACCAACGACGACGTCGCGGTGGAGAAGTCGACCTACACGACGGGACGTCGGGGTGTCGCGGGTACGCTGATCGTGGAAAAGATGGTCGGTGCCGCGGCCGAAAAGGGCATGCCGCTCGGCGCGCTCAAGACACTCGGCGATGACATCAACAGCCGCACCCGCTCGATGGGCGTGGCACTGCTGCCGTGCACGGTTCCGGCGGCGGGTCGGCCGAATTTCACGCTGGCTGACAACGAAATGGAAATGGGCGTCGGCATTCATGGCGAGCCGGGGCGCCGCCGGGTGCCTCTGACCTCTGCCGATGCTATCGCCGCCGACATACTTGGCGCGATCCTGGATGATCTTGCGCCGAGCAAGGGCAGCGAAGTCCTGCTCCTGGTCAACGGATTCGGCGCAACGCCACTTATCGAACTCTATCTGATGGCCAACAGCGCCAAACGTATCCTGGATGAGGCGGGCATCACGGCGACACGTTTCCTGACCGGCTCTTACGTGACGTCGCTCGACATGGCAGGCGCCTCGATCACCGTCTCCGTGCTCGACAGCCAGTCAAAGGAATTGTGGGACGCCCCAGTGCATACCGCAGCGCTCCGCTGGGGAGTCTGATGGTCATAGCGAAAGGGCGCTTCATGATGAAGCAACTTGTGGCGGCGGGGAGGGCTGCGAGACATGGGTTTCGTTTCTTCTAGACGCCCGCGCTCTTGCGGAGCATTACATATCGGCGCCTGTAAGTGCCGTGATCCACATCAGCATCCGCGATTTGCAGAAGAGTTCTGGCGAGGCGATCGACGCGTTGCCCGGGCCTACGCGTAGCGCAGCCGGCTATCCCAAACCGCAAGATCGGTCGAGCACGCCACGGCCATTCCGGCCTAACTCAAGCCGCCACGGAGGAGGGACGATGACGGCGGCACTGCAAAACTATCAGGCCCGGATGCGGCGGGTGCTGGATCATATCGACCGGCACCTCGATGCTGATCTGGACCTGGACGCGGTGAGCGCCGTTGCGGCCTTCTCGAAATTCCATTTCCACCGGCAGTTCACGGCGACCTTCGGCCTGTCAGTGCATCGCTATGTCCAGCTCGCCCGCATGAAGCGCGCCTCGTATCAGCTGGCCCATATGGATGCTCTCGATGTCACCGAGATCGCGATGGATGCCGGTTACGACGCACCGGACGCTTTCGCCCGCGCCTTTCGGCAACGGTTCGGGCAATCGCCGTCATCGTTCCGGAAGTCGCCGGATTGGGAGCCGTGGTTTGCGGCCTTCGGGCCTCTCGATAGCGCGAGGAGCAAGCTCATGAGAACCTTTAACAGTGACGACGTGACGATCCGCGAGGTGCCCACCACACGGGTGGCGATCATGGAACATCGGGGAAGCCCGGCGACGCTCGGGGCCACCATTCAGCGCTTCATCGCCTGGCGCAAAGCGCGCGGCCTGCACCCCGGCATAAGCCCGACCTTCAATGTCTGGCGCTCCGAGCGCAATCCCGCATCGCCTGCCGATTACAGCACGGACCTCTGCGTCGGCACCGACCAGCCGATCACGGGATCCGACGGCGACGTCAAGGCCGGCGAGATCCCCGGCGGCCGCTGCGCCGTGCTGCGCGTCGTCGGCTACACCGACAATCTCGAGCCCGCCGCGCTGTTTCTTTACCGCGAATGGCTTCCAGCCAGCGGCGAGGAAGCGCGCGACTTCCCGATCTATTGCCAGCGGCTGAGCTTCTTCCCTGACGTGCCGGAGCATGAGACGGTCGCGGAGCTTTTCCTGCCGCTGAAGTAGTGCGTGGCATGGCGCGCACCAAGGTATGGCTGCCGGCAAGAGAGCCTGACCGCCGCGGATCCAGAACCCGCGGCAAGGGTTCTCGATCCCGGCTGCCATTGCGGCAGCTGTGGGACCAGCCCGGGCTCATTTCTCCAGATCGAACTGTGGAGACAGCTCAAACAAGCGCGATCCGGACAGCAATTCAACCACGTCCCATCTTCTCGAATTTCTTCACCAGCCGCTCCCGCTTCAGCCGCGACAGCCGCTGGATCCAGAACATCCCGTCGAGCTGGTCGATCTCGTGCTGATGGCAGACCGCGCGCAAGCCGTCGGAGTCCTCGCTCTGCGTGGTGCCGTCGAGATCCTGATAGCTGATCCGGACCCGGGCATGGCGCTGCACCTCGTCGGTGACGCCGGGCATCGAGACGCTGCCCTCCTTGTGCAGGATCATCTCGGGTGAGGCCCATTCGATGTGGGGATTGACGTAGGTCTGCGGACCCGCGGCGGCATCGAACTCGAGCACAACGAGCCGCAGGGGTACGCCGATATGCGGCGCCGTGATGCCGATCCCCGGCGCGGCGCGCATGGTCTCCAGCAAATCGGCCGCAAGCTCGCGCAAGCTGTCATCGAAGCCGGTGACGGGGCGGGCCGGCATGGCGAGCCGGCGGTCGGGGTAGCGGACGATAGGGCGGATGGTCATTCGAGCCTCCTAGCACTCACGGAAGGTTGGTGCATCCATCCTTTTTCGCCTGCGAACCCGCACATTTTGACGCGTCGGCGAGGCGCGTCGGAACACTCGCACCCGAACGCCTTTCCACAGCGCGAAGCGGATTTGCTGCTACAAGGCTCGCGTGGAAGCAGCTATGCTGCGAGCCGGAAGCTAAGCGTCGAATATCTCGTGGAATGGCAAGTGCTTTCGGACGTTCTCAAGCGCAAGGACATCTATAGCTACTTCAGCCGATCGGCGATGGAGAAGGCGCACGTCTACCAGGCCCAGGGGCGCGTCTCGGCGCTGGACGTCAGCGAGGACTTGACCAGCATTGGTTCCAGGATGCGAGGCAGCGAGTCCCAGCAATACCGCGTCGACATCCAGTTGAAATTTGACCACGGCAATCTCGCGGACCTTGATGGCGATTGCACGTGTCCGATGGCCGTAAACTGCAAGCATGTCGCGGCGACCCTGCTCGAAGCGTTGAGCGACAAGGAATCGCCGGGGCGGCCGGCGGCAACCTCCATCAAGGCGCAAACGCCCTTGGCCCCGCCGGTTCTGGGTTTCGAGGTCAACGCCTGGATCGACGATGTCGGCCGCGCGGTCGCGATCAGGGACGCTGTTGGGGACGAAACTCAGAAGCTATTGTACTGCCTGCAGCCGTCGGAGAACCCGATGCCTTGTCTGGTGGTGTCGCTGCGATCGGTTCGCCTTCGCAAGGATGGCAGCTACACCGGCAATTTCACCAGTCCAAGTCCCTACGAGTTCAAGCCGGAGCGGGCACCGAAATATTTTCGCGATGTCGACATCGACATCATGACCGCGGTGAAGGCCCGCGTTCGCGGCTATTCCGATCAGGGACCGCATACGGAACAAGTGTTGCGCCGCATTGTCGAGACCGGCCGGGCGTTCTGGCGCGACCACGAGCGGCCGCCGCTGCGCTGGGGCGAGCCGCGCGAGGGACGGATCGAATGGCGTCCCGTTGCGGCGCGCGGTGCATCACCGCAGCTCGTCGTGCAGGGGGGCGTCGGGCTCAATGCCGAGCCTCCGGTCTATGTCGACGAAGCCATCGGTGTGATCGGGCCTGTCCAGCTCGACTTGCCGCCGCGGCTCGCCTCCAAGTTCCTGTCCGCGCCCTCCATTCCCCGCGCACAGCTTGAAGAGGTGTCGCGTCGCCTGAGCCAACGATTGCCGGAGCTTCATCACGGCCTCCTTCCGTTGCCGCCGGTGCCCCCGGTACCTGTCGACGAGGATCCGCGTCCCGTGCTGCGGTTGAAGGGCGGACATGTCGGCGCGAGCTATTTTTACTATCACACCAAGAACGAAGCTCCTGGTCCCGTTGGGGTCGCCAGCCTCGGCTTCCGCTATGGCGGCTTCGACATCGATCCGGGCCAGCGCGGAAGTCCGCTGGAGCTGGTTCAAGGCGGGCTGGTCTATGCGATCACACGCCGCCCGGGCAAGGAGAAGCGGGCGCGCAAGCGCCTCGCGGAGGCGGGCCTCGTCGTGGCCAAGTCCGCGCTTCCGATGCTCGATCACCGTCATGTCGCGGATTATACGCTGAGCGACCAGCAAGGCTGGTTCGATTTTCTCGCGCTGCATGCCGGCAAATTGCGGTCGGACGGCTTCGAGATTCTGGTCGACGACGACTTTCCGTTCCGGCTGGCGGACTCGTCGGGGGATTTCGATGCGGTACTGGAGGCCAGCGGCATCGATTGGTTCGAGCTCTCGCTCGGCATCGAGATCGAAGGCGAGCGTCGCGATCTCGCGCCGCTTCTGGCCGCGCTGGTTTCGGCTCCCGGCTTCAACCCCCAATCCCTGGCGGCCCTCGCGGACAAGAGCGAGCGGTTCCTTCTGCCGCTTGCCGATGGCCGGCACGTCGCGTTGGCTGCCGATCGCTTCCTCCCGCTCGTGCTGGCGCTGCATGGCCTGCATGCGAGCGGCGCGTTCCAGGATGCGTCGAGCAAGATCAGGCTCTCTCGTGGGGAGGTGATTCCGCTGCTCGGCGTCGAGACCGAGAGCTTCGCCTTTCGGGGAGCGGACAATCTTCGCCACCTTGCAGGTCTGCTTCATGCGCGCGGGTTGGCCGGGCCGGAACTGCCGTCGACCTTTCGCGCCACGCTTCGGCCCTATCAGGCGCAAGGCGTTGCATGGCTCGACCTGCTCCGTGAAAGCGGGCTCGGCGGAATTCTTGCCGACGACATGGGGCTCGGCAAGACCGTCCAGGTTCCTGCCCTGATCGCGCTCAAGAAGGCGCGAGGTCATCTCGCTAATCCCGCGCTCGTCGTCGCCCCGACCAGCCTGATGACGAACTGGTCCGCCGAAGCGCAGAAGTTCGCGCCGGACCTCAAGGTGATCGTGCTGCATGGTCCAGATCGCAAGCACAAGTTTCCTGCCATCGCCGAGCACGACCTGGTTCTGACCACCTATCCGCTGATCGCAAGGGACCGCGACATTCTGCTGGCGCGCGAGTGGCACATGGCCGTGCTCGACGAGGCGCAAACGGTCAAGAATCCCGATGCCAGCACCACGCGATGGCTGCGGGACACCAAGGCGCAGCACCGCTTCTGTCTGACGGGCACGCCGATGGAAAATCACCTCGGCGAACTCTGGTCGATCATGAGTTTCGTCAATCCGGGCTATCTCGGCGACAAGACCGCCTTTTCGCGCCAGTGGCGCAACCCGATCGAAAAGCGCGCCGACCAGGCGCGAGCCAGGGCTCTGGCGCAGCGCGTCAAACCATTTCTGCTACGCCGGACCAAGACGGAAGTGGCGACCGAACTACCGCCCAAGGTCGAGGTCAAGGAGGCCATCGCGCTGGACGGACCGCAACGCGACCTCTACGATTCGATCCGGCTCGCGATGTCGCGCAAGGTTCGCGAGGCGATCGCAAAACGCGGTCTTGCCAAGAGCCACATCGTCGTGTTGGAGGCGCTGCTCCGAATGCGGCAGGCCTGTTGCGATCCCGCATTGCTGAAGCTGGACGACGGCGTCGAACGCCCGTCGGCGAAGCTCGATCGTCTCATCGAGATGGTGGAAGAGCTGCTGAGCGAGGGACGCAGGATCATCGTGTTCTCGCAGTTCACCTCCATGCTCGAATTGATCCGAAAGCGGTTGGACGCCGGAGGCTTGCGCTACAGCGTTCTCACCGGGCAGACCAAGGATCGAAAGCAGGCCATCGAGGCCTTTCAGGACGGCGGCGCCGGGATTTTCCTGGTCAGCCTCAAGGCAGGCGGAGTCGGCCTCAACCTGACTGCCGCCGACACCGTCATCATTTTCGATCCCTGGTGGAATCCCGCAGTCGAGGAACAGGCGATCGACCGCGCCTATCGCATCGGGCAGGACAAGGCCGTTTTCGTTTACAGGCTGGTGGCCGCCGGGACGATCGAAGAGAAGATGGACGAACTCAAAGCCAGAAAGCGCGCGCTCGCCGACGGCCTGTTTGATCGCGACGGCGCGATTGCGTCGGCCCTGACGGAGGCCGATGTCAATGCGTTGTTCGAGGGCTAGCCGGCCGCAGGGTGGGCTGCACCCGTGGCGACGACGGCTTTGGCGGGATGGTGACATTGTGCCGGTGTTTTGCCCGACGAGTCAAATCGCGGCTTGGAATCCCAAGCTCCCGGCATCGCGATTGCCTCCCGGATCGGAAGTCGTTGATTCCGCTGTGGGCGGCTACTGTGCATGGGGTTGTTTTCGGCTTTTGTGGCGAGGGCGCGAATTCGCGGTTCCCATTCGTCTTGCAGGTGAGACAGACCTGACGGGAGACAAAAATGCCTGCTTCCAGATATCGCTGGGTGATCGTCGCTGCTGGCGGCTTGCTTGGCTGCGTCGCCATCGGCGGCATGTTTTCGCTGCCGGTGTTCCTGCAGCCGATCGCCAAGGACACCGGCTGGTCGGTGACCGGCATCTCCAGCGCGATGACCATTGGCTTCCTGGCGATGGCTTTCACCAGCATGGCGTGGGGCACGCTGACGGACAAGTTCGGGCCGCTGCCCGTGGTGCTGACGGGATCGAGCGTGCTGGCGCTCAGCCTGTTCGCCGCGAGCCACGCGACCTCGCTGCTCGTGTTCCAGATCGTGTTCGGCCTTCTGGTCGGCGCCTCCTGCGCGGCGATCTTTGCGCCGATGATGGCGACGGTCACCGGCTGGTTCGACACCCATCGCGGCCTCGCGGTCTCGCTGGTGTCGGCGGGCATGGGCGTGGCGCCGATGACGATGGCGCCGTTCGCGGCCTGGCTGGTTTCGCATCATGACTGGCGCACCGCGATGCAGATCGTGGCGCTGGTCGTCGCAATCATCATGATCCCGGTCGCGTTGCTGGTCCGCCGCCCGCCGGCGCTTTCGCATCCGCCGGCCGCGGCGATGGGCGGGGGCGCCGCGCCTGCCGAGATGTCGCGGGGCGAAGCGCTGCGCTCGCCGCAATTCCTGATCCTGCTCGCCACCAATTTCTTCTGCTGCGCCACCCATTCCGGCCCGATCATCCACACGGTGAGCTATGCCGTGAGTTGCGGCATCCCGCTGATCTCGGCGGTGACGATCTACAGCGTCGAGGGCCTCGCCGGCCTCGGCGGCCGCATCGCCTTCGGCCTCACGGGCGATCGTCTCGGTGCCAAGCGCGTGCTGGTCTCGGGCCTGCTCGCACAAGCCTTCGGCGCGCTCGCTTACGCGTTCGCCCATCAGCTCACGACCTTTTATGCGGTCGCGGCGGTGTTTGGCTTCATCTATGCCGGGACCATGCCGCTCTATGCGGTGATCATCCGCGAGAACTTTCCGCTGCGCATGATGGGCACCGTGATCGGCGGCACGGCGATGGCCGGCAGCCTCGGCATGGCGACCGGTCCTCTCGCCGGCGGCCTGATCTACGACGCGTTCTCCAGCTACGCCTGGCTCTATATCGGCTCCTGGGCGATGGGTCTCGGCGCCTTCCTGATGGCGATGACGTTCCGGCCGTTCCCGAAGCCGCAAGGTGAGGCGGCGCCAGCACCGGTGGCGGCGTGATCCGCGCGAGGCGCAGCAGCTAGAGCTGCGCCTCGATCGCGGTCTTGTCGATCACCGACCACACCTGCCGGATCTTTCCGTCGTCGAACTCGTAGAACACGTTTTCGCAGAAGCGTACGCGCCGGCCGTTCACGGCGAGCCCAAGGAACGTGCCGGCCGGGGCGCAGTCGAATTTCAGCCGCGCTGCAATGCGCGGCGGCTCGGCGATCAGGAGTTCGATGTCAAAGTGCAGATCCGGAATCTCGCGAAAATCCCGCTCCAGCATCGCGCGATAGCCGGACAGTCCGAGCGGCCGCGCATTATGCGCGACCTCGCCATGCACGAACCGGCCGAGCGCAGGCCAATCTTGCCGGTTCAGGCAGGCGATGTAGTTGCGATAGATGCCGGCGAGTTCCTCCCGTGCCATGGCATGTTCCATCCGCGCCTCTGCAAATGCTCGACCAGCGCCCGTAGTTTCGGCGCAACGTTGCGGATAGTACAGATAGAAGCCGGCGAAGACGGGGCAATAGTCTTCGAGGATCGGCACCAGCTCGCCGCGAACGATCGCAGGGCGAAAGCTCGCCTCCATGCCGAACGTGATGCCGGCGCCGGCAATCGCCAGCTTGATCATCAGCGCCGTATCATTGGTCGTGATTTCGGGGGCGACCGCGACGCTGAACTCCTTGCCGCCGTCGGCGAACTCCCAGCGATAGGGCCTGAGCTTCGGCGCCGGCCTCCAGCCGATGCAGCGAAACGACGCGAGCTCGGACGGATGTGAGGGGACGCCGAAGCGGTCGCGAAACGACGGTGCGCAGACCGCGAGCTGGCGCTCGTCGCCGGCGATCGGCACCGCGATCATACCCTGCTCGATGACCTCGCCGAGGCGGACGCCGGCATCAAAGCCTGCGGCGACGATGTCGAATTCCGTGTCGGTTACGTGATGTCGAGTTGCACCTCCGGATTCGCTTCGGTGAAGGACGCAAGCAACGGCCCGAGAGAAAATGCTCGGCGATTGAAGAGACGGCGAGGCGCAGCAGTCCACCCAATGCCAGCGCTCCATGGCGATGAAGACACCGCGCCATGATCGTTTGCTGCATTTTCAGAGCCGCTTTTCGAAGAACAGATCCGGATACGGGTCGTCGTTGAAGCGCGGAATCTCGCGCCAGCCGGTGGTGCGATAGAGCTGACCCGCCTCCGGCAGGGCGCTGTTGGTATCCAGCCGCAACAGCGCGATGCCGAGCGAGCGTGCGGCCTCTTCGGCGTTGTCCATCAGGCGCCTTCCAAGCCCCAATCCGCGCGCGGAAGGGGCAACCCACAGCCGCTTGATCTCAGCGTAGCCGTGATCGGTGCCCTTCAGGCCGACGCAGCCGATCGGCAGCGTATCCGACATCGCGACGATGAAGCTGCCGCGCGGCCGGCGCATGTCCTTGGCGTCAGGATCGCGCGAGAGCGACACGTCAAAACCCTGTTTGAAGCGGCGGCCGAGCTCGGCGTAGTACTCAGCCAGGCAGTGGCGCGCCTCGTCGCTGCGAGGATCCATTTCGTTGAGCGCGATGCGATCGCGTGTCAGCGCGGAGGCGATCAGATCCATCGCCGCCAGCAGCACCTCGCGCTGCGAGTTGCGGGCAAGAAGACCTTCGGCCTGACTATTCGACAAGTCCTCATAGGCTGCGAACTCGCGCTTGCCCGCGCCCGTGAGGCTGGCCACGCGACGGCGCGCATCATCCTCATGCACCTGCGTCTCGATCAGGCCTTCGTCCTCAAGGCTGCGCAGCAGCCGGCTCATCAGCCCGGAATCAAGGCCGAGATAATCGCGGATCTCGCCGACGTCGGAGCGCCCATGTCCGATCGCATTGAGCACCCGTGCCGCCCCGAGTGGCCGCCCGCGCCCGAGGAAGGACGTGTCGAGCGCGCCGACGGCGGAGGTCACGGCACGGTTGAAGCGGCGGACGCGGGAGACGGGATCAAGCATTATCTGACTTTAGTCAGATATATTCCCCCGGTCAATCACCCCTTATTTTCCCAGCATCACGCGTCGCTGGCGCGGTAAGTGTCGGGGACGACGAACACCTCGTCGGCGCGGCCATAGCCGCCGTCGGGCGGAGGACCTCGCCAGCGGCACGCTGGTCGAGGTGCTCGCCGATCACCCGCCGTTGCCGACACCGCTCTTCGCGCTTTATCCGCAAAACCGCCAGCTAGCGCTGCGCCTGCGCGTGTTCCTCGACTGGATATCGGGAATTTTTGCCGGCACATCACCGCCGACGGAATGCAAGAGGCCGCCGATAAGCCAGTAACGCGTCAGTGAGTTGTCCGATCGTTCTCCTGATCGCCTACCACCTCCGGCGCCATCGCGGCCCAGGCACTGGACGCGAATTGCCGCCGCCAGGTCACCACCACCACGGCGGCTGTGGTCACGAACAGCACCCAGGGGCTGACGAACCAGCCGAGATAGCCGAGCGCGAAGAAGAAGGCGCGCTGGCCGCGGTTGAAATGGCGCCCAGCGGATTCGAACACGCGAGAGGTGCGGATCACATGGGCCTCGGCCTCCGGCGTGTCGCGCATGGAGGACGGCGGCATGCCTCCGAACAGGATGGCGACATAGTTGAACAGCCGATAGGCCCAGGCGAACTTGAAGAAGGCATAGACGCAGATCAGCACGAGGCCGACGCATTTCAGCTCCCACAGCGCCGGCGAGGGGCTGAGGTCGATCGGCAGCTTGCCCAGAATGGTGATGGCGTCGTTGGTCGCGTGCAGCAGCGCCAGCGCGCCGCCCAGCGCGAACAGGCTGGTGGAGGCGAAGAAGGCGGTGCCGTTCTGGAGCGAGGCCATGATCTGCATGTCGACCATGCGCGTCTCGCGGTCGAGCAGGCGGCGGACCCAGACCTCGCGATACCTGTTCATCCGCGCCGACAGACTGTCGCGGCCATAGGCGGAGTGCTCGAGCGTGGCGGCATAGGCCAGCCATTCGATGATGAAGAAGCCGACGGCGGCGATGTCGACCCAATGCCTGCTCATATCTCTCTCCTCGCGAGCCGCCACGATTGCCATGCTTGGTGGGGGGGCGGCAACGATTGATTGGCGGCAGGCAATGGCGCTAAAAGCAGCGCATCCAACAGACCTGCGGAAGGATCCGTGACATGGCAGCGCTCAAGCTCGCGATCGGCAACAAGAACTACTCGTCATGGTCGATGCGGCCCTGGCTCGCGCTCCGCGCCAACGATATTCCGTTCGTGGAGACCATGATTCCCCTCTACACGGAGAATCCTGCAGACAAGGAGCAGATCCTGTCCTTCAGCCGCGCGGGCAAGGTGCCGGTGTTGGTCGACGGCGACATCACGGTGTGGGATTCGCTAGCCATCATCGAGTACATCGCCGAGCGCTATCCTGAGAAGAAGCTGTGGCCCGATGACGTCGCCGCACGCGCGTTTGCCCGTTCGGTCTGCGCCGAGATGCATTCCGGCTTCATGGCGCTGCGCAATGAATGCGGCATGAACCTGCATCGTCCGGTTCGTCCCGTGACGCTGTCGGCGGACGCCAAGGCCAACATCGTGCGCGTGCAGGAGATCTGGCGCACCTGCCGGACCCGCTACGGCGCCGGCGGGCCGTTTCTGTTTGGCCGCTTCGGCGCGGCGGACGCGATGTATGCTCCGGTCATCCATCGTTTCCGCACCTATGCGATCGAGGTCACGCCGGAGACCCAGGCCTATATGGACACGATGATGGCGATGCCGGCGTTCCAGGAGTGGACCCGCGATGGGCTCGCCGAAACGCTTGTCATCGAAAAATTCGAGAACGTGTGAGCATGACCCGGAGAAGTGATTGGGCGCCGCTTGACGGTGTGCCGGCTCGCGGCGCTCAATCACGGGGACAACGAAGAGGGGATGGCTATGGGAATTCTGGACTCGCTGGAGAACAACCCCGCATTGCGCAGCGCGCTCGGTCAGCTCGGCGCCGCCGTGCTGCCTGCCGTGCTGGGCGAGGTGATGGGCAACAACAACCAGGGCGGCCTGAGTGCGATCGTTGCCAAGCTCCAGCAGGCGGGCTTTGGCGAGCAGGTCAAGTCATGGCTCGGCAACGGCCAGAACCTGCCGATTTCTGCCGACCAGCTCCGCGCGGTGCTCGGTAACGACACCGTCCGTCAGCTCGCTGCGCGCTACAATATCCCGGTCGACCAGCTCAGCGAGATCCTCGCCCAGGAGCTCCCGAAGGCCGTCGATCAGGCGAGTCCGAACGGCCACCTGCCTCATGGCGCCTGAGCCGGGCCGTTCCGGCGGTATCACGGGACCCCGGGTTCCCTGTCTATCACCCTGAAAACGTTGCGGGATTGGCGCATTTGCCGGGCCCGCATACTGCTGGCCAAAACGCCGCATCGCGTGCTATAGGTCACGCCGGGTTTCAGCCGGTCCGTCGCAGTGGGGACCCTGGGCACGGCCGGCGCTGTTTGAGTGATGGAGATGGGCGTTGAAGCATAAATTCCCCGTGGGATCGCGCGTATTGTTCACGGCCAGCAACGTCGCGCGTCCGGCTGCGAGTGGCTCATACGAGGTCATTCGTCTGCTGCCGACGGAAGGCGACGACTGCCAGTACCGGATCAAGAGCTCCACCGAAGCGTTCGAGCGGGTCGCCAAGGAAAGCCAGCTCGCGCTCTCGTAATGCGCTGACCGCCGCACCCACTGACATCGCGGACGAATTTACGCAGCCCGCCGTCAAAAGGCCCGCTTCGCCTCGGCAAGGTGCGGCCGGGGCAGTTGCCGGTTCGCGGTGCTCGCTTGACCATCAGCTCTTGGCTCGCGTGAGGGGACGTCGCGCATGAACTGGGCATGGGCCTCGTCGCTCGACCAAATCTGGCGGTCGCCGGCGTTTCCGATGTGGATGACGTTGGCAGCTGCCGGCTTCTTCGGCTTGATCCTGCTGATCACGCTCGTGCGCGCCGAGAAATCGGTCGCCAACGGCGCGCTGACTGTCATCACGCTGCTCTCGATCGGCATCGCCGTAGCTGCCACCATGCGCGTCTACGGACCGCTGGGGCACGAAACCTCCACTGCGGAAGCCCGCACCCAAGCCACGGTGACCGCGACGCTGCCGGCACTGGCCTGCCTCGATGATCTCGCCGGCGATGCCGTGGCCATCGGCTGCGAGAAGGCGCTGTTCGGTGCGCCGGACGCGGCGGCTGCGGCTGTCGCCTACACTGCTGCGCGGCTCGATCGGCTGACCGCACTCGGCGACGCCGCATCCGCCGAGAAGGGCCTGACGCTCGAGATGAAGGTGCTGCGCAAGGCGCTGGAGCGTGATCGCTATGGTCTCGTCGCTCAGGTGCTGGTTGCGCGCGACGGCTGTACCCAGTTCGATTGCGCCGCGTTCCGCTCGCTGACCGATCAGCAGCAGGTCGCTGCCAACATGGATACCCATCTCTATGATCAGCTGGTCGCGCGCTACGCGCCGACTTGGAGCGCGCCTGCTGCGGCGCCGGGCGCGTTGCCGCCTAATCCGATCGCCGCGTTGCCGCCGTCTATGCCGACGGGCAAGCCGACCAATGCAGAGTTCCCGAGCGCCTCGTCGACCCCGCCGGTGAGCATTATGAATCCGGAGCCGCCTACGGCTGCTACGCGCCAGGCACCCGCCAGTGCGGCGGCAGGGCCGGCGCTACGTGCCCCAGCTACAGCTCAGGCTGCCCCGTCTGCGGCCCCGGCTGCGAAGAAGCCGCCCGCGCCGAAGGCTGCGCGCGCAGCACCCGCCGCGCCGGTTCCGCTGGCGCCGCCGCCGGCCGTGGCTCCCGCGGCTGCGGATAACAACTAGTTCGGCTTTGAAAACCTGTGGCCGGCCCGCTAATGCTGGGCCATGCCACTCCATTTGATCAAGCTTGCCGTCGGCTGCGACTCCGTCAAGGAATTGAAGGAGTGGATCGCCGAACGGATGCAGACGGCCAAGAAAAAGGGCCTGCCGCAACACCACATCCACATCACCCGCATGGTGCCCAAGCGCGACGCCGAGATTCTGGCGGGCGGTTCGCTCTATTGGGTCATCAAGGGCGAGATCGCCGCGCGCGAGAAGATCATCGGCATCGAGCCGTTCCGCGACAAGGACGGCATCGGTCGCTGTCGAATCGTGATGCAGCCGAAGGTGATCTCGGTGTCGCCGCGGCCGATGCGCCCGTTCCAGGGCTGGCGCTATCTCACCGATGATTCCGTACCGCCCGATATCGGCAAGTCCGCCGCAGGCACCATCGCGGCTATGCCGGAGCCAATGCGGCGCGAGCTGCGCGATCTCGGTCTGCTGTAGCTAGACCGCGATATTGTCGATCAACCGCGTCGTGCCAAGCTTGGCCGCGACCAGAATCCGCAACGGCCCGTCCTTGCGCGAGGTGACCGGCGCCAACGTGTCGGCATGGCGGAGTTCGAAATAGTCGAGCGCGAAGCCGGCCGCCGTGATCGTCTTGGCGCCGTGGGCCATCGCGCTCGCAACGGCTTCGCCGGCCTGGATCCGGCGAGCGCTGTCCTTCATGGCGCGGTACAGGGTGGTGGCAGTCTGGCGCTCCTCGACCGAGAGGTAGACATTCCGCGAGGACATCGCGAGGCCATCGCGCTCCCGCACGGTGCGGGAGCCGATCACCTTCACGCCGAGATCGAGGTCGCGTGCCATCTGCGTCACCACGCGAAGCTGTTGGAAGTCCTTCTCGCCGAAGATTGCGACATCGGGCCGGCATTGCGTGAACAGCTTGCCCACGACGGTTGCGACCCCGCCGAAGAAGTGCGGCCGGAAGCGGTCCTCGAGGCCGGCCAGCGCCGGTCCTTCCGGGACGATGCGCGTCGCAAAGCCTTCCGGATACATCACCTCTACACCGGGGTGCCAGACGATGTCGACGTCCTCCGCCGCGAGCTTGGCGATGTCGGACTTCCAGGTCCGCGGATAGGCGCCGAAATCCTCTGATGGGGCGAACTGGGTTGGGTTGACAAAGATCGAGACCACGACGCGACTCGCGCGCTGCCTGGCGAGGCGCACCAGCGACACATGGCCGTCATGGAGTGCCCCCATGGTCGGAACCAGCGCGATCGTGGCCTTTCGCTTGCAAGGCTGTCGACGGCTCGTCGCAAGGCGGGCACCGTGCGGGCGATCAAAGGACTTGCTGACATCAGGACTCGGAAAGGTTGGGAGCGGGCGCGGCCGGCTAACCTTAACAAGCGACGCTCGTGGACGCCATGCATCGACGTCAGGCACAGAATCATCTGCAGCGAGCAAGTCGCGCCGTTGTGGGCTGGATCACAGACGCGACACGGCGAACGATTCATCAAGACCTATTGGCGCACTGTGATTTCGTCATCCTGTCACGCATTTCACTTGACCGAAGACGCCGTCGACTCGAAGATATTGTTCAGGGGTGTTGAGGATTGCCATGCTTGTGCAGGCCAGCCAAAGCCAATCCGGCTCGGCGCACGTCGTTGTGCTCGGCAATGAGAAGGGCGGCTCCGGCAAATCGACTACCGCTCTGCACATTGCGGTCGCGCTCCTGAAGGCCGGCCAGCGCGTCGCCACCATCGATCTCGACTGCCGCCAGCAGAGCTTCACCCGCTACATCAACAACCGTTCCGCTTGGGCGCGCCGCACCAAGCTCGATCTCGAACTGCCGGTGCATCGCTGCATCAAGCTCGGCGAGACCATGCAGATCGCCGAGAACGAGAATTCCGAGTTCCAGCAGTTTATGGAGGCAGTCTCGGCGGTCGAGAGCAGCTTCGACTTCATCGTGATCGATACTCCCGGCACCGACAGCTATCTGATGCGGCTGGCCCATTCGATGGCCGACACGCTCGTCACGCCGATCAATGACAGCTTCCTCGATTTCGATGTGCTCGGCACCGTCGATCCCGCCAACTACGCCGTGACGGGCGAGAGCCATTACGCGGAGATGGTGCGCGACGTCAGGCGGAAACGCCGCCAGCTCGACGGCTCGACCACCGACTGGATCGTCGTACGCAACCGCCTGTCGATGCTCGGCTCCCGCAACAAGCAGCTCGTTGCCGAGGGGCTGAAGGATCTGTCGCTCCGGCTCGGCTTTCGCTACGTCGACGGCTTCGCCGAACGCGTCGTTTACCGCGAGTTCTTCCCGCGCGGCCTGACGGCCCTTGACGAGATCGACGAGGCCACGCTCGGGATGCGGCCCAATCTCGGTCATCTCACTGCGCGCGAAGAGGTGACGAACCTGCTTCGTCAGCTCAAGCTGCCGCTCGACGAGCGCGGCCGGCGGCGTGCGGCAAATCGCGCCGAGTGGTTCAGCCAGGTGGATAAGCCGCTCGAGGTTCACGACATCCTCGGCGCCTAGCCAGTACGTCGCTAATCTGGTCGTTCATGGTGGCGGGTTCCTGTGGAACCGAGCGCACCCGAAGTCGTTTTCACCAAACATTCACCGTGAAAAAGAAGCTGAACATGACGGGTTGCGTCGGATGGTGCCCTGCATCCGGATGTAGCGGTATCAGAGCAGGGTGCTCCCGAAACGTGTGCGCCGCACAATGAAAGGGCTGTCGGATCACAATATTTAGCCTTCCTGTCACGCGCCTGTGACATATATTAGGGAATAGGCGCGAAGGGGCCGAAGAGCTCCTCGAACAACACGATTTTCAACAGGGATCAGGCCGCAAGGCCTGAGGCTGAGGACGAAAATGAAGCGTGGAATTGCCGTTCTGGTTTCTGTCGGAGCCCTTTGCGGTGTCGCCTATTTCACGGCGAGCAAGTGGGCCATCAAGCACGAGACCATCACTTTCTATGACGCTTCGCGCGACAATCGTCCCGTGCCTGTCGACATCGCGGTTCGTCGCGACAAGGAAATGCAGGCCGATGCCGGCATGATCACGCTGCCGGTCGCCGTCATCAATCACGGCAATACCGTCAAGAACACCGAGTACGGCTTCCTGGCCAACGTCTTTGCGGCGCGCGGTTATCTCGTGGTCAGCCCGCAGCATGATCTGCCGACCGATCCGCCGATGGTGACCAAGCCTGGGGAGCTTTATGTCGGCCGCCTGCCCCAGATCCTGCGTGGCGTCGCCAACATTCATCTTGCAATGCAGGAAATGAGGAAGGTTCAACCCAACGCGGATTACAGCCGGGTGACGATGGTCGGCCATTCCATGGGCGGCGACATCACAATGTATTTCGCCAAGCAGTATCCGGATGAGGTCAAGAAGGTCGTGACGCTGGATAATCTCCGCGTGCCGTTCGTGACCGCCGGCAAGTTCAAGATCCTGTCGTTCCGTTCTCATGATCCGCAGTTCAAGACCGATCCCGGTGTCCTCCCCACTGACGAGGAATGCGAGAAGGCCGGTATTCAGGTCGTGAAGACGGACTTTCAGCACAACGATATGCGCGACACCGGCCCGGACGACGCCAAGAACTCGATCCAGGGCATGCTCGATAAATTCCTGAGCGACACTGACAGCGCCATCGCGCCGGTCGACACCCATTCGGCTCCGCCCAAGATCCTCGAGCCCGGTCCGGTTGCCCTGATGGCGCCTGCCAAGAGTTGATCCGAAGACGAATTGCTCCGAAAAAGCGCTGACGCATTCGGCCATAGAAGACTTCAAAGCCTCCGCCGGCTGCCGCCCGCGGAGGCTTTGCGCATTGACCGGGAAGGGCACGCTATCCACATTGGGGGCGTGAGACCAAATGTGACCTCAGATGCCCGGCGATCCCATCAAACCGCGCGATAGTGATGCCGTGTCGGCGAGGTCCGAAAGCGACGCCGCGTTGCCGCAGGAAAAGACGTCGAGCTCGGCGGACGTCGCGGCCTTCGTCGCCAAGGCGCGTGCGCTGTCGCCGCACGCGCCCGGCGCGAAGGGCCGCCTCATCTTCGCGCTGGATGCGACGATGAGTCGGCAACCGACCTGGGACATGGCCTGTGCGCTTCAGGCCGAGATGTTTCGCGAGGCTGCGGCGCTCGGAAGCCTCGATATCAGGCTCGTCTATTATCGCGGCTACAACGAGTGCCGTGCCACCGGATGGATTTCTGACAGCGGCAAGCTTGCGGCGCTGATGAGCAAGATCGATTGCCGTGGCGGCGACACGCAGATCGGCAGGGTGCTGACCGATGCGCGGCGTGAGGCCGTTTCATCGGGCGTGCGCGCGGTGGTCTTCGTTGGCGACGCTATGGAGGAAAAGATCGACGCGCTCTGCGCCAAGGCCGGCGAGCTCGGCATGTTGAAAGTGCCGGTGTTCCTGTTCCAGGAGGGCCATGATGCGCGCGCCGAGCAGACGTTTAGGGAGATCGCGCGTCTGACCGGCGGCGCCTGGTGCCGGTTCGATCCGGGCGCGGCAGCGCAGCTGCGCGATCTGTTGCGGGCTGCTGCCGCCTACGCTGCCGGGGGCCGCGAGGCGCTGTTGAGACTGGCGAAGACGGCGGGCGCCGCGGCGCAGCTGATTGGACAGATGAAGTAGCGAAGTAGCAGCCTTAAGTCGCCGCAGCCCGCGGCGGAGGCGGACGCCATGCATTTTGCCGGAAGGGCGGCTATATTCCTGCCATGACTCTGATCGCCGGCGTTGTCGCCGTTATCACACTCTATCTATTGCTCCAGATGTTCCGCGCCGCGAATCCGGCGGTGCTGGCGCGCGCCATCAAGGTCGGCGGCGGCGTGGTCGCGCTCGCAGTGGCGGCCTTCACCGGCTTGAGGGGCGAGCTGGCGGTGGCGATTCCGCTCGGGATCTTCGGCGCCGGGCTGCTCGGCTGGACGCCGCTGGCCAATGCGGGCTTCGGTAATATGGGCGGTCTATTCGGCGGCGGTGCAACACGCCCATCCGGCCAGAGCTCGCGCGTGCGCTCGCAATTTCTGGACATGCGGCTCGATCACGGATCCGGCCAGCTCTCGGGCCAGATCGTCGCCGGGCCTTACGCCGGGCGCAGTCTCGATGAGTTCAATCTTGCAGGCCTGCTGGCGATGGTCCCGGCATTCGATGCCGAGAGCGTGGCCTTACTTGAAAGCTATCTGGACGGCCGGTTTCCCGCTTGGCGTCAGAACGCGCAGGGCGATGCGGCAGGGGGGCAGCGCCGCACGGCGGCGAGCGGCAAAATGACGACGGAGGAAGCCTATCAGATCCTTGGCCTGCAGCCGGGAGCGGGGCGCGACGACATCAGCCGGGCGCACAAGTCCCTCATGAAGAAACTGCATCCCGACCAAGGGGGGTCGACGTACCTCGCTGCCCGTGTAAACGAGGCCAAGGATACTCTGCTTCGTACGCATAACGGCTAACTCCGGCACCACGCCACAAACGCCCGTACCGCGTAAGCTCCGCTTACTCTGTTTGCCGTCGCCTCGATGCCCGCCATTGTCGGCGTGGTCGATCCCTTGAGCAAAGTCTTAACCGTAAATTCTTGACGAGAGGTTGTCGCGGAACAGCTTCCGGCACCACCGCACCCCCAAAACAAAAATGCCCGCGCAAGGCACGGGCATTCTGTTGGGGAGGGGTAGAGAGATCAGTTACGAACAGTCATGCAGGAAATGTCGGCGCGCTTCAGCGTCCGACACACCGCTTCGGCCTGGTCCCGCTCGAGCCCGGCGAAGCGGGCGCGGTAGAGCTTGCGATTATCCCTGGCGACGACAGGTTCGGTGAACGGATCGGCCTTGCTGAGCAGGCCGTGGGCCGAACTGCGGGCCGCTTCAATGCGCTGCTGCGCTTCGCTCTCGCTCTCGAGCGCGCCAACCTGAACGATCCAACCGCTATGGGTGACGGCCGGTTTGGTGGTGGCGCTCATCTGGATCGGTTGCGGGGCCGGATCGGCGGAGGCCAGCTTGGCGACCGGGGCCGGCGACGGTGCAGCGGCGGTGACCGCCGGCAGCACGCCGAGGATGCCGTTACCGGTGCCGAAGCCCGCCGGCTGTTGCGGCAATTCGGTCCGGGCAACCTCGGCCCTGGCCGGCTCCGGCTTGTTCATGATGTCGGCCCTTGCAACGACAGCGCCGGACGTCTCCGCGACGTCGGGACGGGGCGAAATCGTATTGGTGACTTGCGGCGCAGCCTGCGTCGGGGCGGCGGACGCCACCTTCACCGCACCAGCCTTGACTTGAACCGTCTTGACCCGAACGGGCTTCATCGGCTCGGACGAACCCGGGATGAGGGAGAGCGGCTGGCTGGCGATTACGCCGTTGGTGAGCGGCGCGGGCTCAGTCTTGGATTCCGTGGTTTTGGCTTCTGGCCTGGGCTGCATCGGCGGCATCGCGGCGGTCGCAGCGGCAAGCGTCGCCAGACGAGAGGGACGCGGCGCGGCTGCCTCGGGGGCAGGAGCGGCTGCGACCTGAACCGGGGGCACGGGGCGAGCAGGGGCCTCAGAAGCATCGGCCAAGTCGGTGCTGGCGTCAGCGCTGTTGCGCTCGGTCACTGCGGCAACGGTGTGGGTGGTTGCGCCCTTGTCGAGGTTCTCCGCAAGCAGGTTGCGCATGATGGCGTCACGCGAGCCGCCGCTCCGGCCGCCCAGCACCACACCGATCAGATGGCGGTTGCCGCGGCGTATCGAGGTCACGAGATTGAAACCGGAAGCGCGGGTGTAGCCGGTCTTGATGCCGTCCACGCCCTCGACGCTGCCGAGCAGGTGATTGTGATTACGGATCGACTCTCCACGCCAGTTGAACGTGGTGGTCGAGAAATAACGATAGTAGCGCGGGAAGCGCTCCTGGATGGCGCGGCCGAGCGTCGCCTGGTCGCGCGCGGTGGTGACCTGCTCGTCATTGGGAAGGCCGTTGGCGTTGCGATAGACGGTCTTGGACATGCCGAGGGCGCGCGCCTTGCGCGTCATCATCGCGGCGAAATCGTCCTCGTCGCCGGCGATCGCTTCCGCGATCACCACGGCCGCGTCATTGGCCGAGCGGGTGACGAGACCCTTGATCGCGTCCTCGACGCGGATGGTCTGGCCGGCACGCAAATTGAGCTTGGTTGGATCCTGGTCGGCGGCATGTTGGGACACCGGCATCTCGGTATCGAGCTTCATCTTGCCGGACTCGAGACGCTCGAACAGCAGATAGAGCGTCATGATCTTGGTGAGCGAGGCGGGATGGCGCAGCCCGTCGGGGCTGGTTGCCTGGAGCACCGCGCCGGAATTGCCGTCGACGATGATCGACGCGAATTGCGGGCTGTAGCTCTCGGAGACGTCGCGGTGCACCCGATGATGGGTGTAATGGCGCCGATAGCGCCGAGCGTCGGCCGAATCGGTCGTGATGATGACGGTTGCGGTGACCGTGAGAAGTCCGAAAACGCCAACCCGCGCCAAGCGCGAGGAAGACCAGATGTTACGAAGCATGGAACCCCGTCCCCGTTTATGACTTGATCACCGGCTCGTGAGGCGAAATTGTGCCCTGCTGACCCGGGATCATTACCTGCTCAGGCTGTCCCTCCGCTGGTGCTCACTGCGGGGGACGTTGGACCTGAGCCGCTGTTCTGGCTAAGGTGATGTTCTAAAACGGCTTTTGGCCGCTTGCGGATGGTGAACACGTCCAGGGAATCAGGGTAGGGGGCCGCGGTTTCCAAAAGCTTAAGGAACCCTTGCGGGAAAGCCCGGGAATCTCCGTCACTTTTATCGATTTTTGTGCGACGCACAATATTCTTGACTTTTTTGTGCATTGCACTAATTGTGAGCAGAGTCAGGGAGCCGGGGCTTCCGGACGCGAGCCAGGGAAAAGGATTCCAAGATGTTCAAGGTTGAAGACTTTCAGAACTACGGAAAAGAGCATTTCGAGAGCTGCGTCGCCTCCGCGACCTCGGTGCAGCACGGCCTCCAGGCCATCGCCAGCGCCTACGGCGACTACACCAAGAAGTCGTTCGAAGACACCAAGTCTTTCGTCGAGAAGCTGTCCGGCGTGAAGTCGCTGGACAAGGCGATGGAAGCGCAGACCGATTTCGCCCGTTCCGCCTACGAGACGTTCGTCGCGGAATCGCAGAAGATCGCCGGCCTCTACAGCGACCTCGCCAAGCAGGCGTTCAAGCCGGTCGAGACGGTCGTGTCGAAGTTCACCCCGGCCGCTCAGTAACTTTCTGAACTTCTGGAATCGAAAAGCCCGGCTGGTTCAGCCGGGCTTTTTTTAGTTTCTGGCTTCGCGCTGCCTCAGCGCGCCGGGCGCAAGTTCGAGATGGAGGTGCTCCGTCTGGTCGAGGGCCGCCGCGATCCAGCGATTTTACCGTCTCGGCCAGCGATTTTTCAGCACGGATACTGCACGGCGGAAGAGACCCGCGGAAACAGATAATAGCTGTCGGTGATCGGGAGGGTCCCGCTGATCGTATAACCGAGGTTGGGTGTGTATTGGTACGTAACCTGGCCGAGTATCACCGATATGTTGGGGGGCGTGGGAGTGCCGAGGGCCGCTGGCAGAGTTACCGGGTCTGTCAGCGGGGTTCCGTTGAGCGCTTTGCTCCAGGTCACGGTCGGCTTGCCATTGGCGTCCGTGGATATTTCCGACACCACCACTGTCGTGTTCGCTGGGGAATACGGAGCGATCGTCGCCGCCGACGCGCCAAGCATGGTGCTTAGCGATGCGTCGTTGACGCATGCATTACGCGACACCAGGTCCGCGACCGTGTGGGCGGTCTCACTGACCTTGACGCTGATCGCAAACCCGTTGCCGAGCTCCACGCCGCCCACATAGAGCAGCAGCATGAACGGCGCCACGATGGCGAATTCCACCGCGGCCACGGCGCGAGTATCGATCCATAAATTCCGCACGCGATGAAGCCTCCAACTCATGAGTTGATATAAGCCTCGTTCATGAAAGCCGTGGAGGCCATGATCAGACGGTTGCCGTTCGCGAGGTTCGAAAGGTTGAAGCCGAGTGGGCCCATGAAAACGGGCCACTGATACATCACCCGCACGACCACGATGTCGCTTTGTTTGCCAGGGTTGAACTGCCAGGTGTTGGTCACGTTTCCGTTGCTGTCGAAGGTCAGCGTTGGCACGCCCGTGTTCGCCGAACTCCATGAGCCGGCAACCTGGACGTCGATCATCAGCTTGCTGCAGTCGAATAGGATCACAAGGTTTGAGCAGACCGCACTGGCAAACTGGGCCTGGGCCTGAGCCTGGGTCAGGTTCTGGGCCAGGGCCTGCTCCTGCCCCGTCAGGATCGTTCGGCTGGATTGGTTCACCGCCGTCTCCAGATACTGCTGCGCAAAGAAAACCAGGAAGCTCTGGATGATCGCTACCAGCAAAGCGAGGAACGGCGCGCCGATCAGCGCGAACTCGACCGCGGTTGCGCCCTTCCGGTCGGCAACGAATGCGCGCCAGCGGCGGCGTTGGGTGATGGGCTCGACGTGCGTGGCGGTCATGACTGCGTTCCCTACTGAGTCAGGCGAGGGTCGGACGCGACCTTGAGGAACAGCTTTTGCAGTGCGTCGGTAATGTTGCCGCCGTTCTGTACGCGAGTGAACAATCCCGGCGAGGCGCAGGATTCCAGATTAGCGGCAATCTGGCTGGTCAATGGTGCTTGGGCGTTGAACGGCGCGATGTGCGCATTGTACCAGGAGTTCGTCGCGAGCGGTACGTATTCGGTGTAAAGCACCGCGATGCGGATATTCTTGTTCTTGATGGTGGTGCAGATCGTGGTGTCGATCGGTTGCTGGCAGCGAGTATAACCACCGCCAGTTGTGACTGTAGGCTGGCTACAGAACGAAATATTTGTCGAGTCGTCGACGCCGTCGGTGACCAGGAACACCACTTCCTGGGGCGTGTCGCCGGACGAGTTGGTGCCGTTCCCGGGCGTCGGCATAAGGCTGTTAAGGCTGGTCAGCGCGCCTTCGATATTGGTGTCCGTGTCGTCGCGATCGCCAGAGATGCAGGGAGCACTACTCATTTCAGTCTTTGCCAATGACGACGTCGATTGGCAACCGGCGTGTCCGACCGCCATGAGTTGGATGTTGGAGGCCGCATTCTGGATTTGCGCGACCGTGTAGCTGGTCGTCGAGGAGGGGGTCAGCGCGGTTTGCACCACCCCCGGTTTTCCGGAGGGCGCGAAGATCGGTGAACTGCTGCCGGTTGTCGGATTGTTGTTCAGAGCGGTATCGAACGTATAGATCGCGACTCCGTACGTGTTTCTGTTGGCGAACGATATGCTTTGGGCGGTAGTCATCAGGGATTGGACCGCCTGCGTCACCAAATCGATACGCAGCGTGATGCTGTTGTTTCTCGCGACGGCGAGGTTGTCCAGGGTCCTGCAATTCGAGCTGGTTTGGCCCTGGTTTTGACTGCTGGAGGGCGCTGGATTGGCGCCCCTGTCGGCGCAGGGGTAGGCTTCATGGCACGCGAAGCCGCAGTTCTTCGAGTTGCCAACGCTCTGGTTCGCCGTGGCGGCAATCAGGGCGTTGATGTCGTTCGGGGTCGCTCCGATGCCCATCGACGGTGAATCATCAAGCAAGAGATAGAAATTGATGTTGGGCGCGCTCTGGTTGCGTGTTGCTGACTGACCCGAGAACGGCCAGCTCGCCTGGTGCAACACGCCAGGGAAGGCATTGGTCGAGGCCGCGTTGTAGCAGACCTGGACGTTGCGAACGATTTGGTTGTTGCTGTTTTTCGGGTCACTATAGACCGCGTTCGTGCCAGGGCAGGGGGGGTAGGTACAGTAGCCTGTTGTGGGGTCGGGGCTGCTGCAATTGACAGCGACCGTGAGAGTTGGCGTTCCCGCCAGGTTTTTGTTCTGGACCAGAGTATTCGCGGTGATGTTGAAAACGTTCCGCGCATAGGTCTGCGCCACCTGCGGGCTCTGCTGCATCATCGCCGAGGTGACCGCGGCGACACCGGCAGCGTCGGTGGCGGAGTCGAGGTTGACCTTCATGTGTTGCGCATGCGTGTAATCCAGCGCCATGCCCAACAGAAACACGGTCGGAACCATTACGAGCGCAGCGATGACGGCGACGTTGCCCTGCTCGGCGGCGGCAAAACGAGCTAGATGTCGACGAATGCTCCGGGCAACGGGCAGACGAAACATGATTTTCCCCGAAAACGATAACTTCTCTCGATTTCAGGGCGCCCGGTTGAATTCCAGGTAAACTTGACCGTACAAAACCGGGGTTAGTGTCGCGCAAAAGGTCGCATTCCCGCTGCCAACGCTGTTTCTGGTTAATGGCGGTGAAACCCGGGGACGGATTGCTTTGTCAAATCGGTCCGAATTGATTAACTTGTCCAGGATCGCCCGGACCGGGAATCGGGACCGCTGCGGCCGCATCGGCTGGACCTCTGCACGCTTGCGGCGAGCCGGGGGCAGGCCCATATTCCCAGCAATCGATCCGGCCTGACCGGACCGGTGGGAAGCGGCGATCAAGACGGCGCGCCTGCGCGAGGCTCCCGAGGGCGGGGCCGGGCGGCGAGCCGTGATACGCTTCCGTGGGGAATTTGAACGCCTGAGCCATGCCGCAACTGACTTCCAGAGTAGACCTGACCACGGCCGCTGCCGCCCACGCTCCCCGGATGGGCAATGACGAGAACCGTTCCGGTGGCCCAGCGGGTCCGAACACGTCTGTCATCACGAAAGTCAAACCGAAGACCAAGCGGCCTAACCTCTATCGCGTGCTGATCTTGAACGACGACTACACGCCGATGGAGTTCGTCGTCCACGTGCTGGAGAAGTTCTTCCAGAAGGACGTCGAGGCCGCGACCAAGATCATGCTGCACGTCCATCATCATGGTATCGGCGAGTGCGGCGTGTTCACCTACGAGATTGCCGAGACCAAGGTGACGCAGGTGATGGATTTCGCCCGCAAGCACCAGCACCCGCTGCAATGCGTGATGGAAAAGAAGTAGGGCGCGTCACGGCGCGTTCGAAGCCGACCTGACGCATGGCGTACTGTCCCGGCGCAGCTATCGGCAAAACTACGGAAATCCGCGCCGGCGAGAATCTGTCTAAGAATCCTGCCCAAATCGGAACGGGTTTTGCATCGAGAATACGGCAGGTGTCGAGCCGCCGAGTCGCGGAACCGGTCTTTCGCCGCGATCTTGTATAACTATATGTGACAAAGGTTGTTGTTGCCTGACCGGGCGATGGCGATCATGATGGTGGGGGCCATAGAGGACGCGAATGCCGACTTTTTCCCAAAGCCTTGAACAATCCCTGCATCGTGCGCTGGCGATCGCCAATGAGCGTCATCACCAATATGCGACGCTCGAGCATCTCTTGCTCTCCCTGATCGATGATTCCGATGCAGCCGCCGTCATGCGCGCCTGTAGCGTCGATCTCGACAAGCTCCGCACGAGTCTCGTCAACTATCTTGAGACCGAATTCGAGAATCTGGTGACGGACGGCGCCGATGACGCCAAGCCGACCGCCGGTTTCCAGCGCGTGATCCAGCGCGCGGTAATCCACGTGCAGTCCTCCGGTCGCGAAGAGGTGACCGGCGCCAACGTGTTGATCGCGATCTTCGCCGAGCGCGAAAGCCATGCCGCGTATTTCCTGCAAGAGCAGGACATGACGCGTTACGACGCCGTCAACTACATCAGCCACGGCATCGCCAAGCGGCCGGGCGTCTCCGAGGCGCGGCCTGTGCGCGGCGTCGACGAGGAGACCGAGACCAAGGGCAACGAGGACGCCAAGAAGAAGGGCGAGGCGCTCGAGACCTATTGCGTCAACCTCAACAAGAAAGCGCGGGACGGAAAGATTGATCCGGTGATCGGGCGCAATTCCGAGATCAACCGCGCGATCCAGGTGCTGTGCCGCCGCCAGAAGAACAATCCGCTGTTCGTGGGCGAGGCCGGCGTCGGCAAGACTGCGATCGCGGAGGGCCTTGCCAAGCGCATCGTCGACAGCGAGGTGCCGGAAGTCCTGGCGGCTGCGACCGTGTTCTCGCTCGACATGGGCACGCTGCTCGCCGGCACGCGCTATCGGGGCGACTTCGAGGAGCGTCTCAAGCAGGTGTTGAAGGAACTCGAGGCGCATCCCAACGCCATCCTTTTCATCGACGAGATCCACACCGTGATCGGCGCGGGCGCGACGTCGGGCGGAGCGATGGATGCCTCGAACCTGCTCAAGCCGGCGCTAGCCTCTGGCACGATCCGCTGTATGGGTTCGACCACCTACAAGGAATATCGCCAGCACTTCGAGAAGGACCGCGCGCTGGTGCGGCGCTTCCAGAAGATCGACATCAATGAGCCGACCGTCGAGGACGCGATCGCGATCCTCAAGGGCCTCAAGCCTTACTTCGAGGACTACCACCGGCTGAAATATACCAATGAGGCGATCGAGGCTGCGGTGCAGCTCTCCTCGCGCTACATCCACGACCGCAAGCTGCCCGACAAGGCGATCGACGTGATCGACGAGTCCGGAGCGGCGCAGATGCTGGTGGCCGAGAACAAGCGCAAGAAGACGATCGGCATCAAGGAGATCGAGACCACGATCGCTTCAATGGCACGGATCCCGCCCAAGAGCGTGTCGAAGGATGATGCCGAGGTGCTCAAGCATCTCGAGCAGACCCTGAAGCGCACCGTGTTCGGCCAGGATAAGGCGATCGAGTCGCTCGCGGCATCGATCAAGCTGGCTCGTGCCGGCTTGCGTGAGCCGGAGAAGCCGATCGGTTGCTATTTGTTCTCTGGTCCCACGGGCGTCGGCAAGACGGAGGTGGCAAAGCAGCTCGCGGCGAGTCTCGGCGTCGAGTTGTTGCGCTTCGACATGTCCGAATACATGGAGCGGCACACCGTGTCGCGCCTGATCGGCGCGCCTCCCGGTTATGTCGGCTTCGACCAGGGCGGCCTGCTCACCGACGGCGTCGACCAGCATCCGCATTGCGTCGTGCTGCTCGATGAAATCGAGAAGGCGCATCCCGACCTTTACAACGTGCTGCTCCAGATCATGGACCACGGCCGGCTCACCGACCATAACGGCAAGCAGGTCAACTTCCGAAACGTGATCCTGATCATGACCACGAACGCGGGTGCTTCGGATCTCGCCAAGCAGGCATTCGGTTTCACGCGCTCGAAACGGGAAGGCGACGACCACGAGGCGATCAACCGGCAGTTCGCGCCGGAATTCCGCAACCGCCTCGACGCCATCGTTTCGTTCGGTCATCTCAGCGTCGAGGTGATCGGCACCGTCGTCGAGAAGTTCGTGCTTCAGCTCGAAGCGCAGCTCGGCGACCGCGACGTCACCATCGAACTGTCCGAGCCCGCCAAGGCCTGGCTGGTCCAGCATGGTTACGATGAGCAGATGGGCGCGCGCCCCATGGCCCGCGTGATCCAGGAGCACATCAAGAAGCCGCTGGCTGATGAGGTGCTGTTCGGCAAACTCAAGAGCGGTGGCCACGTCCGCGTCGTTCTGGTCAAGGACGAGGCCGACGAAACCAAGGACAAGATCGGGTTCGAGTTCGTCGAGGGCCCGGTCACGCCGAAGCAGGAAAAGCTCCCCGGCGCCCGCAAGCGTCCACCGGGTAAGCCCAACAAGCCGGGCGGCGGCTCCAAGGGGCCAACCTCGAAGGGCCCGCTGGTCAAGGTTTGATCGGCATAGCGTGAATCGAAAAGGCCGGCTGAGAAGCCGGCCTTTTTGTTTGCGTCGCAATGCCGGGTTCTAGGTACCGGCTTCGGGTGCCGTTGCGGCCGGCGGCCTTGGTTTCCTCGCCACGGGCGGCCGGGCGCGGGGAGGAGCGGATGGCTGCATCGTCACGATGACCGGATTCGGCTTGTGATCAGTTGCCGCGCCCGTTGCGGCATCGACGCCCATGCCCACGACGCCGCCGAGCAGGAGATTGCCGGCAAAACCGGCGGCCCCTCCGGTCTGGATGTCGCGGCTAAGCGGAACGATCTGCGGCTCATAGCCTTCCTTTTGGAAGGTGATGGAAATATCGGCGTTCCGCTTCACGACGATGGAGCATGGCGTCACGCAGGTGGTTGGTACGTCCATGCCGCTAACGACGGCTTCAGCGCCGGAAGGTGTCGACGCAATGCTGATGTTCTCAGTCGTCCCGCGCGTGACAGACGCGCAGCCGCCCAGCATGACGCTGAGCGCCACAATTTCAAATAAGCGCATGAAATGAAATTCCCCAAACCCTTGCGCAATCAAGCGCAAGCGGGGCGCGAGAGCAATAGGCCATTGTTCTGAATAGTTCAGCCGCGCACAGATTGTGCGTAGACCCTGCTGTAATTTCGGCGTGGGCGCGGCTCATTCGCCGCGGAGGCGCTGGTCGTCTTGCACGCGGACCTGTTCGGCGCCGCGCGAGCCCGCCGGCGATAGCCGCAACATGCTCAGCATGGCGCCGCAGAGGGCAAATCCCACGCCGGTGAGGAGCGCGATGCGGGTCCCATCGATCGGATAGCGGCCGAGGAAGAGCGCGACCAGCGCAGCTCCGGTGGTCTGGCCGAGCAGGCGCGCCGTGCCCAGCATGCCGCTGGCGCCGCCGGCGCGCTCGCGTGGGGCGGCGGCGATCATGGTGCGATTGTTGGGCGTCTGGAACAGGCCGAAGCCGGCCCCCGCCAGCGCCATCCGCCAGGTGACATCGAGCGGCGTCGGGCTTGCCGGCAGGAGGGCGAGCGTGGCGAGGCCACAGGCGAACAGTGCGAGCCCGATGCCGCCGAGCAGGCCGGCCGGATAGTGCTCGACCAGACGGCCGGCCATGGGCGCTGCAAACGCCACCGCGATCGGCCATGGCGTGATCAGCAGGCCCATATGCACGGCCGAATAGCCGAAGCGGCTCTGAAGATAGAAGGGGATCGCAACGAAGGCCAGCATCTGCCCGCAGAACGAGGCGATCGAGGTCGCAATCGACAGCCCGAACACCGGGATGCGCAATAGATCGACCGGCAGCAGCGGAGATTTCATGTGCGTTTCGCGATAGACAAGCAACGCGCCGGCGACGATCGCGATGGCGAACTGGATGAAACAGGTGATCGCCGCCTCGCCGTGGCCGACGCTATCGATCGCGGCGATGCCAACGCCGAAGGTGATCGCCGAAAGCCCCGCGCTCTGCCAGTCGAAGGAATGACTCGCTGGCGTCGTATGCGGCAGGCTGCGTACGCCGAGCACGAGTGTGGCGATGCCAAGCGGGACGTTGATGGCGAACAGCCACGGCCAGCTGCCGACTGAAAGGATGCCGGCAGCGAGCGTCGGACCGACGGCAGCGGAGAAGGCGACCACGAGCGCGTTGAGCCCGATGCCGCGGCCGAGCAGGCTCCGTGGATAGGTAAAGCGTACCAGCGCCGAGTTGACGCTCATGATGCCGGCCGCGCCGAACCCCTGGATGATGCGGGCGATGGTGAGCAACGGCAGCGTATGCGCCATCGCGCAGAAGGCGGATGCGAGCGTGAACAGCACGAGCCCGACCAGATACACGCGGCGGTAGCCGACGATCTCGCCAAGCGAGGCCAGCGGCAGCAGCGAGATGGTGATCGCGAGCTGGTAGCCGTTGACGATCCAGATCGAGAACGCAGGGCTCGCATTCAGGTCGGCTGCGATCGTCGGCAGTGCGACGTTGGCGATAGCGCTGTCGACCACGGCCATGATGATGCCGAGCGCAATAGTCAGCACCGCTTGGTTGCGCTGCGGCTGCGGCAGGCCGTCGACGTGCTCGATTGTGGTTGACGACATCGTAAAGCGTGTTCGGTTGAGGCGCGGTTACTGGTCCGCAACTTGGTCCGACCCGGGATGGTTCCAGCCAAAGCCGCAGGCATTTCAGCCCTATTTCGACCTCCGCTGCTCCTGAATCGCCCTGAGGTAGCTTACCACTGCTTCGGCGTCGTCACGGCCGAATCGAGCCGTCGGCATGGCGCGATGAATGCTGCTGTAGCCATCTTGAAGGCGCTGCATGAAACCGGGATCATAGACTTTGTTCTCGCCGAGATAACGGAACGGCGGCGCCAGTTCGTTCGGGCTCGCGCCGGTCCTGCCGACAGCGTGGCAGCGCGCGCACATCCGCTGCAGTATTGCTTCGGCGCTTCGCTGTTCGAGGTCCAGGGCTTGACTTGCGGTGGTCCACAGAACGCCGATGGCCAGCAGGATCGGCGCGAACCCCTTCATCGTGTGCTCCCGTCATTCCCAGCGCGAGGTTGCCTTGGCCCAGACGTAGAGCGCAATCAAGGCGATCGTTACCCCCGTGGAGAAGATCAGAATGCGGCGATCCCAATCGATCCTCTCTCGCTCCGCTCTTCCGAACGAGAGAACCGTGAACAGGGCCTTCATGGCAAGTCGGCGCATCGGAAGCCTCGCGACGGTCGCAGGATGCCACGACCGACGCTAGCGCGCTTGATTCAGCTCAAGGGCGGGTGGGCGCTGATATGTCGCGACGATGGCTGAGTGGAGGTCAGTGCCGCAGCTGGCTTTGCCTGTAGTCGCGTGGCGACATGCCGAAATGTTCGCGAAAGACGCGACCGAAATGCGAGACGTCGTTGAAGCCCCAGGCAAACGCAATTTCGCCGATGTGGCGGTGGGCGAGCACGGGCGAGGCGAGGTCGCGCTTGCATTGGGCGAGGCGCTCCGCGAGCACATGGCGCTGGAACGAGGTATCCTCGTCGGCGAGGAGATCATTGACATAGCGCGATGAGATGCCGAGCGCGGCGGCGGTCTCGGCCAGCGAGAGATCGGGATCGGCGAGGCGTGTGCGGATATGCGCCTTGAGCCGGCAAAGCAGGGCGGAGCGATGGGTCGAGGAGGGCAGCGAAGTCTTGCCGAGCCGCTCGCTGAGCGCCATCGCCAGCAAGTCGGCGGCCTGCTCGGACAAAGCGGCGGCGCTGTTGGGCGCGAGCCGGTCCGCGCTTTGGCAAAGCCTGAAGATGAAATCATAGGCCAGCCGTTCGAGCGGCGCATCGGCCCCGAACGTGATCGCGGTGAGCGTCTCGGTGCCGCCCAGCCGCCGCTGCAACATCTCGCGGGGCACCTTGAAGATGGTCTGGGAGAAGGTGTCCCGGAACTTCAACTCATAGGGACGCGTGGTGTCGTAAAGCGCGAACTCACCGGGATGGATTACGGTCTCGCGGCCGTCCTGCACCACGCCGCCATCGCCGCGGTTGCCGAGCGCAACCAGGACATAGTCCTGATCCGAGCGCGCGATGCGCGATGGCGTGCGGAAGACGTGTTGGCGGTCGGAGCGCACCTCGGAGCAAACGGCTTTGCCGAGCGGGACCTGCGTGACTGAGCCGTGAAAGGCGCTGCCCAGATCCGACTTGCAATCGAGTCCGACGAAGACGTCGCAAACGATGTCCTGCCAGAGAGCGAGCCGCCGGTAGCCGGGGCTGCCGTCTGTCGTGAACTGGATCGTCATCGGCAGGCCTCCCTTTCTACATCCAGCAAAAACCAGACCAAGCCCGACCGCAGGCAAATTCCGTACCGGGGGCGGCAATCCCTTCCAGTCGAGTTTTTGTTCCGCTGTGGTCGAGCGCATGCCCGCGCAGCTTGGCCCAATAGACTGCATCGGACGTGGTCTTGGATCAACCGGCAAGGAGGTGGCAATGGGCATTGAACATCCGAAATACAAGGTCGCGGTGGTGCAGGCGGCGCCGGCCTGGCTCGACCTCGACGCCTCGATCGACAAGTCGATCGCGCTGATCAGGGAGGCCGCGGAGAAAGGCGCCAAGCTGATCGCCTTCCCGGAGGCCTTCATCCCCGGCTATCCCTGGCATATCTGGATGGACTCGCCGGCCTGGGCGATCGGCCGCGGCTTTGTGCAGCGCTATTTCGACAACTCGCTGTCCTATGACAGCCCGCAGGCCGAACGTTTGCGCGACGCCGTCCGCAAGGCCAGGCTTACGGCCGTGATCGGTTTGTCCGAACGGGACGGCGGCAGCCTTTATCTGGCGCAATGGCTGATCGGGCCGGACGGCGAGACCATCGCAAAGCGTCGCAAATTGCGACCGACCCATGCCGAGCGCACCGTCTATGGTGAGGGTGATGGCAGCGATCTTGCGGTCCATGCACGCCCCGACATCGGCCGCATCGGCGCGCTGTGCTGCTGGGAACATCTCCAGCCACTGTCCAAATACGCCATGTACGCCCAGAACGAGCAGGTGCATGTGGCGGCCTGGCCGAGCTTCTCGCTGTACGATCCTTTCGCGCCGGCCCTCGGTGCCGAGGTCAACAACGCCGCTTCGCGCGTCTACGCGGTTGAAGGGTCTTGTTTCGTGCTGGCGCCTTGCGCGACCGTCTCGCAGGCGATGATCGACGAGCTCTGCGATCGACCGGACAAGAACGCGTTGCTGCATGTGGGTGGAGGTTTTGCCGCGATCTATGGCCCCGACGGCAGCCAGATCGGCGACAGGCTCGCGCCCGACCAGGAGGGGCTGCTGATGGCTGAGATCGATCTCGGCGCCATCGGCGTTGCCAAGAACGCGGCCGATCCGGCCGGGCATTACTCGCGACCTGACGTCACGCGGCTGCTGCTCAACAAGAAGCCGTACAAGCGGGTCGAACAGTTCGCTCTGCCGGTCGACACCATCGAGCCCACGGATATTGCCGCGGCAGCGAGCTGATCACCGAGAGGGGAGAGACGACGATGGAATCCGCAATTCCCGCGCATCTTGAGACCCCACGCACGCGCCACAAGCGCGTGCCGGATGACTACCAACCGCCCTATCCGTCGTTTGTGGCACGGTATAAGCCTGCGGTCGGCCGCGTCGTGATGGCTTATTTTGGCGTGCAGTGTCGCAGGTCAGCAGAGACGGCTGCGACGGACGCGCTCATGGAAATCGCAGGGCTCTTTGCCAGCGAGGACGGCCCCTCGCATTGGGATCGCGCGCACTATATCGACCAGGCCGGCCACGCGAACATTGTCTCAGTGGCCTATTGGGACGACATCACGCGATTCGACGCTTGGTTCGCGCCGGCGCGCGAGGCTTGGACTGGAAAGCAGCGTGAGCACATCGGCACCTTCATCGAGGTGCTGCGTCCCGTCGTAGCGCGGCACGAGACCTTGTTCTCGTCGCTCGGGAGACCCGAAGGTATTGCTGTGATTGCGGACGGCATGAGCGGCGAGGTGCAGGAGCACGCCTATTGGGGTGGCATGCGCGATCGCATTCCGCTGTCGCAGACCGATCCGATGTCGCCGAATGGCGGTCCCGAGCTGATCCGCGACGGCGCACGGATGCGCGTGAAGGCGCACGACAATCTCTGCCTGATCCGTTCCGGGCAAGACTGGAGCGATACCGAGGCGTCGGAACGAAAGCTCTATCTCGACGACGTCGAGCCGGTGCTGCGCGAGGGCATGGATTTTCTCCGCGACGATGGCCTTGCGATCGGTTGCTATGCTAACCGCTATATGCAGGTGCTCTCCGCTGACGGTAGCGCAAGTGAAAAATCCTATGGTCAAAGCTGGTGGAAGAGCCTGGCCGCATTGGAGCGGTGGGCGGAATCGCATCCGACCCACGTGAAGATATTCGGTGCAGCGATGAAGTATCTCTCGACGCTGGGGCCGTCAGCGAAGCTGCGGCTCTATCACGAGGTCACGGTGGCCGCCGCCGATGAGCAGTTCTTCGAATATCTCAACTGCCATCCGAAGACAGGGATGCTCGCGGCGGTCGAGACGATCCCCGCTTAGGCCATGCAGTGGCCGAGCAGTTCCGGATGCGCGGCACAGATGTGATGTGCGCCGGCATCCTTTAGCTCGGCCTCGCTGCCATAGCCATAGAGCACGCCTATCGCCGTCATGCCGTTGGTCCGGGCACCGACAACGTCGTGGCTGCGGTCGCCGATCATGATAGCGCTGCCCGCATCGACCCTGGTCTCCTCGAGCGCGTAGCGGAGCAGGTCACGCTTGTCGACGCGCGTCCCATCGAGCTCGGAGCCGAACACGCGCTCGAAATAGGGCCTTAAGTCGAAATGGTCGACGATGCGGGTGGCATAGACCGCAGGCTTGCTGGTCGCGACAAACATGCGCGGCGTCGTCGCGGCAAGCGTCGCCAGCGTCTCGATGATGCCAGCATAGGCTTCGTTCTCAAATAGGCCGACATCGCTGAATCGCTCGCGGTAGAGCAGCAGCGCCCGGTCAGCCAGTTCCGGGCTACCCGTGAGCTTCTGGAGGCTCGCATGCAGCGGCGGCCCGATGCACCAGGTCAGCTCATCCTGATCAGGGACCGCAAGGCCCAGCCTTTCCAAGGCGTACTGGATCGAACGCGTGATCCCGGGTTTCGGGTTGGTCAGCGTGCCGTCGAGGTCAAAGAAGATCGTTGCCATCAGGAGTCAGCCCGGGTTGAAACTGCCGGCCCGTTGCTAGTCGGATCGGACTTCAAGTCAAGAGCCGTCGCCTCATTGCTGTTTCGCCCATTCCACGATCGCGGCGGCATCTGTGCCCGCCTGCGCTTCCCAAGCGGTGATCGTGCCCGTCGCGGCCGTTCGCAGCGCCGCGATGAGGGACGCAGGTGCTGGCTCGGTGATGTGGACGCCATTGTCGCGCATGCGCGCATAATTTTCGGTCGTGCGATGGGCCAGCAGTGCGAGTTGGCTTTGCTCGGTCTCAGTCGCGGCGGCCAGCACCTCGCGCTGCATCGGCTCGGGCAGCGCGGCGAATGCCTCGTTCCGGACGAAGGCGATCGATATCGGCATTGCGTAGTTGATGGCTGCGAAATAGGGCAGAAAGTCCCACAGCTTGCGTCCTGCGCCGCCATCTCCGGACGTGAGGAATGCGTTCAGCCGGTGCTCCCTGAGCCCGGCAAGCGCGGTGTCCATCGGAAGGAATTGCGTGTTCACGCCGGCCGCCTTCATCACCTCGCTGGAATTGGCATCGTAGGCGCGCAGGTTGAGTTTCGGCAGATCATCGGCGCCCGCGAGCGGCCGGTCTGACCACAGGCCCGTCGCCGGCCAGATCGTCAGGTAAAGCAGCTTGAGGCCGCGGGCGGCGAGGGCCTTTTCGTAAAGCGGCCGCGCACGCGAATTGACGGCGCGGGCGATATCGACCGATTGCACGACGAAGGGAAGAGTTGAAAGACCAAGCACGGGGTCCACGCCAGAAAGCGCGCCCGCGAAGGCATCGCCCCCGGCGATCCGGCCGTCCAGCGCCGCGCGCGGCATCTCGCCCGAACTGATCTTCAGCTGATTGTCGAAAGCGTTGGCCACCGTCACCAAACCGTTCGTGCGCGCGGCGACGCGATCGGCGAAAGTGGCAAGCCCAATCCCGGATATGTTGTTCTCTGGATATTCGGTGGTCATCCGCCAGACGGCTTGAGCGGTACCGTTCGGGCTGATTTGCGCCTTGGTCGGTGCGGCGCAGAACATGAGCGCGGCGAAGACGAAGACAAGGATGGTATGGATCCGTCGGGCAGGGGAAAGCATTGGGAGAATCAGGTCACGCAGCATCGATTGGCAACTCGTCGAACTATGGCACATCGCCGCGATATGGCAGATCGTCTTGTTGCATACCGCGCCCGCGCCCGCCGCAATGATGCGTGGGCAAGGATGGCGCGAGCAGCGTCACTCGTCATCGTCGCAATGCTGGTCCCGGCGACGGGGGGAGCGGCCGAGGACAGCTCGTCGGCAACGGCTGATACCGCGGCCCCGAGCGTCCAAGCGCCTGAGACGCCGCCTGCCACGCCACCGGAGAAGCCTGCGGATGGCCGCGAAAGCGATACGCGGGAATCGATCTGCCTGATCGTGGAAGCCGCCGCGCGCGATGCCAATCTGCCGCTGGAATTCTTTGCCCGGGTGATCTGGCAAGAGAGCCGCTTCCAGGCCGATGCGGTGGGACCCACGACGCGCAGCGGCGAGCAGGCGCAGGGGATCGCACAGTTCATGCCGGGCACAGCAAGCGAGCGGGGGCTGCTCAATCCGTTCAATCCGGTGCAGGCCCTGCCGAAGTCGGCGGAGTTCTTGAACGAGCTGCGCAACCGGTTCGGCAATCTCGGTCTGGCCGCCGCCGCCTATAATGCCGGGCCGCGACGGGTGCAGGAATGGCTCGCCGGCACCGGTGGCATGCCGGAGCAGACCCGCAACTACGTCTATGCCATCACCGGGGCAACGGTCGACGCATGGGCCAAGGCGGGCAGCACCGGCAAGGCGCCGCCGAGCTCCCCGCCGACGAGCTGCCGCGACCTGATGGCGCTGTTGAAGCGCGCGCCGAACCCGTTCGTCGCTGAGCTCGAGCAGCATGTCGAGCTTGCGGCCGCCAAGATATGGGGCGTGCAGCTCGCCGCCGGCTTCGACCGCAACAAGGCGCTGGCGATGTACTCTCGCGCGGTCACACGCCTCAGCAGCGTAATCGGTGACCGCGATCCCAGCCTGTTGAGCTCGGTCATGCGAAGCCGTGGTTCGCACGCCTTCTACCAGGTGCGCATCGGCGCCGACACGCGACCCGAGGCGGACGATCTCTGCAATCGCATCCGGAAAGCGGGCGGGGCGTGTTTCGTGCTGAAGAACCGGGGCGTTAGGGGTTAGGACGTGCTGCGCGCACGCGATCCCGCTGACTCCGCTTTGCGGGCGTTTTGCCGGTGAAGTCTTCATGCTGGCCGGCACGTGGTGGTTAGGCTAAAACCCTCGCGAACAGCCAAGGAACTGGAAATATGGTTCGCGAAAACGAGCTCCGCGAAGGTGAGGTCGCCATCGAGCTGCCTTCGACAGAGGATGCCGGCCTCGTCTTCATCGGCCGCATCCGCACGCCCTGGGCCTCGCGGCTGGAGACGCCGCGGCAGGGACGTACCGATGGCCCGGTCTGCCGCCTGGAGATTTTCGAGCCCTTCGTGCCGGCGATCAAGGGCGTCGACTTCTACAGCAATCTCGAAGTGCTCTATTGGCTCGACAAGTCGCGCCGCGACATCGTGCTGCAAAGCCCCAAGAACAACGAGAAGACCCGCGGCACATTTTCGCTGCGCTCGCCGGTCAGGCCCAATCCGATCGGCACCTCGATCGTGAAGCTCGTTGGCATCGAGGGAAGTGCCATTCTGGTGCGCGGGCTCGATTGCATCGACAATACGCCGCTGATCGACATCAAGCCTGATCGCTGCGAATTCACCCCGCTGGCCGCGCCGCAGCCGGGGGATTTTCAGACGGAGTGACGATCAGCCCGCCTTCAGCGCCGCGATCAGCTTGGTCGCGTTCTCTTCCAGGACCTTGACGTCTTCCTGGCGGCTTGCGGGCGGCAGCATCGCAACGCCGTCGTGGCGGGGCATCACGTGCATGTGGAGATGAAACACGACCTGTCCGCCGGCGGGCTCGTTGAACTGTTGCACGGTGATGCCGTCGGCGTTGAACGCCTTCATCGCGGCGATCGCGATCTTCTTCGCAGCCCGCGCCACATGGGCGTAGTCGTCCGGCGTGACGTCGAGGATGTTGCGGGCAGGGGCCTTCGGGATCACAAGCGTGTGGCCGGGGACGCGCGGCATGATGTCAAGGAAGGCGAAGACGTGTTCGTCCTCGTACACCTTGTAGCAGGGCAGCTCACCACGCAGGATCTTCGCGAAGATGTTGTTGGTATCGTAGGTGGTCATGGCGGCGGCTCCCGAGAGTTTTGCGCTTACTGTCACCAGCCACGGCAGGCCGTCAAGGCGCCTCGTCGGCGCCCTTGCGGAAGGGGCCGAGTTCGGCCAGCTCTCGTCCGGCTTCCGCGACATAGGCGCGCTCGCGCTTGAGGTACTCGTCGATGGCGCGGCGCAGGCCCGGATCGGCGATGAAATGAGCCGAGTAGGTGGTTCGCGGCAGATAGCCGCGCGCGATCTTGTGCTCGCCTTGCGCGCCGGCTTCGACATGAGCGAGGCCGTGGTTGATCGCAAAATCGATCGCCTGGTAGTAGCAGACCTCGAAATGCAGGAACGGATGATGCTCGACCGCTCCCCAATTGCGGCCGAACAGCGTGTCCGAGCCGATGAAATTGATGGCGCCAGCAATCCAGCGATCGTTGCGGCGGGCCATGACCAGCAGCACGTCCTGGCTCATGGTCTCGCCGATCAGCGAGAAGAACTCGCGTGTGAGGTACGGCCGACCCCATTTGCGCGAGCCGGTCTCCATGTAGAATTCGAAGAAAGCGTCCCAGGCATCCTCGGTGATGTCTTTTCCGGTGAGCCAGTGGATGGTGATTCCCGAGGCGAGCGCATCGCGCCGCTCGCGCTTGATCGATTTGCGGTGACGCGAATTCAGCGTGGCCAGGAAATCGTCGAAGCCGGCAAAGCCCTCGTTGTGCCAGTGGAACTGCTGGTCGGTGCGCTGAAGGAAGCCGTGCTGGGCGAGCAGCTTCCACTCGGCTTCGCGCGCAAAGGTGACGTGGACGGAGGAGGCCTTGCTGACGCCGCACAGCGCCACCAGCCCGCTCGCCAGCGCCTCCATGACGCGCTCGCGATCGACGCCGTCGCGGACCAGCAGCCGGGGGCCTGTGGCCGGCGTGAACGGAATCGAGACCTGGAGCTTCGGATAATAGCGCCCGCCGGCGCGTTCATAGGCGTCCGCCCAGCCGCGGTCGAAGACGTATTCGCCCTGACTGTGCGACTTCAGATAACAGGGCACGACGCCGGCGACGCGGCCGTCGATTTTGGCCACCAGATGTCGCGGTCCCCAACCCGTGCGGATCGTTGCCGAACCCGATTTCTCGACCGCCGAAAGAAATGCATGCGAGACGAACGGGTTGTAGGCCGGTCTTAAGACCCCGAGGGAATCGCCTGGAAGGGCGGATGAGGTTCCATAGCTGCCCCCATTGCAGCGGCCAGCGGGATTGGCGCAGGCGTCCCAATCCGCGGGCGAGACTTCGCTCATGGAGGGGACGGCCTCGAGCGTAATTTCGGATGATGCCATTGAGCCCAAGATCGTGCATTGCAGCAGCGACTTCAAGGGGCGGGGAACATCAAGCTTACGGCACGAACCCCTCAAAGATCATCTGATCGGCATGCTGTCCGACCCGCGAGCGCTGCTCGGGCGTGCGCACGGTCCAGCCGAGCAGGGCGCAGCCGAAGATGTTGCGGGCGATCCAGGGGGCGGGCGCCGGGAGGTGGTCGACCTTGAAGGCGACGAAGTGCGGCCGGGTCTGGAAGCCGTGACGAAGGTGCAGCATGCTGTCGCGCTGCTGCTGCGTCAGGTGGGCCCAGTATTCGTCCTCATAGCTCCGCTGCGCGACGATGCCGCGCGGGCGGTTCGGCAGCAAGTCGCGCAGCGCCAGCACCTGGTCGGGATCGAAGGACATGCCGACAGCTGGCCCGTCATAGGACGCCAGCACTTCGGCCATCCGCTTCACCAGCTTGCGGTCGCCGTCAAAACGGCTCTTCACCTCGATCACCAGCGGCACGCGGCCGGCGACCATGGTGCAGAGGTCGCTGAGCGACATCATCCGCTCGGGCGTATCCTTGAACGGGATCGCCTTGAGCTCGGCGGCGGTTTTCGCGACTACCGGTCCGGTGGCCTCGGTGAGGCGGCCGAGCGCATGGTCGTGGTGCACCATCGCCTCGCCGTCAGCCGAGAGCTGGATATCGACCTCGATCGAGAAATTACCCGCGATTGCGGCTTGCACCGCGCCCGGCATGTTCTCGACGATGCCACGGGAAATGTCGTGCAGGCCGCGATGGGCGACCGGCCGGGCTGTCAGCCAATTCGGAGCACGCACGAGTTGCTGACCTCAGGCGACCTCGAACACGCCTTCGACCTCGACGGCCGCATCCGCCGGCAACGAGGCGACGCCGACGGTGGTGCGGGCGTGGCGGCCCTTGTCACCGAAGGCCGCGACCATCAGGTCCGAGGCGCCGTTCAGCACCTTGGGCCCATCCAGGAAATCGGGCGCCGAATTGATGAAGCCGCCAAGGCGCACCACGCGCACCACCCTGTCGAGGTCGCCGACCGCCGCTTTGACCTGCGCAAGCAGGTTGACGGCACAGCCGCGCGCGGCCGCCGCGCCGTCATCGAGCGAGACGCCGGCGCCCAGCTTGCCCTTGGCGATCAGCTTGCCGGCGGGATCGAAGCAGACCTGACCGGAGACGAACAGCAGATTGCCGGTGCGCACGAACGGCACGTAATTGGCGACCGGGGTCGGGGCCTCGTGCAGCTTGATGCCTTGTTCCGCCAGTTTCTGCTCGACCGTGCCCGCCATGTTCGACCTCGTTGTCCAAAATCCGTTCAGGAATTCATCTGCCCGGGCGCGTCCAGAGGAGGCCGGGCGGCGCCATGTTTCGCCCATCGGGCCGCCACATGCAAGCAACCGGAGACGGCGGCAATTTGTTGAGACCGGACCGGCGGATCAAACCCAGCGCCGCAACTTTACGTGAAACGGCCTCAGTTGCGGCGCAATGGAACGGTCATTAAAATGTCGAATCTGCGCTTTCCCCAAGGACGCATCCTCAAGGAACAGACATGGTGCACTTTTTCCGGACTTCGCTCGGTGTGATGGCGCTCGCGGCGGTGGCTTCTGGTCTCGGCGGTGGGGCGCAGGCGGCCAGCGGTCCGTTCCTCGCGCACCAGGCGCTGTATGACCTCAGCCTCGTCAAATCGCGCTCCAACTCGATCAACAGCGCGCGCGGCCGTATCCTCTACAACTTCACCGGAAGCTCCTGCGAGGGCTATACCTCCGAATTCCGCCAGGTCTCCGAACTCGACAGCGGCGAGGGTAAGGTCACGCTCAGCGACCTCCGCTCCAATTCCTGGGAGGACGCCGCTGGGAAAAGCTTCCGCTTCAAGATCGAGACGCGGATGAACGAGACCGAGGCTGGCCTCGTCGACGGCTCTGCGGAACGCGACGGCGATCATATCAACGTCAAGCTGAAATTGCCGGCGCCGAAGAGCTTTACCCTCGACGGCAAGATCGTGTTCCCGACCGAGCAGATCCAGCGCATCATTGCGGCTGCCAAGGAGGGCAAGTCGCTGCTTGAGCTCTCCGTCTACGACGGCTCCGACGACGGCCAGAAGGTCTACAACACGTTGACCGTGATCGGGCAGCCGATCCCGGCCGACCACACCGCTTCGCCAGATCCGTCGACCTCGGACGAGCACATGAAATCGCTGACACGCTGGCCCGTGACCGTCAGCTATTTCGACCACGACGTCCAGCAGAAGGAGGGCGAGCAGACGCCTGTTTATGCGATGTCGTTCGAACTCTACGAGAACGGCGTCTCCCGTCAGCTCGTGCTCGACTACAATGATTTTGTCATTTCCGGTGCGATGGGCAAGTTCGACGTCAAGGACAGCAAGCCCTGCAATTAGGGGGTGAGGCTGGCTCTCGAGACGATCTCCAGCTACGCTCCCTGCCAACCATAAACTCCGGGAGCCAGCCCATGCCCAAGTTCGATCATCTCCGCCCCAGCGGCCTGCACCACAATCCCGCTTATTCCCACGTCGTCACCGCCTCCGGCGCGCGCACGATCTACATCTCCGGCCAGGTGTCGGTGGACGAGGAGGGGCGGATCGTCGGCGAGGGCGAAATCGCCGCGCAGACCACGCAGGTGATGCAGAATCTCGGCCACGCGCTGAAGGCGGCCGGCGCGACCTACGCCAACATCGTGAAGATCACGACCTTCGTCGTCGGCTACAAGCCGGAGTTGCGCCCCATCATCGGCAAGGCCCGCTCGGTCTTCTTCGAAGGCATGGAGCCGCCGGCCTCGACTCTCGTCGGCGTCTCCGCGCTCGCCGCGCCGGAATGGTTGATCGAGATCGAGGCGATCGCGGTCGCGGATTGAGGGCGTCCTACTCGACGCGGGCGACGCGTCGCCCTTGCCGGGCCGCGCCCGCCCGCGCTTTTCGCAAAACGTGAAAACAACCCCATGCACAGTAGAAACGCAATACCGGAACGGCGCGTGAGTTCGTTTTTTTAGAATTGACTTTGACGCGTCGGGCAAAACAGTGGTACTATGCCATGATAGCCATCCGAATATCGCAACGGCCGATCGAGGCGGGCGAGAAGCGGACTCACTTCGTCCGAGCTATTCCTGAGCGGCTGATAGGTTGGCTGACCCACCACCGATCCCACCGGCAGCAGTCCGCGAACTTGAAGAAGAAACCGGCTATTCGCCGAGCAGCATCACGAGCCTAGGAACTTGCTTTGACGATTCAAGCAAGAATTCGAATCTCGTGCATATTTTCCTTGCGAGCGGATGTGTGCTGACAGGAAAGCAATCTCTTGACGAGTTGGAAGAGACGGCAGGCGTTGAAGTCGTGCTGATGTCGCTGCAGGAAGTGATTGAAGCGCTCGAAAACGGAGAAATAAAATCCATGTCTTCAGTTGCCGCGGGCTATAAGGCGCTGCGCGCAATCGGAGCATAAAGCACGAAGGCTGCCCAGCGACCAATCATCCCTGATGAAGTGGCCCGGGGCCGCTCTGACGGCAGGCTGCGGCTCAAGGTAGTCCCTTTGTCATCGTAAAGGGATTGAACCCACGTGCCGCTAGGGCAGCCCACGAAGCTGCGCCAAGATGCGACAATCGGAAATAGTGTCGCGGCTTGCTCGGGTCGGTGTCCAACACGAATCCCGTCGGTAAGGCGCGGACACTCGTGGCATAGAACCCGCCATCGGGTGATCTCTGAGATTCGATGATAGCGATCAAGGATTCTGCCCTCTCAGTCCTGCCGAGCAATCTCATCAAGAGAGCCATTTGGCCCGTTCCTTCGGTCCACATACCGTCCCGGTTCTCACCGTAGGAAAAGCCTCCGCCAACACTCATTCGCTGTTCGGCAGTCGTAATTGCCGATGCAAATTGCCCGGCCGCGCCGTGAAGCGCTGTCAAGGGCCAAATCTGGGCATCCAGAGCCAAAATCGGATTATGCGTGACACCGTCTTCGGCGGTCCCTGCGGCGAAACAGCCGCACCCCGGATCCCACATCGTATCTACGAAGTACTCAGCAAGCATTGCCTGATCGCGCCAGCGCGACTCGCCTGTACGGACGGCAAGAAGGTTAAAAGCGGCGGCGAGGTCAGTATTATGTTCAGTCGATTTCCATGTCCGCACTTCCGGCGTCGGCTCATGCCCAAACGTACCGCCCGTGAAGCCGCCAGTACCGCGCGTGTCGGTCCATTGCATGACCCAGGCGCCAAGCCGTGCGGCACCGTCGCGGAATCGAGAGCCAGTGTTCACATCAATCGACAGCAACGCCAACATGGCCCAGGCCATGTTACCAACGTCGCTGCCCACCTGATATCGATCCTCTAGCCATCTGTTCTGAGTATTGTCCCACCAACCTGGAAGTTTTGCGGGGCCATTCGCGACCACACCCGCGGCGTATGCGTTCCGGAGCCGCCCATCATGCCAGGTGCGGTCGTTATCGATGGCCCAGAGAATCGCCGAGCCAATTCGATACGCCTTGTCTCCCTCGCCGCAACCGACCAATGCGATGGCCGCTACCGCATTGTCATAGAGGTAGGCGGCGCCATGAAGAGGCCCCGATTCGACGGTCGGATAGCTGGACAGGAACAACGGCCGCGATGGCGATGTCGTATCGATTAGACCAGCGAGGTATCGGCACGCTGACGCTTCCGGTGTTGCTTGAGCCCGGAGTGGAGTGGCGACCACAATGAAAGACGCTACGATCCATACGAAGGTTGCTATTCGGCCCACTTGCTGCTCTCCGGGTGGACGATGATGGTCCTATCTATACCCATAGGGCGATGTCTTGAAGCGGCCCTTCAGCGGCCTCGGCAGACGTCCGCTTTCCCGCCGCTGTTGGGGATTGAGCAGACATCAGGTGGCTGCTTGTGACACAGCCTGGGCTCAGTTCGGCCCGCTCCATGTTTTGCAACAGAGTCAGGGTGTCATCGGCCCTGTCGTAAGGCACGAAGAGGTGGTCGTGATGAAACGCTGACACGGCGTTGACGCTGACGCCGGCTGCGGCGAGGCGCGTGGTGATGGCCGCCAGAAATCCGACGGGATACGGATCGGTCGCTCTGTAGCCTACGGGAAGATTGGACGTCCCGTCGACGGCATGACGGCTCCAAGGGTATTGCCACAAATTCCCGGAACGACTGACCGCACGAGCGGTTACCTGCAAGCCGTTCGATCGCTGCTCAGCGAAAGGGAAGTTGGCGCTTGCTTGATCTTTGGTACAAGAACGCCGTCATCTACAGCCTCAACGTGGCCACCTACAAAGATGGCAATGGGGACGGAATCGGCGACTTCAAGGGACTAACCGAGCAGCTCGATCACATCGCCCAGCTCGGCGTAAATTGCCTGTGGTTGCTTCCATTTTATCCCAGTCCCGGACTGGACCACGGCTACGATGTCACGGACTACTACAACATTGCGCCGGCACTCGGCACATTGGGCGATTTCGTCGAGTTCAGTCATCAAGCCCGTTTGCGGGGACTGCGGCTGATAGTCGATCTTCCCATCAATCACACCTCCGACAGGCACCCCTGGTTTCAGCAGGCTCGCGCCGATCCGTCGTCGCCGTTTCGGGAATATTACGTCTGGTCAACCAGCGAACCCGAAAACAGCACAGAAGGCGTTGTATTTCCCGGGGTTCAACTCAGCGTGTGGACCTACGACCTCTGCGCGCAATCGTGGTATTACCACCGCTTCTACCAACATCAACCTGACCTCAACATCGGCTGCGCTGCCGTCCGCGAAGAGATATTCAGGATCTTTGGCTTCTGGCTTGAGCTCGGTGTATCGGGATTCCGAATAGACGCTGCGCCATTCGTTGTCGAGGAAATACGTCCAGACCGTCCGGCGAAGCGCCGGTATGAGTTCTTCGCCGAACTCCGCAATTTCCTTTCCTGGCGCAAAGGTGACGCGGTCTTGCTGGCGGAAGCAAATGTGGCTCCCGCCGAGCTTCAGCATTATTTCGGCGATGGATCGCGGATCCACATGCTATTTGCGTTTCTTTTGAACCAGCATTTGTTTCTCGCCCTTGCACGCGAAAGTGCCGAACCGCTGCGGCGCTGTATGACTCAGCTGCCTCGATTGCCGCAATTCGCGCATTGGGCCCAATTTCTGCGCAATCACGATGAGCTGGACCTCGGCCGTTTAACTTCTGAAGAGCGCGACCAAGTATATGCTGCGTTCGGTCCAACCCGCAAAATGCAACTTTATGGACGGGGAATTCGGCGCCGGCTCGCCTGCATGTTCGGAAACGACCGCCGCCGCATCGAGCTGGCATTCAGCCTACTGTTCAGTCTGCCTGGCACACCGGTCATTTACTACGGTGACGAACTGGGCATGGGCGACGATTTGACGCTTCCGGAGCGATGGCCCGTACGTACGTGCATGCAATGGACGGATGACGAAGACGGCGGATTCTCCACGCGACGGGGACATCGTTTGCTTCATCATGTGATCCGCGAGGGCCAATACGCACCAGCCAAGGTGAATGCGATTGCCCAGCAGCGCGACCCGGACTCGCTGTTCAATTGGTTACGTCGTCTGGTCGAGATGCGCCAGTCCTGCCCGGAGATCGGTTGGGGTGAATGCACCGTTCCCGAAAGTAACTGTCCCGCTGTCTTGATCCAGCATTTCGTGTGGGAAGGCAAATTCGTGCTCGTTCTGCACAACTTGTCGCAAAACGGCTGCTGCACGGAAGTCAAAGACGTTCCAGCGGGACGGAAGCTGACCGATATATTCGGCAACCGGATTTACGACAAACCCAGCGCCGACGGCACCGCTATCGAGCTTGATGGCTACGGCTATCGGTGGTTTCGCCTCGACTAAGCCGATGGACGGCACCTCGACGACAAGCCGCGGCTCCCAAGGTACCGCCAGTGGATACAGGAAGAGTCCTGAACTTCGCTGGATGATGCGAAGTCAAATCCTCACCGCAAGGCGGGCGACCGAATTGGGTGCCTTAACCTTGCGACACTCACGATTGGAAATTACCAATCCTGCTTGGCGTTACAGGCCACCTCGTCCTTCCCAGTAGGTGGGCGCCCCGTAATACCGGTGGGTTCGAGTTTCCCAGTTTCGATCTTCCCACGAGTCATCGCTGAACTCAGGCGCGTCCCTCAGCTGCTGCTCCGTGATGTTGGTTCGGAAGCCTTCTAGTGACGTGTCATACCTCAGAGCGCCCCAGGGAATGGGGTAATGGCTGTGACCCAAGCCGACAAATCCGCCGAAGCTCATGACGGCATAAGCCACGCGGCCTGACACTTTGTCGATGATGAGGTGATCAATCTCACCGATATTCCTTCCATCTGCTCCATACACCTCGGTTCCCTGAATGTCTTCGCTTGAGATACAGTGATGATCCGGGTGGGCTGTTGCGCGGGCCATGACTTTGTCTCCTTCATAGGTAGTTTTGTCGGCTTAACGCCGCTGCTACGAGGGCGTTCCTGCCTTTAGGCGCACCTGTCGCAGGATCAAGATCCTAACGCCCCTGACATGGACCTCGCGTCGTCGACGTGGACTGTAAGAACTCAAACAGAGGGGGCGCTCGGTGGTCCTTGATGTGACTCCGCGAGGAGAAAAACTCCTCTTGAGCGACCCTATCACACAGCTCGTTCAAGCGATCGCTGCGCTTGAACTTGGTGCAAACAACTTTCGTGATTTGCTTCGCCAAATATTGGCGCAACTCGACGCACGCCGGGATCGTCACCACGCAGATAATTGCCGAAAGTGCGTGGCCAATGTCGGCCCATCCGAAGTCGATCTTCTGTGCTTCAACTTCGAACGTAGAGAGAGTGGTGCTTGATTCCCAAGCCGGACGGATTCAGATGTTCGAGTGCGAATGCCGCGAACAAACGTAGTCTTCGCTTATGGCCCTTCGGCCTCGGCAGACGTCCGCTTTCCCGCCGCCGTTGGGGGGTGAGCAGACATCAGGTGGCTGCTTATGACAGAGCTTGGGCTCAGTTCGGCTCGCTCATGCTTTGCAATAGAGCCATTGCTTCATCGGCCTTGTCGTCAGGCACGAAGAGATGGTCGTGATGGAAGGCCGACACGGCATTGACGCTGATGCCGGCTGCGGCGAGGCGCGCCGTGATCGCTGCCAGGAAACCCACGGCATTGAGCGCGGAGTGGACTGTCAACGTGATCAGGCGCGATTCGAATGCATGGGTTAGTCCTGCCGCTTCGGCCACTTCGCGTGGGATGACCAGCGTCGTCCCTTCCTGCTCGCGAAACGTCAGCAGCGGATTGAGCGCCGCCGAAACGGGCCTGTCCGTTGGGATTGTGCAGAACACGAAGATCCCGGGCCGCAGTTCCGGCTTCATGTGCTTCAGCAGTACGTCGAGATCGCGTTCGCCTGTCACGATCATTCCTGTCACAGCTTTCGGCGGAAGGAATCTCCATCATCCTGAGGCGCCGGAGCCTTGCGGCGCAATTGCGCCGCTAGGCGGAGGCCTCGAAGGATGAACGGCCCGGCTGCATCTCGGCCGTGCATCCTTCGAGCCTCGCTAAGGGCTCGCACCTCCAGCGACAACCGCTTCGCGGTTGCGCGAGGATGACGGAACGAACAACGCCGGCGCAGCCAGATCACTCTTGCGTCCTTTCCGGCCCGTCATACGCGATGCCGCGGATGACGGCGGCACTGCCGAACTTCTTGCGCAGGCTGTCGACGGCGCGCTCGGCATGGGCGGCGCGGCGATCGAGCATGTCGGTGTCGTCGGCGGGGGAGCCGTCGCGCAGTGCGCTGACGCCGGCGCCCATGAGGCGGAAGGCGGTTCCGTCGATCTCCTTCGCCAGCATCTCCCGGCAGATCGAGAAGATCTTTGCGGCGAGCTGCGTCGGCGCCGCGATCGACTGCGAGCGGGTGCGTTGGCGGAAATCGGCGGTCTTCAGCTTCAGTGTGACGGTCGATCCCGCAAGCTCGCTGCTCTTGAGCCGCGCCGACGTCTTTTCGCAGAGCCGCCACAGGATCTTCTCCAGCGATGCGAAATCGCGGATGTCCGTCTCGAAGGTTGTCTCGCTCGAAATCGTCTTGGCGCCGCGGTCGGCTTCGACGCGGCGGTCGTCAATGCCGCGGGCAAGCCGCCACAGCCGGCGGCCGTCGCTCGGAAACTGTCGCATCAGCTCGATCTCATCGGCCTTTTGCAGATCGGCGATGATGCGGAATCCGCGCTGGACGAGGCGTTCTTGCGTTGCGGGTCCGACGCCGAAGATGAAACCGACGGGCTTCTCGGCGAGCATCGCTCGCGCTTCCTCCTGGTCGAGCGCTGCAAAGCCGCGGGGCTTGTCGAGATCGGAGGCGATCTTGGCCAGGAACTTGTTGCAGGAGAGGCCAACCGAAACGGTGATGCCGATATCGCGCTCGACGTTGCGGGCAAAGCGCGCCAGCACCTTTGCCGGGATCATGCCGTGCACGCGCTCGGTGCCGGAGAGATCGAGGAAGGCTTCGTCGATCGAGAGCGGCTCGACCAGCGGCGTCAACGCTTGCATGGCCTGCCGCACCTCGCGGCCAACGCGGACGTACTTGGCCATGTCGGGCGGGATCACCGTCGCATGCGGGCAGGCTTCCAACGCCCTAAACATCGGCATCGCCGAACGTACGCCGTAGGTGCGCGCGATGTAGCAGGCCGCCGAGACTACGCCGCGCTTGCCGCCGCCGATGATGACAGGCCTGTCGGCGATCTCAGGATTGTCGCGCTTCTCGACCGTCGCATAGAAGGCGTCGCAGTCGACATGGGCGATGGTGAGTCCGGCGAGCGCCCGGTGGCGGACGAGGCGAGGGGAACCGCAGGCGGAACAGCGCCGCCCGCCAGTATCCAGATCGGCCAGACAATCCCGGCAGAAGCAGCGGGGTCCGGCCGGATCGAGGGCGCTCACGGCACGTCGCGCTCCCAGGTCCGGTCGCCGAGCGCATCGCCGAGCACCTGCCGCGCTGCGGCAACATTGGTCGGATGCAGCTCCGAGGCCTTGGCAAAGGCCTTCACGGTGGCGTCATCGCGCAGCACGAAATCGAGTACGCTGAGCAGGAAATTCGGGTCCGAAGCGGCGTTCCGGAGGGTCTCCGGACCAACCCCTGTCTCGGTCAGAAACAGACCCAGCCTCTCGGGGTCGGCCGCAACAAAGGAGAGCGCCTGAATCGCAACGATTTCAGCAACTTCGCGGGGGTTGTGAACAGGCTTTTTCAAGGGGCCGGTTTGCCTTTCCGTTAACTTTCGGTGTCTACTTTGGACTATGCCCGAGTCTTGGGACTGAGTCTTCTTGGGACTGAGTCTCGGCGTTGCGTCTTGCGGGCCCCAGACAAGCAACTGGAAACCACATCGCAGAAAGTGGCCCCTCGGGTTTAACGAAACTCAAGCGAATCTGAGGCTAGTTTGAATCCAGTTTTCGAAGCGCCGGAAAGCGGCGCCTGAGGCGTCACATGCATCGGTCGTCAGGACCAAACAGGAGGGCGGGATGGCTAAGACCGTCCTGATCGTGGAAGACAACGAGCTCAACATGAAGCTCTTCCGCGACCTGCTGGAAGCGCACGGCTATCAGACATCAGGCACCAGCAACGGCTACGAGGCGCTCGACCTCGTGCGCAAGATGCGGCCCGACCTGGTGCTTATGGATATTCAATTGCCGCAGGTCTCGGGGCTCGAGGTGACGCGCTGGATCAAGGACGATCCGGAACTGCGCGCCATTCCCGTCGTCGCGGTCACGGCTTTCGCAATGAAGGGCGACGAAGAGCGCATCCGCGAGGGCGGCTGCGAAGCCTATTTGTCCAAGCCGATCTCGGTCGGCAAATTCATCGAGACGGTCCGGCGTTTCATCGGATAGGAAGTGAGTTCAAAGTGTCCGCGCGTATCCTTGTGGTCGACGACGTTCCTGCCAACGTCAAACTGTTAGAGGCCCGTCTCTCCGCCGAATATTTCGACGTGATGACCGCCTCGAACGGCACCGACGCGCTGGCGCTGGCCCGCCGCGCCGAATGCGACATCATCCTGCTCGACGTGATGATGCCCGACATGGACGGATACGAAGTCTGCCGTCGGCTGAAGACCGATCCGGCGACCCACCACATTCCTGTCGTCATGGTGACCGCGCTCGACAGCCCGTCCGACCGCAACCGCGGCCTGGAGGCCGGCGCCGATGACTTCCTGACCAAGCCCGTCTCCGACGTCGTGCTGATCGCGCGCGTGCGCTCGCTGACGCGGCTGAAGATGATGACCGACGAGCTGCGCATGCGCGCCATCACCTCGCTCGAGATCGGCATGCAGGCTCCGGAGCGGACCGCCGTGGCTGACACCGGCAAGGGCGGCCGCATCCTGCTGGTCGATGACCGGGCGACTTCCTATGAGCGTCTCGCGACGCTCCTTGCCGCCGAGCACACCGTCGACGTCGAGCCGAATCCAACCGAAGCGCTGTTCCACGCCGCCGAGGGCAATTACGACCTGCTGATCGTCTCGCTCGACCTGAACAATTTCGACGGCTTGCGGCTTTGCAGCCAGGCCCGTTCGCTCGAGCGCACCCGCCACGTGCCGATCCTCGCGATCGCGGAAGCCGAAAACTCCACGCGGCTGCTGCGAGGTCTCGAGATCGGCGTCAACGACTATCTGCTGCGTCCGATCGACAAGACCGAGCTTCTGGCGCGCACGCGCACCCAGATCCGCCGCCGCCGCTACACCGATCATCTGCGCGACAACGTGCAGAACTCGATCGAGATGGCGATCACCGACGCGCTCACCGGCCTGCACAATCGCCGCTACATGGAGAGCCATCTGGCAACGCTCGCCGAGCAGGCCGCGACGCGCGGCAAGCCCCTGGCGCTGATGATCCTCGACATCGACTATTTCAAGTCGATCAACGACACCTATGGCCACGACGCCGGCGACGACGTGCTGCGGGAATTCGCGGTGCGCGTCCGGAAATCGATCCGCGGTATCGATCTCGCCTGCCGCTATGGCGGCGAGGAATTCGTCATCGTGATGCCCGAGACCGATCTTCACGTCGCCGGCATGGTTGCCGAGCGCCTGCGCCGCTCGATCGCGGGCGAACTGTTCGCGGTCCACAAGGGCACCAAGCGCATCGAGGTCACGATCTCGATCGGCCTCACCACGCTGGAGCAGAAGGGCGAGGCGGTTGCCGATGTCCTCAAGCGCGCCGACACGGCGCTGTACCGTGCCAAGCACGATGGACGCAATCGCGTAGTGTCGCACGCGGCGTGAGGAGAGGGGCGTGGTGCGCGCCTAACACTCAGCTGTCGTCCCTGCGAAGGCAGGGACCCATAACCCCACGGAGGGGTTGCGGAGCGAACTGATCACTCCGAGTCTTCGCCAAACAACCGCCTGTGGTTATGGATCCCGGATCTGCGCTCCGCTTCGCTGCGCTTGTCCGGGATGACAGCGGTTATTGGGGTGAGCGCTTGCTCTTCACACACACCGGCTTCACATCACCACCCACATCCACGCCCGCATTTCGCAGCAGTACCTTCGCGGCTTCCTTCGCCGCGCGCGCCATGGCGGGATCGTCACGCACTAAATCCTGCGCAATCGAGCCGTCGACCAGCAGCACGAGCTGGGTGGCGAGCGCATCGGCGTCCGCAACGCCGAGCTCGGTCAACCGCTCGCGAAACCAGAGGCGGCGGCTTTCCTTGAAGGCGATGGCGATCTTCTTCACGGCGCGGTCGGCGGGGCCGAGCTCGGCCACCGCATTCACGAACGGGCAGCCACGAAAATCTTTCGCCGCAAAACGCCGCTCCAGCGAATCGAATGTGGCGAGGATCTGCTCGACCGGCGGCTTGTCCGAGGGGCGGGCGTGGACGAAGCGGCGCTCCAGATAGGCCGCGATCAGCGCGTCCTTGGAAGGGAAGTGGTTGTAGAGCGTGCGCTTGCTGATCCCGACCTCGGCGGCGATGGTGTCGACGCCGATGGCACGAATGCCTTGCAGATAGAACAGCTTGTCGGCGGTCTGAAGGATCCGCTCTTTCATCGTCTGTGGGGCGGGCGGGGGAGCCATGCGGTCGCGCGCGTCCTGTTCGCTTGACAGTACCGGCCATCTATAGCCTAAGTACACAGGTCTGTGTAATCAAAATCGACGGCAAAAGCAGACGCGGCACGCGTGCCCGCGCCCAAAAGGGAGAAGAAAAATGCCCCTGTTGCAGGTCCTGCGTCCGACATTGCCGATCCTGATCGGCGCTTCGATCATGCTGACGCTGAGCATGGGGCTGCGGCAGTCGCTCGGCATCTTCATGCAGCCGCTGACGCACGACATCCACCTTTCGGTGTCGGACTTCACGCTGGCGCTGGCCGTGCAGAACCTCGCCTGGGGCTTTCTCCAGCCGCTTGCCGGCGCGATGACGGTGCGCTTCGGCTTCCGTCCCATCATGATCGCGGGCGCGCTGATGTACATCGCGGGTCTTGCCTTGATGGCGACCGCGGGCGGGCTCGTCAGCATCATGATCGGCGCCGGCGTGTTGATCGGCACCTCGCTCGCCTGCACCGCGGCTGCGATCGCGATGTCGGTGGCGGCGCGCGCGGTGCCTGCGACGGTGCGCTCGACGGTGCTTGGCATCGTCTCAGGCGCGGGCTCGCTCGGCGCGCTGCTGTCGGCGCCGATCGGGCAGATGCTCAACGAGGGCTTTGGCTGGCGCATCGGGCTCGCCGGCTTCGTCGTCATGTCCGTGCTGATGATCCCCGCCGCGTGGTACGCCGGCCGCGTCGACGCCATTCCGCTGCCGAAGCCGGCGGTCGACGACATCGGCGATGCTACGGCTGCCTCCGTGACCAGGGCGGCGTTCGGCAATGCTTCCTTCGTGGTGATGACGTGCGCCTATCTCGTCTGCGGCATGCAGCTCGTATTTCTCACCACGCATCTGCCGTCGTATCTGGCGATCTGCGGCCTCGATCCCATGCTGAGCGCGCAGACGCTCGGCATGATCGGCGGCTTCAACGTGCTCGGCTCGCTGTTCTTCGGCTGGGCCGGCCAGCGCTGGAACAAGCTGGCGCTCCTGGGCGCGATCTACATCCTGCGCTCGCTCGCGCTCGCCTGGTACTTCACGCTGCCGGCGACACCGTTCTCGACGCTGCTGTTCGGCGCCATCATGGGCTTTCTTTGGATGGGGGTCGGCCCGCTGGTCGCAGGCGCCGTCGCCGAAATGTTCGGCCTGCGCTGGCAGGCCATGATCCAGGGCCTCGCCTTCATGAGCCACCAGATCGGCAGCTTCCTCGGCGCCTACGGAGGAGGGCTGATCTATGACGCCCTCGGCTCCTACGCCCTGGCCTGGCGCATCGGTGTCGCGCTCGGCCTTGCCGGCGGCATCATCCAGGTCGCGTTCGCGCTGATCCGCCCCTCACAGCCGCCGGCGCCGGTGCTGCGGACGGCATAGGGGGTGTGTGGTCGACAAGCGCCCGTTTGGAAATCCAGAGCGGACGCTGTCCACAAGGGCAAGTGGACGCCTTTCGATCGCGTCCCACAAGTGTTTGCTCCGGGAACCTAGAGGGATATTATGCGTTGCCGCGCTGCTCTTGAGAGAGGCACGCCGTCGAACCGCAAACCGTCAATGAGCGCATAATGCTGGTGACGAAAGCGCGCATGCGCCCCATCCGGCTCGTGATAGCAGATCGTCGCCCGATCGTTCTGCAGGGATTTGCGTCGCTGTTTGCGGCAGAGCGTGACTTCGCGATCGTCGCTTCGTGTTCTGACGGAGCCGATTGCCTGAAAGCAATTCGGAAATTGGCGCCGGACCTCGTGCTTGTCGAGGACGGATTTTCAGATGTGACGGCTGCTGAGATGCTCGCCCTCGTCAAGGCCGAAAATATTCCGACACGGCTGGTGTTCTACACTGCGTCCCTCGCACAGGGCGATCTCGCCGCCGCCATCGCGGCGGGGGCTTGCTGTGCGATCTCGATGCGCGAGGAACCCAAAGCGTTGTTGCAGTCCCTGAGGCTGGTTGCACCGATCCCGGAGCGGGCGACGGCCGGCAGGGAAGAAAATGGTGTGTTGGGCGAAACTGGATTGGCGGCGCTGACGGATCAGGAACGCAAGATCATGCGTCTGGTCGCTTGCGGCATGTCGAACAAACAGATCGCGCGCCAACTCAAGGTCTCGACAGGCACCATCAAGGCGCGGCTCAATCAACTATCTACACAGCTCGAGATCAAAAGCCGCACCGAGGTGGCAGCGTTCGCTCTGTCTCGCCTTTACGGTGGGATCGGCGCGCTTGCAGCTCTGATCTACGCCGTGCTGAACGACCTCAAGGCCGCCAACGCATCTGCATTCGGCGAGGCGTCGACCGACACTGTTCCGGTGGTGACCGCAGATGGATCCACCGAGGTCATCACCATCAAGATCGACAACAAGAAGGCGACGCCTGCTTCGGGCAAGACGGCTAAATCCGCGCTCAAAGCCGGCCGCGGAGAAACTCCCATCACCGAGACGCCGGTGCGAGCCGGCAAACTCGTGCAATCCAGCACCGATATAGCCCCGCCGACGATCGCGTCGCAGGCAACCAACGCTGCAAGAGCCGTCTTGGGCAGCTACGGTCCTTTCGTAATGACGGCGGTGGGGATCTGGATTTGCGAGCTGCTGAACAGCGTTGCGCACGCGGCCAATTTTGCCGATGCCGTTTTTGCGCCGGCTTCCGGAGGCAGTGCAGGCGAGTCGGCAGCGCTCGGTCTTAGCGGCAACGCCGATGCGAATCTCGGCAGCCTCGACAATCTCGCTTGGTTGCGTCCTGACATTGATCAATCATTTGCGTTCGAAGCTCCCCGAAGCGATGGCATCGCCGGACATGGCGATGCCAGTCAGATCATCGGTGCGGACGCCGGTGAAGTCAGCGCAAGCAGCATCGCCGCCGCACATGTCGGATCCGGAGCCGCCGACGCCCCGATCGATCATGACGGCTTCGCGCAGACGGCCGCGACCGACGTGTCGGGAAATGGCGAGCATGACAGAACGCAGGCGACCGGAGGAGACGAGTCGAAACCCGGCCAGCCGCAACGTGGTTTGCACGACGGCGAGGACGGCGGCCCAGCCTCCAAGCAGCATGACGAGCAGGGCTCACCGGAGTCCAGTCCCAGTCACGGGCAATCGCAGCGTGATGCGCAGGAGTCGAAAGACGAAACCGGGCTCGCCAAGGGGCATTCCAAGTACGCGTCGTCGGGGGACGAGTTCAATGATGCGCAATCGCAGCGCGATTTACACAAGTCCGATCACGATCCGGCCGCTGCCGGACACGATGCGAGGGATGATGCGAGCCCGGCCGAGGGTGGCAAGTCCGGCCAGTCCGAGCGAGACTTGCACGAGAACGCTCAGGGAAATCCGCACGCGGGATTGAGCGCGCACGCTGGAGCCAATGAAAAAGCGAGCGACGACGCGGGTCCAGCACAAAAGGGAGCTACCCCGCAGCCTGAAGATTCCTTTCATTTCAGGAATGAAATTGCGCCTTCCGGAACTTCAACGATTGCTGAGATGCATGGAGGCCACGGACAGGATTTCATTGGCTATGGTCTGCACACAGCCGCACATGACGGACCGCCGCCAGTGCCGGCTTTCGACCTGATTGGCCCTTCAGACGCAGAGCAAAGCGTCCTGAACCACGCAACAGGCGCTGCACACCATCTGACGCACGATCTACTCGTGTAACGGACTTCGTGCTGCCACACACGCCAAGCGTTCGATGTCAGGCCGCTCTAGCTAGGACGGGCGGCGTTCGCCTTGATCGAGACGGACAGCGGAAGGCGAATAGTCGCCGCGCCAATGGAAACGCGCACGTCCTTGCGTCGCCGCGCTCTATAGCTCAAGAGAAAGTCAGCCCGGTTTCGACAACTCATCCCGGCTTCGTCGCGAGTCCGGTTGATCCCGTTCACTGGGGCGCGCTATCGGGGACGGGGGCTGCGGTCCGGATGAGGTGGCCGTTGCGCAAAAGGGTTCAGCAGGCACATGGCCGAAATTCCTGCAGCGCTGGCTCTACACTCGTCCCATGAACTGTACTGGCACGAAATCCAGGTGCTGCCGCCCCATTCCCATCTCTGAAGGCACACCGGAGAGTTGCCGCCGAACCGCTGTGCGGCAGCCGGAGTCGGCGCGGACATGGTGAACCAGGCAATGAGGAGACAGGGAAGGATACGCATCATGGTCAGCGCGTCCGGTATGGTGCCGGTCGCTTGAATCTCACGCGCGGATTCACATCGCAATAGGTGTTCCACCGGCCGGATGCCGAGGCCAGGCACTGCTCTCGCGTCGAATACATGCATTCGGGGGGACGGCCGAGCTCTCCGCCGAAGACGCACCAGGGATAGTCACGCTCGGCGTGGGCGGCGGGAGAAAAGCCGATGATCATGCAGGCAATCAGTAGGGCGAAGCGCATGGCCGATCCTCCATCTCTGTCAGCCGAACGGCGCCGGAAGAGGTGAACCCTCAGAACATACCCACTCGATGATGATGGCTCAACGATTGTTCGGCAGGGGCACGCGTCAATTCTGCCTAGTGCGACATCGTTCCTGACGAATCGCGACAGCTTGTCATCAGCGCTTAGGAACGTCCGCGCGCAACTTCAGTTGACGCGCACAACCTCAAGGGAGTTGAACATGCGAAAGACCATTTTCTCGGTGGCCATGTGCGCGTTGCTTGCCGGCGCGTCGATCGGTTTCGCCCATGCCCAGACGGGCGGCGGTGGAACGGGCGGAGCCGGTGCAAGCGCCGGCGCTGGAACAGGCGCCAGTGTGGGAGGAGCCGGCACGACCGGCGGCGGATCGAGCAACGGCACGACCGGTATGGGCAACGGTAGCAATGCTGGTTCCGGATCCAACGCCGGCACCAATAGCGGCCAGGGCGGGCCCCAGAATGTTCGTCCGGGTCGGCGCCAGGATCCCACAGGTCGCTGATCGTCTGGCTCGCCGCGCGTCTCGGACACGAGAGCGGAAACGAAAACGGGGCCCGACAGGGCCCCGCAAAACGCTTCAACGTTTCCGCCGATCTTACTTGATCTTGGCTTCCTTGAATTCGACGTGCTTGCGCGCGACCGGGTCATACTTCTTCTTGACCAGCTTGTCGGTCATGGTGCGCGAGTTCTTCTTGGCGACGTAGTAGAAGCCGGTGTCGGCCGAGGACACGAGCTTGACCTTGATGGTGACCGCTTTGGCCATGTTCTGAACCTCAGAAATGAAGGGAATCTGGAGCCGGCCAAACGGCCCGCGTTGGCCGGCAACCTAGCCAGAAACCGCCTGATGTCAAGGTTTTAGGGCTGGAAAACCACTCAAATCGGCCCGATCAGGCCTCGAAGAAGCGGTTTTTCGGCCGCGGAAGGCCCAGATTGTCCCTCAAAGTGGTCCCTTCATACTCTTTCCGGAAAATCCCGCGGCGCTGCAGCTCCGGGACGACCTTGTCGACGAAATCGTCAAGACCGGCGGGCAGGAACGGGAACATGATGTTGAATCCATCAGAACCGCGCCCGACCAGCCATTCCTCCATCTGGTCGGCGATGGTCTTTGCCGTGCCGACGAAGGACAGTCCGCCATATCCGCCGACGCGCTGGGCGAGCTGGCGCACGGTGAGCTTGTCGCGCCTCGCAAGGTCGACCATCCGCTGACGGCCGCTCTTGCTGGCATTGGTCTCCGGGACATCAGGCAATTGGCCATCCGGATCGAAGCCGGAGGCGTCGGTGCCGAGGATGACCGAGAGGGAGGCGATCGCGCTGTCATAGTGCACGCGGCTGTCGAGCAGCGCGCGTTTCTCCTTGGCCTCGTCGACGCTGTCGCCGACCACGACGAAAGCGCCGGGCAGGATCTTCAGATGCTCGGGGTCGCGGCCGATCTTCTCCATCCGCCCCTTGATGTCGGCGTAGAGCTTCTGTCCGTCGGCGAGGCTGCCGCCGCCGGTGAAGACGGCTTCCGCCGTCTCGGCCGCGAGCTGCTTGCCGTCTTCCGAGGCGCCCGCCTGCACGATCACGGGCCAGCCCTGCACGGGGCGGGCGATATTGAGCGGGCCGCGCACCTTCAGATATTTGCCGACATGATCGAGCACGTGCATCTTCGCGGGATCGAAGAACAACCCGCTCTCGACATCGCGCACGAAGGCGTCATCGGCGAAGGAATCCCATAAGTCCGTGACGACGTCGTAGAACTCGCGGGCGCGCTTGTAGCGCTCGGCGTGCTCCATGTGATCGTCGAGACCGAAGTTCAGCGCCGCGTCCGGGTTCGAGGTGGTGACGATGTTCCAGCCGGCGCGGCCGCCGCTGAGATGGTCGAGCGAGGCGAAGCGGCGGGCGACGTGATAGGGCTCGTCGAACGTGGTCGAGCCCGTCGCGATCAGGCCGATGCGCTCTGTGACGGCCGAGAGCGCCGACAGCAGCGTGAACGGCTCGAACGAGGTCACGGTGTGGCTGCGTTTGAGGGCGTTGATCGGCATGTTCAACACGGCGAGGTGATCGGCCATGAAGAAGGCATCGAACTTGCCGGCTTCGAGCTTTTGGATCAGCTGCTTGATATGTGCAAAATTGAAATTGGCGTCGGGCCAGGCCCCGGGATAGCGCCAGGCGCCGGTGTGGATGCTGATCGGGCGCATGAACGCGCCAAGCTTGAGTTGCCGTTGTGCCATCACGCCCAATCCCGTCTGGTGTCGTTGCGGAAAGACATAGGCACGCCTGGGAACTCCGCCATTGGGAGAGGCGGGAAGAATTTTTTGTTTTTGGCGACATGCTGAGCACAATCGCGTCATTCCGGGCTCGGAATGACGGGAGGGGCATCGAACCAATCCATAGTTCGCACCGACCAAGCCATGACCTTCATTCCCCGGGAGATTGTTCATGGCCAGCGCAATGAGCGTAGACGGCGGCGTTGTCCGGATCGATCGTCCGATGCCCTGGTTCGGCCGGCTGTTGTCGCTGCCGCTGCTCGCGGCGAGCGCCTATCTGCTCTGGAACGTCGCGCTCGGCCTCCGCCAGGATTTTACCGGCTTCGGCAGGCTGGCGGACGATCTCGTGCCGGTGCTGGTGTTCACGGGCCTTGGGCTGCTGATCGGCATTCCCGGCGTGATCCTGCTGACGTTCCGCTACTTTGTCGTGCTCAACAAGGCGCTCCGCCAGATCGTCATCACCAGGCAGTTCGGCCCTTTGAATATCCGCAAGCAGCGCGATCTCGCCGAGTATCACTTCATCAGCATTACCGACGACTATGATCCTGAGCTGACGACCTACGACGTCAACCTCTGCGGCAGCAAGGGCACCGAGCCGATCATGCTTCAGAGTTTTACCAGGCGCGAGGAGGCGGACAAGCTCGCCAGCGAGATCGGCCGCGTCTTGAAACTGCCGGCGCGGGACTATGTCGGCACCGAGCCGGATGTGGACGAATAGCGCCGTGCCGTCATTCCGGGGCGCGCCTCTTGGCGCGAGCCCGGAATCCATCCAACGTCAGTCTCTGCGGCCCGATGGATTCCGGGTTCGCGCTATGCGCGCCTCGGAATGACCAGAGAGCTGATCAGCTCAAAATGTCCTTCTGCATCTTGCCGCCGTAGAAATGGAAGAACGGCACCGGCGCATCGTGTCGGAGCGGACCGGTGGCAAGGCGCGTGTCGAGCTCGTTCAGCACGTTGCGCGTCATCGGATGCAGATCGGCGAGCGGTTTTGAGCCGAGCTCGACCCAGACCAGCTCCACCAGCTCGGCATCGGCATGGATCACGCCCTCGACGCGATGGGTGATCGCGGAGGCATCCGCCGTGAAGAAGCGCGTGTCGAAGCGTTTGACGCGGCCGGGCGGGGTGATCGCGCGCGCGATCAGGAACAGGCTGGAGGGATCGGGCAAGAGGCCCGCATCCGCGAACGGCTTCCAGGGGCCTTCGAGCCTGGCCTTGCCCTCAGCTTTGCGTCCGAGGCAGAGGCCGGTCTCCTCGCAGGCTTCGCGGATCGCGGCAATTGCCAACGATTTTGCGCGCGAGGCCGGGGTCTTCGGGCTGCCCTTGGCGAGATTGGCTTCCAGCTCCGCGGTGATGGGCGCGGCAACCGGCACACGATGATCGTCCTTGTCGACGCGTCCGCCCGGGAAGACGAACTTGCCGGGCATGAACACCACCTTGTCGTGGCGCTTGCCGACCAGCACCTTTGGCACCGAGCTGCTGCGATCGACCAGGATGAGTGTTGCCGCGTCCCGAGGACGAAAATAGGGATGGTGATCGGCTTCCTTCTCCTCGTGGACCTTGGCCTTGTCAGCTGCCTGCGCCGTATCCGTCATATCCTCACCAGAACTGTTCTTGCTTATTCAGTCTACACGGGCGGAATACCATCCGGCGGATTGTCGTCAAACCCGTGCATGCGCAGAGCCCATTGCAAGCCGACCACAGCTCCCTTCACGGGCTGCAACAGCCCTAGGGAAGCGAAGAAGGTGAAGGGCAAATAGGCGGCAAAGCTGAGCCAAACCGGAGTGGTGTAGTTGGTCTCGATCCAGAGGATCGTGGGCACCACGATATGCCCGACGATGACGATCACGAGATAGGCGGGCAGGTCGTCGGCGCGATGCGGCGTGAAGTCGAGGCCGCAGGCCGCGCAATTGTCGGCGGTCTTCAGGAAAGCACGAAACAGCTTTCCCTCGCCGCAGCGCGGGCAGCGACCGCGAAAGCCGCGCTTCATCGCGGCAAAGACGTCGCGCTTCTCGACGAGGCCGGTCTCGCGCGTCCAGATCTTTGGAGCTGTGCTCATCGTCACCATGCCTTGCCCTTCTTGCCTTTGCTCTTGCCCTTGCTCTTTCCCTTGCCCTTCGCTTTGCCGGATTTTGGCTTAGGCGGCTTGCGTTTCTTATCCGGGCTGCGTCCGGGATGCGCCTTGAACGAGGGGCGGCGTTGCCCGCCGGGACGCCTGCGCTCGCGCGGGCTGGTCTCGCTGGAGGATGACAGCAGCTCGAAACGCAGCGCGCCGGCGACGGGAGCAGCTTCGATCAGGCGGACGTCGACGACGTCGCCGAGCTGGTACATGGTGCCGCTGCGCGTGCCGATCAGCGCGTGGCGGCTCTCGTCGTAGTTGAAATATTCCGTGCCGAGGGATCTGATCGGGATAAGCCCGTCGGCACCGGTCTCGCTCAGCTTCACGAACAGCCCTGCGCGGGTGACGCCGGAGACGCGGCCCTGGAAGCTCGCGCCGATGCGGTCGGCAAGGTGATGGGCGATCAGGCGGTCGACGGTCTCGCGCTCCGCCTTCATCGCGCGCCGTTCTGTGAGCGAAATATGCGCGGCGACCTCGCCGAGCGATTCCGGCGTCTCGCTGTCGGGCAGGGCGCCTTCGCCGAGGTCGAGCGCGCGCACCAGCGCGCGGTGCACGACGAGGTCGGCATAGCGGCGGATCGGCGAGGTGAAATGCGCGTAACGTCGCAAGTTCAGGCCGAAATGCCCGTAGTTCTCGGAGGAGTATTCGGCTTGCGCCTGGGCGCGCAAGACCACCTCGCTGACGAGAGGGTAGTAGTCGTGGCCTTCGAGCTGGGCCAGGACGCGGTTGAACAAGGTCGGACGCAGCGCGCCTGATTTGGCGAAGGGAACGTCGAGCGTCTCCAGGAATTCGGAGAGCGCGTGGACCTTCTCCAGCGTCGGCTCGTCATGCACGCGATAGATCAACGGGAGCGACTTCTTCTCCAGCATCTCGGCCGCGGCGACGTTGGCGAGGATCATGAACTCCTCGATCAGCTTGTGCGCGTCGAGTCGTTCAGGGACGACGACGCGGTCGACCGTGCCGTCGCTCTTGAGGAGAATCTTGCGTTCGGGCAGATCGAGATTGAGCGGATCGCGCTCGTCGCGTGCACGCTTGACGCACGCGTAAGCTGCATAGAGCGGTTTCAGGATCGGATCGAGCAGGGGACCGGTGGTGTCATCAGGCCGACCATCGATTGCGGCCTGCGCCTGCGCGTAGTTCAGCTTGGCGGCCGAACGCATCAGGATACGATGAAAGCTGTGCGAGCGCTTGCGGCCGTCAGGGGCGATGATCATGCGCACCGCGAGCGCGCCGCGCGGCTCGCCCGGCACCAGCGAGCACAGATTGTTGGAGATGCGCTCGGGCAGCATCGGCACGACGCGGTCGGGGAAATAGACCGAATTGCCGCGGTCGAGTGCGTCGCGGTCGAGCGCGGTGCCCGGCCGCACGTAAAAACTCACGTCGGCGATGGCAACGTCGACGATGAAGCCGCCCTTGTTGTTCGGATCGGGATCGGGTTGCGCATGCACCGCGTCGTCGTGATCCTTGGCGTCGGGCGGATCGATGGTGACGAGCGGGACGTCGCGCCAGTCCTCGCGCCCCTTCAGATTGGCGGGCTCTGCCGCTTCCGCGTCGCGCATCGCGGCGGAAGAGAATTGCAAGGGGATGTCATGGGCGTAGATCGCGATCAGGCTGATCGCCTTCTCGCTCTTGACCGAGCCGAGCTTCTCTTTCACGCGGCCGGAGGCGAGGCCAAAGCTGCGGGTGCGGACGATATCGACGCTGACGAGGTCGCCGTCCTGCGCGCCCTTGGTGTCGGCGGCGGCGATGTTCAGCTCGCGGTCCGCCATCTTCTTGTCGACGGGCACGAGCCGTCCGCCGCCCTCGGGGAGCTCGCGGAACACGCCGAGGATGCGGCTCTTGGCCTTGTCGAACACCTTGATGACGCGGCCGCGATAGGCTGGTCCTTCGGTCTCGTCCGTGCGTTCGACCCGCAGCAGAGCGCGATCGCCGACGCCGGCGGCGGTGCCGGGCTTGGGCCGGCGCGGCATCTCGATGAGGATCTTCGGCGGCTCGCCGCTCTCGACTTCGTCCCACTCTGTGGGAGAGGCAATCAGCTCGCCGTCGCGGTCACGGCCGATGATGTCGGCGACCAAGGTCGGCGGCAGGCTGTCCGGCTCGGAGACCGTGTGGCGTTTTTTCTTGATGGTGCCGTCATCGGCAAGCTCGCGCAAAATGCGCTTGAGCTCGATGCGATCGGCGTTCTTCAAGCCGAACTCGCGCGCGATGTCGCGGGTTCCGACCTTTCCTGGATGTGCCTTGATGAAGGCGACGATGGCCTGCCTGTCGGGAAAGCCATGGTCATTCTTGCGTTTCACTTAACCTCTAATTGGTGCCGGCACTCTTCTTGGCCGGAGCTTTGGCTGCGCCAGCCGACTTGGTCGCCGAGGTCTTGACTGCTGAAGTCTTGGCCGTCGGCGCCACGCCTGCGCGCGCCTTGCTGGTGGATTCGGTTTTCGGTTTGGCCGCTTTCTTCGCGGCCGCTTTCTTTGGCTTCGGCGCGGCGTCCTCGCCGTCCGCAGCTTTCTCTGCAGCCTTCCTGGCCTTGGCCGGCTTCGCTGCCTTCTTTGCCTTGGTCTTGCCGCCACCCTTGGCCGCGCGCTCGTCGATCAACGCGATCGCCTGTGCCAGCGTGACGGTGTCCTTTTCGAACTCGGCCGGGATCGTCGCGTTGACGCCGCCCGCGGTGACGTAGGCGCCATAGCGGCCACTCTTCACGGTGACGGTGCCGAGCGTCGGATGATCGCCGAGCGCCTTGCCGGGATCGGCGCCGAAGCGACGGCTCGGCCCCTTGGCGACCTTCTCCGCGATCAGCGTCACGGCGCGGTTGAGGCCGATGTCGAAGACTTCGTCGCCGGCCTCGAGGCTGGCATAGGTCTTCTCGTGCTTCACGAATGGCCCGAATCGGCCGAGGCCCGCCGTGATCGGCTGGCCGGTCTCCGGATGCTTGCCGATCTCGCGCGGCAGCGACAACAGCTTCAGCGCAAGCTCGAGGTCGACATCGCTGGGCGAGGTGCCCTTGGGGATGCCGGCGCGCTTCGGCTTCTCGCCTTCCTCATAATCCTTCTGCTCGCCGAGCTGGATGTAGGGGCCGAAGCGGCCGGCCTTCACCCAGACATCGCGGCCCGTGTCAGGATCCTGGCCGAGCGAACGGTCGGCAGTCTGCTCGCTGTCGGCGGCGAGCTGCCGCGTGTAGCGGCACTCCGGATAGTTGGAGCAGCCGACGAAGGCGCCGAACTTGCCGGCCTTCAAATTGAGCCGCCCAGTGCCGCAGCTCGGGCACTGCCTGATGTCGCCGCCATCGGCACGCGGCGGATAGATGTGCTGGCCGAGCATCTCGTCGAGCACGTCGAGTACTTGTGCGACGCGCAGATCCTTGATCTCGTCGACGGCGCCGATGAAGCCGGTCCAGAAATCCTTCAGCACCTGCTGCCAGGAGATCTCGTTGTTGGAGATGCGGTCGAGCTGCTCCTCCAGATTGGCCGTAAAATCATATTCGACGTAGCGGTTGAAGAAGCTTTCGAGGAACGCGACCACGACGCGGCCCTTGTCCTCGCCGTGCAAGCGCTTCTTCTCCAGCTTGACGTAGCCGCGGTCCTTCAGCACCTGGAGGATCGAGGCATAGGTCGAGGGTCGGCCGATGCCGAGCTCTTCCATGCGCTTGACCAGCGAAGCCTCCGAGAAGCGCGGCGGCGGCTCGGTGAAATGCTGGGTAACGGACAGCGAGTCGCGCTTGATCGCCTCGCCCTGGCTCATCGCGGGCAGGCGGCGGGAGTCTTCGTCCTCCTCGTCGTCGCGGCCTTCCTGGTAGAGCGTCAGGAAGCCGTCGAACTTGACGACCTGGCCGGTGGCGCGCAGCTCCAGGGTGCGCCCGCCGGCCTTCGCCGTGATGTCGACGGTGGTGCGCTCAAGCTCGGCGGATTCCATCTGGCTCGCGATGGTGCGCTTCCAGATCAATTCATACAGCCGCGCCTGATCGGCATCGAGCTTGCGGTTCATGCTATCAGGACGACGGGAGAGGTCGGTCGGGCGGATCGCCTCGTGCGCTTCCTGGGCGTTCTTGGCCTTGGCCTGGTACTGGCGCGGGGCGTCAGGGACATAGGCCTTGCCGTAATCCTCGCCGATCACCTTGCGCGCCTGGGTAATCGCCTCGGGGGCGATCTGCACGCCGTCGGTACGCATATAAGTAATGAGTCCGGTGGTCTCGCCGCCGATGTCGATGCCTTCATACAGGCGCTGGGCGATACGCATCGTGTGTGCGGGCGCAAAGCCGTATTTGCGGCTGGCTTCCTGCTGTAGCGTCGAGGTGGTGAAGGGTGCCTGCGGATTGCGCCGCGCCGGCTTGGCATCGACCGCCGTGACCGCATAGGTCGCCAGTTCCAGCGCCTTCTTGAAGTCTTCGGCTTCCGCACCGGTGCCGATGTCGAGACGCTGGATCTTCTTGCCGTCGGCGCCGACCAGGCGCGCCTCGAAGGCCTCGCCCCGCGGCGTCAGCAGCGTCGCGATCAGCGACCAGTACTCACGCGGCACGAACTTTTCGATCTCGAGCTCGCGGTCGCAGACGAGGCGCAGCGCCACCGACTGCACGCGGCCGGCCGAGCGGGCACCCGGCAGCTTGCGCCAGAGCACGGGGGAGAGGGTGAAGCCAACCAGGTAGTCCAGCGCGCGGCGCGCCATATAGGCGTCGACCAGCGCGCCGTCGATCTGGCGCGGATGCTTCATCGCGTCCGTGACGGCCTGCTTGGTAATGGCGTTGAACACCACGCGCTCGATCTTCTGATCCTTCAGCGCGCGCTTCTCCTTCATCACCTCCAGCACATGCCACGAGATGGCCTCGCCCTCGCGATCAGGGTCGGTGGCCAGAATCAGGCGGTCGGCGCCCTTCAGGGATTTGGCGATGTCGTTGAGCCGGCCGGCCGCCTTGGGGTCGACCTCCCAGATCATCTTGAAATTGGCCTCGGGATCGACGGAACCGTTCTTCGCGGGGAGGTCGCGGACATGGCCGAACGAGGCCAGAACCTCATAGGACGAGCCCAAATATTTGTTGATCGTCTTGGCTTTCGCCGGCGACTCCACAATAACGATATTCATGTAGTTCCAGTAACTTACGGGAAAATCTGAGGCCGAAATCGACAAGATTCGGGTCGGCCGTTTCGCCCCGAACATGGGTGGTGAGGCCGCCGCTGTCAAATCGAGGGGTGTTGAAACCCGGCGAATCAAGAAAAGTTTCATATCGAGAAAGTTGCGAAATACCACCTTGGAGTTGTGGCCGATGTCGGCGTAGTGTCCCGTGGGGGCATGGATTCGGGTGGGGCTGGTGGCAAAGCCGGGAAAGAGACGGGCTCGCGCCGCTTCAGGCGCGCGGGGAGGCTCCAGCAGCGAGGAACCAGGAGAGGGCGGCGTCGATGAAGCCGTGGCCTTCATCGCCGAGCAGGTCGGCGCTTTGCGCAAGCTCGCCGAGCGGCACAAGCTCGATGTGCTGCATTATCTCTTGGGCATGACCAAGCTCGAAGCCGACGAGCACCTGCGGCTCCGGAGCAGGCGCAAGCTGTCCTGAGGGTTGGCTATTGCTCCGCAATCCCCGCGAAAGCTGGGAATCCAGTACGCCGCGGCCTATCGAGGAATCAGGGCCGTCTCTGGAATACTGGATCGCCTGCCCTCGCGGGCGATGACACCGGGTGTGGAGTGGCGGCTGCTCCAGAGTGACTAGCACTCGCTGATCACGCCGACCGCCGTCGAGGCGCAGGGCGCGGCTTCAGCGTGGTCTCGGCCGGGCTGAGCAATCGCCCGTCTTCCGCGCGCATTTCGAGCTTCTTCACCGGGCGACCTTTGGCCCGATCGACGAGGATGGTTGCGATCTCCTCGGGGTGATCGTCGAATTCCTCGCTCCATTGCCGGAGCGCGACCAGGATCGGGAAGGTGCCGTGGCCCTTCGGCGTCAGCACGTATTCCTGGTAGGCGCTGCCGTCAGAGGCGGGTGCGGTCGCGAGAATGCCGTGGTCGACGAGGGAGCGCAGCCGCGCGGCCAAGATGTTCTTGGCCATGCCGAGCTTGTTCTGGAATTCGCCGAAGCGGCGCAGCCCGAACAGCGCCTCGCGAATGATCAGGAGCGACCACCAGTCGCCGAGCGCCTCAAGCGAGCGCGCGATCGGGCATGAATCGCCTTCGAAGCTCGTTCGTTTCACCATCGCCTTCATCCTGTCGCGTTCGCACGGCTTCAGGGCCGATCACGCGCTTGTGTGGTTGCATTATAAAACCATGAAGCCTAGATGGCAATCTGGTTTAATCATGCAACTACTCGGAGGCGAGCGTGAGACTGAAAGGCAAGACGGCCCTGATTACCGGCGGCAATGGCGGCATCGGATTGGCGACGGCAAAGTTGTTCGTGGCCGAGGGGGCAAAGGTGATCATCACCGGACGCAACAAGGCAACGCTGGATGCGGCTGCGAAGGAGTTGGGGCCGCATGCGCTGGCCGTTGTGGCTGATGCCACTGACATCGCCGCGACCGAGGCTGCGATCAAGCAGGGCGCCGAAAAATTCGGCAAGCTCGACATCGTGTTCGCCAATGCCGGCATCCCCGGCAGCACGCCGCTCGGCTCGGCGACGCTGGAGACGTTCGAGAAAGTGATCAGCACCAACCTGACCGGCGTGTTCTTCACGGTGCAATCGGCGCTGCCTTATCTCAACGACAACGCCTCGATCATCCTCAACGGCTCGGTGATCTCAGTGCTCGGCATTCCCGGCTACTCGGCCTACGGCGCGGCGAAGGCGGGCGTGCGGGCGATGGCGCGGATCATGGCTTCGGAACTGTCGCCGCGCGGCATCCGCGTCAACGTGGTCGCGCCCGGCGCGATCCGCACGCCGATCTGGGGCGCGGCCATCGCAACGCCCGAAGCCGAGAAGGCGTTCGAGACGCGGATTGGGCTGATGACGCCGCTTGGCCGCATTGGCGAGCCGGACCACATTTCGAAGACAGTGCTGTTCCTGGCCTCGGACGATGCCGCGCACATTCAGGGCCAGGAGATCTTCGTCGATGGCGGCGCGGTGGCCTCGCCGAGCGGCGCGCCGATCTATCGCGGTTGATCAGGTGATCTGAAAACTGATCGGCTGGCGCACTTCCGCAAACGGTTGCGCCGGCCGGTTCCCTCGTCTGGCGAGATGTATTTTCGGAAGTTTGCGTGATGTATTGAACCTTCGCGTCCAACGCAAAGACCCTTCTACGAGCCGGGGATCAAAAGACTCATTTTTAAAAAGGAGTCCGTTATGCCGAAAGCAGCCCCCATTGCTTCGCCGATTTCAGCACCGCGTATTTACACTGAACACTCCGCGGTTCCGGCCAAACACTCCGAGGCATCAGAGTTCATCGGGGTTGCCATTTTTTCGGGTATCGGCCTGCTCATGTCGCTCGTTGTCGTCATCCTGGGCGTTCAAGGCTTCTGGTTTTAACTTCGTCGGCCATCGGCCGGGCATCAGCCGCCGCAGATACTTTGGCGGCTGATGATGTCGGCGTGGATCAAGCGGCGCGGAGGCCCGTTGCCGCCTGAAGCGCGCCAGTGATCGCTTTCTCGCGATGCTCGGGGCCGAGCTGGATTCCGTCGGCAGGGATGAATTCGACGCTCGTGATGCCGATGAAGCCGAACACCCAGCGCAAATAGGTTTCGAGATGTTCTCCGGCCGCGTAGGGCGTGTCCGCGCCATAATGACCGCCGCGTGAAATCGCCACGATCACACGCTTGCCGCCGGCGAGGCCCTCGGGCCCGGTCGCGCCGTATTTGAAGGTCTTCCCGGCCACCAGGATGCGATCGATCCAGGCCTTGAGCTGGCTTGGGATGGTGAAGTTGTACATGGGCGCGCCGATCACGACGATGCCGGCCGCGAGGAACTCGTCGAGCACCGCTGCGCTCGCGGCGAGGTCGGGTCCGAGTTCCGCCGGCGCGGGCGCGCCCTGGGCCACCGCGAGATGCGATCCGGAGAGATGAGCGAGTGGGGTCTGCGTCAGGTCGCGATAGACGACTTGAAGCGAGGGCGTCGCCTGTTTCAGCCGGTCGACGATGGCGGCGGAGACCTGCCTGGAAACGGAGTGGTGGCCGAGCACGCTGGAGTCGATATGGAGGAGTTTCATGGAGGGCACCTATGGTATAGATTTGTAACCCGCACTACATGAGTGACTGTCAAATTCCCCGCAAGAACGCACTTTTTTGAGCCATGGGCACATCATTGAAACCGAAGCACAGCGATTTGCCTGTCGCGCCAAGGCCTCACCAAAGGCCCGATCCAAACCACGCGGACTGCCGCGGGGTTGCCTCGGTGCTGTCCCGCGTCGGCGACAAATGGAGCGTGTTCGTGATCATGATGCTCAGCGACGGGCCGAAGCGCTTCAACGAGCTGAAGCGCATGATCAACGGCATCTCGCAGCGGATGCTGACCCTGACCCTGCGTGGCCTCGAGCGCGACGGCCTCGTCACGCGCACGATCTTCCCGACCATTCCGCCGCGCGTGGATTACGAGCTAACCGACCTCGGCCGCGGATTGCAGCAGCCGGTGAAGGCGCTTGGCGAGTGGGCGATCACGCATCAGGAGCAGATCGCCTCCGCGCGCACACGCTTCGACGAGCGCAACGGCGGCTAGATCAGAGACACCAATCCGCCGCCGTGCCGCTCGAGCTTTCCGGCAAGCTCGAGCTCCAACAGCACGGTGCGCACGATCGCGGGCGAGGCGCCCGACATCCGCACGAGGTCGTCGATCGAGATGGGAGCGGGGCCGAGCAGGTCAGTGATCTGGTCGCGATCGTGGCTTTGCGGATCGCTCTCGAACGGTTCGCCGTCGGGCTCGCTGATCGGATGCACCAGCGGCCGCTCCATGATCGGCTGGACTGCGTTGATGATGTCGGACGCTTCCGTGACCAGCGTTGCGCCCTGCTTGATCAGATCGTTGGTGCCGGCCGCGCGCGGATCGAGCGGCGAACCCGGGACTGCAAACACCTCGCGGCCCTGTTCGGCGGCCATGCGCGCGGTGATCAGCGAACCCGAGCGGTGCGCCGCCTCCACCACGACCACACCGAGCGCGGCGCCTGATATCAGCCGGTTGCGGCGAGGAAAGTCGCGGGCGCGCGGCTCGTGGCCGAGCGGCATTTCGGAGATCGCAGCGCCCTGATGATCGAGGATCGCGGCGAGCAGATCGCCATGCTCGGGCGGATAGATGCAGTCGTGCCCGCCAGCGAGCACCGCGATCGTGCCGGTCTCGACGCTCGCGCGATGCGCGGCCTGGTCGACGCCGCGGGCGAGCCCCGAGATGACGATGAAGCCGGCTTCGCCGAGTTCGCGAGCGAGCAGGCCGGCGAACTTCAAGCCGGCGCCGGAGGCGTTGCGCGAGCCGACGATCGCGATTATCGGCCGCATCAGCGTTGCGTTGTCACCGCGCACAGCGAGCAGCGGCGGGGCATCGTCGAGCGTTGCCAGCCGTGCCGGATAGCCGTTCTCGCCGGGCGCGAGCCAGGCCATGCCGAATTGGCGGCTCGCAGCGAGCTCGGCTTTCGCTTCGTCCACGCTGCAGATCCGTCCCGATCGTGCCGCGCCGCCGCGGCGCGCCAGATCGGGCAACCGCTCCAGCGCGGCGCGCGCCGTGCCGAAATGATCGACCAGCGAACGGAAGGTGCGCGGCCCGACATTGTCGGAGCGGATCAGCCGCAGGCGGTCGATCCGGTCTTGCTCGGTCAGCTCTACATTTGGATTGATGGCGTCCACGTCGGCTCCTTGTGGAGGCAGCATGGAACAACCTGAGGGCGTTGCGCAACAGGGACGTGCGCTTGCGCGGTCTCGCCCCGATGCTAAAAGCGATGCCAATAAGAAGGATTTTGCCATGATCTCACTTGCCGACCTCCAGCGCCGCATCGAAGCGGGGGAGCTTTCGCCCGAAGCCGCCATCGCCCAGTCGCACGCGGCGATCGAGGCCAAGGAGAAGGACGTTCGTGCCTTCGTCCGTTACGACAAGTCGGCGAAGGCGCAAGGCGCCGGTCCATTGCGCGGCATCGCTGTTGGCATCAAGGACATCATCGACACCGCCGATATGCCGACCGAGATGGGCTCGGAGATCTATCGCGGCTGGCAGCCGCGCAGCGATGCGCCGGTGGTGATGATGCTGAAGCGGGCGGGCGCCACCATCATCGGCAAGACCACGACCACGGCCTTCGCTTCGCGTGATCCGACGCAGACACTCAATCCGCACAATCCCGGCCATACACCTGGAGGTTCGTCATCGGGCTCGGCGGCAGCCGTCGGCGCCGGCATGATCCCGCTGGCGCTGGGCACCCAGACCGGTGGCTCGGTGATCCGGCCCGCGGCCTATTGCGGGGCGGCTGCGATCAAGCCGTCGTTCCGGATGCTGCCGACGGTCGGCGTGAAATGCTATTCGTGGGCGCTCGATACGGTCGGCCTGTTCGGGTCACGCGCGGAGGATCTTGCGCGCGGACTGCTGGCGATGACCGGCCGCACCGAGTTCGCCGGCATCGTCGCGGCGAAGGCGCCGCGCATCGGCGTGGTGAGGCAGGAGTTTGCCGAGGCCGTGGAGCCGGCGGCGGAGGAGGGCTTGCTGGCTGCGATCAAGGCGGCCGAGAAGGCCGGCGCCAGCGTGCAGATCATCGATCTGCCCGAGGCGGTGCAGGAAGCCTGGCGCATCCACCCTATCATCCAGGATTTTGAAGCCCATCGCGCGCTCGCCTGGGAGTTCGACCAGCATCACGACGAGATCGCGCCGATGCTGCGCGCCAGCCTCGATGAAACGGTCGGGCTGACGCCGAAGGAATACGACGAAGCCCGCCGAATTGCCCGCCGCGGCCGCCGGGAGATCGGCGAACTGTTCGAAGGTTTTGACGTGCTGCTGACCTATTCCGCGCCCGGGACCGCGCCGGCCAAGGAGCTCGCCTCGACCGGTTCGCCTCGCTACAACAGGCTGTGGACGCTGATGGGCAATCCTTGCGTCAACGTGCCCGTGATGAAGGTTGGCGGCCTGCCTGTCGGCGTGCAGGTGATCGCGCGTTTCGGCAACGATCCCGGCGCGCTTTCGGCGGCGTGGTTTTTGGAGAATGCGCTGGCGAAATCAGGCTAGCTCGGGCACGGGCACGGGATGTTGCGCTTTCGCGCTGACGGTGCCTTGGCCGAGCCAGCGCGCGGCGGCCTCGCGGCCGCTTCGGTGCAACAGGCGGATGAAGCCGCGGCCGAGATCGGTCGATGAGCGCTGCGCAAGTCCGTCAACATGATCTTCTGCAGCGATCCTCGAGAGGCGCAGCGCAGGCGCGGCGGAACCCTGTGCCCATGCGATCGCCGCGATCTCGGCATTGAGCGCAGCGTTCGCGGCGATCTGGTCGAGGCGGCGATCGATCGCGGCGAGTGTGATCGGCACGTAGCTGTCGCGCGTCGGTGTGACCTGGACCAGCAGCAAATCGGCGGTCGTCGATTGCTGTGCCAGCTTGATCAGCGGCGGATTGCCGCCGAAGCCGCCGTCCCAATAGGCCTCGCCGTCAATTTCGACGGCGCAGTGAACCAGGGGCGGACACGTTGACGCCAGCGCGACGTCGGCGGTGATCGCGTCGGTGCCGAAAATCTGCTGCTGCCCGTCGCGGATCCGCGTCGCCGCGATCAGCAGCTTCGGGCATCTTGCGTCGCGCAGGACCTCGAAATTTATGTCGCGCGACAGCGCCTGGCGCAGCGGATCGAGATCGAACGGATCGAACTGGCCCGAGCGCAGCGTCGGCCCGAACGCGACCGAGCTTCCGGCGGGCGAGAAGCCACCGAGCAGCATCAGCGAGCGAAACGAGGCCTCGTGCATCAGCCGAAGCCAGAACCGGTTCAGCCGCGCGCGCGCCGCTTCCGGGCCGCCTTCGGCGAGGCCGCTCGCGAGGAGCAGCGCATTGATGGCGCCGGCGCTGGCGCCGCTGATGGTGTCGAATTCGATATGAGGTTCTTCCAGCAGCCGCTCCAGCACGCCCCAGGTGAAGGCGGCAAAGGTGCCGCCGCCCTGCAGCGCCAGCGAGAGCTTCCGCGGCGGCCATTGATTGAGACGAGGCTGCTCGACTGGCGCGACCGTCCTTACGGCCGGCGCGGGCGCTTGCACGGCGGGAGCGGGCGTTGGCGCTGGCGGCAGAACAGGAGCGGGTTTCGGCGCGGGAGCGTCGGACCAGATGTTGGTGCTCAGGAGCAGGCGGCTTGCCGCAGTGCCCTGCGAGCCACCGTCATCATGCGCGCCGACAATCTTCTCGCTCATTCTGAGCAACCGCGTAACGCCATTTGTTGTTTGTCAGGATGACAGGCATGGAACCGGTTCGCCACTCCCGTTCCTGAGGCGCACGGAAGTTGCGAACAGGATTCGGAATATAATGCGGAAGGGGTGCGGCGGTATCCGTACTTTTTCCGACTTCTTGTTTCGAGGCGTTGTCTTTGACGCAAGAAACGCGACTTAAGCCTTCTCGCCGATGCGGCCTTCTTTTCCTGATTGCAACCGCTTGATGTTCTCGCGATGCATGTAGAACAGCAGCAGCGTCAGCACGACGGACAGCGAGGCCAGCGCGAGGTGGCCGAACCACCACAGGAACAGCGGCGTGATGAAGGCCGCCACCAACGCCGAGAGCGATGAATAGCGGGTGGTGAAGGCGGTCGCGAGCCAGATCAGGCAGAACACCAGCGCCGCCGGCCAGAACAGACCAAGCAGGATGCCGATATAGACGGCGACACCTTTGCCGCCCCGAAATTTGAGCCAGACCGGGAAGAGGTGGCCGAGGAAGGCGCCGAGACCGGCCACCATCGCGGCATTGGGGCCGGCGATGTAGCCTGAAATTACCACGGCTGCGGTGCCCTTGAGCGCATCGAGCAGCAGGGTCGCTGCCGCAAGGCCCTTGCGGCCCGTTCGCAGCACGTTGGTGGCGCCAATATTGCCCGAGCCGATCGAGCGCAGATCCTGCGTGCCGGCGAGCCTGGTCAGGATTAGCCCGAACGGAATCGAGCCTAAGAGATAGCCGATGACGAAGGCCACCGGCAGGAATGCATCAAGCCCCATGGCGGGATCTCCATGGCCGACATAGCCAGCGCCCATTAGACATGCTCGTACACCGTTCTCCCACCAACGATGGTCCTGATTGCGCGACCCGTAAAGCGGGCTTCGTCGAACGGGGTGTTCTTGCAGGGGGATTTGAGGTCGGCGGGATCAACCACCCAGGGCACGTCGGGGTCGATCACGACGACATCGGCCGGACTGCCGGCGCGCAGGGTTCCGCCCGGCAGGCCAAGCAGTTCCGCGGGCCGGGTCGACATCGCCCGGATCAGCGTCTTGAGGTCCATCTCTTCATTATGGACCAGGCGCAGGCCCGCCGGCAGCATGGTCTCGAGGCCGATCGCGCCGGGAGCGGCTTCCGCGAAGGGCAGGCGCTTGACCTCGACGTCCTGCGGATTGTGGTCGGACATGATGACATCGACGAGGCCGGAGGCGACGGCGGCGACCATCGCGCGCCGATCGTCCTCGGCGCGCAGTGGCGGCGACACCTTCAGGAACGAGCGATACGGGCCGATGTCGTTTTCGTTCAGCGCGAGATGGTTGATCGAGACCGAGGCGCTGACGGCAAGGCCGGCGTCGCGGGCGCGTTTCAAGACCTCGAGCGACTCGATGCAGGACAGCGCGGCGGCGTGATAGCGACCACCGGTCAGCGCGACCAGGCGCATGTCGCGTTCGAGGATCACGGCCTCGGCGGCCTTCGGGATGCCCATCAGGCCGAGGCGCGAAGCGAACTCGCCCTCGTTCATCACGCCTTCGCCGACCAGATCAGGATCCTCGGTGTGATGCACGATCAGCGCGTCGAAATCCCGCGCGTAGGTCAGCGCGCGCCGCATCACCTGCGAATTGGTGACGCTGCGGTCGCCGTCGCTGAAGGCAACGGCGCCTGCCGCCTTCAGCAGGCCGAACTCGGTCATTTCCTCGCCGCGCATGCCCTTGGTGAGCGCGGCCATCGGCTGGATGTTGACGATCGCAGTGTCGCGGGCACGGCGCATTACGAAGTCGACGGTCGCCGAATTGTCGATCACCGGCAAAGTGTCGGGCTGGCAGATGATGGTGGTGATGCCACCGGTCGCGGCCGCCTGGCTCGCCGAGGCAAAGGTCTCGCGATGGCTGAAGCCGGGCTCGCCGACGAAGGCGCGCATATCGATCAGGCCGGGCGCCACGATCTTGCCGGAGCAATTGACGACGTCGGTGCCTTCGGGGATGCCGGCCGCACCGATGCCACGGCGGGTCTCGCGGATGATGCCGTCGGCGATCAGGACGTCGCCGGGGCCGTCGAAATCCCTGGAGGGATCGACGACGCGGGCGTTGGCAAGCAGGATTGGGCGGCGATCGATCAGCATGGGCATCACGCGTTCGGCAGGTTGCGGGCGAGCGCTTCCAGCACCGCCATGCGCACGGCCACGCCCATCTCCACCTGTTCGCGGATCAGGGACTGGGCGCCGTCGGCGACTGCGGTGTCGATCTCGACGCCGCGGTTCATCGGGCCGGGATGCATCACGAGCGCGTCGGGCTTGGCATAGCCGAGCTTCTTCTGGTCGAGCCCGAAATAGTGGAAATATTCAGAGGTCGACGGCACGAACGAGCCGTTCATGCGCTCGCGCTGGAGCCTGAGCATCATCACGATATCGGCGCCGTTGAGCCCCTCGCGCATGTCGCGCGCGACCTCGACGCCCATCCGCTCGATGCCGGGCGGGAGAAGGGTGGAAGGGCCGACGACGCGGACGCGGGCGCCCATGGTGTTGAGCAGGATGATGTTGGAGCGGGCGACACGCGAATGCAGCACGTCGCCGCAGATCGCGACCACGAGGCCCTCGATCCGGCCCTTGTTGCGGCGGATGGTGAGCGCGTCGAGCAGCGCCTGGGTCGGGTGCTCATGCGCGCCGTCGCCGGCATTGATCACGGAACCGTCGACCTTGCGGGCCAGCAGTTCCACCGCGCCGGAGGCATGATGGCGCACCACCAGGATGTCGGGGTGCATGGCGTTCAGGGTCATCGCGGTGTCGACCAGCGTCTCGCCCTTCTTAATGGACGAGGAGGACACCGACATGTTCATGACGTCGGCGCCCAGGCGCTTTCCCGCGAGCTCGAACGAGGACTGGGTCCGGGTGGAGGCTTCGAAGAAAAGGTTTACTTGCGTCCGTCCACGCAGGACGGTGCGCTTCTTGTCAACCTGGCGGTTGAGCTCGACATATTCTTCGGACAGGTCGAGGAGGCCGGTGATGTCGGCCGCGGAAAGGCCCTCGATGCCCAGCAAGTGCCGGTGGCCGAGGACGAAGGTCGATTTCGATGTCATTAAAGCGAGAGCTATAGGCGTGGATGGCTGGGGGAGCAAGGGCCAAAGCCGGGGCGGTGAGTTATCCCCTGATCTGTCTTGCCGTCATTCCGGGGCGATGCGAAGCATCGAACCCGGAATCTCGAGATTCCGGGTTCGGCTCTTCGAGCCGCCTCGGAATGACAGGGGAAAGCGAATGTGCGTCGTTAGACCAATTTTGTTTTCATTTCTCGCATTCACCTCATCCGCCCACGCCCAATCGCTTCCCGGCGGCTTCGTCTATTTGCGCGATATTGATCCCTCCATCATCCAGGACATCCGCTACGCGACGTCCAACAATTTCGTCGGTCGTCCGCTGGCCGGTTACCTCGCCGGAGAATGCGTGGTGAAACAGGAGGTGGGACTGCGGCTGAAAGCGGTTCAGCAGGAGCTGGCGGCACAGAACCTGTCGCTGAAGATGTTCGACTGCTACCGGCCGGCGCGCGCCTCCCTCGACATGGTGAAGTGGTCGCAGAACGGCCGAGAGACAGCCGCCGAGCGGCGCTACAATCCGCAGATCCCGAAAACCGAGCTGTTTCGTCTCGGCTATATCGCAAGCCACTCGCAGCATTCCACCGGTGCCGCGCTCGACCTCACTTTGGTCGATCTCAAGGCCGACAATTCCGCCAAGATCGATCCTTCAAGATCCTACGCGGATTGTACCGCACCGGTCGCGGCACGGTTGCCGGAGGGCAGTGTGGACATGGGCACCGGCTATGATTGCACCGATGCAATGGGGCATACCGCAGCACCGTCGATCACAAGAGAACAGCGCGCCTGGCGCAAGCGGCTGGTGGCCGCGATGGCGAGGCAAGGCTTTGTGAACTATTCGAAGGAGTGGTGGCATTTTTCCCTGCCGGGGGCAGGCGGGGCGGCCTATGATTTCCCAATCCTGCCGCGGCGGAACTGAGTCCGCCAAGGAAACCAGATGACCCAGCCCAGCTTTGCGACCCACGAGGTCTTCAACCAGTCGCCGCCGTTCCAGGACGTCGATCTGTTCGCGGTGGATCGCCCGCTAGTCGAAGCGGTGAAGGCCAATGGCGGCGCAGCGGCGGAACAGGAGCTGTCCGCCTTCGGGAAGCATTGGGGCTCGTCGGCGATGGCCGATCGCGGCCGCGTGGCGAACGAGAACACGCCAAAGCTTCGCACTTTCGATGCCAAGGGCAATCGCCGCGACCAGGTCGAGTTTCACCCCGCCTATCACGAGTTGATGGCGCATAGTGCGCATGCAGGGGTGCACAATTCAACCTGGACAGCGGATGGAAAGCCCGCGGGCGATGCGGCCGAGGTCGTTCGTGCCGCAAAATTCTACATGGCCGCGCAGGTCGAGACCGGCCATCTCTGCCCGATTACGATGACGCGCGCCTCTGTCGCCGCATTGGCGACGCAGCCGGATCTGCTGGCGCGCGTCATGCCGGTGCTGTCGACCAGGAGTTACGACCCCAGCTTCGCCCCGTGGTGGGACAAGCGCGGCATGACACTCGGCATGGGCATGACCGAGAAGCAGGGCGGCACCGACGTGCGCTCCAACATGACGCGCGCGGTCCGCGACGGCGATACCTACCGCATCACCGGCCACAAATGGTTCATGTCGGCGCCGATGTGTGATGCATTCCTGGTGCTGGCGCAGGCGGACGCAGGATTGACCTGTTTCTTCATGCCGCGCTTTGCGCCTGACGGATCGGTCAACGCGATTCAGTTCCAGCGGCTGAAGGACAAGCTCGGCAACCGTTCCAATGCATCCTCGGAAGTGGAGTTCGTCGGCGCCTATGCCGAGCGCGTCGGCGAGGAGGGCAAGGGCATCCGCACCATCATCCAGATGGTGCAGCTGACGCGGCAAGATTGTGCGATTGCCTCAGTCGGCCTGATGCGTTCGGGCCTCGCGCATGCGCTGCATCACGCCCGTCACCGTAGCGTGTTCCAGAAGCATCTCGCCGATCAGCCCTTGATGCAGGCGGTGCTGTCCGACATGGCGCTGCATGTAGAGGCGAGCACGGCGCTGGTGATGCGGCTCTGCCGCGCCTTCGACCGAACGCCGCATGACGCGGCCGAAGCGGCCTATATGCGATTGCTGACGCCGGCGATTAAATACTGGACCTGCAAGAGCGCGCCGCCATTCCTCTACGAAGCCATGGAGTGCCTCGGCGGCAACGGCTATGTCGAGGACGGCATTTTAGCGCGCCACTACCGGGAGTCACCGGTCAACGCGATCTGGGAAGGCTCCGGCAACGTCATGTGCCTCGACGTGCTGCGCGCGCTCTCGCGCGAGCCGGAGGCGGCGATGGCGGTGCTGCAATCGCTGGCGGCCGAGACGAAAGGCTTGTCCGGGGCGAGCGAGGCCGTCGCATTCATCGGCAAGAGCTTCCGCCGCGCCGATGGTGAGCGCGTCGCGCGCCTTGCGGTCGAGAAGCTGGCGCTGCTGGCCGCGGCTGCCGCACTGAACGGTGTTACACCACATCACGCCGAACTTTTCGCCACCACGCGGCTTTCCAGTAGCCATGCCAGCATGTACGGCGCGGTCGAGCTCGACAGCGGCGACGTGCGTGCGCTGCTCGAGCGGTCGCTGCCATGAGTCGTTGTCCGTCATTCCGGGTTCGGTCCTTCGGACCGCCCCGGAATGACGATGTCCACCTAACGAAAGCCTCCTGATGGACTCCCTCAATCCCGACCATCCGCCGCTCATCGAGACGCCGGCGCCGCGCGTCTGGAAATTCTGGGGCACGGCGCTGTGGGGCCTTCTCATCTTTTTCGCCATGTTCGTCGGCCAGATCGGCGCCGTCGTCCTGCTGGTGGCACTGCGCGGCCTGCCGATGGATCTTGCCTCGCTGCAGGTCGTCGGCCGCGAGCCGCAGGCGCTGGCGCTCTCGGTCATCATGGGCCTGCCGGCGACGCTTGCGGCGGTGTGGCTCGCCATCCGCATCAAGAAGGCATCCTTCGTCGACTACCTCGCACTGTACTGGCCGACCTGGCGGCAATTCCTGCTCGGCGCCGCCGGGCTGCTGCTGACCGTGCTGGCCTGGGAAGTGGTTTCGCGATCGCTCGGCCGCGAGGCGACGCCGGGCTTCATGACCGATCTGTTGAAATCCGGCCGCGACAACGGCGCGGCGCTGTCGATGCTGTTCGCCTTCAGCGTGGCCGCGCCGATGTCGGAAGAGGTGCTGGCGCGCGGCTTCCTGTTCCGTGGCTGGTCGGCGAGCTTCCTGCGCGTGCCCGGCGCGATCATCCTGTCGTCGCTGCTGTGGACGGCGGTGCATCTGCAATACGATCTGTACTTCCTCGCCGAGGTTTTCTCCATCGGCCTGTGGTTCGGCTACATGCGCTACCGCGCGGGCTCGCTCTGGCTCACCATCCTGCTGCATGCGCTGAACAACATGACGGCGGTGGTGCTGACGATGTGGCTGGGGAGCTGACGGCAAGCATCCGCCGCTCCAACTTCTGGTCGATGCGGTCGTTGTCCGGCCGACACCGGTGCCATTCCTTATTGACGATAGGCCGCCGGTCTCGTTACTCTGAGTAGAGAGGAAGATTTAAATCGCCAAATAGTTGCTGAAAACAATCCTTGTGACGGATCTCAAAAACATGAGCGATCGCGGCTTGGCCTCTCGGTCGGCGCCGCGCACTTGGGATCTTTGGGAGACAACGCTGGTCGCCTTGCTTGCGGACGGTGCATTCGTTCTGGTCGGCGTCATTGTGGTCAGCATCGCACTCTCCGTCGGCGCTGGATCAAAGGTGTACGCTCCGGGAGAACTCCAGGCGTTGGCGTCGCAAGGGCGCTGGTATGGAGTTTTCCTCGTTTCGGGAACGCCGCCGGCCATTGCAGTGCTCTGGATAGCGATCCGCATGGCCGGGAGAGATTTCGGAGAATATCTCGCCCTGAATTGGCCACCCGGGGGCGAAATCGTCCGAGCTCTCGCCATCACGACAATCTTTATGTCGATAGAAGGGGATTCGTGTTGTCGCAGATGGGCGCGGGCGGATATCGATCCGATCCCACGCTCATCGTAGGAGGCGTCGGTGGATTGCTCGTGTGGCTCATCGGTGGCTGCATCGCTGGCCCCGTCACGGAGGAGTTTATCGTTCGTGGTTTCCTGTTTCGCGGTTGGTCGGAGTCTTCTCTCGGTCCGATCGGTGCCATCTTCCTGACATCGGCTGTATGGGCGCTGTATCATACCCAGTACGATTGGTTCGGACGCGCAATCATTTTCGCTTTTGGGCTTGTTCTTGGCCATCTGCGATGGACCAGTAAGTCCACATGGACGACGGTGGTCGCCCATTCTGCCTGCAACACCTTCATCCTTTTCACGCTAGGACGCTACATCTAGCGCTCACGCCACCAGCGCGATCGCGATCGGCATGGTGATCGCCGCCAGGATCGTTTGCAGCGTGATGATCTGCGCCAGCAGCGGCGCGTCGCCGCCCATCTGGCGGGCGAGCACATAGGCGCTGGGCGAGGTCGGTACCGCCCCGCAGATCGCGACGATCGCGAGGTTGGTGCCCGACAGCCCGAACCAGACGGCAAGCGCCAGCGCGAGCACCGGCATCAAGACCAGCTTGAACGCCACGCCGAGAGTTGCGCCCAGGCTCAGACGAAGCAAGCCCTTGAGCTGCAGGCCGGCGCCGGTGACGAGCAGGCCGATGGCGAGCGAGGAGCGGCCGAGCGCGTCCGCGACCTCGTGCCAGATTTTTGGCAGCGGCAGATGGAGGACGTTGATCGCAAGACCGATCGCGCAAGCCCAGATCAGCGGATTGCGGATCACCGTCATGACGATGGCGCGGGCGGATTGCTTCTCGGGCGAAGCGTAATGCGCGAGCACGGCAACGCTGAATACGTTCACCAGAGGGATGATCGCGACCATCGCGACCGAAGCGAGCGCAAGTCCGACCTCGCCGAACAGGTTGGCGGAGACGGACAGCGCCACATAGGTCTGCCAGCGCGTTGCGCCCTGGAAAATCGAGGTGAAGGCGGGGCCGTCGATGCCGAGCCGCGCCAGGGCAGGGCGCAGCGCGAGGCAGAGCAGGGACATCGCCAGCGCCGACAGCAGCAAGGCGCCGCCGACGCCGGCGACCGGCACTTTTGAAAGGTCTGCCTTCACCAGCGTCTGGATCAAGAGCATCGGAAACAGCACGAAATAGGTCAGCCGCTCCAGCCCGTGCCACTGGGTGTCGAGCCGCATCAGGCTGTGCCGGAGCACCACGCCGAGCACGATGAGGATGAAGACCGGCAGCAGCGCCGCGATCACGACGGCCATGGATCAGCCATTCCCCGAGGCCGTGCGGAGATTTGCCAGCCGGTCGAGTGCGCCCTGCAGGATGAAGATCGCGGCGTGCTCGTCGATCACCTCGGCGCGCTTGGCGCGGCTGACATCCATGCCGATCAACTCGCGCTCGACCGCCGCGGTCGAGAGGCGCTCGTCCCAGAGGCCGATGGGCAGCGTCGTCAAATTGGCGAGATTGCGGGCAAACGCGCGGGTCGACTGCGCGCGCGGCCCCTCGCTGCCGTCCATGTTGATGGGCAGGCCGAGCACGAAGCCGACGACCTTGCGCTCAGTGGCGATCGCGAGAAGACGAGCGGCGTCCTGCTTGAACTGCTTGCGCTGGATAGTCTCGACACCGGTCGCTAACCGGCGGTCCGGATTGGACACGGCAACGCCGATCGTCTTGGTACCCAAATCAAGGCCGATCAGCCCGCCGCGTTCGGGCCAGTGGGTTGCAGCTTCGACGAGAGGCAGGATAAGAGCCGGCATGGACTAGCGCATATCAGGCCGCGATGATGTCGTCATCCCCGGTCAGGCAGGACAGGAAGCCGCTCAGCGCGCTGTATTGATGTCCGGCGCGGCGCTGGATGAACAGCGTCTCGACGCGGGCATGCGACGGGCTCAAGCCATGCATCGTCACGGCACCATTCATCGCGCTGCGCTCGACCACGGCGCGCGGCAGCAGCGTCACGCCCATGTCGGCGGCGACGCAGCCGATCATGCCGTCGAGCGTACCGAGCTCGAAGCGCGCTGCCGAAGGCCAGCCGAACTCGACGAAAATTTGCTCGAGGCGCTGGCGGTAGGTGCAGCCGGTGCGGAACACCAGCGCGGTGGGGCCCGATTCAGGCGTGCCGGCGCGCAACTCGGCGAGCGAGGCCCAGCGCCGCGCGCTGACCAGCACCAGCTCTTCGCGAAACGCGCTTGTTGCGGCGAGGTCGGCATGCGCGATGGGCCCCGCGACGAACGCGCCGTCGAGCGTGCCTTCGAGCACGCCGGCGACGAGATCGGCCGTCGGTGACGTGCGCAGGCTGAGGCGCACGGCCGGAAAGCGGCGGTGGAAATTTGCGAGCAGCGGTGGCAGCCGCACGGCGGCCGTCGTCTCCATCGAGCCGATCGACAGCGGTCCCTTCGGTTCGCCATCGTCACGCGCGGCGAGCACAGCCTCGTGCGACAATGCCGTCATTCGATGCGCGTAAGGCAAAAGGCGCTTGCCGGCGCCGGTTAGCGCCATGCCGCGGCTGTGGCGCTCGAACAGCGGCGTGCCGATCTCGGCCTCCAGCGCCTTGATGCGCTGGGTGACGTTGGATTGCACCGTGTTGAGCTCTTCGGCGGCGCGGGTGATGCCGCCGGTGCGGGCAACCGCGGCAAAGGTCTTGAGGTCGCTCAGTTCCATGGCGTCGTTTCGCTTTTGTGATGGCAGCGTTCGCATCAATTCATTTTTCGAGAATGCTAGTTGCGCCTAATGTTCCTGTCCAGAGCGGGAGACCTCATGCCGATCACCACGCCTTTGACGGAGCTCCTTGGGATCAGGCATCCGATCCTGTTGGCGCCCATGGACACCATCGCGGGCAGCCGGCTGACGCGCGCCGTCAGCGAGGCCGGTGGTTTCGGCATTTTGGGCGGTGGCTATGGCGATCGCGCGCGACTTCAGGGCGAAGCCGCGGAGCTGAAGGACTTTGCGCCATTCGGGATCGGCTTCATCACCTGGAGCCTGGCGAAACAGCCCGAGCTTCTCGACATTGCTCTCGATGCGCGCCCGCAGGCGGTCATGCTGTCGTTCGGCGATCCCGCGCCATTCGCGCCGCGCATCAAGGCGAGCGGCGCGCGATTGATCTGTCAGGTGCAGAGCGAGGACATGGCGAAGCAGGCGCTCGACGCCGGCGCGGAGATTTTGGTCGCGCAAGGGACAGAGGCGGGCGGCCATGGCGCCTCGCGCACCACGATCGACATCGTGCCCGCGATCGTCGATCTTGCGGCTGGGCGCGTGCCTGTGGTCGCGGCCGGCGGCATCGCCGATGGCCGGGGCCTCGCGGCAATGATGATGCTGGGCGCATCCGGCGTGCTGATCGGCACGCGGTTCTATGCGAGCGTTGAGGCCAATGGAGCAGAGGAGGCCAAGCAGCGCATTCGTACCGCCGACGCCAATGGCACCGTGCGCGGTGTCGTTCCGGATTGGTCGCGAAAACTGTTCTGGCCGGCGCCGTTCACCGCGCGCACGCTCCTCAACACTCACATCAAGAGCTGGACCGGCCGCGAGATCGAGCTGATGCAGCGCGCAGACGAGATCGCCAGGGAGTATGCCGCGGCGAAAATGGCGGGCGATTTCGAAATCGCGGCCGTCTTTGCCGGAGAAGCGGTCGGCCTGATCCATGATATTCCGCGGGCGGCCGAGATCGTCGAACGGATTGTGTCCGAGGCCGAGCAGCTGCTTGCTGGAAAACGCAATTCGGTGGCCGGTGCTTTCAGTTCTCCCCTTGTGGGAGAAGGTGGCGCGCAGCGCCGGATGAGGGGTATCTCTCCGCAAAATTAGTATTGCGTTTGACGAGAGATACCCCTCACCCGTCTCGCCGCTTACGGGGCGATCCACCCTCTCTCACAAGGGGAGAGGGGAAGAGCGAATACGAGGTAAGAACCATGTGGCCTGACCGTCGACTGATCGATCTCTTCAAGACTGAATTCCCGATCGTGCTGGCGCCGATGGCTGGCGTAATGGATGCAGAGCTGGTGATCGCAGCCGCGCAAGGCGGCGCGCTCGGTTCGCTGCCTTGCGCGATGTTGTCGGCGGAGAAGGCGCGCGAGCAGGTCAATCTCATTCGCCAGCGCGTGAAAGCGCCGGTGAACATGAACTTCTTCTGCCACACGCCCGTCGATCTCACGCCTGAGGCGGAAGCACGCTGGAAGCAACGGCTCACGGGCTATTATGCCGAGCATGGTCTCGATCCGGCGGCGCCGATCAACGCCGCAAACCGCGCGCCGTTCGACGCTGCGTTCTGCGAGGTGGTCGAGGAACTGAAGCCGGAGGTGGTCAGCTTCCATTTCGGCCTGCCGGAGCCCGCGCTGCTCAAGCGCGTCAAGGCGGCCGGATGTCTCGTCATCTCGTCGGCCACGACCGTCAAGGAAGCCGTCTGGCTGGAGCAGCGCGGCGTCGATGCGGTGATTGCGCAAGGCGCTGAGGCCGGCGGCCATCGCGGCATGTTCCTGACCGACAAGATTTCCGAGCAGCCCGGCACCTTCGCCCTGGTGCCGCAGGTGGTCGATGCTGTGAGGGTGCCAGTGATCGCCTGCGGCGGCATCGCCGATGGGCGCGGTATTGCCGCGGCGTTTGCGCTCGGCGCCTCCGGCGTGCAGATCGGCAGTGCCTATCTGCGCTGTCCGGAATCCAAAGTCAGTACGGGCGGTCGCAAGGCGCTCGCCGAGGCGGGCGACGATTCCACCGTCATCACCAACGTGATGACTGGCCGTCCAGCGCGTGGCGTCCAGAACCGGCTGATGCGCGAGGCCGGCCCGATCTCGCCCGATGCGCCGCCATTTCCTCATGCCGCGACGGCACTGGGGCCGCTGAAGGCGGCTGCCGAAAAGCAGGGCAGGGTGGATTTCACCAATCTGTGGGCCGGCCAGGCCGTCGCGCTCGGCCGCGAGGTCCCCGCGGCCGAATTGACCCGGGATCTTGCCAAATCGGCGCTGGCCCGCATGAAAGCGCTGGCCGGGTAGGCCAGGTTATTGTTTGCGCATGGTCTTTTCGGAAAACCGCTTTACACTTTTCCGGACCATGCGCTAGCGCCGGTTGCGGCGCAAAACCGGCCTCTGCTATACGGCACTTAGGTTTTGCCGTGAGAGGCCTTATATAATGTCCGTCGACGCCGCTACCGTCCGCCGCATCGCGCATCTGGCGCGCATTGCGGTTTCCGAGGACGAGGTTCCGCACCTGCAGGGCGAGCTCAACGCCATGCTCGCCTTCGTCGAGCAGCTCTCGGAGGTCAATGTCGAGGGTGTGGAGCCAATGACCTCGGTGACCCCGATGCAGATGAAGAAGCGGCAAGACGTGGTCAATGACGGCGACATCGCTGACGATATCGTTGCCAACGCGCCTGCGACCGAGGGGCACTTCTTCCTGGTGCCCAAAGTCGTCGAATAACTTTAGGACTCCGTCCGATGTGTCTGCTTTGCGACGATGAGAAGGCCTATCAGGCCTACATGAATTACCTCGACAAGATGGAGCGGCAGGGCAAGGCTGCCGATCCCAATGTCGCGGTCAATGAAGTGCTCGACGAGCTTCAAGCCGCCGCGAATGCCGCCGCCAAAAAAGACGACCCGGCCAACGACAAGACCCTGTCTCCTTTCTTCTGCAGCCCGATCAATAAATGACCGATTTGACATCGTTGACGCTCGCCGAGGCCCGCAAGGGTCTCGCCGACAAGACTTTCACGTCCCTTGAGCTGACTGACGCGCATCTGTCCGCGATCGAAGCCGCGCGCGTGCTCAATGCCTTCGTGATGGAGACGCCCGACCAGGCGCGCGCCATGGCGCGCGAGGCGGACGCCAAGATCGCCAAGGGCGACGCCGGGCCGCTCGCCGGCATCCCGCTCGGCATCAAGGATCTGTTCGCGACCAAGGGCGTGCGCACCACGGCGTGCTCGAAGATCCTCGGCAATTTCGTGCCGACTTATGAGTCGACCATCACCTCGCAGCTCTGGCGCGACGGCGCCGTGATGCTCGGCAAGCTCAACAATGACGAGTTTGCGATGGGCTCGGCCAACGAGACCTCGTGCTTCGGTCCGGTCGGCAATCCCTGGCGGCGCGAGGGAAGCAACACGACGCTGGTGCCGGGCGGCTCGTCCGGCGGTTCTGCCTCGGCGGTAGCGGCGCTGCTATGCATGGGCGCGACCGCGACCGATACCGGCGGCTCAATCCGCCAGCCCGCGGCGTTCACCGCGACCGTCGGCATCAAGCCGACCTATGGACGCTGTTCGCGCTGGGGCATCGTCGCCTTTGCGTCATCGCTCGATCAGGCGGGGCCGATCGCGCGCAGCGTGCGCGATAGCGCCATGCTGCTGCGCTCGATGGCCGGGCACGATCCTAAGGACACGACCTCGGTCGATATTGCCGTGCCTGACTATGAGGCCGCGATCGGCAAGTCCGTGAAGGGCATGAAGATCGGCATCCCCCGGGAGTATCGCCTCGACGGCATGCCGGCCGAAATCGAGAAGCTCTGGAGCCAAGGGGCAGAGTGGCTGAAGGCGGCTGGCGCGGAGCTGGTCGAGATATCGCTGCCGCACACCAAATACGCGCTGCCGGCCTATTACATCGTGGCGCCGGCGGAAGCGTCGTCCAACCTCGCGCGCTATGACGGCGTCCGCTATGGCCTGCGCGAGCAGGGAAAGAACATCATCGAGCTCTACGAGAACACCCGCGCCGAAGGCTTTGGCGCCGAGGTGCGCCGCCGCGTCATGATCGGCACTTACGTGCTCTCGGCCGGCTATTACGACGCCTACTATCTGCGCGCCCAGAAGGTGCGCACGTTGATCAAGAAGGACTTTGAAGATTGCTTCGCGAGGGGCGTCGACGCGATCCTGACGCCGGCGACGCCGTCGGCGGCCTTCGGCATCGGCGAGAAGGGCGGCGCCGACCCGGTCGAGATGTATCTCAACGACATCTTCACGGTCACCGTGAACATGGCGGGGCTGCCGGGCATCGCCGTGCCATCGGGCAAGGACGCACAAGGCCTGCCGCTCGGTCTGCAATTGATCGGCCGTCCGTTTGAGGAGGAGACGCTGTTCTCGCTCGGCGAGGTGATCGAACAGGCCGCCGGTCGCTTCACGCCAGCGAGGTGGTGGTGAATGTCGCCGACTTCATCGCGAGCCTCGACGGCGCGGCGCCGGCGCCGGGTCTGAACGCGCCGCTCGCCGGTCTTTGGTGGGCTGCGAAAGGCTGTTGGGACCGGGCGCACAAGATTGTGCAAGACGACAATGGCCGCGACGCCGCCTGGGTGCACGCTTATCTGCACCGCGTCGAAGGCGATCTCGGCAATGCCGGCTACTGGTACCGCCAGGCCGGCCAGCCCGCGGCAAAGGATTCATTGGAAGCGGAGTGGGAGCGGATCGCTGCCACGCTGCTCGGGAGCACGACATGAGCACGGCCACGCACAAACTTCTCAAAGGAGCCACCGGCGATTGGGAGGTGGTCATCGGCATGGAGATCCATGCCCAGGTGACGTCGAACTCAAAGCTGTTCTCGGGCGCTTCGACGGCGTTCGGCGGGGAGCCGAACACGCAAGTATCTCTCGTCGACGCGGCGATGCCGGGCATGCTGCCCGTCATCAACGAGGAATGCGTCAGGCAGGCTGTCCGGACCGGGCTTGGTCTCAACGCGAAGATCAATCTGCGTTCGGTGTTCGATCGCAAGAACTATTTCTATCCGGACCTGCCGCAGGGCTATCAGATCAGCCAATACAAGTCGCCGATCGTCGGCGAAGGCGAGGTGATCGTCGAGCTCGAGGGCGGCAGAACCGCTACGATCGGCATCGAGCGGCTGCATCTGGAGCAGGATCCGGCAAAGATGCTGCACGACAAACTGCCGTCGCAGTCGCTGATCGATCTCAACCGCTGCGGCGTGGCGCTGATGGAGATCGTCTCCAAGCCCGATATCCGCGATGCCGAGCAGGCCAAGGCCTATGTGACCAAGCTGCGTTCGATCCTGCGTTATCTCGGCACCTGCGACGGCGACATGGAGAAGGGATCCCTGCGCGCCGACGTCAACGTCTCGGTGCGCAAGCCGGGCGGGCCGCTCGGCACCCGCTGCGAGATCAAGAACCTGAACTCGATCACCTTCATCGGCCAGGCGATCGAGTATGAGGCGCGGCGCCAGATCGAAATCATCGAGGACGGCGGCCGGATCGACCAGGAGACGCGGCTCTACGACCCCAACAAGGGCGAGACGCGGTCGTTGCGCTCCAAGGAAGAGGCGCATGACTACCGCTACTTCCCCGATCCGGATCTGTTGCCGCTGGAGCTCTCGCAGAGCTTCGTCGACGAGCTCAAGGCGAAGCTGCCTGAACTGCCGGACCAGAAGAAGGCGCGCTTCGTCGCCGACTTCGGCCTGTCGGCTTACGATGCGAGCGTGCTGGTCGCCGAGCGCGAGAGCGCGGTGTTCTACGAGACGGTGCTCGACAGGCTCGCCAACCGCGCTCGCGACGGCAAGATGGCGGCGAACTGGGTGATCAACGAGCTGTTCGGCCGTCTCAACAAGGAAGGCCGGGATATTACGGGCTCTCCTGTCACGCCCGAGCAACTCTCGGGGATTGTCGACCTGATCGGCGAGGGCACGATCTCCGGCAAGATCGCCAAGGATCTGTTCGAGATCGTCTGGCAGGAGGGCGGCGACCCGCGTGCGCTGGTCGAAAGCCGCGGCATGAAGCAGGTCACGGATCTTTCGGCGATCGAAAAGGTTGTCGACGACATCATCGCGGCCAATCCCGACAAGGCCGCGCAGGTGAAGGACAAGCCGCAGTCGCTCGGCTGGTTCGTCGGCCAGGTGATGAAGTCTTCCGGCGGCAAGGCGAACCCGCAGGCGGTCAACGAGCTGCTCAAGTCCAAGCTCGGCGTCTAGTCTCGCGCGTTCGGACGAGGTGACGACGCCTCTCGTCACGTCGCTTCACTCGCGATGCGAACGATCGCACGCGTCATCGACGGCAAACATCATCCCCTCCAAGCGCGATGCGACGACCGAATCGCGGCCCGCGCGATTCGCGCAAAATGGCGTCTTGCACATGCGCAGATGCGCGCTCCCGCCGTTAAGCATGAAAATAATTTCGTTGCCAAAGTTCGCGACTCAGAGTCCGCGACTCGGTCTGGTGAGACCATCGCGCGCTTTGCAGCGTGCGCCGTCGCGCTGATCACGCGCGATGTGCGCGCAAAGAATAATACTTGCTGCATAGTGTTTTCTTGCAATCGCGGCGCTTGCCGACATCGATGTCGCGAGACGCATTTGCAATCGCAGTCGCATCTCTCCGCGCGTCCGCAAATCAATCGCGGCTGGCGCACGCGCGCTGCGTCGTCAACACTTCCTTAAGTCAGAAGATGTTTTTTTCGTCGTGTTGGTGTATTTGGGGTGAGTGCATTCGATCCCCGAATGCGCACAGCGATTAAAGCCATCTCACACATCGGAGGGCAACATGGCCAAGAAAGCGAAGAAGGCGAAGAAGGCGAAGAGCGCAGTGAAGAAGACTGCGAAGAAGACCCGCAAGGTCGCGAAGAAGAAGAAGTAACTTCGCTTCTGAAGTTGCCGGCTCCAGCAGCCGGCACGTCATCAGCGCCTCCTAGAGGTTCTGGTCGACGATAGAGGGTGTCGGCGAGACATCAGGTCAACGGTCGGATCGTCAGCTTTCGCGAGTTCGCTCGTCAAAGTCCGGTCCGGCAGAAGAAACGAGTTTTCTTCGTTCGGTGCGGATCTCTTCAAGAGGGCTCCGCAATTCCACGAGCGGCCTTCGGGCCATCACGGAATCTGGTCCTGACGTGTTCGCCGACGCCCTCGTTCTCCTTGAGGCCGGGGTATTGCCGGCATCCCTTTCCCGACATTGTTGATCTGACCGCACGTCGTCGTGCCGCTTCTGTCATGCTGGCTTGGTCACTCAGCTTGGACAGACAACGCGGGGCTATGGCGTGATTGCGCGCCGCTTCTCCAGACGCGGTGTCATCGCCCGGCTCCGATCCGGGTGATCCAGTACGCTGCGGCTTCTCAGGGCCGACTGCGGCCTCTGGAGTTCTGGAATACTGGGTCACCAGCCTTCGCGGTGACGTCGTTGAAGGGAAGCAACCACAGCGCCGGCACCACCGTGTGCGATGGTTATCGATGTCCCAAAATCCTGCGGTAAACGGAATCTGACGAAGCGCAGAAGTGCCCGCAAATCAGGGACTTCTTGCTTCGCCGACGCCTGTGCCGCGTGCTCGCGTTTACGTCTGCTTCATCGCGATACTTAAACTGCCATTCAAATTTGCCCGCCATCATCGCCTCCAACAAGCCGGCAAACGGCAACGGGCAAGAAGCCCTGGGGACGAGTTGAACAGCGCATGATCCAGAAGGATCGCGCAAATCAAGGTTGGACGGGAGCCGCGCTCGGGGAACGGGGCGGCATAAGAAAAAGGGGATGCGTGATGTTTCAGGGTACTTTCGATCTCGATGCGGCAACGCCAATCGATTCGAACGCGCTGTCGGACGTTCTGTTCGAGCGCGGAATCTACTGGGCGAGCGGCCGCTCGGGGCTGGTCGACCTCGTCGCCGCGCACAAATGGTTCAACCTCGCAGCGCTGAAGGGCCGCAAGGATGCCATCGCGCTGCGCCAGGAAGTGGCCGCTCAGATGTCGGATGCCGAGATCTCGGTCGCGCAGCGTGATGCGAGGGCGTGGGTGTCCGCGCATTGAGCTGCGAAAGTACCGAGCCCGCGTGATCCCGACAACAACGTCTCAGGGCCGAGCCAACGGCTGCCGATTCGGATCGCGCCGGACGAGGCGGTTTGGAACTCGGACGGGCGGACGAGGCCGTTCTGATATCGCCCTCGACTGAGGGATCCCGCGCTCCCGCGTCCAGGTGCGCGCACGCATATATAGAAGAGCGCGAATCAAGCTGAATTCAGCCGCGCAGATCCTTGCGTCAGGCTTTCTCAGCCGTGCCACGAGCGCCTTCCGCGGGAACGAATGCGCAGACCTTGATTTTGAGCGGGGTGGCGGAGAGAGAGGGATTCGAACCCTCGATACAGCTTGAGACCGTATGACGCTTTAGCAAAGCGTTGCCTTCAGCCACTCGGCCACCTCTCCGGTGCGAGCCTTATGCATCCAATTGCTTGGGCCGGTCAATTTGGAAGCGTGTGTTTTCGCTCAAATATTCCCAACGAATTCCACAGCTCAAGGCGTGGACAAGCACGGTTCGCTCTCGCGCGGAGCAATAGCACGCGGAAACCCCGACGTCGCCTGGCGCAAGTGACGGGCGGGGGACGCAGACAGAATCATTCCTTCTGCGTCAAGTAACTGAATTCATTAGCTGTTTCCAGCTGTTCCTTGCTTCGCGGGTACGATCATCGTTCGCGGCGCGATCAGAGGCGCTCCGCCAGCAGGGATATAGAGTGTCTGCGCGGTCAACGATTCATCTGTGTCCAGCCAGAGATCACCACGCGTTACGGACGGTTACATACTCCCGCTGAGTCTCCGTGCTGATTCCACGATTCGAGCGCCTGGGACCGCGGGCTGTGTGGCAAAGCCGCCCCGCGCGTCGGAGGGGGGAACTTTGACCGCAGATGGAGTCGTCCAGAAAATGCTAATAAAAACAATGTGTTACGAGCGTCGTCTGATCACATCTGCGTGTTATTTGTGCAACACTCTTCGGGAAACACGCTTCGTAGGCCCGTTTTGGAGCGTTCTCTTGTTGTGTGTGCAAGGACGTTCGGTAATTGTGATCAGGCGACGGAGGGGGGCATCCCAAGGTCGTCCCGTTTAGGTCTTTCGCTTAAGTCCCTCGCGTTCATGCGGGTGTGTCCGAAGACGCGAAGGTGGCCAAAGCGGTGATTTAGAGGGGGTTGGGGAATTGGCCATTCGGGTCAGTGACCTTCCCTGAAGAGCAACTTGGAGGTTTAACATGAAGTTGGTTAAGAGCCTTTTGCTCGGCTCAGCGGCGGGTCTCATCGCCGTGGGCGGAGCGCAGGCAGCCGATCTGCCCGTGAAGGCCAAGGCGGTCGAATACGTGAAGATCTGCTCCCTGTACGGTGCGGGTTTCTACTACATGCCTGGCACGGACACCTGCATCAAGCTGGGTGGTTACGTCCGCGCTGACGCCATTTTCGGTGGCGCTGGCGACTACAATTTCAACGGTAACGGGGCTGCGGTTAACGGTGGTTCGAACAACCGCCTGACCAACTATTACTACACCCGCGCTCGTATGGACCTGAACGTCGATACCCGCACGGCAACCGAGTACGGCGTTGTTCGCACCTACGCTGACATGATCTTCAGCTATGACACGATCACCGGCGCGCAAAACACCTCGGCGCCCACTGGTGGCACGTCGTTCGGTGCTGGCGGTGCTACGCTCGGCCTCTACCATGCGTTCATCCAGTTCGCCGGCTTCACCATGGGTCGCACGGTCTCGATCTTCGACGCTCCGTGGCAGTCCTACAACTCGGGTGGTCCCGATACCATTCCGGGCGGTTCCAACCACGTGACCGGTATCAATCAGCTGGCTTACACCGCTGACTTCGGCCAGGGCATCACCGGTTCGATCGCTTTGGAAGAACCCACCACTCAGTCGAACGGCCAGGGCAACCTCTGGAACGTCAACGGCTTCTCGGCTTCTGGTGCTGTGCTTGGCTCGACCAGTGCGCTCGGCGCGGCCGGTACTACCTTCGTTACCACGTCTGCGGCTGCCGCCGGCGCTGCCCTCATCCAGGGTCAGTACGGCGTGAACGATTGGGGTGGAACGCGCATTCCCGACATCGTCGGTGCCCTGCGTGTTGACCAGGCCTGGGGTCTGGGCCAGATCTCGGTCGCTGCACATGACCTCCACGCTGGTTACTACGGCTCGTCGGAGCCCTCGAACCATCCGGCGGACAAGTGGGGCTGGGCTGTGATGGGCTCGTTGTCCATCAAGAACATCCCGACTGGTGCGGGTGACTCGCTCAACTTGAACGCCGTCTACACGGATGGCGACTCACGCGAAAACTTCCAGGTTCTGTTCCCGCAGACCTTCTATATTTTCAGCGGCACTGGTGTGGCTGGTGCGTACCAGAGCGTTGGTTTCGCTGGTATCTCTGACGGTGTCTTCGGCACCAACGGAAGCATCGAGACCACGAAGACCTGGGGCGTTCGCGGTGGCTACACCCACAACTGGAACCCCTACTGGGCCAGCGCCATCTACGGTGGTTATGCTGGGTTGAGCTACTCCAGCAACGCCAAGGCGCTGATCTGCGCCAACTTTACCGCGGCTGGGTTCGGCGCCACTGCGACGTGTAACCCCGACTTCAACTTCGGCGTCGTCGGTGTCAACACGGTCTGGACCCCGGTCAAGAACCTCTCGTTCACGGCGGACCTCAGCTGGTCGCGGCTGGACCAGAAGTACTCGGGCACGATCACTGTGCCGGGCACTCCGGGCGCGAACGGCTTCAATACCAATGCAAAGCCGGCCGCTGTGTACGAGCTGAAGGATCAGAACTCGCTGACCCTGATGCTCCGTGCCAACCGCGTCTTCTAATATCGACGCATCGACCATCTCTGAACCCCCGGCGGGAAACTGCCGGGGGTTTTCCTTTGCTTGCAGCGGGTGCGGTCGGATTCTGGTTCTGTCCGTATTTGACCGAAACGTCGTCGCTGATTTTTGGGTGCGCTAGTTCTAGTTCACCCGCCCCAGTGTTGGCTTTGGTAGGGATCGCTGTACCCGACCGGTGCCGAGTAGGGGGCCGCGGGGGCGTACCCAAATCCTGCAGCCGCACGCGGCGTCAGGTGGGGGACGAAAGCTTTGGTGGAAGGCGCTAGATGTCGCTTATGACTTGCCGTACCGGCACTGGCGGAGGCAGCCAGGGCGACGAGGATGCCCAAGGCCAAAATCGCTCGCATCGCAATTGCTCCTGTTGAATCGAGATGCTTACGTGTGCTTCGGCCCGTGCCGCACCAGTGTGCCACCCCTACACGATTGCTCACATCCCCGGCATCGAAGGATGCTGAGGGATCCCAGATCATGACGACGTTGGTGCCGGCAGTGGCGCGGCCCTGCAGAGTGAATCTCAGCGAATCCCCGTCATGAGGGGGCAGCGCCGGTTTCTGTTACAAAATGACCTGAACGTGTTCCATTCGGCAGAGAGCTGCTCTACTCCACGCTGCCGGCGCCGCGGCGCAGATCGGCCTCGATCTGTAGCCGCGTGCCGCCGCCGAAGCGGGCGCGGTAGACCTGAAGGTTCTCCATGATCCGCTGCACGTAGTTGCGCGTCTCGGAGAACGGGATCAGCTCCACCCAGTCGACCGCGTCGACTTTTGGATCGCGTGGATCGCCGTAGCGGTCGATCCACTTCTTCACGCTGCCGCGGCCGGCATTGTAGGCGGCAAACGTCATGATGTAGGAACCGCGATAATCCTCGAGCAGACCGCCGAGCTCGGCTGCGCCGAGCGTGGCGTTGTAGGACGAATCGTTCTTCAGCCGCGACAGGTCATAGGTGGCACCGTGCCGCTTGCAGACGTAGCGCGCGGCATCCGGCGTCACCTGCATCAGGCCATAGGCCTGCGCGGGAGAGACCACAGCCGGATTGAACGCGCTTTCCTGGCGCGCGATGGCATAGACAATGCTGCGTTCGACCTCGGGGCCGATCTGGCTGAATTGCGGGATGCCGTTGACGGGATAGGCGTAGAAATCGAACGGCAGGCCGCGATTGAGCGCGGCCTTGCCGACCAGCAGCATGCCGCGCGCGTCGCTGTAGCGCTGGGTCAGCTCGCCGAGGCCGGCCAGGGCCTCGGGATCGCCGTTCTCGCCCATGTCGGCGAGCATCGGGACCGCCAGTTCGCGCTCGTCGAGCTCGTAGAGCAAATGCGCGGCGCGCACGATCTCGAGCCGCTCGGCGCCGCGGCTGCGGGGCTGGTTGTTCAGATCGATCTGCGGCAGGCCGAGCTTGGCGCGTGCGAGCTGGCCGTAATAGCTGGTCGACTGCTCGGCGGCGCGAGCATAGGCATTGCGCGCCTCCTGCTGGCGACCGGCAGCCTCGGCCGCGCGGCCCTGCCAGTAACCCGCGCGTGCCAGCGTGGTCGGATTGACACTGCCGACGCCGATGCGAGCAAAATGCTGGGCGGCCGCCGCGGGATCGTTCAGGAAGCGTAGCGCGATCCAGCCCGCCGTGAACTCCTGCTCGGTCTTGTAGATGTCGCGCGAGGGCAGCGCGGCGTCGCGCGCGATCAGATAGGCGCTGCGGAAATCCTCGGTGTCGATCATCTTGCGCGCAAGGAGCCGCCGCTCGATCCACCATTCGTCGAGATTGTAGAGCCGGTTCGGATCCTTCGGCGCCGCCAGCATGAGCTGAGCCGCCTCGGGAAACTTCTCTTCGCGGCGCAGAAGCTGGATCTTGCTGAAGATGAAGCCGGGATCGCCGTGCAGCTCGCGCGGCACTTCTTCGAGCAGCGCGCGCGTGTTGGGCGCCTTCCTGAAGGAGGCAATACGGGCCTTGGCGAGCGCGACATAGCCCGCGCCGAGCCGCTTTGCCGCGCGTAGCGCCGCCTCGTGCTCGCTGCCATAGAGCAGCGTGTCCATCCGCGCCTTCTGGTCGCCCGGGGTGAGCAGCGCACCGAACTGATCGAGCGCGTTGTTCTCGGTCTCCTCCGACATCGGATCGCTGCGCCATGCTTCACGCACCAGCCGTTCGGCATTGGCGCGGTCGCCACGCGCCAGCATTGCCTTGGCGAGCGCGAAGCGGCCCTTGGCCGAAACCGGGGATTCGTTCTCGAACCACGACCAGGCGACGGAATCGTCGCGCCTGTCATCCCACATCGCGGCTTCAAGCCGCCGGCGCAGGAAAGTCTGCGACGGCCAGCTCGGATTGGCGGAGAGGAAGGCGCGGTAGCGCTCGACGCTCGCGCCGTTATCCTCGCTGCGCAGGATGATCCATTCCGCGAGTTTTCGCGCGACCGGATCGGAAATCGAATCCGCGTAGCTGGTGGCATCGGCCGGCTTGTGCTTGCGTACGAGCTCGATGACGTTTTCGAGCGTGTCCTTGTCGGCTTGCGACGTCGAGGACGTCGCAGCGATCGCGGCCGGTGTGACGGGCTTGCGCGGCGCGGCGTGCTGGCGGGTCGCAGGCGCCAGCACGGGCGTTGCGACGGGCCTCGCAGGGGCCGGCGCGGAAGGTCTCACGGTGGCCGTCACCGCTGGCGCGGGGTGGGAGGACGGACCATTGGCGGCCGGCCGGGACTTTGGAGGAGCGGCCGCAGCCGCGGGCTTTGGCTTGTCCTTCGAGGCATCCTTGCCGGCAGGCTTCTTCGCCGCATCCTTGGCTGTAACCGGGGCGGGTCCCTTGCTCGTGCCTTTGGTGGTTTCCTTGGCCGGACCCTTGGTGGTCTCCTCGTGCGATCCTTTTGTCGTATCCTTCGCGGCCGGCTTGGCAGCCGGCTTCGCGGTTCCCTTGTTCGCTTGCTTGGTGGGGTCCTTTGCTGCGTCCTCGGCCGTTTCGCTGGACTTGGCCAAGGCGACGCAGCCGATCGACAGCCCGGCCATCAGGCACAGGGCCAGACCGGTGGATCGCCATGCGGCACGGGGAAAGGAGGTCACGGCGGTTCGTCGCCCCGAATCAGTCAATTGGCTCAAGACCTATCTGTACAAGATCTGGCTGTATTTGATTGAATATGCGGACAAAATACCAACAACCGCTTACCTTCGCCGGGTTTGCACCATCACCGCGGCAAAATCGCGGCTTAAACGGTGCGTCACACGGAAGCGGGTCTTTTACGGGCCGGATAGACCCGATATGAAGGTGGCTTGCTCGAGAGATAGCCGCGTACGGAGGGAAGTCCATGGCAGCCAAGACGAAATTCCGGGGATCGTTCACCGCCTTGGTCACGCCGTTCAAGAACGGCTCGCTGGACGAGGCGGCGTTCCGGTCGCTGGTCAACTGGCAAATCTCGGAGGGCACCAACGGCCTGGTCCCGGTCGGCACCACCGGCGAGAGCCCGACGCTCAGCCATGACGAGCACAAGAAGGTGGTCGAATGGTGCATCGAGGAGGCCAAGGGCCGTGTGCCCGTGATCGCCGGCGCCGGCTCCAATTCGACCAAGGAAGCGATCGAACTGGCCCAGCACGCCGAGACGGCGGGCGCTAACGCCGTGCTGGTGGTGACGCCCTACTACAACAAGCCGACCCAGGAAGGCATGTACCAGCACTTCAAGGCGGTCAACGATGCGATCGGCATACCGATCATCATTTACAACATCCCCCCGCGCTCGGTGATCGACATGTCGGTCGACACCATGAAGCGCCTGTGGGAGTTGAAGAACATCGCCGGCGTCAAGGACGCCACCGCCAGCATGGTGCGTGTGTCGCAACAGCGCGCGGCGATGGGCGAGGATTTCAACCAGCTCTCGGGCGAAGACGCCACCATCATCGGCTACATGGCGCATGGCGGCCATGGCTGCATCTCGGTGACCTCGAATGTCGCACCGCGCCTGTGCGCCGAATTCCACGCCGCCTGGCAGAAGGGCGACACCAAGGCCGCGCTTGCGATCCACGACAAGCTGATGCCGCTGCATAACAACCTGTTCATCGAGAGCAATCCGGCGCCCATCAAGTACGCGATGTCGCTGCTCGGCAAATTCGACGAGACGCTGCGCCTGCCGATGGTGCCGGTCTCCGAGCCGACGCGGGTGGCCGTGCGCAGCGCCATGGTGCACGCTGGCCTCATCAACTGATGGACTAGCCAATCTGGGAGCCGTCGATGAGCGTCGAGGAAAGAGGCACGCGGATGCTCAGGGAGTTCCGCGAGTTCGCGATGAAGGGCAATGTCGTCGACCTCGCGGTCGCCGTCATCATCGGCGCGGCCTTTGGCGCCATCGTCACGTCGCTGGTCAGTGACATCATCATGCCGATCATCGGCGCCGCGACCGGCGGCCTCGACTTTTCGAACTACTTCGTGCCCTTGTCGAAGGCAGTGACCGCCACCAACCTGGCGGATGCGAAAAAGCAAGGTGCGGTGCTCGCTTACGGCAACTTCCTGACGCTGACGATCAACTTCCTCATCATCGCCTTCGTGCTTTTCATGGTCGTTCGCACCATGAACCGGTTCAAGCGCAAGGAAGAGGTCAAGCCCGCGGAGCCGCCGAAGCCGTCGGCCGAGGTCGTGCTGCTGACCGAGATCCGCGATCTCCTGAAGAAGTGACGCGCGCGCTTCATCCAATTTGTTAGCGTACGCGCGCATCTCGATTAGGTTTTTGCTACCATGGCCGACAAGAACGAACGACCCATCAAGGTCATGGCGGAAAATCGCAAGGCCCGCTTCAACTACGCCATCGAGGATACGATCGAGGCGGGGATTGCGCTGACCGGAACCGAAGTGAAGTCGATCCGTAACGGCAAGAGCACGATCGCGGAATCCTATGCCGACTCCAAGAACGGCGAGATCTGGCTGATCAACGCCACCATTCCCGAATACCTCCAGGGCAATCGCTTCAACCACGAGCCCAAGAGACCGCGAAAGTTGCTGCTGCACCGCCGCCAGATCAACAAGCTGATGGGCGCGGTCGATCGCGAAGGCATGACGCTGATTCCGCTCAAGCTCTATTTCAACGAGCGCGGTCGGGCCAAATTGCAGCTCGCGGTTGCAAAGGGCAAGAAGCTGCACGACAAGCGCGAGAGCGAGAAGAAGCGCGACTGGAGCCGGGAGAAGGGCCGCTTGATGCGGGCGAGGGGATAGTGCGATGAACCAGCGGAACTTGCTCGAGGTCGACTGGAGCCAGATCCCGGCACCTGCCGACGATGGTGGCGCGGCGCATCTGAAAGGCCTGGTGCTGCCCGCGATCAGCCTGCTCGCGACCGATGACACTTCGGTTGATCTGTCGGCGCTTCGGGGCCGCACGGTGGTATTTGCCTATCCGCGCACCGGCGAGCCCGGCAAGATCTCGCTGGTCGACGATTGGGACATGATTCCGGGCGCGCGCGGCTGCACGCCGCAGACGTGCGCCTTCCGCGATCTGTTCGCGGAGTTGAAAGCCGCCGGCGCGGCGCAGGTGTTCGGCCTCTCGACCCAGAGCAACGAATACCAGACCGAGATGGCCTCGCGGCTACATCTGCCATTCCCGGTGCTCTCGGATGAGAAGCTGGCGCTCACGCGCGCGCTCAATCTGCCCACCATGGAAGTCGCGGGCCTCACGCTGATCAAGCGCCTCGCGCTTGTGATCGACGATGCCAAGATCACGCATGTGTTCTATCCGGTGTTCCCGCCCGATCGCAACGCCGGCGACGTCCTGGATTGGCTGAAGGCCAATCCCGCGAAAGCCTAATCCAGGTCGGCCTTCACTTTCGCGAACACGCTGCGGAACATGTCGGGCGTCAGCACGCCGGTGTTCGTGTTGTAGCGCGAGCAGTGATAGCTGTCGTACAGCCTGAAGGCGCCGGCCTGGTGCACCGCGCCGTGGCCGAACGGCGCTTGCGAGGCCTTCAGCTTCAGCGGCTTGAGCACGCTATCGTGCGCAATCCGCCCGAGCGCGATGATGGCGCGCAGCTTCGGCATCGTCTCGAGGTTCGCGACGAGAAACTGGCGGCAGGTGTTGATCTCGATCGGGAGCGGCTTGTTCTGCGGCGGAACGCAATGCACGGCATTGGCGATCCGGCAGTCGACCAGCTTCAAACCGTCATCCGGCCGCGCCTGATAGCTGCCCTTGGCAAAACCATATTCCAGTAGCGTGGCGTAGAGCAGGTCGCCGGCATAGTCGCCGGTGAACGGCCGCCCCGTGCGGTTGGCGCCCTGCATCCCCGGCGCGAGCCCGACGATCAGAAGGCGGGCCGTGATGTCCCCAAAAGGTGCAACCGGAGCGTTGTGCCAGGACGGCTCGCGCGCGCGGTTCGCCTCGCGAAAGGCGACCAGGCGCGGACAGAGCGGACAGTCACGGTCGGGGACGAGGGCGGAGGCCTGGCGGCTTGGCCGGGCCGCCTCACTCCTCGAAATCGTCATCGCCCCTCGGCGCCATCGTGGTCGCGCGCTGGAGGAACTGCGGGGCATGGTGGCGCGCCTCGCGTTCGCCGCGATCACGCGGGGCCGGGCGCTCGGAAGGGTCGCGGCCAAGCTTGGACTGCAGCTCGACGAGATCGGTGAAGACGTCGGCCTGGCGGCGCAGCTCGTCGGCGATCATCGGCGGCTGGCTGGCAATGGTGGAGACCACGGTGACCCGCACGCCGCGGCGCTGCACCGCTTCGACCAGCGAGCGGAAGTCGCCGTCACCCGAGAACAGCACCATCTGGTCGATATGCTCGGCAAGCTCCATGGCGTCCACGGCGAGCTCGATGTCCATGTTGCCCTTGACCTTGCGCCGGCCGGAGGCGTCGATGAATTCCTTGGTCGCCTTGGTGACGACGGTGTAGCCGTTGTAGTCGAGCCAGTCGATCAGGGGACGTATCGAGGAATATTCCTGATCCTCGATGATCGCCGTGTAGTAGAACGCCCGCAGCAGCGTCCCGCGGCTCTGAAACTCCTTCAGAAGGCGCTTGTAATCGATATCGAAGCCAAGAGTTTTCGCCGTCGCGTAAAGATTGGCGCCGTCGATAAAGAGCGCGATCTTGTTGGTAGGAGAAGGTGACATTCAGTTTGCTCGCGTAGTGGTCGTGATTGATCGTTTATTGTTGGCACGGCCACAGTCAGCCGCGCAGTTCTAAATTGCCGCCGAAGCCCGTCGAAACCGCAAATCCGGAGAAGTCGGGGCAAACAAGGTATAGTTATGGCGGTTCTGTCTACATCCGGCGCTGCCCACAATGGCAGCCCGGAAAACCACCCATCCCAGCCCCAATGTGGGGGTAGCAGAGCCATTTGGCGAGGCCAAATCACAAATTGGCCTTGCGAAATCGTCCCGTCCCCTATAACTAACCCCGATCATCCACATATTTCGTCCCACCCAAAGCGGAGCGACAGTCCATGGCTCGCGTCACCGTAGAAGATTGTATCGACAAGGTCGACAACCGGTTTGACCTGGTCCTGCTGGCTGCCCACCGCGCCCGCATGATTTCGTCCGGTTCACAACTAACGGTTGACCGCGATAACGACAAGAACCCTGTTGTATCTCTGCGCGAAATTGCCGACACGACCATCTCGCCGGAAGATCTCCGCGAGGAGCTGGTGCACTCCCTCCAGAAGTTCGTCGAGGTGGACGAGCCCGAACCCGACACCGTGCCGCTGATCGGTTCCGCCGGAGCCAGCGTCGATGCGGACGATACTGAAGTGGCTGTGGAGCGCATGACCGAAGAGGAGCTCCTGAAGGGCCTCGAAGGGCTCGCGCCGCCGGAAGAGCAGCCCGAGGAGGACGAGTAATCGTCTTGCTCGCGATCGTCGACTTCTTGTGATCTTATCAAAGGCCCGAACCCGCGTTCGGGCCTTTGCTTTTGTTGACCTTTTCGTGGTTACCATAGCGTTGCCGGTTGCGCCGCGCGCCTGTCACTGAATTGATCGGCGGCGTCCGCGATCGGAGCTTAAGATGTATACAACGGGCCGTTTCGCGGTCCGTTTGAAGGCAGGACCGTATGGTGTATCGACGCCGCAGACCCACGCAGATGCAGGCCGCAACCGAATCGGTTGCCGTGGCCCCGACTGCGCCGGTGGCACGGCCAGCGAAGCCGCGCGCGCGCATGATGCGTCAATATGACCTCGTCGAGCGCGTCCGGTCCTATAATCCGAACACCAACGAAGATCTGCTGAACCGGGCCTATGTCTACGCCATGAAGGCGCACGGCTCGCAGACCCGTGCCTCGGGCGACCCGTATTTTTCGCACCCGCTCGAAGTGGCGGCGATTCTCACCGACTTGAAGCTGGACGACGCCACCATCGTCGCCGCGCTGCTGCACGACACGATCGAGGACACCGAAGCGACACGCGCCGAAATCGATCAGATCTTTGGTCCCGAGATCGGAGCATTGGTCGAGGGCCTGACCAAGCTGAAGCGGCTGGAGTTGGTGTCGCGCGAAGCGAAGCAGGCCGAGAATCTGCGCAAATTGTTGCTGGCCATCGCAGACGATGTCCGCGTGCTCCTGGTCAAGCTCGCCGACCGCCTGCACAACATGCGCACGCTCGACTTCGTGCCGACAGAATCGCGCCGGCGCATCGCCGAGGAGACACTCGACATCTACGCGCCCCTGGCCGGACGCATGGGCATGCAGGAAATGCGCGAGGAGCTGGAGGATCTGTCCTTCCGCACCCTCGATCCGGAAGCCTATGCGGTGGTGATGCAGCGGCTCGATGCGCTGGCCGAGCGCAACCGCAACCTGATCGGCGAGATCGAGGACCAGCTCTCCAACAATCTGCGCCACCGGGGGCTCGGCGCGCGGGTCTATGGCCGCCGCAAGAAGCCGTTCTCGATCTGGACCAAGATGGAGCGCAAGTCGGTCGGCTTCGAGCAATTGTCCGACATCTTCGGCTTCCGTCTCGTCGTCAACGACATCGAGGCCTGCTATCGCGCGCTCGGCATCGTCCACACCACCTGGCCGGTCGTGCCGGGGCGTTTCAAGGACTACATCTCGACGCCGAAGCAGAACGATTACCGCTCGATCCACACTACGGTGATCGGCCCCGGCAACCAGCGCGTCGAGCTGCAGATCCGAACCGAGGCAATGGACCAGATCGCCGAGCGCGGCATCGCCGCGCACGTCTTCTACAAGGAAGGAGTCGGGTCGCCGACCGAATTCCTCAAGCGCGAGTCCAACGCGTTCGCCTGGCTGCGCCACACCATCGGCATTCTCTCGGAGAGCGCCAATCCCGAGGAATTCCTCGAGCACACCAAGCTCGAGCTGTTCCACGACCAGGTGTTCTGCTTCACCCCGAAAGGCAAGCTGATCGCTTTGCCGCGTCATGCCAACGTGATCGACTTCGCCTACGCCGTGCATACCGACGTCGGCAACAGCGCAGTCGGCTGCAAGATCAACGGCCAGTTCGCGCCGCTGTCATCGGAGCTTCAGAACGGCGACGAGGTCGAGGTGCTGACGTCGGAGGCGCAATCGGCGCCGCCCTCGGCTTGGGAGACGCTCGCCGTCACCGGCAAGGCGCGCGCCGCGATCCGGCGTGCCACCCGCACTGCGGTGCGCGATCAATATGCGGGTCTCGGCCGGCGCATCGTCGAGCGCCTGTTCGAGCGCGCCAAGATCGAATACGCCGACGACAAGCTCAAGGGCGCGCTGCCGCGCCTTGCGCGCACCTCGATCGAGGACGTCATGGCGGCGGTCGGGCGCGGCGAGATCAAGGCCTCCCACGTCGCGCGCGCGATGTATCCTGATTACAAGGAGGAGCGCGTCGCGCGTTACGGCGTCAAGAAGGGACTCGCCGCCAAGCTCAAGGAGAAGTCGTCGGAGCCGTCGCGCAGTCCGGTCGCGATCCCGATCCGCGGCATCAATTCCGACCTGCCGGTGAAGTTCGCGCCGAACGGCGGCGCCGTGCCCGGCGATCGCATCGTCGGCATCGTCACGCCGGGCGAGGGGATCACGATCTATCCCATCCAGTCGCCGGCGCTGAAGGATTTCGAAGAGGAGCCGGAGCGCTGGCTCGACGTCCGCTGGGACATCGAGGACTCCGCGCCGCAGCGCTTCCCGGCGCGCATCAAGGTCGAGAACGTCAACGAGCCCGGCGCGCTGGCGCAGATCGCGACCGTGATCGCCGAGCACGACGGCAACATCGACAATATCAGCATGCAGCGCCGTTCGCCCGACTTCACGGAGACGACGATCGATCTCGAAGTCTACGATCTCAAGCATTTGAGCGCGATCCTGGCTCAGCTGCGCGCCAAGGCGGTCGTTGCTCGTGTCGAACGTGTTAATGGATGAAGCGCGTCGTTGCCGGGCTTGACCCGGCAACCCATCTCTTCAAAGAAGATGGATGCGCGGGGCGTGCCCGCGCATGACGAGTTGAGAACCGTCACTTCGTGAGTTCCTGAAATGCCCGCATCTCCGCTCCGCCTCGGCGTCAATATCGACCATGTCGCCACCGTCCGAAATGCCCGCGGGGGCCGCCATCCCGATCCCGTCCGGGCCGCGCTGCTCGCGATCGAGGCGGGCGCCGACGGCATCACGGCGCATTTGCGCGAAGACCGCCGGCACATCCGCGACGAGGACATGGCGCGGTTGAAGGCGGAAATCTCCAAACCGTTGAATTTCGAGATGGCCGCGACCGACGACATGATGCGGATCTCGCTCGCGACAAAGCCGCACGCGGTGTGCCTGGTGCCGGAGCGGCGCCAGGAGGTGACGACCGAGGGCGGCCTCGACGTCGTCGGCCAACACAACGCGCTGGCGCCCTATATCGCGCGGCTCACGGACGCCGGCATCCGCGTCTCGCTGTTCATCGCGGCAGACCCTGCGCAAATCGCGATGGCCGCGCAACTGCGCGCGCCGGTGATCGAGATCCACACCGGCGCCTGGTGCGACGCCGTGACGGACGGCCACACCGACAAGGCCGAGGCGGAGTGGCAGCGGATCCTTGCCGGGGTGAAGCTAGCCAAGGCGGCCGGGCTCGAAGTTCACGCCGGCCATGGGCTCGATTATGCGACGGCCGAGAAGATTGCAGCGCTGCCGGAGATCATGGAGCTCAACATCGGCTACTACATGATCGGCGAGGCGCTGTTCGTCGGTCTCGCCGAGACGGTGCGCAAAATGCGCGCCGCGATGGATCGCGGGCGGAGCCGGGCATGATCATCGGCATCGGCTCCGACCTGATCGACATCACGCGCGTCGCCAAGGTGATCGAGCGTCACGGCGAGCGCTTCCTCGATCGCATCTTCACCGCGACCGAACGGGCCAAGGCCGAGCGGCGTGCCAAGAACGAGAAGATGGTGGTTGCGACTTACGCCAAGCGGTTTGCCGCCAAGGAGGCCTGCTCGAAGGCGCTCGGCACCGGCATCCGGCAGGGCGTGTGGTGGCGCGACATGGGGGTGGTCAATCTGCCTGGGGGCCGGCCATCCATGCGGCTGACCGGGGGGGCGCTGGCCCGGCTCCAAGTCCTGACCCCGGAGGGGTTCGAGCCGCAGATCGACCTTTCCATCACCGACGACTGGCCACTCGCGCAGGCCTTCGTGATCATTTCCGCCGTCCCGCGGGCCAAACCCTGACCAAGTTCTGACGGACTGCCGTTTGCTATATAATTTGCGTTAAGAATCAATGCTTTGTGCAGTTTTGATGCGATCCTTGATTGCGTGACCTGCGACAACCGTCTAAAAGTCCGCGGACGCAAATCAGGCTGGGCGAATTCGGCTTTACGCCGGAATTGGCCCCACTATCAGAATCAGGACAATCTCCTTGGGCCGCGAACGGGTGGGCTGGACGCGGGAGGAGGGCGTTCTGTGATCGCCGGCCGGAATTGAGAGAGCAATGAGCGTGACTTCGGGAACGAAAACTGAAAGCGGCGTCGGCGAAACAGTCCGGGTCGTGATCCACGCTCTCCTGATCGCCCTGGTGATCCGCACCTTCCTGTTCCAGCCGTTCAACATCCCCTCCGGCTCGATGAAGGCCACGCTGCTGGTCGGGGACTATCTGTTCGTCTCGAAATATTCGTACGGCTATAGCCACTATTCGATCCCGTTCTCGCCGCCGCTTTTCTCGGGACGAATCTGGGGCTCGGATCCGAACCGTGGCGATATCGTCGTGTTCCGCCTGCCCAAGGATGACACCACCGACTACATCAAGCGTGTGATCGGCCTTCCCGGCGACCACATCCAGATGAAGGACGGTCTGCTCTACATCAACGACACCCCGGTCGAGCGCCAGCGCATGAGCGAGTATGTCGGCGAAGATCCGTGCGGCTCCGAGGGCGGCGGCATCTCGCGCGTGAAGCGCTGGAAGGAAACGCTGCCGAACGGCGTCTCCTACGAGACGCTCGATTGCGCGGACAACGGCTACATGGACAACACCAACGTCTACACCGTGCCGCCTGGCCATTTCTTCATGATGGGTGACAACCGCGACAACTCCACCGACAGCCGCTTCCTCGGTCAGGTCGGCTACGTGCCGCGCGAGAATTTGATCGGCCGCGCGCAGATGATCTTCTTTTCCATCGGCGAAGGCGAGCATGCCTGGATGTTCTGGCGCTGGCCGTGGTCGGTGCGCTGGAATCGCTTCTTCAAAATCGTCCGATGAAAGACGAAGCCAAGGACATCACGACCGAACCGATCGAAGCGCAAGCCGCTCCTGAGGGCGAAGCTGCAACCAAGACGCTTGCGCCCAAGAGCGCTGAGGCCAAGACGTCTGATACCAAGGCTGCTGATGCCAAGGCTCCCGCGAGGAAGAAGCGGACGCGGAGTAGTAAGGCCAAGGACAAGGCCAAGGCGGCCGCCGAGGCCAACGCGGCGCTCGAGGCGCGCATCGGTCACCGCTTCGCTGACCCGAATCTTCTGATGCAGGCGATCACCCACGTCTCGGCGCTGAAGTCCGGGCGCAAGCGCGGCGACAGCTATCAGCGGCTGGAGTTCCTCGGCGACCACGTGCTCGGGCTCGTCGTCTCCGACATGCTTTATCACGCCTTTCCGAACGCCGACGAGGGCGAGCTGTCCAAGCGGCTTGCCGAACTCGTGCGCAAGGAGAGCTGCGCCGACGTCGCCAAGTCGCTCGGTCTGCTCGAGGACATCAAGCTCGGCTCGGTCGGCTCCAGCGCCGATGCCCGTCTGCGCAAGTCCATCCTCGGCGACATCTGTGAGGCCGTGATCGGCGCGATCTTCCTCGACGGCGGTCACGCAGCTGCGGACGAGTTCGTCAAGCGCAACTGGACCGAGCGCATGCACAAGCCGCGGCGTCCCTTACGCGATCCCAAGACGGTGTTGCAGGAATGGGCGCAGGGGAAGGGACTGCCGACGCCAGTCTATCGCGAGGTCGAACGCACCGGCCCGCATCATGATCCGCAGTTCCGCGTCGCGGTGGACCTGCCGGGATTGGAGCCGGCCGAAGGCATCGGCGGCAGCAAGCGCGCGGCGGAGAAGGTGGCGGCCTCGGTGATGATCGAACGTGAAGGCGTTGGCGGCGGCAATGACGGTTGAAACAGGCGGCGAGGCGCCTGCCGCGACGCGCTGCGGCTTCGTTGCGCTGATCGGCGCGCCGAATGTCGGCAAGTCCACACTGGTCAATGCGCTCGTCGGGGCCAAGGTCACGATCGTCTCGCGCAAGGTGCAGACCACGCGCGCGCTGATCCGCGGCATCGTGATCGAGAACAACGCGCAAATCATCCTGGTCGACACGCCCGGTATTTTCCTGCCCAAGCGCCGGCTCGACCGTGCCATGGTTTCGACCGCCTGGAGCGGGGCGCATGACGCCGATCTCGTCTGCGTGCTGCTCGATGCCAAGACCGGAATCGACGACGAGGCCGAGGCGATCCTGGCCAAGGCCGCCAGCGTCAATCACGACAAGATCCTGGTCATCAACAAGGTCGACCTGGTCCAGCGCGAGAAGCTCCTGGCGCTGGCGCAAGCCGCCAACGAGCGCATGAAGTTCGCAAGGACTTTCATGATCTCCGCGATCTCGGGCGACGGCGTCGACGACATCCGCACGACGCTTGCCCAGATGGTGCCGCCGGGCCCGTACCTCTATCCCGAGGACCAGATGTCGGACGCGCCGATGCGGCAGCTGGCGGCCGAGATCACGCGCGAAAAGATCTATCAGAAGCTGCACCAGGAATTGCCCTACCAGTCGACGGTCGAGACCGACAAGTGGGAGGAGCGCAAGGACAAGTCGGTGCGCATCGAGCAGACGATCTTCGTCGAGCGCGAGAGCCAGCGCAAGATCGTGCTCGGCAAGGGCGGCGCCACCATCAAGTCGATCGGCGCGGATTCGCGCAAAGAGCTGATGCAGATCCTGGACGTGCCGGTTCATCTGTTCCTGTTCGTCAAGGTGCGCGAGAACTGGGGCGACGACCCCGATCGCTACCGCGAGATGGGCCTGGAATTTCCCAGGGAATAACCAAGAAAAGATCAGTCGCCGATGAGTGTGCCCCGCAACGTCCAGCGTTTCGAAGCGCTGCTCTATGCCTCGCTGATGCTGGATGCGCTGTCGGTGGCGGTGCAGGACCGCACGCCCACGATCGAGATGACCGAGCAGATGATCATGACGGGGACCTTGCTCGCCGGCGGCATGATTTTGCTGCTGGTCTATTTCGTCTGGCTGGCCGCGCATTGGCGCAAGAACTGGCCGCGCTGGGTGCTGGCGGCGGCGTTGGTGCTGTCGGTGATCTCGCTCGGCCAGATCCTCGGCGAGCGGGGCCTCGAGCTCGACAGCGCCATCGAGATCGTCTCCTGCGCGCTGACGGCGTTCGGGCTGTATTTCTCGTTTACCGGCGACGCGCAGGGCTGGTTCAACGCGTGACGGCCTCGTGTCCCGGACAAGGGGCGGCGCGTCAGCGCTGCGCCGCAGAGCCGGCCCAGGTGCGCGCGGAGAACGGGCCCCGGCTCGGCAACGCGGCGCTAGCGCGCCGCGTTTCGTCCGGGGCACGAGTGCGTGCGAGAGGCGCCGGAATCCTGTAAACTCTCCCCCATGGAATGGACCGACGATGGCATCGTGCTGGGCGTGCGGCGGCATGGCGAGAGCAGCGCCATCGTCGAGCTGCTGACGCGCCAGCACGGCCGGCATCTCGGTCTCGTGCGTGGCGGCGCCAGCTCGCGGCTGCGGCCGCTCTTACAGCCCGGTAACAGCGTCAGCGCGGTGTGGCGGGCACGGCTCGACGAACACCTCGGCACCTACGCCATCGAGGGGCTGAAGCTGCGCGCCGCGACGCTGCTGGGATCCTCTCATGGGGTCTACGGCGTCACCCATCTGGCTTCGATTGCGCGGCTGCTTCCCGAGCGCGATCCGCACGAAGAGATCTTTGGGTTGCTCGAACATTCGCTCGACGATTTCGACGACATCGGCAGCGCCGCCGTGCATCTCATCCATTTCGAGCTGGCGATGCTCTCCGAGCTCGGCTTTGGACTCGCGCTCGACAACTGCGCGGTGACCGGGGAGACCACCGACTTGATTTATGTCTCGCCCAAATCCGGCGGTGCGGTATCGCGCGGCGCGGGTGAGCCGTGGCGCGACCGGCTGCTGCGGCTGCCCCCGTTCCTGCGTCAGGGCGAGATGCACGACGACCTCACGGACGAGGATCTCCAGGACGGTTTCCGGCTGACCGGCCTATTCCTGCTGCGCCACGTGCTGGAGCCGCGAGGCCAGGGCCATTCCGACGCCCGCGCTGGCTTCATCAATGCCCTAATCCGGCAGCAGGCCAAGGCGGCACTTCCCGCACCGTGAATGGCGACGATACCGCCGCCATGAGCAGATCGCGGTGCTGCATTGCTTGAGGACATGCGGTTCCCCCCGGAACGAAATGGGGCTGTTCGCGTTGGCGCGGGCAGGTTCCATAACGGGGACAGCCCACATGTTGATCAGGGGTTTTGCGCTGACCGCGGCGCTGCTCGCTTTTGCGCCTGACACTATGGCCGGCGAGGCGCAACCCAGCGTCTTCCGTCGTGCCTCCTGCACCGTCGTCCGGTATTATGTTGCGAAATATTCCGCTGCGGCCGCAGAGACATGGGCGCGGTCTCACGGCGCAACCGATGCCGAGATCGAGGCGGCCCGCCGCTGCGTGGCCAACGCGCCGGCGACATCTCCGGCCAAGGTCCAGCCCACCGTGACGGCCGGCTGGGCAGGGCAGTAGAAGCCCACAGGGAACCAATCCATCCTTGCCCGATTCGCTTCCACGGTTTAACCGGGCGGCATGGGAAAACGAATCGTTCCGCCGGAAGAACCGGCCGAAATTCACGAGGTGCCGCTGCGTGATGCGCTGGAAGAGCGCTATCTCGCCTATGCGCTCTCCACCATCATGCACCGCGCGCTGCCCGATGCGCGCGACGGCCTGAAGCCAGTCCACCGGCGCATTCTCTACGGCATGCGCCTGCTCCGCCTCGACCCCGGCACGGCCTTCAAGAAATCCGCCAAGATCGTCGGCGACGTGATGGGCTCGTTCCATCCGCACGGCGATCAGGCCATCTACGACGCCATGGTGCGCCTCGCCCAGGATTTCTCCTCGCGTTATCCGCTGGTCGATGGCCAGGGCAATTTCGGCAATATCGACGGCGATAACCCCGCCGCCTACCGCTACACCGAAGCGCGCATGACCGACGTCGCGCGGCTTCTGCTCGAGGGTATCGACGAGGACGGAGTCGAGTTCCGCGCCAATTACGACGGCCAGTCCAAGGAGCCGGTGGTGCTGCCCGGCGGCTTCCCGAACCTGCTCGCCAACGGCGCGCAGGGCATCGCGGTCGGCATGGCGACCTCGATCCCGCCGCACAACGCCGCCGAACTGTGCGACGCCGCGCTGCATCTGATCGAGAAGCCCGACGCGAAGTCCAAGGCGCTCCTGAAGTGGGTGAAGGGCCCGGATTTCCCGACCGGCGGCATCATCGTCGATTCCAAGCAGGCGATTGCAGAAGCCTATACGACCGGCCGCGGCTCGTTCCGTGTCCGCGCCAGGTGGTCACAGGAAGAGGGCGCTCGCGGCACCTGGGTCGTCGTCGTCACTGAGATTCCCTTCCTGGTGCAGAAGTCGCGCCTGATCGAGAAGGTCGCCGAGCTGCTGGACCAGAAGAAGCTGCCGCTGGTCGGCGACATCAGGGACGAGTCGGCCGAAGACGTTCGCATCGTCATCGAGCCGAAGTCGAAGAACGTCGATCCCGCGCTGATGATGGAATCGCTGTTCCGGCTGACCGAGCTCGAAAACAAGATTCCGCTGAACCTCAACGTGCTGATCAAGGGCCGCATTCCCAAAGTGGTGGGGCTCGCGGAGTGCTTGCGCGAATGGCTCGACCATCTGCGTGACGTGCTGATCCGCCGCAGCAACTACCGCAAGGCGCAGATCGAGCACCGCCTGGAAGTCCTCGGCGGTCATCTGGTCGCCTATCTGAACCTCGACAAGGTGATCAAGATCATCCGCACCGAGGACGAGCCGAAGCCGGCGCTGATCAAGGCGTTCAAGCTCACCGAGATCCAGGCGGAAGCCATCCTCAACATGCGTTTGCGCAATCTGCGCAGGCTCGAGGAAATGGAGATCCGCAACGAGGACAGGGATCTCCGCAAGGAGCTGAAGGGCATTGAAGGCGTGCTCGCCTCGGAAGCCGAGCAATGGAAGAAGGTCGGCGAGCAGGTCGGCAAGGTCCGCGACATGTTCGGGCCGAAGACGCCGCTCGGCAAGCGCCGCACCACCTTTGCCGATGCGCCCGAGCACGATCTCGCCGCAATGGAGGAGGCCCTGGTCGAGCGCGAGCCGGTGACGGTCGTCGTCTCCGACAAGGGCTGGATCCGCACCATGAAGGGTCACGTCGAGGATCTCTCGGGCCTCGCCTTCAAGCAGGACGACAAGCTCGGTTTCGCCTTCTTTGCCGAGACGACCTCGAAGCTCCTGCTGTTCGCCACCAACGGCAAGTTCTATTCGCTGGATGTTGCGAAGCTGCCGGGCGGCCGCGGCCACGGCGAGCCGATCCGCCTTTTCATCGACCTCGAGCAGGAGGCGGCGCCCGTTGCGCTGTTCGTCCACAAGGGCGGTCGCAAATTCCTGGTCGCCAGCCACGAAGGCCAGGGTTTCGTCGTCAACGAGGACGATTGCGTCGGCACCACCAAGAAGGGCAAGCAGGTTCTCAACGTCGACATGCCGAACGAGGCGCGCGCGGTCACTGAGGTGGTCGGCGACACCGTCGCTGTGATCGGTGAGAACCGCAAGATGCTGATCTTCCCGCTCGAGCAGGTGCCGGAGATGGCGCGCGGCCGCGGTGTGCGCTTGCAGAAATACAAGGACGGCGGTCTTTCCGACGTCGCGGTCTTCGACGCCAAGGCGGGCCTCACCTGGAAGGACTCCGCCGGGCGCGAGTTCTCGGCGACCATGAAGGAGCTCGCGGAATGGCAAGGCAACCGCGCCGACGCCGGTCGCCTGCCGCCGAAGGGCTTCCCGAAGTCGAACAAGTTCGGCAAGGTGATTGGGTAGGGGCGGCCCTCGTCGGCCTGACGTGCAGCAATGCGCTTGCATGGCTGGATCGGTCCGAGCGGTCTGATACCGTCCGCCATGCCGGTTTTGGGGAACGTCGAGAACTAGCGCGATGTACGATGTTATTGTTGTCGGCGGCGGCTCCGCCGGCGCCGCGGTTGCGGGAAGGCTCTCCGAGGATCCGGCACGGCGCGTCCTGCTTCTCGAAGCGGGTCTGGACTGGCGCGCCGACGAAGCGCCCTGGGAAGTCAGGACGCCGAACCCGATCCCGATCATCCACAAGCGCGAGTATCAGGAGAAATGGCAATGGCCCGATCTCCTGGCGCGCCGCGTGGCCGGGCAGGAGCCGCGTTTCTACTGGCGCGGCAAGGGGCTCGGCGGCTCGTCCATGATGAACGGCCAGATCGCCATCCGCGGCGTCGCCGAAGCGTTCGACGAATGGGCGGCCAATGGCTGCACCGGTTGGTCGGCCAGCGAGGTGATGCCGCTGTTCTCGGTGATCGAGGACGATCTCGAGTTTGGCGACGCCGACGGCCATGGCCGCGGCGGTCCGCTGCCGGTTTTCCGCGCGCCGCGGGAGACGTGGGGCCCGATCGATCGCGGCCTGCGTGATGCGGCACTCGCGAGCGGCTATCCTTGGTGCGCTGACCTCAACGGTCCTGATGGCGAGGGCGTCGCCTGCTATCCCATCAACAGCCGCGATAGCCGCCGTATCAGCACCAATGAGGGTTACCTCGAGCCCGCGCGCGGCCGCGCCAATCTGGAGATCCGGGGCAGGACGTTGGTCGACCACGTGCTGATCAGCGACGGCCGCGCCACCGGCGTCCGCGTTCACACGGAGGGGCAGGGCACCAGCGAGATCAGCGCCCGCCAGATCGTGCTGTGCGCAGGCGCCATTCACAGCCCGGCGATCCTGCTGCGCTCGGGCATTGGGCCGGCGGAAGAGCTGAAGGCGATGGGGATTGCGGTCGAGCGCGACCTGCCGGTCGGCCGCCACTACTTCGACCATCCGCTGTTTCGTGCCACGATCCAGCTGCACGAACATCTGCGCCCCACCGATCCGGACACCCGCCACACCAATTGCTGCGTGACCTATTCCTCCGGTCTCGCCGACGGCGGCAAGCGCGACATGATCCTGATCGCGTTCAATCACCGCGGCATCGGCATGCCCGGCGCGATCGGCGCCGGCCTCTTCAACGCCTTTTCGCGCGGGACGCTGAAGCTGGCTTCGACCGATCCGTCTGTCGATCCCATCGTCGAGGAGAACATGCTCGCCGACCCCCGCGACATGCTGCGCATGATGGATGCGGTGAAGCGCCTCGCCGTGATAACCTCGCAGCCGGCGCTGTCAGGCATCGCCGACTGGATCCGGCTCGCCGACACCGATCTGACATTGCCGCAGGCCGCTCGCCTGCCGGATCACGAGCTCGACGCGCTGCTGCGCCGTGAGACCGGCGATATCCAGCACGCCGCCGGCAGCTGCCGGATGTCCGGCGTCAACGATGCCGATGGCGTGGTCAATCCTGATGGCACGGTGAAAGGTATCTCGGGCCTGCGCGTCGCCGATGCCTCGATCATGCCGTCCGACTGCCGGGCCAACACCCACTTCACGACCGTGGTGATTGGGGAAGCGATCGCGCGGATGATGATGCGGTAACTGTCGTTCGGACGCAGCGGGTGACGGGCCTTTATCTTTCGACCGCCAAGCCGAACAGGGGTCGGGGATGTGTTCCCAGGATATTGCCGACGAAGGCCGCCACCATATTTTGCGCGGGAAGCTTGACGCGTGGGATCTTGCCGATCGTTGCTGTTTTGTCCGACGGCGACGATGTACGGTTATCGGGCTTGAGGTCTTATTCTATCGTCGCGTTCACCGTCATGACCGATCTGCCTGAGCCGTATGGACCTACTCCTTCGCCGTAGATCGCAAACGTGTCGTTGCCCTTGTAGCCGGACGCCGCCGTGTACCTGAACGTCGTTACATTGATCTGCCTGAGCGTCCCGTGCGCAGGATTGTCGGAAATGCCCGAGCGATGCATCGCTCCCGGAAGTCGCATCGGGAAATTGCACGTTTGCCCGGACCTGATCGCGAAATAGGCCGTCATGTCGACGCCAAACACGGACGGATGACCGGTGACCCGGCAGTCGGAGGCGGCGAAAGCCGCAACCGGCGTCAGGCTCAAAACAGTTGCAAATGCCAGTGACCGCATGTTGGTCTCCCGTGAAGATGAAGGGCGTCATGGCAGTTCACCTTGAGGCACCTGGATTACCTTTGATTTGCATCAAGGTATTGATCGGGTCAGCCAAGCCGTGGCGTTGCGACGGTCGCCTAAGTGGAATTTTACGGGAAGGTCGGGGTTGATCCTCGATCGCATTAAGAAAGCGCTGCAAGGAGGGATCAGGGATGACATCCAAAATCATGTCCAGGATCATGCGGAAGATCGCGTTCGCGCTGACCCTTGCCGCACTCGCGCTGTCCACCCCTTCTGCATTCGCGCAGACGGGGGTCGAAAAGCTCTACATCCTCAATTGCGGAGAGGGCGTCGCCGGCGACATCTCGCGCTGGTCGCCCGGAGTGAATGAAGGCAAGTCGATGGACTTCGTCGACACTTGCTATCTCATCAAGCACAGCCAGGGCTGGTTCCTGTGGGACACCGGCATTCCCGACGCCGTCGCAGCGATGCCGAACGGGCTCGTGCCGGCCGATCCCAAGGCCGTCACCTGGCGACGTCCGAAAACGTTGGCCGCGCAGCTCGAGCAGATCGGCGTGAAACCCGCCGACGTCAAGGCGATGGGCGTCTCGCATACGCATCCCGATCACATCGGCAATGTCGAGATGTTCCCGCAGGCAACGCTCTATGTGCAGAAGGCCGAATATGACTGGCCGGGCGCCAACAACGAGCCGCGCTTCAAGCCCTCGCATCCGGTCGAGCTGCTCGCGGGCGACAAGGACGTGTTCGGCGACGGCAGCATCACCATCCTCTCGACGCCCGGCCACACGCCGGGACATCAGTCGTTGATGGTGAGGCTGCCGAAAACCGGCGTGGTGGTGTTGTCGGGCGATGCCGCCCATTTCAGGGATAATTACGACAACCGCCGCGTCCCCACGATGAACGTCAGCAAAGACCAGTCACTCGCCTCAATGCAGAAGATCGCCGACACCCTTTCGAAGGAAAAGGGGCAGCTCTGGATCAACCACGACAAGGCGCAGCGCGACACCCAGAAGATGTCGCCGGAGTTTTACGACTGAAGGCTTAGCTCTTCGGTGCGGTGACCGCCGGTGGGCTCGGGTCCGGTGTCTTCTTCGGCTTCAGCGTGCCAACATAGAACGAGACCAGCCACACCAGCAGCACGGCGAGGAGATAGACGCCCCAGGCTTGTGGTGGCGTCATGGCCCAGCGCAGCAGGCCTTTGAAGGTGCGGGGCGGACTGTTGTCGGTCATGCTGCGCTTGTGCGCGAAAGCGGCGGGCCGGTCAATCCGGCCGCGGCTTGGCGCGGATCAGAAACAGCGCCGCCAGCGCCGACAGGCTCAGCGCGGACGAGACCATCAGCACCTTGGCGCCCATGACGTCGATCAGCAGACCGAAAGCCAAGGGCGCCACGGCTTGTGCCATTCGTGCCGGCGCGCCGATGATGCCGAGGCGATAGCCGAAATCCTTCGGGCCGAAGATCGAAAGCGGCAGCGTTCCGCGGGCAATGGTCAGGATGCCGTTGCCGGAGCCGTGCAGCAGCGCAAAGGCGCTTGCGGCGGGAGCGCCGAAGATGGCGACGACGGCAGCTCCGATCGGGTGGGTGAGGCAGGCGAGCCGGGTCGACCAGAGCGGATGAAAGCGGCTGAGAACGCTGGCTTCGAGAATGCGCGCGATCACCTGCGCCGGGCCGATCAGGGCGCCAGCGGCGATCGCCTCGACATGCGTTGCCCCTGTTGCCTCGAGGATGCGCGGGAAATGCACGGCCATGGCGCCGGTGACGGTCCAGACCGCCGCGAAGACGAAGGCGAGCAGCACCATGGTGCGGTCGAGCGGCAAATGCGGCTTCTCGGCCGCAGCAGCGGCCTGCTTGGCGCCCTTGATCGCCGGCAGCATGAAGAAATTCAGGGGCAGGCCGATCAGGATGTTGGCCGCGGCCCAGGCGAAACACGTCTCGCGCCAGCCGATATGGGCAAGGCCCCAGGCGGTGAGCGGCCAACCCACGGTCGAGGCAAAGCCCGCCATCAGCGTGATGCCGGTGATCGAGCCCCGCGCCTCCGTGCCGTAGATGCGGCCGAGCGCGGCGAAGGCGGCATCATAGAGCCCCATCGCCATGCCGATGCCGAGCACGAGCCAGGCGAGCGCCATCACCACGACCGATTGCGAGAACCCAAGGAGCACGAGGCCCGCCGCGATGGTCAGGTTCGAAGCCGACAGCACCTGCCGTCCGCCGACGAGGTCGATCTGCCGGCCGATGCGCGGCCCCAGCATCGCGGAGATCACGAGCGAGGCCGAGAACGCGCCAAAGATCCAGTTCGAGGAGACGCCGAGGTCATGCGCCATGGGATCGGCGAGCAGGGCCGGCAGATAGTAGCTGGAGGCCCAGGCCAGGGTCTGCGTCGTGCCGAGCGCCAGGATGATCGGAAGCTGGCGCTGGGTCATATCCCAATGTTTCTGGTCGGCAGTGTCATCGGTTCCATTTGCAGCCGGCACTGCCGGCGCGTCAACAGCGTCCGGCACATGTTCGATCTGCTTGCGGAGCGAAGCCTGGTCTGCGGCCTTCCGCTCGTCACGAATGCACGCCATAATGGCGTATGCAATTGACCTCGCGCCTCGCGCTGATGAACTGGCTGGCCGGCCAGGGACTCACCGGCCTGCCTGAACCCGAACTGCTCCGCGGATTCTGCGAGCGCTGCCGCGCCGAGGGACTGGAACTCTCGCGCGGGCTTGTGGTCATCGATACGCTGCATCCGATCTATGAGGGTCGCGCTTTCCGCTGGAGCGATACGCCGACCAACGAGAGCGACGTTGTCGAGTACGGCTCAACGGCTGAGGGCGATGCGGCCAAGAACTGGCGCCGCTCGGTGTTCTATCATCTGCTCGAGCATGGCCACGACGAGATGGTGCTGGACCTTGCCGACGCGTCCTCGCTCGATTTCTCGCAAATCGGCGACCTCGCCGAAAACGGTCACCGCCACTTCCTGGCTTTCGTGCACCGCTTCGGCGAGACCGGAGCGCTCGGGCAGATGGACTGCCTCTACTCCTACTGGACGACGCGCCGTAACGATGGCTTTGCCGAAGCCGAGCTCGCCGCGCTGCGCGATCTCGTGCCGGTGCTGGGACTCGCGATCAAATCGGCGCAGCAGGTCGACATCGTGCGGACGCTGGGGCGGGTCTATCTCGGGCGCGACGCCTCCGAGCAGGTGCTGCGCGGGCGCATCTCGCGCGGCGTCACCGAGCGCATCAACGCCGTGCTGTGGTATTCGGATCTGCGCGGCTCGACGCGGATCAGCGAGAGCATCGGGCCGGACGAGATCATCCCGTTCCTCAACGATTATGCGCAAGCCGTGATCGACGCGATCCACGAGGCCGGCGGCGACGTGCTGAAGCTGATCGGCGACGGCGTCCTTGCGATGTTCACGGCTGCGGACATGGCGGATGCACGGCGCGCCGCGCTGCGCGCCGAGCACCTGTTCCGCCAGAACGTCGCGGCGCTGAATGCACGCCGGGCGGCGGAGGGCCGTCCGACCACATCGGCCTATATCGGACTGCATGTCGGCGAGGTCCTTTACGGCAACATCGGCAGCGAGGACAGGCTCGATTTCACCGTGGTGGGGCCGACTGTGAACGAGGTCAGCCGCATCGCCTCGATGAGCCGTTCGGTCGATCGCGAGCTGTTGGCGTCATCCGAATTCTACAAGGGTCTGGACGCCGCCGGCCGCCGTTATCTCGTCTCCACCGGCCGTTACGCGCTGCGCGGCATAGGCCGCGCGCAGGATCTCTACACGCTCGATCCCGATGTCGACGCGAGCGAGCCGGTGACCGGAAGCTACGAGCGCTATCTGGCGAATTAACACCGCGCCGTCGCTTCATCCCCCACCATGGCCGGCTGTCGGTCCAGCGCCACCGCCGGCGACAGCCAGATCACCAGCGCCTGCACGCCGAACACGGCGGCCGCCAGATAGAGGCACGCTTCCGCGCTCCAGAGGCCGCCGACGATCGCGCCGAGCGCCGAGCCGAGCGGACGGGCGCCGTAGCTCATGATGTTGATGGCGGAGACACGGCCGAGCAGACGTGGCGGCGTCACCGACTGGCGCAAGGTCGTCGTCGAGATCACCCACAGGATCGGCCCGACGCCGAGCAGGAAGAAGCTCAAGGCCGCCAGCCACGGCGAGGGGACCAGTACGGTTAGCGCCATCACGACAGCGGCGACGAAGCCGATAATCGGGCCGAGGCCGACCACGGTGCCGAAGGCGATGCGTTGCATCACGCGCGTGGCGAACAGCGCGCCGATCACCATGCCGACACCGTACATCGTCAGCACGGTGCCGACCCCGGCGGCGGTCAGACCGAGATGGCGCACGGCATAGGGTACGAACACGGCGATCTGCAGGAACCAGCCGGTGTTGAAGATGAACTGGGTGATGAACACCGGCCGCAGCAGCGGATGGTGGAAGACGAAACCCGCGCCTTCGCGAATGTCCTGAAACGGATGACGGCGCGGCATCGGCGCACGCGCCGGCTCATAGAGGCCGGAGAGCAGCACCACGGCGATCGCCGAGAGCGCGGCGGCAAAGCCGAAGGCAGGGCTCGCGCCCCACCATCCCACCAGCGCGCCGCCGAGAGCAGGACCGCTTGCGAAGGCGATGGTGCGGGCAAGCTCGATCCGTGCATTCGCAGCCGGCAGCAGCTCCGCGTGCACCAGCGAGGGCACCAGGGCCGGCGCGGCCACGCTGTAGACGACGGTGCCGCACACGGCGGCAAAGCCGAGCAGCGCCAGCAGCGGCAGATTGAGCGCGCCGAGCGCGAGCAGGAGCACGACGGCAGCCAGTGCTACGGCCCGCAGAGCCTCGGCGCTTGCCATCAGCGCGCGGCGCGAGATGCGGTCGGCGAGCAGGCCGGCGGGGATGGCGAACAGGACGAAGGGCAAGGTGAGGGCGGTCTGGAGCAGGCCGGTCTGGCCCTCGGCCACGCCCAGCGTCAGCACCGCGACGATGGGAGCTGCGGCGAGGGCGATCTGCTCGGCCGACTGCGCCGCGAGATTGGACCAGGCGAGGCGGTTGAAAGTCTCCGGGAGACGGGATGCATTTGACATGACGCATTTCCTGCAAAGTCTTGATGGCGCCAATATCGGCGGCCTGGGCCGGGCAAACCCACCCGCTTCCCGATAGGAGCCGGCCATGACACGGCGGCGGGAACCGATGCGGCTAGATGCAGTTGCAAATGAGTTGCAATAAGAGCCGAATTCGGTATTCTCGCCGTATGGATGCCCGATCGCCCGATCTGTCCCCTGACGCTGCCGGCTGGCGCGCCGACGCGCCGACCACCAAGAGCCTGGCCGAGGTGAACGCCACGGTGGTCGTGCCGATGGCTGGGACGTGGTGGCGGCGGCTGCTGGCCTTCGTCGGCCCGGGCTACATGGTCTCAGTCGGCTACATGGATCCCGGCAATTGGGCGACCGATCTCGCCGGCGGATCGCGGTTCGGTTACACGCTGCTTTCGGTCATCCTGCTCTCGAATCTGATGGCGATCCTGCTGCAGTCCTTGGCTGCGCGGCTCGGCATCGTCACCGACCGCGACCTCGCGCAGGCCTGCCGCGCGACTTATTCGCCCGCCGTCAACTTGCTGCTCTGGCTCGCCTGCGAGGCGGCGATCATCGCCTGCGATCTTGCCGAGGTGATCGGCACCGCGATCGCGCTGAAACTTCTGTTGGGCATTCCCCTGGTCGGCGGCGCGCTGATCGCCGCGCTCGATGCGTTCCTGCTGCTGGTCCTGATGAACCGCGGTTTCCGCTTCCTCGAAGCCTTCGTCATGGCGCTGCTTGCGGTGATCGCGGTGTGCTTCGCGGTCCAGATCGTCGCCGCTGCGCCGCCGGTCGCCGAGGTGCTGCGCGGCTTCGCGCCCAACAGCGAGATCATCACCAACTCCGAGATGCTCTACATCGCGATCGGCATCATCGGCGCGACCGTGATGCCACATAACCTTTACCTGCACTCGTCGATCGTGCAGACGCGCGCCTATGCGCGCAACGACGAGGGCCGCCGCGAGGCGATCAAATGGGCAACCACGGATTCCACCATCGCGTTGATGTTGGCGCTGTTCATCAACGCCGCGATCCTTGTCCTCGCGGCCGCGACCTTCCACACGAGCGGCCATTCCGACGTTGTCGAGATCGGCCAGGCCTTCGAGTTGCTGTCGCCGCTGCTCGGCCTCGGCATTGCCTCGACGCTGTTCGCGGTCGCGCTGCTCGCCTCCGGCCTGAATTCAACCGTGACCGCGACACTCGCGGGCCAGATCGTGATGGAAGGCTTTCTCGACCTGCGCCTGCCGAGCTGGGCGCGACGTCTGCTCACGCGCGGCATCGCGATCATTCCCGTGATCGCCATCACCGCAATCTATGGTGAGCGCGGCACGGCGGATTTGCTGGTGTTCAGCCAGGTCGTGCTGTCGATGCAGCTGCCCTTCGCCGTCATTCCGCTGGTGCGCTTCGTCTCCGATCGCCGCAAGATGGGGCAATTCGCGATCGCACCTTATGTCGCTGCGATCGCGTGGATCGTCTCAGGCGTGATCGTGATTTTAAATGTGAAGCTGCTGGCGGATGCGCTGTTTAGCTGATCCACCACGGCTGTCATCGCCCGCCTTGTGCGCGCTTGCGCACTGGGGCGGGCGATCCAGTATTCCAGAGACAGTAGTTCTTGAGCCGAGAAGCCGCAGCATACTGGATGCCCCGCCTGTGCGGGGCATGACGACGACAGTGTCTAGATCAATCCTGCGGCTCGGACGCCGTATCGCCCTGCGCGTCGATGCGCAGCCAGCCTGAGGGGGCCAGGCGCTGTTGCGGCAGGAAGCGGGCCTTGTAGTCCATCTTCTTGGAGCCCTCGATCCAGTAGCCGAGATAGACGTAAGGCAAGCCTTGCCGCCGCGCCCGCGCGATGTGGTCGAGGATCATGAAGGTGCCCATCGAGCGGCTGACCTGGTTCGGATCGAAGAACGAATACACCATGGACAGGCCGTCGCTGAGCACGTCGGTCAGTGCGACCGCGATCAGCTCCTCGCCGCGGCCGGTGAGGCCGCTGTCGGGACCGCGCTTGCGGTACTCGATGATGCGGGTCTCGACGTGGCTGTCCTCCACCATCATGGCGTAATCGAGCACCGTCATGTCGGCCATGCCGCCGTGGCGGTGACGAGCATCGAGATAGGCGCGGAAGATGGAATATTGTTCGGAGGTCGGCACCGCGCTACGCTGCTCGCCGATGATGTCCGCATTGCGTGCCATCACCTTGCGGAAGTTGCGGGACGGGCGGAACTCGTTGGCGACGACCCGGACCGAGACGCAGGCCCGGCACTGGTCGCAGGCCGGCCGGTAGGCGATCGACTGGCTGCGGCGGAACCCGCCATGGGTCAGGAGGTCGTTGAGGTCGCCGGCGCGGTCACCCACGAGGTGCGTAAACACCTTGCGCTCATGCCGGCCCGGCAGATACGGGCAGGGGGAGGGCGCCGTGAGGTAAAACTGAGGAGTATCGCGCGAGTGCTGGGTCAAGGGACGTCGTGGGCCTCCAAATTGGATATCAGCATCGCGCTACGGAAGCCCTTGGTCAATCGGTCTGCTCGGCGGGGCAGATCAGTCAGCTTAGTCGATCCTGGTTGATAGGCTCTTGATCACCAGGTTCTGGCGGTCTGAGCCACGGGCGCCCGGACGGAATTATTGATCACGACCGTTCCCAGCACGAAATCGTGCAGCAGTCGCCGACGACCATTGAACAGGCCGACCAGCACCACGAAGGGCGACAGGAAGGAAACCGTCACCCAGAACAGCACGGCATGGGTGGCGCCGAGGACAAAGTAGCCCGGCGCGCCGTACCAGGTGCGCAGCTCAAGGTCCATGATCCGCATCCCGACCGTCGCCGATGAGGGACCGCCGATGCAGGCGCCGTAGTAGACGATGGCCCAGATCACGGAGGCCGGCCAGGCCAGCCAGAACAGCGCCCAGCCGATGCCGAGCGTCACCACGCCGAATAAGGCGATGAAGATGTAGCCGAGGACGACGGGCACGGAGATCACGACCATGTCGATCAGGAACGCGAACACCCGCCGCGTCGCAACGCCCCGGAACAGTTCCGGATGCAGGTAGGGATCATAGGCGTGCGGCTCTGCGGCACCGCCATTGCGCCAGACGCTGTCGTCATTTGGTGAACCCGAATAAGACATTGGCTTCCCTTCCACTTTCGGAACTGTCACCGCTGCACATGGTAACAGTCCAGCCACACGCCAAGGCTGTTAGCGCTTTAGGAGCGCAAAATATTCCGGCGATTCGGCGGCCGCGGACGCTTGCACGGTCCGCGATTTGCACCATGCTGGGGCGGGCTGAGCCCGCACAGGGACACATACGATGGATCGTCAGGTCGAACTACATTGCCGTTGTGGTGGGGTCCGTGCCGTAGTCGGGGGCGTGTCGCCACGGAGCGTCAATCGCGTGGTCTGCTACTGCGACGACTGCCAGGCTTTTGCATATCATCTCGGGCGCGCCGATCTGCTGAATGCGAACGGCGGCAGCGACATTGTCCAGGTCGCGCCATCGACGCTCACCTTCGTGCAGGGGCAGAACCGGATCGTGGGGGTGCGACTGAGCCCGAAAGGTCTCTACCGGTGGTATGCGAACTGCTGCAACACCCCTGTTGGCAACACGCTTTCGCCGAGCGTTCCCTTTGTGGGGATCCTCGCGCAGGCGTTCGAGGGCGGCGCGCCGGCGGTCGACGAAGCCACCGGTCCGCCGATCGGCGCCATTCTCGGCAAGTACGCGATTGGCGAGCCACCGGCGGGCTCAACGGGACTTAATCTTTCCCTCATCCTGCGCGCCATCGGCAAGGTGCTTGCCTGGAAAATGGGGGGCAAGGCGTGGCCGCATCCGTTCTTCAAGCGAGAGCCGCGCGAGCCGATCTATCCAATCACCGTGCTGTCGCGCGAGCAACGCGAGGCGCTGCGCCCGCTATGTGGGCCCCAGCCAAACGCACAAGCAACGGGGTGAGTGTTACAGCGGTAGGCAACTCTGCGCTCGTGTCCCGGATAAGCGCCGCAAAGAAGGCCACAAGCGAGATCGCGGTAACGGTGAGATGGGCCCCGGCTCTGCAACGCATCACATCGCAAGTGCGCCGTGCTGCCTTGCGTCCGGGGCACGACCTTACCCCTCCGCCCGCAGCTTCTCCGCTACCTTCGGCGCAAAATAGCTGAGCACGCCATCGGCGCCGGCACGCTTGAAGGCGAGCAGGCTTTCCATCATCGCGCGGTCGCCGTCGAGCCAGCCGTTAGCCGCGGCGGCTGCAATCATCGCGTATTCGCCGGAGACCTGATAGGCGAAGGTCGGCATCGCAAACGTGTCCTTCACGCGGCGCACCACGTCGAGATAGGGCATGCCGGGCTTCACCATCACCATGTCGGCGCCCTCGGCGATGTCGAGCTCGACCTCGCGCAGCGCCTCGTCGGTGTTGGCGCTGTCCATCTGATAGGTGCGCTTGTCGCCGGTGAGCGTCTTGGCCGAGCCGATGGCGTCGCGGAACGGGCCGTAGAAGGCTGAGGCGTATTTCGCCGCGTAAGCCATGATCTGCACGTCGAGCAGGCCGGCGCGGTCAAGTCCTTCGCGGATCGCGGCGACGCGGCCGTCCATCATGTCGGAAGGCGCGATGATGTCGCAGCCGGCTTCGGCCTGCACCAGCGCCTGCCGCACCAGCACGGCGACCGTCTCGTCGTTCAGGATCTTGCCGTCGGAGATCAGGCCGTCATGGCCATGGCTGGTGAAGGGGTCGAGCGCGACGTCGCAGAGGACGCCGATGTCAGGGAATTCCTTCTTGATCGCCCGCACCGCCTGGCAGACCAGATTGTTCGGGTTGGTGGCTTCCGAGCCTTCCTCGTCGCGCAGGGCCGGATCGGTATAGGGAAACAGCGCGATGCAGGGGATCGTCAGCTTCATGGCGCGCTCGGCCTCGCGGACGGCCTGGTCGACGCTAAGGCGCTCGACGCCGGGCATCGAGGCAACCGGCTCGCGCTTGTTGTCGCCGTCGATCAGGAACAGCGGCCAGATCAGATCGTCGGTGGTGAGCACGTTCTCGCGCACCATGCGGCGGGCCCATTCGGCCTTGCGGTTGCGGCGCGGGCGGACGGTCAGATCGAGGGCGTGGGGTACCGCTGCACCCGTCCCGCGCGCGACCTCGCGCAATTCGATCGGACGTCCGTATTTGATCGCCATCAGTCTTCTCCCGGCTGGAATTATTCTTATACCAGCTCGCATGGTTCCCGTCACCGCGGCTTGACCTCCCGCAAGGTGATGGCAGCCGATTGATTTTGCGAGGCGAAACGGCCAGAAGGGGGGCCATGTCCGAGATCTCCACCCGTGACGCGGCCCGCGACAGCGCCAATGCCAGGGATGCCGTCAGAGACAATGCGCGAGACGGCGCGATGTCCGTGGCGGCCATCTCGTCGGAGCGGACCGAAGCCGACGACAACGTCTGGACCCGCCGGCTCGTGCTGTTCCTGCGGGTGATGGCGCTGCTGTCGATCCTCAAGGGGCTCTATCACTGGGCACAGGTGACGGGCTTCGTCGGCGGCGAGGATGACGCCTTCGAGAACCAGTCGATGGCCTGGCAGGCCTCAACCATCTACTTCGCGGTCATCGAACTCGTCGCTGCGGTCGGCCTCTGGCTCGCCACGCCCTGGGGCGCGGTGGTGTGGCTCACGACCGTGGTCTCCATGGCGGTGATCGAGCTGATGTTCCCGGGCATCTATGGCGGCAGCCTGGTCGTCGTGGGCGTCGAGGCCTTCATGCTGGCGGCTTATCTCGCGCTCGCCTGGATGGCCGCGCGCGAACGGCCGCCATAGCCCACCTCTTCGTTATCAAGGAATACTCTCGTGCCGGACGCGATGCAGCGCGCCGCACGGACACGAGAGTGTGCGTTTGGTTGACCGCTGGTTTCATAAAATTCGAGGTAAGTTTTCGTTGACCTAGCGATTTCAGCCACAGCTCTTACGCGTACGTTTCGAAACGGGGCGCGGCTGTTCTGGAATGTGACAGCAGGGGCGGACGGAGGGTGAACAAGACCTTGCGACGGTCAACAGACGGTTGCGAAAAGTGCTTGTGGCACAGGCTTAATCCGCAATTCACTGTCTTAAATTCATGATCTCTTTATTCTCTTATTTAAGCCGATCTTCAAACGCCCCCCTTAAGTTGCACCTATCAGACGGGACACAAGTTTCGTCGAATAAGTGTCGATAAAAACGACAACAGGGGAAGTGTCATGATGAAAGCCGTCGCAACTGCGGCAGATACCGCAGAGCGCGTTTCGGGCCCGCAAGGTTCGGTGCAGTCGCTCTATCTGGAAGCATTGACTCTGGTGGAGCGGCTGCATCGCCGGCTCCTCGACGTGATCAAGGACGAGTTCGATCGTCGTGGTCGCGCCGACATCAATTCCGTGCAGGCGCTCCTGCTCTATAACATCGGCGACAAGGAGCTGACCGCAGGCGAGCTGCGCACGCGCGGTTACTATCTCGGCTCCAACGTCTCCTACAATCTGAAGAAGCTTGTCGAGCTCGGCTTCCTCGACCATCAGCGCTCACGCGTTGACCGCCGCTCGGTGCGCATCCGCCTGACGCCGCAGGGCCAGGAAGTCCGGCGCATCGTCGACTCGCTCTACCAGAAGCACGTCAAGACGGTGGAGCAGGTTGGCGGCATCTCCGGCGAGGAGTTCTCGACCCTCAACAAGTCGCTGCACCGCCTCGAGCGGTTCTGGACCGACCAGATCCTGTACCGGCTCTGAGTTCCAGGCGATCAAGGCCAAGCCGGCCCAATAAGACCGGCAGGCCTCCCTGACGTGCCTGACTTCCCCGAGCGCGCTGGCCCGGCTTGTTCCGGGACCGGCGCGTTTTGCATCTGTTCGCACTTGCGAAAAAACGGCCTGAGAGGTGGAACCAGTCCATCGCGTCGTAGTTGTCGTCCCGGATCGGAGGATGCGATGCTGGTCGAGCGCGGGATGCAGGCAATGAACGTCGAACTCGTGAGCGATGCCTATGCCATCGCCGCGAATTATCTGCGCCGCTCCGGTGCGATCTCCGACACACTCGTCACCAACGAACGCCTGCTCGAGATCATCATCAAGCTGCTCCAGCACGGCGAATTCAACAGGATCAGGCTCGCCAACAAGGCGATCGCGCGCTTTGAAGCGCAGGCCGAGGCCAGAGCAGTTGCCTGATCACGACTCCCAGAATTCAAGAGAACCAGAGGGTGCCATGGAAGCTGCCATCGACCGCATCATGAAGACCTACGACCTGCTCGCCAATCGCACGGCGGCGGCGAGCGAGGAGGCGCGGGAAAAGGTGACGCAGTACATCAACACCCTGATGGAAGCCGGTGAAAAGGACACCCATAGATTGACGGTCTGCGGTCTGACCTATCTGCGCCAGCTCGACGGCAGCGTGGACCCTGTGAAGGCGGGGTACACCGGGCTGTAGACGGGATGGCCCGAAGGTTGGCGGTCGGGGCGAAATTTGGCGGCATCCGCCCCGTCCTTAAAGATTGGGCGGCCTGACCGGCCAATCCGCATCCCAACGCCGGGCAGTCCCGTAAGCTTGCGGGCCCCCGAAGTCCCGGCGATCTCCACCATATCTGGCATAATTCGCCCACCCGACCCGCAAATGCTTGGCCCGGGCGGGGGGATGTGGTAGATCGCGCTCGCCGCTTCCGATCGCCACACCAAGACCCCCGTAGCCCGCCAAGAGGCTGCGGCGGTGGAGATATTCCACGATGACGTCAGCCAAGACCGCCAACGCGCCCGATTCGTTTTTTACGGCCTCGCTCGAGCAGGCCGACCCGGAAATCGCTGCTGCCATCAAGGGCGAACTCGGCCGTCAGCGCCACGAGGTGGAGCTGATCGCTTCCGAGAACATCGTCAGCCGGGCCGTGCTGGAAGCGCAGGGGTCGGTGATGACCAACAAATACGCGGAGGGTTATCCGGGCGCGCGCTACTATGGCGGTTGTGAGTGGGTCGACGTCGCCGAGAACCTCGCGATCGACCGCGCCAAGAAGCTGTTCGGCGCCAACTTCGCCAATGTGCAGCCGAACTCCGGCAGCCAGATGAACCAGGCGGTGTTCCTGGCACTGCTGCAGCCCGGTGACACCTTCATGGGTCTCGACCTTGCGGCCGGCGGCCATCTCACCCACGGCTCGCCCGTCAACATGAGCGGCAAGTGGTTCAAGGCTGCGCACTACACCGTGCGCCGCGAGGATCAGATCATCGACATGGACGCGGTCGCCAGGCAGGCCGAAGAGGTCAAGCCGAAGCTGATCGTCGCGGGCGGCTCGGCCTATTCGCGCGCCTGGGATTTCAAGCGCTTCCGCGAGATCGCCGATAGCGTCGGCGCTTACCTCTTGGTCGATATGGCGCATTTCGCGGGCCTCGTCGCCGGCGGGGTGCATGCTTCGCCCGTGCCGTACGCTCACGTCACCACCACCACCACCCACAAGTCGCTGCGTGGACCGCGTGGTGGCCTGATGCTGTGGAATGACGAGGCGCTGACCAAGAAGTTCAACTCGGCGATCTTCCCGGGCCTGCAGGGTGGCCCCTTGATGCATGTGATCGCGGCGAAGGCGGTCGCCTTCGGCGAGGCGCTGCGTCCGGACTTCAAGGTCTATGCGAAGAACGTCGTCGAGAACGCCAAGGCGCTGGCCGAGGCGATGAAGGGCCACGGCTTCGACATTGTCTCCGGCGGCACTGATAACCATCTGATGCTCGTTGACCTTCGGCCGAAGGGCCTGAAGGGCAACGCCTCGGAGAAGGCGCTGGTCCGCGCGGCCATCACCTGCAACAAGAATGGTATTCCCTTCGACCCCGAGTCCCCGTTTGTCACCTCCGGTATTCGTCTCGGCACGCCGGCGGCGACGACCCGCGGCTTCGGCGTCGCTGAATTCCAGCAGGTCGGCGGCATGATCGCCGAGGTCCTCAACGCGATCGCGCAGTCCTCTGACGGCAAGGCGCCGCTGGTGGAAGCCGCGATCAAGGAACGGGTCAAGGCGCTCACCGAGCGGTTCCCGATCTATCAGTAAGGCCAAGAAAACTGGTTAAGGTCAACGGATGCGCTGCCCGAACTGCAACAGTCTCGATACGCAGGTAAAGGACTCGCGTCCGACCGAGGACTCGTCCGTGATCCGCAGGCGACGCGTGTGTGTCGCCTGCAATTTCCGCTTCACCACTTTCGAGCGCGTGCAGCTGCGTGAGCTCACGGTGATCAAGCGTAACGGCCGCCGTGTGCCGTTCGACCGCGACAAGCTGATGCGCTCGGTGCAGATCTCGCTTCGCAAGCGCCAGGTCGAACCTGAAAGGGTCGAGAAGATGGTCTCCACCATCGTGCGCGAGCTGGAGACCGGGGGCGAGGCCGAGATCTCTTCCGAGGTGATCGGCGAGACCGTGATGGAGCATCTGCGCACGCTCGACGACGTCGCCTATGTGCGCTTCGCCTCGGTCTATCGCAATTTCCGAGAGGCCAAGGATTTCGCCGACGTGCTCGGCGAGCTCTCCGGTGAGGAGGAAGCGCGGCTCGCCGCGATCCGCAAATGATCTTCCGCATCCTGGAGGATCAGTTCGCCGCGAGGATCCGCGAGTCCAAGGACGCCGATCGCCGCTTCATGCAGCTGGCGCTCGCGCTGGGCCGGCGCGGGCAGGGGCGCACCTGGCCCAATCCGGCCGTGGGCGCCGTCATCGTCAACGACGCTGTCATCGTCGGTCGTGGCTGGACGCAAGCCGGCGGACGACCTCACGCCGAGCCTGAAGCGTTGCGGCGCGCCGGCGAGGCGGCGCGCGGCGCGACGCTCTACGTCACGCTCGAACCCTGCTCGCATTTCGGCAAGTCGCCGCCCTGCGCCGATGCGGTGATTGCAGCCGGCATCAAGCGCGTGGTTGCGGCGATCGAGGATCCCAACCCGGAAGTTGCCGGGCAGGGTCATGCACGCCTTCGTGCTGCCGGCATCACGGTGGATGTGGGCTTGTGCGCGGCGGAGGCTGCCTTCGACCACGCGGGGCATTTCCGTCGTGTCAGGGACAAGCGTCCGCATGTCATCCTGAAGCTGGCGATCTCGCCCGACGGCAAGATCGGCGCTGAAGGTGGCAAGCCGATCGCGATCACCGGCGAAGCCGTGCGCGATCGGGTGCATCTGCTGCGCGCGAAAAGCGATGCCGTTCTGGTCGGCATTGGCACGGTGCTGGCGGATGACCCGCAGCTCAACTGCCGCCTGCCTGGCATGGAAGCGCGTTCTCCAGTGCGCATTGTCCTCGACCAGAATTTGCGGATTCCCGCGTCCAGCCAGCTCGTTCGTTCTGCGCGCGAGACGCCGCTTTGGGTGATGGCGTCCGAGCTTGCGGAAGCAGCCGCAGCCACCCGGCTGGGCGCGGCCGGTGCGCAAATCATGCGCATGCCGCCGAACGGTGCAGTCGGGCTCGATCTTCCGGCCGTGCTGCATGCGTTGGCAGAGAAGGGCATCACGCGGCTGATGGTCGAGGGCGGCAGCCATGTCGCGGCCTCTTTCGTGGCCGCCGACCTAGTCGACGAGATCTGGCTGTTCCGCGGAGCGGAAGAGGTGGGCGCTGGCGGGGTCGATGCGCTCGATGCATTGCCCCTGTCGAAAATCACGCAGTCGCCGGCCTACAAGGTTCATGCTAGCGAGACATTCGGCCCCGATATTCTCACCATCTACGAGCGCGCCTAACATGTTCACCGGCATTGTCACCGATATCGGCGAGATCGTCAGTTTCAACCCTGTGGCGCAGGGGCAATTGCACCGGCTGCGGATCGCTTGCAGCTACGATCAGACCACCATCGCCGATGGTGCTTCGATTGCCTGCAACGGCGTCTGCCTCACCGTGGTCGCTTCGGGCGTCGCCGATGGCAAGACCTGGTTCGAGGTCGATACCGCCGCCGAGACGCTGGCACTGACGACGGCCAGGCACTGGAAGCTGGGCACGCGGCTCAATCTCGAGCGTGCGCTCAAGATCGGCGACGAGCTCGGCGGCCACATCGTCGCCGGCCATGCCGACGGCATCGCCACCATCATCAGCCGCGAGGACCTGCCCGACATGGCGCGGTTCAAGCTCTCGACCACGCGCGAGTTGGCGAGGTTCATTGCCACCAAAGGATCGATCACGCTCGACGGCGTCTCGCTGACCATCAATACGGTTGATGACGTGAGCTTTTCGGTGTTGATCATCCCGCATACGCTTGGTGTCACAACGATCGGCGGCTGGAAGGCGGGCGCTGAGGTTAATATCGAGGTCGATCTGATGGCGCGCTATGCGGCGCGGCTGACGGAAATGACGGAGTAGCCGTCATTCCGGGGCGCGAAGCGAACCCGGAATCTCGAGATTCCGGGTTCGATGCTTCGCATCGTCCCGGAATGACAGTCTCTTTGAACTTGGCTTACACGTCTGCGGCGACTACATAACGCCGACCCTAGAGACGAGTTGCTGAAACGGATTGAACGATGGCAGACGCGCGGCGCGCACCCCTGAAGGACCAGACCGACATTTCCGGCGCGCGGGCGCTTGTCGTCGAGGCACGGTTCTATGACGATCTCCAGGACGCGCTTCTGGACGGTGCGGTCGCGGAGCTGAAGGCGGCCGGGCTGACCCACGACGTCATCACGGTTCCCGGCGCGCTGGAGATTCCGGCGGCGGTGGCGATCGCGGTCGACGCGGCTGCGGCAAACGGCAAGCCCTATGATGCGGTGATCGCGCTCGGCTGCGTCATCCGCGGCGACACCATTCATTTCGAGATCGTCTCGCAGGAATCCTCCCGCGCCCTGATGGACCTCGCCGTGGCGCGCAAGCTGCCGCTCGGCAACGGCATCCTCACCGTCAACAACGAGGACCAAGCCTGGGCGCGGGCACGCGCCAGCGAGCTCAACAAGGGCGGCGATGCCGCGCGCGCCGCGCTTGCGATGCTGCGCATCAAGCGCCGCCTGGCGCGGGCCTGAGCCATGGCTGACCCCAAGAAATCGGCGGGCGCTCCCGAGAAGAAGGCGAACCGCCGTGGTGCGGCGCGGCTCGCAGCCGTGCAGGCGCTGTACCAGATGGATATCGCGGGCGCCGGCATCAACGACATCTTTGCCGAGTTCGAAAGCCACTGGCTCGGCAACGAGGTCGAGGGCGACACTTATCTGCCGGCGGAAGCCGCGTTCTTCCGCGACATCGTCTCCGGTGTCGTGCGTGACCAGAAAAAGCTCGATCCTCTGATCGACGAGGCGCTGTCGAAGGGCTGGCCGTTGAAGCGGATCGAAGCGATCCTGCGCGCCGTGCTGAGGGCAGGGGCCTATGAGCTCCAGCATCGCAAGGACGTGCCGGGCCGCGTCGTCGTGTCCGAATATGTCGATGTCGCCAATGCCTTCGTCGACCGCGAGGAGACCGGCATGGTCAACGCCGTGCTCGACCAGATCGGCCGCCAGTTTCGCGGCGACGAGTTCGGGCGGGGGTAGACATCCGCAAGGGCGGTGAAGTCATGCAATGCTGCTGCCCCATGCTCCGTTGTCATCACCCGCGAAAGCGGGTGATCCAGTACCCTGCGGTCTATCGATTTCACATGCACGTCTCTGGCATACTGGATCGCCCGATCCTAGTGCGCAATTGCGCACTGGCCGGGCGATGACAGTGGAGAGTGGGGCTAGGCACGTGGCAAACCCGCAAGACGCGTCCGGCGAAGACTCCCTCATTGCGCGCTACTTCAAGCCGCTGGCGACTGATCCGGGTGCGCTCGGGCTGGTCGACGACGCCGCGATCCTGTCTTCGTCCGGCGAGGACATCGTCGTCACGACCGACGCCGTGGTCGAGGGCGTGCATTATCTTGCCAGCGATCCCCCCGACACCATCGCGCGCAAGGCGCTGCGGGTGAATCTGTCCGATCTGGCTGCCAAGGGAGCTGCGCCCGCCGGCTTTGTGCTGACGCTGGCGCTGCGCAGCAAGGAGGATGCCTGGCTCAGGCCGTTCGCGGACGCGCTCGGCGAGGACGCCAAGACTTTCGCCTGTCCGCTGCTCGGCGGCGACACGGTGTCGACGCCGGGGCCGCAGATGATTTCGATCACGGTCTTCGGTCGCGTGCCGAAGGGGAGGATGATTGGCCGCACCGGCGCGCGGCCGGGCGACCGCATTCTGGTGACGGGAACGATCGGCGATGCCGCGCTTGGTCTCGACGTGCTTACCGGCGGAGCCGCGGCTGCGGCGCTCGCGTCCGATCCGGCTGCCAGGGAGGCGCTGGTCTCGCGTTATCGGATCCCGCAGCCGCGCAACCTGCTGGCGCAGGCCGTACGCGACCATGCGACGGCTGCGATGGACGTCTCCGATGGGCTCGCCGGCGATCTGACCAAACTCTGTGCAGCATCCGGTGTCTCGGCCATGGTCAATGTGGAGCGCGTGCCACTCTCCGCTGCGGCGGCGGGCCTGGTCGCTCGCAACGCCACTTGTGTTGAGACGCTGCTTGCCGGGGGGGACGATTACGAAATCCTGTGCACCGTGCCGCCGGCACAGAGCGACGCGCTGATCGCCGCGGGGCGAGCGGTGGGCCTCGCCGTCACGGCGATCGGCACGATCGTCGCCGGCAGTGAGCGGCCACGATTCCTGGACGGGCAGGGCCAGGAACTCGCCTTGAAGCGGCTGTCCTACAGCCACTTCTGACGCCAGCCTCACCTTCGTTCCGACTATCCATGGCACGAGACGGCGCAACCCTCGCGACAGCCAAATGCTCTATCCGCATCCATTGATGCAAAAGCAGCCAATGGGTTTGATTCGATGACGGCCACCGTCGCAGGTTCGAGCGAGGCGCCGGCGGCGGCCGGGCGGGAATGTGGAGGCTGCACGCTCTGCTGCAAAGTCTACAACGTAGTCGCGTTCGGCAAACCCGCCGGCAAATGGTGCTCGCATTGCAAGCCCGGCCAGGGCTGCACGATCCATGATGACCTGCCCAGCGAGTGCGCGGCGTTCGATTGCCTCTGGAAAACCATGCCGGCGTTGCCCATGCACTGGAAGCCCGATCTGTCGAAGATGGTGCTTACCCTGCATCCTCAGACCAACAACATCCAGGTCGTCGTCGATCCCGGGCTGCCATCGGCGTGGACCCGGCAGCCTTATCACGGCCAGTTGCGCTTGTTATCCAAAAGCAACATGGCTAGAGGCCATCTGGTGATCGTGTTCGTTGGCGAACTGGCGACGCTGATCCTGCCTGACCAGGACGTTCCCCTCGGCGTGCTCACGCTCGACCAGGTTGTTTCGGTGTCGCTGGAGACCGGCGCGAGCGGCAGCGTCTACGAGGTCAGGATCTTCAACCGGCGCACATCGGCCGGCGGGCAGACCCTGGAATTGGCCTCTTCGTCCCGGCATCGCGTGAGGGCGGCGGCTTGAGGCGCAGCCGAGGCCAGGCCTCGGCCGGGGTCTCGTGATTAGGTCCAAATACCTGCCGAGATCGGCTTTTTCGGCTGATCCGGCGTTGCACCCTCAATTTGATTTTGGCAAGCTTGCGAATGACTGGAGCCGCCCCTTCGGGAAAGGGGCGGCTTTGTTCAAAATCAAGGCGCTGCGTCGCAAGACGGACAACAAAGGCGCCGGGGGTACATCAAGGATCTGAGGCAAAAAATCACATGACAGCATTATGGTTGATAGTGCTCTGCGGAGTACTTTCCGTCGTCTACGCGATTTGGGCGACGTCTTCGGTGTTGGGCGCGGATGCGGGGTCGCCGCGCATGCAGGAAATTGCAGGGGCGGTGCGCGAAGGCGCACAGGCTTATCTGCGCCGGCAATACACCACGATCGGTCTCGTCGGCATCGTCATCTTCGTGCTGCTTGCCTATTTCCTTGGACTCTATGTCGCGATCGGTTTCGCCATCGGCGCCATCCTGTCGGGGGCGGCCGGTTTCATCGGCATGAACGTCTCGGTCCGCGCCAATGTGCGCACCGCCCAGGCCGCGACGACCTCGCTCGCCGGCGGCCTCGAGCTCGCCTTCAAGGCAGGCGCGATCACCGGACTTCTAGTGGCGGGTCTCGCGCTGCTCGGTGTGACGCTCTATTTCGGCTTTCTGGTCCACTCGCTGAAGCTCGCAGCTGATAGCCGTACCGTGGTCGACGCCATGGTGGCGCTCGGCTTCGGCGCCTCACTGATCTCGATCTTCGCACGTCTCGGCGGCGGCATCTTCACCAAGGGTGCTGATGTCGGCGGCGACCTCGTTGGCAAGGTCGAAGCGGGCATCCCGGAGGATGATCCGCGCAATCCGGCGACGATTGCCGACAACGTCGGTGACAACGTGGGCGACTGCGCCGGCATGGCGGCGGACCTGTTCGAGACCTACGCGGTGACCGCGGTCGCCACCATGGTGCTGGCAGCGATCTTCTTCGCCAAGACGCCGATCCTCGCCAACATGATGACGCTGCCGCTCGCCATCGGCGGTATCTGCATCATCACCTCGATCATCGGCACCTTCTTCGTGAAGCTCGGGCCGAGCCAGTCGATCATGGGCGCGCTCTACAAGGGCCTGATCGCAACCGGCATCCTGTCGCTGATCGGCATTGCGCTGGTGATCTATTACCTGATTGGCTTCGGCAAGCTCGAGGGTGTCGACTACACCGGCATGGCGCTGTTCGAATGCGGTGTGGTCGGCCTCGTCGTCACCGCGCTGATCATCTGGATCACCGAGTACTACACCGGCACCGACTATCGCCCGGTGAAGTCGATCGCCCAGGCCTCGGTGACCGGTCACGGCACCAACGTGATCCAGGGTCTTGCCGTCTCGATGGAGGCGACTGCGCTGCCCGCGCTCGTGATCATCGCCGGCATCCTGGTCACCTACAGCCTCGCCGGCCTGTTCGGCATCGCGATCGCGACCGCCACCATGCTGGCGCTGGCCGGCATGGTCGTCGCGCTCGATGCGTTCGGCCCGGTCACCGACAACGCCGGCGGCATCGCCGAGATGGCGGGCCTGCCGAAGGAAGTGCGTAAGTCGACCGACGCGCTCGATGCTGTCGGCAATACCACCAAGGCGGTGACGAAGGGCTACGCGATCGGCTCCGCCGGTCTCGGCGCGCTGGTGCTGTTCGCGGCCTACAACCAGGACCTCAAGTTCTTCGTTGGAGACAGCGCGCATCACGCCTACTTCGCCGGCGTCAATCCGGACTTCTCGCTGAACAATCCTTACGTGGTGGTGGGCCTGCTGTTCGGCGGCCTTTTGCCGTATCTGTTCGGCGCGATGGGCATGACCGCTGTGGGGCGTGCGGCAGGCGCGATCGTCGAGGAGGTGCGGCGTCAATTCCGCGAGAAGCCGGGCATCATGCAGGGCACCGACAAGCCTGACTATGGCAAGGCGGTCGATCTGCTCACGCGCGCGGCGATCAAGGAGATGATCATCCCCTCGCTGCTTCCGGTGCTGTCGCCGATCGTCGTCTACTTCGTGATCTACGCGATCGCGGGCGGCGGCGCGGCCGGCAAGTCGGCGGCGTTCTCCGCTGTCGGTGCCATGCTGCTCGGCGTGATCGTGACGGGCCTCTTCGTCGCGATCTCCATGACCTCGGGCGGCGGCGCCTGGGACAACGCCAAGAAGTACATCGAGGACGGTCACTTCGGCGGCAAGGGCAGTGATGCCCACAAGTCCGCGGTGACCGGCGACACCGTAGGTGATCCCTACAAGGACACGGCGGGTCCCGCGGTGAACCCGATGATCAAGATCACCAACATCGTGGCCTTGCTGCTGCTGGCGATCCTGGCGCACTGAACGACGCTAAGTGATGCACGACAAAACCCCGCGGCGCGAGCCGTGGGGTTTTTTGTTTGGTGGATCTCGCTCTACTCGCGTTCCCCCGACGCTGCGCAGCACGAAGTGCTGCAGATCCGTGGGGGCTAATGCACGTCCACCTGCGATGATTTCTTCCGGATGATGCCGGCGAACTTCTTTCACGGCATCCACGAAGTCGACTCGCCCGGCGCCGGGATACAGCGAGCGCACGCCACTCCCGTTCAGCTCGGCTTGACACGTACAAACCTGCTGTTGACAATAGTTCGCACAGGTGCCGTCCGTCCGCGACGTTGGAAAAATCCCATGGCACTGCTCATTCGACCAGAAGAACTGCCGCGCTTTGTACCGGGTGAGTTGCTGCGCTGCAGTGCCGGTCAAGGCTGGAAGGGCGTTGAGCTGCGGACCTACCGCTATAGCGGTCTCGACGTCCCAGTGCCCGCGATGGCCGATTTCATGATCGTCTCCTATAAGCGCGGCAGCACCATGATGGAGCGGCGTTTCGAGGGGCGCTGGACCCGGACCGAGTGTCATCCGGGCGATGTTTCGCTATTGACCCGCTCGCAGGCTTCGCACTGGCATTGGACCGAGCAGATCGACGTCTCGCATGTCTATCTTTCGGACGCTGTGGTCTCCCGCGTGGCTGCCGACGTCCTCGAACGGCCGATCGCCGCGGTGCGGCTGCACGACATCTTGCGCACGCAAAGTCCGATCGTGACCGAAACCGTCGAGGCGATATCTCGCGAAGCCGGCGGGAACGGCATCGGCGGCGCGTTGTACGTCGACGCGTTGAGCACACAGCTCGTCGTCAATCTGCTTCGCAACTTTGCATCCGTTCAGTTTGTCGACAAGTCCGGAAGGGGCGAACTGCCTCCGGCAATACGCAAACGCGTTGTCGAGTACATCGAAGCCCGGATCGATCAGGCGCTCTCGCTTGAAGAACTCGCCGAAGTCGCCTCCATGGGCGTCTGGACTTTCGGGAAGCGCTTTCGCGCTTCGTTTCGGACCAGCCCCCACCAGTACGTCCTCGACCGCAGGCTCGAAAAAGCGCTGCAAATGCTTGCTCTTGGTCGTTTGCCGGTGAAGGCGATCGCGGCGGAATGCGGCTTCGCGGATCAGGCCCATCTGACGCGCATCATGCGCGCGCGCTTGGGTCGGACACCGGCCGCCATCAGGGACGATGGCTCTCGCTAGCGCTTCTTCACCTGATCCTTCAACACGCTCACTGGTTCATTCAAGACGGCGCTGCACGTCGCTTCTAACGTTCCTCCCACGGCCGAATGGCCATTCGGTCGCTCAAGCGGCCGCTACAAAAGAGGGGAAACGTTTTGGGCACCTTGTTGGAGCCGACACACACGTCGCGTGCGGATGCACCGACAACACGGTTGGATGCGCTGGTCATCGGCGCCGGGATCGCCGGTCTCTATCAGCTGTATCGCCTGCGCGAAATGGGACTGAACGTCCGCGCCTATGATACGGCATCTGGGGTGGGGGGCACCTGGTACTGGAATCGCTATCCGGGTGCGCGCTTCGACTCCCAGGTCGAGGTCTACCAGTATTGGTTCTCCGAAGAGCTGTACAAGGCCTGGAAGCCGAGCGAGCGATTTCCCGCGCAGCCGGAGACCGAGCGCTGGCTCAACTTCGTCGCGGATCACCTCGACCTGAAGAAGGACATTCAATTCAACAGCCGCATCGCCTCGGCCCACTATCGCGAAAAGGACGGCCGCTGGACGGTCACGACGGACGCCGGCGAGAAGATCGACACGCAATACGTCCTCGCCTGTTGCGGCATGCTGTCGGCCCCGCTCGTCGACCGCTTTCCCGGCCAGTCGACGTTCCGAGGCGAGATCCACCATACCGGACGATGGCCGAAGACCGGCGTCGATCTCAAAGGCAAGCGCGTCGCGGTGGTCGGCACCGGGGCGACCGGCATCCAGGTCATCCAGACCATCGCTCCCGACGTCGCCGAAATGAAGATCTTCGTCCGCACGCCGCAATACGTGGTGCCGATGAAAAATCCGCAATACAGCCAGGCCGAATGGGACCGATGGGCGAGCCAGTTCCACGACCTGAAGAAGCGCGTCCGTTCGACCTTCGCCGGCTTCCATTACGATTTCGAGAACCGTCCCTGGGCGGAGCTGACGCCCGGAGAGCGCACGGAAGTGCTGGAAAAGTTCTGGAACGAAGGCTCGCTGTCGATGTGGCTGGCGACCTTCCCGGAAATGTTCTTCGACGAATCGGTCAGCGCCGTCGTGTCCGACTTCGTGCGCGGCAAGATGCGCGAGCGCCTGCGCAACGATCCGAAACTGTGCAGCCTCCTGATCCCGTCCGATTATGGCTTCGGCACGCACCGCGTGCCGCTCGAGAACGGGTATCTTGAAGTCTATCTGCAGGACAATGTCGAAGCGATCGACTGCCTGACAACCCCGATAGAGCGCATCGTGCCCGACGGCATCCAGACCTCCGACGGCAAGGTTCACGAGGTCGACGTCATTATCCTCGCTGTCGGCTTCGACGCCGGGTCCGGTGCGCTGAGCCGGATCGACTTCCGCGGCCGCGACGGTCGTTCGCTGAAAGAACAATGGAAGCAGGAGATCCGCACCGCAATGGGCCTGCAGGTCCATGGCTATCCGAATCTGTTCACGACCGGCGCGCCACTCGCACCTTCGGCCGCGCTCTGCAACATGACCACCTGTCTGCAGCAGCAAGTCGACTGGATCACCGACTGCATCGGCTACGCGCGGACGCAAGGCAAGCGAACGATCGAGGCCACGCGGGAGTTCGAGGATACCTGGGTGAAGCACCATGACGACACCGCTGCGGCGACGCTCGTGGTCAAAACCGACTCTTGGTACATGGGCTCCAACGTCGACGGCAAGCCGCGCCGGCTGTTGTCCTATATCGGCGGCGTCGGCAACTACAACAGACAATGCGACGAACTCGCCGCCAGCGGCTATCCCGGTCTCGCGATGAACTGACTCTGGTCCGAAGGAAAATTCAGATGAGCAACAATCCCTATTACGGGCCTGAAGGTCACGGCCCCTACGAGATGATCGACATCGGCGACCTGGCGCTCGAGGATGGCGGCACCATTCCCGGCTGCAAGCTGGCCGTCGCCACACACGGCGCGCTCAACGCGGCGAAGGACAACGCCATTCTCGTCCCCACCTGGTATTCGGGCACGAGCAAGATCATGGAGCAGGTCTATATCGGCACGGGCCGGGCGCTCGATCCCACGAAATACTTCATCATCGTGGTCAACCAAATCGGCAGTGGATTGTCGACATCGCCGCACAACGCTAGTAGCGCGATGGCCGGACCGAATTTCCCAAAGGTCCGCATCGGCGACGACGTTCGCGCCCAGCATCGGCTGTTGACCGAACATTTCGGGCTCAGGAGCCTGGCGCTCGTGGTCGGGGGCTCGATGGGCGCGCAACAGACCTACGAATGGGCCGTGCGCTATCCGGATTTCGTCAAACGCGCGGCGCCGATCGCCGGAACGGCGAGGAATACCGAGCACGACTTCCTCTTCGCGGAGACGCTGAATGAGGCAATCACGACCGATCCGGGCTTCCGCGAAGGACGCTACGGCTCGCCGGCCGATGTCGCCGCGGGCCTCAAGCGACAGGCCAAGCTCTGGACCGTGATGGGTTGGAGCACCGACTTCTTCCGCGCCAACAGGCACAAGGCGCTGGGTTTCGAAACCGTGCAGGCCTTTGTCGACACCTTCATGACCGGTTACTTCGCGCCGATGGACCCGAATAACCTTCTGTCCATGGCGTGGAAGTGGCAGCGCGGCGACGTCAGCCGCAACGCCGATGGCGACCTTGCTGCCGCTCTCGGGCGTATCAAGGCGAAGACATTCGTGATGCCGATCAGTCACGACATGTTCTTCCCGCCGGCCGATTGCGAGGTCGAGCAACGGCTCATTCCGGGGAGCGAGTTTCGCCCGCTGGCCAGCATCGACGGGCACCTGGGTCTGTTCGGCACCGATCCGCAGATGCTCGCACAGCTCGACGCTAATCTTTCCGAGTTGCTCGCCACACGGGTCAACTGAACCAGCTAAGGCGCGACGATGGCTCAATCGGAATTCGTCGCGCCTCAATCAGGTTTCTGACCGCCGATGCTCGATCGATGTCTATCCGGCGTTCTAGCCGTCGAGACGAAAGCGTCTACCGCCGCGGCTGCGGCGGCGGAGCTGGCAAGCGTTCTCCCGGCCAGCGGGCTTGCGGCGGTGCTCGTGTTTGTTTCACCTTGTTACGATCCGCAACCGTTTGCGGCCGAAATGACGGCGCGCTTCACGGGCACGCCCGTCTTCGGCTGCACGACCGCCGGCGAGATTGCGCTCAACGGATGGGATGAAAACAGCGTCGTCGCACTGGCCTTTAGCGCTGCCGACTTCGAGGTGACGGCTCACTCCATCTCCGGGCTCTCGAATTTTCGCATCGAAGACCATCGCACGATTGGCGCAGAGATTCGCCAAGGCTTCTTCCGACACGGCGGCAATGCCGATGGCGAGCGCTGTTTCGGGTTGTTGCTCATAGATGGCATGTGCCAGCGGGAAGAGGTCGTTTTGGCCGCGATTCATGCCGCGCTTGGTCCCATGCCGCTGGTCGGCGGCTCGGCCGCAGATGGTTTGCGATTTGAGCGCAGCTGGGTCTATTTCGGGGGCCGCGCCCATACCGATGCAGCGGTGCTCCTTGTGTTCAAGACGTCGTTGCCGTTCCTCATCTTTTCTTGCGACACTTGCGAACCCTGCACGGAAAAAATGGTCGTGACGGAGGCCGATCCGGATCGGCGTACTGTCAGCGAGTTGAATGCCGAGCCCGCAGCAGCCGAGTATTCACGCATGGCGGGCATCGCCGGCGGTGAACTCGACGTGACGGCGTTTGCATCCCATCCTGTGCTCGTGCGGATCGGCGATACGTATTACACACGCTCGATACGCCGCGTCGATGCGGACGGCACGTTGCATTTTGCCTCTGCCATTGACAAGGGCCTCGTGTTCACGGTGGCCACATTGCGTGACCCGGTCCATCCAACCAGCGATCTTTTCGCGCAGATCCAGGAAGAGATCGGGGAGGTCTCCCTCTATATCGGGTTCGAGTCCGTTCAGAGGCGTATGGGTGTCGAGCACCAATGCGACCGCGACATGTCGGAACTATACAGGGCCCATCGTGTGTTTGGGTGCAATACCTATGGTGAGCTGTATGGTCCGATGCACATCAACGGAACGCTCACCGGTGTGGCGATCGGCTCGACCCGTGCGACGTAGGTGCGCTACTGCACATCCATCTGCAAGCCTTCCTTCTCGATGATGCCGGCGAATTTCTTCGTCTCGGCCTCGACGAACTCGGCGAATTGCTGCGGCGTGCCGTAGTCGGCGCGGGCGCCCATGGCGGCAATCTGCTTCTTGATGACGTCGCGCTCCAGCATCGCCTTGACCTGGAGGTTGAGTGCCTCGAGCACGGGGGCGGGGACGCCCTTCGGCAGAAACACCGAGAACCAGGACGACACGTCGAAATTCGCAAGCTCCGACGCGCTCTCGCGCATCGTCGGCAGGTTCGGTGCGAGCTCGCTGCGCTCGGTGGTGGTGACGCAAAGGCCGTTGAGCGTGCCGTTCTGCACCTGCGGCAGGCTCGGATAGAGATTGTCGAACAGGATCTGGATGTCGCCGGCGAGCGCGGCCTGGAGCGCGGGGCCGGCGCCGCGGAACGGGATATGCGTCATCTTCAGCCCCGTGAGCTGGAGGAACCAGGCGCCGGTGAGGTGCGGGCTCTGGCCGACGCCTGATGAGGCGTAGCTCAACTTGTCCGGATTGGCTTTCAGATAGGCGATCAGCTCGGCGACCGACTTGATGCCGGTCTTCGGATGCGCGGACACAATGTTCGGGATCCGGATCATGTTGGTCACAGGCTGGAGCTGGTCCGGCTTGTAGGTGAGGTTCTTGAAGATGCTGTAGGCGATCGCGTTCGGCCCGGGATTGCCGATCAGGATGGTGTGGCCATCGGCCTTGGAGCGAACAACTTCGGCGGTGCCGATCGTGCCGCCGCCGCCCGAACGATTCTCCACGACCGCTGTCTGGCCCCAGGCGGACTGGAGATGGGCGGCGAGCAGCCGGCCCATCACGTCGGTTGAGCCGCCAGCCGCGGCCGGCACGATGATGCGAATGTTCTCGGTCGGCTTCCAGTCCGCAAGGCTCGATCGTGGCAGGATGGCTGCAGCCGACAGACCAGCGGCCCCGGCGAGCAGGCGACGGCGGGACAGCAGCTTGCTCTGAAGTCTCTTGGACACGAATCCACTCCCTGCTTTATTTTGCAGAGAGCGTAGGGAACCGAGCGTGCAACGGCAAGTCGCACACGCCCGCAAGTGTTGCGCGAAGAGCGGCACGACGCCGCAGGCTGAAGACTCAGTTAAAGCTGAGCAGCTTGAACAGCGGCGTGAGGTAGCTCATCTCCTGACCCGACGTCGGCGTGGTGCGGCTGATCGAGTCGAAGATCTTGCCGTCCTGGAGGCCGTAATTCGCAAGCCGGCGCACGCGCCGGTTCTTGTCGAAATAGACCGCGATCACGCGCTGGTCGACCACCTTCTGGTTCATGAAGGCGACGGGGCGCTCCGAGCGCTGCGAGATGTAGTAGAACACCTCGCCGTCCAGCGTCGCGACGGTGGAGGGCGTGCCCATCACGATCAGCACCTGATCCTGGCTTGCGCCGATCGGAATCTGCTCGAGCGCGCCGGGCGGCAGGATATAGCCCTTCTGGAATTGCTCGCCGGTGCAGCCGGCAAGCGCAGCCCCGACCAGGGTCACGGCTGCGAGCATGCGCAAGCCGCGCCAGCGTGCATGAAGGCCGCGCCGCCGAGTTGCGCGGGGGCTGGTCTGGTTCGTTATCGTCATAGCGGAACTGATTCCGTCCCCTTGCGTCGCGCGAGGCGCTGAAGTACCGGGCGGAAGCTCTGAATGCAACTCGCGCGCGCCCGCTTGCGGAAACCACAATGCTTTGGCCGTTCAATCACTTCAGGAAACCCCGGCTAGCCCCGGCCGGCACCATTGAAGCCATCTATGGCATGATCGTGACGCAGGCGCGAGAACCCATATTTTACCGGGACTTGGGCGTGCCGGATACGGTTAATGGCCGTTTCGACCTGTTGCTCCTTCACCTCTGGCTGTTGTTGCGGCGTCTGCGGACGGTCGCCCAAGACGGGGTGGGGCTGTCGCAAGCCCTGTTCGACCGCTTTTGCGAGGACATGGACGATAATCTCCGCGAGATGGGCGTGGGCGACCAGAGCGTCCCGAAGCGGATGCGGGCGTTCGGCGAGGCCTTTTACGGCCGCGTCCAGGCCTACGACCAGGCCATTGATAAGGGCGGCGAGGCGCTGGCACAGGCGATCTGCAAGAATATCTTGAGTGGCGCCGGGCCGGATCACGCACAACGGCTGGCTGCCTATGCAGAAGCCGCGAATGCGCATCTCGGCCAGACCGGAGATCCGGCGCTGCTGGCCGGATCTTTCAAATTTCCTGCACCGCTCCGGGAGGCTGAGACGCCATGAATCGACCGATGACCGGCTCCCAATCCGATCCCTGGCGCTCGCCCGTCACGGTGGCGCAGATTCCCGATACCGGCCTGCATCGCGCGCTCGAAGCATCAGCGGCCGAGCGTCAGGCCATGGCCGATGTCGCGGGCTTGCGCGACATCCTGTCGGCCCGTGCCGACTTCGACATCGTGCCGAAGAGCGGCGGCCGGATCCAGGTCACCGGCCGGGTTCGGGCCCGGATCGGCCAAACCTGTGTGGTCACGCTCGATCCGATCGAGAGCGAGATCGACGAGGAGGTTGACCTGACATTTGCGCCCGAGGCCGAAACGAGGCGGCTGGAGGACCTCATCGAGGAAGGGCGCGATGACCAGGAGCCGCCGGAGGTCGCCGATCCGCCGGAGGCCATCGTCAACGGGACCATCGACCTTGGACGGATCGCGACCGATGCGCTGTTCCTGGCGATCGATCCATATCCTCGCAAGCCGGGGGCCGTGTTCGAGGCCGAGGTCGTCGCGCCCGACCCCGAGGACCATCCATTTGCGGTGCTGAAGGCGCTTCAGGACAACAAGCAGGGTAAGAAGAAGGGCAAATAGCTGGGCATTCCCCGCAAGACCGCTTTGCCAAGGCAGGCGAAGTGTTTGCGGGACCGGTTTCAGAAATTGGTTGATCTAATTGATTTTTCTATATTATTATGAATTTCTACGCTCTGCTGGCGGGTCGCCCTTAGTCCAAAAGGCTGGGGGCAAGAGGTTGTTTCGGGATAACAAAACGCTATTGTCCGCCCCGGTCCGGGTGCGGCGTGGCGCTTGGCCGGTCGCCATGTCCATGGCGAACCCATTTTGCGGCCCCGCTCTTTGACGACCGCACCAGACCAGGTTTCCGGGACTTCTATGCCAAGCAAGGTTCGCATCGCGCTGGACGCCATGGGGGGCGATGACGGCGCTGCCGTGGTCATTCCAGGCGCGGCCATCTCGCTTCGAAAGCATCGCGACACCGAATTCCTGCTGGTCGGGGACCGCGCCAAGATCGAGCCCGAGCTCGACCGGCACCCCGAGCTCAAAGCCGCTTCGAAGATCGTTCATACCGAGGTCGCCGTCAGCGGCTCGGACAAGCCGAGCCAGGCGCTCCGGCGTGGCCGCAAGACTTCCTCGATGTGGCTTGCCATCGATGCGGTGAAGAAGGGCGAGGCCGATGTCGCAGTCTCCGCCGGCAATACCGGCGCGCTGATGGCGATGGCCCGGTTCCATCTGCGCACGCTGCCGGGCATTGACCGCCCAGCCATCAGCGCGATCTGGCCCACCCGGCGCGGCGAGTCTGTCGTGCTCGATCTCGGCGCCACGATCGGTGGCGATGCACGCCACCTGGTGGCGCTTGCGATCATGGGCGCAGCCATGGTGAGCGTGGTGTTCGACAAGAAGCGCCCCACGGTCGGCCTGCTCAATATCGGGACCGAGGAAATCAAGGGACATGAGGAGATCCGCGAGGCCGGCGAAATGCTGCGCGCGATGAACCTGCCGGAACTCGAATATATCGGCTTCGTCGAAGGCGACGGCATCGGCAAGGGGATGGCCGATGTGATCGTGACCGAAGGGTACAGCGGCAACATCGCGCTCAAGGCTGCCGAGGGAACCGCGCGCCAGATGGCGGACTTACTCCGCAACGAGATTCAGCGGAGCTGGTTCTCCAAAATCGGTTATGTTTTTGCCCGCAAGGCCTTCCAGGCCCTGCGCGACAAGATGGACCCCAACAAATCCAATGGCGGCGTGTTGCTGGGGCTCAACGGACTGGTGGTCAAGAGCCATGGCGGGATCAACGCCGAAGGCTTTGCCTATGCGATCGATGTTGGCTATGAGATGGCTCACTACGATCTCCTGAACAAGATCAATCAGATGCTCAACCGCGAGGGTGGTGCACTTAGTTCCGTGCAGACCGCGCCGGAGGATGTTTCGTGACTCAAATTCGTTCGGTCGTGCTCGGCTGCGGCTCTTACTTGCCGGAGCAGGTGGTGACCAACGCCCAATTGGCGGCGCGTATCGACACGTCCGACGAGTGGATCGTGCAGCGAACCGGAATTCGCGAACGGCACATTGCGGCCGAGGGCGAATTCACCTCGCATCTCGCGATCAAGGCGGCGCAGGCCGCGCTCTCGGACGCCGGCGTGGACGCGCAGTCCATCGAACTGATCGTGCTTGCGACCTCGACGCCCGACAACACGTTTCCGGCGACCGCGGTTGCCGTGCAGCACGCGCTCGGCATCAACCACGGCGCGGCATTCGATCTCCAGGCGGTGTGCTCGGGCTTCGTGTTCGCGCTCGCGACCGCTGACAATTTCCTGCGCACCGGCGCCTACAAGCGCGCGCTGGTGATCGGCGCCGAGACCTTCTCGCGCATCCTCGACTGGAACGACCGCGGCACCTGCGTGCTGTTCGGTGACGGCGCGGGCGCGGTGGTGCTGGAGGCGCAGGCGCAGCCGGGGAATGCCGCGACCGACCGCGGCGTCGTGACCACGCATCTGCGCTCCGACGGTCGCCACAAGGCGAAACTGTTCGTCGACGGCGGGCCGTCCTCGACGCAAACCGTCGGCCATCTGCGCATGGAGGGCCGCGAGGTCTTCAAGCATGCGGTCGGCATGATCACCGACGTCATTGTCGACGCCTTCCAGGCGACCGGGCTCAATGCCGACAGCATCGACTGGTTCGTGCCGCACCAGGCCAACAAGCGAATCATCGACGCATCCGCCCACAAGCTGCACATCGCGCCGGAGAAGGTTGTGCTGACGGTCGACCGTCACGGCAACACCTCGGCGGCCTCGATCCCGCTGGCGCTGGCAGTGGCGCGCAAGGACGGCCGGATCAAGCGCGGCGACATGGTTTTGCTGGAAGCCATGGGCGGCGGCTTCACCTGGGGCTCCGCGCTGGTGCGCTGGTAAAGCCACATCCGATAAAATTTTGCCGGATTCAGCCGCTGATATCGATGCGTCTGCATTGATGAGCGCTGTTGACCGCCGTATCGTAACCTCATAATTTCAGACAACAATTGTTCGCCGTGATGTGGGGCAGGGCGATGACCGAGACCAGCAAAACCGTAACGCGAGTTGATCTGTGCGAAGCCGTCTACCAAAAGGTGGGCCTGTCGCGCACGGAATCGTCCGCCTTCGTGGAACTCGTGCTCAAGGAGATCACCGACTGCCTGGAGAAGGGCGAGACGGTGAAGCTGTCCTCGTTCGGGTCCTTCATGGTCCGGAAGAAGGGCCAGCGCATCGGCCGCAATCCGAAGACCGGCACCGAAGTGCCGATTTCGCCGCGTCGGGTGATGGTTTTCAAGCCGTCGGCGATCCTGAAGCAGCGGATCAACGCCCAGCACCGCACCAACGGCGACGCCACCAAGGCTCCACAAGAGGCGTAAGTCGCGCCTACGCGAAGGATTTGGCATTTGGACAAGGCGCCGGATGCGTTCCGAACCATCAGCGAAGTAGCGCAGGAGCTCGACATCCCGCAGCACGTGCTGCGGTTCTGGGAGACCCGTTTCTCCCAGATCAAGCCGATGAAGCGCAGCGGCGGCCGCCGCTATTACCGGCCCGACGACGTTGACCTGCTCAAGGGCATCCGCAGGCTGCTCTACGGGGAGGGCTACACGATCCGCGGGGTGCAGCGGATCCTGAAGGAGCACGGCGTCAAATCGGTTCAGGGCCTGGCCGACAGCGCGGCCGCGGTCTCGTTCGGTGCGATCGAGGACGCCATCGGGGCGAGCCTGATGGAGCCCGACGACGAAGCCCCGATCAAGGGTATCGCCGATACCGACGATGACGACTACCAGGGCGATGAAGAAGAGGGCATCGACTTCCGCTTCACGGAGGTCGACGACGAGGAGATCCTCACCACGTTCCGCAAGGGCGGCGCTGCCGCCGCACCGGCCGGACCCAGCGCGCTGGACCGGGAACGGCTCGGGCGGGCGCTCGCCGACCTCGTCGCCTGCCGGGAGATGCTGGATCAGGCGCTGAAGGACGGCTAGGGCCGGATTCGGGCCCGGCCTTGCCGATAGTTCCGAAGGCGATCGGCTCCAAGTCCGTCGACGAGGGCCACCAAAATGGTGCGGCTCGCCTTGCGCATCGCGCCGATCCTAGCTAATGGAACGACGTTCGGAGCGTGGCGCAGCCCGGTTAGCGCACTAGTCTGGGAGACTAGGGGTCGGAGGTTCAAATCCTCTCGCTCCGACCATTTTTTAGAACAAAATCAATGGGATGGACTTGGAGGCTGGGGTGGCGCGCAGACAGTCTCGGGTCATGTAGGCACCATGTCGGCACCGCATGAACCAGCTCCAATTCTTCCACCGCCGAGCAGTCATCCAGTACCCACCCGCCGACCAGAGCGCGGACAGTCTCGGTAGCGTCGAAGCCGATGACGGGTTTCGGTACTATGTGAAGGGCGATGCGCACGGCCGGCCGGTGCGCGCGAGCGAGTGGATTTCGACGCACATCGCGGAGGCTGTCGGTGTCACTTCGCCGGGCGCGGTGACAATGGAAATGCTCTCCGGAGAAGTGGTGTTCGGATCGCGGCGCGTTCCTGGTGTCGCCAGCCGGATCGAAACGCAGGCGTTTCTGACCTCGCCCAGCATAGGAAATATCGGACAGACCCTGCCGGGGCTCGGCTCACTGCTTTCGAAGATCTATGCCCTTGACTTGGTGCTGTTCAACGACGACCGACACCTCGACAACTACCTTTCCGTCAACGACAACGGCGTTCGGCGGCTCTACACCTTCGATTTCAGCCGCGCGCTCTTCTGGCACTGGCCCTGGAACGGCTACCCTCCACCGGCTTGCAACACGCGATTGTGTGGTGGGCTGCTCAGACAACTTCATGGTTTCGACTTTGTAGCTGCGAATTCCGTGCTCGATGCTCTGGCAGCGCTCGGATCTGTGTCGGTGGAAGGGATAATCAACCAGATGCCGGCAGACTGGCTGTCGGCGACGCTTAGAGCGGAATTTATGGACGTTTGGACGACCGGTGTGCGACGTTCGCGGATAGATGGTGTTCGGAAGGGATTGAGTGATGGCTCCCTCCTATAAATTCTCGGTAGTTCAACTAGCGACCGAAGAGGATCGCGGTGAGCGGCTGAACGTAGGTCTGGTCGTTTTCAATGACGATCGTCTTGACGTTCGGGTGGGCAAGCGACTTGAGAAGGTGCGGGCCATCTCGGGGGCGGTGGAGCCGGATGACGTGCGCCGCGCGTTGGATGGTATGTCCACCCTGGACGGGAAGCTCAGAGACACCGGAGCGGAATTAAGCGAGCGGCTCAAATTTTTGTCGAAGCTTGGACCGCTGACCTTATCGAGGTTGGGCGTGTTCGAGGCTGAAGGCGCTTCGACCTATGAAGCTCGGGTCGCTTCAATATTGAAGACCCTGGTCGACGCGGAGCCGGCGCCGTTGCGGTCGAAGGAAAAGCGCTCGAAGCTGCTCACTCAAATGAAGCGCATCTTCCGCGACGAGAGAGTTCTGGCGAAGAGAGACGAGGATCTTTCTTCGCACCGGATCGTCCCTCGATATGAAGTCGCCGAGGGATTGACCGCGGATCTGGTCCTTAAAAATGGCGCGTATCACGTTGTAGAGACGGTGGACGCCTCAGGAGACGAGAGCACGTTCCGCAAGGCCGTCTCTGAGATCGGCGTTGCTGCGCTCGTTCTTGAGCGTGCTCGCATGAAATTTGGCGACGAGACCAGCGCTCGTTTGGTGTACGAAGCTTCGGCTGACCTTGAGCGACTAGCTATGCCCTCCTTAGAGGCGGCCGCCCATCAGGGTGCAACCCTCGTAAACTGGGCGAGCGCACAGGACCGAAGCAAATTTGTGCAGCATCTCTCCTCCCTTGCAACACCAGTCGAGCAAAAGAGTAAGCGAGCAGAGAGATCACGCCGGACCGGGCCGACCTTCATCTAGGTCACGGACATTTCAAAACACGCTCGCGAGCTGGTCGAGCAGCTCTTCCCACTCGCCGGGCTCATACGTCAAGAGCTGGAAGTCGCCGGCCTTTGACCAACGGATGTTGAGCACCTTGTGACCGAGGTGCCGAATTTGGATGCGCGAGAACTCATCGAGCCGCATCGGTCTAAATGGCGTCAGGAGCGAACCGGATAACCCTCGCTCCGCGAATTCGCGAAACTGCTTCTGCTCGCCTTCGACGGTCATGTTGCCGACGAGCTCCTCGAACCTCAGCACATCGAACGCCAGCCGTCCGAGCTCTTTGGCTCGCTTCAATCTTGCTTGGCGGTCGCTCGCTCTCATGGGCTGCTCTCTCGGCAGGGAGGCGGCGGCTCAGCGCCGCCGCCTCGGGCCTGATCTCCTTTTGGCCTCTCGCTCAGTTCGAGCCGTACTTGCGCTTGAGCTGTCCGTCGCCCGCTGGAATGACAAACTTCCAAGCGGACGGCAGATCCGCGCTGCATTCCTCGAGGAAGATGAGCGCATTGCGGAGCAGCCGCAACACCCGCCGTTCAGCGGCCAAACGGATGTGCGGAGCATCGCCCCCGCGAGCAATTACATCCAGCTCAGATACCGCGCACGCAATCTGGAAGGTCGCGCCGGTGATGCTCTGCGGGGTTAGATGATCGGCCGCGAGGACCATATGGCCGAGCTTCTGGTAATTGGCATCGCTCTCGCTTTCGAGCCACTGCTTCGCGACGAGATCGTATTTTTGAGCAAGGGTCAGAACGGGGCAGGTCTGCTGCTGCATGTCGTTTCTCCTCTCGCGCTGATGCGCTGTTTGATCACGAGAGAAGCGTGACGGCGTTGCCTGTAGTTGCCAAGCGTAGAGTTGTGGGCGGAGCAATCCTACAATCTGTAGTCAAATCGTAGCGAAAATCGAAAATCGCCTTTGATATCACTCGCGAGCGAGCAATCTACGAAACGTAGTCGAGTAACTACGCTTTGTGTTCAGCGGAGATTAACGGTTGAGAGCCGCTGACGCGGAGCGGCGATCACGCTGCTCGCTTGGTCTGCTCGTCAATGAGCGCGAGCAGCTCGGCCGGCGCGGTGCGCAGCGACAGCGCGCCCTTCCATCGAACGAACGGGAGCGGTCTCGGATTGGCGAGCACGAACGCGAAGTGATCCCGCGCGTACCAGCGGCTCGCGTGCGGCCGGACGCAATCAACAATGTCAACCATGCCTATGACGCCGCCGAGCTGCTGCTCGCCCTCCAGCCGCACGCCGAAGCGTCGCTCGATCTCGTCTGGCCGGATCGCATCCGGGCGCTGGCTCGCGTGGACCAGGAGCGGACCGCGGTAGGCGGTCGCCCAGGAGCGGTTCTCGACGTCTTTGAGCAGCGTGCCGCCGGTCTGGACGTCGGTCCCGCCGGTGATGATTAGGCATGCCCAAGGCTGGCGTATTGAGATTATCTTCATGCCCCGATCAGACTATCGGCTGACCTCGCAAAGCCAACGGAAAAGCCACCGTTCCAACAGCTAAACCAACAACTTTGGAGCGCACCAGCCATCCGGAACTCGCTCTGCTGAGGATATCATCGGGCGAGCTACTACTCCGGCCGTCAGCGTTAGACAGGTGTGGGGCACCTGGAAACGGAGCAGCTCGCGGGATCGCTCGATGCACTCCCGAGAGATTGCCAAGCGCTCTATTAGATCGGACGCTTTCTGCAGGGAGCAGCTTGGCGTATTCGCCCTTTCACAGAGCGCCAGGGCGAGTTCCAGATGCACGCTGTACGACATGGTGCTTCCCTCGGAGATTTTAACGTAAGTTGAGCTTTTTGGTTCCATCCTATCGCGAGATGGCGTTCGCTCGCGCCAGCGCTTCAAGCAGCGCGGCCTTCTTCGCCTCCAAGAACTCAGCATAACGAAGCGACGGATCGACCGCCCGCGCGGATTTGAAAGAATGGTTCAGCTCCCGCAGTTCACCCTTTGCCTTCATCGCCGCCAGCCGAGCATTCACCTCCGCGACCGCTGCACGGCCTCGGCCGATCGCAATGGAGTGCGGCGTAATGCCAACGCCGCCCTCGTCGGCGAGCTCCTCAAGGCGCGCAGCGATCGCAGCCTGCCTCGGCGCGCTGACGTGCTCATTATCCTCTTTCCAGAGTTGCAAACGGTAGGCGAGGACAAAATTCGCACCGCGCGGGCAGCAGTACGCCACGCGGCCTTCCTCGAGGTGGAGGCGCGCCGCATCCTGCGAGCCGATCAGGCCGTCGCGGTCGATCCAGACCGCGGCGACGCCGGCCGCCTTGAGGTAGTATTCCGCGAGGAGATCGTCCCGATTTGCGCCCATGCCCGTGAGCACAGGCAAGCCATGATTTGGAGGCGTATTGTCAAGCCACTCGCGGCGTTGCGCATCAGTTCAGCTTGCGCCGGAGCTTCCTGATGATCTCGCGAAGATCATCGGCGTACTCCTGGACGATGCGGCGCGCCTTATCCAAGCGGGAGGGCTCGGGCGAGGGCGGCTCATTTAACCGATCTGATTTGTCCGGCTGGTTCATGGTCCGACGATCCGCTCAGAGCGACAGGGGACTATTGACCTGGATCAAACGTCACTCATCGGAGGCGCCGATGGCTGTTCGCAAGCCGCTCGACGTTGTCGAGCAGCCCGGCGAAGATCTCCTCCGCCACGAGGTCGGGCAGCTCGCCGGGCGCGCTGCCCGTCAGGCCGTCGAGGATAGACGTGGTGCCCTCCCGCAGGAGCGCCAATATTCGCCGCTGGCTCTCCAACGGCACCGTGCCTAGGACCAGTCCACACAGTGCGACGAGCACGGCGTGGGCGACCGGGTTGAGCCGCTCTAGTGCGGCTACGCGGTGCTCCAGCTCGCTCGGGGGCAGGGCGGTCATGGTAGCGGCATCCCCGTGTTGAGACCCGTCGCCGGCGCATTCGCGTCGGGACTGCTTTTGCCCGTAGAGCCGGGACCGTTGGAGCTGAGCGAGCCCACGACGGAGATCGCCTTCTTCATCTGCTCATAGATCGAGATCAGTTGATCGCCGGCCTTGACGATGAACGTGCCATCCACCGTTCCCTCGACCCTGCCGTCCACCGACACGCGCTGCTCGGCGCCTTCGAGCGGCTGTACCGGCGGCATCGCTCCGGTCTCGTTGCGAGCGCGCGGAAGCGGGACTTCTGGCTCGCCTGGCTTGCCAATGCGGGAGTAGGCCTCGCCGCGCGAGCGCTCGCGGGCGATCTCCTGCCACCGATCCATCTCCTCCTGGGAGTAGAGCGGCGGCATCGTCCGGAGGTTCTCGGATTGGTCGAGCGCGATCTGCCTGTCGAACCGCTTGAGGCGCAGCACGCGAGCGGAGGCTTCGTCCAGCCCGTATCCGGGGCTGAGCTCCTGATCCAGCTCGGTGAGCTGCGCCTTGAGAAGATCGCGGCGGTTTTGCTCGCCGATCGCTTCGTGTGGCGCAAGGAAGCCGCTCTCGCGCTGGGCGGCCATCCAGCGCCCGTATGGGCTGTCTGTCGGTAGGACCCCAGTTTCCGCGAATTTGGTGAAGCGACCGAGAATAGACGACGCTTCGTTGAGGCCATCCACCACCGGACCGAGTTTCGCCATGGCGACCCCGGCATCCTTGAGCTGGTTCATCATGCCTTCCCACACCAGCGAAGGATCCTTCTTCTGGAGCCGGTCCATGTCCTCCAGGCCGCGGGTCTGCCGGTGGCGCATCTTCTCGACCAGAGGTTCGTCGAGGAGGTTCGTCGCGATCAGGTCCGCGGCGTTGCGGGCCGAGAACGCCTTGGCTAGGAACGAGACGACCTTGCCTTTGTCGTCCTCGCTCATGTCCTCGCCGAAGTGCACGCCACGCTTTTCGAGCAGCGGCTTGATGTGCTTCTGCGTCCACTCGAAGTTGTTGGCGATGTAGCCCTCTTCATCGAGCAGCTTGCCATCATCGCCGAGAAGGCCGGCTTCCTTGAGCCGCGCCTTCGATTGCTTCGTCATGCGACCGCCCACCAATGCCGAGAGGCCGGTGGAGAGCTTGTTGCCGAAGCCGGTGGTGTGCGACGCCAGCACCGGAAAGACGTTCTCCAGATAATCTTTGGAGAGGCCATATTTCGAGCTGCTCGCCGCAGCCATGTCGGCTCGGAACTGCTCGCCGGTGTAGTCGGGGTTCGCGGCTTTGGCGCGCGCGAAGGCGTTGAGACCCGAGACGAGCTGGCCGCTGGTGTTCGCCTTGCCCATGCCTTCGAGGGCACGGACAACGCCCTCCATCTCGTGCTCGTCGCCGCCGGAGAGCTTGTTGGCGATCAGCGCGCGAGCATAGGGCTCAGCAACCTCCTTCGAGCGCTCCCAACTGCCGAGACGCGCGGCGTTGCTGCGCAGGTAGTCGAGCACTTCGGTGCGCGAGATCGACGGAAACCTGGAGCTGATCGCGTCGGCGATCGCGCCGCCCTCCGAGACCTCCTGATCGCTCATGCCCATCAGGTCATAGCGGGTGAGCGCTCGACCGCGCTTGCCGTAGGCCTCCGCAGTCGAGTGGATGGCACGGCCTGCCGCATAGGTCGCGGTGCCGATGCCTGCGGCATGTAGCGCGAAGTGACCAGCACGCTTGAAGAACTTCGAGTGCGCCTTGTCGGCGTCCTCCGCCGCGGCCTTGACTTCGCGCCAATGGCCGACGGTCTTACCCTTCCACTCGTCGATGGCGCGGAAGTAGTGCGCCGCACGAACCGGGCTGGAGCGGAGCTGCTTGTCGAACGCCGCAAACTCCTTGCGGACGCCCTGCAACTCCTTCTCGCTGAGCTTGAGGCGCTCCAGCTCCTTGTAGAGATCGCCGGTGAATTTCGGGGCCTTGATGCTGTCGAGCGCCTTCGCGTTCTTCTCGATGCCCTTAAACTTCGCAGCGATCTTGTCAAAGACGTTGCCGGTGTTGTCCTTGGCCGAGATTACGGCCTTTGCCTCGATGATCTTCGACATTGAGCCATCTCCTCAGTGAGGCTTAGAGGTTTTGTTGATCTCGGAGACGACGCCGCTCCAACCATGATCGTCGGTCGCGTGATCGGTCCCCGGCGGCGCGAACAGTGGTCCGTCACGGACAGACAGTTTCGGATCCAGATACAGCCCGCAGTCGTGGCGCTGCTCGGCGTCGTCGTTCTTGGCGATAACCGCTTTGTTGATCCTGATGGCTTCAAGCGCCGACGACTGCGACATCTCTTCGTAGGGCTTTTCGGAGATGAGCTTCACGAACTTTGCCGATCGAGGGTCGCTGCCGGCAGCACGCTCAATCGCCGCTCGGTCCTCCGCCGAGCGCGGTCCTGACACTTTCTGTACCGAAGGTGCCGACGGCTGGACTGCAGCAGCCACCGGCACCCGCCCGTCGGACGCGAGCGACAGCTCACGGTGCGGACCTTGGATGGCGCTCGGTTGCTGCGACTGCAGCTCAAGAAGAGCGCTCTCAAATGTACCGATGGCATCGACTAGGCCGGCGTCGACGGCCGCCTGTCCGATGAAGGTTCGCGCCTCCGTGCCGCGGACAGCCTGTTCGGTCATGCGACCATTGCGACCCTTCACAACGCCAGAGACGAACAGGCCGTAGAAGTTGTCCACCTCTGCCTGGAGATCCGACTTAACGCTAGCCTTAAGCGGCTCGTAGGGATTGCCGTCCACCTTGTGAGCGCCCGCATGGATCAGCGTCGGCTTGATGCCCTTCTGGTCGAGCGCGGCGGAATAATCCACATGCATCAGAACCACGCCGATCGAGCCGGCGATGCCGCTCGGCGCGATCACGATCTTGGAGGCGGACGCCGCGATCGCATAGGCCGCGCTCGCCGCCATGCCGTTGACCACGGCAGTCACCGGCTTGGACTTGGCGATGCTGCGCACCTTGTCGGCCATCTCGAAAGCCCCGACGGCTTCGCCGCCCGGGCTATCGATGTCGAGGATGATCGACTTCACCTCGGGATCAGCTGCCGCTTGGGCGAGCTGGAAGGCGAGGCCTTCGTAGCTGGTCATGCCCGATCGGGCTCCGATCCACGCGCCCCGGTTCACCAGGCTGCCGAGCACCGGGATCATCCCCACCCCTTGCTGGACCTGATAGGCCTTCGACCGGCCATCACGGCCGAGCGTGGTTCCAACGAAGCGCGATGCGTCGGGCGCGGCTTGAGCGATCTCCTGCAACTCGGTGGCATCAACTCCGATCCGGCCTTCGAGAACGGACGCGATCAGCGCCAGCTTCTCTGGAAGGATCATCAGCGGCCGGTTTACGATACGGTCGGCGATGTGAAAAAGGCTGGACATGACCCGCTCCTCAATCCCGCATCGGCGCCGGCATCGTGTCGGCGAGCCCGAGTGCGGCTCGCGGATCGATGTCAGGTCGCGGAAGCACACCGGCTAGTTCGGCGAAAGCGGCTTCCTCGCGCTCGGAGGCGAGGATGTCGGCGTCGATCTGAGCGAGGCGTTTAACGCGCTCCTCGACGGACAGCGCATTTTCGTCCTCGGCCATCGCGTCGATCTCTCTGTCGATCGCGGCCGCCATGTCAACGAGGAAGAGCCAGCTTAACAAACCGATGGCGTCGACGGCATAGAGGTCTGCCGAGCCGCCGTGCTGTTCAATCGCGGTGCCGCTCATGGGAAACCGGATCGCTCCGCCATGATCGATCAGATTGGTGACGTCGGGCTTTGCCGCCGCGATGCGCGCCTCGAGTTGCTCGCGCGCAAGCTGCTTTGCGACGGACGCTGGGAGCGGCGCCGCTTTGACTTCTCGACGGTCTGCCAGGAGCTCTCGCACGCGGCGTGCTGCGCGCTGCATCCCATCTAGCGCCGTCTCGCCGTTTCGGAGCTGCGGCACGGCGCCCTGGTAAATCTGGAAGCCGCCGGCGGCGTTCGAGCGGACGTAGCTTCTCAGGTTGTCCCCGAGGGCTAATGCTGTTTTCCAAGGTGAGCCCAATGCCTCGACCCTCTCTACGAGCTTTGTGAGGATCTCGCGGGAGCGCTCAACCTTGGCCCGGACATGCTCGATCTGGGGATGGTTGCTCAGTTCCATCTCCCGCAAGCGAGCTTTGTCGTTCTCGAGCGCGCTGCGCGCTTCCCGCATCTCGCCCGATATGCTGAGCAGCGCCGCGTGCCGGGCCTTGTGGATCTCCATGACGCTGTCCAGCCGATTTCGGACGGCGTACGGAACGCTAGCGGGCCATTCGATCAGATTTTCGGTAATCACGGTGTCGCTTCCCTCTGTAGTGTTGAGGAGAGCGACGATGATCTGTTGAGTTGGTCACTTCAAATGGCCAACTATTCGTCTGATCTGCCTGACACTTAAGACGCGCGGCAAGATCCGCATGATTTCCCAGAGAGCGCCCCGCAACGTCCCGACGCTTCGCGGGGGACACGTTTCGGCAGCTCGCTCGCGCAGCCATCCGGTGGCCGCGTATCGCCGCCACGTCACAGCGATCTCCTGGGCGGCATCGTGGTCGGTGCGGCTCGGAAAGAACCGGCGCCGACATTCGACGATCAGCGCGTCCCGCTCGGCGAAGGTGGTCGGCGGCAGCGTCAGAGCCTGGCGCAGCGCCGCCGCGGTAACGCGGCGCTGCTCGGCTGACAACTCGTCCCCGGCTTCAAGGGCCTCGGCGATGCGCCGCATCAACTCGACGTCGTCCGCTTGATCAGCCATCGAGCGACCCGAGGTCGAGCGGCGGGAACGGATCACGGCCGGTCAGCGAAAAGAGCTGGCGTCGGCGGTGATGGCCGGCCACGACTACGCGCCCCTTGTCGATCAGGCGGCACAGCGCCTTGCGCGTCGAAGCGAGCTGCGAGCGCGAGCACGCCTGCGGGCGGCATAGGCACACACGACCGGAGTAAACGCTCGCGGCAAGCTCCCGAGCCGTGAGCTTGTCGGCCCGATCGAGGACGGCGAGCAGCTCGCGCCGAAGGGCGAGCGGCCGCCCCGCAAAGTTACCTGTTCGGCGGCGCGGCCCCTTAGGCATCGGCGCCTCGGAGGGAAACTAAACCGGATTTTCCGGCCTCCCAAATACGCTGATTTACCGGGCGCGTCGCACTCGCGACCACCTCCCGGGCTGAAAGATACTTGCCGAAAAGCGGCGGCATTCGCGGGCGCGGTCGCGCTGCCGAGTTCGCTGGCGGCTCCCCGCTGGTCGACGCACGAAAAGAGCGGCTGAGGAATTGGACGCACCAGCGCGCGGCGCAGGACGGGCGCTGCCGCTGAGCAGGCGGGCGCTGGTGGCGGTGCCGGCGGACTGCTGTCTCGCAGCGCCAAGCCCCAGCCAGCCCGCCAGCGCCGCTTGCACGCTCGCGCGCGCGTATACTCTCTCTCGTCTTGGCGTGCTGTTGATGATGGTGGGCGGTGTTGTGGCGCAGATGCCGGTTCAGCGACTGCGGACAGGTCCGCAGTTGAGACGCCCACCCGGTGTCCGGCGGGCGGAGCGCCAGCGACCGTCCCGCCGTTGTGGATAACGGTGCATAAGCTCCAGCAGTGCTGGAAAGCGGCCGGACGCGCTGGAGCGCGCCGGCCTCTGAGCCGAGAGGAGGCGTTTTTGGACTTCTATGGTCCAATTGGTCCAATGAGGTCCAAAAATGCTCCAAAATCGGTGTCATTGGTCCAAATCCATTGGTCCAAAATCTCCCTCCTTTAAGGAGGAGATTGGGACATTGGACCTGGGAGTGGTTTGAAGTGACCAGATGTCCTGATGAGAGTAGTCGAGGCGTCCCTGTCGTTTCAGCTCCTTCAAAGTAACGCGCAATTGTTCGGAACCCGACTTTCCCTCGGACACGATCTGCTGGTCGCGGGCGGCGCTTAAAAGCGCCGCCCGACCGAACCGACCAGATTTGTTCAGCCGATCGAAGAGCTGGAGCAGCTCGGCAGCTCGACTCAAAATGGCCTGCGAAGCCACGGGGTCACCGTTTCGAACACTACCGATTGCTTCCATCACCACCGTGCTTTCGGCGTCGGCAGCTGCGGTTCGAGGGGTGAGCTCGACCTGTCGCAATCGAAAGCGAAACGACTGCCCCTCCGGGATGTCGTTAGCCGCCGTGATTTTCGCTTCGCGAATGTCATCTGACCGCTTCTCCAGAGACATCAAGATGTCTGCACTTGCTGGCACGGCCGAGCTGCCGCGCATCTTCGTCTTCCCTTGGGTGTTGTGATGCAGAACGATGACGCCGGCTCCCACCTCCTCAGCGATGCGACTGAGCTGATTGAAGATGAGCCCCATCGGACCCGCGGCATTCTCGTCGACGCCTCCCGATGCCCGGTTCAGGGTGTCGACAACAATCAGTTTCACGGGGAGGGTCGAGGACATTTCCTTTGCGGTGTCGATGATCTTCTTCGCATCCTCAGCGCTCGCGAGGTTGACCGGGCCGCTGCATACCGCGATCGGCGGCTCAACGTTCTCGTGTATGCGCTGGAGGGCCCGGAAGCGTTTCTTGGTCACAGGAGCCTTCTCAAAGGCTCCATAGAGCACTGCAGCCTTGGTGACAGAGCGACCAAATATCTCGCCACCGGTGGCTACGGCGAAGCTGATGTGCGTGGCCAGTTGTGTCTTTCCCACCTTTGTGTCGGCATGAATTACCATCACTTCGCCGACGCCGAGGACCCCGCGAATAACCCATTCCTTTCGCTTAGCCGAGCTGGGATCACCCAGCCATTCGACCGACAGGGTGGGTGCAGGTCGGTCTGAATTGCGTGTCACGCTGCGCGCTGCTCCACGGATCTGCGTCTGCACTGACATCAAAGGCTCCCGTCGACTTGCAAGCGAAAGTCGGGACCGTGCAGCTCTTTGCCGATCGCGTCGGATAGCTCGATGACTGCGAGGCTCTCACAATCCTCACAGTCGATGCCTATGGACCGTAGCTCGTTACACAGCCTTTGGAGTTCGCGCTCGAGATAATCCTCCGCCTCCTGCTGCGTCATCGCGCGCATTGCGCGCGCGATGCGCTCGACAATGTGCCGCCGTCGACCAAACGGGAACGGAATGATTTCTCCCTCTGCTGATGGCGTCCGCTCCGATGACCGCAGAACGAGCCGAAACTTGATGACGTTGGCCATGTTCAGAACACCTCTTCGTCAACGGTGGTGGTCTGCTCGGCCGCGCGCGCGTTCGGCGCGCGGCTCGGCCCAAGCTGCTGGACCCAGCTAAGCGCTTCTGTGAGCTGGTGCTCGATCTGGAAGAGCTCGTCGTAAGTCATGCCGCCGGCCATCTCGCCGTGCTGGTGCTGTCTGCAAAAGCTGTGAAGGTCGTGCACGAGGCGGATCAGCGTGCCGGCGCGTGCATAAGGGGAGGGAGAGCGTTGGCTCATCTCGGGTCCTCGATCTGGTGAAGGGATGCGCCCGCAGGCACCGGGGCTTGGGCCTGCGGGCGCTGTGCCGCCGGCGTCCATCCCGCCGGCAGCGGCTGCGCCGGCGCCCGGAAACTGTGACGGGCGCGGCTGCAACTTGTGATCGTCTAGGACGACCCTCCAGGAATGACGCGGCAAGCGTCGCGGAAGGCGTCGAGATCAGCTTCTTTGTAGAGAATGCGACCACCGATCCGGATGTAAGCCGGTCCGGTACCGGCGCATCGCCATTTCGCCAAGGTGCCTGGGGTTAGACCGATGCGCGCCGCGGCCGCCTCGGGTTTGTGGTAGCCGGATGGAGCCGGCGTGCTCGCTTCCGGTGCGCTCTCGCGCCTCTTGCTCGTCGAGCCTTTTGGACGCCCGCGCGTTCGTCGCGCGTCGTTCTGGCCCGGACCTTGGTCAATCTGATGCATGATGGGCTTCCTTCCGCCAACTCAACGAACCGTTGTTGATGCGGAAGAAAGTGCAGCAAACTTGTAGGATTAAAACCCGGTCACGATTTCACTAAATCGATGCACCAATTAATCATCGCCTGCCCGGCTTGCTCCAAGCTGCTGCACCGCTTAGAGAAACCGCCGGTTTCCACAGATCAAAAAATTTTCGCTCGGACAAATCAGCGCAGAGATTTCGAGCTTCTATCAGCATGCTCGACTTTGAGCGTGGCTTGTCGGGATTGCTGCGCATCTGATCGATCAGCCAAGACAATATCGGGTCGACGCCGCTGTGTGGTGATGCCATCGCAACGGAAGTGGGCTCGCTCGGAATAACCATTGGCGAGAAGATCTGGACATCTCCATTCGCTGCTCGAGCAATTGGGGAGGAGGAAGGGTCGAACAAGAATTGCCGCCACTGATCCGGGTGGATGGGTCGAAACGGCTCTGTGAGATCGTGCCACCGTCCCACGAGCATGGCGTGGCCTTGTTCAAGCGCCTGCGCGAAGTTCTGCTTTTGAGACAAGCCGAACTTCACCGCGAACGATGCGAGTTCAACAACGGCGCTGCGGAGACCGGGCTCCACGGCTTCGAGCCCGGGCGCGTCCGGCTCGCATACGAATAAATATTCCACGTCGCTGTAGCCGTCGGCCATCAAGGATTGATGACGCTCAACGTGTTCGAGGTGCATTTTTCCGGTCGAACCGTCCACCACAAGCTGAACCTGGTCTCGCCGGACGGAAACGGCACGATCGGATAACTGAGCAACAGACCGGCTCTCGGCTTCGGCAGACATTTCGCGATATCGTCGCTCAACAAAGGCGTGAAACTCCGCTCCGGGCTTCACGTGCTCTGGAGAGAAGAAGAACATTGCTTGCGGTATCGTAAGCCAGTCCGGATTGGCGCGCGTCCATTCGTGGGGCGAGGGGAGCTGTTCGTGCACCATCATCGCCCCTCGCTAATTTTGTGGATCGACGCGCCACCACTTGGCTGCTCGCCCAGTGCGGTAGAGAGATGGCTTGCGATCCGCTCCGAAGCGCGACGCAGCGGATCGTTGTCCAGATGCGCGTACTTTGCCGTGGTGTCCGGGTGGCGATGGCCCAGCAACCGGCCGATGATCGGAAGCCCGAGATTGGCGCCAGCGCCAACGCTGGCGTGAGTGTGGCGGAGATCATGGATGCGCAGGCCGTCTAGCCCGGCGCGCTTCACAAGCGCGCCCCACGGCCGCTGGAGATCGGCACGAGGCTGCTCATCCTTTTCGCCCGCCGATTGTCCAGCGATCACGTATTTCCCGATGCGAGGAAGATCGGTCAGGATTTGCAGCGCCGGCGCGTTCAGAATGATCGGCTTCCGGCCGGTCTTGCTGTCATCGAGGAAGAGCAGTCCGCGCTCGAGGTCGACGTTTCGCCATTCGAGGTGCAGTATCTCTCGCAGTCGAGCGCCGGTGAAGATGAGAAGGCGAATTGCCGCCGCCGCGAACTGGTCGATCTTCGTGAACCTGTTCTCCGGCTTCCGTGCGTGCTTCGCCTTCTTGGTGTCGTCCACCAGGTGGGGCAGGCCGATCGTTTCGGCCTCGCGGAGCGCATCCCCTAACCGAGACAGCTCCTCCGAGGTGAGGTATCGCTCGCGGCCTTGCTCGCGGAACAGATCGATCCCCTTGGTGGGGTTTTCCATGCGAATTTTTTGGTCAGCGATCGCCCACGAGAAGAAGCCGGAGAGGACCTTGACGAGCCGGTTCGCAGTGACGGGCTTCTCCGTCCCGACATCGCGGTGAAGCTTGACCACGTCGGCGTCGGTGACGTCCTGAACGCGCTTTGAGCCAAGAGCGGGAAGGATGTGCACCCGGAAATAGAGATCGTACAGTGCGAGGGTCGATGCCTTGCGGTCCACCTTCGTCTCGGGCTTGAGAAAGACGGTCGACAGCTCCTCCATCGTCGGAGCTGCGCGCGCAGTCTGCCGGTCCCTCGCCGGGTCAGCGCCCAATCGTGCGGCAGCCAGAAGGTCTTTAGCAGCGCCGCGGGCCTTCTCCGCGCTCAGGGTGGCGGTTGATCCAAGCGTCATCCGGCGCGACGGAGCGCGCCGGCCGCCGCCTCCGGCGCGGTACTCGATGATCCAGGCTTTGGCCCCGTTGGGGGTGACCCGGAGCCCGAAGCCGGGGAGGTCAGCGTCCCATTCAATGAACGTTTTCTCTCGCGCCGCGAGCTCGGCCACGACCGTCTTGGTCAGTCTCGAAGTCCCCACGAAAGCTGCCTCCGTCAGAGCCCGTGTCGGCACCATGTAGGCACGGCGCGGGGAAAGTCCGGGAAAAGTCAGCTACCGCGATACATGTTTTTGCGATGAAAAACAACGAAATATCAGGGATTTGAGGTATATTCTGGAATTTCTGTGCAAAGTCCAGAAAAGCCGGAAAATGCGAAAATTCAATCTGGGAGACTAGGGGTCGGAGGTTCAAATCCTCTCGCTCCGACCATTTTACCAACTCATCTGCCGGACGTTGACCGTTGGCGCGGCGTCCATGCCGCCGGTGTCACATGCGCGATCCGTCAGGCTAGGGCGCGCTCTCCATAGGATTTGGCTATCCGCCTACCTCAAATACCCCACCACCATCCTCGTCGTCTCATCCACCAGCGTCCGGACCGTCTTCTCCGGTAACGCCTCCGCCTGGTTCAAGACCGTGTTGTGCGCCACTGCTTCGATCGTGCTGACGCAGAGGAAGGTTGCGATGTCGAGATCGATTTTGCGCATTTCCTTGCGGTGGTTCTCGAAATAGGCGCGCACCAAGGTGTGGACTTCGCGGATGAAGGCTTCGGTGTCGAGCTTTCCCGCGCGGGGGATCTGCTCGGCGAGGACGCGGTGCAGTTTCGGGTTGATGCGGTGGGCATCGATCGCGACCGTGACGAGGCGGCGCACGGCTTTCTCGATCGGCATGTCCGCGATTTCGCAGAGCGTGGTGCGGACGATCGCCATGGTCTCCTCCTGGTGACGGTGGATCACGGCGGCGACGAGCGCCTCCTTGCTCGGGAAATATTGATAGAGCGAACCGACGCTGACGCCGGCGACCTCGGCGATCCGGTTGGTGCTCGTCTTCTCAAAACCCTCCCGGACCAGAATGCGAGCGGTTGCCTCGATCAGCGCGTCGACCGTGGCGCGGGATCGCTCCTGCGAGGCATTTTTCCGAGGTGTTGTGGGCGGTTTGCGGGCCACGGTCTTGTGATCTGAATGCGAGTAGGAAAAGCGAGTGAATGCTCGCATTATATCGGCGAGTGGCGACGGGTCGGCAAGCCTCTTTGTCGCCGTGTCCAAAGAGCCAGATGGGGATGTGGCCATGAGCGTTGCCAGGATCGTGTCGGCCTTGCAGTTTTGCCCGGGCGGCTGCGTCTTCGGTCCGCCGGCCCGGCGCGATCCTGCGCCGAGCTTGCAGAGCCAAGTCTTCAACCTGCTGCTCCGGCTGCTTCCCTACAAGCAGCAGCTTGCCTCGGCCGAGGCCGTGCAGGCGCATGTGCAGAAGCTGGCCCTGCAGCCGGCCTCGTTCGAGCCGGCGGGGCTGGGCCGCAATGTCGAGGCGGTGCTGACGAAGATGGGCGGCTGGCCGGTCTATTACACCGCGCCATCGTCGGGCCATGAGGGCTGCAATCACGTCATGTTCATGCATGGCGGCGGCTATATCAACGAGATCGCGCCGGCGCATTGGCGCTTTGTCGGCCAGATGACGCGCGAGGCCGGCGTCGTCTGCGTGGTGCCGATCTATCCGCTGGCGCCGCGCGCGACCGCGAAGGACGTCGTGCCGGCGACAGGCGAGCTGTTGCGAATGCTGCTGGAGGACGCAGGGTCTGCCAAGGTCACCGTGGTGGGCAACTCGGCCGGCGCGGGTCTTGCGCTCGCCGCATGTCAATGGCTGCGCGATCGCGGCCATCGGCAGCCGGACCGGATGGTGTTGATCTCGCCGGGGGCGGATGGGTCTGTCAGCCGTCCTGAGCAGGCGGAAATCGCCGCGCGCGATCCGATCCAGGACCTACCGGGCATCGTCGAAGCGGCGCGGCTCTATGCCGGCGGGCTCGATGTCGGTCATCCCTTCGTCAGCCCGCTCAACGGCGCCTTCCGATCGCTAGCACCGATGACGATCTTCTCCGGCACGCGCGATCTGCTCTACCCTGACAGCGTCGATCTCGCCGCGCGGGCGCGGGCGGCGGGCGTGCCGGTTGAACTGCATCTGTGGCGGGACCAGCCGCACAATTATGCGCTGATGCCGACGCCGGAGGGCCGGCGCGCGCGTGCGATCATTTTGCGGGCGGTAGCTTAAGGAGAGAGGTGATCGTCTCACAAAGGGCGCCATCTCGCGCGAGACTTTGGCGCTCGCGGGCTTGGCCTGGCAGGTTTGGCGCTGACCGTGCCGCGCGGAGGGACAAGAGCGGCCCTCGGGCGTCTCCTCGATATCAGTAGTTTTGCGGGGCCTTAGGCATGGCCCTTGATCTCGTAATGACCCGGCACGCATTTGTAGCGCTCGAGGCGCCAGTTGGCATGATAGATCGGATGCTCGTCCATCCATTTTGCAAGCGGGGCCTGGGCACCGACTGCGCACGCCATCATCGACATATCGGGCGTCATATTGCTGTCGGTTATGATTTCCTCGACACAGCTGCCCGAGGCAGCAGCGCCAAGCCGGCAGAGCACGGCAACGACGGTTATGAACATTCCAGTCACCTCATTGGTAGTTTCGACCACGAGGAGGATGCAAGCCGAGTGCCACAGGCTGTGTCGAAAACGACACGCCGGCTGGACCTGCTTGCCCCAGCGTTCCCCATTTGACGATTCGGATTGTAAAAAGATTGCCCATAAACCGAAGCCGGGGAACTACGGGGAACCCACAGGTAATAGAGCAGCGATGAGCGATTGTGGGGGCAGTGCCGCGCCAGCAGCCCTTCACAGCAACGACTGCGCCGATACGCTTCGAGGCATGGCGCAATACTCGGCAAGAGAGCGGGACCGCCATCAGGCTTATGGAAACGCGAGGGCAAACCATGAAGGCACGACCATCAGGCGTAATTCCGCCGATGACGACGCCATTCCGGAAAGATGGCGAGATCGACTATCGACTCATAGCGCCGCAAGTCGAATGGATGATCGGCGCAGGCGCGCATGGCATTGCCGCCGGCGGCTCGACCGGCGAGGGCCATACGCTCGACCATGAGGAATATCGCGACCTGATGGCGGCGACGGTTGAGGCGGTGAAGGGGCGCATCCCCGTCATCGCCGGCATCATCGTCGACTCCACGCGCGATGCGATCCGCCGCGGCAAGCTCGTGCGCGACATGGATGTCGCAGCCCTCCAGGTCACGCCGGTGCATTATCTGTTCAAGCCTGATGACGAGGCAATGGTCGCGCATTTCCGCGCCATGGCGGATGAGACCGGTATGCCCATCATCATCTACAACGTGGTGCCGTGGTCATATCTGTCGCCGGCGCTGCTGACGCGGATCATGACCGAGGTGCCGCTGGTCGTCGGAGTCAAGCAGAGTGCGGGCGATCTGAAGCTGTTCGCTGACCTCATGATGATGGCCCCGGACAAGCTGATCTACAGCGCAGTCGATGCCCTGATGTATCCCTCCTACACGCTCGGGGCGCACGGCTCGATTGCCGCGATCCTGACCGCCGCGCCGCATGCCTCTGTGACGCTGTGGGATGCGGTTAAGGCGGGCGATCATCCGCGCGCGCTCGATCTGCACAAGAAGCTGCTGACGCTGTGGAACGCGATCATTGCCGATAATCTGCCGGCCTGTACGCGCTATGCGCAGACGCTTCAGGGCCTGCCCATGACCTATCCGCGTGCGCCGATGCCGGAGGCATCGAGCGCGCAGCAGGCTGGGATCCGCAAGGCGCTGGAGGCGCTTGGCGCCGTGAAGGGGGGGCGGGTGGAAGCGGCCGAATAGTCCGCGCGCCGAAATAACCAATGTCGAGACGCCGCGCCGATCCGCTTTTACCTGCGGATGCGGCGCCGGTACATTTCGCGCACGTCGCGGCGCATCAACGATGAAGAAACAGACCGACAAGGGGAGGGGCCGAAAATCCCATGAAGGAATTTGCTGGAAAGATCGCCGTCATCACCGGTGGTGGCACGGGCATGGGTCGGGAACTCGCCCGACAGCTCGTTGCCGAGGGCTGCAATGTGGCGATGTGCGACGTCTCGGAAGCCGCCATGGCCGAGACCAAGCGGCTCTGCGAGGTCGAGAAGCTGCCGCAGGGCCTGCGCGTCACGACGCATGTTGCCGACGTCGCGATCGAGGATCATCTCAAGCGTTTTCGCGACGAGCTTGCCGACCAGCAGAAGACGGACAAGGTCCATCTGCTGTTCAACAACGCCGGCATCGGTGGTGGCGGCAGCCTGTTCACCAACACGCGCGAGCAGTGGGAGCGCACCTTCAACATCTGCTGGGGCGGTGTCTATCTCGGCGTCCGCACCTTCCTGCCGATGCTGGTCAAGGCGGACGAAGCCCACATCATCAATACATCCAGCGTCAACGGCTTTTGGGCCTCGATCGGCATGAACCAGGCGCACACCGCCTACAGCTCGGCGAAGTTCGCCGTGAAAGGGTTTACCGAAGCGCTGATCAACGACCTCCGTCTGCACGCGCCGCATGTCAAATGCTCGGTGGTGATGCCGGGCCATATCGGCACCTCGATCGTCTCCAATTCACGCAAGGTGCAGAGCACCGACGGATCAGCGCGCCTCAACGCCGACGAGGTCGTGCTGACGCGCAAGCGGATGGTCTCGGCAGGCGTGCCAGATGCTGACAAGATGTCCGACGAGGACATTCAGGCGGCCTTCGCCGAGCGGGCCCGCAGCTTTCTCGAGGACGCGCCGACCAGCGCTGCACAAGCCGCCAAGATCATCCTTGATGGCGTGAAAGCCGAGCGATGGCGCATTCTGGTGGGCGAAGACGCAAAGCGCCTCGACGAGCGCGTACGCGCGACGCCGGAGCAGGCCTACGACCGCGCCTTCTATGAAAGTTTTACCCAGGAGGTCGGCTGGCGGCTTGGCTGAGACCGTCGGCGATCGCGCGCGGATATAGGGATGACGGCCGTCATCGCAAGAGGCGCCCGGTCCATTTTCCTTCGCGTCGTGCAGATCTTTACCATCTTATGACGAAACGGAAGGTCACGCATAAGGCAATATTCCCGCGTTCAAGCGATGGTGATCTCAAACATGTTTCATTTGAAGCAAGCCAACTTGGTTGGCGAACTAAAATAGTTTAGTGAATCAGGGGTAACGCCACGATTGAGCGTAGCTCCGATGATACCCGCATGCCTCTCCGATGATTTTACCCTCTGCCCGGAGAGAGAGGATATCTCCGCTGAATTCACACGGCTGCTCACCGCGGCCCAGGAGGGCGGCGCGACCATCGCCGAATGCCTGATGATCGCGCGGCAGTTGAAGCGCGGCGATGAGCAGTCCTGGCATCGAGAGTGGAAGAAGCTGGCGCAGGCTAACCGGCATCGTGCCGAGGCGGCATTCGCGGAAGGGCACCTGGTGACCGCGCAGCGCAACTGGCTGCGCGCGATGAACTACTACGGCGCGGCCGCAATGCCGCTCGATCCGGTCGACGAGCGCCGCTGGGTTGCGGTGCTTGCGATGCAGGAATGCGCCCGCCGTTACCTCTCGTCGCGCGGGCCGACCGGCGAGGTCGTGACGATCCCGTGGGTCGAAGGACATGCGTTACAAGGCTATTTTCTTCCTGCGCCGTGGGCGAACGGGCGCTCTCCGACCGTGATCTGCGTCGGCGAGCCCGGACATCGCAAAGAGGAGTTTTTGGTGAAGCTCGCTCCGCATGCGCGTGAGCGCGGCTTTGCGATGCTGGCGATCGATCTGCTCGGCGAGGAGCGCGACGATTACATCGACATTTTGTTGCAGCGTCGCGATCTCGAGAGCTCGATCGGCAGCGTGATGAATTATCTGGAGCTGCGCAGCGACGTCGATTTCGATCGGGTCGCGATCGTGGCCGACGGGTGGGGCTCTTCCTTCGTGGCGCGTGCCGTGTTGCAGGAGCCGCGTCTGGCCGCAGCGGTCTGCGACGGCGGCCTGTGGGATCTGCACGAGCGGTCGTTCTTTGCCAGCCGGTTTGCGATGAGCGATCTCAGCATCGTCCCGGTGCCGCATGCACCGCTGATGGCCTCCAGTGCCGAATGTCCGGTGCTGATCACGATCGGCGAGGACGGTTGGCTCAAGGCCGACCGGGCGCAGCAGATCGTGCAGAAATCCCGGCTCGGCAGTTCGGACATCGTGCTGAAAGTGTTCACCGCCGAGGAGACCGGCGCGGCGCAAGCCCACGCCGACAATCCGAGCCTTGCCAACGAATACATCTTCGACTGGCTCGAATCGCGACTCGGCGCCGCAGGCCGTCGGATTTGAGCGCGATCTCTCCGGGCCGAGAGACGCATCCGCGCCTTAGAAATCGAGGGAGATCCGGACGCACGCCTTCTCGAGACGGGTCTTCAGCGTCGCGAGCTTGGCGGTGAACTCGGTCAGCTCGTTCTCGTCGAACTCCTGGAAGACGAATTCGCGAATCGTCTTGTACTGCTCGTTGAGGCTGGCGATGTGCTTTTGCGTTTTCTCAACCAGCGACAGCCGCACCACGCGTGCGTCGGTCGGCGAGGGACGGCGGCGCAGCAGGCCCTTCTTCTCCAGCAGCTTGGATTGGGTGGTGACGAACGACGGATCGACGTGGAGGAGCTTCGAGACCACGTTGACGGGGACGCCATCATCCTTGTCGAGGTCCGAAATCGCCATCAGGATCAGCCATTGCGGTCCACTGATGCCCAGCGTTCTCGCCCAGAACTGACGCAACTCCTCCAGATACATGTTGATCGACGATATCTCCCAGGTGAAACGCCTGATGATATCGAGATTGCCGACGGAGCGGAGGCGCGCCCCTTCTTTCCTCGTCGCTGACACAGCGTCACTCCCGCAAGTGATCTCTTTCCGATCATTGTTTGTGCCGGGGCATAGTCCACGCAACTCTGCTCTGACGCAAGTGCAGAGCAGGGTAATTGTGTCACAGAAACTACAAATATGATTCGGTCAGGCTTGGGCTACGTCGAGTGTTGCTCTGCCGACACAGCGTTAGCGAAACCACAAAGCTTATCTAATAAACTATTTTGATTAACGGAACGGCGCAGGCATATTGATCCGCGACGGTGGGGGGTTCTCGATCGTCCCGTTGCAGGTGGTTCGCTCACGTCCCTCGCGTCGAATGCGGGTACGTCCGAAAGCGCGAAGCGGCCGAGCGGATTTGAAGAGACGGGGATCTGGGGGGCCTTACGGTCCGGTCTCCGTAAAATGAGCAACTTGGAGGTTTTAAATGAAAGTGGTGAAGAGCCTTTTGCTCGGCACTGCGGCGGGTCTGATCGCCGTCGGTGGAGCGCAGGCAGCTGATCTTCCGCTCAAGGCCAAGGCGGTCGAATACGTGAAGATCTGCTCCCTGTATGGTGCGGGTTTCTACTACATGCCGGGCACCGACACCTGCATCAAGCTGGGTGGTTACGTCCGCGCCGACGCGATTTTCGGCGGCGCTGGCGACTATGGTTTCAACCAGAATGCGCCCACTTCGAGCAACAACGGCGGTTCGAACAACCGCCTGACCAACTACTTCTACACCCGCGCTCGTATGGACCTGAACGTCGATACGCGTACGGCGACCGAGTACGGCGTCGTCCGTACCTACGCTGACATGATCTTCAGCTATGACACCGTCACCGGGACGCAAAACACCTCGGCGCCCACTGGTGGTACGTCGTTCGGTGGTGGCGGTGCTACGCTCGGCCTCTACCATGCGTTCATCCAGTTCGCGGGCTTCACCTTCGGCCGCACGGTCTCGATCTTCGACGCACCTTGGCAGAGCTATCCGGCTGGCGGTCCCGATACCATTCCGGGCGGCAGCAATCACGTCAACGGTATCAATCAGCTGGCTTACACCGCTGACTTCGGCCAGGGCATCACCGGTTCGATCGCGTTGGAGGAGGAGACGTCGGCGAACAACGGCCAGTCGAACCTGTGGAACGTCAACGGCTTCTCGGCTTCTGGTTCGGTCAGCGGTTCGACCGGTCTCCCGACCGTGACTTCGGCTAGTGCCGCCGCTGCTGCTGCTCTCATCCAGGGCCAGTACGGCGTCAACGATTGGGGTGGAACGCGCGTTCCCGATATCACCGGTGCGGTCCGTGTCGACCAGGCTTGGGGTCTCGCCCAGCTGTCGGTCGCTGCGCATGACCTTCACGCCGGTTACTACGGCTCGACGGAGCCCTCGGGTCATCCGTCGGACAAGTGGGGCTGGGCTGTGCAGGGTTCGTTGTCGATCAAGAACATCCCGACCGGTGCGGGCGACAACATCAACCTGCAGGCCGTCTACACGGACGGTGCGACGCGTTACAACTTCCAGAGCCTGTTTCCGCAGAGCTTCTTCATGTTCAGCGGCAGCGGCTCGGCGTATCAGAGCGTCGGCTTCGCCGGTCTTGCTGATGGCGTCTTCGGAACTGGCACCGGCATCGATACCGTCAAGACCTGGGGCGTCCGCGGTTCGTACACCCACAACTGGAGCCCCTACTGGGCGAGCGCCATCTATGGCGGTTATGCTTCGGCGAGCTACGGCTCGACTGGCAAGAGCCTGATCTGCGCCAACTTCGCTGCTATCGCGAACCCCGGTGCGACCTGTAACCCGGACTTCAACTTCGGCGTCCTCGGTGTCAACACCGTCTGGACCCCGGTGAAGAACCTGGCGTTCACGGCCGACGTGAGCTGGTCGCGTCTGGATCAGAAGTACTCGGGCACGATCACTACGCCGAGCACTCCGAACGGTTTCGCCTCTGCTGCAAAGCCGGCCGCCGTGTACGAGCTGAAGGACCAGAACTCGGTCACCATGATGCTGCGCGCCCAGCGCAACTTCTGATCACCGATCGTAGAAATCGATCAGAGAACCCCGGCGGGCGACCGCCGGGGTTTTTTTGATGGGCCCCTGATTTTCAAAATCAGGCCTCTCCTGCGCGAACGACGAAGACGAGCTATGCGATTCGATCGTCACCAATCTTATTTACTTACCTGAGTTGCTCAGCTATATAGTGCTCAGCCGATTTCGAAAGTCACGGCTCTTAGCTTCACGCTAAGCCTCCAAGAACCTCCGGTAGTGCCCTGCCGGAGGTTTTTCGTTGTGGGCGTACGTTGCGGTTCAGCTGCGTACGACACGCGCGCGCGAGTTCGGCCGATAGGCGAGGCGGCTGTGCCCGGTACAATAGGGCTGGCCGTCATGCGCAGCATTGCCGCAGAAGCAGAAATCCTCGGCCCCCGGCGTCGAAATGGGCCAGCGACAACTGTATTCGCCGAGCTCCATCAGCGAGCAGCGATTGGCTTCGTCGATCGGCCCGGTCGCTACGGGTGCGTTCGTTTCGGCGTAGATCGTGGCGAGCATTTCGAATTGCAGTCGGGGCACGGCTTTCGGAGCGCGCGGCGCGCTCGTCCTGTCCGGACTTCTGTCTTGGACTCTGCGTTCGTCGACCGCGCGGCCGCGCGTGAGATTCAATCGCGACAGCTTACCGATCACGGCATTGCGGCTGACGCCGATGTCCGCGGCGATCTCGCGGCAGGACAGGCCATCCTCGAAGTGCCGCTTCAACAGCTCAATTCGTTCAACGGTCCATGTTGGTGAGAGCACAGGCATTTGTAACGGTCCCAGGTTGCGACATCTGGCCATCAGGCGCCGAGATCCGTCCGCTTCACGTTCAATGCGCGTTCACGTCCTGCCATTGTCGCGAATCGACAAAAGCCCGTCCTTGATGGCGAGACGAATGCCTTCTTCGATCAATGTCCGTGCGACGCCGGGAACGCTGGTGCCGTGGGTGCCCTGTCTCACCAACTTCTCCAGGTAGGTGATGGTCGAGAGCGCCAAGGTTACGGGAATGCGGTCAGTCTCGGCTTTTTCGGTGGCCATGGCCCGAACGCTAGCCTCTTACTCGGGTACATAAAAGTAACGATTAAGACTCTATTTAGGTTCGGGGGTGGAAGTCAAATCCGGGCTGGACGGTGGTTCAGCGCTTTGGAATCGCTGGGGAAATGCCCGCGCTCGCGCGTGCCGCGCGGAATCCCGGGCGGCTGTGAGGCTTCGGCAGGTCAGGAGGTGCGGGCGGGGTTCAGCCGTGCACGATCGCTTTCTCGATCATGCAATGGATGCCCTTGGACCCATTGACGGTCTGGGTGACCCGCAAATCGGCCGCGAGACTGCACAGCGTGTAGGCGTCCTCACGCGACAGACCCCTGATCTCGCCGAGCAGAACGATCATGTCGCGCAGCGCCCGCACCGCGCATTGGTCGAGGTCCGGGTCCATCGCCATCGTCATGTAGTGGGTCGGCGTTTCCGCTCGCGGATAATCGAACCGCAAATCCTTGCGCAGCGTCAGGCGGAAGCGGCCCTGCAACGCCGTCTCGATCGCGGTGACGCAGACCTCACCGTCGCCCTGAACGCCATGGCCGTCGCCGCAGGAGAACATCGCGCCGGGGACGAACACCGGCAGATACAACGTGGCGCCGGCGCCGAGCTCCTTGTTGTCGAGATTGCCGCCCATGGCGCGTGGCACGAGCGAGGAAATGCGGCCCCAGGCGGGCGGCGGCGACACGCCCATCACCCCGAAGAACGGTTTGAGGGGCAGGTCGAGGCCCCAGGGCATCCGGCCGACCATCCGGGTCTGGTCCAGCGGGATATTGAGAATGCGCGTCTCGTGGAAGTCGTCGGGCAGGGTGCCCGACAACGGCTTGATCAGATTCCAGCCCCAGTCCTGGCGCAGCCGGACGTCGAGGATCTCGACTGCGAGGACATCGCCGGGCTCGGCGCCTTCGACCGCGATCGGGCCGGTCAGGATATGGCCGGGGAGCATGCGTTCGTTCTTGGCATGAACCTCGAACATCTCCGGCGGAATGTGAAACTTGCTGCGGTCGGGCAAAATGTCCGGGCCGCCGCTGATGGTATCGACGGTCACCTCGTCGCCGCTGGCGATGGTGAGGACGGGTTTGAGCGCGGCTTCAAAGAAGCCCCAATGGCAGGTTTCGGGACTTGAATGCAAGTGGTGCTGGGTCATTTGCCGCGTCCAATCGGTTTCACGAGATCTCGCTGTTGCCGGGCTTGACCCCGCGATCGATCCTCTTCCAAGAAGATTTCTGAAGACAGGCGGGCGGGTCAAGCCCGCGTGTCACCAGCACGATCATTCAAGCGAGGTTTCTCCTGTTCTTCGTTCTTTCCAAGACGCTCGGGGCGGCCGTGTTGCCGATCAATCTTCTGGTCGAGCTCGGGATCATCGCGATCGTGCTGATGGCGACGCGCTTTGCCGGGCTCGGCCGGAAACTGGCCGCGATCACGCTGGTCATGCTCGCACTCGCCGCCTTTTCGCCGCTGGGCAATCTCTTGCTCTTTCCGCTGGAGTCGCGCTTTCCCCCGTGGAATCCGTCGCGCGGTGCGCCCGACGGCATCATCGTGCTGGGCGGCTCCGTCGATACCGATCTGTCGGCGGCGCATCACGCGCCGGTGGTCCCACACGCGGCTGATCGCCTGTTCGCGCCGGCCGAGCTTACGCGCCGATATCCGAATGCGCGGATCGTTTTCACGGGGGGTTCTGCGAACCTGATTTCGACCGGCCCCAGGGAGGCCGATTATTCGGTCCCGATCCTGGAAAGCATCGGCATCCCGAAGGAGCGTCTGATCGTCGAACGGGACTCGCGCAACACCTACGAGAATGCGATCTTCACCAAGCGCCTGGTCGCGCCGAAGCCGGGCGAGCGCTGGCTGCTGATCACCTCGGCCTATCACATGCCGCGTTCGATGGGCATTTTTCGCAAGGCCGGATTCGACGTCGAGGCCTATCCCGTCGACTGGCGGATGGGCGGTCGCGATGATCTGCTCTCTTTCACAAACACCGCCCGGGATGGTTTTGACCGCACCGACGTGGCCATGCGCGAATGGATCGGCCTTGTGGCCTACCGCCTCATGGGCAGAACCAGCGAGTTGCTTCCCGGGCCGGCCAAGGACTAGAACGGGGCTCAGAAGCAAAACGTCCGCGTCGGGAGGATGCCATGCAGCAGGAAGCCGCTGATACGATCGAGCTTAGCGGCCTCGTCGCCGATCTCAACAGCCTGTTGCGGCTGAAGACGACGGTAATAGGCATGAAGCTGTTCGCGCACGTTGCGGACATGGAGGCGATCCCGAAAATCCGGCGGCCGAACGCGATCCATACCACCGATCAGATCGTCAGCATGGCCTCGCGGCTCGGATGGACCGTCGGCATTACTGGAGAGGATCTTGTCGGCAGCCAGTGCCGCGCGGTGATTGGCCTGGCGCCACAGGACGAGAAATGGCTCGCGGGAGAAAACTATGTCGGCGTCTGGCACGGCACGGCAGAGGATGCGCGCAAGCGCCAGGAAGCTTTGGACGTGGTGCCGTTCGGTCGGTATCAGGCGCTCGCGGTCAGTCCGCTCGCAAGTGGCCGGCTCAATCCGCCCGACATTTGTCTCGTCTACGCGACGCCCGGCCAGATGATCATCCTGATCAACGGGCTGCAATATACCGGCTACAGGAAGTTCGAATGGGGCGTGGTCGGCGAGACCGCCTGTGCGGATTCCTGGGGGCGGGCGCTCAAATCAGGCGAGCCCAGCCTGTCCTTGCCATGCTATGCCGAACGGCGCTATGGCGGCGTGCCGGACGAGGAGATGCTGATGGCCTTGAAGCCTGCGCATCTCGCCAAGGCGATTGAGGGCATGAAGGCGCTGGCCAAGAACGGCCTGCGCTATCCGATCCCGCCCTATGGAATTCAAAGCGACGTCCGTGCCGGCATGGGCGTGAGTTACGCAAAGAAGTAAAGGCCGACCATGAGCTCTGCGAAGTTCGACATCATTGTCTATGGCGCGACCGGTTTCACCGGGCAGCTCGTCGCCGAATATCTGGCGGCGCATTACAAGGGCGATACCTCGCTGAAATGGGCGATGGCGGGCCGCAGCCTCGATAAGCTGAAATCCGTGCGCGACGCCATCGGCGCGCCTGCCGCTACACCGCTGATTGTCGCCGATGCCTCCGATCCGGCTTCGCTGAAGGCGATGGTGGAACACACGAAGTCGGTGATCACGACGGTCGGTCCGTATCAGCTCTATGGCGAAGAGCTGCTCGCCGCCTGCGTCGCCACAGGCACGGATTATTTCGATCTCTGCGGCGAGCCGATCTGGATGCGGCAGATGATCGACAAATACGAGGCTGCCGCGAAGCAAAGCGGCGCACGCATCGTGTTCTCCTGCGGCTTTGACTCTGTGCCGTTCGAGCTCGGTACGTTCTTCGTGCAGGAAGAGGCCAAGCGCGTGTTCGGCGCGCCTGCCGCGCGCGTGAAAGGTCGCGTGCGCGACATGCGCGGCACGCTGTCAGGCGGCACCGCGGCGAGTGCAAAGGCCACCTTTGACGCTGTTGCCAAGGACATGAGCCTCGTTGCCATCCTGAACGATCCGTTCGCGCTGACGCCGGGCTTTGCCGGCCCGAAGCAGCCGAAGGGTAACAAGCCGCTCGTCGAGGATGACCTGCAATCCTGGGCGGCGCCCTTCATGATGGCACTGATCAACACCCGCAACGTGCATCGCTCCAACATGCTGATGGGCTTTCCCTACGGCCAGGAGTTCGTCTACGACGAGATGGTTTTGACCGGACCCGGCGATAAGGGCGAGGCCAACGCCAAGCGCGTGATGGCGGCCAATGCCGAAAAGACCGGTCCGAGCGCGCCGAAGCCGGGCGAGGGACCCTCGAAGGAAGAGCGCGAGAACGGGCTGTTCAATCTGCTCTATGTCGCGATCGCGCCCGACGGCCGCGCGGTTCGCGCCGGCGTCGCCGGCGACCGCGACCCCGGCTACGGATCGACCTCGAAGATGATCTCGGAGTGCGCGATCTGCATGCTGCGTGATGCACCGGACGTTGCCGGCGGCTTCTGGACCCCGGGCGCGGCGATGCAGCATAAGCTGATCAAGCGGCTGCGGGATAATGCAGGCCTGACATTCGAGGTGGAAGCGTAAGGGCTACGATCCCGGGGAAGCGTAATCCGTGTCCGCAAAGTTCGACATCGTCGTCTATGGTGCGACCGGGTACACCGGCCAGCTCGTGGCCGAATATCTCGCTGAGAACTATGTGGGTGACGGGGCGCCGACATGGGCGATGGCGGGGCGCAGCAGCGACAAGCTCGCCTCGGTTCGTGATGCGATCGGCGCGCCTGCGGATACGCCGCTCATCGTGGCGGACGCAGCCGATCCTGCCTCGTTGCAAGCGATGGTCGAACAGGCGAAGCTGATCGTCACCACGGTCGGTCCATACCAGCTTTACGGCTCCGATCTGCTTGCCGCCTGCGTTGCGGCTGGTACCGACTACATGGATCTCTGTGGCGAGCCGATCTGGCTGAAGCAGATGATCGACAGGCATGAGGCGGCGGCCAAGGCGAGCGGCGCGCGCATCATGTTCTCCTGCGGCTTCGATTCCATGCCGTTCGAGCTCGGCGCGTTCTTCGTGCAGGAGGAAGCAAGGCGCGTGTTCGGCGCACCGGCGTCGCGCGTGAAAGGGCGCGTGCGCGACCTCAGCTGGAAGTTCTCCGGCGGCACGTCGGCGAGCGCGAGGGTCACGTTCGAAGCGGTTGCGCAGGATCTCAGCCTGGTGTCGATCCTCAAGGACCCTTCGCCCTCACGCCTGGATTTCAAGGGCCCAAGCAGCCGCGCGGCAACAAGCCGGTTTTCGAGGAGGACCTGCAATCCTGGTCCGCCCCGTTCGCGATGGCGACGTTGAACACGCGCAACGTCCATCGCTCCAACATGCTGATGGGATTCCCTTACGGCAAGGACTTTGTCTATGACGAGATGGTGCTGACGGGACCGGGCGACGAAGGGCTGGCCAACGCTAAACGCGTGATGGCCGCCAACAGCGAAAAGACCGGCCCCGAAGCGCTCAAGCCAGGCGAGGGACCGTCGAAGCAAGAGCGCGACGCTGGTCACTATGACCTGCTCTATATCGCGATCGCGCCCGATGGCCGTCAGGTTCGCACGGCGGTGAAGGGCGATCTCGATCCCGGATATGCGTCAACCGCGAAGATGATTTCCGAATGCGCGATCTGTCTGTTGCGTGACGCGCCTGATGTTCCAGCCGGTCTGTGGACGCCCGGCGCAGCGATGCAGCACAAGTTGATCAGCCGGTTGGTCGATCATGCCGGGTTGAGGTTTGAGGTGGAGACGAGCGGCAGCCTCGCAGACGCAGTCATGCCCCGCGAAGGCGGGGCATCCAATACTCCGCGGCTTCTCGGTTGATCTCAGGCGTCACGGAGTACTGGATCGCCCGGTCAAGCCCGGCGATGACACCGAGGTCGCCGGCTACGCCGCCCGCGCGTCATAGGCGTACATGAAATCCATGCCCTTCGATCCCAGCGGCAACAGCAGCTTGATCATCTGATTGCGCATCCACGCGCCGGTGGTGCTGAATTCGCGCTTGTTGTTGCCGTTACGACGGGCGATGGCGACGATCTTTTCCGCCCGTGGTCGCCGCTCGGCCTCGAAGGCCTGGAACGTGGCGGTCAGCTCCTGGCCCTCCTGCATCAGTCGGGCGAGCCGCATTGCATCCTCCAGCGCCAGCGAAGCGCCCTGGCCGGCGTGGGGGCTGGTCGCATGCGCGGCATCGCCGATCAGCAGCGAGCGCTTGCGCGACCAGGTCGGCAAGGTCGCGACGTCGAGCGTGTCGGTGACCACGATGTTCTCGGCTGCCTCGATGATGGCAGGGATCGGATCATGCCAGCCGTGATGGAAACCGCGCAGATGCTGCTTCAGCGTGCGCTCATCAAGGGCGCGGAACATCGCGGCGTCCATGCCATGCGCGGGCTGCGTGCTCCACCACATCACGCCGTCCTTTGGATCTGGACTGCAATAGCCGTAGCCGAAGAAGCCACTCTGCCCGAACGTGGTCTCGACGTGGCGGCCGACCGCCCTTCCGTCGAGCACGGCGTGCGGCACGAAGCCGCCAAAACCGATCAGGCCGGTGTTGAAGGGTTTTGGGCCATCCGGCACCACCTGGCGCCGCGTGACCGAATGCACGCCGTCGGCGCCGATCAGGAAGTCGCCCTCGGCGGTGGTGCCGTCGGCGAAATAGGCGATCACAGGCTGGTCGCCGCGATCCTCGATCTTGATCAGGCGCTTGTCGAAATAGAGCGAGACACAGGCGCACCAGGCCTTGTCGATCAGCATCTCGTTCAGCGTCGCGCGGCAGATATTGACGACCGGCTGGCCAAACCGCCGTTCCATGTCGCGGTTGATCGAGCCGAGCTTCTCGCCGCCTTGCGAGTAGAAATCGAAGGACTCCGCGATCGAGCCGCGGCTGATCAACTCGTCCGCGAGCCCGATCTCGTCCATGACATGCATGCCGTTCGGCGCGATCTGGAGCCCGCCGCCGATCCCTTTCGAGTAGGGCCAGGCTTCGTAGATCGCCGATTCGATGCCTGCGCGTCGCAGCAGGATCGCGGCAACCGGCCCGGCGATGCCGGCGCCGATGATCAGGGCTTTGCGGTGACGATGAGGCATTGGCTTGCTCCCGGCGTTTCCGTGGTGCTAGAGAAATTACGGTCGCTAATTCTCTTAGTGACTAAGATATATATCGACTAAGATAAGAGGTCGGCCTTGTCAAGGACGAAAGCGCGCGCGGCGTTGCTGGGGGAATTGGAAGAGGCGATGCGGCGCTCGTCCGCGCAGGGCGTGCTCTATGGGCAAACCGTTGCGAATGTGGCCGGAATTGCCAATTCCGATCTCGAATGCATGGACATCCTGTATTTGGAAGGGCGCGTGACCGCGGGCCGGCTCGCTGAGGTGACGGGCCTCACGACCGGGGCCATCACCGGCGTGGTCGACCGGCTCGAGAAGGCGGGGCTGGTGCGGCGGGAGCGGGACGAGGGCGATCGCCGCAAGGTCTACATCGCCGTCGTGCCGGAGACTGCCATGAAGATCGGCCAGCTCTACGTGCCGATGCAGCAGGCGATGGAGAAGGTGTTCAGTGCCTATTCCGAGGAGGAGCTGCGGCTGCTGCTGCGTTTCGCCAATGAAGGTTACAAGGGTGTGGTCGCGGCGACCGCGGCACTGAAGAGCCTGCTCGACACGCCGCCGGAGAAGCGCCCCGATCTCAAGCTGAAGAAGCGTCGTCCGAAGCCGTGATCTTGTAGGCCTGCGCGGCCGCGATCATGCCCCACATCGCGCCCAGCATCATCCAGAAGTGCCGCCAGTGGTCGGTGTCGATCACGAAGCTTTCGCCGACGGTGCCGACGAAGGCCGAGAACACCGCCAGATAAGCGCGCTGCCAGGGCACGCGGACGAAGATGTGCCGAAAGCCCGTGATCACGGTGGTGAAGACCAGCGCGGGGTAGCAGACGCCGGAGAGCCAGCCGCCGGACATGAAGGCATTCAGATAGGAATTGTGGGTGTCTTCGGGAAAGAAGCGGTGAAACTGTAATGGGCCAATGCCGAACGGCAGGTCGAGCGCCATCTCCGCACCCAGAATGTGCCGGCCGAACCGGCCGAAGCGGCCTTCGTCATAGCTCTGGTCGAAGCTCGCGCGTTGCTTGAACATCTCTGCAATGGAGTCGAATGACAGCAGGACCGCGATCAGCGCGAGGCCCAGCACTAGGGCGACGATGGCCATGATGATGATGCGCGAGCGCTGCGCATTGGTGCGGCTGGTCAAGACCATCAGCGCCAGCATGAAGGCGGCGGTCAGGATTAGCCCGCCCCAGGCGGCGCGGGAGAAAGCGAGCAGGATCGCCAGCGACATGACGCCGAAGGCGATAACGTTACGGAAGGCTTTGGGCAGCTTGTCCGAGACGACGCTTTGGAGCGCAAACAGCGCCGGCAGGATCAGGAAGGCGCCGAGCACGTTCGGGTCCTTGAACGTGCCGCGCGCGCGTCCGTAGAGCGTGAGGAGGTCGTCGCCGCCGGGAACCAGGTGGAAGTAGCCGGCGATGGCCGAGAGCGAGGCCACCATCGCACCGGCCACGAGGCCGCGGCGGAGCATGTCGAGCCGCGCCGCCGTATCCTCGGCGGTGACCATGGCGAAGAACACCACGGTCACCGCCATGTACCAGGAGGTCGCGATCCAGCTTGCGACCTCGGACCGGTCAAGCAGCGGGATCGCGCTGATGGTGTAGCCGACATTGAGCAGGACCAGGGCAAGCACCAGCGGCATCAGCACCAGCCGCAAGCGCAGGCCGGTGGCGAAGAAGGCCACCGTGGCGAGCAGCGTCGCAATCTCGTAAGGGCTCGGCTCGATGAAGACGATCGCGCCTGAAGCCCCGACCAGCCACATCAGCGCGCGCTGGAGCGCGAGCACGCCGGGCGCAGCCGGAGCGGTTATTTTTATTCCACCGGCTGTCGCCGCATAGGCCATTACACGCTCACGCTACTCGTACGCCATACGGCACGCTCCCGGCTTGACCGGGCGATCCAGTACTCCGCGGCGCGCATTGGAGAAGGCGGTGGCGCTGCAGAGTACTGGATGCCCCGCCTTCGCGGGGCATGACGGAGAAACTCAACTCAATACGCGTTCTCGCTCTTGGTCAGCAACGAGAGCGGCGTCTTCAAGAGAATGACGAGGTCGAACAGCACCGACCAGTTCTCGATGTAATAGAGGTCGAACTCGACGCGCTTCTGGATCTTCTCTTCGTTATCGATCTCACCGCGCCAGCCGTTGATCTGGGCCCAGCCGGTAATTCCGGGCTTGACGCGGTGGCGGGCGAAATAGCCGTCGACGGCTTCGTCGAACAGGCGGCTCTGGAGCTTGCCTTGGACCGCGTGCGGACGCGGCCCGACCAGCGAGAGATTGCCCAACACTACCACGTTGAAGAGTTGCGGCAGCTCGTCGAGGCTGGTCTTGCGGATGAAGCGGCCGACGCGGGTAACGCGCGGATCGTTCTTGGTTACGACTTTCGAGGCCGTTGGGTCCGCCTGGTGATGATACATCGAGCGGAACTTGTAGACGTCGATGCGCTCATTGTTGAAACCGAAGCGCTTCTGCCGGAACAGTACCGGGCCGGGGCTGTCGAGCTTCACCGCCACCGCAACCAGCGCCATGACCGGCAATGCGGCGAGCAGCGCGAGGCCCCCGACGATGCGGTCGAACAGCCATTTCATCACCAAATCCCAGTCGGTGATCGGTGCCTCGAATACGTCGAGCGTCGGCACCTTGCCAAGGTAGGAGTAGGAGCGGGGCCGGAAGCGCAGCTTGTTGGTGTGGGCGGACAGACGGATATCGACCGGCAGCACCCAGAGCTTCTTCAGCATCTCCAGGATGCGTGTTTCCGCCGAGATCGGCAGCGCGAACAATACCAGATCGACCCGGGTGCGCCGGGCGAACTCGACGATGTCGTCGACCTTGCCGAGCTTGCGTGCGCCGGCGCAGGTGTCGAGCGCGCGGCTGTCGTTGCGGTCGTCGAACACGCCGAGCACGTGGATGTCGGAATCCTCCTGCGACTTCAGCGCCTCGACCAGCTGCTCGCCATTGTGGTCGGAGCCGACGATGATGGTACGGCGGTCGAGCCGGCCCTGGCGCGCCCAGCTGCGCACCAGCGAACGAAGCGCGAGGCGCTCCGTGACCAGCGCAGCGAGGCCGAGGAAGTAGAAAGCGGCCAGCCACAGCCGCGAGATTTCGCTGCTGAACTTGGCGAAGAAGGAGATGCCGATGAACATCAGAAACACGAACGACCAGGACGAGATCATCCGCGTCATTTGCCGGAGCTGTCCACGGAACAGCTGCACCTGATAGATGTCCGCGGCCTGGAAGCAGACCAGGGCGGCGATCGCGACGGCGACGATCTCTGCGGGATAAACCCAGCTGAAGCCGGCCAGCGGCATCACGTAACTGAGATACACCGCAATGCCGACCACGCTCAGCAGGACAAAATCGACGGCGCGCGCGATGCCGGCGATGACGATCGGCGAATAGGCGCGGGCGACCTTCTGGTTGACGACTTCGAGTGCCGCGGGCGTCAGGCGGCGGCGGCGCTCGACAAAAGATTGGTCAGCCGGCTTGGCCGCCGCGCTGGCCGCGGCATCGAGCATCGATCGTGCGTTGAGCGGTTCCACGGGCGTCTACGTCCATTCCAAACACCTGTGGGCGTGGCCTTGCGCCCCAGGCATGCATCCCCTGGCACGTCGATTATCGGACAAATCGGAAGATTCTCTAAAGCCGGCTTAAGGGTGGTTAATGATTTGCAAACGCGTCGCGGTAACCCGCGAGGACGCCGTCGACCATCGCCTGCTGGGAAAAATGCGCCGAGATGCGTTCGCGCAAGGCGCACGCGCGTTGCGCCGTCGCCTGCGCATCCGCGAGCGCGGCGGCGATCGCCTCGGCCATGGCCTCGACATTGCTGGCCGCAAACAGGCCCGGGCTCTCCGGCCCGAAGATCTCGGGGATGCCGCCAACGCGTGCCGCAATCATGGGGATGCCGGCCGCCCCTGCCTCGATCACGACATAAGGCATGGAGTCCCCGCGCGAGGGCACGACCAGCAGCCGGCCTTTGGAGAAGCCATAGCGGGCCTTGACGTGGCCGATGAAGCGGATCGCGTCCACCAGCCCGAGCCTCTCGACCTGCGCCTTCAGCGCGGCCGTTTCCTCGCCATCGCCGCCGAGCGTCAAGGTGACCTTCTTGCCGTTCTGATGCAGCCGCGCGACCGCATCGATCAGGAGATCGGCGCCCTTGATGTGCCTGAACTCGCCGACATAGGCGAGGTCGGTGGCGTCATCGGCGATGACGACCGACTCGAACTCCTCGGGCGTCACGCCGTTGAAGACGCAATGCACTACGCCTTTGGGCGTGCCGACGATGCGCTGATAGGTGTCGCGGGCGAAGGCGCTCTCGAACAGGAACAGATCCGTCGAATCCATCAGCGTGCGCTCGAGGCGCGAATAGAACTCACCCTTCAAGGTGTTGAGGGGGTAGTGCAACGAGCCGCCGTGCGGGGTGTAGATGCGGATGGTGTCGTCGGACCGTCGCCGCATGCGGACGAAGGCGCCGGCCTTGGCGCCGTGGCCGTGCATGACGTCGGGCTTGAGCTGGCCGATCAAGCGCCGCATGCGAAGCCAAACGAGAAAATCGTCCGGCGAGGGTTCACGGCGGATCGCGAGCCGATGCACGCCAAGCGTCAGCCGCGGCGCAATTTTGGCGAAGGCTTTTTCGGCCCGCTCGCCGCCGGTGAGGCTGTCGGCGAGAATCCCGACATGATGGCCGCGATCGACCTGGCCATTGGCGAGGTCGAGGATATGGCGGATGATCCCGCCCACCGGAGCGCGCACGGCGTGCAGAATGCGAAGCGGCTGGTCGGGAGAGGGGGGCATGATCACCAGCGCTGGACGGCGAGTGCCGAACAACGTTCTCGAAATATCGAGACGGATTAAGGACCCTCATGGTTAACAAAGCGTGACGAACAGGCTGGCGTTGCCCGCCCGACGGCATGATTAACCCAGCGGCAACCTTAATGGAGTGTAGTCGGCCGCATTGAGGTGGACGAGTGGCGTTGCCCTGCGGGAGTGTTCGATGCGTTTAGCGTTCTGGCGTGCCGGCAAGGACAAAGCCGTCATCGAGCGGGCCGTTTCGAAGGCCAAGCCCCGCGTTGAAGCCAAGCCCGCGCCGCTTGCCACAAAGCCGCCAGCCGAATCCGGAGACATCGATCTGCACGCGCTCGGCGGGGCGCTCGCCCGCAAGCGCGGCTGGATCATCGTGCCGACGGTGCTGGCCCTCGTCGTGTCCGTTGCTGTCGTCAATCTTATCACGCCACGCTACAAATCCGAGGCACGTATCCTGATCGACGGTCGAGAGAACGTCTTCCTGCGGCCGAGCAGTGACCGCAGCACCGAGGAGCGGCAGGCGCTCGACCCCGAGGCGGTCACCAGCCAGGTCCAGCTGGTGCTGTCGCGCGACCTCGCGCGCGAGATCATCAAGAAGAACAAGCTCGCAGAGCGCCCCGAATTCGATCCGGTGCTGCAAGGCATCTCGCCGCTGAAGTCGCTTGTGGCGTTGGTCGGCATCGGCCGTGATCCGTTCTCGATGACCCCGGAAGAACGCGTGCTCGACGCCTACTACGATCGGCTTCAGGCTTACGCCGTCGACAAGTCGCGTGTGATCGTGGTCGAATTCCAGTCGCAGGACCCCGAGCTCGCCTCGCGCGTCGCCAATTCGATCGCCGACGGCTATCTCGTGCTCCAGCAGGCCGCGCGCCAGGACCAGGCCCGCAACGCCAGCCAGTGGCTTGCCGGCGAAATCGAAAATCTGCGCAAGAAGGTCTCCGAGGCCGAAGCCAAGGTCGAGGACTTCCGCTCCAAATCGTCGCTGTTCGTCGGCACCAACAACACCACGCTCTCGAATCAGCAGATGGGCGAGGTCAACACCCAGCTCAACAATGCGCGCGCGCTGAAGGCCGACGCCGAGTCCAAGGCCCGGCTGATCCGCGAGATGCTCCAGACCGGCAAGCCGATCGAGGCGTCCGAGGTCGTGAATTCCGAGCTGATGCGGCGGCTGTCGGAGCAGCGGGTGACGCTGCGCGCTCAGCTCGCCGAACAGTCCTCCACGCTGCTCGGCAATCATCCGCGCATCAAGGAACTGAAGGCGCAGCTCAGCGACCTCGACAATCAGATCCGCGACGAAGCGGCCAAGATATCGCGTTCGCTCGAAAACGACGCGCGGATCGCCGGCGGGCGGGTCGACGGCCTGACCGCGAGCCTCGAGCAGCTGAAGAAGCAGGCGACTTCGACCAATGGGCAGGATGTCCAGCTGCGGGCGCTCGAGCGCGAGGCCAAGGCGCAGCGCGATTTGCTCGAGACCTATCTCGCCAAGTACCGCGAGGCCAACACCCGCGAGACCATCGATACCGCTCCGACTGAAGGGCGGATCATTTCGCGTGGCATTGTTTCCAACACGCCGGCCTATCCGAAGAAGCTGCCGATCGTGTTGATCGCGACGCTGGCGACGCTGCTGCTCTCGTCCGGTCTCGTGGTTACCGGCGAACTGCTGCGCCAGACCGCGCCGCGCGCCGCTGCCACCCTCGCGCCGAGGGTTGATCGCCAAGAGCCGGTCGTCGAGGCGGTGGAGATCGAATCGGCGCCGCTCCAGCCGGAGATAACGGCCGATGCCGATGTCAGCGAATTCGCCGAAATCGGGCAGCTGGCGGAAAGCCTGATTGCGGCAGGAGCGGGTGCGAAGAAGGTTACGGTGCTCGGCACCGCGCCGGGCGATGCCATCACGCTGTCGACGCTGACGCTGGCGCGGCATCTCGCGCGCGCCGCGCGCGTCGTCGTGGTGGATCTGGCCGCGTCCTCGCCGACAATCGCCGCGGTATCCGTCGATCCGACGGCTCCCGGTCTTGCTGAGTTGATGCAGGGGCAGGCCTCATTTACGCAAGTCATCACGCGGGACAAGCTCTCGCGGCTGCATCTGGTCATGGCCGGCCGTCCCGGCTTCGACCGCAGCCTGCTGCAGTCGCCGCGCGTGACGCTGGCGATCGACGCCTTGCTGCGCGCCTACGATCATGTGCTCCTGGACGCCGGCAGCGCCTCCGATCTGCCGGCCGAACTGCTGACGGCGAACGCCCGCGCCGTCGTAGTACCCGACACGTCGATGGCGACGGACGCGCGCGCACTGATGTGCGAGCAGCTGAAGGCGGTCGGGTTCAGCGAGGTGACGATGCTGAGCAAGCCGGTGCAGCCGTCGGATGCCGGCGAGACGTCCCCGCGCGTGGTGGCCGCCTAGTTGGTTTCCCTTTTCCCCTTGTAGGAAAGGGCGGGCCTGCTACCCGAACGCCCGCCGCAGCTTGCGGGCCAGGTCGAACAGCATCTGGTTCTGCTTCACCAGTCGCTTGCCATGATTGAGCGAAGACATCGCCATCGCGGCGAATTTGCCGCGTGATGTCAGCGGCACAAAGCTGTCGAAGATCTCCTCGTCGTCCTTGCAGAACATGCGCTTGTAGTCATCCGAGCCGATACCGAGGTCGAGTGACCGGTAGCCGCGCTCGCCGTAACGGTCGATGATGTAGCGCATCAGGATCAGGCCGGGGCTATAGCGGGCGTGCTCCGACATCGTGTAGGTGTTGAACATCATCGAGAAGCGCTCACCGTCGCCGACGCCGGCGAAGATTGCGATCACTTCCTCGTCGCATTCAAGCGCATGGATATCGATGACGCGGCCTTCGCCACGCGGTGCGAGGCAGGCGCTGCGGATGAAATGCTCGACGCCAGGTTCTGCAAAGACATCAGGCAGCTTCTGCTCCGCCATCCGCGCCGGCTTGACGCGGAAGAACCAGTCGAGCAGGCGCGTGACGTCGGCGTCCGTCGTGGCAAGGTGGTAGCGATAGCCGGCGAGCGCCTGGAGCTTCTTCTCCTTGCTCTTGAGGCGGCGGCGCAAGGAGTTGCTGATCCGCGATGCGGGTGGACCACCGGGCTCTATCATCAGCAGCGGGCAGCGATTGACGGCGGTTTGCTGCGGCAGCAGCGCGAATGGGTTTTGCTGGTCGTGCCAACGTTTGGGCTGTTGCGTCAGGGCGAGAACGTCGACCTGGTCGCGCAGCGGAGCGAAGAGCATGTCGAGATCGGCGACGACGGCCTGTGCCGCGAACTCAGCGCTCCATAGCCCCATGTTGAAGGTCGGGTGCTTGCCTCCCATGAAGCAGGCCGTGCGCACGCCGTGGCCCAGGCGCAGTGCGAGCGGCAGCAACGCGAGCGGCCTGCGTTCGGCATCGCGCGCGATCACGACGAAGGGGCGAGCGCCTTCGCGCTCCCCGACCGATCGTTGCCAGGAGCCCAGCAGATCGAACCGCTGATAAGGTGTGAACAGGTGTCCGGGCTCTTCAAATGCGCGCCACACCGGCTCGGCCTCGGCGATGGCGCCGACGATGTCGACATGCGCGATACGGCTCGCTTTGGACCGCGCTGGCGATTCTGCCGTCCGGCTTTGCATCGCCGCAGCCATGGTCATCTGCGAAACCCGTCGAGAAAGCAAAAAATACGTATTTCGGCCTGTGGCCGACCTTTGCAAACAAATGTCAACAAAGGGTAATGACAATGGCTGAGGGAACGAGCCGCCGGCGAACGCGAGGGTGGGGATATTGGCACCTGATGACGGATGGCTGGAACGGTTGTGGCTCGAATTGGCCTGGTTCACCGGCCAGCCCCTGCTGCGCAGCCGTGGGGCCGGGGCGATCCTGCGCTTCGAGCGCGTGCGGCCACGGCGGGGCGATGCGTTCCAGCCGCTGCGCCATAACGAAATCACGCCGCAATTTCTGGATCGTGCCATTCGCGCGCTGAAGCGCTGGAATTATGATTTCGTCGGTATGGACGAGGTCTGCCGGCGCGCGGTGACGCTACCCGGGAGGCGGCGCTTCGTGGCACTCACCTTCGATGGCGCGAGCAAGGACCTGATTAGGTTTGCATATCCGGTGCTGGCGCGCCACTCCGTGCCGTTTACGATCTACGTTCCCACAGCCTTTCCCGACGGTGTCGGCGAGGCCTGGTGGCTCGGGCTTGAGCAGGTGATCGCGCGCGAGAGCCGCATCAGTCTGATGATGGGTGACAGGGAGCAGCGCTTCACCGTGACCGATAGTGCCGAGAAGCAGGCGCTATTTTCGTTTGTCGAAAGCTGGTTGCGCTCGCTGCCGCCGGCGGATCTGTCCGTCGCGATCGCCGATCTCTGTACGCGCTACCGAATCGATGTCGCGGCGCTCTCGCGCGAGGCGTCGATGGATTGGGAGGATCTGACGAAGCTTGCCGCCGATCCGCTGGTCACGATCGGCAGCGCGACCGTGAACTACCCCAACCTCGCCAACATGAAGGACGCGGCTGCGCTGCGCGAGATGACGATGGGAAAGGCGGTCGCAGAAGCATCCTTCCGCCGCGAGATCCGGCATCTGGCGTTTCCGTTCGGCGACCGCTCTTCGTTTCGGCGGAGCCACGTCGTGATGGCGGAAGAGGCTGGTTTTGTCAGTGCGGTGTCGACCATCCCTGGGATCGTCGATGCGGAAGGGCGAACCAATCTGCACGCGCTGCCGCGGATTGCCTGGGACGGGCGGGTTCGCTCGCTGCGCATGCTGCGGGTGCTGGTATCAGGTGTTGCCTTTGCGCCCGTGAAACCGACGAGCAGCGTTACGAGCTAGATTTGGCGCGATCGGGCCGTTGCATCCAGCTCACGATCGGCATCGCCGGCAGCACCCAGCCCATGCCGACCACTACGTAATAGATCGCCTGCCGCCAACCGGACTCGGCGATCCACGGCATCTGTGCGAGCGCCATGCCGAGCAGGGCCCAGACGGTGGCCAGCACCAGCAGCAGGATGGCGCCGAGGAACTTGCGGGTGCGGATCGTCATAGCGGGGACTTTACGGCTTTCGCGTAACTTGCGCTGCGGAAGCGGGGGACTATAAGGGGCACGCAATCCGGTTCAAGTCTCTTAGTCACAAAGCTTGGTTTGTCCCTGAAATGACGACGAATTTTGCTCCGACCAACGCCCATCGCGCCGTGCGCTGGTGGCTGATCTCCGTGGCCGCCCTGATCGCGCTGATGGTGCTGGTCGGCGGCGCGACGCGGCTGACGGAATCCGGTCTTTCAATCGTCGAATGGAAGCCGGTGACGGGCAGTGTTCCGCCGCTGTCGGAAGCGGCGTGGACCGAGGCCTTCGAAGCCTACAAGAAAATACCGCAATATCGCGAGCTCAACGCCGGCATGTCGCTTTCCGAGTTCAAGCAGATCTTCTGGTGGGAGTGGAGCCATCGCCTGCTCGGCCGGTTCATCGGCGTCGCCTATCTGCTGCCATTCCTGTTTTTCCTATGGCGCGGCGGTCTGGCGAGCGAGTTGAAGCGGCGGCTGTGGCTGCTGTTCGCCCTCGGCGGTCTCCAGGGCGCGGTCGGGTGGTGGATGGTAGCCTCGGGCCTCTCCGAGCGGGTCGAAGTGTCGCAATATCGGCTGGCGACGCATCTGGTGCTGGCGTTGCTGATCTTCGCTGGCATCGTCTGGACGGTGCGGCGTCTTGCCGATCGCCCGCAGCTTGTGGTCCCGGCGCGCCTGCGGTTCACGAGCGCGGTGCTGGTGATCGTGACCTTCATCCAGATCTATTTCGGTGCGCTGGTTGCGGGCTTGCGTGCGGGGCGGGCCTACAACACCTGGCCCGAGATCGACGGCGCGTTCATTCCGTCCGCGGAGCGGCTGTGGTTCGAGACACCGTGGTGGCGCAACATGTTTGACAACGTGCTGACTGTGCAGTTCGAGCACCGCATGACGGCCTATGCGCTGCTCATGCTTGTGGCGCTGCATGCATTCGACGCGATGCGCTCGCGCGCCGGATCAGCGGCGCGTGGCGCGCTCTGGCTGCTCGCGGCGGTGAGCCTGCAAGCCATGCTCGGCATCCTCACGCTGCTCAACCAGGTGCCGATCGACCTCGCGCTCTCGCACCAGGCGGTCGCGATCGTGGTGTTGACGTTGGCGGTGATGCAGGCGGAACGGCTGGCGTCGCGGCAATCCGCGGAGACGCAGCCACGCGCGGTCCCGGCGGGGCAGCCCGGCTGATCAGCAGTAGCCGTAGATGCCGCACGCGTAGGGCAGGCGCCAGAAGTAGTCGACCTGCTTCCCGCCGTAATACGCGCCCTGATAGTCGTAGTCCCAAGGGCGGCCGTAATAGCCCGGCAGCGTATGCGACCCCGGCAACAGCGGCGTGCCCGGCAGGTTTTCGATGTAGCTGCCGATGCCATAGGCCGGCGAGATCAGCGCATCCGGATCGGTCTCGACATAGACCTTCGGCGGTTCCTGCGGGGGAGCGGCGGCCCGCCGCTTCGGGTGGGCCGGCAAGTCGGCGGCATGTGCGGCTGAAACCGTCAGCATCACCGCCAGGGCAGGCACTATCCAGCGCAGCATCGTCGGCTCCGAATCAAAGGCGATCCAAAGTCGATGTATGCGGCAGATGTGGTTAACGACTGTTAACTGCAGCCGGGCTGGCGCGGAGACTTCAGGCCAGCGCCAAATCCCGGTGCGGATGGATAGTGGCGCAGCTCGCTAAGCCAGTGCCTGCTCCAGGTCCGCGATCAGGTCTTCCTTGTCCTCGATCCCGATCGAGAGCCGCACCACGTCGGGGCCGGCGCCGGACTTGATCTTGGCGGCGTCGTCAAGCTGGCTGTGCGTGGTCGAGGCCGGGTGGATCACGAGCGAGCGGGTGTCGCCGACATTGGCGAGGTGCGAGAACAGCTGCAGTTTCGACACCAGGCTGACACCGGCGTCGTAGCCGCCCTTGAGGCTGAAAGTGAAGACGGCGCCTGCGCCCTTCGGCGCATATTTGCGCGCGAGCTGGTTGTACTTGTCGCTGGCAAGGCCGGCATAGTTCACCGTGGACACTGCGGGGTGGCCGGCGAGGAATTCGGCGACCGCCTTGGCATTGTCGCAGTGCTTCTGCATGCGCAGCGGCAGCGTTTCGATGCCGGTGAGGATCATGAAGGCGTTGAACGGCGACAGCGCCGGGCCGAGGTCGCGCAGGCCCAGAACGCGGCACGCGATGGCGAAGGCGAAATTGCCGAACGTCTCCTGGAGGCGAATGCCGTGATATTCGGGGCGCGGCTCCGACAGCATCGGATATTTGCCGCCGCTCGACCAGTCGAAGGTGCCGGCATCAACGATGATGCCGCCGAGCGAATTGCCATGGCCGCCCAGGAATTTCGTCAGCGAGTGCACGACGATGTCGGCGCCGTGGTCGATCGGGCGGATCAGGTAGGGCGAGGCCAGCGTGTTGTCGACGATCAAGGGGACGCCCGCCTTGCGCGCCACCGTCGAGATCGCCTCGATGTCGGTGATGCTGCCGGCGGGATTGGCGATGGATTCGATGAAGATCGCCTTCGTGCGCGGCGTCACCGCGCGCTCGAAGCTCGCGATATCGTCGGGATCGGCCCACACCACATTCCAGCCGAAGCTCTTGAACGCATGCGTGAACTGGTTGATCGAACCGCCATAGAGTTTTCGCGCGGCGATGAACTCGTCGCCGGGCTGCAGCAATTGCTGCAGCACTACGACTTGCGCGGCATGACCCGAGGCCACCGCGAGCGCGGCGGTGCCACCTTCGAGCGCGGCGACGCGCTCCTCAAGCACCGCATTGGTGGGATTGCCGATGCGGGTATAGATGTTGCCGAATGCCTGTAGGCCAAACAGCGAGGCGGCGTGGTCGGCATCGTTGAAGACGAATGAAGTCGTTTGATAAATCGGAGTCGCGCGCGCACCGGTGGTCGGGTCGGGTTGTGCACCGGCATGCACGGCGAGGGTGGAAAATCCCGGAAGGCGATCGCTCATTGATTGGGTCCTGTTCTTGTGGCCTGAAATCGCGCGGCATGCTGATGGCCGCCGTGCTTCCCGTCAAGGCGCCGCGTCACTTCGGAACGATCGTGCTGCGCATTGACGCGCTCACGAAACGAATCCTTCGCGATTGTGTCAACTTTGCTCGCTCTTGTTTTTGGCCGCGCGATCCGAGGCCGCGGTGTCGCCGCCGCCGACACTCATCCGATTGAGGGATAGACGCATGCCCTGCGTCGGCGCCGGCGCACGCTTGGAGCTCAGCGTGCGCGAGTTGACACCCATCCAGGAGATTTCGGACGATAACCGCCCGTATTCGATCTTGGGGCAGCGGTTCATCACGACCTTGATACCGGCGGCTTCGGCCTTTTCCGCCGCCGCGTCGTCACGCGCGCCGAGTTGCATCCAGATGACCTTCGGCAGCGGATCGAGTGTGAGAGCTTCCTCGACGACAGGCATGATGTGGCTGGAGTTGCGGAAGATGTCGATCATGTCGACCGGACGGCCGAGATCACGCAACGAGGCAACGAAGGGCTTGCCGAGCAGGTCCTTGCCGACATGGCCGGGATTGATCGGGATCATGTCGTAGCCGCGCTGTGCCAGATATTTAAAGGCAAAATAGCTCGGCCGCACATTGACCGGCGAGGCTCCGACCATCGCGATCGACTTCACGCTGTTGAGGATGGCGCGGATGTAATTGTCGGGATAGGCGTCGTGATTCATCTTTTCTTTCCGTCATTCCGGGGCGCGCGTGAGCGCGAAATCTCGAGGTTCCGGGTTCGCGCTCGCGCGCCCCGGAATGACGAGGCTAGAGTTTCACTCATCTCGCCATGTCGGCGTGCGCTTCTCGATGAAGGCGCCGATGCCTTCCTCCGCGTCCCGCGCCATCATGTTTTCGGTCATCACCTCAGCCGCATACCGATACGCGTCTGCAAGGCTCATCTCGGCCTGGCGGTAGAACGCCTCCTTGCCGAGCTTGACGGTGTAGGCGGATTTCAACGCGACCTGTTGCGCCAGCGCAATCGCCGCGTCGCGCTCGGTGCCGGCGGCGACGACGCGATTGACGAGACCGATCTCGCGGGCGCGCGAGGCCGGGACCGGCTCGCCCGTCAGCAGCATCTCCATCGCCTGCTTGCGCGGCACGTTGCGCGACAGCGCCACCATCGGGGTCGAGCAGAACAGGCCGATGTCGACGCCGGGTGTGGCGAATTGTGCGGCTTCCGATGCGATCGCAAGATCGCAGCTGGCCACGAGCTGGCAGCCCGCCGCGGTCGCGATGCCCTGGACGGCAGCGACCACGGGCTTGGGCAGATGCACGATCGCCTGCATCATCGCGCTACAGGCATTCATCGTCTCGGCGAAGAAGGCGCGACCACGATCGGGATCAGTGCGGCGCGCGGTCAGCTCCTTCATGTCGTGACCGGCCGAGAAGGCAGGTCCGTTGGCGGCGAGCACGACGCCGCGGACCGCCTTGTCGCCGCCGATATCGTTCAGGGCGGCATGCAGGCTTGCGATCATGGCCGTCGACAAGCTGTTCCGCGCGGCTGGCCGGTTGAGGGTCAACACCGCGATGGACCCGATCATTTCGCGCAGCAGAATTGGCTGAGACGAAGAGGGGGTGCGAGCGGCCTGGCCGGACATTGGAGCGTTTCCGATTGGATTATTACAGTGAGATGATGCAGATAACCTAATGCAGCAGGCGGCGCGACGCGAGGGTGGGGAACAGCATGGCATTAGCGAAAATGAGCGTGGCGGAGCTCGAGCAGTTTCTCCGCGACGAGTTTCCCCAGGCCTTCAGCGGCGACGACATCACGATCGAGAGCGCAGACGGCCAGACCTCCCTTCTGCGCCAGCGCTACAGCGAGCGGATGCTGCGGCCGGGCGGAACCGTGTCCGGTCCAACGCTGATGGCCCTGGCCGATTTCGCCATGTACGTGGTGCTGCTCTCTGCGATCGGACCGATCGGGCTCGCCGTCACCACCAATCTCAACATCAATTTCCTTCGCAAGGGCCAGCCCGGGCAAGATGTGCTGGCGGAAGCCCGGTTGCTCAAGCTCGGTAAGCGCCTGGCGGTGGGCGAGGTGAACCTGCTATCGGGGACGTCGCCTGATCCGATCGCCCATGTCACATCGACCTATTCCATTCCAAATATTTGACCTTTTTGCAGGTAACATCGCACCTTATTTATAAGTAGATGATTTTACAGGGATAAATTCCGATGTTGGGCATTGACCATGGCGCGTCTCTTCTCTAGAAACCCGCGCAGTCCGGTGCGGTGTTCGCGCCGATATCTCCCGTCCACGGAAATTCTGACATGAAAACCTTTTCGGCAAAGCCGGCCGAGGTGACGAAGAAGTGGGTGCTGATCGACGCCAAGGGTCTGGTCGTCGGCCGTCTCGCCACCATCGTTGCCATGCGTCTGCGCGGCAAGCACCTCCCGACCTACACCCCGCACGTCGACTGCGGCGACAACGTCATCATCATCAACGCCCAGCATGCGGTCCTCACCGGCCGCAAGCGCGAGCAGAAGACCTACTACAAGCACACTGGCTATGTCGGCCACGTCAAGGAGCGCACCGCGCGCCAGATCCTCGAGGGCAAGCATCCCGAGCGCGTGCTCGAGAAGGCCGTTGAGCGCATGATCCCTCGTGGTCCACTCGGCCGCGTGCAGATGGGCAACCTTCGCGTCTATGGCGGTGCCGATCATCCGCACGAGGCCCAGACGCCCGAGAAGCTCGACATCGCCAAGTTGAACCGCAAGAACACGAGGGCCGCATAATCATGGCCGAATCCATTCAGTCGCTCGACCAGCTCTCGCAGCTCAAGACCGCTGCCGCGGCGCCCGATGCGCCCAAGCACGAGAAGAAGGTCGACAAGTTCAACCGCGCCTACGCCACCGGCAAGCGCAAGGACGCGGTCGCCCGCGTCTGGATCAAGCCCGGCGCCGGCAAGGTCACCGTCAACGCGCGCGAGGTCGAAGTCTATTTCGCCCGTCCCGTGCTGCGCATGATGATCGAGCAGCCGTTCTCCGTGGCCCAGCGTTCGGGCCAATACGACGTGATCTGCACGGTCGCCGGCGGCGGCCTGTCCGGCCAGGCTGGCGCCGTGCGTCACGGCATCTCCAAGGCTCTGACCTATTTCGAGCCGGAGCTGCGTAGCGTGCTCAAGAAGGGCGGCTTCCTCACCCGCGACTCCCGCGTGGTTGAGCGTAAGAAGTACGGCAAGGCCAAGGCCCGCCGGTCCTTCCAGTTCTCGAAGCGTTAATCGCTTCGGTCACATTCGCCGCGAAAGCGGCCTCAATGAGATGCAAAAAGGCGCTGATTTCAGCGCCTTTTTTGTTGTTCGTTTGTATGCAAATTGCGCGCGTGTTTCCCGAAAACTTGGGCTTGCGTGAAAACCTGAATGGAACTCGGCGGACATAGCGTCGTAGCTGGAAGGGCGCGCAAATCGGCTGGGCCGATCGCGTAACTGCTATGTTCAAGAGGGGGCCGACATGATGTCGCTCGATAGCATCACGCTCTATTTGGTCGCCACCATGGTCGCCGCATTGCTCGGCGCCATGATGGTGTTTTTCGGCAAGCAGGAGAACAGCCCCGCGCTGAAATGGTGGGGTACGGCCTATCTGCTCGGCGCCGCCTCCGTCGCCGTGTGGACGGCAACCGGCGACAAGCTCGGCCCGTATCTCTCTCTCGCCCTGAACGCGGTCGCCTTCGTCGCTTGCGGCATGGTGTGGAATGCCGCGCGCGTCTTCCATGGCCGCAAGCCGAATTGGCCTGGTCTCGTGCTCGGTGCGATCGCGTGGGTCGCGACGGTGATGCTGCTCGATCCCGCAGCCTCCATGCTGCGCATGGTCGTCGGCGCCGGCATCGTCTCGGTCTATGCGGCCTTGACCGCAGGCGAGCTCTGGGTCGAACGGCGCAAGAGCCTGCAACGTCGCTGGCCGGCCCTTCTCGTTCCCGTCATGCACGGCTGCGCGCTGATGCTGCCGATCGTGCTCGGCAGCTTCCTGCGCCCAAATGACGCCGGCTTCGCTACCAGCGTCTGGGTCACCGTGTTCGCGGTCGAGCTCGTGCTCTATGCCGTCGGCACCGTGTTCGTGATCTTCATGCTGGTGTCCGAGCGCACCGTCACCGCGCATCGCACCGCGGCGTCGACCGATCCACTGACCGGCATGCTCAACCGCCGCGGCTTCTCGGAAGCCTGTGCGCGAATGATCGAACGCGAGGCCAAGGGCGGCCGCCCGGTCACCGTGATGATCTTCGACATCGACCATTTCAAGTCGATCAACGATCGCTTCGGCCATCCCGCCGGCGACGAGATGCTGAGACTGTTCTCGACCGTCGTCGTCAACAATTTGCGCATTTCGGACCTGTCGGGCCGCATCGGCGGCGAGGAGTTCGCCGCGCTGCTGCCGTGTGCGCTCGAGGAGGGTGTGCTGGTCGCCGAACGCGTCCGCGAGGCCTTCGAGACCTCAGGCGTCGTGGTCGAAGAAGGCCCGGTCGACACCACCGTCAGCATCGGCGTGGCCGGCGGTCCGGCGGGCACCGAACTCGAGGTGTTGTTGGCTTCGGCCGACACTGCGCTCTACCAGGCCAAGCGCGGCGGCCGTAACCGCGTCGAGGCGGCGGAGGAGCTGCCGCTGTCGCTCGAGAACTGGCGCCGCCAGAGCGCCGCGCGCATCGGTGTTTCCAAGACACGACCGGCCACAGCCTGAACGAACGGCCGTCGCGGTAATCTTCTGTTTACCATTCGGTTCCTACCATCGCGGTTATGGAATCGATCCGTCGACAGAACCCGCAGGCTGCCCTGATGTCGCTCGAAGCGCACGCCGCTTCGGCGCGCGGTGGCTTCGCCTGCCTGTTCTCGACCGCGGACGAGTACGAGACGGCGCTCATTGCCGAGCGCCGCGCTCAGGGGCGCTACATCAAGAGCCGCAGCTATTGGCCGATCGCGTTGTTTGTCGGTTGCGGGCTCGTCGTCGCGGGCACCGTGCTGCTGTTCGCCTGAGAGCGCGGCACTTTCGGCCGGGCAGGGCGCCGTTTCGGCGCCTTTTTCTTTGGGCCGCTCTGCGGTAGACACGGCCATCAAACAAAGGGTGGAAACCAATGATCACCGAGATCGCACAAATTGACATCAAGCCGGGCAGCGAGAATGACTTTGAGGCTGCCGTCGCCAAGGCCAAGGCGGCCTTCGGCCGCTCCAAGGGCTTTCACGGTTTCGAGCTGCACAAGTCCATCGAGAAGCCGCAGCGCTACCGGCTGATGGTGAAATGGGCGACACTGGAGAACCACACGGTCGATTTCCGCGGCTCGGAGAATTTCACCGAGTGGCGCGGGCTTGTCGGCCAGTATTTTGCCGCGCCTCCGGAGGTCGAGCACACCGAGACCGTGCTGACGACCTGATCCGGTCAGGCCGCCTTCCCGAGGGGCGCCTCATACGTCTTGAAATGATCGATCATGACTTTGGCGATGGCGACGAGTGGCAGCGCCAGCGCCAGGCCCCAGATGCCGAAAACGACTCCGAGCAGGATCTGAAACGCGAACAGCGTGGCCGGCGGGATATCCAGCGCCTGGCGCTGGAGCAGCGGCGTCAGCACGTAGCTCTCCATTGCGTGCACGCCGAGGAACAGGATCAGCGCCGATAGCGCCGGGATCCAGCCCGAGGCGAGGCTCGCCAACACCACGACGACGCCGGCGATGATGGCGCCGACGGTCGGGATGAAGGCGAGCAGGCCGGCCTGGATCCCCAGGATGAACGAGCCGGGGATGCCGATGATCGCAAGCCCGATCCAGGTGACGACGCCGACCGCGAGCATGACGATGATCTGCGCGATCAGCCAGCGCTCCAGCGTCTCGCCGATACGGTCGATGATCAGGGTCGCGCGGAGGCGATGCTTCGCTGGCGCGAGAAACAACAGGCCATCGTGATAGACGCTGGGCTGCGCGGCAAAGGACAGGCCCAAAAACAGAACGATGAAGATATTTCCCACGCCGTGGATGGTGCCGAGCAGCAGCTTGAAAGTCTGGCTCACGATCGCTCCTCCGCTGGAGGCCAGCGCGCCAGCGCCGGGCAAGGGACCGCGCGGGGGCGTTGCGGGCGAAGGCGTTGCGGCCGACGGCGGATTGGCCGTGGCGTCAGATGCACCGTTGCCAAAATCGAAGAAGCTGGTGTCGATCCCGTGGTTATCCAGGAAGGACTTCACATTGCCGATCTGCGACTTGATGGTGTTGCTGAGCAGCGAGGCCTGCTCGGCTATCGTCGCGCCGCCGAGATAGGCCGCTCCTGCAAGCAGCACGGCAAGCACGGCGCAGACGATCGCGAGCCGCAGGGCATGCGGCAGCCGGACATGGCGACCCAGCGCGGCAGTCAGCGCGTTGAGCCCGAGGCCGAGCAGCATACCCGTGAAGATCAGGAGCAGGGTGGCGGCAAAGTACCAGGTGAAGACCAGTGCCGCGGTGAAGAGCACGACGGCGATGCCACCAACGGCAATGGCCCAAGCCACGTCTCGAGCCAGATCGGAGCGGGTCTGGGGCTGTTCATCTCTGGAGGCGGTCACATCTTGTCCTTTTCGGCGCGGGCCGGACGCACTCTTTCGTGAAATCGGACGGGGGATCAAGCCGGGGCCGTGCGCCAGATTGAGGCGCTCGCGGCCGCCTGAGGTCAAGGCTGCCGGCGCGCGGGGCCTTAGAAGAGGATTTGCGCAAAAATAGCATTGCCGTCCCGCGATCCCCACTGTTGAATTTGTTCCATCCGAGGGGCATCTTTGGAGAATCTTCTTGCGGGAGGTCGGAACGGGAGATGAGAAAGCCGGTCGTCGGCGTGATCGGGAACGCCCATCGCGTCGAAAATCGATTTCAGGTCCAGATGGTCGGCGAGCGCAATTTGCGCGCCGTGGCTGAGGTCTCCGGCGGCCTGCCGCTGATGTTCGCGGGCTCGCCTGATATCACCGACATCACCGCACTGCTCGATACGGTCGACGGCATCGTGCTTACGGGGGCCCGGGCCAACGTGCATCCGACCCGCTTCAACGTCGATCCCTGCGAGAAGCACGAGCCTTACGACATCCACCGCGACGAGGTCGCGCTGGCGCTTTCGGTCGCCTGCGTGTCTCGCGGCATTCCGCTGTTCGGCATCTGCCGGGGGCTGCAGGAGATGAACGTCGCGTTCGGCGGATCGCTGCACCCCGAGATCCGCGAAATCCCTGGCCGCATGAACCACCGCATGCCGAGACTCGAGAATGGCGAGATCCATCCCGACCCGACCGTCGTGTTCGCCGACCGTCATGACGTCGACCTCACGCCGGGCGGCGCGTTTGCCAAGCTGCTTGGCTGCGAGAAAATCCGGGTCAATTCACTGCACGGGCAGGGCATTCTCGATCCCGGCAAGCGCGTGCTGATCGAAGGCGTAGCCGAGGACGGTACCATCGAGGCGATCCGCATCGCGGAGGCGCCGACTTTCGCGCTCGGTGTGCAATGGCACGCCGAATATGATCCCCAGCGCAATCCGATCAATCGCAAGCTGTTCGAGGCTTTTGGCGCGGCGATGGTGGCGAAGCAGAAGGCGGCGGCGTAGGCCAAGCCTCGTCGCTCTGACCTCATCGTCGGGGAATTGTGCCGAGCGGACGTCGCGCGTTAGGCTCCAGACTGAATCGTCCGGTTTGGAATCAACTCGATGTCTCGCAGCGTCGCCCTCGCGGCTCTTGTCCTGTTCGCGTCTCCCGCATTCGCCCAGACCACCCCGCCGCAGGAAGGCGCGATCACCTGCGCCTCGCCGGTGTCATCTGATGATACGGAGCGGACCCTGAAGCAGCGGTACGGGAAGGAAGCAGCTGTGCAGGAGCTTTCGGGCGCGGAAGGTGAGACCTACGAGGGCGTCGTGTTATTTCCGAACGCCAACGACCGGCGGCTCGAGGTCGCCATTGCGGAAGACAAATCGAAGCGCGTCTCTGGCGTGACGCTGCGCGACGGCGCCAAGATGAGCAAATGGAACGTCAATGGCATCAGTATCGGATCAAGCCTCGCCGACGTACAAAAGGCCAACGGCAAACCGTTCATGGTGGCCGGCTTCGAATGGGACTATGGCGGCTTCGTCACCGACTGGAAGGGCGGCACGCTCGGCCACCCGATGCAGGGCGGCTGCACCGTGACGATCCGCTTCGACAGGAAGTCCGCCGCGCCGAAGTCGCTGCTGGGCGACCGCGTGAACGTCGCCTCCGACAATGCGACGCTGGTGAAATGGGCGCCGGTCGTGGCGGAGATCGGGGTGAATTTTCCGGCGAGTAAGTGAGCGCCGAACTGTGCTCGCGGTATCTCCAGCGAAATAAATCAATCGGTAGGAATTGCTGAGTTTCGATTTTTACGATTCCGATTCGTTCTTTGAGAACGAAATGGAGTCAGACGCGGAACGTAACTGGACCAGTGGCGTACTTTAGCCGGCGAGGCCAGCGCTCTCTGAAAGTGAAAGCCACTCCTTTCGGAGCGCCTTTTCCCGATGCGTCCTGTTGAGGCCGCTCGGCCCGAACAGCACATGACCGGCTGCTGAAGCTTCGCTCCCGTCCATTGCATCGCACAATCGCAAATGTCGTCGACGTGCCTCGCTTGAGGTTTGGGAGACGACCACCACATCTCAGGCAAGGGAGCCCTTGCCGTGCAGATCATGAAGGCGGCCCTCATAGCGGCGGTCGGCGTCGTCGCTCTCGCTCTCTGCCTCCTTCCCAGTGCGGCGGAGGAGAGCAGCCGTCTTGCACTCATCGTCACGATCGACGGAGCCATCGGGCCTGCGTCGGCGAGCTATGTGAAGGAGGCCTTGACTACGGCAGCGGCGCGTCGCGCCGAGGTCGTGATTCTGAAAATGAACACGCCGGGCGGACTCAACTCAAGCATGCGGGAGATCATCGCGGATGTGCTTGGCTCGTCCGTTCCGGTCGTGGGATACGTCGCGCCCTCGGGCGCTCATGCGGCGAGCGCGGGAACCTACATCCTCTATGCAACCCACATCGCGGCGATGGCGCCCGGCACCAATATCGGTGCCGCGACACCGGTGCAGATTGGCGGTCCGCTCCCGGGCTTGCCGAGCGGCACACCCGACAAGGATAGCAAGGACAAGACGGCCGAGTCGAAGGACCCGATGACGGCAAAGGTGACGAACGATGCCGTCGCTTTCATCCGCAGCCTCGCCGAGTTGCGCAATCGCAACGCCGATTGGGCCGAGAAAGCGGTCCGTGAAGCCGCCACGCTCTCGGCCAACGGCGCGTTGCAGGAAAAGGTCATCGATCTCGTCGCGCGCGATCAGGCTGAATTGCTCAGACAGATCGATGGTCACGTGGTCGAGGTCGCAGGCGGCAAGGCACAGCGGCTTGCGACGCAGAACGTCGTGGCCGAAGCCGTCGACCCCGGATGGATCTCTCGATTTCTGGCTGTCATCACCGATCCCAACGTTGCCTTCATTCTCCTGATGGTCGGCGTTTACGGGCTCATCTTCGAGTTCGTGTCACCCGGTGCGGTCGCGCCGGGAGTGGTTGGGACGATCTGCCTGTTGGTCGGCCTCTATGCCCTCAACATGCTGCCGATCAACTATGCCGGTCTCGGCCTGATGCTGGTTGGGATCGCGCTTCTCGCCGTCGAGGCCTTTAGCCCGACCGTGGTGGTCGGTCTTGGCGGCGTCGTCGCCTTCATTCTGGGAGCGCTCATGCTGGTCCGGGTCGAGGCGCCAGGCTATCGGCTATCATGGTCGGTCATCGCCGTCGTCGCAGCGATGTTCATCGGCTTTGTTCTAGTCGTGCTCGGCACGATTCGGCGCGCCCGCAGCGCCCCGGCCCGGGTCGGCGCGCAAGCCATGCGCGGTCTGTCCGCCGAGGTCCTCGACTGGAACGAGGCCGAGGGCCACGTCTTTACGAACGGCGAACGCTGGCAGGCGCGTGGCGCCGGCACCTTCAGGCCCGGCGAGCGTGTCGAGGTCGCCAACATCGTCGATTTGACGCTGGTGGTCCGGCGTCCGGACCCGGCCGGCGGCGAGGGAGGACAACGCTGATGATTGAATATTCGATCTATGCGGTGCTTGCGCTGCTTGTCGTCATGTTTCTCACCCAGGCGGTTCGTATCCTCAGGGAATACGAGCGCGGCGTCGTTTTCACGCTCGGCCGCTTCACCGGGGTGAAGGGGCCGGGCCTCGTCATCCTCGTTCCGGTGGTGCAGCAGCTCGTCAAGGTCGATCTCAGGGTGATGGTGCAGGTGGTGCCGCCACAGGACGTGATCTCGCGCGACAACGTCTCGGTCAAGGTCAACGCCGTCCTCTATTTCCGTATCGTCGATCCCGAGCGCGCCATCATCAAGGTCGGCGACTACATGGCCGCGACCAGTCAGCTTGCCCAAACCACGCTGCGCTCGGTGCTCGGCAAGCACGATCTCGACGAGATGCTGGCCGAACGCGACAAGCTGAACGCCGACATCCAGGAGATCCTGGACAAGCAGACCGACGTCTGGGGCATCAAGGTGACCGGAATCGAGATCAAGGACATCGACATTAACGAAACCATGGTGCGCGCGATCGCCAAGCAGGCCGAAGCAGAGCGCTTGCGGCGCGCCAAGGTGATCAACGCGATGGGCGAGCAGCAGGCCGCCGAAAAGCTCGTTGAGGCCGGCCGCGTCCTCGCGCAGGAGCCGCAGGCGATGCAGCTGCGTTATTTCGCGGCTTTGCACGACATCGCAGGCGAGCGGTCGTCCACCGTCGTCTTCCCGCTGCCGACGGGCTTGCTCGATCATTTGATCTCGCGCCGTGAGCCGACGTAACGAAGAATGGAGGATGGCGATCCTACGAATTTAAAACGAAAGGCGCCCCTCGCGGAGCGCCTTTTGCTTGTCGCATGAGGTTCGAGCCGCTTAGCCCGAATAGTACATCTCGAACTCGACCGGGTGCGGGGTCATCTCGAAGCGGGCGACTTCGGTCATCTTCAGCTCGATGTAAGCGTCGATGAAGTCGTCGTCGAACACGCCGCCGTTCTTGAGGAAGCCGCGGTCCTTGTCGAGGTTTTCCAGCGCCTCGCGGAGCGAGCCGCAGACGGTCGGGATCTGCTTCAGCTCTTCCTTCGGAAGGTCGTAGAGGTCCTTGTCCATCGCCGGACCCGGATCGATCTTGTTCTTGATGCCGTCGAGGCCCGCCATCAGCATCGCGGCGAAGCCAAGATAGGGATTGGCCATCGGATCGGGGAAGCGCACCTCGACACGCTTGGCCTTCGGCGAAGCGGTGTAGGGGATGCGGCAGGAGGCCGAACGATTGCGCGCGGAGTAGGCGAGCAGCACGGGGGCCTCATAGCCCGGGACCAGACGCTTGTAGGAGTTGGTCGACGGGTTGGTGAAGGCGTTGATCGCCTTGGCGTGCTTGATGATGCCACCGATGTAATGGAGGCAGGTCTCCGACAGGTCGGCGTACTTGTTGCCTGCGAACACCGGCTTGCCGTCCTTCCAGATCGACTGGTGCACGTGCATGCCCGAGCCGTTGTCGCCATAGACCGGCTTCGGCATGAAGGTGGCGGTCTTGCCGTAGATATGCGCGACCTGGTGGATGCAGTACTTGTAGATCTGCATGTGGTCGGCCATCAGCGTCAGCGTGTCGAACTTCATGCCGAGTTCATGCTGGGCGGAAGCGACTTCGTGATGGTGCTTCTCGACCTTGACGCCCATCTTGGCCATGGCGCCCAGCATCTCGGAGCGCATGTCCTGCACGGAGTCCTGCGGGGGAACGGGGAAATAGCCGCTCTTGGTGCGGACGCGGTGGCCGAGATTGCCGCCCTCATATTCGGTGTCGGAGTTGATCGGCAGCTCCGAGGAGTCGAGCCGGAAACCGGTCTTGTAGGGATCGGACGAATAACGCACGTCGTCGAACACGAAGAACTCGGCTTCGGGGCCGACGAACACGCTGTCACCCACGCCCATCGACTTCACCATGGCTTCGGCCTTCTTGGCGATGCCGCGGGGGTCGCGATTGTAGGGCTCGCCAGTGGTCGGCTCGAGCACGTCGCAGGTGATGACCATGGTGGTCTCGGCGAAGAACGGATCGATCGTCGCGGTCACCGGATCGGGCATCAGGCACATGTCGGACTCGTTGATCGCCTTCCAGCCGGCGATCGAGGAGCCGTCGAACATCGTTCCTTCGGCGAAAATGTCCTCATCGATCATGCTGACGTCGAACGTCACGTGCTGCCACTTGCCGCGCGGATCGGTGAAGCGCAGGTCGACGTATTTGACGTCGTTGTCCTTGATCGATTTCAGGACGTCTTTGGCGGTCTTCATGCATACCCCTTTTGGCTCTGCGGGTCGGTTTCCAGATGAGCAGATTCGTTCTCGCTTTCGGCGAGTTGGCGCAACCGCACAAACGAAATCAGGCCGCCGAAGCAGCCTTTTTTCTTTCAGAGTGTCGCAAAATGCGGGATAGCACCCGGCTCAGATAGCGTCCAGCCCGGATTCGCCGGTTCGGATGCGGATCGCCTCTTCGATGTTGGAGACGAAAATCTTGCCGTCGCCGATGCGCCCGGTTTGCGCGGCGCGGCGGATCGCATCGATCGCGCGCTCCACCAGGTCGTCGCCGATCACGATCTCGATCTTCACCTTCGGCAGGAAGTCGACGATGTATTCTGCGCCGCGATAGAGTTCGGCGTGGCCCTTCTGGCGGCCAAAGCCCTTGGCCTCGGTGACGGTGATGCCCTGAAGGCCGACTTCCTGAAGCGCTTCCTTTACCTCGTCGAGCTTGAACGGCTTGATGATGGCTTCGATTTTCTTCACTGCGCGCCTCCCGGCCTTTCGATCAAATAGCAACGTCTTCGTCAGGATGCGCTTTTCTTAACGCACGATCTTGTCTTCGCTAATGCCGGGACCTGACAAGCCCGGCATCGACGGCCGGTCATACCCAGAAGATGTCAGTGAGCACGACGAACCGAAGCGACTTCCTCGAAAGCAGGGTCTATGCCAAGTTGCAAATGCCCTGATTATCGGAGCGTTATCAGCCTTTTAACGAGCATCTCTGATAGGTTGAGCCGGTCGGCTCAAAATACCGCAGACTACGAAATAGGCAAACGGTTCAATATCTGTGCAAACAGTTGTTCCGGAGGCTTGGATCGGCACGAAACGTGCCTGTTGAAAAGGCGTTTGGACCAGGGAAGTGGCATGGAAGTTCTAACCACCGCCGAGATGCAGCGGGCTGATCAACTCAGCATCACAGCCGGCACACCCGGCTTCAAGCTGATGCTGAGCGCCGGCCAGGCGGTCGCGGAAGCTGCCCACGCGTTGGCGGAGGAGGGGCCGATCCTGATCGTCGCCGGTCCCGGCAATAATGGCGGTGACGGTTTTGTCGCAGCCGCCGAGCTCGCCGCGCAAGGGCGCGAGGTCTCGGTGATCCTGATGTGCGAGCGCGATCATCTCCATGGCGATGCCGCGTCCGCCGCGCGCGGCTGGAAGCATCCGGTGCTGCCGTTCAATCCACAGGCGATCGGAAAACCTGCACTGATCATCGATGCCCTGTTCGGCGCGGGTCTCAGCCGCAGCGTCGACGCCGAGGCCCGCGAGATGATCGAGGCGATCAATGCCAACGGTGCGCCGGTGCTGGCCGTCGATTTGCCGAGCGGCATCAACGGCACCAGCGCGGCCGTGATGGGGGTGGCGGTGAATGCCGCCGAGACCGTCACCTTCTTCCGCAAGAAGCCCGCGCATTTGCTGCTGCCCGGACGAATGCATTGCGGCCGCGTGCGCGTGGCCGATATCGGCATCGACGCACAGGTGCTCGACGAGATCGCGCCGCAGATCTTCGAGAATGATCCGGATTACTGGGGCGCCGCTTTCCCCGTGCCGCGCATCGACGGGCACAAATATGCACGCGGCCATGTGCTGGCGGTGTCAGGCGATGCCGCCGCGACCGGGGCTGCGCGGCTCGCCGCCCGCGGCAGCTTGCGTGCCGGCGCCGGGCTCGTGACGCTCGCAACCCCGCGCGATGCGCTCGCGATCAACGCGGCCGCGCTGACGGCCGTGATGGTTCGCCCCGTTGACACCGCGGTGGAGTTCGGTGAACTGCTTGCTGACAAACGCTACAACACCTGCATGATCGGTCCGGGCGCCGGCGTCGGCGAACGCACCTGTGACATGGTGCACACCGCTCTCACTGCGCAACGGCATCTGGTGCTGGATGCTGATGCGCTGACGAGCTTTGCCGCCAAGCCGGAGCGGCTGTTTGAATCGATCAAGTCCTCGCAAGATAATGCCGTTGTGCTGACGCCGCATGAGGGCGAATTTCCGCGGCTGTTCTCCGACCTCAGCAACAAGACGCCGGGCCGTTCGAAGCTGGAGCGCGTGCGCGCCGCCGCCGAACGCTCCGGCGCCGTCGTGCTGCTGAAGGGGCCGGATACCACCGTCGCCGCGCCTGACGGCCGTGCCACCATCGCCGCCAATGCGCCGCCCTGGCTGGCGACCGCCGGCGCGGGCGATGTGCTTGCCGGCATCATTGCCGGGCTCTTGGCGCAGGGTGTTCCGGCATTCGAAGCCGCCAGCGTCGGCGTCTGGATGCACGGCGAAGCCGCGAGCGAAGCAGGGCCGGGGCTGATCGCGGAGGATCTCACCGAAACGCTGCCGGCCGTGCACCGGCGGATCTATAATGCGCTCGGGATCGAGTACTGATGCTGAGGCCCCTCGCGCTCACCGATATGGACGCGGCGGCGCAGGTCCATCGCCTCGCGTTCGATCACGCGATGCCGTGGCTCGCCGGGCTGCACACGCCGCACCAGGATCGCTGGTTCTACCGCGAGCGCGTCTTTCCAACCTGTCACGTCTGGGGGCATTTTGACGGCGTTGAGCTGAGCGGGATCATCGCCTTCCGTGACGGTTGGATCGAGCAGCTCTACGTCCGTCCAAACGCACATGGCCGCGGCATCGGCACCCAACTCCTCAATCTCGCCAAAGGCGCCAACGAGCGGCTCGAGCTCTGGACCTTCCAGCGCAACGCGCCGGCGCGACGCTTCTACGAGGCGCGCGGGTTCACGTTGGCCGAGCAGGACGACGGAGCGCGGAACGAGGAGAAGGAGCCTGATGCGCGCTACGTTTGGGCCCGCGCCGGCTGAGTTCATTCCACTCCGTACCAGCGCACCAACCGCGGTGCGGCCCAATCGGTTACGACCGACTCGATCAGCCATCGTCCGGGCGAGGTCGCGGCGAAGGCAATGCGCTGGATCTGGCCGGGTTCGATGGCGAGCGTGTCGAGCCAGTAGGGCTTCCAGCCGTCGTCGAGCCGGTCGAGCAGGCGGAAATAATGGCCGTGCAGGTGGAAGACGGTGGTCGCAGGGGCGGGGTTCCTGACGGCCAGCACGACGGTCCGGCCGGCCCTGGCCCGGAACGCCGGCGCCGAGGCAGTGGAGAAATTGGCCGTCCGGGTCCAACCGGCTTCAGTTGCGCCGAGCGCGACATCGAACCGCAAGGCGCCTTTCAGGTCGAGCTTTTCAGGAAGATCATTCGACGGGAGTGGCTGTGGCGGCGGCAGCGGTGCGCGCCGCTCCAGCGTGCCGGAGACGGCGAGGCGCCCGATCGGACGTGCCTCCTTGCCATCATGCAGCACCAACGCAGCCGATGTGGCCGCATCCACAAAGGCGTCGGCGCGAGCGCCGGGAGCCAGGACCAGGGCGCCGTTGCGCGCCGGGAAGGGCTCGGCGGGCTGGCCGTCCAGCGCCATCACCTGGACCTCGTGGCTTTCCAATTTGATCGCCAGAACAGAGCGTTGCGACCCGTTGATGAAGCGCAGCCGCAGCCGCTCGCCGGCCGCGGCTGAGAGTTCGAATGAAGTCCGGCCGTTCAGCGTGTAGAGCGGGGTCGCATCTTTGGGATCTTGGCCCGGCGGAATCGCGGTGCCATCCGGCCGGACGCGCCATTCCTCGATTAGCAAAATCTCGTCACGATCGACCGCGACTGACCTGATCTCGGCGGCGATGATCGCCAGTGGGCGCGCGGGCGCTTTCAGACGGTCCTCAAAGAGGCGGAAGTCGGCTACTAGGGTCCCGGCGTTTGGTATTGAAATGATTGATATTTCGGTTGCATCCGGAGCGGCAGGCGCGCGCCCTCGCAAGGGATCGGCCACCTCAGCGCCATTGAGGCCGTACCAGACCGGCGCAAGTGGCACAGGCAGGGCGTTCCGGAAGGTCACCTCGCAGCGGTCAAAGCGCTTGAGATGAACGTTGCCGAGGTGACTTACGGCGGCCAGTTCCCAGACTGGTGTAGGAGGCTGATCTGGCCTCAGAGCGAGGGTCGCGGGCCGGGCCTGGAGGGCGAGCTGGGTGGTCACGGCCGGAGTTGGGCCACCGCCAAGCAGGCCCGCGGCGGAGGCCGTTAGGCCGGCCAAAACGTCACGGCGAGACGGGGCAAAGATCCGCGGTTTCATGGCCCGATCCGGACCACGCTGCGCTGGATAAGTCCAGCCATCATGCCTACTTGAAGCCTGCCTCCATCAGGCCATTTTTTTGCTGCGAACAGTCGGGCACATGCTATAAGCCCGGCCGCCCGCGGCATCGCGGCCGGTCTTGATGCAAATTCACGCGGGCGTGGCGGAACTGGTAGACGCGCTGGATTTAGGTTCCAGTGACGAAAGTTGTGGGGGTTCGAGTCCCTCCGCCCGCACCAAGCGCTTATCGCGTTTGCACGGATTACCGAAGGGCCACGCTCAGCGCGGATGTCTGTCCGTCTGGAGCGCGGCTCTGATGAACCCACCGGCGCAGGGGCGTTAGCCTTCGCGCGCCGGACCGATTGATGACAGCGTCCCGACGCGGATAGCGTGCCGGGACCGAACGAAAAGAAGATTGGACGCCATGCAGGTCACAGAAACCCTCTCGGAAGGCTTGAAGCACGAGTTCAAGATCAACGTTCCCGCGTCTGATCTCGACGCAAAGGCCGGCGCCAAGCTCGTCGACCTCAAGGACAAGGTGCGCCTCAATGGCTTCCGTCCCGGCAAGGTGCCCGTCACCCACCTGAAGAAGGTCTATGGCCGCTCCGTGATGGCCGAGACCATCGACCAGACCATCCGCGATACCAATACCCAGCTGTTCTCCGAGCGCGGCTTCAAGCTCGCGACCGAACCGAAGATCACCATGCCGACCGAAAAGGCCGAGGTCGAGGAGCTGCTGAACGGCAAGTCCGACCTGACCTACACGGTCGCGATCGAAGTGGTACCGGCCATCGCGCTCGCCGACTTCAAGACCTTCCAGGTCGAGAAGCCTGTCGCCGAGGTGTCCGATTCGGACGTCGACGAGGCGATCAAGCGCATCGCCGACAGCAACCGGACCTATGCCGCCAAGGGTGAGGGCGCCAAGGCCGCCTCCGCTGACCGCGTCACCATCAACTTCAAGGGTACCATCAACGGCGAAGCCTTCGAGGGCGGCACCGGCGAGGGCATCCAGGTCGTGATCGGCTCCAACACCTTCATCCCGGGCTTCGAGGAGCAGCTCATCGGGATCGGCGCGAACGAGACGCGCACGCTGAAGGTCTCGTTCCCCAAGAACTACATGAGCGAGAAGCTCGCCGGCCAGCCGGCCGAGTTCGAGACCACCGCGACGCTGATCGAGGCGCCGCAGGACATCGCGATCGACGACGAGTTCGCCAAGACACTCGGCCTGGAATCGCTGGACAAGCTCAAGGAAGCCGCGCGCGAGCGGCTCGCGGCCGAGTACGCCGGTGCGACACGCCAGCGCGTCAAGCGCGCGCTGCTCGATCGTCTCGACGAAGCCCATCGCTTCGAGGCGCCGCCCTCGCTGGTCGACGAGGAGTTCAATCTGATGTGGAACTCGGTCAAGGCCGAGATGGATTCCGCCGGCAAGACCTTTGCCGACGAGGACACCACCGAGGAAAAGGCCAGGGAAGAGTACCGCAAGATCGCCGACCGCCGCGTGCGTCTTGGTCTCGTGCTCTCCGAGATCGGCGAGAAGAACAAGATCACCGTGACCGACGACGAGGTCGGCCGCGCGGTGATCGAGCGTGCGCGCCAGATGCCCGGCCGCGAGAAGGAAGTCTGGGACTATTACCGCAACAATGCCCAGGCGCTGGCCCAGCTTCGTGCGCCGATCTACGAGGATAAGGTGGTCGATTTCATCCTCGAACTCGCCAATGTGACCGAGAAGAAGGTCTCGCGCGAGGACCTCTACAAGGACGACGAGGAAAAGACTGAAGCCTGAAGGCTTTGAGCAATCCTTCCTTGAGAAAGCCTTCTATTAAGGATGATCAGCGAGCAGGCCCAGCTAGCCAGATGGCCGGCTGGGCCTGTTTGCGAGAATCAGCTTCAAGTGCCCCAAAGGGCCGATCGATTAAGCGTTAATTCGCTCCGCACTTGTCTGGCGCGAATTGGGCTATATCTGTCGGTACCTACGCGTTCTACCGCTACCCACTTCCTGCATCACGGGACGTCCATCGGCCTTCCGGCACATCCAGTCCGACTGGCAGCCAAGAAACTGCAGCCAAGACTGGCGATGTCCGCCTCTAAAACCCTAGGTGACTCATGCGCGATCCGGTTGAAACCTACATGAACCTCGTGCCCATGGTGGTCGAGCAGACCAACCGTGGCGAGCGCGCCTACGACATTTTCTCGCGCCTGCTGAAGGAGCGTATCATCTTCGTGACCGGTCCGGTCGAAGACGGCATGTCGACGCTGATCGTCGCGCAACTGCTGTTCCTCGAGGCGGAAAATCCGAAGAAGGAAATCTCGATGTATATCAACTCGCCGGGCGGCGTGGTGACATCGGGCCTTGCGATCTACGACACCATGCAGTTCATCCGCCCGCCGGTCTCGACGCTGTGCACGGGCCAGGCTGCCTCGATGGGCTCGCTGTTGCTCGCTGCAGGCGAGAAGGACATGCGTTTCTCGCTGCCGAACGCACGCATCATGGTGCACCAGCCTTCCGGCGGCTTCCAGGGTCAGGCCACAGACATCATGCTGCACGCGCAGGAAATCCTGAACCTGAAGAAGCGTCTCAACGAGATCTACGTGAAGCACACCGGCCAGACCTACAAGTCGATCGAGGACGCGCTGGAACGCGACAAGTTCCTGACTGCCAACGACGCCAAGGAGTTCGGCCTGGTTGACAAGGTCATCGACAAGCGCGCCGAAGAGGCCGCGCCGGCGAAGACCCCGTAGCACTACCGGACTGCAACATTGATCCCCGGATTATGCGGGATCGTCAGCGCGGCGTTCACGTTAAGAACGCGTTCGCAGCGGCGCAAAAAGCCATTTGCGCCCTACGGCAGGCAGAAAGTTCCGCTTTCGTGCTTGTTTTTCGTGGCAATCCAGCAACGCCGGGGCGATTTCGGTCACTTCGCCCGTGCCAAGACGTGAAATCACGGTATTGTCACGGGTAGCCGGCGGCCCCCCGATTAGCGAATTCTTGATAGTCGGGTGACAGCATGGTTGGCTACGAATGATGGGCTATGATCGCGGAGAATCGAGTGACCGTGATTCGCACGGGATGTAACGCGTAGGGTCTTTTTTGGTACGGAATTTGCTCTACTTAAGCTGCATACCGGCCTTCGTGTCGGAATGGAGCGATCGAGCGGAACGGGATCGAACCGCGGACGGAGACATGAATGAGTAAAGTCGGCACGAGCGACTCCAAGAACACGCTATATTGCTCGTTCTGCGGCAAGAGCCAGCACGAAGTTCGCAAACTGATCGCGGGTCCCACGGTCTTCATCTGCGACGAATGCGTCGAGCTCTGCATGGACATCATCCGCGAGGAGAACAAGTCCTCGCTGGTCAAGTCGCGCGACGGCATTCCGACGCCGAAGGAAATCTGCAAGGTCCTGGACGATTACGTCATCGGCCAGAGCCATGCCAAGAAGGTCCTGTCGGTCGCGGTGCACAACCACTACAAGCGCCTCAACCACCAGACCAAGCACAACGACGTCGAGCTCGCGAAGTCGAACATTCTGCTGATCGGCCCAACCGGTTCGGGCAAGACGCTGCTCGCGCAGACGCTCGCCCGCATCCTGGACGTGCCGTTTACGATGGCTGATGCGACCACGCTGACCGAAGCCGGCTATGTCGGTGAGGACGTCGAGAACATCATCCTGAAGCTGCTGCAGGCCGCCGACTACAACGTCGAGCGCGCCCAGCGCGGCATCGTCTACATCGACGAAATCGACAAGATCAGCCGCAAGTCCGACAATCCCTCGATCACGCGTGACGTGTCGGGTGAGGGCGTGCAGCAGGCGCTGCTGAAGATCATGGAAGGCACGGTGGCTTCGGTCCCGCCGCAGGGCGGTCGCAAGCATCCGCAGCAGGAATTCCTGCAGGTGGACACCACCAACATCCTGTTCATCTGCGGCGGCGCGTTCGCCGGCCTCGAGAAAATCATCTCGGCACGCGGTCGGTCGACCTCGATCGGTTTCGCGGCCCAGGTGATGGCGCCGGAAGACCGCCGCACCGGCGAGATCTTCCGTCACGTCGAGCCTGAGGATCTCCTGAAGTACGGCCTCATCCCCGAGTTCGTCGGCCGTCTGCCCGTCGTCGCGACGCTCGAGGATCTCGACGAGACTTCGCTGAAGAAGATCCTGACCGAGCCGAAGAACGCGCTGGTGAAACAGTACCAGCGGCTGTTCGAGATGGAGAACATCGAGCTGACCTTCGCCGATGAGGCGCTTGGCGCGGTCGCCCGAAAGGCGATCGAGCGCAAGACCGGCGCGCGCGGGCTGCGTTCGATCCTCGAGGCCATCCTGCTCGAGACCATGTTCGACCTGCCGGGCCTGGAAGGTGTGGAAGAAGTGGTGATTTCCCGCGAAGTCGTGGAAGGCACCGCCCGCCCGCTCTACATCTACGCCGATCGGAGCGATCGCGCTGTCGAGAACGCCAGCGCCTGATTTCCGGGCGCTGGAACGCTTCCTGTCGTCTTTCACGGTAGCGGCTGCGGACACGTTCTCCGCAGCCGCTGTTGCGTCGCTTACACGTTGCGTAAGCGCCTGATGGCGCGCGTTTTTCAATGACTTGACACCCCCCGGGTCGATAGCCACCTAATGTCGGCGGCGAGCGAGAATTCCCTTCAAGATTCGCCTCAGTTCCGATCCGGCAAGCCCAGTCCAACCTGCGAATGGTAGGCCGGTCTTGTGGATCACCTCGGCACCTTGTGGCGGTTGCGCACCAGATGCGGGCTGCGTGCGAGGGGGCAAAGCAAAAGGAAAAGGCCATGTCTAATCCAAAACCCCGGCCAACCATCGTCCATGGCGAGGCGCACGCTTATCCCGTGCTGCCGCTGCGCGATATCGTCGTCTTCCCGCACATGATCGTTCCGCTCTTCGTCGGTCGCGAGAAGTCGATCCGCGCACTCGAAGAGGTGATGAAGAACGACGCGCTGATCATGCTCGCGACGCAGAAGAACGCGTCCGACGATGATCCGGCTCCGGATGCCATTTACGAGACCGGTACGCTTGCCAGCGTGCTGCAGCTCTTGAAGCTTCCCGATGGCACCGTGAAGGTGCTGGTCGAGGGGCTCGAGCGTGCGCGTGTGTCAAAATACACCGATCGCGCCGACTATTATGAAGCCACCGCCGTTGCGCTCGCCGACACCGATGCAAAATCGGTCGAGGCCGAAGCGCTGGCGCGCTCGGTCGTGTCCGACTTCGAGAGCTACGTGAAGCTCAACAAGAAGATTTCGGCCGAGGTCGTCGGCGTCGTGCAGGCGATCACCGATTTCGCCAAGCTCGCCGACACCGTCGCTTCGCATCTCGCCGTCAAGATCGCGGACCGGCAGGGCATCCTGGAGACGCTGTCCGTCACCACGCGCCTGGAGAAGGTGCTGGGCCTGATGGAGAGCGAGATCTCGGTGCTGCAAGTCGAGAAGCGGATTCGTTCTCGGGTCAAACGGCAGATGGAGAAGACCCAGCGCGAGTATTATCTCAACGAGCAGATGAAGGCGATCCAGAAGGAACTCGGCGACGACGACGGTCGCGACGAGCTCGCCGATCTCGAAGAGAAGATATCCAAGACCAAGCTCTCCAAGGAAGCGCGCGACAAGGCGCAGCATGAATTGAAGAAGCTGCGCCAGATGTCGCCGATGTCGGCGGAAGCGACCGTCGTGCGCAACTATCTGGATTGGCTGCTGTCGATCCCGTGGAACAAGAAGTCCAAGGTGAAGAAGGACCTGGAGCAGGCACAGGCCATCCTGGATTCCGATCACTATGGGCTCGAGAAGGTCAAGGAACGCATCGTCGAGTATCTCGCCGTGCAGTCGCGTGCCAACAAGCTGACGGGCCCGATCCTGTGCCTCGTCGGACCTCCTGGCGTCGGCAAGACCTCGCTCGGCAAGTCGATCGCGAAGGCGACGGGGCGCGAGTTCGTGCGCGTGTCGCTCGGCGGCGTGCGCGACGAGGCCGAGATCCGCGGTCACCGCCGCACCTATATCGGCTCCATGCCGGGCAAGATCATCCAGTCGATGCGGAAGGCGAAGTCGTCCAATCCGCTATTCCTGCTGGACGAGATCGACAAGATGGGCGCCGATTTCCGCGGCGATCCGTCCTCGGCCCTGCTCGAGGTTCTCGACCCCGAGCAGAACGGGACGTTCGCTGACCACTATCTGGAAGTCGATTACGATCTGTCGAACGTCATGTTCATCACGACCGCGAATACCCTCAATATTCCGGGCCCGCTGATGGACCGCATGGAGATCATCCGGATCGCCGGGTACACCGAGAACGAGAAGGTCGAGATCGCGCGCAAGCACCTGATCCCGAACGCGGTGTCCAAGCACGGCCTGGACTCCAAGGAGTTCTCGATCGACGACGATGCGCTGCTGCTTCTGATCCGCCGCTACACCCGCGAAGCGGGCGTGCGCAACCTGGAGCGTGAGCTCTCCACGCTCGCCCGCAAGGCGGTGAAGGAGCTGATGATCTCCAAGAAGAAGTCGGTCAAGGTCACCGAGAAGACTCTGGAAGAGTTGCTCGGCGTGCCGAAGTACCGCTTCGGCGAGATCGAGAGCGAGCCGCAGGTCGGTATCGTCACGGGGCTTGCCTGGACCGATGTCGGCGGCGAGCTGCTGACGATCGAAGGCGTCATGATGCCCGGCAAGGGCAAGATGACGGTGACGGGCAATTTGCGCGACGTGATGAAGGAGTCGATCTCGGCGGCGGCGTCCTACGTCCGCTCGCGTGCGATCAATTACGGCGTCGAGCCGCCGTTGTTCGACCGGCGCGACATCCACGTGCACGTGCCTGAGGGCGCGACGCCGAAGGATGGTCCGTCGGCGGGCGTCGCCATGGCCACCGCGATCATCTCGGTCATGACCGGCATTCCGGTTCGCCACGATGTCGCGATGACCGGCGAGATCACGCTGCGCGGCCGCGTGCTGCCGATCGGCGGTCTGAAGGAGAAGCTGCTCGCTGCTGCCCGCGGCGGCATCAAGACGGTGCTGATCCCCGAGGACAACGCCAAGGATCTCACGGAGATTTCCGATGCGATCAAGGGCGGTATGGAGATCATTCCGGTCTCGCGCCTCGACGACGTCGTCGCCAAGGCGCTGGTGAAGAAGCCGGTGCCGATCGTCTGGGAAGAGGACACCAAGGTGACGGTGAAGCCGGACGGTGACGAAGCCGCCGGCGGCCTGACCGCCCACTGAGATCGCAATCCGAAAAGATGATAAAACGGCGCCTTCGGGCGCCGTTTTTGTTTTGGGAGCGGACGATGCAGGTTGACGGACAGTGCCATTGCGGACAGATCGCTTTTGCGGCCGAGATCGACCCCGAGGCGATCTCGGTGTGCCACTGCACCGATTGCCAGAGCTTGACCGGCTCGCCGTTCCGCGTGACGGCCATCTGCTCCAAAGCCGATGTTCGCGTGACGGCAGGCGTGCCCAAGGTCTACGGCAAGCGCGGCGACAGCGGCCGGATGCGTTTCCAGCACTTCTGCGCCGATTGCGGTTCCCCGCTGTTCACCAGCGGCGAGGGCGACCAGGCTGACGATTGGGGTATCCGCTGGGGCTCGATCCGCCAGCGCGACCAATTGCGGCCAAACCGACAGATTTGGTGTCAGTCGGCCGCGGTGTGGATCGATACGGTCCCGCTGCTGCCGGGAAGACCAGGGGATTGAGGGCGCGCGAAGCTCGCCACGAAAAGCCCGCCTTCGCCAAACGGCTTCGGCGCGGCAGTCTTCGCCAGCTTCGCGCCAATGAGCACCTAGGCTGGCTTGCCGAGCCGTAGCCCGCGAAGCGGGCGAAGGCTGGTGGGCGGTCACGGATTCGAACCGCGGACCCTCTCGGTGTAAACGAGATGCTCTAACCAGCTGAGCTAACCGCCCCACGGCGCCTCTTTAGCCCTGCCGCCTGTGAATGGGCAAGGGCGTAACGATCGATTCAGCCGCTCCGCGGCGGGCGGTCATGGGAGCGGCCGGGAACCCCAGCCGAGTCTGGGCTTTATTGCATAATATTCCCGGGTGTCTGTCGCCGGCCCCATGCCCGATTTTGAGCCAGAAATTTCCGAAAGCTATCGGCCGCCGGCCCCGCTTCCGCCGGAGAGTCGGCTGCGTTGGATTCGCCTGTTGGCGACCCTGAAGCGCAATCCCCTGGAATGCTGGAGTGCGGAGTTTTTCCGCGAACCGATCGCCAGGGTCAGGCTGCCGTTTGCCGACGCGCTTCTGGTGCACGATCCTGCGGCCATCAGGCGCGTGCTGGTCGACAATGCCGGCAACTACCGCAAGGACCCGATCCAGCGCCGCATCCTGGCGAACGGTCTCGCCGACGGGCTCTTGAGCGTCGAGGACGCGCGCTGGGAGGCGCAGCGGCGCATGCTCGCGCCTCTGTTTGCGCGACGCACGGTGACGACATTCACGGGAGCGATGCTCACAGCCGTCGACCGCTTGACGGAGCGGTGGCGCAATCTGGGCCGGGCGGCTGCCGTCGACGTCGCCGCAGAGATGGCGTTGCTGACGCTCAACGTGCTCGCGCTCACCATTTTCTCCGACGGCATTGCAGGCGACTATGACGAATTCCGCGACGCGATGAACGCCTATTTCGCGGCGATCGGGCGGATCGGCGTGCTCGATCTTCTCGGTGTGCCGCAATCGGTGCCGCGTCCCGGAGGGGGCCGCCTGCGGCGGACCATGAGCTATTTCGAGGGCATCATCGACCGGATCATCGAGGCACGTCGCGATCGGCTGGCAGCCACGCCGGCCGGCGAAATCCCCTCCGATCTACTGACGCTGCTGTTGCGTGCGCTCGACCCTTCGACCGGGCAATCGATGTCGCTCAGCGAAGTGCGCTCCAACATCCTCACTTTCCTGTCGGCCGGCCACGAGACCACGGCGAACGCGCTGAGCTGGTCGATCTTTCTGCTGTCGCAGTCGCCCGACTGGCGCGCCCGCGTGCGGGAGGAGGCCGCGCGCGAGCTCGCAGGTCCCCTCGAAGGCCTCGCCGACCGGCTGGTGGTGACGCGGGCGGTGGTCGAGGAAGCGCTCCGGCTCTACCCCCCGATCGCGGCGTTGAGCCGGATGGCAAAGGGCCCGGATCTGCTCGGCGGCGCCCCGGTCGAGCCGCGCACGCTGATCGTGATCGCGCCGTATGTGCTGCATCGGCACCTGCTGCTGTGGGACCAGCCCGGTACCTTCGATCCGTCGCGCTTCTTGCCGGAGTAGCGCGGCAGGATCGGGCGATTCACCTATCTACCCTTCGGCGTCGGCCCGCGCATCTGCATTGGCGCCTCCTTCGCCTTGCAGGAGGCCACGATTGCGCTTGCCGCACTTACCCGGCGCTTCGATGCCGAGCTCCTGCCCGATGCCAAAGTTTGGCCCTCGCAAAAAATTACGCTACGACCGGAGCACGGCTTGCCGATGCGCGTGACGCCGCGCGACTGCGACGAGCGGCCGGTGTTGCGAGATGAGAAAAAGAGGGCTTGATGGAATCGCCGAGCGGACACGAGCAAAACGCCGATCAGATCGCTTATTGGAACGGCCCGAGCGGGCAGCGTTGGGCCGATCGCCACGCCGCGCAGGAGAGCCTGCTCGGCCCCATCGCCGACGTGCTGATCGCGCGCGCCCGGCCGAAGCCCGGTGAGCGCGTTCTCGATGTCGGCTGCGGCTCGGGGGCGACGACCTTTGCCTTCGCGAAGGCGGTGGCGCCTGGCGGGTTTGCGCTCGGCCTCGATGTGTCCGAGCCGATGCTGTCGCAGGCGCGGGCGTTTGCGCCGAAGGGGCTGCCGCTGGATTTCGTGCTGGCGGATGCGACGGTCTATCCGTTCGAGCCCGATAGCTTTGACCTGCTTGCTTCGCGTTTCGGCGTGATGTTCTTCGCCGATCCCATCGCGTCCTTCACCAATCTTCGCCGTGCGCTGAAGCCGACGGGGCGGCTCGCTTTTGTCTGCTGGCGAGAGCCGAAGGAAAATCCGTGGATGATGGCGCCGCTCGCGGCGGTCTACAAGCACGTGCCGAAGATGCCGCCGGTCGGGCCGGAGGAGCCGGGTCCGTTCGCGTTTGCGTCCGAGGAACGCGTCACGCGTATCCTCAAGGGCGCAGGTTTCGTCGAAGTCGCGATGGAGCCGCACAATCTTCCCATGGACATCGCCATCGGCGGTGGCCTCGACGCCGCCGTCGACGGTTCACTCCAGATCGGCCCGGCCAGCCGCGCGCTCCAGGGCCATCCGCCAGAGACGTATGAGGCCGCCAAAGCGTCGATCCGCGAGACGCTCGCCCCGTTCGTGAAGGGCCAGAGCGTGGCGCTGCAGGGCGCGATCTGGATCGTGACGGCGAGGGCGGGGTAGGGCGCGACGCTCCATCCACCGTCATTGCGAGGAGCTCTTGCGACGAAGCAATCCAGAGTCTTTCCACGGAGGGATCTGGATTGCTTCGCTACGCTCGCAATGACGGGTGATAGAGAGGAGCCTACATCACACCACATCGTCAGGCGCCAGGGCGCAGCCATTGTCCGGATGCGTCTCGACCTGGAGCGTGGTGTGGCCGATACGGAAGGTCGTCTTCAGCATCCTTGCCGTTTCCATCAGGAATGCATCGGCAGTGCCTGACGGCATTACGAGATGGCAGGTCAGCGCTGTCTCGGTGGTCGAGATCGGCCAGACGTGGAGATCGTGGATGGCCGATACGCCCGGCCGAGCCAGCAAGAACGTCTTGATGGCGACGAGATCAGTGCCCTTGGGCGCTGCCGCCATCGACATGTCGATGGAGCCGCGCAAGAGGCTGGTGGTGCTCCAGAGGATGCTGGCGCAGATGACGAGGCTGGTCACGGGGTCGAGCCAGAGAAAGCCGGTCCAGATGATCAGCGCCGCCGAGACGACGACGCCGAGAGAGATCGCAGCATCGGCCGCCATGTGCAGATACGCGCCCTCGATGTTGATGTCGTCCTTGCGTCCGCTGGCAAACAGCATCGCTGTAAAGCCGTTGATGAGGATGCCGATGCCGGCGACCACCATCACGGTCACGCCCGCGACCGGCTCCGGCTCGCGCAGCCGCAAAATGGCTTCCCAGCCAATCGCGCCGGTTGCGACCAGCAGGAACACCGCATTCGCCAGCGCAGCCAGAATCGTGGAGGCGCGGAAGCCATAGGTGAAGCGACCGCTCGGAGCGCGCCGCGCCGCAATCGAGGCGCCCCAGGCCACGACCAGGCCGAGCACGTCGGACAGATTATGGCCGGCGTCGGCGAGCAGGGCGGTGGAATTGCCGAGATAGCCGTAGACGGCCTCGGCCACGACCAGCGCGGTGTTGAGCGTAATGCCGATCGCGAACGCCCTGCCAAAATTGGCGGGCGCGTGAACATGGGCATGACCATGACCGTGCGCATGGCTGTGGTCGTGGCCATGATCGTGCGCATGATCGCCGTGGTCATGGTGATGATGACCGTGATGGTCGTGGTTGCCCAAACCTAGAGCTCCCCGGAGTCAGCCAAATCAGGCGCCATTGTAGGCGTTTCGCCTGCGCCGTCACGTCGGAACAACACGTAGAGCGCAGGTAGCACCAGCAATGTCAGGACGGTCGAGGAGATGATGCCGCCGATCACGACGGTCGCAAGCGGCCGCTGCACCTCGGCGCCGGCGCCGGTGGCGAGCGCCATCGGCACGAAGCCAAGCGAGGCGACCAGCGCAGTCATCAGGACCGGACGCAGCCGCGTCAATGCGCCCTCTTGCACAGCCTTGGCAACAGATTGCCCTTCGCGGCGCAGACGCTCGATGAAGGCGATGATGAGGAGGCCGTTGAGCACGGCGACGCCCGACAGCGCGATGAAGCCGACCCCGGCGCTGATCGATAGCGGGATACCGCGCAGCAGCAGCGCCGCGACGCCGCCGGTCAGCGCCAGCGGCACACCGGAGAACACCAGCGCCGCATCCGCCACCGATCCCATGCCCATGAACAGCAGCAGGAACACCAGCAGCAGCGCCACCGGTACGACGATCGTCAGCCGTTTGCTGGCGGAGACCAGTTGCTCGAACTGGCCGCCCCAGCCAATCCAATAGCCCGGCGGCAGCTTGACCTTCTCGGCGACGGCAGCTTGCGTTTCTGCCACGAAAGATCGCAGGTCGCGGCCGCGGACATTGGCCATCACCACCACGCGGCGCTTGCCGTTCTCGCGGCTGATCTGGTTGGGGCCGGGCGCGATCTCGATTGCGGCGACGGAGGACAGGGGCACATAACGAAGCGCGGCGCCCGATGCACCCGACCAGGCGGTCCTGGTGACGGTCGTCGCATCCTCGGCCGGCGGCAGCGGGATCGGCAGGGATCTGATCGCATCGGGATCGACCCGCAGGCTCTCCGGCAAGCGCACCAGGATATCGAAGCGGCGGTCGCCCTCGAACAGCTTTCCGACCGGCTTTCCGCCGATCGCGATCTCGACGAGGTTTTGCACCTCGCTCAGGCTGAGGCCGTAGCGCGACAGCGCCTGGCGGTCGAGCTTGACGGTGAGGATCGGCAGGCCCGCGATCTGCTCGATCTTGACGTCGGCTGCCCCATCGATGCCGCGGACCACGCCGTTGACCTGCTGGGCGATGCCGGCGAGCACATCGAGATCGTCGCCGAAAATCTTGACGCCGACGTCGCTGCGGATGCCGGCGATGAGCTCGTTGAAGCGCATCTGGATCGGCTGTGTCATGCCATAGGCGGTGCCGGGCAGGGTGTTGGCGGCGCGCTCGAGTTCGGCGACCACCTCGTCCTTCGGCCTGGCCGGATCCGGCCATTGGTCGCGCGGCTTCAGCGTGACATAGGTATCGGCGACGTTCGGCGGCATCGGATCGTTGGCGATTTCGGCGGTGCCGATCTTGGAGAAGATAATCGCGACTTCAGGCACCTGCTTGATTGCCTGCTCCAGCCGAAGCTGCATGTCCACGCTCTGGGTCAGGCTGGTTCCGGGAATCCGGATGGTCTCGATGGTGATGTCACCTTCATCGAGGCTCGGAATGAACTCGCCCCCCATGCGCGTTGCGGCAAGCAGGCTGCCGGCAACGATCAGCACGGCACCGAGCGCAACGCTGCGGCGATAGCGGATGGCACGGTCGAGCAGCGGCACATAGATCCGCTTGGCCGCGCGCATGAAGATGTTCTCCGTCTCGGAGACTTTTCCGGTGACGAAGATCGCGATTGCAGCGGGGACGAAGGTGACCGATAGCAGCGCGGCCCCTGCCAGCGCCATCAGCACGGTCAGTGCCATCGGCGTGAACATCTTGCCTTCAGTCCCCGTCAGGGTCAGGACCGGAAGGTACACCACGGCGATGATGAGGGTGCCGAACAGGCTCGGCTTGATGACTTCGCTGCTGCCGTCGCGGATGGTCTGGAGACGTTCGTCCAGGCTCAACAGGCGGCCGCGCCGGTGTTGCTCGGCTGCCAGCAGCCGCAGACAGTTTTCGACGATGATGACCGCGCCGTCGATGATGATGCCGAAGTCGATGGCGCCAAGGCTCATCAGATTGGCGCTCACCTTGCTCTCGACCATGCCCGTGACCGTGAACAGCATGGAGAGCGGAATGACGCAGGCCGTGATCAGTGCCGCGCGGAAGTTGCCGAGGATCAGGAACAGCACCGCGATCACCAGCGCCGCGCCCTCGACGAGATTCTTCTCGACGGTCTGGATGGTCGCTTCCACCAGATGAGTGCGGTCGTAGACCGCGCGCGCGATGACGCCATCCGGCAGCGATTTCGCGATCTCGCCCAGCCTTGCGGCGACGCGCTGGGCTACAGTGCGGCTGTTCTCGCCGATCAGGAGCATGGCGGTGCCGAGCACGGTCTCGTTTCCGTTCGCTGTCGCTGCGCCGGTGCGCAGGTCCTGGCCTTCGCTGACTTCGGCGACGTCGCGGATGCGCACCGGCACGCCGCCGCGCGAGCCGATCACGATGTCGCGGATGTCGGCAATGTCAGCGACCTGGCCGGGCGCGCGAACCAGATATTGCTCGCCATTGCGCTCGATATAGCCGGCGCCGACATTGGCGTTGTTGGCGGCGAGCGCGGTCATGATGTCGCGGAAGCCGAGCTTGTAGGCCATCAGCCGGCCGGGAATCGGCAGCACGTGGAATTGCCGCTCATAGCCGCCGATGGAGTTGACCTCGACCACGCCGGGAATGGTGCGCAGCTGGGGCTTGATGATCCAGTCCTGAATGGTGCGGAGCTCTGTCGGCGTGAACGCGGTGCCCGCAGGCGACTTGGCGCCGGCTTTGGCCTCGACCGAATAGACGTAGATCTCGCCGAGCCCGGTCGAGATCGGCCCCATCGCGACCTCCGTGCCTGCAGGAAGCTGATCCTTGGCCTGCTGGATGCGTTCGTTGACGAGCTGGCGCGCGAAATAGATGTCAGTGCCGTCCTGGAACACGACGGTAACCTGGCTCAGCCCATAGCGCGAGATCGAGCGGGTATAATCGAGCCTGGGCAGGCCACCCATCGCGGTCTCGATCGGGAAGGTGATGCGCTGCTCGGCCTCGAGCGGCGACAAGCCGGGCGCGCGCGTGTTGATCTGGACCTGCACGTTGGTGACGTCGGGCACGGCATCGATCGCCAGGCGGCTGAAATTCCACACTCCGAAGGCGCCCGCCGCGAGCGCCAGCAGCACCACCAGCCAGCGCTGGCGGACCGAGAAGGAGAGGATCGCGTCAATCATGGTCCGCGTCTCCCTTGCCCATTTCGGCCTTCACGACAAAGCTGTTCTCGGCGACGTAATGCTCGCCGGCGGAGAGGCCGGCGCGAATCTCGACGAATTTCGGATCGGAGTCGCCAATCTCGACCGGGCGTGCTTCGATCTTGTCCTTGTCCTCCCGGACGAACACGATGGTCTTGCTCTCCAGCGTCTGGATTGCGCTGCGGCGCACGGCAACCGCGACATTGCGAGCGGCGAGGATCAGCCGCGCGGTGACGAACAGACCGGGACGCAGGCGTCCGTCGGGATTTGGCAGCACCACGCGCGCAAGGGCGGTTTGGGTCTCGCTGCTGCCGATCGGTGCGATGTAGGAGATGGTGCCCTTGATCTCGCCGCTGAAGTCATCGGGGTCGATCAGCACTTCGTCATTGAGGCGGACACGCTTGAGGTCCTGGCGGTAGATCGACAGATCGACCCAGATGGTCGAGAGATCGGCGACGACGAAGGCCGGCTTCTGCTCGGAGGCATATTCGCCGAGCGAGATCTGCCGTTCGATGATGGTGCCAGGGATCGGCGCCTTCAACTCGTAGACGGTCAGGCTCTGGTTGCTCTCGATGGTGGCGAGCAGTTCATCCTTGCCAATCTTGTCGCCGATCCGCTTCTGGATGGATTTGGCGAGCCCCGGGAAGCGCGGCGTCACCTGCACCACGGTCTCCTGGTTGGCGCGCAGGATGCCGTTGAAGGAGAGCGTATCGGTCAGCGTCGCGCTCGCGGCTTTCTCCAGGGTGGCGCCGGCCGCTGCCAGCTTGACGTCGGAGACGCGGATACGGTCGGCGCCGTGCTCGTCCTGTTCGACATGGTCGTTCGGCTTCTTCTGCTCGGTATGCTCGATGGGGGTAACCGCGGTGGGGACGAGCAGGGAGTAGACGTAACCGCCGAGCGCGGCGGCAACGATCGCAACCAGCAGCGTGGATGGTGTCTTCATCGCGCACTCTCCCGGGCCAGGGCAAAGGGATTGCCGACGAGGCCTTCGATGGTGGCAACGCCGGTATGGAAGTTCTGCAGCGCCTCCTGCTCACGCAGGCGCGCCTGCGTGAGGCTCGCCTGGGCATCGAGCACTTCGAGCAGCGTGAAGCGGCCCTGACCGTAGCCTTGCGCGATTGCGTCGGATGCTTCGGCCGCCTTGGGGATCGCTGTCTCGCGCAGCACCGCAAGCTCGTGCAGGGAGCCCCGCAGCGAGTCGTAGGCGCGGCCGGCGACCACGATCAGGGTATTGCGGTTGGCTTCGCGCTCGGCACGGGTCTTGGCGAGACTCTCCTGCGCCGAGAGGATGTTGCCCTGGTTCTGGTCGAACACGGGGATCGGCACCGAGACGGAGAGGCGGACCGCGTCGTCATTGGTCTCGTTGAAATGGCGCCAGCCGGCGGCGATGCGCACATCGGGATAAGGCTTGAGCCGTGCCATCAGAAGCTCGGCATTGCGCTGGGCATACACGGCGGTCCAGCGCACCAGCTGCGGGTTGGCATCGATGGCGGCAACGACCGACTGGAAGGTCGGCGGCCGTCCCGTCGTGTCGAGCCGACCGGAGACCTCGCCGAATTTCGCGGAGAGATCGCCCATCAGCACCGCAAGCTCGCGCCGGGCGCTGGCCAGCGTCGCCTTGAAGCGCTCGCGGTCGGCTTTCACCAGGGCGGAGGCGACCTCGGCGCGCCCGGTTTCGGCCGGCGAGGAGGCCCCGGCCTCGACACGGCGGCGCAAGAGCGGCGTCAGCTTGTCGATCGCCGTGATCTGCTCGTCGAGGATCTGGATGCGCCGCTGCGCGCCGAGCACGCCGAGGAAGGCGATCGCGGTCTCCGACAGCACCTCCAGCCTGATCGCCTTGCGCTGGATCGCGGCCACCTCGATGCCGGCGGTTCCGGCCGCAACCCGCGCCTCGCGCTTGCCGAACAGCTCGAACGCCTGGCTGATCTGGAGCGTGGTCTCGGCGGATCGCGTCCCTCGGTATTTGCCGGAGCCGAAGGAATCGTCCTGCTCATAGGACAGTTCCGGATTGAGCAGGGTGCCCGCCTGAATGCGCTGGCCCGACGCGATGCCGATATCGCGCTCGGCCGCCGTCAGGCGCGGGCTCGCCGCCAGCGCACGCGTCAGTGCCGCGCGCATCGTGAGAGTCTGGGCGTGGGCGTGCTGCGTCAGCCAGGGGCTGACGACAATCGTCATCGCGCACGCCAGGCGCGCGGCAGTCCATCTGCAAGACATGAAGGTGACCTGTGAACAAGAGCATCAAAGGCGCGCGCGGCGCCCGGCTGATCAGTTCAGGTCGGGAATTTGGGGGGCGGGGAGTCGGTATCGGGTGCAATGCCGATCAGCGAAGGCGCGCGCTGGGAGACCGGGGTGGCAAGGATGTCCGTCGCGATTTCGGACTGCACCGACTGCGCGACGGCGACCGAGAAGCAGCCGTGGCAGTGATGGCCGCCGAGCGCCTTATGATCGCCGTGGCCACCAGGATCGTTGTCGAGGGTCGATGCCATCTCCGAGCCGCCCGAGGGGCTGGTGACATCGATATCGTGCGCCCCATGGAGCACACCGGACAGCAGATACACAGTCGCGACCAGAACAGCCACAAACCCGCGCCAGTTGCGCAAGACGTGAAGGCTGTCAAAGCGGCGGATCGCGGTCACTGTTGCGCCCAGGTTGCTGATCCGCTTCGCCTAGCATGGCAGCTGGAACAGTGTCGACCCGCAATATTATTACGTCCCGGGAACTCAGTGTCGCACGCGCCACATACGAAAAGGCCCCAGCCCGGGGCTGACCGGCTGAGGCCTTTTGTGCTCACAATTTTTCATCCTCGGGACTCGAACAGAACAATCCGCAGCACCTGGGTTCGTTCCGCACCTGAATGTAAATTTAGGAACGTTTGTTGGTCCCCCTCATTACCGCCCCGGAGCCTTTGAGGAGGATGGGACTATGGACGGACTGATCTATCTGATCGGCCTGATCGTCGTGATCATGGCAATCTTGTCGTTCTTCGGCCTGCGCTAGAGAGAAATGCAATGGCCATTGAAACGCTGGTGCAGGACAATTTGATGGAAGGCGGCCTTGTCGCCGCCGAGGAGCGACGGAGCATCCAGTGGAGCTCCGTCATCGCCGGCGCTCTCGCGTCCGGCGCAATGTCGTTCATTCTGGTCAGCTTCGGCGTGGCCATCGGCCTTGGCGTGAGTTCGGCTTCGCCGACGTGGCGCGATGCATCGGCCGCGTTGGCACTGCTGTCGGGGCTGTATCTGATCATCCAGGCGATCATCAGTTTCGGTTTCGGCGGCTACATCGCCGGCCGGATCGTGCGTCCTGCGCCTGCGCTGGCTACGATCGAGGATGACGGCGAGCGTCGCGATGGGCTTCACGGACTGACGTCCTGGGCGTTGGCCGTGCTGATCGGTGCGGCGCTGCTGGCGATCATCGGTGCTGCCGCGGTCGAACGCTCGCCGATGCGCAGCGGCGCCGGGAACACGACAGCCGCCGAGCCGCTGCTCAGCTACGAGCTGGACAAGCTGTTCCGCGCGCCGCGGCGACCGCCCAACACCGACATGCGGGAAGCCCGTGCCGAAGCCGGGCGCATCCTGATGACATCATCGAGCCATAACGGCGTCAGCGTCGACGATCGCAACTATCTCGTGCAACAGGTCGCTGCGCTGACGGGATTAGGGGCGCCGGACGCCGAGCGGCGCGTCGATGCATCGATCGCCGACTCCCACACCGCGATTAGTCGCGCCCGGCGCAATTCGGTCATCGTTGCCTTCTCGGTTGCCGCGGCAGCCCTGATCGGTGCCGCCGTGGCCTGGGCTGCGGCCGTGGCCGGCGGGCGGCACCGCGACGGCGAGCCGCTGCCGAACTGGATGGCGAGCTCGAACCGCTTCCATCGCGGCCGGCGGGCGATGCCGGTGCCATAAGAGAAGGCTGGCTTACGCCTTCTCTTCCCAGATCATCGCGAGATGCACGATGGTCTGGACGGCCTTTTCCATGTCCTGCCGGCTGACCCATTCGAGCCGCGAGTGGAAGGCGTGCTCGCCGGCGAAGATGTTCGGGCAGGGCAGGCCCATGAAGGAGAGCCGCGAGCCGTCGGTGCCGCCACGGATCGCGGTGCGCATCGGGCGCAGCCCCGCACGGTGGATCGCCTCGATCGCATATTCGAGGATGTGCGGATGACGGTCGATCACCTGCTTCATGTTGCGGTACTGCTCCCGCACCTCGAACCTGTAGGTCGAGCGCGGGTACTCCTTCATCACGTCCTTGACGATGCTCTCGAGCAGGACCTCCTTCTCCTTCAGGCCCTCCTCGGTGAAGTCGCGGACGATGAAGGAAAGAGTCGCCTGTTCCAGCGCGCCTTCGACGCCGACGGGATGCAGAAAACCCTGCTTGCCTGACGTCGTCTCCGGAGAGCAGCCTTCCTTTGGAAGGCGCTCGACGATGGCAGCCGCGATCTTGATCGCGTGCTCCATCTTGCCCTTGGCATACCCGGGATGGGCGCTGACGCCTGATATGGTGATGGTGGCGCCATCGGCCGAGAACGTCTCATCCTCGACTGAGCCCGCGCTCTCGCCGTCCATGGTGTAGCCGAAATCGGCGCCCAGCTTCTTGATATCGACATTGTCGACGCCGCGGCCGATCTCCTCGTCCGGCGTGAACAGGATCTTGATGGTGCCGTGCTTCACATCCGGATTGTTGATGAAGAAATGCGCGGCATCCATGATCTCGGCGACGCCGGCCTTGTTGTCGGCACCTAACAACGTGGTGCCGTCGGTGGTGATGATGTCGTTGCCGATCTGGTTCTTCAGCGCGGGATGTTCAGTGAAGCGGATCACCTGACTCTGATCGGCCGGCAAGATGATGTCGCCGCCGCGATAATTCTTCACGATCTGCGGCTTGACGTCCTTGCCGGTAACATCGGGCGAGGTGTCCATGTGCGAGCAGAAGCAGATCACCGGCACTTTCTTGGGTGTGTTGGCCGGGATCGTTGCGTAGACGTAGCCGTAATCGTCGAGGTGGGCGTCGGCGATGCCCATCGCCTTCAGCTCGGTGACGAGCAAACGGCCGAGATCCTTCTGCTTTTCGGTGGATGGCGAAGCCGGGGAATTCGGATCGGACTGGGTGTCGATGGTGACGTAGCGCAGGAAGCGCTCGGTCACGGTATGCGCGAAGGTCAGGGACATTTCTGGTCAAACCGCCAAGTCTTTTGGGGGAAGGCAGGCAGTATATCAGAAAAGCAGGCCACGTTGCGGCCTGGGCCGGGCGCGGATCAGGCTTAACGAAGCGTAAGCGCTCAGATCGCCTCCTTTAGTTCCTTGACCGGGCGGAAGGCGACCTTCTTGCTGGCCTTGATGTGGATGGCCTCGCCCGTGGCGGGATTGCGGCCGGTGCGGGCGGCACGCTTGCGGACCTGGAGGATGCCGAGACCGACGATGCGGACACGATCGCCCTTCTTGAGGTGCTTGGCGATCAGGTCGACCATGTCGGTCAGGACGGCCTCGGCCCGCTTCTTCGACAGGTCCTGGCTTTCCGCAATGTCGGCCGCCAGGTGCTTGAGCGTGATCGTGGCCGGAGCAGCTGCCTTCTTCGCCGAATCCTTCTTCGCCATCTCGGGCCTCCTCGATGCAGGGGAAACCCAAGCAAAAGCATGGGGTTCCTGCCCAGTCGTTTGCAGACGTAAACGATTCGGGCGCAGGCTGACTATGCCGCGCGTTCCCGCTGGACGCGGGAAATCGCCGGCGCAGTCGCCAAAGGCGTCGGAGTTTCCAGGCTAAGGCTATGGAGGGATTGCCAAAAATGGCGCGAGAGACGGGGCTCGAACCCGCGACCTCCGGCGTGACAGGCCGGCGCTCTAACCAACTGAGCTACTCCCGCGTGACGCGTATGTGTCCGCGCGGAACGAGGGGGGACTTAAAGGGGGGACATGGTGAAGTCAAGGACGTTGCGCTTGGCGGAGGCGTCTCATCTAAGCATTGCGCTGGAAAACGAAAAAGGCCGCCCGGAGGCGGCCGTCGGTCAGCCGAAAGCGGACGCGGTTCAACGAATCTCCGAGGCGCCCGAGCTTGTGATCGCCATCGGCTTGCCGGCCTTGATCACGTGGGTCGATTGGGCGGTCTGGCTGTAATCGGCGTTGGTGCGGGCTGCGATCCCGAAGGCGGCCACTGCGATGCCGGCCACCAGCGCCACCACCACGATCTTCAGGTGGGTCCCCCGATCTGCAGAGTGAATTGAGTGGTTCATCGAAGCCTCCCGACGGGCTTGGGCGCCGTCTGTAGGCTGATGTCTTAAGGGGCATCTGTTTCCGGATCGTTTCGCGGGTTCCGCAAAATGGTTTCATCAGCCGATTTCACCGCTCCGCCGAGCAGTCTTACCTGTCGCGTAATCGCACAGGCCCAATCCCTTCGGCATGATCTCTCCCATCGACCGCTAACCATTCCGCAAGGGAGAAGCACGATGAACCGTCAAAACGTCCTCGAAGCGCCGCTGTTTGGTACCGCCTTGGCCGCAGCGTTAGGCGCCGGCGCGCCGGCAGCTCCGGCGGTTGCGCAATCGCCCTTTGTCACGGCCAAGGACGGCACAAAACTGTTCGTGCAGGACTTCGGCAGCGGCAAGCCGGTGCTGCTGCTGACGGCCTGGACTTTCGACGCCAGCACCTGGGGCAGCCACATCGCAGCTCTCAATGAAAAGGGCTTCCGCTGTGTTGCGCCCGACCGGCGTGGGCACGGCCGGTCCGAGCTGCCGTCATCGGGCTACGACCTGGACACGCTGACCGATGACGTCGCTGCCATCATCGAGGCGCGCGACCTCCGCGACGTCACCTTGGTCGGTTTCTCCATGGGGACCATGGAGGCGGTGAACTATCTGGGCCGCTACGGATCGGACCGGATCGCACGGCTGGTGCTGGTTGCACCGACGACGCCATTCCTGGTCAAGACCGAGGACAATCCGGACGCGGTCCCGAGGGCCATGATCGAGGCAGACAACGCGGCCGTCGCACGCGACTTCGCCGAATGGATTGCGGCGAATGAATCGCCGTTCTTTCTTCCCGAGACGCCCGAGATCACCCGGACCTGGATCCGCCAGATGATGCTGAGGGTGCCGCTGCCGGTGGCGCTGGCATGTCGCAAGACCATCTCTTTCTCCGATCTCCGTTCCGCCGCCGCCAGAATCGATCTGCCGACGCTGATCCTCCATGGCGACAAGGATGCCAGCGCGCCGCTGCCATTGACGGGCGCCAAGACTGCAAAGCTGATCAAGGGCAGCAAGCTGATCGTCTACGAGGGCGGTCCGCATCCGCTGCCGTTGACCCATGGCGAGCGGCTGATCGGAGACATGCTCGCCTTCATGAGCGCTTAGTTGGCGCGTTCCGATATCGTCGCGGATGGTCCGCGCCGGAGCTGCCCTTCAGCGCTTCGTTGACCATTCCCACGACGAGCGAGCAGACTCCCTGACCGAAGCAGGTCGCGGTGAGTGCTGACCGACCGGATATCTCCGAAATTATTGGATCGCCTCTAAGAGCTCTTCTAAGAGCCTTTCAATTAGGGATATCGCGCGCGCTCCCCTAAGCGTCACCCCATCGCATGCCGTCGCGGGACAGGCGGCATGACGTATCAAATGCACATTTGGGTGGCGTGTTGAACAGTCTTGGAATGCTGCGGTCGGCCGTGTTGGTGACGGCATCCGCTTGGGTCTTGATGCCGGAGGCATCGCTCGCACAATCGTCGGGGCAGGGTGGTGCGCAGAGCCTGCCACCGGTGACGATCGCGGCGCCGGAGCCGCGCCGCCGCGCAGCCGCACCCGCGCCGCGTCGTGCGGCAAGCCAGGCGCCGACCGCGAACAGCCGCAAGCCGCAGCCTCAGCGCAATGTCGGCGTCGTCGAGACTCCGCGCAGCCCGGTGCAGGGCTACGTGGCCAGACGCAGCTCGTCCGGAACCAAGACCAACACGCCGATCATGGAGACGCCGCAGGCAGTGTCGGTGATCGGCGCGGAGCAGATCCGCGATCAGAAGCCGAACAAGCTCGACGAGGTGTTGCGCTACACCGCCGGCGTGCGCGCCGGCACGTTCGGCGCCGATACGCGTAATGACTGGTGGCTGATCCGCGGCTTCAAGTCCGACGACGTCGGCCTGTTCCTCGACGGCATGCAGCTGTTCTACACATCCTATGCGAGCTGGAAGCTCCAACCCTCGAACATGGAGCGGGTCGAAGTGCTGCGCGGCCCATCGGCCGTGCTGTATGGCGGATCGAGCCCGAGCGGCATCGTCAATGTCATCAGCAAGATGGCGCCGGCGGAGCCGATCCGTTACGTCGAAACCGGCGTCAACAATTTCGGCAACGCCTATGTCGGCTTCGATGTCGGCGGGCCGGTCGCGACGAACTCAGAAAACCGCAAGCTGTTTTACCGTCTCGTCGGTCAGGTCCAGAACGGCGGCACGCAGGTCAACTTCACGCCCGACAACAACTACTTCGTCGCGCCGTCCGTCACCTGGAAACCGGACGCCGACACCAGCTTCACGGTGCTGGCCTCAGCCTCGAAGCAGGACACCCGCGGCATCAACTTCCTGCCGTATCAGGGCACGGTGACCAACGCGCCGTTCGGCAAGATCCCGACCCGCTTCTTCGCCGGCGACCCCAACGTCGACAAGTTCACGCGCGAGCAGGAGATGCTCGGTTACCAGTTCGAGCGCAATCTCACCGATGATCTCACGTTCCGGCAGAATGCGCGCTTCGCGCATATCGACCTGACCTATCGCGGCTTCATCGGCAATGGTTGGGACAATATCAACGCGGCCAGCATGGCCCGCTACAATTGGTATGCGAAGAACACCGCCAACCAGGCCAATCTCGACAACCAGCTGGAGTATCGCTTCGACATCGGCCCGGTGAAGCACACCATGCTGTTCGGGGTCGATCTGAAAGGATATCAGATCGACGATTACCAGGCGTTCAACTTCGGCACGGTGCCGCCGATCAACCTGTTCAATCCCGCCTATGGTCTCGACATCCCGATCACCGGTGCGCCGTTCCGCAATTTCCTGATCACGCAGAAGCAGGCCGGCACCTACGTGCAGGACCAGATGAAGCTCGGCAATTTCACGCTGGTCTTGAGCGGCCGCAATGACTGGGTCGAGACGACGCAGGCTGCGCGCGATACCGGCGCAATTGTGGCCCAACGCGACGACAGCAAATTCAGCGGACGCGCCGGGCTGATCTACAATTTCGACAACGGAATTGCGTCCTACATCTCCTACGCGACGAGCTACAATCCGATCATCGGGCTCAATGCGCAGAACCGATTGTTCCTGCCGGAAACCGGCCGGCAGGCGGAGATCGGCTTGAAGGTCGCGCCGAAGGGATTTGACGGCTACTTCACCGCCTCGGTGTTCGACTTGAAGCGTCAAAACGTGGCAACCACCGATCCGTCGAATGTCCTGCTGCAGAACCAGACCGGCGAGGTGACCTCGCGCGGCATCGAGTTCGAAGCGGTGGCCAACGCCACCAGGGAGCTGAGGTTGATCGGCAGTTTTACTGCCTACCATCTCTTCACCAGCAAGGACCTCGATCCGTCGCTGATCGGCAAGACGCCGACCAATACGCCGGACATGCTGATCTCGGGCTGGGCGGACTACACCTTCAAGGACGGTCCGCTGGAGGGATTCGGGTTTGGCGGCGGCGTGCGTTACGTCGGCTCGTCCTGGGCCGACACCGCCAACACGCTCGAGGTTCCCGCGGTGGTGCTCGGCGACCTCGCGCTGCACCACGAATGGCAGAACTGGCGCACCGCGCTCAACGTGGTCAACCTGACCGACAAGATCTACGTCGCGAGCTGCGCTTCTGCCTCGTCCTGCTTCTACGGCGACCGCCGCCGCGTCACTGCCAGCGTCTCCTACAAATGGTGAAGCAGGGGAGGCCTTCGTGAGAGCGCGCACGGTCAGGCTCTGGTCCGTGGTCCACACCTGGACCAGCCTGATCTCGACGCTGTTCCTGCTGTTGCTCTGCCTGACCGGTCTGCCGCTGATCTTCCATCACGAGATCGATGAGCTGCTGGGCTACGCCCCCCGGCCCGAAGCTCATGCGGGCGCGGCGCGTGCGACGCCCCAAGTCGTCGCCGCCGCCGCGCTCGCCGCCGATCCCGGTCGTGTCCTGCAATATGTTTCCTGGGACAAGGACGAGCCCGGGATCGTGATGGCTTTCACCAACGGCGCGCCTGATGGCGCGCCCGACAATGCGACCATGCGCGCCTTCGATGCCGTTTCAGCCAAGCTGCTCGGGCCGGTCGGCATCGGGCCGATGCTGATCGTGCTCAAGCTGCACACCGACATGTTCGCTGGCCAAGCTGGGAAGTTGTTCCTCGGCACGATGGGATTGCTGTTTGCAGCAGCCATCGTGTCCGGCGTGGTGCTGTACTGGCCGTTCACCCGCCGCCTACGCTTTGCCACCATCCGTGACAGCGCCTCCCACCGCGTCCGCTGGCTCGATTGGCACAATCTGATCGGCGTCGTGACGCTCGCCTGGGCGCTGGTGGTGGGCCTGACTGGCGCCGTCAACACCTGGGCCGAGCTGATGCTCAGCCAATGGAAGGCAACCGAGCTCGCCAGCATGGTCGCGCCCTATGCCGGCAAGCCGCCGCCCGTCCATCTCGCCTCGCTCGACGACGTCGTGGCGTGCGCCAAGCTGGCCGCACCCGGCACGGAGGTGGCCTTCATCGCGTTCCCGGGGACGCCGTTCACGTCCTCGCACCATTTTGCAGCCTTTATGCGCGGCGACACGGCTTTGACCGCACGGCTGCTCAAGCCGGTGCTGCTCGACGGCGAAACCGGGGAGGTGGCCGATGTCAGGGCGCTGCCGCTCTATCTCCAGGCGCTGCTGATCTCGCAGCCGTTGCATTTCGGCGATTATGGCGGGATGCCGCTCAAGGTCATCTGGGCCGCGCTGGATGGGCTCACCATCGCCATGATCGGCAGCGGGCTCTATCTCTGGCTGGGACGGCGGCGGAAGCGGCGACCTGGCCGCAGCGATGCATTCGCCGGACGAGCCCCGGTCCCGTCGTGATGCATGGCTCCTCTGACCGCGCGCGCCTGTGGATACGTGTCTTTGCGGCACCTATCCTGCTCGCAACGGCGACCATCATTGGCCTGCTGGCTGCATTGCTCTGGGGAACGACCGGCCAGTATGTCGCCTGGGTGACAGTCGGGGCGCCCGTCGGGGTCGTTGGCTGGGTTTGGATGCGGGGCCGCAGCCAAAAAAACGGGCCAATTTTGCCGACGATCCCAGCCAAATAGCGCCCGCGACGGCTGCGCCGCAATCTCAAAGCTGCTATCCTGCAAAACCGCGGCTGCCCTTGTCGCGTCAGGCGATCTGCTCCATACCAGCCGCGGGGTGATTCCGGGATTTCCACCGGTCTGGGAGCAGCAAAGGGCGTGAAAAGACCGTGTCTTGCGCCCATTGGTGCACTGCGCTAAGGCTCAGAATAATTCCAAATCGGACGAATCCGTGGCTGTCCCGAGGCTGCGGGAAAAGGGCTCGTCAATGAGCGGCATTCTACAGAACTATCTTCCACTCGTCGTATTCATAGGGGTAGCTGCTATCATCGGCCTCGTGCTGCTGATCGCGCCCTTCATTGTGGCGTTCCAGCAGCCGGACCCGGAAAAGCTGTCGGCGTATGAGTGCGGTTTCAACGCCTTCGACGACGCCCGCATGAAGTTCGACGTCCGCTTCTATCTGGTCGCCATCCTCTTCATCATCTTCGACCTCGAGGTGGCGTTCCTGTTTCCCTGGGCGGTGGCGTTCGGCAAGCTCGGCGCGACCGGCTTCTGGTCCATGCTGGTGTTCCTCGCCGTGCTGACGGTGGGCTTCGCCTATGAATGGAAGAAAGGGGCACTCGAATGGGATTGAACCCTGCATCGTCCTCAGGTCCGGCGATCGCGCCGGCCCCCAAGGGCATTCTGGATCCGTCGACCGGCAAGCCGGTCGGGGCCAATGATCCGTTCTTCCTCGAGGTCAATCACGAGCTGTCCGACAAGGGCTTCTTCGTCGCCGCGACCGACGACCTCATTACCTGGGCTCGTACCGGCTCCTTGATGTGGATGACCTTCGGGCTCGCCTGCTGCGCGGTCGAGATGATGCAGGTGTCGATGCCGCGCTACGACGTCGAGCGCTTCGGCTTCGCCCCGCGTGCTTCGCCCCGCCAGTCCGACGTGATGATCGTCGCCGGCACGCTCACCAACAAGATGGCGCCGGCGCTGCGCAAGGTCTACGACCAGATGCCCGAGCCGCGCTACGTCATCTCCATGGGCTCCTGTGCCAATGGCGGCGGCTACTATCACTATTCCTACTCGGTCGTGCGCGGCTGCGACCGCATCGTGCCGATCGACATCTACGTGCCGGGCTGCCCGCCCACGGCGGAAGCGCTGCTTTACGGCGTGCTGCTGCTGCAGAAGAAGATCCGCCGCACCGGCACCATCGAACGCTAAGGTTTTACGTCATGGACGACGCCAAGCTCGACGCCCTGGGGCAGACGATCGTGAGCGCGCTTCCGGGCGCCGCCATCGGCTATCAGGTCGCCTTCAACCAGCTCACGGTTGATGTCGAGGTCAGCAAGATCGTCGAGGTGGTCAAGTACCTCCGCGACGATCCGAACTGCCGTTTCGTCAACTTCACCGACATCACTGCGGCCGATTATCCGTCGCGCGAAAAGCGCTTCGACGTGATCTATCACTTCCTGTCACCGACCCTGAACACCCGCATCCGTCTCAAGGCCCAGGCCGACGAGACCACGCAGGTGCCGTCGCTGATCGAGGTATTCCCGGGCGCGGACTGGTTCGAGCGCGAAGCCTACGACCTCTACGGCGTCATCTTCGTCGGCCACCCAGACATGCGCCGCATCCTCACCGATTACGGTTTCGAGGGGCACCCGCTGCGCAAGGATTTTCCGCTGACCGGCTTCCTCGAGGTCCGCTACGACGACCAGGAGAAGAGGGTGGTGTACGAGCCTGTCAGGCTCAACCAGGAATTCCGCAAGTTCGATTTCCTCTCGCCGTGGGAAGGGGCGGACTATCCGCTTCCCGGCGATGAGAAGGCGAAGCAGTGAGTAGCGCGTCATGAACGAGCAACCCGAGAACCTTCGCAACTTCACCATCAATTTCGGCCCGCAGCATCCGGCGGCGCACGGCGTGCTGCGCCTCGTGCTGGAGCTTGACGGCGAAGTCGTCGCACGCGTCGATCCTCATATCGGCCTGCTTCATCGCGGCACCGAGAAGCTGATCGAGCAGAAGACTTATCTGCAGGCGATCCCGTATTTCGACCGGCTCGACTACGTCGCGCCGATGAACCAGGAGCATGCCTTCTGCCTCGCGGCCGAGAAGCTGCTCGGCATCGAGGTGCCGCGCCGCGGCCAGCTGATCCGCGTGCTCTATTGCGAGATCGGCCGCATCCTCTCGCATCTTCTGAACGTCACCACGCAAGCGATGGACGTCGGCGCGCTGACCCCGCCGCTGTGGGGTTTTGAAGAGCGCGAGAAGCTGATGGTGTTCTACGAGCGCGCCTCGGGCAGCCGCATGCACGCAGCCTATTTCCGCGTCGGCGGCGTGCATCAGGACCTGCCGCAGAAGCTGATCGACGACATCGAAGCCTGGTGCGATCCGTTCCTGAAGGTCGTTGACGACCTCGACCGGTTGCTCACCGCGAACCGCATCTTCAAGCAGCGTAACGTCGACATCGGCGTGGTGCCGCTGAAGGAAGCTTGGGAGTGGGGTTTTTCGGGCGTGATGGTGCGCGGCTCGGGCGCGGCCTGGGATCTGCGCAAGTCGCAACCCTATGAATGCTATGCCGAAATGGATTTCGACATTCCGATCGGCAAGAACGGCGACTGCTACGACCGCTATCTGATCCGCATGGAAGAGATGCGCCAGTCCGTGCGCATCATGAAGCAGTGCATCCAGAAGCTGAATGCGCCTGACGGGAAGGGCCCCGTCGTCGTCGAGGACAACAAGGTCGCGCCGCCCCGTCGCGGCGAGATGAAGCGCTCGATGGAAGCGCTGATCCACCACTTCAAGCTCTACACCGAAGGCGTTCACGTGCCGGAAGGCGAGGTCTACGCCGCGGTCGAGGCGCCCAAGGGCGAGTTCGGCGTCTATCTGATCTCGGACGGTACCAACAAGCCCTACAAGTGCAAGATCCGCGCGCCGGGCTTTGCGCATCTTCAGGCGATGGACCACATCTGCCGCGGCCATCTGCTCGCCGACGTCTCGGCCATTCTCGGCTCCCTCGACATCGTGTTCGGCGAGGTCGATCGGTGATGGCGCAGGCGCCAATCCAGTTTGACCGTGCCTCAGGGGCCCTTGAAGGGGCCAACCTGTGGGAGCGGACGGCTGCCTTGGCGCTGGTGACGGGATCGAAGATCTCCTCGCACTTCTCGCATATGGGCTACATCGCCTGCGCCAATCTGCTGCGGAAGACGCTGCCGGAGCGCAACATCGCGATCAGGCTCAATCCCGATGCGGTGTTCGAATTTCCCTACGGCGACGGCTATTGGAGCAAGCTGCTCAATCGCGCGTACAATTACGAGGACGAGCTGGAGCTGCTGTTCGCGGACTCCATCGACGTCGACTACACGCTGCTCGATTGCGGCGCGAATTACGGCTATTGGTCGGTGCTGGTGTCGAGCAAGCCGTTCGGTTCGCACAAGGCGATCGCGATCGAGCCGTCGGGCCAGAACTATCCGAAGCTCGCAAATAATGCGCGCGTGAACGGCAACCGCTTCGAGACCATGAAGTGCGCGATCGGTGCTGCGCGCGGCACCGCGCGTCTGTCAGGCACCAAGCACGAGGCCTTCAGCATCGCCGGCGCACCATCCGACGGCGGCGAGGACGTGCCCGTTCTTGCGCTCGATGATCTCATCGACGACGGCAAGATCGCGGCGTCAGGCAAGTACCTGATCAAGCTCGACGTCGAGGGGGTCGAGATCGAGGCGATCAAGGGCGGCGCCCGGCTGCTCCAGGCCGACAGCGTCATCATGTGCGAGGAGCACGGCAGCGACCGCTCGCATGCGGTGTCGCGCTATATTCTCGAACAGACCCCGCTGAAGCTGATCGTGTTCGATCCGCGCAGCAACCGGATGGAGACCGTGACCGAGCTGTCGATCCTCGATCGCATCAAGGTCTCCACCCATGTCGGCTACAACGTTTTCGGCACCGCAAGTGCGTTCTGGCAGGACAGGATCGATGCCCTGAATGCGAAAAACGCGCGCCGCATGCAGTGAGAGATAACAGATGTCCGTTCGCCGATTAGCACCGAAGGAAGTCCAGCCCGCGAGCTTTGCGTTCACGGAGGAGAACCTCGCATTCGCGAAGCAGCAGATCGCGAAATATCCGACCGGACGCCAGGCCTCGGCCGTCATCGCCATCCTCTGGCGCGCGCAGGAGCAGAACGAGGGCTGGGTGTCGGAAGCCGCGATCCGTGTCATCGCCGACATGCTCGACATGCCCTATATCCGCGTGCTCGAAGTCGCGACCTTCTACACGATGTTCCAGCTCGCACCGGTCGGCAAGAAGGCCCACGTCCAGGTCTGCGGCACCACGCCGTGTCGCCTGCGCGGCGCCGAAGATCTGATCCATGTCTGCGAGAGCCGGATCCATCACGATCCCTTCCATCTGTCCAAGGACGGCAATTTCAGCTGGGAAGAGGTGGAGTGCCTGGGTGCTTGCGTGAACGCACCGATGGTATTGATCGGCAAGGACACCTATGAGGACCTGACCACGGAAACCTTTGGCAAGGTGCTCGACGGGTTTGCCTCCGGCAATCCGCCGAAGCCCGGTCCGCAGAACGGCCGCCAGTTCTCCGCACCGGTGGGCGGCCCGACCACGCTGAAGGAGACCTCCTGATGGGTCTTCCGTCTCACGCGAAGCAGGGGAGCGAGGCCGTGAAGAAATGGGGCTTCGTCGCCATGCACGCCGCGCTCGCGGCCGCCTTCATGTTCCTGCTGCAGCGTTTCGCGATGAACGCGTCGCAGGAATCCAGTCTGCTCTGGGCGCTGACCTTCGCCGTCTGCGCCGCCGGGCTTGCCTACAAGCAGGCCAACCGTTGATCGGAAAGCACTGATATGCTCGAGGACAAGGACCGCATCTTCAAGAACCTCTACGGCCTCCATGATTGGGGGCTCGAGGGTGCGCGGCGCCGCGGCGCCTGGGACGGCACGAAGAACATCATCGACAAGGGCCGCGACTGGATCATCAACGAGATGAAGGCGTCGGGCCTGCGCGGCCGCGGCGGAGCCGGCTTCCCGACTGGTCTGAAATGGTCCTTCATGCCGAAGGAATCGACTGACGGCCGGCCGAGCTATCTCGTCGTCAACGCCGACGAATCCGAGCCCGGCACCTGCAAGGACCGCGAGATCATGCGGCATGATCCGCATCTCCTGGTCGAGGGCTGCCTGATCGCCAGCTTCGCGATGAACGCGCACACCTGCTACATCTACGTCCGCGGCGAGTTCATCCGCGAGCGCGAACGCCTCCAGGCCGCGATCGATCAGGCTTACGACGCCAAGCTGGTCGGCAAGGACAACGTCAACGGCTGGCCGTTCGATATCTACGTCGCGCATGGCGCCGGTGCCTATATCTGCGGAGAAGAGACCGCGCTGCTCGAAAGCCTCGAGGGCAAGAAGGGTCAGCCGCGCCTGAAGCCGCCGTTCCCGGCCAATGTCGGCCTGTTCGGTTGCCCGACCACGGTGAACAACGTCGAGTCGATCGCGGTCGCGCCCGACATTTTGCGGCGTGGCGCCGCCTGGTTCGCCGGCATCGGTCGTCCGAACAATGTCGGCACCAAACTCTTCTGCATCTCCGGCCATGTCGAGCGGCCCTGCAATGTCGAAGAAGCCATGGGCATTCCGTTCCGAGAGCTGATCGAGAAACATTGCGGCGGCATCCGCGGCGGCTGGGGCAACCTCAAGGCCGTGATCCCCGGTGGCTCGTCGGTGCGCATGGTGCCGGCCGAGCAGATCATCGACACGCCGATGGATTTCGACAGTCTGAGCAAGCTGCGCTCGGGCCTCGGCACCGCGGCCGTGATCGTGATGGACAAGTCGACCGACCTGATCCGCGCCATCGCCCGCATCTCCTATTTCTACAAGCACGAGAGCTGCGGCCAGTGTACGCCGTGCCGCGAAGGCACGGGTTGGATGTGGCGCGTGCTGACCCGCATGGCCGAAGGTCGCGCTCACAAGCGCGAGATCGACATGCTGCTTGAGGTCACCAAGCAGATCGAGGGCCACACCATCTGCGCGCTCGGCGATGCGGCTGCCTGGCCGATCCAGGGCCTGATCACGCATTTCCGTCACGAGATCGAGGCGCGCATCGACGAATATTCGCACAAGGCCGATGTCGACGACATCGGCGTCCGCGATCCCGTGAACATGGTCGCGGCGGAGTAAGAGACATGACCAAGCTCATCATCGACGGCAAAGAGATCGATGTCCCCGCCGAATACACGCTGCTTCAGGCGTGCGAGGCGGCCGGCGCCGAGATTCCGCGCTTCTGTTATCACGAGCGCCTGTCGATCGCCGGCAATTGCCGGATGTGCCTCGTCGAGGTGAAGGGCGGCCCGAAGCCGGTCGCATCTTGCGCCTGGGGCGTGCGCGACTGCCGTCCGGGCCCGAAGGGTGAGCCGCCGGAGATCTCCACGCGTTCGCCGATGGTGAAGAAGGCGCGCGAAGGCGTGATGGAATTCCTTCTCATCAACCATCCGCTGGACTGCCCGATCTGCGACCAGGGCGGCGAGTGTGACCTGCAGGACCAGGCGATGGGCTATGGTGTCGACACCAGCCGCTTCGCCGAGAACAAGCGGGCAGTCGAGGACAAATACCTCGGAGCGCTGGTCAAGACCTCGATGAACCGCTGCATCCAGTGCACGCGCTGCGTTCGCTTCTCGGCGGAAGTCGCCGGCGCTCCCGAGATGGGCGCCACGGGCCGCGGCGAAGACATGGAGATCACGACCTATCTCGAGCACGCGCTGACCTCGGAACTGCAGGGCAATCTCGTCGACATCTGCCCGGTCGGTGCGCTGACCTCGAAGCCCTATGCGTTCGCGGCGCGTCCCTGGGAGCTCGGCAAGACCCAGTCGATCGACGTCATGGACGGCGTCGGATCGGCGATCCGCGTCGATACCCGCGGCCGCGAGGTGATGCGCATCCTGCCGCGCATCAACGAGGCAGTGAACGAGGAGTGGATCTCCGACAAAACGCGCCACGTCGTCGACGGCCTGCGCACCCAGCGGCTCGACCGGCCCTATATTCGCGCAGCTGGCAAGCTGCGCGCGGCGAGCTGGCCCGAAGCCTTTGCGGCGATTGCGGCCAAGGCGGCGCGCACCGACGGCAAGCGCATCGGCGCGATCGCGGGCGACCTCGCCGGCGTCGAGGAGATGTTCGCGCTGAAGGATCTCTTGGCAAAATTCGGCTCGGCCAATCTGGCGGTGCAGGGCGGCGACGCCTTCGATCCCGCGCTCGGCCGCGGTTCCTACATCTTCAATCCGACGCTGGCGGGAGTCGAGCAGGCGGACGCGCTGCTCATCATCGGCGCCAATCCGCGGAAAGAGGCGGCCGTGTTCAACGCCCGCATCCGCAAGCGCTGGCGCACCGGCGGCTTCAAGGTCGGCGTGATCGGTGCCAAGGCCGATCTCACTTACGATTACGATCATCTCGGCGCGGGCACCGAGACGCTCAGCGACCTTGCGGCCGGCAAGCACTCCTTCATGAACGTGCTGAAGAACGCCAAGAACCCGATCATCCTGGTCGGCGCCGGCGCGGCCACGCGCCACGACGGCGCTGCCATTCTCGCGGCCGCCGCCAAACTCGCGCTCGACATCGGCGCGGTGAAGGACGGTTGGAACGGTTTTGGCGTGCTGCACGAGACGGCCTCCCGCGTCGGAGCGCTCGACATCGGCTTCTCCGCGTCGGGCGGTGGCCTGAATGCCGCGCAGATGACGACCTTCGGCACGCTGGACCTCCTGTTCCTGCTTGGCGCCGACGAGATCAACGCGCCGGACGGAACCTTCGTCGTTTATATCGGCACTCATGGCGACCGCGGCGCGCACCGCGCCGACGTGATCCTGCCTGCAGCCGCCTACACCGAGAAGTCGGCGATCTACGTCAACACCGAAGGCCGCGTGCAGATGACCGGGCGCGCCGCGTTCCCGCCGGGCGAAGCCCGCGAGGACTGGGCGATCATCCGCGCGCTGTCGGAAGCGCTCGGCAAGAAGCTCAGCTACGACTCGCTCAGCGCGCTGCGCCAGGCGGTCTTCAAGGCCGTGCCGCACCTGATCCGTCTCGATCAGATCGAGGCCGGCTCGGCCGACCAGATCAAGAAGCTGGCGGGGAAAGGCGGCTCGCCGGAGAAGGCGCCGTTCAAGCCTCTGGTCGACGACTTCTATTTGACCAACCCAATCGCGCGTGCCTCCGCCGTCATGGCGGAATGCTCGCGTCTCGCCTCCGGGCACATGCTGACCGCAGCGGAGTGAGCGTGATCTGATGGAATTCTTCGAAAGCGCATTCTGGACCGGTTTCCTCTGGCCGCTGATCATCATGATCGCCGAGAGCGTGCTCGTGCTCGTCGTCCTCCTGGTCGCGATCGCCTACATCCTGCTCGCCGACCGCAAGATCTGGGCGGCGGTGCAGATTCGCCGCGGCCCGAACGTGGTCGGCCCCTGGGGCCTGTTCCAGTCCTTTGCCGACCTCCTGAAGTTCGTGCTGAAAGAACCGATCATTCCGTCGGGCGCCAACAAGGGCGTGTTCCTGCTGGCGCCGCTGGTGTCCTGCGTGCTTGCGCTCGCGGCCTGGGCGGTGATCCCGACCAATCTCGGCTGGGTGATCTCCGACATCAATGTCGGCATCCTCTTCATCTTCGCGATCTCTTCGCTGTCGATCTACGGCATCATCATGGCCGGCTGGTCGTCGAACTCGAAGTACCCGTTCCTGGCCGCGCTGCGCTCGGCGGCGCAGATGGTGTCCTATGAAGTCTCGATCGGCTTCGTCATCATCACGGTGCTGCTCTGCGCCGGCACGCTGAATCTCTCGGCCGTGGTGGAGGCGCAGCATGCCCGCGGCCTCGCCAGCCTGATCGGGTTGCCGCAGCTGACCATTCTGAACTGGTATGTCTGGCCGCTGTTTCCGATGTTCGTGGTGTTCTACGTCTCGGCGCTGGCCGAAACCAACCGGCCTCCCTTCGACCTCGTTGAAGCGGAATCCGAGCTGGTCGCCGGCTTCATGGTCGAATACGGCTCGACGCCGTATCTCCTGTTCATGCTCGGCGAGTATGTCGCGATCGTCACGATGTGCGCGATGGCGACGATCCTGTTCCTCGGAGGCTGGCTGCCGCCGGTGGACCTGCCGCCCTTCAACTGGGTGCCGGGGATCATCTGGTTCTCGCTGAAGCTGTTCTTCATGTTCTTCCTGTTCGCGATGGCAAAGGCGATCGTGCCGCGCTACCGCTACGACCAATTGATGCGTCTCGGCTGGAAGGTGTTCCTGCCGCTGTCGCTCGCGATGGTGGTCGTGGTGGCCGGCGTGCTGCAATTCGCCGGCATCGCGCCGAAGTGAGGGCCGTCATGGGTATCAACGTCAACGCCACTGCACGCTCGCTTCTGCTGTCGGAATTCGTCTCGGCGTTCTTCCTCGCCATGCGCTATTTCTTCCAGCCGAAGCCGACGCTGAACTATCCGTTCGAGAAGGGTCCGATCTCGCCGCGCTTCCGCGGCGAGCACGCGCTGCGCCGTTATCCGAACGGCGAAGAGCGCTGCATCGCCTGCAAGCTGTGCGAGGCGGTCTGCCCGGCGCAGGCCATCACCATCGAGGCCGGCCCGCGCCGCAACGACGGCACCCGCCGCACCGTGCGCTACGACATCGACATGGTGAAGTGCATCTATTGCGGCCTCTGCCAGGAGGCCTGTCCGGTCGACGCCATCGTCGAAGGTCCGAACTTCGAGTTCGCGACCGAGACCCGCGAGGAACTGTTCTATGACAAGGCCAAGCTGCTCGCCAACGGCGACCGCTGGGAACGCGAGATCGCGAAAGCGATCGAGCTCGACGCGCCGTACCGGTGAGGTGAGGGCATGATCCTTCCCGTCACCTCCTCGTCCTTCCGGGGCGCGCGAAGCGCGAACCCGGAATCTCGCGCCACAACCTCTGGATTCCGGGTTCGCGGGCTTTGCCCGCGCCCCGGAATGACGGGGAATGCCCAATGATCCTTCCCGCGCTGTTCTTCTATCTCTTCGCCGGCATCTGCGTCGCCTCGGCGGTGATGGTGATTGTCTCGCGCAATCCCGTGCACTCCGTGCTGTACCTGATCCTGGCCTTCGTCAACGCGTCCGGCCTGTTCGTGCTGATGGGCGCCGAATTCCTCGCGATGATCCTGATCGTGGTCTATGTCGGCGCGGTCGCGGTGCTGTTCCTGTTCGTGATCATGATGCTCGACGTCGACTTCATCGAGCTGCGCGAAGGCTTCATCCAGTACCTGCCGGTCGGTGTCGTGATCGGCGGCATCTTCCTGTTCGAGCTGCTCCTGACGGTCGCCGCCTGGGTCATCAATCCCAACGTCGGCAAGACCATCACGGCGCCGATCCCCGCCAACGTCTCGAACACCGAGGCGCTCGGCCTCGTGCTCTATACGAAGTATGTCCACTACTTCCAGCTCTCGGGCATGGTGCTCCTGGTCGCCATGATCGGCGCCATCGTGCTGACGCTGCGTCACAAGGCGAGCGTGAAGCGGCAGGACATCAACGTTCAGAACGCGCGCACGCCCGAGATGGCGATGGCGATGCGCAAGGTGGCGCCGGGGCAGGGGCTCTCGGACGCGGATGCGGCGGAGTGGGTGAAATGACGATCGGGCTCGGACATTATCTGGCGGTCGGCGCGATCCTGTTCACGCTCGGCATCCTCGGCATCTTTCTGAACCGCAAGAACATCATCGTCATCCTGATGTCGATCGAGCTGATCCTGCTCTCGGTCAACATCAACCTGGTGGCATTCTCGAGCTTCCTCGGCGACATCGTCGGCCAGGTCTTCGCGCTGCTGGTCCTGACCGTTGCGGCCGCCGAAGCCGCGATCGGTCTTGCCATCCTGGTGGTCTATTTCCGCAACCGCGGCTCGATCGCGGTTGAGGACGTCAATCTGATGAAGGGCTGAGCTCTCACATGGTTCAGGCAATCGTTTTCCTGCCGCTGCTGGGCGCCATTCTGGCCGGCCTGATCTCGCTCGTCGGCGCGCATGGCCGCAACCCCTCCGGCGACGAGCTCGAGCATCACGGCGATCACGGCCATGATCACGGTGCTGGCGCGCACGCTCATGCGTCCGATACGATCAACGAGGATGCGTCGGTCATTCACGAGTCCCACCACGAGCCGGGCGACGGGCACGACGATCACGGCCATGGCCCGGTCGAGCCCCCGGCGGCGGGCTCGCGCGGCGCCGAGCTGATCACGACCGCGTTGCTGTTCGTCTCGGCGGCGCTGTCCTGGATGACGCTGGTCGATGTCGGTTTCAACGGCCACGACCTCAGGATCCAGCTCTTGCCCTGGATCTTCTCCGGCGAGCTAGAGGTCTGGTGGACGCTGCGCGTCGACACGCTCACCGCCGTGATGCTGGTGGTGGTGACGACCGTGTCCTCGCTCGTGCACCTCTATTCCATCGGCTACATGGATGAGGATCCGTACCGGCCGCGCTTTTTCGGCTATCTCAGCCTGTTCACCTTCGCCATGCTGATGCTGGTGACTGCTGACAACCTCGTGCAGCTGTTCTTCGGCTGGGAAGGCGTGGGCCTGGCGAGCTACCTGCTGATCGGCTTCTGGTACCAGAAGCCGTCGGCGAATGCCGCTGCCATCAAGGCCTTCGTGGTCAACCGCGTCGGCGACTTCGGCTTCGCGCTCGGCATCTTTGCGATCTTCATGCTGACGAGCTCGACCGATTTCGAGACCATCTTCCATGCGGCTCCCGGCCTCACCGGCAAGACCATCGACTTCCTCGGCTGGCATGCCGATGCGCTGACGCTGATCTGCCTCCTGCTGTTCATGGGCGCGATGGGCAAGTCGGCGCAGTTCCTGCTGCACACCTGGTTGCCGGACGCGATGGAAGGCCCGACCCCGGTCTCGGCGCTGATCCACGCCGCGACCATGGTCACCGCCGGCGTGTTCATGGTGGCGCGCCTGTCGCCGCTGTTCGAGCTCGCCCCGAACGCGCAGGCCGTCGTGATGTTCTTCGGCGCGACCACGGCGTTCTTCGCGGCGACCATCGGTCTCGTCCAGAACGACATCAAGCGCATCGTGGCGTATTCGACCTGCTCGCAGCTCGGCTACATGTTCGTCGCGATGGGAGCAGGGGCCTATTCGGTCGGCATGTTCCACCTGTTCACGCACGCCTTCTTCAAGGCGCTGCTGTTCTTGGGCTCCGGCTCGGTGATCTACGCGATGCATCACGAGCAGGACATCCGCAACATGGGTGGCCTCTGGAAGAAGATTCCGTACACCTTCGCGGTGATGACCGTCGGCACCCTGGCGCTGACCGGCTTTCCGCTGTTCGCCGGCTACTTCTCCAAGGACGCGATCATCGAGGCGGCCTATGCCTCGCACAATCCGTTCTCGACATACGCCTATCTGCTGACGATCGTGGCCGCCGGCCTGACCTCGTTCTATTCCTGGCGTCTGGTGTTCAAGACCTTCTTCGGCGAACCGCACGACCAGGAGCACTATGAGGCCGCGCACGAGAGCCCGATCTGGATGCTGATCCCGATCGGCGTGCTGGCCGTCGGCTCGGTCCTCGCCGGCTTCCCGTTCAAGGAGCTGTTCACCGGGCCGCACGGCGTCGAGGAGTTCTTCCGCGAGTCCGTGAAGATGAACCCGCATATCCTCGAGGATATGGAGCACATGCCGCATCTGCTCGGCTGGCTGCCCTTCGTGATGATGGTCGGCGGCTTCCTGGTATCCTACACCTTCTACATCCGTAAGCCGTATCTGCCTGTCGAGCTCGCGAACACGCAGCCGATGCTCTACAAGTTCCTGCTCAACAAGTGGTACTTCGACGAGCTGTACGACTTCATCTTCGTCCGTCCGGCGAAGTGGATCGGCTATCAGCTCTGGAAGAAGGGCGACGGCTTCATCATCGACGGCTTCGGTCCCGACGGCGTTTCGGCCCGTGTGCTGGATATCACCCGCAACGTCGTGAAGATCCAGACCGGCTATCTCTATCACTACGCATTCGCCATGCTGATCGGCGCCGCCGGCCTGATCACCTGGTTCATGTTCGGCTTTGGAGGCCAGTAAATGACAACCTGGCCCATCCTTTCGGTCACGACGTTCCTGCCGCTGGTCGGCGCGCTGATCGTTTACCTGAGCCGCGGCGACGACGAGGCGTCCAGGCGCAATTCGCGCTGGATCGCGCTCTGGACCACGATCATCACCTTCGCCGTTTCGGTGATCCTGGTCATGCGCTTCGACCCTGCCAATGCCGACTTCCAGTTCGTCGAGAAGACGGCCTGGCTCGCGACCGGCATAACGTACCACATGGGCGTCGACGGCATTTCGCTGCCGCTGGTGATCCTCACCACCGCCGTGATGCCGTTCTGCATCATCGCGAGCTGGAAGGCGATCACCAACCGCGTCCGCGAATACATGATGGCGTTCCTGATCCTGGAAACGCTGATGATTGGCACCTTCTCGGCGCTCGATCTCGTGCTGTTCTACCTGTTCTTCGAAGGCGGCCTGATCCCGATGTTCCTGATCATCGGCGTCTGGGGCGGTCCGCGCCGGGTCTATGCCTCGTTCAAGTTCTTCCTCTACACGCTGCTCGGCTCGGTGCTGATGCTGCTCGCCATCATGGCGTTGTACTGGAACGGCGGCACCACCGACATCCCGACCCTGATGCACACCGCCGTGCCGCGGTCGATGCAGACCTGGGCCTGGCTCGCCTTCTTCGCCTCGTTCGCGGTGAAGATGCCGATGTGGCCGGTGCACACCTGGCTTCCCGACGCGCACGTCGAGGCGCCGACCGCGGGCTCCGTGGTCCTCGCCGCGATCCTCTTGAAGATGGGCGGCTACGGCTTCCTGCGCTTCTCGCTGCCGATGTTCCCGCTGGCCTCGCACGATTTCGCGCCGTTCGTCTTCACGCTCTCCGCCATCGCCATCATCTACACCTCGCTGGTGGCCTTGATGCAGGAGGACATGAAGAAGCTGATCGCGTACTCCTCGGTCGCGCATATGGGCTTCGTCACCATGGGCATCTTCGCCGGCACCATGCAGGGTGTCGCCGGCGGCGTGTTCCAGATGATCTCGCATGGCATCGTTTCCGGCGCGCTGTTCCTTTGCGTCGGCATCGTCTACGACCGCCTGCACACCCGCGAGATCGCGGCCTATGGCGGCCTCGTCAACCGGATGCCGCTTTACGCCATGACCTTCATGGTCTTCACCATGGCCAATGTCGGCCTGCCCGGCACGTCGGGCTTCGTCGGCGAGTTCATGACACTGCTCGGCACCTTCAAGGTCTCGATCCCGACCGCGTTCTTTGCCTCGACGGGCGTGATCCTCTCGGCTGCTTACGCGCTTTGGCTCTACCGCAAGGTCGTGTTCGGAGCGCTGGTCAAGCCGTCGCTGGCGAGCATCAAGGATCTCACCTTGCGCGAATGCGTGACGCTGTTCCCGATGATTGCCCTGACGATCCTGTTCGGCGTCTATCCGAAGCCGGTGCTCGACATGTCGGCCGCCTCGGTCCAGCAACTCGTCAACAACTACAACACCGCTGTGACGGCCGTGAAGGCCGCCGCACTGCTCCATTGATCGGGCAGGTCAGGATATCGTCATGAGCTTTACGACTGCAGGTTATCAACTGGCGCCGGTGCTGCCCGAGCTCGTGCTCGCGATCGGCGCCATGGCGCTTCTGATGCTCGGCGCCTATCGCGGGCAGGGCACCACCAGCGCGGTGACCTCGCTGGCGACCGTGCTCCTGATCGCGGTTGGCGTGCTCGAATACATGCTGCCATCAGGCAAGCAGGTGACCTTCGGCGGCAGCTTCATCGTCGATGACTTCGCGCGCTTCATGAAGATCCTGGCCCTGGTCGGCTCGGCGGTGACGCTGATCCTCTCGGCCGAGTTCCTGGCCGACGCCTCCCGCCGCATCTTCGAATATGCGATCCTGGTGCTGCTCTCGACGCTCGGTATGATGGTGCTGATCTCGGCGGGTGATCTGATCTCGCTTTATCTCGGCCTCGAATTGATGTCGCTCGCCCTTTACGTCGTGGCGGCCTCGAACCGCGACAACGCCAAGTCAACCGAAGCCGGCCTGAAGTATTTCGTGCTCGGTGCGCTGTCCTCGGGCATGCTGCTGTACGGCGCCTCGCTGGTCTATGGCTTCACGGGCACCGTGAGCTTCACCGGCATCGCCGCGGCGGCGACGATCTCGAACACGGGCCTCGTGTTCGGCCTCGTCTTCCTGCTCGCCGGCCTCTGCTTCAAGGTCTCGGCCGTGCCGTTCCACATGTGGACGCCCGATGTGTATGAGGGCGCGCCGACGCCCGTCACCGCCTTCTTCGCCTCGGCGCCGAAGGTCGCCGCGCTCGCCGTCTTCACCCGCGTCACGCTGACCGCATTCCCCGGCATCGTCTCGCAATGGCAGCAGATCCTGGTGTTCGTGGCGATCGCCTCGATGGCGCTGGGCTCGTTCGCCGCCATCGGCCAGAGCAACATCAAGCGCCTGATGGCCTATTCCTCGATCGGCCATATGGGCTTTGCCCTGGTCGGGCTTGCCTCGGGCACGGTCGAGGGCGCACAGGGCGTACTGATGTACATCGTGATCTATGTCGCGATGACGCTCGGCTCGTTCTCGATCATCCTAGCCATGAAGCGCAATGGCCAGGCCGTCGAGCAGATCAGCGATTTCGCAGGGCTCTCGCGCACCAATCCGCTGCTCGCCTTCATGTTCGCGATGCTGCTGTTCTCGCTCGCCGGCGTTCCGCCGCTCGCCGGCTTCTTCGCAAAATGGTACGTCTTCGTCGCCGCCATCAAGGCGAACCTGTTCACGCTCGCCGTGATCGGCGTGCTCACCAGCGTCGTCGGCGCCTACTACTACCTCGCCATCGTCAAGACGATGTACTTCGACGAGCCGGCCGGCCAGGTCGATCCCGTCAGGGTCGAGGTCAAGACGGTGCTGGCGGTCGCGGGCCTGTTCAACATCCTGTTCGCAGTGTTCGCGGGTCCGGTGGTGAGCGTCGCTTCGGCCGCCGCCAAGTCGCTGTTCTAGGATGGGTTTCGCGCTCGGTCCTCGCGCATTGGCCGCGGGCTACAAGCTCGCAGCCTTGGAGCGGACCGGCTCGACCAACGCCGATGCGATCGAAGCGGCCCGCGCTGGCGAACGCGGTCCGATCTGGTTCGTGACATCAGAGCAGACCGCCGGCCGTGGCCGTCGCCAGCGCCCCTGGATCGCGCCTAAAGGCAATCTCGCCGCCAGCGTCCTGGAAGTCCTGGATGTCGCGCCTGCGGTGGCCGCCACGATCGGCTTCGCTGCGGGGCTGGCGGAAGAGGCCGCCTTGGAGAAGGTCAGCCTGGAGGCCGCGCTGCGGCTCGGCCCCGACCGGCCCCGATACGCCCTGAAATGGCCGAACGATGTCCTCGCCAACGGCAAGAAGCTGGTCGGCATTGGCCTGGAGGCCGAAGCCGTCGGCAATCGCCTCGCCATCGTTACGGGCATCGGCACCAATATCGTGGCGGCGCCCGAGGGCACGCCGACGCCGGCGGTCTCGCTCGCTGCCCTCGGCGTCCAGATCAGCGCGGAAGAGCTGTTTTCGGCGCTCTCGGACGCCTGGGTCGAGTTCCGCGGCATCTGGGATAATGGCCGCGGTTTTGCCGAGATCCGTAAGCTGTGGCTGGAGCGCGCCGCGCGCCTCGGCGAGCCCATTGCGATCCACACGGGTACCATGGTGCTGGAAGGCATTTTTGACACGATCGACGACACCGGCTGCCTGATCGTCCGCACCGCGGAGGGCCGGCTTGTACCGATCGCCGCGGGCGAGGTGTTCTTCGGCCCGGTCCGTTCGGTGGGAGCTGCGTGATGGCAAGGCCCGACGAACTGGTGTTTGCGCCGCTCGGCGGTGTCGGCGAGATCGGCATGAATTTGTCGATCTATGGCCTCGGCAACCGCCACCAGCGTTCTTGGTTGGCGGTCGATCTCGGTGTCTCCTTCGGCGATGAGGAGCATCTGCCCGGCATCGATTTGATCATGCCTGACATCAGCTTCCTGGAGAAGGAGCGCAAAAACCTGATGGGCCTGGTGCTGACTCACGCCCATGAGGATCACTTTGGCGCCATCATCGATCTCTGGCCGAAGCTGAAATGCCCGATCTATGCGACCCAGTTCAGTGCGGCGCTGTTCGAGGCCAAATGCGCCGCCGAGCGCAATGCGCCGAACATTCCGGTTACGGTGGTCCCGTCAGGCGGCCGTATCGACGTCGGCCCGTTCAATGTCGAGTTCATCCCGGTCGCGCATTCGATTCCGGAAGCGCATGCGCTCGCGATTCACACCGACGCCGGAGTGGTGTTGCACACCGGCGACTGGAAGATCGATCCGACCCCGACGCTGGGACGACCGACCGACGAGAAGCGGCTGCGCGAGCTCGGCGAGGAGGGCGTGCTCGCCTTGATCGGCGATTCCACCAACGCCGTGCGCGACGGCCGCTCGCCGTCCGAGGCCGAAGTCGCTCGCACCATCATCGATCTCGTCAAATCGGCCAAGGGCCGCGTCGCGGTCACGACCTTCGCCTCCAACGTCGCGCGCATCAAGGCCGTCGCCGATGCGGCGAAAGCTGCCGATCGCGAGGTCGTCGTGGTCGGCCGCGCCATGGAGCGCGTGGTGCAGGTCGCGCGCGAGACCGGCTATCTCGACGGTGTGCAGAACTTCCGCTCGCCCGAGGTCTATGGCCATCTGCCGCAGGACAAGGTGCTGGCGCTCTGCACCGGCAGCCAGGGCGAACCGCGCGCGGCGCTGGCCCGCATCGCCAATGACGACCATCCTGAGATCACCCTCAACCGCGGCGACAGCGTGATCTTCTCCTCGCGCACCATCCCCGGCAACGAGAAGGCCGTCGGTTCGATCATCAACAATCTGGTGCTGCAGGGCGTCGAAGTCCTCACCGACCGCGATCATCTGGTCCACGTCTCGGGCCATCCGCGCCGCGATGAATTGCGCGACATGATCTCCTGGGTGAAGCCGCAGCTCCTGATCCCCGTCCATGGCGAAGCGCTGCATCTGAACGATCACGCAAAACTTGCGCGCGCCGCCGGCGTGCCTCGTGTCCTGGTCATTCGTAACGGTGACCTCGTCAAGCTCGGTCCCGGCGATCCCGGCGTGGTCGGCGAGGTGCCATCCGGTCGGCTCTACAAGGACGGCACCATTCTGGAGGACTCCAAATCCCGCGCGGTGGTCGAACGCCGCCGCATGGCGTTCTCGGGCTGCGCGTTCGTCGCCATCGCCATGACCGCCCAGGGCGAGCTCGCCGGCGAGCCCGAGGTCGATCTGGTCGGCATTCCCGAGAAGAACCGGGCAGGCGAGCCCTTCGACGACATCGTTTTCGACGCCGTGATGTCCACGGTCGAGGGCCTGCCGAAAGCCCGACGCAGGGATCCGGACGCCCTGGCTGAATCGGTGCGACGCGCCGTCCGGGCCGTCATCAACGAACATTGGGGCAAAAAGCCCCCCTGTCTGGTACATGTCCTGACAGTATAACGGGGAGACAACCATGCTGGGCCGGCTCAACCATGTCGCGATCGCGACCAAGGACGCCGTCAAGGCCGCCAGGATCTACGGCGCGGCATTCGGGGCGCAGATTTCCGAGGCCGTCGCGCTGCCCGAGCATGGCGTCACCACCGTCTTCGCGACGCTGCCCAACACCAAGATCGAGTTCATCGAGCCGTTAGGTGAGACCTCGCCGATCGCAAAATTCCTCGAGCGCAATGCCGACGGCGGCATCCACCATGTCTGCTACGAGGTCGTCGACATCATCGCCTCGCGCGACACGCTGGTGAAGGAGGGTGCGCGCGTGCTCGGCGACGGCGTTCCGAAGATCGGCGCCCACGGCAAGCCGGTGCTGTTCCTGCACCCGAAGGACTTTTCCGGCGCACTGGTCGAAATCGAGCAGGCGTAAGACCGGATCATGGCCTATCAGATCTCAACCGGGCTCGCGATCTACTTCGTCATCTGGTGGATATCGTTGTTCTTGACGCTGCCGTTCGGAGTCCGCAGCCAGCACGAGGATGGTGGCGGTGCGCCCGGCACCGATCCGGGCGCCCCTGTTCTGACCGGCATGAAGCGCAAGCTGGTCTGGACCACCATCATCTCGGCGATCATCTATGGCCTCGGCGTTGCCGCCTATCACGCCGGTTATCTCTCGCTCGACCGTCTTTCGAAATTGATGGGAATGCCGTTTTAGCTTCACCTCGCCCCGGAGGGGAGAGGTCGGATTGCTCCTGGCGATGCGAAGCAATCGTCCAGTGCAATCCGGGTGAGGGGCCGCAATAGACGGGCAGACAGTAACCCCTCACCCGGATCGCATCGTTCGATGCGATCCGACCTCTCTCTTCGGGAGAGGTGTAGTGCCACGACGATACACCTTGCCTGGTCGCCTTACTCGCTTAGAATTTTGTGCTGTTTCATTGTTGGGGGGAGCAAATGACTTTTCAGAGGATCGTCGTCGCGCTTCTGGTGCTTGTTGTCGCTGGCCTCGGCGGCGTCGGCTATGTCGAGTGGAAGATGGCTGTGCAGGTGCGAACGCTGAAAGCCTTCGTCGAGGGCTACGTCTTCAACGAGGCGGTGCTGGCCTGCGAGCAGGCCAAGAGCTCGACGCCGTTCAAATGGAACGGCGGCAAGAGCACCTCGGTGATCGGGTTGAACTCGGTCAAGACGGACAAATACACCGTCTATGCCAGCTACACGCTGGTGGCGGACAGCGTCTATTGTGATTACGATCCCATCAAAAGAAAGGCCGAGATCGGCTCGAGCTTCCTGGAGCGGGAGTAACGATCCGGCCCTCAATACTGGGAAGGATCGTCATGACTGGGAGCCGGGCAGGGGACTATCGGATTTTGCATGAGGCGGCCTTGCGGGACTATCTCGCGGGCTTGCCTGACCTCGTAGCCCAGCTCGGGGGCGAGCCGGCTGCTTGGGCCATCACCGAGGTCGGCGACGGCAATCTCAATCTCGTCTTCATCGTGAAGGGCGCGCGCGGCGGCATCGCCGTCAAGCAGGCACTGCCTTACGTCCGCCTCGTCGGCGAAAGCTGGCCGCTGCCGCTGTCGCGGGCCCATTACGAATATCTCGCGCTGACCCGGCAGGCCAAGCTTGCGCCTGGCCTCGTGCCGGCGCTGCTGCATCACAACGAGACGCTGGCGCTCACCGTGATGGAACTGCTCGAGCCCCACATCATCATGCGCAAGGGGCTGGTCGCAGGGATACGCTATCCGCGCTTTGCGGACGACATCACCACCTTCATGGCGCGGAATCTGTTCTTCACGTCCGACCTCGCGATCCCTGCGGCCGAGAAGAAAGAGGCCATCGCGGCGTTCGCCGGCAACCATGCGCTGTGCAAGATCACCGAGGATCTGATCTTCACCGATCCCTATCGCATCGCCGAGCAGAACCGCTGGACCGCGCCCCACCTCGATGGCCTCTCGGCGTCCTTGCGCGAGGACATGGAGCTGCATGTTGCGATCAGCCGCCTGAAGCTGAAATTCATGGCGAGCCCCGAGGCGCTAATCCATGGCGATCTCCACACCGGCTCGATCATGGTAACGGAGAGTCAGACGCGGGTGATCGATCCCGAGTTCGCCTTCTACGGCCCGATGGGCTTTGACGTCGGCGCAGTGTTGGCCAATCTGCTGATGGCTTATTTCGCCTCCGCTGGCCACGAACGCGGATCGGGCGAGCGGGCGGTGTTCGAAGCCTGGGTGTTGGAGACAGTCGAAAGCGTCTGGAACGAATTCACGCGAAAATTCCTCGACCTCTGGCGATCGGAGGCGAGCGGCGATGCCTATCCAGTCTCGCTCTTTACCGGGGAAAAGGGCGCCGTGCGGCTCGAGGCCGAACGGCAGGCCTACATGCAGCGCCTCTTCACCGACACGCTCGGATTCGCCGCCGCCAAAACCATCCGCCGGATATTCGGTCTCGCCCACAACATCGATTTCGAGCTGATCGAGGACCCGAAAAAGCGTGCGGTGAGTGAGGCGCGCGCCGTTCGGCTCGCGCGCGGGACGATGGTGGAAGCGGCAGCGTTTCGGACGATCGCTGACGTGACGGGTGCAGCGCGAAAGCTGAGGGACTGGCAGCCGGAATTGTCAGCCTGAAGACGTCGAAAATGTTCACGAGCTGGTCGCTCGATGACGCACTGCGTCAATCGGCGAACTTGCGTCGCGCAGGAATGCAACCTGTCATGTAGTCTCCGTACCTGCCTCAGGAACCGGCATTGATTGCCGTCAAAACGAAGCTTGCATTCAACGGGCGACGAATGATCAAATCCCTGATCGGAGTACCTGCGCTATTTGGGGGGACACATGATGTTCAGAATGATGGCAATCATCGCCGGCCTGGGACTGGTGCTCGCAGGATCGGCGGAGGCCCAGACCCCGCGCAAGGGCGGAACCATCCGCATGACCGCGCCCTATGGTTCGAGCTTCACCAGTCTAGACATCCACACCACCCAACGCGCCCAGGACGAAATCTACGCCAAGGCGCTGCATCGCTCGCTCTACACCTGGGATTCGGCGGAGGGGAAGCCGGTTCCCGAGCTTGCGAAGGAGGTCGTCGTCTCGGGCGGCGGCCTCGTGCAGACCTTCAAGCTCCGGGACGATGCCTATTTCCACAATGGCCGCAAGATGACGGCTGACGACATCATCTGGACCTTCAACCGCATCATGGACGGCACCAAGGCCTATCCAGGCGCGCGTTTTGTTCGCATCATCGAGGGCGCGGCCGCGGTCGAGAAGGGACAGGCCAAGGAGATCTCCGGCCTCAAGAAGATCGACGACTTCACCCTCGAGATGAAGCTGACCGAGAAGGTCGATCCCGGCTTCTATTTCTTCACCGCATTGACGTCGATTTATCCTGCAGACGAGGGCGCCAAGGAAAGTTTCATCCAGCATCCGATCGGACTCGGTCCGTTCAAATTCGTCGAGCACGTGCCGGGCTCGCGCATCGTTCTGGAGCGGTGGGACAAGTTCTACAAGCCCGGCAAGCCCTATGCCGACAAGGTCATCGTCTCGATCATGGGGGAGGCCGCGGCGCGCGACGTCGCCTTCCGCAACAAGGAAATTGATACCTCGGTGCTCGGACCGGCCCAATATGTCGCCTATCAGGCTGATCCCGATCTCAAGGGCACCATCGTCGAAGTCGCCGAAGTCTTCACGCGCTACATGGGGATGAACCCCGCGTTCAAGCCGTTCGCCGACAAGCGCGTGCGGCAGGCGATCAACTACGCGATCGATGCCGATCTGATCATCAATAAGCTGGTCAAGGGCAAGGCCTACCGCGCCACCAGCTGGCTGCCGCTGACCTCACCGGCCTACGACAAGGCGATGAAGCCGTACCCTTACGATCCGGCGAAGGCCAAGCAGCTGCTCGCCGATGCCGGCTATCCAAACGGCTTCGAATTCGAATGGACCACCAGCCAGAATGAAAGCTGGGGCCTGCCGATCGTCTCGGCCGTCATCCCGATGCTGGACAAGGTGGGCATCAAGGCGAAGGTCAAGCAGGTCGAGACCGCGGTGCTGGCGGAGGTGGTGCGCACCGGCGACTACCAGGCCTTCATCTATTCCCAGCAGAGTGGCCCGGATCCGCTGGCGGCGTTGAAATGCTTCCACTCGTCGACGCCGCAGCCGGCCTGCAACTACATGAATTTCAAGAACGCCGACTTCGACAAGATCCTCGACGAGGCGGGACAGACGGACGACGCCGCGAAGCGCACCCAGCTGCTGCAAAAGGCCAATGCACTGCTCTACGAGGAGGCGCCGGTCTGGTTCTTCAACTACAACAAGGCGGTCATGGCCGTGCAGCCCTGGCTCCACGGCATTCAAAAGAACCCGACGGAGCTGACCCACCAGAACGCCGAAGAGCTCTGGGTCGACGAGACCTCGCCCGCAAAGTGACACGCGTTCTCTTGGCTTCCCTCATCGCAATGAGCGATGGGGGGAGGGAAGAAAGTGCCGATGCTCTCCTTCCTGATCCGTCGTCTGCTGCAAACCATTCCGACCGTGCTCGCCGTCGTGCTGCTGGTGTTCGTGCTGTTCAGCGTCGTTCCCGGCAGCATCGTATCGAGCATGAGCGACGATGCCGATCCCCAGGTCGAGCTTCGCATGAAGCAGCAACTCGGCCTCGACGATCCCGTCCATGTTCGCTTCGGCAAGTACATCGCCAAGCTCGCGACCGGTGATTTCGGGACCTCGTTCCGCACCCGCGAGCCCGTGACGACCATGATCGCCAAGCGGGCCTGGCCGACGCTGCAGCTGATCTTCACGTCCATGGCGTTCGCGGTTCTGCTCGGCGTGCCGCTCGGTTTCGTCGCGGCATTGCGACCGGGCGGGTTCGTCGACAGTGCGGCGATGTTCGTGGCGGTGTCGGGCCTCTCGATCGCGAAATTCTGGCTCGGACTGGTGCTGATGTATTTGTTTGCGTTGAAGCTCGGCTGGCTGCCGAGCTTCGGCTATGGCGATGGGAGCCTCAAATATCTGCTGCTGCCGGCCGTGACGCTCGGTGTCTCGCCGATGGCATTGCTGGCGCGGACGACGCGCGCCGCCGTCCTCGAGATCATGACCGCCGATTTCGTCCGCACCGCGCGCTCGAAGGGCATGAGCGAGATCAGGGTGGTGAAGTGGCACGTCATGCGCAACGCGCTGGTGATCATTCTCACCACCATGGGCCTGCAGTTCGGCGCGCTGATGGGGCAGGCGGTCGTGGTCGAGAAATTGTTCTCCTGGCCAGGCATCGGCTCGCTGCTGGTCGATAGCGTGCTCCAGCGCGACGTTCCCGCCGTCCAAGGCTCCATCCTGGTCGTGGTGCTGGCCTTTCTCGCGATCAATCTCTTGATCGACGTGCTCTACGGCGTGATCGATCCCAGGATCAGATACGCATGAAGCTCCGCGCCAATCTCGTCATCGGCGGCGTCTTGTTCGCGCTTGCAATCGTCGTCGGCCTGCTGGCGCCGTGGCTGGCGCACACCGATCCGGTCCTCGACGCCAACCTCGTGAACGCGGAGGAGCCGCCAAGCTGGACCTGGTGGTTCGGCACCGACGACCAAGGCCGCGACATCTATTCCCGCGTCGTCTATGGCGCCCGCGTCTCGCTGACGGTCGGCATCGTCTCGCAGCTCATCAACAGCGTCATCGGGGTCGCGCTCGGCCTGAGCGCGGGCTATTGGGGCGGTTGGTGGGACGATGTCGTCAATGCCCTGACCAATCTCATGCTCGCGATCCCCTCGCTGATCTTCGCGCTCGCCATCATGGCGGTGCTTGGACCGGGCCTGACCAGCCTCTTGATCGCGCTCGGGCTGACCAACTGGTCCTTCACCTGCCGGATCGCGCGCGCCTCTGCGCTGTCGCTGCGGAGCCAGGGCTATGTGCAGGCGGCGACCGTGCTCGGCTACGGCGATCTGCGCATCATGATCACGCAGCTGTTGCCGAACATGCTGGGGCCGATCGTCGTCATCGGCACGCTCGGCATGGGCAGCGCGGTCTTGTCCGAAGCTGCGTTGTCGTTCCTTGGTCTTGGCGTGCAGCCGCCGTTTCCGAGCTGGGGTAGCATGCTCTCGGACGCGCGCGAGCAGATCACGACGGCGCCGTGGCTCTCGGTATTTCCGGGCCTTGCCATCTTCCTGACTGTGCTCGGTTTGAACCTGCTCGGCGACGGCCTGCGCGACATTCTCGATCCGCAATCGCGGAGCCGGCGGACATGACGGAGGCGCCGCTGATCGAAGTCGAGGACCTGCGCATCGATCTCGACGACGGAGCGAAGCGCGTCGCCGCGGCCGAGGGCGTTTCATTCCGCATCTCGCGCGGCGAGACGTTCGGTCTCGTCGGCGAATCCGGTTGCGGCAAGAGCATCACGGCGCTGGCCCTGATCGGCCTGTTGCGGCCGCCACTGTCGATTGGCAGCGGTGTCATCCGGTTTGAGGGCAAGGAGATCCAGCACCTGTCCGCGGCCAAACAGCGAGACCTGCGCGGCAACAGCATCGCCATGATCTTCCAGGAGCCGATGACGGCGCTCAATCCGGTGTCGCCGGTGGGACGGCAGATCGCGGAAATGTTCGTGCTGCACAAGGGTAAGAGCTGGCGCGAGGCCAACAAGCTCGCGATCGAAGCGCTGGCTGATGTCCGCGTCCCCGCGCCGGAGCGGCGCGTGAACGACTATCCGCATCAGCTCTCCGGCGGCATGCGCCAGCGCGTGATGATCGCGATCGCGCTCGCCTGCGGGCCGGATCTGTTGATCGCCGACGAGCCGACCACCGCGCTCGACGTCACCGTGCAGGCCGAGATCATCGAGCTGATGCGAAATCTCTGTGCCGAGCGCGGGACGGCGATCCTGATGATCAGCCACGATCTCGGCCTCGTCGCCAATGTCTGCCGCCGCGTCGCGGTGATGTATGCCGGCCGCATCGTCGAGGAGCGCGGCTCGGCCGACATCTTCCGCAACCCCTCGCATCCCTATACCCAGGGCCTCGTCGACTCGCTGCCGCGGCTGGGCAGCCGCGCAGCGCTCGGGCGTAACAGGCTCAAGGAGATCGCGGGCGTGGTCCCGGCCATCACCAGTTTTCCCGATGGCTGCCGCTTCAATCCGCGCTGCGCGCAGGCGACGGAGATCTGCCGCACGACCGCGCCGAAGACGGACATGCTGGAGGCGGGCGGTCTGGTGAGGTGTCACCACCATGCATGAACCGCAGGGGAGGCCGGATAACGATCTCATCCTCAGCGTCGAGGATCTCGCGGTTCATTTCCCTGTTGGCGGCGGCCTGCTGGGCCGTGGCGAGCGGCTGCTTCGCGCCGTCGACGGCGTCGACCTCACCTTGAAGCGCGGAGAATGCCTCGGCCTGGTCGGCGAGTCCGGCTCGGGGAAATCGACGGTCGCCCTGTCGATCCTGGGCCTGCTGACGCCGACGCGCGGCCGCATCGTGTTGGACGGGCAGGTCGTGACATCAAGGCAATCGCGCGATCGCAAGTCGCTCGCCCGCACCGTTCAGATCGTGTTTCAGGATCCCTACGCCTCGCTCAATCCGCGCCAGACCGTGCGTCGCACGTTGGAAGATCCCTTGCGCGTGCACGGCGTCACCGCAAGAAGCGAGATCGAGGACCGCGTCGCAACGATGCTGCGGCATGTCGGCCTGCGGCCCGAGCAGGCCGATCGTTACCCGCACGAATTCTCGGGTGGTCAGCGCCAGCGCATCGGCATTGCGCGCGCGCTGATCCTCAATCCCAAGATCGTCATCTGCGACGAGCCGGTGTCGGCGCTCGACGTCTCGATCCGCGCCCAGATCATCAATCTGCTGCTGGAATTGAAGGAGACGCTCGGCCTGTCCTACATCATGATCAGCCACGACCTCGGCGTCGTCGAGCACATGAGCGACCGCGTCGCCGTCATGTATCTCGGCCGCATCGTCGAGAACGGCGACTGGCGCGAGATCTTCGAACGGCCGGCGCATCCCTATACGCAAGCCCTGATCGCAGCGATTCCGGATCCTTTGCGCCAAGCTGCGTTGGCGACGACAGGCGGCGATCTGCCAAATCCGCTCAATCCGCCGAACGGATGCGCCTTCAGCCCGCGCTGTCGTTACGCGGAAGCCGTGTGCCGCCACGAGCCGGGGCCAGTTCTGGAGACGCGCCCCGATGGACATGCGGTGCGGTGCTGGCGCGCTGACGAGATTGCCGGCCGTGCAGAACTGGCTATGACCGAAGGTGGACCTCGCTAAAGCAGCGCCATCGCCGTTCCCGCAGCGGCGCTGAAGGCGACGACGATCAGCGGAGGGGCGCGCCAGGCGACCAGCAGGACGAAGCCGACAAGCGCGATGCCGAAATCCCGCGGCGAATGCACGGTGGTGGTCCAGACCGGATTGTACAGCGCAGCACCGAGCACGCCCACCACCGCGGCGTTGACGCCGCGCATCATCGCCTGGGCGCCGGCGCGCGTCCGGAACGAGTCCCAGAACGGCAATGCGCCGAGCAGGACCAGGATTCCCGGCAGGAAGATGCCGACAAGGCCGAGCGCCGCGCCGGCCACGCCGTGCGGCTCCGGAGAGACCACCGTGCCGAGATACGCCGCGAACGTGAACAGCGGGCCCGGCACCGCCTGGGCCGCGCCATAGCCGGCGAGAAAGGCATCGTCGCTGAGCCATCCCGGCGCGACGAAGGCTTCGCGGAGCAGGGGAAGCACGACGTGCCCGCCGCCAAAGACGAGCGCGCCGGAACGGTAGAAGGCATCGAACAGCGCGACGCCCGCGGATCCCGTCAGACCCCGCAGCAGGGGAAGCCCGGCCAGCAGGACGAAGAACGCCCCGAGCGTGAGCAGCCCGACGGTTCGGGATACCGGCATCGCGACGTGCCCTGATGGCGCCGGCGCATCGCTGCGGCATAGCCACAGACCCGCGAGGCCGCCGAGCATGATCGCTCCGATCTGAGCGATCGACGCCGTGCTGAACAGAATGATGAGCGCTGCGACCGCTGCGATCGAGGCGCGCGCGCGGTCGGGACAAAGGTTGCGCGCCATGCCCCAGACCGCCTGCGCCACGATTGCGACGGCGGTGAGCTTCAATCCGTGCAGCAATCCGGCGCCGGCAGGCCCGCCTAGCGCGTTGGCGCCATAGGCGAACAGGACGAGGATCAAAGCCGACGGTAGGGTGAACCCGGTCCAGGCGGCAAGCGCGCCGAGGTAGCCGGCCCGCATCAGGCCGATCGAAAAGCCCACCTGACTGCTGGCGGGTCCTGGCAGGAACTGGCACAGCCCGACCAGGTCGGCATAGGCGTGCTCGTCGATCCACTTCCTCCGCACCACGAACTCGTCGCGGAAATAGCCGATATGGGCGATCGGACCGCCGAAACAGGTGAGGCCGAGCTTGAAGAAGATGCGCAGGACTTCCAGCGGCGAGCCGGCGCGGGGCGGCTGGTTGACGGACACGTCTGGTGACGAGTTGAGATGGCTCACGGACGCTCGATCGGGTTCCGGGACAGGTTTACCGAACTTCGGTCAACGATGTCCAATCCGGTCAGCAAATGCTTGAAATTCATGCGGTCTTATCGAATTTCGTCATTGGAACGAGGCCTGACGTCGTCCGTTGGTGCGCCGTCGCGCCAGACGCTTTTCGAGTCCGGCGAGGCCATATTAGCAGCGAGGAGACTGAGCATGGCAAGTGCGGCAGATCGCGATCCCCGGCACCATACCCAGAAGATGCAGAAGGCGCTCCACGATATCCGGAACCATCTGCGTGAAGACGTGCAGAAGGTGGATGAACCACAGCTCAAGGCGATGTTCGAGACCTCCGCCGAGGTTCTGGGCGGGCTCGAGAAGGCCTTCAGGGATTACGAGCAGAAGAACGAAAAGGCCTGGCGCTGAGGGACCGGCGCCCGCGCCAAGTGTGAGCCCAAAACTCCACGGGAGGGCCGTGATGGTCGTCATGTCAAGCAAGCGTCGCTTGCTGTTGCTCGGAGGAGCGCTGGCGGCGATCGCGGCGCCCGCCGTCGTCACAGGCCCGGTCTTTGCCGAACGCAAAAGTGTCGGCGCGAAGGAGAAGGGCAGGGAGAAGAAGGACGAAGAGGTCACCCCGCCCGAAGATCTGATGCGCGAGCATGGCGTGCTCGATCGCGTGCTATTGCTCTACGAGGCTGGAATCCGGAAGCTCTCGTCAAACGAGGATTTCGATCCCGCCCTGATCACGCAGTCCGCCGGAATCGTCCGCGATTTCATCAACAACTACCATGAAAAATCCGAGGAGCAGCACGTCTTTCCGCGCTTCAGGACAGCGGGCCAGATGACCGATCTGGTGGACACCCTGCTGCGCCAGCACGAGGCGGGCCGGAAGGTCACGGACAATATCCTGAGGCTTGCGCCGTCGGGCCGAAGCAACGCCGACGATCGGAGGCAGCTGATCGGTGCGATGCAATCGTTCATCACGATGTATCGACCCCACGCGGCTCGCGAGGACACTGATCTCTTTCCGAAACTGAAAGACGTGGTGTCTTCCAACGAATACGACGCGATGTCCGAGGATTTCGAGAAGAAGGAGCACGAATTGTTCGGTGCAGATGGCTTCGAGAAGATGGCGGCTCGCGTCGCCCAGCTCGAACATCAGATGGGCATTCACGACCTCAACCAGTTCACGCCGCGCTGATGGCGCCGGTAGCTCGCGGTTCCTATGCGACGCCGGCTTCGAGCCATGATGTCTTCGAGTTGATTTCTTTGCAGCTTTCGGCACGGGCGGGTTGACAGCCCAGCCACCAGGGTTTTTATTTCCGGTCCGGGGAAATGCGATCTCCCCGCGAGGCGACATGCCCAAGAATCGCGTCCTGATCACCAAGGGCGCAGCATGTCCACATCATACACTTCGATTTCACCCGACAAATTATCCCGCCTGATCGGCACGGCCAACGCGCCGACGCTGATCGATGTCCGCATAGACGAGGATTTCGCGGCCGATCCGCGTTTGATACCCGGCGCGACCAGACGCTCTCATCTCGACGTTCAGGATTGGGCTTCGCGCCTGACCGGGCAGTCCGTGGTCGTCATTTGCCAAAAGGGGCAGAAGCTCAGCGAAGGAACGGCCGCCTGGCTCCGCTGCAGCAACGTTGATGCAGAATCCTTGGAAGGCGGCCATCTCGCCTGGAAGGAAGCGAAGCTTCCGACCGTTCCAGTGAGCAGGATGCCCAAGCGCGACGGACGCGGCCGCACGGTATGGGTCACGCGAGCGCGTCCCAAGATCGACCGTATCGCCTGTCCCTGGCTGATCCGGCGTTTCATCGATCCCGCCGCCGTGTTCCTTTACGTGTCGGCCGCGGAAGTCGAGGCCACGGCCGACCGGTTCAATGCCACGCCCTTCGACATTGAAAATGTGTTCTGGAGCCACCGTGGCGAACTCTGCACCTTCGACGTGATGGTGCAGGAGTTCGGACTTTCGACACCGCCGATGGTCAGGCTCGCCGAGATGGTGCGGGCCGCCGATACGGCGCGGCTCGATCTCAGCCCGGAGGCTCCGGGCCTGCTGGCTGCTTCGCTCGGCCTGTCGCGCATGTTCGATGACGACCTCGAACAGCTGGATGCCGGCATGCTGCTCTACGATGCGTTTTACCGATGGTGCCGCGACGCAACCGGCGAAACGCACAACTGGCCGACCAACAAGGTCAAGCGCTAACGGGCATGGCTGTTCATGCCGCTGCAGCGCGCCGTCGTCGCCAGAAAGGTGACGACACCGACGGAACCTGGGCTGGGAGCAAGACCAGGAGAATGATCATGCGAAAGCAAATCATCGCGTCTGCAGCTCTGCTGCTGGCAAGCGCGGGCGGACTTTCGCCCGCGCTAGCCCTTTCTCAGGAAGAGCTTGTCGCCCGGATACAGGCGGCCGGCTACGCGCAGGTCAGCGACATCAAGTCGACCGCTGAAGGCATCAGTGCCAAGGCGATCAAGGATGGCAAGCCGGTCCGGCTCGTCGTCGACAGCAGCGGGCAGGTCAAAGAGCAGAAATGAGGAGCATGCCATGCGAAAGATGACCGCTGTATTGATCGGCGCAGCAGCCTGCGCCGCCATTCTCGGCGCGACCGGCCAGAGGCTTGGCCGAGATATGCTCACGCCATTCCTCTCGACGGCCCACGCCGCGGAGGCGATCGACTGGCAGAAGATCGACGAAACTCTCGGCCGCAAGGCGGCCGTCTCGGACGACGTCCACCGCTACGGCTTTCCGCGCACGGACCTCGCAGTGACACTGGACGGCGTGACGATCAAGCCGGCGCTGGCGCTCGGCGGCTGGGTTGCGTTCAAGCCCGGCCATGGCGGCGCAATGGTCATGGGTGACCTGGTTTTGCTCGAAACCGAGATCAACCCCGTGATGGCCAAGATGATCGCTGATGGCATCGAGATCACGGCTGTCCACAATCATCTGCTGCGCGCCAGCCCGGCGACTTTCTACATGCACGTCGCCGGCCACGGGGATCCCGTCAAGCTGGCGTCCGCGATCCACGCAGCGCTCGCCGAAAGCAAGACCCCGCTCACCGTCGCAGCGCCGGCGAGCCCGCCGCCCGCCGTCGACCTCGATACCGCCAAGCTCGACCAGATCATCGGGGTGAAGGGCCAGGCCAATGGCGGGGTGTACCAGTTCAACGTCAAGCGGCGCGATCCGGTCATGCAAGAGGGGATGGCGCTCACGCCTGTCGGCCCGATGGGCGTTGCAATCGGCATCAACTTCCAACCGACCGGCGGAGGCAAGGCGGCCATCACCGGCGACTTCGTGCTGACGGCCGACGAGGTGAATCCGGTGATCCTGGCGCTGCGAACGCACGGCATCGAGGTGACCGCACTCCACAGTCACATGTTGGACGAGCAGCCGCGACTGTTCTTCATGCATTTCTGGGCGAACGACGACGCCGTCAGGCTCGCCGAAGGTTTGCGGGCTGCGCTCGACAAGACCGCCAGCACCAAGAGTTGAGGCAACGGCTGCGAGATCGCGGCCGGCAAGGAAACGCACAGGAGCCAGGGCAATGTCCTACCAGGTCAAACCGCTGCCGTTCGATCCGAAATCGATCAGCGGCATCTCCGAAAAGGTCCTCGTGAGCCATTACGAGAACAACTACGGCGGCGCGGTGAAGCGGCTCAACGCGATCGGCGCGCAACTCGCCGAGCTGGACTTTGCAAAGGCGCCGAACTTCGTCATCAACGGCCTGAAGCGCGAAGAGCTGATCGCGATGAATTCGATGATCCTGCACGAGATCTATTTCGACGGCCTCGGCGGCGCGAGCAGGCCGGGCGGTGCTCTCGCCGAGGCGATCGTACGCGACTTCGGCAGCATCGAGCGATGGCGTGCAGAGTTCTCGGCCATGGGCAAAGCGGAGGGCGGTGGATCGGGTTGGGTGATCCTGTCCTATTCACCGCGCAACAAGCGGCTGGTCAACCAATGGGCGGCCGACCATACCACGACGCTTGCCGGCGGCCGTCCCGTGCTGGTGCTCGACATGTACGAGCATGCCTATCACATGGACTTCGGTGCGGCGGCGGCCCGCTATGTCGACATCTATATGGAGGCTATTCGCTGGGACAACGCCTCCGCACTTTACGATCAATATGCGAGAGAAAGCTGAGGAGGGAGCTATGACGGGAAATTGCGAATGAGAAATCTTGCAGTCACAATGTTCGCGCTGGCTGGTCTGCTGGCCAGCGAACACGCGGCTGACGCGCAGTCCTGCAAGGTCTGCGCCGAACAGCGCGCGGCGTGCATGAAAAACTACGCCGGTCCAGCCTGCAAGACCGAGTATAAAATGTGCCTGAAGGCCTGCAAGAAGTGAGAATGGCGAAATCGAACGGGCAGTTTGTGAGGTGCCTCATCACGGCACTCGCGACCGGCATCGCCGGACTGGTCGCCCTCGATACCCGTTTTGTCGGGGCGGCAAATTTTCGCAAGCTGACCGGGACGGAAATTCGCAACCGCTTTGCCGGCAAGCAACTGACGGACGAGATTCATTATCGGCTTCTCTATGAGAAGGACGGCACGCTACGAAGCTTCTCGATGGGCGTGAAGAAGACAGGCAAATGGGTCGTCGAAAAGGACGAGCTTTGCCTTTATCTCGGAGAGAACGACGACGGCTGTTATCAGGTGACGCGCAGCGGCGACCAGATCGAATTGCTCCCGATGGGACTCGGCGGCCCGCTCGATGGCATTTTGCAGCCCGCATATTACGGCAACGGGGATAAGTGATGACGACCTCAACCACGACGAGCGAACGCGGCGCAATGGGCGAGATGGTTCGCTATTTTCTGCGGCTCGGCTTTCTCGGCTTCGGTGGGCCGGTCGCCCTCGTCGGCCAGATGGAGCGTGAACTGGTCAGCGACAAGAAGTGGCTCACCAAGGAGCAGATGCGCGAGACCATCGCCATTTGCCAGTCGCTTCCCGGCCCGCTCGCGATCCAGGTGGGCATTTTCATCGCTTATTTGCGTTGCGGCTTCTGGGGCGCGTGGGCCGGCGGCTGGGCGTTCATCCTGCCGAACTTCGTCATCGTCGCGGTGCTCGGCGCGCTCTATGTCCATCTCGGGGATCTGAAGGCGGTCACCGGCATCTTTTATGGCGTCAGCCCGGCCGTGATCGCGCTGATCCTACATTCCTGCTATCGCCTCGCCAAGCTCGGCATGGAAGATTGGCTGCAATGGGCGATCGCCGCGATCTGTCTCGCCGTGACCGTGATCCTGAAGGCGGAGGTCGCATTTCTGTTCATCGGGGCAGGGATCGTCGGGATCATCTATTACGGCAACATCAAGCGCGCGCCGGTCGCTCTTCAGCTTGCGGTGATCCCGGCAGCGGCACCCGGCGTCGCGCCGGCCGCGACCGGATCGACGTTGGGGAAGCTGCTGCTGTTCTTTCTCAAAGCGGGTTCACTGACGTTTGGCAGCGGCCTCGTGATCGTTCCATTCCTGGAGCAGGGGCTGGTGCAGCAGTATGGCTGGCTCAACGAGCGCGAATTTCTGGTCGCTGTCGCGATCGGCATGATGAGCCCCGGCCCGGTCGTGATCACGGCCACTTTCGTCGGCTATTTGGTGGCGGGCTTCTGGGGCTCGCTGATTTCCACGGTCGGGATATTCCTGCCGTCGTTCCTGCTGGTCCTGATCGTCGCGCCGTTGCTGGCGCGACACCGCAACAATCCGAACGTGCAGGGCTTCGTGAAGGGCGCCTACGCGGCAGCGATCGGAACCATTCTGGGCGCATGCTTACTGCTCGGCAAGATCGCGATCGGCGACTGGCTGACCGCGCTGATCGGTATCGTCTCGCTCGCCGTGCTGTTCCGCTGGAAGGTCAGTAACCCCGCCCTGATTGCCGTCACGGCCGTTATTGGGCTGATCGCCTATCCGGTTCTTCAGCCGGCATGGGTGCTGACCGGGCTGAAATGAGAAATGAGGATGCGCATGCTGGATTGTTGCGAGGAGGGCATGACGATACCGAGCCGGGAGCGAACGCTGCCGGCTCGGGAGTGAACTCAGTCGATTGGGGATCCGCGACCTCCCCGTCAGATGGATATCCATCCAAGCGTTCGTCTGCCTCGTTTTTCGGGGGAACGGCCTATGGATGGACTTGTCTTCGTGGTTTTTGCGCTCGCCGCCCTTGTTGGGGGCTTCGTCAGCGGATTTTCCGGATTTGCAATGGGCCTCGTCGTATCGGGCGTCTGGCTGCACATCATCACGCCGATGCAGACCGCAACGCTGATAGCAGGCTACGGCCTGCTCACGCAGGGCTATGGCATCTTCAAATTGCGCAACAGCCTGGATTTACGCAAGGCGTGGCCGCTCGCGCTCGGGACCGTCATCGGGATTCCCATCGGAGTCGGCATTCTCTCGTATCTGAATCCGGCTTACCTCCGGTTCGGTGTTGGTACGTTGCTGATCGTCTACGCAATCTACGGTCTCGCGCGACCGGTATTTGCTCCGATCAAGATTGGGACTCGAGCCGACATTGCAATCGGCATCTCAAATGGCCTGCTTGGCGGGTTGACGGGCCTCGGCGGCATCATCTCGACGATCTCTTGCCAATGGCGAGGATGGCCGAAGGATTTGCAGAGGGCCGTGTTCCAGCCGGTGCTGTTCGCGGCCTTTGTCGTCATCTCGATTTCGCAAGCCGCTGCGGGGAGCATCACGAAGCAAACCCTGGCGCTGTACGCCCTGGGCGCTCCATTCATGGTGGCCGGGCTGTGGTCGGGCTTCCGGTTGTTCGGAAAGATCGATGACGAAACCTTCCGCAAGACAGTGCTGGCGCTGTTGCTGCTGGCGGGCATATCGCTGATCGCATCGACGCTTCCTTTCCTGAACTGACGGATAAGGACATCGTGCCCCTTGAAGGCTATTGGACAGGACGACTGATGATGTGCACCCTCGCAAACTTTCCTTCGCGATCTTCTCTACGCGCGCGGTTCGCCGTGGCGTCTGTGCTGATTTTGTTAATGGGAGGAACCGCAATGGCCGAGACCCTGAATTTTGACGACACTCCTGCCGGAATCTCGCCCGAGGGGTGGACCTTGACGATGACCGGCAAGGGACAACCGAAATGGACCGTCGAGGCCGACCCTACGGCGCCAAGCAAACCGAACGTTCTCAAGCAATCAGGACGCGCGACGTTTCCGGTGGCCATCAAGAGCGGCACCGCCATCCGCGACGGCTTCGTTGAGGTCAAATTCAAGGCGGTCACCGGGTCGGAAGACCGCGCCGCAGGCATCGTCTGGCGCGCGAAAGATGCGGACAATTATTACGTCGTCCGGGCTAATGCGCTGGAGGATAATGTCGTGCTCTACAAGACGATCAAGGGTGTCAGGACCTCGCTGGGGATCGTTGGTCGCAAAGGCGGATACGGTGTCAGCACACCAGTGACATCAGGGCAGTGGCACCTGCTGCGCTGCGACTTCGCTGGAAGTCGATTCAAGGTGACCTATGACGGAAAGCCATTGTTTGAAGTGGAGGATGCCACCATCGCGGATGCCGGCATGATCGGCCTGTGGACCAAGGCGGATAGCGTGACCCTGTTCGATGATCTGACATATGGTGAGAGCAAATAAACGATCGTCCACTTTGCCGGAGATCACCATGAATGTCCGATGTCTGTCGGCCGCGACGGCCCTGCTGATCGCGTCCGTCTGCCCAATGCGGGCAGAAGAAGCTTTGGTGGCCTACAAATCACTTACTCCGGAGCTGGCGCTCGATCTCGCGACCGCTGCGCTGGGGAGCTGCCGTGATCATGGCTACCAGGTTGCCGTCGCCGTCGTCGATCGCTCCGGCGTGACGCAAGTCATGTTGCGTGACCGCTTTGCGGGCCCCCATACGCCGTCAACGGCATCGGGCAAGGCCTGGACGGCTGCGTCGTTCAAGACCAGTACGGCAGAGCTGAATGCGGCCAGCCAGCCGGGCATGATGCAGGCGGGCATTCGGAGTCTTCCGGGGGTGGTCACCATAGGAGGTGGGTTGATCGTCGAAGCAGGCGGCTCTCTGGTCGGAGCGGTCGGCGTGTCCGGAGCGCCGGGTGGCGACGCGGATGAAGCGTGCGCGAGAGCCGGCATCGCGGCTATACGTGACAAGCTGGAGTTTTGAACGGCGATTGCCGAAATTAGATGTCGTGTTCCTAGCCTTTGCGTGAGCTCGACGGCCGCCAATGGGCGGAGAGAAGCAGGCGCCGCCCGTGCACGAGCAAGTGCGGCGCCTGATCGATAGAATTGCGAACAATCACCAACTGTCGCGCCAATCGGAGAACGAAGCCTTTCGGGCTTCCGCAATCATCGTTCTCGATACACCAATGTCTGCGAGGAATCGATCGTCGAGGTCGAGAAGTTCGTTGTATTGCCGGCGCCGCGCCATTCCGTTCAAAATCGCGAGCGGGAGCTTCCAGAACCATCTCAGATTTGGGGAAGGGCGGTGGGCTGCGACGGATGTATCGGCCGGGCCGACGGCGCTATTGCAAGACATGTTTCACCTCCGTGGTGGAGCGAAACAACGCTTGGCTCGAAAGCTCGTCGGGCGGTTGTATGTGGCCCGAAGCCTGACGGTATCATGCACCACCTTCGCGCACAAGCGATGCTGGCGACGTGCGGATCGCGACCACCTCGCCGTCCTCCTTGGAACCGTCCAACGGGACTATCGGGGAGATCGACTTGCCTCCGACGGCCGGCACAGCCGCGTGCCTTTCATGACAGCCTCCGTGCGGGCACGAATAAACCCGCAGCGGATTTCTCCGCGCGGGCGTTTCGCAATTTCCGATGGTGCCATTCTGCCAGTGTTTTGCCCGACGTGTCAAATGCTGCTGAGGCGCGACTGAAATCAGTCGAGGCCAAATTCCCCAATGATTTGTACTGTGCATGGGGTTGTTTTCGCGTTCTTGCTTTGATGGCGGATCACTCCGCCGCTTTTTCCCTCAAGCGCTGCGCATAGACGTTGATGACCAGCGCCGCCAGCAGGATCAGGCCGCGGATCAGGATCTTCAGGAAGCTGTCGATGTTGACGTGGTCGAGGCCGTTGTTGAGCACGCCAAGGACGAAAAGACCGACGATGGTGTTGCCGATGCCGCCGCGGCCGCCGAACAGGCTGGTGCCGCCGACCACGACGGCGGCAATGGAATCGAGCAGATAGGTGTCGAACTCGTTTTGCTGCGCGCTGCCGAAATGGGCGACGCCCAGCATGCCGCCGATGCCCGAGCACACTGCGGAGATGATCATCACCGCGCCCAGGATGAGCTTGACGTTGAGGCCGGAATATTCGGCCGCCTCGCGGTTGCCGCCGACCATGTAGACGTAGCGGCCGAAACGCGTGTAGGTCAGCACCAGGTGTCCGCCGAGCAGCATGATGGCGGCGACGATGACGATCCAGGGAATGCCGCCGATCGAGCTGGAGCCGAGCGTCGAGATCAGGCTCGGCACCTTGTAGGCGATCTGGCCGCGCACCAGTAGGGCCGAGATGCCGGCCGCGATCTGCATCATCGCGAGCGTCATGATGAAGGAGGGGATGCCGATCACGGTCAGCCCCAGCGCGTTGACGAGGCCGAGTGCCGCGCAGAGCAGGATCGACAGCAGAATAGCGATCGCGCCGGGCAGGGGGATGTTGGCGATGTTAACGTAGGATTCCTGCAGCGTGAAGTAGGCGACAGCGATGCCTGTGACATTGGCGATGCTGGCGATCGAGAGATCGATCTCCGCGCAGAGGATCACGAAGGTGAGGCCGACGGCGATGATGCCGGTCACCGACACCTGGGTGAGGATGTTGCCGAGATTGTCGATCGTCGCGAAGGAGGGGCTGGCGAAGGCGAAGAACGCGGAGAGGAAGATCAGCGTCAGGAACGGGGCGATATTGCGCATCTGCGAGCGCAGGAACGACGCAAGGCCCCGTGCGTGCTGATCCGTCGCTGCTGCCGTCTCACTGCTCGCCATTGTGCTTCTCCGTCACGCCGCTTCCAGCAGGCGGTCCTTGCTGACCGGCTCGTTCTTGAATTCCCGCACCACCGCGCCGCGCTTGAGCACGAGGATGCGATCGGCCAGCGACAGCACCGTTTCCGGCTCGGTCGACAGCACGATGATCGCGAGCCCCTTGGCGCGGAGGTCGCGGACGATGTTGATGACGTCGTTCTTGGCGCCGACATCCATGCCGCGCGTCGGCTCGCACAGCACCAGCAGCTTGGGCGGATAGGTCAGCCATTTTGCCAGCGCGACCTTCTGCTGATTGCCGCCGGAGAGCATGCCGAGATCGAGGCCGACGACCGGCGGCCTGATCTGGAGCTGCTCGACCTGACGGTTGGCGATGTCGCGCTCCTGCGCCGGCTTGAGCAGCAGCGAGGAGATGCGGTCCAGGATGCTGATCGAGATATTCTTGTAGACCGGCTCCTGGTGAAACAGCATCGCGCGCCGGCTTTCCGGCACCAGTGCCACACCAGCGCGCCGCGCCGCCGCGGTGCTGGCGAAGGTTTTCGGTGTGCCCTCGACGATTAGCGTGCCGGCGTCAGGCTTCAGCTTGCCGAACAGGATGCGGGACAATTCCTGCTGACCGCAGCCCATGAAGCCGTAGATGCCGAGCACCTCGCCGGCGCGGGCCTCGAACGAGACGTCCTTGAGGCTGCGTGCCAGCGAGAGCTGGTCGACCTTCAGGACGACTGAATTGTCGCTCGGCCGCGGCAGCATGAGATCGTCGGTGTAGCTGTGCTCGAGCGCCTCGCCGCCGCGACCGATCATGGCCTCGATCAGCGCGCCCTTGCTGGTTGCGGCGCTCGCGGTCTCCGTGACCCTCCGCCCATTGCGGAAAACGGTGACCGTATCGGAGACACGCAAGATGTCCTCGATGAAGTGCGAGATGAAGACGATGGCGGTGCCTTGCTCACGCAGCCGCCGTAGCGTCGCGAACAGGCGCTCGACCTCCGGCGGGGAGAGGGCTGAGGTCGGCTCGTCCAGGATGACGATGCGCGCGCCGGAGAACAACACGCGGGCGATCTCGATCAGCTGCTGCAGTCCGATCGGCAGATCGCCGAGCCGCGACATCGGATCGACGTCGATGCCGAAGCGGGAGAGCTGCTCGCCAGCCTCGCGCGCCATGCGTCGCCATTGCACGAGGCCAAGGGCGTTGGTCGGCTGGTTGCCGAGGAAGACGTTCTCGGCGACGGTGAGATCGGGCGCGACCGAGAGCTCCTGGTGCACCATGGCGATGCCGGCCGCGTGCGCATCGCGTGCCGAGCGGAAGTGCGTGTCCTGACCGTCGATCAGGAAGCGGCCGGAGAACTCGGTGTGCACGCCGGCGATGATCTTCATCAGCGTGCTTTTTCCCGCGCCGTTCTCGCCGACGAGACCGTGGATCTCGCCGGGAAGAAGCGCGAAGTCGACACCACGAAGCGCCTCGACCCCGCCGAAGCTCTTCGTGATGCCCTTCAGTTCCAGGATGGGCTGACGACCCTCAGGCATGGAGGATTTCAGATCAGGAAGTGGTCTTCCATCCATTGCATGCCGGCGGCATTGGCCTTGGTCACAACAGGACCGTCGGTCACGACGTTCTTGGGAATACCCTGTCCGCTCTTCTCGCCGCCGACGACGGCAGCAACGCCGGCGATGATCGCGCCGCCATGGATACGGCAAGACGGATTGCGGACGGTCGCGAACATGCGGCCCTCGCTCACCGCTTGGATCGCCGGTGGCATCGCGTCGACACCGCCGATCAGGATGTTGGTGCGGTTGTGCGCCTTCATGATGTTCGCGGCAGCCAGCGCCATGTCGTCATTGTGGAAGAACGCTGCATCGATCTGCGGATATTTGGTCAGATAGGTTTCCCAGAGACGCGCCGTTTTGGAGACGTCCCAATCGGCCGGCTGGGTGTCGAGCACCTCGATCCCGGGGAATTGCTTGACCACCGAGTTGAAACCCTTGGCGCGGCCCTGCGCGCCGGTATGGCCGAGCGCGCCTTGCGTCATGATGATCTTGCCCTTGCCGCCCATCGCGTTGCACAGCGCCTGGGTCACCGATGCGCCCATGAACTCGTTGTCGGGGGCAAGGAACGAGTGGACGTTGATCTGGTCGAGCGGCGCGATCAGCGTGTCCATGTCGATCACGGGCGTGCCGGCGTCGATCATCTTCTGCACCGGCTGGGTGAGGGTGCCGATGCCGAAGGCCTGGATCGCGACGAAATCCCATTTCTGCGAGGCCATGTTGTCGATCGCCGCGCGCTGCTTCACGGCGTCGAGCTGGCCGTCGAACCAGGTCACTTCGACGTTGAACAGCTTGCCCCAGAATTCCGCGGCTTGCTTGCCCTGCGCGCACCAGGTCGCCTGAAGGCCTGCGTTGGAGAACGCCGCCTTCAGCGGCTTCTCGCTTCGTCCGACTTCGGCTGCAAGTGCCGGGTTTATGCCCATGCTGCCGAGGATGGCAGTTGCGGCGCCGGCGGTCGCTGCCGCCTGAAGAAGATCGCGCCTCGTCGTCGAGAAATCTTTCGTCCCGGACATCGCTCGCTCCCATATATTTTGACGTCGGCGCGTCATTGAATGCGCACCGAGGCGGAAAGTGTCTCACAAGAGTTGGTGCCACTCAACAGTGGGATCGCAACCGCGGTGGTGCAGCGCAAAGACTACGCTGCGATGCCAGCGAAGGCATCGATCGCGACGAGCAGCCGGTCCCAGGCGCGTGTCATCTCGGCCGACCATCCATCGCCGAAATGCCCGCGACGCTCACCGGCGCCTCGATCGTCAGGGCAAGCATTGATTCCATCACGACTCGCCGCCTTGTGACCGGGGACATCGCCGCCGTTCCGGCCGCTTTTCGAACAGGCGCTGATAGAGTAGCGGCGTAACATCCGTGCAGCGCGAGGCTGCGAGCCCAAGACTTCGCTCGATTGTATTGGGAGACGTATTCATCGACAGATCAGCCGCAGGCAAAAAAAGAGCGGGGCCCTAGCCCCGCTCAAAAATTGTGTCGACCCTATTATCCCCGATTCTAAGATTTGATTCTTGATTGGCGGGGCGACGCTGCGTTTTGCGCGTCAGGGGCTCCTCCCGAGACTTGGACCACCAGACTTCGACCTCGCGGTCAGGCCTGAGCAAGGGGGATGCTAGATCAACTTTTCTCACTTGTCATCATTTTCGGCAACGATTGTTCAAAATAACAGCAGCTGACGAAATGATAGGCCCTTTAGCTGGGTAAGTATATGACAAATATAAGAAATAAGACGGGGGTCGGAGCCCGGGGATCGGTCTTGACCTGCCTAGAATGCCGGGCCGCCGTCCATGGTGAGGTGCCTTGGCCACGATTCTCGAGAAACTTGCGCTGGGCCAAGAAGGCAACGGAACTGATCTCGACTTGAGACGCGGTCGGTGTTTAGTTCGTAGACGAACGAATGGTTCGGTGGATGCGTTCACGGCTGCAGAAATTTCTACCCGTCGTCCTGCTCGCCCTGGCGATGCAGGTGCTGGCGCCGATTGCCGCCTGCTGGGCGGCCGGCCAGGCCGTTGCCGATCCGCCTGCCGCCGGCGCTATCTGCCACAGCACCAGCGAACCGGGTGCTCCGAGCGACCAGAACGGTTCGCCCACGGCACATGCCGGCGCCTGCGCCCTGTGTTGCCTGGTGCAAGTCAGCGCCTCCTTGGATTCGCCGCCGTACGCGCTGCTCTCCGTTCCGCTCCGCGACGCGGAACGCGTGGTGTGGCGCGAGGCGGACGCGTCCCTGCTCGCGGCTCATAAGGGCTCGAGCGCCCAGGCGCGGGGACCTCCCTCCTTTTCCTGACGATGACCCTCGTGATCGCCTCCGTTCACCCGTTGGCGATTGATGTTGTCGAATGGCCGGAGACAAAGCCGGCGTCAGGAATGCCCGATGTTATCCCGTCATGCCCGTTGCGGCGTGAGCATTGTTGCCATTCAGGCGGCGCTCCTTGCCTCTTCGAGTGGCGTTTACGCCCAGAACAGCCCTCGAGAATTGCCCGCGGTGACCGTCGATGCGCCCGCGACCGGGAAGCCGAAGCCGCGCAGAGCGGCGGTGCAAACGGCTGACTCCAGGAGAAATTCAGCAAAGCCGGCTGTCGAGCGGCCGGCTTCGGAAGCTGCCAACGTGCAGGGCACCGGCAGTGCCCGTGCTTCGCTCGATCAGCCGGCGGCGGTGGCGCGCTATCTGCTGCCGCAGCGCTCCTTCAGCGTTACGGCAAAGCAGGTCGATGAGACCGTCAACCTCAAGGACCCCGAGGACGCCGTCAAATACATGCCGAGCCTGTTTGTCCGGAAGCGCAACGACGGGGACAATCAGGCCGTGCTTGCGACGCGAAGCTGGGGCCTGAACTCGAGCGCGCGCTCGTTGATCTATTACGACGACCTGCTGATCTCGGCGTTGATCGGCAACAACAACTCCGGTGCCTCGCCGAAATGGAACTTGATCTCGCCCGAAGCGATCGGGCGGGTCGATTTCCTCAACGGTCCGTTCGCCGCTGCCTATCCCGGCAACTCGATCGGCGGCATTCTGCTGATCACATCCAAGATGCCCGACAAGCCGTTTGCGGTGGCCAAGGAAACTGTCTCGGTGATGCCGTGGAATCAATATGGCACCACGGATACCTATGTAACCAGCCAGACCAGCACTGCCGCGGGCAATCGCGATGGCAAGCTGTCCTGGCTGGTCAGCGCGAACTATCTCGACAGCCATCAGCAGCCGTTGAGCTACACGACCAACGCCTCGTTCCCGGCCGGCACGACGGGCGGCTTTGCCGCGCTCAACAAGACCGGGGGCGTGGCCAATGTCGTGGGCACCGGTGCACTGGCGTATTCACAGCAGACCTCCGGCAATTTGCGACTCGCTTATGATGTTACGCCATGGGTGCAGGCGACTTACTCGCTCGGCATCTGGAACAATCACCAGACCTCCGATCCTCAGACTTATCTCAGATCGACCGCAACGGGCTTGCCGACGTTCGGCGGCATCAGCAGCTTTGCGAGCAGCAGGTACACCTGGGATCAGCTCCACATGAGCAATGCTGTCTCGCTCAAGAGCGATACCAAGGGCGTGTTCGACTTCGACCTTGCGGCCTCGAGTTACAACTATCTCCAGGACAGCTTGGTCAATCCGTTCACGGTGGTGGCGTCGCCGGGCCTCGGCTATTCGCTGAATGGCAAGGTGACCCGGATGGACGGCACTAACTGGCAGAACGCCGACGCCAAGGCCATCTGGCGTCCGTTCGGCATCGATGGCCCGCACGAAATCAGCTTTGGCGTGCACGGCGACCGCTATCGGCTGGAGAACCCGGTCTATGCCTCTACTGTCTGGTTCAATGCGCCCTCCACCGGCAATGGCCAGCTCTATTCGACCGGCGTCGGAGAGACGCGCACCGAGGCTCTCTGGGTGCAGGACGCTTGGAAGATTGCGCCCATCGTCAAGCTGACGCTCGGTGGACGGCTGGAGAGCTGGCAGGCGGTTGAGGGATTCAACCTCAACACCACGACAACAAGCACCGGCGTCATCACATCGGCGGTGCCAACCTGGCAGCCGGGGCTGTCCTCGACCAATTTCTCGCCCAAAGCATCGCTATCGTTCGATCCCAACAAGGACTGGAACGTCACCGCGAATTTCGGCGAAGCCTACCGCTACCCGACGGTGACCGAGCTCTACCAAAATATCAGCGTCGGCGGTGTCACCTATCTTGCCAATCCGCTCTTATCGCCAGAACAGGACTTCACCGGCGAGCTTAATCTTGAGCGGCGCTGGACCGACGGGCGGGTGCGGCTGACCGTTTTCGGTGAGCGGACCAACAATGCATTGATCCCACAATCGACCACGGTGACCGATGCGAGCGGAGCGCAGTCGGTACAGACGGCCGTCAGCAACGTCGGGGCGATACGTATGCAAGGTATCGAATTGTCGGCCGACCAGGACAATGTATTGGTGAGCGGCCTGCAAGTCTTCGGCAGTGTCACTTACGTCGATTCCAGGATCATCTCAGATCCGAACTGGAAAGGTCCGACCAGCGTGGTCGGCAAGCGCGTGCCTTTCGTGCCCGACTGGCGCGCCAAGTTCGGAGTCACTTACCGGCCGAGTGATAGCTGGGCCTATACCGTCGCGGCGCGCTACAGCGGCAAGCAGTATTCGACGCTGGACAACTCGGATGTCATTCCGCACGTCTACGGCGCCTTCGATAACTTTTTCGTTGTAGACTTGAAGATCCACTACAACGCGACGAAGAATTTCGCGTTCGACTTCGGCATCGATAATCTCTTCAACGAGCAGTATTTCCTGTTCCATCCATTCCCGGGACGAACTTTCGTCCTGGCCGGCAAGTACACGTTCTGACAGGTGGAACACTCTCAATGGCAACAAGGAAGGCAATCAGAATGAACACTCTCTCACGTCTCTTTGCGCTGTCGGCCCTTTCGGCCGTTGTGATCGCAGCGCCAGTCCGCGCCGACGACATTAAGGCAGGCGATCTCGTGATCTCGCAAGCCTGGAGCCGCGCGACGCCCAGCGGCGCCAAGGTCGCAGGCGGCTTCCTGACCATTGAGAACAAGGGGGCGGCGCCCGACAAGCTCGTCGGCGTCTCGGCGGAAATCGCAGGGAAGGCCGACGTCCATGAGATGACGACGGAGAACGGCGTGATGAAGATGCGTCCGCTCGACAAGGGCCTCGTCGTCGAGCCTGGCAAGACCGTGAAGCTCGCACCCGGCGGCTATCATCTGATGCTCCAGGATCTGAAAGGTCCTTTGAAGCAGGGCGAGAAGGTGCCGGTGACGCTCGAGTTCGAAAAGGCTGGCAAGGTCGTCGTGTCGCTCGATGTCCAGGGCGTCGGTGCCCAGGCGCCTGGTGGTGGGGGCACGATGATGAAGAAAATGCCCGACCATTCGGGAATGAAGATGTGATGCCTGTGACCTCATCTCCGGGAAATCGAGCATGTTGAAGATACACTGGCTGATCGTGATGGCTGCGCTGGCTACATCGCCTGCGGCGGCGCACGTCTATCTGGAAGGCAAGCAGGCCACGATCGGTGCATCCTACAAGGCCGTGTTCGCCGTGCCGCACGGCTGCTCCGGCTCGCCGACGGTCAAGCTCCGCGTGCAGATCCCCGAAGGGGTCATCGCGGCGAAGCCCATGCCGAAGGCCGGCTGGAACGTCGATGTCGTCGAGGGCAAATATGCCACTGAATACGATTATCACGGCAGCAAGCTCTCCTCGGGCGTAAAGGAAGTGGTCTGGTCCGGCGGTAAGTTGCCGGACCACAATTACGACGAGTTTGTCGTCAGCAGCTTCCTGACCGACACCCTGAAGCCGAACACGACGTTGTATTTTCCGGTGGTGCAGGAATGCGAGAAGGGCATCAGCCGTTGGATCGAGATCCCGGCGGAAGGGGCGGCCCTTTCGCACGAGGACAAGTCGCCGGCGCCTGGCGTCAAACTGCTGCCCAAGCCGTAATGCGTCTTCTTGCTGCGCTTGCGACGCTGCTTTTCCTTGTCGGCACCTCGACGGGCGCATCAGCGCATGCCGCGCTGATCTCGGTCGAGCCGGCGAGCGGCAGCATCCTTGCAAGCGCACCGAAGGCGCTGGAGCTGCGCTTCAACGAGGCGGTGACCCCGGGTGCGATCCAGTTGATCGACGGCGCGGGCAGGGCGCGCGACGACGTGCGCGTCACGATGTCGGGCGAGAGCATTTCAGTTGCCGTGCCGCCGGACTTGCCACAGGGCACTGCGGTCGTGAGCTACCGGGTGATCTCCCAGGACGGGCATCCCGTCGCAGGATCGGTGATCTTTTCGGTTGGCGCGCCGACGGCCACGCAGCCTCCTGGCAACGTGGACGGAAGATTGAGCGCGCTGATCTGGCTATCGCGGGTCGGCCTCTATCTTGGCCTTTTTGTCGGCGTTGGCGGCGTGTTCTTTGGCCGCTGGATTGCGTGGTCGATGTCGGGCATGGGCGTGGCGCGCACGGCGCTCCTTGTGGGTCTGCCGAGCGCCGTTGTCTCTCTCGGCGTGTTGGGTCTCGATCTCCTCGGTCTGCCGGTTGCATCGTTCATGACGACGGCCCCGTGGACGATCGCATTCGCAACCAGCGCCGGTCCGGCTTTGCTCGTCGCCTTCGCAGCGATGCTGCTCGCACTGATGGCGCTGGGCCGCGCGTGGTATGCGCGCGCGCTTGCGGCCATCGCGTTTGCCGGTGTCGGCCTGTCGCTCGCGATGACCGGGCACGCCGCGACGGCCTCGCCTGAGGCGTTGACGAGGCCGGCGGTCTTCGTCCACGGGCTCGCCGTCGCTTTCTGGATCGGCGCGCTGGCGCCCCTTGCGGCGATCCTGTCGAAGCAGAATCCGGCGGTGCTGCCGCTCCTGAATAGGTTCTCGCGCATCGCTGTGCCGGTGGTCGCCGCGCTCGCGCTGACCGGCCTCCTGCTTGCGGTCATCCAGCTCGAAAAGCCGCAAGCCTTGGTCGAGACGAGCTACGGCCTCATTCTCTCGCTCAAGCTCGCGCTCGTCTTTGCTGGCGCTTGCCGCGCTCAATCGTTATCGACTGACTCCGGCGCTAGCAAAGGATCAAGCGGCCGCGCCCGGGCTCAAGCGCTCGATCCTGCTCGAATGTGGGACCGCGCTCGGCATCCTTGCGGTCGTCGCCGGCTGGCGCTTCACGCCGCCGCCGCGGACCATTATTCCCGAGACGCCGCTGGCGATCCATATCCACACCGACAAGGCGATGTTCCAGGTGTTAGTGTCCCCGGGCAAGGCCGGCGTGGATGATTTCGTGCTCCAGCTCATGACCGGGGAGGCGACGCCGCTACAGGCCAAGGAAGCGACCTTGACGCTGAGCCTGCCGGAGCGCGGCATCGAGCCGATGGAGCGGGACGCCGAACTTGGGCCCGACGGCTATTGGCACGTCCACAAGGTCGAGCTGCCCTTCGCCGGTCGCTGGCACGTGCGGATCGACGCGCTGGTGAGCGAGTTCGAGAAGATTACTCTCGAGGACGACCTCGAGGTCGCGCCGCCATAAGTCGATACGGTTCAAGTTGGACATGAAGTCGACGGAAAAATGACAGGAATTCCGCCGCGTTAGCGGCTTTTCCTCATTCCCGGTCTTGTGTTTTCGCTCCCAATCCGGTTTCACTGCAACTCCTCACTGATTCCCAGAGTCATGCCATGCGGTTGTCGCGGTTCTTTCTGCCCATTTTGAAGGAAAATCCGAAAGAGGCGGAGATCGTCTCGCATCGGCTGATGCTGCGCGCCGGCATGATCCGGCAGGAAGCGGCCGGGATCTATGCCTGGCTGCCGCTCGGTTTCCGGGTCCTCAAGAAGATCGAGCAGATCGTGCGTGAGGAACAGGACCGGTCCGGTGCGATCGAGGTGCTGATGCCGACGCTCCAGCTCGCCGACCTCTGGCGCGAGAGCGGCCGTTACGACGCCTATGGCCCCGAGATGCTGCGCATCGCCGACCGCCACAAGCGCGAGCTTTTGTACGGGCCGACCAACGAGGAAATGATCACCGAGATCTTTCGCGCCTACGTGAAGTCGTACAAGAACCTGCCGCTGAATCTCTATCATATACAATGGAAATTCCGTGATGAGCAGCGCCCGCGCTTCGGCGTGATGCGCGGCCGTGAATTCCTGATGAAGGACGCCTATTCGTTCGATCTCAACGAGGCCGCTGCACGCGTCGCCTACAACAAGATGTTCGTCGCCTATTTGCGCACCTTCGCGCGGATGGGGCTGAAGGCGATCCCGATGCGCGCCGAGACCGGCCCGATCGGCGGCGATCTCAGCCACGAGTTCATCGTGCTCGCCGAAACCGGCGAATCCGGCGTGTTCATCAATCGCGACGTGCTCGACCTGCCGGTCCCGGGAGAGGATGTCGATTACGACAGCGACCTGACGCCGATCATCAAGCAATGGACCTCAGTTTATGCCGCGACGGAGGACGTTCACGATGCCGCGCGCTTCGAGCAGGAAGTCCCAGCGGAGAAGCGGGTGAACACCCGCGGCATCGAGGTCGGCCAGATCTTCTATTTCGGCACGAAGTATTCCGAGCCGATGAGGGCGATGGTGGCCGGCCCCGATGGCGTCGACGTGCCAATCCATGGCGGCTCCTACGGCGTAGGCGTTTCGCGCCTGTTAGGTGCCATCATCGAGGCCTGTCATGACGATGCCGGCATCAAATGGCCGGAAGCGGTGGCGCCATTCCGCGTCGCAATTCTCAACCTCAAGCAAGGCGATGCTGCGGTCGATGCTGCCTGCGAGAAGCTCTATGCCGAGCTCACCGCCAAAGGCGTCGACGTGCTTTACGATGACACCGACCAGCGCGCCGGCGCAAAATTCGCGGCCGCCGACCTGATCGGCATTCCCTGGCAAATCATGATCGGGCCGAAGGGGCTGGCCGACGGCAAGGTCGAGATCAAGAAGCGGAGTGACGGCTCCCGCGAGACCATGTCGCCAGCGGACGCGGTCGCGCGTCTGGTCGGCTGAATATTGTTCATCGCCCGATACCGCGGCCGCCAATCCGGCCACAATTGACCCCGAATCATGGGATTATCGAGCGATGGATGAAACCATGACCGAAACCGTTCAAACCGCGCCTTTCGCGCCCTTCGAGTGGATGCTGTCGGCGCGCTATCTGCGGGCGCGCCGCAAGGAGGGATTCATCTCGGTCATCGCCGGGTTCTCCTTTCTCGGCATCATGCTCGGCGTCGCCACGCTGATCATCGTGATGGCCGTGATGAACGGCTTCCGCAAGGAATTGCTCGACAAGATCCTGGGGTTGAACGGCCATATCCTTGTCCAGCCGCTGGAATCGCCGCTGACCGACTGGAAGGACGTCGCCGAGCGCATCAGTCAGGTCGATGGCATCCGGCTCGCCGCACCGGTCGTCGATGGCCAGGCGCTGGCGTCCTCGCCCTGGAACGCCTCCGGCGTGCTGGTGCGCGGCATCCGCTCCGACGATCTCAACAACCTCACCTCGATCGCCAAGAACATCAAGCAGGGTTCGCTCGAGGGCTTCGACGACGGGCAGGGCGTCGCGATCGGCCGGCGGCTCGCCGACCAGCTGTCGCTGCATGCCGGCGACAGCGTGACGCTGGTGGCGCCCAAGGGTGCGGTGACGCCGATGGGCACGACGCCGCGCATCAAGCCGTACAAGATCGTCGCCGTGTTCGAGATCGGCATGTCCGAATACGATCTCGGCTTCGTCTTCATGCCGTTGGCCGAAGCGCAGGCCTATTTCAACCGCAGCAGCGACGTCACCTCGATCGAGGTATTCACCACCAACCCCGACAAGATCGACTCCTTCCGCAAGTCGGTGACGGAGGCGGCGGGCCGGCCGGTGTTCCTGGTCGACTGGCGGCAGCGCAACTCGACCTTCTTCAACGCGCTCCAGGTCGAGCGCAACGTGATGTTCCTGATCCTGACCATGATCGTGCTGGTCGCGGCGCTCAACATCGTCTCCGGCCTGATCATGCTGGTAAAGGACAAGGGCAGCGACATCGCGATCCTCAGGACGATGGGGGCCTCGCAAGGCTCGATCATGCGGATCTTCCTGATCACGGGCGCCTCGATCGGCGTGGTCGGGACGCTGGTCGGCTTCTTCGTCGGCCTCGTGATCTGCCTCAACATCGAATCCATCCGGCAATTTCTGTCCTGGCTGACTTCTACGGAATTGTTCTCGCCGGAGCTCTATTTCCTGTCGAAGCTGCCCGCCGAGATCGACGTCGGCGAGACCACGGCCGTCGTCATCATGGCGCTGACGCTGTCGTTCCTGGCGACGCTCTATCCGTCGTGGCGCGCCGCGCGCCTCGATCCCGTCGAAGCGCTGCGGTACGAGTGAGGGGCTGATGGAGCAGCAGCAGGGGGCGGAAGATGTACCGGTCATCTATCTCCACGAGATAAAACGGCAGTATCTGCAGGGCGAGGCGGCGCTGACGATCCTCGACAACGCCAAACTGGCGCTGTGGGCAGGACAGTCGGTCGCGCTGGTCGCGCCGTCAGGCTCGGGCAAGTCGACGCTGCTGCACATCGCGGGCCTGCTCGAGGCGCCCGATTCCGGCGAGGTCTACGTCAACGGCTCGCCGACCTCGCAGCTGCCCGACATCGAGCGCACCCAGCTCCGCCGCAGCGATATCGGCTTCGTCTACCAATCGCACCGGCTCTTGCCGGAGTTCTCGGCGCTGGAGAACGTGATGCTGCCGCAGATGATCCGCGGCCTGAAGAAGTCCGAGAGCGTCAAGCGCGCCAAGGAGATCCTCGGCTATCTCGGGCTCGGTGACCGCATCACCCATCGTCCCGCCGAGCTGTCGGGCGGCGAGCAGCAGCGCGTCGCGATCGCGCGTGCGGTCGCCAATGCGCCGCGCGTGCTGCTCGCCGACGAGCCGACCGGCAATCTCGATCCGCACACCGCCGACCACGTGTTCCAGGCCCTGATGCAGCTCGTCAAGGCGACCAAGGTGTCCATGCTGATCGCAACCCACAACATGGAGCTCGCCGGGCGCATGGACCGGCGCGTGTCGCTGTCCAACGGCCAGGTCATCGAGCTCGAATAGAAAGCGCGAAAACAACCCCATGCACAGTAGACGGCCATGGCCGGCTACATCAGGGGTGACGTCTCCCAGCTATCTGACATAACAGGCAAACCCGCTGCGCCGGCGCATCGCCGCAGCGGGCAGGCCAACTACGGCCGGATCACCGTCATGTTGAATGCGCCCGCATTGGCGGCCGCGTGGGCCACGGCTTCGTTGGCGTGATCGAGATCGAATGCCGTCGTCTCGAAGTGATCGAGGCGCAAGAGGCCGGCGCGGACCAGCGCGATCAGGCGAACCGCGGCATCCGGCGGATACATCCAGACGCCGTGAATCGTGATGCACTCGCGCATGATCCAGTTGTAGGGCAACTCCAGGCCGGGGCCGCCCTGCATGTTGACGCCGCCCATCAGCACGACACGGCCATTGGGCCGCACCGTCGTGATCGCGGCGCGGACCACCGTCGTCGAGACGGAGGGCGGCATGATGTCGAACGCGCAGTCGATCGGGCCGGGCGCCGCGCGCTTCATCAGCTCGCGATCGTCGTTCTCGTTGCCGGTCAGCTTCACCGGCCTGACACGCGCGCCATGGCGACGCACGAGCTCGGCGAGCATCTTCTCGTTACGGCCCGGCGCAACGACGCAGGCCGCGCCCATCGCCAGTGCCACCGCCACGGCTGCGCTGCCGAAATTGCCGGTCGCGCCGCTCACCAATACGGTCTCGCCGGGCTGGAGCTTGGCGGCAAGAAAGCCGCCATAGGGCACCAGCAAGGTTCCGAGCGCGCACCATTGCGCGGCCTTTGCCTCGCTGATTTCGCCGAGCCGCGTCACGTTCTCGGTCGGCACCCTCATCTGCTGGGCAAAGGAACCGTCATGAAAATACTTCTGCAGCCTCATGCCGCCTTCGCCGCGCGCGCTCACGCCCTGCAGGTGAATGTCGGGAGCGATCGCGTCGTCGCGCGAGCGAACCGTCGGATCGCAGATGACCCAGTCGCCGACGGACAATTTGGTTGCGTCCGGGCCAATCGCGCGCACGCGTCCGACCCCGCCGGCTCCTGGAACGGCGGGTAGATCCAGCGCGTAATTGCGTTCGCCGCTGAACACTTCCTTGGAATAGGACAGCACGCGGGTGGCGAAGACGTCGACGATCACCTCGCCGGTACCAAGCACGGGGTCGGGGACATCCTCGATGACCAGCGGGGATCCGAAAGATTTGAGCACAGCAGCCTTCATGATGTTCACCTCAAGGTCGGGTGATACCCATCTAAGGGGCTATTGAAGGGACAAGAAGGCCTGGTATTATCCTAGTATTGTCCGATCCCTGCTTTACGCGAGCCCCTCCATGGCCGATCCACGCCGCGTCGAATTCGGCGACTTCCTCCGCTCCCGCCGCGAAAAGCTGTCGCCGAAGACCGTCGGGCTTCCCGCGGGCCAGCGGCGGCGCACTGCGGGGCTGCGCCGCGAGGAGGTGGCTCAGCTCGCCGGCATCGGGGTCGACTGGTACATCCGCCTCGAGCAGGGCCGCACCGTCAGCCCGTCGGTCACGACGGTCGATGCGCTGGCGCGGGCGCTGCGGCTGAGTAAGACCGAGCATGCGCATCTCAAGGACCTCGCGCGCGACAGCGACCGCCGTCCCTTCACCCGCGAAGTGGTGCCGCCGGCCATTCGGCGCCTGGTCGAAAGCCTGCCGCATCCGGCCTACATCACCGGCCGGCGCTGGGACGTGCTGGCCTGGAACGAGGCCGCGGAGGAGATCTTCGCGTTCGGGCGGCTTCCGGAAGAGGATCGCAACACGCTGCTCTTGATGATGACCAACAAGAAGACGCGGAAATCCTACGGTGCCGGTTGGGCCGACGTCGCCAAGCGCATGGTCGCGATGTTTCGCGCCACCCACGACGTCTGGGCCGGCGATCCCGCCTTTGCGGAACTGCTGACGCGCTTGCGCGAAGGCAGTCCCGAATTCGTCAAATGGTGGGGCGCGCACGAGGTCCACGGCACCTTGTCGGGCCGCAAGACCATGACCCATCCGACCAAGGGCGTGCTGCATTTCGAGCACACGAGTTTTCAGGCCAACGACGATCCCGCACTGAAGCTCGTGATCTACACGCCGGTATGAGGACGTAACACATCGAAGCTGGCGCGTTTGCTTTCGCAAGCGAGCGGCCGCTTCCGCTCGGGCAATTTCTGGAGTATGTAGCCGACATTTCACGTCATCAGATATTTTTCGGATTCAAAATCATGTTTGTCACCGTTGTAGCTGTACTTTGTCGTCTTGCCACTCATGATTGTACCGAGACGATCGTTACAAATTCAAACCTGGCGCCTGGGCTCACTGTTCAGGGTTGCGCGATCGGCGGCCAAGCAGGTCTGGCGCAATGGAAGAGCTCCCATCCCATCTACCGGTCAGATGACTGGTACATCGAGCGCTACAAGTGCGTCGCCGGGCTTTACACAGCGCGAGCCAAAATCTGATCTCGCCGAGCGCCTGCGCGGCCGCATCGTTCAGCGGGCCATCCTGGCAACAGACGGGTGCCGAGCCGCGATCTGCTCGCGCTCGAGATGCGGCCTGCTTATTGCGGCGGCGCTGCTGATGGCGTTGCCGTGGCCTTCGGCAGAGAGTCGGCCGGCAAAGGATTCTTTGCAGCGGACGTCGCCGGCAGGCATGACGCCTCGAGCTGCGTCCACGCCGACGGCAGGGCCGTGGCGTCGATGTCGAACCCTCTTGTGTCTACCGTTTCGTCGGGCTTCCGCGTGATCTCCCGGACATGCAGGGAGCGAGACGCCATGATCGCTCGGAACGTGCCGAAACCGAGGGACCCGCTCCACATTTCATATTTACCTGTTCGCGTCGGAATTCCGCCGGCTTCCTCGTTGGGAGCAGCGTCCGCCGCCATCATGATGGTGCGTTTGCCGACCCCAGCATCGCCGATCTCGGCCGCGAACATTAGCGGCACGCGGTTCTTGTTGTCGCAGTACAGGCGCCATTCCATCATTCGGAACGAGGGGCCGTTTTCGTTCTTCAGCGTTGCGAACTTGCTGACGTACGGCGGAGTTGCTTTCTCCAGCCGCCACATCGTCTCGGCCAGGGGACGTGTGTCGATGCCGAACCGGTACAGCTCGGTGCGCGTCAGCATGTGCAGGTTTTCGAATTTCACGGTCCGGATCAGATCGTCAAGCTCGCGGCTGATCCCCATCGCTGCGATGTATGCAGAGCGTTCGCGGTCGGCGGTTGCCGTGCGGCGCTGCCGGAGCTCGGCGATCAATCCCGGAGGCGGGTTGCCGTGAATGGCAAGCACGAGCCTGGAATTGTGGACCGCGAGTGCGGCGTCGGGGGCCACCTCGCGCGCGGTCGCGCCGAGGAACAGGTAAGCGCAGGCCGAATTGCACATCGCATGATAGGTGGTGAGCTCGGCCTCGATCTCGCCGCCCCCATTCTTCGTCTTCAGGCACGCAGCATCGACTTGCGCGTCTGCGGCACATGCCGTCGCGATCGTCCGGCCGACCCGCGCGACCGCCTTGCGGCCGCGCAGCAGCCGGCCGATGACGTAGGACTGCTCCACGTTGCCACCGGGCGAATGGAGGTAGATCGGACGCTGCATGTCCTTGATGCCGACGAGGAAGCGGCGAACGCGGGATGCCGCGTTTCCATCGATCTCGCCCTCGATGGCGATCCAGCGGTCGCAGCCCGGCCCGCACGCGTCGGGTGCTCCCTTCGCCAGGTAAATCGTGAGCCTGGAGGAAAATCCGGCTTTCTCAGCCGCCGTCTGCTCTGCGTGCAACGTGGCAGGGAGCGTCAGCGAGACCACGAGGAGCGCGATGCGGGCGAGCATGAAATGAGCAGACCGGACGCTGATGCAGGACACGCGCTGACGGTACAGCATGATCGGAATAGCCACAACTTTCAGTGGCACGTTGAGATGCCGCGGCTTACTGTACGGATGATGTGGGCGGTCATACCCATTGAATGGTTCTCCGGCTTTTGCCGACAGGCTCCAGATGAGTGAACTCGCGACTTTCGACTATTATGCCGGCCATAGCGCGCTGAGCGATCCCGGCGCTCATGCCGGTTCGATCGACGGCTTGCCGCTGGATATTCCAGCATTGTGTCGCATTTTGCATGGCCTGCTGATCCACGAAGCTTGGATCGAGAAGCAGGGGTTCGACCCAGCTGCGTTTTCCGGTCAAAGCCGCGCCACATTGCCTGTGTCCAAACGTCTCGATCAGCTTCTGGCGATTGACCCAAGACCGCTGACCATCGCACGGCCGGGCGAGCTGCGCGCCTTGGCAACGTGCCGGGATTTTGCGTTGATGTTATGCGCCGTTCTGCGCCAACACGGCGTGCCGGCCCGCGTCCGCTGCGGTTTCGCCACGTATTTCTCAGGGCACCCTTATCACGATCACTGGGTGTGCGAATATTGGGCGCAGGGCGAACAGCGCTGGGTTCTGGTCGATGCCGAACTCGATGAGCCGCATCGCAACCATCTCAAATTCGATTTCGAACCAACCGACGTGCCGCGCACGGCGTTCATCACAGGTATCGAGGCGTGGCAACGATGCCGATCCGGCGCGATGGATCCCGAGCAGCTCGGTCATGGAACGACGACCGGCCTGTTCTTTGCGCGCGTAAACCTGGCGCGTGATCTGCTCGCGCTTGCCAAGCGCGAGACCTCGCGGTGGGACACGTGGCGCGCGGCGCGCGAACCGCATCTTGCGCTGGACGCTTCAGCTCTGTCGCTCTGCGATGGTCTGGCGCAGCGGGGCGAGGAGGGGGCCGTCGGGATCGCGCCGTCGTTGAGCGTTCCGCCCTGGCAATGAGAGCAGGGCGCGCGCTATCAGCTGCGCCTTCTCGCTGGCATTGCACATAGCTGTCGAACCTGCAGTTGCTGAGCGCCGCCCATTCATCGCCTGTGAGACAGAACTGCGATGAGTCCTGAAGGCGCGTGCCGGTGTCCTTTCGCGCAACATGAACGCGAATGTGGCGAAGGCGAGCGAAAATGTGGCGGCAATGGGGAGGGCAATTGGTTTACGAATTTGTCTTCTTCTCTGTTCACACGTCAATTCACGCGAATGTGCGTGCGTCGTTGTTACGCGCCTCTCCAGTATAGATCTCGCGATTGACATTGGAACTCAGGAACACTCTTGTTTCAAAGGGTTTCCCGCGCGCGCTGCTCAACATCCATTAACACAACACGGTCCTTTGGCTTCGACTGTTGCGTCGGAGTTACAGCAATTCCGTCGATCGCTGTTATGACGACGTCACGGCCCGGGGGCCTAACGACGAAACTGGAACGGGAATCAGATGAATAAGAATTTGTTGCTTGCTGCTGTGAGCCTTGTCGCGATCAGCGCGACTGCGCCGGCGCTGGCTGCTGACCTCGCTGCGCGGCCTTACACCAAGGCGCCTGCCATGGTCGCTACGATCTACGACTGGAGCGGCTTCTACATCGGCATCAACGGCGGTGGCGCTTCGGCTCACACGACGTGGGATCGGCTCGCTCCGACGGTCGGCGGCGAAGGCTCGCACAACGCGACGGGCGGCACGGTCGGTGGCCAGGTCGGCTATCGCTGGCAGTCGGCGCAGTGGGTGTTCGGCGTCGAAGGTCAGGGCAACTGGGCCGACTTCTCCGGCGACAACGTCAGCGGTATCACTGGCTTCACCGATCGCTCCAAGATCGATTCGTTCGGTCTGATCACCGGTCAGGTCGGCTACGCCTGGAACAACGTCCTGCTCTACGCGAAGGGCGGTGCGGCTGTGGTTGGCACCAAGAACGAGCTGCGTGCTGCCGGCGTGACCTTTGCGTCGGTCAGCGACACCCGTTGGGGCGGCACCGTCGGTGCGGGCCTCGAGGTCGGCTTTGCTCCGAACTGGTCGGTTGGCGTCGAGTACAACCACATCTTCCTGTCGGACAAGGACGTCACCTTCGCGGGCTTCCAGACCGACCGCATCCGTCAGGACGTCGACATGGGCCTCGTCCGCCTGAACTACAAGTTCGGCGGCCCGATGGTCGCGCGTTACTGAGACTGGTCGTTCTAGAGCGATTGTCGAAAGCCCCGGCCTTGTGCCGGGGCTTTTTTATTGCGCGAATTCAGTGAGTTAACCATTCCATTTCGAGGTGGCTTGGACGGCTTGACTCTCTGGAACGAAATGAGAACAATGTTCTCGATACGTTCTAGTGATGGAGCAAGCCATGTTCAGGATTTTCGTGGAAGAAGCCGCTGCACTGACGTCGATCGCGCTGTTTGTCGGGATGATTGCGATCTGGGCCCAGGTCATCCCGCAACTCTAACCCAGCCAAGGCCCCCTTGGGGAAAAGCGGGATGAGGCGGCGGATCGGCAGCGCCAGCGTGGACTCTGGCGAGGCGAGCCCCCACCATTGGGAGGCGAGTCGGCCGGGCGAGCGCAGCCGGTGACCGCACCATCCCATCTGCAAGAGGCCGTCACGCGATCATGCCGAGCGCCGGATTTGTTCACCTTCACGTTCACTCGGCCTATTCGCTGCTGAAGGGCTCCATCAAGATCGCCAAGCTCGCCGAGCTTGCGAAGAAGGACCACCAGCCGGCGCTGGCGCTGACCGACACCGACAATCTGTTCGGCGCACTCGAATTCTCCGACAAGATGGCTGGGTCCGGCATCCAGCCCATCGTCGGCCTGGAACTCGCGATCGATTTCGGCGACCAGGATCCCAACGCGCGCAACGCGCTTGCGCCCTCGCGCGTGGTGCTGCTGGCCGCCCAGGAGCGTGGCTATCGCAGCCTGATGCGACTGAATTCGCGCGCGTTCCTCGAATCGCCCGACAGCCATGCACCGTTCATCAAGTTCGACTGGTTCGACGGCGAGACCGAAGGCCTGATCGCACTGACCGGCGGTCCCGACGGGCCGATCTCGCTCGCGCTTGCGAGCGGACAGGCCGAGGTTGCGGCTGCGCGCTGCGAGCGGCTCGCCGGTTTGTTCGGCGACCGCCTCTATGTCGAGATACAGCGCCACAACACCGACAAGGAACGTCGCATCGAGAGCGGGCTGATCGACATCGCCTATACGAAAGGCCTGCCGCTGGTGGCGACCAACGAGCCGTATTTCGCCGCGACCGACGATTACGAGGCGCATGATGCGCTACTCTGCATCGCCGGCGGCCGGCTGATTGCGGAGACCGAGCGCGAGCAGCTCACACCCGATCACCGCTTCAAGACTCGCGCCGAGATGGCGGTGCTGTTCGCCGACATTCCGGAGGCGCTGGCCTCGACGGTCGAGATCGCCGAGCGCTGCTCGTTCCGCCCGATGACGCGCAAGCCGATCCTGCCGTTCTTCACGGTTGGTGCTGCCGGCAGCTCCGATGCCGCCGCGGTCGAGGCGGCCGAACTGAAACGGCAGGCGGAGGAGGGGCTCGCCAATCGCCTGCGCGTGCACGGGCTATCGCAGGGCACGAGCGAAGAGGACTACAACAAGCGCCTCGCGTTCGAGCTCGACGTCATCATGCGGATGAAGTACGCGGGCTACTTCCTGATCGTGTCCGACTTCATCAAATGGGCGAAGAGCCAGGGCATTCCGGTCGGGCCGGGCCGCGGCTCGGGCGCCGGCTCGCTGGTGGCCTGGGCGCTGACCATCACCGACCTCGACCCGATCAAGTTCGGCCTGCTGTTCGAGCGCTTCCTCAATCCCGAGCGCGTCTCGATGCCGGACTTCGACATCGACTTCTGCCAGGACCGCCGCGGCGAGGTGATCAGGTACGTCCAGGAGCGCTACGGCCGCGACCAGGTCGCCCAGATCATCACCTTCGGAACGCTGCAGGCGCGCGGCGTGCTGCGCGACGTCGGGCGCGTGCTGCAAATGCCCTATGGCCAGGTCGACAAGCTCACCAAGCTCGTGCCGCAGAATCCGGCGGCGCCGGTCACGCTCGCCGCGGCGATCGAGAGCGAGCCGAAGCTCCAGGCGTTCCGCGACGAAGACCCGATTGTGGCGCGCGCCTTCGATATCGCCCAGCGTCTCGAGGGCCTGACCCGACACGCCTCGACGCATGCGGCCGGCATCGTGATCGGCGATCGTCCCCTGAGCGAGCTCGTGCCGCTCTATCGCGATCCCAAATCCGACATGCCGGTGACCCAGTTCAACATGAAATGGGTCGAGCCGGCGGGCCTAGTCAAATTCGACTTCCTCGGCCTGAAGACGCTGACCGTGCTCGATGTGGCGGTGAAGCTCTTGAAGCCGCGCGGCATCCATGTCGATCTCGCCACGCTGCCGATCGACGACGCCGAGAGCTATCAGATGCTGGCGCGCGGCGATGTGGTGGGCGTGTTCCAGGTTGAAAGCCAGGGCATGCGGCGCGCGCTGATCGACATGCGCCCCGACCGGTTCGAGGACATCATCGCGCTGGTGGCGCTGTATCGCCCGGGCCCGATGGCGAACATCCCGACCTATTGCGCGCGCAAGCATGGCGACGAGGAGCCGGAATATCTGCATCCCGTGCTCGAGCCGATCCTGAAGGAGACCTTCGGCGTCATCATCTACCAGGAACAGGTGATGCAGATCGCGCAGGTGATGTCGGGCTATTCGCTCGGCGACGCCGACCTGCTCCGCCGCGCCATGGGCAAGAAGATCCGCGCCGAAATGGACAAGCAGCGCGACATCTTCGTCGCGGGCGCGGTCAAGAACGGCGTGCCGAAGGGGCAGGCCGAGACCATTTTCGAATTGCTCGCCAAGTTCGCCGACTACGGTTTCAACAAGAGTCATGCGGCGGCCTACGCGCTGGTGTCCTACCACACCGCCTACATGAAGGCGCACTACCCGGTGGAGTTCATCGCGGCGTCGATGACGCTCGATCTCAACAATACCGACAAGCTCTCCGAATTCCGCTCCGAGGCCCAGCGCCTCGGCATCAAGGTCGAGCCGCCGAACATCAACCGCTCCGGCGCCACGTTCGAGGTCGGCGAGAAGACGATCTATTACGCGCTCGCCGCGCTGAAGGGTGTCGGCATCCAGGCGATTGAGCAGATCATCGAGGAGCGGAGCAAAAACGGGCTGTTCACCTCGCTCGCCGATTTTGCCGCGCGCGTCTCGCCGCGCGCGATCAACAAGCGCATCATCGAAAGTCTCGCCGCCGCCGGCGCGTTCGACACGCTGGAGCCGAACCGCGCTCGCGTCTTTGCCGGTGCGGATTCCATCCTCGCCGCCTGCCAGCGCGCGCACGAGGCCGCAACGATCGGCCAGAACGACATGTTCGGCATGTCGGCGGACGCGCCGACCATCATGCTGCCGCAGATCGAGCCCTGGCTGCCGGCCGAAAAACTCCGCCGCGAATACGACGCGGTCGGCTTCTTCCTGTCGGGCCATCCGCTCGACGATTACGCCACCGTGCTGAAGCGCCTGCGGGTCCAGAGCTGGGCGGAATTTTCGCGCGCGGTGAAGACCGGCGCCACCGCCGGCAAAGTCGCCGCGACCGTGGTATCGCGCATGGAGCGGCGCACCAAGACCGGCAACAAGATGGGCATCATGGGACTTTCTGATCCCACGGGTCATTTCGAGGCGGTGCTGTTCTCCGAAGGCCTCGCGCAATATCGCGACGTGCTCGAGCCGGGCGCCGCGGTGCTGCTCCAGCTCGGGGCGGAATTGCAAGGCGAGGACGTCCGCGCCCGCGTGCTGCATGCCGAGCCGCTCGACGACGCTGCGGCCAAGACGCAGAAGGGCCTGCGCATCTTCGTGCGCGACACCAAGCCGCTGGACTCGATCGCCAAGCGTCTCGCCGGACCCGAGGCAGCCCCCTCGAACGGGGGAGCGCCAAAGATCGGCAGTCCCGGCATCGCGCCGCGCTCCAATGGCGACGGCGAGGTCTTGCTGGTGATGATGCTCGACCTCGAGACCGAGGTCGAGATGAAGCTGCCCGGCCGCTTCAAGGTCTCGCCGCAGATCGCCGGCGCCATCAAGGCGGTCGCCGGGGTGGTGGACGTGCAGCAAATTTAGCTGCACTCGCTGCGCCCGGCGTTTTGCAAGCTAGTCACATTGGACCGGTTGCAACCCTACGCTGTTTCTGGCTAGCATGCGCCCCGGGGATTGGAGTGGGGGTGTTATGCTGAGATTGGGCGTGTTGTTGTTGGCCGTAGGTGCGGTGCTGACGGGCTGCGTCAGCGATCAGGTCGGAACCGACTTCGCATCGGTCTCACAAAAGGTTGGTCCTCCGCGCGCGGGGCAGTCACGCGTGGTGTTCTTGCAGGACAAGCGGCAAGGCCTGAGCATGGCCATCTGCGGCTGCCAGGTGAGGCTCGATGGTGCACCGCTCGGGACAGTCGTGGCCGGGAAGTACGCCTATGCCGATCGTCCCGCCGGCCGGCACGAGGTGCTGCTGACCGAGGCGTTGTTTCCCGGCGATACCAAGCGCGAGATCTTGATGGAGGCCGGGCGGACGCATTTCTACCTCATTAAGAGCAGTGCCCGGCATGATGCCACGACGGGCGGAGCGGTCCTCGGCGGCCTCGCCGGGCTTGCGGTCGTTTCCGTTGCAACGGCAGGTGAGTCCAATCTCGGGCCGGGCGAGCTCGTGGCGCTGGACGAGGCGACCGCGCGAACGAAGCTCGCCGAATTGCAAGCCGCTGACTAAGATGCACGGCAAGACTGCCGCTGCATCGACGGGGGCGGCGCGACGTGGAGGAGCCAAGCATGTGCAAGAACTGCGTCAATGATCGCAACAACGGCATCGCGCCCTCGCGGCGATCTTTCGTTCACCTGACCGTTTCCGCGCTTGGGCTGGCCTTCGCCGGCCCGGCCTTCAGCAAGGAAGCCAAGGCGCCACCCAAGCCGCAGAACGTGCTGACGCCGGATGCGGCGCTGAAGCGATTGATGGACGGCAATGCACGCTACGTCGAGGGCGTCTCGCGGCGCCACGATTTCAGGCATGAGCGCGAAGCGCTGGCCGGCGGGCAGAATCCATTCGCGGCGGTGCTGAGCTGCGCCGACTCGCGCATTGCGCCGGAATACGCCTTCGACACCGGCCGTGGTGATCTGTTCGTCTGCCGCGTCGCCGGCAATTTTGCCGGCACCGAGACCATCGCCAGCATGGAATATGCTGTGGCCGTGCTCAACACGCCGCTGATCCTCGTGCTGGGACATGATGCCTGCGGCGCGGTCGATGCGACGCTGAAGGCGATCAAGGACGACAAGCAGCCGCCGGGACATATTCCTTCGCTGGTCGAGGCGATCGCGCCGGCGGCCAAGGCCGCGATGCAGCAGGGCGGGGAGGTGCTCGACAAGGCGATCCGGCAGAACGTGATCGACAACGTCGCCAAACTGAAATCGGCAGCGCCGATCCTCAACGCGGCGGTGGAGCAGGGCAAGCTGAAGATTGTTGGGGGCATCTACCGGCTGAAAACGGGAGCGGTGGACCCGATCGCTCAAGGCTGAAGTTTTCGCAGAGGCTTGAAGCTTACGGTAGGCTGACGAGGCGCCGGGCGCCATGCCTCCGCCTCAATCCAAGCCTTTCGTTCAAGTGCCATTCAGCTGGCCGCGCGTTTCATGCGTGGTGGGGCACCAACAACAATAACGGGCGAGCAAGCCATGCGTGGGACACACAAGGCCTTCATCTGCTTCCTTCTGCCGATCCTCCTGGTTGCGGGCGCGCTCAGTCCGGTGCGCGCACAGCAGCAGGAAAAGCGCATTGCGCTCGTGGTCGGCAACGGCGCCTATGCCAAGTCGCCGCTGGCGACCACCGCCAACGATGCCGGTCTGATCGCGCAGACGCTGCAGGCGGCGGGCTTCGACGTGGTCGGCGCGCGCGATCTCGACGGCGACACGCTGCGCAAGAGCCTTCGCGACTTCATCCAGAAGGCGCAGGCCTCGGGCCCCGGCACCGTCGCGATGGTCTATCTTGCCGGTTATGGCGTGCAGCTTGCCGGCGAGAACTATTTCATCCCGGTCGACTCCAGCATTACGCGCGACACCGACATTCCGACCGAGGCGCTGCGCATCAGCGACTATGCCCGCCAGCTCGCGGCCATTCCGCTCAAGGCCAACATCATCGTGCTCGATGCGGCACGGGCCCAACCCTTCATCGAGGGCGGCCAGCAGCCGATCGCGAGCGGGCTTGCGCTGGTCGAGCCCGATCCGAACATGCTGATCGCCTTCAACGCCGCGCCGGGCACGGTGGCACCCGAAGAGCCAGGGCCGTACGGCATCTACGCGCAATCGCTCGCCGAGATGATCCGCACCGGCGGATTGTCGTTGCCGGAGGTGTTCGACCGCGTCCGTCTGCGCGTCAATGAGAACTCCAAGGGCGCGCAGGTGCCGTGGGACGACCAGAAGATCACCGAGCAATTCAGCTTCTTCGATCGCGCCCCAGACGCGCCGCCGCCCCAGGCCGCGCCCGACCAGGTTGCCGCGATCCGCAACAAGCCGATCCGCGATCTCGGCGTGCAGGACGCCTATGCGGCCGCGCTCGAGCGCGACACGCTGCCGGCCTATGAAGAGTTTCTCGCCGCCTATCCCGGCGATCCCCTGGCCAAGCGCGTGATGGCAATCGTGGCGGCGCGCCGCGAGGCGATCACCTGGCGACGGACCTATCGCGCCGATACACCGGACGCCTATTGGTCGTATCTGCGGCGTTATCCGCACGGGCCGCATGCGGGCGATGCAAGGCGCCGGCTTGCGATCCTGACCGCGCCGCTCGAGCCGCCGCCGACGTTTACGGTGATGGACTATGACGTACCGCCACCGCCGCCGGAGGAGATCGTCTATGTCGACCGTCCGGTGCTGTATTTCAGCGATCCCGTGTTCGACTTCGTGCCGCCGCCGCCACCGCCGGTCTATTTCTGTCCGCCGCCGCCGCCGGATTTCGTGGTGCTGCCGCCGCCGTTTCCTGTGGTCGGCTTGTTCGTGCTGCCGCAGCCGGTGTTCGTGCCGATCCCGGCCTTCTACAATCCGCCGGCCTATGTCGCGCCGCCGGCGAACAACATCATTGTGAACAACATCCATAACACCACGGTCATCAACACCGTGATCAACCAGGCGCCGCCGCCGCCACCGCCGGGCAATACCACTGCGGCCGTAACCATTGCGGCGAACGGACCTGGGCGCCCGAGCGCGATGACGCAGGTGCCGACCGTCGTGAAGCAGCAGGCGCAGCAGATTCAGGCCAATCCGAATCAGCCCCTCAAGCCGAGCCAGGCGGCGCTCGTCAGCAACCCCACGGTAAAGCCGGCAGCGATGAAGGTGATGCAGGTTCACGCCACGCCGACCACGACAACGACCACTCCGTCGACGTCGACGCCACCGCCGGCGCCAGGCCACGCGCTGCCGGTGCCGGGCACCAAGAACACGCCGCCTGCGCCGGCCGGTGCAGCTGGTCCACCGACGGCGCCGAGCCGGGTGGCGCCGACGGCGACGGCACCTGCCAATGGTCAGCCGCAGGCGCATCCAAATACGGCAACAGCGCCTGCAACCACGACCGCCCCGGCCGGCGCCGCGACCAACCCGGCCGCCAAGCCGCCCGTTGCGCAAACGCCGGCGGTCGGTGCAGCAGAGCACGGGAAACCTTTGGCGCATGAGCCGGCCGTCACGCCGCCGACCACGACCCCGGCAGGCAAGCCGGGCGTGACCACGACCAATGTGACCAATGGGAAGCCGACGCAGCCTTCACCGCCGGTCACCACGCGGGAGCAGATCAAGCCGCCGAGCCAGCGGCCTGCAACACCAACGCCCGCGCAGGTCACAAGGCAGCCACCGCCGCCACCCGCGCCCCATCCACAGGCGCTCGCAAGGCCGACGCCTCCACCTCCGCCGCACGTGGCGCCGCCCCCGCCGCGGGTAGCGCCCCCACCGCCGCGGATGGCTGCGCCGCCCCCGCCACCGCGCCCGCCAGTTGCAGCCGCTCGGCCCGCTCCGCCGCCCGTGGCTCGGCCCGCGCCGCCGCCGCCCGTGGCCCGGCCGGCGCCCCCACCGCCGCCGCGAATGGCGGTCGCGCCACCGCCGCCGCCGCGACCGGCCGCCCCGCCGCCCAGGCCGCCTGCGCCGCCCCCAGCGGCGAAAAAATGCCCGCCCAACCAGCCAAGATGCTAGGGGGCAGGGCGCAATTGCCCGATTGGGCCTTTCAGGGACGGTAAAGCCCCTGAAAGGCCCTTATTTCCTTGCTTCTGCCCGAAATGGCGCTATATAGCGCGCCATCTCACACGGAAACATGGCTCACAAGGCCGTCCGGTGGCAGCCGGGGCGAGAACGCTCCGTTTTGCTCACACGTTTCCGGAGGAACCAACCGGAGAATTCAAACGATGGCACTACCCGATTTCACTATGCGTCAGCTGCTCGAAGCTGGCGTGCACTTTGGTCACCAGTCGCACCGCTGGAATCCGAAAATGGCTCCGTTCATTTTCGGCACCCGTAACAACATCCACATCGTCGATCTCGCCCAGACCGTGCCGATGCTGCACCAGGCCCTCCAGGCCGTCAGCGACACGGTGGCCAAGGGCGGCCGCATCCTGTTCGTCGGCACCAAGCGCCAGGCGCAGGACGGCGTCGCTGATGCTGCCAAGCGCTGCGCGCAGTATTTCGTCAATTCGCGCTGGCTCGGCGGCACGCTGACCAACTGGAAGACGATCTCGGCCTCGATCAAGCGCCTGCGTCATCTCGACGAGGTGCTGGCCGGCGGCGAGGCCAATTCCTACACCAAGAAGGAGCGTCTGACGCTCCAGCGCGAGCGCGACAAGCTCGACCGCTCGCTCGGTGGGATCAAGGACATGGGCGGTCTTCCCGACATGATCTTCGTGATCGACACCAACAAGGAAGACATCGCGATCCAGGAAGCCCAGCGGCTCAACATCCCGGTCGCAGCGATCGTCGACACCAATTCGGACCCGAAGGGCATCACCTATGTGGTCCCCGGCAATGACGACGCGGGCCGTGCCATTTCGCTGTACTGCGATCTCATTGCGCGTGCGGCGATCGACGGCATCTCGCGCGCCCAGGGCGAGTCGGGCATCGATGTCGGCGCCTCGGCTCGTCCGCTCGCCGAAGAGCTTCCGGCAGCTTCGTCCAGCGGCTTCCAGGGCCTTGCGGGTCCCCGCGGCACTGCCGACGACCTCAAGAAGCTCCCGGGCGTCTCGGGCGCCATCGAGAAGAAGTTCAACGACCTCGGGATCTTCCACTACTGGCAGCTTGCCGAGCTCGACCACGACACCGCGCACACGATCGGCGAAGAAGTCGGACTGCCGAGCCGCGCGGACGCCTGGGTGGCCAAGGCCAAGGCGCTGACCGCGGAAGCGGAATAGTCAAAACGAGCGATGCGTTGGCCGGATAGGATCCGGCCGCCATTTCATTCAGTTGACGCGAATTCCTGAGATGGACCGCGGCGGGGCCATTGGAGCCACGCCGCGGCAAATCGGCAGGTAAGAAGGATTTTCAACGATGGCAACGATCACAGCTGCGATGGTCAAGGATCTGCGCGAGTCCACCGGCGCAGGCATGATGGACTGCAAGGCCGCGCTGACCGAGAATGACGGCAACATGGAAGCGGCGCAGGACTGGCTGCGCAAGAAGGGCTTGTCGAAGGCTGCCAAGAAGTCGGGCCGCGTCGCGGCCGAAGGCCTCATCGGCGCGCTCACCAAGGGCAACAAGGGCGTCGTCGTCGAGGTCAACTCCGAGACCGACTTCGTTGCGCGCAACGGTCAGTTCCAGGGGCTGGTCAAGATGATCGCCCAGGTCGCCTTCGACACCGGCGCCGATGTCGAGAAGATCAAGGCCGCCAAGGTCGGCGACGTCACGATCGAAGCTGCGATCAATGACGCCATCGCCACCATCGGCGAGAACATGACGCTGCGTCGTGCCGCCGCGCTCGAAGTGAGCCAAGGCGTCGTATCGCATTACGTCCACGGTGCGGTCGTCGACGGCGCCGGCAAGATGGGCGTCATCGTGGCGCTGGAATCGCCCGGAAAGGCCGACGAGCTTGCAGCGCTTGGCCGCCAGATCGCGATGCATGTCGCCGCCGCCAACCCCCTCGCGCTCGATCCGACCGGCCTCGATCCGGCAGTCGTGAAGCGCGAGAAGGACGTGCTCGCCGACAAATACCGTCAGCAGGGCAAGCCCGAGAACGTGATCGAGAAGATCGTCGAGTCCGGCCTGAAGACCTACTACAAGGAAGTCTGCCTGCTCGAGCAGGCTTTCATCCACGACACCGGCAAGTCGGTGGCGCAGGCGGTGAAGGAAGCCGAAGGCAAGGTCGGCGGCCCCGTGAAGATCGCGGGCTTCGTGCGCTATGCTCTCGGTGAGGGAATCGAGAAGCAGGAATCGGACTTCGCGGCCGAGGTCGCGGCGGCCAGCGGCAAGAAGTAAGCGCCGGAACGTTCCTTCCGGCGTGCCGCCGGAAGCGGCGCCCGGACAAGGAAAGTGCTCATGACTGATCCGGTCTATCGTCGCGTCGTGATCAAGCTGTCCGGCGAATATCTCGCGGGACAGCAGGGATTTGGCATCGACCAGCCGACCATGGATCGGGTTGCGGACGATCTGATCGCCGCGCGCCAGCTCGGCACCGAGGTCGCGGTTGTGATCGGCGGCGGCAACATCTTTCGGGGCGTCGAGGTCTCGTCGCGCGGCGTGTCGCGTCCGACCGGTGACACCATGGGCATGCTCGCCACCATGATGAACTGCCTTGCGCTCGAAGCCACGATCGAACGCAAGGGCGCGCCGGCGAGGGCGCTCTCGGCGTTCGTCATGCCCGAGATTTCCGAGCTGTTCACCCGTACTGCGGCGCACAAATATCTCGCAGAGGGGCGGATCCTGCTGCTCGGCGGCGGAACCGGCAATCCGTTCTTCACCACGGACACCACTGCGGTGCTCCGTGCCGCCGAGATCGGCGCGCAAGCGGTGCTGAAGGCGACGAATGTCGACGGTGTCTACTCGGCCGATCCGAAGAAGGACCCGTCCGCCACCCGGTTCGACCGCCTGACTCACTCGCAGGCGATCGAGGGCGGCTACAAGGTGATGGATGCGACCGCCTTCGCACTTGCTCGCGAGACATCGCTGCCTATCATCGTATTTTCGATCGCGGAGCCCGGGTCGATCGGCGCGATTCTGCGCGGCGCCGGCCATGGGACTGTCGTCGCCGGCTGACGGCTCATCTGGTGCGCCACGAAGCGGGGGCGCGGTGAGGTCGCCGGGATATTGAAGGAGGAACGTGATGACCACGGGTAATTTCGACCTCAACGAAGTGAAGCGCCGCATGCAGGGCGCGGTCGCCTCGCTCAAGCACGAGCTTGGCGGCCTGCGTACCGGCCGCGCATCGGCCTCGATGCTCGATCCGGTCCAGGTCGATGCCTATGGCAGCCACATGCCGCTCAACCAGCTCGCCACCGTCAGCGTGCCGGAGCCGCGCCTGATCTCGGTGCAGGTCTGGGACAAGTCGATGGTCAAGGCGGTGGAGAAGGCGATCGTCGATTCCAATCTCGGCCTGTCGCCGGCGACCGAAGGCCAGGTGCTGCGCCTGCGCATTCCCGAGCTCAACGAGGAGCGCCGCAAGGAGCTGGTCAAGGTCGCACACAAATACGCGGAAGCCGCCAAGGTGGCAGCGCGTCACGTCCGCCGTGACGGCCTGGACGTCCTGAAGAAGCTCGAGAAGAATCACGAGATGTCGGAGGACGATCAGAAGCGTCACGCCGACGAAGTGCAGAAGGCCACCGACGGCACCATCACCGAGATCGACCAGCTGCTGGCCGCCAAGGAAAAAGAAATCCTCACCGTTTAAGGCTTCTTTTCCATGCCCAACGCCGCCGCGCCCGCAACGGAAGGACCCGAAAGGTCCGAGGCGCCTGCGCATGTTGCCATCATCATGGATGGCAACGGGCGCTGGGCCGCCGCGCGCGGTCTGCCGCGGGCGGAAGGGCATCGTCGCGGCGTCGAGGCCTTGCGGCGCGTGGTGCGTGCCTCGCACGAGCTCGGCATCCGCTATCTCACCATCTTCTCGTTCTCGTCGGAGAACTGGTCGCGTCCGGCGAGCGAGATCGGCGATCTCTTCGGCCTGCTCAGGCGCTTCATCCGCAACGATCTCGCAACCCTGCATCGCGATGGCGTCAAGGTACGCATCATCGGCGAGCGTGACGGGCTCGAGGGCGACATCTGTGCGCTGCTGAATGAGGCCGAGGAACTGACGCGCGACAACACGCGCCTCACGCTGGTGGTTGCCTTCAATTACGGCTCGCGCCAGGAGATCGCGAAGGCGGCACAGAAGCTCGCGCGCGAAGTCGCGGACGGCAGGCGCGATCCGGATACGATCGACGCCGATGCGCTCGGCGCCCATCTCGATGCGCCGGACATTCCCGATCCGGATCTCATCATCCGCACCAGCGGCGAGCAGCGCCTGTCCAATTTCCTGATGTGGCAGGCAGCCTATAGCGAGCTCGTGTTCGTACCGGTGCACTGGCCCGATTTCGACAAGGCTGCGCTCGAAAGCGCGATTGCCGAATTCGCCAGGCGCGAGCGCCGTTTCGGCGGTCTGGTCGCGAAATCAGCCTCGTGAGCGAACCCGACGCCGCACCGGTGGGCGCCGAGCCTGCCTCAAGCAATCTGGTGATGCGTGTCCTCGCAGCGCTGGTGCTGGCGCCGCTGACGATTGCGCTGGCTTACGCTGGCGGCTGGCTGTGGGCGCTGCTCGTGACCCTGGTGTCGGTCGGGCTGTTCGCGGAATGGCTCATTGTGGTTGGGGCTGGCTCGACCGCGTTGACCGGGGCAGGGACGATCGTCATCGCCATGATGGGCTTGTGCGTTGCCGCCGGTGCGCTCAAGACCGCCGTCATCGTTGGCTGCGTCGGCGGTGCGATCATCACGCTGATCGCGCGCGGCAAATTCATGTGGGCTGCGACCGGATTCGCTTATGCCGCGGCGGCGCTGCTGGCGTCGATCCTGGTGCGGAAGGATCTCGCCAACGGCTTCTCCGCGCTGATGTTCGTGCTGCTGGTGGTGTGGGCGACCGATATCGGCGGCTATTTTGCCGGCCGCGGCATTGGCGGGCCGAAGCTATGGCCGCGCGTGAGCCCGAAGAAGACCTGGGCCGGAGCGTTCGGTGGTTTTGCGGCAAGCCTTGCGGTCGCGAGCGGGTTTGCGGCATTCGGTATCGGCCGAGCAGTTCCGCTGCTCCTCGTCAGCGCCATCCTGTCGGTGGTATCGCAGGCCGGCGATCTGTTCGAATCCGCGGTGAAAAGGCGCTTCGGCGTCAAGGATTCCAGTCACTTAATTCCCGGCCATGGCGGGCTACTCGACCGCCTGGACGGCTTTGTCGCCGCCATCCTGGTGGCATGGATTATCGGCTTCCTCCGCCATGGTGTGCATAGCGCCGGAAGCGGTCTTATGGTTTGGTGAGGATATGAGCGCAGTCCCTTTGCGTAACAACAAGCCTGCTGCGTCCGAGATTCGCAGCGTCACGGTCCTCGGCGCCACCGGCTCGATCGGCGACAGCACGATGGATCTGCTGCGCGCTTCGCCCGAGCGCTATCGCGTCGAAGCCTTGACGGCGAACAGCAATGTCGAGGCGCTGGCGAAACTCGCAAAGGAATTTTCCGCGCGCTTCGTCGCGATCGCAGACAGCACCAAGCTCGGCGAGCTCAAATCCGCACTCGCTGGTACGAGCACCGAGTGCGGCGCCGGCGAAAGTGCCGTCATCGAGGCGGGCGCACGTCCGGCCGATTGGGTGATGGCGGCCGTCAGCGGCGCGGCCGGCTTGAAGCCGGCTTTGGCTGCGGTCGATCGCGGCGCACATGTCGCGCTCGCCAACAAGGAATGCCTGGTTTGCGCCGGCGATTTCTTCATGCAGCGCGCGGCGAAAGCTGGCGCCTGTATCTTGCCGGCCGATTCCGAGCACAATGCGCTGTTTCAGGCGCTCGCATCGGGCAATCGCGACGAGCTGGTCCGCGTCATCATCACCGCCTCGGGCGGTCCGTTCCGGACCTGGAAGCCCGCCGACATCGAGCAAGCCACTCTCGAGCAGGCCCTGAAGCATCCGAACTGGAGCATGGGCCAGAAGATCACGATCGATTCTGCTTCGATGATGAACAAGGGCCTCGAGGTGATCGAGGCATCCTATCTGTTCGCGTTGACGCCTGATGAGATCGACGTGTTGGTGCATCCGCAGTCGATCATCCACGGCATGGTGGAATTCTCCGACCGCTCGGTGATGGCCCAGCTGGGCTCGCCCGACATGCGCACGCCGATCGCGCACTGCCTCGGCTGGCCCGACCGGATCAAGGGACCGGCGGCCAAGCTGGACCTCGCCAAGATCGGCCAACTCACCTTTGAGGCGCCCGATTTCGAGCGGTTCCCCGGGCTTCGCCTGGCCTTCGATTCGCTTCGGCACGGGAAGGGGGCGACCACCGTCTACAACGCCGCCAACGAGGTCGCGGTCGCGGCCTTCATTGCCGGCAAGATTCGCTTCGGCGCGATTGCCCGGCTGGTCGAAGCGACGCTGGAGGACTGGATTCGAGGCGGGAACCATGGCCCCATGACTTCAGCGGATGATGCCATCTCTGTTGACCATGTCTCGCGAAATAAAGCTGCCGCCCTATTGCCTCAAATTGCCTTAAAGGCATCGTAGATGGTTCGGGGCCAGGGCCTTGCGGCGCTGGATGAGGGAATTCGATGATCGACTTTTTTACCCATAGTTTCAATACATTGAGCCATGGGCTCCTCGGCTACGTCGTTCCCTTCCTGTTCGTCCTGACCATTGTCGTGTTCTTCCATGAACTCGGCCATTTTCTGGTCGCGCGCTGGGCGGGCGTTCGGGTGTTAACCTTTTCGCTCGGCTTCGGACCCGAACTGATTGGTTTCAACGACCGCCACGGCACCCGCTGGAAGATCTCGGCGATTCCGCTCGGCGGCTATGTCAAATTCTTCGGCGACGAGAGCGAGGCCTCCACGCCGTCGGCCCAGGCGCTCGCGGCGATGACGGCTGAGGAGCGCGCCGGCAGCTTCCACCACAAGAAGGTCGGTCCGCGCGCTGCCATCGTCGCCGCGGGTCCGATCGCCAATTTCATCCTCGGCGCCCTGATTTTCGCAGGCATGGCCCTGTACTACGGCAAGCCGAGCACGATCGCGCGTGTGGACGGCGTCGTCGCCGAGGGCGCTGCGGCTGCTGCCGGGTTCAAGGTCGGCGACGTGGTCGTCGAGATCGACGGCAAGCCGATCGAGAGCTTTGCCGACATGCAGCGGATCGTCGCGACCAGCGCCGGTTCGGCGCTGGTGTTCCGGGTGAAGCGGGATGGTGCGATCGTTTCGCTGACCGCGACACCGGCGCTGCTCGAGCGCAAGGATCCGTTCGGCAACAGCCATCGGGTCGGCGTGCTCGGCGTCGAGCACAAGTCCCAGGCCGGTGAGGTTTCAACCGCGCCGGTCGGAGTCGGCGAGGCGCTCAAGATCGGGGTCGAGCAGGTCTGGTTCATCATCACCAGCACCTTCAAGTTCCTGGGCTCGCTGTTCATCGGGCAGGGCAATCCGAATGAGGTCAGCGGCGTCCTCGGCATCGCCAAGATGTCGGGGCAGGCCGCCAGCGCCGGGTTCCAGTTCGTGATCAATCTCTGTGCCGTGCTGTCGGTCTCGATCGGCCTGTTGAACTTGTTCCCGATCCCGCTGCTCGATGGCGGTCACCTTCTGTTCTACACAGCCGAGGTGGTCCGGGGCCGCCCGCTGTCGGAGCGGACCCAGGAAATGGGTTTCCGAATCGGCCTCGGTCTGGTGCTGATGCTGATGGTGTTTGCCACCTACAATGACATCCTTCGAATGGCGGCGTCTTGATAGGGGCTTTTTTGTGGCGTTGCTCTTAGGCAACGTCTTGGACTGAAATTGAAATTACGGCGCGCTCGGCCGTTTGCGGCGTCGGGGAAATTGGCTACAAGCGGCTTGAACTTGGGGAATCTCCCAGACCGGCTTTGGGGTTGGGTCTGGTAAGTTGATAAGGGCGCGTTGCGCAATGAAGTTTGGACTGCGACTCCGGGGGGGCTTGCTCGCAACCCTGATCATGTTCGGCGCGCCGGTGGTTGCCCCGGTTGGGGCTTTTGTGTCTTCGGCCGCGCTTGCCCAGACTGTGCAGTCGATTTCCGTGGAAGGGAATCGCCGCGTCGAGGTGGAGACGATCCGGTCCTATTTCAAGCCTGGCCCCGGGGGACGCCTTGATCAGGGTGCCATCGATGACGGCCTCAAGGCGCTGATCGAGACCGGCCTGTTCCAGGACGTGAAGATCAACCGCGGCGCCGGTGGCCAGATCGTCGTCTCCGTGGTGGAAAACCCGGTGATCGGACGTGTCGCGTTCGAGGGCAACAAGAAGATCAAGGACGAGCAGCTCACCGCCGAAGTCCAGTCCAAGGCCCGCGGCACGTTCTCCCGGGCCATGGTGCAGTCGGACACGCTGCGAATCGCCGAAATCTATCGCCGCTCGGGCCGCTATGACGTGACCGTCACCCCTGAAATCATCGAGCAGCCGAACAACCGCGTCGATCTCGTCTTCACGATCAACGAAGGCGTCAAGACCGGCGTCAAGTCGATCGATTTCGTTGGTAACAACGCGTACTCGTCCTATCGCCTGCGCGACGTCATCAAGACGCGCGAAACCAATCTGCTGAGCTTCCTCGGCAGCGCCGACGTGTACGATCCTGACCGCGTCGAGGCCGATCGCGACCTGATTCGTCGCTTCTATCTGAAGAACGGCTTCGCCGACGTGCAGGTCGTGGCCGCCCTCACCGAATACGATCCGGAGAAGAAGGGCTTCAACGTCACCTTCAAGATCGAGGAAGGTTCGCAGTATCGCGTCGGTAGCGTCGATTTCCGCACCAGCATCGCGAACTTCGACCCCAGCTCGTTGCGCAGCTTTTCGCGCGTCAATGTCGGCTCGCTCTACAATGTCGAATCGATCGAGAAATCGGTCGAGGACATGCAGATCGAGGCCTCGCGCCGCGGCTACGCCTTCGCGGTGGTGCGTCCGGGCGGCGATCGCAATTTCGATGCGCACACCGTCTCCGTCGTGTTCAACGTTGACGAGGGGCCGCGCACCTATATCGAGCGCATCAACATCCGCGGCAACACCCGTACCCGTGACTACGTGATTCGCCGCGAGTTCGACCTCTCCGAGGGCGACGCCTACAACCGTGCGCTGGTCGATCGCGCCGAGCGCCGCCTGAAGAACCTCGACTACTTCAAGACCGTGAAGATCACGACGGAGCCGGGCTCCTCCAGCGACCGCGTGGTTCTGATCGTCGATCTCGAGGAGAAGTCGACCGGCGACTTCTCGATCTCGGGCGGTTACTCCACGACAGACGGTGCGCTCGCCGAAGTCTCGGTCTCCGAGCGCAACCTGCTCGGCCGCGGCCTGTTCGCCAAGGCGTCAGTCACCTACGGCCAGTACGCGCGCGGCTATTCGCTGTCGTTCGTCGAGCCGTATCTGCTCGACTACCGCGTCGCCCTGGGTCTCGACCTCTATCAGCGTCAGCAGCTGGCCAACAGCTACATCTCCTACGGCACCAAGACACTCGGCTTCTCGCCGCGTCTCGGCTTCTCTTTGCGCGAGGATTTGTCGCTCCAGCTGCGCTACTCGATCTACCAGCAGGAAATCACGCTGCCTTCCAATCTGGCGAACTGTAACAACATCGTCGGCTCGGGCGCGTTCAACCCGTCGCCTGCTTATGCCAACACGCCGCAAGGCACAGCGGATATTATCGCGAGTGGATATAATTTCGCTGGCACCAACTACCTCGGCTGCTACTTCGACGGCGAAGCCTCGCTGCCGGTGCGCAGGGAGCTGGCGAACGGCAAGACGCTGACCTCGGCGCTCGGCTACACGCTGACCTACAACACGCTCGACAACAACAAGAACCCGTCCGACGGCCTGCTCATCGACTTCAGGCAGGACTTCGCCGGTGTCGGCGGCGATGTCTCGTACCTGAAGACGACTGCCGACGCGAAGTACTACCAGTCGCTGGTGTCTGACCTTGTCGGTCTCGTCCACCTTCAGGGCGGTATCCTGAACAAGGTCGGCAGCGACGATCTGCGCATGCTGGATCATTTCCAGATGGGCCCGAACCTCGTCCGCGGCTTTGCGCCGAACGGTATCGGTCCGCGCGACCTCAACCCTTACGGCACGCAGGACGCGCTGGGCGGCACGAAATACTGGGGCGCGTCGCTGGAATTGCAGATGCCGTTCTGGTTCCTGCCGAAGGAAGTGGGTCTGAAGGGCGCGGTCTATGCCGACGCCGGCGGTCTGTATGACTATCGGGGCCCGACGACCTGGGCGCTGACCGGCGAAACCACGACGACTAAGAACTCGAACTGTATCCCGTCGACCGTCAATCCGAGCTCCACCGGAACCTGTACCGGCCTCGTCTACGACGACAGCAAGGTGATCCGCTCGTCGGTCGGTGTCGGTCTGATCTGGGCCTCGCCGTTCGGTCCGCTGCGCTTCGACTACGCAGTGCCGCTCACCAAGGGCAAGTATGACCGCGTGCAGGAATTCCGGTTCGGTGGCGGTACCTCGTTCTAATTCGATCAGCAGGGCATGATCCGGCCGCCCGGGAGTTCCTTCTAGGAATTCCTTGGGGCCGGTCGCCAAAAAGATCGTGCTCAACCCATGAGATAAGGCATGATGCGGCTTGGCCGCTTCATGCCGAAGCCGGACCGCGACGGGGTGGAATGGCGCAGCCGACCTTCTTCAAAAGACCGCCTGAAACAACGCTGGCTGACATCGCCGCGCTGACCAAGGCGCAACTGGCCGACCCCAGCAAGGGCGGTCATGTCATCACGGGCCTCGCTTCGCTCGACGAAGCCGGCCCGATGCATTTGGCGTTCTTCGACAACCTCAAATATGCCGATGAGCTGAAAGCGACCAAGGCCGGCGCCTGCCTGGTCAGCCCCCGCTTCGAGGCCCAGGTGCCGGCGCATGTGGCGGTGCTGCGGGCGGCGCAGCCGTTCCGTGCCTTCGTCGGGCTCGCGCGGGAATGGCACGCCGATGCGCTACGCCCACAATCCTGGTTCGGCAATGACGGCATCGCGCCGTCGGCCATCATCGACCCCTCGGCGCGGTTGGAGGACGACGTGATCGTCGAGCCGCTGACGGTCATCGGCCCTGACGTCGAGATCGGCAGCGGCACCGTGATCGGCGCTGGCGTGGTCCTTGGTCCCGGCGTCAAGATCGGCCGGGACTGCAACGTCGGCGCCCGCAGCGCCATCCAGTGTGCGCTGATCGGAAACAACGTGCTGATCCATCCCGGTTGCTCGATCGGCCAGGACGGCTACGGCTTCATCTTCTTCGGTCCCGAGGGCCATCTGAAGGTGCCCCAGACTGGGCGCGTGCTGATCCAGAACAATGTGGAAGTCGGCGCCGGCACCACCATCGACCGCGGCTCCTTGCGCGACACCGTGATCGGAGAGGGCACCAAAATCGATAACCAGGTCCAGATCGGCCACAATGTGACGATTGGCCGGAACTGCCTGCTGGCGGCCCAGATCGGGCTCGCGGGCAGCCTGACCATCGGCGACAACGTGGCGCTGGGGGCGAAGGTTGGCATCAACAATCACCTCAAGATCGGCGACGGGGCCCAGGTGACCGCGATGAGCGGCGTCAAGGACGACATCCCGCCAAACGGACGGTGGGGCGGTTTTTTTGCCAAGCCGACCAAACAATGGTTCAAGGAAATCATCGCGGTGGAGCGCCTGGTGCGCGACAGCAAGGCCGATCCGAAGGACGAGGGACGGGAATGACGGCGGAATCACCTGTAAAATTCGAGCTGGTGGATATCAATGCGATCCTCCAGACGCTGCCGCACCGCTTTCCGATGCTGCTGATCGACCGGGTGATCAACATCCGGGCCGATTACAGCGGCATTGGTATCAAGAACGTCACCTTCAACGAGCCGGCCTTCCAGGGCCATTTCCCGGAACGTCCGGTCTATCCTGGCGTCATGATGATCGAGGCGATGGCGCAAACCGCCGGTGTGATCGGCATCAAGTCGGTCGAGGGCACCGAGAAGCCGCGGGCGGTGTATTTCCTCACCATCGACAAGTGCAAGTTCCGCAAACCCGTGCTTCCCGGCGATACCATCGAGTATCACATGCGCTCGCTCGGCCGCCGCAAGGCCATGTGGTGGTTTCACGGTGACGCCAAGGTCAACGGCCAGGTCGTCGCCGAAGCCGATGTCGGGGCGATGCTGACGGACTGAGGGACGCGAATGGCGAGTAGCGAGTGGGGAATGGCGAAGCAGGCACTTCCATTCGCCACTCCCTACTCGCTATTCGCCTCGGTCTGAAACACGCCGAGATCATACGTCACTGGACAGATCGGGCGCAGTCGCCTAACCAGCGGAAAACCGAGCAAGTTCAACACATAGTCAGACCTTGTTGATAAGTAAGATCGCTTGATGAGTAAGATCGACCCCACCGCGCGGGTGGAAGACGGCGCCGTGATCGGCGAGGGTACCGAGATCGGGCCCTTTTGTATCATCGGTCGCAACGTCCGGATCGGGGCCAATTGCAAGCTGATCGGCCAGGTCACCATCATCGGCCACACCACGGTCGGCGACGGCTGCGTGATCTCGCCATTCGTGGTGCTCGGCGGCGCCCCGCAGGATCTGAGCTACAAGGGCGAGCCGACCACGCTCGAGATCGGCTCCGGCAACATCATCCGCGAAGGCGCGACCATGAATGTCGGCACAGTCAAGGGCGGCGGGAAGACGCGCGTCGGCAACGACGGCTATTTCATGAACAACAGCCATGTCGGCCATGACTGCATCGTCGGCAACAACGCGATCTTCGCGACCTCGGCGACGCTCGGCGGCCATTGCGAGATCGGCGAGGCCGTCTATATCGGCGGGCTGTCCGCCGTGCACCAGTTCACCCGCATCGGTTCCTATGTGATGGTCGGCGGCCTCTCGGGCGTGCGCGACGACATCATCCCGTATGGGCTCGCCAACGGCCAGTATGCGGTGCTGGAGAGCCTCAACCTGATCGGCATGAAGCGGCGCAAGTTCACCAAGCAGCGGCTCGCCACCGTGCGCGGCTTCTACCAGAAGCTCTTCCATGGCGCCGGCACGTTCGCCGAACGGCTGGAGGCGGTGCGGCCGCTTGCAAGCGAAGATCCCGCGATCGCCGAAATCCTCGGCTTCATCGGCAAGGGCAAGCGGCCGCTTTGTCTTCCCACCATCGAGAAGTGATGCTGCGATGGCCGCGGACATGACATCGGCGGCTCCTGCGATTTCATCACCGATCGGCGTGGTCGCGGGCGGCGGCGCCATGCCGTTCGCAGTTGCCGAGTCGCTTGCCGCGCGCGGGATCACGCCGGTGTTGTTCCCGCTGCGAGGCGCCTGCGATCCGCTGCAGGTCGAAAAATTCCGCCATCGCTGGATCTCGGTCGGCCAGCTCGGCCGCGCCATGCGGCTGTTCCGCGAGGAGGGCTGCCGCGACCTGATCTTCATCGGCACCTTGGTGCGACCCTCGCTTACCGAGATCCGCTTCGACATCAAGACGCTGCGGCTGCTCGGCAATGTCGTCCGCGCCTTTCGTGGCGGCGATGATCATCTGCTGTCCGGCGTCGGACGGCTCCTCGAGCAGGATGGCTTTCGCATGGTCGGAATCAAGGACGTCGCGCCCGACCTGCTGATGCCGGAAGGCTGCATCACTCGCGCCTGGCCTGCCGACAAGGCCAAGGGCGACATCGAACGCGGGCGCGCGGTGCTCGCCGCGCTCGGGCCGTTCGACATCGGTCAGGCCGCGGTGGTGATCGACGGCCATGTTGTGGCGGTCGAGGATATCGAGGGCACCGATGCGCTGCTGGCGCGGGTCGCGCGGCTGCGCGAGGAGGGCCGCATCCGCGCCGCCACGGGACGGGGCGTGCTGGTGAAGGCGCCCAAGAGCGGCCAGGACCTGCGCTTCGACTTGCCGACGATCGGCCCGCGCACGATCGAGGGCGCCGCCAAGGCCGGCCTTGCCGGCGTTGCTGTCGTCGCCGGCAACACCATCGCCGCCGAGCCGCAGGCAATGATCGCGCTCGCCGACGCCAAATATCTCTTCGTCGTCGGTTTGCCCGCATGATGCAGATGCGCGATCCCATCAGGAAGATCTTTCTGCTCGCCACCGAGGAATCCGGCGACCGGCTCGGCTCGGCGCTGATGAAGGTGCTGCGCCAGCGCCTTGGCGACGGCGTGCAGTTCGTAGGCGTCGGCGGCCGCACCATGGCGCGCGAGGGGCTCGAGACGCTGTTTCCGATCGAGGAGCTGTCGATCGTCGGCTTCGCGGGGGTGCTGCAGCAGCTGCCGAAGATCCTGCGGCTGCTCCGCGAGACCGCGGACGCCGTGACGGATGCCGCACCGGATGCGCTCGTCATCATCGACAGCCCCGACTTCACCCATCGCGTCGCCCGCCGCGTCCGCGCGAAGAATCCTGATATCCCCATTATCGACTACGTCTCGCCCTCGGTCTGGGCCTGGCGGCCGGGCCGGGCGCGCGCCATGCTCGGCTATGTCGATCACGTGCTCGGTCTGCTGCCGTTCGAACCGGAGGAATATCGCAAGCTGAAAGGGCCGCCTTGCAGCTATGTCGGCCATCCCCTGATCGAACAATTGTCCTCGCTGCGACCTGATGCGGACGAACAAAAGCGCCGCGACAGCGAGCCGCCGGTTCTGCTGGTGCTGCCGGGCAGTCGTCGCAGCGAGATCCGGCATCATCTCGGGCTGTTCGGCGCGGCGCTCGGACGATTGCGAGCGCAGGGCGTCGCATTCGAATTGATGCTGCCGACCATGCCGCATCTGGAGGCCACCGTCCGCGAGGGCGTAGCGAGCTGGCCGGTCAAGCCGCAGATCGTGGTTGGCGAAGCCGAGAAGCGCGCCGCCTTCCGGATCGCGCGCGCGGCGCTGGCGAAGTCCGGCACCGTGACGCTGGAGCTGGCCCTGTCGGGCGTCCCGATGGTGACTGCCTATCGCGTCGGGGCGATGGAGGCCTTCATCCTTCGCCGCGCGATCCAGGTGTCCTCGGTGATCCTTGCCAATCTCGTGATCGGCAAGGACGTGATCCCTGAATTTTTGCAGGAGGACTGCACGCCGGAGAAGCTCGCCGGCGCGCTGTCCGAGGTGCTGGCGGACACGCCGATGCGCCGGCAGCAGGTCGAAGCCTTCGCGCAGCTCGACACCATCATGTCGACCGGCAACAAATCGCCGAGCGTGCTTGCCGCCGACATCGTGCTGGCGACGATGCGGAAGCAACGCGCGAGCTAGGCCAGGCCGCCGTCCACCCTGAAGCACTGGCACGTGATGCGCTGGCTCGCATCTGAGGCGAGGTACAGCGCCATGTCAGCAATATCCTCCGGCGTCACCGCATCGGGAATGGCCTGGCGGCTGCGCATTTCGGCAATCTGCCGCTCGTCCGGATACCACAGCTTTCGCTGGCGCTCGGTGATCACCATCCCCGGTGCAATCGCGTTGACGCGAATGCGGTCTGCACCGAACTTGCGCCCCAGCGAGTTGGTGAAGCCGACGATCGCTGCCTTGGCCGCGGCGTAGACCGGCAGGGCCGGCGCGCCGCGCATCCAGGCCACCGAGGACATGTTGATGATCGAGCCGCCGCCGCGCGCCTGCATCTGCGGCACCACGGCTTGCGCCGCAAAGAAGACGTGCTTGAGATTGACGCCGATCGTCCAGTCGAAGTCCGCAGGCGTCACGTCCGCAAGCACCTGACGCTGGTCATTGGCGGCATTGTTGACGAGGACCGCGGCGTCACCGAGTGATCCCCGCACCTTTGCCAGCGCGGCTCGCAGGGCGTCGATGTCCAGGAGATCGCAGGGCACGAACAGCGGTGCGGCACCGGAAGCTTTCGCCACCTCCTGCGCCAGTGCTTCGCCGGCCTGCGTGTCGATATCGAGGAAGGCGACGCGCGACCCCTGGGCGGCGAAGGCGCGGACGAAGGCGGCACCGATGCCGCTGGCGCCTCCGGTGATCAGCACCACGCGGTCCGCGAGGCCGGCATAGCTTGTCTTGGTCATGCGATCAGTCGCTCCGTCTCGGGGTCGAACAGGCAAATTCGGCGGGTATCGAGTGCGAAGGAGGCGGTAGCACCCGGCGCGGGCCGGATGTCCGGCGAGATCCGCGCCTGCGCCGGCTCGCCGCCAAGTCGCAACAGGACGATGGTCTCCGCGCCCGTAGGCTCGACCAGCTCGACCGGCGCGGTGACGATGACCGGCGCGCCCATGGCGCCCGAGAACACGCGGTCCCCCTCGGCGATGCATTCCGGCCTGATCCCGAGCACCACCTCGCGGCCGATATAGGGCGCGGCCGCCTCATAGCCTTGCAGGCGGAGGCGGACCTCGTCCGGCCGGCCTGCGCCGATCACCACCACAGGTCCGCTGCTGTCGGCCTCGAGCCGGGCCGGCATCGTGTTCATCGGCGGCGAGCCCATGAAGCGGGCGACGAACAGATTGGCCGGATAGCGGTAGACCGTATCAGGATCGGCGAACTGTTGCACCACGCCGCGATGCATCACGGCGATGCGGGTCGCCATCGTCATCGCCTCGATCTGATCGTGGGTGACGTAGATGATGGTGGCACCAATGCGCTGGTGTAGCCGCTTGATCTCCATCCGCATCTCGACGCGCAGTTTGGCGTCGAGATTGGAGAGCGGCTCATCGAACAGGAAGAGCAGCGGATCGCGCACCAGCGCCCGCCCCATCGCGACACGCTGGCGCTGACCGCCAGACAGTTGTGAGGGCTTGCGGGCGAGCAGCGGCTCGATCTGGAGCAGTTTGGCGACATTCGCCACCGCCTTGTCCTGCTCCAGCCTTGGGACGCCGCGGCATTCCATGCCGAAGGTGATGTTCTGGCGCACCGTCATCGAGGGATAGAGCGCATAGGACTGGAACACCATGGCGATGTCGCGGTCCTTGGGCGGGACGTCATTGACGATCCGGCCGCCGATCTCGACCGTGCCGTCGCTCGCGCGATCGAGCCCGGCGACGATGTTGAGCAGCGTGGACTTGCCGCAGCCGGACGGTCCGACCAGCACGGTGAACTCGCCGCTCTCGATGTCGAGGTCGATGCCCTTGAGCACCTCCAGATTGGCATAGCGCTTGGACAGCGCGCGAATGCTCAGGGCTGTCATGAAAGATCCATCATTTCACAGCCCCGGCAGTGAGGCCGCGTACAAAATACCTGCCGCCAAAGAGATAGATCAGCAGTGTGGGCAGTGCCGCGATGATCACCGCAGCACTCTGTACGCCGTGATGCGGGATATCGGCGACCGCGGCAGACAGCGCGATGAGCGCGGCCGTCACGGGCTGCTGCTGGCCGGTCGTGAAGGTCACGCCATAGAGGAATTCGTTCCAGATATGCGTGAACTGCCAGATCACGGTGACGATCAGGATCGGCGAGGAAAGCGGCAGGATGATGCGCCAGAAAATGCGAAAGAACCCGGCGCCATCAACGCGTGCGGCCCGGATCAATTCGTGGGGAATGGCGATATAGTAGTTTCGGCAGAACAGAACAGTGAAGGAGAGGCCCTGGATCGTGTGGATCAGCACGAGACCCGTCAACGTGTTGATCAGCCCGATGTCCCTCAGCACGATGGTCCAGGGCAAGAGACGCATCTGCTGGGGCAGAAAAAGGCCAAGGGTGACGATGCCGTAGACCCAAACATCGCCGCGAAAACGCCAGAGCGACACGGCATAACCGGCGACAGCACCGAGCAGGGTCGAGAAGATCGTCGCCGGGATGGTGATGAGCGCCGAGTTCAACATGTAGGGCCGAATACCGGCGCAGGTCTCCGCGACGCAGAAGCCGCTCCAGGCGAGGGCGTAATTGCCCCAGGCCAGGTGCTGCGGCCAGCCGATCATCGAACTCTGCGCGATCTCCTCATCGGTCCGGAGCGAGTTGAGCACGACGACAACCAGCGGGGCGAGGTAGGCGGCCGCGAACAATGTCACGACGAGATAGATCAGAGCCCGGCTTGGGGCGAAGCCTTGGTCACGCATGCGCAGACTGCCGTCGCCGGAGATAACGCCATGCTGCATAGGGCAGCAGCACCGCAAGAAGGATGAGCAACATCAGCACCGCCGCCGCCGCGCCCCGGCCGAGCTGACTGCGCTGGAACATCAGATCGTAGACGACGAGGGCCGGCAGCTGCGTCGCGATCCCTGGCCCGCCATTGGTGAGTGCGCGGACCAGGTCGAATGCCGAGATCGCGAACTGCAACTGGACAACGACGACTGTGATGGTGATCGGCCAAAGCGTCGGCAGAACGACGCGCCAATAGGTTCTGACAGGTCCGGCGCCGTCGATCTGCGCGGCCTTGATGATGTCGGCGTCGACGGAGCGAAGACCGGCCAAGAACAGGGCCATGGCGAAGCCCGAAGATTGCCAGATTGCTGCAATCACGATCGTCCAGATCGCCATGTCGCGGTCGACCAGCCAATCGAACTTGAAAGTTATCCAGCCGAGATCGTGGACGAGCTTCTCGATTCCGATGCCGGGATTGAGCAACCAGCTCCAAACCGTGCCCGTCACGACGAACGACACCGCCAGCGGATAAAGAAAGATGGTTCGCAGCACGTTCTCGCCGCGAATGCGCTGATCGAGCAGGATCGCGAGCAGGAGGCCGGTGACCAGGCTGAACAGCACGAAAGCGGTGCCGAACAGCAGCAGATTGTCGAAGGCGATCTGCCAGTTCCGCGACGCGAGGACCGCAGTGTAGTTGCGCAGGCCCACCCAGCCCGTAACCGGAACAAGGGTGGAGGGCGTAAACGAAATCCAGATCGTCCAGATCGAAAACGTAATGAGGTGCGCTGCTGATAACAGCAGCGGCACCCAGATCATTAGAAACTCGGGCAGCCGGCGCAACATCTCGGAGGTCGCCGACTGGCCCGGCCGTGTTGCAGTCGAGACGACGTCGGTCAACGCGCGCCCTCGACGGCGTCGGCGAGGCGGCTGACCGCCTGCTCCGGCTTGATCGATTTGTTCTTCACATACTCGGTGATGACGTCGATCATCGCAGCCGTGAGGCCGTTTTCCTGGGCCATATTGTGCGCGAGGCTCAGGACGGCCTGATTGTTGCCCACGGCATTCTTCAGTGCGGCCGCCGTCGTCCGTTGACCATCCGACCAGCCCTCGCCGGACAGATCGACATCGGTACGCACGGGGATCGATCCCGTGATCTGCGAGTACATGGTCTGGATCGTCGGATCCATCACGAGCTGCGCCATCAACATCTGGCCGGCCTGGAGGTCGGCTTCCTTGCGCTGCCAGAAGATGAAGGCATCGGCATTCAACAGGAACACCGGCTTGCCATTGTCGCTGGGACCCGGAACGATGACGTAGTCGTCGAATTTGAAACCGGCGTTTTTCAACACGCCCTGCGCCCAGCCGCCCATGATCAACATGCCCATGTCGCCGTCGACGAAGCGCTTCAGATTGGTGGCATAGGGCTGTGCGCCAACATTGGGGTCACACCAGTCGGCGATCTTGCGCGTCTGCGCGAAGGCTGCCTTGATCTCCGGTCCTTCCAGGGCCTTCTTGTCGAGATTCATGATGGCTGCGCGATATGCCGTCGGGCTGATGCCGGCGAAGGAGGCCTCGAATTTTTGCCCGTCATCGGGACGGGTGCCGCCGTTGGCGAGGGGATAAGTCATTCCGGCCGACTTCATCTTCTCGGCGAGGGCATTGAAGTCGGCCCAGGTGACCGGCGGCTTATCGGCCTTGGCTTTGTCCATCGCGCGTTTGGAGAGAAATAGCATGTTGGTGCTGTAGATCTGCAACGGCAGCGCGATCCACTTGCCCGCCGGCTTGTGCAATTTTGCAAGATCCGGCGCGACGACTTTCTCGTAACCGGCAGCCGCGACCGCGGCGTCGAGATCGACCGTCGGGGCAATCTTCGACCAGGCCGCAATCTCGGGGCCCTTGAGTTGCGAGCAGGCCGGCGGATCGCCGGCGATGATCTGAGCGCGCAGCTTGTTCATCATCTCGGTGGTGAAGCCGGGAACGGGCGAGTGCTGCCAGACGCCGCCCTTCTCCTCGAACTTCTTGCCGAGCGCGGTGATCGCCGCGCCGTCGCTGCCTGCGGACCATTGCGAGATTACGGTCAGGCGTGGCTTGACCGCGCCTTGCGCGCGGGCAAAGGCCGGTAGCGCGAGCGCGGCAGCAGATCCAGCGAGCAGACGGCGCCTTGTTGTCGTGATCGGCATGGCAAGTTCCTCCCGGTGTGAAAGTTTTGGCGCAAGCGCAGCATTCAGGCCATTTCAGGCGGCCTCCGTCGATGCGGCAGGCATGCCGCCGCTTCTGGCCAGGCAGAACGCGGCGAAGGCGAGCGCTGCCTGCGGATCGTTGCCATTCGAGGGCGGCACGAAGGCGAGGGACACCTGCGCCGATTTGCGGCCACCCAGAAGACACGCATCGATCCCGTCGATGACGGCCCTTCGGTCGTTTTCCGCTAGAAGCGAGGGCCAGCCGCTGATGACGACGCCACGGCAAGGCTTCACGTTCAGCGTGTTGCCGATGGCGAGGCCAAGCCTGAACAGCCGCTGACGCAATTCCCGGCGCACCCGCGATGTGAGGGGGATCGTGGTCACCCATTCACTGCCGAGCTGGACCAGCTCGGCTTCGGTGGTGCACAGAAGCTCGGCCAATGCCGGCAACGACGTATAGGCTTCGACGCAGCCGTGGTGACCGCAGCGGCAACGCGGGCCGCCGGGCTCGAACACCATATGGCCGAGCTCAACCGGCTGCAGAGCATCGCCCTCGCTTGGATCATCCATCCAGGTTCCCGCGACGCCCTGGCCGACAAAGACGAACAGATGTGCGTCGCTGAAGGGATAGTTGTCCGTGCGACAACGATGGAAAGTGGCGTGGGCAACCACTGAATTGGTGAAAGCGACAGGGACTTCCGGGAACAATTCGGCGAACATCTCGCCGATCCGTTCGACGTCACAGGGAATGATCGGGTTGCCTGATACGCTCAGCCGCCCCAAGCCCGGAATGGTGACACCGATCTGTGCGAGCCGGATGCGCCGCTGCCGCGTTGACTCGCGCAGCAAGGTCGACGCTTCGCGAAACACCCGGCCAACCGACTCGGGTGTCGGCTGTTTCGGTAACGGCACGCGCTCGCTGTAGTGCAGTTCTCCCGCCAGGCCGCCGACACCGACGCTGAGGTGCTGGCTGGTCAGCTCGAGGCCCGCAAGCGCGATGGCGCCATCAAGCGAGACGAGGCCCGTCGGACCGCCGACGTAAGGCGCAGGGCGCCTGATTTCCTCGATCAGGCCTTCGGCTTTCAGGTCAAACAGGATGCGCGACAGGCTTGCTTCAGACAGGCGCACGGCTTTTGCCAGCGGCGGGCGGAACGAGCCGCCGGACTGAAGCAAATGCGTCAAAATGGCAGCGCGCGTCTGCCGCCGACTTCTCGGCTGCTCCGGCATTTCCATCCCTGTTTTCATTCTTACTTAGTGTAAGAATTTGCGCGCGGAGCGTCTTGCCTGTCAAGCGTCTGCGGACATGATGCGTCGACTTGTTGTTGTGCGTGGCAGCAAGGCCAGACAGCGTAACACCGCGTCAGGACAGGCGCGTGACGTCGACGAGGATCCGCTTGCGATTGTTCGGGTCGACCAGGACGGGCAACTCGCATCCAGTGGCGGTACGATGTTTGCGGCGGCTTGAGCTGCTGAATGACATGCGCGTGACCGCTTCCCAGCCCGTTCCGCCGTCGGGATCGCTCACGCGGACCGTGATGTCCCATGTTCCGCCCGGTGCACTGCTCGGCCCTGCCTCGGACGCGGTCAGGACCGTCGCGGTGGTCGGGACCAGACCGAGGGCTGCGGCACCGCCCGCGAGCGCGATCTCCGTCTGCTGGGGTGTGAGGCCGTTGACCAGCGACGACGATGCTGCGGCGTGCTCCACCTCGCGCCAGACTAACGGCCGGCGGTCGCCGGCGCCTGCCTCCTGCTCGCCGCGCAATTGCGCCGCAAGCTTTTCGGCGGCTTCCGGCCCGGTCGATACCAAGTCCCACTCGATCCTGAAACGCGTGGGATCAGCGAGGTCCACGGTCACGGGAAGCATCATCCCTGGGTGCGGCCATTTCCGTTTGGGCACGTCATGCCCGCTGTACTGCACGGCCGTCGCGGCGAGACGTTCGGCGGTGATGACCCCATCAATCTCGCACCGAGGGTAGAGAACCATCTCGCCGCCCGCATCAGGGAAGGGCGAGCAGGCCACGACCTCCAGCCATCCATCCACCGGGTTCGTGATCCGCATCCGCCGCCCCGTGCTCTACTTATTCGTCTTCGTATCTCGGCAAACAAAAACGGCGCCATCGTGAGATGGCGCCGTCTTCAGAGCCGTTTTGGCCAAAGCCTTACTTGCGATCCTTGATCGCGACGTAGTCGCGGCGGGGGACGCCGGTGTAGAGCTGGCGCGGACGGCCGATCTTCTGCTGCGGGTCCTCGATCATCTCGCTCCACTGGCTGATCCACCCGACGGTGCGGGCGACCGCGAACAGCACGGTGAACATGGAGACCGGGAAGCCCATCGCCTTCAGCGTGATGCCCGAATAGAAGTCGACGTTCGGGTAGAGCTTGCGGTCGATGAAATACTGATCGCTGAGCGCGATCTTCTCGAGCTCCAGCGCCACCTTCAGCATCGGATCGTCGCCATGGCCCATTTCCTTGAGCACGGCGTGACACATCTTCTGCATGATCTTGGCGCGCGGATCGTAGTTCTTGTAGACGCGGTGGCCGAAGCCCATCAGGCGGACTTCAGAGTTCTTGTCCTTCACCTTGGCGATGAACTCGGGGATCTTGTCGACCGTGCCGATCTGATAGAGCATGTTCAGCGCGGCCTCGTTGGCGCCGCCATGTGCCGGGCCCCAGAGGCAGGCGATGCCGGCCGCGATGCACGCGAACGGGTTGGCGCCCGAGGAGCCGGCAATGCGCACGGTCGAGGTCGAGGCGTTCTGCTCGTGGTCGGCGTGCAGGATGAAGATCTTCTCCAGCGCGTCGGCCAGGACCGGGCTGACCTTGTAGTCCTCGCAAGGAACCGCAAAGCACATGTTGAGGAAGTTCTCGGCGAAGCCGAGCGAGTTCTTCGGATACACGAAAGGCTGGCCGACGGTGTACTTGTAGGCCATCGCGGCCAGCGTCGGGATCTTCGCGATCATGCGCATGGAGGCGATCATGCGCTGCTTCGGATCGTTGATGTCGGTGGAGTCGTGATAGAACGCGGCGAGTGCGCCGACAGCGGCCACCATGATCGCCATCGGATGGGCGTCGCGGCGGAAGCCCTGGAAGAACCGGGCCATCTGCTCGTGCACCATCGTGTGATGGGTCACGCGGTAATCGAAATCCTTCTTCTGCGCGGCGGTCGGCAGATTCCCGTAGAGCAGGAGATAGCAGGTCTCCAGGAAGTCGCCGTGCTCGGCGAGCTGCTCGATCGGATAGCCGCGGTATTCGAGCACGCCCGCGTCACCATCGATATAGGTGATCTTCGATTGGCAGCTCGCGGTCGAGGTGAAGCCGGGATCGTAGGTGAACAGGCCGGACTGGCCGTAGAGCTTGCCGATATCGACGACATCGGGCCCGACGCTGCCGCTGAGGATCGGGAGATCGTAATTCTTGTTTCCGACCGTTAGCGTCGCGGTCTTTGGGCTGTCTTTTGCGTCCATCAGAGGTCCCCGATGTATGGTGAAACGGGCCGGAGCCGGAGTCCCCCAAGGCAGAAGATGGGGCAGGCCGGATGTTCCAGAATGTACGGCAAGATGGGTATATTATTGCTGTGTGCGCTGCAAGATGGCCACTCGCATAGCCTACTTACGTCGTAGCCTGATCCTTGAGCCGGCCCAGGCTTTCCTGGCGTCCCAGCACGTCCAAAACCTCAAATATACCAGGTGACGTCGTGCGTCCTGTCAGTGCCGCTCGCAAAGGCTGGGCGACCGCGCCGAGCTTGAGGCTATTTTCCTCGGCAAAAGCGCGTAGCGCGGCTTCCGTCGAGGCGCTGCTCCAGCTCTCGACATTCTCCAGCGCGGAATGCAGTTGGCCGATCAGCTTGCGGTTCTCGGGCGTCAGCAGCGCTGCCGCCTTGGGATCGAGTTGCAGCGGGCGGTCGGCGAAAATGAAATAGGCGCCGTCGATCAGCTCGAGCAGTGTCTTGGCGCGCTCTTTCAGGGCCGGCATGGCCTTGAGAAGCTGGGCCCGGGTGTTGTCGTTTAACTTGGCCTTAATCTCGTCGCGGGCGGGCACGACATGATCCAGCACGTCCTCGAACATTTTCACGAGCGATTGATCGTCGGCGTGGCGGATGTAATGGCCGTTGAGGTTTTCCAGCTTGGCAAAATCGAACCGGGCGGCGGCGCGGCCGACGCTGGCAAGGTCGAATGCGGCGATCATCTCCTCGGTCGAGAATATCTCCTGGTCGCCATGGCTCCAGCCGAGGCGGACGAGGTAGTTGCGTAGCGCAGACGGGAGGTATCCCATGGCGCGGTAGGCATCGACGCCGAGCGCGCCATGCCGCTTGGAGAGCTTCGAGCCATCAGGGCCGTGGATCAGGGGAATGTGGGACATGCTCGGCAACGCCCAGCCCATCGCATCATAGATCTGCTTCTGGCGGGCGGCGTTGATCAGATGGTCGTCACCGCGGATGACGTGGGTGACGCCCATATCGTGGTCGTCCACGACCACGGCGAGCATGTAGGTCGGATTGCCGTCACCACGCAAAAGCACGAGATCGTCGAGGTTCTCGTTCTGCCAGACCACGCGCCCCTGCACCTGGTCCTCGATCACGGTTTCGCCGGTCTGCGGCGCGCGCAGGCGGATGGTCGGCTTGACGTCGGGTGGAGCCGTCGCCGGATCGCGGTCGCGCCACATGCCGTCGTAGAGACGGGTGCGGCCCTCCGCGCGCGCCTTCTCGCGCATGGCAGCGAGCTCGTCTGCCGTGGCGTAGCAGCGGTACGCCTTGCCGTCGGCAAGCAGCTGCTCGGCCACCTCGCGGTGGCGCGCGGCGCGGCTGAACTGGTAGATGACCTCGCCATCCCAGCCGAGCTCCAGCCACCTCAAGCCGTCGAGAATGGCGCCGATCGCGGCCTCGGTGGAGCGCTCACGGTCGGTGTCCTCGATCCGCAGCAGCATCTTGCCGCCGTGCTTCTTCGCATAGAGCCAGTTGAACAGCGCCGTGCGGGCGCCTCCGATATGGAGGAAGCCGGTCGGAGAGGGCGCGAAGCGCGTGACGATTTGTGTGGTCATTCGATAGCGAGCAAGAGGGGTAAAGCTGTGGGGCGACCGTGTATCATAGGGATGGGAGATTTTGCCAATGCTAATCCAGGTCGTTCATAGCCATCCCGTTACCGACAGCTACAATCATGCGCTGTTCCAAACCATCGTCGAGACGCTCGGGCGCCGGCATGAGGTCATCGCGACCGATCTTTACCGCGAGGGCTTTTCCCCCGCGATGACCGCAGCGGAGAGGCGCAGCTATTATCAGAGCCCCTACGCGGACGAAGCGGTGGCAGACCTCGTCAAGCAATTGCGGCACGCCGACGGCATCATCTTCTGCTTTCCGCATTGGTGGTTCTCGATGCCCGCCATGCTCAAGGGTTATTTCGACCGGGTCTGGGCGCCCGGAACGGCATTTGCTCACGATCTGGAAGGCGGGCGCATCCGGCCGTTGCTGACCAATATCCGCCTGTTTGGCGTCGTAACGAGCTATGGCTCGCCGTGGTGGCTGACCCGGATCGTCATGCAGGACCCTGGTCGCAAGGTGCTGTTTCGGGCGCTGAAACCGATGTGTGGGCCTCGTGTTCGCTCGTTCTACTTGGCGCATTACGACATGGATCGCTCCACGTCGGCGTCCAGAACTGCCTTTCTCGCGCGCGTGCGGGCCAGGATCGCCGAAGTTTGATCGGGAGCCCGGCATGGGGCTTGGCCTGACGGCACGAATTTGGCAGAAGAACCGCTGATTTCCCTACAGGATTTTAGGATGAGCACAGAACCGGTGGCGACTGAGGTTGGGCGCGATTTCATTCGTGACATCATCCAGGCCGATCTCGATCAGGGCAAACACAAGGAGATCGTGACCCGGTTCCCGCCGGAGCCGAACGGGTACCTGCATATCGGCCATGCCAAGTCGATTGCTCTCAATTTCGGCATCGCGCAGGAGTTTCCGGGCCGCTGCCACTTGCGGTTCGACGACACCAACCCCGTCAAGGAAGAGCAGGAATATATCGATTCCATTCAGGCCGACGTGCACTGGCTCGGCTACGATTGGGGCAAGAACCTGTTCTATGCCTCCGACTATTTCGATCGACTGTACGAATGGGCGGAGCAGCTGATCCGCGACGGGCTCGCTTACGTCGACGACCAGTCTCAGGAAGAGATCCGCACGTCTCGCGGCACGCTGACCGAGCCCGGCAAGAACTCGCCGTTCCGCGGCCGCAGCGTGGACGAGAATCTCGACCTGTTCCGCCGCATGAAGGCGGGCGAATTCCCGAACGGCGCGCGGGTGCTGCGGGCCAAGATCGACATGTCCGCGGGCAACATCAATCTGCGCGATCCGGTGCTGTACCGCATCCTGCATGCGCATCATCCGCGCACCGGCACCAAGTGGAGCATCTATCCCAGCTACGATTATGCCCACGGCCAGTCGGACGCGATCGAAGGCATCACGCATTCGATCTGCACGCTGGAGTTCGAGGATCACCGGCCGCTCTATGACTGGTTCATCGAGAAGCTGCCGGTGCCGTCCAAGCCGCACCAGTACGAGATGGCGCGGCTCAATTTGACTTACACGCTGCTGTCCAAGCGCGTGCTGACCCAGCTCGTTCGCGACGGCCATGTGGCCGGCTGGGACGATCCGCGCATGCCGACCATCGCGGGCATGCGCCGCCGCGGCGTGCCGCCGGCTGCCTTGCGCGAATTCGTCAGGCGCATCGGCGTCGCCAAGGCCAACAGCGTGGTCGATGTCGGCATGCTGGAGTTCTGCATCCGCGAGGAGCTGAACCGCACGGCGCAGCGACGCATGGCCGTCTTGAAGCCGCTCAAGGTCGTGATCGAGAACTATCCTGAAGGGCAGACGGAGGAGCTCGAGGCGATCAACCATCCCGATGATCCCTCCGCCGGCACGCGCAAGATCACGTTCGGCCGCGAGCTCTATATCGAGCAGGACGACTTCATGGAGAATCCGCCCAAGAAGTTCTTCCGCCTGTCGCCGGGCAACGAGGTGCGGCTGCGCTACGCCTATTTCGTCAAATGCACCGGCGTGATCAAGAACGACAAAGGCGAGGTGGTGGAATTGCGCTGCACCTATGATCCCGCGACCAAGGGCGGCAACGCGCCCGACGGCCGCAAGGTCAAGGCGACCATGCATTGGCTGCCGGCAGCAACGTCCGTGCCCGCGGAGATCCGCGTCTACAACCAGCTGTTCGCCAATCCGAGCCCGGACGCCTCGAACTTCGCGGCCGACCTCAATCCGAACTCGCTGGAGATACTCTCCGACGCGCGGGTCGAGGCCTCGGTTGCCGAGAGCAATTCAACCGAGCCGATGCAGTTCGAGCGCCAGGGCTATTTCGTGCGCGACAAGGACTCGACGCTCGCCAAGCCGGTGTTCTCACGCACCATCGGCTTGCGCGATACGTTCGCCAAGGAAGTCGCCAAGGGGTGAGAGACGACAATGAGCAGTGAGGCCGGCGCCATCGTTTCCGCAATCATCGCGAAATGGTGCGCCGGCTTCGCAACGCTCGACGCCGCCGCGCTGTCATCGCTCTACGCCAAGAACGCGTTCTTCTTCGGCTCCAATCCAAGACTCTATCGGGGCAGGGACGGCGTCGCCGACTATTTCAACGGCCTGCCGCGCTGGCGCAAGCCTAGCGCGGCGTTCTCCGAGGTGGAGGCGGCGCAAGCGGGGCCGGACGTGATCAACATGGGCGCAATCATCAATTTCGATTTTGCCGGCGAGCGCCCCGATCTCGTCGTGAAGATGAGTTGGGTCCTCATGCGCGAGGACGGTGACTGGAAGATCGTCAATCACCACGCCTCGGCGAAGGAACCACTGATCTGACGCACGGTATCGTCATTCCCGAGATCGAAACGAACCCGCGGCCCCCGCGTTGAAGTGGGTCCCAACCAGGAAGCCCACCATGCAGAACATCGCGGAGCATATGGAAGTCATCGGCGCTGATGGCGTCCATGTCGGCACAGTCGACAAGGTCGAGGGTAACCGCATCAAGCTGACCAAGAAGGACAGCGGCGAGGGCAGTCACAAGGGCCACCACCATTTCATCGACAAGGGCCTCGTTGCCGGTGTCGAGGGCAACAAGGTCCGGCTATCGGCCAAGGCGGATGTGGCCGTGACGATGGAAGAGGAAAAGTAGGGCTGGGGCCCCTTCGTTCCTGATCCGTACCGCTATTCGGCGACCTGCACGTTCCGGTAGCCTCTGCGCCCGTCTGATATCGCAGGGGTTGCTAAGGAATGGCGGAGCCGGGCCGGGCGCGGCGTGCCTCACAAGGGATCGCCGGCACTTGGCCGGCGGGGCCGAGCACGTCGGCCGGCGGCTTCGCGCCGGCGGGCTTTGGCGTGTGGCCCGCGATCGTCGGGACGCTGCGGGAATGGGCCAGGGCTGAAGCCGGCGCCGGACGGCTATTCCCCTGGGTGCCCATCGCGTTCGGCTCCGGCATCGCACTCTACTTTGCCGCCGATCATGAGCCCGTGCTGTGGATCGTCGCCACCACGGCAGTGGCGCTGGCGTTTGGTGCGGTCCTTTTGCGGCGGAGCCGACTGTTTGCATCCGCGATTCTGATCGCGGCGGTCGCGGCCGGCTTTGCCATGGCGACCTGGAAGACGGCACGCATCGCGCATACGGTGCTGGCAAAGCCGCTTTATTCGGTGTCCCTGTCGGGCTTCGTCGAGACCCGCGACATTCGCGAACGCACCGACCGTTTCGTGCTGCGGGTCACGGCGATGGAGGCACAGCGCAGCGACGTGAAGCTCGATCGCGTCCGCCTCTCCGTGCGCAAGGGGACGGCGCCCGATGTCGGCAGTTTCGTGCAGCTGAAGGCCCGGCTGATGCCGCCGCTCGCGCCGCTGCGGCCCGGCAGCTACGACTTCTCGCGCGACATGTTCTTCCAGGGCATCGGCGCGTCCGGCTTTGCGATGGGGGCGATCACTGTGAGCGCGCCTCGCGATGCCGGCGGCTGGGGCTTGCGTTATTCCGCTTTCATGCAGGGCCTGCGCGATGCGATCGATGCGCGCATCCGCGCCACGCTCGATGGCGACAACAGGGCGATCGCCACCGCGCTCCTGACCGGTCGCCGCGATGCGATCACCACGCCCGTCAACGACGCGATGTTCATCTCCGGGCTGGGCCACGTCCTCTCGATCTCCGGCTACCACATGGCCGTCGTCGCCGGTGTCGTGTTCTTCACCGTTCGCGCGCTGCTGGCGCTGATCCCGGGCCTGGCTGTCGGCTTTCCGATAAAGAAATGGTCGGCCGCCGCGGCGCTGGGCGCGTCCGCATTCTATTTGCTGCTCTCGGGCGCGGAGGTCGCAACGCAACGATCGTTTTTCATGACCGCGGTGGTGCTGATCGCGGTGGTGGTGGATCGTCGCGCGATCACGTTCCGCACCTTGGCGGTGTCGGCGCTGATCGTGCTCGCGGTTGCACCGGAGGCGCTGGTGCATCCGAGTTTTCAAATGTCGTTCGCGGCGACGCTTGGGCTGGTGGCGCTGGTGCAGATCGGCATGCCGAACCTGTTCGCATCTCCCGATCATTCGACGACCGCGCGGATCGCGCTGTGGGGCGGTCGCGAGATCGCGATGCTGTTCATGGCCTCGATGATCGCGGGGCTCGCGACCACGCCTTATGCCGCCTTCCACTTCCACCGCGTCACGCCTTATGGCGTGCTCGCCAATCTCGGTGCCATGCCGGTGGTCTCCGCGTTGGTGATGCCGGCCGGGTTATTGGGATTGCTCGCCGCACCGTTCGGACTGGACGGTGTGTTCTGGTGGTTGATGGGGATTGGCATCGACTGGATGATCGTGGTCACGCGCTGGGTGGCTGCGCTGCCCGGCGCGGTCGGCCATGTTGGCGCCTTCGGTACTGCGCCGCTGGTCGCTGCGAGCCTCGGCCTCATCCTGATGGGCCTGCTGCGCACGCCGCTGCGCTGGTCGGGCGCGCTCGTGCTGCTGGCGGCGACCGTCTGGGGTCTGTCGGTTCGGCAGCCCGACATTCTCATTGCCGGTAACGGACAAAACGTCGCGGTGCGGGGCAGGGACGGGCAGCTGCATCTGATCAGGACGAACAAGGACGCTTTCCTGCTCAAGGAGTGGCTCGCGGCGGATGCCGACTCTCGCGATGCCGGCAGTGCCACGCTCGGTGACGGGGTGTCGTGCGACGACGCCGGTTGCGTTGCACCGCTCGCCGATGGCCGCATGGTTGCGCTGGCACTGCACATCGACGCGCTGGCTGACGATTGCAGCCGGGCCGCGCTGGTGGTGACATCAAGGCCTGCGCCGCCGGATTGCGCAGCGATGGTGGTCGATCGGGCGCGTCTCGCACACCAGGGCGCGCTGGCGCTGACGCAGCGCGGCGACGGTTTTGCGATTCAGTCGGTGAAGGCGAGGGGCGCAAACCGCCCCTGGTCGCCGGCAGCAGCCGGCGAAGGAGATTTCGAGCTGACCCTCATGCCAAGGTCGGTGGCGCCACGCGCTCGGGACGCAACTCCGTCGGAGGCTGACCTTCAGGCCGAGGACTAAAACCGGTCTTTCAGCCGATCGGCAGACGCGGCGGCGTCGGACGACTGTCGGCGATGATCTGCGGCTTGTGCTCGCGCTCGCCGAGCGGCTGGGTCACGGGCAGTTGCAGCACGGTCGCGCGTTGGCCTTCGACGAGCTGGGTCACCAGGACATACTTGCCATCGGGAAATTCGATCGCGTCGTGATGACGATCGGGAACGTGCGGATCGATCTTGCCGAACTTGCCGACACGCGAGTTGACGGTGCGCGTCCAGATCCACCTGTTGTCGTAGCGGACGTTGTCGGCGAAGGCGAGCTCCGTTCCCGGCAGCAGGCAGACCGCAACCGACATGTCGGCTTCGGAGGCGAAGCCGCGTGTCGAGGTGCCGCGGAACGTTGTCGTGACGATGGTCTCGCCAACTTCTGCGGGACGCGTCGCGACGGCATGCAGGCTATAGTCACACATCGGGTGCTCCTCTATCAGGATAGCAACCCATGCCTCTGTCCTGAGGCATAGGCCTCTATCAGAGTGTAAGCCCGTGAGGCTCTGCTTGGTTGTAGGCAAATCTGCGGCTTGGGTCAGCCGGCCATAATCACAATATCTTTCCCGAACCTCTAGGAACAAAGGCCGCTCCGGCGCATTCGGCAGACCTTCTGCAGCAATCTCCGGCCGGTGCCGGCCAGCCCGAATGAGGCCTCGCTTCGTTGCGGCCTGCCGGGGAGTTGGCGCCGAGAGGTGGCCGGATAATCTGTGTGCAAACCAGAAAGACTATCCAGCCGGGAGCGGACCGCTCCATCAGTTGATCGTGCGTGAGCGCCTAAAGTGCTACGCGCTTTGGTCCATTATTGGAGCATGATCTCCGCGCAAACACGTTCCGCGTTTGTCGCGAGGGAAAACGGCTGTGCAGTTTGCGCTCGCGCGGCTCTCCGGGTTCGGATCGTGCTCAGTACTTCCGGTACAGCCCGATCAGCTTGCCCTGGATCTTCACCCGGTTGGGCGGGAGGATGCGCACCTCATAGGCGGCATTCGCCGGCTCCAGGGCGATCGAGGCGCCGCGGCGGCGGAAGCGCTTCAAGGTTGCTTCCTCGTCGTCGATCAGGGCGACCACGATATCTCCGGTGTCGCAGCTCTCGTTGCGCTGGATCAGCGCCATGTCGCCGTCGAGAATGCCGGCATCGACCATCGAATCGCCGCGCACTTCGAGCGCGTAGTGCTCGCCAGCGCCGAGCATGTCCGGCGGGACGCTGATGGTGTGGCTGCGGGTCTGCAGCGCCTCGATCGGTGTACCAGCCGCGATCCGGCCCATCACCGGCACTGCGACAGGGCGCTCGCCCTCGTCGGCGGGCGGGCTCGATGTCGCGCGTACCTTGCCGAGATTGCCCTCGATCACGCTCGGCGTGAAGCCGCGGCGGTTACCGGCGGCGGCCTGGAGCTCGGGCAGCTTGATCACTTCGATCGCACGGGCGCGGTTCGGCAGACGACGGATGAAGCCACGCTCCTCGAGCGCGGTGATCAGGCGGTGGATGCCCGACTTCGAGCGCAGATCGAGCGCGTCCTTCATCTCGTCGAAGGAGGGCGGCACGCCGCTTTCCTTCAGTCGCTCGCTGATGAACCGCAGGAGCTCGTATTGTTTGCGCGTTAACATCTCGACCAAAATCCCCCTGACGATGTCGTTCGATTCCGAGACGCTGAATTCAGCAATAAGCTGCTGCATCCTCGAAACAAATCATGAACGGACACTATATGTTCGATACATGTTCCGCAACTGCTTAATTTACCGTGAACGCGACAAAGTCCGCGGAACGGTTGCGAACGCTGTGCTCAGACGGGCAGTCGCAGCACCTCGCAAGGCGCTCCCGCTTCGGCCTTCGGCGCGAACGGCGGACGCACGAGAAGTACCTGTGCCGCAGCGAGATTCGCAAGCAACGAGGAGTCCTGGTGATTGACCGGAAGGGCGATGAGCGTGCCATCATCACGCACATCGAGGCGCGCGCGGAGATAGTCCTCGCGCTGGTCGTTGGCGCCGACATCGCGGCCGAGCACCGCGCGTTCGCGGCGGTGGTGAACCATCGAATGGCCTGAGAGCGCGCGAATCAGCGGCACCATGAACAGGAAGCCGCACACGTAGGATGACACGGGATTGCCGGGCAGGCCGATCACCCGCATCGGTCCGAGCCGCCCGTGCATCATCGGCTTGCCCGGCCGCATCGCGATCTTCCAGAACGCCATCGATGTGCCCTCGTCCCGGAGCGCCTGCTGCACCAGATCGTGGTCGCCGACCGAGGCGCCGCCGGTTGTGATCAGGATGTCGGCGCCGGACTCGCGCGCGCGGCGGATGCCCGCGGTGGTGGCTTCGAGCGTGTCGGCGGCGACGCCGAGGTCGATGGTGTCGGCGCCCTCGCTGCGCGCGAGCGCGTGCAGGGCATAGCCGTTGGAATAGACGATCTGGCCATGACCGGGCGTGGTGCCCGGCATCACCAGCTCGTCGCCAGTGGCGAGAATCGCGACCGTCGGACGGCGGCGAACGGGAAGCTGCGGGTGGTTCATTCCGGCGGCGAGCGCGAGGCCGCGATCGGTCAGTCTGGTCCCTTGGCGGAGCAGCACGTCGCCTTCGTGAAAGTCGATGCCTGCGGGGCGAATGTGCCGGCCGCGAATCGCAGCCTCTTTGATCGTGACGCGGTTACCTTCGGCAGCCGTGTCCTCCTGGATCACGACGGCATCCGCGCCATCGGGAACGACGCCACCGGTGAAGATTCGTACCGCTTCGCCCGCGCCGACAGTTCCCGCGAAGGGCCGGCCAGCCGCGACTTCGCCGATGACAGTGAGCTGCGCGTCGATCTTTGCGGCATCGGCGGCGCGGATGGCGTAGCCATCCATCGCCGACATGGCCTGCGGTGGCTGCGTCCGCCGCGCCGCGACATCGCGCGCGAGCACCCGATGGAACGCCCGATCAAGGGCAACCATTTCCTCCGGCAGCGGCTCCGCTGCCGAAAGGACGGCAGCAAGCGCATCGGAAACCGGCATGAGGGCCACGGGCGAAAGCTCCTGCTAGGGCAACGCAATGATCAGGTTGCGGCAAGCGTTCTAGCCGAGAGCGTGCATTGAGGCAAAATGGATAACCGGCGCCGAGGTGGGCTACTTCTGCATCAACAGCCGCACCAGCTCAGCCTGCAGGCTGACGCCGGTCTGTCAAACACTCGAACGCCAGCCGAAGGCGAGCGGTATAGTGCTCTCCCCCCATTCGCTGCCCACGGGGGTCACCTGCACAAGCAGCGGCATGTGGGGTCGGGGCGGCAGGGATCACGACTGGACCGGATCCCCGTCCGGCGTCACGTCGGGTGCGTGAGGACCCTGATCTCTGTCGGGCATCGGATCGGCCTGCGCCTTCAAATCGGCGGCCTTACTGATCAGCTTTGCGGAAAGGTCAGAATCCGAGGTGGTTCTGGCGTACTTCATCAGCAGGGACGCCTGCCTGGTAAGATAGGTTTTGCCTAGCACGTCGATAGTCCGATGTAGAATTCCCAACCGACTCATGAGTCCTGACGCCGACATTCGTTCCGGGAACTCTGCACAAAAATGCACAAAGTGTGCCGGTTCCTCAATTTCAGCGAAACTGGTGCCTGACGGCACCGGGAGGTGCCACCGTCAGCGGTCAGATCCCCAGCGCCTTCAGCGCAATGCCGACATCGTGGGGCGAGGTCACATGCACCGCGGCAAGGCCGCGGGCCCGCGCGCCTTCGATGTTCTCGGCGAGGTCATCGAAGAACACGATCCGGTTTGCCGGTATACCCATTGCGGCGACGACATGATCGAAGGCTTCCGCATCCGGCTTGCGCAGGCCGATGCTGGAGGACAGATATAGCTCGCGGAAATGGCCGAGCAGGTCGGCATATTCCTTCGAGAAATGCTCCACATGCGGTCGGTTGGTATTTGAGAACGCATAGAGCGGCATTCGTTTCGCCGCGCGCGGCAGCAACTCCGCGATGTCGGGCATTTCGCCGGCGAAGATCGCATTCCACCCCTCGAGAAACTGAGCATCCGAAATGCTGATGCCGAGTGATGCGCGCAGCGAGGCGAAATAGTCCTCGTCGCTGAGCTTGCCCACCTCGTGCAACCTGTAGGCTTCGCTGTCGCGCACATAGCGGGCGACGATGGCTTCGGGCTTGCACCCGGCATGTCCCGCCCAGCAGGCGATCGCCTTGGAGAAATCGATGTCGAGCACCACGCGCCCGAGATCGAACAGAAGCGCGTCCGCGCTGCCGGGAGAAAGCGATGTCATTGTGTCCTTCTCGTTAGTACCGGTAAGGTTCGTGATCGAACAGCGGGAACGCGCTGAACACGCTCGGCGCATTGGTTGACATGGCCGGGTGCAGGCAGGATTTGTTGACCTCGGCGAATGAGGTGGCGCCCAACAGACCGAGGCAGCGCAACACCTCGTCCTCGAGCAGTTCCAGCATCCGCCTCACACCGGTTTCGCCGGCCGCCGCGAGCGCCCAGCATTGCAGCCGGCCGATGCCGACGAGGTCGGCGCCCGCCGCGATCGCCTTGACGATGTCGGTGCCGCGGCAGAAGCCGCCATCGACCATGATCTTGGCGCGGCCCTTCACGGCGTCGACGATCTCAGGCAGCACATGCATGGCGCCGCGGCCGTGGTCGAGCTGGCGTCCGCCATGGTTGGAGACGTAGATCCACTCGACGCCGTGATCGACCGCGATCTGCGCATCTTCCGCAGTGGCAATGCCCTTGAGGATCAGCGGAATCCTGAACTTGTCCTTGACCATCTTCACGGTCCGCCACTCCAGGCCCTTCTGGTAGTCGCCTCCGGTGGCGCGCAGGCGGCTTTCGCGAACGTAGCGTTTGGCAATGTCACGCTCGCGACGGCTGTAATGGGCGGTGTCGACGGTCAGGCAGAAGGCGGCATAATTGGCCTTCTCGGCGCGGCTGACGACGTCGGCAACGAACGCGTCATCGCCGCGGACATAGAGCTGATACATCCGCAGCGCATCGGGGGCGGCTTCGGCGGTCTTTTCCAGGCCGGGCTCGGAAACCGAGCTGAGCATATGCGACGCTCCGAAAGTGCCGGCAGCGCGGGCTACGCTTGCCGCGCCATCAGGATCGAAGATTTCCAGTGCGCCGACGGGCGCGAGCACCACGGGAAGGCGCATTTTGCGGCCGAACTGCTCGACCGAGCCGTCGACCCTGCGTACATCACGCAGCACACGCGGACGGAAAGCGATCTCGTCCAGCGCCATGCGGTTGCGGCGCATCGTGGTCTCGGTCTCGGCGGCGCCGACGATGTAGTCCCAGGCATTCTGGTTGAGGTTGGAACGTGCCTTCCGGATGAATTCGTGCAGGTTCTGGAACGGCTCGTTGCTGGCGCCGAGCTCGACGTTCCGTTCCGGCCGGAGTGCTTCGTTCATTGTTATCCTCCCGAGAATTTGAAGCCTTACGCCATCGCCTATCCCGTCCGGCGCTCCAAAACCATCCTAAAATCGCATTAGACGCGAGGCGTCGTCCGGCCGACCGGTTTCCCGCCCTGAAGGGGCCGGTCTTCCGAACGTTGCCAAATGTTTAGGTCAAGGCGAAGGGATTTCGACGGGGTAGGCGCCCGCGTGGCGGGCCGGCCTTGAAGAAACCAGAATGATATTGTGAGAACCGGGCTGGATCGCCATTTGCATGGCGGCTGCCAAGCCTCAAAAAAACCGCTAAGCGAAAAGGCCACCCATTCCATGCGGAAAACCCTGCTGTTCCCTCTGGGCGCGCTCACCGGAGCATGCCTGACCCTCCTCGTATCAGGTCCGCAGGGCGGACTATGGGCGGCACGGGCGGCGGCAGGCGCGGACGATGCCTATTCCAAGCTCAATCTTTTTGGGGAGGTCTTCGAGCGGGTGAAGGCGAGCTATGTCGAGAAGCCCGACAATGCCAAGCTGATCGAAGGGGCGATCACTGGCATGGTTACCTCGCTCGATCCGCATTCGCGCTACATGAACGACAAGGCCTGGTCCGAGATGCAGGAGACCACCGCCGGTGAGTTCGGCGGGCTCGGCATCGAGGTCACCATGGAGGAGGGTCTGGTCAAGGTTGTCTCGCCGATCGACGATACGCCGGCGTCCAAGGCCGGCATCATGTCCGGTGACCTCATCAGCAAGATCGACGGCGATGCCGTGCAGGGCATGACGCTCGAACAGGCCGTCAACAAGATGAAGGGGCCGGTCGATACCCAGACCAAGCTCACCATCGTGCGCAAGGGCGCCGATGCCCCGCTCGAAGTCGCGATCAAGCGCGAGATCATCCATGTCCGCCCGGTGCGCTTCCACGTCGAGAACGGCGACATCGGCTACATCCGCATTACCTCCTTCAACGAGCAGACCACGGATGGCCTGAAGAAGGCGATCGCCTCGATCTCCAAGGACGTCCCGCAGGACAAGCTCGTCGGCTACGTGGTGGACCTGCGCAACAATCCGGGCGGTTTGCTCGACCAGGCGGTGTCGGTGTCGAGCGCGTTCTTGCAGCGCGGTGAGGTCGTCTCGACCCGCGGCCGCAATCCGGAAGAGACTCAGCGCTTCACCGCGCATGGCGGCGATCTCATCAAGGGCAAGCCGCTGGTCGTCCTGATCAACGGCGGCTCGGCCTCGGCCTCGGAAATCGTGTCCGGTGCGCTGCATGACCACAAGCGCGCGACCCTGATCGGCACGCGCTCGTTCGGCAAGGGCTCGGTGCAGACCATCATTCCGCTCGGCACCGGCAACGGCGCGCTGGCGCTGACTACGGCGCGCTACTACACCCCATCGGGCCGCTCGATCCAGGCCCAGGGCATCGCGCCTGATATCGAGATCCTCCAGGACGTTCCGCCCGAGCTGAAGGGTCGCGTCGATACTATGGCGGAGTCGCAGATGCGCGGTCATCTGCAGGCCGCCGATGGCAAGGAGCAGACGGGCTCCCAGTCCTACGTTCCGCCGGAAGAGAAGAACGACAAGGCGTTGCACGCGGCCTACGACTTCCTGCATGGCGTCACCGTCAATGCGGCGGCCGCGAAGCCGGCGCCGAAGACAACGGTGCCGAACTAGATCCATCGGTTGTCGCGACCTCCAGACGTTGATCGCCCGGGAGCGGATGACCGCTCCCGGGCGAATTCATTTCACTGGAGCAGCGCGGGGCGTGGCCTCTCTTGTGAAGTCCTAACCCGCCTCGCGGCGCCTAGCTTCGCTGCCGCCGCGCTGCGCGAGGCGGCTGCGGTGGAGGGCGAACAGCTCCACGACCTTGTCGGCCGTTTTCGCGGCGCTGAACAGATAGCCTTGCATTTCGGTGCAGCCGAGCGCGCGCAGCAGCCGCTGCTGCTCCTCGGTCTCGACGCCTTCGGCCGTGGTCGCCATGCGGCGCGCGCTGGCGAGATTCACCACGGCCTGCACGATGCTGGCAGAGCCGTCAGGGCCGGCGATGTCCTCGACGAAGCAGCGGTCAATCTTGATCTTGTCGAACGGGAAGCGGTGCAAATAGCTCAGAGAGGAATAGCCGGTGCCGAAATCGTCGAGTGCGATGCGGACGCCGATGGCGCGGAGCTCGTGCAGGATCGCAAGCGCGGTGTCGTCGTCGCGGATCAGCACCGCCTCGGTGATCTCGAGCTCGAGCCGGCTCGCCGGCAGGTTGGAGGCGGCCAGCGCCGCCATGATCTTCAACGCCAGCGTGCCGCTTTTGAACTGCACCGGCGAGACGTTGACGGCAAGGCGGATGTCGTCGGGCCAGCCAGCCGCATCGCGGCAGGCGGTCGCCAGCACCCATTCGCCGATCTCGTTGATCAGCCCGGTATCCTCCGCGATGGGGATGAACTCGGCGGGCGAGACCATGCCGCGCTCGGGGTGACGCCAGCGCACCAAGGCCTCGCAACCGGTGATGCGGTCGTCCTTCAGGCTCAGGCAGGGCTGGTAGAAGACTTCGAGCTCGCCACAAGCGATGGCGTGGCGAAGATCGATTTCCAGCTGGCGCCGCTCGCGCACCTTGGCGTCCATCTCCGGCTCGAAGAAGCGATAGGTGCGGCGGCCGGCGGATTTGGCGGCGTACATCGCCATGTCGGCATTCTTCAGGAGCTGGTCCAGCGCGGTGCCGTGTCCGGGCGCCAGCGCGATGCCGATGCTGGCGTCGGTGGTGAGGTGATGGCCCATGCAGTCGAACGGTGCCCGGATCGAGGCGAAGACCCGTGCAACGAGCTCGATGACCTGGTCCTGTGAGGACACGGCGCTCTGCACGATGGCGAATTCGTCGCCGCCGAGCCGTGCCACGAAGTCGGTCGGGCCGGCGCAGCTGCGGAGGCTCTCGGCCACCGATTTCAACAGCTCGTCGCCGACGAGATGGCCGAGCGCGTCGTTGACGCCCTTGAATTCGTCGATGTCGATGTAGTGTACCGCGAGCTCTTCGCCATCGGCGATGGCGGCGAGCTCCCCGCGCAGATGTTCGTGGAACATGGTGCGGTTCGGCAAGTCGGTCAGCGCGTCGTAGTGGGCGAGGTGGGTGATGCGTTCCTCGATGCGACGGCGTTCGGTGATATCCTCATGCGTCGCGACCCAGCCACCATCGGCCAGCGGTTCGTTGACGATCTGGATCGAGCGGCCGTCGGCGGTATCGACCACCATGGAGTTGCGGACGTGGATGTCGCGCAGCACGAGGGCGACATACTGGTCGACGTCGCCCGTGAACGAGCCGGTTTGCTTTCGGTGCGCGATGACTTCGCGGAAGCTGCAGCCCGGCTTCACGACTTCGGGCGCCAACCCGTACATCTCAATATAGCGCTGGTTGCACACCACGAGCTGCTGCGAAGCGTCGACCAGCAATAGGCCCTGGGTCATATTGTTGACGGCGCGATCGAGGCGCTGCTTCTCCAGCGTCAGCCGCTCCCGTGACATGCGGTGCTGCTCCAGGAGCTTGCGCACGATCGCGATCAGCACGCTGGCGATGGCGAGCGCGGAAGCGCCGGCGGTCGAAATCAGGATGCCGATCTGCTCGCGCCAGTCCGTCAGGGCCGCCGCGCGCGTCATCGTGGCCATCATCAGGATCGGAAAATGGGGCAGGGCGCGCGCGGAGATCAGCCGGTCTTCGCCGTCGACGGGGCTGATAAAACGGCCGGCGAAGTGGTCGAGGCCGAAAACCCTCTGCTGCTCGAACGAGCCGCTCTTGAAGTTCCGACCCATCAATTCGCTGGAATGGGGATAACGAGCGAGCAGCGTTCCATCCCGGTGCAGCATCGAGATCGTCCCGCCTTCGCCGAGCACGACGGACGCGAAGAACTTCTCGAACCCGGCGGGCTCGATGCCACGCCCGACGGCGCCGATGAATTCGCCGTTCGGTCCGACGATCTTGCGAACGATCAGAATGGTCCATTGGCCGGAGATCCGGCTATAGAGCGGTTCGATCAGGACGTCGGGGGCCTGAGGGTCGTATTTGAAGGTACGAAAATAGGCGCGATCGGCAACGTTCACTTTCGGAGACGGCCATGCCATGGACGAATTGATCACGTTGCCTTGGTCGTCGATGACGTTGACCCCGCCAATATAGGGCAGCGCCTCGATCTTCGAGCGCAGCATCCGGTGAATGTCCTGGCCGGCGAGGCGCTTTCGGTAGTCGTCTGCATCGGCGACGCCGATGGCCCGCACGTGATCGACGAAATCCCTCTGGATGACAGCGAAATCCTGCAATTGCTGATCGAAATGATGGGCGAGCAGCAGCACGGTGTTTTCCAGCTCGCGACCGGAGTTGCGCAGCGCGCGCTCGCGGAAATTCTGCGCCATCAACACGGCGCCGACGGCGATGGCCGCGATCAGGAGTATGCCGCCCACCACGAGCCAGCGGATAGGTCCGCTGCGCACGAAGGCGTGGTCAAGCAGGCGACTGCCGTATCCCGTCATCATGTCGATCGTTGCCGTGCACACGTCAGGGTCATCAAGCGATCCCTGTAACATCCGTCGGTTTACGGGACCGATGTGGAGGCGACGTTAGGAAGTACGGTTAACGCGACCTGAACCCCGGCACGCAAATGCGCTGGACGCGCATGGCGCACCGACCCCGCAATGCGGGTGGCGCTGCGGGAATCGACCGGCACGTCGAAGTGGGAGATCAGGCGCGGTAGTGGCCGGACTTGCCGCCGAGCTTCTCGATGAGATGGATGCCTTCGATGCGCACGCCGCGCTCCACCGCCTTGATCATGTCGTAGATGGTGAGGCATGCAACCGAGACCGCCGTCAGCGCCTCCATCTCGACGCCGGTGGGCCCGGTCACCTTGACACTGGCGCGGACGACGCAACCCGGCAGCGTCGCATCGGGTTCGATGTCGACCGTGACCTTCGACAGCGCCAGGGGATGACAGAGCGGGATCAGCTCCGAGGTGCGTTTCGCCGCCATGATGCCGGCGATGCGCGCGGTGCCGAGCACGTCGCCCTTCTTGGCATTGCCTGACATGATCAGGTCCAACGTCGCCTTCTCCATGACGATGCGCCCTTCGGCGACGGCGAGCCGTTCGGTCGCGGCCTTGTCGGAGACGTCGACCATCCGCGCCTCGCCAGAGGCGCCGATATGGGTGAGGGCAGGGCTCGCCTTCTTCGAAGGCTTGGACGTCGCCGGCTTTCGCGCCATATCAGCGCGTGCCCGTGGCGCGGACCTTGCTCTCCCGCGCGAGCAGCGTGCGCGTGGCGGCGGTCACGTCGGCCTGCCGCATCAGGCTCTCGCCGACCAGAAAGGTCGACATGCCGACGCGCTCGAGCCTTGCAAGGTCGGCAGGCGTGAAGATGCCGCTCTCCCCGACCATCAATCGCTCCTGCGGGATCAGGGGCGCCAAGATCTCGCTGGTCGCAAGCGTGGTCTCGAAGGTGCGCAGATTGCGGTTGTTGACCCCGATCATCGGCGAGCGCAGCTTCAGTGCCCGGTCGAGCTCGGCGCGATCGTGGATCTCGATCAGCACGTCCATGCCGTAGGAGAGTGCGGCGTCCTCGAGGTCCTTGGCGGTCGCGTCGTCGAGCGCGGCCATGATGATGAGAATGCAGTCGGCCCCGTGCGCGCGCGCCTCGACGACCTGATAAGTGTCGAACAGAAAATCCTTGCGCAAAACGGGGAGCGAGGTCGCCGCGCGCGCCGCCACCATGAAGTCGAGATGGCCCTGGAACGAGGGCGTATCGGTCAGCACCGACAAGCAAGCCGCGCCGCCCGCCTCGTAAGCCTGGGCAAGCACCGGAGGATCGAAATCTTCGCGGATCAGACCCTTGGATGGGGAGGCCTTCTTCACCTCGGCGATCAACGCGTAATCGCCATTGGCGTGCTTGGCCTTGATCGCGCGCACGAAGCCGCGGGGCGCGCCTTGCGCCTTGGCCCTGGCTTCGACGGCGGAGAGGGGCTGCGCGCGCTTGGCCGCCGCGATCTCCTCGCGCTTGTAGGCTTCGATCTTGCTCAGGATATCGGACATGACACGCTCAGCTGTTCGAGACAGCGATCAGATGCTTCAACCGCGCGTTCGCCGCGCCGCTGTCCAGCGATTTCGCGCCGATCGCGACGCCCTCCTTGAGGTCCTTGGCGCGGCCGGCGACGATCAGTGCGGCGGCGGCGTTGAGCAGCGCGACATCACGATAGGGACTCGGCTTGCCGTCGAGCACGTTTTGCAGGGCGATCGCATTGGCATCGGCATCGCCGCCCTTGAGGGCGCCGGGCTCGCAGCGCGACAGGCCGGCCTCCTCGGGCGTCACCTCGAAAGTCTTGATGTCGCCATTGTGGAGTGCGGAGACGAAGGTTGGGCCGGTGAGGGTGATCTCGTCGAGCCCGTCGGAGCCGTGCACCACCCAGGCGGATTCGGAGCCCAGATTCTTCAGCACCTGAGCCAGCGGCTGCACCCATTGCCTTGAGAAGACGCCGACCATCTGGCGCTTCACGCCTGCAGGGTTGGTCAGAGGCCCGAGCAAATTGAAGATCGTGCGGGTGGCGAGCTCGACCCGGGTCGGGCCGACATTCTTCATGGCCGGATGATGCGCGGGCGCGAACATGAAGCCGATGCCGCATTCGCGCACGCAGCGGCCGACCTGCTCGGGCTTGAGGTCAAGCTTCACGCCAAGGGAAGCCAGCACGTCGGCGGTGCCCGAGCGCGACGATAGCGCGCGGTTGCCGTGCTTGGCGACGGGAAGGCCGGTGCCGGCGACGATGAACGCGGCGCAGGTCGAGACGTTGACGGAGCCGGAGCCGTCGCCGCCGGTGCCGACGATGTCGACGGCATCGGCGGGCGCGTCGACAGTGAGCATCTTCGAGCGCATCGCCGTCACCGCGCCGGTGATCTCCTCCACGGTCTCGCCGCGCACCCGTAGCGCCATCAGCAAGCCGCCCATCTGCGAGGGCGTGGCCTCGCCGGACATCAGGGCGTCGAAGGCGGAAGCGGCTTCCTCACGCGACAGGCTGGCGCCCGTCGCAACTTTCCCAATAATCGATTTCAGGTCGTCCATCGCGTGCTTTCAACTCACTGGTTCGCGCCGGTCACTTGCGCGAAGGCGGCCTGATTAATGGTGGTCCCGATCTCGGTTTCAAGCTTGTTGACGTAGGAGGCGACCTGCTCATCCGTCAGCGACCGGTCGATGCCCTCCTTCAGCTTCTTGAAGGCGTCGGAGGCGGTATCGACCTTGGGATCGACGATGTCGGTGACGCGGTAGACGATCACTTCAGTACCACCGGTCACGGGCGCCTGTCCGACGCCGTCCTTGGCGGTTCGGAAAGCGGCCGCCACGATGTTCGCGGGTACGCCGGCCGGGGTATCGTCGCGCTTGAAGCCGCTGGCGGTCTCGACCTTGGCGTTGATCGCAGCGGCTTCGTCGGCGAGCTTGCCGCCTGCTTCGAGCTTCTGCACCATCTCGGTCGCCTTGGTCTTGAGCTTGGCGGCAATCTGGTCCTGGCGCCAGCGCGCCTCGACCTGGTCGCGGACCTCGTCGAGATTGCGGTCGCGCGACGGCGTGATGGCGAGCACGTCGTACCAGACATAGCCGCCCTTGTAGGAGATCGGGTCGTTGTCGACGCCGACGTCGCTGTTGAAGGCTTGCGAGACCACATCGAGACCCTGCGGAATGTTATCGACGGGCTGCCCGTTCGGCGCGCGTCCGGAGCGGTCGACGGCATCGATCGTCACGGCGGTGAGCCCGAGCTTCTGGGCGGCCTCGGCGACGCTGGTGCCGGCGCCGCGTTCGTCCTCCATCTTGTCGCGGAGCTCGCCGACCTTGGTGCGCGCGCGGCCGGCGGCGATCTCGCGCTTGATGGCGGGGGCGAGGGTTGCGTAGTTCGCTTCGGCCCCCGGCTCGATCTTGTCGACCTTGACGATCGAGACGCCAATCGGGCCCTGGATCGGTTGGCTGATTTCGCCTGCGGGAAGCGCGAAGGCGGCATTGCCGACCGCGGGTTCAAGCGAAGATTTCGTCACGAGCCCAAGATTGACGTCCGAGGGGCTCAGTCCACGTTCCTTGCCGAGGTCCTCGAAGGAGACCCCGCCGACCAGGCGCTCGCGGGCAGCCTGCGCCTCGGCCATGTTCGGGAAAACGATCTGCTCGATCTGGCGCTTCTCCGGCGTGCCGAGCTGGTCCTTGCGCTGGTCGAATACTTTTTTCGCCTCCTCGTCGGAGACATCGGTCCATTTGGCGATGTCCTCCGGCGAGATCATTGCGAACACGATCTTGCGGTATTCGGGCGCGCGGAACTGGACCTTGTGGTCCTCGAAATAGGCGGCGAGCGCCTCAGGCGAGGGGGCCTCGATCTGGCCTGCCTGCGCGGCGTCGAGCCGGACGAACTCGATCGAGCGCTGCTCGTTCTGGAAACGCGTCGCCACCTCGAGCATGACCTTCGGCGGCTCGAGCCCGGCACCGATCGTGCCGGTGATCTGCCGGCGCAGCGCCACCTTGCGCTGCTCGGCGACGTAACGCTGCTCGGTATAGCCGAAATTGCGGATCAGGCCCTGGAAGCGGTTCGCATCGAACTTGCCGTCGACGCCCTTGAAATTCGGATCGTTCATGATGAGCTGGCGGATCTGGTCATCGGACTCGCCGAGACCAAGCTGGCGCGCGTTTTCGTCCAGCGCAGCTTCCGCGATCGTCTGCTGCAACACCTGGCGGTCAAGGCCGAACGCCCGCGCCTGGTCGGGCGTGAGCGGGCGGCCGAACTGGCGGCCGATTTGCTGGATGCGGTCGGTGTAGGTCTGGCGGAACTCGTTCAGCGAAATCTCGGTGTGGCCGACCTTGGCCAGTGTGGACTGCCCGAAGCCCCGGAAAATGTCGGCGATGCCCCAAATGCCGAAGCTGATGATCAGCACGCCCATCACGACGGCCATGATGGTCTTGCCGACCCAGTTTGATGAGGCCTTGCGCATTCCTCGAAGCATTTGGTCCAACTTGTTTGGCAGGAGGGGAACGGGAGCGCGTCTTAATGCAGATTCCGCAAAAGCGCGTCACCAAATTGATATGCCATCATAAAGTGGCGGCTTTCGCCCCGCAACCTCGCCTCGGGTCGTCCCTCGAAGGTGCGGTTAAAGCGCTCCTGGTCTCTGGAACTGCTGCTGTACCTCTGCTAGCGCATGCACAAACCTCAATTTGCTGGAAACTGACATGACCGATGCCCTCCGACCGCTGATCGCCGGCAACTGGAAAATGAATGGCCTGATGGCCGCGGCCGCCGAATTCGACGCCATGCTCAATGGTGCGGAAGGGGTATCAGGCAAGGCCGATCTGCTGGTCTGCCCGCCGGCGACCCTGATCGCGGCTTTTGCTGACAGAGCGCGCGGTAAGAAGGTCGCTGTAGGGGCCCAGGATTGCCATCCCAAGGCGTCCGGCGCCCATACCGGTGATATCGCGGCCGAAATGCTGGTTGACGCGGGGGCAACCGCCATCATCGTCGGTCATTCCGAGCGTCGCGCCGATCACGGCGAGGGCGATGCCCTGATCCGGCAGAAGGCGGAGGCCGCCTGGCGCGCGGGGGCGATCGCGATCGTCTGTATCGGCGAGACCCAAGGCCAGCGCGACGCCGGCCAGACCTTGGATATCGTCCGCGGCCAGCTCGACGGCTCGCTTCCGGACGGCTCGACGGCCGCCAATCTGGTCGTGGCCTATGAGCCGGTCTGGGCCATCGGCACGGGCCTCACGCCCACGGCCAAAGATGTCGAGCAGATTCATGGCTTTATCCGGGAACTCCTGACCTCCAGGTTCAAGACGGAGGGGGGCAAGATGCGGATCCTCTACGGCGGCTCGGTCAAGCCGTCGAATGCGGCCGAGCTGATGGCGGTCAAAAACGTCAACGGCGCGCTGGTTGGCGGTGCCAGCCTTAAAGCGGCCGATTTCCTTGCGATTGCGAAGGGGTGTCCCTAGCTAACCCAAAGCTTTGATCCGTGGCCGATCGGGGGTGGCAATGCCCCTTCCGATCGTGTAACACCGCGCAACTTCAGGAAAACCCGCGAAGCGCGATCGGCCGCCGTCAGGCGCCGCCCGCTTGTGACGGAAGGATACTATGCAGACCGTTGTCATCGTCATCCACCTCATGATCGTTGCCGTCATGATCGGTGCCGTCCTGCTCCAGAAGTCGGAAGGCGGTGGCCTCGGCATGGGCGGAGGTGCAGGCTTCATGTCGAGCCGCGGCACTGCGAATCTTCTGTCGCGGACCACGGCGGTCCTCGCTGCCGGTTTCTTCCTGACCAGCCTGTTCCTGTCCTGGTATGCCGGCTACAACCGCGCGCCGTCCTCGATCATCCAGCCGGCGTCGCAGACCCAGCCGGCTGGCGGTGGGCCGATCACCCCGCCGACCTCGGGCGGTATTCTCGACACGCTGAAGAAGGCGGACGAACAGCAGCAGCAGGCCCCGGCAGCGCCGAGCGGCCCGCAGGTGCCTCGCTCGCAATAAAGCAGGGGGGCCATGCAGGACGGCGGCTAGCGTCCTGCATCAACAATCCCCATCAAGGCACTGTCACCACTCTTCGTTTTGGCTCACCCACAGGCCCGCAGATTCTTTGGGGCGGAATACGAATCGCTTTGGCGAATCGGGTTCGAGGGATTAGAGGTTAAGTCCCATGGCGCGGTACATATTCATCACCGGCGGCGTGGTTTCTTCGCTCGGCAAGGGTCTGGCTTCAGCGGCACTCGGTGCCCTGCTGCAGGCCCGGGGCTACAAGGTCCGCCTCCGCAAGCTCGACCCCTATCTCAATCTCGATCCCGGAACGATGTCGCCGTATCAGCACGGCGAAGTGTTCGTGACCGATGACGGCGCGGAGACTGATCTCGATCTCGGTCACTACGAGCGCTTCACCGGGCGTCCTGCGACGAAGCAGGACAACATCACGACAGGGCGCATCTACCAGGACATCATCTCCAAGGAACGCCGTGGCGACTATCTCGGCGCGACCATCCAGGTGGTGCCGCACGTCACCAACGCGATCAAGGAATTCGTCCTTTCCGGCAATGACGAGTACGACTTCGTGCTGGTCGAGATCGGCGGCACTGTCGGCGACATCGAAGGCCTGCCGTTCTTCGAGGCGATTCGCCAGCTGAAGAACGAGCTGCCGCGCGATCACGCCATCTACATTCACCTCACGCTGCTGCCGTACATCCCGAGCGCCGGCGAACTGAAGACCAAGCCGACGCAGCATTCGGTGAAGGAGCTGCGCTCGATCGGCATCCAGCCCGACATTCTGCTCTGCCGCACCGATCGCGAGATTCCCAAGGAAGAGCGGCGCAAGCTCGGCCTGTTCTGTAACGTGCGCGAGAGCGCTGTGATCGAGGCGCGCGACGCCGATAGCATCTACGCAGTGCCTGAAGCCTATCACGCGGCAGGCTTGGACGATGAAGTGCTCGCCGCCTTCGGTATCGAATCGCGCATTCCGCCAGTGCTCAAGAGCTGGCACCAGATCAACGAACGCATCCGTAATCCGGAGGGCGATGTCACCATCGCCATCGTCGGCAAGTATACCGGCATGAAGGATGCGTATAAGTCGCTGATCGAGGCGCTCTCGCATGGCGGCATCGCCAACAAGGTGAAGGTCAATCTCGACTGGATCGAGAGCGAGATCTTCGAGAAGGAAGATCCGGCGCCATTCCTCGAGCACGTCAACGGCATCCTGGTGCCCGGTGGATTCGGCCAGCGTGGTGCGGAAGGCAAGATCAAGGCCGCGCAGTTCGCGCGCGAGCGCGACGTGCCGTATTTCGGCATCTGCTTCGGCATGCAGATGGCTGTCATCGAGGCCGCCCGAAACCTCGTCGGGATCGAGGAGGCCAACTCGACCGAGTTCGGCCCGACCAAGGAGCCCTTGGTCGGCCTGATGACGGAATGGCTGCGTGGCAACGAGCTCGAGAGGCGCTCGCAGGCCGGCGATCTCGGCGGCACCATGCGGCTTGGCGCTTATCCCGCCACGCTCAACCGCGGCAGCCGCGTCTCACAGGTCTATGGCGGCGCGACCGAGATTTCCGAGCGCCACCGCCATCGCTACGAGGTCAACACCGCCTATAAGGATCGCCTGGAGCAGCACGGCCTGAAGTTCTCCGGCCTCTCGCCCGACGGCGTGCTGCCTGAGATCGTCGAATACGAGGATCACCCCTGGTTCATCGGCGTCCAGTTCCACCCCGAGCTGAAGTCGCGGCCGTTCGAGCCGCACCCGCTGTTCGCTTCGTTTATCGAGGCGGCGGCGAAGCAGAGCCGGCTAGTCTGATCCTTCAAGGCGCTACCGTGAAGTCGTGTTCGCGATGCGCCGCCTCGCGACCAAGCTGAGCCGAAACGTCGCGCGCCAGCGATCCCGCAATCAGCGTCATCTGTGGCCGTCGCGTCAGCTTGTAGACGGCTGCCGGCGGCACGTTCAGGAAGGCGCGATCCACCAGCGTGGCGCGCAGGCCCAGACGGTCGAGCACCGGCCGCGGAATCGGACAGCTCATGCCGTAGGTGAACTGGTAGAAGGCGCCGCCGGGGCGAACGTAGCCGAATGCGCCGCTGAGGATCGAAATGACCTTCCGCGTCGACATGTTGAGCAGCGGCAAGCCGCTCACGACCGCGCCGACGGGGGCGCCGACATAGAGCGGCTCCGTGGCAAGCCGCGCCGCGTCCATCCACAACACGCGCGCGCCGGGAAAGCGCATCTGCAGGAGCTTCATGAAATCCGACCCGTACTCGATCAGCGTGAGGTCCTGGGGCTTCACGCCGCGCTTCAGCAGCTTGTAGGTGAACGCGCCGGTGCCGGGGCCGAGCTCGAGGATCGGACCGGTTTTCTCGCTGATCTCGCGCGTGATGAGATCGGCGAGCGCCGCGCCCGATGGGGCGATAGCGCCGACCCGACGCGGCGAAGACATCCAGGATACGAAGAAGGAGAGGAAATCGTTGGGCATGCGCACTCCGGCATCTCGATTGCGCCTCTTGGGGGCAGAGGTGAGGCGGAGGCACTGTTGCCGGAGTGCATTGCGACAGCATTGCGCAACGAGCAGTGAAGGCGGATTGAATCAATTCTGCCGATTTGCCGGCAGCGTCATTCTGAAGCAGGTGCCGCCGTCGGCGCTGTCGGTGACCGCGACCTGGCCGCCATGCAGGAGCACGATCTCGCGCACCATGTTGAGACCGAGGCCGGCCCCGCGATCCAGTGGCGAGAGTCGATAGAACGGCTCGAAGATCTGCTCGCGTTGATCGGCGGGAATGCCGGCACCTTCGTCGGTGACCTCGATGCAGGCGGGCTTGCTCACGCGAATGCCGATCGTGCCGCGGCGAGGGCCGTGCTGGATCGCGTTCTGCACGAGATTGGTCAACGCGCGTTCCAGCGCCGCTGCATCGCCGACCGTCTCGACCGGCGTTGCCGGCGCATCGAGCGCCAGCTCGTAGCCGGCGGCAATCGCCAGCGGCGCGAGATCGGCGGCCGCGCGCTGAGCGACCGCGACGAGATCGACGCGCGCAAAGGGAGAGCCGCAGCGGTCGAGCCGCTGGATGTCGAGCAATTGCTCGGCGAGCGTTGCGAGCCGTGCGGCATCCTCCAGCAGCCGGGTCTTGTCCGGTCCTTGCGCAAGTGATTCCAGCCGCGTGTTCAGGATCGCGATCGGCGTGCGCAATTCGTGCGCGGCATCCGCGACGAAACGCTTGTGCCTGATATAGCCCTGGTCGAGCCGCGCCAGCGCGTCGTTGACGGCGGTGACCAGCGGCACGACTTCCAGCGGAACTTGCTCTACGGACAACCGAGCTCCGCGCTGATGCATGTCGATGCGGCGCGCCTGGTCCGCGGTCGCATCCACCCCCCGGAAGGCACGCCGCACGATCATCGGTGTCGCGATGAGAGTCGCTGTTCCCATCACCAGCAGGCCGGGCAGGGCGATGCCGAGAAGGGCCAACGAGGTCATGAGCAGCGCCTTGCCGCCGGTGAGCCGTCCCTGCGTCGCCGTGATGATCTGCACGTTGCCGGCATCGGTATCGACGCGCTTCATCCGCGCCGCCGGCTTGCGCGGGTCGTCCGCGAACATTTGCCAGCCGAGCCGCGCCTGGCTGATCTGGTCGAGACCGCCGCCGATCGCGGCGAATTCGGCCGGCACGGCGCCCTCTTTGAGCGACTGTCCTTGCCGGTCGCGGACCAGGAACCACAGGTCCGGTGTTTCGGTCCGCAATTGCTTGAGGTCGGGCGTCGAGCGCAGGGTCAGGCCGCCTCCCGCATCGCGCGCGAGCGCGTGCTGCAGGACATCGATCACGCGATCCTCGTCGCGCTCCGCCAGCGCGAAGCCCGAAGCGGAAAGTGCACCGACGACCACGACAACCAGCGCCACCAACAGCGCAGCCTGCAGCGCGAGCAGACGCCAGCTCAATCGCGAGCGCAGGTAATAGGGATCGTCGTGCTTGCTCATGTCAGCTTCTTCAGGAGATAGCCGACGCCGCGAATACCGTGGATCTCCACGCCGGCATCGGCATCAGCGAGCTTGCGGCGCAGCCGCGAGACGTGCGTGTCCAGTGCGTTGGACTGAATCTCGTCATCGAAATTGTAGACGGCCTCTTCCAGCGCCGAACGGAGCACCGTGCGGCCCATGCGCCGGATCAGGGCTTCGAGCACCAGCAGTTCGCGCCGCGGCAGCTCGAACGGCTGGCCATCGATGCTGGCCTCGCGATGACTGAGGTCGAAGGCAATGCGGCCGGCGCGGATGATCTCTGTGGACAGGCCCGCGGGCCGGCGCAGCACCGCACGTAGCCGTGCCAGCAGCTCCTCGACCGCGAACGGCTTGGCCAGATAGTCGTCGGCGCCGCTGTCGAGTCCGGCGATGCGGTCGGCGAGTTCGCCACGCGCGGTCAGGACGATGATCGGCACGCCGTCGGCGCGGGCCCGCAGCCTCGGGATCAGCGTGAGGCCGTCGCCGTCGGGAAGCTGACGGTCGAGCAGCACGGCGGCATGCACGGCGGCGGAGATTGCTTCTTCCGCGTCCGCAAGGGTGGGCGCGTGATCCACCACCATGTCGTAGCGCTTGAGCGCCGAGGCCAGCGCACCGGCCATCTCCGCCTCATCCTCGACAAGCAAAATCCGCATGATCCAGCACTTGAGCCGCAACTGAGCCTTTCTAGCGGCCCGATCATTGCGGCAGCATTGCGGGAACTTGGATGCGGCGCGTTGCCCGGGAGCTTTCCAGCCATGCGCGAAACGCCACCGGGGGCGGCCGGTAGGGCTCAAGACAGCATCATGGCGGGATCGTTATAACGGCCGAACCTGTTCAGGGAGGAAGCAAGAATGATCTACGAAATGCGCCAGTATCGTTGCGTCCCGGGCCGCCTGCCGGCGCTGCTGAAGCGCTTCGAGACCGCCACGCTGAAGATCTGGGAGAAGCACGGCATCAAGCAGGCCGGATTCTTCACCACGCTGATCGGTGAATCGAACCAGGAGCTGACCTATTTTCTGGCCTGGGAGTCGCTTGCCGATCGCGAGGCGAAGTGGGGCAAGTTCGTGACCGACCCGGACTGGGCGAAAGCACGCGCCGAGAGTGAGGCCGACGGCCAGATCGTGGCCAACATCGTCAGCCAGATCCTGGCGCCGACCGCCTTCTCGGCGGTCAAGTAGCAGTTCTGCAGGACAGGCTGCAGCGCAACCCTGATATTCTAGCGGTCCGGGCCGAATGGGGTTGATCCCACCCATTCGGCCGCTATGGTTCGCGCCGAAACAGGGATTTTGCGCCTTGAGCACCACTCAATCTGCAGCACCGGTCGTCACCGTCGGCACGGTCAAATTCGGCAATGATCTGCCGATCTCGATCATCGCCGGGCCGTGCCAGCTCGAGAGCCGTCAGCATGCGCTGGAGGTGGCCTCCGCGCTGAAGGAGATTGCCGCGCGGCTGAAGATCGGCCTCGTCTACAAGACCTCGTTCGACAAGGCCAACCGCACCAGCGCGTCGGCAGCGCGCGGTCTCGGGCTCGCGCAGTCGCTGCCCATTTTTGCCGAGATCCGGTCCTCGCTGGGCCTGCCTGTTCTGACCGACGTGCACGATGCCGCACAATGCGCCGAGGTGGCGCAAGCCGTCGACGTCTTGCAAATCCCGGCCTTCCTATGCCGGCAGACCGATCTGCTGCTGGCCGCGGCCGCAACCGGCAAGGTCGTCAACGTCAAGAAGGGCCAGTTTCTCGCTCCCTGGGACATGACCAATGTCGTCGCCAAGATCACCAGCGCGAGCAATCCGAACGTGCTCGTCACCGAGCGTGGCGTCTCGTTCGGCTACAACACGCTGGTTTCCGACATGCGCGCCCTGCCGATCATGGCGCGCACGACAGGCGCACCCGTGATCTTCGATGCCACCCATTCGGTGCAGCAGCCGGGCGGGAAGGGAGCTTCCTCCGGCGGCGAGCGCGAGTTCGTTCCGGTGCTCGCGCGCGCCGCCGTGGCTGTCGGTGTTGCCGGGCTCTTCATCGAAACTCATCCGGATCCGGATCGTGCGCCCTCCGACGGGCCCAACATGGTGCCGTTGCATCAGTTCGAAGGGCTGATCGCTAAGCTGATGGCGTTCGACGCGGTGACCAAAAGCATCACGCGCTGATGCACCAGCCTCTGACCAGGCCGCCCCAAGAGCAAAAGTTTCCGCCCGCGATCAACATCATCGCGCTCGCCGGATTCTCGGCGGCCTTGTCGACGCGGGCGCTCGATCCCGTGCTGCCGCATGTCGCCGAGGATTTTTCGATCAGCATCGCCACGGCTGCGAGCATCGCGGCCGGCTTTGCCCTGATCTATGCGCTGGTGCAGCCGGCGATCGGCGCGGCCGCCGATCTGTTCGGCAAGGCGCGGTTGATGACGCTATGCCTGGCGCTGCTCGGCGTCGCCTGCATTCTCGGCGCGCTCGCGAGCACGTTCTCGGCGCTGTTCGCGACCCGCATCCTGGCGGGTATTGCCTCCGGCGGCGTATTTCCCGTCGCGCTCGGCCTCACCGCCGACCTCGTCGCACCCGCCAAGCGGCAGGTCGCGATCGGGCGCACGATGGCGGGATCGATGACGGGCAACCTGCTCGGCGCGTCCGCGAGCGGGATCATCGGCGATTTCATCGGCTGGCGCGGCGTGCTCGTGATCCTTGGCGCGCTCGGCCTGATTGCGGCCGTCGCGGTCGCCGCAGGCTTTCGCGGCGCCGCGCTGACTCCGGCGCCGAAGTCCGACCTGAAGACCTTGCGGCAGGGCTACCGCACCATCTTCGGCAATCCCAACACGCGCTATTGCTACTCGGCCGTGTTCGTCGAGGGCTGCTGCGTGTTCGGCCTGTTTCCGTTCATCGCGGCGTTCCTGTTCGATCTCGGCGAAAAATCATTGTCGATCGCAGGCATCGTGATCGCGGGTTTTGCAGTCGGCGGCTTGCTCTATACCTTCACCGTGTCGCGCATGCTGCCGCGGCTCGGCGTCAAAGGCATGATGATCGCCGGCGGCAGCATCGTGGCGCTACAGCTCGCGCTGCTGGCCTTCGGTCCGGGCTGGAAGCTGCAATTCCTCAGCTTGCTGGCGATGGGCTGGGGCTTCTACATGATCCATGGCTGCTTGCAGGTGTTCGCCAGCGAGCTGTCGATCGGGGCGCGGGCGACGGCGATGTCACTGCACTCGTTCTTTTTCTTCATGGGGCAAACGGTGGGACCGCTGGCCTATGGCCTTGGCCTCCAGCACGGCGGCAAGGTGCCGACGATGCTTGCGAGCGCGACGATCATGGCGGTGCTGGGCCTCGTTTGCGCCTGGTCGCTCAGGCCGCGCGCACCGTCCGACGCGCAGGTCTGATTGCGCCGGTCTGACGCTACCCGCTGGCTGCCTTTGCGGTTTGCAGCACCCATTTGACAAACGAGGTCACGCGGTGATCTCTGGCCATCGGTGCGGGCCAGCGCACAATCTGGGTCTTGCTCGAGAGCAAATCCCACGAGGGTGGAAGCACCCGAACAAGCCTTCCATCTTTCAGCGCGTCTTGAACGAGCAACGAACGTGCAAGCACGACGCCGTTTCCGGCGAGCGCGGCGGCTATTGCCGTGGCGATCGTTGCGAAGCGGACTTCCGCAGAGGGCGGGCGGCCGAAACCCAGTCGTTCAAACCATGTTGTCCATGACCACTCGGCACCACTGTCCTCGCCGGCTCGGCCCTTGTGCAAGAGCGGCAAAGATCTCAGCAGAGTTGGGTCGTACTTTGACCGGCGATGTGGCAGCAGCCGCGGATGGCAGACCGGAAAAACATGCTCGCGGCAAAGCAGGCGCTGGGTGGACGTTGCCCTGAAACCCGAGACTTGATGCCATCGCACGACAACGTCGAGGCCGGTCGATGGCGCATGTGCGTCACCCTCCAGAATGGTCACTTCCACCGGAATGCCGGGATTGGCTTTTGCAAAGTCGGGCAGACGGCGCACCACCCAATAGTCGGCAAGTGCTGCGCCGACGCCGACCTTGAGAATCGATGACGGCGCGGCGGCGCGACATAGCGCACGAAGCTCGCCCATCCTGTCGAGCACGCCCGCGAGCCCGTTCGACAGGGCCGTACCGGCGGCCGTGGCGCTTACGCCGCTCGGCTGTCGGATGAGCAAGGGCGCACCTACGAAGTCTTCGAGCTTGCGTAGACGGTGGCTGACGGCGCTCTGAGTGAGTCCGAGTTCGATCGCAGCGCGAGTTACGCTCGCGTGTCGCAGGGTGGTCTCGAAGGCGATCAAGCCGTCGAAGGGAGGAAATGAGCGCATCGCATCAGCATGAATGATTTTCATGATGATGTGAACCCTTTGCATTGGCAAGGAGAGCGCTTCGCGGGCCATATCGGGACAGCTCTTCTTGATCGGAAATTCCATGATACATACAGAGCGCGACGTACAGTCGCGCAGTCTTCGCTACGGACTACTACCTGCATCGGTCCTCGGCATGGCGGCGTTCCTGACGCAATTCGACGTCACCGCCGTCGTCGTCGCGATGCCGGCCCTCGCGGCCGAGCTTGGTTTCGGTGTTGCGGGCAGTGCCTGGGTGATGGATGCCTACAGCTTGGCGTTTACGGGGGCTTTGCTCGCTGCCGGCACGCTGGCCGACAGGTACGGGCGGCGTCGCGCTTTGCTTGCGGGCAATCTCGTGTTCCTGGTCGGCTCGATCGCCTGCGGTGTCGCGACAACAGCCCCGCTGCTGTGGGCTGCTCGCGCCGTGCAAGGCGTCGGCGCGGCGTTTGTCATAACGGGGGGCATTGCGCTGCTTGCGAGCATGTACGTCAAGCCCGAGGAGCGCGCTCGCGCATTTGGGCTCATGGGCGTGCTCTCGGGTATTGCCATGGCGCTCGGCCCGACGGTGGGAGGACTCCTGTCGGATTGGATCGGATGGCGATACATCTTCTTCGTCAACATCCCGCTCTGCCTGCTTGTTCTTTTGGTCGTTCCGCTGCTGGTCGCGGAATCGCAAAGTCGCGAGCGTCGGACGCTGGATTGGAGCGGTATCGCTATCCTCACACTTGCCCTTGGCAGCGCAATCGAAAGCCTTTTGACCGGACCATCGGCCCACATGCGCATCGCGATCGGTTTTGGTGCAAGTGCGTGTCTGCTGGCCATCTTCAGATTGCAGCAGTCGCGGCGGCCTGTGCCGATCTTTGATCCGGCCGTGTTTGGTCGGCCGGTCATGGTCTGCGTTTCGTCGCTGTTGCTTGCGGTCTCCCTTGGGTACTGGGCTGTGCTCGTCTACCTGCCGATGTTCCTCAAGGCCGCATTCGGCTGGACAGGTTCGTTGGTCGGGATTGCACTCCTTCCTGCAACGTTGCCGATGCTCTTCGTGCCGCCCTATGGCGCCCGGCTGGTGGCGCGTTGGGGCTGGCGCCGGCTGTTTGCGACGGCGATGCTAGCGACGGTGGTAGGCAATCTCATTCTGGCCTCAGCGGGGGGCGGTTTGTTTGGAGACGCCCGGGCCGCACTTGCGGCGGTAGTATTTGGGATGGTTCTAGTCGGGCTTGGCGCGGCGTTGGCGCATCCCCAATTGTCGGGCGCCGTCGTCGCATTGTTGCCTCCGGCCCAGGCCGGACTTGCCTCAGCTGTTACAGTCGTCATGCGCCAGGCCGGATTCGCTCTCGGCATAGCAGCACTCGGCACAACGCTCTCGGACGAAGGGACCGCGGCAAGCTATGCCCGGCCATGGCTTGTTGCGGCGCTCGCCGCCGCCGGCGGTCTGATTGCTGCTTGGAGGCTGCCGCCAAAAGCCGGAGAGAAAGGCAGCCTGTAGGATGTCGAGCCGGGTAGGAACTACCCCCGGCCGCGATACGGCGCGACGCCTTGCTCGGGCACCCAGAGGCCCTTCGGCACGCTTCCCGTCTGCCAGAACACGTCGATCGGGATGCCGCCGCGTGGATACCAATAGCCGCCTATGCGCAACCATTTCGGCTTGATCTCGCTCGCGATGCGCTTGCCGATCATCACGGTGCAGTCCTCGTGAAAGGCGCCGTGGTTGCGGAAGCTCGCGATGTAGAGTTTCAGCGATTTCGACTCCAGCAGCCACTCTCCGGGCGCGTAGTCGATCATCAGATGGGCGAAATCGGGTTGTCCGGTGACCGGGCAGAGCGAGGTGAATTCCGGTACGGTGAACCGGACCAGATAATCGGTTCCGGCTTGCGGATTCGGCACGCGGTCGAGCTTGGCCTTCTCGGGCGCATCAGGCCATTCCACGGCACGGCCAAGCTGCAAGGAAGCCGAGTTGGCAGGTGAGTTGTTCGATTTGCTTGACTTTTTCGACATGAGGCAGCCTCCGAGCGGCCCTCTTAGCCAATCATGCTGCGGCCGTCACCCGGCCTTTTCCGCTTCGACGCATTGCGGTAGAAGCACCGGCAACTGCCCCACCTTATGCTTTCCGAAAAGAGGCCCCCATGACCGCCATCATCGACATCATCGGACGCGAAATCCTCGATAGCCGCGGCAATCCCACCGTCGAGGTTGACGTCGTGCTGGAAGATGGTGCGCTTGGCCGCGCCGCTGTGCCGTCTGGCGCCTCCACCGGTGCCCATGAGGCGGTCGAGCTGCGCGACGGCGACAAGGCCCGTTATCTCGGCAAGGGCGTCACCAAGGCGGTCGGCGCCGTCAACGGCGAGATTTTCGAGGCGCTGAGCGGTCTCGATGTCGAGCAGCAGGCCCAGATCGACCAGGTCATGATCGATCTCGACGGCACGGCGAACAAGAGCCGGCTCGGCGCCAACGCGATTCTCGGTGTCTCGCTGGCCTGCGCCAAGGCGGCCGCGAACTCCCTCGACATGCCGCTCTATCGTTATGTCGGCGGCACCTCGGCGCGGCTCCTACCGGTGCCGATGATGAACATCATCAATGGTGGCGTGCATGCCGACAACCCGATCGATTTCCAGGAGTTCATGATCCTTCCCGTCGGCGCGTCCTCGTTCGCAGAGGGCCTGCGCTATGGCGCAGAAGTGTTCCACACGCTGAAGTCGGAGCTGAAGAAGGCCGGCCACAACACCAATGTCGGCGACGAGGGCGGCTTCGCGCCGAACCTGCCGTCGGCGGACGCCGCCCTCGAGTTCGTCATGAATGCGATCGGCAAGGCCGGCTTCAAGGCAGGGACCGACATCGTGCTCGGCCTCGACTGCGCCTCGACCGAGTTCTTCAAGGACGGCAAGTACGTCTATGAAGGCGAGGGTAAGACCCGTTCGATCTCCGAGCAGGCCAAATATCTCGCCGACCTCGTCTCGCGCTATCCGATCGTCACCATCGAGGACGGCATGTCGGAGGACGACATGGATGGCTGGAAGGAGCTCACCGATCTGATCGGCAAGAAGTGCCAGCTTGTCGGCGACGATCTGTTCGTCACCAACGTCAAGCGCCTCGCCGAAGGCATCAAGGCCGGCCGCGCCAACTCTATCCTGATCAAGGTCAACCAGATCGGCACGCTGACCGAGACGCTGGCCGCGGTCGAGATGGCCCACAAGGCCGGCTACACCTCCGTCATGTCCCATCGCTCGGGTGAGACCGAGGATTCCACCATCGCCGACCTCGCGGTCGCAACGAACTGCGGTCAGATCAAGACCGGCTCCCTTGCGCGGTCCGATCGCACCGCCAAATACAACCAGCTCCTGCGCATCGAGCAGCAGCTCGGCAAGCAGGCGCTCTACGGCGGCAAGGCGGCAGTGAAGGCGCTGGCATAAGCCAGCGCCTTAGAACACAGGGGAGGATCGACATGAGCGACGGCATGACCGGACTGCAACTGCGTTCGCTGATCAAGTCGAGCGGAGAGCTCGAGATCTCGCTTGTCGACGTGCCGACCCCCGAGCCCGCGGACGACGAGGTCGTCGTCCGCATCGAGGCGGCGCCGATCAACCCGTCAGACCTCGGCCTGCTGGTCGGCGCAGCCGACTTGAGCACGGCGAAGGCGTTCGGGACCAGGGATGCCCCCGTCATCACCGCGAAGGTGCCCGACGGTGCGATGCGCGCGATGGGCGCGCGGCTCGACCAGTCCCTGCCAGTCGGCAACGAGGGCGCGGGCGTCGTCATCAGGACCGGCTCGTCCGACGCTGCGAAGGCGCTGATGGGCAAAACGGTCGCGATGATCGGCGGCGCGATGTATGCGCAGTACCGCACCCTGAAGGCGAGGGACTGCCAACCGTTGCCCGAGGGCACGACGGCGGCGGAAGGCGCGTCGTGGTTCGTCAATCCGCTCACAGCGCTCGGCATGACCGAGACGATGCGGCGCGAAGGTCACAAGGCGCTGGTGCACACCGCCGCCGCCTCCAATCTCGGCCAGATGCTGAACAAGATCTGCATCAAGGACGGCATCGCGCTGGTCAACATCGTGCGCAGCAAGGAGCAGGCTGACATCCTGCACAAGATCGGCGCCAAATATGTCGTCGATTCCAGCGTGCCTGGTTTCCTCGACGATCTCACCAATGCGCTGGTCGAGACCGGCGCCACCATCGCTTTCGATGCGATCGGCGGTGGCAAGCTTGCCGGCGACATCCTCAACTGCATGGAAATCGCGATCAACAAGACCGCGAAGGAATACAGCCGCTATGGCTCCAGCGTGCACAAACAGGTCTACGTCTACGGCGCGCTCGATGTTCGTCCGATAGAACTGCCGCGCGGCTTCGGCATGGCCTGGGGCGTCGGCGGCTGGCTGCTCACCCCGTTCCTGCAGAAGATCGGACCTGCCGATATCGGACGGCTGCGCCAGCGCGTCGTGAGCGAATTGAAGACCACCTTTGCCAGCCACTACACCAAGGTGGTGTCGCTTCAGGAAGCGCTCGATCCCGCCAATATCGCGGTGTACGCCAAACGTGCCACCGGCGAAAAATTCCTCATCAACCCAAATAAATCTTCGTGATCTGCGACCGCAGGCACCCAAAAGAGGTCTTGCCTTCTGAGCGAGGCGGCAGATTATTCCGCCGCAGTTGAAAGCGGAAAAACCGCAACGCGCTCAGAAGGGGACATCTCCATGACCGATCTCAATCGTCGTCACCTGCTTGCAGGCGCCGCCGCCATCGGCGCGGCCGCCGTCACCGGATTGCGACCAAGCGCGACCAATGCCGCGGTGTCGCAGGCCGGCGCTCAGGCACCGGGTTTCTATCGCTACAAGGTGGGCAGCTTCGAGTGTACCTCGATCAATGACGGTGCGCGCAGCTTCCCGATGCCGGACAAGTTCGTCGTCAACATTCCGAAGGAGGAGGCGCTCGCGGCGGCCGACGCCGCCTACATGCCCAAGGGCATGGTCACGGTGCCGTTCAATCCGCAGCTGATCAACACCGGCTCCAAGCTCGTGCTGATCGACACAGGCAACGGCGTCGCCAACCTGGAGCCCAGCAAGGGCGCGGTCGGCCGCACCTTGCAAAACCTGCAGGCCGCCGGCGTCGATCCGAAGAACATCGATGTCGTGCTGCTGTCGCATCTGCATCCGGACCACACCAACGGCATCCGTTTGGCCGACGGTTCGATGGCCTTCCCCAATGCCGAGATCATGGTCCCGGCCAAGGATTGGGAGTTCTGGGCCAGCGAGGAGAACGCGGGCAAGGCCTCCGGCGACCTGATGAAGAACTACTTCGCCAACGTGAAGAAGACCTTCGCGGGCATCGAGTCCAAGGTGACGAAGTACGAATGGGGCAAGGAGGTCGTATCAGGCATCACCTCGATCGCGACACCGGGCCATACGCCCGGTCACACCTCATTCGCGGTGGCCTCGGGCGACAAGAAGGTCCTGATCCAGTCCGACGTCACCAACATTCCGGAGTTCTTCCTGCGCAACCCGGATTGGCACGTTATGTTCGACACCGATGCGGCGATGGCGCAGCAGACCCGCCACAAATTCTACGACATGGCGGCAGCGGAAAAGGCGACCGTGGTGGGCTTCCATTTCACCTTCCCCTCGGTCGGCCATGTCGAGAAGGACGGTGCCAAATATCGTCTGATCCCGTCGGCCTGGAATCCGACGATCTAATCCAAGTTATGCATTTTTTGCGAAAGATCGGGCCGCCGCTTGGCGGCCCGATTGTTTGGATGACCATCTGGTTTCGAGAAACTCAGCGTTTCCAAATCGCTCCAGTTCATGCACTTGCATCCAATGCCCCGGATGGCTTAAGTGCCACCGGGCACTTCTTCCTCAAGGTTTCAAGGACATCCCATGGCCTACAATATCGTCGTGATCGCCGGCAGCCTGCGCAAGGACAGCTTCTCGCTGAAGATCGCCAACGCGCTTGCCAAGCTCGCACCGACATCGCTCAAGCTCGAGGTCATCACCCCGGCGGGCATCTCCTTCTTCAACCAGGACCTCGAGGGCGCCCCGCCCGCCGACTGGCTGGCCTTCCGCGAGAAGCTGCAGAAGTGCGACGGCATTATCTTCGTCACGCCCGAGTATAATCGCGCCATTCCCGGCGTGCTGAAAAACGCCATCGACGTCGCCTCGCGGCCCTATGGCAAAAGCTCGCTCAACGGCAAGCCGGTTGGCATCATCTCCAACTCGCCGGGGCCGCTCGGTGGCGTCAGCGCCGCCAAGACGCTCCAGAACATCCTGCCGGGCATCTCCGGCCCGATCATGCAGCAGCCCGAGACCTATCTGAATGCGGTCGGCGACGCCTTCGATGCCGAGGGCAAGCTGACCAAGGACTCGCTGAAGAGCGTGCTCCAGGCCTATCTCGACGCTTTCGCCGCGCACGTCGCCAAGCACCACGGCTGAGCCGCTCACTCCGTCATTCCGGGGCGATGCGAAGCGTCGAGCCCGGAATCCATGTCCCGACGGAGGTTGTGGCCTGATGGATTCCGGGTTCGCGCTACGCGCGCCCCGGAATGACACCGAGCTGGATGGGCGATTAGCACTCCCTTAACCAAGCTGGCCCATCTTGCCAAAATGGTCTCGCGCGCCCGCCTCAAATCGATCCTGACCGGCCTTGCCCTCTATGCGATGGCGGCCGCCATCGTCGGCTATTTCGGCGTCAACGCCTATACCGGCAAATACGGCCTCAACGCCCGCCAGGAGCTCGACCAGGAGATCATCGCGCTGACCAGCGAGCTCGCCCAGCTCAAGCGTGAGCGCGCCCGCAGCGAGCAGCGCGTCTCGCTGCTGCGCACCGAAAAGATCGACCCTGACATGCTCGACGAGCGGGCCCGATTCCAGCTCGACTACGTCAACCCGCACGATCTCGTTCGGATGATCCCGCAGAACTAGCGCGTCCGCGCCGTTCGAATCCCGATCAGGCCGCCACCTATTCCGAAGGTCGTAGATCCGCGACCGGACCGCGCCTTGACGGCGGTGCGGCGAGGGGGGCATTGCTGTCCGGGCGCGATGCCGCCGGGGGTTGACGAAGATCAATCCGGTTGTGCAGGCGCCGACTAGACTGCTTCCGGGAGGAAACGGTGATGGATGGGTTAATGCCCCGGCATCACGCGGCTCGTGTCGAAGCCGCTATTGCATCAGGCCAGGCGGCTCGGTCCGCGCTCGTGGCTTCGTGGCGCCGTTCCTCCCGATTGCATCATCTCGATCCCGCCGGCCGCAGCGAGCCGCTGCGGCTGAACGACACCGAACTGCGACAGGCGCGCGAGCGCGTCGCGCCACTGCTGGCCGCCGCGCAAGGCGCCATGGACCGGCTCTACCAGGCGGTCGGCGCGAGCGGTTGTTGCGTGCTGCTTGCCGACGGCGAGGGGGTTCCGGTCGATCGCCGTGGCACATCGGCCGACGATTCGACGTTTCAGTCCTGGGGCCTGTGGACCGGCGCGCTATGGAGCGAGGAGCACGAGGGCACCAACGGCATCGGCACCTGCGTCGTCGAGCAGCGTCCACTGACGATCGATCGCGACCAGCATTTCTTCACCCGCAACACCCTGCTGAGCTGCACGGCCGTTCCGATCTACGACCATGAGGCGGCCTTTGCCGGTGTGCTCGACGTCTCCTCCTGCCGTGCCGACCGCACCGACGCGTTCTCCAGCCTGATCGCGCTGGCGGCCGGTGAAGCCGCCAGGCGCATCGAGGCCGACCTGTTTCGCCGCGCCTTCGCCCACGCCCGCATCGTGCTCACGCCAGGACCGGACGGCCAGTCCATCGGTCTCGTCGCGGTCGACGCGGACGATCTCGTGATCGGAGCCACCCGATCCGCGAGGGCAAGTCTCGGGATTGCGCCGGGCCGTCCAATGCAGCCGATGCCCGCAGCCGACTTGCTTGGCGGCGCACCCGGGCATGACCATCTCGATGGCGGTCAGCGCGCGGTATTGCAGCGTGCGCTGCTGCGCGCCGGCGGCAACGTGTCCGCCGCCGCCAAGGCTCTCGGCGTCAGCCGCGCCACGCTGCACCGGAAGCTGAAGCGGTTCGACCTGAAGCACTAGGCGCTGCCGCTTCCCCCGCCGTCATTGCGCTGCGGGTACAAACTCACGTCGAGTGCCCCGGACGCAACGCAGCACGTCGCCCTTCGCGACGTCGTGCGTTGCAGAGCCGGGGCCCATGCCGCGCATCCTCCCGCGTAGCTTTTGGGTCCCGGCTCTGCGCAGCAACGCCAAACGCGTTGCAGCGCGTCCGGGACATGAGAGGACTCAGCCCACGACTGTCGCAGTTCTGCGACAGGTCCGCTCAGCCATCGCCTCCACCGGGGCTGACAGAAATCGCCTCCCGCGAGATCGTTGCCGCAAGTCGCGACCACGCGACGAATTTGCGCAAACAGCAACATCGGGAGTGAACATGAACAAGGTTGAATTCCTCAATCTCACGAAGAATCCGTTCGCCGCAAGCTATGACAATTTCATCGGTGGCAAATGGGTAGCCCCGCGCGCGGGCAAGTACTTCGACAACGCCTCGCCCGTGACCGGGCAGGTCGTCTGCAAGATCGCCCGCTCCGACGCGCAGGACGTCGAAGCTGCGCTCGACGCTGCGCATGCGGCCAAGGACGCCTGGGGTCGCACCAGCGTCGTCGAACGCGCAATCATCCTCAACAGGATCGCCGATCGCATGGAAGAGAATCTCGAGCGGCTCGCCATCGCCGAGACCTGGGACAATGGTAAGCCGATCCGCGAAACCCGCGCCGCCGACTTGCCGCTGGCGATCGACCACTTCCGCTACTTCGCAGGCGCCATTCGCGGGCAGGAAGGCAATCTCTCCGAGATCGATCAGGACACCGTCGCCTATCATTTCCATGAGCCGCTCGGGGTCGTGGGCCAGATCATCCCCTGGAACTTCCCGCTGCTGATGGCCTGCTGGAAGCTCGCCCCCGCGATCGCCGCCGGCAATTGTGTGGTGCTCAAGCCCGCCGAGCAGACGCCGGCTTCGATTCTGGTCTGGGCCGAGCTGGTCGGCGATCTCTTGCCGCCGGGCGTGGTCAACATCGTCAACGGCTTTGGCCTCGAGGCCGGCAAGCCGCTCGCCTCCAGCCCCCGCATCTCCAAGATCGCCTTCACCGGCGAGACCACGACGGGCCGGCTGATCATGCAATATGCCAGCCAGAATCTGATCCCGGTCACCCTCGAACTCGGCGGCAAGTCGCCGAACATCTTCTTCAAGGACGTGGTGGCCGAGGACGACGATTTCCTGGACAAGGCGATCGAAGGCTTCGTCATGTTCGCGCTCAACCAGGGCGAGGTCTGCACCTGTCCGAGCCGGGCGCTGGTGCACGAGTCCATCTACGATCGCTTCATGGAGCGCGCGCTCAAGCGCGTGGCTGCCATCGTTCAGGGTGATCCGCGCGATGCTGCGACCATGATCGGCGCACAGGCCTCCAGCGAGCAGTTGGAGAAAATTCTTTCCTATATCGACATCGGCAGGCAAGAAGGTGCCAAGGTCCTGGCCGGCGGTGCGCGCGCGAACCTCTCCGGCGATCTCGCCGGCGGCTTCTACATCCAGCCGACGGTGTTCCACGGCAACAACAAGATGAGGATATTCCAGGAGGAGATCTTCGGACCCGTCGTGTCGGTCACGACCTTCAAGACCGACGAGGAGGCGCTGTCGATCGCCAATGACACGCTCTACGGTCTCGGTGCCGGCATCTGGAGCCGTGACGCCAACCGCTGCTACCGCTTCGGCCGGGCCATCCAGGCCGGCCGCGTGTGGACCAACTGCTACCACGCCTATCCCGCGCACGCGGCGTTCGGCGGCTACAAGCAGTCAGGCATCGGTCGCGAGACCCACAAGATGATGCTCGATCACTATCAGCAGACCAAGAACCTCCTGGTCAGCTACAGCCCGAAGAAGCTCGGCTTCTTCTGATCGGGCAGTCCGCGCAGGGCAGCGCAATCCTCCCTTTGCGCTGCCCTGTGTCGGTGAGATGGCAGTCATGAACCACAAGGTCAGCGCCACCGAGGCTGCGCTCGAGCTCCTGGCCGAGATCTGCAGAGATCACGGCCCGGTGCTGTTTCATCAGTCTGGAGGCTGTTGCGACGGCTCATCGCCTATGTGCTACCCGGCCGGTGAGTTCGTCGTCGGCGAGACCGACGTGCTGCTCGGCCATGTCGGCGGCATGCCGGTCTATATCAGCGGACCGCAGTACGAGGTCTGGAAGCACACCGATCTCATCATTGACGTCGTTCCCGGGCGCGGCGGGATGTTCTCATTGGACAACGGAACGGAGAGGAGGTTCTTGACTAGGTCACGAATTTGTTCGCGCGACGGCTGAGGTTAGGTTTGTTGCCCGATCGGCGCCAAAGATTTTGCAATATTTCGATCACGCTGCAGTGCGGCATAATGAAAGTCGTGCCATGTCGCTGCGGTGCTTTCACACACGATTGAGTTGGGTTAGAGAGGGCTTAGTTTTCTCTGACCCGGAATTCTCATGGCCGCACCCAAGAAAGCCGCCGCAACCAGCCCACACGACAAAACCGACGGCGGTTCGCCCCCGGAATTCACGCGCGAGCAGGAGCTGAAGGCGCTCCGCGACATGCTCCTCATCCGGCGATTCGAGGAAAAAGCCGGCCAGCTCTACGGCATGGGTGCGATCGGCGGCTTCTGCCATCTCTATATCGGGCAGGAGGCCGTGGTCGTCGGCATGCAGATGGCCCTGAAAGAGGGCGATCAGGTCATCACCGGTTATCGCGATCACGGCCACATGCTTGCCACCGGCATGGACGCCAATGGCGTCATGGCCGAGCTCACGGGACGCCGCGGCGGCTATTCCAAGGGCAAGGGCGGCTCCATGCACATGTTCAGCAAGGAGAAGCACTTCTACGGCGGTCACGGCATCGTCGGCGCGCAGGTCTCGCTCGGCACGGGCCTCGCTTTCGCCAACAATTATCGCAGCAATGGCAATGTCAGCGTCACCTATTTCGGTGATGGCGCGGCCAACCAGGGCCAGGTCTATGAGAGCTTCAATATGGCGGAGCTCTGGAAGCTGCCGGTGATCTACGTCATCGAGAACAACCGCTACGCCATGGGCACGTCGGTCTCGCGTGCTTCGGCGCAGCAGGATTTCTCCAAGCGCGGCGTTTCCTTCAACATCCCCGGCAAGCAGGTCGACGGCATGGACGTCCGCGCCGTCAAGGCTGCAGGCGAGGAGGCGGCGGCCTGGTGCCGCGCCGGCAAGGGTCCCTACATCCTGGAGATGCAGACCTATCGCTATCGCGGTCACTCGATGTCCGACCCGGCAAAATACCGCACGCGCGAGGAGGTCGAGAAGGTCCGCCATGACCAGGATCCGATCGAGCAGGTGCGCAATCGCCTGCTCGCGGCCAAGGTCAGCGAGGCCGACCTCAAGGCGATCGATGCCGAGGTGCGTGATATCGTCAACGCCTCCGCCGATTTTGCCCAGCACGATCCCGAGCCGGATGCTGCCGAGCTCTGGACCGACGTTTACCGCTAAACGCGCGCAAGCTTTCTTTTGGAGTCGATATGCCAATTCAAGTGCTGATGCCCGCGTTGTCGCCCACGATGGAAAAGGGCAACCTCGCCAAATGGCTTAAAAAAGAGGGCGAGGCGATCAAGTCCGGCGACGTGATCGCAGAGATCGAGACCGACAAGGCCACCATGGAGGTCGAGGCGACCGATGAGGGCACGCTCGGCAAGATCCTGATCCCTGAGGGGACCGCCGACGTTGCGGTGAACACGCCCATCGCGACCATCCTCGCCGACGGCGAGAGCGCCGCCGATCTTGCCAAGGCGCCTGCACCGGCGGCCAAGGCTGCGGAATCTGCGCCGCCCGCCGCTGCCAAGGCCGAAGCGCCGGCGCCCAAGGCCGCACCTGCGCCGCAGGCTGTCGCAGAACCCGATCCCGAAGTGCCCGCCGGTACCGAGATGGTCACCCAGACCATCCGCGAAGCGCTGCGCGATGCCATGGCCGAAGAAATGCGCCGCGACCCCGACGTGTTCGTGATGGGCGAAGAGGTCGCCGAATATCAGGGCGCCTACAAGGTGACCCAGGGCCTGCTGCAGGAGTTCGGCGCGCGGCGCGTCATCGACACCCCGATCACCGAGCACGGCTTTGCGGGCGTCGGCGTCGGCGCCGCGATGACCGGGCTCAAGCCCGTCGTCGAGTTCATGACCTTCAACTTCGCCATGCAGGCGATCGACCAGATCATCAACTCCGCGGCCAAGACGCTCTACATGTCCGGCGGCCAGATGGGCTGCTCGATCGTGTTCCGCGGGCCGAACGGCGCAGCGGCGCGCGTTGCCGCCCAGCACAGCCAGGATTATTCGGCCTGGTACTCGAACGTCCCGGGCCTCAAGGTCGTCGCGCCGTTCTCGGCAGCCGATTACAAGGGCCTGCTCAAGGCCGCGATCCGCGATCCCAATCCGGTGATCTTCCTCGAGAACGAGGTGCTCTACGGTCACACCGGCGAAGTACCGAAGCTCGACGATTTCGTCATCCCGATCGGCAAGGCGCGCATTGTGCGCACGGGCTCCCACGTCACCATCATCTCGTGGTCGAACGGCATGACCTATGCGCTGAAGGCCGCCGATGAGCTCGCCAAGGACGGCATCGAAGCCGAGGTGATCGACCTGCGCACGCTGCGTCCGATGGACACCGAGACCATCGTCAACTCGGTCAAGAAGACCGGCCGCGCCGTCACGGTGGAAGAGGGCTGGGCCCAGAGCGGCGTCGGCGCCGAGATCGCCGCACGCATCATGGAAAACGCCTTCGACTATCTCGACGCGCCGGTGGCGCGCGTCGCCGGCAAGGACGTGCCGATGCCTTACGCGGCGAACCTGGAGAAGCTCGCGCTGCCTTCGGCGGCGGAAGTCGTCGAGGCCGCCAAAGCCGTCTGCTACAGGTAGACCATGGCGGGCCCGAAGGAGCAGCCACTACCCCCCGACGTCATGACCCGCGACGACGCGGTCGAGATCCTGCGCGTGTTCGTGCTGGATGGCGGACTGTCAATGGCGTTCCAGCGGGCCTTCGAGGAGCCCGACATGTGGGGCCTGCTGCTGGTCGACCTCGCCCGCCACGCCGCGCGCGCCTATGCGCGCGAGAGCGAATACACCGAGGAAGACGCGCTGAACCGGATCCTCGACATGTTCCAGGCCGAGATCGAACGTCCGACGGATACCGGCACGACGACGCCGCGCGGGAAGGGACACTGACCGTGGCCGTCGAAGCCCACCACCACGATCTCATGCTGGAGGCGATCCGCGAAGCGGAAGCCTCGATCGCGCAAGGCGGCCTGCCGATCGGCGCCGTGCTGACGCGCGATAACAAGATCATCGCCCGCGGCCACAACAACCGCGTGCAGGAGAACAATCCAATTTTGCACGGCGAGATGAGCTGCCTGCGCCAAGCCGGCGCGATCTCGTTCCACGACACTGTCATGTACACCACGCTGTCGCCATGCTCGATGTGTGCCGGCGCGCTCGCTCTGTTCAAGGTCAAGCTCGTGGTGATCGGCGAGTCCGTTACCTTCGAGGGCTCCAAGGACATCCTCGACAAGTTCGGGATTCCCTGGCTCGACCTTGCCGACGAGCGCTCCATCGCCATGATGAAGAATTGGCGTTCCATCCCTGCCAATGAGCGCCTGTGGCAAGGCGACATCGGCAACTAAACCTGGTCTGTTCGTCTTCACTTTCGAAGACGACGTTTTGAGAAGTTCTTCGTGAGGTCAGCATGCCCATCAACATCCTGATGCCAGCTCTTTCGCCGACGATGGAGAAGGGCAACCTCGCCAAGTGGCTGAAAAAGGAAGGCGACAAGGTCAAGTCCGGCGACGTGATCGCCGAGATCGAGACCGACAAGGCCACCATGGAAGTCGAGGCGATCGACGAGGGCACCATCGCCAAGATCCTGGTGCCCGAGGGCACGCAGGACGTGCCAGTCAACGACGTGATCGCGGTGCTCGCCGGCGAGGGCGAGGACGTGAAGGCCGCAGGTAGCGCCAAACCCAGTGCTTCGGCTGCGCCGCCCAAAGCGGCTGAAGCACCTGCACCTGCGCCTGCCGCGCCCAAGGCGGCGCCGGCACCCGCTGCCGCTCCCGCGCCGCAGGCTGCTGCGCCCGCCGCGCAGGGCAACGGCCATGCCGGCCGCGTGTTCTCCTCCCCGCTGGCGCGCCGTCTCGCCAAGGAAGCCGGCATCGACGTCGGCATGGTCACCGGCACCGGCCCGCACGGCCGCGTCGTTGCGCGTGACGTCGAGCAGGCCAAATCAGGCAAGGGCCTCAAGGCGCCCGCGGCAGCTCCGTCCGGTGGTGCGCCCGCGATCGCGCCGACCATGTCGGACAAGCAGATCCTGTCGCTGTTCGAGCCCGGCTCCTACGACATCGTCCCCCATGACGGCATGCGCCGCACCATCGCGCAGCGCCTGACCGCGTCGATCCAGAACGTCCCGCACTTCTATCTCACCATCGATTGCGACATCGGCAAGCTGCTCGCCGCGCGCGAGGAGATCAACGCCGCAGCTCCGAAGGACAAGGAGAAGAAGCCGCTCTACAAAATTTCGGTCAACGACTTCGTCATCAAGGCGATGGCGGTGGCGCTGCAGAAGATCCCGAACTGCAACGTCAGCTGGACCGAAAGCGGCATGGTCAAGCACCACCATTCCGACGTCGGCGTCGCCGTGGCGATGCCCGGCGGCCTGATCACGCCGATCATCCGCAAGGCGGAGACCAAGACGCTCTCGACCATCTCCAACGAGATGAAGGATTTTGCCGCGCGCGCGCGTTCCCGCAAATTGAAGCCCGAGGAATACCAGGGCGGCACCACGGCCGTCTCCAACCTCGGCATGTTCGGCATCAAGGACTTCACGGCGGTGATCAACCCGCCGCATGCCACGATCCTTGCTGTGGGCACCAGCGAGGAGCGGCCGGTGGTGCGGAGCGGCAAGATCGAGATCGCAACAATGATGAGCGTGACGCTGTCCTGCGATCATCGCGCCATCGACGGTGCGCTCGGCGCCGAGCTGATCGGCGCATTCAAGCAGCTGATCGAAAACCCCGTCATGATGATGGTCTGATGGCGCATGAGGACGCGCTGGCCCTGGATCTCGATGCTGGTTTCGTTGATCCTCGTGCTCAACCCCTACGGCCTCGAGATCATTGAGGCCGCCTTCTTTGCCGGCCAGGGGCTGTCGCGCAGCATCTGGGGTCCCATCGCACTCACCATCTTTGCCATGATGGCCGCGGCCATTCTCATGGAATGGCTGATCAGAATCTACGTCTTCAAACGCCGCGCCCGCGGCGCAACGATCGCTTGAGTTGAATGGGAGCCGCCATGGCCGATACATCCTTCGACGTCATCATCATCGGCTCGGGTCCGGGCGGCTATGTCACCGCGATCCGGGCCGCGCAGCTCGGCTTCAAGACCGCCATCGTCGAGAAGTCCTATCTCGGCGGCATCTGTCTGAACTGGGGCTGTATCCCGACCAAGGCGCTGTTACGCTCCGCCGAGATCTACCATTACATGCAGCACGCCGGCGATTACGGCCTCTCGGCCGAGAAGGTGTCGTTCGATCCGAAGGCGGTGGTGCAGCGCTCGCGCGGTGTCTCCAAGCGGCTCAACGACGGCGTCGGCTTCCTGATGAAGAAGAACAAGGTGAGCATCATCTGGGGTGCCGCCTCGATCGACGCGCCCGGCAAGATCACCGTGAAGAAATCCGATGTCGAGGGCCCGAAGGGCTCGCTCGGTGAGGGGGCCTATCAGGCCAAGCACATCATCGTCGCGACCGGCGCGCGGCCGCGCGTTCTGCCGGGGCTCGAGCCCGACAAGAAGCTGATCTGGACCTATTTTGAAGCGATGGTGCCGGAGCGGATGCCGAAGTCGCTGCTGGTGATGGGCTCAGGGGCGATCGGCATCGAGTTCGCGTCCTTCTTCAAGACCATGGGCTCCGACGTCACCGTGGTCGAGGTGCTGCCGCAGATCCTCCCGGTCGAGGATGCTGAAATCGCGGGCCTTGCGCGCAAGCGGCTCGAGAAGCAGGGCATCAAGATCCTCACCAATACCGGCGTCACCAAGCTGGAGAAGAAGAGCGACAGCGTGGTCGCAACGCTCGACGACGGCAAGGCGAAGCAGACGGCGGAGTTCGAGCGCGTGATCTCGGCAGTCGGCGTCGTCGGCAACATCGAGAATCTCGGCCTCGAAAAGCTCGGCGTCAAAACCGAGCGCGGCTGCATCGTCATCGACGGCTACGGCAAGACCAACGTGCCCGGCATCTACGCCATTGGCGATGTCGCCGGTCCCCCGATGCTGGCCCATAAGGCCGAGCATGAGGGCGTGATCTGCATCGAGGCGATCAAGGGCCTGCATCCGCATCCGATGGACAAGCTGATGATCCCGGGCTGCACCTATTGTCACCCGCAGGTCGCATCCGTCGGTCTCACCGAAGCCAAGGCCAAGGAGAGCGGCCGCGAGATCCGGGTCGGGCGCTTCCCCTTCGTCGGCAACGGCAAGGCGATCGCGCTCGGCGAGGACCAGGGCCTCGTCAAGGTCATCTTCGACAAGAAGACCGGCCAGCTGTTAGGGGCCCACATGGTCGGCGCTGAAGTGACCGAATTGATCCAGGGCTACGTCGTCGCCATGAATCTGGAGACGACGGAAGAAGAGCTGATGCACACGGTATTCCCGCATCCGACGCTATCGGAGATGATGAAGGAAGCCGTGCTGGATGCGTATGGACGGGTGTTGAATATCTAGAGCCGTCATTGCGAGCGAAGCGAAGCAATCCAGACTCCCTCTGCGGAAAGATCCTGGATTGGTTCGCTACGCTCGCAATGACGAGCAGAGAGAGCCGGTTGCAAAACAAGAAGGAAATCATCCCATGCACGACAACGACAATCTCACCATCGAACGCCCGACCTTCGTCACGCATCTCGAATGTGCGATGGAAGGCGATCATTACGCGGCTGACCAGGTCCATAACCTCTCCAAGGCCGGCAAGCCGCTACTCGTCCGCTATGACCTTGCGGGCGTGAAGAAGGCGCTGACCAAGGACGCGCTGGCCCAACGTCCCGCCGACATGTGGCGGTATCGCGAGCTGCTGCCGGTGCGCAAATGCAAGGACATCGTTTCGCTCGGCGAAGTCGCGACGCCGCTGATCCGGCTGCCCAAGCTCGGCAAGAAACTCGGCGCCGGCGAGATCATCGTCAAGGACGAGGGACGCCTGCCGACCGGCTCGTTCAAGGCGCGCGGCCTCGTCATGGCGGTGTCGATGGGCAAGGCGCTCGGCATCAAGCACATGGCGATGCCGACCAATGGCAATGCCGGCGCAGCGCTCGCGGCTTACGCAACATCCTGCGGTATCAAGACCACGATCTTCTGCCCGGCGGACACGCCTGAAGTGAACGTCAGCGAGATCGAGCTGCAGGGCGCGACCGTCTACCGGGTCAACGGCTATATCGACGATTGCGGCAAGATCGTCGGCGAAGGAAAGGCAAAAGTCGGCTGGTTCGACACCTCCACGCTGAAGGAGCCGTACCGCATCGAAGGCAAGAAGACGATGGGCCTCGAGCTTGCCGAGCAGCTCGGCTGGGACGTGCCCGACGTGATCTTCTATCCGACCGGCGGCGGCACCGGCCTGATCGGCATGTGGAAGGCGTTCGACGAGCTCGAGAAGATCGGTTTCATCGGCTCGAAGCGCCCGCGCATGGTGGCGGTGCAGGCGTCCGGCTGCGCGCCGATGGTCCGCGCCTATGAGGCAGGCAGCGAGCATGCAGCCCGCTGGGAGGATGCGCACACGATCGCTTCGGGCATCCGCGTGCCGCAGGCGATCGGCGATTTCCTGATCCTGCGCGCCGTGCGCGAGAGCAAAGGCTTCGCCATCGCGGTCGACGACGACAAGATCTCTTCGGCGCTGAACGAGGTCGCGCGCGAGGAGGGGCTCTTGCTGTGCCCCGAGGGCGCCGCGACCTATGCCGCCTACAAGGAAAGCCTCGCCGATGGCCGCGTCTCGAAGAGTGACCGCGTGATGCTGTTCAATTGCGCGACCGGTCTGAAGTACCCGCTGCCGCCGGTGACCCGCACACTCGATCGCCACAAGCCGATCGACTACGCGCAGTTCTAGCGCGTCATTTCGCCTCTTCACGAACGATTGCTCTTCCCGTACGCGGGAAGAGACAAAACAAAAATGACATCGTCGGGGAGACCATAGTGAAGAAGGCCATCTGGGTCGGGCTGATCGGATTTCTCGCGCTCACCGGTGCCGCGCGCGCCGACGACTATCCCTCGCACCCCATCACCATCATCGTGCCCTTTGCGGCTGGCGGTCCGTCCGATGCGATGGCACGCGTGCTTGCCGAGCGTATGCGCGTCTCGCTCGGCCAGCCGCTGGTGATCGAGAATGTCACTGGCGCTGGCGGTTCCATCGGGGTAGGGCGCGCCGTGCATTCGCCGCCCGACGGCTACACCATCTCGTTCGGCCATCTCGGCACCCATGTCGCCAACGGCGCCGTCTACAAGCTCAACTACGATCTCGTTGCCGATCTCGAACCGGTGGTGCTGCTGCCGAGCAATCCGATGATCGTGGTCAGCAAGAACGCGGTGCCGGCGACATCGCTCAAAGAGCTGCTGGACTGGTTGAAGTCGCGACCATCGCCGCCGACGGCGGGCACGGCCGGGGCCGGCTCCGGCAGCCACATCGCCGGCGTCTATTTCGAGAGCGTCTCCGGCATCAAGCTGCAATATGTCCCGTATCGCGGCACCGCGCCAGCGCTGAACGACCTCATCGCCGGCCAGATCGATATCATCGTCGACCAGACCTCCAACTCCATCAACCAGGTCCGCGCCGGCACCATCCGCGCCTACGCCGTCACCGATGACAAGCGTCTGGCCTCGGCGCCCGACATCCCGACCGCGGATGAAGCGGGCCTGAAGGGCTTCAACATGACGCTGTGGTCGGGCATGTGGGTGCCGAAGGGCACGCCGAAGGAAATTGTCACCCAGCTCAATGCGGCAGCCGTGGAAGCGCTGAACGATCCCGGCGTGAAGAAGCAGCTCGAAAGCCAGGGCCTGGAAATGACGCCCAAGGATCAGCTCACGCCGGAGGCGCTCGGCATCAGGCAGAAGGCCGAGATCGCAAAGTGGTGGCCGATCATCAAGGCGGCGAACATCACGGTGGATTGACGGCTAGGCAATCACCCCTGGGCTTCGTCGCCTGGCGCCAGCGCCCGATGCAGGCATTGCATCATATCCGTGGGGGCAAATGGCTTACCGAGAAAACAGATTGCCCCGGCCTTGAGCGCGCGCGTACGCACGCTCTCATCCGGGTAACCTGTGATGAAGATGAACGGCGTAGACGACCCTTGCGCGCGCATCAGCGTTAGCAGGTCGATGCCGGTCATCGATGGCATCTGGATGTCGGCGATCACGCACGAGGTGTCAGTTGCAACGCTCGAGCTCAAGAATTCCTCGGCGGAAGCGAATGTATGGACGATGTAACCGCGGGATTTCAAAAGATTGTTGATCGCCGCCCGTACGTAAGGGTCATCATCAAGCACCGAAATGACCGAAGCTGCCGGCAAGACGTCCACTCCTGGCCCGGGATTACGCGCTTGCCGTCGCCACGGCTTACCTATGAACACGCAAGGTGGACCTGCCAGTCACCATTGGAAACTCATACTTAGGTTTGTACGTCGCGCTTGCCGGACCCAATTCCGAGCGCCTCGCTCATCCTCACCAGATCGGCCAGGGACTTCGCGCCCATTTTTCGCATGATCTGGCCGCGATAGATCTTGACGGTGATCTCGGCCAATCCGAGCTGGGCGGCCACTTGCTTGTTCATCAGGCCGGACGTTACCAGTGACAATACGTCGCGCTCGCGGGAGGACAGGGACTCGAAACGTGATCTGACGGTCGATACCACCTTGTTGAGGTCGCGCCGTTTGCGGTCTCGCTCGATCGCGGTCTGGACCGCGTCCAGGATGTCCTGGTCGCGGACCGGCTTGGTCAGGAAGTCGACGGCGCCGCTCTTCATGGCCCGAACGGTCATGGGAATATCGCCATGACCGGTAATGAAGATAATGGGCGTGTGGATATTTGCCTTGGCAAGTTCAGACTGCAGGTCGAGCCCGCTGGATCCGGGCAGGCGGATGTCGAGCACCAGGCAGCTCGGGACTTCCGGCGGCTTGGCCTGGAGCAGTTGCGGGGCCGAGCCGAATGCTTCGACCTTGAGGCCGACCGATTCGAATAGATTGGTGAGCGCACGGCGCATCGACACGTCGTCGTCGACGATGAAGACGATTGGCTGGTCGCCGTCCTCCTGCGACGGCGAAGGCTCCGCGCGCTCGGTCACGATGTTTCCTGTAGATGGCGGGGCAGGGTAACCTGAAAAGTCGCGCCGTGCTCCTGGTTCGGTGCTGCGGAAAGGCGTCCGCCATGAGCCTCGATGATGGAGCGGCAGATCGACAGCCCCATGCCCATGCCGGAGGACTTCGTCGTGAAGAACGGTGTGAACAGGCGGTCAATCGCCTGTTCACTGATGCCGACGCCGCAGTCGGCGACGCTCAACAGCACCGCCTCGTCGCCATCCGCCGCTGAGCGAATGGCCAGCTCGCGCGGGCGGTCATCGATGCCTTCCATGGCTTCGATGCCGTTCATGATCAAGTTGATCAGGACCTGTTGCAATTGGATTCGATCGCCAAAGATCTTGGGTAGCGCGGAAGACAGCTCCATTCGTACCGACACGGCATGGTTGGCCATCTCGCGCTGAACGAGCGCGACGGCCTCGCGGACGACGACATTGGCATCGAGGGGAACCATCTCGACGTCCGAGCCCTTGGCGAGTGCCCGAACGCGGCGGATGACGTCGCTGGCACGCGTGCCATCCTCGATGATCCACTCCACGGAGCGGCGGGCCGCTTTGAAATCGGGCGGACTGCGTTGCAGCCAGGAGAGGCAAGCGTCGGCATTCGCGATCACTGCGGCGAGCGGCTGATTGATTTCATGGGCAATGGAAGTCGTCAGCTCCCCTAGCGTTGTCACGCGCGTCACGTGGGCAAGCTCGGCTTGGGCCTTGCGCAGCGCCTCTTCGGCCTGATCGGCTCGGATCGCTGCAGTTATGTCGGTGCAGACGCCGCGGTAACCCAGAAAAGTACCCTCAGCGTCAAAAAATGGCTTGCCGCTCGTCCGGACGTAGACCGGCTGCCCGTTGCGGTCCTTGATGCGATACACCAGGTCGCGGAATGGAACGTGGGCGTCGAGCGCCGCCCGATGCTGTCGCCATTTTTCGGGTTCGAGATCTGCATCCGGAGCGATGTCCCAACGTGTGAGCCCGATCACGCCGGCCGGGGCGGTAGTGGTATCCGAATGTTCCGATATCAGGGTCACCCGGTGGTCCGGCCCTGTCTCCCAGAACCAGTCAGATGCGGTCTCGGCGTAGTCGCGAAAGCGCTGCTCACTCTCGCGAAGCCTGCGCTCTGCCTCCTTGGCCGCCGTGATGTCGCTCACCGATCCCACGAACTCTACATGACCGGCGGAATCTCGGGTGGCCCGGGCGACCGCACGGACATGCTTGATAGAGCCGTCGGGCATCACGAGCCGGTATTCGTGGTCGTAGTCCTTTCCCTCGCGCGCTGCCTGACCCGTGGTCCGTTGCACTGCGAGCCGGTCCTCCGGATGAATCCGCTCGAGCATGACCGGGATTCGAGGCTTGCTGCCCTCATCGCATTCGAAGATGCGATAGGTCTCCTTGGACCATGTGATCTCGCGGGTTGCGGCCTTCCAGCCGAAACTGCCGGTGTGGCTCAGTTCCTGAGCCTGGGCGAGATAGGCTTCGCTCTGGCGCAGAGCATTCTCCGCTTCCTTGCGCTCGGTGATGTTCTCGCAGGCGACCAGCACGATTGGCCCGCCATTGGCCCTCAGCATGGTCTTGGCGTTCTCGCGCACCCATAGTACCGAGCCGTCCTTGCGTATCTTCCGGATCTCCCAGGTGTGGGACTGGTCGACGGTCTCGAGGCACAGCGCAACGCATGCGCGGACGAAGTCACGATCTTCCTCGAAGAAGACATCCAGTACCGATCGGCCGATCAGCTCTGCGGCCGTATAGCCCAGCTGCTCAGCGCCGAACGTGTTCACGTTGATCACGGTTCCGGCCGGATCGACCATGAAATACATGACCGGATTGTGCTCGAAGACTTGCTGCCATTGCTTGACAGCCTCGAGCAGACCGCCGTCGGGCTGCATGTGCGGCTTGGCGGTTACAGTTTGTCTGACACAGCCGGCGAGGAATTGCGCGGCTGACTTCCCGAACGTCACTGCCCGGCGAGGCTTCATTGCAGACGCTCCCGGCGCTCTCTGCGTGAAGTAGAGCATGTTGCTGCGAAGGGAGCAATTCCGGCCAAAGTCGGATGAGGGGTTACGAGGGTTGCCTTTGGATCGACCGCTCGCGCCCAAGCCATCGCTGCGCGGCAACTGGGCCTCTGCCGCCAAAATTTCGCGGGGTCCGTGCAGCGCGAGCATCGTGCGCTGTCTCGTTGAACATGAACGAGCTGGGAAGTTCCGGGCGAATACGGACAAACCTAGGTATAGCTCCTCCAACCCTAGTCATGTCGGTCATTTACGTCCGTACAATTGAGCGCTTCAGGGCGAGCGGACTACCCTCACGACCAATCGGGAGTGGCGACCAGCCAGTCGCAGCGAGCGCAACCGCAAGCAACAGAGGGAGACAAAAAAATGTGCGATGCATCCGTACTTCCTGAGGTTGGCCAACCAGAGTCCAGACCGTGCTCTTCAGTCAACGGCTGTGCGGTCTGTGGCGGAAAGTTTGGCCTGATCCGCCACTACTCGTGGCGCACCGCGCTCTGCTCAAAGAAGTGCGTCGATCGCTTCCGCACGCGCCGCGAGCGCGACCGCAGTTGGTTGTTCCGGACTCAAGTCGCCTGAAGCTGATGTAGAGCTGACGTCGTTCCACAGGCCTGATCCGGGAGCCCGTGTCTTGAACCGCACTTGCAAGCTCTTGTGCTCAATCGCTCTCTTCTGCTCTGCCGGGACGCTCCGGGCGCAGGATGCGGGAAGCGGCGCCGCTCATCGACAGCATCCGCCCGAGGATCTGGCGCTGCACGAAAAATTCTATTCGACGTGGCACATGCCGGATAACCCGAGCCTCAGTTGCTGCAACAGCGCCGATTGCTACCCGACCGACATCAAGTACGTCGACGGCCAGATCTATGCACGGCGCAGGGAGGACGGACGATACATTCTGGTCCCGCCGCAAAAAGTGGAGCGAAACAGGGATAATCCGGACGGCCGAAACCATCTTTGCGCCCCACCGCCCGCACTGTCTCCGCTGGACAGCGTTTACTGCTTTGCCTTGGGAGGAGCCACATGAGATTCGCGTTCGTGCTGGTGAACGACCGGACCCCGTTCCGGCAGACCTGGTGCATGCAGTGCTGCGAGACGATCAGCGGCGGCTATCTCCGCGAGATCGCGACGCGTCTGCCTTACTGCGACCATCAGTGCTACGCGTTGTTCTGCGAGGCCCTCGCACAAGATCGCTTGAGGGCGGCTTCATGAAATTCGTGTTGGTCAATCACGAGAGCCCGCTGTGCACGGCCACGTGCAGCACATGCTCGCGGTCGATCCTATCCGGCTATGTCCGTCACGTGCGGACACAGCGCCATTACTGCGACTATGACTGCTACCGTCGAGGCGAACTCATGACGCTGCTGATGCCCTGGTCGATGCCTTGGTGCAGTGAGCCGGCCGCCGGGAACACGATCGAGATGCTGACAGTCCTGAGTGCCGTCTCGTGCTGGAGCTTCACGATACAGATCTGGACGTTTGCGAGAGCCCTGACCGGCGCGCTTCTGGACAGTCGCGATCTGACCACGAGGGAAGGAGGCGAAACCTAGCTACGCGACTGCACTCGCGTGGAAGCCGCAGCAACGTAACCTGCCAGACGCCCAGTCCAGCCCCGGTGGCGTCGATTAGGGAGCGGGTGCTGCGGCCGCCACGGGTGCGGCTGCGCCTGTCTGGTCCGTCACCACGCGCTGGTCGGCCTTGCCGGCGACCGCGCCGCTGCCCTCGAACCTCGCGCGGTAGACCAACACGTTCTCCATCACGCGCTGGACGTAGTTGCGCGTCTCCGACAGCGGGATGCGCTCGACCCAATCGACCGGATCGACCTTGGGATCTCTGGGGTCGCCATGCGCCTGCACCCATTCGCGCACCCGGCCGCGGCCGGCATTGTAGCCGGCGAAGGTCATGATCTGGTTGCCGCGATATTCCGACAAGAGTGCGCTGAGCTCGGCGGCGCCCATCTGTGTGTTGTAGACGGGGTCGGAGACCATCCTGTCCCAGTCGTAGGTCACGCCGAAGCGCTTTGCGGTATCGCGGCCGGCTTCCGGCGTCACCTGCATCAGCCCGACGGCATTGGCAGAGGACTTGTCGCGCTGGTCGAATGCGCTTTCGGTCCGCGCCACCGAATAGATCACACTGGTCTCGATCGCCGGCGCCACCTGCTTGTGCTCGGGAATGCCGATGGTCGGGAACGCATAATGGTCGAGCGCCATCCCGCGGGCCAGCGCCGACTTGCCGACCTCGAGCATCACGCGCGCATCGTTGTGCTGGCCGGCAAGTTCGCCGAGCGCCCCGAGTGCCGCGACGTCGGAGCTCTCCTTGGCGAAATCCTCGGCAAAATAGAGCACCACGTCGCGCTCGCCGATGCCGTACAGCATGTCGGCGGCGCGGACGCGCTCGTCGGCCGCCGGCGTGTCGGCGGCAGCCAGCACGGGTGAGGGCGCGCGCAGCTCGATTCCCTCGAGGCCGAGCCTTGCGCGGGCGAGCTGGCCGTAATAGGCGGTCGGATAGCGCGCGGCCGCCTTGTAGCTCATGCGCGCATCAGCCTTGGCTCCCATCGCCTCGGCCGCGCGGCCGCGCCAGTAATGCGCGCGCGACAGCGCGATCGGATTGGTCGAGCCTTCGTCGATCGCAGCGAAGTGTGCCATCGCCGTCTTGGGATCGTCGAGATAGCGCAGCGCGATCCAGCCGCACATGAAGTGATAGTCGACGCGATAGACCTCCATCGCCGGCACCGCGGCGGCGCGCACCACGTCGTACGCGGTCCTGAACTTGCCCTGGTCGAGCAGTTTCCGGGCGAGCAGGCGGCGCTCGCGCCACCAGGCGTCGGTGTCCTGGGCCGCCATCGTCTCGGGCGCAGCAGCCAGGATCAGTTCGGCTGCATCGTCGATGTGGTCCTTCTGCAGATGCCATTGCGCGCGGCACAGGACATAGCCGAGGTCGCGGCGGGCGTCTGCCGACACATCGTCGAGATAATCCTTGGCCTTGTCGGCCTTGCCGTTGACCGCAGCGCACGCCTTGACGATGGCGAGGGCATCCTCGCCAAGTCGTTTTGCGGCGCGCTTTGCGCCGGCATAGTCCTTGGCGCCAAGACGCTTGTCCATGCGGGCGCGATGATCTTCGGGCCGCAACAGATCGTGGAACGCTTCGTAGGAATCTTCCTCGCTGCGCTCGGACAATTCGTCCGAGCGCCAGGCCTCGCGGACGAGACGCGCGGCCCGGTCGCTGTCGCCCTCGGTGATCAGCACCCGGGCGAGGGCGAACTTGCCCTTGGCACTGGTCGGCCGGTCCATCGTGAAGGTGTGCACAGTCGCCGCATCGCTCTTCTCCTGCCACAGCCGCGCCTCGGCGCGGCGGCGCAGCAGCGCGGTGCTCGGCCAATCCGGATTGGCGGCGAGGAAGGCGGCGTAGCGCTTGAAATTCGCGGTACTCTCGGAATGGCGAAGCATGAACCAGTCGGCGAGCTTCTGTCCGGCGGGATCGGCAATGCGATCGCGCGCCGCCGTCGCATCATCGGCCTTGCCCTTGCGCGCGAGGTCGATCGCATCCTTCAGCGCGGCAAGGTCGCCGGTCAGTGGCGGCGGCGCCGGCTTGTCCGCGGGCTCGTCGTCCGGCTTCTTCGACTTGTGCTTGGCCTCGGCATGCTTGTTACGGCGCGATTTCGCCGCGGCATGACGCTGCTTGCCCGCTTTCGCCTCGTGCGTCTTCTTGGAACCAGACGATTTGTGACTGCTCTTCGCCACTAGCTCGGTGGGCACGAAGACCAAAGCGGCAACGGCAACGACACACGCGAGCGAGCGTAGGCACTGGTTCATCCCATGGTCCCCCCTGCGAAACCACTACAAACCAAGGTCCGCGACGACATGCGGCTTGAGAATCAACGACACCGGCAACGATGCCACGCATCGTCTCGCATTCCTCACGCTCCCGCAACAATGCGGCAAAATCCGGATGGAACTCGGGAACTCAGAAGTGGCCGAAGCGTCAGGAGTTTTAACCTTTGTTAACGAAGGGGCTCACGCGACGGCTGAGCGCTGTTTCCAGCGCCACGAAGGGGCGATTGCGCGTGTTCCCAGCGAAGATCCGGTGTATTGAGTTCCAAAGATCCTTCTATTCAGCCATTGCCCTTCATGCCGCTTTTCAACCAGTCGATCCGGCGCAAGATCGTCGGCATCGCCCTCGGATTGATCGTCCTGATGCTGGTCACCTCGATCCTGTCGATGGTGATGTCGAGCAAGGTCGGCATTCTCCTGGACGAACTGACCAACCGCTACATCCCGGCCTACGGCCATCTGGCCCGTGCCAATGTCCGCTCGCTGGAGCGGGCGCTGGCGTTGCGCCGCATGGTCATGACCAGGATGCAATCGCCGTCGGACGAGGAGGCCTATGCGGCGCGTCTGCACGAGTTCGAGGTCACGGACCGGAGGATCGAGGAGGAGGCCGAGGGCGCGCGCAAGCTCATCAACGCGATCATCGACGATCCCAGGACCCCTTCGGATAATGCCGCGCTGGCGCGGATCGAGATCCGCATCGAAACCGCCGTCACCGACCTGCGCCGCGACCTGGATCAGGATCGCGCAGCGCTCCTCAAGCAGGTCGATGGCAAGCAGATGGCGGAGGCCCGCGCTACGCTGGAGCATATCGACGGCGTGCGCGACCAGTTCAACCAGAAGATCGATGCGATCCGCACCGACATGCTGGCGCAGGTGTTTTTCAGCACCGCGCAAGTGATCGGCCATCAGCGCCAGGCGATCATCGTGTCGGGTGTCGTGACCTTGCTCGCAGCGATCGTCGGGTTCGTCTTTGCGCTGCTGGTGTCCAGCGGCATCACCCGCCCGGTGCGGCTGCTGCTCGCCGGCACCCGCGAGGTCGAAGCGGGGCGCTTCGACAAGACAATTGCCGTCTCGACCCAGGACGAGATCGGCGAGCTTGCGGCCGCCTTCAACCGCATGATCGAGCAGCTGCGCCACAACGAGCGCATTCGCGAGACCTTCGGCCGCTACATCGATCCCAAGGTGGTGCAGGGCCTGATCGACCGGCCCGAGGTCGCCATCGACGGCCAGCGCCGGGTGATGACCATCATGTTCTCCGACATGAGCGGCTTCACCTCGATGAGCGAGGGCATGACCCCGCGAGGCCTCGTCAAGGTGATGAACCACTATTTCACCGTCATGTCCGGCCCAATCCGCAGCAATCGCGGCATCATCGACAAATATATCGGCGACGCCATCATGGCCTATTGGGGCCCGCCCTTCATCGAGGAGAACGAGCAGGCGCTGCTCGCAGGACTATCCGCCATCGAGATGGTTGAGCAGGTGCCCGCGCTGCAGACGCAATTGCCGGACCTGCTCGGTATCCGCGCCATGCCGGCGCCATGCGACCTGCGCATCGGCATTGCCACCGGCGAGGTCCTGACCGGCAGCATCGGCTCCGAGCTGATGATGAGCTTCACGGTGATGGGCGATGCCGTGAACCTCGCCTCGCGTCTCGAGGCCGCGAACAAGGTCTACGGCACCCGTATCCTGATCGGGCAGGCGACTGCGGAGGCGATCGGCGCGAAGCTAGAGCTGCGCGAGATCGATCGTCTGGCAGTCGCAGGGCAAAGTGCGCCTCAAGCGATCTTCGAGGTGATGGGCAGGGCCGGCGCGCTGACCGCGGCGCAACAGAGCCTTCGCAAGCACTATGCCGAAGGACTTACCGCCTATCGCGCGCGCCGCTTCGACGACGCACGCATGGCGTTCAACGCCGTGCTGGAGAGCAGCCCCGGCGACGGTCCTTCGCGCAGACTGCTTGCCCGCATCGTTGAGTTCGAGGCCAGCCCACCGGCGGCCGATTGGGATGGCGCCTGGCGGATGGACAGCAAATAACAGTCTGCCCGCGAATAATTGTTTCTACTCCATAACGATGTTCGCCGTGACCTAATTTGCAGGCTTAGCTTTGTTGTCCCTAGGGCGTTTGATGGGGATACGCCGATGACAGAACTTGAGGACAGGCTGGAGCGGTTTGAGACACTCACCGCCGAATGCGAACTGATTGCCAAGCTCGCCACCGACAGCACCAAGCGCGAAATCTACCTGAAGCTCGGGGAGCAGTATCGCCAGCTCGCGGTGGACATGCGCCAGGCGATCGCGACCAAGGCTGCTGCCTGACGGGGCCTGAGGGCTTTTCCGCTGGAGCGAGGCACGATGCGGGGCATTCGTCCCGTGGCGTGGCGTCGCCCGGTCGCAATCGGTTCTTAACAATTGAGCCGCATCCTTGATGTGAAGCAGGGAGTCGCCCATCGCGATTCGCTGCGGTGGGAATGCCTGGGGCAAGATTGCGCTGCAATGTTGCCCGCGAACCTAGCTCGTCCGGCGGTCGACATCCCATGCGCCTGTTTGCGGTCATCTTGTTTGCGCTTCTGACAGCAGCCTGCGACAAGGAGCAGGACGTCACCGGCTCGACCCCTGTTTGCCCAATGCGCAGCTACTCATCGTTCAATCCGCGCGACATGAATCAGTGCGTGGCCGCCTGCAAGGCGTGCGACCACGGTAACACGGTCACCTGCTCGACAGCCTGCACGCTCCACGGCGCGCGGTGAGGGGCGCGATGGAACAGTGGCGCGGATGGGGCGGCGATCGGGGAACGGCGAGCACTGAGTGGCTTGGCGGTGCTCCGGCACCGGAACGATTTACTTGGGTTAGTCATTAGAGGAGGGCGGCAGGACGCGGAGTCCTATGGAATGGGTATGCTCGATCCCGGTCGGTTTCTGGTGTCGTGCTCGCATTGCGAGGCATGGCCGATGGCGGCTAACGTCAAACGCTCGAACTGGTCGGCATCCCCGCACGAAGTCCGCTTCGTGTGCCCGCGCTGTCGCCGCGAAGAGACGGCCATCATCTCGGCCTCCGGTGAGCTGACGCCGATCAAGCGCATCGATGTTCCGCCGCGAGACGTCAAAGCCGCCTGGGCTCAGGCTCAGCAGCGACCCAGAGGGCGAGCGTAACCTGAGCGCTTTCGGAACTCGGCTGCTCGTCTAGCGTTTCCGCTTCGACAGCAACGTACCGAGAGCGGCGCATGATCAGCGAGCATTTCGACACCCGTACGCGGATCAACATGAAGCTGGCGCTGGACCGGGTCTGCCGCAATCGCCCCGACGGAGAGGATCATCGCTTCCGCAAATCGGTTGCGGAAAACATCATTCGTTGCGCACTCAATGGCCGCACCGGCATCGGCCAGCTCGTCGATGCCGGCGAGCGCGCGATGATCAGGACGCGTGGGGAGCGCCGGCCCGATTGAGGCCTGCGGAAAATCGTCGACATGGTAGGATCGCGGCCAGGAGCATGGTGCTCATGGGACGTGCAACAGCTTGAGCAGCGAAGTCCATTGGCGGGATGACATCGCCTCGCTGGTGTTTCCGGTCCGCGGACACGGCGCGATCTGCGCCGTGCACCGCGGCGCATTCCGGACGCTGCTCGGCACCGAGCCCTCGCCCGAGGCCTGCCTCGGCTATTTCCGGCGGTTCGAGGCCGTGTTTCGCGCGGCCGCCGGCGCCAAGATTATCCGCAGGGGCATTTTGCCTGGGACAAGTCTGCATCTTACCAGTCGCGACGTCGCCCGGAAGCTGCTAGAAGACGGCCAAATCGCCAATGGAGAATAGACCATGAGCCAGTCTCAGCTCGCCCACGCCGCCCAGACCTCGACCCAGGCCGCGCTTCCGGTCGCCGCGGGGCAGGTGGGACGGCTGTCGCAGGCTCTGATGGCCATGGTGCTCGGCCTGTTCGTTGTCGGCATGGTCGGCTTCTCCAATATCGACGTGGTCCACAACGCCGCCCACGACGTGCGCCACTCGAACGCATTCCCCTGCCACTGACCGGGGTGGCATGGGCACGTTTCGCTCGATCGTCTTCGCCTCGGTCATCTCAGGTTTCATCGTCGGTCTCGTCGTCACGCTCGTCCAGCAGTTCGGCACCGTTCCCCTGATCCTGAAGGCGGAAGTCTTCGAGAAGGCGGCGCAGACGCACCAGCATGACGCCCCGGTCGCGGCGCAGCCGGCGGCGGCCGGCCACGACCACGCAACCCACGATCACGGCGACCATGAGCATGGCGCCGGCGACCATGAGCATGGCGCCGGGGCCTGGGAGCCGCGCGATGGGTTTGAGCGCAATGCCTATACGGCCGCCGCAAACATCCTGACCGCGATCGGATTCGCACTGCTGCTGGCCGGCTTCTTCGCCGTGCGCACCGGCGCGACCGGCATGAGCGTGTCCTGGCACGAAGGCCTGCTGTGGGGTCTGGCGGGATTCGCCGTCTTCACCCTGGCACCTGGCCTCGGCTTGCCGCCGGAGCTGCCCGGCGTGCCGGCCGCGCCGCTGTTGTCGCGCCAGATCTGGTGGCTGGCGGCCGTGCTGGCGACGGCCGGAGGGCTTGCCATGATTGCGTTCCGCCGCTCGGTGCCGGCGGCGATGTCAGGCGTGATCCTGCTGACCCTGCCGCATCTGATCGGCGCACCGGAACTCGCCAATGTCGAAACCAATGTCCCGTCGTCGCTGACGCATCAGTTCGTCACGGCGGTGACAGTGACGAGCCTGGTGTTCTGGACGCTGCTCGGCGGTCTGACCAGCGCAGTGTTCGCGCGCTTCGATCAGCGGGCCTGAAGCTTGCGCCATCGCTGACGAGGGATCACGACATCAGTTCGTGCAGTCCGGTCCAGCCGGTGTAGAAGCCGACGAAGACGATCAGGACCGCCGAGACGTAGGGCGCGCGGTGGGCGTAGCGGCTGAAGCCGCGCCAGTGTCGTTCGACATGGCGCAGGCTGAGCGCTGCGAGAACGCCGGCCGACACCATCGTGATCGCGAGCCCGATGCCGAAGGACAACACCAGCACGAAGCCGAGGCTGAACTGCTTCAGCTGAAGGCAAAGCAGCAGCACGGTGATGGCGGCGGGGCAGGGGATCAGTCCGCCGGTGAGACCGAACAGGACGATCTGCAGGGTCGTCACGCTGCGCCCGCCAAAGCGCTTGCGGATGTCGGCGGCATGGGCTCGGGCATGCGCGTCGTCCTCGTCGCCGAGATCGATATGGCCGTGATCGTGCTCCTCGAATAAGAGCTCGGTGGAATCGCCGGCAAGCGCGATGCGCGCCTTGAAGGCGTGCGGCTCGGGAATCTCCGCGACGCTTTCGAGATATCCGTCCCGGGCCGCGAAGGCGAATGTCTGCTCCGAGCCGTCCTCGCGGATCGTGGTCACCTTGATGTCGCCGGCGGCGGGAAGCGCGCCGTTCTCGCTCCTGATGCGCCAGCGAGGTGGCACGCCGTCTTCGAACACCTCCAGCAGGAGCGGCATCCCGGCGAGCGAGATCGTTTGCGGCTCGTCGTGGTGGTGATGGTCGTGCTCGTGCTCGTGGTTTTGATCCCGCCAGGTGCGCCAGACCATCCAGCCGGCGATGCCGACGATGATGACGGCGGAAGCCAGTTGCAGCCAGGCCTCGCTGCGTTCGCCCGATAATTCCTGGCCGAAATACAATCCCGCGAGCGCGACCGCCCAGACGATCGCGGTGTGGGAGATGGTCGCCGAGAGGCCGAGCAGCGCCGCCTGAAACACCGTTCCCCTGATGGCGATGATGAACGCGGCCATCATGGTCTTGGAATGCCCAGGCTCCAGGCCATGCAGGGCGCCGAGCAGGATCGCGCTGGGCACGAACAGCCATGCGTGCGCGCTGCTTTGTTGGAGCAGGTGAGACAGGTCGATCATCTCTTCACTTTAAATAGGTTCGGACGACGTCGATGAGGTCGGCGGCACCCTTGGCCTTCTCCGGATCCTTCTCGTGCGCGGGATCCACGACATGATGGCGGATATGATCTTCCAGCAGCTCGGTTGTGAGGCCGCTGATCGCGCCCTTCACCGAAGCCACCAGCATCAGCACATCGGCGCAGCCGATCTCCGATTCGAGCGCGCGCTCGACGGCGTCCAATTGCCCCTTGATGCGCCGGACGCGGCCGATGAGTTTCGACTTGTGTTTGATGGTGTGCGACATGAATGTAAGATAGGGGGGTACCCTATCCATGTCAAAGCTCGCCTGGAGGCTGCATTGGCCTGACCCCGCTGAGGGCGACTCAGTTGCGGCTATCAGTCATCGCCGCAAAGATGGTCGCGCGCCTTTAGTGGCGAAATCAGAGATTGTGGACTGTCATCTTTGCGAGGTATCGCGGTAAGCAAATCCGTGTCTTCCCGGTAACGATTGTGCTGTCTGCGCAACATCCCTGTGCGATTTAACCCTTCTCGCGGCTCGTTCGCATCAGCGCCGCTTTTTGGCCACACCCGAACATGAATAAAATCGCTCGAAATGTTTCAGGGGCTGGGCTGGCTCCTTGCAGGCGGTGGGAAATTCCAAGGTCGATTCAAATCTTGGGTGTGATTTTCCCGGTCTGACAAGGGTTGGCCAAGAAACTGGACCAAGCTGGACCAGGAAACTGGACCTCAGGAAACTGGTCGCCATGGACGCCAAGACCAACATCAAGGACAGGCTGCCGAGCCGTCACGTGACGGAAGGTCCTGCGCGCGCGCCCCATCGCTCCTACTTCTACGCCATGGGTCTGACCACCGAGCAGATCCATCAGCCGTTCGTCGGCGTCGCCTCGTGCTGGAACGAGGCTGCCCCCTGCAACATCGCCCTGATGCGTCAGGCCCAGGCGGTGAAGAAGGGCGTCGCATCCGCCGGCGGCACGCCGCGCGAATTCTGCACCATCACCGTCACCGACGGCATCGCCATGGGCCATGACGGCATGCGCTCCTCGCTGCCCTCGCGCGAGTGCATTGCCGACTCCGTCGAGCTGACCGTACGCGGCCACGCCTATGACGCCCTCGTCGGCCTTGCCGGCTGCGACAAGTCGCTGCCGGGCATGATGATGGCGATGGTTCGTCTCAACGTGCCGTCGATCTTCATCTATGGCGGTTCGATCCTCCCCGGCAATTTCCGCGGCCAGCAGGTCACCGTGCAGGACATGTTCGAGGCCGTTGGCAAGCACTCGGTCGGCGCGATGTCCGACGAAGACCTCGACGAGATCGAACGCGTGGCGTGCCCGTCGGCGGGCGCTTGCGGCGCGCAGTTCACGGCCAACACCATGGCGACCGTCTCGGAAGCGATCGGCCTCGCGCTGCCTTACTCAGCCGGTGCTCCGGCACCGTATGAAATCCGCGACGCCTTCTGCATGACGGCCGGCGAGAAGGTGATGGAGCTGATCGCGTCCAACATCCGGCCGCGCGACATCGTTACGCGCAAGGCGCTGGAGAATGCGGCGGCCGTGGTCGCGGCCTCAGGCGGCTCGACCAATGCTGCACTGCACCTGCCGGCGATCGCGCACGAGTGCGGCATCAAGTTCGACTTGTTCGACGTCGCCGAAATCTTCAAAAAGACACCATATGTCGCGGATTTGAAGCCGGGCGGCCGTTATGTCGCCAAAGACATGTTTGAAGTTGGTGGCATACCGCTTCTGATGAAGACGCTGCTCGACAACGGCTTCCTGCACGGTGATTGCCTTACCGTCACGGGCCGCACGATCGCCGAAAACCTCAAGAGCGTGAAGTGGAATCCGCACCAGGACGTGGTGCACCCGGCAGACAAGCCCATCACCGTCACCGGCGGTGTGGTCGGTCTGAGGGGGAATTTGGCGCCAGAAGGTGCGATCGTGAAAGTCGCGGGAATGTCCAACCTCAAGTTTACCGGTCCGGCCAGGTGCTTCGACCGTGAGGAGGATGCTTTCGAGGCGGTTCAGAAGCGTACCTATCGGGAAGGCGAAGTCATCGTGATCCGCTATGAGGGCCCCAAGGGCGGCCCCGGCATGCGGGAGATGCTCCAGACCACCGCAGCGCTGACCGGGCAGGGCATGGGCGGCAAGATCGCGCTCATCACCGATGGCCGCTTCTCCGGCGCTACCCGCGGCTTTTGCATCGGCCATGTCGGCCCTGAAGCTGCGGTCGGCGGCCCGATCGGGCTGCTCGAGGACGGCGACATCATCGAGATCGACGCGGACGCCGGTATCCTTAACGTAAAATTGAGCGACCAGGAGCTTGCCAAGCGCAAAACCAAATGGAGCGCTCGCGCGACTAACCACACGACGGGCGCGCTCTGGAAATATGCTCAGCAGGTTGGACCAGCGGTCGGGGGGGCAGTGACCCATCCGGGCGGCGCGCACGAGAAACAGTGCTATGCGGACATCTAGGCGTACCATAGTTGCGTTTGTGTTAGGGGCTACCGCGCTGGCCGCGCCCGCGCTCGCCTTCGATGGCGCGCCGGTCAACCCGAAGGATGCGACCATCCCTGTCGTGACCACCTTGCCCGGTGCTGCGGGCACGGTTCGGAAGTCTGCGGCCCCGGTCGTGACCCAGGAAACCGCGCTCAGTGCCCTGCAATATGCCGCCGAGGGCGGTCACCCCATCGCGCAGTGGAAGCTCGGCCGCATGTACGCCAGCGGCGACGGCGTTGCCCAGGACGACGTGCGCGCCTTCGACTATTTCACCCGGATTGCGAACGCGCATGCCGAGGACCTGCCGTCGACGCCACAGGCGCAGGTCGTGGCCAACGCATTCGTCGCGCTCGGTCGCTATTATCTCAGCGGCATTCCGAACTCGAAGGTCAAGGCCGACCCTGACAGGGCCCGGGAGATGTTCTCCTACGCCGCCTCCTATTTCGGCAACGCCGATGCGCAATACGATCTCGCCCGGCTCTATCTGAAGACGCCGGACGCCTCGCGCGAGGATTTCCGCTACGGCGCGCGCTGGCTCGGCCTCGCCGCCCAGAAGGGCCAGCACGAGGCCCAGGCGCTGCTCGGACAGATGCTGTTCAACGGCGACCGCCTGCCGCGGCAGGCGGCGCGTGGCCTGATGTGGCTGACCTTGGCGCGTGACAGCGCCAGCGCCGACGAGATCTGGATCAAGGAAAACTACAACCGCGCCTTCGCCAAGGCCTCCAACGACGACCGCGCCATGTGCCTGCAAATGCTGGAGCAGTGGGTGCAGGGCCGCCGCGAGTAGCAATAATGCGCTGTCGTTCCGGGGCGATGCGAAGCATCGAACTATGGTGCGCAATTGCGCACCTGAGAATCTCGAGATTCCCCGGTGCGCAATTGCGCACCTGAGGCTCGGCTCTTCGAGCCGCCCCGGAATGACGACGCCGGCGGCTACGCCGCCTCCAGATCCAGATCCGCCCATACCGGCACGTGATCCGACGGCTTCTCCCAGGCCCGGACGTAGCTGTCGATGCCGACATTCGCGAGCCGGTCGCTGGCCTGGGGCGACAGCAACAGATGGTCGATGCGCAGGCCCTGGTTCTTCTGCCAGGCCCCGGCCTGATAATCCCAGAAGGTGTAGAGCCCGGGTTCGTCCGTGACGGCCCGCAAGGCATCGGTCAGCCCGAGGCCGAGCAGGGACTGGAAGCTCTCCCGGGTCTCGGCCTTGAACAGCGCGTCCTCGGTCCAGGCGGCGGGGTTGTGGACGTCGCGGGCGTGCGGAATGACGTTGAAGTCGCCTGCGAGGATCAGCGGCTCCTCGGCCTTAAGGCGCTCCTTCGAATACTCAAGAAGCCGCGACATCCATTTGAGCTTGTAGGGATATTTCTCGGTGCCAACCGGGTTGCCATTTGGCAGATAGAGGCAGGCGATGCGCAGCACGCCAGATTTGAGCGTCACCACGCCCTCGAGGAAGCGGGCGTGCGCGTCCTCGTCGTCACCGGCGAGCCCCGACTTGGTCTCGTCGAACCTAAGCTTGGAGAGCAGGGCGACGCCGTTGAACGTCTTCTGCCCATGGGTCACCACGTTGTAGCCGAGCGCCTCGATCTCCAGCCGCGGGAACGCCTCGTCGACGCATTTGATCTCCTGCAGGCAGACGATGTCGGGCTGACATTCCCTCAGCCACGACAGGAGGAGATCGATCCGTTGCCGGACCGAATTCACGTTCCACGTCGCTACTCTGATGGGCATGTCGGCAGGCTCCGGACTAGGGGTCCTGGTTAGAACAAACTGCCAACGCGCCCGTCAAGGACGCCGCAAAATCTCCCACAAAATTAACCCCGCTTAAGCCGGCCGTAGGTAATTGATACGGAAAAGGTTCCTTGGGATGGGATGGCTGGTCAAGACTTCACAACGAGCTGAGCCGCGCGAGGGGATGGTCGGCGCGTTCCTGTACTGGCTCGGTGGCTTCGAGATCGAGGACGGCCTCACCGCCGATCTCAGCGAGCGCGACCTGCGCCGGATCCGCGCCAAGCAGATCGATGCAGTGACGAAGGCCGTCCCGGTGACCATGGCCGTCACCATGCTCAACGTCGGCATCGTGCTGATCCTGTTCTGGGGCAGGGGCTGGAACGACTTCCTCGCCATTTGGGGCATGACCCTCGCCGTCACCGCTTCGCTCGCCGTGCTCGCGTGGCGGCGGTCGCATCGCAATCCGCCGCAGGAGGCTTCGCCGCGCGCGACGCGCCGCATATTGCGGCAGGCATTCTTCATCGCCGCAACCTGGGGCACGCTGCCGCTCGCCTTGTTCAGCCTGATAGAGCCGACCGGCCAGCTCATCCTCGCCTGTCTGATGGTCGGCATGATGTCCGGCGGCGCCTTCACGCTGTCGACCTTCCCGCGGGCCGGCCTCGTCTATCTCGCCACCATGACGATCGCCTGCGCCGGCGCGCTGTTGCTGTGCGGCACCGGGCCGTATCTGGTGACGGCGGTGTTCCTGCTGCTGTTCGCGTTCTTCATGGCGCGCAACATCGTCTCCCAAGGCAATCTGTTTCTCGGCAATCTGAAGGCCCACCTCGAGCTCGAACGTCAGACCGAGATCATCTCGCTGCTGCTGAAGGATTTTCAGGAGAACGCCAGCGACTGGCTGTGGCAGACCGATGCCGAAGGGCGTCTGACGGACGTGCCGCAACGCTTCGCCGACGTCGCGCAATTGCCGCTTCCGCTGCTGAAGGGGTCGCCCTTCGCCGACGTGCTCGACATGCTCTGCCCCGAGGACAAGGCGGCGGCCTACAACGTCGTCGGCCTGATGGAGCATGGCGAGCCGCTGCACGAGATGAACCTCAAGGTCGTCACCGGCGGCGAGGCGCGGCTGTGGTCGCTGACCGCGAAGCCCGCCTATGACCGCGACGGCCAGTTTCTCGGCTATCGCGGCTTCGGCCGGGACGTCACCGAACGCTGGCGCGCCGAGAAGGCCGAAGCCGAGAGCCGCGCGAAGTCGGATTTCCTCGCCGTGATGAGCCACGAGATCCGCACGCCCATGAACGGCGTGCTCGGGCTCGCCGGCATGCTGCTCGAAACCAACCTAGATCCGGAGCAGCGCGAGGCCGTCACCACGATCCGCGAGTCCGGCGACAACCTCCAGCGCATCCTCAACGACATCCTCGACCTCTCCAAGCTCGAGGCCGGACGCTTCCAGTTCGAGGTGATCGATTTTGCGCCGCAAGCGCTGGTCGAGACGGTTGCGACCGTCGTGCGCGCGAGCGCCAAAGGTAGGGGGCTCGCCGTCAACGTCGAGCTGGATCCGAACCTGCCGCCGACACTGCGCGGCGATGTCGCGCGCATCCGGCAGGTGCTGCTCAATCTCGCCTCCAATGCGGTGAAGTTCACCGACCATGGCGAGGTCACGATCAAGGCCATCTGCCAGGCGCGCCGCGACCTGCTCGCGACCGTCGAATGGACCGTGACCGACAGCGGCATCGGCATCGCGCCCGAGAAGCTCGGCCAGCTGTTCTCCGACTTCGCGCAGGCTGATGCCTCGATCAGCCGCCGCTTCGGCGGCACCGGCCTTGGCCTTGCAATCTCAAGGCGCATCATCGAGCAGATGGGCGGCACCATCGGCGTCACCTCGACGCCGGGCGAGGGCTCGACCTTCCGCTTTACGCTGGTGTTGCCGTGGAGCCCGGCGCAGACATCGGACCGGGACGCTGGTCGCGACGAGGTCGACGAGCTCAAGGCCCGCATTGCGAGCCTCGACCGGCCGCTGAAGGTGGTGGTCGCGGAGGACGACGCCGTCAACCGCATGGTCGTGAGCAAGATGTTGGGCACCTTCGATGTCGAGCTGCGGGTCGTTGCCGACGGCGTCGAGGCTATCGCCGCCGTGTCCGAAGGCGATTGCGACGTCGTGCTGATGGACGTCCGCATGCCCGAGATGGACGGCCTCGCCGCGACCCGCGCGATCCGCGCCGAAGGAGGGCGCTTCGCGGCCTTACCGATCATCGCGCTGACCGCCAATGCCTTCCCTGAGGATGTCAAAATCTGCCGCGAGGCCGGCATGTCGGATTTCCTCGCCAAGCCGCTGCGCAAGCCCGCACTGGCCGCAGCCTTGCTGCGCGCGCTGGATGGGCACGTGATGACGGAGGACGCGCCGCTCCAGCCGGATCTGATGCCTGTTGAGGTGGAATGGACCGACGAGGAAAGGCAGATGACGGGGGCATAGGCGTTAACGCCGTGCATGAATATGCGTGTCGCACCGGTGGGCCGGACGCAGGCAATTCGAAGGCACCGTGTTACCTTGCGCCGTCATGCGCATCCTTGTCCTGCTTCTCATCTTGTTCACGGCCTCCGCCCGCGCCGACGACGCGCCGCTAATGAGCGCACACATGATGTTGCCTGTCGTGATTTCCGGCAACAAAGTGTTGCTGGAAAGCTTCGTCATTCGTCCTGATCGCCCCGGCAAATTTCCTCTCGTTGTCATCAATCACGGAATGCCTCATGGCTTCGGCGAGGAATTCTTCACTGCACTCCTCAACCGCTCTCCCGTCGACTACAGCAAGGCGGCCGTCGCCTTCGCGCAGCGAGGATATGCAGTGGTCTCGATCATGCGTCGTGGCTATGGCCGATCCGGGGGAGGGTTCTCAGAGTCTGCGCGGCAGACCTGCGACTATCTTCCGGCCGTGCGCGCTGCCAGCGACGATATCGTTGCGGCGCTCGTTTCATTGCGTCATGAGCCCTGGGTCGACCCTGAGCATATTGTCTTGCTCGGTCACTCGGTTGGGGGGCTCTCTGTGATGGGCGTCGCCGCACAGAACATACCGGGTGTCGTCGGCGCCGTGAATTTTGATGGCGGCCGGAATAGCTTCTCCGCACCCAACCAACCTTGCTCGCCTGATCATCTGGTCGATACAGTCGCAGCATTGGGGCGCACGGCCCGTATCCCCATGCTTTGGCTTTATGCTGAGAACGATCAATTCTACGGTCCAGACTTGGCCCGGCGCATGTTCGCGGCCTACGGCGTTGGCGGTGCGCCTGCGCAGTTGCAATTGCTGCCTCCTTTCGAACCGAACGGCCACAATACCGTCATGCTCGCGCCGGCAGATAATTGGTTTCCGTCCGTCGACCGCTTTCTTGAAAAGTTGGGTCTTCCAGCCAGGACTGTCATGGAGGCGCCGTTGTTCGCGCAGCTACCAATCCCGCCGGGGGCTGTCGCCGCGTGCCAGGAATCGTTCGCGGGCTACCTCGCCAATCCCGATGATGCCAAGGCCTTCGCGGTGAGCACGGGCGGTCACTGCGGGACTGGATTTGGCCGCACAGCTCTCGAGGCGCGCGAGCCTGCCTTGATGAAATGCAAGATCAATTCGCGCGGCGAAGATTGCAGGCTTTACGCGGTCGGACAGAAGCTTGCGGGGGATTGAATAACAGCCCACGCGGCGCTGTCACAGCTTCCCATAGACGCGCGCGGCGACCGCCTTCAGTTGCTCAACCGAGCCGGACTCCGGATGCGGCTTGACCGGTGCGAACAGGATCGACGCCTGCCTGCCGTTCTTCCAGACAAAGATGTTGACGGCGTTGCCGTTGCCCTTGGTGCAGGAATGCTCGCCGAACGCTTCCCTGCCGAGCTCGGGGATCGCTACATGTTGGCAGGGGCCCGGGCGCTTCATCATGCCGACAGCGGTGTCGCGCGAGGTCGCGATGACAGCGACGACCATGGTGTTGGCCTCGCGATCGAACATCATGCAGCTGCGCGCACCGGTCCGCTGGACCTGAAGCGTGCTCTTGTCGAGGAAGCCATCGGCATCCGCAGGCGTAAGCCATTCGCAATCCCCGAACCGCTCGCTCGTCTTGCTCATATTTCCGACGGCAACGCGGGCGACTTCGGTGACCGGTCCGAGCAGCGTCTCGTCGGCGCGCCGGCCGATCGGATAGACGCTCACTTGCAGAATGTAATCGCCGGACAAGGCGACGACCGAGGCCTCCTGGCGCTGCGCGTCGGCAGCGGACGTCCCCCGCTGGCCTTCCTCGCCGATCCCGGATACCGCGGTCAGCGGCATGCGTTCACTGAGCGTCTTGACGAAAGTCGCGTACAATTCCCTGGCGCGGTCCTTGTCGGGATTGCGAAACACGGTCAACATCATCGTGTCGCCGCGCCCGGCCTGGTAGATGCAGCCGCGACCGTCTTGATTTGAGATCAACGACCATTTGAGTGCCGGCATCGTGCCGGCCAGCTCCTGGGCACTGATGAACGGGCAGGTTTCGGCAGCGTGCACGGAAGGCGCCGGGACGGTTGCGATTGTGAGGAAAAGGAAAAGGCAACAGAACAGGCGATCGAAAATGTGCATTGGATGATTGCTACCGCTATTGGGGCCGCTGACGAGATTCCAAAATGCTCGAAGGAATGGCGAGGCAGAGCCGCTTCGGCATCAGGCTGTAGCGAGCCTTGCCCAGGGTGTGTCCCGTCGAACTCCCCGTCTTGAGGACCTCGCGATGATTACACCTTACCCCTGTTTTGCCCGACGGGTCAAACGGTATTCGCAAAAGCCGAAATTCACCCGCCGGCGTCCCGGCTACTGTGCATGGGGTTGTTTTGCAGATTTTGAGTGGGGCTAGATCGAGAAGCTGGTACCGCAGCCGCAGGACGCGGTCGCGTTGGGATTGTTGACGCGGAACGAGGCACCGATCAGGTCGTCGACGAAATCGACCTGCGAGCCAGCCAGGAACGGCTGCGAGGCGGAATCGACCAGCACCACGGCATTGTCCTGCTCGATGACGAGATCGTCGTCGGTGCGGTCGCGGTCGATGTCGAACTTGTACTGGAAACCGGAACAGCCGCCGCCCTCGACCGAGATGCGCAGCATCGCGCCAGCGCCTTCGCCCTTGAGGATCTCCCCGATCCGGCGTGCGGCGCGGTCACTGATGGTCACAGGGGTGGTCATAGCTCGTCTCCGGTCGTCGTCCGCGTCATAGCCAATTCATTTGGTATCCCGCGTCCGGCATAGTTAAGTGCAAGGATACGCAGAATCAAATGGATAGGGACTAAATTCGTCGTGTCCGTCGGAATGGCAGCCCCCCGCGCGCCCTATGCCTGCGATCCCGATCGCAGCCGCGGCCGGCTGGTCGCCGAGCCGCCGAGCCGGACCCGCAGCCCGTTCCGGCGCGATTGCGACCGCGTGATCCATTCCACCGCGTTCCGCCGCCTGAAGTACAAGACTCAGGTGTTCGTGTTCCACGAGGGCGACCATTACCGGACACGGCTGACCCACTCGCTGGAGGTGGCCCAGATCGCCCGCGCATTGGCTCGTCAGCTCGGGCTGGATGAAGACCTCACCGAAACCCTGGCGCTTGCCCACGATCTCGGCCATCCGCCGTTCGGCCATGCCGGCGAGCGGGCGCTGGATGCCTGCCTGAAGGATTTCGGCGGCTTCGACCACAATGCCCAGGCGCTCCGTGTCGTCGGCTCGCTGGAGCACCGCTATCCTGAGTTCGACGGGCTGAACCTGACCTGGGAGTCGCTCGAGGGCATCGTCAAGCACAACGGCCCGCTGACCGATCGCAGCGGCGCACCGGTCGGCCGCTATCGCGAGCACGGCGTTCCCGTCGGCATTGCCGACTTCATCAAGATCTATGACCTCGAATTGTGGAGCTTCGCCTCGCTGGAGGCGCAGGTCGCCGCGATTGCCGACGACATCGCCTACGACGCCCATGACATCGATGACGGCCTGCGCGCCGGGCTGTTCCATCTCGACGATCTCAAGGTGATGCCGCTCACGGCGGAGATCATCGCTGAGACCTCGGCGCACTATCCCGATCTCGAAGATGTCAGGCGAGGGGCTGAGCTGGTGCGCGAATTGATCTCGCATCTGATCGGCGCGGTGTTCGCGGAGGCGCAGAAGAACATCGCTGCCGTCCGCCCGCAATCGGCCCAGGACGTGCGCCAGCAGGGCCGGGCGCTGGTCGCGTTTCCGCCTGATGTCGCCGAAGAGGAGGCCGCCATCAAGACCTTCCTCTACGGGCACATGTACCGGCACAAGCGGGTGATGCGGGTGATGGCCGAAGCGGAACAGATCGTGTTCGACCTGTTCGCGAAATACCTGGCATCGCCGGCCGATTTGCCGCCGGAATGGCTGGTGGGGGCGGAGGCGGACAATGAGGGCGACCGGGCCCGCCGGATCGGCAATTTCATTGCCGGAATGACCGACCGTTTCGCCTTGACCGAGCACCAGCGGCTCTTTGACTCGACCCCGGATTTGCGTTAGGCGGCGGCCATGCCCCAGACATCCTCAGCCCCGCATCTGTTCGCCGACGTGCTCGCACGCGTGCACGCCGCTTGCCGCGCTCTCGCGGCGGACGCTAATTGGCCCGCAGGCATTGATGTCTCGCGCGTAGTGGTCGAGCCGCCCCGCGACGCCGCCCATGGCGATATGGCGACCAATGCCGCCATGGTGCTGGCGAAAGAGGCGAAGGCCAAGCCCCGCGATCTCGCGGAGCAGATCGCCGCGCGGCTGCGTGCCGATGCGCTGATCGCCAAGGTCGATGTCGCCGGTCCCGGCTTCATCAACCTGACGCTCAAGCCCGCCGCCTGGGCGGAGGCGCTGCGGACGGTGCTCCGGGAAGGGGCCGATTACGGTCGCGTGCGTGGCGGCTCCAAGGTCAATGTCGAATATGTCTCAGCCAATCCGACCGGGCCGATGCATGTCGGCCATTGCCGTGGCGCCGTGTTCGGGGACGCGCTTGCGAGCCTGCTCCAATTCGGCGGCCATGACGTTACGCGCGAATACTACATCAACGACGCCGGCGCCCAGGTCGACGTGCTCGCACGCTCCGCATTCCTCCGATATCGCGAGGCACTCGGCGAGGACATCGGCGCGATCCCGGAAGGGCTCTATCCCGGCGACTATCTGAAGCCGGTCGGGCAGGCGCTGGCGAAGGAGTACGGCGACAAGCTCCTCACAATGAGCGAGGCCGAGTGGTTGCCGACGGTTCGCGCCAAGGCGATCGCGATGATGATGGACGAGATCAAGGACGATCTCGCCGCTCTCAACATCCGCCACGACGTGTTCTTCTCGGAGCGTTCGCTGATCGAGTCCGGCAACAACAAGGTTGCCGAGACCATCGATTTCCTGAAGGCCAAGGGCGACATCTACGAAGGCCGCCTGCCGCCCCCGAAGGGCGCGCCGGTCGAGGATTGGGAAGACCGCGAGCAGCTGCTGTTCAAGGCGACCGCCTACGGCGACGACGTCGACCGCCCACTGATCAAGTCGGACAATTCCTACACCTACTTCGCCTCCGACATCGCCTACCACAAGAATAAGTTCGACCGCGGCTTTGCGGAGATGATCGACGTCTGGGGCGCCGATCACGGCGGCTACATCAAGCGGATGCAGGCGGCGGTGAAGGCGACGACCTCGGGCAAGGGATCGCTCGACGTCAAGATCGTCCAGCTCGTGAAGCTCTTGCGCAACGGCGAGCCCGTGAAAATGTCCAAGCGGAGCGGGGACTTCGTCACCTTGCGTGAGGTGGTGGATGAAGTCGGCCAGGACGCCGTCCGCTTCATGATGCTCTATCGCAAGAACGACGCAGTGCTCGATTTCGACCTCGCCAAGGTCATGGAACAGTCCCGCGACAACCCGGTGTTCTACGTCCAGTACGGCCATGCCCGCGGTCACTCGATTTTCCGCAACGCCCGGGCCGAGGTGTTCCCGGATCTGCCCGAGGATGCCGAGAAGCGGATCGCCTGGCTCAGTGAGTCGGCGGTGGAACGCCTGTCGGACCCCGTCGAGCTCGATCTTCTTAAGCGCCTCGCAATTTATCCGCGGATGCTGGAAGCCGCCGCCGCGGCCCACGAGCCGCACCGTATTGCCTTTTATCTCTATGACTTAGCGAGCGAATTTCACGCACTTTGGACGAAAGGGCGCGATTTGCCCTATTTACGCTTCATTATCAATAATGATGCAGATCTTACGAAGGCGCGGCTGGCCATGGTCCAGGGCGTCGTCTCTGTCCTGGCATCGGGCCTCGCCATCCTCGGCGTCCATGCTCCGGACGAGATGCGGTAGTTTGGGGCGAACTACTTAAGGGGAATGTTGGGGGTACCGGCAGAAGCCGGATCGCTTAGACTTGGTTGAAAGCCTTGTGGGTCGAAAGCCGTGCCTTGGTCGAGGGGCGCGCGGCTTTCCCGAAGGGACGCATCATCACGATGGCCGATCGATATCACGACAGACCGTTCCCCTCCGATGACTATGGTCGCGGTGGCAACCAGCATGGCAAGGCGGAAAGCGATCCCTTGGCCGAGCTCGCGCGCCTGATCGGGCAGGCCGATCCATTCGCGGCGCAGGGCCGGCCGGCAGCACCACCCGCACCGGCTCAGACCCATCATGAAGACGACTATCCGCAGGACGACTATCAGCAGGAATATCCCGAGCCGGCACCATCGCCTCAGCCGGGACCGCCCTCATGGATGCGGCGCGCCAATGTGCAGCCACAGCCGGCGCCCGAGCCTGACTATCCCGTCGCCGTAAATCCGGTTCATCCCTTGCATCGTTATTCTGCCCAGCCGGCTGCCTCCGAGCTGCAATATCACCAGCCGCAGGCCTATCAGGATCAGGCCTATCGGGATCAAGCCTATCATCAAGAGCAGGCCCACGAGGCGCCATACGAGCAGCCCGACCCGGCGCGCTATGATGATGCGCTCTACGGGCGGCTCGAGGCGGGCGAACAGGATTTTCAGCGTGAGCCGGCCTATCCGGATGATCCTTACGCGTTCCAGAGCGACTATCCCGAGGCCGATCTCGACGAGCCGCGGAAGTCGCGCGGCGGCATGATGACGGTTGCGGCGATCCTCGCGCTCGCCGTGGTCGGAACTGGCGCGGCCTTTGCCTACAAGACCTATATCGGTTCGCCCCGCAGTGGTGAGCCGCCGATCATCAAGGCCGACAATACGCCGACCAAGATCGTGCCGGCGCCGTCGGATTCCTCGGCCAAGGTACCGGACCGCATGGTGAGCGGCGATGGTAGTGAAAAGATCGTGCCGCGCGAGGAGGCCCCCGTCGACGTCAACGCCAAGGCAGCCGGTCCCCGCGTGATTTTCCCGCCGCTCAACCAGAATGCCAACCCGCCGCCGGTTGCGAGCGTTTCGCCGTCCACCGTTCCGCCGCCGAGCGCCGGTCCGGTGCCGAGCAACGGGACGATGCCGAACGCCGCGCCGCGCTCGGTCAAGGTCGTGGTTGTGAAGGGTGATCAAACCGACAGCACTTCGCCGCAGGCCGCCGCGCCGTCGTCCGCCAAACCGGTCGCGCCAGCCAAGCCCATCGCCGCGCCCCGGACACCGCCGACCTCCGCCAATGCCAGTGTCAATCAGCCGCTTTCGCTGGCGCCGCAAGCCGCGCCGGCCGAGCCGCCGCAGCGCATGGCCGCGACCAATCCGACGCAGATTGCGCCGGCAAGCAGCGGCGGTGGTGGTTATGTTGTGCAGGTGTCCTCGCAGCAGAGCGAAGATAGCGCCGCCGCGTCATACCGGGTGCTGCAGAGTAAATATGGCAGCGTGCTCGGATCCCGCTCGCCGGTGATCAAGCGGGTCGATCTAACCGACAAAGGCAAGGGCATCGTCTACCGCGCCTTCGCCGGTCCCTATGGTTCGGTCGAGGAAGCAACGCAGGCTTGCAACCACCTGAAGTCCGCCGGCTTGTCCGCCTGCTTCGTCCAGAGGAATTAACGGCGGTTTCCTTGACCCCCTCCTAGGGCAGGGTTAATCGGCCCTTATGAGCACGCGGGCTTTCAATACCGGCGTATCCGGACCGGAACTGACCGCCGCTGGGCGGTCGATTGTCCGTGCCCAATGCCGATGGGACGCGATTTGCTTCAGGCTTAGCTTCGAGAGTCCGGACCAAGGCACGGCGCATGTTGGGGAATTGGCCGCGCGACAGCCGCTCGCGGCCAGTCTCGCGGGTCTCAGCATTCCCGTGGATGGCGTCGCCGACACGGTCCATCCAGGGACGACTTCTGCGACAATGATTGCTCAGGTGATTCGCAGCGCAGTCGGGTTCCAGGATTTGTTAATGAGTAGTGACGTGCCGATGAAGGCGCTGGCGGGAAGCATTGACGGACGAAACCGCGCCGTGTTCGCAGCCGGCGCGCCGCTTCACAGCAACGACAATGCGCAATGGGACGCATTGACCGCAACCACGGCATCCACATGACTGCAGAAATTCTATCGTTTGAAACCGGGCGGCCCGCAGAGCTCGCCGAGGGCGAGCCGGCGTTGGTGGTCGACGTCGAGGGCTATGAGGGGCCGCTCGATCTGTTGCTGGCGCTGGCGCGCCAGCAGAAGGTGGACCTCGCCAAGATCTCGATCCTGGCGCTCGCCGATCAATATCTCCACTTCATCGAAGCTGCGCGAAAGATTCGCCTGGAGCTTGCCGCCGATTATCTCGTGATGGCGGCTTGGCTCGCCTTCCTGAAATCGCGCCTGCTGCTGCCGGAACCGCCCAGTGCGGAGGGGCCGAGCGCCGAGGAAATGGCCACCGCGCTCGCTAACCGTCTGCGCCGTCTCGAAGCCATTCGCGAAGCGGCCAACCGGCTGATGAACCGGCAGCAATTGCTGCGCGACATTTTTCCGCGCGGTGAGCCCGAGCAGATCGCAGAGATCAAGCACCCGAAATACACCGCGACGCTGTACGACCTGCTCACGGCCTATGCCTCGCAGCGCCAGTCGCGCGTGCTGGCCAGCGTGCATCTGGCGAAGCGCACGGTGTGGTCGCTCGCCGAGGCGCGCGCCACGCTGGAGCGGCTGGTCGGTAGCATCACCGAACAGGATGATTGGGGCGTGCTCGACGATTTCCTGATCCGTCACGTCGCCGATCCGACGCAGCGCGCGACGGTATTCGCCTCGAGCTTCGCCGCCGCGCTCGAGCTCGTGCGTGAAGGTCAGCTCGAGCTGAACCAGAAAGAGGCGTTTGCGCCCATTTACTTCCGCAAGGGGCGCGGGAAACCGGTCGTGGACGCAGCTCCTGCGCCTGATGCGCCGGTCGGTTAAGTGCAAGAAGGAGAAGCTGCCATGGCAAGCCTGGCTGAAGTGCGGGTAGAAGAGGCCGAGCCGATGGAGAACGAATCCCAGGCACGTCCCGAGGAATTGCGGCTGCTGGAAGCGCTGCTGTTCGCCTCGAGTGAACCGCTGGATACCGCGACGTTGGCCAAGCGCATGCCCGAGGGGGTGGACGTCAAGGCTGCGCTCGAGCAGCTCCAGGCCGACTATGCCTCGCGCGGCGTGAACCTCGTGCGGGTCGCTAACAAGTGGACGTTCCGCACCGCCGGCGATCTCTCCTGGCTGATGACGCGAGAGAGCCACGAGACCCGGCGGCTGTCGCGCGCGGCGATCGAGGTGCTGGCGATCATCGCCTATCACCAGCCGGTTACGCGTGCCGAGATCGAAGAAATCCGCGGCGTCGTGACATCGAAGGGCACGCTGGACGTGCTCCTGGAAACCGGTTGGATCAAGCCGCGGGGCCGCCGCAAGACACCCGGCCGTCCGCTGACTTTCGGAACCACCGAGGAGTTCCTGTCGCAATTCACCCTGGAGCAGCTTGGCGATCTTCCGGGGCTTGAGGAGCTGAAGGGCACGGGCCTTCTTGATTCGCGTCTACCGACCGGTTTCAGCGTACCGACTCCCTCGGATGACCCGGCGTTGCGTGAGGACGAAGATCCCTTGGAACCCGGCGAGGAGCTCGATCTGGCGCTGGCGCCTGCGGTTGAGCCCGAGACGCCGCCGGAGGGCGGCAATGAAGGCGGCGAGGGCGGAAGCGAGGAGTGATCCTCCGGCCTTTTACGGGTCCTCTGCGACCGATTAACACTAGCAAGATTGCGTAGCGCCAACAGCGAATTGGCGCTGCCTTGGTCCTTGTTTTTGAGGCCTGCGAAGCCTACGTTCCGGTCAAGATCGGCCGGGGCCCCGGCCATGCGCGTTTGGAGGGTTGCAGGATGGGTTCACTTAGCATTTGGCACTGGATCTTGGTGATCGCAGTGGTCCTGCTGCTGTTCGGCCGCGGCAAGATTTCGGATCTGATGGGCGACGTGGCGCAGGGCATCAAGGCCTTCAAGAAGGGCATGCAGGACGACGACAAGCCTGCCGAGAAGCAGGAGCCGTCGAAGTCCATCGAGCACAATGCGGCGCCGACTGCGGCGCGGTCCGACGTCGGCAGCAAGGCCGTCTGAGCCAGGAGCACACGAGACGCCGGAAGCGGACCGATCCTGCGCGTGAGGGATTGGGCCGATGGGTGACTTCGCGTGAACGGAAGACGTCATGTTCGACATCGGCTGGAGTGAGCTGGTTCTGATCGGGGTCGTGGCCCTGGTCGCCATTGGCCCGAAAGAGCTGCCGGGTGTGCTGCGCATGGTCGGACAGTGGATGGGCAAGGCTCGCAAGATGGCCGCCGAATTCCAGGGCCAGTTCCAGGAAGCCATGCGCGAGGCGGAGATCGCCGACCTCAAGAAGAGCTTTGACGAGGTCAAGGAGGCCGCCAGCGGTTTCACAAGCGGTGGTCTGATGACCTCGCTCCAGAAGGACGTCAGCGACGCGCTGCGCGTCGATGCGCTCGACAAGCCGGCCGAGACTGCGACGGCGGCTGCTGTCGAACCGCCTGCGACTTCAAGTGAAGCGCCAGCAACCCCGACCACGCCTGAAGCACCGACGCCGGAGACCTTCGTGGAGGCCGAGGCGCATGCAGCGATAGCGATGAACGAGCCGCTCGCCATCACCCGTGAGGTCGAGCAGACACCGGTGACGCAGGACACCGCGCCATCCGAAGCGATCAAGGACGCCAAAGCGTCATGAGCGACGCCGATATCGAGGCCAGCAAAGCCCCGCTGATGGACCATCTGATCGAGCTGCGCTCGCGGCTGATCAAGGCGCTGCTCGGCTTCGGCGTGGCGTTCATCTTCTGCTTCTTCTTCGCCAAGCAAATCTACAACGTGCTGGTCTGGCCCTTCGTGTGGGTCGCAGGCGCGGAGAACTCGAAATTCATCTACACGGCGCTGCTGGAATATTTCATCACGCAGCTGAAGCTCGCACTGTTCGGGGCCGGCTTCATCTCGTTCCCGATTGTCGCGACGCAAATTTACAAGTTCGTCGCGCCGGGCCTCTACAAGCATGAGAAGCAGGCTTTCCTGCCGTATCTGATCGCGACCCCGTTCTTCTTCGTGCTGGGCGCGATGCTGGTCTACTTTGTCGTGCTGCCAATGCTGGTGCGCTTCTCGCTTGGCATGCAGCAGATGGGCGGTGACGAAACCGCGCAAATCCAGCTCCTGCCCAAGGTCGGCGAATATCTGTCGCTGATGATGTCGCTGATTTTCGCCTTCGGCATCGCGTTCCAGCTCCCGGTGATCCTGACGCTGCTCGGGCGGGTCGGCATCATCACCTCGAAGATGCTGCGCGAGAAGCGCCGCTATTTCATCGTTCTGGCTTTCATCATCGCGGCGGTCCTGACGCCGCCTGACATCCTCAGCCAGTGCTCGCTGGCGATTCCGCTGCTTGCGCTCTATGAGGGCTCGATCATCTCGGTGGCGATGGTGGAGAAGAAGGCGGCGGCTTCGCAGGCAACTACCAGCACCAACGTCTCGACGCCGGCCAATCCGGCAGAGTAGGGTATTATTTTCGCCCTATCATGCGCGGCAGAGCCGATGATTCGTCATGCCCGGGCTTGACCCGGGCATCCACGACTTGATCTAAGGCGGCAGATACGTGGATGGCCGGGATAAACCCGGCCATGACGGGAAAACAGCCATGCACGACATCAAATCGATCCGCGACAATCCGCAAGCGTTTGACGCAGGCCTCGCCCGGCGTGGCTTGGATCCGTTGTCGGCCTCGCTGCTCGCGATCGACGAGAGGCGCCGGGCGGCGATCCTGGCCTCGGAGCAGGCGCAGGCGCGGCGGAACGCGGCATCCAAGGAAATCGGTGACGCCAAGAAGGCCAAGGACGAGGCACGCGCGGCCAAGCTGATGGCCGAGGTCGCCGAGCTCAAGACCACGATGCCGGAGCTCGAGGCCGCTGCAAAAGCTGCCGACGAGGAGCTGACCAAAGAGCTGTCCGCGATCCCGAACATTCCGTTCGATGAAGTGCCCGATGGTGTCGACGAGCACGGCAACGTTCAGCACCACGTGTTCGGCGCCAGACGCAATTACGGCTTCGCACCGAAGCTGCACGACGATCTCGGCACGGCTCTCGGCTACATGGATTTCGAGGCGGCGGCAAAGCTCTCCGGTGCGCGCTTTGTCGTCCTGAAGAAGGGGCTCGCGCGCCTTGAACGCGCGATCGGCCAATTCATGCTCGATTTGCACACCACCGAGCACGGCTACACCGAGATCAACCCGCCGCTGCTCGTGCGCAACGAGGTGATGTTCGGCACCGGGCAGTTGCCGAAATTCGAAGACGATCAGTTCTGGGCGATCAAGGGCGAACTGCTCGCAGAGCCTGATCATGAGCGGCTGAAGACCGAGCGCCTCGGACTGATCCCGACGGCGGAGGTTTCGCTCACCAACCTCGTTCGTGAATCCATCCTCGACGAGAAGCAGCTGCCGATGCGCTTGACCGCGCTTACGCCGTGCTTCCGCGCCGAGGCGGGCGCGGCGGGACGCGATACGCGTGGGATGATCCGCCAGCACCAGTTCACCAAGGTCGAGCTAGTCTCGATCACCACGCCCGAGACCAGCAAGGACGAGCTGGAGCGGATGTTGTCCTGCGCCGAGCAGGTGCTGCAAAAGCTCGACCTGCATTATCGCGTGATGACTCTATGCGCAGGGGATATGGGGTTCTCGGCGCAAAAAACCTATGACATCGAGGTGTGGATGCCCGGGCAGGGCGACGGCGGCATGTTCCGCGAGATCTCGAGCTGCTCGGTCTGCGGCGACTTTCAGGCGCGGCGGATGGATGCACGCTCGCGCGGCCCGGACGGCAAGCCGCGTTTCGTGCACACACTGAACGGCTCGGGCACAGCGGTCGGTCGCGCGTTGATCGCCGTGATGGAAACCTACCAGCAGGAAGATGGCTCGATTGCCGTCCCCAGCGTGCTCCAGCCCTATATGGGCGGGCTGAAGGTGATTGCGCGCGAGTAGGGCGATTGCCGGCCTGAACGTCAAAACGTTTGGTTGCGAAGATCGGGCGGCCGGTTATCCTGCCGGCCAGCCGTCAACGCGGACCGACCATCCATGGCCTTGCATCGCGACATCTTTTGGGTCGGCCGACAATGGGCGGTGACCGGCGCCGGCATCCAGGCGGTCGACCAGCGCTTGCGTGGTGTGCTGGACATCGGCATTGCGCGTCTTTGGGACGATAGCCTGGTGCAGAGCCGGCGGGCGAAGCCGGGGGTCAATGCCGAGGACTTCGACAAGGCGCTGAAGCTGGCGCGCGAGCGTTTTCCCGAGAACCCCGTATCGGCGCCGTTTCTCGCACAGCTGAAGGCGCTCGGTGTGATTGAGGCCCCCGTCGTGAGCCCGGCCTTCCCTGCGATGCAGCTGCGAGCCGAAGGCAGGCTCGCGCGCTTCCTGCCACAATGGCGTGTCCGCCGGTAAGGCGCGTGGCATCTATTGCTGCGTTGCGGGATCGCGGGTGGGACCTGCGTCGAAGCCGGTTTGCCTGATCGGTCCCAGCCGGATAAGACGGCCTGGCATCACTTCAGGAATCGGCCACCGGCATGCGCATTCTCTGCACCAACGACGACGGCATCCACGCTCCCGGCCTCAAGGTTGTGGAGGAGATTGCACGCGCGCTTTCCGACGATGTGTGGGTGGTGGCGCCCGAGCTAGATCAATCCGGCGTATCCCACTCGCTGTCGCTGAACGATCCCCTGCGCCTGCGCGAAGTCGGGCCGCGGCACTTCGCGGTGCGCGGCACGCCGACCGATTGCGTGATCATGGGCGCACGCCATATCCTCGGTACCAAGCTGCCGGATGTCGTGCTCTCCGGCGTCAACAAGGGCCGTAACGTTGCCGAGGACGTGGTCTATTCAGGCACCATCGCTGGCGCGCTCGAAGGCACCATCCTGGGGATCCCATCATTTGCGCTGTCGCAGGAATTCAGCGTCGAGACGCGCGAGCGGCCGCCGTGGGACACCGCGCGCAAGTTTGGCCCCGACATTCTGCGCAAGGTGATCAAGGCCGGCATCCCCAAGGACACCGTGATCAACGTCAACTTCCCGTCTTGCGCGCCGGAAGACGTGCTTGGCATTCGCGTGACACGGCAGGGCAAGCGCAACCTCGGTTTCCTGCGGATCGACGAACGCAGGGACGGCCGCAACAATCCCTATTTCTGGATCGGCTTCGAGCGCGCAGCGATGATGGACACGCCGGCGGACGGCACCGATCTCGCAGCGCTGCGTGACCGCTATGTTTCAGTCACGCCGCTTCGGCTGGATCGCACCAATGAAGCGTTTTCCGAAGAGTTGAGCGCGACACTCAAGTAGGAGCTAGTCGCTGCGAAGCGCGGCTTCGATGGTCTTGCCGAGCGCGTCGAGCTGAAACGGCTTCTGAAGGGCAGGCCGGTCGCGATACTGCTCGGGCAGGCCCGACGAGCCGTAGCCGGTTGCGAAGATGAAGGGGCAACCCTTGGCCTTGATGACGTCGGCAACGGGGGAAATGACCTTGCCATTCACGTTGACGTCGAGGATGGCGATGTCGAAGTCGGTGACCTGGGCGAGCCGCATTGCCTCCGTGATGTCTCCCGCTTCGGCTGCGACCTTGTAGCCAAGCTCTTCCAGCATATCCGCAACCATCATTCGGATCATCACCTCGTCCTCGACGAGGAATACAGAGCGGCCAGAAAGCCCTGTGGCGGTCATTGTCGTTGAGTCCTTGCCCATTCCCGAAAACGTTCGCAGATAACACGAATCGAAGCAATGTGCGTTTCGGCCGACCGACACTTGAAAAGGCTGCAGTGGCGCCTCCGCCGCAAGCCGATTTGTGGTCAAAATGCCAAGCCGTGAGGCTATCATGGGTTCCTGAACGGGAACAAGATTCCGGGTCTGGGTATTGGCGCTGAAGACGTCGATGCCGCCCCCGATTAGACGACATAAGCAGAGCGATGATTTCCAACCAGCCTCCACCGGAAAAGATGATGTTTCAGCTGACGCTGAGGCGTCGCGGAATCAGCGATCAGACCGTATTGCGGGCCATGGAGGAGGTGCCGCGCGAGATGTTCGTCGAGGGCTCCGATCGCGACAGCGCGTATCGCGACAGTGCCTTGCCGATCGCCTGCGGGCAGACCATCAGCCAGCCCTTCGTCGTTGCGTACATGACCGAGCAGCTCCAGCTCCAGAAGCAGCACCGTGTCCTCGAAATCGGTGCTGGCTCGGGTTACCAGGCCGCCGTTTTATCGCGGCTCGCGGGCCAGGTGCTGACGGTCGAGCGCTACCGCAAGCTTGCTGACGCGGCACGCGCCAGGCTTGAGAAGCTGGATTGTCACAATGTCGAGGTGATGCTCGGCGACGGTCTCAATTTGCCGCCGAACATCGGCCCGTTCGACCGCATCATCGTCACCGCCGCGGTAGAGCAGATTCCGCAGAACCTGATCGAGCGGCTCGACATCGGCGGCATTCTGATCGCTCCGGTTGGCCCGCATCAGGGCGTGCAGATGCTGACCCGCCTCAGCCGGACCGAAGCCGGCATCGAACGCAAGGAACTCGTCGAGGTCCGCTTCGTGCCGGCGCTGCCCGGAGTGGCGCGGGAGCTGTAGAACTCCGGATTGGTTGCACATCCAACATCTTATTGGGAGGGTTAAGCCGTTATTTACTCGGCGCGTGTTTACTTAAAACACCAGTTTTGTTGCGTACGAGTGAGTAACCATGTCTGTTGTCGCCGAGTTGCTTTACTCGCGCCGCGTACCGCAGGTCGCGGTGCTGGCGCTGATCTCCTTCAGCTTCGCAGGGTGCAGTGCCGACATGTCGTCGCGGCTGTCCCAGTCGAACTTCTCCAATCCCTTCTCTGAATCGACGGGTTCGGTGCAGCAGGCTCCGCCTCCGCAGCGTGAGCTGCCGCAATATGCGCGGCCGCAGACCCAGCCCGGCTATTACCAATCGCAGCCCTTGGCGCCGCCAGCGGTTGCCGCACCGCAATCCTATCCCGTCGCCGCGGGTGGGGGCGTCTCGGGAGGCGGGCGTGGCCTCGGCTCCTACACGCCGCCGGCCCAGCCGCATCTTGAAACCACCGGCACTGTGCCGCCGCGCTCGGTCGCGGCCGCCCAACCGGTCGGGGGGACCAAGATCATCATCGGCACCAGCGACACGCTCGATGTGCTCGCCAAGCGCTATCACGTCACGCCGCAGGCAATCATGGCCGCCAACGGCTACAAGGGCCCGCGCGCGCTCTCGCCCGGACAGCAATTGGTCATCCCGCATCCGGGTGCACCTGCTCCGGTCGCTGCGGCTCCCGCGGTGGCGCCGAAGGCCGTCGCTGCAACAGCTGCGCCGTCCAGCTTCCACTTCGTCAATCACGGCGACACGCTCGCCCGCATCGCGCGCAAAAACCATATCTCCGCGGCCGAGCTCGCCCACGCCAATGGTCTCGAGCCGTCGGCCAAGCTCAGGCTCGGCACCAAGCTGACCGTGCCGGGCGCCAAGACCGCGGCGGTGGCTCCGCTTGCTCCGGCGCCCGTTGCGGCGGCCCCCGTCGCGGCTGCGCTGCAGCCGGCTGCGGCAACTCCGGTTCCCACCACCAAGGTGGCTGCCGTCGCTGGGCCTGCGCAGAGCGCGCGCCTGGCCCAGGCAACCGCCAATATCGAAGAGAAGCCAGCCGAGACGCCGGCGAAAGCGGCAGAGACCACGAGCTCGCTGCCGACCTTCCGCTGGCCGGTGCGCGGCAAGGTGATCACGAGCTACGGCGCCAAGACCAACGGCAAGTCGAATGACGGCATCAACGTCGCAGTGCCCGAGGGGACGCCGATCAAGGCAGCGGAAGACGGCGTTGTTGCCTATTCCGGCAACGAGCTGAAGGGTTACGGCAATCTGGTCCTGGTTCGGCACTCCAACGGCTACGTCACCGCATATGCCCATGCGAGTGAGCTGTTGGTGAAGCGCGGCGATACCATCAAGCGCGGTCAGGTCATTGCCAAGTCGGGTCAATCCGGGGAGGTGGCGTCGCCGCAGCTCCACTTCGAGATCCGTAAGGGGTCGAGCCCGGTTGACCCGCTTCAGTTCCTGAATGGGGCTTGAGGTCGACGTCAGGCCTCCCGTTCTCTCTTCGCAAGAACGCAGTCGCCCGCGAAAGCGGGCGATATTAGTTGTGTGCTGAGTTGCAGTTTCCGCTACGTCGCCGTCAGCTTCACACCTAACCGGCCCGCCAGTTCCTGCACGAATTGCCAGGCGACACGGCCCGAGCGCGAGCCGCGCGTGGTCGACCATTCCAGCGCCTCGCGCTCCAGCGCCTCATCGTCGATCTTGATGGCGAAATGGCCGCAATAGCCGCGCACCATCGCGAGGTATTCGTCCTGACTGCAACGGTGGAAGCCCAGCCAGAGGCCGAAGCGATCGGACAGCGACACCTTCTCCTCCACGGCTTCGCCGGGATTGATCGCGGTCGAGCGTTCGTTCTCGATCATGTCGCGCGCCAGCAGATGGCGGCGGTTGGAGGTGGCGTAGAGGACGACGTTCTCCGGCCGGCCCTCGATGCCGCCTTCGAGCACGGCCTTGAGCGATTTGTAGGATGCGTCGTTGCCGTCGAAGGAGAGGTCGTCAATGAACACGATGAAGCGGAAGTTCGCGTCGCGAAGCTTCTCCATCAGCATCGGCAGGCTCTCGATGTCCTCGCGGTGGATTTCGATCAGCTTCAATCTGTCGGAGGGCTTGCGGTCGGCATTGATGCTGGCATGCGCCGCCTTCACCAAAGACGACTTGCCCATGCCACGCGCCCCCCAAAGCAGGGCGTTGTTGGCGGGCAGGCCATTGGCGAAGCGCTCGGTGTTCTCCATCAGGATGTCGCGCATCCGGTCGACGCCCTTCAGCAGAAACAGCTCGACGCGGCTGACTCGTGGCACCGCGGCCAGACGGCCGTCGGGATGCCAGACATAGGCGTCGGCCCGTTCGAACGACTCGCGTTCGACGGCCGGTCTGCCCTGGGCTGCGAGATGCGCCGCAATGGTCTCCAGTGCCCGGACGACGCGTTCTTGGGCGAAGTCAGGGGCCGCCTTCAGGGGAGCCCTCGAGGCGGCCTTTTGGGCGACCTTGGGGCGTTTTGCCGCGACCTGGGCGGGCTTCGTGGCAGGGATACGGGGGCCTTTGCCGGCCGGGCTTTTGCGAAGGTTTTTGGGCATGTTCGAAGTTCCTGAGAATGCAGCCTTATCGGGCCTGACCGCGCGCCGCAAGGTGGCCAAAAGGGCGGTCTGGCAGCGTTGCAATTGGGGCGGTGGTCGCTATAGTCCGCGCGAATTTGACCGAACCGGTCGCCGTCGAGGCCTGACCGGCTTCCCCCGTTTCCACGAGGATCGTCCGAATGCTGATTACCCCTGCGTATGCCCAGGCCGCGGGCGCCGGCGACACCAACAGCATGTTGATGTCGCTGCTGCCGTTCGCCCTGATCTTCGTGATCATGTACTTCCTGATTCTGCGCCCGCAGCAGAAGAAGGTGAAGGACCACGCCGAGCTCGTGAAGAACATCCGTCGCGGCGACACGGTCGTGACCTCGGGCGGCCTGGTCGGCAAGGTCACCAAGGTGGTCGATGACGACCAGATCGAGTTCGAGATTTCGGATGGCGTGCGCGTGCGCCAGATGCGGTCGATGATCTCGGGCGTGCGCGCCAAGGGCGAGCCGGCCAAGGACAGCGCGAAGGAAAGCGCCAAGGACGACGCCGCGGCGAAGTGAGTCCTTCCCCGCGAGTGTTTCGAATCTCCTGATCTGACAGGTCCAGTCGATGTTGTATTTCACGCGGTGGAAGGCGCTCGGGATTATCCTGACGGCGCTGATCGTGTGCCTCTGCGCGGTCCCGAACTTCTTCCCCGAGGCGAAGGTCAAGACCTGGCCCACCTGGGCGCAGCGGCGCCTGGTGTTGGGTCTCGACTTGCAGGGCGGCTCCTCTCTGCAGCTCGAGGTCGACGCCAACTATGTGAAGAAGGAAAAGCTCGACCAGATTCGCGACGACGTTCGTCGCGTGCTGCGCGAGGCCAGGATCGGTTACACCGGTATTGTAACGAAGGGCGATGCTGTCGAGGTACGCATCAGGGATGCGGATGCCCAGCCGGCGCTCGCCAAGTTGCGCGATCTTGCGCAGCCGATTGGCGGCCTGATGGGGTCCAGCGGTCAGCGCGATCTTGAAGTCACCGACGCCGGTGGCGGACTGATCCGGCTCAGTATTCCCGAGTCCGCGATGATCGAGCGCATGCGCAAGACCATCGAGCAATCGATCCAGATCGTCGAGAAGCGCGTCAACGAGCTCGGCACCGTCGAGCCGATCATCCAGCGTCAGGGTAACGACCGCATCCTGGTGCAGGTACCGGGCTTGCAGGATCCCACCCATTTGAAGGAACTGCTGGGCAAGACCGCGAAGATGGAATTCCGCATGGTCGATCCCTCGGTGCCGCTTGATCAGGCGCAGCAGGGCAGGCTGCCCCCGGATGCCGAGATCCTGCCGGCCGCCAACCCTCCGCCGTCCAACTACGTCGTCAAAAAGCAGGTTCTGGTTGCGGGCGGCGATCTGACCAACGCCCAGGCGACCTTTGACCAGCGTACCAACGAGCCGGTGGTCAGCTTCACCTTCAATACGTCTGGCGCGCGCAAGTTCGCGCAAGCCACGCAGGAGAATGTCGGGGTGCCCTTCGCGATCATCCTCGACGGCAAGGTGATCTCGGCGCCGGTCATTCGCGAACCGATCACCGGCGGCCAGGGCCAGATCTCCGGCAGTTTCACCGTGCAGTCGGCCAACGACCTTGCGATCCTGCTCCGCGCCGGCGCGTTGCCGGCGCCGCTCACCGTGGTCGAGGAGCGCACCGTCGGTCCGGGCCTCGGCCAGGACTCGATCGAGAAGGGCGAGCTTGCGGCCTATGTCGGCTCGATTCTGGTCGTCGTGTTCATGCTCCTGACCTATCGGCTGTTCGGTGTGTTCGCCAACATTGCGGTGACCATCAACGTCGCGATGATCTTCGGCCTGTTGTCGCTGCTCAGCGCCACGCTGACGCTGCCCGGCATCGCCGGTATCGTGCTCACCGTCGGTATCGCGGTCGACTCCAACGTGCTGATCTATGAGCGCATCCGCGAGGAGCTGCGCGGCGGGAGAACCCCGATCTCGGCGATCGACGCCGGCTTCAAGCGGGCGCTCGCGACCATTCTCGATTCCAACATCACGACCTTCATTGCCGCTGCCGTGCTGTTCATGATCGGCACCGGACCGGTGCGCGGTTTCGCTGTAACGCTCGGTATCGGCATCATCACCACTGTGTTCACCGCCTTCACCATGACCCGCCTGATCGTGGCGTGGTGGGTGCAGTGGAAGCGGCCGAAGACTGTGCCGATTTGATCATTCGAGGCCGGCTGTGACCACTACTCAACTCGTTCTCATTTCTCTTGGCGTGCTGATTGCCGCGCTGACCGTGGTCAGCGTGCTGGGCGTCATGCCGTCGCTGCGGATCGTCCCGGACAACACGCATTTCGACTTCACGCGCTTTCGCCGCATCAGCTTTCCGATCTCGGCCGTGCTGTCGATCGTCGCCATCACACTGTTCTTCACCCATGGCCTGAACTTCGGCATCGACTTCAAGGGCGGCACCTTGATGGAGGTGCGCGCCAAATCGGGCACGGCCGACCTCGCGCAGATGCGTAGCACCCTCGGCAGCCTCGGGCTCGGCGAAGTCCAGCTGCAGCAATTCGGCGGCCCCGCCGACGTGCTGCTTCGCGTTGCCGAGCAGCCGGGTGGCGACAAGGCGCAGCAGGAAGCGGTGGACAAGGTTCGTGGCGCCCTCGGCGAGTCCGTGGAGTATCGCCGCGTCGAGGTGGTTGGCCCGCGTGTCTCCGGCGAGCTGCTGGGTTGGGGCATGGCCGGCCTGATGCTCGCGATCGGCGCGATCCTGATCTATCTTTGGTTCCGGTTCGAATGGCAGTTCGCGCTGGGCGCCATGATCGCCAACGTGCACGACATCGTGCTGACCATCGGCTTCATGTCGATCAGCCAGGTCGACTTCGACTTGACCAGCATCGCGGCGCTCTTGACCATTCTGGGCTACTCGCTGAACGACACGGTCGTCATCTATGACCGCATTCGTGAAATGCTGCGGCGGTACAAGAAGATGCCGATGCCGCAGCTGCTGAACGAGTCCATCAATTCGACGCTGTCGCGTTCGATCATCACGCACTTCACCGTGACGCTGGCGCTGCTCGCGTTGCTGCTGTTCGGTGGTCACGCCATCCACAGCTTCACGGCGGTCATGATGTTCGGCGTGGTCCTGGTGGGTACTTACACCTCGATCTTCATCGCGGCGCCGATCCTGATCTATCTCGGTGTCGGCGAGCATCGCGAAGATGCCAAGGACGAGGCTCCCCCGGCGAAGAAAAGCAAGGCATGATCCGAACCGCGTGCCCTCGCGGGAGTTTGCGAGGGTAGCAGGCTCATTCGGACGAAGCTCATGGCCGGCGATCCCAACGCTCCCCATTTCCCGCGCTCGGCGCCGATCGAGGCCTATGGTAAGGGCGGATTCGCGTTTGCCGGCATGTCGCACCGGGGCTCGCTGCTCTGCCTGCCTGATGCGATCTGGGCCTGGGACGTGACTGATCCCACCAAGATCGACCGCTATTCGCTGGACCGGGTTTTTGCGGCTGCCAACAGCATCGACACGCTCCTGGTCGGCACCGGAACCGGCGTGTGGCTGCCGCCGCCGGACCTACGCCAAGCGTTGAAGGCGGTCAGGGTGGTGCTGGACACCATGCAGACCGGCCCCGCGGTGCGCACCTACAACATCATGATCGGCGAACGGCGCCGCGTCGCGGCTGCGTTGATTGCCGTGCCATGAGCCGCGCTGCGACGCCGCCCGACACGGTGACGTTCTGCGCCGACCTCGTGCGCAGGCACGACTTTCCGCGCTATGTCGCGACCCTGTTCGCCCCCGCTGAAGAGCGCCGTGCGCTGCTGGCGCTCTACGCCTTCAATGTCGAGATCGTCCGCGTCCGCGATCAGGTGAGCCAGCCCTTGCCGGGCGAGATCCGGTTTCAATGGTGGACCGATCTGTTCTCGGGCCTCGTTCACGGCAGCGCCGAGGGCAATCCAGTGGCGGCGGAGCTCCTGCGCGCCATCCGCGATTTTGACCTGCCGGTCGAGCCGTTGTCGCTGCTCGTCGACGAGCATCAGTTCGATCTCTACAACGACCCGATGCCGACCATGGCGGCGCTGGAAGGCTATCTGGCCGCCACCTCTTCGGCGCTGTTCGCGCTCGCGGCGCGGATCATGGGCGATGATTCGGATGCGGCCGAGCACCTCGCGCGGCACGCCGGGCTGGCGCAGGGCATCCTCCAGGTGATTGCCAACTTGCCGCGGGACTCGTCCCACCGGCAGTTGTTCTTGCCGCAGCAGGTCTTGGCCAGCCATGGCTGCGCCATGGAGGATGTGTTCGCGGGCAAGGAGACGCCCAATCTCCACGCTGTACTGAACCAGCTCATCGCCGAAGCCCGGCAGCATCTGGCGACAGCCTCGTCGCTGCTGGTGCAGGTGCCCCCGTCCGTGCGGCCGGCCTTCCTGCCGCTGAGCCAGGCGCGGGCTGATCTCGATCGGCTGTCGCGGCCGGGGCGCAATCCATTCGCGCTGCAGCCGCCGTCGCGGCTGCGCACGCTGTGGACGTTGTGGCGGGGCTCACGATCCCGGGAGTTTACCAAATAGCGGTTGGCTTATCGCCTGGACTGGCCAAATGCTCTATGCTGTCCCATGGCTGAGATATCCCCAACCGCAATCCCAGATCTGAGCGACCTCCCGGTCGTACCCGGGGACATCGATGTAGCCGCACAGATCATCCGCGGTGCCATCGTCGAGACGCCCTGCAGCTACAGCCGCACCCTGAGCAACATCTGCGGCTGCGAGCTCTGGCTCAAATTCGAAAACCTCCAGTTCACATCCTCGTTCAAGGAGCGCGGGGCGCTGAACCGGCTCACCGCGTTGACTCCGGAGGAACGTGCGCGCGGCGTGGTCGCCATGTCCGCGGGCAACCACGCGCAAGGCGTCGCCTATCATGCCAAACGGCTCGGCATTCCCGCCACCATCGTGATGCCTGTGGGCACGCCGATGGTGAAGGTCGAGAATACCAGGCATCATGGGGCCGAGGTGATCGTGACAGGCGCAACGCTGGAGGAGGCGGCCGCGTTTGCGCGGAGCCACGGCGAAGCGCGCGGCATGATCTTCGTCCATCCCTATGACGATCCGCTGGTCATTGCGGGACAGGGTACGGTGGGACTGGAGATCCTCAAGGCGGTGCCGGAGCTCGATACGCTGGTCGTTCCGATCGGCGGCGGCGGCCTGATCAGCGGCATTGCCATTGCCGCGAAAGCGATCAAGCCGTCGCTGCGGATTCTCGGCGTGGAGGCTTGGCTCTATCCCTCAATGTACAACGCCATCCATGGCAGCAATCTGCCGGCGCGCGGCGATACGCTCGCGGAAGGCATTGCGGTCAAATCTCCGGGGAAGATCACCACGGAAATCATCCGCCGCCTCGTCGACGACATTGCGCTCGTCAACGAAGCCGAGCTCGAGCGCGCGGTTTCAACCTTGATTTCGATCGAGAAGACGGTTGTCGAGGGTGCCGGCGCCGCAGGCCTTGCGGCGATCATGTCCGATCCCCCGCGCTTTGCCGGCGAGAAGGTCGGCCTGGTCTTGAGCGGCGGTAACATCGACACGAGGCTGATCGCCTCGGTGCTGACACGCGAGCTCGCGCGCGAGGGGAGGTTGACGCAGCTCTCGCTTGATATTCCCGACAGACCCGGCCAATTGGCCGCGGTCGCAGCGCTGCTGGCGGAAGCCGGCGCCAACATCATCGAGGTCTCGCACCAGCGGACTTTCTCCGACCTGCCGGCCAAGGCGACGCTGCTGCAACTCGTCATCGAGACTCGTGACAGCGCTCATCTCGACGAGGTCATGGCCAAGCTCAGCGCCTCTGGATTGAGTGCGCGCTGCACGTGAAGCGAGTTTCGACGGCTACTCCGGCAGTCCTGCGGCGCGAAGCGCCTCACCAAGCGACGCTGCCAGCGCGGGATCACAGTTGACGCCCTGGAATTGACGGCCGTAGCGGAATGTGGGGTGTAACTCGAGCGCCCGGGCCGCGGCAGCTCTCGCTTCCTGCAATCGGCCAAGCTTTGCGAGCGCCGCCGCCAGTTGCACATGGGTGATGCTGTGACGCGGATTGGCTTGAACCGAGCGGTAGGCCGCGCGACAGGCCTCTTCAAACCGGCCGCGGTGGAAATGTCCCATCGCCTGCGCATCAAAGGCAGCGAAGGCCCAGGAGTCGAAGGGGCTGAGCCGCATACCGCGCTCGCTCCATTCAATGGCGCGGTCGGCATCGCCACCCCAGCCGAGCATGACGCTGCCGAGAATGTAGGTGAGCGCTGATGAGGGACTGATCGTGAGCGCGGCATCGAGCGCGGTGAATGCCGCATAGCGATCGTGCCCATCCATGCCGATCGAAAAGCCCGCCAGCGTGAGTGCAAGTGCGTCATCTTGCCCATGGGCGATGGCTGAGCGCGCATGCTTGATCGAGGCTGCGCGGCTCGCCTCCTGCAAACCAGCGCGGAGGAACAGGCAATGATGACACATGGCAGCGTTGCCGTGCGCCAGTGCGTAGGAGGGCTCGAGCGCGATCGCACGTTCGAGCAGCACAAGAGCCTGGATCACCTGTTCTGGCATCCCGGAATCGACGTCGGGCTGGGCACGCAGAACGAGATCATAGGCGTCGGGGCTTTCGGGCCGCTTGCGCTTGACCCTGTTGATCTCGGCGCGGCGCAGGCTCGGTGCGATGGCGCCTACGACCGACATGGCGACGTCGTCCTGAAGCGCGAAAATGTCTTCGGACTGACGGTCATAACGCTCGGCCCACACATGTATGCCGGTCGAGGCATCGATCAACTGACCCGTGATGCGCACATTGCCACCGGTTTTCCGGACGCTGCCCTCGAGGACGTAGCGCACGCCAAGCTCGCGGCCTACCTGTTTCACGTCGACCGCCCGGCCCCTGTAAGTGAAAGTGGAATTTCGCGCGATGACGAATAGCCAGTTGATACGGGAGAGACCGGTGATGATGTCGTCGACCATTCCGTCGGCAAAATAGTCTTGCTCGGCATCACCGCTCAGGTTCGCAAAGGGCAACACCGCGATGGAGGGCCGATCGGGCAAGGCCAGGGATGGTTCGGACGACTGGTCTTTTGCAGATTCCATCACGGCTGGTCCGACATAGCGATAGCCGCGCCGTGGCAATGTCTCGATCCATTGCGCCTCCCCGGAGGCATCCGCCAGCGTCCGCCGAACGGCGGCAATCTGGACGGTCAGATTGCTGTCTTCAATCGCCTGGGCGGGCCACGCCGCTTCGATCAGGGCATCCTTGGACACTGGCTCGCCGGCTCGCCGCACCAGCAGCGCCAGGAGCAGCACTGCGCGCTGGCCGAGTGGTGTCGGCTCGGCTCCGCGGAACAGAATCCCAGCATCGGCGTCCAGGCGAAAGGGACCAAACTCAAGGATCGCGACCATTGCTGAAGAAGGGCACATTTCGCAGGTTTTTTGCAATATTTTCCGCACTGCTTTGCTACTTCCAAGAGTAGGCGGACCAAGATGCTTCCGTTGTCGCGCACTGAAGCGACCAGCCACGGAGGAACCACATGAACCCAAAGCCGCTCATCCGCAGGCCCGGCGAAACCCGGGGAGTGATGCTGCGCGGCCAGCCGATGGCCTTTCTGGTGACGGGGGAGGATGCCCGACACACCAGCATGTTCGATTGGACGATTCCGGCCGGTTTCGCCACGGGCCGGCACGTTCATCGTGTGCAGGAAGAGACTTTCTACATGCTCGAAGGCGAGTGCGAATGGCACGTCGCCGACGAAATTGTCTATGCCACGCCGGGGACCTACCTTTTCATTCCTCCGGGCGTCGCCCACAATATCACCAATGTGAGTGACAAGCCCGCGCGCGTGCTCATGACAGTGTCTCCGCCGGGGCACGAGCACTACTTCGAGGAGTTGGCCAAGCTTACCGCCAGCGGACCGCCGGACGCGAAGGCCATCAGCGAGTTGCGCGCCCGTTTCGACACCGACCAGTTGTCGGCCCTCACGACAAGAGGCTAGGGCTACGCCGTGGATCCGGCGCCGTGCAATCGCGGCGCAAGACCGGCAAGATGGGCGATCAGACGATCGATCTCGGCTTCCGTGTTGTAGTAATGCGGGGAGGCCCGCACGACCGCAGGGAGCGCGCGGACTTCCGCATCGATGCGGGTGCTCGACGGATGGGACGCGCCGATGGTGATGCCGGCCGCAGCGGCGCTGCTTACAATCGTGTCCGCCTCGCGTCCCTCCATTGTGAAGCTGACGATGGCGCCCGGCGTGCGGCCGAGATCGCGAATTTTGACGCCGCTGATGGTGGCGAGTCCACTGCGGAGCCGGCCCGCCAGCAGGCGGCAGCGCTGCTCGATCGGTCCGAGGCCGATGCTGAGCGCATAGTCGATGGCCGCGCCGAGCCCGAGCCGAGCTGCGTAATTGTTTTCCCAGGTCTCGAAACGGCGCGCATCGTCGCGGAGCTGATATTGGTTCCGTGAGACCCAGGGGGCCGCGAAGTGATCGATCATCGGTGGCTCGAGTTGTTGCAGCAGCGGCCTGCGGACGTAGAGGAAGCCGGTGCCACGCGGACCGCGGAGGAATTTGCGGCCAGTGGCCGACAACATGTCACAGCCAATCGCTTCAACATCGACCAGCATCTGGCCGACTGCCTGGCACGCGTCGAGCAGATAGGGAATGCCGTGGGCGCGGGCGATCTTGCCAACGGCAGCCGCGGGATTGACCAAGCCGCCATTGGTGGGAACCCACGTGATCGCGATCAGCTTCACGCGCTCGTCAATCATCCGCTCGAGCGCGGCGACGTCGAGCTCGCCGCTGCGATCGCTCGGTACGATTTCGATGACCGCACCGGTACGCCTGGCGACCTGAAGGAATGCGACATAGTTAGCAGCGTATTCCGCCTCGGCCGTCAGGATCCGGTCGCCGGCGCTAAACGGCAGTGCATAAAAGGCCATCTGCCAAGCAACTGTTGCATTCTCGGTGAGCGCGATCTCGTCTGGCGCCGCGTTCAACAGACGCGCCACCGAGCCGTAGACCGCGTCGAGCCGATCCGATTCCCGGTCGGCGGCGGCATAGCCTCCGATCTCACTCTCCAGATCGATATGCTGCTTCATCGTCGTGACAACGGCCGCTGGCATGAGGGCGGCGCCGGCGTTGTGGAGATAGGCGAGCCGGGAGACGGCCGGTGTATCGGCGCGGATTTGGTCGATGTCGATCAAGTGCGCCTCTCCCTCTTGCGATCCCCGGTATGGATTAGACGCGCCGAACACGGCGAGCAACAGGCTCCCCTCAGATACAGAGGCCGAGCAGCTTGACGTGGCAATTGGCAGCTTTGGGCTTGCTGGCAGACGTGACCTCGCGTTTCACGGCGACCAGCGGCTCACCGTCCTTCTTGCCTTTGCCCTTGCCCGGCTTCGGCTCGTAATCGCCGGCGATCACCATCGCCCAATAGGTACGCTTGCCGCTGGCGTTCTTCGCGCTCGCGATCCCGACGCGCGAGGCATTGTGCAGCAGCAGGTTCTTGCGGTGCCCGGAGGAGTCGATCCACTGTCCCAGCGTTTTCTCGAAGTTGTCGTAGCCGTAGGCAATGTTCTCGGCAGCGCGACCCGCGCCTGACGGTGCGACGCGCTTGTTGAATGGGCCGAGCGCGTCGTGGCTGAGATCGTCCTTCGCTGCCATCGCGCGGGCTTGGTCCATGGCGATGCGATCGAGGGTTGCGTCGCGCACGACGCGGCCCTCACCATGCTTGACGCGGAAGCTCGAGATCTGTTCGGCAGGGGACTCCGCGGCCATCACAGACGCGGCTCCCAGCAGCAGGAGAGGCGCGATCAGCAAGGCCACACGGCGCCCCATGGTCCCCCAGCGAGTCATTGATCCCCAAATCATGTGATCCCCGGCTTCTCCACCGGCATTGTGGACGCTTCAAGGCGCAGCGTACCCGCTAACCGGCGGGCAGGTCGGCCTCGAAGTTGAAGCGATCGCGCAGGTTCTTACGCTGCTCCAGGATGTCCTTGAGGAACGCGCGGTCCTGGTCGTTCTTCATCATCGGCTCGATCAGGTCGAGCTGGTTCATGGCGACCAGTTGCAGGATCTCGGTGCGCGGCCTGCCACTGGTGTCGCGCGGCAGCGCGTGGACGACCTGGATGTGTTCTGGCGGTTTCGGGCCTTTGGCGGCGGCGAGCTCATTGCGAAGCTGGCCTTCGAGCGCCGCCTGATCCGCCTCCACGAACGCGTAGAGTCCGACGCCCGAGCGTCGGTCGGCAAAGGCAACGATGGCGGTATCGCGCACGGCGGGATTGTTGCGGATCAGCGCGGTCAGCACCGGCGCGTCGTTGACGAGACGGCGGCCGCCACCCTCGCGGTCGGTGAAATTGAACAGGCCGCGGGTGATTGCGCGATAGACCTTCTTGCCGGTGACAAGCCACAGGCTCGCGGCGAATGATTTCCTCGCCAGGACTTTTCGCTCGCGCGGAGTCAGCGCCTCGGGTGCGTAGGAGCGCTTGTGTTTGAGCAGATGCCGGAGGTCTTCGTAAGCGAGGATGCGATAAAGCCGGCCACGCCTGGCGAAGCAGGCCGCGAGCTGGAAGTCGGTCACATAGGCCCGGCCATCTCGGCCGACCAACCAGTTCTGTTCCTTGGCGAGATCGTTGTGGCAGATGCCGGCGCGACGCAGCCGGCGGAGTGCGGCTTTGGCCGAGCGGAAGTAGGCGAGGTCGCCATGCGGCTTGGCCAGGTGCAGCGCGACGCCGTCGACGAAGCCACGCACCAGCGCGCGACGTCCGGCCCAGAGCAGTTCGGGGCCGACATTGAGGCCCTTTGCAAGTGTGAGCGCATGCTTCTCGCGCGCGAACAGATGGCGCGCCAATAGGAACGACCACCACGGGACCTCATCCAGCCGGCGCAGCACCGCGCCGACCTCGCCGGTCTCGGCAAGGAAGCGGCCGCGCTCGACGGTCGAGAACACGTCCCGCTTGAGCAACACGCCCTCGGTCCAGCGCGCCGAGAGCTCAGCAGCGTCGTCTTTCGGGAGATTCATCGATATCTCACGCGGCTGCGGCTATGCGCAAATGATCGGCGATCCAGCGATCGAGATCGGCAAGCGCCAATGCGCTCATCGCCTGCTTCTTGGCCACTGTCTTCTCGTTGCCGCGCAGGCGCGTGCCGTCTGGCTTCTTCGTCGGTGGGCTTGCAAGCGGCGGGAATAGGCCGAAATTGATGTTCATCGGCTGGAACGAGCGGGGGCCCGTCTCGATGGTCTCGATATGGCCACCGGTGATGTGGCCGAGCAAGGATCCGAGCGCGGTGGTGGCCGGCGGGCTCGCAAGACGTTCGCCGCGCGCATCGGCCGCGGCATAAAGGCCGGCGATCAGGCCGACGCTGGCGGATTCCACATAACCTTCGCAGCCCGTCATCTGACCGGCAAAGCGCAGCCGCGGCTGCGCGCGCAGGCGCAGCTGGCTGTCGAGCAGTTTTGGCGAATTGAGGAAGGTGTTGCGATGCAGTCCGCCGAGACGAGCGAACTCGGCTTTCTCGAGTCCGGGAATGGTGCGGAAGATGCGCTGTTGCTCGCCGTATTTCAGCTTCGTCTGGAAGCCGACGATGTTATAGAGCGTGCCGAGCTTGTTGTCCTGACGCAGCTGCACGATCGCGTAGGCCTTCGTGGTGGGATCGTGCGGATTAGTGAGGCCGACCGGCTTCATCGGGCCGTGGCGCAGCGTCTCGGGGCCACGCTCCGCCATCACTTCGATCGGCAGGCAGCCGTCGAAATAGGGCGTGTTGGTTTCCCACTCCTTGAACTCGGTCTTCTCGCCCGCGATCAGCGCGGCGACGAAGCTGTCATACTGCTCCTTGGTCATGGGGCAGTTGATGTAGTCGGCGCCATTGCCGCCCGGGCCTACTTTGTCGTAGCGCGACTGGAACCAGGCCACCGACATGTCGATTGACTCGCGGTGCACGATCGGCGCGATCGCGTCGAAGAAGGCGAGCGCGGTCTCGTCGGTGAGCTCGCGGATAGCATCGGCCAGCGGGGCGGAGGTGAGGGGGCCGGTCGCAACGATCACGTTGCTCCAGTCAGCCGGCGGCAGGCCTGCGATCTCGCCGCGAGCGATCTCAATGAGGGGATGGTCGTTCAGCGCCTTGGTAACTGCCGCAGAGAAGCCGTCGCGGTCGACCGCGAGCGCGCCGCCGGCGGGCACCTGGTTGGCATCGGCGGCGCGCATGATCAGCGAGTCGAGCCGCCGCATCTCGGCATGCAGCAGGCCGACCGCATTGTTGGCGGCGTCGTCCGAGCGGAACGAGTTGGAGCAGACCAACTCGGCAAGCCCGTCGGTTCGGTGCGCCTCGGTCATGCGGTCCGGCCGCATCTCGTGCAGCACTACTGGCACGCCAGTCTTGGCCACCTGCCAGGCGGCTTCGGAACCGGCAAGGCCGGCACCAATGACGTGCACGGTGTTGGATGAGGATCCTGTCATGGGGCGGACAGGTAGCGCTTTTCAGCCGTGAGTGGAATCGCCGAGATCGAGTTTTCGCCAGCAGAAACGACAACGCCCGCACGAGGCGGGCGCTATCGGTTCGTCCGGTGAGGGCTGAACGATATCAGCCCTGATACTGACCGGCGGCAACGCGCGGGATGTCCGAGCGATCGAGGCCGATGTCGGCCAGTTCGCGATCGCTGAGCTGGGACAGCTCGGCGACATTGCGCTGATAGTCCCGGAAAGCTTGGATCATGCGGATGAGCGAAAGCAGCATTGGTAGTCTCCTGTAGTTTGATTCAGCCCTTGCCCGGGCCTCATCGTTGAAATGAATATAGGTGAGAGTGGTGCAGTGCGAAAGTTCCGATGTTGCGATGCAGCTAAGCGGTGAGTGCATAGCGACGATAAGAGACGATTAACCGGTTAGCGACCCGGCTCAACAATCAGGCACGAGGAACTGCCATGTACGCAAATATCCGTGAAATCACGGATTTGTTGAGCTTTTTGCGAGCCGAACATCTCGGAAATAAATTGCATTTTGGGAGGCATAAATCGTCCGTGAGCCAGTTTGTAGCTCAAGCTGCGGCATGCATGATTCGCATGCACTGCTTCTCTTAGTAATGAATTTTGATTCATTCTGCTGGGAATGAATGCTGGAGATCTGGGGGCGAGAGAAGGGAACAAAGGGGGACTGGCAAGCCTCTAAGACATCCCGGACGCCGGGGACCGGTTGCCTCTCAACCGATTGAGGGGCTGTCACATGATGCGCTGCGCACACGCTGGGCGTGCATCTCGTGATTACAAAGTTGTAATGAAAAACAGAAATTTCGCATGCCGCTCTGCGTAGTGCGCAACATCACGCAATTCTCGCGGGGAATTCATTGCGGCATGTTGCCGCGTCGACGGCAAAGTCGTGTTGCGGATTCCGGCAATGTCGCCGGGTCTGGCCCAAGAACAAAAGAAGGAAAGTAACATCATGACGAAGTTACTCGGGGTTATCGCTATTGCTGTCATCGCGTTGGCCGTCACACCGGCTCAGGCCGCCAAACACGCCATGGGTGGCTGCAGCGCGGGCAATCTGGAGAAGACCGAGACCGCGATCGAGGCGATGCCAGACGGCGACGGCAAGGTGGTTGCCCAGAAGGAAATCGCCTCCGCTCAGGATTCGCTGCTCAACGGCAAAATGGGTGCGTGCGGCATGCACCTCAACAAGGCGATGAACGCCACCATGGGCAAGTAAAAGGGTAGGTCAACGCAATCCGGGAGAGGGCCGGTCGCCAGGCGATCGGCCCTACGCGTTCGATCTCTGCGCGTGTCTTAAGGGGCGTGTGCGAGCTGGGTGGCGAAATAAGCCACCGTCTTGGAATAGACCTCGCTCTTGTTCCATTGCTGGAGCACCGCGAAGTTCGGGCTGCCCGGCTGCCAGTCCTTGCCCTTCTGCCAGCCATAGCCGGCGAGAAAATTGGCGGTGGAAGCGAGCACGTCAGGGACGCTGTGCAGCAGGTCGCGCTTGCCGTTACCGTCGAAATCAACGGCGTATTTCATCCAGGATGACGGCATGAACTGGGTCTGGCCGAGCTCGCCCGCCCAGGCGCCTTTCATCTCGGCGGGCGTAAGATCGCCGCGCTGGACGATGCGCAGCGCATCCATCAGCTCACCGCGAAACTGCTCGGCACGCCGGCAATCATAGGCCAGCGTCGCAAGCGAGCGGATCGTCGCAAACTTGCCGGTGTTGACGCCGAAATCGGTTTCGAGCCCCCAGATCGCAACCAGGATCTCGCCCGGCACCCCGTAAGCCTGCTCGATGCGCGATAGCACCGATCCGTATTGCTTCATCATGTTGGAGCCGCGCGTCATCCGCGGCGGCACCATGCGGCCGGAAAATTCTGCAAAGGTCTGGCTGAAGACCTTTTGCGATTTGTCGCGGTTGAGCACGCTCTGGTCCAAGGTGACGCCGGCAAGCCCGGAGGTAATGGCCTGTTGCGAGATGCCCTTGGCCGCGGCCTCGGTTTTGAAGTCAGCGAGCCATGCATCGAAATTGCCCGAGCCGCAGGCGACCGCAGCCAATGCGGGCTCGACGGACAGGATTGAGGCTGAGAGGACGAGGGCTGCGAGAGCGAGACGAGAAATCGTCGGGGTCATCAGAGGTAATTGATTCCGTGAATGACATGACCGGCGGCGGAATGTCTGATGGAACAGCGGCCAAAGCAAGGCGTACGACGGTGGCCAATCCCGCCCGAGTCCGGACGGGATTGGCTATAACGAGATCGTCAGGTCGGCGCTCTATTCCCTATTCCGCCACGGGAACAGATTGGCGGGGAAATCCGCCGCCGGCTTGCGTGGACGATGGGGCGGAGGCGGCACCGGCCGCGCGCCGGGCTCCGAGACGATGGCCTTGCGATACAGGTGCCACGTGGCGTGGCCGAGCAGGGGAATCACGACCGCGAGCCCGAGGAACGCGGGAATGGTGCCGAGCGCCAGCAGCGCCGCGACGATCAGGCCCCAGGCAGCCATCGGCACCGGGTTTTTCGCGACCACGCGGAGCGAGGTGACCATCGCCTCCAGCGCGCCAGCATGGCGGTCGAGCATCAGCGGGAACGATACGGCGCTGATGCAGAGCGCGGCGAGCGCGAACAGAAAGCCCGTGCCGCAGCCGACCACGATCAGCCACCAGCCCTGCGATGTCGTCAGCACACGCGTGACGAAATCCGAGATTCCGGTCACGCCTTCGTACCCGAATGCCGCCACATAGATCGCCTGCGCCGTTGCGACCCAGGTCACGAACAACGCGAGCAACAACACGCCGAGACCGAGCATGGCTCCAAAAGAGGGCGAGCGCAGCACGTCCATGGCATCCCAGGCGCTGGCCTCTTCATGACGCTCCCGACGGCTCGAGAGCTCATAGAGGCCGAGGGCTGCGAACGGGCCGATCAGGGCGAAGCCCGCGGCGAGCGGAAACAGCAGCGGGAGGACCGAATAGCCCATCACCACACGGGCGAGCACGAGGCCCAGCACCGGATAGATCACGCAGAGAATGATGGCGTGGCTTGGAACTGCCTTGAAATCTTCCCAGCCGCGCCTGAGCGCGTCGCTCAGATCGGAGAGTTGGATGGTTCGGATTACCGGTCCAGCCGCGTCTGCGGTCTGGCCCATCGTGGGGACATTGCCCTGATATAAGGTGGCCATGGTCGGCTTGCTCCCTTGCCATGCGGCCGAACTGGGCGCCGACAACGGCGCAAGCGGCCGCTTTTTCTGAGTTTCGCGAGTCCAACCAGACGCGAATTCCGGATGGCATCGCGAGCTGAAACCAAAGCGTACGCCTATTTCCGAGTCCTGTCCCTCACGCTTGGGTGAGATTCAATGCCGCAGTGCAACCTCGATGACGTCATCCGGTCGTCATTTCGCCGCAGATAAGCTCATGCTGCTTGTGGGGCGCGCGCACAGTGCGGGCGCAATGCAGAAACTTCGTCTATAAGGGCCTACTCAGGCCTTCCAACTGGGATCCTTTTCGGGGAGCAGACATGAGTATTTTCGGGAAAATCATGGGCGCGATCTTCGGCAGCCATCCGGCTTCCGCTGCGTCCGCTGGCAGCGCGCCCGCCGGGGCCCCGCCGAGCGGGTCGACGCCAGCGTCTGCACCTGCCGCCGCGCCAGCGGCTACAGTGGACGTCGCCGCAATCGTCGACAAGGCGGCGGCCGCGCACAAGGGCGAGAAGCTGGAATGGCGCACCTCCATCGTCGACCTCATGAAGGCGCTTGACGTCGATTCGAGTCTCGCTGCGCGCAAGGATCTGGCCAAGGAGCTCGGCTACACCGGCGACATGAACGATTCTGCCAGCATGAATGTCTGGCTGCACAAGCAGGTGATGTCCAAGCTCGCTGCCAATGGCGGCAAGCTGCCGCCGGAAATCAAGCACTGATTCACAACCCGATGCCAGGGCCCGCGATGTCGCGGGCCCTTTGCATTCAGGCACGGAGATCAGCATCCTCCGGATGCCTGTCGAGATAGTCGACGACGAAACCGCAGCCCGCGATCACCTTCTTGCCGTCGCGGCGGATGATCTCGAGCGCGCCCTTGATGAGCTCGGACGCAATGCCGCGGCCGCGCAGCGCTCGCGGCGTCTCGGTGTGGGTGATGATGACGGCCGACGGCGTCAGCCGATAATTGGCGAAGGCGAGCTCGCTGCCGACATCGAGCTCGAAGCGGCTCTTGTCCTTGTTGTCGCGTACCAATGCCGCCATGCCAGATCCTTCCGAAGTCATGCTTGTTTCCTGATCTAGGTGACTGAACCCCCGCTTGCCAAGCCGCGACCAAGGGAGGCTGCCGCAGGGGAGATATCTGCAAAATGCGTGTTCTGGTTGGCCTGATCGCTTTCCTTACCCTGTTCGCTGTGGCAGCGCCGTCTCCGGCAGCTGCTGCGGGCGGTCCGGCCTGGGAAGCCTGCGTCGGGTTGACCAGCGCGCCGGATGAGCGGGTGAAGGCCTGCACGACCGTGATCGACACCAAGAGCGAGACTGGCCGCAGGCTGGCCGGCGCCTATTGCAACCGTGGGCACGGCCTAACTGAGCGGCGCGAGCTCGATGCCGCGCTGTCGGATCTCGACGAGGCGGTCAAGCTCGATCCGACCTACGCCTGTGCCTACAATAATCGCGGACGCGTCTACAGCTTCAAACGCGACTATGATCGTGCCATTGCCGAGTACGACCAGGCCATCAAGCTCGATCCGTCGCTGGCGATGGCCTACAGCAACCGCGGCGAGTCCCGTTACAACAAGGGCGATCTCGACGGCGCCATCGCCGATTTCGACGGGGCGATCAAGCGCAACCCCAGCTATGCCACCGCCTATGCCAATCGCGGTTACGTCTACGCCCGCAAGCACGATACGGCGCATGCCCTGGCGGACTTCAGCGTGCGGATCAAGCTCACGCCCGATCTGCTCGCCTATATCGACCGTGGCAACGTCTATCGCGACAGCGAGCAGCTCGACCGCGCTGCGGCCGATTACGGTGAGGCGATCCGCATCGCGCCGACGGATGCGCGTGGCTGGCGCAACCGCGGCATGATCCGGCTCTATCAGGGCGACAACAGCGGCGGCCTCGCCGACTACGACAAGGCGCTGCAATACGATCCCTCGGACGTGTTCTCATGGAATAACCGCGGACAGGCCAAGCTGCGGCTTGGCGACAAGCAGGGTGCGATCGCCGATTTCAGGAAAGCGCTAGAGTTGCAGCCCGGCCTTGCAACGGCGCGCCAGGCGCTCCAAAAGCTGGGCGCGCTGTAGCGCCGTGGAAGCCTCGCGTCCTGCGGTAAATCCAAATAATCCTCGAGGCCCCCTTGCAAGTTCCAAGGTGGTTCCCACGTCCTTCACAAGGACATACGCCCGAATGCGGCCGGCAGGGTCGCTGTACATTCGGTGTTATGATCGCCAGCCGCAGACGTATGCCTCTTTTTGAGGAGGATACGATGTCGGACTTTGGTTTCTTGAATACTCATCGCGCATGGGAAGACTGGTGCGGGATGCTGCTCGGCGCGCTGATCGTCGTGTCGCCGTGGTTTCCTCTCCGCGAGCAATCCATCGTCGGAAATGAGACGACGATCCTGAATGCGGTCGCAGTCGGCTTGGTCGTCTTCGGCATCAGCCAGCTCGAATATGTCGCACTGCAACGCTGGCAAGAGTTCGCGACGATCCTGGCCGGACTTTGGCTCATCGCCTCGCCTTATGCCCTCGGCTACTCCGATGCAGGCTTTCTCCGTATCTACCACACAAGTCTCGGCGGAGTGGTCGTGCTGCTTGGGATCCTCCAGCTGTGGCAGGACTGGGACATGAGTGACCAGGATCTGCTCAGACACGGGCAATAGCGGCAGATCGGCAGGCCCGCCGGGCGAAGCTCGGCGGGCCTGCGCCTTCACGATTTCACCAGATCCGCATAGTCCGGGTGCTTCTCGATCCAAGCCTTAACGAACGGACATTGCGGAATCAGCTTCCATCCGGCCGCGCGGACCTGGTCGAGCGCGCCTTGCACCAGCCTTGAGCCGATGCCTTTGCCGCCGAGCTCCTTCGGCACGTCGGTATGCTCGAATGTGATGACATCGCCGTCGAGCTTGTAATGCTCGGTCGCGAGGTGACCCTCCACCTCCAGTTCGTAGCGGTGATGGGCTCTGTTGTTGAACACGTCGCTCATGATGTCTCCGGTCAACTTTTCAGCGAGTCCGTCAGCATCTTGCGGATCGACCAAGCTTCTCCGTCGGAGGAGCCCTTGATGTCATCGATTTTCCAGCTGCCGGCCTCGCGCACGAAGTCGTAACGCAAGATCTGGTCGGCGGGTTTGCGGTCGTTGCGATGGCCTGTGATGGTCACCGCGAGCGTGGCCTTGTCGGCCTCCGTCTTCTCCGCGTCAATCTTGAACGACTTCACGTCGGGTTCCTGCGAGTTGGTGACGGGATCGAAGTCAACAGGTCCGACATCGCCCTTCGGCGTATGCGCATCCGCCCTGGCCCAGAGCCCGACCAGCGCCTTGGAGAGATATTTTGCTTTTGCGGCCTTGGTCTCGGTGACGAAGGCAGCGCCGCCATCACCTTTGCCTTTGGCTGCGCGCGTATAGATCGCGGTCAGGATGGTGGCGGGATCGGCCGGCGCGGGGCTCTGGGCGAGGGCAGGCGAGGCGGCTACGAGGAGAGAGCCGGCAATGAGGCTGCGGCGGGTAAGCATGGATTGTCCCCGGGATGATGGCACGCGATGAGGGCCGGAACGATCGATCAGCGCGGCATCTCAGTAGACCGGTGTAACGGCCATACGGTTCAATCGGTCGCCTTGGCGAGCCGCGAATCTTCCGGCTGTTGTTTCGGGCGGAGGCAGCCCTGGCAGATGACCAGCGAGCGATTGACCTTGGCGTCCTGCTCGGCCTCGATGCCGTCCTGGACCTGCCACCATTCCTTCGAATAGGGTTGGAGGCCGGCTTGGGCCCGGGCACGCTCGGATGCGGCGATGCGCGTCGCCGGCAACGGCTGGGCAGTGGCACGAGGCTGATTGGGGTCCTCGCCAGCGCCATCCCACGCGTAACGCGCAGGCTTGAATGCGGAGCCCGAGGTGAGGTCCGCTTGCGGAGCCGCGGCACATCCGGCGAGCGCCAGCGACAACAGGAAGACGGCAGACGCTTTGACCATGATGCGGCACTCTGTACGCGAGAACTGATGAAGGTTGCGCCGATCATGTTTAAATTTCCCTGAACGGTTGGGCCGGCGCCGGCGACAAACGCGCATGCGTTATCTCATCGTCCTGCTCGTTTTGTTCCCCATCGCCGCCGCGCGCGCGGACGATGCGAATCCGTTCAATCCCGCCGACTATCCGCCAGGCGTGCAGAAGGCGCTGCGCTACGTCAAAGAGGAGTGCGGGAGTCAGGGCGGCGGCGAGGTTGCGTTCGCGCCGGATACCGTGCGCAGGATCGACCTCACAGGCGACGGGCGTGATGACTACATCGTCGATTTCCGCGACACCAAATGCAGCGGGCGCGAGGGCACCTATTGCGGAACCGGCGGTTGCGTCATGAATATTCTGGTGACGCTGCCGGATGGCCGCGCGCGCCAGGTGTTTGACGGCTATGTCCGCAACTACACTGTCCTGGCGCCGCCGATGAAAGGCGGCGCAGCCCGCACCATCCGCTTCGATCTGCACGGCAGCTTCTGCGGTGGCTTTGGCGCGCAGGCTTGCGTCAAGCGGAAGGCGATCACGGCGAAGCCGTTCGAGTTCAGGACACCGTAGGGCAGGGGTGCGGATCGCGGCCTTGCAGGGGCGCGTCCGATGGCGATAAATGGGCTGCAATGAGCGGGCGGCTTGCGTGCCGTCCACCGCCGAAGAGGAAGCCCGATGCAGCCGCTCCGCATGTCCCGCCGCGTCATGAATCTCGCTTACATGCTGACCCAGAATGCGCGGAGGCATGGAGCGCGCGCCGGTTTCGTCTGGGGTGACAGATCCTGGACCTGGCGCGAGATCGATGCGCAGGTTTCGGCGCTCGCCGCTGCCCTCGCCGCACGCGGCGTGGTCAAGGGCGACCGTATCCTCGTCCATTCCAAAAATGGCGACGAGATGTTTTTCTCGATGTTTGCTGCATTCCGGCTCGGCGCGGTCTGGGTGCCCACCAATTTCCGGCTGATGCCGGACGAAGTAGCCTATCTCGCGCAGGCTTCGGGCGCGAAGGCGTTTCTCTGCCACGTCGATTTCCCTGAACACGCGGCGGCCGTGAACGGCGGCGCCCTGGAGTTCACCTGGAGCATCGACGGCAAGGGCACGTTCGGCGAGCGCTCGGTGGCCGAAGCGATCGCCTCGCAGGCGGGGCAGGTGGTCCAGAACATCGCCGTCGAGCACGATGATCCCTGCTGGTTCTTCTTCACCTCCGGCACTACGGGCCGTTCCAAAGCCGCAGTGCTGACGCATGGCCAGATGGGCTTTGTCGTCACCAACCATCTCGCCGATCTCACGCCCGGCGTGACGGAAGCCGATTCCTCGCTGGTGGTGGCGCCGCTGTCGCATGGTGCCGGCGTGCATCAGCTGGTGCAGACTGCGCGGGGCGTCTGCACGGTGCTGCTGCCGACCGAGAGATTCGACATCGACGAGGCGTTTCGGCTGATCGAAAAGCATCGCGTCGGCAATCTCTTCACCGTGCCGACGATCCTGAAGATGATGGTCGAGCATCCCGCGGTCGACAAATACGATCATTCCTCGCTGCGTCACGTCATCTATGCGGGTGCGCCGATGTATCGTGAGGACCAGAAGGCCGCATTGAGGAAGCTCGGCAAAGTCATCGTGCAGTATTTCGGTCTCGGCGAGGTCACCGGCAACATCACGGTGCTGCCGGCCGCGTTGCATGATCCCGAAGACGGGCCGCATGCGCGGATCGGCACTTGCGGCTTCGAGCGCACCGGCATGCAGGTCTCGATCCAGGACGACGAGGGCCGCGAGCTCGGCGCCAATCAGAGCGGCGAGATCTGCGTGATCGGGCCTGCGGTGCTTGCCGGCTACTACGACAATGCTGAAGCCAATGCGAAGGCGTTCCGTAACGGCTGGTTCCGCACCGGCGATCTCGGCCACATGGACGAGGAGGGCTTTGTCTACATCACCGGACGCGCCTCCGACATGTACATCTCCGGCGGCTCCAACATCTATCCGCGCGAGATCGAGGAGAAGATCCTGACGCATCCGTCGGTCGGCGAGGTCGCCGTGCTCGGCGTGCCCGATGCGACCTGGGGGGAGGTTGGCGTCGCGGTCTGCGTTGCACGAGAGGGTGCCAAGCCGGTCAGCGAAGCGGAGATGGCGGCATTCCTGTCGCCGAAAGTGCCGCGCTACAAGATGCCGAAGCGGTTCTACTTCTGGGAGGCGCTGCCGAAATCCGGATACGGCAAGGTACCCAAGCGCATGGTGCGTGACGAGCTCGAGGCGCGCGGGCTGCTCGAGCTCGACAGGAAGCAGGCGGGCTGAGCGCGGGGCATGCGGACCATCAAGCAGCCGGGGGCTCCCGCCACTGAACGGATCCAATGGGTGGAGGCAAGGGGGCGCGCGTTTTCGTTCACGCTTGACGCCGGCCTGCCGCTGCTCGAAGCCGCGCGTCGCGGTTTTGCGGCGGAAGGGTTTGCCGGCGGCGTGCTGAATTTCGGCCACGGCGCGCTCGGGCCGTTCGGCTATGTCATGCCGGCGCTGTCCAAGACCGGCGAGAATGCGGCGTTCTATAGCGAGACGTATCGTCCCGCAGGCGTGACGCGCACGAGGCTCGGCAGCATGACGTTGGGATCGCGCGACGGTGCGCCGTTCTTTCATTGCCACGGGCTGTGGACCGAGGCGGATGGCAAAGCGAGCGGTGGCCACATGCTGCCGGACGAGACTGTTATCGCCGAACCATTCGAGGTTCAGGCCTTCGGAATCGATGGCGCGATGTTCACGGCGGAGCCCGATCCCGAGACCAATTTCAAGCTGTTCGGGCCGGTGCCAGCGGCGCGCAACGGCGCACGCGCGACCAGCCGCGCCTTTGCGCTGCGGCTGCGGCCCAACCAGGACTTTGCCTTGTGTCTCGAAGCCTCCTGCCGCACGCATGGCATTGCGCGTGCCAAAATCCACGGCGGCGTCGGCTCGACGATCGGCGCGCGCTTCACCCATGGCGGCGTGACCGAGCCGTTTGCGACGGAGCTTGCGATCACTGCCGGGACGATCGCGCCTGCCACGTCCGGGGCGCTGGAAGCCGCGCTCGATGTCGCCCTGATCGATTACACCGGCGGGATCGCCGAGGGGCGTCTGATCCGCGGCGACAATCCCGTGCTGATGACCATGGAGCTGGTGCTGGAGGTCGTGGAGTAGCCTCGCTGGCGCTGGGGACCGCAAGATACCTCTTTGCAATGAGTCCGTCCCTGCTAGCGGCGCCCGAGATCGGTCTTGAATGGCGAGCATGAGTTCTCGTCCTCGCGGCACATCGCGCCCGAGCTCTGCGACAATGTTTGCCCACGAGAGTGCCGAGGGCGCAGGGAAGGCCGGGTGCCGACTGGCACCCACGGTCCACTGTGCGATGAGTTGCGCTACAAGAGGCTGCACAGCGGCATACAGGTGAAGCCAAACATCCGGCCTTCCCTGCGCAGTGGGTTGACGGCTTATGTCGCGCTCTCCCCGGGGAGCGATGCACTATTGCCCCCGTCGCCTTGCAGATGATTGATTGCGAAAACCCGGTCGGGCCACACGCATCCCCGCAAGACTTGGCGCACAGCCTTTCGGGCGCCAGGACCACACGATTTTGCCGTACGCGGATCGCACCGGTCGTTCGCGCGAGGCTCTCGCTCACGGTTGCCCGCCCTGCAAGACCCTTCGCGCCAATGCGGCCCGCGTCCACCACGTCCCATCCCGCGTGTCGTGACGATCGCGATAGCGCCCCTCGGCTTGGGCTGGGATGGTCGCAATATGCGATAATTCCGAATTCCAGTAAAGCGAACTATTTTCGCGCTGATACGTTGACCTTGCTCTGGCGTGTTTTGCCTGTCGGGCAACGCAAGGAATGGTGTGCACGACCAGCTATGACACCACATCAAACGCCCGCACGACCTCGTCGATGTGCTCAAATACAAAGTCCGGTCTCAGCGTCCGCAACGCCGCTGGCGCTGCATAGCCCCAGCACACCGCGCCGCAGGCAATTCCCACGGCGCGCGCCGCTTCGATGTCGCGCACCTCGTCACCGATCGAGATGACCCTATGCGGTTCGACGCCTGCGCGCCGGATGACGCGACGGAATCTTGCGGGCTTGCCGAACACCGAAGCCGCGCAGTCGAAGTGCGAGAACAGCGCGGCTGATGTCCCAAGCTTTTGTCGCGCATTGGCCTCACTGTCTGACGTCACCAGCGCGAGCTGTATGCCCTTGCCGGCCAGGGTCCGCAGCATCGCGTCAGCGCCCGCAAACAGCGAAATCTCCGCCGCCGCTTCGCCCTTCAACCGCCGCGCATGCCGCGCGATTGCCGGCAGCTTCCACACAGGCACTTCGAGGCGGCTGAGGATCTCCCGCGTCGAGGCATGTCGCAGCTCCTCGACATCCTCATCGGCGACGCGCCGAAAGCCGAAACGGTCGGCGACATCGTTGATGGTGCGCAGGAACCAGGGAAAGCTGTCGACGAGGGTGCCGTCGAGGTCGAAGATGGCAAGGGAGTAGGGCGCAGAAGAGCGGTCCTCGGACGCAGCTCGGTTCTTCACCACGTCTAGTCTTTCCACACGGTCTCCTCGGTCCAGCCAAGCTCCGCGAACTCGTCCGCTCGAAGCGGCGCTTCCCCTTCTGCGAAGAACTCATCGAGTTGCGGTGGCGCGACCGCGGTCTCGGCCAACATCGCGTGAGCCTGCCCGCGATGATGAATCTGATGCTGGAAGAGATGCATGAGGAGCCGGTCGCGACGCTCGGTCTGGACCCGCGTATGGCGATTGATCCGGACCGTACCGTCGAGAAGCTCAGGCGTGAGCGCATCGCAGATGGCGAGCAGACGCCGGTCCATGGCGGCCTGGGCAGGTTTCAGCTCGGATAACGATGGATTGGGTACCTCGTTTTCCCAGGCGCGTGGTCCGAGCCAGCCACCCTCGAGGGCATCGACGTAAAAGAGATCGATGACGTAGATGTGGTTCAGCGTGCGCTGCAGGCTTGGGAAGAACCCGGCTCGCCGCGCTTCGAAATCGGCCTGGCTCAGGCCGGCGCACGCGGTGAGCAGGCGATGGTTCGCCCAGGCATTGTTGTGGGCGAAGGCGCGATAGGTTTGCACAAGTCCAGCGGACATATCGGCACCAGTCTCACGAGATGAGCAGTGGCGGATCACGCTTTGCTAATCCGCCCGCGGCATCGGTCTACTCCGCCGCCTCGCTCGTGCTCCGTCGCTTCGGCTTGCGGGCCTTCTTCAGCACCGGCTCCAGGAACTTGCCGGTATAGCTCCGCTGCGCCTTGACGATGTCTTCCGGGGGGCCCCAGGCGACGATCTCGCCGCCGCCGTCGCCGCCTTCGGGACCGAGATCGATGACCCAGTCGGCGGTCTTGATGACTTCGAGATTGTGCTCGATCACGACGACCGTGTTGCCCTGCGCGACCAGCTCGTGCAGCACTTCCAGGAGCTTCTTGACGTCGTGGAAGTGCAGGCCGGTGGTCGGTTCGTCCAGGATGTAGAGCGTGCGACCGGTGGCTCGCTTGGACAGCTCTTTGGCGAGCTTGACGCGTTGGGCTTCGCCGCCCGACAAGGTCGTCGCCTGCTGGCCGACATGGATATAGTCGAGGCCGACGCGGTGAAGGGTCTGGAAGGTCTCGCGCACGCGCGGCACTGCCTTGAAGAACTCGGCCGCCTCCTCGACGGTCATGTCGAGCACGTCGGCGATGCTCTTGCCCTTGAACAGGACTTCCAGCGTCTCGCGATTGTAGCGCTTGCCCTTGCAGACGTCGCAGGTGACGTAGACGTCGGGCAGGAAGTGCATCTCGATCTTGATGACGCCGTCGCCCTGGCAGGCCTCGCAGCGGCCGCCCTTGACGTTGAAGGAGAAGCGGCCGGGCTCATAGCCGCGCGCCTTGGCTTCGGGCAGTCCGGCGAACCACTCACGGATCGGCGTGAAGGCGCCGGTGTAGGTCGCGGGATTGGAGCGCGGGGTGCGGCCGATCGGGGACTGGTCGATGTCGATGATCTTGTCGATATGCTCGAGGCCCTCGATGCGATCGTGCGGGGCGGCACCTTCGCTGGCATTGTTCAGCTTGCGGGCGATGGCCTTGTAGAGCGTGTCGATCAAGAGCGTCGACTTGCCGCCGCCCGAGACGCCGGTGACGCAGGTGAACAGGCCGAGCGGAATCTCCGCCGTGACGTTCTTGAGGTTATTGCCGCGCGCGTTAACCACCTTGATGGTGCGGCGATGGTTCGGTGGGCGCCGCTCCGGCACCTCGACCTCGAGCTCCCCGGTCAGGTACTTGCCGGTGAGCGATTTCGGGTTGCGCATGATCTCGGCGGGCGTGCCTTCGGCGACGATGTTGCCGCCATGCATGCCGGCGCCGGGGCCGATGTCGAGCACGTAATCGGCGAGGCGAATGGCGTCCTCGTCGTGCTCGACCACGACCACGGTGTTGCCGAGGTCGCGCAGCCGCTTGAGCGTGTCGAGCAGGCGTGCGTTGTCGCGCTGGTGCAGGCCGATCGAGGGCTCGTCCAGCACGTAGAGCACGCCCGTCAGGCCCGAGCCGATCTGCGAGGCCAAGCGGATGCGCTGGCTCTCGCCGCCGGACAGCGTGCCGGAGGAGCGGGAGAGGGTGAGATAGTTGAGGCCGACATCGAGCAGGAAGGTGAGGCGCTCACGGATCTCTTTCAGGATGCGCCCCGCGATCTCGTTCTGCTGCGCGTTCAGCGTTTCAGGCACGGTCTCGAACCACGCGCCGGCGCCCTTCACGGAGAGCTCGGAGATCTCGCCGATATGCTTTCCGCCGACCTTGACGCAGAGCGCCTCGGGCTTCAGCCGGAAACCGTTGCAGGCACCGCAGGGCACGTCGTGGAAATATTTTGCGAGTTCTTCGCGGGCCCACTCGCTCTCGGTCTCGCGATAGCGGCGGTTGATGTTGGTGATGACGCCTTCGAACGGCTTCTTGGTGTCGTAGGAGCGGACGCCGTCCTCATAGGAGAACTTGATCTCATCCTCGCCGGAGCCAAACAGGATCGCATTCTGCGTTTTCTTCGGCAGATCCTTCCACTTCGTGGTCAGCGTAAACTTGTAGTGCTTGCCGAGCGCGGTCAGCGTCTGCGTGTAATAGGGCGACGACGACTTTGCCCAGGGGGCGATCGCACCCTTGCCGATGGCGAGCTCCTTGTCGGGGATGACGAGGTCCTCGTCGACATGCTGCTCGACGCCGAGGCCGCCGCAGGCCGGGCACGCGCCGTAGGGGTTGTTGAACGAGAACAGGCGCGGCTCGATCTCGGGGATGGTGAAGCCGGAGACCGGACAGGCAAACTTCTCGGAGAACAGGATGCGCTCGGGCCCGCTCTTGTCGTGGATCTTTGCGGTCTTCTTTTTCTCCTCGACCGGCGCGGCCGCCGGTGCGTCGGCGAACTCGACCACCGCGAGACCCTCGGCGAGCTTCAGCGCGGTTTCGAAGCTTTCGGCGAGACGCTGACCGATGTCGGCGCGCACCACGATGCGGTCGACGACGACGTCGATGTCATGCGGGAATTTCTTGTCGAGCGTCGGCGCTTCCGCGAGCTCGTAGAAGGTGCCGTCGATCTTGACGCGCTGGAAGCCCTTCTTGAGCCATTCGGCGAGCTCCTTGCGGTACTCGCCCTTGCGGCCGCGCACGACGGGCGCGAGGAGATAGAGGCGGGTGCCCTCGGGCAGCGCAAGCACGCGGTCGACCATCTGCGAGACGGTCTGGCTTTCGATCGGAAGCCCGGTGGCCGGCGAATAGGGCACGCCGACGCGCGCCCAGAGCAGGCGCATGTAGTCGTAGATCTCGGTCACCGTGCCGACGGTGGAGCGCGGGTTCTTCGACGTCGTCTTCTGCTCGATCGAGATCGCCGGCGACAGGCCATCGATCTGGTCGACGTCGGGCTTCTGCATCATCTCCAGGAACTGGCGGGCATAGGCCGACAGCGATTCGACGTAGCGTCGCTGGCCCTCGGCGTAGATGGTGTCGAAAGCGAGCGAGGATTTGCCCGAGCCTGAGAGGCCGGTGAAGACCACGAGCTTGTCGCGGGGAATCTCGACGTCGATGTTCTTGAGGTTGTGCTCGCGCGCGCCGCGGATCGTAATTGCGCGCAGGCTGGAGGCCGCATTCTGTTGTTGGCGCTTCGCCTTGATCACTTCATCCATCCGCGTTGCCCTCAAGGAATCCCAAAGCTACGCGATCGCGCCAATGGACAGGCGCGCTTCGCCCGGAACCGGGACCGGCGCCAATGGGTATGTGAGCGAACGTAGGAAGAACGGAGACGGATTTCCAGTGGGACTTGCGAATCGTCAACGGATTGTTGTTGCGCTGGCGGGACTTGGCAGCAGGAGCGCGGAACTTGCGCGAGCGTGGCCCAAACAAAAAGGCCGGCGCGAAGCCGGCCTTTCGTGACGATGTCACGTCGGTAGCGACGATCAGTACTGAACTCAGTACTTGAGCTCAGTACTTGAGCTCAGTACTTGGCGACCACGGGGGCGCCGAAGTGATAGTTCACGCCGACCTGCACGGTGTGGAAGTTGAGCGTGCCGGACGCAGCGGGAGCGCCGATGTTACCGAAGTAGGTCTCGCTGCCGAGGCTGCGATAGAGGTATTCGCCCTTGACCGACCACTGCGGCGCGAAGAACGCTTCGACGCCAGCGCCGACGGTCCAGCCCGAGTGGAACTTGCTGTCGGACACGGTCACGCCGAGCGCGCTGCCGCTGATCTTGTTGTCGATCCAGGCGTAACCGCCGGTGCCGTAGAACAGCACGTTGTTGACGGCCCAGCCGATACGGCCGCGCACAGTGCCCATCGCGTCGGTCTTCGAGCTCGCGCTCACGAGACCAAAGCCGGGAACGCCCGCTGCGACGGAGGCGCTGACGTCAGCCCAAGCGGCGTCGGCCTCGAGGCCGAACACGACGTTGCCGGTCTGCCAGTTGTAGCCGGCGGTGCCGCCGACGAAGCCGCCCTTCATCTTCGGATCGGAATCGGCCTGCCAGGCGCCGCCACCGACGAGACCGAGATAGAAGCCGGTCCAGTTGTAGACCGAAGCCATGGCGACCGGGGCCTTCGTGTACGGGCGAGCCGCCAGGTCGGCAGCCGAAGCGGCGCCGGTCAGAGCGATCAGAGCGGCCGAAGCCAACAGAATCTTCTTCATATTGAACAAATCCCAGTCCCAGTTTCTATTTTGGGCTTCCGTGCGTCGGAAGCAGTATCGGACACCGTGGTCCAACTAACGCCGTGCTTACACCACTGAAGCTGCAAGTTGTGTCTCCCAAATGCCACAATGGTTGCAAAATGTCGCCGTCCTTGACCCCTTGTTCCGTCCGAGAATCCCGCCAGCAAAAAAGGCCGGCGCAAAGGCCGGCCTTCCTGCGAAGTCTGGAAGATCAAGTGCTACAGCATCAGTACTTGGCGATCACCGGGCCGCCCCAGCGGTAGTTCAAGCGCACGAGGCCCATATCGACATCCTGGCCAATGCGGTCGCTGCCGAAGGCGGCTCCGGCCGGCGTGGTCAGGCCGATCGTGCGGTGACCGAGGAACATGTGGTCATACTCGACGCCTACCGACCAGTTCGGCGCGAAGCCGAATTCGAGACCTGCACCAACGGCGCCACCCCAACGAGTCTCGCGGGCTGACGCCAGCAGGGTACCAGCACCCGGCGTACCTGAAGCCGCGAAGACGTCGTACTTGTCCCCGACGACAGCGCCGCCACCCTTCACGTAGAGCAGCACGCTATTCCAAGCGTAACCGACCTGCCCCGTGATCAGGCCAAAGGAGTCGATGCGCGAGCGGTTGCGGTCGCCGGTAATGAGTGCCGTGCCCGGGAAGGCGAGGCTGACGTTATCGCCCTGGAAATCAGCCCAGTTGCCCTGACCCTCGAGGCCGAACACCCAATTGGCCGATTGCCAGCGGTAGCCAATCTGTCCGCCGATCGTGCCGCCGGTGGCATTGTGGCAGCCTTCGGGAACGAGAGTGCCCGTGACCGGCGTCACGAAGTCCCAGCACTTGTGGGCCGATCCGCCGCCACCGTTGATGCCGATGTAGAAGCCGCTCCAGTCGTAGATGGCCGCGACCATCGGCGCCGGCGCCTTGGTGTAGGGACGCGCCGCAAGATCCGCTGCACTCGCGGGTGCAGACAAGCTCAACGCAACAATACCGATGGTGCCGAACAGAATTTTCTTCATTGCAGTCTCCCCAGTGTCGTCCGCTTCAGAGATCCCCGAGCGGTCAATCAGGCGCGACGCCCATATGAACTAATTCCAAGGCGAACCTAGCCCAATCGCAGGGTAGAGTCCGTCTCTCGAATGCAACACTCGTCGGGTAATCGAATTGGCGTAAGTTGATGAATGTTAAGTGCTTTCTCTGCTGGCTCGGTTCCAATTCATGGCGGCGTGCATAGCGGCCCGGGCACCTGCCTGCGGGTTTCGCCTCCTCCATTCTTTGAATGGAACAAATCTGGAACAAATGTCCGCGCGGTGCTATATGTGGGGATAACCGAGGGTGTGGCGGGCCGATCGGCACCTGTAAGCGTATAGGGTCGGCCCAACGGGCGGGAGCGCGGGCGCGCCCTTTCGAAATTCAGCGGCATTTGGAGCGGAGAGCGGCGATGGCGGGAAGCGTCAACAAAGTCATTCTGGTTGGAAATCTCGGCAAGGATCCCGAAATCCGCCGTACCCAGGACGGGCGGCCGATTGCGAATCTGAGCATTGCCACCTCCGAGACCTGGCGCGACAAGAACAGCGGCGAGCGCAAGGAGAAGACGGAGTGGCATCGCGTCGTGATCTTCAACGAAGGACTCTGCAAGGTCGCCGAGCAGTACCTGAAGAAGGGCGCGAAGGTTTACATCGAGGGCGCACTCCAGACCCGCAAATGGACCGACCAGAGCGGCGTGGAGAAGTACTCCACCGAGGTCGTGCTGCAGGGCTTCAACTCGACTCTGACGATGCTGGACGGCCGGGGCGGTGGCGGAGGCGGCAGCTTCGGCGACGAGCCGGGCGGCGATTTCGGCTCGTCCGGCCCGGTCAGCAGCGCACCGCGCCGTGCCGTGGCCGCTGGCGGCGGTGGCCGCAACAACGACATGGACGACGACATTCCGTTCTGAACTTCGCTCCGAGACTCGGCCTGCTCATGTAAAGCGGGAGAGTTTTTTGCCAACTGACGGGCTGGCCCGGTTTTTCCGGGTTGGCCCATGTGTCGTTTCGGGCCTTTGACGGCTGGCCGCACCGGCGATCCCGCTGCATGCCTTCGCGGCGATGGCGGCATTGTGCTCGGCCTCGTCCAGTTCGCTGCGCACAAGCGCACGCTACCCCACCTGACGGTCGGCTGGATCTGGGTGGTGCTGATGGCCGTGGTGGCGGCGTCGTCATTCTGCATCCACCGGATCCGCATGGTTGGGCCGTTTAGCCCGATCCACCTGCTGTCGATCCCCACGCTGGTGCTGCTGCCGCTCGCGGTCTGGCGCGCGCATACGCATCGTGTGGCCAATCACCGGCGGATCATGATCCTGCTGTTCACTGGTCTGGTGATCGCAGGGCTGCTCACGCTGGTGCCCGGACGCCTCATGCACCGGGTGATTTTTGCGGCGTAAAGGGCGGTTTCGCCCGGCTTGCTCGGGTCCTGCTCCGGACGGTAGCGGGGAGGGCGTAAGTCTCTGGAAAAACAGTCGGAAAAAGCGCTTTCCAGACCCCTGCAAGGGTGGTTATCAGGGCGTCGATGCGCTATATGATTCCCAGATAAAATTTCACCGGATTCCCCCTTGGCTGACGACGACAACAAGCCCGGCGACCAGCCGGCGCAACCCTCGGACATTCGCCCCGTCTCGATCTATGAGGAGATGAAGAAGTCCTATCTCGATTACGCCATGAGCGTGATCGTGTCGCGCGCGCTGCCCGATGCGCGCGATGGGTTGAAGCCGGTGCATCGCCGCATCCTCTACGCGATGAACAATCGCGGCGACACGCCGGACAAGAAGCACAAGAAGTCCGCCGGCGCCGTCGGTGAGGTCATGGGTAAGTACCATCCCCATGGCGACCAGGCGATCTACGATGCGTTGGTGCGCATGGCGCAGGACTTCTCGATGCGCGCGCCCCTGATCGACGGACAGGGCAATTTCGGATCGGTCGACGGCGATCCGCCTGCAGCGATGCGCTACACCGAGTCGCGCCTGACCAAGATCGCGCTCAAGCTGCTCGAGGACATCGACGACGACACGGTCGATTTCCAGGACAACTATGACGGTTCCGAGCGCGAGCCGGTGGTTCTACCGGCGCGGTTCCCGAACCTGCTGGTCAACGGCGCCGGCGGCATCGCCGTTGGCATGGCCACCAATATCCCGCCGCACAATCTCGGCGAGGTCATCGACGCCTGCGTGGCGTTGATCGACAATCCCTCGCTGACCATCGACGAGCTCAACAGCATCATTCCGGGTCCGGATTTCCCGACCGGCGGCATCATCCTCGGACGCCAGGGCATCCGCAGCGCCTATCATCTCGGCCGCGGCTCCATTGTGATGCGCGGCAAGGTCACTTTCGAGACCATCCGCAAGGAGCGTGAGGCGATCGTCATCACCGAGATCCCGTATCAGGTGAACAAGGCGACGATGGTCGAGCGCATCGCCGAGCTCTACAAGGAAAAGAAGATCGAGGGCATCTCGGATCTGCGCGACGAATCCGATCGCGACGGCTACCGTGTCGTCGTCGAGCTCAAGCGCGATGCCGTGCCCGACGTGGTGCTCAACCAGCTCTACAAGTTCACCCCGCTTCAGACGAGCTTCGGCGTCAACGCCGTCGCGCTCGACTCGGGTCGTCCGCAGACGATGAACCTGAAGGACATGCTGACGATCTTCGTCGGCTTCCGCGAGCAGGTCGTCACCCGCCGCACCAAGTACAAGCTGCGCAAGGCGCGCGAACGCGCGCACGAGCAGGTCGGCCTTGCCATTGCAGTCGCCAATATCGACGAGATCATCAAGGTCATCCGGCATTCGCCGACGCCGGCGGCCGCGCGCGAGACCCTGATGACGCGCGACTGGCCGGCCCGCGACGTCGAGGACATCATCACGCTGATCGACGATCCTCGCCATCGCATCAATGAGGATGGTACGATCCGTCTGTCGCTGGAGCAGGCGAGGGCGATCCTCGAGCTGCGCCTGGCACGCCTCACCGCGCTCGGCCGTGACGAGATCGGCGAGGAGCTGGCGAAGCTCGCCGGCGAGATCGAGGATTATCTGGCGATCCTTCGCTCGCGCGCCCGCATCCTCGACATCATCAAGACCGAGCTTGCCGAAGTGAAGGCCGAGTTCGCCACGCCGCGCAAGACCGTGATCATGGAGCAGGAAGGCGAGGTCGAGGACGAGGACCTGATCCAGCGCGAGGACATGGTCGTCACCGTCTCGCACGCCGGTTACGTCAAGCGCGTGCCGCTGTCGGCCTATCGCGCCCAGCGCCGCGGCGGCAAGGGCCGCTCCGGCATGCAGACCCGCGACGAGGATTTCGTCAGCCGCCTGTTCGTGGCCTCCACGCACACGCCGGTGCTGTTCTTCTCCTCACGTGGCCAGGTCTACAAGGAAAAGGTCTGGCGCCTGCCGATGGCCGCGCCAAACGCGCGCGGCAAGGCGATGATCAACATCCTGCCGTTGGAGCAGGGTGAGCGCATCACCACCATCATGCCCCTGCCCGAGGATGAATCGACCTGGGCGCAGTTAGATGTGATGTTCGCCACCACAGGTGGCAACGTCCGCCGCAACAAGCTGTCCGACTTCGTCGATGTCCGCCGCTCCGGCATCATCGCCATGAAGCTCGACGACGGCGAGGCGATCGTCGACGTGCAGATCTGTACCGAGCGCGACGACGTGCTGCTGACCGCCGCCGGCGGCCAGTGCATTCGCTTCCCGGTTCCCGACGTGCGCGTCTTCACCGGGCGCACGTCGATGGGCGTGCGCGGCATTGCGCTTGGCGAGGGCGACAAGGTGATCTCGCTGGCGATCCTGCGCCACGTCGAGACCACGTCCGATGAGCGTTCGGCGTACCTGAAGATGCGTCGGGCGGTCGCCGGCGAAGCCGCGGCCGAGGACGCCCCGGCGGACGCCGAGGCCGAGGAGACCTCTGGCAGCTTCCAGCTGCCGCAGGAGCGCTATGTCGAGATGTCGGCACAGGAGCAGGTCGTGCTGACCGTCTCCGTCAACGGCTATGGCAAGCGGACCTCGTCCTATGAGTATCGCACCACGGGCCGCGGCGGCAAAGGCATCGTCGCCATGAGCGTCAACAACCGCAACGGCAATTTGGTCGCATCCTTCCCGGTCGAGGACGCGGATCAAATCATGCTGGTGACCGACAAGGGCCAGCTGATCCGCTGCCCGGTCGAAGGCATCCGCATTGCCGGCCGCTCGACCCAGGGCGTGATCGTGTTCGACACTGCCGAGGACGAGCATGTCGTCTCGGTCGAGCACATCACGGAAGAGGCCGAGAACGGCAACGGCGCCAATGGCGAATAGCGAGAGGGCGGTCAGCGCCGTTGGCTGGCTGCCTCGGGCGTTGCCTTGGGCACAATGACGCTCAGATTGGTGACGGGCGTGAATTTCAACTCTGCTCCGGATTTAATCGCTAACCTGCTCATTCCCTGGCAAGGCAAAGTTACTTCGAGCTTTGCTGCTGCGCAGCTGCGCACCGCATCAAGGCAACGCGACAGAACCCCTCACGACAGCCGACGTCCCAACGAGCATATGGCGAAGCAATAGGCAGTGCGACCAGCTGCCAGCTTCTGGATTGCATTATCGTTCATGCATATCCTATAGTTGAGTTGCGTCGGAAAAGATGCGTGCATGCGCATCAATTCCAGGCGAGCTGACGCCTGAGCTCGCCGCTAGCACAGAATCTTCAGGATCGAAATCCGATGCTTGTCAGTATGACTGAAGAGGGGAACATCACCCTCGATATTAGATATGCGAGCAGCAATAACATCCTTGGGCGGCCGATATACAAACGTTCGGTAGCCTTGCTCGTGCCGGAAGCCCACCGACAGCTTTTGATCGCTGCCGAACGAGCCAAGGCGCTCGGTCTTGGCGTTACAGTGTACGACGCTTTCAGGCCACTCGAAGCCCAATGGATTTTCTGGGACGCGCTGGAGGACAAGACCTTCGTCGGCGATCCGCGACTCGGAGGCACACATCCTCGGGGTATTGCCGTCGATCTTACGCTTTCCGACTTGGTATCGGGGAAAGAGCTTGAGATGGGGACCGCTTTTGACGCGCTGACGTCGCTGTCCGGCCATCATGCCCTCGAAGGCTTGCCAGCCGATGCGATCCGCAATCGCGCAATTTTGCTCGGTATCATGACGGCGACTGGTTGGGCGCATTATGGCCCTGAATGGTGGCACTACAACCTTCCGAATATTCACGACTATGAACCGTTAGCTGCGGCGGACGTGCCCCAAGGCCCGATGTGAGTCGTAATCAACGTGCAATGCGCGAACCCCGAGCCGCTGCAGCGTGGACAAGTCGCTGAAGATCAACAATGAATCCTTCAACTCCTCGAACCTTCGTTCTTGTGCATGGCGCGGGACATGGCGGTTGGTCCTGGAAGCGTGTTCGACGACTGCTCGCTGCCAAGGGGCATGAGGTGTTCACGCCAACCCTTACAGGCGTCGGTGAACGTTCCCATCTATTGGATCGAGGCATCACCCTTCACACTCACGTTGACGATGTTGTGAATCTTTTCAAATGGGAAGACATTCGTGACGCCGTGTTGGTCGGACACTCCTATGCTGGTTGGGTCATCACGGGAGCAACGGAGCACATCGGCGAGCGTCTCGCCGGGATCGTCTACATCGACGCTTTCCTGCCGGAAGACGGCCAGCGACCCTATGACGTTTTGCCGGAGCCTCAACAGACCGCGATCGCGGCTGCAATGGATCGGGGTGACCTAGGGAGACCCGGCGCGACCAGCACGCTGCTGAGGATTCAAAAAGCTGAAGATGCTGCGTGGGTGGACCAAAAGATGACGCCGCATCCTCTAGCCGTCACGATGGATAGGTTAAAATTGACCGGAGCCGTAGAACGAGTTGGGAAGAAGCTGTTCGTTCGCACGCCGCAGTTTGCGAGCCCGGCATACGACGCCGCACTTGAACGATGCAAAAACACCGAGGGCTGGCGAACAATGGTCCTTCACAATTGTGGTCACGACCCACAAATCGACTGCCCCGAAGTGGTGAGTGACTTGCTGGAAGAGATGCTTTGAGAACCGGCCCACGCTCGGCAACGTCCTTTAGACGAAGTCTGCTCAGGGTCAATCGGGCGCTTCTGCTTTGATCCCAGAGATCTCGGCTCATGAAACGGACTCGGCAGGTCAGCCATTCAAAACATCATAGAAAGCTGCATATGGATATGTCCGAGTTTTCGTTCAGACGCGCTGATCGGAAGGATGCAAAGGCGGTCTTTGAGCTGACTAAATCATCAATCAACGGCCTTGCCGCCGCATCTTATTCTCCGGCCCAAATCCGGAATTGGATGGGTGACCGCACGCCGGAATTTTACGAGAAGCTGATCGAAAACGGACGAATGACAGTATGCCTGCGTGGTGGCGCCGTCGTCGCTTTTGTCGATAGCGAGCCGGGCGAGGTAACCCGCCTGTTCGTTTTGCCGGAGGTCGCCGGCTTCGGACTAGGTAGACGCCTGCTGGAGATCGGCGTCGCAGAAGCTCGGGCGGGTCACACCGGAGCGATTAGGCTTGAAGCGACGCTCAATGCCGAAGGATTTTACAAGAAATTTGGCTTTCGGACCGTAGGCCGAGGCCACTTCTCTCACGGGTTGGGCGGCGATCTTATCGAGATTATACACATGGAGCTATAAGCACGTGACCGGCCACCCACATTCGATCGGCCCAGCAAAGCGCGGAAGGCGCTACGACAAAGTGCCTGCCCACGATCTCGCCTTCGCCCGACTTGCAGCAATCGGGCCGAAGCTGTGCGGTCATGAGTCTGCGTCCTAAATCTCCAGCTCGGTGCCGAACTCCACGACCTGCTTGGTCGGCACGCCGAAGAATGCGGCGGAGCGTTCGGCGTTGCGCTGGAGGAAGGCGAACAGGCCTTCGCGCCAGACCCACATGCCCGGAATGTCCTCGCGCGGGATGATGGTCTCGCGGCCGACATAATAGGTGACGTCGGCGAGCTCGATGCCGGGCAGCTTGCCCTGGCGGCAGACGAGCCCCAATCCCTCGTAGATCGTGGGGTTCTGCATGAAGCCGTAGTGCAGGATGACGCGGGTGATGCCGGGGATGATCTCGATCACCTCGGCGCGCTCCTCGTCCGGGATGTGAGGGGACTCCTCGATCAGCACCGTCACCAGCAGCACGCGCTCGTGCAGCACGTGGTTGTGCTTGACGAACTGGGTCAACGCGAGCGGCACGCCCCGTGGCGCAGACGCCAGGAACGCGGCGGCCCCGGGCAGCCTGGCGCGACACTTGTTGACGGCGGTCTCGATCAGGTCCTCCTCGGGCTGGCGCAACTTGGCGCGCGCAGCTTCGACCAGCTTCACGCCGGCACGCCAGGTCAGCATCAGGAAGGCGACGAGGCCGGCGAGCAGCAGCGGAAACCAGCCGCCCTCGAACAGCTTGATCGAGTTCGCCGCGAAGAAGATCAGATCGATCACGAAGAAGAAGCCGTTCACGGCCACCACCAGCCAGGGCGAAAAGCCCCACTGGATCGCGACCAGCGCGGCCAGGAGCGTGGTGATCGCCATCAGCAGTGACACCGCAATGCCATAGGCGCCGGCGAGAGCGTCGGAGGAGCCGAAGCTCAGGACCGCCCCTAGCGTTGCGGCTGCGAGGAGCCAGTTCACCAGCGGCACGTAGATCTGGCCGATCGCATCGCTGGTGGTGTGGCGGATCTGCATGCGCGGCAGGAAGCCGAGCTGGATCGATTGCTGGGTCAGAGAGAACACGCCGGAGATGATCGCCTGCGAGGCGATCACGGTCGCCACGGCCGAGAACGCGACCAGCAGATAGTGCAGGGCGTCGGGGCAGAGCTGGAAGAAGGGGTTCTCGATCATCGTGGGATCGGTGATGAGCAGCGCGGCCTGGCCGAAATAATTCAGCACCAGTGCGGGCAGGCAGATCGCAAACCAGGCGAGCCGGATCGGCAGGCGGCCGAAATGGCCCATGTCGGCATACATCGCCTCGCCACCGGTCACCGCGAGGAAGGCGGCGCCGAGGATCGCGAAGGAGACGTGGAAATCCTGATGAATCAGGAAGTCGAAAGCATAGAGCGGGCTGAGCGCGGCCAGCACCGCCGGAGCCTTGATGATGCCGTGGATGCCGAGCGCAGCCAGCACGACGAACCAGGCCAGCATCACAGGTCCGAAGATGCGGCCGATGAAGCCGGTGCCCTGCTTCTGCATCATGAACAGGCCGACCAGGATGGCGATGGTGATGGGCACCACCACGGGCGAGAGCGAGGGCGCGTCGACCTTGAGGCCTTCGATGGCTGACAGCACCGAGATCGCCGGCGTGATCGCTCCGTCTCCGTAGAGCAGGGCGGCGCCGATGAGGCCGACCACAAGCAGATGCGCGCGCCAGGTGCCCGGCTGGGCGTGGCGGGCATGCAGCAGTGCCAGCAGCGCGACGATACCGCCTTCGCCGCGGTTGTCCGCGCGCAGGATCAGCAGCGCGTATTTCAGTGAGATGATCAGCAGCAGGGCCCAGAGAATCAGCGAAGCAACGCCCAGGACAGCCTCGGGCGTTACGGTGCCGCCGTGAGCGGCCGCCTTGGCGGCTTCCTTCAAGGCGTAGAGCGGGCTGGTGCCGATATCGCCGTAGACCACCCCGAGGGCGCCCATGGTCATGGCAAGCGGTAGTGGATCGGGATGATGATGGCCGGAAGCAACTGCAGGCGTACTGGACAAAGGCAACCCCTCAATGGGATCGCGCCCGTCGGTCCATTCCGACGGGCGCGAGCAATTCCATACTCTGCGACGAGACGCCGCAAATATCCATGGGGTTTATAGTCGGCTACCTGACGCGAAGCTGACAGACCGCTTACGGAGTGCGATTGGCGGTCACCAGGCGAGCCTCGCGGACGTTGGCCTTAGTGCCGGCACGACGCAGGCAAGATGCCTCGAAGTTCGGCCAGGCCTGCTGCGAGCAGTCCCTGCCAATGGACTTGATGTCGAGCCGGTCGCCTTTGGCAAGCGGCTGCGGCACGCTGGCTTCGACGGTGGGAGCAAAACCCGGCAGGAGGGTGAGGGTAGCAGCAACGCACGCGGCGACAGCGATCGCTGAAAGAGCCTTGATCATTGACAGTCCCCTGTGATGCGGCCGCTACGCCCAGTTTGCGGCCCGTCATTCGTTGGGCGGATTGGATAACCATGACCAGTTTCCGGATGTCTTCACCGACGCCGGAAATGGTTTCGTTGGCATGCCGTTTTGTTTCGTGGCCGGCACGGGGACGAAACAAATCGGCCTGATCGGACGCGGTTTGGCGGAAAGCCGGCAGGAAACTGCCCTGGAACCGGCCCGGCTTGCCCGGCCGGGCCGGGCGGGGTAGGAGGAAGGCCATGCCGCGCATCGCCTTTTACCCGGGTTCCTTCGACCCCATCACCAACGGCCATCTGGACGTGATCCGGCATGCCGTTCCGCTCTGCGACCGGCTGGTTGTCGCCATCGGGGTCCACCCCGGCAAGAAGCCGCTGTTCTCTGCCGAGGAGCGGTTGAAAATGCTCCACGACGTCTGCGGGCCGATTGCGGCCCAGGCCGGCTGCGCGCTGGAGGCCACCACCTTCGACGACCTCTCGGTGACGGCCGCCCGCAAACACGGCGCGACCATCATGATTCGCGGCCTTCGTGACGGCACCGACCTCGACTACGAAATGCGGCTCGCCGGCATGAACGAGGCGATGGCGCCGGAGGTGCACACGGTCTTTCTGCCGGCGTCCCCGATGGTCCGCCCGATCGCCGCCACACTGGTGCGTCAGATCGCAGGCATGGGCGGCGATGTTTCGTCCTTCGTGCCGCCGCTCGTTGCATCCCTGCTCAAGGCCAAATTCGCCTGAAACGGCGCGCGTCTTCACCTCATCTGATCCGGAGTTTTCATGAACCGTCGTTTCGCAATTCTTGCCACGATGTTCGTCGCACTCGTGGCCGTCCCCTTGGGCGCGGTCCCGGCGGCGATGGCGCAGCAGCTGCCGACCAATCTCGACAAGGCCAATGCACTCGTCATCGACACCACCAAGGGCCGCATCGTCATCAAGCTCAGGACCGACCTGGCGCCGCAGCATGCCGAGCGCCTGAAGCAGCTCGCGCGCGAAGGGTTCTACAACAACGTGCCGTTCCACCGCGTGATGGACGGCTTCATGGCCCAAACCGGCGACGGCCAGAACGGTAACGGCACCGGCGGCTCGAAATATCCGAATCTGAAGCAGGAGTTTTCGAAGGTTCACTTCGCGCGCGGCGTTGTCGGCATGGCTCGTCGCGGCGACAGCGTCGATACCGCCAACTCGCAGTTCTTCATCATGTTCGCCGACGGCGGCAGCCTCGACGGCCAGTACACTGTGGTCGGTGAGGTCGTGCAGGGCATGGACGTGGTTGATAAGCTGAAGAAGGCACCAGCCGGCTCGCCGAGCGGCACCGTCACCGATCCCGACAAGATGGTGAAGGTGCAGGTCGCTTCGGACATCAAGTAGCGAGACGATGGCGCGCCGCGGCGACAGGCTCCTGTTCGCTGCAGCGGTGCTGCTGCTTGGCGTTAACAGTGCGGCCGCAGAGGACGCACCAGTCAACACGATCCAGGACCTCTTCCAGCATTTAAGGGCCTGCTGGAAGCCCCCGCCATCCAGCAAGGCTCGCCCACTCGACATCACCGTCGTCGTGAGCTTTAACCGGTCCGGAAACATTCTGGGCCATCCGAGGATTACCTATGAATCCGCGGAGGCCTCCGACAATGACCGGCTGCAATACCGGATCGCGGTCATGGAGGCGTTGCAACGCTGCACGCCGATGCCATTTACCGATGCAATGGCCGGCGCCGCCGCGGGACGTCCATTCGCGATCCAGTTCCGTAATCGGAAGACTTCACCCCCAACGCAAGAGAGACGAGCATGAGCGTCACCGAAAACACATTGATCCTCGAGACCACGCAGGGCCCCGTTACCATCGAGATGCGTCCGGACCTCGCGCCCGGCCACGTCGCGCGCATCAAGGAGCTGGTCCGCGAGGGCTTCTACGACGGTATCGTGTTCCATCGCGTGATCGACGGCTTCATGGCGCAGACCGGTTGCCCGCACGGCACTGGCACCGGCGGCTCGGGCAAAAAGCTGAAGGCCGAGTTCAACAAGGAGCCGCACGTGCGCGGCACCGCTTCGATGGCCCGCGCCGCGAGCCCCGATTCCGGCGACAGCCAGTTCTTCATCTGCTTCGACGACGCCCGCTTCCTCGACAACCAGTACACGGTATGGGGCAAGGTCACCGAGGGCATGGAGAACGTCGACAAGATCAAGCGCGGCGAGCCGGTGCAGAACCCCGACAAGATCGTCAAGGCGCGGATGGCGGCCGACAAGGAGTGACCGCTTAGCGGTCATTCCCGAGCGCGCGTAGCGCGAATCCGGAATCTCGAGATTCCGGGTTCGATGCTGCGCCTCGCCCCGGAATGACGGTGGTAGTGAGGCATGCGCACCGACCTCTTCGATTTCGACCTGCCGCCCGAGCGCATCGCGTTGCGCCCGGCGAACCCGCGCGATTCCGCCAAGATGCTGGTCGTCGAGGATGGCGCGCTCCGCGACCAGACGATCGCCGATTTGCCGCAATGGCTGAAGGCCGGCGACCAGCTTGTCGTCAACGACACCAAGGTGATCGCGGCGCAGCTTAGAGGACGCCGCATTGGCCGCGAGACCGAGCCGAAGATCGAGGCGACGCTGATCAAGCGGCTCGACGGCTCGCGCTGGCAGGCCCTGGTGAAGCCTGCAAAGAAGCTCGTCGCCGGCGACCGCATCCGCTTCGGCAATGAGGGCAAGGTCTGCCTGCTCGGCCATCTCGATGCCGAGGTCGAGGCCAAGGGCGGTGAAGGCGAGGTGACACTGTCATTCTCGTTCCACGGTCCTGCGCTCGATCAGGCGATCGCCGATCTCGGCAGCCCGCCGCTGCCGCCCTACATCGCCTCCAAGCGTACGGCCGACGATCAGGATCTCGCCGACTACCAGACCATGTTCGCGACGAACGAAGGCGCTGTCGCGGCGCCCACCGCGGGTCTGCATTTCACGCCTGCGCTCGAGCAGGCGCTGGAAGCGCGCGGCGTCGGCATCGTCAGAGTCACGCTGCATGTCGGGGCAGGGACCTTCCTGCCGGTCAAGGTCGATGACACCGATGCTCACAAGATGCATGCCGAGTGGGGCACAATCTCTGCCGAGACGGCGGACGCATTGAATGCCGCACGAAAGAACGGTGGTCGTATTGTTGCGGTCGGCACCACGTCGTTGCGGTTGCTGGAGAGCGCAGCGACGGAAGACGGCAGGATCCAGTCCTTCGCGGCGGAGACGTCGATCTTCATCACGCCGGGTTATCGCTTTCGTGCGGTCGACGTTTTGATGACGAACTTCCACTTGCCGAAGTCGACATTGTTCATGCTGGTGTCGGCGTTTGCGCGCCTCGACACGATGAAGCAGGCGTATGAGCACGCGATTGCGAACGGGTACCGGTTCTATTCGTATGGCGATGCGTGCTTGTTGTTTCGGGCAGAAGCGTAGGGTGGGTAGCCGCAAGGCGTAACCCACCACTTCTCCATCCCAGTGGACAGGGAGGTGGATTACGCCTTCGGCTAATCCACCCTACGCACTTTCCGCTACGCCATCACCCGCTGCGGCAACAGCTCCGCGATCTGCACAGCGTTGAGAGCCGCGCCCTTGAGCAGCTGATCGGCCGCCACGAACATCGAGATCGAATGGCCAGAGGGATCGCTGAGGTCCTTGCGGATGCGGCCGACAAGAACGTCGTCCTGACCCGAGGCGTCGATCGGCATCGGGAAGTGGTTCTTGACGCGATCGTCGACCACCTTCACGCCGGGCGCCTGCGCCATGATGGCGCGGACCTGATCCTCGGTGATCGGCTTCTCGCATTCGAAGGTGATGGCCTCGCAATGGGCGCGTAGCACCGGCACGCGCACGCAGGTGACGCCGATCGCGATCTTCTCGTCCTCGAAGATCTTGCCGGTTTCCTTGATGACCTTGGTCTCTTCGTCGTTGTAGCCGGTCTCGGGATCAACAGCCGTGTTATGGCTGAAGAGATTGAAGGCGTAGGGGTGCGGCATCACCTTGGGCGTATAGACCTGCCCGTTGAGATTGGCGCGGGTGGATTCGACAAGCTCGTCCATCGCAGCAGCGCCGGCGCCGGATGCCGCCTGGTAGGTCGAGATGATGACGCGCTTGATGCGGTTCTTCTGGTGGATCGGCCACAGCGGCACCAGCGCGGTGATCGCGGCGCAGTTCGGATTGGCGATGATGCCCTTGTGGTCGCGGATGCGATTGCCGTTCACCTCGGGGATCACGAGCGGCACATTCGGGTCCATGCGGAACGCGGAGGAGTTGTCGACGACGACGGCCCCGGCCTTGACCGCAAGTGGCGCGAACTTCTTGGAGATGCCGCTGCCCGCGGAGAACAGAGCGATGTCGACGCCGTCGAACGAACGCTCGGTCAACTCCTCGATGACAATGTTCTGGCCGCGGAACGACACCGTCTTGCCCGCCGAGCGGGCGCTGGCGAGCGCCTTCAGCTTGCTGACGCGAAAGCCGCGCTTGTCCATGGTGGCGATGAATTCGGCGCCCACTGCACCGGTGACGCCGACAATCGCGACGACGGGATCGTTACTCACTTTGTCCTCCATTGCATTTCGGTTGAGCTGGGATTTAGGCAACAAAAAAGCCCCGGACCATCGAGGGCGGGGCTTCGGTAGAGCTGATGCGTTTAAGTCGACGACTACGCGCGCACGCCTCCCCGGGCCCCTGGGGCCGTGGTGGTTTTGGTCATGCGTTTGGTGGTCGTGAACATGGCGGCGACTTATGCGGGAGAGTCCTGCGATCGTCAATGGCTTTCGGAGGGGCCGGCGCTATTTCCCCCGCACGCCCGGCGGCTCGAGAATGACCTCCTTGAGATCGTCGCCACTGATGACGACAATCGCGAAATTGAGCCGGCCGCGATCGCGCACCAGCCCGCCGCTGATGGCCTTGCCGGATGCCGCCTTCTCGGCGACGCGCACGGCATCGGCGAGGCGGTGCTTTATGGTGCCGAGCGCCGCGAGATTGCTGCGATCCTCAAGATCGAGCTCGGCCAGGGGCAGGGCGGCTTCGCCGCCCATGACTTCGCCAGTCGCCGCGTTGATGACGTTGCGCCAGATCCGGTCGTTGTGCAGGGTCTTGACCCGGTACACCGGTACGCCCGAGCCGCCGTCGAAGCTGACATCCGCGGTCGTCGCGCCGGCATGACGGGCCTCAGCAATGGCCATGGCCTGGCTGATCGAGATCGAGGAGCTGCGGAAGCGCTCGATCTCGCGGCTGACGGCCTGGCGGTCCGCCGTGGCGTCCCCATCTGTCTCATCGTGGAGCGCGGTGGGCGTTGAGCCCGCCGAGACGATGGCGCGGGCCGGCGCGGCGGCGAGCAGCCCCGACAGGGCAATCGCCAGCAAGCCTGCCACCCGTCGTTTTGTCGATCTCATGGTCCGAACCTCGACCAGTCAGTCTGCCGGATGTTCGTAAAGAATTCGCGGCCGACCTTGGGCACCGGCCGGCCGCGGAGCGTCGTGACGGACTGTACCCGTCGCGGCGATCTAAGCGGTCCGGTCCTCTTTTGGGGCTGGTGAAAAAAGTGGCCCGCACCGCTCTATAAACAAAACCATACCGTATCGTTTTATTTCGGTCAACGCAGCGGCCGTCGTCCCCACGGGACAAATCACGGGTCTCACGGAAATGTCAGCGGGAGGGGCGGCGCCGGGGAGCGGATTTGGGGATGATTTGGACGCGGTCGGCAGGTCCGATCGCGCCGGCCAGGAACAGCTTGATCGCCGCGCGCATCCGCTTCTCGGCGGCTTTCAGTTCCATCGGCGTGCCGAATGTCGCCATGCGGTGAGTGTGTCCGACGACGACATCGAGGAACACTTCTGCTGCGATCGTGGTGTCGTCGACGTCGAGCGCGCCTTGCGCCGCCAGATGGTCGAAGAAGCGCGCGGTGGTCGCGACGGCCTTCAGCCAGCCTTCTTCCTTGCCGAGCTTCGCGATGTCCGGAAAGTTGATGGCCTGCGACGTCATCATCCGGCTGAAAGCCATAGCGTCGGGCCCGCAGGTGAAATTGAGCATTTCGCGCCCGATCTCAACCAGTCGCTGCTCGACCGAAATGTCGGATGAGCTGCCGAGCTGCGTCTCGGCTGCGGCCGACAGTGGCGCGAGCCAGCGCGCGATCTCGCGCCTCAGCACGGCCGTGAACAGCCCGCGCTTGTCGCCGTATCGGGAATAGACCGTAGGCTTGCTGACGCGCGCCGCTTCCGCCACCGCGTCAAGCGAGGTCGCATCAAATCCGCGGTCGAGAAACAGGCGGGTGGCGACCTCGATCAGCCGCTGATCGCGCTCGATCGCAGCTGACTTCGTCGGCCGGCCGCCGCGCGATTTCGATACCTCGCGCCGAGGTGCTGCCGTTCTTGCCTTGGTCGCAGCCAATCCCATGCCCAATGTGCCCAATGATTCTTGCGCGACGGTGCCAGTGTTCATTGCTGTATAACGCGCAGCAAGCGGGGCGTCATCGCGAATCTGGCCGAATTGGCCGTATCGTCAACGGACTTGCACCACCGTCCGTTCCTGAGCGCGGATCTCAGGGCATCCGCGAGGTCCAGGCTTGGCCGGCGGCCGCTTTCTCGTATCCGTATTGGTAGAGCGCCCGCATATAGGCGGTGTCGAATCCCTCGGAAGGAGGCGCTGGATAATCGCGTTCGATATACGAGAGATGGAATCCGAGATGGTTACGCTGGGCGAAATCATAGGTCGAGAAGATGATCGAGCGTGTTTGCGACTGCGTGATCGAGGAGAGGCTGCGTGAGGCGACGTCGATCGTGCTGTTGGCGACGAGCTCGAAATTGCGTTCGATCTTCTTGTTGACGAGGATGTAGATGTCCATCTTCGCGTTGCCGGGCAGGCGCCCCTGAAGCAGCAGAGCTTCGGGCAAGGTCAGCACCGGGGCCGTCACGCCGCCATCGACATGCATCTCCTGAAACCTGCGCCCCCCGCCTTCGGCCTCGATCAGGATCGGCGGAAACACCAGGGGAATGCTGGCGGAGGCCGCCATCACGTCGCGAAACAGCTTGAGCGCTTCAGGCGTGCCGACCGCGGCGATCTTGCCCATGTCCCAGATCGCGGTGCGCTGGGTATCGAGATCCGTGGTGACGACCAATAACCGCCGGCCCCTGGCATTCTCACGGGCGACCTGCGCCATGATCTCGGGTCCGACATAACGGGCGACGAGCTCGCGCAACCGCGTATTGCCGAACAGGCCGGAGCCGAACAGCACGCGCATGATGCTGGGATCGTTCAGCAAGCTTTCGGCAATGCCGCTGGTGTAGAGCTCCCGCAGCGTGTCGTCATATTGTGGTCCAAGGAATGCAAAGGGCGCGATCAGGCCGCCGGTGCTGACACCCGAAACGACGGAGAAGGTCGGGCGATTATGCGCCACAGTCCAGCCGTTCAGCACGCCGACGCCATAGGCGCCATCGGCGCCGCCCCCTGACAGCGCCAGGTACGTTCTGCTCCCGGTCGCCTTGTCCTGTTCGAAGCCAAACCTGGTGACGGGTTCGTCGGCGTAGCGCCGCAGTCCGTCGATATCCAGCACGCGCGAACTGCCTGCGTCAGCTGCCGTATAGGGCGTGCGGGGGAGTGAGGTGCAGGCGGCGAGCGCCAGGCTGCACGCCAGCATCAGCCACCTGATCGGGCAGGCGACTGTCCGCCTTGTCCGGCCATCAGGGAGGGCCGACATTTCGGTCGAACTTGTGGGGAGGGGCATCGGTCGCTGGCTGACGATCACGCATCTACGGCCGCCGGCAATCTGCCGCGGCATCTCGTCCAGCCCCGGCTATTAAACTATACTGTATCGTTTTGTTTATCAAGTCGCGGAGCCGATCACGTCCATGTCAACGCTGTCCCAGTCTGGGGCATGGTGCGGGTTGATTGGCCCCGCCCGACACGCAATAAGCACGCCATGAATCTTCCCAATCATTTCGAGCTGCTCGCCACCGATGGTGCCGCGCGCACCGGCCGCCTGACCACGCCGCATGGCGTGGTGCGGACACCCGCCTTCATGCCGGTTGGCACTGCCGGCGCCATGAAGGGCATGCACTGGCGCGAGGTCCGCGAGGCGGGCGCCGACATCGTGCTCGGTAACACCTATCACCTGATGTTGCGCCCCGGCGCGGAGCGCATCAACGCCCTCGGCGGCCTGCAGCGCTTCACCGGCTGGAACGGGCCGATGCTGACGGATTCCGGCGGCTTCCAGGTCATGTCGCTGTCGGACCTGCGCAAGATCAGCGAGCACGCCGTCACCTTCCGCTCGCATATCGATGGCGCCAAGATCGAGCTGTCCCCGGAACGCTCGATCGAGGTCCAGCGCCTGCTGGGTTCCGACATTGCGATGCAGATGGACGAATGCGTGCGGCTGCCGGCGGAGCGCGACGATATCGACCGCGCGATGCGCCTGTCGCTGCGCTGGGCCGAGCGAAGCAAGCGCGCTTTCGAGAGCGCGCCTGACGGCTACATGCTGTTCGGCATCGTGCAGGGCGGCGACGTCCCGCCGCTGCGCCATGCCAGCGCGCAAGGCCTGGTCGAGATCGGCTTCCACGGCTATGCGATCGGCGGCCTGGCCGTCGGCGAGCCGCAGACGGTGATGTTGGCGATGATCGACGAGACCGCGCCGGCGCTGCCGACGGATCGGCCACGTTACCTCATGGGCGTCGGCACGCCCGACGACATTCTCGAGGCGGTGAAGCGCGGTGTCGACATGTTCGATTGCGTGATGCCGACGCGCAATGGCCGCCACGGCGTTGCCTTCACGCGCTTTGGCCAGGTGAACCTGCGCAATGCGCGTCACGCCGACGATCCGCGCCCGCTTGACGAGGAAAGTTCATGGCCGTCGGCCCGTAGTTGCGCGCGCGCCTATCTGCACCATCTCGTCAAGGCCGGCGAGACCCTCGGGGCCATGCTGCTGTCCGAAATCAATATCGCCTACTACCAGTCGCTGATGCAGGGCATCAGGGACGCGATCGCACACGGAACGTTCGACGATTTCTATCAGCGTACGCGCGAGGGCTGGGCGAGGGGCGACATCGCCCCGCGATAGAGCATGATCCGGAAAAGTGTGAAGCGGTTTTCCGTCAAGACCATGCTCAAACAAGCAACGCTAATTGCAGACGAGCCGCTGCTTGACGGCATGCTTGGTGACAAAGCCATAGCCGCAGTTGTCGCAGGTCCAGAGATAGCTGATCACGTGGTCTGAGATGTAGGCGGAAGCTTCGGCGGCGACCATGGAGTCGGCGCAGACGGGACAGGTGGGCAACTCGCTGCAACGCGGATCGCGTCTTGGCGCGACGGTCGACAACACTTCAGCAACTGCTGACATCGTGGTGACCTCCCTGGCTCGAGACCTAAGTCTAACATAAGCAGAATCAGTTGACGAGGTCGCAACACAAATGCGTTGGTTTTCTGATAATTATTGCACACGCGATTTTGCGATGCAGCGTATTTAACATGTGCCGCATTGTCGCTTGCGTGTCGTCACAAGCTGTCCGTAACTGCGCAAGCGCTCCGCTGGAAGCGCAAATTGTTGCCAAAGGGAGTTCATCATGGACGCATCGTCCACCACGGGTGCAGCGCACCAGCCCGGCCGCGGCCGGGTCTACTCTTCGATCGTCGAGGCTTTTGGCGACACGCCGATCGTACGCTTGCGCCGGCTGCCGGGCATGCACGGCGTCGACGCGACCATTCTGGCCAAGCTTGAATATTTCAATCCGGCCGCGAGCGTGAAGGACCGCATCGGCGCGGCCATGATCATCGCCATGGAGAAGGCGGGCATCATCAAGCCCGATACCGTGCTGATCGAGCCGACATCAGGCAATACCGGCATTGCGCTCGCTTTCGTCGCAGCGTCACGCGGTTACCGGTTGAAGCTGGTGATGCCGGAATCCATGTCGATCGAGCGGCGCAAGATGCTCGCCTTCCTCGGCGCCGAACTGGTGCTGACGCCGGCCGCGCAGGGGATGAAAGGCGCAATCGCAGCCGCCGAAGAGCTTCTGAAGACGACACCGAACTCGGTGATGCCGCAGCAGTTCAAGAACCTCGCCAATCCCGAGGTGCATCGCCGCACCACGGCGGAAGAGATATGGAATGACACATCGGGCAATATCGACTTCTTCGTCGCCGGTGTCGGTACCGGCGGCACCATCACGGGTGTCGGTCAGGTCCTGAAGCCGCGCAAGGCATCCTTGCGGGTGGTCGCGGTCGAGCCGGAGGAAAGCCCGGTGTTGTCAGGCGGCCAGCACACGCCGCACAAGATCCAGGGCATTGGCGCGGGCTTCGTGCCTGACATTCTCGATCGCTCCGTGATCGACGAGATCGTCAAGATCAATTCGACCACGGCGATCGACACGTCGCGGGCGCTGGCTCGGCATGAGGGCATTCCGGGTGGCATCTCCTCAGGCGCTGCGATCGCGGCCGCGCTCCAGATCGGCAAGCGGCCGGAAGCTGCAGGAAAAACCATCCTGGCGATCGTGCCGTCCTTCTCCGAGCGATATCTTTCGACCGCTCTGTTTGAAGGGATCTAGCATATGGCGGATCAACCGAGGCGGCCGCGGACGCTTGGCGACGCGAGGACCGAGGCCGAGGCAGCGTTCAAGAAGGTGACCGCCAAGGTCGCCGCGGCGCCGCCGAAGTCAAACGCGGTGCCTGGGATCAAGGAGCAGGTCACGCTGCGCATCGATCAGGACGTGCTCGAGTTCTTCCAGGAGGGCGGTCCTGGCTGGCAGGACCGCATCAATGAGGCGCTGCGCAAGGCGGCAGGGAAGTAACCTACTTCGTCGTAGCAACGAAAAAGCCCGGCGCGAGCCGGGCTTTTGTGTTTTGCGATCTGGTCTCGGCTCAGTGGCGGAACATGCCGCCCATCATGCCGCCGACCACGCCGCCCACGAAGGCCGCGCCGGCGGCATCACCTGCGCTGTTGCGGTGTTGAACCGGCGCGCTCTGGGTCGGGGCCGGCGCGGCGCGCCGTGCCGGCTTCGGGCTGTCCTCGCTCGCGGTCGTGGTGGACGCCACGATCTCGGAGAGCAGCGCCTTGTGCTGCAGCTTGTTGAGGAAGCCCGTGGACGGATAGCCGCGGGCAGCCTGCCAGCGCTTCAGCACTGAGCGGGTCTCGTCGTTGAACACGCCAGTCACCTTGGTATCGAAGCCGAGCCCGTTGAGGCGGCGCTGCACGTCGCGGCGCTGACCCTTGTCCAGGCCGATCTGGTCCTCGGTGAGCTGGCTGGCGTCCTCGGTGAAGGTGGCCGGATCGACGCCGGCATTGAGGTTACGGGTCGTGGTCGAGGGACCGTTCTGGATCGCGGCGAGCCGTGCCAGCGCCAGCGGCTTGAACTGGCCGTTGGGATAGGCGGAGAGGTAGGCGTTCAGCTCTTCGGCCTTGTTGGATTCTTTCACCGAGCGCCAGAACTCGACTTCAGTCTCGGAGCCGCCGGTCGCTGCGGCTGGCGCGGCGGTTGCCGTGGGTGTGGCGTTGGCCACCTGGGTCGCCGGCCCCTGGTTGAGGTAGACTGCGCCGATCAGGTTGGTGTGCCCCCAGGGCAGTTGGCCCTTGTGGGTCTCTTCATTGACCTGGGCACGCACAGAGGTCATCGCCTGCTGGATCTCGACGCCGGGCTTGGTGATGTTATCGATCAGCGCGCGGGTGAACGGGCTGTTGTTACCCTCCTGGCCGTCGAGCGCAGTCTGGCCTGGGCCGGTGGCGAAGGCAATCAGCGTGCCTTCGCCGGACTTCATCTCGGCGAGACCGCTACCCACGTTGACGCTGCGGGTCGCCGAGTTCGACTTGATCTTGGCGGCGAAGGGATTGTCGCGGCAGGCGTCGAGAAACACCAGCTTGACCTTGGCATCGCCCATGGTCTGGTCGAGCGTCAGGTCGATGTTGATGGCGGCCCCGAGCTTGACGTCCATCTCCGACTTGATGTCGGCATCGACGGGCAGGAGATAGTTGGTGCCGCCGACGGCGATGCCATGGCCGGCATAATAGAACACCGCGATGTCGGAGCCCTGCGCCTTGCGGCCGAAATCCAGCAGCTTCTCCGTCATCTGGTCGCGCGTGAGGTTGGATCCTTCGATCACCTCGAAGCCGACGTTGCGCAGCGTCGATGCCATCGCCTTGGCGTCAATCGGCGGGTTCGGCAATTGCGCGACGTTCTTGTAGGCGCCGTTGCCGACGACGAAAGCTACGCGGCGGTCGGCTTTCGCGACGCTGACCGACAGCGCCAGGCACATCAGCGAAACGATGATGGTGAGAGAGCGCATCTGAAATCCCCAGAATCGAATTGCAGGCAGCAACAAATTGGCGGCGAAGCTACACGAACTGCCCGACTTTACGCCACCCAAACGACACGGCGTTTGGTTCAACCCATTGCTGTGTGGCCGAACGCGCACGTGGAATGCCTGCTCCAACGTGATCCAAATCACGCTCGACTACTTTGTTGTGTCGCGCGAGGCCGCGTCCGGGTTCACTGCGCGCGGGCGGGAACCGGCGCGACGGGCTTTAGATTCAGGAGATTGCCAAACAGGATCAGGGCCGCGCCCAGCACGGTCCAGGCGTCGAGCCGCTCGGAATAGAGCAGCCAGCCGGCGGTCGCGGTGAGGGGAACTCGCAGGAAGTCCATGGGGACCACGATGGTTGCATCCGCGTACCGCAGCGCGCTGGCGAGGCAATAGTGCGAAAAAGTGCCGCAGACCCCGATCACGAAGAGCCAGCCCCAGAGCGTGGCTGAGGGCCAGGTCCAGACATGGAGCGTCGGCAGCAGGCCCATGACCATCTGCACCACGATCATCCAGAACAGGATCGACAATGCGCTCTCGGTGCGCGTCAACGACTTCGCCAAAGCCATGGAGATGCTGAAGCCGATCGCGGCCCCGAGCGCGATCAACTGGCCCGGATTGATCTCGCCGGTAGCGGGCCGCACGATCATGACGACGCCGACAATGCCGAGCACGACGGCGGCGATCTTCCAGCTGGTCATGCGCTCGGACAGGAACGTTGCGGCGAGCAGCGCGGTCCAGATCGGCATCGTGAACTCGATCGCGACGACCTGGCCGATACCGATCAGCGTCAACGCATAGAACCAGCCGAGCTGCGCGAAATAATGCACTCCGTTGCGGGCGATATGCTGGGGCAGGCGTTTGGTTTTGACCGCCTTGAAGCCGCCGGCCCGATAGATGATCGGCAACAGCAACGTGAAGCCGATCAGCGAGCGCACCTCCATGATTTGAAAGACGCTCAAGTCGCGCGTGGTCTCGCGCCCCGCGACCGCCATGACCAGCATCAGGGACAGCCATCCGGCCATCCACAGGGCGGCCATGGTTTTGGACGGTGTTGCGCTCATCGGTGCGGGATGGGAGATCGAATCTGAGGGGAGGCCGGTATCGGCGACATCGCCGGCCTTTGCAACGGCCAAATCTGCGGATGCAGCGATGCACAGCGGTCTGACAGGAGACGGTCGGGCGCAACTTCCCGCTGTCGACACTACTCTCTATCGGCGATTGGAAGCCTCGTCGACCTCAGGGGCCAAGGTTGAGGTCAAGGTCACGGCATTCGCGCCTGGCGCAAAAAACAACCCGGCGAGGTCGCCGGGTTGATGTCTCGAGCGCGGCTCTTTCAGCGCGTCATTGAGATGTTGGCGCCGCGGAACTGGCTGTCCGCGCGCATCGTGACGGTCTGCTTGTTGCCGCTCGTCCTCAGCGCGATGTTGGCGTTGAAGCCGGCGGCAGAAACGACCACTTCAAAGTTCCCGCCAGCGCCGCGGCCCTCGAGCGAGCCGGAGATGTTGCGGCTGGACTCGGACCAGCTCCCGGTAATCGCATTACCCGCCGACTGAACGTTGGCGGAAAGGATGAACTTGTAGGCGTCGCTGGCGCAAGTCAGCGTCATTTCCATGGTCGGCCCGATGGGAGCGTATTTGGCTCGGCAACGGATGCGTTCCGTCGATCCGTCCTCGAGGCTGACGGTGCCGCCACCGCTCCAGCTGCCCGCCATCGGGGCGAACGGGCCCGACTGGGCCTTGCTTTCGGAGGCGGCGAGTCCTGCCGTAAACAAAACGGCGGCCGCGATCAGCAGCCGCCGGTTCCAGGCGCGAGCCTCGGTTGATTTATTGGCGCGATGCTTCCCACCGCCCGCTGCATGGTATGCCTGCAGATGCTCCATTCCACTTCCCCGATCCGGCGTTGCCGCTGAGTTGACCGTTAGCATATGCACCATTGATCGAAACTTTCACAAGACCCCCGCTGCCGATGGTGCCGGAAACGTTAGCGCCGGGCGCGGTGATCTTGCCGTCGGCAACCGTCAGCATGGAGCTTGCGGTCGGCTCGCAGGAGCCGGTCTTGGTCACGATCGTGACCTGCCAATTGCCGTCATAGGGGGTCTGAGCTATCGCGGGAGCAGCGAGGGTACCGGCAAAAACTGAAGCGGCACAGAACGCCGCGATGCGAGCAAAACGCATGAATTCCGTCCTTGAATCTGTCTGATATGCTGACACTTATTCGGGCGAAATGTGACGGAAATTTGGTGCAATGCAAAGTCGAAAATTGTTCCTGTGGAAACAATGGTTTATTTGCATTTCCGGCTCCCCATTTTGGAAGCGAAATCAAAGCCCCTCGCGTTAATCGTTAACGTCGGGAGCCACTCGGAAGAGGCCGGTTAGGACAGGCTCGGCGCGGAGGTCGCGAACTGCTCGTCCTGGGGCTTGGCCGGGAGAGCTTTGTGCACCTTGGCATAATCGATCACGTCGGCCAGCAGCTTGAGGCCGAGCGGCGCCAGCGCGCGCTCCCAGAGCTCGCGCGCGGTCTCGCCCTTCTTCACGAAGCACCAGTCCTGGGCGGCGATGGCGCCGGCGTCCATACGGTCGGCGAGGTGATAGATCGTGCCGCCGGCGATCGGATCGCTTTCCTTGATGGTCCACTCCACAGCGGCCTTGCCGCGGTGGCGCGGCAGCAGCGAGGGGTGATAGCCGATGCCGCCGAGCTTCGCTGCCGCCAGCGCGTCCTTGCCGATCCGCGCATGGCTGTGGGCGGTGATGATCAGATCGGTGTCGGGAGCGATCTCGGAGGCCACCACCAGCTTGGGGTTGGCCTGCACCACCACCTCGATGCCGGCGGCTTTCGCGGCTGCAGCCAAGCGGTCATCGGCGTCAGCCACCACGACCCGCACGATGCCAACGCCGTGCTCGCGGAGCATGTTCAGGGTCATCACGCCGAAATGGCGGGAGCCGACGAGGGTAATGCGCATGGGTGTCCGATCCGTCTCGCAGCTGCGTCATCCCTCCGATAACACGTCAGGCTGTCGTGTCACCACCCGCGCCGCATTTGCGCCGGTTATCAACAATGCGAAGGGTACGGGAGGAATGAACGTGGCCGGCCTAATTTCATTCCGGACCTGTTTTCGAACCCGGCTTTGCCCGCTGGCCTGATCGGCGGCGGCTTTTTTGTTCTTGCCATCGCGAAATCATCAAACGGTAACGCGTTCTCAACTTCGCCGTCGTATCGACGAATCCGTCGCGGATTTGTATTGCGTACCGCGACACCAAAAATGTCCCGCCGGCGTGGGTGCGCCGCGCGGGCATTTTTGCCGGGACCGATTTCATGTCGAATGCAATTGCGCAGATCGTGGACGCCTATGTGCGGCTGAAGAACCGTCGTGGCCTCGACGAGCTGATGATGCACAGGCAGCGGCTCGCCGTCGATTTGAAGAGCAGGTCGGGCAGCTACGATTTCAGCCTGCCGATCAGCAAGATCGACGAGGAGATCGCGATCATCGAGGAAGGTCTCCGCCGGCTGAAGGCCGAATCCTCTGATACCGATACGGTCCGTGGGATCTGACGCGCTCAGTCGCGTCGGCCGCCATCGATCACGGTGAAGAGCGGCCGCGCCGGAGTCGGCTCGACCAGCAACTCCTCCACCAGCGCCGTTGCTGCATCGACATATTTGCGCGTCGGCTTGTCGAGCTCACGTTGCGCCTCGTCGTCGAGCGCCACCTTGGCGGCCTCGACCAGCTTGCGCATCCGCGCGGCGTGATCGTCACCCGCCGTCAGCGTCGCGCGCGCCAGCGAGCGCAGCACGAACAGCTCGCCTTCAAGGCGGAGCAGGCGGTCGTTGAGCCTGGTGAGGACGGCGTTGAGGTCGGCCATTGCTGCCGTTCGTTGCGGAAGAATCCTGTCTGATCTAGCGACGATCGGTGAACGGACTCCAAACGTGATCGGCGCAATTGGGCCGATCTCCCATCAGGCCTTGTTCCGGGCCAGATAGTCGCGTGCGAAGGCCAGATACCAGTCGAGGCAGGCCGGATTGGCCATCGCCTCCTTGTTGATGACCTTCTCGACGGGTTGGCCGAGCAGGAGCTTCTTTATCGGCAGTTCCTGTTTCTTGCCCGATAGCGTGCGCGGGATCTCGGCTACGGCGAAGATCTCGTTCGGCAGGAATCTACGGGAGAGACCGGCCTCGATCGCCTTGTTGATCTTGGCCCGCATCGCATCGTCGAAAGCAACGCCGTCGCGCAACACCACGAATAGCGGCATGTAGCTGTCGCGGCCGAGATATTCGAGGTCGACGACGAGGCTGTCGAGCACCTCGGGCAGCGCCTCGATGGCGGAATAGAGCTCGCTCGTGCCCATGCGCAGCCCGTGCCGGTTGATCGTCGCGTCGCTGCGGCCATAGATGACGCAGGAGCCGTCCGGGTTGACCTTGAGCCAGTCGCCGTGCCGCCACACCGGCCCGCGGCCGCTCCCGTCGAAATTGTCAGGATAGGTCTCGAAATAGCTGGCCCGATAGCGCGCACCGTCCTTGTCGTTCCAGAAGTAGAGCGGCATTGACGGCATCGGTTCGGTGCAGACGAGTTCGCCGACCTCGCCGATCACGGCACGGCCTTGCTCGCTGAAAGCTTCGACCGCAGCTCCCAGGAGACGGCACTGCATCGCGCCCGGTGTCTGCGGCAATTCCCTGTTACCTCCGATGAAGGCGCCGGCGAAATCGGTGCCGCCGGAGATGTTCGCCCACCAGATGTCCGCCTGCGCCGTGTTGCCGTTTGTTTTCGACAGTGCAGCGAAGCGCGCGTTGAACCAGGCTTGCGTGTCGGCGCTGAGCGGCGAGCCGGTCGAGCCGAGGCAGCGCAGCCGCGAGAGGTCGCCGGCGGCGGCAAGATCGATCTCGGCCTTGGCGCAGCTCGCGAAGAACGCCGCGCCCGCGCCGAAGAAGGTCGCTTTGGACTGCGCCACGAAGCGCCACAACGTGGACCAGTCCGGCTTGTCCTTGGTGCCGCCGGGGCTGCCGTCGAAAATGCAGCAAGTGGTACCGCTGAGCAGTCCGCCGACCTGGCTATTCCACATGATCCAGCCGGTCGAAGAGTACCAGTGATAGCGCTCGCCGAACGAATTCTCGTGATAGGAGCAGCCGAGGTCGTTGTGCAGGCCGAGCAGCGCCAGCACGACGATGATGATGCCGCCGTGGCCGTGCACGATCGGTTTCGGCAGGCCCGTGGTGCCGCTGGAATAGACGATCCAGAGCGGATGATCGAATGGCAGCCACATTGGCTCGAATGCGTCGATCGCGGCGCCCGTCCTTGCGGTGATGTCGGAGAGCAGCGCGTCCGGGGCTTCGGGTGCGGCGGCTTCGCTGTGCAGGATGACATGCTCGACTGATGGCAGCGATCGTCGCAGCTCGGCGACCACCTCATTGCGATCATGGCGGCGTCCGGCATAGGTGACGGCGTCGCAGGCAATCAGCACCTTTGGCTCGATCTGCTTGAAGCGGTCGATCACAGCGGGCGCCGCCATGTCGGGCGCGCAGACGCTCCAGACCGCACCGATGCTGGCGCTAGCGAGAAACGCGACGATGGTTTCGGGGATGTTGGGCAGATAGGCCGCGACGCGGTCGCCCGGCTGGATACCCCAGTCCTTCAGGTGCAGCGCGAGCGCGGCGGCTTTGCGCCGCAGCTCCGGCCAACTCGTCTCGACAAGCCGGCCGTCTTCGCCGCTGCTGACGATCGCGGGCAGGCCGGCGGCGTGCGCGGCGTCCACATGCCGGAACACCTGCCGCGCGTAGTTGACCTGCGCGCCGGGAAACCAGACTGCGCCGGGCATCTTGCGCTCGGCGATGACGGCCGCAAACGGCGTCGGCGATTGCAGATCGTAATAGTCCCAGATGCTGCGCCAGAACGCATCGAGATCGCGCACCGACCATTGCCGCATCTCCTCGTAGTTCGAGAATGTGAGACCCCGCTGCTCGGCGAGCCAGTTGCGATAGAGGGCGATCTGCGGGACGAAAGGAGAGGTCATTGCGTGCCGGCTTCGGTTGCGGGGGGAATCCAGCCCGCACCGTAGCCTAGCAGAAGCCGCTCGCGCAGCTGCCTAATACTGCACGCCGGCCCAGCGCCTGCCGAACACCGGCGGCTTGGTCTTCACCGCTTGCCAGTCGAAGAAATGATGCTTGCCGGACCAGCTGTGCACCACGCCGCTGCAGATCCTGCATTTGAAGCTGCCGGCATGCGGCTCGGCGTGCTCCTCCCGGGTTGCGGTGTAGCTCATGCTGCAACCCGAGCAGGTGAATTCTTCGGTCGTCCAGATACTGTTGGCCATTGCACTTCGGTGTTCTTGGATGCGCTGAAGGAAGCGTAGGTGCGAGCCTTTGCATCGGCGTAAACCGGTCAGAGGAAATCCGGTTAATCGCTGTTAGGAAAACTGGCGCGCGGCGCCAATCCTGGCGTATTTTCTGGATCCAGGAGGGCTGCCGGGCCGGACGGGACAGCGGCGCCCGGACCCGCTCGTCTTGACGGCCGGCGCGGGGCTGGCAATAACGCATGCCCGCGCAAGCGCCGGGAACCCGCGTTGATGCCGCAAGGAAAGCCCTGCCTGTGAAAAGTCTGCGTCAGCTCCTGACGGGCGAGGATGTCATTCAGCTGGTGATCCGGCTTGGCCTGCTGGCGCTGCTGATCATCTGGACCTTCCTGATCATCCGGCCGTTCGTGCCGATCCTGGCCTGGAGCTTCGTGCTCGCGGTGGCGTTCTATCCAGCGTTCAGCTGGGTTGCCAAAATACTGGGCGGGCGGCCCAAGACCGCGGCTGCGATCCTGACCCTGATCACGCTCGCCATCGTCCTCGGCCCGGCCACTTGGCTCGGCCTCAGTGCCGTGGATGGGGTGAGGGAGCTTGCGCACCAACTCGGCACCGGTGATCTCGCGCTCCAGTCGGCGCCGGAGCAGATCAAATCGTGGCCCCTGATCGGGCCGACCCTCTACGAGCTCTGGGACCAGGCCTACAACAACATCCGCGCCGTGCTCCGCGAGGTCGCGCCGTATCTCCAGCCGCTGGCGGGACCGCTCCTGGTGCTCGCCGGCGATGCCAGCCTCGGCACGCTGCAGTTCCTGGTCTCGGTGTTCGTGGCCGGTTTCCTGTTTCCCCACGGACCCCGTCTGGTTGCCGCCGGACGCGGCTTCCTGTCGCGTATCGTGCCCGAGCAGAGCGAGCATTTCCTCGAGCTCGGCGGCGCCACCATCCGCGCCGTGGCGCAGGGCGTGATCGGCGTCGCCATTGTGCAGGCACTGCTCGCCGGTGTCGGCTTCAAGCTCGCGGCGGTGCCGAGCGCCGGCCTGCTCGCCTTCATCGTGTTGCTGCTGTCCATCGTGCAGATCGGCGCCTTCCTCGTGCTGCTGCCTGTCATCATCTGGATCTGGACCGCCAAGGACGTGACCACGGCGCTGGTGCTCACCGTATTCTTCGTCGTCGTCGGCTTCATCGACACCATGCTGAAGCCGCTGGTGATGGGACGCGGTCTCAATACGCCGACGATCGTGATCTTCGTCGGCGTGATTGGCGGTACGCTCGCCCACGGTATTGTCGGCTTGTTCATCGGGCCGATCATCCTGTCGGTGGCCTGGGAGATGGCGGCTGCATGGATCGGGACGGCGTCGAAGCGGGCCGCCGAGCCGCCCATCGCCGACGAGACCTGATCGCGCGTCACGCGCATTTCGCAAGATGTGGACAATTGCCGGGGGTGGCATTGGCCTGAACAGCCAGCGAACTTGTCTAACGAAATAGACAAGTTACGATGGCATCCAGATTCTTTTGTTGGTTTGCGACAGGAATGGCGAAGTCTTCCAAGCTGGTTGCCGCCAGGCGCGGCAAGGTTCTGTTGGTCCGGCGACGGTCGGACGGGCTGTGGATGTTCCCCGGCGGCCGCAAGCGTGCGCGCGAAACCGAGAAGGCCTGCCTGCGGCGCGAAATCAAGGAAGAACTGCCGAAGTTGAAGCTCGGCCGGATCAGCCTCTGGAAAGAGGTGAAGGCGAAGAACAAGCGTTCGGGCCGCAGGATGAGCGACGCGATCTTCATCGCCAAGAGCGCCAAGGGACGTCTGGCGATCGGCGACAAGAAGGAGATCGACCGCGCCGCCTGGCAGAAGCCGCGCGGGATCCGCCTGACCGCGACCTCGCGCTACATCCGCGATCGGCTGTTTCCGCGGAAGTCGCGGCGGCGGTAGCGTCCGGGGTGACAAATAGTCCGGTCACCCTCGGGATGTGTGAACCAGTTCACAAGCTGCCGCCGGGTTCGCTGCTATAGCGACGTCATTGCCTTTCCAATTCATTTTTTTGAAACGCCCCGGCGCCCGCCAGCGCTGGGGTTTTTCGCGTTGGGGACAACCCGGTTAGGGCTGCCGCATCCGCTCTCTTTTTTGCAAGTGGTCTCGAAAACAACGCAATCGTAGGTTGTTGTCGCGCAGCGACCTTCAATGATCCGTTCGTTTTGACGATGTCCGGGGCGCGGAAATGATGAAGTCACTCTCCTGGCTGTTTGCACTGGTCTGCCTGTCCGTTTGGTCCCCTGTTCGAGCGGCCGTCGACGCACCGCTACCTTCGGACACGTTACCTCGGCATCCGTTTCTGGGTGTCACAGCGGAGCCGGCGCCTGGCCGTCACGTGCGAGTTGCAAGCCTTTATCCCGATAGCAGCGCTGCACGCTCAGAATTGAAGCCGGGTGATGTTCTGGTCTCGGTCAACGGCGCACCGATCGACTCCGTCAGCACGTTCGTCACCAGGATTCGATCCTTCAAGCTGGGAGACCGCATTATCTGCCACGTCCAGCGTGGCATCAAAGAGATGGATATCGAGATGACTCTGGGCGAGGCTCCCCGAGAGCAGCCTAGCGACGTCAAGGTCACGTATGACACGGTGCGGGCGGGCGAAGCGACCTTGCGAAGCCTGACTACGATGCCGGCGGATGCAAGGAGCAAGCGGCCTGCGGTTCTCTTCGTGCAGGGAATCGGCTGCTACTCGATCGAAGGGCCCCAGACAACGCCGAATCTTAGCCGGGACTTCGCTTACCGGCTGACCCGTTCAGGGTTTGTCGTCATGCGCACCGAAAAGAGCGGCGTTGGGGACAGCATCGGGAAGCCGTGCCGCGACGTTGGCTTTCGCGAAGAGGTCGCTATGTTCACGAGCGCCTTGCGAAAGCTAAGGTCTTACGACTTCGTCGATAAGGACAATGTGTTCATCTTCGGCCACAGCGCAGGCGGTTGGCTCGGCCCGCTGGTCGCGCTGCAAGAGCCGGTCAAAGGCATTGCGGTTTATGGCACGGTTGTAAGGCCGTTCATGGAATATCTGATCGAAAACAGACGACGAAACGTATGGCTCAGATCCCATCCCGACCTTGCGAAGCTCGAAGACGAGCAACGCCAATACGCCAGCCTTCTCCACTACGTATTGATAGAGAAGCTCTCGGCTCCGGAGGCTATCGCCAAACATCCCGAACTCACGCCGGTGGCAAAGAAGGTATTTCCCCAAGACTTTGATCACCTCGCCGATGATCGGTCACTGCAATACTTTCGGGAGCTGAACGACGAGAACGTCGCGCGGAACTGGGCCTCTCTAAACGTTCCAGTGTTAGCGATGATTGGAGAATTTGATATCCGAACAACTCAATTCGACCACGAGTATCTCGCGGCGATCGTCAATGCGCAGCATCCAGGCAGGGCAAGTTGGCAGGTGGTTGCAAAACTGGACCACGGATTTGTTGCGCACCAGTCGTTCGATGATGGCGTCGCGAACGAGTTTGTCGGTCCATTCGGCGAGCAGGTTGTTGAGCGGACGGCGAAGTGGATGGAAGCTCAGAGCACCGCGGAAAAGGCTTCATCCTCCTCGATGGTTGACCAGTAAAAGGTCCGCGTTTTGGCCGCTATTGGTGATCAACCGGACGTCAATCGGCCGGTCGTTGGTCAGTGGACAACCGAACAGGACGCACTGTTGTTCAGCCCTGCCGCCGCAGAAAACCGGTGATCGTCACTTTGTCCCAGATGCCGGCTGCGGCGAACGGATCGGCACGGTTGAAGGCTTCGATCTCGGTTCGGCCGGGTGCTTCGATCAGGAACAGACTGCGATCATCGTGGCGCCGTCGACTGCGACCAGTGGTCCCGACATCACGATCTTCACGCCGAACCGCGAGGTGTCGCTGAGGAAGGCCTTGTGGGCATCGTAATTGGCAAGCCGCGTCGGCAGGGCGCCGGCGCGGTCGATGGCATGGATGGCGAACAGCATGGTGTCATAATCTCGGCTTCCGCCGCGCCGCTGCCAAGCTCGATGCCCGGACGCACCTCGGAATTCGCCCGTTCTCCACCAGCACGTCGCCATCCCTGACGTCGCCGATGCGATCGTCCATGGTGATGATGGTGGCTGACTGGATGAGAGTGCGTTTCATCTCGATCAGGCCACCGCTGTGGTTGCGACAGGCGGTTCGCCGGCCCAGGCGCGCGCGATGAGGTCCCGGATGGCGCCCCGCTCGAGCGGGCGCGGATTCCAATATGCGTTGGTGACGGCGAGGTCAGCCGCCTTGTCGATGCCGCTTTCGGGCATGCCGATGTCGCGCAGCGCGAGCTTGGCGCCCAGTTGCTTGGCCAGATCGAACAGCCCCTGCGACGCATCGGTCGCACCGATCGCGCGCGCGATCCGCATCATCGCCTCGGGGACCGCGGGCGCGTTATAGGCCAGCGCATGCGGCAACACGATCGTGTGCGTCTCCGCATGCGGCAGATCGAACGTGCCGCCGAGGGTGTGGCAGAGCTTGTGATGCAACGCCGTGCCGACAGTGCCAAGACACACGCCGCACAGCCAGGCGCCGTAGAGGGCATCGCTGCGGGCGGTGCGATCGTCAGGCTTGACAGCAATGGCGGGCAGGGCATGCGCCAACGCGCGAATGCCTTCCTCGGCCATGAGCGACGTGACAGGGTTGGTGTCGCGCGCATAAAGCGCTTCGACGGCATGCGCGATGGCGTTGATCCCTGACGTCGCGGTGAGGCCGACCGGCAGCGTCATCGTCAGGTCGACGTCGTAGATCACCGTCTCCGGCAGCACGGCCACATCGCGCACGGTGGTCTTCAGCCCGTTCTCGGTCTGGCCGAGGATCGGGGTCATCTCCGAGCCGGCATAGGTGGTGGGAATGCAGAGCTGGTTGATTCCGGTGCGCAAGGCCAGCGCCTTGCCCAATCCGGTCGTCGAGCCGCCACCGAGCGCGACCACGCAATCGGCTTCGCAGGCCTTCATCGCCGTGATCGCGCGCTCGGTCACGTCGACCGGCGTGTGCATGGTGGCGCCGGCGAAGAGGCCGGCATAGAGCGGGCCGAGCGCGGTGCCCAGCGCTCTGCCTTGCGCTTCCTGCTGCGGAGTCGTCAGCACCAGTGCGCGCTTGCCGCCGAGCCGTTCGACCTCCGCTTTGGCCGCCGCAAGCGTCCCGCTGCCAAACACGACGCGGCACGGCAGATTTTCAAAGGTGAATGAACCGATCATGCGCCGGTCTCTTTGACGGGATAATCGACCTGGAAACGTCCGATCCGCAAGTCGCCGAGCTCCTCCCTGCCATCGATCCGGCCTTTCAGGCCCTCCAACAGGGTCTTGACCTTGGTCCTGGCCGCGGAGCGCTCCGCGGCTGTCTCTCCGCGTAGCCGCCACATCACGATGTGCTTGATCGGACTCGACATTTTCCGGATTTCCTCGCCTGCATCTTGTTGTTTGAACCATTTTGCCTTGCAGAAATCGGAAATAAAGGTGAAAAATCGTAAGTCTCTTTTGCAAAACCGCCGAGCTCGGCAGCCTTTCCAAGGCCGCCGAAACCTTGCGGATGTATTTTCCGATTTCCATCCGCGCGCAGTCCGACGCTGGAATCTGGACGAGGCGACCTGAGAGGCGCAGCGCTACTCGGTTCGGCCCTGGACTCGCGCCCGACTAATCGACGACCGTGACCTCGGCGCAGCACGCTCTTCCTGCGGAGCAGCAAGCCTGGCCGCCTCAAGCTCGCGCAGCTCTTTCCGGACTTGCCGCGCGCTTCGCATCGCGCGCTTGATGAACGGATGCTGCGCGTCGTCTGCGAAGAACAGCACCACCTCGCAACAGGGGCATTGCCTCGAATAGCCGTCCTGCAACCGTCCCGCGCGATCGCGAAAGATCGTCTTGCAGCGCGTGCACTGGATCTGGACGGAGTTCATCGCGCCAACAAATGATCATGACCGGAAATCGGCTGCCACGGTGGGCCCAATGTCTGAAGAAAGCCTGAAGGTCGGCTGCGAGCCGGACCGCACGCTTCTCGGCAACGAGACGCAGACTGCTATTGTTTCGCTGCAATCGCATCCAGGCAGTGATTGAGAAAGTCGGTCCGGTCTCGCGGCAACACCTTCGCCAGATCCGCCCTGAGCGCGCATTCGCGCTGACGGATCTGCTCGGCGCGCCGCTTCTCCGCAGCCTCGCGGTATTCGGGTGCAACCTTGCTGGGATCGACGAGAGCCTGGGATCGTGCAGCCGCGGTTGCGAGCAGCGCGATGGCTGCAATGAAAATGACCTGCTTCAAATGAGCCTCCGTGAAAAGGCTCATCCTAGCGTCCGATTGCTGGTGGCTCAACGTGCGTGCGATGGGGGAGGTGCGGCGTCAGGCGGCCTGCTCCTCGAAGGAGGTGTAGACCCGGCCATTGGGATCGACGATCTGAACGTCCCGGCATCCGTCCTGGATCAGCTCCCTGGCCTTCTTGAGGGCGGCGGCGAGCGACTCCCGCTTGAGGTTGACGACGCCTGCCGTGTCGAAACCGGTGATTTCAAACATGCCGTTCCTCCTGTTTGGGCGAATCCTACACCTTTCTCGCGGGCTGTCTCGTGGCTTTTTCGCACAGCCGTCGTGGAACAGGGGACAGATGCACGGCCGTGCCTCGGGGCGTCATCGTTCGGCCCCGTAATCGGCCGGAGTGACCGGATAGTTCGGGCGCGCACGTCGCTAACGTGGAATTAATCCGAAATGCTCACAATTTTAGGCAGTTGTGTAAGTGAGTGCTGCGTAAAGGAGGCGTCGCAAGGACGTTCCGGCGACGGCCTCCTTTTGCTCGCTCATGAGGTCAATGCAGATGACCACGACGTCCGACACGCTTTGCTTTGCCGAGCACCTCGATGCCGCAGCACTTGCGGCTGCAGCATCCGAGCCCCAGTGCGAGCCCGAAGCCGCGGAAGCTCGAACACCCGGCAGGCAGTCCAGCAGAAAATCGATCCTGGTATTTTCGGTATGTGCCTTGGCCATCAACGGCGCGGCGGCCATCTACACGTCGCCGTTTGACCTTCCATCGCCCAACATCGGCAGTCTGGCTGCGCTGCTTCCGCGCCAGGAAGAGTCCGCACCCAAACCGGATCCGATCATCGCAGCCCTGAAAGAACTCCAGTCGGCCCAGCAGCAGCAGGTCGCCGCGCTGCAAGAGATCAATACCTCGTTGCAGCAAAACACGGCTCTGCGGCAGCAGGATTCAAACGTCCTCATATCCCTTCGACAGAGCATCACGGACGAACGGGTCGACGTGAAGAAGATATCGCCGCAGCTTTCGACGCTGATCGCCAAGATCGATACGCTCCAAAGTACAATGATGTCGGACGTCACGTCCTCCATCCGGAAAGCCCATGCGCGTTACGGATTGCCCGCAGCGTTGCGTAAGCGGATGATGGATCGGCAGTCGAAAGCGATCGGGCCCGTTTCCGTTGGAGGGGCGCCACTGAGCGAGTCGGCGACGGTGCCAACCCCGGAAAGCTGAGGGCTCGTCGAGCGGATCACTGCGGCCAGCCGTCTGGCGATGGTCTTCCCGCTGCCGAATCCCGATAGGCCCCGGTATTTGACCGGAGGTGTGCCCTCCACACGCCAATCCTATGTTGCCGCGCGCGTGAGTGTGCGAGAGTATGAAGAGCGGCAGCACCAAGGATAATCCACCGGTCCTCATCTGCTCCGAATGCAGACGCCCGATGGACTATCTTGCGACACTGCCAGAAATTGCAAACCTGCCGGCGGTGTACGCCTACAGATGCCTGCCGTGTCGCAGGGTTGATACGATTGTCCTGAAGTGACGCATGGCTTTGGTGAGCGCGCTGGGGCTCGAACCCAGGACCCCGTGATTAAAAGTCAAAAAATCGCTGTTTGATCGTGTCGCTTCTTGGCTGAAAGCGCTGAAGAATCAACGCCGATTGCCTGATCCTGACTGCATCTGTTCGGCTCTGTCGGCCGTATTTGTTACCCCCGCGTTACCCCAAAGACCTTGAACCCGAGAAAGATCATGTGCTCTAAGAGGTGGTAGAGCCCGTGATTATTCGATAGGGGGAGGGGTACTTTGAGCCGAAAAATCACCGCCGAATATCTGGAAACGGTCACTGCCCCAAAGGGGCAACGTCTCGAAATGATGGACCCGTCCTGCAAGGGCCTTCAGATTCGGATCAGCGAGGGCGCAAAGACGTTCGCCTTCGTGCATCGCCCGAAAGGCGGCAAGCCCGTGCGCACGACGCTGGGGCACTTCCCCGACATGAAGCTGGCAGCCGCCCGGAAACGGGCAGACGAGCTGCGGGGAGCCGCCGCCAATGGCCGGGACGTACATGGCGAGCATAGGGCCACGCGGGCCGCTACGGCGCTCGCGCAGGCGACCTTTGGCGAGCTGGTCGACGCCTTCGTGGAGCAATGGTCAAAGGCCCGGAAGCGGAGCTGGGAGGCCGACGAGCGATACCTAGGCCGGTTCAAGGATGGGTGGCCCAACAAGGCTGGGGTGAAGCGTCTGACGGCCTGGGGCCGGAGGTCCGCCAGTACGCTCAGTCGCTCAGAGATCGCGGACGCCCTGAACACCATTGCGGCTGATGCGCCCGTATCCTCAAACCGCGCCCATGCGAGCCTACACAAATTCTTCCGTTGGTGCGTCTCGGAAGGGAAGCTTGCAGCCAACCCCATGGCCGGGCTGGCGAAGCGCCATGATGAATCGAACAGCGAGCGCAAGCGGGCGCTGTCGGCCCCCGAGCTGAAGGCCGTTTGGGCTGAGCTTCTGAACGGGGAGAGCGAGATCGGCGCAACAACCCGCGCGGCGCTCCGGTTCATGTTGTTGACTGCCCAGCGACCCGGCGAAGTAGCGGGGATGCTTGTAACCGAAACCAACTTGGCGACCAAAAGTGAAGAGACGTGGACTATCCCGGGCGCCCGGACGAAGAACAAGACGACCCACATCGTCCCGCTCACCCGGTCTGCGCTTCAAATTATCAGGGGCGAGCTGACCGGCCGCAGCGAGCCCGTTGCTGTGTTCAGATCGCGGACGTTCGGTGACCGGCCGATGAGCCGCCACACGTTAAGCCACGCCTGCGCGGACATTGCGACGAAGCTGAAGCTCGAATCCTTCACAGCGCATGATCTAAGACGAACGGCAGCAAATCTGCTCAAGGCGAACGGGGTTGCCCCGTTCGTTGTGGAAGAGGTGCTGAACCATCTTCCGCCCAAGCTGCAACGTATCTACCAGGGCGATCAGGCGCGGCCCGAACGCCGGGCTGCGCTCGAAACGTTGGCACGGGTGATTGAGGAAGCCGTTAGGTAGTAGGTCCCTTCTGAGTCTTACGAAACATTAACCGGACGCCTGTCTGCCACCCGCTGATCTAGGGCGTTGAAGGAATGTGCTCGGGCGTGGCGACGTAGGGCCGTGTTTGCCGGTTTTTGTATGTCCCTTAAGTTGATGAATTCACGGCCAACAAATATATTGAGATCAAGCCTCACGTAACGCGGAATGTGCGTGCGGCCAGACCAGAGAGGCTTTCGGCGCGTCTCTGGTGTCAGACGGAAGCGACACGTCGCCCCGGTCGGGTTCTTCTCCCGGTCGAGTCAGGGTCAAGACCTGGCTGATAAGGGTTCCCGCTCAGCGGGCTTTGCCGAAATATAGCACCGGGTTGCGGCTCGGCTCCGATGATCAACAGCTCCCAAGCGGGAGCAATTCGGAGTCAATTTCTATGCTCACCGGTGACTGCATGACGATGCTTGATCTTCGCCAGCACTATTCGAGCGGCGGCAAGCCCGCGTCACGATCCTTTATTTATGCCCTCGAAGCGCAAGGCGAGCTTCCGCCGTCCGTTTTGCTTGGCGGCAAGCGGGTTTGGTCACGCCACGCGGTTCTCGAACGCGACGCTGCACGCTTCCGCAAAGCTGAAGAGCGCGCCGTGTCGAGCGGCAAGGCCGCCTGATCTTCCCGCCGCACCGCTCGATACCGAGGGCTCACCTTGAAACATATTCCGCCCGACGCGTTGACGCGCGTCGAAGACGCTCGACCTTCGTTCCGCGAAGAGTTGATCAAGCGTCTTCCCACGCTTCGCCGACACGCCCGCACGCTGGGCGATGCCGAATTCGCCGACGATCTTGTGCAGGCAACACTCACGCGCGCCCTCGAATATGAGGACGCATACACGGCGCAAGGGGCGATGACCGCTTGGTTGCGGCAAATCGTAAAGAACATCGCGCGCGATCAGCACAAGAGCAGCCAGCGCTATAAGCTCTTTAGCGATCTCGACGCCAACACAACGGACGACAATTCCGATGCCGAAACGGAAGATTTCGCGTCGACCGTCCCGGATGAAACCACTTTCGGCGAACGTGAGAGGCAGCTCGACGCGAAAGGTCTCATTGAGCTTGCTGCAAAAATCATCGTCCCGGAAATGTGGAGGTGCCTTGAGCTGACGGGGGCAGGCTTCACGTCGGAAGAAATCGCGGCCGAGCTTGGCATCAGCGCCGCAGCCGTACGTAAGAACATCGAGCGCGGACGAAAAGCGCTGCAAGCTCTGCGCGCGAGCAGCGATGACACCGAACATAACGTCTCTAAGTCTATCAGAAAGCCGTCACGATGAAACTCAATCGAGAACAGCGCCGCCGCTTGGGTGCGCTCGCGCGTATGGCGCAGGCGTTCCCGCAGGCGGGCGCTGACTCCCTAACGCAGCCTGGAATCATCCACGCCGTCTATAGTCACGACTCAGGGTGCCAAACATTGCGCACGGGTCGGGGTAGCGACTGCAACTGTAATCCGTCACTCACATTCCACCGAGAGCCGGGCGCCTGATGCAGACCGTAAAGGCTAAGCGAGTGCCCGACCTGGCAAACGAGATGCGCGAACAAGGGCGCATCGATTACGCGCGGGCGCATAATAAGCGCGTCGCCCTTGATCTTGCCGCCGCTGGCATCCCCGTGTTCGTTGCGAACCCGGAGAACAAGGCGTCATTGGTAAAAGCGTTCACAAGGTTGGACGCGGACATACCGAAAGATGAGGCCGAGTCGCTCCGCCGTGAATTCTACGACAAGCACGGCTTCGCACCGCTCCACATTGGGGCGACGACTGAAAAGTCAGCTATTCGCCGCATGTTTCGCGAGAAGCCGGATGCGCTGCCTGCGATCAGTTGCGGCCCGGCCGGTTTGCTTGTGGTCGACAACGACGTCAAAGAGCGCAACGGGGCCGAACGTAACGGCGTCGAGCTTTTCGATGCGTTCTGCGAAGCGAATGGCGGGCTGCCGGATGGTGTTATCGCCGTGCAGTCGCAAGGCAGAGGCCGCCACCTATACTTTAGCAACGAAGGCAACTTGGGTTGCAGTGCGGGGAGTCTCAAAGCTGCCTGCGAGTCCGATGTTAAGGCGGCGGGCGGTTTCGTCATTGCGCCTTCTGCTATCCGCATTCACGACGGGCGGCGCTACGGCGAACGCTCTAGCCTCGATGCACTGATCAAGGCGCGCAAGGGCGGCACTCTAGTTCCCATTCCTGAATTCATCCGGCAGGCAATCGGAAGCAGAGCGGAAAGCAGCTCCGTCACCGAAAAGAGCATTCAAGCTCTCGTCGACGAGCTGCGGCAGACTGAGTTGCCCGATGGGGCAGCTCTGCTTGATCCCGCGTTGGATGGTGTGGAATGGCAAACGCTTGTCGATAGGTACGACAGCTTGCGCAAGGCGATTGACGAAGGCGATAGGTCAAACGTCAGGTTTAATCTTGCTCGCGCGCTGAAAGCGGAGCGCCCCGAAACCACACCGGCCGACTTCGCCGCGATCTTGATCGAACGGCCTGATGAATGCGGCGTCTTCGTTGAGGACGAGAAGCCTGCTCAAGGCGAATTTGGCTGGAGAAATATTGTCAAGGATTTCGAGCGCGCGAAAGCTGTGCCCGGCTCGAACGGCGAACAGTTCGATGCGGTAGACGACGATGAAGACGGCGAACCGGCATCCGAACAAGGCAAGGCAAAAGTCGATAAGTTTGCGGAGATCGATGCTGGCTTCGCGTGGTCAGTCGATATGCATGCGTCGTTTACGCCCGCAGAGGATTTGATAGAGGACTTGCTGCCCGCCGTTGGCGTCGTCGTGCTGCGCGGCGACAGCAACACGGGCAAGACCTTCGCCACGACTGAGATGCTAGACTGTGTGCTGCGCGGCGCGAAGTTCTTGGGGCGCAACGTCGTGCAGGGTGGGGCAATGCTGATCGCAGGCGAGGGACAAGAGGGCCTGAAGAAGCGAATGGCCGCGCTGCACACTGTGCGGCCGTACGGCGGAGCGGGTATCGCTGTGCGTTTCGACCTTCCGAACTTCGAGACTGCGCAAAAAGCGGCGGCTAAGAAGCTCAGCAAAACCATTGAACGCTACAAGGAGATTCAAGGGCACGACTTGAAGCTTCTAGTGCTCGATAACCTTATTCGCATGATCAACGGCGGGGACCTTCATCTGTCTGCCGCCGTGACGCCCATGCTCCGCGCGTTGTCCGATCTAGCGTATGAGCACCGCCTTTGCATCGTCATCATACATCACGAAAACAAGAGCGGCGGGATAGCGGGGACTTTCGCCATTCGCGCCAACGCTGACGTTGTCCTGCAACTGAGCGAAAAGAACGGGGTTCGGACCATCGCGATAGATAAGAGCCGAGACGGCGACAAGAGCGCGAAGCTGCACTTCAGTCTCCGGTTCGTTCCGCTCGGGAAGAACATGTGGGGCAATGAGGTCGGTAGCTGTGTGGTCGAGCCGTACAGCAAGGCGTCCGACAACCTTGCAGTAGACGATGACGAAGAGCTTCCGACCTTGAAGACATCGGACAGGCGAGAAGATCGCATCGCGGCCATCCTTGACGTCTTCGAGGGGGAAGCGAAACGTCAAAAGGCAGACGATGAGAACGTCTCGTCTATCAGGCGCCAGCTCGAATTGCAGTCCGGCGAAATCGTCGATGCGGTCAACGCGCGGCGGAAGTCGGATGGCTTGGAAATGCTGAGCCGGTCGACCATCCGGGATCACATCGGAGTAGCCGTCCAGGCGGGCAGCTTGGAGCCGTGCGGGACAAAGGGAAAGCCGCTCTATCGCCTTGCCTGACGCGTCTGAGCAACTGGCGGAAAGTGGCGGATTGCATCCCGTCCGCCAGTTTCCGCCACCCCAATCCGCCACTTCGTCCGCCAGCTTTCCGCCACTTGGTCCGCCACTTTAGCGATTGAAGTTACAAGCAAAATCGGAAAGTGGCGGAAGCTGGCGGAAACTGGCGGATAGATCAAACACCAATTGGCGGATGCGCCCACACACCTATGGTGTGGGCCTAGCCGGTTGTCCGCCACTTTGAGTGAAGCGCCGCATATCAAAAGGCGAAGGTTGCAAAACCGTAATGTCTGAACTTGTCACAGACCGCATCGCTCGGCCGTTTACGTAGATAGGAGCGCCCGACATGGCGCGCGCCTTCAATCTCCCCGGCCGAGGCGGGCAACGGCCACCCAAAACAACAGCACCCGCGCGTCCCATCGTCTGGGGCGTAGAGCATCCCGTCAGGGATGCAGCCACCGCCCCCCATCGCATGGGGAGCACGCCTCTGGTGAGTCACGCCCCGTTTGGCGTGAAACGGATGCCACCAGGGTAAGCGACCGGCGACGGTCGGCCAGCACGGCGCCTTGCGCTGTCGCGGACTAGACGATTGCAACGAGATTGAAGGTCGCTCGCAGAAGCGCTCCAACCAATTCGAGTTCGGGAAGGTCGCAAAGGCTGAGCGGGAGCCTGACCTCCACCCGGAAGCGCCGCGCTCGGGGCCGAAACGAACCTCGGGGCTTTGAGTGCGGCGCACACCGCTAGTCCATCCAAATTAGTTGGCCGCAATCGCGGCACCGGTAGAGGTACGAAACTGTGCCTTTGCGCTGGTCCGGAAGCCGCAAGTAGAGGCGCGGAACACCGTCACACTTTGGACAGTGGCTCGGAACCTCATGTGCTGGATCGTTCTTTCGATCTGCCATAGCGCCGTTGCTCGATGGTCGACCTAGTAAGTTCGTCCCGCCACCCCCGTTCCTTCCGCTTGAGCAAGCGGGTCTGCAAATTCTGCAACACTGAGAGAGCGCTGAATGACCAAACAACCTGAGACCATCGGTCTGACCGAACTGCTGGCGCTGTCCGAGGACGCGCGCCTAGGACGCGCCGCCGACGCGCTCGAAAAGATCGCAGCCGCCGCGCCGCAGATCGAACGCATCGCCGACGCGATGGAAACGTTCGTTGCGCTCTTCGCGTCGGTAATCGGCCAAGCCTACGCGTGGTGCCCCGGCGAAGCCGAAGCGTCACCCGTCGTGAACTACATCCGATCCGGCACCGGCGAGAGCTTTAAGTGCGACAAGACGGATGCAAACGATGACGAATGATCAAAATCAGCTCCCGCGGCACTTGAACGAACTGGCGGACGTCCTCAACGAAGCCGCCGCGAAGCTCGACGAACTCGCCCGCAGCGCTGTGGCCCACGGGATTGTCCCTCGCATGGCGCCCGGGTCTCCTGTCTCGCGCTTAGTCGAGCAGTGCGAACAGTTCACCAAGTGTATAGCGGAGCATAGCAAGCCCACGACCTGGGAGCCTGAGGGATGGACCTCAACGTCAAATTAGATGGATCGGCTCTGGAAAAGTGGGCGGAAGTGCTTTCATCTCGCGGCATCGTTAATGCGATCCGCCGTGCAGTTGACAAATCAGCGACAGCCGCGCGCAAAGTTGCGCTAAAGAAGATCGCGGCGGACATTGGCGTCAGTGAGAGCTACATCAAAGACGCTGTCGGCAAGATCAAGCGCAGCACGCAAGGTTCCCTTTCCGCGAGCTTTACGACCGTCAAAAAGCGCATCGGCATCATGCGTGTTAGCGGCGCATCAATCGGAGCTGATGGACTCAAGGCGTCAACGCACCGCTTGGGCGGTGGTGGGTCGACCTCTCTCAACGTACGCCACGCTTTCCTTGTGAAGAATGCGAAGGGCGGCTCTTTCGTCGCCTATCGAACGAGCCGCTCCCATTTGCCGATCAAAGGAGTCTATGCCGAGCATCCCGCGACCGCGATGGGACAAGCGGGGCCGGTACAGGAAGCTTGGCGAAAGGAAGCTAACGCGCAACTAGCGCAGCGGTTACCGCAAGAAATCCAGAAGCAGTTGCTGGCGGAAGGCTTGCCGTATTCGGCGCCGCCCGACACTGACTAGCAATCCGGCGCTGATACGAGTCGATACGCTCGCGCCGATTAGCGCGCCGCGTCCGGCAGAGGGTGAGACGATACTCTGTCGGGCGTGGCGCGCGTCCATCGCTGGGCCGTACGCCAGCGTTGCGGCCAACGCTTCAAGCTGGTCGAGTTATGCAGATGCGGGATGGCTATCGCCTTCGTTAGCGGCATCCAAGCGCCGATGGGTCCCCCTGGGGCGCTGCGGTTGACCACTGCGGGCCGCTGCCGCATTTCTCTCGCTTGAAATCATTGAATTTTCATAGCCGACTAACCTACGCGGGTCGCAACGCAGCGGCCGGACGGTTGCGGCTTGATATGCAAATGCGCAGGAGTGAATTACATGGGCAGGCCCGAAGGCCCGATTGCCCGCGCGGCAGAGGCGCTTGGCATCGATCCGCGATCCGTCCGCCGCGCTGTCGAGCAAGCCGGGCATGATGCGAAGGCAGTCAGCTTTGAGGCCGCGCATCAGCTCGCAGCGGCCATCGTCGACAAGTCGAAGTCTCTGGACCATGCAGCGAACGGTCGTGGGGAGGGCGCGCACGAAGCGCGGTCCGATCTGGCCGCAGCAAAAGCACGGCTTGCAGAAGCAGCAGCGCGGAAGGCGGCCATTCAAGCGGCACAGCTCGCGGGCGAGCTTGTCGACCGCGCCGCTGTCCGTGACGTGGGAATTCGCATCATTGCAGAAGCGCGCGGAGCGCTCCTCGCATCGTCGCACCGCATCGCCGACTTGGTGGCGGGGCTGACGGACAGGGCAAAAATCGCCGATATCGTTGAAGTCGAAATCCGTACTGCGCTCGGTGTCTGCGCTGACGAAGAACGATTTTGGGATGCGCTGGAGCGAGATGCGTTGAGCTAAGGAGAACACATGCCGCACGACATTGCGCGCGAGTGGCTGCGCGCTTGGTCGCCGCCGCAGATAGTCAAACCGAGCACATTCGCTGAAGCTGAAATCTATCTCCCCGCCAGCGCGAACGCACAACCGGGGCCGCTGCGTCTCACTAGCTACCAGCGCGAGATAGTCGACAGCATAGCGGACCCGGAAGTCGAGTTCATCATTCTGCAATTGGCGTCGCAGGTGGGTAAATCGGCGAGTGTCAATGCGATGCTAAGTTGGATCGTGGACTGCAACCCCGCGCCCGTACTGCACGTCTCGCCGACCAATGACCGCGCTGAAGAGTTCGTTCGCGAGCGCTGGCAGCCGCTCGTTGACGGGTCACCCGCCCTGCGGGACTTGATCGGCCGGGGACAACACACCCGCAAGGGAAGTGGAGGCGGGGCGAATTCGCTCAGCTTGCAGAGTTTCCCGGGCGGACAGATCGCGTTCGTATCGTCGCATCGCCCCGACCAGCTCGCCGCTCGTGCCGTTAAATACGTGTTTGCTGATGAGGTGGACCGCTTCGCCATCAGTGCAGGGACCGAAGGCGATCCTTTGGCGCTCGCTGTGAAGCGAACCAAGACATACGAAGGCCGAGGCCGAAAGCTGATCTTTGTCAGCACGCCAACGTCACGGTCAAGCCGCATTAATGCGTGGTACGAACGGGGCGATAAGCGACGCTTTCATGTCACATGCCGCGAGTGCAATCACGCCGCCCCGCTTGAGTTCGAAAGCCTGCGATGGGATGCGGGCGTGCCTTCGACCGCGTATCACGCCTGCGCAGCCTGCGGGGCGGTCCAGGATGAACACACGCGACGCCAAATGATCAGGGAGGGCTTTTGGAAGCCGACCGCAAAAGGTGAGCCGGGAATTCGCAGCTATCACCTTGATGAGCTGTCCTCGCTGTTCAGCACGATGGCAAGCGTGGTGCAATCCTTCGAAGAGGCCACGACGCCGGAAGCCAAAACGGCTTGGTACAACACGACCCTTGCTCGGATGTACGAGGCGAACGTCGAGTTCAACGTCAACCCGGATGATCTCAGAGCGCAGGCTGTGAGTGTTAAGCCGCCATACGCTGCCGACATCACCCATGTAACGATGGGATGCGACGTGCAGACAGATCGCGTTGAGCTGACCTATCTCGCGGCACATGCGGACGAGACCTACACCGTGCTCAATCATTTGCGCCTGCCGGGCTCAACGTCTGACCTCGAAGTCTGGCAGAAACTCGACGCAGCGGCCGGTGCCACGTTCCAACTCATCGATGGCAGAACGCTGCCGGTATCGGTGCAAGCGGTCGACGCCGGTTTCAATACCGACAAAGTCGCGGAGTACGTGCGGTCACAACAGCGCAAATCTAGGAGCGCGTTCGCCCTGGTCGGGCGCGGCGGCTTCGAGCGAGCGCTTATAGCAAAGGGCAATCGACTTCGAGGATCAGGACTCCCGGTCATGATCGTGGGCTCTGACACCGCGAAGTTGATCGTTGGTCAGTCCCTTGTGTCCGGACAGATCAGAGTCCCTGATCACCTGGACCTCGATTACTACGAAGGCCTTGCCAGCGAAGAACTTCGCTCAAAACAGGTGGGCGGCGCTATCCGAAAGTATTTCGAGCGCGTCGTTCGCCGAAACGAGCCGCTTGACGGGCTCTGCTATGCCCTAGCGGCATCCCGAGTTGTTTCGCAACGGCAAGCCGCCGTGCGGTCGCAAGCACAACCCACTAAGCCCACCCAAACCTTCGCAGACAGCATCAAGAAGCTGGCTGCACTATCAGGAGCAAACCAACAATGACGAAACCTAGTAAAGCCGTTGCGCCTAGCGAAAATGCGGCTATCGCCGCGGAGCGCTTGCGCGTCGCCGCAATTCTTGAAAGCGCAGAAGGCAAGCGCAACCCGGCCATGGCGCAGAAGCTTGCGCTGTATAGCGTGCTGGACGCTGAAACGGCTATCGGGATTCTTGCCGACGCTCCCTCAGCTAACCCCTACCTCGAAGCCATGTCGAAGGAAGGCCCGATTGGTTTGGGCGGCGCAGCCGTCGAAGTGTCGAATGACCCGAAGGCCGCGCGACTGCGGGAGCTGGGGCAGAGCGTCGCGGCGTTCAACGCCGAAAAGGGTTGGACGAAGCCCACCAAGTAAGGAGCCATTCAATGGCAATCGCAGACAAGTTTCGCGCCTTCTTCGGCGCGAGCGCCAAATCGCTGGCGATAATTCCGCCCCTTGAAGGCGTGACTGCTCCCTCAGCGGGCATCCTCGACGGCACGGACGGGAAACCCTCGACTATTTGGGCACGTTACAGCAATGGCCTGAGGCCGATGACTTCCGGGTATCTCAACGGCTGGCAGCCCTTTTACGGTACGCCCGGGAGTGAGATCAGTCGAGAGCGCGGGATTGTCTCTCAGCTGAACCTCGATTTGCTCTTCAGCAACCCGGTTGTCAGCACTCTCGTTGAGAACTACGTCACTTACGCCGTTGGGAACGGGCTTACCCTTTCGTCACGCCCTTGCGCGGAAATGCTCGGCATTAGCCCGGAAGAGGCGCGTAGCCTCGCGCATCAAATCGAAACCGCGTGGACTCAATGGTGTAACAGCGCGACCGAAGCAGACGCGTCGGGCAGACATTCCCTGCATCAGCTTGCGGCGGCTGGCTTTCGCAGCTACCTGCTGACGGGTGAAACGCTCTTCACGCTGGATTGGGTCGCGGCGCGTGGTGCGAGGACCCAGACCAAAGTGTGCCTTCTCGATAGCCGCCAGCTCGACCAGAGCATTACGCGCGTCGCAGAGGGCAACGGGAACGCCTCGATTATGCAAGGCGTGCAGTTCGATCAGAACGGCCGCCTCCAAGGATATCATATTCGAAAGTTCATCCTGGGGAGCTTCGCCTCAGCGCCGCAAGCCCAATACGTGGCTGCGACTACGTCTTGGGGGCGCCCACGGGTTGGGCATCTGTTCGACCTGCTAGTGCCCGGGCAAGTGCGCGGTATGAGCCCACTCGCTGCGGCACTAACCCCTGCTCACAGCAAGGCCACGCTGCGCGAGTTCTCGCTGGCGAGCGCATTGGTGCAGAGCATGTTGGCCGTCAGCATCGAATCTGATTTGCCGCGCGAGCAGGCCCTAGGCTCGCTCAACGCGGAAGACCCGCTTGCGGGGATTGTAGCACCGAAGGGCGTTTCCCCGGAAGATTGGGCGAAAGCGAAAATCGACTTCTACAATAACGTGAAGGTCGATCTGAACCCCGGCGTAATCAACCACCTGCTTCGCGGCGACAAGATGCACGTTCATCGGCCGCAGGCTCCGAGCAGCACATACGCGGACTTCGATGCGTCGCTCGCGCGTGAAGCCGCTAAGGCGAGCGGCGGCAGTGCTGAGGACGTGAGCGGCGACTACTCGAAGACCAGCTTCTCCGCTTCGAGGCTTGCCCTTGAGTTGCCCTGGCGGATCAATCTGCGCCGAAGACAGAACATTCTGGAGCGCATTTACCAAAGCACGTTCACCGCGTGGCTTGAAGAAGCATGTGAGACTGGCCGCATCAAGCTTCCAAAAGGAGCGCCCGCATTCTGGCAGTGCCCGGAGGCGTACACCGCGGCGGCGTGGCGCGGTAGCGCTAAGCCCGTTGCCGATCAGATGAAAGCTGCTGAGGCGGATGCGCTGGAGATTAGCAGCGGTCTCAGCACACTCGAAGAGAAGCTGGGCGAACGTGGTCTCGACCTCGAAACCGTTATCGCGCAGCGCAAGGCCGAGCGCGACATGCTTGTGGAAGCGGGCCTGAATGGTCCCGCAGCGGTAGGCACTACACGGAGCGGGGCGGCAAGGCCCGGCGATCTGGAGGACCAAACGAAATGAGTAATTGCAACGGAAGCGGCAGCCCTGTGGCCGCCGTAACGGACCCTTGCGCTTTGCTGCCTCAGCTTCGCGCCGCGTTCTACCAGCTTGCGGCGGGACAGGTGAAAGCCGTCGTGCGCAACGGCGACCAGTGGCTGGAATTCCAGAAGGGTGACGCCAAGACGCTCCAGCATGAGGTGCGGAGGCTTGAGGCGATCTGCGGCGCAAGCCGTGTCGGCGCTGTGCGAGTGAGATAAGAGAGAGACATGAGCAAAAAGAAAACGGCATTGCCGTTGGATGATACGCCGTCCGTCGTCCTGTTGGGCAATGGCGAGCGCATGAAACGAGACCGGGCTGAGGCGCTCGGTTACACGATTGTGGGCGAAACTCCGAAAGGTTCGGCGCCGAACACCGCACTCGACGCGTTCAATAGGTGGAAGTCGCAGGTTTCGTGCCTTCCCGAGGCGCAGGAGCGCCCGGCTGCGCTTGCCGAGCTTCTATCCACACACAACCAAACCACCCTTGATGTTGGCAAGGCCCGGGCGTTTCTGCGCGGACTGCCTGTCGAAGAAGTAGAAACCACGGAAGATAACATGACGACCAAGGACGACCCTCGCGCCGCACGGCGCGCTGAAATCGCAGGCAGCATGCAGGCGTTCAACCACTCGCGCGGCTGGACGAAGCCGCAGACCGTGGCGTTAAAACCGACTCCCGCCGTATCGACTGTCGAGCCTGACAAGTTGAAGCGGCTTGCTGAGATCAGGTTCAATGCCCTTCAGATGAACGGCCACGGGCATACACAGGAAGCCAAGAAACTGAAATGCGCTCTGGACGCCCACGCCACGACCGGAGCACCGCTGAGCAGATTGCTAGCACAGCTCGAAGTCGATACGTCGAAAGTCGTCCACACAACTTAGCTTGCAGGTAGGCAGCACAACATGACTGAAACATTTAAACTGACCTCACCGCTGAAGACCCATGACGGCGTCGTCACAGAACTCAAGCTCAAATCGCCAAAGGCCCGACTGATGATCAAGCACGGCGACCCGTTCACGATCCGGCCGGTCAAGAACGCGAAGGGCGAGACCGAGAGCTACGAATACATCTACAACAATTCAGCAATGGTGCAGTTCGCGGCCGACATGACAGGAGTGGACGAGCTGATATTGGAGGATCTGTCTGTGACGGACTTCACGCGGTTGCGCGGCGCCATCACGAACGTAATCCTAGGGCTGGTGCCAGACAAAAACCCTTCCGAACAGCCCGGTATCTGATCGCCTCATTGATCAGTGCCAATCGTCTCGACGTGCGCACCGTCGAGGCGATGCGGCTGCACAAGTTAATGCGATACGCCGATCTATTCGCGGACTTTGACAAGTTCCTCCGCGACCAAACTAAGGGGATGGGGAAGTGAGCAATCCTTCCGTTACAGCAACAATTTCAGCGAACGATCTCGCGAGCCCGAAGGTGCGCGAGCTAATCGCGACGTTGAAGCAAGCTGAGAAGGCCGCCAAGGAATTGGACGGCGGCAATCTTGGCGGCAAGTATGCCAACAGCTTCAATCAGGCAAACGCGGCAGCGCAGAAGCATCTTGGAATCCTGCATCAGGTTCACGCAGCGCATAAAGCCATTGCAGCCACCGTCGCGGGCTACGCCGCGATGAAGATGGTGCACGGCGGCGTTGATGCCATCAAGCACGCGCTGCCCTACCTGCGGGAAGACACGTCCATCAGGGCGCGGACCGGATACAGCGAGTCCGATATGGCCGCGCTGCGGAAGCAGCAAAACGAGCTTGCTTCACTTTATGGCGCTACGGTCGAGGCGACCCAAAAGGCCCATGAGACCTTCGGCCGCTTGAAGTACAACGCGGCGACCAATCTTGCGATCACGCGTCCCACAGCTATCGGCGCGAAAGCGATGGGCGTTACGCCCGAACAGAACGCTGAGCTGATGGAGTCGATGATCTCTCAGTATGGCGTTCATTTCGACAGCCCGGCCGACGCTCAGCGGAAAGCGACACACCTTAACGACCTTGCGGCCGTGGCGACGAAGAAATCGAACATGACGTTCGAGGACGTGAAGGAGTTCACAAAATACAGTGCGGCGGCTGCGAACGCGGCCGGTGTTTCGCACGAGGTCAACCTTGCAATGGGTATGGCTTTGCGTCGTGGCGGCATCGTGGGCTCTGAGGCCGGGGTATTCGCACGCCAGCTCTACGCCAGAGAGATGGCCCCCACGCGGAAGGGACGGGAGGTCCTGGCACAGAACGGAATCAATATCGACGACTTCGCCTCGCACGGCCTTGTGAGCGGCGAGGGCCTCAGCGACAAGATGGCCCGGACGTTCGGGAAGCGACTTAGCAAGGAAGCGATTGCGCAGATCAATAGCGAGCTTGAAGAGCATGGCGACGAGATTCTGTCTGATCGCGGCAAGTACGCCGAGATGGTGGCGAAGGCCGCTGAGAAGAGCGGAGACAAGCTCTCGAAGACCGATCAGCGCAACCTAACTCGGGCGGCTAACGAGTACTTCGACTTTACGAAGCAGGGCTTCAAGGGCGAGGCGCTGCTTAATCGCATCATTGAGTCCGGCAATCCGATGCTGATGCAGGCGTTCCTTGGCGACAAGCAAGGGGCGCGCGGCGTCGCGCTGTTGCAGGAGCGGGACAAGTTCGCTGAAGCGAAGGGCGACCTGGGGCACGCGGATGGCTACGCTCAGAAAGTGGCCGATGAGATGAACCGAGGCTTGGCGGCTGCGGTCGATAGGCTCAGTGCTTCGGCTGAGGCGATGTCCAATACAATGGTGAAGGCGAACGAAGGCTGGTTGACCGGCCTCACCAATGCAGCCACGACCGCCACGACCGCGCTTACCAATTTGAGCCCTGAGGCCCAAAAGGCCGCTGGCATCTTTGCGGGCATCGCGACCGTGGCTGCTGGCGGCGGGCTCGCCTACAGCATGGTGACGTTCATTGGGAGCGTCAATTCCGCGTCGGCTGCACTTCAGGTTCTCGCAGGGCGGGCGGCCGTATCGGGCGCTGCGCCGCCCGTCACTGCGCTTCCAGTGGCAGGAACGGCCTTGGGGCTGGGCGCCTTGGCGACAGCGGGAGCAGTAGGCGCGGCCGGGCTGTACATGCGGCAAAAGCAAATCGACAGCATGTCTGACGACCAGCTCGACGACGTGATTGCCGACTGGACCAACCCGGATGTTGCGGTCTACGCGGCGGGCCGAAAGAAGCGAAGCATATGGGATGATCTGCCCGTTCCGCAGCCGGGCCGGTTCGACAGGTTTCAGCCGACGATGCTGGACAGCCCCTCAAGCCGATACCTTCGGGAGGGCGGTGATGGCGGCATGATGTCGGGCGGTTGGCAGGACTCCATTCGTTCGCTTGGGCAGTCGAGCGGCTTCAAGGATGTCAGTGTATCGGGCACGGTCACTGGATCAGCCGAGCTGCATCAGAACCTGCAACTCGAAGTCCGGCCGACTTCGTACTTCGAGTCTTTGATCAAGCGCGCGGAGAACGTCTCGACGATCTCGCTCAACGGGCGGCTTGGAACAAGTATGCAAGGTCCCGGCGACAACGCCACAAAACCGAGCCAAGGCGCGGCATTGGGCGGACAATAGGAAGAGAGATGTTATTTCCAGATTCGAACAACTGGCGCGCTGCCATGCAGGAGGTCAGCGCCGCGATAGATGACAGCATGGGTGAGTTGGTAGAAGTTACCCCTTACGCTGGCACGCCAGTACCAAACTTCCCCGCTGTGCCCGATCCGTCGAAGGCGGTGACGGTCACGGCGGTTTTCACCAATAGGGCGGAGCAGGTAATCATGGGCGAGAACAGTGGCCGGATTGCTTCCGGCCATTCAATCAGTCCGATTGTCAGCACGTCGAAGCCCGTCTTTTCGTTTGGCTACGGCGTGCTGCCGTTTCCGCTCAGTCAGGGTTATCGCATCATGCGACTTTGCGACCGCTCGCTGTACGAAATCAAAGACGTGCAAGATGATGGCGTTTCCCGCATCGCTGCTCCGGTCGTGATGCTCGGCAGGGCAAGGGAGGCTCGATAGTGGTGGAGCGCATCCAATACGCGCCGCGCCAAGGCGCAACGTATGAGCCTTCTCTAGATATCTTGGTCCCAGCGCTCGCGCGGCTGCGCGAGTGTGAGACCTCGCTTGACGCCCTTGTGCTGATCGACTCGTTGCCGGACATGATCTTGCCCGGCTTGGCCTATGTGGCGTCGCGCCGACAGTACATTCCGCACGCCGCGGTTCAGGCGGTCGTCTGCTATTGTGGCGATAGATTCTTGGAAAGATGCCTCGGGCGAAGGCGGTCGCAAGAGTTGTTGAAGCGCTACCCGAAACGCGTAGCGCTCTCGGGCCTTGTTCGATACGACGGCTGAAGCTGTGAGATTCGTAACCTACATCTAATACCAAACGCCATTGCCTTCGAAATAAATGCTTTGACGGCAATCGGCGTCTTTGCAACAGACGAGACGCATCATTGTTTGGGGCAAGAGGGCAATGCAACTAATCGCTACAAGGCACTACCACGATTGTAATCCAGTCACGCTTGAAGAGTTCGAGCTACAGGACCGCATGTACCGTAAGTCTGACGTTGACTTCGTCCTGAGAGTGGCTGGCGAGTTGCCGGGCGACCCGCCAGTCGAACAGTCTTACAGTCTTGAAGAAGTATTCGCGTGGCTACAGGATTGTTCATGGCAGATCAAACGGACAGTAATCGAGAAGACCTAGCTCGGCTCATGGAGCTGGTAGTCACGCGTCACATATGGGGGCGGGGCTTAACTGCGGAGCAGATGCAAGACACCCTTGCGTCTGCTCTCGACGAAGGCCGCCGTCATCTCGTTCGCGTCCGTAAGGGTCAAGACGGCCAGATAGAAATTCAGTTTAAGGCTGAGCTAGGTGACGTGGGGCACGCTTTCGTCGATGCATCAAAGCGTGCTCCGAGCAATCGGCCTAGCTGAGTGTTATGGGACGCGCTGCCACTCGGCGATGTCCTCCGGGATGCCCATCTCAGAGGGGTCGCCAGCGGATGGCCAGAAGGATGTTCCGTTAGCCAAATCTTCTGCTGCCGCAGCGGGCGAGGCGTAGTTTCCTAACGCTTCACCATCGAACATAAGAGCGAAGCCTTTTGGGGCCGGAATAATCTGAGCCTGATCGGCGCGAGTTCTATAGACCCATTTCACCATTTGTGCGTTCCGCCCTTCCAGCGTAGATGCTCAGAGATACAACCCGATTTCGTTCTGGAATGTTGCATCAGACCGAGCATAACGCGAGCTGATCTTGCCATCGTCATGGACAAAGAACGAATACACGCCGTATTCGTCCGTTTTCTTTAGGTGGATGCCGTAGCGAACATCAGCATAGGACGGAAGATGAAACACGCCTATTTGCTGATCTTCGTAATCGTGCATTTGGGAATCTGACTGTTCGGCCACTCTACGCGCCAGATAGTATTTGTCGACGGCGTCATTGAGCGAGGCCCTGAACGTCTGGTCCTTCAATTCTTGCATGCAGCGTCGAAAGCTCTTCTCGTCGTCTTCCGGGAAAACAGGTCTGTACGAACGCCCGTCTTGTATTCTCCCGAGGATCAAAAATTTCGAGATGTCGAGATAGGCGTCGGAAAGCTCGCCCTCTTCGCCCCAAAGCGGCTCGCCGCTGTACGGGACAAAATGCTTCGTGCCGATTTTGTCGAAGTCTTCATATACAGGGTACTTGTGCGTGAGGGCGGCCAGCTCAGCTTGGACGCGCGCCTTGTCAGCCTTCAGCATCTCGCGCTCTTGTGCTTGCGCTTTTCGGTAGAGCGCAATCATCCTGTCCGGATTATCGCGGGCGATGATGTTCGCCAACTCCCGTTGCAGCACCTCAAGGTATCGGTCGTTTGCCTCATCGGCTGCTGAGGCCTTTCGGTCGGCTGTGCGGACCAGTGAACCGAGCGCGGCCTTTTGAGATTGGCGGCCAATGTAGATGCCGACAGCCAATGCGGCGGCCGCTATGATGAAGGCTGAAAAATCCATTTTCCATCCGAAGGCGCAGAAATTTATCGCTGCTTGTAGGGCTCGACGTACGGGTATTCCTTCCGAAGCATGTCTATGATTTTGCCATACTGAAAGCTGAAATCCCGGCTTAGCATTTCCTCCTCAAAGGCTTGGCGCTGATCGCGGCCGAAGAGAATGCTACGGTTGCGGATTGCCGCGAGAACGAAGGCGCTGCCGTCGCGCTCAAATGATGTCCGCATCTCTTTTACGGTTAGCTTGCTGTTTCCGTAGTAGGCAGCTCGCATCGCAACGTCATTTGATTTCGACGCGGCCCGCATCTCATTGTCCTTCAACGCCGTTCCGTAGAGTGAGGCGATGACACAGCGGAATTCGTCCGTCATCGAAACGTTCTCAGCAAACAACCCCGTCCTTTCTTCATCACTTCTGTCCCTGATGTCGAGTGACACCCATCGCTGCAAAATATCTTGCAGTCGCTCAGTCCGGGCAACGTGCAAGGGGTTCAGATTGTTGAGAAGATCAAAGAGAACCGTTCTCCAGAGTGGGCTTACTGGCGCGGTTTCGACAAGCTGTAGGATCGCATTATGAATGCGGAAGTGCCCCAAGTCGGGACTGTAATCGTCGTCATCGTTGGTGTTTAGGCGTTCGTTCTCGCGCGAACAATGGACCAGCGTCGCGAGGCGTTGATCCGGCACGCTCGCGAATGCTCCTTCTCGCTTGTATAGCTGCTCCAACAGTTTGTCGGACACCGCAGGATTTCGAACGAGAGTTTCCGCCAGACCGTATTCGCTCTCTCCTAATATATGCTCGAATTCGTCGTCGCCGATCAGCTCGCGAGGGAAGTCAAAAATCAAGTGCGCCTTCTGTATCGTCGCATTGGAAAGGCAGCCGAGCAAAAGACCACGGCGATATATTTCGTCAGCTTTGTCCGCTGGGGCTCCGCGACCGTGATTATACAGCGCGACAAAGACGCTCTTGTCGGTGCAGTAGCAGGCGAGACCCAGATTGATCAGCGGCTGACCACGTTCGATCAACAGCGGTTCAATGCCGTCTGATCCCGACATGAGCAGGCTTGTACGTATCTCTTTGGAGATGTCCCTCAATTCCGAGAAGACCTGATCGGGACTTGCCGACAAGAGCCTTGCATCGCGCGTAAGTTTGAGTTGGTGGTCATCCCACGACATTCGGCCGCCCCCTTGTTCGTTTTGTTTTTTTTATTGTTGATCCGGGAGGCTATCGGCGGCCGGTTCGAGTTCTAAACTGAGCTGAGCCTTTTCAGGCGGCAAGGGTAAATCAGACAAGCTGATGACCTTGATCTTCGCGAGCGCCCCAAGCGTGGCAACGTCTCCATCGTCGGAATAAATTTCGGTCGCGCCGTGAACCCTCGCGATGGCGACAATCTGACGGTCAACTTTCACCTTCTGCCATGGCGCTTTGCTGTTGCCGCGCTTGTTTCCGTTTGCAAGCGCTGCGCGCAGCATCGCTGCGGCTTCCAGAGCAGCGCGGGTATCAAATGGCTCGATTGCGAACACAGCGTATTTCTGCAAGTCCTCTACGATTTTCTGAGAGGCTTCCGGCCCGGCCGTGACTAGGGCCTCGCTAAGCGCGGGCGTCGGTATGATGATTTTCGATTTGTCCTGACTCAGCCGGTGCACCAAGTACTGGATTCTATCCCGAGGGCGGACGATGGGGGCACCGTCCGCGCCATTGGGAACGCGGGTACCAGGGCGCAGTAGCAGTAAGAGATTAGTGGAATCAATGACCACCATTCTTGCTGCCTCCCGGTCCCTTTCGCATATCGATCAGCTCCTGATACGCGTCGTCTCCCCATTCCGTGGGGATGTCGCGTAGGGCGGCGAGCGCGTCGGTAAGCTGTGTCTCGCGGAGAGCCTCAAAGCTTTCCACCCGGAAGTTCTCAAGTGTCCAAGTGCCATCCGCATCGCGAGTCCACTTGCCCTTGCCGAACAGTCGCACAGGCTCAAAGAGCTTGGCTCCGAGCTGTTTTGCTATCGCGCGCGTAGTTTCGCAGCCGCTTATTTGTTGAGTTTCGGATTGCAGCGTTATGTGGATGGAGCTGTCTTTGCCGCGAATGCCGGTGACAATGCCATCAATCGAGCCTTGCTGTTTAACGGTGAACTTTTCCTCGGCTACGTCGCGGCCGGGAAAGCGGACAACAACCCCCCGGGGCGCGGCGTCACGCAGCACGCCGACCGCATTGTCAGCCCTAAGAAGCTTGTTCAGGTTGTTGAACGCCCGCTGAGTATCACCGCTAGCATCCCCCGCGCGTACGGCTACCACGCGTGCGCGGACCTTAGGCATTGCCTCCCGGTCCACACGCGCATTTAGGATTGTGCTGCCCTTCGTGAGGCCCCGAAAGTGCACCGCGTCCCGCTCGCCGAGCAAGGTCGCTAATTCGGCCATGTACTGAGCTAGCCGTCCCATTGGCATGGTGGCCGGGCTATAGGCGTCAATCCTGAACTGATATTCGCTACCCTGCGGACGGGGCGCTTTGTTCGGGGGCTTTGCCATTGGCGTCAACTCTTTATGGGTTGCGCATCAGTAAAGCAGAGCAGCTTTGATAATACTACCAGTGCGGGCGCAAACTTTCGTCCGGCCGGTGAAGGTCGTGCCCTGGGGCTGAGCGCTTCCCCGGCTCCGCCTAGCTGAACTTCAACGCGATTAGACCCAAGACGACGCCTGCCACGGCAAGCGCCAGCGCGACTATCTTGTTTTCGGCTAGCCACTGCACGACGCCGTGTAGCTTCCCGCCATGCATCTCCCACCAGGTCGTGTTGGTTTTAAGCTGTCGATCCGCCGTTCTGCCAAAGAGGTTGCTGACAACGTCCACCTTGCTCAGCGTGGATTGGTGCAGGCCAACATAATTTCGGTTCTCAAAAGCTTCCGCTTCCTGCTTGCCGCTCAGAAAATTGAGAGGTGAGATATGATTCTGCTCTAGGAGCGTCTCCAATCTGGGGTGCCCGGTATAGCCCGGGCCATAGATGTCTATGAGCAACCGGGCGAGGTCGAATTTCCGGTCGTCATCGATGATTTTGGGTTCGCCTTTCAGGACGCGGTAGCGGTGCTCAATGGCCGCAAAACCATAGTTGATGTCCCGCATGTTCCAGTGGATGTATTTCATCCCCTTGTGGCTGCCCACATGCTCAAAGAAGGCGTCGAGCATCATGCGTTCGAGCTTGTCATAGCTCGCCTCAATCTCGGCAAAGGGGATGCCCTCTCGCTCCGCCACCTGATGAATCGAGAATGACAACGTCTGGCCGGTGTCCAATTTGCGGACGGCAACAGAGGTGATGCGAGGCGATGCCCCGTTGGGTCGGTCGTAGAAGCTTTCGCAGGAATAATGGATCACCGACACGTTTTCCGCGTCGGACGCTAAATCATCAATTGCTGCCCACGCAGCCCGTTGCCTCTTAGGATTTGGTGCGGTCATTCAGTTTGCCCGTCCGTTCCGGTCAGCTCGACGCGGCGACTCAGATAGCCCCGACGCCGCCTGTTTCTGCCTGAACATGCGCAAAGTTGTACATCTTTGTTCGGGAAGTTTGTTACCCCTGCGTTACCCGAAGGTCACGAAAGGTCTAGGCACCGTGATTTAATTTTCGATATACTATAAGTATTTTCAGGGGCTTACTTGGTGAGCGCGCTGGGGCTCGAACCCAGGACCCCGTGATTAAAAGTCACGTGCTCTACCGGCTGAGCTACGCGCTCCCATGGCCGCTGATGGCTTTACGGTCGATCGCCATCGTCTTCGGACATTCGAGAAGCATGTCTTGCCGCTTCGGCTCGCGTCGCGGGGAAAACCGGCTGTTTCCGGATCATGCTTTCGGCCCGCGCTGTGTAGGGGGATGGGGCGCTGAGGTCAATAGCAGGGATGGCTGCCAAAACACACGGCAGTGGAGCGGATTTTATTGTCACTTCCGAAGCTTAGGGCGGAGTTTTGAACTTGTTTGGCGGACTGTCATCCACGTCCAAAGACCTCGTGACTTTGATCACGAGGCCTAACCGCGTGAAATCCATCCCGTCAGTTCGCCTCCCGCCGCACCTCGCTCGGCACCGGCTGCGCATTGCCTGATGTCGGCAGGGCGACGGGGCGCAGGCCGATCAGCTCGGCGGTGCGGATCGCGCTGTCGCGCCAGAACTGGAACGAGTTGATGCGGCTGAGCTCGAGGATGGCGATGGCGACGGCGGCCAGGAACGGCAGGCTTTGCAGCACCAGGACGCCTGCGAAGATATAGATCTCGGTGATCTGCCGGGAGCTGTTGGAGGCGATCAGCACGCCGGCGCCGACCAGGAGCAGGGTGCCGATAACGGCCTCCCAGAACGCCTGGAACTCGATCGACATCCTCGACAGGCCACCCTTGGACGTGCGGGCGAACGCGATGTGCTCGGTGATCAGGCCCTGCGCGACCGCACGCGAGACCGTCCATTGCACGCTCATCGCCGCGACCATTGCACCCAGCATCTGGCCCGGTTTGATCGCGACGCGCGCGCGGTACATCGACAGGAAGTGCACCAGCGAGACGATGAAGGCGCCGATGATCGGCAGCGTCAAAATCTTGTCGGGGATCGCGATGTCGGCGAACGCGACGATCGGCACCCAGACGAGATTGAGGAGCGCGACGACGACGCCGAGGCTCTCGGCCCCGAGCCAGTTCAGCCAGCCCAGGCCGTATTCGCGCTTTTGGTCTGATGTCAGCCGGCTCCTTCCGGGCAGGAATTGCCGCCAGTGCTTCTTCACGATCTGGAGGCCGCCATAGGCCCAGCGGTGGCGCTGCTTCTTGAAAGCCTCGTAGGTGTCGGGGAGCAGCCCCTTACCGTAGCGGTGATTGGTGTAATGCGTGGTCCAGCCGAGCTCCTGGATCGCAAGGCCGAGATCCGAGTCTTCGCAGATCGTGTCGGAGGACCAGCCGCCGGCCATGTCCATCGCGGCGCGGCGGATCAGGCACATCGTGCCGTGCACGATGACGGCGTTGAGCTCGTTGCGCTGGACCATGCCGATGTCGAAGAAGCCGGCATATTCGCCGTTCATGATGTAGTGCATGATCGACAGGTCGCCGTCGCGGTGCTCCTGGGGCGCCTGAACGAGGCCAACGCGCGGATCGGCGAAAGCAGGCACGAGGTCCTTCAACCAGTCCGGCTCGACGACATAGTCGGCATCGAGGATGCCAATGATCTCGGCATCGACGGCGGTACGGTCCATCGCGATGCGCAGCGCGCCGGCCTTGAAGCCCTGCACCTTTTCGGCGTTGATGAACTTGAAACGTTCACCGAGCGCGCGGCAATGGTCCTGGATCGGCTGCCAGAACGCAGGATCCGGCGTGTTGTTGATGATGACGACGCATTCGTAGTTCGGATAGTCGAGCCGCGACAGCGCATCGAGCGTCTGCTTGAGCATCTCGACCGGCTCGAAATAGGCGGGGATATGGATCGAGACCTTGGGATAGTAGTTCTCGGGCACGTTCTCGACCGTTTTGCCCTTCGAAAGCAGACGCTGCGGCGGCCGGCCGAAGGCGACGGCTGCGATCTCGTCGACGCGGGCCATCGCGATGAGGACAAGGGGAACAAGGAGGATCATGCCGAGCGTCAGCGCGAAGGCCGAACCGAACAGGAAATAGTGGCCGTTCCAATAGGCGAACACGGTCGCAGCCCAGGCGCCGACGCCGTTGGCGGTGACCGCGAGCAGGAATGCCTGCGCGGCGGTCGGCTGCGGCAGCCGCATGATCGGCAATGACAGCAGGATGCCGACCAGCAGCGCGATCGTCATCAGCTTCCAATAGTCGGAATTCTCGACCGGACCCGTCCAGGCGAATTTCGGCTCGCGATTGGCGTTGAGGATCCCCCAGTAGGGGCCGACGCCGCCTTCGAAGAATTTCCAGGGCTGATCGATCGCCTCGACGATATTGTATTCCATGCCGAGAGCTTCCGCGCGGCTGACGAAGTTACGCAGGGTCAGCGCCTGCTGGAACTGGCCGGGATCTGCATTGCGCAAATTGTAGCCGGCACTCGGCCAGCCGAACTCGGCGATCACGATGCGCTTGCCGGGAAAGAGATTGCGCAGGAGGTTGTAGCGGTCCACGGCCTGGTCGACCGCCTGGTCCGATCGGAAGTTTTCCCAATAGGGCAGCACGTGAGCGGCGATGAAATCGACGCTGGAGGCAAGGTCCGGAAAATCGCGCCAGATGTTCCAGATCTCGCCCGTCGTGACGGGAACGCGGACCGCGCTCTTGACCTTCTTGATCTTGTCGATGAGGTCCTCGACCTTCTGCTCGCCGCGGAAGATCACCTCGTTGCCAACCACGATGCCGTTGACGTTGCTGTTCTTGCGGGCGAGCTCGATGGCAGCCTTGATCTCCCGCTCGTTGCGATCCTCGTCCTTGTCGATCCAGGCGCCGACCGTGACTTTGAGGCCGAACTCGGCGGCGATCGGCGGCACCAGCTCGTTGCCTTCCGTCGCGGAGTAGGACCGGATCGCTCGCGTGAGGGTCGAGAGCTTCTTCATGTCCGCGCGAATCTTGTCGGGGTCGACGTTGATGTCGACGACGTGTCCCGGTTCGAATGGCGTATAGGACAGACTCGGCAACAGCCCCTTGAAATCGGGCGCGGGTTCCTTGTCGCGCAGGACCCCCCAGACGCCGGCGTGGAGCACGGACACGAGCAACAGAACGGCGGCGACAACGCGCATCGCGGCTAAACCAAAAGGGGCTGAGGGGGCAGGGAAGCGGATCCGACCCCGAGATCCGACCAAGTCCGCGGCAAATGGAGCATACCTCTGCCGCACCGTTTCACAACTGTCATGGCCTCATGTCCTTATGAGGGCATGGCATTTTGGAAGCTGGCAGTGCCAACCGCCTCTATTGCCGATCGTTCCTGAACGGCAGCTGAAACGATCGCGACTATTTCTGGGGCGCGGGCGACGGGCTTGCCGCAGGCGCGGGACTTGCGGCGGGCTGGGGCTGCGCGTTGCCTGACGTGGGGGCCGGCGGCGCCGAGGCCGCAGCGGCTGCCTGCTGCGGCTGGGCAGCAGGATTGATCCAGCAAGCATGCACACGGCTGTCCAGGGTCTCGGCGACCTTGGGATCGATCTGCGCGCCAAAGCGGGTCAGGCAGCGGAACGCAGCCTGGATATGGCCGCCGGGGCAGCCGAACCGGTCATAGAGGTCGAGATGGCGGAACGCGGTATCGAGGTCGTCCCGCCACATCAGCCGCACCACGCGACGGCCGAGCCAGACGCATTCGGGGTTGCCGGCCGGGCCGTTGATGGCCTGGGCGGCTTCGGCGAACTCGTCAGTGCGGCGCTGGTTCTGGGCGGTCGCTTCCTTGGCGGCATCAGCGGGTTGGGCCGCAGTCTTGCCCTGATCGGGAGCCGGGGTGCCGCTCTGGGCGGAGGCACCGCCGAGGGTGGCCAGGAGCACAAGGGAGGAGACGGCCAAAGTGGCGGCGAACTGCCGCAGGACCGCATTTCGTGACTCGAACACCCGTCGCCGCATGAATTCCCCAATTTCTCAATGACCGCCCGCGGAAAGGGACCTCGCGGACGCGATGGTGATGGCGTCCAAATGGGTCTCCAATGCGGCGGAAAAGCCCTGCGGAATGCCATGGCCTGTATTTGGATTTTTGTCCAGCAAAGTCACGATCCTGCCTCGATGTCGAAGGGCCGCAGGTTAATTCGCCCGGCAGATGGTGGGACGGGCGCGGCGCCCCCTTGGCAGATGGCGTGCGAGCAGGTAATCGACGGCTCCTTCGCGGAGGACGGAACCAATTTCTCTTCGTACGCCCCTGGCGCTCCTGCTCGTCTCCCTGGGTGCAATTGCTGCCGTGTGGTGGTGGCTGGCCACGCCAATCACGCTTGCACGCGCGCCCATCGATCCCAATGACAAGGTTCAATGCGTCTCCTATGCGCCGTTCCGCGGCGAGCAGACGCCGCTGAACGCATGGACCCACATCGAGGCCGACCAGATCGAGCAGGACCTGCGCCAGCTCAAAGAGATCACCGACTGCGTGCGCACGTACTCCATTGAAAATGGCCTCGACCAGGTGCCGGCGGTCGCGACCAAGGTCGGAGGGCTGAAGGTGATCCAGGGCATCTGGCTCGGCAGCAACCGCGCCAAGAATTTTGCCCAGGTGGCGACCGCTATCCGCCTGACCAAGGAATTCCCCGACACCATCTCCGCGCTCGTGGTCGGCAACGAGGTGCTGCTGCGCGGAGAGATGACGACGCAGGATCTCATCGCGATCATTCGCTCGGTGAAGGCGCAGGTCACCGTGCCCGTGACCTATGCCGATGTCTGGGAGTATTGGCTGAAGAACCGCGAGGTCTATGACGCCGTCGACTTCATCACGATTCACATCCTGCCTTATTGGGAGGATATGCCGGTCAAGGCGAAATTCGCCTCTGCCCATGTCGAAGCGATCCGCGAGCGGATGGCGGTGGCGTTTCCCGGCAAGGAGATCCTGATCGGTGAGACCGGCTGGCCGAGTGAAGGCCGCATGCGCGAAGGTGCGCTGCCGTCCCGCACCAACCAGGCGCGCATCGTCTCGGAGATCCTGGCGCTGGCGAAGGCGCAGAAGTTTCGGGTCAACCTGATCGAGGCCTATGACCAGCCGTGGAAGCGGCGGCTCGAAGGTACGGTCGGAGGCTATTGGGGCCTGCTCGATTCGGTGCGGCGGCATCTGAAATATCCGCCGGGCGAGCCGATCAGCAACTTCCCCTTCTGGAAATGGTACATGGGGGCAGGCATGGGCCTCAGCGTACTGGTGTTCGCGGTTGCAGGCCTCACGCTGCGGCGCCGTCCCTGGACGCCGCGCTTCTCGGCCTGGCTCGGCGTCGGCATCTCGGCGACATCAGCGGGCATCCTGCTCGGAATCGCCGCCGACAAGATGTATTACGAGAGCTACGGCTGGGGCGGCTGGCTGCAATGGGGCGCGCTGCTGCTCGCCGGCATCCTTTCGCCGATCTTCTGTGCGCAGGCGCTCGTCATCGGCCGCAGCCTGCCGACTTTCCTCGACCTGCTCGGTCCGCGCGAGGGCCGGAAATGGTCGAAGCTCTCGGCCGTGCTCTGCCTGACCCTGGCGGTGACGTCGGTGATCGCGGCCGAGACCGCGCTCGGTTTCGTGTTCGATCCGCGCTACCGCGACTTCCCCTATGCCTCGCTGACGATGGCCGTTGTGCCGTTCGCACTGCTGATGCTGAATCGTCCTCAGATCGGCCTTCGCCCGATCGCGGAAGCGGTGTTCGCAGGGCTGCTGGCGCTGTCGGCGGCCTATGTGCTTCTGAACGAAGGCCGCGACAATTGGCAGGCGATGTGGACCTGCGCGATCTATCTCTTGTTCGCGCTCACGCTGTGGCGGGCGCGGGCCGAGCAAAGCCAAGGATGAGCAGGCCGATCGCAAGGCCCGACAGCACGATGTTGTAGAGCACGATGCCGAGCCCGGCTGCGACCACGCCGAGCGTGAGCAGCACGATCGAGGGGCGCATCAGGTTCAGCGTCGCGATCACCAGCGCGACGATGCCGAACACCGAATTCTTGAACAGGGACGTCGACACGGAGCGCGCCTTGCAGATCATGGTCTGCAGGCCGGCATCGCAGGCCAATGCCACCTGCGAGAACTCGATCGCGAGATAGCGCACATAGAGGGCCCAGCCGACGGTGACGAAACCGACGACGAGGAGAAACTGCACCTGATAGGGCGTAAGGCGGAACGGCTTTTTTGTCATGCGGGCAATATGGTCGCGAAGGGGAGAGGGAGCAACCGGCAAAGTCGATTTTCTGGTCCAACCCGCCGTCACAGGGCCGCTGGCGGTCAGCGCTATCGCCTGAAGAACGACGATATCGTCGAACTCGCCGACGAGGTCTCGGGCTTGGGGGCGACCGCCGCGGGCGGTGCCGCAGGTGGCGGCGCGGGCTCCTCGCGCTTCGACGCGCGCTTGGAAGAGTAGCCGCGGTGTCGCTGCGGCTTCTCGGGCTTTGCGCTCGGCGAGGGCACTGGCGCGGTTTCAGTTTTGGGGGCCACGTCCTCATTCTTCTCCGCGTTCTTCTCCTGAACACGGTCCTGAGACTTCTCTTGCCCCTTCTCCGATCCGCCGCGCATCGACAGGCGCTGGCCGTCGAACACCGTGGTCTCGCAATGGCGATCGTTCTCGGCGAGACCCGCGCAGAGTTTTGCCGCGGCGGCAGCGTTGATGAGGGGACCCGCGCCAAGGCGAAGCTGCATGCCGAGACCGGTGTTGCCTTCCTTGATCATGATGATCGGCCGGAGCGCCGCGATCTCCGGATTGGATTTGGAGAGGCCACGCCAGAGCGCGCGCAGGCCGTCGATCGAATTAGCGGCGCCAAGGTCGATGGCAAAGCGCGTCTGCTGGACGGAAATAGTAGGCGATTGGGCTTCAGCGGCGTCCGCCGGCTTGGCCGGCACCGCAGCGACTTCGGTCGGGGCGGGCGGCAGCTCGGGCTTCTTCTCGGTAGCCGTGTCGGTCTGATCTGGCTGAATTAGCTTCGATGCGGCGGGATCGGGCGGCGCCATGATCGATTTCGATGGCACCAGCGGAAGAATCGGCAGCGCCGACGTCGTCACTGGCGACTGCGGAACGAGCGAGGCCGCAGCAGCGGTCTGCGGCGGCGGACTCGGCTGAGCCTTGGCAGCCTCTTTCGAACTGTCCTTCGCATTTTCCTTGGTCTCCTTGCCGGCGCCTGTACGCGGCCTGTCGACGAGCGAGGCTGCGGTCGAGGCGACCGGTGCGACTTCAGGCACCGGAGCCGAGGGCGGCGTGGCGGCGACGGGCGTGTCCTGCGGTTTCGACTCGGACGCCGGTGGCGATGTTGCGGTCTGCTTCGCGATCGCACCAGTGACGGAATCGAGCCCTTGCTCGAGCACTGTGACGCGCGCATAGAGCCGGTCGCGATCGGCGTTCAGCGTCTCGATGGCAGAGGTGAGCCGGCGCGCTTCGAGCTGGCTTTCCCTGGTCATTGCCTGGAGCCGGTCGGCCTGGCGGGCGAGATCGGCGGAGGCGACCTGGTCGCGTCGCCAGTCGAACTGGGCCTGGTTGGCCATCACGGCGACCACGACAGCGCCGACCGCGGCCACACCCCACGAGCCCAGCCGCCACAGCAAGCGTCGATCGAACGAGCCTTCTTCGGCCAAAAGTCCGGAGAACAGTCCGCCGGTCTCCTTGTCGCCGAAGGCATCCGCCAGTGGGTCGGAATCCTTTGCCATGAACCTTGAGTGCCCAGCCCTGTCTGGCTTCCCCGAATCAATCAGGGAACATTAACAGGAAAACCCACGCGCACTTGAATTCCGGGCGTTTGCGGGGGTAGCAAGGCGACAGGTCGGGCGATACCGGCCCGCCCGCCGGTGTGACGATCGATTCGGCCTTATTTGACAGGATTGCGATGACTGCCCGCTCAAGTCTCACGATCGTTCTCGCCGCCGGCGAGGGCACGCGCATGCGATCGAACGTGCCGAAAGTGCTGCATCAGGTAGCTTCCCAGACCTTACTTGCCCATGTGCTCGGCGCCGCGCCGCAGGGAACCGGGACCGCGCTCGCGGTCGTGATCGGTCCGGATCACCAGGCTGTCGCGGATGAAGCGAAGCGGATCCGGCCCGATGCCCTTACCTTCGTGCAAAGCGAGAGGCTCGGGACCGCGCATGCGGTCCTGGCGGCGCGCGAGGCGATCGCGCGCGGCGTGGATGATCTCCTGATCGCGTTCGGCGACACCCCGCTGATCTCGGCCGAGACCTTTGCGCGGCTTCGCGCGCCGCTCGCCAAGGGCGCTGCGATCGCCGCGCTCGGCTTCCGTGCGGCGGATCCGACCGGCTATGGCCGCTTCATCGTCGAGGGCGACCGCCTGGTCGCGATCCGTGAGCAGGCCGATGCCAGCGCGGATGAGCGCAAGATCAATCTGTGCAATGCTGGCGTCATGGCGATCGACGGACGCCGCGCGCTCGCGATCCTGGACAAGATCGGCAATGCGAACTCGAAGGGCGAATATTATTTGACGGACGCCGTCGGCATCGTCCGTGAACAGGGATGGGAGTCCGTGGTGATCGAGACCAGCGAGGACGAGGTGCGCGGCATCAACACCAAGGCGCAGCTTGCGGAAGCGGAAAGCGTGATGCAGGCGCGATTGCGCAACGCCGCGATGGAGGCCGGTGTCACGCTGATCGCGCCCGAGACCGTCTATCTCGCCGCCGACACCGTGTTCGGCAAGGACGTCACCATCGAGCCGTTCGTGGTGATCGGCCCGGGCGTGTCGATTGCCGACGGCACCGTGATCCACTCGTTCTCGCACATCGTGCAGACGACGCTCGGCAAGAACGTCTCGATCGGTCCCTATGCGCGGCTTCGTCCCGGCACCTCGCTTGGCGACGGTGCGCGCATCGGCAATTTCGTCGAGACCAAGGCTGCGACGCTGGAGGCCGGCGTCAAGGTCAATCATCTCTCCTACATCGGGGACGCCACCGTCGGCGCCAATTCCAACATCGGCGCCGGCACCATCACCTGCAACTATGATGGGTTCAAGAAGCACAAGACGGTGATCGGGCAGGGCGCCTTTGTCGGCACCAATTCCTCGCTGGTCGCGCCGGTCAAGATCGGCAACGGCGCCTATATCGGCTCCGGCTCGGTCATCACGCGCGATGTGCCCGATGACGCGATGGCGCTGGAACGCAATCAGCAGACCATCAGGGAAGGCGGCGCGGCGCGCTATCGCGAGATGAAGACGGGCGGCAAGAAGCCGGCGAAGTAACCGGCGGAATCAGCAGCGCTATTCGTCGTCGGCGAATTCGGAGAAGATGGCGCGCGTCAGGCGCCAGCCGCGCGGCTTGGCGCGCTTCGCAGGCTCACCTTCCGGATGCTTGATGAAGACGGGCTTGTTTTCCTTGCCGCGCTGAGGCGGCGGCCAATGAGCCAGATGCGTGCCCTCGGTCTCGCTGGCGCGCAGATAGAGCGATGACAGACCTTTTCGGTCGGGCGTGGCTTTCATGGCCTTGATCTCCTGGCGGCGAATCGTTGGTCAAATTTGTTGACAACGGGTTAATGTGCGCGGTTAAAGGCCGGCCACATCGACGCAGGCCAGGGATTGCAGTCACGAGACGCTGTCGCAATCCGTTATAATTATTGAGTTTCTGGTTCCTTGGGAACTTCGCTAAAAACTGAACGCGTCGTCTAGGTGATTTTTCGACGATTTGGGGGATATTGATCCGCATGTGCGGGATTGTTGGCATTCTCGGGCGCGAGCCGGTTGCAGTGCAATTGGTGGATTCGCTCAAACGTCTCGAGTATCGGGGTTACGATTCCGCAGGCGTCGCCACGCTTGAAGGCAAGCATCTCGAGCGCCGCCGCGCCGAGGGCAAGCTGAAGAATCTGGAGAGGCGGCTGGAAGCCGAACCGCTGAAGGGCACCACCGGCATCGGTCACACCCGCTGGGCCACCCACGGCAAGCCGACCGTCAACAACGCCCATCCGCATGCGACCGAGCGCGTCGCCGTGGTCCATAACGGCATTATCGAGAATTTCCGCGAACTGCGCGAGGAGCTCGAGAAGAAGGGCACGGTGTTCCACACCGAAACCGATACCGAGATCGTGCTGCACCTCGTCGACGATCTGCTCTCGCGCGGCAGCAAACCGGTGGAAGCCGTGAAGCTGACGCTGGCGCGCTTGCGCGGCGCCTTCGCACTCGGCTTCATCTTCGCCGGCGACGGCGATCTCATGATCGGCGCCCGCAACGGCCCGCCGCTTGCGATCGGCTATGGCGACGGCGAGATGTATCTCGGCTCGGACGCGATCGCGCTCGGCCCGTTCACCGACACGATCAGCTATCTCGAAGATGGCGACTGGGTCGTGCTGACCCGCAAGAGCGCAACGATCTTCGACAAGGATGGCCAGGCCGTCGAGCGCGACAAGATCAAGCACGCCGCCTCGACCTCGCTGGTCGACAAGGCCAATTACCGCCACTTCATGGCGAAGGAGATCCACGAGCAGCCCGAAGTGGTCGGGCATACGCTCGCACGCTATGTCGACATGGCGACGGAACGCGTCTTGCTGCCCGTCGAGCTGCCGTTCGACTTCAAGGACATCCAGCGCATCAACATCACCGCCTGCGGCACCGCGAGCTATGCCGGCATCGTCGCAAAATACTGGTTCGAGCGCTTTGCGCGCCTGCCGGTCGAGGTCGATGTCGCCTCCGAATTCCGCTACCGCGAAGCCCCCCTGCGCAAGGGCGATCTCGCCATCTTCATCTCGCAATCCGGCGAGACCGCGGACACGCTGGCTGCATTGCGCTACGCCAAGGCCGAAGGCGCGCACACCATTGCCGTCGTCAACGTGCCGACCTCGACGATCGCGCGCGAGAGCGAGACCGTGCTGCCAACGCTGGCCGGTCCCGAGATCGGCGTCGCCTCGACCAAGGCGTTCACTTGCCAGCTCATGGTGCTGGCCAACCTCGCGATTGCCGCTGGCAAGGCGCGCGGCGAATTGTCCACTGACGACGAGACCAAGCTCATCCACGGCCTCGTCGAGGTCCCGCGCCTGATGTCGGATGCGCTCACCACCGAGCCACAGATCGAGAAGCTCGCGCACCGGATCTCGAAATCCCGCGACGTGCTTTATCTCGGCCGGGGCACCAGCTTCCCGCTGGCGCTCGAAGGCGCGCTGAAGCTGAAGGAAATTTCCTACATCCATGCCGAGGGGTACGCCGCCGGCGAGCTCAAGCACGGTCCGATCGCGCTGATCGACGAGACCATGCCTGTCGTGGTGATCGCGCCGCACGACCGCGTGTTCGAGAAGACCGTCTCGAATATGCAGGAGGTCGCCGCGCGCGGCGGCAACATTATCCTGATGACCGATGCCAAGGGTGCGGCGGAGGCGACGGTGGATTCGCTCGTCACCATCGTCATGCCCGACATGGCCGCGGCCTTCACGCCAATGGTCTATGCCATTCCCGTGCAGCTGCTCGCCTATCATACGGCTGTCGTGATGGGGACCGACGTCGACCAGCCGCGCAATCTCGCCAAGTCCGTGACCGTGGAATAGGCAAGGGGGGCAGGCCGGGCCGCTTCGTGATCTTCCAAAACCTGCTAGAAGACCCTAGCTTGGACGAAGCGACCGACCTGGAACCCGAATGACCGCCCGCGACGACGCGCCTGCGCCTCTTGATCCCGCCCCGGAACCGCATACCGGCCTGATGGGCCGTTTCCGCAATTATTTCCTGACCGGGCTCGTCGTCACCGGTCCGATCGCGATCACGCTGTATCTGGTCTGGTGGTTCGTCACTTGGGTCGACGGCGTGGTGCGGCCATTCGTCCCGCTGGCCTACCGGCCGGAAACCTATCTGCCCTATGGCGTTCCCGGCTGGGGATTGATTGTCGCATTCTTCACGCTGACGCTGGTCGGCTTTCTCGCAGCCAACCTGATCGGCCGTACGCTGGTGGATGTCGGCGAGACTTTCCTCGGCCGGATTCCGGCCGTGCGCGCGATCTATCGCGGCCTGAAGCAAGTGTTCGAGACACTGTTCTCGGGCAAGGGCTCGAGCTTCCGCAAAGTGGGTCTCGTCGAGTTTCCATCACCCGGCATGTGGTCGATCGTGCTGATCTCGCAATCGCCGAATGAGGACATCGCCCGCAACCTGCCGGGTCAGGAGGAGCATGTCTCGGTGTTTCTGCCGTGCTCGCCGAACCCGACCACCGGCTTCTTCTTCTACGTGCCCAAGAGCAAGATCATCGAGGTGGATCTCAGTGCCGAGGATGCCGCAACGCTGATCATGTCGGCCGGCGTGGTGCAGCCCGGCTCGGCGCCAGACCCGAAGAAAGCCGCCGCGCTCGCGGGCATGGCCAACGCTGCGCGCATTGCCAACGCCTCCACGCTCAGGCCCGAGCCTGCAAAGGCAGAGTAGAGCTATTCCGCAGCGAGATGGCCTGAGGTCACGCAGGCATTCGCGTCCTCTGCTATTCTTCCGGTCGAACTGAGCGTAGCGCTTGGAATTCGAAACTGGAGTGTCCCGATGTCCAAGACCATTGCGATTCTCGCCCCTGGTGCCATGGGCAGCGCGGTGGCCCGCCGCCTCAGCGAGAACGGTGCGCGCGTACTGACCTCGCTGAAGGGACGCAGCGAGGCGACATTGAAGCGCGCGGCGGACGCCGGCATGATCGGCGCCGAGGACGATGTGATAGCTGACGCCGACATCATTCTGTCGATCGTGCCGCCGGGCGAGGCGGTGGCGCTGGCCGAGCGGCTGGCCGCTTTGATCGTCAAGCGCGCGAAGAAGCCGGTCGTCATCGATTGCAATGCCGTCAACGTCGACACGGTGCGCCGGATCGAGGAGATCATCGGCTCGGCGCAAGCGCCGTTCGTCGATGGCGGCATCATCGGCTTTCCGCCGCAGCCCGGCGGCAAGAGCCCGGCTTTCTACGTGTCGGGCGAGCACGCCAAGAGCGTCGCGGTGTTGAAGGATTTCGGCCTCGACGTCCGGATCGTCGACGGCCCTGTCGGCGCGGCGTCCGCGCTGAAAATGTCTTATGCGGGCATCGTCAAGGGTCTCGCCGGGATCGGCTCGGCCATGGTGGTCGCGGCGACGAAGGCGGGGGCAGCAGACGCTTTGCGCAACGAGCTCGCGCTGAGCCAGCCTGCCATCCTGGCGCGGCTCGAGGTTGCGCTGCCGGACATGCTTCCTAAGGCCTATCGCTGGGTCGCTGAGATGCGGGAGATCTCCGGCTTCCTTGGGCCGGATCATCCGGCCAGCCAGATCTACGAGGGCTTTGCCCGCTGGTTCGAGCACCTCGCCGAGGATGTGAAGGGCGAGGCGACGGATTCCGAACTGCTGAAGGCGTTTGCCGAGAAGAGCAAGAAGGGCTAACCCGCCCCAATCAGCGGGATCGCCTCGTCGCGTTCGTAGAGGTACAGAAGGCACCGCAGCGCTTCGCCGCGCTCGCCCCTCAGCTTCGGATCGTCCTTCATGATCCGCAGGGCTTCGTCGCGGGCCTGCGTGATGAGCTGGCCGTGGACTTCGGAGCGCGCGATGCGGTAGCCGGGCAGGCCGCTCTGGCGGACGCCGAGTACGTCGCCTTCGCCGCGCAGCTTCAGGTCTTCCTCGGCGATGCGAAAGCCGTCGGTGGTCTCGCGGATCACCTTCAGGCGTGCTTTCGACATTTCGCCGAGCGGCTCGCTGTAGAGCAAAATACAGGTCGAGGCCTCCGAGCCGCGCCCGATGCGGCCGCGGAGCTGGTGCAACTGGGCAAGACCGAAGCGCTCGGCGTTCTCGATCACCATGATGGTGGCGGCCGGCACGTCAACGCCGACCTCGACCACCGTGGTTGCGACCAGAAGGCCGATCTCGTGGGCGGCGAACTGGCCCATGACGCGGTCCTTCTCAGTGCCCTTCATCTGCCCGTGCACGAGGCCCACGCGCTCGCCGAAACGCTTTTGCAGGCTCTCGAACCGTTTGGTCGCGTTGGTAAGATGCTCGGTGCCCTCGGCCTCGGACTCTTCGACCAGCGGGCAGATCCAGTAGACGAGTTTTCCGGACTCCAACGCGCGACCGACACCGTCGATGACTTCGCCGAGCCGGCTCATGGCCACAGCGCGGGTGTCGATCGGCTGGCGGCCGGCCGGCTTTTCGCGCAGCTCGGAAATGTCCATGTCGCCAAAGTAGGTCAGCACCAGCGTGCGCGGGATTGGTGTCGCGCTGAGCACCAGCACGTCCACGGCTTCGCCCTTCGACGTCAGCGCCAACCGCTCACGCACGCCAAAGCGGTGCTGCTCGTCGACGATGGCAAGCGCGAGGTCGTGGAAGATGACGTCATCCTGGATCAGCGCGTGGGTGCCGACGAGCAGGTCGATCTCGCCGGCTTCGAGTTGCGCGAGCAGCTCGCGCCGCTCCTTGCCCTTTTCGCAGCCGGTGAGGATCGCGACCCGCATGCCGGCACGCTCGGCGAGCGGGGCGATGGTCTTGATGTGCTGGCGCGCCAGGATCTCCGTCGGGGCCATCAGCGCGGCCTGCTTGCCGACCTCGGCCGCGGCGGCGGCCGCGAGCAGGGCCACCACGGTCTTGCCGGAGCCGACGTCGCCCTGGAGCAGGCGCAGCATCCGCACCGGCTGTTGCAGATCCCCAGCGATGGCGGCCGCTGCGCTGCGCTGAGAGGGCGTGAGAGCATATGGCAGGGCGTCGATGATCTTGTTGCGCAAATGGCCGTCGCCGGCATTGCGCACCCCAGCGGGCCGCCGCAATTGTGCACGGATCAGAGCAAGCGCGAGCTGGCCGGCAAGCAGCTCGTCGAAGGCGAGGCGGGACCAGTAACGCTGGTCGGGCAGGATGTCGGTGAGCTCGACGGGCTGGTGCACGCGATTGAGCGCTTCGGTAACGGACGGGAAATCGCACCGGCGCAGCACCTCCGGGCTGATCCATTCCGGCAGTGCGGGTAGCTTCAGCAGCGCCTGCGCGATTGCGCGGCGCAGCGACCCGAGCGCCAGCCCCTCGGTCAAGGGATAGACCGGATCGATCCCTGAGAGTTTTGAGATCGCCTCCTCGTCCAGCACGCGGTCGGGATGCACGATCTGCGGAATGCCGTCATACATCTGGAGCGTGCCGGACACGTAGCGCTTCGCACCGACAGGTAGCAGCTTTTCGACATAGCCCGGCTTGGCGCGGAAGAAGGTCAGCACGACATCGCCGGTGTCATCGCTGGCGTAGACCAGATAGGGCGCACGGGAATTCCGCGGCGGCGGCGGGCGATGGCGATCGACGGTGACCTCCAAAGTCACCATGGTTCCCTGGACAGCATCGCGGATCTTCGGCCGCGCGCGGCGGTCGATGACCTGGCTCGGCAGGTGCAGCAGCAGGTCCACGAGCCGCGGCGTCTCGCTGCGGCTGAGCAGATATTGCAGCAGCTTGTCCTGCTTCGGACCGACGCCAGGCAGGCTGGTCACGGGAGCAAACAGCGAATTGAGCAGGCTGGGGCGCATTCTCGCAACACTCGTCATGCGCGGGCTTGCCGTCTTCGCTAAGGCTTCGCCGCCCCGAGATCGAAAGCCCGGCGAAGCCTTTGGCGGAGCAGGGACCCGCGCATCCATCTTTTCAATGACGATGGATTGCCGGGTCAAGCCCGGCAATGACGGTTCCCCAATTGCAATAACAAAGGGCTGACACAGCCAGTTCCAGTGGCTATATCACCCCGGCCCGGCACGTCCGGGCTTTCGGCGTTTGACTGGATGTGAGACATGACGGGAACGACACGATCGAGCGATGGCTTGGACGATCGCCGCAAGCGGCTTCTGTTCCGCTGCTGGCACCGCGGCACGCGCGAGATGGATTTGATCCTCGGCCGCTTCGCGGACGCTGAAATCGGTAACCTGTCCGAGGCCGAGCTGACGCAGCTCGAGACCCTACTCGAAGTCAACGATCCCGACCTCTATGCCGCCATCACTGGTGACAAGCTGCTGCCAGCCGATGTCGCCGGTGCGTTGTTCGCCCGCATCAAGGCGTTTCCGGTTGCGGACAGCAACGTATGAAGCAGGGCATGAAATCTCCGGCCGAGCTGCTCACGCCCGGCCGCGCGCTGACGCTCGCCAACGTTGCCGAGGGCGCCGAAGGCCTCGTCGTCTCCGATCTCGCGCGTGCCATTGCCGCGCGACCAAAGAAGCCGGCGGTCAGCCTCGCAGTGGTCTGCCGCGACGGCGGGCGCATGCAGCAGCTCGAGCGTGCGCTGCAGTTCTTCGCGCCCGATCTGCCGGTGCTGACCTTTCCGGCCTGGGACTGCCAGCCTTACGACCGCGTCTCGCCGCATGGCGGCATCCTGGCGCAGCGTCTGACAACGCTGGCGCGGCTTGCCGCGCTCACCGGCAGCGACAAGCCGCTGATCGTGCTGACCACAGTGAACGCCGTGGTGCAGCGCGTGCCCGCGCGCGAGCTCGTCGCGGCACAGGCGCTTTCCGTAGCGCCCGGCAACGTCGTGCCGATGGACACCATCGTCGCCTGGCTCGAGCACAATGGTTACAACCGCTCGTCGACCGTGCGCGAGCCGGGCGAATATGCCGTGCGCGGCGGCATCCTCGATCTGTTTCCGGCGGGCCTGGAGCAGCCCGTGCGCTTCGACTTCTTCGGCGACAGCCTGGAGTCGATCCGCTCGTTCGATGCCGAGACCCAGCGCACGCTGCTCGACATGCGCTCACTCGATCTGGTGCCGATCTCGGAATTCCAGCTCGTCACCGATACGATCCGTCGATTCCGCATGGGCTATGTCGCCGAGTTCGGCGCGCCCGAGCGCGACGATGCGCTCTACGAGGCCGTCAGCGAAGGCCGCCGCCATCCCGGCATGGAGCACTGGCTACCGTTGTTCCAGGACCGGATGGACACGCTGTTCGACTATCTGCAAGGGGCGGCCGTGGCGATCGAGCCGCAGGCCGAGGACGCCGTCCGCGAGCGCTTCAAGCAGATCCAGGACTATTACGAGGCGAGGCGCGAGGCGATGGAGCATCCGGGCGGCGGCGCCATCTACAAGCCGCTGCCGCCGGACAGGCTCTATCTGACAGATGAGGAGTGGACCAAGCGCGAACGCGATATGCCGCTGATCCGGCTGACGCCGTTCTCGGTGCCGACCGACGGCACAAGTGTCATCGATGCCGGCGCGCGCAAGGGCCGCGACTTCGCGCCGGAACGTAACGACACCACCGTCAACGTGTTCGAATCCGTCGTCAGCCATGTCATGGCGCTGCAGGCCCAACGCAAGAAGGTCGTGATCGCGCTCTGGAGCGAAGGCTCGCGCGACCGCATGACCTCGATGTTGCGCGACCACAAGCTGGCTCACACCACCAGCGTCAACGCCTGGCGCACGGTGCAGGCGACCCCGCGCAACGAGACCATGCTCGCCGTGCTTGGGCTGGAGAGCGGCTTCGAGACCGACGAGATCGCCGTCATCAGCGAGCAGGATATTCTGGGCGACCGCCTGGTGCGGCCGCGGAAGGCGAGCCGCAAGCTCGACAATTTCATCTCGGAGGTGACGAGCCTCACCGCCGGCGACATCGTCGTTCACGTCGACCACGGTATCGGCCGTTTCATTGGCTTGCAGACTCTCGATGTCGCCGGCGCGCCGCATGATTGCCTCGAGCTGCATTATGCCGCCGAAACAAAACTGTTCCTGCCGGTCGAGAACATCGAGTTGTTGTCGCGCTACGGCTCGGATCAGACCACGGTCGAGCTGGATCGTCTCGGCGGAAGCGGCTGGCAGACGCGCAAGGCGAAGCTCAAGAACCGTATCCGCGAGATCGCGGGCGAGCTGATCAAGATCGCGGCCGCGCGCCACTTGCACGAGGCCCCCAAGCTGCCGGTGCAGCAGGGCCTCTACGACGAGTTCTGCGCGCGCTTCCCCTATGACGAGACGGAGGACCAGCTCGGCGCGATCGAATCCACTCTCAAAGACCTCGAGCTTGGCCGTCCCATGGACCGGCTGATCTGCGGCGACGTCGGCTTCGGCAAGACCGAGGTTGCGCTGCGCGCGGCCTTTGCCGTCGCGCTCGAAGGCAAGCAGGTTGCGGTCGTGGTGCCGACCACGCTCTTGGCACGCCAGCACGCCAAGACGTTCACGGAGCGCTTCAAGGGCTTTCCGGTGAACGTGGCGCAGGCCTCGCGCCTGATCGCGACCAAGGAGCTGAACCAGGTCAAGAAGGGCATCGCCGACGGTTCGGTCGATATCGTCGTCGGCACCCACGCGCTGCTCGGCAAGGCCATCAAATTCCGCGATCTCGGCCTCGTCATCGTCGACGAGGAGCAGCACTTTGGCGTCACCCACAAGGAGCGGCTGAAGGCGCTGCGTTCCGAGGTGCATGTGTTGACGCTGTCGGCAACGCCGATCCCGCGCACGCTGCAGCTCGCGCTGACCGGCGTTCGCGAGCTCTCGATCATCGCCTCGCCGCCGGTCGACCGCTTGGCGGTGCGCACCTTCGTCGCCCCGCACGATCCCCTGATGATCCGCGAGGCGCTGCTGCGCGAGCGCTATCGCGGCGGCCAGGCGTTCTATGTGGTGCCGCGCATCGACGATCTCGCCGAGGTCAAGGACTTCCTCGACAAGAACGTGCCGGAGATGAAGGTCGCGGTCGCGCACGGCCAGATGCCGCCTGCCGTGATCGAGGACATCATGACCGCGTTCTACGACGGCAAGTTCGACATCCTGCTGTCGACCACGATCGTGGAATCCGGTCTCGACATTCCCAATGCCAACACGCTGATCGTGCACCGCGCCGACATGTTCGGTCTCGCCCAGCTCTATCAGCTCCGCGGCCGCGTCGGTCGTTCCAAGCTGCGGGCTTATGCGCTGTTCACGCTGCCGGCGCAGCAGAAGATCACCGCGCAGGCCGAGCGCCGGCTCACCGTGCTGCAATCGCTGGAGACGCTGGGCGCCGGCTTCCAGCTCGCCTCCCATGACCTCGACATCAGAGGCGCCGGCAATCTGCTCGGCGAGGAGCAGTCCGGCCACATCAAGGAGGTCGGATTCGAGCTCTACCAATCGATGCTGGAAGAGGCGATCGTCAACCTCAAGGCCGGCGTCGCCGAGCCCGCCGCCGATCGCTGGTCGCCGACCATTACCATCGGCATGCCCGTGCTCATTCCGGAGGATTATGTCGGCGATCTCTCCGTGCGGCTGTCGCTCTACCGGCGTCTGGCTGACCTCGATAGTGAGGAGGAGATCGAGAATTTTGGCGCCGAGATGCGCGACCGCTTCGGTGTGCTGCCCGACGAGGTGCGCTATCTGTTCAAGGTCGCCGCGATCAAGGCGTTCTGCCGCCAGGCTAACGTCGAGAAGATCGATGCCGGCCCGAAGGGTGCCGTCATCACCTTCCGCGACAATTCCTTCGCCTATCCCGACCGTCTGGTGTCGTTCATCAAGAGCCACGGCCAGGCCGCCAAGGTGCGGCCCGACATGAAGGTGGTCTTCCTCCAGGATTGGGAGACGCCGGAAGAGCGTCTCGCCGGCACCACCGAGATCATGCGGCAGCTGGCCCAGCTCGCGCAGAAAAAGAAGGCGGCGTGAGGGGTGCCGTAGGGTGGATTAGCCGAAGGCGTAATCCACCTCTTCTGTTTCTGCGGATGTGAACAGTGGTGGGTTACGCCTTCGGCTAACCCACCCTAGGAAAGCTGCTACGACGCCGCCCTCGAAGCGTCCGCCGACAGCCGCGCCAACAGCGACCGTGCCGTATCCGACGGCGACAGCGAATCCACCGATACGACGGGATCGCTGCGCATCTCGTGCTTGCCGTTAGACGTGTGCTTCATCACCGCCGACAGGCGGCGGGCGATCATGTGCGCCGTGCGGAAGTCAGTTTCGGCGAACACCACGATGACAGAGCCGTCCTTCTGCGCAACGCCAAAATCCATCTGCCGCATCAGGCGGCTGAGAATACGCGCGGCATCCAGTTGGGCGCGGGGATTGCCGGGGTCGAAGGCGAAGCGCGCCACCGACAGGCCGCCGCCGCGGGCGAGCGTCTCTTCCACCGCCTTGGCGAAATCACGGGCGAAGGCTTCGACCGTGAGCAGGCCGCTGCGCGGATCGAGCCAGCCACGGGCGTCGATCGAGCGCAACGTGCGGCTCAGTTGTGCCTCCATGGCGCGCTGGCGAATGAGCGGCAGCGCGTTGGCTGCGACCTTTGCGGGCTCGCCTGCGATCAGCTCGAGATTGGGCAGGTCGTAGCTCTGGGTGAGCTCGTGCGCCGTGACGACCACGGGCAGGTTGCGGAAGCGGGTGTCCTCCGCCAGCACCGTGAGGAAGGCGTCGGTAACGCGCGGCGTGAATCCGTCGGAGAGCACGACGCCGTCGATGTCGCGGGTGTTGAGATGCTTTGCTGCGGCCTCGATCGAGAGCGCGCCGACGACGCCGGTACGTTCGCCGAGCGCAACTGACAGCGCAGGGTACGCGGCGCCGCGGCCGATCAAGAGCACGATGGCGTCACGCGTCGGATCGCTCTCCGGCAGCGCGACCTTCGCCTCCGGCAGGCGGCGCAGCACCGTGGCGTGCAGCGTGCGGACGCGGAGCGCGGCGCGCAGGCGTGCGATCAGGCGCTCGGCAGCGTTGCCGCGCGTGGCGAAGGGCAGGGCGTTGTGAGGCAGCGACGCTTGCGCATCCAGCGCGACCAGCGGGAGATAGAGCGGCCGATCGGCAATCTTCTTGGCGAGCAAAGCGATGTGCGGCTCGTGGCCGCCGGACATGGCAGCGAGGACGGCGGCCGGCTGCACCTGCTCGACCGCGCGCACGGCGCTCGCCCAATCGCTGTCGATGACCGGAAACAGACGGGCTTCGTCCAGCGCCGCGATGAAGGCGGGGCGCTCGGTATTGGACACAAAAAGGATCGGGCCCGCCTGGGACATCAGGAAACTCTGATCACGCAATCGATGCTGCGCAATCTAGTCCGGCCGCCTTAATACGGCGTCAATGTTCCCTGCGAATGTGCGCCTAGACCGGACCGGAGCGGTCGCGAAAAGCCTCGACCATCAAGGGGTTAAGCCCGAGTTCGCTGAGCGCCTCGCGCGCCCTTGTATTGTCCTGGGCCCGGCCCGCGAGCCGGTGGCCGGAGAGGCGGTCGGGCAGGGCCGTCAGCAGCGCACCCTGGCCGAGCCGGCGTGCCCATTCCTGGAGGTCGTTGGACAGGAAGCGATAGCCGCCGACGGCCATGATGCCCGCTGGCGGCGCCGTGATGCAGATCGCGCCGGTTGCCCGGTCGATCCGCGCAGCATAGCCGGTATCGACATAGTCGCGCGGCGGCTGCGCCGTCAGCGTCTCACCGACCGGCTGAGGCGGCGCGTAGGCCGCGATCGGCACCATCGGGCCGCGCAGCCCGAGCGTGCCCTTCTGCGTCAGCAGGATCTCGCCGGCGATGGAGGAGCCGGACTGCTCGCGCGGGGCGCCGTGCGGCCCGGGCATCACCGCCACGGGCATGCCGTCCTCGCCGCGGCGAACGCCGAACAGCCCGGCCTCGCCGAACAGATAGACGTCCGTGAGCGGCGCATGCGGCGCGATCCAGGCCTCGCTGGCTGCCACCTGCTCGGGCGCGCGCCAGAGCCCGATGACGTTGCGCAAGGTCGGCATGCGTGCGGCAAGGCCGGAATCGCCGAGGCGCAGAGCGAGCTGGGCCGGCGCGATCAGCACGTCGCATTCATGCTCGTTGACTTGCTGCTCCAGCACCTCGCTCTCGAAGGGATGATGCAGCGCCAGCGTGCCGCCGCAGAGCAGCCACACCGCAAGCGAGGAGGCGAGGCCCGCGAACGACATCGGCGTGAACGCCGCCATCACCGTCGCGCCCTGCCGGATGTCGGCTTCCAGCGACATCGCGAGCCCCCCCGCGATCAGGCTGAAATGTGGTCGCGGCACCGGGCGGAAACCTTCGGCCGTGACGTCGAAGGAGATCATCGCCGCCTTGCGCCCGTCCTGGATCACGGCGCGCGTCGTGCCGGGCGGACGCGCCAGCACCTCGTCGAGCGGGGCCATTCCTTCGGGCAGATCAGAACCGAAGCCGAAGACGTGGCGGATCGAGAACGCCTCGGCGGCGGCGTGCATCGCAAGGTCGGAATAGCTGACGCCGTCGATCTTGCTCATGGTGACGATGGCGCGCGCCGCGGTGCGGTTGAGCGCGGCCGCCAGTTCCGCCTGTCGCCACAGCAGCGGCAGCACTGCGACCACGAGGCCGGCGCGGTGGGCAGCTAGCACCGTCAGCACGAACTCGACCGTCGCGGGCAACTGGATCGCGATCACCGAATTGGCCGGCAGGCCCGATTCGACGAAATGCGCCGACAGCGCCTCGATGGCGGTATCGGCTTCGGCGTAGGTGAGCCGTCGCGGCTGGTGGCCGGTGATCCGCGACTTGTTGAGGGGGTCGAGCAGGGCAGGCGCGTGCGGCTGCCGCATCAGCGTCCGCTGGAACAGCGTGTCGAGCGTCGGCGATACGGCTGGCTGGTTCACGGCGTCACTTCGCTGGACTGGCTTGAGGCTGACCCTTCGCCCACCAAGTCTCCGGCAGATAGCCCGAGAGCGCGGTGGCCTGTGGTCGTTCTATCCGATTCCAGCGCGCGATCCATTGCTCGGATACGTTAAACAGGGGGATTGTGTAGAAGCCCGCCATCAAGGCGCGGTCGAGCGCCCGTACTGCGTCGACGAACTCCGTATGATCACGGGCCTCCAGCAGGGCCTTGATCATCGCATCGACCGCGGGATCCTTGGCGCCCATGTAGTTGCGGGTGCCCGGATTGTCGGCGGCCGCGCTGCCACAATAGAAATACTGCTCGTTGCCGGGCGACAGTGACTGGTCCCAGCGGTTCTGGATCATGTCGAACTCGTAGGCCAGCCGGCGCTGGTCGAACTGCACGGGATCGACCGCGCGCACGCTCGCGTCGATGCCGGCGCGCTTGAGGTCGCGCTGGAAGGCGAGCGCGATGCGCTCCTGGTCGCGGGTCGTCACCAGCATCTCGAAGGTGAAGGGCGCCTTGGTCGCGCGGTTGCGCAGCACGGTGCCGTCCAGATTGTAGCCGGCGTCGGACAGGAGTTTCAGCGCCGCGCGCAGCGTGTTGCGGTCGCGTCCCGAGCCGTCGGTCACCGGCAGGCGGTAGCTGCCATCCATGATGTCTACGGGAATCCGCGCGCCAAAGGGTTTGAGCAGCTCTCGCTCGCGCGGATCCGCAGGCCGCGCATAGGCCGACAGTTCGGAGCCCGCGAAATAGCCGCCGGCTCGCGAATACAGCGAGAAGAAATAGTTGCGGTTGACCAGCTCGAAATCGAACAGCAGCGTCAGCGCCTGGCGCACCCGGATGTCGGCGAACACAGGACGCCTGGTGTTGAACACCAGGAATTCCGAGGGCCACGGCGTGCCGGGCTTGAAGGTGTCGCGGATCACCTCGCCGCTTTTGGCAGCTGGAAAATCGTAGCCATCATGCCAGCGCAACGGCTCGTTCTCGACGCGGAAATCATAGAGGCCGCGCTTGAAAGCTTCGAACTGGCCATTGGCCTCGCGATAATAGTCGAGCCGGATCTCGTCGAAATTGAACAGCCCGCGATTGACAGGGAGATCGCGGCCCCAATAATCGGGATTGCGCGTCAGCGTCACGCTGGCGCCGGGCTTCACCGCGGTGACGCGGTAGGGACCCGAGGCGATCGGCCCGGTCAGCGTCGTCTCCTCGAAGGTCGCGACATCGACGGCATGCTTCGGCAGGATCGGCATCAGGCCGAGGATCAACGGCAGCTCGCGGTCGTTGGCGCCGGCGAGGTCGAAGCGGATCGTGAGGCGATCCGGTGCCTCGGCCTTGGCGACCTTGGCGTAGTACTGGCGAAGGTTGGGACGGCCATGATCGCGCAGGAGCTGCCAGGAGAACAGCACGTCCTCGGCCGTGACCTGTTTTCCATCGGAGAAGCGGGCGCGGGGATCGAGATGGAACGTGACGTAACTGCGTTCGTCGTCAGTTTCGATGGTCTTGGCGAGCAGGCCGTAGAGCGTGAACGGCTCGTCCTGGCCGCGCGCCAGCAGGCTCTCGACCACGTAGGCGCGGATCGGCTGTACGGCCAATCCCTTCACGATGAACGGATTGAGGCTGTCGAAGGTGCCGAGAATGCCCCAGGTCAGCCGGCCGCCCTTGGGAGCGTCGGGATTGGCATAGGGCATGTGGGTGAAATCAGCCGGCAAGGCCGGCTTGCCATGCATGGCGATCGCATGCGCCTCTTCGGCCCGCCCGCCGCTGACCGACAGCCCCAAGGCGAGGACCATGATCGCGGGGACCAAAGCGAGACGGCAGAGGGGGAAAACGGGGCCCTCGAGCAGGCGCTGGAACATGAACATTCGGACACGTTGATTCGAGGACCGGGGCGTCCGAATCTTATCACAGGGATTTCACTGCGAGCCTGCCGGGAGAGAGCCAAAGACGCTTGTCGGCATTGATCTTTTCGTCGACCACGTTAAGAAGGCACGCAATCGCGCGGAGAGCGCCGAGCCCGTCACGTATCCGCCTCAATTGACGGGGAGAGAGCCGCGCCCAAGGCGGTTTGGTTCGGCGCTTCGGAGCGGTTCGGGCACTTCCCGTTCAGAAAGGGTTTTCTGCAATGAATTTCCGTTATTTGGCCGCGTGCGTCCGGCCGCGCGGGCGCCTTCTGGCCCTGTTGACAGCGACGGCGTTGGTCGTCCCGTTTGCTGCTGAGGCCCAGGGTCAAACCCCGGCCGCGCCAGCACCCAAGGCGGCCCCGAAAGCGGCTCCGAAAGCTGCTCCCAAGGCTCCCGCCCCCGCGCCGGCTCCCCAGGCCCAGCAGGCGCCAGCCCAGCAGGGCGCTCCGGCAGCGCAGGGCGGCCAGCCCGCCGATCAGCAGATCCAGCTGATCTACGCGCCCTGGACCAAGTTCTGCCTCAAGGGCCAGGACGCCAATGCCAAGCAGGTCTGCTTCACCGGCAAGGACGGCCGTATCGAATCGGGTCAGCCGGTCATCGCGGCCGTGATCATCGAGCCCGAAGGCGAGCCCAAGAAGATCCTGCGCGTGACGCTGCCGCTCGGCATGCAGCTCGTGCACGGCACCCGCATCATCGTCGATAACAATCCACCGCTGCAGAGCCCCTATGTGATCTGCTTCCAGAACGGTTGTATGTCGGATTACGAGGCGACGCCCGATCTCATCAACAACATGAAGAAGGGCCAGAACCTCGTGGTGCAGGCGATCAACGCCAACGGTGCGCCGTTGACCCTGCCGCTGCCGCTCGCCGGCGAATTCCAGAAGGCCTATGACGGTCCGCCGACCGATCCGAAGGTGTTCGAGGAAACCCAGAAGAAGCTGCAGGAAGAGCTTCAGAAGAAGGCTGAGGAGCAGCGCAAGAAGCTCGAGCAGCAGGGTGGCGCCCCCGGCGCACCGCCGACCGCTCAGAAGTAATCGGGCTGGATCCCGGACATGAAAAAGGCGCTCACCTCGAGCGCCTTTTTTGCTGGCTGCTTCTCGGCAGCGAAACTCAGTTCAGCGATGGATTGCGCGGGCGGTAGCCGCCATCCTTGTTCTTGATGAAGATCTCGGCGACCTGGGAATGCCGGATCGGCTCGCCGGAGTCATCGGGCAATAGGTTCTGCTCGGAGACGTAGGCGACGTACTCCGACTCCGCGTTCTCCGCGAGCAGATGGTAGAACGGCTGGTCCTTGTGAGGCCGCACCTCCTCCGGGATCGACAGCCACCACTCCTCGGTGTTGTTGAATTCCGGATCGATGTCGAAGATCACCCCCCGGAACGAGAAGATCCGGTGGCGCACGACCTGGCCGATTTGGAACTTGGCTGTCCGCGCTTTGATCATGCCCCGTCGATAGACCAGGATTGTGGCCGATGCTAGTGGCCTTATGGGGAATTAACCCGCGGCCGCGGGACAGATAGCCGCCAGATCTTCAGAAAACACTTCATCAATGGTCGACATCCTCAATCTGGCGTTACCTTATTTCGGCTTGATTTTCGTCGGCTTCGCCTGCGGCAAGGTCAAGTCCCTGCCGGAATCAGGCCTCGCCTGGATGAACTTCTTCCTGCTCTACGTGTCGCTACCGGCCCTCTTGTTCGCGATCATGTCGAAGACGCCGTTTTCGGAATTGAACAATCCACCGTTCCTGGTCGCGACCACTCTGTCGACGGTTGCCGCGTTCACGATCGCGCTTCTCGTCGGGAAGGTTCTTGGCAAGCTGACGCTGCGCGAGGCGACGCTCGCGGGCCTCTCCGGTGGCTACGGCAACATCGGTTATATGGGGCCGGGGCTGGCGCTCGCGGTGCTGGGATCGAAGGCGGCCGCGCCGACGGCGCTGATCTTCTGCTGCGACAGCATCTTCCTGTTCACGATCGTGCCGCTGCTGGTCGAACTCTCCGACCGCGACCATCCCTCGCTCGTGCATGCCTTCGGCGTCGTCCTGAAGCAGATCGTGCTCAACCCGCTGATCATGTCGGCGTGCTTTGGCGCAGCCGTGGCCGCACTCCACATCGAACTGCCGGTCGCGCTCGACCGCACCATCACCTTCCTTCAGAACGCGGCCGCCCCGACCGCCCTGTTCGTGCTCGGTGTGACGGTGGCGTTACGGCCGTTCGATCGCGTGCCCTGGGAGGTGCCCGGTGTGATCGCGGTCAAGCTGCTGATCCATCCGCTCGCGGCCTTTGGCCTGATGCTGGCATTCGGCCCGTTCGCGCAGCCATGGGCCGCGACTGCCATCCTGATGGCCTCGCTGCCGCCGGCGCTGAATGTTTTCGTGATCGCAAGGCAAAACGATGCCTGGATCGAATCCGCCTCGGTCGCCGTGCTGCTCGGCACGTTTGCATCCGTGGTCACGCTGACCAGCGTGATGTGGGCGCTTCAGAGCGGGCGGTTGGCGTTTCCGTAAGGACTGTTTTCGCCAAACTACCGGCGCCAGGTCGGCGTCAGGCCTTCACGCATGGCAAAGCGCCGGAGCGGGCCGATGGCACCTAGCAGGTGCATGCCGGCGGCGCGGACCGGCTGGAGCGGCAGGAAGTCGTTGAGCAGCGAGCGGTTGGCGATATCGATCGCAAAGGTCCGGCTCAAAATATCGGGACGCCGCGCGCGGTCGTAACGTTTCAGCACCTCGTCTGCGCCGGGATCCTGGCCCGCCGCGATGGCCTCGCCGGCGAGCCGGGCAATGTCGGCGGCATCCCGCAGACCGAGATTGAGACCTTGGGCGCCGATCGGGGGAACCACATGGGCGGCTTCGCCGACCAGCGCGATGCGCTCGCGCGCGAACGACTGCGGACGCTCGATCGCCAGCGGGAACAGGTTGCGGCCGGGCTCGACCGTCATGCGGCCGAGGATCGAATGCGACTGCTTCTCGATCGCGACGGAAAGCTCCTCGTCGCTCAGGCCACGAAGCCGTTCCGCCTCGGCGGGGGCTGAAACCCAGACGATACTGGAACGATTGCCGGGCAGGGGCACGAACACGCAGGGCCCATGCGGCGTGTGGAACTCGGTCGAGACGTTGCGGTGCGGCCTGCTATGGCTGACGTTGAAGGTCAGCGCCGTCTGCGTGAGGTCGCGCCGCGTCACCGCAATGCCGGCGGCCTCACGGCACAGCGAATGCCGGCCGTCGGCGCCGACCACGAGCCGCGCGGTCAAGAATTGTCCGGACGCCGTGCGGATCGCGACATCATCGGCTTCGATCACGACACTTTCGGCTTCGCCGTCGAAACGGACGAGATTGGACAGCTCCGCCGCGCGCGCCTCGAGCGCCAGCATCAGCGCGCGATTGTCGATGTTGTAGCCGAAGGCATCGAGCCCGATCTCGTGACAGGAAAACCGGACCTCCGGCGCACGGAATAGCCGGCCGGTATCGTCGACAAGCCGCATCACCTCGAGGCCAGCCGCCTTGTCCTTGCAGCGCGGCCAGACGTCGAGGCTTTCCAAGAGATCAACGGAAGCGCCCAACAGCGCAGTCGTCCTGTTGTCGGCATAGGGCAGGCGCCGCGCCACCAGCGCGGTGCGCGCCCCTCGCTGCGCCAATGCAATCGCCGCCGCAAGGCCCGCCGGTCCGCCGCCGATAACGCTTGCGTCAAAGAGTGTCGATGCGTCTGTCATGGAACGACATTTGACACGCCCTGCGGTAAATTCAAGCCACCTATTTTGCCTGATTTTTATGACTGATAGCGCGGCGCAATGCCGCGTCGGCGGATGTGCAAACCGGTCCCTTTCTGGTAGCAGAAGCCGATGGATACACAGATGGATAGCCAAGAGGATTCCCTCAAGCCGAGGCCCGTGATCCGTGCCGCGGCGTTTTCCGTGCACATCTTCACCGCCTTTGGCGCGGCGATCGCGCTGCTGGCGATGCTGGAGGCGGTGCGCGAGCACTGGGCCGCGATGTTCGGCTGGCTGGGTGTCGCCCTGATCATCGATGCGATCGACGGGCCGATCGCACGCCTGCTCGACGTCAAGAACGTGCAGCCCAACTGGTCGGGCGACGTGCTCGACCTCGTGGTCGATTTCGTCACCTATGTGTTCGTACCGGCCTATGCGATCGTGGCGAGCGGCATGTTGCTGCCGGTCGCCGCACCGGTGCTCGGCATCGCCATCATCGTCACCAGCGCATTATACTTTGCTGATCTGCGCATGAAGGCGGACGACAATCATTTTCGCGGCTTTCCGGCGCTGTGGAATGCGGCAGCGTTCTATTTGTTTCTGCTGCACTGGCCGCCGCTGTCGTCGACGCTGCTGGTCGCCGGGCTGGTGGTGCTGACCTTCGTGCCGTTCCACGTGCTGCATCCGGTTCGCGTCGTGCGGCTGCGCTGGCTGACGATGGCGCTGATCGTGCTGTGGGGATTGCTCGCCTTCTACGCGCTGGAGATGGATTTTCACGTCGGCACCGGCGTGACGGTCGCGCTATGCGCAATCGCGCTGTGGATCGCCTTCAGCGACGCAATGATCCGCCTGGCGAGATCTTTCGCATGATGCATCTTCTGACCAGCCCCGAGGCCTGGGCCGCGCTGCTCACCTTGACCTCGCTCGAGATCGTGCTCGGCATCGACAACGTCATCTTCCTGTCGGTGATCGTCTCGCGCATTCCGGAGAAGCAGGCCCATCGCGCCCGCCAGATCGGGCTCGCGCTGGCCCTGGTCTTCCGGATCATCCTGCTCAGCGTGCTGGTCTGGCTGATCGGCCTGACAGCGCCGGTATTTTCGCTTGCAGGCTACGATTTCTCCTGGCGTGACCTGATCCTGATCGGCGGCGGCCTGTTCCTGATTTCAAAGGCGACACACGAGATCCATGCCGAGGTCGAGGCAGATGACGGCGAGGGGAAGAAGGAGGGCGTCGGCAGCGCGTTCTTCTGGGTCATCGTCCAGATCGTCGTCATCGACATCGTGTTCTCGCTGGACTCCATCATCACCGCGATCGGCATGGCGCAGGACCTCGAGATCATGATCGCGGCCGTCGTGATCGCCTGCCTGATCATGTACATTTCGTCGGGACCGGTGGCGCGATTCGTTGCCGAGCATCCCACCACCAAGATGCTGGCGCTGGCGTTCCTGGTGTTGATCGGCGTCGCGCTGGTCGCGGACGGATTCAAATTCCACATCCCGCGCGGCTACATCTATTTTGCAATTGCGTTCTCTGCGGCGGTCGAGTTCTTCAACGTGCTGGCCAAGCGTAACCGCAGGAAAGCCGGCAACTCCCCGATGTAGAGGCTCTTGCTGGCGTCGAGTTGACAAGGCAGTCGCGATTGTCTTCGCTCAGCCTTGAAGAAGAGGAGGTCAGGTGATGACCAAAGCCGTCCGTGTCCACAAGGTCGGAGGCCCCGATGCCCTGGTCTATGAGAGCGTCGAGGTCCCGGCGCCCGGCCCCGGCGAGGTGCGCGTCCGCCAGCATGCGGTCGGCCTGAACTTCATCGACGTCTACTATCGCACCGGTCTCTACAAGGCGCCGGGGCTGCCTTTCATTGCCGGCAACGAGGCCTCGGGCGAGGTCGTTGCCGTCGGGCCGGGCGTGACGCATTTCCACCCCGGCGACCGCGTTGCCTATTACCAAAATCTCGGCGCCTACACCGGCGAGCGCAACATCCCCTGGGAGAAGCTGGTCAAGCTGCCCGACCACATCACGTACGAGCAGGGTGCCGTGCTGATGCTCAAGGGCCTGACCGTCTGGTATCTCCTGCACAAGACCTTCAAGGTCGAGCCGCATCATCGCGTGCTGATCCATGCCGCCGCCGGCGGTATCGGCCTGCTCGCCTGCCAATGGGCGAGGGCGTTAGGGGCGCATGTGATCGGCACGGTCGGCTCGCGCGAGAAGGCCGAGCTTGCCGAAGCCAATGGCTGCGATCACGTCATCCTCTACAACGAGGAGGACTTCGTCGCGCGCGTGAAGCAGATCAGCCGCAACGAGGGGTGCGACGTGGTCTATGACGGCGTCGGCAAGGCCACTTTCCCCGGTTCGCTGTCATGCCTGAAGCCGCGCGGCATGTTCGTGTCGTTCGGCAATGCCTCGGGCCCGGTGCCGCCGTTCTCGATCGCCGAGCTGAACAATCACGGCTCGCTGTTTGCGACGCGGCCGAAGCTCAACGACTACATCGGCACGCGCAAGGAGTTGCTGGAAGGCGCCGACACGCTGTTCTCGGCCGTCATCAACGGCAAGCTGCACGTTCCGATCAACCACGCTTATGCGCTGAAGGATGCCGCGAAAGCGCATATCGATCTCGAGAGCCGCAAGACGACGGGTGCGTCGATCTTGAAGCCGTAGGTCGTCCGTCATCGTCCGCTCTCGTGTCCCGGACAAGCTGCAACGCGCTAGTTGCAGTGCAAAGCCGGGACCCAGCGGCGACGATGATTGTGAGAGATGGGCCCGGCTCTGCAGCGCACCGCCGAAGGGGCGCTGCGCTGCGTCCGGGGCACGGCACCGCTTAAGCCACGCGCCGTGCCGCGCCGGCCTTGGCCAAAATCCCATCCAGGCAGTCGATCATCTCCGAGATCTCTGCCTTCGCGACGTTCAGCGCGGGCATGAAGCGCAGGGCGTCGAGCTGCGGTGCGTTCAGCAGCACGCCGGACTCGAACGCCTGCGCGACGATGGCGGGCGCGATCGGCAGCTTGAGATCGAGAGCCAGCAGCAGCCCGCGTCCGCGCACGCCGCCGAGCCCGTGCCGCGCCGAGACCTTCTGCAACTCGCTTTCGAGCAGCAGGCCGGTCTCGATGACCTGCTTCAGGAATGCGGGCTTGCTGACCTCCTCGAGCACCGCAAGCCCTGCCGCGCACATGACCGGATTGCCGTTGAACGTGCCGCCCTGGTCGCCGTGCTCGAAGCAGGAGGCGCGTTCGGTCGCGAGCAGAGCCGCGAGCGGCACGCCGCCGCCGATGCCCTTGCCGAGCGTCATGATATCAGGGGCGATGCCGGCGTGCTCATAGTGGAAGAGTTTTCCGGTCCGGCCCATGCCGGTCTGGATCTCGTCGAAGATGAGCAGCAGGCCGTGCGCCTCCGTGAGCGCGCGCAACTGCTGCAGGAACGTATCGCTAGCCGGCCACACGCCTGACTCACCCTGGATCGGCTCGAGCATGACAGCGACAGTGTTGTCGTTGATCAGCTTTTCGACCGAGGCGATGTCGTTGAGCTTGGCCTTCTTGAAGCCGGATACTTTCGGCTCGAACAGCGGCTCGAACGCCTTCTTGCCCGAGGCCGACATCGTCGCCAGCGTCCTGCCGTGGAAGCCGCCTTCGAACGTAATGATCTCGAACGCGCCGCCTTTGTGCAGGCTGCCATATTTGCGCGCGAGCTTGATCGCGCCCTCATTGGCTTCGGCACCCGAATTGGCAAAGAACACCTGGTCGAAGGCGCTGTTCTCGACCAGCGCCTTCGCGAGCTTGAGGCTCGGCTCGTTGTAGAAGGCCGGGCTCGGCGTCAGCAGCCGCTTGGCCTGCGAAGCGAGTGCGTCCGCCACCGCTGGCGGCGAATGGCCGAGGCAGTTGACGGCCCAGCCCTGCACGAAGTCGAGATAGCGCTTGCGGTTGTCGTCCCAGAGGTAGGAGCCGGCGCCGCGGACGAACACGGTCTTGGGCCGTGCGGTGATGTCCATCAGCGCGTCATACGGATGCGTCGTCATGTCGAACTCCTCTGGAGACGGGTGAAAAAGGGGCGCAAAAAGCAGAAAGGCCGCACCTTGCGGGTGCGGCCTTCTCGAGAACTTCAGCTGAATTCAGTGGTTCAGCGGCGTCGTCGGACATGGCGCACCCTCTCATCGTCGCGGCAGCGACGACGGAGCATTGCGGTGCGCAGGTTGGTCCGGGCGTTGATCATGGGGCGCGTCCGTACAGCCGAAGGGCGGGGCTTGTCAAGCGGGTGTTTTGGGCAACACCCGCCGAGCGTGCATTGCTCAGGCGGAATGAGCCGCTTCTTCTGCGTCCTCAAGTCATTTGTTTGCTGCGCAGAAACCAACACGCCTCTAGCGCGTTTGTGATCGGTGGACGTGAATTGGTTCGAACCGGAGGCCAGCAGGGGCAGACCAAAAGGGGCGGGACCATCAAGATAGTTTTCAGCCTTGTCCGACACGCCATACCCGATCGACCTCGACAGCATCCGCGGCGCGTTTCCGCCGGGCATCGAGGCGCCGCCTTTGCTGCTGGATTTCGCCGGCTGGCTGAACGGACGCCCCTGGGGCAGCGTCGGCTGCTTCTCGCTGCAGGGCCAGTTTTCAGACCAGGCCCCGATCTTCGACGGGGGTCCCTTGCGCGACCGCTTCGCGCTGTTCATGCGCCTGCCTGATGGTTCGGCCATCGGCGGCTGGTACCGCGCCGGTCTCGACCGCGACGATCCGCCGATCGTGGGGTTGGGCTCGGAGGGTGATTATGAGCTGCTTGCGCCGTCCCTCGACGCGCTGCTGGCAAAACTGACTTCACAGCAATTCGACGAGGCCTGGCACGATCTGCGACCGCACGAGGAGGTCGAGCCCCAGACGGGCGAGCTCGCGCAGTGGCTTGCGCGGCGGCCGATCGGGGAGGCTGCTGCCTGCGAGGACGGTACATCCGAGCTGCCCGATTTCCGCGGCTTCGTCGAAAAGTGGAGCCGGGACCGCGAGGAATACTGGGCCAATCATCGCCTGATGGCCGAGCTCGGCTGGCGGCTCGCCGCGCATCTGCCGAAGGGCAAGCAGCCCTGGGACAAGACGCATTTCGAGGTCGCGATATCAGGCAAGCAATACGAAGCGCGCGTGCTGTCGGACGGCCCGCGGCCGTTCGAGGAAGCCGCCTCGATCGAATCCCTGCTGCGCGACCTGCGCGAGGAGATGCGCCGCGCGCAGCCCGAACTGGGTCTTTGGTACGTCATGAAGTTCGGCCTCTACGCCGATGGCCGCGTCATGCCGAATTTCGAATACGACGTGCGCCCGACCATCGACGGCGCGCCCGCGCTGCTCTCCGAAGCCAAGGCCGATCTCGCCCGCGCGCCTCGCCCGGAGCGCTGGGTGCCAAAATGGCTGGTGTGACTCCATCCACAGCGTCATTGCGAGCGTAGCGAAGCAATCCAGTCTGTCTCCGCGGAGGGACTCTGGATTGCTTCGCTACGCTCGCAATGACGGAGAACCTCAAAAACCCGCGACGCTACCGTGCAGATCGTATTGATCCGCGCGGTCGATCTTGGCGGTGACGATCTCGCCGACGCGCAAGGGACGGCGGCTCGTCAGATACACCGCGCCGTCGATCTCCGGCGCATCCGCCTTGGAGCGGCCCTTGGCCACCGTCGGCCCGATCTCGTCGATGATGATCTGCTGGCGGGTGCCGACCTTGCGCTTCAGCCGGCGCGCCGAGATCTTCTGCTGGCGCGCCATCAGCGCGTTGTAGCGCTCCTGCTTGATCTCTTCGGGCACGGGATTGCCGATTGCATTCGACGTCGCGCCCGCAACCGGTTCGTATTTGAAGCAGCCGAGGCGATCGATCTCGGCTTCATCGAGCCAGTCGAGCAGATAAGCGAAGTCGGAATCGGTCTCGCCGGGGAATCCGACGATGAAGGTCGAGCGCAGCGCAAGATCAGGACATTCCTCGCGCCAGCGCTTGATGCGCGCCAGCGTCTTGTCCTGGGCGGCCGGGCGCTTCATTGCCTTCAGCACCTCGGGGCTCGCATGCTGGAACGGGATGTCGAGATAGGGCAGCACCTTGCCTTCGTTCATCAGCGCGATGACCTCGTCGACATGCGGGTAGGGGTAGACATATTGCAGCCGCACCCAGGCGCCGAGCTCGCCGAGTTCGCGCGCGAGATCCAAAAACTTCGCGCGGACCTGACGGTCCTTCCACGGGCTCTCGGCATATTTGAGATCGACGCCGTAGGCCGAAGTGTCCTGCGAAATGACAAGCAACTCCTTGACGCCGGCGCCGACCAGCCGCTCGGCCTCGCGCAGCACGTCATTGGCCGGACGCGAGACCAGGTCGCCGCGCAGCTTCGGGATGATGCAGAAGGTGCAGCGGTTGTTGCAGCCTTCGGAGATCTTCAAGTAAGCGTAGTGCCGCGGCGTCAGCTTGATGCCCTGCGGGGGCACCAGGTCGAGATGCGGATTATGCGCCGGCGGCAGCGCGCGATGCACGGCATCGAGCACGCTTTCATATTGCTGCGGGCCCGTAATCGAGAGCACGCCGGGATAGGCCTGCTCGATCTGCTCGGGTTCCGCGCCCATGCAGCCCGTCACGATCACCTTGCCGTTCTCGGCCATGGCATCGCCGATCGCCGAGAGCGACTCCTGCTTGGCGCTGTCGAGGAAGCCGCAGGTGTTGACGATGACGATGTCGGCCCCGTCATGCTTGCGGGCGAGTTCATACCCCTCAGCACGCAGACGCGTGATGATGCGCTCGGAATCCACCAATGCCTTGGGACACCCGAGTGACACGAAGCTGACCTTGGGCGCAGCCGTCTGATCCATATCCAAATCTGCCTGATTGACCGGCCTCAGCTAGTCCCAATTGCCCATAATTACAACCCTTTGCAGGGCGTTCCGGCGTGCTATGGATGAATCACCTGCCGCGAGTGAGCCATGAGCGCCGACCAGTCGCCCAAAATTGTGATTGTCGATGAAAGCCCTGTGAGGGCTGCGATCCTCGAAGAGGGGTTGCGGGAGGCTGGATTCACCGAGGTCGTTCATATCCGCGAGATGCAGAGCCTTTTGGCCCGTATTTATGCGGTGGATCCCGATATCATCCTGATCGATCTGGAAAACCCGAGCCGCGACGTGCTGGAGGCGATGTTCCAGGTCAGCCGCGCCGTGAAGCGGCCGATTGCCATGTTCGTCGATCAGAGCGATTCAGCCTCGATCCAGGCCTCGGTCGAGGCGGGCGTGTCTGCCTACATCGTCGACGGGCTGAAGAAGGAGCGCATCAAGCCGATCCTCGACCTCTGCGTGTCGCGCTTCAACGCCTTCGCCAAATTGCAGGAGGAACTGGAGCGGACCAAGTCGCAGCTCGAGGATCGCAAGATCATCGAGAAGGCCAAGGGCATCCTGATGAAGGTCAAGGGTCTCACCGAGGACGAGGCCTATGTGCTGCTGCGCTCCACCGCCATGCGCGAGAAGAAGAAAATCGGCGAGATCGCCCAATCGATCATCACCGCGTCGGAGATGCTGAAATGACCGGTCCCCTCCGCATCGGATTCATTCCGCTGGTCGATGCCGCCGCCTTGATCGTCGCCGTCGACAAGGGCTTTGCCGCGGCCGAAGGGCTCGAAGTCGAGCTGGTACGCGAGGTCTCCTGGTCCAACGTTCGCGACAAGCTCAATATCGGCTTGTTCGACGCTGCCCATCTGCTAGCGCCGGTGGCGATCGCGTCCTCACTCGGCCTCGGCCACGTCAAGGTGCCGATCGCAGCGCCCTTCAATCTCGGCATCAATGGCAATGCGATCACGGTCTCGCCGGCGCTCCACGCGGCGCTGATGGAAGAGATCGATGGCGACCGCTTCGATCCGCTTGCCACGGCAAGAGCGCTGGCGAAGGTCGTTGCCAGCAGGCGCAAGCTAGGTGCCGAACCACTGACCTTTGGCATGACGTTTCCGTTCTCGACCCACAATTACCAGTTGCGGTTCTGGATGGCTGCGGCCGGCGTCGATCCCGACGAGGACGTCCGTCTGGTGGTGCTGCCGCCCCCCTACATGGTGGACAGCCTCAGAAGCGGCCATGTCGATGCCTTCTGCGTCGGCGCTCCCTGGAACTCGATTGCGGTCGATCTCGGCGTCGGCCACATCCTGCATTTCGTTTCCGACATCCTGGCGCGCGCGGCCGAGAAGGTGCTGGCGGTCCGCCAGGTCTGGGCCGACAAGAATCCGGACGTGGTCGCTGCGCTGGTCCGCGCGGCGGTCAAGGCGGCCGAGTTTATCGAGAGCCCGGAGAACCTGAGCGAGGCGGCGCAGATCCTGGCGCAGCCCGAGCGGCTTGGTGTCGATGCCGAGGTGATCCAACGCTCGCTCACCGGGCGACTGAAGATCTCACCCGAGGGCACGGTGCGCGAGAGCGGCCGCTATCTCTTGGTCGGACGCGAAGGAGCGGGGCGCCCGGACCCGGTCCAGGCCGCCTGGCTTTGCGCGCAGATGGTGCGCTGGGGACAGACAGCGCTGAGCACAGAGGCCCTCAAGACCGCGATGGCCGTGTTCCGGCCGGACCTCTACGACGCTGCCCTCGGACATAGCGGAGAGGGGCAGGCCAGTGCCCCAGTCGGTGCCTTTGCCGGACCGGCTTTTGATCCCCAGGACATCGCTGGCTATCTGACCTCATTCGCGGTCAGCCGGCGGGCTCCCTAGACCTGCCTAAAGATTGATCAGATCGATTCGCGGCTTAATTTTTAAGCCATTGCTGCCCGAAGCAGCATGAACTTTGATCCATTTCATGCAGCGCACAAAGACATAAATCACTGATTTTACTTGATTTTGCGGTTTATGCTGCGTTGGCACACTCCTTGAATAGAGAGATCCATGCCGCCCGGCGTGGGCGCCGGCGGCTCCAAGTCCATGGTGGATTTCCGCAGCAACGAGGCTGATCGGATCGCTCCGGGCTCCGGCGAGGTGCTTATGCGCCTGCAACCGGCTCCCCGCGATCATTGTCCGTTTCACCCGTTGACGCCGCCTTTCGCGCGGCAAGCTGGAGCTTCGATATGGATTACGCGAAACCCTCCGATGTTGTGGCTTCGATGGTCGATGCCAGCCTGAAAAAGCTGGCGCTGGCCCCGCGCGACATCATGATCCGCGGCGCGATATCAGGCGCGCTCCTGGGCGCGGCCACGACGCTCGCCCTGACCGGCGCGGTCACGACAGGACAGCCCATCGTCGGCGCGCTGATCTTTCCGGTCAGCCTCGTGATGATCGTGCTGCTCGGCCTTGAGCTCGTGACCGGAAGCTTCGCCATCGTGCCGCTCGCGCGTCTCGAAGGCAAGGCGAGCTGGAATGCGGTCATCGCCAACTGGTCCTGGGTCTTCGTCGCCAATTTGCTCGGCAGCATCGCCGTCGGCGCGCTGATCGCGATCTCGCTCACCAACATGGGCAAGCTCGAGGTCACCGGAGTCGCTGCGAAGATCGTCGCGGTGGCCGAAGCCAAGACTATCGCCAATGCGGCAATCGGCACCGCCGGCATGGTCTCAGTGTTCGTCAAGGCGATCCTGTGCAACTGGCTGGTCTGTCTCGGCGTGGTCATGGCGATGACCTCGACCTCCACGGTCGGCAAGATCGCGGCGACCTGGCTGCCGATCTTCCTGTTCTTCGCGCTCGGCTACGAGCATGCCGTCGTCAACATGTTCGTGATCCCGACCGGGATGATGCTCGGCGCCAAGGTCAGCGTTTCCGACTGGTGGCTGTGGAATCAGATCCCCGTGACCTTGGGCAATCTCGTCGGCGGCTTCGTCTTCACCGGCCTCGCGCTCTACACGACGTACAAGCCCGCAAAGCCGGTCGCCGAAGTGGCGCAGGTTGCAGTCCAGGCAGCAGAGTAGGTCCATTCAGTCCATGAAACTCGATACAGCACCCACGGCCGATTTCTCCGACGAGCAGAAGCGCTATCTCGAAGGCTTCATGTCCGGCATGCAGGTCGGGCGTGTCGGTCGCGCCTTCGCAGCCGGCGGCGCGCCTGCTGCGGGCGCTCCTGCGGAACCATCAGGCCCGGACGCGGCTGCGATCAAGGCGCAAGACAAGCTCATTGCGGCGGGCAAGAAACTCGCCGACCAGGAGAAGTTCAAGCGCGAGATGCATCCGTTCGATTCCTATGAGCGGTTGAAGGACCAGGCGCGGAACAACGCCAATCCGACGCCGGCGGACAATTTCCGCTGGCGCTATTACGGCATCTTCTGGGTGGCGCCGGCGCAGACCTCCTACATGGCGCGCCTGCGTATTCCCAACGGCATCCTGAAGCACTGGCAGATGTCGGGTCTAGCCGACATCGCGGAAAGCTGTGGTGGCGGCTACACCCATGTCACCACGCGCGCCAACTTTCAGATCCGTGAGATCGAGCCGAAGAACGCGGTCAAGCTGATCGAGGGCGTCCAGGACATAGGCCTCTGCTCGCGCGGCGCCGGTGCCGACAACATCCGCAACGTCACGGGCACGCCGACCGCCGGCATCGATCCGCAGGAGCTGATCGATACGCGTCCCTACGCGCGCGAATGGCATTACCACATCCTCAACGACCGCTCGCTGTTCGGCCTGCCGCGCAAGTTCAACGTTGCCTTCGACGGCGCCGGCAAGATCGCGGCGCTGGAGGAGACCAACGATATCGCCTTCACCGCGGTCGAGGTGAAGGACGGTTTCGGCGTCGAGCCCGGTGTCTGGTTCAAGCTTGGCCTCGGCGGTATCACCGGGCACAAGGACTTTGCGAAGTACTCCGGCATCGTCGTTCGCCCCGAGGACGCGACCGCTGTTGCCGACGCCATCGTGCGCGTCTTCATCGAGCACGGCGACCGCACCAACCGCAACAAGGCGCGGCTGAAATACGTGCTCGACACCATGGGCCACGACGGCTTCCTCAAGCTGGTCGAAGAGCGCCTCAAGAAGCCGTTCGCGCGCGTGCCCGCCGAGGCGCTGGCGCCGCGGCCCTTGTCCGACCGCATGGCCCATATCGGCGTGCATAAGCAGAAACAGGCCGGCCTCAATTGGGTCGGCGTGGCGCTGCCGGTCGGCAAGCTCACCTGCGAGCAGATGCGCGGGTTAGCGAAGATCGCGCAGGATCTCGGCGACGGCGATATCCGTTTGACGGTCTGGCAGAACCTCCTGATCTCTGGTGTCCGCGACGAGAACGTCGCGCTCGTCACCGCTGCGGTCGAGAAGCTTGGCCTGGCGACGCAGGTCTCGAATGTTCGTGCCGGCCTGATCGCCTGCACAGGCAACGCCGGCTGCAAGTTCGCGGCCTCTGATACCAAGCGTCATGCCGGCGCGATCGGCGACTGGTGCGACGCGCGCGTCAATCTCGACACGCCGCTCAACATCCATCTGACCGGCTGCCATCACTCCTGCGCACAGCATTACATCTCCGACATCGGCCTGATCGCGGCCAAGGTGCCGGGCGCGAGCGAGGACGACCAGGTCGAGGGCTATCACCTCTTCACCGGCGGCGGCTTCGGTCCGGATGCCGATATCGGGCAGGAGGTGTTCCACGACGTGAAGGCCGAGGATGTGCCGAAGAGGGTGGAGGGCCTGCTCAAGGCCTATCTCGCCAACCGCGCCTCGCCTGAAGAGACGTTCCTGACCTTCTCCCGTCGCCATGACGGGGAAGCCCTGCGCAAACTCGCCGAAGCGGAAGTAGCAGCATGACCCAGATGACCGTGCCTCCCAAGATCGAGATCATTCCGGCCAATGCACCGTTCACCGAAGGCCAGCGGCTGTGGCTGAACGGGTTTCTCGTCGGCATGTTCGGTCTCGACGGCTCGACGCCGCTGTCGCCGGCGGAGAACGGCGCTGTTCTCGCGCCGCAAGGCGACGGCGACGATGGCGAGGCGCCCTGGCACGATCCGGCGATGCCAATCGCCGACCGCATGAAGCTCGCCGAGGGACGTCCGCTCCGCCGCCGCATGATGGCGGCGATGGCGCAGCAGGATTGCGGCCAGTGCGGCTACAATTGCGCCGACTATTCGGACTCGATCGCCAACAAGAGCGAAGCGCGCCTGAACCTCTGCGCCCCCGGCGGCAAGGAGACGGCGCGGATGCTCAAGCAGCTGTTCGAGGAGATCGACAAGGCGCCGGCCGCGAAGCCGGCGGCAGGGGCGGTTCCGGCCGCGAGCGCACCGGCTGCGCCAGAGGTGAAAGCCGAACTCGGCCGCGCCCGCGAAAATCCTGTCGAGGCCACCTTCCTGTCGCGGCGCCTCCTCAACAAGTCCGGCTCGGAGAAGGAGACCTATCACGTCGAGTTCGATCTCTCCGAGAGCAAGCTCGACTACGTCGTCGGCGACAGCTTTGGCGTGTTCGCGCGCAACGACCTTGGCCTCGTCGACCAGATCATCGCGCTGCTCGGCGCTTCCCACACCACCAAGGTCAACAACAAGACGCTGCGCGAGGCGCTGGTCGAGGACGTCTCGCTGTCGCCGGCACCCGACAAGCTGTTCGAGCTGCTCTCCTTCATCACCGGCGGCGCCCAGCGCGAAAAGGCGAGGGCGCTGGCACAGGGCGAGGATCCCGATGGCGATGCCGCAACGCTCGACGTGATGGCGGCGCTGCAGAAGTTTTCGGGCACGCGGCCGCATCCGGAAGCCTTCGTCGAAGCGCTGGACCCGCTGCAGCCGCGGCTTTACTCGATCTCTTCGTCGCACAATGCGACGCCCGGCAAGCTGTCGCTGACGGTTGATTCCGTCCGCTACGTCATCGGCAAGCGCAAGCGCCTCGGCGTCGCCTCGACCTTCCTCGGCGAGCGCATCAACGAGGGCGACAAGCTCAAGGTCTATGTGCAGAAGGCGCACGGTTTCGGCCTGCCGCAGGATCCGAAGACGCCGATCATCATGATCGGCCCCGGCACCGGCGTTGCGCCGTTCCGCGCTTTTCTGCTCGACCGCAAAGCAACCGGCGCGCAAGGCAAAAACTGGCTGTTCTTCGGCCATCAGCGCAGCGATTGCGATTTCTTCTATCGCGACGAGCTCAACGCGATGAAGACGTCGGGGCTTCTGACGCGCCTGTCGCTGGCCTGGTCGCGCGACGGCGAGAAGAAGTTCTACGTGCAGGACCGCATGCGCGAGCTCGGCCGCGAGGTCTGGACGTGGCTCGCCGAAGGCGCGCATCTCTACATCTGCGGCGATGCCAAGCGCATGGCCAAGGACGTCGAGCGCGCCCTGGTCGACATCGTCGCCCAGTTCGGCGCGCGTTCGACCGACGAGGCCGTCAGCTTCGTCGCCGACCTCAAGAAGAAAGGCCGCTTCCAGGCTGACGTCTACTAAGCCTCAGCGGGACCTCACTGAATCGCCGGCGCGGCGCAACGAGCCGGCGACGGCCTTCTACTGTGCATGGGGTTGTTTTCACGTTTCGGCTGTTTGCAGCTCGGCTCGGTTCCATCTGTTATGAATTCTAGCGAATAGAATTTTTGGAACCGGTCGGTCTGGAGAATTTTCTCCTGCGAAGTGGCGCAGAATGGCGCTTCCATCGCTATTTACGCGACGGTCTTACGGTCGTCGCGTCCGGTCGTTCATACTCGCCGCATGGTGCGTTGGAAATCGACCATCCGGGAATTGTCGGCGGAAGCCAGGCTTCATCTCTATGCGCGATCGCTCGCACGCAGGACCAGGGCGAGTGCGCATCACATCGGGATCTATGGTGCGTGTGCGCTGATCGCGATGCTCGTCTTCGGCACGCTGTCGGCGCACTCGTTCTGATCACGCCCCGCGCTTGAACGGCGCGACTTCGATGCCTGCATCCTTCAAGGCCTGACGCAAGGTCCGCGCGATCTCGACAGCGCCGTGCGTGTCACCATGGATGCACACCGTGTCGGTCCGCATCTTGATGGCCTTGCCGGTCACCGACACCACCGCGCCGTCCTGCACCATCCGCACCACGCGCTCGGCGATCGCCTTGGCATCGTGCAGCACCGCGCCCGGCTTCTTGCGCGAGACCAAATTGCCGTCGTCCTCATAGGCGCGGTCGGCGAACACCTCGTGCACCATCGGCAGGTTGGCCTCTTCGCCTGCTTTCACCAGTTTCGAATTGGCAAGCACGACGAAGATCAGGCTGGGGTCGACCGCCTTGATGCCGGCGGCGATCGCTTTCGCCGTCATGTCGTCCTCGCAGGCGACGTTGGAGAGCGCGCCATGCGCCTTCACATGCGTGACCTTGTGGCCGGCGGCCGTCGCGATCGCCTGCAGCGCGCCGATCTGGTAGGCGACGAGGTTCTCGATCTCGGACGCCTTCAACCCCGCGATCGGATGCCGGCCAAAGCCGTGCAGGTCGCGATATCCAGGATGCGCGCCGACCGACACGCCGCGTGCCTTGGCAAGCTCAACCGTCCGCCGCATGATATCAGGGTCGCCGGCATGGAAACCGCAGGCGACGTTGACCGAGCTTGCGAGCTCGATCATCGCGGCATCGTTGCCCATCTCCCAGGCGCCAAAACCTTCGCCGAGGTCGCAATTGAGATCGATCGTCTTCATGGTTGCTCTCCGCTCTTGGCCTTGTTGTCTTAAGGCTCCGCCGTGACCTGCCAGGTGCCGGCATCGATGGCATTCACCGCATGGCCCGCAACGTTGGCGTCGCTGAGCGCCTCGATGTTGAGCTCCACCGTATCGGCCGCGCGCAGGCGATCGGGCAAGCTCTTGATCAGCTGTGCGAACTTGCGCGCCTCGTCCTGCGCCTCGGCCATGGTGACGGCCTTGAAGCGGAAGGCCGTGCCCACTGAGGTCTGGGCGAGGCGGCCGACATCGGCCGTGATCACGGTCGCGATCTTGGGATAGCCGCCCGAGGTGCCGCGGTCCATCATCAGTGCGATCGGCGCGCCGTTGCCGGGCACCTGGATGCTGCCGTTGACGGTGCCGTCCGAGACGATGTTGTGGCCGTGCAGATGCTTGATCGCGGGACCTTCGAGCCTGTAGCCCATGCGATCGGAGGTTGCCGAGATCTTCCACTCGCTGCCCAGGAACAGCGCCTTGTTGGCGTCGTCGAACTCGTCGTCCTGCGGGCCCAGCACGACGCGGATCGGGCCGCTCACCGGGTTCGGCAGTTCGATGCGCAGTTCCGGCGCACCGCTCGCCGCATCGACCGTGAACTCGTCGCCGGCCTGCAGCGGGCGCGGATAGGGGCTGCCGAGACCGGCACGGGCATTGACCGCGAGGCTGCCGAACACCGGCTCGCCCTTGATCGCACCTTCGATCGCGAGATACGTGAACGCCCCGCCGCGGGCAAACCCCAGCGTCAGCGTCTCGCCGTCCTTCAGTGTGACGGACGTGTCCATGGCTACCGGTTTTCCGGCGATGTCGGCGTTGCGCGGCGCACCTGATATGGCGATGCGCACGGCGCCATCCCTGGCCGTGAACGTCGCGCCGAACGGGCCGATCTCGACAGCGGCTGCGAACGGATCGTTGCCGACCAGCGTGTTCGCGGCCGCGAGCGCCAGCCGGTCCATGGCGCCACTGACCGTCAGGCCATAGCGCTGCGCGCCGTGGCGTCCACCGTCCTGAACGGAGCTGGCCGGGCCGATGCTGGCGACGACGAGCCGGCTCATGCGTCGACCCGCTCGGCGATGATCTCGCCGGCTTCGGCGGCGCGGTCCATGTCCTCGAACGTTTTGGGGTCGATGGCAAAAAACGTCACGCGATCACCGGGTTCGGTGAGGAATGTCGGGTTACGGTGGAGCTGATAGGTTCGCACAGGCGTGCGGCCGAGCAGGTGCCAGCCGCTGGGCGCGGCGAGGCATTGGATACCCGCCTGAACGCCGCCGATCGAGATCGTGCCGGCGGGCGTCAGCAGCCGCGGCGACTCCCGCCGCGACATGTGCAGGGACTTGTCGAGGCCGCTGAGATAGGACCAGCCCGGCGTGAAGCCGATCATGGCGACACGGTAGTCGCCACCGGCGTGGCGGGCGATGATGTCGCCCGGCGTCGTGTTCAGCGCCTTGGCAACATCCTCGAGATCGATGCCGTGCTCGCCGCCATAGGCGACAGGAATGCGCCAGCGCCGCGCTTTCGTGGTTGGTGGCAGCTTCTGGCTTGAGATCGCAAGCAGCTTTTCGCCGAGTTCGTCAAAGCCGATCTTGCCGGGATCGTAGTGCACAAGCAGCGAGCGATAGGTCGGAATGGTCTCGGAGATGCCCTCGATTGACGCCGCTGCAAGCGCCTTGTCGAGCGCGAGCACGCGCTCGTTGGCGGCATCGTCGATGGTGCGGCTGAACTCGACCGTGACGGCGCTGTCGCCACTGGGCAGAAGGCGGGGCGGGGGGAGCGTCTCGGCCATGAGTTGTCGAAATCGGGCCTTTGGAAAAGCGCGGACGCGGCCTCAAGTTCCGCGTTACCCCTGCTTCGCGTAAATGCGCCCGCAAGTCCAATAAATTAATGCAAGGGCATCCGATAAAGCCTTGTTATCGTGTCGCATAATAGCCCGGCAGGGTCGCGTTCTTGTGGGTCTTTTGGCCCTTGACGCAAGGGCTGCGGCTCGCAAGATGCGCGCGTTCTTTTCTGCCCACCCGGAGCTCGTTCTCGTCCATGTCGCTGTCCCCCGAAGCCCGCAAGACCCTCGCCGGCATCACCACTGCCACCATCACCACGGTCCTGCTGAAGAAGGGCCTGCGCAATGTGTGGATGCGCGGCGCGCGCCCGTTGCGCCCGGGCCTGCCGCGCCTGGTGGGACCGGCCTTTACGCTTCGCTTCGTGCCGGCGCGCGAGGACCTGGCGACGCCGGAATCCTGGTCGTCGCCGATCTCGACCCGCACCGCGATCGAGGCGATGCCCGAGGGCTGCATCGCCGTGGTCGACGCCATGGGCATCACCGATGCCGGTATCTTCGGCGACATCCTCTGCGCCCGCATGGTCAAGCGTGGCGTCACCGCGCTCGTCACCGACGGCGTGGTACGCGACGTCGAGGGCGTGCTCGGCACCAATCTGCCGGTCTGGTGCGATGGCTACGCCGCGCCGCCGTCGGTTGCAGGCCTCACCTTCGTCGGCTGGGGCGAGCCGATCGGCTGCGGCGGCGTTGCGGTGTTTCCGAACGACATCGTGGTCGCCGACCAGGACGGCTGCGTGTTGATCCCGCAGGCCATGCTCGACCATGTCCTCAATGAAGGCGTCGAGCAGGAGCGGATGGAGGCCTGGATCGTCAACGAGGTGAACAACGGCGCCGTGCTGCCGGGCCTCTATCCCATGAACGCCGAAACCAAGGCGCGCTACGCCGCCAGCAAGAAGTAACAGGAAACGAGGATCCCTATGGACATCACGCTCGCAGGTGCGCGGCCGACCCGCCGTGCGCCCAAGGAACACTTCACCGGCACCGTGTTGCAGGACCCGATCAACATGGCGCCCGCGCCGGCGCGGCTGAACGTCTCGCGCGTCTCGTTCGAGCCCGGCGCCCGCACCAACTGGCACCACCATCCGCTCGGACAGACGCTCTACGTGATTTCGGGCGTCGGTCGCGTCCAGACCAAGGGCGGCCCGGTCAAGGAGATCCGTCCCGGCGATACCGTCTGGATTCCGCCGGGTGAAGTGCACTGGCACGGCGCCTCGCCTGGTAACAGCATGTGCCACATCGCCATGCAGGAAGCGCTCGATGGCGTTTTCTCGACCTGGCTAGAGCCGGTCACGGATGCGGAATACGGCGCACCGCTCGGTTAGCGGCGGCCGTTCATACCCGCTCCGCCGTCCACGTGCCCGAGCACATGGCGCCGCGCCATGTGCCGGATCCTGATGTGCCGCTGAGCCGGCCGAAGCCGACCGCGTGCTTCACGCCGCTGCCCAGGGTGACGTTGATGCTGCCGGCGTCGGCAACTTTGCCCGACGCCGTCACCGCCGCGCTGCTCGAGGCGATCTGACCGTTGTTGATGCCGATCGCGACGGTTGCGCCGTTGCCGCAGGTTTCGCTCGATGACGAGATGCGGACGTTCCAGGTGCCGTCGAAGGCGGAGCCCGCCGCATCCGCCTGCGTGAGCGGGAAGGCGATGGCGAAAATGGTGGCGAAGAGACTTCTGTGAAATCCGTTCATGACACGCCCCTTGCGTTGACCGTGCGGGGATCGTGTCATGGCCATGGAACCGGCGATGTGAGGGCTGTCACGCGCGCAAAGTTCTGTGTGAGCTGACGCACATCGCATCACCATCGCGAGCAAGGCAAAGGGCCCGGATCACGGGCCCCTTGTCGTTTCGCCACGTCGCGGTTGATCTAGTTCACCCGCGTCCAGGTCTGGCCGCCGCAGAACATGCCGCCGAAGGCACAGCCCTGCACGCGCAGGCGGTCCGTGCCCTTCAGCGAGATCGTCGAATCGTAGGTCGAGCCGGAGTTCGGATCGAGGATGCGGCCGGACCATTTCTGGTCCTTGCCGGGTTTCATGTTGATCAGGACCTGTTCGCCATTCTGGTTCGATTTGCTGTCGACCGAATAACCGCAGAGGTTCGTGCCGCACTGTTCGATGCGGACCTTGCCTTCCTTTTCCTCGGTGAGCCAGACCCCGAGCGGCGAACTGAGATCGCGCGCAGCCGCGGCGGCAGGTGCGGGCGGCGCGATGGCAGCGGCCTGAACCGGAGCGGGCGCGGGTGCAGGTGGTGGAGGCGGTGCCGGGGGCGCGACCGCGATGGTCGGAGACGGCGGCGCAGGAGGTGCGGGCGGTACTGCGGCCACCGTCGGCGCAGCGCTCGGAGCCGGTTGAGGCGGCGGCACCATCGCATCTTCAGCCGGTGCGGTGCTGGCGGCTGCCGCCGGAGGCGGAGCAGGTGGTGGCGGGGCCGGAGGCGGCACTGCTGCGGCCGGTGCCGGAGGCGTCTGTTGTGCTGCGGGGGGCGCGGCGACCGGAGCAGGGGCGGGCGCCGGTGCGGCCGGCGTCTGTGGATCGACCTTGGCTTGCTGCGGGACCTGTTGGTCCTGCTTGGTGTCGTTCTTCTTGGCTTTCTTGGCCTTGCCCTGGCCGGTGTTGTCGTAGACGCCGGGGATGGACACCGTGCCACGGTCGGGATCGATACGAATGGTACGCCCGCCATACTCGAACGTGTACTGCGCTTGCGCGGCGGTGCTCGCCAAAAGGAATGCGGCCGTGGCCAACAGCTTCCTCATTTCCATCTCCCGAACAGGTGGTCCCCGCACCGACGCTTACGCCCCGGTCCGATCGCGAAAAGTGATCTACATCACTGTCAACGGTATGAGTCGCCCTCTGGCGGTTTCGGGTTCAATAACGCCGAACTCGGTCCAGAGTTGGACATTGGGATGCGACGAGCCGCCGCGACCGGGAGCTATTTCTCCGGACAGCGCGAATCCGCGGCCTGCTCGGCGCGAGCCAGCGCAACGTCGTTGGCCTTGTCGGTGTGGATCTCGACCGCGCCGAACAGACAGGCCTTCTCGCCGTTGATCGCGAAGACTGAGAGCTCCTGGACTTCCCGCTCGTCGTCGCCGACCCGGCTCCAGGTGCGGATCACGGCGGCCTTCGGCACACCCGCGCGCATGATCCACTGGACCTTGTCGCCGAACACCTTGTCGGCGCCGCGCCATTGCGCCGTCGGCGCCTGCAGCTTCTCGATTGAACGCCTGGGCGCAATCGTCAGTGAGACGACGTTGCCCTCGTCGAAGAAGCGTACGACGTAGCCGGCCGGGCCGGGGCAGGTCCACGACCCAAAGAACTCCTTGGATTGGTCCTTGCACGCAGGACCTTTGGCCGGTGTGAACAGCGTCTGGGCGGATGCGGTGCCAGCCGCGGCCAGCGTAAGCGTGGCCACGACCGCGATCATCAGCCGCATGCTAGTCGAACCAGGCGGCGTAAATCTTCTTGTAGCTGCCGTCCTCCATGGAGATGTGCAGCCACTGATCGACGAAGGCCTTCAGCGCCACGTCGCGCTGGAGCCAATAGGCTTTCTCGGAGAAGTCGAACGGCTTGTCGGGATGAACCGCGCAAAGCACACCGGCATGTTGCTTCTGCTGGTAGCGGGTTTCGGAGGCATCCGTCATCATCAGGTCGGCGTTGCCCTTGGCGATCTGGTCGAAGATCTGTGTGTTGTCGGGGAAGACGGTGATGTCTGCGTCCTTGACGTTGGCGCGGGCAAAACGCTCATTGGTCCCGCCGGGATTAACGATGACGCGGGTGCCTTTCTTGTCGATGTCGGCGAGCGTCTGGTACTTGGCCGTGTCGGCGCAGCGCGCGATCGGCGTCTTGCCCTCGCGCATGATCGGGATCGAGAAGAAGCCCTTCTTCTGCCGATCGAGCGTGACAGAGACGCCGCCCATGGCGATGTCGAACTGGTCGGCCTCGAAATCCTTCATCAGCTTCGGCCAGGCCGTGGCTACGAATTCGACCTTGACGCCGAGCGCCTTGCCGAGCGCCTCCGCCATGTCGACGTCGAAGCCGGAGAACTGCTGCGTGGCCTTGTCCAGATAGGTGAAGGGCTTGTAGTCACCGGTCATGCCGACGCGCAACGTGCCGCGCTTGACGATCTCGTCGAGGCACGAGGGAGCCGGCTGTTGTGCGTAAGCCGAGAAGTTAGCCAGCAACATCGCGGCCAAAGCCGCCAAAATTCGAACAGTCATCTCTTTTCCACCCATGCCCAAGCTGTCATTGTGAGGCCCGCCAGACGTGGATTTAGACCAGATGCCGGTTTCTGGCGAGACGGAATTGAAGGGAATATTGGCGTGACGATTTCGATGTACGAGGCCTCGGTCGGCCTGTTCGTGCCTTACCTGCGCAACCTGTCCGTCCTCCTCGACAAGGGCGTTGCGTATGCCGAAACGCGCAAGTTCAATCCGGCTGTCTTGCTCGGGATGCGGCTGGCGCCGAACATGTACGATCTGGCGCAGCAGGTCGGCGAGGCTTGTCGCCACGCCACCGTCGCGCCGGCCTTGCTGGCGCAGTGCGAGCCGCTCGCGCTGCCGCCGCTGGAGCACGACATGGCCGGGCTTCAGGCGCGCATTGCGACGTCAATCGAATTCATCGAGAGCCTGCCGCGCGCCGAGATCGATGCGGCCGCGGAGCTGAAGGTCTTCTTCAAGCTGAAGAACGGGACCGAGCTGCCCTTCACCGGGCGGACGCTGCTGCTCACCAACAGCATCCCGCAATTCTTCTTTCACGTCACAACGGCCTACGACCTGTTGCGGCACGCCGGCGTCGAACTGGCGAAGAAGGATTTTTTGGGGAGGAAGTAAGGGCTTGGTGCTTACCTCTCCCCAGCGGGGAGAGGTCAGGTCGCGAAGCGATCCAGGTGAGGGGCCGCGGCACGCAGTGAGATGGTAACCCCTCACCCGGATCGCATCTTACGATGCGCTCCGACCTCTCCCTTCGGGAGAGGTGAACGGAGAGATCGGCGCAAATAGGCTTACGCTTCGCCCTTGCGCTCGTAATCGGCGAGCGAGCTGCGTCCGGCAATTTCGCTGCGTAGCAGCTCGAAGCGCCGATGTGCTTCATCCTCGTGTTCGTCAACGAAGCGCACGGCGGCCTCGCTCGTCATCGGGCCGCTGACCACGGGCGTGGACTGCTCGCCGATGGTTTCATGGACGTAGTATTGGCCGTCGTCACCGCGATGGACCGTCCATTTCAGGCGGATCGCCACCATCGGCCCCGGACCGACCTTGCTGTAGCCGTCGGCGTCGGTGTGCTCGGGCACGAGCGGCTGCTCCTCGACGACAGGATGCTCGTCGGAGGCTTGATGCTCGTCCGCGACCGCATAGTCATCGCCAGCCGCCGTTTCCGTCTCGGTGTCGCGGACGACGAGAACGGGCTCGGGGTGCTCCAAAATGCTGGCGATGGTCGCCAGCGCAGTGTCGGTCGGGTCGATCTCTGACAAGGTCCATCCTCCAGCTCGACGCGGCCGGCAAGTCTGTCCCACTGCCGCCGCGGCTGGGGACATTACGCGGGTTTGATTAAGGCTGAGTTGGGGCCCGATCTGCACCAAAATGGGACGCATTCTGGCCATCCGAAGGCGGTTCGATCGACCGCCTTCCGATCGAATTAGCCCAGCACGTCCTGATTGATGATGTTTTGCCTGATCGGATCGCCGTCGAGCACGCTCAGGATATTGCGTGCGGTCTGCTCGCTCATGCGGTTGACCGCCTCGACGGTGACGCCGGCGACATGCGGGGCCATGATGACGTTGGGCAGCGCGAACAGCGCGTTGCTGACCGGCGGCGGCTCGACCTCGAACACGTCGATGCCGGCGCCGGCAAGCTTGCCTGAGACAAGCGCGTTGTACAGCGCAGCCTCCTTCACGATACCGCCGCGCGCGGTGTTGATGAGATAGGACCTCGGCTTCATCCGGCCGATCCTGTCAGCGTCGAACAGGCCGATGGTCTCCGGCGTCTTCGGGCAATGGATGGTGACGAAATCGGCGTTTGGCAGCGCGGCGTCGAGGTCAGTCACCGGCTCGCAGCCGGCGGCCCTGATGTCGGCCGCAGGCTTGTAGGGATCGTAGACCTGCACGTTCATTTCCATCGCGAGGCACCGCTTGGCGGTGCGGGTGCCGATGCGGCCGAAGCCAATGATCAGCACGGTCTTGCCGTAGAGGTCGAAGGGAAGCATGCCGAGGCGCTCGGCCCATTTGCCGTCCTTGACGCAGGAGTGCATCTCATTGGCGCGCTTGGCCAGCGTCAGCATCATGAACAGCGCCTGCTCGGCCACCGAAGGCGAATTGGCGCTGCCCGCGACCATCAGCGGCACCTTGCGGCGGGACAGGGCGGGCACGTCGACGGCGTCGTAGCCGACGCCGATGCGGGTCACCACCTTCATGTCCCGGGCCGCCTCGAGCTCGGTCTCGCCGAAGGCGGTGGCACCGAGCGCGACGCCGTGGACCGGCGCATGGCTCTTCAGCAGGGCTTCAAAGTCCTTGGCGGAGATCAGGTTCGGAAACTCGACGAGCTCGATATCGTCCCGCTGGGAGAGGAGAGCGCGTGCCCCTTGCGACAAAGTTTGTGTAACGAAAATCTTCTTCTTATTGGTCGTCATCGCTCCCCGCCTGCATCGAGTTTGTTAGACCGGCGTCACAGCACGACGCCGGTCTCCTCGTTTAGCAGGTGCATATTGTTGAGGTCCATCGCCAAACGCATGGGTGCTCCGTCCTTGGCGCCGGCATTGGGATTGACGCGGCCGCACACCGGCGTGCCGTCGAGCCCGAAATAGACCAGCGTCTCCATTCCCATCGGCTCGGTGACGTCGAGCACGGTATCGAAGGTCTCGACACCGGGATCCAGATGCGCATGCGACTCGGTAAGATGCTCGGGGCGGATGCCGAGCAAGAGCTTGTCGCTGCGGGGCAACGCGTTGTAGCGGGCGGCGCGGGCCGGCGGCAGTGCGAATGCGATGCGGTCGGTCAGGCGTATCCGGAGCGTTCCGGCGGCATCCTCGAGCCGGCAGGGAATGAAGTTCATCGCGGGCGAGCCGATGAAGCCTGCGACGAAGCGCGTCGCCGGCTTGTGATAGAGCTCGTTCGGAGTGCCGATCTGCTCGATGCGACCCTTGTTCATGACCACGACGCGATCGGCCAGCGTCATCGCCTCGACCTGGTCGTGGGTGACGTAGACGGTCGTGGTGCGCACTTTCTGGTGCACCTTCTTGATCTCGATCCGCATCTGCACGCGCAGCTTGGCGTCGAGATTGGACAGCGGTTCGTCGAACAGGAAGACCTTCGGATTGCGCACGATGGCGCGTCCCATCGCGACGCGCTGGCGCTGACCGCCGGAGAGCTGCTTCGGCTTGCGGTCGATCAGGTCGGTGATGTCGAGCAGGCGAGCCGCTTCCGTCACGCGCGCCTTGATCTCGGCCTTGGGATAGTGCTTCAGCCGCAGCCCGAACGACATGTTCTCGGCGACCGTCATGTGCGGATAGAGCGCGTAGTTCTGGAATACCATCGCGATGTCGCGGTCCTTGGGCGGCACGTCGTTGACGACGTCGCCCCCGATCATGATGTCGCCGTCGCTGATGTCCTCGAGGCCCGCGATCATGCGCAGCGTGGTCGACTTGCCGCAGCCGGACGGACCGACCAGGACGATGAACTCATGGTCGGCGATATCAAGGTCGATGCCGCGCACGGCTTCGACATCGTCATAACGCTTGATCACCTTGCGCAGGGAAACGTCCGCCATTGAACTTGAACCTCTCGATTTCAACCCTTCGTCGCGCCGGCGGTGAGGCCGGCAATGTAGTAGTCCATCAGGAAGGCGTAGATGATCAACGGGGGCGCCGCGCCGAGCAGCGCGCCGGTCATGATCTGTCCCCAATTGAAGACGTCGCCCTTGATCAGCGTCGTGGTGATGCCGACCGGCAGCACAAGCTGGTCGATCGATGTCGTGAACACCAGGGGATACAGGAACTGGGCCCATGACACGGTGAAGGCGAAGATCGTCGCGGCGATCAGCCCGGGCAGCGCGACGGGGATGAAGATCCGCAGCAGGGTCTGGAGCCAGGAAGCGCCATCGATGATCGCGGCCTCGTCCAGCTCTTTCGGAATCGAGGCGAAATAGCCGATCATGATCCAGGTGCAGAACGGCACGGTCAGCGTCGGGTAGATGAACACGAGCACGTACCAGCGGTTCAGCAGCGTAATGCCGGTCAGGTCCTGGACGACCCCGAGCATCTTGAACAGGGGAATGAACAGCAGGCTATCCGGGATCAGATAGGTGAGGAAGACGCCCGTGGCGAGCGTCGCCGAGCCCCAGAACTTCATCCGCGCGAGCGCAAACGCGGCAGGAATGCTGATGATCATCGTGACGATCACCACCACGATGGAGATGATCGACGAATTCCAGAAGAAGCGCAGGAACTGGTTGGAGGTCAGGAGTTCGACATAGTTGGACAGCGTGGGATGAAACACCCACCAGGGATTGGTCGCCGCCGAGATCTCCGCGCTGCTCTTGAGCGAAGTGATCAGCATGTAGACAGGGGGTGTCAGGAAGAAGATCGCAAACAGCACCAGGAAGAAATAGGACCAGCGCAGCGCCCAGGCGCGGTCGCGGCTCATGCTGCCGAGTTTGCGGGTAGGCCCGGCTTTGTCGATCGCCATCGTGCTCATCAGGCTTCGTTCCCGCGTTTGGAGACGTCGCGCAGGATGAAGATCGCTGCGACGGCAAGGATCGGCACCATGAACAGCGAGACGCACGCGCCGAGCGGAATGTCGCTGCTCTGGATGCCGACCTGGAACGCCCAGGTGGCGAACAGATGCGTCGTATCCAAGGGGCCGCCGGAGGTCAGGATGCGCACGATGTCGAAATTGGCGAAGGTCACGATCAACGAGAACAGCGTCGTGATGGCGATGATGTTGCGCATCATCGGCAGCGTGACGTACCAGATCTTCTGCCACCAATTGGCGCCGTCGATCGCCGCGGCCTCGTAGAGCTGGTCGGGCACGGATTTCAGCGCGGCGAGATACATGATCAGGAAGAACGGCGCGCCGTACCAGACGTTGACGAGGATGACCGAGAAACGCGCCCAGAAGGTTTCGCCGAGCCAGGGAATCGGGCCGACACCGAAGAAGGAGAGGGTGTAGTTGAAGGCGCTGTAGGAGGGGTCGAACAGCCAGAGCCAGGCCAGCGTGCTCATCGCCGGCGGAATCACCCAGGGCACCAGCAGCATGCCCCGCCATTTGCGCTGCTTCTTGCCGGGAATGTTGTGGACGAAATGCGCGACGATGAAGCCGATCAACGCCTTGAAGATCACGGCGGTGATGGCGAAGATGCAGGACTGCTTCACCACCATCCAGAACGTCTCGCGCTTGAACAGGAAGGTGAAGTTGCCGAGGCCAACGAACTTCGTCATCGCCTTGTTCAGGGTCGCCAGATAGAGCGAATAAAAGGCGGGATAGAGCACGAGCAGCACGATCAGCAGGATCAGCGGCAGCGTCAGGAAAAACGCGACCGTCGATTTGCGCCCGAGCGCATTGCGCAGGCCCGATCCCTTCCGCGCGCCCGTCGCTCGGGCGACGCGACCTCGCTCAACGACGACATCGGCCATATCAGCTTCCTTGGATCAGCTTCCTGGTAAACGGTCGAACGGCGAAGCCGGTCCTGGCAATCGGCTTCGCGGTGATGGATGGGAATGCGACGGTTGGGGCCGGCCTGCGCGAGTCGCACAAGCCGGCCTCATTCGCCGTCTAGCTCCGCATGAAGCCTTCGCACTCGCCCTCGGCCCAGGCGAGCGCCTGTTCCAAGGTTTCGCCGCGGGCAAATCGCAACCCCATCTTGGTCAGCGTCGCCTGGAAGTAGATCTGCTGCGCGATCTTCGGCGGCGCCGGTGACGCGGCGATTGACAGCGTCTGCTGGTGGTAGGGGTCCGGATAGTGGAAGAGCGTTCCCTTCGGCGGACCTTCCTCGGCCCACGTCTTCAGCTTCGTCAGGTTCGCATAAGCCGGCAGGTCATAACCGCCGCTCACCGAAACGAACTTCTCGATCGCTGACGGCGAGGACAAATGAACCAGCAGGCTCTTGGCCGCTTCCTTGTTCTTGCCGAAGCTCCAGACGCCCCAGAAGTAGGGCAGGAAGGGCGCAAAACGTCCCTTCGGGCCGGCCGGGAAGCCGTGCGTCCAGCACTGTTCGGCAACCTGGGGCGCGTCGCGCTTGGCGACGGCCCAGGCGCTCGGCGGATTCATGATCAGCGCGCCGCGCCCCGAGATCAGCCATTTGTTGTTTGAAGCGTCGTCCCAGGACGGCGCATCCGGGGGCAGGAACGCGATCAGCTTCTTGTAGTACTCCATGGCCTGGCGGACCTGGTCGGTCTTGACCGTGATGTCGCCCTTGGCATTGACCAGCTCAGCCCCGAACGACTGGAAGATCGCGCCGGCGGTATCGACGCTGTCGGTGGTCTCGCCGAGGCCGATGCCGAATGGGAAGCCGCCCTTCTGACAGGCCTCCGCAGCCTTGAGGAAGGTATCCATGGTCCAGTTGTCAGCCTTGGGCGGGCTGCCTGCCGGATACATTTCCTGCACATCGATGTTGGCGTACTTCTTCATCAGGTCGATGCGCGAGCAGGGGCCTTTGATCTGGCTGCCCGGCGTCGCGGGCACCGCGAGCCATTTGCCGCCCGATTGGGCGAGATATTTGACCGTGCCGTTCACCTCGCCATTCTGCTTGATGAGCGGCTCCATCACGTCGTTGAGCGGCTCGAGATTCTCCGAATAGGCATGCGGCCACCAGCTCGGCATCTGAAGAATGTCATGACCGGACTTGGCTTGCGCTTCGGCCGCGGCGGTCAATTCGATCTTCTTGTTGTTGCTGGTGATATAGTCGATGGAAACCTCGACTTTCTCCTTCGCCGCCCATTCGTTGACGAGATCGGTCGAGGCCTGGTTGGCGCCGGGCACCCAATGGTCCCAGAAGCCGATCGAGAGTTTGCCGGCGGCGTAGGCGCCCCGGACATAGGGCGCCGTGATCAGCGCCGCGGAGGACATTGCAGTGGCAGCCACAAATTGACGTCGCGTCAGTCTCTTGCGTGACATCTCGTTTCCTCGCCTTGGTGTGTCTTATTGTTCTGTCGTTTCCTCTGACTCTTCCGAGTCTCTCTTCTCGTTATTGGAGTTTCTTATTGGCGCCGTCCGCAAGTCACGGGGAGACGCGGGAAAATTGGTAGCGCGATCAGATCATGATTGATTGCGTCTGTCGAGAAAGCCGGATGCTCTGCGCTCTAGTACTAACGTTGTGTCCGGGAGGGCTGCGGCGTCGACCGTCCGCCACCGCGCTTCTTTTTGCGACGCACACCGAGTGAACCGGGCGCTGGAGGATCGGTGCGCAATTACGCCGCAGTTCCGAATGAGCCTGCAAACGCGTCGCGCCATTGGTCTGTCAAACGGGGACTGCGATGGTCCGCGCCTAGACCGCCGCGCGGCGAAAACAGTAGAGTTGCGACCGGCAGGAGGCCTGCCGTTAGGAAATAGGCATTGAGATGGAGACCCAGATGATCACCCCGGCGACGCCTGCGCGGCTTGGCCTGCGACGATGGCTCGCGCTCGGTTCCGTCCTGACGTTGCTGGTTGGCGCAGCTGCCGTTGCGAACGCACAAGGTTTGGTCAAGGGCGTCCAGGATGGGGCCGCAGCCGGTAACAAGGCGGCAGGTCCCGTCGGTGGCGTCCTCGGCGGCGCCATTGGCGGCGTAGTCGGCGTCTTCACCGGCGTGCTCGGCGTTAACAACAACAGCGGCAATCAGGCGCCGGCTGCCAAGGATGCGAGCAAGGACGCATCCAAGGACTCCAAGCAGCCCGGCGCCAAGGACAAGGATGCCAAGAGCGCGAAAGCCGGCAAGGGTGCCAAGGCGACCAAGGAAGCCAAGAATGCCCCCCAGGACAACAAGGATAGTAATAAGGACGTCACGGTCCTGACCCAGACCGGCGCGCCACAGCTGACCGCCGAGCAGATTGTCGCCAACAGCGATTCCTATATCGAACGGATCAAGACCGAGCTCAATCTCACGCCCGATCAGGAGAAGCACTGGTTCGGCTTCTCCAGCGCCATGCACTACCTCGGGCACAATGGCGCGGAGCGACTGAACCTGCGCATTGCGCGGGCCAAGCGCGATCCGCCGGATGACATTATCGAGCAGATGCGCAACGAGGCGCAGTTCCTGATCGATCGCGCCGCCGACCAGCGCAACGTCGCCGATGCCGCCGAACCGTTGTACTCGAGCCTCGATGACAAGCAGAAGGAGGTGTTCATCCAGGAGATGGTACGCCTCAGCCACGAGCGCGGCCTGGATTGATCAAGTTGGATCGGATTAGGCGCGCTGAAATTAACGGCGCCTGCCACGAATTCGTGAATGCTTTCTGCAATCGGGTATGCTTAGCTTCGCGGGGTGGCTGCGAGGTTGAAATGGCGGACGGACTCTCCGTTTTCCTGGTCGAAGACGAGGCGTTGATCCGGATGATGATCGCCGACATGGTGGAGGAGCTTGGCCACCACGTCGTCGCGGAAGCGGACAATGTGCGCGATGCGAGCGCCTTCGCGATGACCGCGCAGTACGATTTCGCGATCCTCGACATCAATCTGATGGGTGTTTACGTCGATCCCGTCGCCGATTTGATCGAGCGCCGCGGCAAGCCGTTCCTGTTCGCGACCGGTTACGGGCCGGAATTGCTGCCGTCCTTGCTCCGCCGCCGGCCGATCCTGCGCAAGCCGATCGCGCTCGACCAGCTCAAGGCGATGATCGACTCGCTGTTTCCCGATGCGGCCGCCAAGGTGCCGCACTGACAGCAACGAAAATGACCGCCCGAAAAAAGGGCGGTCATGTAGGGCGAAAGATCGGTCCGCGTCTTACATCAATCCGGCACTGAGATCGATTCCGTGCGCCATCAGGCTGACGGAGGCGAGAAGCCCCATGCTGCAGAAGATGACAATGGCCTTGAAAGAATAGTCGCCCGACTCGGTCTGGACGGCAGCCGGCATTTCGGCGAGCGAAATCATGCTCATGTTCATTCCCCCCTTTGTGTTGATCCTGAATTGCCTCAGGTGAGGGAAACTCTTAGTGCAAAAAGTTTGACACGGGATTGCCAGGGATCCTTAACGGAAACGCAATCGATTGCCGACTGGCCGCGCCGGGCGCGAGATTCTACAAGTGTTAGTTGCGGCCGCCTTTCAGCACCGTCGCGATGGTGTGCGCGGTCATCGCGGCGCGGTCCGAGGCATGCTGGGCAGCCAACCGATCCCGGGCTCTTTCCTCGATCAACAGCTCGATCAGCGCCATGCGCTTGTCGTCATCGTCCGCTTCGCTCAGCAGCCGGTGATAGCGGTGATAATCGAAACCCACGTCCTGCTTACGCATGTCACGCCCCCATACCTACGCCACACACACGCGTGGATTGTTTCCCATTGCAGACAAGCGGGCAAGCACGATGATGCATGGAACCACAAATTGGCTGCGATCAGCTGTGAATTCGCTCGCCGGGTGATGCGAGGGAGCGGAAGCCCCTCAATCCGCAATGTGGTCAGCAAACATCTTCAGGCCGACAAAGCTCGCGTCGGGCTTGACGACGAGACGTGTCGGAATGTTGCGCAAATAATCCTGGAAGCGTCCCTTGGCCTCGAACCGCGCGCGGAATGCGGAGGCGGCGAGGAATTCCGGGAAGCGCGGCACGATCCCGCCGGCGATGTAGGCACCGCCTCTGGCGCCGAAGGTCACCGCGAGATTGCCGGCAACGGAGCCGAGAATGGCGCAAAACATCTCCAGCGTCGCACGGCTGACCTCGCAAGTCCCCTCCAGCGCCGCTTTGGTGATGCCGGCCGCATCGCGTTGCGGCACCTGGGCTTCATCGACCTCGGCGAGCGCTTCGTAGAGAGATTGCAGCCCGGAGCCGGAGAGGGCGCCGCGCTCGATCGAGACATGGCCGAAGCGCCGGCGCATCGAGGCGATGACGCGCTCCTCGCGTTCGTTCTCCGCCGGAAGGGTGGCGTGACCTGCCTCCGTGACGACGGCGAGCCGGGAGCCATGGCGCTCGACCAGACACGAGACGCCAAAACCCGTCCCCGGCCCGACCACGAGCAGCGGTTCTCCGGGCATGCCGTCTTGGCCGCCGAGCGGGATCAGATCCGCCGGTTGCAGGGCGGGCAGGGACCAGGCCACCACCTCGAAATCATTGAGCACGTGGACGCTGTCGAAGCCGAGCGCCGGCTGGAGTTCGTTGCCGTCGATGACCCATGGGCTGTTGGTCATGACACAGCGATTGTTGGTGACGGGTCCGGCGACGGCCAGGACGGCCCTGATCGGCTTCTCGCTGTTGGCACGCCGGAGCACGTCGGCGATGGCCTCGCGGACCGTGGGATGATCGGCGACCTTCACATAGTCAATAGTCCCGATCTGCTCGCCATTGCTCAGGGCAAAGCGCGCATTGGTGCCGCCGATATCGGCGAGAAGAATATTTCCTGTCTTGCCGATACTCATGTCCATTTGGCTGCCGTTGCCTTGCAGGCTGCGGGAACCTTCCTCCTCCACTCGTTCGTCCCGACGCACATGGCACGGGGATCCGAGAATCCGCCCTCGGGTGCTGCTAGTCAACACGGATGGACCCAAAGTGTTGCATCCAGGAGGATCGGGCGGCCGGGATGCCGAGTGTTGCGAACTCGTGCCGGAAGATCGACACTGTCGCGAACGGCCGGCCTTGGTTGCGCCGGGCGGATACATGGGATCTGCGATGAAGATATCCGACCGCGACGTGCTGCTGGTGATCGATGTGCAGAACGATTTTTGCACGGGCGGAGCGCTTGCCGTTCCCGGCGGCGAGAAGGTCGTCCCCGCGATCAACCGGATCGCCCAAAAATTCGCCAATGTGGTGCTGACGCAGGACTGGCATCCGGGCGACCACGTCTCGTTCGCGGCGAACCACGCGGGCAAGCAGCCGTTCCAGACCATCGAGCTCGACTACGGCACTCAGGTGCTCTGGCCGACCCATTGCGTCCAGGGCACGGCCGGGGCCGAATTCCACCGGGATCTGGACGTCAGGCGGGCGAGCCTTTTGGTGCGCAAGGGCTTCCGTCGCAGCATCGACTCCTACTCGGCTCTGTTCGAGAACGACAAAACGACGCCGACCGGCCTGCTTGGCTATTTGCGCGAACGCGAGCTGAAAACCGTTTTCGTCGCCGGCCTCGCGCTCGATTTTTGCGTCCGCTTTTCCGCGGAGGACGCGCGCAAGGCGGGTTTCGAGGTTGCCGTGATCGAGGACGCCTGCCGCGGCATAGACCTCGACGGCTCGGTCGCGGCGACCCATCGCAGCTTCAGGGAGCGCGGCATTTCCGTCGTCAGCCTGGAGGCATTCTTGTGAGGATCACGCGATAATGGTTGCGGAGAAGACCGGAAAACAGCCACGGCCACGCGAAGCGGGGCATGTCCCTGAGGACCCCATGTTGTGGCCATTTGCCGCGGCACGGCTCGCGATGGACGCCTGCCTGTGGTGGCTGGAGCGCAGTCCGCTGGAGCAGGCCGAGAGCGAGCTTTCCTGGACCACGCCCGCCAGCGTGGCACTGGAGCTTGCCACCATGCGTCTGCGCGATTGCTCACGGACGCGATCCGGCCATCCGGCGCTGGTCTGCGCGCCCTATGCGCTGCATCGGGCCCAGATCGCCGATTTTGCGCCCGGCCACAGCGTGGTTCAGTCGCTGCAACATGGCGGCATCGGTCGGATCTATCTCACCGACTGGCGCTCGGCTTCGCCCGAGATGCGCCATCTCTCGATCGATAGCTATCTTGGCGACCTCAACGTCGCCGTCGACGAGATCGGCGCTCCCGTCGATCTGGTCGGTCTGTGCCAGGGTGGTTGGCTGTCACTGCTTTATGCAGCGCGTTTTCCGGCCAAGGTGCGGCGGCTGGTCCTGGTCGGAGCGCCGGTGGATCTCTCGGTCGAGTCCCGGCTGTCGCAACTTGCCCGCAGCGCGCCCGAAATGCTCTACGATCAGCTCGTCGCACGCGGCGGCGGCAATGTCAGCGGCGAAGAGATGCTGCATGTCTGGTCGAAGTCGCCCGACCGCGACGACATCGCCGTGGCACTGCAGAGAGACCTGTCGGACGAGGAGGGCGCAGCGCTGCTCGCGCGCTTCGATCGTTGGAACGCCGAGACGCTCAATTTGCCGGGCACCTATTATCTCCAGATCGTCAACTGGATCTTCCGGGAGAACCGCATCGCCTCCGGCAATTTCACGGCGCTCGGCCGCGGCATCGATCTGAAGGACGTCAAGGCGCCGATTTTCCTGCTGGCCGGGCTCGACGACGATGTCGTGCCGGCTACGCAGGCGCTTGCGACCGCCAGCCTCGTCGGCACGCCACCGGCTTTCGTTGCCGCAGCCTCCGAGCCCAGCAACCATCTCGGCCTGTTCATGGGTGCGAGGACCCACGCCCACGCATGGCCCCGGATCGCCGAATGGCTGCTGGACGACCTCTCCAGCGTGCTGGCACGAAGCGCCTGAGATCGAAAGGACCGGCGAAGCTGCAAATCCGTTATGCATGATCGCCCATGGCCTGCACGTGGCCATGGTGATGGGCTAAATAGAGTCCGGAGCCGGCGGCGGCCGCTCCGACAAAATTTAAGGGTCCTCTGCTCGATGAGCTTCCATTCGATCTACGCCCACGGATTTGCGCGCGTCGCGGCCTGCGTCACCACGTCTCATGTGGCCGATCCCACAGCCAATGCGAAGGCCGTCCTGGCCGCGGCGGGCGCCTGCCATGACCAGGCCGTGGCGGTTGCCGTGTTTCCGGAGCTGTGCCTGTCCGGCTACGCGATCGAGGATCTGGTGAAGCAGGACCCGCTGCTCGACGCGGTCGAGCGCGGCCTTGCCACGATCACCGAGGCCTCCGCAGCACTCATGACCGTCCTGATCGTCGGTGCGCCGCTGCGCTTCGGCGTCAGGATCTACAACTGTGCCGTCGTCATCCATCGCGGCAACGTGCTTGGCGTCGTGCCCAAGAGCTATCTGCCGACGTATCGTGAATTCTACGAAGGACGCCATTTCGCCTCCGGTGCCGGCATCGCAGGTGAAGCCATCGCCATCGGCAAGCATCGCGCTCCGTTCGGGACCGACCTGCTGTTTGCGGCCGAGGACGTGCCGGGCCTGACCATCGGCGTCGAGATCTGCGAGGACATGTGGATCCCGGTGACACCGGCCTCGGAGCTCGCGCTCGCCGGCGCCACTGTGCTGATCAACCTGTCGGGCAGTCCGATCACGATCGGCCGGGCGCGCTCGCGTGCGCTGCTGTGCCAATCGACCTCGGCACGCTGCCTTGCGGCCTATGTCTATTCCGCTGCCGGCGCAGGCGAATCCACGACCGATCTCGCCTGGGACGGCCAGACCTCGATCTATGAGAACGGCGTGCTGCTCGCCGAGGGCGAGCGGTTCCGCCAGGGCGGTCAGGTCACCTATGCCGACGTCGATCTCGACCTCCTCCGGCAGGAGCGCGCCCTGATGGGCACGTTCGACGACAACCGCCGGCAGCGCGAAGGCAATTTCCGCAAGATCAGCTTCGCGCTGAAGCCGCCGGCCGCCGACATCGGCTTCCTGCGCAAGATCGAGCGCTTTCCATTCGTGCCGAGCGATGAAAGCCTGCTGGAGCAGGATTGCTACGAAGCCTACAACATCCAGGTCGCCGGCCTCGTGCAGCGCATGCGCGCGACCGGCACCAAGCGTGTCGTGATTGGCGTTTCCGGCGGTCTCGATTCCACCCACGCGCTGATCGTTGCCGCAAAGGCCGTCGACCTGCTCGGCCTGCCGCGCGAAAACATCCTCGCCTACACCATGCCGGGCTTCGCCACCGGCAGCGAGAGCAAAACCAACGCATTGGCGCTGATGAAGGCGCTCAAGACGACCGGGCAGGAGCTCGACATCCGCACCACCGCGACGCAGATGCTGAAGGATATCGGCCATCCCTTCGGCACGGGCGAGAAGGTCTACGATGTCACCTTCGAGAACGTGCAGGCGGGCCTGCGCACCGACTATCTCTTCCGTCTCGCCAATCATCATGGCGGCATCGTCATCGGCACCGGCGATCTTTCCGAGCTCGCGCTCGGCTGGTGCACCTATGGTGTCGGCGACCAGATGGCGCACTACAATGTCAACGCGGGCGTGCCAAAGACGTTGATCCAGCACCTGATCCGCTGGGTGATCGCCTCAAAGCAATTCAGCGGCGATGTGAACGGAACGCTGGCTTCGATCCTGTCGGCCGAAATCTCGCCGGAGCTGGTTCCGGCCAAGCCGGGCGAGAAGCCGCAGAGCACGGAGGCCTCGGTCGGGCCCTATGAGCTGCAGGACTTCAATCTGTTCTACACGCTGCGCTTCGGCTTAAGGCCGTCCAAGGTCGCCTTCATGGCGCTGCACGCCTGGAAGGACATCGCCAGCGGCGAGTGGCCACCGGCGTTTCCGGCCGACAAGCGCAAGGCATATGATCTGGCGGAGATCCGCCGCTGGCTGGAGGTGTTCTTGCGTCGGTTCTTCGCCTTCAGCCAGTTCAAGCGGTCGGCGATGCCGAACGGACCGAAGGTCTCCGCTGGCGGCTCATTGTCGCCGCGCGGCGACTGGCGTGCGCCGTCGGATTCGAGTGCGGCGGCCTGGCTCGAGGACCTCGAGCGCAACGTGCCGGGCTGATCGATGTGGGCGATCGAGATTATCGGGAGATGATCTGATGTCCGGCGGGGGCGGGTCGGAAGCAGGCGAAGAGACCGGGGTCGTCAACGGCCTCTATATCTTCGAGATCGAAATGCGTGACGGCAAGCGCGGCCAGGCGCGCGGCGTGGTCGTGCTCTGCGACGGGCGCATCATGGGCGGCGACAGCTATTTCTACTACACCGGCAGCTACACCTTCCGGAACGGCAAGTGGCGCGGCGACATGATCGTCAATCAGCATACCGAAGCTGTCGGCAAGACGCTGGCCTTTGGCGGCAGGGAGGTCACGTGCGGCTTCTCAGGCGACTACTCAGCAGGTGGTGCCGAGGTGAACGGCATGGCGCTGGTCGGCAAGACCAGCGTGACCTTCACGGCAAAGCTGACGCTCAAGGATGCGATGTAAGCGCGGCCTGATCTTCATGGGCAATAACGGCGTTCCCGCTCAGGAACATTCGCTCTGACAGAACGTTCGCGTTTGTCATTGCGAATTGTCGAGGAGAGGGACCATGCCCAAGCACTTGATGTTATCGACCGCGGCCATCGGACTTATGCTCACATCCGGGCTCGCCTATGCCCAGTCGCCAGAGCGGAAGGACGAGCCGAAACGGACCGAGGAACCGGCAAAAGGCGCGGCGCCGCAGCGTGGCGGTGCGGCCCAGGAGCGTGTCCAGGAGCGCGGGCAAGAGCGCGCCCAAGAACGCGGCCAAGAGCGGACGCAAGAGCGCGTTCAAGAACGCGCGCAGGGCGCCCAGGAGAAACTGCAGGGTGCGGGTCGCGAAGAGAAGGGCGCCGCCAAGCATGAGGCCAACGAGGACAAGCGTCAGCCGGCCAATGCCGCCGAACGCAACGCGCCGAATGCGAAAGAGCAGGCACAGGAATCCCGCGAGCCCTCGAAGGATCGCAATCGGGAGGCCGAGAGCGCGAAACAGGGCCATGACGCCGACAAGAACCGCGCCGAGACGAAGCAGGACAAGTCTGCACCGCAGAAGTCGACGGCCGAGTCCGAGAAATCCAAGAGCGGTCCCGCTGGCCAGCAGAATGAGCGCACGGGAGCGGCGGCCAACCAGAACGAGCGCAACCAGAGCCAGCCGCCGCGGAACGCTGCGGAGCAGCAGCCCGCGCAGCAAGGCAACCGGCCGGCTACCGCAACCGACACCAGCCGGACGGCCCCGACCAACAACGCGCAGAGCGCACCGCCCACGACGGCCACGCAAACCAATCAAGCCAACCAGACCACCCAGACCAACACGCAGGTCAATCAGCAGGCCCGGGTGACGTCGGAGAAGCAGGTGCAAATCTCGGAACGATTGAGCCGCGAGCATCTGGCCGAGCCGGAGCGCAACCTGAACATCTCGATCCGGGTCGGCGAGACGATACCCCCGCGCGTGCGTCTCTATCGACTGCCGCCCGAGATCGTCTCGATCGAGCCCGAATATCGCGACTACGAGTATTTCGCGACGGATGACGACGTGGTCATCGTGGAGCCGCGGACGCATCGCATCGTCAGCGAGGTGCCGCGCGATCCGTCACGGGCCCGCGCGCAGATGAGCGGCGGCGCATCCTCGAGCATGGCCGCAGCCGGCGGCAGCAATGTGAATTGCCGGATCATGCGGCGTGACGCTTCGGGCAACGTGACCGAAGTCGAACCGTCGACGGTGGGCTCGAGCGCACGCACGGATTCGCTGAGCGTAACGGTTCAGCTGCCCGGCGGCGGCTCATCCGCCCCGATCCCGCTCGGTGCAGCGGCCGGCGATATCGTGGTTGCAACGCAAGGGCAGGGCGACTGCACCGTGACGCTCGAGCCGCAAACGCGCTAGGCCTGCGGAAGAGGTGCTGAAACGACTTCGCGCCGCGCGGCTCATGGTGCCGGCGGCGCGAAATTGTGTTCAATCATAAAAGTTTCGAGGTCCGGAGTGCCTAGGAGTCCGGACCTCGTCACCTTGCCCCAGCCTTCAATCCCCCGCCCCATGTGGTCCCCCAACCCCATGTTGCGCGATCAGAGGGTGATGCCCGTGGAAGTGGCCGCCGATCGATGCCGTGCGATGTACGCGAAGGATGGTTAGGATTCCATTCCGGATCACTACGGACTGAATCGTGCTTGATCGAAGCGCGCATGCGTGCGTCTGCGCGCGCGACGCTCCGCAAGGGCCCACGAGGAATCCGTGCGCACGATATGCCCGCGCCGCGAGCAGGGGAGCCCTGTCATGCCCAAGTTCCCGTTGCGTCGGCCCGGCCCGTGCGCTATCCGGCCGGAAAGGCCTGAGGCGGCTTCCATTTTTTCCGCCCGGCCTGTCACACCCGAGGACGGAAACCGCCATGCCAGCCTATCGCTCCCGCACCACCACCCACGGCCGCAACATGGCGGGCGCGCGCGGCCTCTGGCGCGCGACGGGCATGAAGGACGGCGATTTCGGCAAGCCGATCATCGCAGTGGTCAACTCCTTCACTCAGTTCGTGCCCGGCCACGTCCACCTGAAGGACCTCGGTCAGCTCGTCGCCCGCGAGATCGAGCAGGCCGGCGGCGTGGCGAAAGAGTTCAACACCATCGCGGTCGATGACGGCATCGCCATGGGCCACGACGGCATGCTCTACAGCCTGCCGTCGCGGGAGCTGATCGCCGACAGCGTCGAGTACATGGCCAATGCGCATTGCGCCGACGGCCTCGTCTGCATCTCGAACTGCGACAAGATCACGCCCGGCATGCTGATGGCAGCGCTGCGGCTCAATATCCCAGCCGTGTTCGTATCGGGCGGCCCGATGGAGGCCGGCAAAGTCAAGCTGCAGGGCAAGACGAAGGCCGTCGACCTGATCGATGCCATGGTCGCGGCGGCCGACTCCAAGGTCAGCGACGAGGACGTCAAGGTGATCGAGCGCTCGGCGTGCCCGACCTGCGGCTCCTGCTCGGGTATGTTCACCGCCAACTCCATGAACTGCCTGACCGAGGCGCTGGGTCTTTCGCTGCCCGGCAACGGTACTGTCGTTGCGACCCATGCTGACCGCAAGCGCCTGTTCGTCGAGGCCGGCCACACCATCGTCGATCTCGTCCGCCGCTATTACGAGCAGGACGACGCCTCCGTGCTGCCGCGCAATATCGCAAGCTTCAAGGCGTTCGAGAACGCGATGACGCTGGACATCGCGATGGGTGGCTCCACCAACACCGTTCTGCATCTGCTCGCGGCCGCGCATGAAGGGCAGGTTGCCTTCACCATGCAGGATATCGACCGTCTGTCGCGCCGCGTGCCCGTGCTCTGCAAGGTCGCCCCGTCGGTCGCCGACGTGCATGTCGAGGACGTGCATCGCGCCGGCGGCATCCTGGGCATTCTCGGCGAGCTCGACCGCGCCGGCCTGATTGACACCTCGGTTTCGACCGTGCATGCGCCGACCATGAAAGAGGCGCTGGAGCGCTGGGACATCAAGCGGAGCAAGAGCGAGACGGTGCGCACCTTCTACCGCGCCTCGCCCGGCGGCATCCCGACCCAGGTCGCCTTCAGCCAGGAGCGCCGCTACGACGAGCTCGATACCGACCGCGAGAAGGGCGCCGTGCGCGACCTCGCGCACGCCTTCAGCAAGGATGGCGGCCTTGCCGTGCTCTATGGCAACCTCGCGCAGGACGGTTGCATCGTGAAAACCGCCGGTGTCGACTCTTCGATCCTGAAATTCTCCGGCCCCGCGCGCGTGTTCGAAAGCCAGGACGCGGCCGTCGAAGGCATCCTGGGCGGCAAGGTTCTCGCCGGCGAAGTCGTCGTCATCATCTATGAAGGCCCCCGCGGCGGTCCCGGCATGCAGGAGATGCTGTATCCGACCAGCTATCTGAAATCGATGGGCCTGGGCAAAGCCTGCGCGCTCGTCACCGACGGTCGTTTCTCCGGCGGCTCGTCCGGCCTGTCGATCGGCCATCTGTCGCCGGAAGCGGCCGAAGGCGGCAACATCGCTCTGGTGCGCACCGGCGACCGCATCGCGATCGACATCCCGAACCGCAGCATCAACCTCGAGATCTCCGACGAGGAGCTCGCAAGCCGCCGAGCGGCGGAAGAGGCGAAGGGCGATGCCGCCTGGCAGCCTGCCGCACGCAAGCGCAACGTCTCAACCGCGCTGCAGGCGTATGCCGCGCTCACCACCAGCGCCGCGCGCGGCGCGGTGCGCGAAGTGAAGCGTCGCTCGAACTGAGCGCTGCACCGCCTTGCGCGGCGCGTGCATGGTCAACAAGTTCTCAACGGCCGGCGAAAGCCGGCCGTTCGCATTAAGGATGCCCCGACGAACTTCGGCAGCCCTGGATTTTGCGGCGTATACTGCGCGCGACCTTCGCAAATCCGTTTTGGGCAACTGGGGCGCCACCGCAATGTCTCGTACTCTCGCTGTCATTTTCTCAACAGCCGTCGCCGCGATTTCGATGACGGGCGCGGCCTCGGCCGGTTGTTACAATTGCTACGCACCGCCGCCGTGCCAGACCTGCTATCAGCAGCAATACGTCGCGCCGCAATACCGCACCGTCGACGAGACCGTGATGGTCTCGCCGGGCTCGGTCGTCGCGCATCGCACGCCGGCCCAGTACCGCACCGTAATGGTGCCGCAGACCGTGATGGTGGCGCCGCCCGGCGTCCAGTACGAGCGCATCCCGCCGCAATACGCCACGCGCCAGCGCATCGAGAGGGTCTCGCCTGGTTATTCCTACTACGCGCCGGTGCAGACGGGCTGCGCGTCCTGCGGCTACTGAGCCTACGTAACGACTAACGGTCTTGCGCGGCGCCCCTCGGAGCGCCGCGTTTTCTTTGGTTTGAAAGATGCGACGCTCGTCTGGCGGAGTTCGGCAAAGAAAAAGTTCCTGTCAACGTCGACCACCGAGCTGGGTCGGCGGGTTCAGCCCGCAGCCGCTTTCGCAATCCAGCCGTACCAGGTCGTCAGCACGATCACGATCGTCGCGCCGATAACGATATAGGATGGATCGCTTCGATTCACTTCAACCCTCACGAACAACGTTGCGGGCCGCCCTGCAACTGAAGGAGGTCATAAGTGTTCCGCGCTGAATGTCGACTGAATGGAGCGACTGGCGCATCCCCGGGGAAGTGCGGATCACGCCGCAGGGCGGAGCGGCAGCGCGAATTGCGCGGCGAATGGACGTGACGCGTTCGCCTGGATGAAGAGTTGAACGCCTGAGCCAATGAGGTTCTGCGCCCGATGCGGCCCCGGCTTGTGGTGGGGGGCTTTTGGGGTAAGGCCGGGGCCGCTGGGTGCTGACCTTGGGGAAGGCCAAGCAACCGCAGCCTAGGAAAATGCGGCACTCAGCTCTGTTCGCTTTCGCACAGTCATGCGGGTTTTTACGGCGCGACCTTCACAACCCTGCCAACTGACGTGGGGCCTTACTTACTCTTTCTCACCCAGGGAGATGGCGTGGTCCAGTTCGGCTGCGGCGACCCTGTGATGAGCGGCGATCCTCTCAAAGACCGCTTGGCGGTGGACTTTGCTCCTCGACTGCTCGCACTTCACTATCTGCTCGCGCAGTGGCGCGAGATGTTCCAGCATGCCTCTCATGGCGCCTTCCGGAGAGACCATAGGACCAAAAAAAGAAAATTAGAACATCGATTCACATTCGTTATAGCCGGAACCGAATGTGCCGGGAAAACTTGGCAACGCCGGGGCTGGCATTTCATCCCGAACAAAATTGTAACCGGCAGGGGCGCCTTACGGCGCCCCTTTCGATTCCGGCGCGCGAGGGCAGACTAGGACCCTGATAAGGAACGATCGCAACGGGTCTCGACGGGACCAGGCGATACCCTTGGATACGAGGCCGTGCTGAAGAACCGCCGTAAGCATTTCGCAATCGATGGCGAGGCGATCCCAGGTGTCGACGGCGTCTCGCAAGGAGACGTTCGCGAGCGCGCTGACCGCCACTTGCAGCCGGCTTTCTCAGGCCGTAAGAGACCGTTGTCCCAACATGTCCCGAACCAAGGACAGTTCGCGTTGCGTTCAACGGGGCTAACCGCTAAGCGGTTGAATCGATTGAGCTGGAAGGGTGGCCGAGTGGTTTAAGGCACCGGTCTTGAAAACCGGCGTGCCCGCAAGGGTACCGTGGGTTCGAATCCCACCCCTTCCGCCAGTTGGAAGCAAAATCAATTATCTAAGGCAGATCAGCCAGCTCAGCGCACAAACGAACGTACAATCCGTGTGCCGTCGTGACAGCGCTCCTCGGGCTAATTCTTGGGATGCTCCTGGGCATCATCGTCCGCGAGCTATGGCCCCGCCGCCGCGAGCTGCTGCTGGCGGCGCTGCTCCTGCTGATCTGGAGGGCCATCGTCTCGTTTATGGTCGAGTCTCCTGCGGTGGGATATCGGAATACGGTGGCAACGTGACGTGCGTCACAGCGACCATCGCCGGGAGCGCGTACATCCTGCATCCGATGGCAATCAAGCCATGCACAGAGTAGGGAGAACGCAGATGAAGACGATTAGCGCTCGTGAACTGTCAGCCGCAGAGCTGGAAGCGGTTTCGGGAGGTTCCCCGAACCTCACTGTTCCAGCGGGTATGTTCGATAAGCTATTTGCGGCGATCGACAAGAATCTTGAAATGGTGAAGCAGCTGCCGAAGGGCGGTTACCTTCCGCCTGGCTAAAGCAGCGACAAAGGCTGCCGCTCCAATGCTGACGCTATAGTGCCCGGAATAAAAGGCCGCCCGCATGGACGGCCTTCTTGCTTAGTCGTTCGGCGCCCCGCCAATGTTGAATGCAAGGATGATGATCCACGCCAGCGAACCCGCGGGCGTCCGCTTTCGGCCCATGCAATCCGAGCCAAATCGCCGTGAGCGGCGCCTTAGCCAATACCGGCTGACCGGCCTCGCCAGTCACCGTCGCTCCTGCAGCCTCTTCGTCCCCGGCTGGACCTGCTGCTGATTGAATCTCACGCGCGGATTGATGTCGCAGGTCGTATTCCACCGGCCTGATGCCGAAGCCATGCATTGCTCCCGGGTCGAGTACATGCACTCGCCGGGCCAGCTGAGATCGTCGCCGACCACACACCAGGGATAGTCGCGGTCTGCGTGTGCAGCAGGAAGCGATCCCAGAAGGATCAGCAGGGCCAGGACTGTGGTGCGCATTTTGAGTCTCCAGTTATGGCCGCCGTCAAAGAGAGCCATGAGCCGCCGAAGCCAATGGCAGGTCCGGGCCCTTGTTCCCATGGAACCGGTAGCTCAGCCGAGGGGGCGGGGCGCGTCAAATCACACCGCGCTGAGGCGGCTCGTCTCGATTGCCCACGCGCAGATGGCCTCTTGATCGATTTCGGAATAATCGCATTATGCCGGTGTTTTGCCCGACACGTCAACCGCCTTTTGCGAGGTCGGGGAGCTCAGCTATGTAAGCTCTTGATCGGACACGCATGGGCTACTGTGCATGGGGTTGTTTTGAGTTTTTGGCGGGACGGAAAGCGGTCGGTCTCCTGGAGCGCCGGTCGATGAGCTCCGGCCACGGTCTTCGAATCTGCTCCTGTCGTGTCGCTAAGCGCCTGAACGATCGTAGATTTCCACTTGCCCGGCCATGTCTGTTCAACCCGGCGCGCGGAACTTTTTCCTCATCGCCGCGTTGTTGCGGCATGACAGAAGACCTTTCCTTCCGACGCAAACCCCTGACCCCCGAGCAGCGCCAGGCGCGCGATGCGGCACGCCGGATCGAAGCCGAGAAGGCCATGCGCGACCATGAGGAAGCGCAGAAGGCATTTCACGCCAATCGCGAGCGGCTGAAGGCCGAGCGGCTGGCGCGCGAGGCGGCTGCAGCCAAAGGCTGATGAAAACTAAGCGGCCCGACGTCAGTGCCGGCGGGGCGGGCGCGCGGCCGTCAGCATCAGCCTGAGCGCCTCGACGGCAAGGCCGATAGCCCCGCGAGGCGCGGGCTGTGCCTCGATGGCTTCTGCCGCGAGCCTGCAGTCATCGGCGACCTTGAGCAGGCCCGATCGCGCGAGGTCCATGGTCGAGAGCGCCGCCTGCTCCAGGCACACGCGCTCAAGCCGTCGAAATTCCCGAAGCTGTCTGTTCATGCATCGGCTCTCGATTTTCCCGGGATCATCGGCCGTGAGTCTGCTTAACGAATCGTAAATATATCATTTAACCGGTGGGACTGGCCCGGGCGTGACGTTGCCGCGCTCGGACCGGCGGCTTGACGGCGCCGGCCTTCGGTCGGAAGGTTCAAATGATCCTCAATTGACGAGAACCACGGAGAACTTCGCTCCCCATCGGGATCCCATCGGCGCAACGCAAATGGAGCTGACCATGACCACGTTCGACAAGCGCGAGCAGGGCTTTGAGGCCAAATTCGCCCACGAGGAGGAACTGATGTTCAAGGCCGCGGCGCGCTCGAACAAGCTGCTCGGGCTCTGGGCCGCAGGCGAGCTCGGACTCGTCGGCGATGCCGCGGCGGCTTATGCGACGGCGCTGGTCACGGACAATCTGGCGAACCAGACGATGGACGAGATTCTGAGCAAGGTGTCGGGCGACCTCGCGGCGAAGGGAATTTCGCGCGAGCTGGTTGCGCAGAAACTCCAGGAGTGCCTGCATCAGGCGCTAGCGCAGCTCGAGGCCGCATCGCGCCAGGCCGGTTAGTTGGGCGCAGGCGCTATCGTAACCTGCCGCAAGGAGCTGAGGAGAGGCGGACGTGCTGCGCAGCAGGTTTGGCAAAAGGACTCGCGGCCTCGCGCTTGCGAGCGCGGGGATCGTTCTTGGTGCCGGCGCCCCCAAGGTGTCGGCGACACCGCTGACGCCGTTCCGTTACGAGGCGCAGGCCCAGCGCCATTGCCCCGGCGACAAAGTGGTGTGGTTGGACTTCAGGAAAGGCGTCTATTACCGTAAGGGGCAGAAGCTCTATGCTCAGGGCTTCGACGGCAGCTTCGTCTGCCTGAGTGAAGCGCGCGACAGCCTCTATCGTAGCTCGCCGTTGGGGTTGCGCTGAGCGGCGCGCACGCCGGTTCTATCTCGGGTTCGATGGATTAGCCGAAGGCCAGCGCCATGAGGCTCGAGCAGAGCAGGACCAGACCGCCAGCGGTCAAAGCCAGGAAGCCATCAGATACGAGGTCATGTTTGCACATGGGACACCTGCTGCTCTCGTCTTCGATGCTCGATCGGATTGATTAAAATTGTCCGAACGTGCCGTCTTGATGGAGGTGATGCAATGTCACCCGCGCGAGTGCCGTCAGGCCCTCGTGCGGTAGCCTTCGAACGCATGGGCCAGGAAAATTCCCGCGCTTAGCAGACCCATCAGTGCCGAAACCGTTTCGATCATCGTTAAATTCCAATCCCGCCCCTGCAAGCGAGAAGACGCGGGCAGCCTTGCACAGTCAAAAGAATTCCGGTGAACCCAGCGATATCAGGGGTGGAGTGAGCTTTTGGCGCAACAGCTTGTGCAGGACTGACACAGAGGAGGCGGCGCGGAGGCTCTCGCGCCCCGTAGATCAACGGAGAATGCTAGACGACCTGTTTACCATCCCGGCGCGAACGTTGTGGGCTCCCCATTTCCGCCGTGTTCGGGTTGCGTTATCGTTACCGCCTCTGGGACGGTGGTGGGCCGCCGCGGAGCTTAAGGACCGGACGACGCTCTCCGCGCCAAGCGGATTGGGTACGTCGCCGGCGAAATGGTATTTGGGGCGAATGGGGATCCGACGGTCAGATTCGGTGGTGCGGGCCGCGCGCAGTGTCGCGGTGGTCGGCACGTGCCTCGCGCTCGCCAATTGCGCCTCGTCGGGCAAGTTCGCCAGCCGGGTCGATCCCAAATACGGCGTGTCGTCGAGCCCGCGGGTGGTGGCCTGGGGCGATCCCGTCCCCAAAGGCGGCGGCACTTATCGTATTGGCAAGCCGTATGTGGTGGGAGGCCGGACCTATGTGCCGGAGGAGGACGTCAACTACCGGGCCGAGGGCATGGCGTCCTGGTACGGCGACGATTTCCACGGCCGTCTGACCGCCAATGGCGAAGTCTTCGACATGGGCTCCCTGACGGCGGCGCATCCGACCCTGCCGATGCCGTCCTATGCGCGGGTGACCAACCTCTCCAACGGCAAGTCGCTGATCGTCCGCGTGAATGACCGCGGGCCCTATCATGGCAACCGCCTCATCGACGTCTCGAACAAGGCCGCCGAACTGCTTGAATTCAAAGGCAATGGCGTCGCCAAGGTCCGGGTCGAATATGTCGGCCGGGCACCGCTCGAAGGCTCCGACGACCGCCAACTGATGGCGACCTTGCGCACTGGCGTGCCGGCGCCGTCGCCCTCAATGGTCCGGGTCGCTTCGGCAAGACCGTTCGTGCCGGAGCTGCCGTTCTCAGGCCGCGGCGCCATCCGCGGCGAGGTGCCGATGCCGGAGGGGCGGCCCTACAGCCTCGGTAACACGTCTGCCGACCTCGCCTCGCTCAACGCGACATCGGAAATGTCAGCCTCGAGCCGAAGCCGGGGGCGGGCCCTCCAGAATGCCCGGCAGGTGTCCTATGACGCGGACGGCCGCGATGCCGGCTCCGATGACGGCGCAGCCGAGGCTCGCAGCATCCTGACGGGCCGCGGTCTGTACTGATTGCCTGGACTACGCGGTGCCGCCTAGCTGCGGAGCCGCCTCGCGCAGGAATTTGAGCAGCGCAGCATTCACTTCCTCAGGCCGTTCCTGCTGCACCCAGTGGCCGGCGCCCTCGATGATCAATTTTCGCGTGAGATTGGGCAGCACGCGCTGCAGCTCGTTGACGCGCTTGGCGCCGATCAGGCCCGTGATGACCGCGTCCTGCGCGCCGGCGATGAAGAGCGACGGCTGGTGGATCTGCGCATCCTGCCACGGTGCAGTCAGCTCCCAATTACGGTCGATGTTGCGATACCAGTTCAGCCCGCCGCGGAATCCGGATGCGCGGAAGCTTTCGGTGAAATGAGCGAGATCGTCCTCGCTCAGCCACGTCGGTAGCGGCTCCTCAGCCGACGCATGGCTGAGAAAGCCCTTGCCCTCCTGTACGAACATCGCCGCGTTCGGATCAGCCAGTCCGCGCCCGCCGAGCACGACGCGCATGGTGCGGGCGACGTCATGCTCGAACTCGGCCTCCGCGACGCCGGGCGTCTGGAAGTACTGCCAGTAGAAGTTGGTGATGCCGCCTTGGCGCAACAGCTCGAGCGGCCTGCCACGTCCGCGGAACGGCGGTGGTACGCTCAGGCCTGCGACGGCCGTGAAGATGTCAGGGCGGAACAGGGCGGCGTGCCAGGCGACCGGCGCGCCCCAATCGTGGCCGACCACCATCGCCTTGGTCGCGCCAAGCGCCTGGACCAGCCCGACGACGTCGCCGACCAGGTCGAAGATCGAATAGGCGGCCACGTCAGCGGGCCCCGCGCTCTGGCCGTAGCCTCGCATGTCCGGCGCGACGACGTGAAATCCGGCAGCCGCGAGCGCCGGGATCTGGTGCCGCCAGGAATAGGATGTTTCCGGCCAGCCATGGCACAGCACCACAAGCGGCCCCTGGCCCGCCTCGCGGATGAAGAGGTCGATCCCATTGGCCTTGATCACGCGGGTGGTGGGCATCGCTTTTCCGCCTTTTTTCAGAGGTTTGGTCGAAAAAGATGAGATGCTACGATAAGGCCGCTCCGAGAATCGTGCAATCTCCGAGGCGAGCACCGATCCTCGTGTTGTTCGCAGTGATTCCAACTGTTAGAACGCGCCTCTCAGGGCTTCGCCATGGCATTTCGTCTCATCTCGCTCGGTCGTACCCGGTTCACACCCGGAGCGCTGACGCGCGGACTGGTCGCGGCAGCGCTCGCGGTGAGCCTCAGCTGGGGCGGGATGCTCAACGCTGCCAACCAGAGTGTCCAGGGCGCCAAGAAGACCGAGGATGTCGGCTTCGACGGCGATGCCCCCACCGCGATCCTGATCGAGGCTTCCAGCGGCAGCGTGCTGTTCGAGAAGAACGCCGACGAGCTGCGCGCGCCCTCCAGCATGATGAAGCTGATGACGGCGGAGGTCGTGTTCAATGCAATCAAGAAGGGCGACGTTAAGCTGACGGACGAATACCGGATCAGCGAGAACGCCTGGCGCAGGGGCGGGGCCCCCTCGGGTACCTCGACCATGTTTGCTGCCATCAACAGCAAGGTTTCGGTCGATGACCTCCTGCATGGCGCGATCATCCAGAGCGGCAATGATGCCTGCATCGCGCTCGCCGAAGGCATCGCCGGCAACGAACGGATCTTTGCTTCCGACTTCATGACCAAGCGCGCCCGCGAGCTCGGCATGACCAAGTCGACTTTCGCCAATTCCAACGGCTTGCCCGATCCGGGCAACAAGATGACGGTCCGCGAGCTCGGCATGCTCGCCCGGCACATCATTCTGGACTTCCCGGAATTCTACAAGCTGTTTGGCGAGAAGGAGTTCACCTGGAACAAGATCCGCCAGCCCAACCGCAATCCGCTGCTCAATTCGATGGAAGGCGCTGACGGGCTGAAGACCGGGTACACCAAGGAGGGCGGTTACGGCATGGTCGGCTCGGCCGTGCAGAACGGCACGCGGTTGATCGTTGTCGTCAACGGGCTGGAAGACTCCGAGGATCGGGCCACCGAAGCCAAGAAGATGCTGGAGTGGGGCTATCGCAATTTCGAGAGCCGTACGTTGATCGCGGCCGACCAACCGGTCGGCTATGCCAAGGTATTCGGCGGCGACAGTCGGTCCGTGAAGCTCGTTGCGAAAGAGCCTGTGAAGGTGATGGTGCACAAGAACGGTAGCGACAAGCTGATCGCGCGTATCGTCTATAGTGGCCCGGTGCGCGCTCCGATCGAAGCAGGGCAGAAGGTCGGTGTGGTCAGGGTCTGGCGCAGCGGCACCATTGCTGTGGAGACGCCGGTCTATACAGCCGAAGCGATCGGCACCGGTTCGACCGTCCGCCGCGCGATCGACGGCGCCAGCGAGCTCGTGATCGGTATGTTCCGCGCAGGTGCCGAGAAGCTCTGATCATGAGTGAGAGCAAGGGACAGCGGTCGTCCGGACGTGGACGCTTCATCACCTTTGAAGGCGGCGAGGGGACCGGCAAGTCGACCCAGATCAAGAAGCTCGCCGAGCGGCTCAATGCGGCCAGACTCCGCACGATCGTCACGCGCGAGCCGGGCGGCTCGCCGGGCGCCGAGATCATGCGCCATCTGGTGCTGTCAGGAATGGGCAAGCTGCTCGGCCCCGAAGCCGAGACGTTGCTGTTTGCCGCCGCGCGCGACGACCATGTCCGTACCCGGATTGCTCCCGCGCTCAATCAGGGCATTTGGGTGCTGTGTGACCGTTTCGCCGACTCGACACGGGCCTATCAGGGCAGCCTCGGCAGCGTGCCTGTCGGGCTGATCAACGCCATGCAGCGGGTCACGATCGGCGATCTCAAGCCTGATCTCACAATCATCCTTGATCTGCCGGTGGAGATCGGCTTGGCACGCGCCGCGGCACGGCGCGGCACTGGCACGCCTGACCGGTTCGAAAGCGAGAAGCTCAGCTTCCATCAGGGCCTGCGCGAGGCGTATCGCAAGATCGCCACGGACGATCCGGCACGCTGCGTGCTGATCGATGCCAATTCCGACCCTGATACGGTTGCCGGCCGCGTCTGGACCGTACTCCGTGAGCGCCTCCTGCCGACGCCTGCACCGGTGGTGTCCGTATGAGCCCACGCCAGGCCGAGCGCGAGAGCGCTATTCCGCATCCGCGCGAGACCAGCCTTCTGTTTGGCCACCGTGAGGCAGAGGCGGCGCTGCTCACCGTCTATCGCAGCGGGCGCATCCCGCATGCCTGGCTGATCGGTGGACCGCAGGGGATCGGCAAGGCGACGCTGGCCTATCGCATGGCGCGCTTCGTGCTCGCCCACGGCCAACCGCTGTCGCCTGTCGTGCAGGACGCCGAAGACCTCGCGCTCGACCCTGATGATGCGGTAGCGCGACAGGTCGCCGCGGGCTCGCACGGCGGGCTTCTGACGCTCGAGCGCACCGCCAACGATCGCGGCGTGATGCGCACGGTGATCACCGTCGACGAGACGCGCGAGACCATCGCGTTCTTCGGCTCGACGGCTGCCGCGGAAGGTTGGCGCGTCTGTATCGTCGACACCGTCGACGAGCTCAATCCGAATGCGGCGAATGCATTGCTGAAGATCCTCGAGGAGCCGCCGCAGCGGTCACTGTTTCTGCTGGTGAGCCACGCGCCCGCACGCGTCCTCGCTACGATTCAGTCGCGCTGCCGCAAGCTGCGGCTGCGATCATTGACGATCGATGAGGTGATTGGCGCGGCCGCGGCGGCTGCAGGCCTTGCACCAACCGATCCGGCGCTGCGCGAAGCCGCGGAGGCCTCCGAGGGTAGTGTCGCACGGGCACTGACGCTGCTCGGCGGCGATGCGCTCAAACTCCAGCAGCGCACGGCGGCGTTGTTGGCGCGACTGCCGCAGGTCGATCCGCGCGAACTGCATACGCTTGGCGATTCGCTCGGCACCAGTGACCGCGTTGCGCTTGCGGCCTTCGTCGATGGCATCGATCGCTGGATTGCGGAACGCCTGCACGCGGACGAGGCCAATGCCAACCAGAACCTGCCGCGCCTTGCGCGGTTGAGCGAGGTATGGGAAAAGATCGTCCGCGCCGCGCGCGACACCGAAACCTACAATCTGGAGCGAAAGCCCTTGGTTTTCTCGGTGTTCGGCTGGCTGGCGGACGCAACGCGCTAGAGCGCAAATTCGTTTCCAGATTTCGGGAAGCCGGTAAAGGAATTCGTCGTGGCAACGCGAGCTAAGAAAACCGTCAAGGGCAAGAGCGGCAAGAAGGCTGCGAAGAAAGCCACGAAGAAGGCCGTAAAGGCACGCGTGTCCCAAGCGGTCAAGAACGTCAAGAAGAGCAAGAAGGCTGGCGCCAACAAGGGCGTGAAGAGGACCGCGAAGAAGGCTGCGAAGAAGCAGGTCGTCGCCAAGAGGGCCTCGAAGAAACCGGCTGCCAAGAAGCCCGCCAAGACCCCGGCGACGACCGCCACGAAGCCGGCGGCGGTCGCGCCGGCTCCCGTCGCAACGCCACCGACAGCCGTGAAGTCCAGGGTCTCAAAACCCAAGGCGCCACCTGCACCAAAGCCGGTGGCGGCCCCGAAACCGGCATCGGCTGTTGCGGCACGCGCGCGCGACAACGTCTTCTATATCACCACTGCGATCGCCTACCCCAACGGGAGCCCGCATATCGGCCACGCCTATGAGGCGATCGCCACCGACGCGCTGGCGCGCTTTGCGCGGCTTGACGGCAAGGACGTCTTCTTCCTGACCGGCACTGACGAGCACGGTCTGAAGATGGTCCAGACCGCACAGAACGAGGGCCTGACACCAGCCGCACTCGCGACCCGCAACGCCGGCCGCTTCAAGGAGATGGACGAGCGACTGAACGTCTCGTTCGACCGCTTCATTCGCACCACCGAGGAACAGCACCATCGCTCGACCAAGGAAATCTGGCGGCGTATGGAAGCCAACGGCGACATCTATCTCGATAGCTATTCCGGCTGGTACTCGGTCCGCGATGAGGCTTATTACGCCGAGGAGGAGACGCGCCTGAACGATGACGGCGTACGCCTCGGTCCGCAGGGGACGCCGGTCGAATGGGTCGAGGAGAAGAGCTATTTCTTCCGCCTGTCGGCCTACGAGGACAAGCTCCTGAAGCACTACGAGGAACACCCGGATTTCGTCGGCCCGGATGCGCGCCGCAACGAAGTGGTGAGCTTCGTCAGGAGCGGCCTGCGCGATCTCTCGATCTCACGTACCACATTCGACTGGGGCGTCAGGGTGCCGGGCGACGACGAACACGTGATGTATGTCTGGGTCGACGCGCTCACCAACTACATCACCGGCATCGGCTTCCCCAACGACGGCGACAAGAACTGGCGCTATTGGCCGGCCGACGTGCACGTCATCGGCAAGGACATCATTCGTTTCCACGCCGTGCACTGGCCCGCGTTCCTGATGTCCGCCGGCATTCCGTTGCCGAAGCGGATCTATGCCCACGGATTCCTGTTCAACAGGGGCGAGAAGATGTCGAAGTCGGTCGGCAATGTCGTCGACCCCTTCAACCTCGCGGACCAATACGGCGTCGACCAGATGCGCTATTTCTTCCTGCGCGAGGTGCCGTTCGGCCAGGACGGCAACTACAACCATGAAGCCATCGTGGCGCGCATCAATGCCGATCTTGCCAACGATCTCGGCAATCTCGCACAGCGCTCGTTGTCGATGATTGCGAAGCAACTCGGCGGGGTGCTGCCGGAGCCCGGCGCGTTCAGCGACAACGACAAGGCGATCCTGGCGATGGCCGACGGCATGGTCGCGGCGTCGCGCGAGGCCATGTCGACCCAGCAGATCCATCATTGGCTCAATGCCGTGTGGGCCGTGGTCGCGGAAGCCAACCGCTATTTCGCGGGCGAGGCGCCATGGGCGCTCGCCAAGACCGATCCTGTGAGGCAGAAGACGGTGCTCTACGTCACCGCTGAAGTCGTGCGCCAGATCGCGATCCTCGCCCAGCCGGCGATGCCGGTTGCCTGCGGCAAGCTGCTCGACAGCCTCGGCATCCCCGAAGGCGAGCGCAACTTCGCAATGCTCGGCGGAGACAAGCGCATCGCACCCGGCTCGACCCTGCCGGCGCCGACGCCCGCTTTCCCGCGTTACGTCGAGCCGGCGGCGTAGGGCACGCGCACGATGTTGGTCGATAGTCACTGCCATCTTGATTTTCCTGACTTCGCGGAAGATCTCGATGGGATCGTGTCGCGCGCCCGTACGGCCGGCGTCGGTCGCATGGTCACGATCTCGACGCGGGTGCGGAAGCTCGACCAGCTTCTGGCCATCGCCGGACGCTACGACGACGTCTATTGCTCGGTCGGCACCCATCCGCACCATGCGGACGAGGAAGACGGCATTACATCTGATGAGCTGATCGCGCTGACGCAGCACCCCAAGGTGGTCGCGCTTGGCGAAGCCGGGCTCGACTATTTCTACGACAACGGCTCGCCGGAAGCGCAGGCGAGAGGCTTTCGTGCCCATATCGTCGCCGCCCGCGCCACCGGCTTGCCGCTCGTCATCCACACCCGCGAAGCCGACCAGGATTGCGCCCGCATCCTCGAAGAGGAGGCAGCCAAGGGATCATTTCGCGCCGTGCTGCATTGTTACACCGGCGGGCGCGAGCTGGCGCTGAAGGCGGTGTCGCTCGGGTTGTACATCGGCTTCACGGGCATCCTAACCTTCAAGAAGTCGGATAGTTTGCGCGCGCTCGCGGCCGAATTGCCGTCGGATCGTATCCTGGTTGAGACGGACTCGCCCTACCTTGCGCCGGGCAAATTCCGGGGCAAGCGCAACGAGCCGGCCTATGTGGTCGAGGTCGCCAAAGTGCTCGCTGAAACCCGCGGCGTGTCGCTCGAGGAGATCTCGCGCCAGACCAGCGAAAATTTCTTCCGCCTGTTCTCCAAGGTGAAAGCTTGAGGGTCTGAACCGCATGACGCTGACGTTGACGATCCTGGGTTGCGGCTCCTCCGCCGGCGTGCCGCGCCCGGCACTCGGCTGGGGCGCCTGCGATCCCAACAACCCCAAGAACCGGCGTCGCCGCTGCTCGCTGCTGGTTGAAAAGACCTCGAGCCACGGCACCACACGTATCGTGATCGACACCTCGCCCGACCTGCGCGAGCAGTTGATATCGACCGACGTAGACCATATCGACGCGGTGTTCCTGACCCATGAGCATGCCGATCAGACCCATGGCATGGACGATCTGCGCTCCGTCGTCCTGCACATGCGAAAGCGCATTCCGACCTATTTCAATCAGTCGACCGCCAAGGACATCATGGCGCGGTTCTCCTATTGCTTCATCTCGCCGGAGGGCAGCGACTATCCGCCGATCCTCACCCGGCATTCGATCGAGGCGGGCGAAAGCCAGACCATTTTGGGGAAGGGGGGCGCGGTGACGATTACGGCCTTCCTGGTCCAGCACGGCCAAATTCCCGCGCTCGGCTATCGCATCGGCAACGCGGCCTACACGCCCGACCTGAACGACATTCCGCGCGAGAGCTGGGGCGCCTTGGAAAATCTCGATCTCTGGATCGTCGACGGCCTGCGCTATACCGGCCATCCCAGCCATTTCAGCATCAACGACGCGCTGTCCTGGATCGAGCGTTTCAAGCCGAAGCGCGCCGTCATCACCAACATGACCGCTGATGTCGATTACGAGGTGATCCGTCAGACACTGCCGGAGGGCGTAGTGCCCGCCTATGACGGACTGCGGCTGGAGACGGTGTAAGCCCGGTTAGGGAAAATCGGGAGCACGCCGGCATGTTCCTTGCCTGCAAGGAGCTGATCGTGTTGGTCTAATGTCTCAAAGACAGGCGGGTGACGGCGGCGATAATCAGCCAGAAACGGCAACGCACTGAAACAAGGGACGCGTGAGGATTGGGGGCCGCATTGGCGGAGCATGAGGACATCGAAGCACCGGGATTGCTCCGGCGCTCTCTCGACCTTCTCTATCTCGGCTCGGGTTACGCAGCCGGCATGTTCATGGTCGCGATCTTCGCGATCATGATGGTCATGTCGGTCGGCAGGCAGTTTGCCATCAACATTCCCGCCGGCGACGATTTCGCGTCCTGGTGCATGGCCGCGATGGCCTTTCTCGGGCTCGCTCACACCTTCAAGCGCGGCGAGATGATCCGGGTCGGACTCCTGCTGGAGCGTCTGCACGGGCGCACGCGCCAGGCCGCCGAAATCGTAGCACTTGGCATCGCGACAGCGTTCATCCTCTACTTCACGCGATATGCAGCGCAGATGGCGTACGACTCCTGGCGCTTCAACGACGTGGCCCAGGGCGTCGTCGCCGCTCCTCTCTGGATTCCACAGCTCGGCTTTGCCGGCGGTCTCGCCATACTATCGATCGCGGTCATCGATGAAATGGTAAACGTCCTGAGGGGCGGGCGGCCAAGCTACGAGAAGGCTTCGCCTAACGAGACGCCGGACGAGTTCATCGAACGCATATCGCAGGGCGGCGGGGGTTGAACATGGCCAATCTCGGTATGATCGAGCTCTCCTTCATTCTGCTCGGCGTGATGATCCTGCTGCTGGGGAGCGGCGTGTGGATCGCCGTGTCGCTTGGGCTGGTGGGTTTTGTGGCAATGGCGCTGACCACGAGCTTGCCACTCGGTTCCGTGCTGGCCACGACCACCTGGAGCGCTAGCTCATCCTGGACGCTGGCCGCATTGCCGCTGTTCATCTGGATGGGAGAAATCCTGTTCCGGACGAAATTGTCGGAGGAGATGTTCCGCGGCTTGTCGCCCTGGGTGCAATGGCTGCCCGGCCGGCTGACGCATGTGAACGTCATCGGCTGCGGCATCTTTGCGGCCGTGTCGGGCTCCTCGGCTGCGACCTGTGCGACGATCGGCAAGATCGCGCTGCCCGAGCTCGACGGACGCGGCTACGACAAGGGTCTCAGTCTCGGCTCTCTGGCAGGCTCCGGCACGCTCGGCCTGCTGATCCCACCGTCGATCCCGATGGTCGTGTATGCGGTGACGGCGAACGTCTCGGTCTTGCAGGTGTTCCTGGGCGGCTTCCTGCCCGGAGCGCTCGTGATGGTGCTCTACTCCGGTTACATCATCATATGGTCGCTGCTCAATCCGAAGAAGATTCCGCCGCGCGATCCTCCGATGCCGTTCCGGCAGAAGCTGAAGGAATCGGCCAAGCTCGTGCCGTGCCTGCTGCTGATCCTCGCAGTCTTCCTTTCGCTCGTGCTTGGCTTTGCGACTGCGACTGAATGCGCTGCATGGGGTGTTACCGGCGCGCTGCTGCTCGCATGGTGGAGCCGAACGCTCACCCGCAAGAACTTCGTCGAGAGCGTCATGAGCGCGACGCGTCTGACCTGCATGATCATGCTCATTCTCGCGGGAGCCGCCTACACGACGGCCGCGATGGCCTATACGGGCATTCCCGCGGCACTCGCCACCTGGGTCCAGGGGCAACAGCTCACGCCGAGCATGCTCGCGCTGTATTTGAGCGTGATGTACATCATCCTCGGCTGCTTGATCGACGGCATCTCGATGATCGTGTTGACGGCCGTCATCGTGCTGCCGATGGTGAAGCAGGCCGGACTCGATCTGGTCTGGTTCGGCGTCTACCTCATCATCCATGTCGAGATGGCGCAGATCACGCCGCCGGTTGGCTTCAACCTGTTCGTGCTCCAGAATATGAGCGGCCGCGATACTCTCACTGTCGCCAAAGCCGCGTTCCCGTTCTTCGTGCTGCTGCTGGCTTCGGTGTTCATCATCACCGAATATCCGCAAATCGTGCTGTTTCTGCCCAAGCTCGCGTTCCCCGACTGAGGGTTTTGCGTTTTACCGTGAGGAGAAGTTCGATGACGTATCGCTTGTTGCTCTCAGGACTAATCGCCGGTGCGTTGCTGGCCGCGGCGCCCGCCATGGCCCAGACCAAATGGAATCTGCCGGCGGCGTATCCAATCGACAATCCGCACTCGGAAAACCTGGCCGCCTTCGCCAAGGACGTCGAAGCTGCGACCTCCGGAAAGCTCCTGATCACGGTTCATCCGAACGCCTCGCTGTTCAAGGCCCCGGACATCAAGCGTGCCGTCGTGACCGGACAGGCGCAAATGGGCGAATTGCTGCTCTCGATCCACGAGAATGAAGATCCGGTGTTCGGGATCGACGTCGTGCCGTTCCTCGCGACGAGCTTCCCTCAGGCGATGAAGCTGTATCAGGCCTCAAAGCCGCTGATCGCGAAGAAGCTGGACGCGCAAGGCCTGAAGCTTCTGTTCGCGGTGCCGTGGGCGCCGCAGGGCGTCTATGTCAACAAGCCGCTCGCTTCGATCGAGGACATGAAGGGCCTGAAATGGCGTGCCTATAACGTCGGAACCGCGCGCATCGGCGAATTGGTCGGCGCTCAATCCGTGACGATCCAGGCCGCGGAGCTTCCGCAGGCGCTTGCGACGGGCGTGGTGAATTCGTTCATGTCGTCGGGTGGCACGGGCTACGATTCCAAGGCGTGGGAGTCGCTGAAATACTTCTATGACGTGCAGGCCTGGATTCCGAAGGACTACACTTTCGTCAACAAGGCGGCATTCGAGGCCCTCGACAAGCCGACCCAGGAGGCCGTCCTCAAGGCCGCGGCTACGGCGGAAACGCGCGGCTGGAAGGCCTGGGAAGAGAAGGCCAATTGGTACATCGACCAGCTCAAGGCCAAGGGCATGACCGTCGAGCCGCCCAGCCCGGCGCTGAAGGCCGGTTTCGAGAAGATCGGCGAGCAGCTCACAGCCGACTGGCTCAAGAAGGCGGGTCCGGACGGCCAGGCCGTGATCGACGCCTACAAGAAGATGTGAGGACGATAGAGCCTTCCGCCTGAATTTCTCAGGCGGAAGGTCATTGGGTTGGCTCAGGCCAGATGGCCTTCGTCGAACCCGCTCGCATTGCGCAGCAGGAGTTTCTGCATCCTGCTGGTGAACGTCTTAGGGGATCAGCCCTTGCGAACCAATCGCCAGCGTCCAGGAGTGGCGCCCATCGCGGCAGAGAATGCTCTGGTGAAATGGCTCTGATCCGCGAAGCCGCATTTGATCGCAATCTCTGTCAGTGACAGCTCCGGGTCTAGCAATAGAGCTTTGCTTTGCTCAATACGCTGATTCATTAGCCACCGGTGCGGCGGAGTTCCGGTACTGACTCTGAATGCACGGGCGAAGTGAGCGGCAGACAAGCCGCATTCGGCGGCGATCCGTGCCAGCGATATTTCGCCACCGAGGTTTGCGCGGATCAATGCCTTTGCGGTTCGGAGCTGCCACGGCGCCAATCCGCTGCGGTAAGAACGGAGGCGGGGTCGGCTGACGGCATATTTCTGCAGGAAATGAGACTGGAGGGCCATTGCGACATGGCCTACGAACAATTCGTTGGCCTCATGCGGTCTCTCCAGCATCGGCAGGAGGCAGGCGCCCAGGTGAACAAGAATGGGATCAAGGACGTTCGAGCCCGCGCTGACCTCGTACTCAACGCGACCGATCTCAAGCTCGTTCGCCAACTCGTTCAGCGCGTTGTGCGGCAGATATAGATAGAGGAAGTCAAAGGGATCGCGGAAATGGACAATCGTCTCGCATCGCAGGTCGTAGATGCTCGTCTCGTCCTTCAAAGCGCCCTTCGGTACGGGGCGACCATCCAGCCATGTCTCGGCTCTCTGATGCCTCAGGCGAAGGCATAACGCGAAGGCCTCGTCGGGAGGTGACGGTAAGGTCGGATCGGCGATCGGCCCCGAATAGGCCATGCGCGCCGCGGCAAACGTTCCTTTCTGCAATGATTTGACGAGACCCGAGTTCGGCCGCCGAATCATTGGAAATAGTTCTGCAAGCCGATCCCCATAGAGGCCATCAACCGCCATGACGCGCTCCCCATGCGCGGCCGAAAACGGTCGACCTGCAGCGTGTTTTACCTCGATGACGTCGCTTCATTTGTCCTAGCAGGCTCGTTTTGATCAATCGTGGCTCGGGATATTCAAGCGCCATTGGCCAGGTGCCACTAGAAATTGCGGCCGGATCCCTATTTCCCCTTATTGCCTCCGGAGCATTAATGTATTTCCCGACAGCCAAACCGGACGTCGTTTCGACGGAGCCGCAGAGCGATCTGTTTTTTCTGGAACACCTCGTTCGTGCTGCCCACTTCCGGTTCGCCGCACTCCGGGACGGATTTGGCGAATTGCACGCCGAGCTGCTGCCGACCGCTACCGCACGGAATTCCGATGGCAACGATCGAAGCAGCCGTGCACACAGTTTGGCGAGAGCGACTGACGAGTTGATGGCCGCCGTCGCGGTGCTCGATCGAATGACTGGTGAGCTCCTGCTGGAATCCAAGCAGTTGCGTGCGGCCACCGGACCTGCGTCGGGCAACGTCCACACAATCGACTTTGAACGCTCACGCTTGCGAGGGAGTAGAAGCCGGAATGATCGCTCCGCCACGGCTAGGCACGAGAGGGTGAAGCGGATGTCCCACTCGGTGATCTCGCTGCTGGAGCTCGCCGCCACATTGGAGGAATCCATTGCGAACCTGCAAACCGTCAGGACCGGGGCGAGGGCCGACAATGGGTAGCTGCATGTCGAGAGTCGACCGCGATATCGCATTTTTTGTCACGTCGTCGCCGCTGTTCGATGGGCACGTCTCTACCTCGAATCTTACCGGTGCTCGGTGCGCCGTGCGTTGGAAACCGGAGAATCTACCGAATATCGCTATTTAGAACGATCGATAAAATGTTTTTTACGATCGATCGGTAAGTATTACAAACGCGATCTTGCAATTTGAGATGAATCGACTAAAGTTTTTTGCAATCTAAAGATGTGAATCTAGCTGGAACAATCAGCATAGGCCTGCGTCCCGCTCGGATGCAGCGCCCTCACAAAATCAACTTACGCCGAGATCGCTTTCGCCGAGCCCACTTCGTTACGAAGCAGGAATTTCTGGATCTTGCCCGTGGACGTCTTCGGGATTGGTCCGAACACTACGGCCTTCGGCGTCTTGAAGCCGCTCAAATGCGTGCGGCAGAAGGCGATGATGTCGGCCTCGCTCGCGCTCGCCCCATCCTTGAGCTCGACGAAGGCGCAGGGAACTTCGCCCCATTTCGGATCGGGCTTGGCAACCACGGCGGCGAACAGCACGGCCGGGTGCTTGTAGAGAATATCCTCGACTTCGACGGACGAGACGTTCTCGCCGCCCGAGATGATGATGTCCTTGGAGCGGTCCTTGATGGTGACATAGCCTTGTTGGTCGAGCACACCGAGATCGCCGGTGTGAAACCAGCCGCCCTCGAAGGCTTCCCTGGTTGCCTTCGGATTCTTGAGGTAGCCCTTCATCACGATATTGCCGCGGAACATGACCTCGCCGATGGTCTCACCGTCGCGCGGCACCTCCTGCATGGTCTGCGGGTCGATGACGGTGACGCTTTCCTCGAGCGGGTAGGGTACGCCCTGCCGGCGCTTCATGCGCGCTCGCTCGGCGGCGGGAAGATCGTCCCAGCCGGGCTGCTCGGCGCAGACGGAGGCGGGGCCGTAGACCTCGGTCAGACCATAGACGTGGGTGAGTTTGATGCCAATGCTCTCGGCGCCTTCCAGCACCGCAACAGGGGGCGCCGCGCCCGCAATCAGGCCAACGACGCGGTGAGCCGCGTTGCCTTTCGGCGCATCGGGCGCGTTGATCAGCGTGTTGTATACGATCGGCGCGCCGCACATATGGGTGACGCCGCGCTGCCTTATCAGCTCGAAGATTTTGGTCGGCTCGACCTTGCGCAGGCAGACATTGATGCCGGCAGCTGCCGCGATGGTCCAAGGGAAGCACCAGCCGTTGCAATGGAACATCGGCAGCGTCCAGAGATAGACCGGGTGTTGGCCGAGATTGCCGGCAAGGATGTTGCTGACGGCGTTCAGATAGGCGCCGCGATGATGGGTGACGACGCCCTTGGGATTGCCCGTCGTGCCCGAGGTGTAGCTCAGTGCGATCGCGTCCCATTCGTCGCTCGGCGTGATCGCCGCAAAATTCGGATCGCCTTGCGCGACGGCCGCTTCATATTCGATCTCGCCGATACGCTTGCCGCCCTCGAAGGCGGCATCGTCGACATCGATCACGAACGGCTTCGGCCCGCTCATCCGCGCCAGCGCATCGGTGATCACGCCGGAAAACTCGGGATCGACCAGGATGATCTTGGCGCCGCCGTGGTCGAGCTGGAACGCGATCGAGGGCGCATCGAGCCGAATGTTGAGCGCGTTGAGCACGGCGCCGGTCATCGGGACCGCGAAGTGTGCTTCGTTCATCGCCGGGATGTTCGGCAGCATCGCCGCGACGGTGTCGCCGACGCCGATGCCCTTGCCGGCGAGATATGACGCAAAGCGCTTGCAGCGCTCATGCGTCTGAGCCCAGGTGAAGCTGCGGTCCTCATAGACCGTGCCGACGTGATCCGGATAAACCGCCGCGCTGCGCGCAAGGAAGCTCAGCGGCGATAATGGAACGTAGTTGGCAGGGGTCTTGTCGAGGCCGATATTGTACTGGTTCTGCCGATCACTCATCGACACCCTCCGTGACGCCGCGCTTACAGGAATCCAATCGAAATCCAGGGAAAGACCGCGACGATGATCAATCCCACCAGCAGCGCCACCAGGTAGCCCCAGATCGGCCTGATGCCGTCGGCCGGATCGACGCGTCCAATGGCACAGGCCGCATAATAGCCGACGCCGAAGGGCGGCGCGAATAGCCCGATACCCATCGCCAGAATGATCACCATGGCGTAGTGCACCTCATGCACGCCAACGGCGCGGGCGATCGGAAACAGCAGGGGTCCGAACAGTACGATCGCGGGGATGCCCTCCAGCACGCTGCCGAGGATCGTGAAGGCCAAAATGGACACGGCGAGGAAGGTCGCAGCTCCCCCGGGCAATCCGGTCATGGCCGCCGCCAGCGAGCGCGAGAAGCCTGATTGGGTCAAGCCCCAGGCCATGCCGGTGGCCGTGCCGATGATCAGCAAGATCGCGCCCGATAGCGCCGCGGTCTCGACCAGCATCGGAAACAGCCGTCGCCAGTCGAAGCGGCGGTAGATCAGCAAGCCGACCACGGCGCCATAGACGATGCCAATGGTGGAGACCTCAGTAGCGGTCGCGATGCCCTCGACCACGGCGTAGCGGATCACGAAGGGCAGCGCGAGCGCGGGCAGGGCGGCGATAAAGGTCTTGCCGATCTCGGAGGCGGTGGCGCGGCGGACATGGCTCATGTCCTCGTGGCGGTAGCGCCACCGCACCAACATGCAGAGCGTGATCGCGAGCACGACACCGGGCAGCAGGCCACCGGTGAACAGCGCCGCGATCGAGACGCCGGTGACCGAGCCGATCGTGATCAGCACGAGGCTTGGCGGAATGGTCTCGGTCTGGGCGCCGGTCGCCGCCAGGAGCGCGACGAGATCGCCGGGCTTGGCACCGCGCTGCTTCATCTCCGGAAACAGCACGGGCGCGACTGCGGCCATGTCGGCGGCCTTGGCGCCCGATATGCCCGACACCAGATACATCGCGCCCACCAGCACGTAGTGCAGGCCGCCGCGGACATGGCCGAGCAGGCTTCCCAGGAACGCCACCATGGCCCGGGCCATGCCGGTCATCTCGATCAGTAGCCCGAGGAAGACGAACAGCGGCACCGACAGCAAGATCAGATGGCTCATGCCCTCGTCCATCCGCCCGACCAGCACCATGACGGGCGTGCGCGTGGTCAGCGCCAGATAGCCGAAGATCGCGAGGCCAAAGCCGAACGCAATGGGAACGCCGGCGAAGACGCAGAAGCCGGCCACGCCGACGAAGAAGATCACGAGGTTGAGGTTGCCGAGAGGCCGCAAGTAAGGCTGCGCCAGCCAGAACAGACCGGCAACGACGACAACGGAGATCACGGCCGTCAGCACCATGCGATAGTCGGCGGTGCGGAGCAGTCGGACCAGCGCGAACGCCGCCATCAGGCAGATCCCGACCGGCAGCGCGACGGCGCGCCACATGTTCGAAATCTGAAGCGCCGGTGTAGTGATGAAGCTTTCCTCGTAGGCATAATCCCAGGACGGCCAGATGATCAGCACGAGGAACGCCAACGCCGCGCAGGTCGCGACGAGGTCGAGATAAGCCCGCATCGCCGGCCGCGCACGCGCGACAACCGCAGTCATGCGCATGTGCTCGGAGCGGCGAAATGCGACCGCCGCGCCCAGCATCGCCAGCCACAGGAACAGGATCGAAGCGAGCTCGTCGGACCAGATCAGCGGCCGGTGCACGCCGTAGCGCGCGACGACGCCGGCAAACAGGATCGCGATCTCGACGACCACCAGAACGGCCGCCGGGATTTCGACGGTGAGGCCGAGGATACGCTCGAGCGAAGCCAGCACAGAGGATCGGCGAGGGGACTGAACAGCCGCCTCGCCCATCACTTCGCTCACCTGAACCCCGGTATGAGCCATGACGGCCCCAACGCGTTACGACAGCTTGCCGACGGCCTTTTCCAAGAGCTCCCAGGCCTGCTCGCCATACTTGCCCTTCCACTCGGCATAGAAGCCGGCGGTGCGCAGCTTGTCGCGGAACGGCGCGACCGCGGGCTGGTTGAAGGTCAGACCCTTGCCCGCGAGCTCCTGCTGGAGACCAGCGTTCAGCTTGGCAGTGTCCTCACGCTCCTTCATGGCGGCGGCGTTGATGTTCTTGGCGACGATGGTGCGCACGTCCTGTGGGAGTTTCTCCCAGGCTCTTCGGTTGGCCAGGAACCAGAAGCCGTCCCACATATGGTTGGTCAGCGAGCAGTATTTCTGCACCTCGTAGAGCTTTGCCGTCGAGATGATCGCCAGCGGGTTCTCCTGGCCCTCGACGATCTTGGTCTGGAGCGCGGAATAGACCTCGGCGAAATTGATCGAGGCGGGCGCAGCGTCGAAGGCCTTGAACATCGAGGTCCACAGCGGCGATACCGGCACGCGGATCTTGAAGCCCTTGAAGTCGTCAGGACCGTTGATGGGCTTGGTCGACGATGTGGTCTGGCGGAAGCCGTTGTCCCAGATCTTGTCCATGACCTCGAGGCCCGCCTTCTTGATCTCGCCGCGGACATAGGCGCCGAGGTCGCCGTCCATGGCCTTCCAGACCGTGTCGTAATCCGGGAACGCGAAGCCGATGCCGTTGATGGATGCCGCCGGCACCAGGGTCGACAGAATGAGGCCTGACAGCGTGAAGAACTCGACGCCGCCGGAACGGATCTGGCTCAGCATGTCGGTGTCCGAGCCAAGCTGGTTATTCGGGAAGATCTGAAGGTCGAACTTGCCGCCAGTCTCGCTCTTGATCGCCGCAGCCATCTCCTTGGCGCGGATGTTGAGCGGGTGCGTGTCGGGCAGGTTGTTGGCGTATTTATAAGTGAACTCGGCAGCCTGGGCACGGGCCACATAGGGTGCGCTGACGCCGCCGAAAACGGCGGTCGCGGCGGAGGCCTTGAGAAGCGTGCGGCGGGAAAAACTCATGGGGTCTGCTTCCTCAGAAGAATTGTTCTTGTTGTGAGACGCAAACCATACGGACGTCCGGCCTGAAGGTCATCTGCGATCTCGCGAAGCTCGCTTATTGCAGCCGGACAAGGTCGCGGCAATATCGGCTTTCGGAGACATCGGCCCGATGCAAATCTGAAAAACAACCCCATGCACAGTAGGCGTCAAGCGCTGAGGGACTGGACCAGCGCGGAGCCGAAATGACGGTGGAACGGAAGTGCGATGGGAGCAATCTCGGCTAAATATCTGATTAGATTGCGTATAAATACATTCCATAATATACCTTATGCGAATCGCGGGTGTAGACGCTCATTAGAAAGGTCACCATCCTCCCCATTAGAGATGTCACGCTCGGACTTGTCTAAGGCATGGGGCCTGGGGGTTGTGAGTGATGACGGTGCTGTCGATGAGCCGGGCTGAGATCGACCGGGTGCATGTGTTGCGGGATGTTGTGGCGGAACGGATTACAGTGCGAGAGGCCGCGCAACTGCTTCGGGTAACATCGCGGCAGGCATTCCGGCTGCTGAAGGCCTATCGGATCGGAGGCCCCGCGGCACTGCTGTCAAAGAAGCGCGGCAAGCCGAGCAACCGAGCCTATCCGGCGATCGTGCGGAGCGAGGCACTGGCGCTG
>NZ_FOVU01000037.1 GCF_900115265.1 Bradyrhizobium sp. Ghvi | reverse complement strand
TGTCGCGCGGCGATCAGGATGGAAGGCAGCGTCAATCAAGGTGAGAGAGTTTCGCTGGGCTCGTGACGGAGGGAGGGCGTAGCCCGACCGGAGTTACGAGCCCAGCGTCGGCGCGATCCCGAGGAGGACCGCGCCGACTGGTGATCGCGGCCGGCGGGGTTATGCAAGTGGTTCTTCCGCCAAGAGGAATCACTCGCTTGCCCGGCCGACACATCACAGATCACCAGATGAGGCTCTACATGAAGTACCGTCAGACCGATAGCCCGCCAGTGGCGGCGGCCAAGGCGTCATTCAGTGCGTCGACCGCCTATCGGATCGAGAGAGATCCCCGATTTCCATCGCAAAGGAAGGCGCCCCGCGGCCGGCGACGACCGGACCCGTTGAGCGAGGTGTTCGAGACCGAGATCGTCCCGATCCTGAAGGCGGCACCTGGCTTACGCCCGGTGGCGGTGTTCGAGGAGATGCTACGGCGTCATCCGGATCTCGGCATCGGTATCCGTCGTACCCTGGAACGTCGGATCCGTGCATGGCGGGCGGTCCACGGCGAGGAGCAGGAGGTGATCTTCCGCCAAACCCACGAGCCTGGCCAACTCGGCCTCTCCGACTTCACAGACATGGACGAGTTGGGTGTTACGATCGCGGGTGCTCCGTTGGATCATCGTCTCTATCACTTCCGTTTGGCCTATTGCGGGTTCGAGCACGCCCACGTCGTGCTTGGCGGCGAGAGCTTCGTCGCCCTGGCGGAAGGCCTGCAGAATGCCCTCTGGTCGCTCGGTGGGGCGCCGCGGGAGCATCGGACCGACAGTCTGTCGGCCGCATTCTGCAATCTCAATCGTGATGCACGGGACGATCTGACGCAGCGATACGAGGCCCTTTGTGCCCATTACGGCATGCGGCCTTCCCGCAACAATCGAGGCGTTGCTCACGAGAATGGTTCGATCGAAGGGCCCCACGGCCATCTCAAGCGAGCAATCGCGGATGCCTTGCTGCTGCGCGGAACTGTCGACTTCGACGATCTTGCCACCTATCGCGGCTTCATCGACGAGATCGTCAGCCGCCGCAATGCCCGCAACGCCAAGCGGATCGATAGCGAGCGCGTGGTGTTGCAGGAGCTGCCCGATCGGCGCACCTCCGACTACGAAGAGGTGATCGTCCGCGTGACCTCGTCCGGCGGCTTCACCCTGCGCAAGGTGTTCTACACAGTGCCATCGCGCCTGATCGGTCACCGGCTGCGGGTGCGCCTTTACGACGATCGTCTCGACGTGTTCGTCGGGGGCACCCATCTCGTCACCCTGTCGCGTGGGCGGCCGCATCCCAATGGCAAGTACGACCAGGTCGTCGATTATCGGCACGTGATCCATTCCCTGCGGCGCAAGCCGATGGCACTTCTCAATCTGGTCTACCGGGATCGGCTGTTCCCGCGCGATGCCTATCGGAAGACCTTCGATCGCTTGCGCGAACGCTTGCCGGACAAAAAAGCCTGCCGGATCATGGTCGATCTCCTCGCGCTCGCTCATGAACGCGGCTGCGAGACCGAACTCGCCGATCAGCTCACCGCCGACCTCGAGGCCGGCCAACTGCCCGACCTCAACCGGCTACGTGCTTACTTCGCCCCCGATCCCGCCAACCTGCCGAACGTCGTGGTGCAGCTCGTGCCGCTTGCGACCTACGAATGCCTCATCGGTACCGCCGAGACCGGAGGTGCCGCATGAGCGTAACGAACACGGTTGATGCCGCGCGCCTCAATCTGTTGCTCAATGAGCTCCGTCTGCCTGCCATCAAGGTGCTGTGGGCGCAATTTGCCGAACAGTCCGACAAGGAAGGCTGGCCGGCCGGCCGCTTCCTCGCGACCATCGCCGAGCACGAGATTGCCGAACGCGGCCGCCGTCGGACCGAACGACACCTTGTCGAAGCACGTTTGCCCACCGGAAAGACCTTCGACAGCTTCGACTTCGAAGCCGTGCCGATGATCTCAAAGGCGCAGGTGATGGCGCTCGCCGCCGGTGACAGCTGGCTGGGCAAGAGCGCCAATTTGCTGTTGTTCGGCCCGCCCGGCGGCGGAAAGAGCCACTTGGCGGCAGCGATCGGCCTGGCCCTCATCGAGAACGGATGGCGCGTCCTCTTCACCCGGACCACCGATCTCGTGCAGAAGCTCCAGCTAGCGCGACGCGAGCTTAACCTCGAGGCGGCCATCAATCGTCTCGATCGCTTCGATCTCCTGATTCTTGATGATCTCGCTTACGTCACCAAGGATCAGGCCGAGACCAGCGTGCTGTTCGAGCTCATCAGCGCACGCTACGAGCGCCGCTCGATGCTGATCACCGCCAATCAGCCATTCGGCGAATGGAACAGGGTCTTCCCGGACCCCGCCATGACCCTGGCCGCTATCGATCGCCTCGTTCACCACGCCACCATCGTCGAGATGAACGTCGAGAGCTATCGCAGACGGACCGCCCTCGAACGAAAACGCGGTCCCGGACGGCCGCCATCGCACGCGACACCCAAAACCGTCGCTGATTGACGCTGCGCGACAATCAGAGTTCAACAAAACTCTTGCGCGCGACAATCATCGCGGCAATCATCATCAGGCCGCGACACGCCTCGCCATCCTGATTGCCGCGCACTTCCTACCCAGATTGCCGCGCTACA
>NZ_FOVU01000004.1:184986-810104 GCF_900115265.1 Bradyrhizobium sp. Ghvi | reverse complement strand
GTCGGCACCACCGAACCCAGATATTTCTGGACCAGCTCGGGATGCTCGCGGATCGCTTCCGAGATCGGCATGAAGATCACGCCGGCCTTCTTCAGCTCGGCCTTGAAGGTGGTCGCCACCGAAACCGAATCGAACACCGCGTCGACCGCGATCTTGCGACGGGCCGGATCGTCCTCGCCCACCTTGGGCTCGATGCCTTCGAGCATGGCGACTTCCCGCAAGGGAATGCCGAGCTTCTCGTAGGTCTTCAAAATCTCCGGGTCGATCTCGTCGAGCGAGCTGACCGTCTTCTTCGGCTTCGGCGCCGCGTAGTAATAGAGATCCTGGAAGTCGATCTCGGGATAGTCGACGCGGGCCCAGGTCGGCTCACGCATGGTCAGCCAGCGCCGATAGGCCTCGAGCCGCCACTGCAGCATCCAGTCCGGTTCATTCTTCTTCTGCGAGATGAACTTGACGATCTCTTCCGACAGCCCCTTGGGGGCCTTCTCGGAGTCGATCAGGGTCTCAAACCCATAACGATACTGGTCGACGTCGATGCGCTTCACGCGCTCGACCGTCTCTTGTACGGCTGGCATTCCATCCTCCGCTCGCGGTTTCAAGGACCGCGGTGGATCAAACTCGGACTAATATTACGATGTTTCTGTGTAGAAAGCACGACTTAGAACCGTTCAAGCCGTGTTTCATCGCTTAGGGCTTAAGTAGGCTATTACCGAGCTTTCGCCAAGCCTCTAACGCCCTATTGATGTCCCCAGCCTCCGTGGACCAGCCCAGACTGAGACGCACCGCTCCCTGGGCCACGGCAGGATCGAACCCCATCGCCGAGAGCACGTGGGAGGGCTGGACCTTTCCGGAGGAACAGGCTGACCCTGAGGATACGGCGATGCCTTCCAGATCGAAGGCAATCACGGCCGTTTCCGCCTTCAGACCAGGGGCCGTGAACAGGACGGTATTTGGCAACCGTTCCGTATCCTCCGAGAAAATCCTTGCGCCAGCGATCGCACGAAGGCCGTTTTCCAAGCGATCTCTGAGGGTTGCCATCCGCTTCGCATCCTCCGGCAAAGCCTGAAGGGCGGCCTTCACCGCGGCGCCGAAGGCCGCGATCCCGGCAACGTTCTCGGTTCCGGCCCGCCGATTGAGCTCCTGCCCGCCGCCGCGCAGGATCGGTTCCAACCCGGCGAGCCCCTCGCTCACCACCAGCGCGCCCACGCCTTTGGGGCCGCCGATCTTGTGCGCAGAAAAGCTCGCAAGGTCCGCACCCACCTCGTTAATATTGAACGCAATTTTGCCAAGCGCCTGGATCGAATCGACGTGCAGGAGGCCTCCGGCCTCGTGGACGATGCGCGCCGCATCCGCGACCGGCTGGAGGGCTCCGGTTTCGTTGTTGGCGGCCATGATCGAGACCAGTGCCGGCGGGCCGCCGGCGAGCAGTTCCCGCAGGTGATCCAGATCGATCACGCCGGCGCGCGTGACACGGATCTGGCCGGTGCTCTTTGCCGGAAACCGGCCGCCTGCCAGCACGGAGGCATGCTCGATTGCAGAGCCCAAGAGCCGCTGCACCGGCCCGCCCGACCGGCCGCGCATGCCGGGTGACAGCGCCAGCGCATTGGCCTCGGTTCCGGAGGACGTGAAGACGACATTCCGCGGCAGTGCGCCAACGGCCGTCGCGAGCGTGGCGCGGGCCTCTTCGACCCGCCGCCGTGCCTCCCGTCCCTCGGCATGGACCGAGGACGGATTGCCGATCAGCTCATAGGCGGCGACCATCGCCGCCCGTGCCTCGGGGCGCAACGGCGTGGTCGCATTCCAGTCGAGATAGACACGGCTTGGCATGGCGCCCTCTTAGCACCTTTTGCCCCCGCGCCAATCGGGCGCCGCTGCACGTCAGGCCGGCTGTTGCTGCACTATCCCTGCCGGAGAACGCAACACCATCCGCAGCCCGAACAGCGGACGCAGCCAGCCGACGCGCCGCACGATCTCGTAGCTGGCCAGACAGGTGAGCGCGGTGCCTGCAATCACGATCGTGGCCTCGCTTCCCGCAGGCAGCCCGCTGCCGCGCAGCGCATGCGCGATCACGATGATCGCCGTCTGATGCACGATGTAGAAGGGAAAGATCGCATCGGTCAGATAGCGGCGCGCCGGGCCGTCAGCGGTCAAATAGCGCCGCGCAAAGCCGAGCACCGCCGCCATCGCGAGCCATTGGTAGCAGCCGTAGGCCGAACCGGCGAACCATCGGAGCACCGGCGACTGGGGGAACCAGCCGGCATAAATCAGTATGAAGGCCACGTAGCACAAGGCTGCAAGCATCAGCGCCAGCCACCGTTGCCGCTCGAGATCACGCCAGATGCCGCCTTGCCGCGCGAGCAGGAAGCCGATCAGGAACGCGGTCGCGTGGTCAGCGTGATTGTACCAATCGCCGAACAGGGCATGCGTCGAGGGAAAGATCGGCGAGAGAGACAGCCGCCAGACAGCAAATACCAGGCAGGGCAGCACCAGCAACCACGGTCCGGTGACGACAGCCGCGAGCCTGTTCCCGATCCACTCGGCGGCCGCCGGCCACAGGGCTAGCACCCCCAGCACGGCCATCGTGTAGACCCAGAGATAGACCACGAACCAGAGATGGTTCCAGGTCGGCTGCACGATGCAGGGGTCGGGACAGAATTGCGCGCTGAACGCCAGATAATGGTGGATGTAATAGTCGGCAAAACCGGCGGAATAACCGAGGTTCGCGACAATCTGGAGATATGATTGCGGCGGCACAATCACGAGCATGCCGAAGAGCAGCGGGATCAAGAGCCGCACCGACCGCGCACGGGCGAAGGCGGCGAGCCGGTACTCGAACTTGCCCAGCATGAAGCGGCTGGCGACCCCGGAGACCAGGAACAGCAGCGACAGCCGCCAGGGATTGAGCACCAGCATCACCGGCTCGAGCCAGATCAGCCGGTGCTCGCTCTTGATGTGAAATCCCCAGGACACGTAGAGCATGCCGACGTGGTAGAAGATCAGAAGCCCGAACGCTAGAATCCGCACCCAATCCAGATCGATGCGTCGTTCCGATATTGAATGTTGCTGTGGTGCTGACATGGGTCTCTGCTCCCTAACGTTTCGACATCTGCGGTTTTCGGGCCATGGCTGACGGCCAAAATGCTCCCGAAACGGAGCCCGTCGAGACGGTTTGGGATCAGAACCGGGCGCGAGGGGACGAGGCGTCGTCATCAGGGACGAGCGGTTGGTCCGACGGGATCAACGGCGACTGGGCGGTGTTTGCTGCGATCGCCGCGATTGCGTTCGTGATCGGCATCGTCAATGCGCTCTCCGGCGCACAAGATGCCGCCTGGCGCGGCGACAGCTATGATATCGGCCGGCGCCTGTTCTGGGAGCTGTCCAGCATTATCGTGATCCTGGTGCTGATGCCGGTCCTGATGCTGTCGGTCCGTCGCATGCACCGGACGGCGGGCCTGGGGGGACGAATCGGAATCGGCGCGATCGCCCTGCTCGGCTTCTCTGCGCTCCATATCGCCGGAATGGTGTGCTTGCGGAAGCTGATGCTCTGGCTCGCAGGCAGCGCCTACGACTTCCATTTCTCGATCGCGACGGTCCTGTACGAGTTCCGCAAAGACGCGGTGACCGCGTTGCTGATCGGGGCAACGCTCTGGCTGTTCGAAAGCCGTCGAGACCTGCGCCAGGCCGCGCAAGAAGCCCATCCGGCTGCCCCGCAAGAGGAAACCTTGCCCGATCTGATCTGGCTCCGGGACGGCACCAGCCGTATTCGCCTCGCACCGCGCGACATCATGTGGGTCGCCTCTGCCGGCAACTACATCGAATACAGCCTCGCCGACGGCACCCAGCACCTGATCCGCGGTACGCTTGCCGGCACCGAGTCCGAGCTCGCCCGCTTCGCAATCGTCCGCGTTCATCGCACCCGGCTTGCCAATCTGGACCGGGTGAGCAGCGTCGAATTCAAGCCGTCAGGGGATTTCGAGCTCACATTCGACAACGGCAAGACGCTCGGCGGCAGCCGGCGCTATCGGCCCGCCGTCGCATCGCTCGGAGGCCGCGCCGCGCCGGTGTGAATCGCCTCCAGGATCGCACGTCAGCCGATAAACAATCGTGATTCCAATAGGTTGCGGCGACAGATGTGACCTCTGCCGTCTCCTTCTCCGGCCCCGTGTGCGATCGAGGCGACACTGGGATGGCCGGCTAAGCTATTGAGCGCATTGATAGATGTCGAAGATGCTTGCTTTTTGCCCCGCCGCCTATGTTAGAACGCGCACCGTCAAGTCACCGCGCGCCATCTGCGCATCACCGCGAGGCGCACGCCTTCTCACCCTTCCATTCGCGCTTTCGTCGGCATCGCTGTCGATGAAGGCCACAATCGGTTGATTGCCCAGGACCGGCTTTCCAGCAGATCAATCCAGAGATCATCGATGCCTGAAGTTATTTTCACCGGCCCCGCCGGCCGTCTCGAAGGCCGCTATCACCCGGCCAAGCAGAAGAACGCGCCGATCGCGATGATCCTGCATCCGCATCCGCAGTTTCACGGCACGATGAACCATCAGATCGTGTACCAGTGCTACTACGCCTTTGCGCATCGCGGCTTCTCGGTGTTGCGTTTTAATTTCCGCGGCGTCGGCCGCAGCCAGGGCTCGTTCGACCACGGCACCGGCGAATTGTCGGATGCGGCGGCAGCCCTCGACTGGGCACAGACCATCAATCCCGAAGCGCGCGCCTGTTGGGTCGCCGGCTTCTCCTTCGGCGCCTGGATCGGCATGCAGCTCCTGATGCGCCGCCCCGAAGTCGAGGGTTTCATCTCGATCGCCCCGCCCGCCAACCTCTACGATTTCTCGTTCCTTGCGCCCTGCCCGTCCTCGGGCCTGATCGTGCACGGCGAGAAAGACGCCGTGGTGCCGCCCAAGGACGTCAACACGCTGGTCGAGAAGCTGAAGACTCAGAAGGGCATCGTGATCGACCAGCAGATCATTCCCGGCGCCAATCATTTCTTCGACGCCAAGCTCGAGCCGCTGATGGAGACCATCACGGCCTATCTGGACATGCGCCTCGCCAACGTGCGGTAAGAATGACATGGCCGCGTTCGTAGCCCTGCTGCGAGCCGTCAATGTCGGAGGCACCGGCAAGCTGCCGATGACCGAGCTCAAGGCGATGTGCGAGGAGCTCGGCTTTGCCGCCGTGCGCACCTACATCGCCAGTGGCAATGTGGTCTTCACCAGCCGCAAATCGGAATCCGCAATCAAGGCCGCGCTGGAGAAGCGCCTGCACACCCACGCTGGCGCGCCAGTCGGTGTGCTCGTGCGCAGTGCTGTCGAGATGGCAGAGGTTCTGGCCGACAATCCTTTTCCAAAGATGGCACCGAACCGCACGGTTGCGATTTTCCTCGACAAGGCGCCGCCGGCGGACGCGCTCGCCGGAATTCGCGGCCAGAAGAACGAAGAAGTGCGCCTCGGGCGCCGCGAGATCTACGTGCATTATGGCGAGGGCATGGGGACGTCGAAACTCGTGATCCCCGCCGCCAGGGCCGGCACTGCGCGCAATATCAACACGATCGCTACGCTGGCAAAGATGGCCGCGGAGCTTTAGGCCAGCTTCAGCGCGACAATTCCCATCAGCACGAGCGCGATGCCGGCAAGCTTCATCGCACTCAAGGTTTCGCCGAACAGCACGACGCCCATGACGAAGGCGCCGGCGGCACCGATGCCTGTCCAAACCGAATAGGCAATGCCGACCTCCAGCACCTTCAAGGCGCGGCCGAGCAGGAACACGAAGGCCGCGAGGAGCACGAGCGAAACGATGCTCCAGCCGACGCGCGTGTAGCCCTCCGCATATTTCATCGAGATCGCCCAGCCGACATCGAGCGCGCCGGCGATCACCAGCATCAGCCAGGCCAAGGATTGCGACACAAGAGTCAGGCCGCGAGCTTGAGGAGGTGCGCGTCGTGGCGTACGAGAAAGGCGCGCAGCAATTGCGGATAGTCGGCGCCGACAGCGGTGCGTACGCTCGGCCGCTTTGCGAGCTCCGTGCGCCAGGCGCGGACCTTCGGCACATCGCGGAAGATGCCGTGCTCGGTCAATTCGTCGAACAGATCGAAATAGCGGAAGATCGGCGCGAACACAGCGTCGACCAAGCTGAACGCCTCGCCTGCGAAGAACGGACCGGTATCGAGAGCCGCTTCCACGCGCGCGAACTTCGCCGCAAGCGCTTGCCTCTTGCTTTCGAATGTCGCGGCATCGGTCGTCGTCTCCAGCCCCCAGAGGTCGCCGAGGATCGCCGATCCGAACTCCATCCAGGCGCGATGCTCGGCACGCTTCAACGCATCAGCCGGATGCAGCTTCGTGCCGCCTTGCGTCTCCTCGATGTACTCGCAGATCACGTTGCTCTCGAACAGCGCGACCTCGCCCTTGTCTGTCGTCACCACCAGCACCGGTACCTTGCCGAGCGGCGACAGCTTCAGAAACCAGTCCGGCTTGTTGGCGAGATCGATGTCGATGCGCTCGAACGGCACGCCCTTTTCCTTCAGCGCGATCACCGCGCGCTGCACATAGGGACAAAGCTTGTGGCTGATCAGTTTCAGGGAAGCGGACGTCTCAAGGGAAGAAGTCATGGAGCGGATCCCGGCGGTTCAATGCAACTGCATCGAATATAAATGCAATTGCATGAACATGTCAAGGTCAATGCATCTGCATGAACCGCGGTCACGGCCGCGCGACCACCCCGCCCGTCATCGGCATCGGCACGCCCGTCGTGGCGGGATAGGACAGCGGTAGGCCCTTGAGGCCTCGGACGGCGAGGAAGCCGAAGGCCTGCGCCTCGATGGCATCGGAGGCCCAGCCGAGGGTCTCGGCGGCCTCGACGGTGGCGGAGCCGACCCGCTCGCGCAGCATCCGCAGCATGGTGAGATTGCGGGCACCGCCGCCGCAGACGATCCAGCCGCGCGGCCGCCGCGGCAGCAGCGGAATGACGCGGGCGATCGCAGCGGCGGTGAAAGCAGTGAGCGTCGCAGCCCCGTCGGCCGGCGCGACGTCGCCGAGCCTCAATGCGGCAAAGTCGTTGCGGTCGAGCGATTTCGGCGGCGGGCTTGCGAAGAACGGCAACTCCAGTGCCCGCGCAATCCACGCTTCATCCGCCTTGCCGAGCGCGGCGAACTTTCCTTCGGCATCGAACGCCTGGTTCATGGTGCGGTACATGAAATCGTCGAGCAGCGCGTTGCCGGGACCGGTGTCGCAGGCGATCAGCGTATCGTTGCCGTCGATATAGGTGATGTTGGAGACACCGCCGATATTGACCACGACGAGCGGACCCTCTCGCCCCAGCGATTGGGCCAACGCCCGGTGGTAGGCCGGCACGAGGGGCGCCCCCTGCCCGCCGGCCTCGACGTCGGCGGCGCGGAAGTCGTGCATGACAGGGATATGGATCGCCTTGGCCAGCGCCGGCGCATCGCCGATCTGGACCGTCAGCCGCCGCTCGGGACGGTGCAGCACGGTCTGGCCGTGGAAGCCGACGATGTCGATCTCCTCCGGCTTCATCCGGTTCTGGGCGACGAAGGCGGCCACCGCCTCGGCGTGCGCCCGCGTCACCGTGCGTTCAGCCTCGGCCAGGATGCCCGGACGGGCATCGCGTTGCGACAGGTTGGCGGCCTCCGACAGTGCCTGGCGCAACAGGTTACGCTCGGCCGCACTGTAGGGCCGGTAGCCGGACGGCCCGAACGCCTTCACCTGCTTGCCGTCGGTTTCGATCAGCGCGACGTCCACCCCGTCCAGCGAGGTGCCGCTCATCAAACCGAGTGCCGTCAACATCATGGGATCAGCATCCTCAAAGACCCGCTCCAGCATGCCGATCTTGTGCCAGAGAGGCACATCTTATAATGCCACAGCGCCAAGTGGCGGGCAGCAATCGAGTTCCTACCCAAGACTCTTAAATTGCTCCTGAAACAGTAAACCAAGAATTGTCAGGCACGCCGACAGATGACTGCATTTAAATCGGATTTCCTCAACACCCTGCAGGAACGTGGATTCATCCATCAGTGCTCCGATTTCGAGGGGCTGGACGCCCTCGCCGCCAAGGGCGAGGCAACCGCCTATGTCGGCTACGACTGTACCGCTCCCTCGCTCCATATCGGCAACTATTTGACCATGATGATGCTGCACTGGCTGCAGCAATCCGGCAACAAGCCGATCACGCTGATGGGCGGCGGCACCACGATGGTCGGCGATCCCTCCGGCAAGGACGAGACGCGCGCGATCCGCACCGTCGCCGAGATCGAGGCCAACAAGGCTTCGATCCGCGGCGTGTTCGCAAAGGTGCTGCGCTATGGCGAGGGCAAGAGCGATGCCATCATGCTCGACAATGCCGAGTGGCTGACCAAGCTCAACTGGATCGAGATGCTGCGCGACGTCGGCAAGCATTTCTCGGTGAACCGCATGTTGACCATGGATTCCGTGCGGCTGCGCCTCGAGCGCGAGCAGGAGATGAGCTTCATCGAATTCAACTACATGATCTGCCAGGCCTACGACTTCGTCGAGCTTGCCAAGCGCACCGGCTGCAAATTGCAGATGGGCGGCTCGGATCAGTGGGGCAACATCATCATGGGCGTCGATCTCGGCCGCCGCATGGGCACGCATCAGTTGTTCGCGCTGACGACGCCGCTGCTGACGACCGCATCGGGCGCCAAGATGGGCAAGACCGCGCAAGGCGCGGTGTGGCTCAACGCCGACCAGTTCTCGCCCTATGACTTCTGGCAGTACTGGCGCAACACCGAGGATGCCGACGTCGGCAAGTTCCTGAAGCTTTTCACGACGATGCCGATAGCCGAGATCAAGAAACTGGAGGCGCTCGGCGGCTCGGAGATCAACGAAGCCAAGAAAGTTCTCGCAACCGAAGCGACCGCGCTGCTGCATGGCCGCGATGCGGCCAATGAAGCCGCCGAGACCGCACGCCGCACCTTCGAGGAAGGCGCGCTCGCCGAGAGCCTGCCGACAGTGGAAATTCCGCGCGGCGAGCTGGAGACTGGCCTCGGCGTGCTCAACGCCTTCGTCAAGGCAGGCCTCGTCGCCTCCAACGGCGAGGCACGGCGCCAGATCAAGGGCGGCGGGCTGCGCGTCAACGACGAGCCGGTGACCGATGAAAAGATGGTGCTGTCAGCGGCCAACCTGACGCCGGAGGGCGTGATCAAGCTGTCCTTCGGCAAGAAGAAGCACGTCCTCATCCGACCTGCATAGGCGTATGAGCTTTTGATGCTTGTCAGGGCGCTACGAAGCGCGCTCCCTGATGGCAATGGATCAGAAGACGCCCAAGGAAACGGCCAGGGAACAAGACAACACACAGCAAGGCGCCGTGCGCACCGCCCTTGTCGTGCTCGCGCTGTGCTTCACGCTGGCCGTGCTCGGCCGCGGCTTGAGCGAAAGTTTCACCGTCTTCCTCAAGCCGATCTCCCAAGACTTCGGCTGGGATCGCGCGCAAGTCGTCTCGATCTATTCACTGACCTGGCTGATCAGCGGGTTGACCGCGCCGCTGGTCGGACGCCTGTTCGATCATTCCGGACCACGCATCGTCTATGCGCTCGGCCTGCTGCTGCTGGGCTCGGCATTCCTGATCGCAGGCCACGCGCAAGCGCTCTGGCAATTCCAGATATCGATCGGACTCTGCGTCGGCATCGGCGTTGCCTTCATCGGCAATGTGCCGAACTCGATCCTGCTCGGCCGCTGGTTCGGACCGCGGCTCCCGACTGCGATGGCAGTGGTCTATTCCGCCATGGGCGGCGGCGTGCTGGCGCTGCTGCCGGCTTCGCAGCTTCTGATCGATCATCTCGGCTGGCGCCAGACCTATCAGGTGTTCGGCTTTGCCGCATTGGGGCTGCTGGTGCCGCTGATGCTGCTGCCGTGGCGGCTGTTCGCGGCGGGCTCGCCGCATGTGGCGAAGAAGACCGATCCTGATTTCATCGATGACGGCTGGACGCTTCTCAGCGCGATGCGCCATCACGCCTTCTGGGCACTGTTCTCGACCTTCTTCTTCACCGCCGTCGGCATGTATGCGATCGCGGCCCAGATCGTGGCTTATCTGATCGATGCGGGCTTTCCGCCGCTCCAGGCCGCAACGGCCTGGGGCTTTTCCGGCGTGGTTCTTGTGTTCGGCATGTTAGGTGTCTCCGCCCTCGACGGGCTGATCGGACGCCGGCCCTCTGTGTTGCTGAGCTACGCGATCTCGATCCTCGGCATCGCCCTGCTCTGGCTGTTGCAGTACTCCCCAAACGTCGTTCTGCTCACCGGCTTCGTCGTCTGCTTCGGCAGCATGATGGGCTCGCGCGGACCGTTGATCACGGCGACCGCGATGAAGATCTTTCGCGGCGAGCGGGTCGGAACCATCTACGGCACCATCTCGATCGGCAGCGGGCTGGGCTCGGCGTTTGGCTCCTGGAGCGGTGGCCTGATCCATGATGCAACCCACGGCTACAATGCCCTGCTCGTCTTCGCACTTGCGAGCGTGGTGCTCGGGATGGTCCCCTTCCTGATCGTGCCCGCGTTGCGGCGATAGGTTTCCTAGAGGTAACTTGAATTCATTCGCATCATCGGGGAACTACGGGTGGCCGCGACGCGTATAGGTCCAGAAAAAGCGAACGGCGTGTGGCTGAAAACACGGCCTGCGGTGTTTTGTCCGACATGACGAAAATGTCAGCGTGAATTGACCTGGCGCGGCTTGCGAGGCGGAACCGAATGCGGTCCTAGTCGCAGCATTGGATGGAGGGCACAAACCCAATGAACTTTTCTTATCTCTCTCGCTATCAACCGGTTCTCTTGAGCCTGTTTCGCTTCATCACCGGGCTGCTGCTGTTCCAGTACGGCATGACCAAGCTCTTCCACATTCCGATGGTGGCCATGTTCGCCAATCCTCCGCCGCTGATCTGGACGGCCGGCCTGATCGAGCTCGTGCTTGGCGCAGCACTGATGATCGGACTGTTCAGCCGCCTCTCCGCGTTCGTCCTCTCCGGCGAAATGGCCTTCGCCTACTTCATTGGTCACGTCTTCCACATCTCGAAGGACGGCCCGCCGGTGTTCCTGCCGCTGCTCAACGGCGGCACCGCCGCCATCCTGTTCTGCTTCGCCTGCCTCTACCTCGCGGCAGCGGGCGGCGGCCCGGTCAGCGTTGATGCGCTGCTGGGTAAGGAGAACGAGGCGACGGGCGGCGCCTTCGCGCGGCGCTGACGCGCACGCAATCGACCCTGAGTCACGAACGGCGTCGGCAATTTGCCGGCGCCGCCTCAGCGAGAGCCCAGCACGTTCCAGATCAGAACGAGGGCCGCTGCAAGCAGCACTGACATGATGAGGCGGTGAGCGAATCGGTTCATTGCGGGTCCGGCCGGACGGCGGCTAACGCCGCGCGAGGCTGCAACCGTTCGATAGTTGTCTTGCCGAACCCATCGAACTGTCGCCGGACTGCGAGGACGGCAGCTCATCGATCGGCGTATTCTGTTTGCCGGTGTTGAACTCCATGATCTTCCGGGTCACACCGGGAAATATCGCCGAGATCGGATTGACGCGCATCACGGGCGCGGCCGGTGTGCCGACGACCTCGTAGGTCACGCCGATCAGTCCCTCCTTGTCGCCAGCCCCCAGGAACAACCCGAGCACCGGAATCTGTCCGAACATGTTGTTCAACCCGTACATCGGCACAAAGGTACCGCTCATGCACACCTGATTGCCGGGATAGTCGATCGAGCCCTCGATCGTGGCGCCGATCATTGGGCCCTTGACCACGCCATCGCGGACCGTCAGTGCGCCGTTCTGACGGATGAACTCGGCGCGGAGCGCGCTGAAGGCGACGCCATTCCCGGTACCGTTCGGAGCGCCCGCTGCAACGCGCTCGAGCTGGGCCTCGCCCTTCACCGTGAAATCGCGCACGTTGATGAGACCCTCGCGAGCCATGTTCGGCTCGGATGTCGGCGGCTCCATCGCCACTACCATCTGGCCGCCGACCGCCTTGGTATAGGTGTCGGTGAACTTCAGCAGCGATCCGGCATCATTGGTCTGGAGATAGATCACCTCGCGGCTGCCCTGCGCGCGTCCGCCGCGCAGATCGGCCGCCACCGGCGTATTCTGGCCGATCCTGCCGCTCAGCGTGAACGCCTTGATGGCGCCGCTTCGCTTCGACATCTTGGCGTCGACGCTGCGCATCGCCTCGCCGTTGAAACCCATGACCGTACCGAGCTTCACGTCGATGTCGAAATCGACGTTCTTCAGCTTGCTCTTGCTGTCGTCCTTGGAATTGCCTGAGATCGCCGACTTCAGGAAACCCCGGCCGTCGAACACGTCACCACGCATGATGCCACGGACCACGCCGTCCTGACCGCGCTCGACCTTCAACGACGTCTTGTCGCCGTCTGACGGCGCATAGGTCGGGAAGTTCGCGTTCATGAGGTCGCCGTTCGGATCGACTTCGAGCGAGCCCTTGATCGAGGCCCCGCCGCCCTCGATGACGATGTCCTCGAGCCGCGTCGATTGTGCTGTCGGCACCACCTTGAATGTCGCCTTGCTCGACTTGCCCGGTAGCTTGACCCAACCGGGAAGGATGTTGTCGAACTTGACCGATGTCAGGTCTGCCTCGATGCCGAGCTTCGTCGTCGCGTCAGGACCGCCGGCAATCTTGCCCGAAACCTTGATCGGGACCGATCCGCTGACGGCGGGGCCGAGATCGAAGCCAAGGCGCGCTCGGCTGGCATCATCCAGCGTCGCCTGAAGCTTGACGTCCGCATCGCCATCGGTGGCCTTACGGTAGTCGAGCGAGGCCGCCTGCCCGTTGATCTTCACGTCGCCCTTGACTTGGTAACCCTGGTTGTTGGCAACGATCTTGAGGTTGTTGGACTCGAGCTTCTGGTTCATCACCAGCTTGTCGGCGGCAAAGCCGTTGAGGTCGGCGGTCACGGCGTAGACGGTGTCCGCCTTGGTCAGCTCGCCCTTGACCGGCAGGCCGAGCTGGATGTTGGCCGTGAACGTGCCCTTGCTGGTGTTGGGATCGACCACGGTCGACGACAGATCGCTCAACCGATCATTGGACAGCATTTCGGCCGCCGCAGGCACCGGACCTTCGACATGGAATCGAGTCCGCGACGGTGACGGCTTGGGCGCCATATCAGGCACCTCGAAGGTGAAGTCCGAGATCGTGATCTTGCGACCCGCCGGCGTGTCGGCAATGCCTTGGGCGATATTCACCGTGGCCGTTCGTCCGGTCACGTGCGCCTTGAGGTCAGCGTCGTGCACGACAGGCATGCCGTCCACGGGGCGGACCGCGACGCCGCTCGCTACGATGTTGACCGACAGGCCGTCATCGGGAATCGGCGGCCCCTTGCGCGGCAGGTTACGGGTCGGCGAGTTGATGCCGACCTCAATGCGCTGGAGCGTGCCGCGCTCGATCCGCTCGATCACCCATTGACGCAATTCCGGCACGACCAGTGTCGGCCACATCCGCTTCAGCGCGGAGGCCGACATCGGCGTCCCCGCAAAGCCGAGCGTCAGGCGCGGCTCGCCGGAATAGTCGATTGCGCCCGTGCCAGCGACGCCGATCTCGCCATTGCTGATATCCGCCTGCGTCAACAGCAGGCGCTTGTGATCGGTGTCGAAGCGGAAGCCAATCGCGATGCGGTTGAACACCAGCGGCGGCTCGTTGTCGATGCCGCCGAGCAGGATCGAACCGCCGCTGAAGCCAAGCTGCCAGTCATTGATGGTGCCGTTCGGCGGCTCGAGATGAGCCAGCAGCGTCAGGCGATTGGCGCCCGAGAGGATCTTGAATGGTGCGACCAGTACCCGCCGTCCCGCATCCCATTCGACATTGATTTCGGCCGAGTCGATCGCCATCGGATAATCGGGCGTATCGGTGTCGATGATGTTGCCCGCGCCGACCGTGATCTTGCCGCGGAAGAACGTTGGCACGCCGTCGCGGCCGAGTTCGCCCTTGAGTTCGCCGGTCAGGGGCAGGTCAGCAGTATAGGTCAGGTCCTTCACCCGCATCGCCAAGAGGATGTTGGAGGTCGAGACCTTGTCGGCGCGGATATCGACCGAACGCACGCCATTCTCGGCAGGTCCGATCGTGGCGCGCAGCGACCACGGATGGGCGCCCTCCTCCCCGAGACTGAGCGTCACGCCACCATGGCTCGGCCGACGCAGGCCGAGCGTGATGTTCTCAAACGTCCATTTGCTGCCGCGCTGCTGGTCGTCGACGATCAGATTGCCGTTCTTGAGACCGATCTCGTTGAGGTTCTGGCCGTCGAGGCCGGTCATGCTCAGGCTGTCGAGCCAGTCGAGCCCCTGAAGGATTCCGCTCTGCGCGACGGGCTGAGGTACAGCCTGAGGCACGTCTGGGGTTGCAGGCGCCATGCCGAAAGGCGGCGGCGGCACGCCGTTACGCGGGAACGTCGGCGGCAGGCCCGCGTCCCTCTTGGATGCGACGCCGGTGGCGAGCGGCTTCGCCGTGTCACCGGCAGACACCGTGACGGTCCCGTCAGGTGCGATCCGGATCGCGAGCTCGGCATCGACGAGGTTGAGGCTTTCGGCGCGCAGATGCCCGGTGAGAAGTGCTACCCCCGACAGCCTCACCTCGGCCTTCGGCGCGCTGGCCACGATGGCATGGTCGTGATCGCGAACGATGATGTCACGGATGCGCACGGCAATTCGAATTCGTCCGGCGCGCTCGATCTGGGTACCGCCGACCTCCACGGTGTTGCCGTGGCCGATATTGTCCTCGATTGCGGCCGCGAGCCAGGGCGTTGCCATGTCGAGATTGATGGGACCGGCACCGAGCCGCCACCACAGCGCTCCAAAGCAACCGACGAAGATGACAATCAAGGCGCCGAGGACGATGGACATCCGCCGAAGCCAGCGTCCGCCCGGCAGCGCCCTCCGAAACGCCGAGAAGCCGTCACCGACGCGGAAGCGCGAATTGGAACGCGACAGCAGGCGGCGTGCACGATGGCCCGCCTCCTCCTGATCCTGATCCCAGTCGGCCTCATCCCAATCCGGCTGCTCGTGATGGCCGCCGTGCCGATCGAAATCCCTGATGTGATCCTGGGGGGACCTATTCCTTGCCATTGCCTCTCGATACAGGCGCCCGTCGTACGATTGAGCGCCGCCGGGACCGCAGCCGTCGACAGGGATCGACGCTCCCCGCCCCGGCGTTGCCGCCATACCTCTGATGTTCCTGCTGTTCGTCATTTCGCCCCGGGAGCGCGTTCAACGAGCAGTGGGGTGGTGCGTGGAATTCCTTGTAACCATACTCCGTCGCCGCCAAACTTGCCCAGCCGCGGGCACGAATCCGGCACACCGGATGAGAGCTGCAATACCGCTTCGGTTGACCCGCCGAAAGCGACGAAAGGAAGGCGTATGTCCAAGAAATCCCGAAAGAAATCGTCCAAAACGCCCTCCGGCAGTCCGGTCGCTCAAACGAAGCCCCTGAAAATACGGGCATCGACTCAAACCCGCATCGCGAAATCACAGCCGGCGTCGGCGGGCAAATCAGGCAAGCCGGACGCGCGGACAGCATTGCATAAGGCCGCACCGAAACGGTTAAAATCTTCTGAAAAGGCTACCAAGCCCGCCGTCTCGGCATCGGGCGCCAAACCCGCCTTGGCCGAGGGTCAGAAGGCCCCGGCTTTCCGCCTGCCCCGGGATGGCGGCCGTGTGGTCACCCTGTCGGATTATGCCGGCCAGAAGCTGGTCCTGTTCTTCTACCCCCGTGCCGACACGCCGGGCTGCACACGTGAGGCGATCGACTTCACCCGGCTCAAGGATGCGTTCGCCTCTGCCGGCACCGCCGTACTCGGCATCTCGGCCGACCCGCTAAAGGCCCAGGAAAAGTTCCGCGACAAGCATAGCCTCGGCATCCCCCTGATCTCGGATGAAGCCCATGAGATGCTGGAGGCGTATGGCGCCTGGGGCGAAAAATCCATGTATGGCAGGAGCTTCCTTGGGATTCTTCGCACGACGGTGCTGATTGGGAGCAACGGCAAAGTGGCCAAGGTCTGGCGCAATGTCCGGGTCGATGGCCATGCCGACGAGGTGCTGGAAGCTGCAAGAAGTCTTTAACCAGCCCGTTAAAATCGAGCGTTCCCGTTTCCTGAAAATTAACCATGACTGGCCCAGATTGCCGCGGCAATTAGGCCGCAAGGAACCGTTCCGACCGGCGCGGGAGTGCCGATGTCGAAAAGTTCTGCCCAACATTCGCAGTACCCCCAGCATCACTCCCACGACCGCGGACGCGTTTTCCATCACCGTCCGGCTGCAGCGGCATCGGCGATTCCACTCCCCGATAGCGACCACGCCTACACCATCCAACATCACGGCAAGCAGGTTCGCCTCGGGCCGGTGGTGTTCTGGATCGTGGTTGGCACCGTCGTTCTGCTCGGCCTGTGGTCGGCGGCGACGGCCACCTATTTCGCTTTCCGCGACGACGTCCTGACCCGGCTGATCGCGCGCCAGGCCGAGATGCAGTACGCCTATGAGGACCGCATCGCCGAGCTGCGCGCCAAGGTCGACCGCGCAACGAGCCGGCAGTTGCTCGACCAGGAGCAGTTCGACCAGAAGCTCGACCAGATCATGAAGCGCCAGACGGCGCTGGAGTCCCGGGCGACGGCGCTCGGCGCCATGCCTGATATCACCGGGTCAATTCCCCGCGCCGCGCCGCAGCGGAGCGATGCAGGTCAGGCGACGCAGAACACGCCCAAACCGTCGCCGATCAGCGACACCGTGATTTTCGTGGCGCCGCCCGATCGCGAAGCGCGGCTCGAATCGCGTGCGCCGGCTGTGATGACCCCACCGGTCAATCAATTCGCCAAGAACCAGGGTTTTGACAATGTCCTGGTCCGGCTGACGAACTCGCTCGATCAGGTTGAGCGCCGCCAGGTTGCGGCGCTCAATGCCGTCGAGGAAGGCATGGATTCGCGGATGCGGCGGATGCGCAGCGTGGTCAGCGACCTCGGCCTGAACCTCGCCAGTCTCGAAGCCGCCGTGCCGCGCGGCGGGATGGGCGGTCCGTTCGTGCCGGTGAAGCTCACCGCGAATGCGGGGCCGTTCGAGAAGCAGCTCTATCGCATCAATGTCACCCGCGCCGAGATGGACCGGCTCAACCGCACGCTGGCGCAGGTGCCCTATCGCAAACCTGTCGTCGGCGAGGTCGAGTTCACTTCGGGGTTCGGCGTTCGCAGCGATCCCTTCCTCGGCCGGCCGGCGATGCATACCGGTCTCGACTTCCGCGCCGCGACCGGCGATCCCGCACGCGTCACGGCCAACGGCAAGGTGGTCTCGGCCGGCTGGTCCGGTGGCTATGGCCGCATGGTCGAGGTCGATCACGGCAACGGATTGTCGACGCGCTACGGCCATCTCTCCGAAATCAACGTCAAGGTCGGCGAGATCGTGAAGATCGGCCAGGTGATCGGCCTCGTCGGCTCGACCGGCCGCTCGACCGGCCCCCATCTGCATTACGAAACCCGCATCGATGGCGAAGCCGTCGACCCGCAGAAGTTCTTGCGCGCCGGCGTGCGTCTGAGCGCAGGCTGAGCCTGCACTACTGGCTGCGTTCGTGGCCGACCTCGCCGGTGATCACGTCGCCGAACAGCTCCCAGGCCTGTCCGTTGAAGCGCATCAGCTGCATCTGCTCGATTGGAAAATAATCGTCCGGCGAGGTGTTGACCATGATGCCGGGCAGCATCAGGTCGGTGTGGAAGTTCTTCAGGTTAGCGGCCTGTTTCATGACGTTGTCGCGCGTGAGATTATCGCCGCACTGCTTCAAGACCTGCGCCATCGCTTCGGCTTGCACATAGCCATAGAGATTGTTGGCATTGGCCTTGTCCCCATCGGGATAGTATTTGTCCATAAAGGCGCGCCATGCGATCACCGCCGGATCCTTGTCCCAGGTCGGATCGGTCGGGTCCTTCAGATACGCGGTCGAGATGATACCCTTGGAATAGTCGAGCCCAGCCGGCTTGAGCACCGACGCAATGGACGTCGCGGTGTTGGCCAGGAAGAATTTCGGCTTCCAGCCGAGCTCACCCACTTTGCGGATCGCCTGTGCCGAGCCCTTCGGCGCAGCCCATGAGAAGAAGATGTCGGCTCCGGAATCGTGCAAAGCGACGATCTGCGAGTCGATCGAGGGATCGCTGACCTCATAGGACTTGTCGGCGATGATCATGCCCGCCTTGTCGCCGAGGCCGTCCCTCAGGCCCTTGAACTGGTCCTTCCCGGCATCGTCGTTCTGCCAGAACACCGCGATCTTGCCGTCAGGGAAATTGTCGCGAATGTACTTTGCGTAGATCCGCCCCTCGCTCTGGTAATTCGGCTGGAAACCCATGGTCCAGGGAAAGTTCTTGGGATCGCCGAACTTGGTGCCGCCGGAGGCGACGAAGAGCTGAGGCACTTTCTTGGCGTTCATGTATTTCATGATCGCCGAGTTCGAGGGCGTGCCGAGCGACTGGAAGATCAACAGCACCTCGTCGCTCTCGACCAGCTTGCGCGCCTGCTCGATCGCCTTCGGCGGCGAATAGGCATCGTCATAGCTGACGAAGTTGATCTTGCGGCCGTTGATGCCGCCCTGGTCGTTGATCATCTTGAAGAATGCGGCCTCGGTTTTGCCGATCACGCCGTAGGACGACGCCGGCCCGCTATAGGGCATGATGTTGCCGATCTTGATTTCGCTGTCGCTGGCGCCGGGGTCGTACTTCTTCTGCGCCAGAACCGGTGTCGTGACGAGCACGCCGGCGGCGAGCATGGCGAGGGCAGCAAGTTTCTTGCGACGACCCGGCATTGGTCTCTCCCTATGTTTGTCGTTCTTATTTTGACGAGAGTGTCGCGCGGCCGCCGGTCGCTGGCAAGCGGCAGGATTTTCCGCGAAGTGAAACAGAACCGACGCAGGCTTAAGATCACCCGCGCGACTTGGCTTCTCCGACGATGTCGGCAATCACTGCCCCGATCACCAGAGCAGCGCCAATCAGCGCATGCACGGCCGGCACCTCGCCGAATCCCACCCAAATCCAGAACGCCATCAGCGGGGTCTCCAGCGTCGCGATCAGCGAGGCTTGCCCTGAGGGCAAGAGGCGCGAGCCGAGCATGTAGAAAGTCAGGCCGAGCGCGACCTGGAGGCAGCCGAACATCGCGAGGATCGCGAGGTCGTGGCCGCCGACATGGGCGACGTCGTGGGCGAGCGGCAGGCTGACGAGGCTTCCGATGAAGTTTGAGAGCGCCGCCGCCGCCACCATCGACGTTGCTCTGTGGCGCCGGACCACGACCGTCATGGCCGAGATCGCGAGCACCATGAGGCAGCTCAGCGCGACACCACTGATATCGGCTCCGGCCCTAATACCGCCGACGGTGATGACGACACCGGCAAGCGCGACGAGGCTCGCGATCAGCGTGCGCCGTGTCGCGGCTTCACCGAGCCACAACCAAGCCAGCGCTGCCGCGACGAACGGCTGCGTCGCAATCAGCACCGCGACATTCATCACCTTGGTCATCTGCAGCGCGGGGATGAACGAGATCATGCCGATGGCTGACAATGATGCGACGAGCAGGCCGCCGCGTCCGGGCACCGCCAATTGCCGCAGCGCGCCCGGCCCCTGCATCAGGACGAGAAGCACCGAGATCGAGCTACCGCCGAACAGGCCGCGCCAGAACAGGATGGTCCAGGGATCGAATGGCAGAAGCCTGGTAAAGAACGGCGCCGTGCTCCAGGCAATCGCCGCCGCGGCAACGAGGGCTATGCCGAGACCGCGTTCCGATCGAGGCTGCCCCATGTCGAACTTCCCCGCTAGGACGGCTTCTTCGGCCGCGACACCAGCTCGATCATCCGGCCTTCGTCCTCGTCGGGCATCGCGGCCTTGGCCTGCGCGTAAGCATCGACGGCGGCGCGCGAGACCAGCGGCTTCTCCGCCAGCAGGCTCTCCGCGAGCCTCACGGCATAGGCAGCATCCTTGTGCCGGAGCGCGGCGGTGAAGGTCGCGCCGCTGAAATCGCGGGCGACCATGCGCTTGGAGTGCCGCAGCACCTGCGGACTTGCGGCAACGCCGGTCTGGATGGACTCCAGCACCAGCTTCATGTCGAGCCCGGCCTGCTCCGCGATGGCGAGGCCCTCGGCGAGACCTGCAATCTGGATTGCGCCCAAAAGGTTGTTGATGAGCTTGTAGACCGTGCCGGAGCCGACCGCGCCGAAATGGCGGATGGTCGAGCCGATCGGTTCGAGGAACGGCCGTGCGCGTTCGAGGTCGGCCGCATCCGCGCCAGCGAGCAGCGTCAGCTTCCCGGCGGCGGCTGCATCCGGCAATCCCGTGACGGGGCAATCGATGTAGATCAGGCCGCGTGCATTGAGCTCGCGGCCCATCTCGCGGGCATGTTCATAGGAGACGGTCGAGCATTCGATCGCAATCGTGCCTGATTTCGCCGTCTTGGCCGCTCCTTTGAGACCGAGCCAGACCGCGCGCGAAGCCTCGTCATCGGCGACCATGGTCACGACGGCGTCGGCATCGATCGCGGCATCCTCAGGCGACGTCGCCCATGTCGCGCCGCGCGCGATCAGGTCTTCCGCTTTCGCCTTGCTGCGATTCCACAGCGTCACCGTAAAGCCGGCATCGAGATATCGGCCAGCCATGCCATGGCCCATCCGCCCCAATCCGATGAAGGCGACGCGGGGCATGCTACTCCACGTCCTCGACGTCACCGGCGGTGGTGCCGAAGGCGCGCTGCGCCAGGGTCGCCGCCATGAACTCGTCGAGCTCGCCATTGAGCACCCCCGATGTGTCGGAGGTCTGCACGCCCGTGCGCAGGTCCTTCACCATCTGGTAGGGCTGCAGCACGTAGGAGCGGATCTGGTGGCCCCAGCCGATATCGGTCTTGGCGGCCTGGTCGGCGGCAGCCTTTTCCTCGCGCTTTTTCAGTTCGATCTCGTACAGGCGCGCGCGCAGCATGTCCCAGGCCTGCGCCCGGTTCTTGTGCTGGGAGCGGCCGGCCTGGCAGACAACAGCGACGCCGGTCGGGATGTGCGTCAGGCGCACCGCGGATTCGGTCTTGTTGACGTGCTGACCACCGGCACCGCCCGACCGCATGGTGTCGGTGCGGACGTCGGATTCCTTGATGTCGATCTTGATGCTGTCGTCGATAACCGGGAAGACCTGCACGCTGGAGAACGAGGTGTGGCGCCGGGCGTTGGAATCGAACGGCGAGATGCGCACGAGGCGGTGCACACCCGCTTCGGTCTTCAGCCAGCCATAGGCGTTATGGCCGGAGACCTGGATGGTCGCAGACTTGATGCCGGCTTCTTCGCCTTCGGACTCTTCGAGGAATTCGACCTTGAAACCGTGCGTTTCCGCCCAGCGCGTGTACATGCGGAGCAGCATCTGCGCCCAGTCCTGGCTCTCGGTGCCGCCGGCGCCGGCATGGACCTCGAGATAGGAATCGAAGCGGTCGGCTTCGCCCGATAGCAATGCCTCGAGCTCGCGCCGCGCCACTTCCTTCTTCAGGTTCTTCAGCGCAGCTTCAGCCTCGGCCACGACACCAGTATCGCCCTCGGCCTCGCCGAGCTCGATCATGCCGATGTCGTCTTCGAGCTCCTGCTCGACCTTCCCGATGCCCGACAGCGAATCCTCCAGCGAGGTCCGCTCCTGCATCAGCTTCTGGGCCTTCTGGGGATCGTTCCAGAGGTTGGGATCTTCTGCGAGCTTGTTCAACTCAGCGAGGCGCGCCGTCGATTTCTCGACGTCAAAGATGCCTCCTCAGCAGCCCGACTGACTGCTTGATCTCTTCTACCAACCGTTCGATTTCGGCGCGCATGTCGTTCTCTGATCTCGCGGAATCCCGCATTCGATTGAGAGTGGGGATGTAGCGGCGGCGGCTTCAAAGCGCAACCGCCGGAACTTCAAGCCAGTGCTGTTATCCCAGAGCCTAGTACAGCCCGCCGGTGCCCGGCCGCATGAAGAAGCCGGAATCCGGCGCCTGCGTCGGCGGCGGCATGCCGCCTCGTCCGTCGGCGTCGGCAACGCCGATGACCGAGTAATTATCCGGCGGCGCCGTGCCCGGCTTGAAGGCTTCGAGGATCGTTCCACCGGTCTCGCCCGGCCCGGCCCGCATGCCAGTTTTGGCGACGACGCGGATCAGCTTGATGCCGGCCGGCACCTTGAACGGAACAGCGGGCTTGTCGGCGAGTGCGAGCTTGAGGAAATCGCGCGCGATGGGCGCCGCCAGATGGCCGCCGGTCGCAGCATTGCCTCTGCCGAGCGGACGGGGCTTGTCGTAGCCCATATATATGGCGACGGCGATGTCAGGCGAGAAGCCGACGAACCAGGCGTCCTTGGCTTCGTTGGTGGTCCCGGTTTTGCCGGCGATCGGCTTGCCGACTTCCCTCACCACGGTCGCGGTACCGGCCTGGACCACGCCTTCCATCAGCTCGGTGATCTGATAGGCGGTCATGGAATCCAACACCTGCTCGCGGCGGTCGATCAGTTGCGGCTCGGGCTGGTTCTTCCAGCCGCCCGGCGCGTCGCAGCCGCGGCATTCGCGCTGGTCGTGCTTGAAGATGGTGTGGCCGTAGCGGTCCTGGATACGGTCGATCAAGGTCGGCTTCACCCGGCGCCCGCCATTGGCGAGCATCGAATAGGCCGTGACCATGCGCATCGCCGTGGTTTCGCCGGCGCCAAGTGCGTAGGAGAGATAGTTCGGCAGCTCGTCATAGACGCCGAAGCGGCGCGCATATTCGCCGATCAGCGGCATGCCGATGTCCTGCGCGAGGCGCACCGTCACCGTGTTGAGCGACTGCCGGAGCGCGTTCCGCAGCGTCACCGGGCCCTGATATTTGTTCGCCGAGAAGTTCTCGGGCCGCCACACGCCCGCGCCCTGGCCCTGATCGATTTCGATCGGCGCATCGAGCACGACGGTCGACGGCGTATAGCCGTTGTCGAGCGCGGCCGAATAGACGATCGGCTTGAACGACGAGCCGGGCTGCCGGTAAGCCTGCGTGGCGCGGTTGAACTGGCTCTGGTCGAACGAGAAGCCACCGACCATCGCGAGCACGCGGCCGGTCCAGGGGTCCATCACCACCATCGCGCCCGACACCTCGGGAATCTGGCGCAGCCGGTACTGACCTTCGACCGGTTGTCCCTCCTTGGTGTAGAGCGGGTCGGCATAGATCACGTCGCCGGGCTGCAGCACCTGTGCCACCGATGTCGGCGTCTTGCCCTTGGCATTGCCTTGGGCCGCCCTTGCCCAGCGTACGCCGTCGAGCGTGACGAGACCGGTCTCGCGCTGCTTACTGACGGCGCCGCCGAGCTCGCGGTTCGGCTGGAAGCCAATGCGCGCCGACTGGTCGCTGGTCTCCAACACCACCGCCATGCGCCAGGGCGAGATGTCGGAAAGCGACTTGATCTCGGCCAGCTTCACGCCCCAGTCGCCCGAAATATCGAGCTTGCTGATGGCCCCGCGATAACCCTGCTGCTCGTCATAGTTCACGAGGCCCGCGACCATGGTCTTACGCGCCATGACCTGGATCTTCGGATCGAGCGTGGTCCGGACCGAGAGACCGCCCTCATACAGCTTCTTCTCGCCATAGCGTTCGAAGATGTCGCGGCGCACTTCCTCCGCGAAATATTCGCCGGCGAAGGTATGAGCACCATTGGAACGGTTGGTAACGACCAGCGGCTCCTTGCGCGCCTTGTCGGCATCGGCCTGCTTGATCCAGCCGTTCTCCTGGAGGCGATCGATCACATAGTTGCGGCGCTCGACGGCGCGATCGCGGTTGCGCACCGGATGCAGCGTTGCCGGCATCTTCGGCAGTGCCGCCAGATAGGCGGCCTCCGCCACGGTGAGCTCGTTCACCGACTTGTCGAAATAGACCAGCGAGGCGGCGGCGATGCCGTAGGCGCCGAGGCCGAGATAGATCTCGTTCAGATACAGCTCGAGAATCTTGTCCTTCGAATAGGTCTTCTCAATGCGCATCGCGAGCAAGGCTTCCTTGATCTTGCGCGCGAACGAGACCTCGTTGGTCAGGAGGAAGTTCTTGGCCACCTGCTGGGTGATCGTGGACGCACCCTGCGGACGGCGGTTGGAGCCGTAGTTCTGCAAGTAGAGCAGGCCCGCGCGGGCCATGCCGGTGTAGTCGATGCCGCCATGCTCGTAGAAATTCTTGTCTTCGGCGGCGAGGAACGCATTGATCACGAGCTTGGGCACTGCCTGGATCGGCAAATACAGCCGCCGCTCCTTGGCGTATTCGCCGAGCAGCGAGCCGTCGACCGCGTGCACGCGGGTCATCACCGGCGGTTCGTAATCCTGAAGCTGAGAGTAATCGGGCAAGTCCTTGGAGAAATGCCAGATCAGGCCTGCCACGGCGCCGACACCGACAAGGAACACCACCGTTCCCGCGGCGAACAGGAAGCCCATGAACCGCACAAGCAAGCGCATTATGTATTTATCCGTTCAATCCCAGGATCAGCCCAAGGCGCCCAAACCAGAAAAAGAGGCGCCGTCCTCACGTCGCGAATTCACCGGCCTACCCAATACCATCAAAGCCGGACCGAAAGACGCTTGCCGAACGGGATTCTCGTCGATTCCGGAACCCCCTGCGCCGTTTTTATAAGGCGCCCGCTGTGGCCAAACTAGGGCTTAGCAGCTGATACGGCATTCCCTACTCAATTCCCAGGTCCCGCCGTCGCCATTCGCTTGGCCAGGAACGTGTCGATTGCCTGGGCCATCGAGCCCACAGCCTTGGACCGCCAGCCCTCTGAGACGAGGTGCTCGAGATCACCCTTGTTGGAGACGTAGCCGATCTCGACGAGGACTGAGGGCACGTCGGGGGCCTTCAGCACCCTGAACCCGGCCGACTTCAGGGGATGCTTGTGCATCCGCACGGTCGACTTCATTTCGCCCATCAGCAGATGAGCAAAACGGTTTGAAAAGGTGCGGGTTTCCCGTTGCGTCAGGTCGATCAAGATGTCGGCCACATCGGTCGGCTCCTCCGACAGATTAAAGCCGGCAATGGCGTCGGCGCGGTTTTCGGCGTCGGCCAGGCGCTGGGCCTCAGCGTCGGAGGCCTTGTCCGAGAGCGTATAGATGGTAGCGCCCTGCGCGTCGCCCTCGGCCTTCGGCAGCGCGTCGGCATGGATGGAGATGAACAGCGCGGCGTTCAGATTGCGGGCGACCTTGGCGCGGTCGTTGAGCGGAATGAAGGTATCGTCGTCCCGGGTCATGACCACCCGGTATTTGCCGGCCTTTTCCAGCCGGTCGCGCAGCGCGAGCCCAAAGGCCAAAACCAGGTTCTTCTCGCTCTCTCCGCTCGACTGGGTACCGTTGTCTATACCACCATGGCCGGGATCGATCACGACGACCGGACGGCCGTCGGACGGGGCCCCCGCCTTTGACCCCGGTTCAGGCGGAACAGGAATCGTTGCCGGCGGCACTGCCGCAATCGTCGGGCGCAATTCGGGGCGTTTCTCCGGCGCGGGCGTCTGCGCGAAGGCCGCGCGATCGACCTCCTCCAGCTCAAGCACCAGCCGGGCCGGCTGACCGTTCGCCGCCTCGAGCACATAGGAATTCGTGATCTTGGCCGGCCCGGTGAGATCGAACACGATTCGGGAACCACCGGGCATCACCAGCCCATAGCGAAAGGCTTTGACCAGCCCTCGCCCGGCTCCGGTGCCGGGTGCCAGTTGAAAATTCACCTGGGGAACGTCGACCACGACCCGATAGGGATCGGCGAGGGTTGCGGTGCGGAAGCTGATGGATTGGTCGAGGTCGAGAATGAAGCGGGTCTGCTTGCCGTCACCGGCCAGGCGCGCGGCCGTGGCAACCGGAAAATTCGCCGTCGCAACAGAGGGCTGTGAGGGACTCTCGGCCGCGTTCAGACGCGAGGAATCGGCACACGGCAGTGCCGTGGCGCATAGAAGCGCAAATCCCAGCAGAACCCGTTGATTTGTGCGGCTCGCCACCGAATCCGTGCCTCCGAGCAGCCTCTTTAACGCAATAGAACCACAGGGTTAATCGATCCTTAATGACGGACGCGCGAAACTCTCCGACTGTGACCGGCGTGCGACGCTCCCTTGCACCGATGGCCCATTCCTCGTATGTACGGAATGCTGACGGCCAATGATTTCCGGTTGTGTCGCATTCAGCCTCCCGGTGCAGCGCCGGAGCTCCCAAGGTTTGGGAATTCCAGCGTTTTTCTGTTCCCCCACGGCCAGCGCGGTGCGCGGCAGCAAGGCGGAACGGAGCAAGCGCCGGCGGCGGACGGTTTCCGGTTACCACACTGTTTCCGGGACGGTTTTGACAGCGACGCGGCCAGTTACCCACCCTCTTAATCCCAAGGGGGCGGTTTTCGATCCAGGGCGAGCGCACACGCGCCATGCCTGGCCAGCAGCAACTGATTAGGGGCGGCCCCGCCGTCCATTGTTTCATACGGGCCGACGCTTGATGCGCCAGACTGCGCCGACGAATTCTGAAGGATCATTCGCGATGCTGCGGAGTGAACATCCCGCACGCCGCTTTGGCCCTGAAGCTTCCGGTCCGGCAAGGCGCGAGAGACGGCGTTTCGGCCTTCCCCTCACCCCCGAATCAGGTGGACCGTCGCGTCACCCGGTAGCGCTCTTCGCGCCCACGGTCGATCGTGCCCGCCGCCGCCAAGAGTTAAGACATGCCCAACAAGATGTTGATCGATGCCACCCACCCGGAAGAGACCCGGGTCGTCGTGGTCCGCGGCAATCGCGTCGAAGAGTTTGACTTCGAGACCGCACAACGCAAGCAACTACGCGGGAACATCTACCTCGCCAAGGTCACCAGGGTCGAACCCTCGCTCCAAGCCGCCTTCGTTGAATATGGCGGCAACCGCCACGGCTTCCTCGCCTTCAGCGAAATCCATCCCGACTACTACCAGATCCCGGTCGCCGACCGGCAGGCGCTGATCGAGGCCGAGGAACAGGCCCATCGCGAAGCCGAGGAAGAGAGCGAGAACCGATCCCATGGTCGCCGCCGTTCGCGCCATCGCAACGCCCGCCGCCGCGGCCCTGGCGAGCGCGTACGCAGCGACATCGTCGAGGGTCTGGACGCGGGCGCCGATCCGGCCGCCCAGCCGGTCGAGGATCACCTCCTGCCCGAGAACGCCGAGGGCGTGCCGCACGAGGGCGAGCATCCGCGCGCCGACGCGGAGCATGACGGCGACCACCATCACGACCACGATGACCATGACCACGACGATCACGGGCATGACGATCATGAGCACGATGATCATGAGCACGATGATCATCCTCACGCCCGCGACGACGAGCATGCGCACGATCATGATGACCATGGTCACGAGCACGATCATCACGACCATGATCATGCCGACGAGACGCCCGCGCCCGTCGCTGCGATCGGCGCCGAGCCCGCGGTTGCAGCCGAGACCATTGCAGAACCTCAGGAGTCCCCAGCGGTCGAGGCACACGGCGAGGCTTTTGCCGAGGTCGTGACATCAGTCGCCGAGCCCGCCGACGCGGTTTATGCCGCCGGCGAAGCGGTCGAAGCGCCGCATGGCGAGACTGCGGACACTGCCGGCGAAGACGAGGATGACGAGGACGGCGAGGAAGCCGAAGAGGAAGTCGTCGAATCCGTCGGCGGTGACGACGTGTTGGAGGAAGTGCCGGAGCGCACCTTCCGGCCGCGCCGCCAGTACAAGATCCAGGAAGTCATCAAGCGCCGCCAGGTGATGCTGGTGCAGGTGGTCAAGGAAGAGCGGGGCAACAAGGGCGCTGCGCTGACGACCTATCTGTCGCTCGCCGGCCGCTACGCCGTGTTGATGCCGAACACCGCACGCGGCGGTGGCATCAGCCGCAAGATCACCTCGGCCCAGGATCGCTCGCGCCTGAAGGAAGTGGTGCAGGATCTCGACGTGCCCGAGGGCATGGGCATCATCCTGCGCACCGCGGGTGCCGCCCGCACCAAGCCGGAGATCAAGCGCGATTTCGAGTACCTGATCCGGATGTGGGAGACGGTGCGCGACCTCACGCTGAAGTCGCAAGCGCCGACGCTGGTCTACGAGGAGGGCTCGTTGATCAAGCGTTCGCTGCGCGACCTCTACAACAAGGAGATCGACGAGATCCAGGTCGCCGGCGAAGCCGGCTACCGCGAGGCACGCGATTTCATGAAGATGCTGATGCCCGCCAACGTGAGCGCGGTGAAGCAGTATCGCGACGGCCAGCCGCTGTTCTCGCGCATGGGCGTCGAGAGCCAGCTCGACGCGATGTTCTCGCCGACCGTGCAGTTGCGCTCGGGCGGTTATATCGTGATCAACCAGACCGAGGCGCTGGTCTCGATCGACGTCAACTCGGGACGGTCGACCCGCGAGCACCATATCGAGGACACCGCGCTCAAAACCAATCTGGAAGCGGCCGAAGAGGTCGCCCGCCAGCTCCGCCTGCGCGACCTCGCCGGCCTGATCGTCATCGACTTCATCGACATGGACGAGAAGCGCAACAACCGTGCGGTCGAGCGCAAGCTGTCCGATTGCCTCAGGCAGGATCGCGCGCGCATCCAGGTCGGCCGCATCTCGCATTTCGGCCTGCTCGAGATGTCGCGCCAGCGCATCCGCGCCAGCGTGCTGGAATCTTCGACCGATCCCTGTCCGCATTGCGGCGGCACCGGCCATGTCCGCTCGGTGTCCTCGGTGGCACTCCAGCTGCTGCGCGGCCTCGAAGAGATCCTGATGAAGGGCGCGACCCACAATCTCGTGGTCCGCACCCGCACCGACGTCGCGCTCTATGTGCTGAACCACAAGCGCGGCCATTTGCGCGACCTCGAGAACGGTTTCAAGGTCACACTCTCGGTCATCGCCGATCAATCCATCAGCGGCCCGCAAGCCTACGTCATCGATCGCGGCGAGCAGGTTCACACGCTGGAAGCCGCCAAGGCGCTGCTCGCAGCGCAAGCTGCCGCAAGCCCGCCGCCGCTGCCCGAAGAGGCCTATGACGACGAGGACGGTTTCGACCTTGAGACCGAATCCGAAGTCGAGACCGACGAGACTGAAGGTCTCGGCGAGGAGCAGGCGTCGGGCGAAGCCGCGTCCGAAGGGGACGGACAGCGCCGCAAGCGCCGCCGTCGTCGGCGCGGCCGCGGCGGTCAACGCGACGGCGAGCTTCGTGAGGACAGCGCGCCGACGCTGCCGGAGGCGGCCATGGTCGCTGGCGAAGGCGACGAGGATGCCGAGTCCGAGCAGGACGGCGAGGAAGGCGAGGAACAGGCCGCTCGTGGCGAGCAGCAGGGCGGCGAGCGCCGGCGCCGGCGTGGTCGCAGGGGTGGGCGTCGTCGGCGCGGTGGCAGTGAAGAAGGCCTCGCCGGATCCATCGGTGATGAGCTCGGCGGCAGCAACCCACCGTCGGAAGCAACCGACGCAGTGGCCGACTTCGACGGCTCGTCTGGCAGCGAATCCGTTCCGTCGATTGCGCATTCGGAGCACGCGCCCCCGGTTGAAACGCCTCAGCCCGAGCCTCAGGCACCCATTCAAACGCCGGTCCAGCCTGTGCCCGTTGCTGTCGCGGAAGAAGAGCCCGCGGCCGATGAAAAGGCCACACGCCGTCGTTCGACCGTTCGTGAGAAGGTGAGCTTCCTGACGAGCAGCCCGAGCGAGCCGGCGCCCCCGGTTGCAGCTGCGCCTGAACCCGTTGCACCGCCCGCGCCTACGCCTGAACCCGCGCCGGAAGCGGCAGCCGAGACGCCGGCAGCGCCGCGTCGCGCCGGCTGGTGGTCGCGCCGGTTCGGCGGCGGCGAATAAGGCAAACGCCCAAATGAAAACGCCCGGCAAAAGCCGGGCGTTTTTCGTTTCATGCCTCGCCGGATCCTACGGCGGCATCTCGTCGTCACCGAGCGGCGCCACGTCGCGGGATGCGATCTGGCGAAGCTGGTCGTAGAGATCGGGCGCCTCGCTGGTGCAGAGACAGACACCCTTGGCGGATGCTGCCTCGCCGGCGTTGAGATAGGCGTGGCCCATGGTGCTGTCGAGATAGATGCCGTCGCCCTCGCCGAGGATCTCCGGCGCGTAAAATTCGGTGTGAACCGCGACGCGCCCGCTCGTCACAAGGAAGTACTCTTCGCCGGCGTGGCGCAGCAGCGGCCCAAATTCATCCAGCGAGCGCGCGCGGACCTCGGCCACGATCGGCACCATGCGTTTGCCGATCAGATCGGTGCACTGATAGGTGTAGGTGTAGAATTTCGTATTGATCAGCTGGCCCTGCCCGGCCCGGCTGATGCTCCGCCGCGCGGTGACCGGCCGGCCCTGCGCGGGCGCCGCGACCGCTGGATTGAACAGCTCCGCGATTTCCATCTTCAGACCCGAAGTGAGCTGAAGCAGCTTGTCGTATGTAAGCGACATCAGGCCGTTCTCGACCTTCGAGAGGGTCGACAGCGCCATGCCCGTGCGCTCCGCGACCTGCTTGAGCGTCAGGCCACGCGCCTGGCGCGCGGCCTTGAGACATTGGCCAAGCTGGGAGTTGGCTCCTTCGGGCGTAGTTGCTTCGCTCATGCAGCAATCCTACCATGATCTCTGAAAAATTGTTGATGTATCCACCTCGTCTTTTCGGCAAAGACTGCTCGCAAGCACCTCTTGGAAAGAGCTTTTCGGAGTTCGAGAGCCAAGATTTGTGCAAGAAACGCCTCGTTTGACGAATATTTGGTGCGGCAGCTTCACTTTCCGATATGCTAAATCGTTTTCATAATCTGAAAGGGACTGGCGTTGTCCGAGCTTTGTGACACCGATGCCGTTGAGCTGCGCCGCCTGCTGGACGCGCGGGCGATCTCGCCTGTCGAACTGCTCGATGCCTGCCTGTCACGCATCACCGCCACCAATGCCGCCGTCAACGCCGTCGTGACACTCGACGAGCCCGGAGCACGCGCTGCCGCGAAGGAGGCGGAAGCCGCGATTCTGCGCGGAGGGGACCATGGCGCGCTGCACGGGCTCCCCGTCCTGATCAAGGATACGCAGGATACCGCCGGCTTGCGCTCCACCTACGGCAGCCCCCTGTTGCGCGACAATGTACCGGCCGCCGACCAGGGCTCGGTCGCCCGGTTGCGCGCGGCCGGAGCCATCATCTTCGGCAAGACGAACACGCCGGAATGGGCCGCGGGCGGTAACACCCGCAATCCCGTATTCGGCGCGACCGGCAATCCGTTCGATCCCATGCGATCGGCGGCCGGGTCGTCCGGTGGCTCGGCGGCCGCGCTCGCTTGCGGCATGGCTCCGCTTGCCTCGGGCTCGGACACCGGAGGATCTCTGCGCAATCCCGCGGGCTATGCCGGCATCGTCGGCATGCGTCCCTCCTATGGCCTCATTGCGAGCGAGAAGCGCGCCTTCGGCTGGTCCAACCTGTCGACCGACGGACCGATGGCACGCAACGTCGCCGATACCGCATTGATGCTGTCGGTGATGGCGAGCGACGATGCCCGCGATCCGCTCGCCTACACGCTGCCAAGCGAGCCCTTGCGCGGACGCGCCGAGCGCTGGGCCGCACCGCGCCCCGCGGTGCTCGGCAAGCTCCGTCTCGCTTTCACCGAGGACTTCGGCTTTGCGCCGACCGAGCAGGCCATTCGCCGCGTCTTTCGCGATCGCGTAGCGAGGCTCGCGCCACTGTTCGCCGAATGCCGCGAGGCGACGCCCGACTGTAGTGGCGCCGATGATGCCTTCGCCGTGCTGCGCGCCGGCCTGTTCCTGGCGATGCACGGCAGGAACTACAAAGAACGGCCCGAGATGCTCGGCCCCAATGTCCGCGCCAATGTCGAGGAAGGCCTCAGCTACACGCTCGAAGACCACGCCCGCGCCGCGGCGACGCAGACGCGGATCTATCGCGCCTACCAGAGCTTCTTCGCGAACCACGACGTGCTGATCAGCCCGACAATCACGCTCAGCCCGCGGCCGTGGTCGGAACTCTATCCCGCCGAGATCGACGGCGTGCCAACAAAATCTTACTTCCACTGGCTTGCCCTCGCCTACGCCGTGACGCTGCCAGGGCATCCCGCGATCAGCATTCCGTTCGGCCGCGACGAAGCCGGCCTGCCCTTTGGCCTCCAGATCGTCGGACCGCGCGGCGGCGACGCGATCGTGCTCTCGGTCGCGGCGAGTCTCGAGGCAGCATTCGCGGACGATGCACAGATGTGCCGGCCTGTGCCCGACCTCGCGCGGCTTGCCGCAGCGCAGCCGCTGTCATCGGCACCCGGCTTCCTCACCTGGGAATAGAACCTCGAAATAAACCAAGCAGGCATGACCGCCGGCTCGCCGGCATCTCGGAGATCAGCATGGCCGAATTGTCGAACCGAAAGACCGGAATCATCGCCTTCGTCCTGCTTTATGTCGCCTACTGCATCTCCTACATCGACCGCGCGGCGATCTCGCTGGCGCTGGCGCAGATCGGCAAGGATTTCAATCTCCAGGCCGCGGACCTCGGCATTGTCATCAGCGCCTTCTTTCTCGGCTACGCCGCAATGCAGGTGCCGGGCGGATGGCTGTCCGATCGCTTCGGTTCGAAATATGTGGTGATCGTCACGATCGTGATGTGGTCGATTTTCACGGCGTTCACGAGCCTTGCATGGTCGCTGACCTCGCTGGTCGCGATCCGCTTCATCTTCGGCGTCGCCGAGGGCGGATTTCCGCCGGCGAGCATCCGCGCCATCGCGGAGTTGTTCAAGAAGGACAGCCGGCCAAAAATGTCGGCGCTGCTGCTGTCGTCCAACTATGCCGGCAGCATGATCGCGCCGCTGATCATGGCGCCGCTGATCCTCTGGCTGGGCTGGCGCCATGCCTTCAATACCATCGGCATCGCCGGCATCGTGTTCGCGGTGGTTTATTTCGTCTTCGTTCCACATCTCGCGCGTATCGGCGTCGGCCCCGTGACGGCGAAGCCCCGTGCGCCGATGCGCGAACTGGTCAAGAATCCGCTGCTGTGGCAGTTGATGGTGGTTTGGTTCGGCCTGAGCTGCGTCAACAAGGGTCTGGATTCCTGGATGCCGCTCTATCTACTTCAGCAGCGCGGACTGGATCTGAAGACCGTTGGCATCGTGGCGCCGATCCCGTTCGTGATGGCGACGATCGCGACCGCGATCGGCGGCTGGGTCATGACCACGTTCTTTGCCGAGCGCGAAAAATATCTGCTGATCGGCAGCTCCGCGTTAACAGGCATCTTCCTCTACGCCATGTACAAGGCCGAGACGATCACCACACTGATCATCTATCAATCCGTGGTCTACTTCTTCAAATCCTTCGTGCTGGCCTCGGTGATTGCCCTGCCGACGAAGCTGCTGCGCGACGACCAGATCGGATCGGGCATCGGCATGGTCAATCTCGGCGGCCAGAGCGCGGGCTTCGTCGCACCCGCCGTCATGGGCTTCATTGTGACCGGAACCGGATCATTTGACGCCGCCTTCGGCTTCCTGGTCGCGATGACCGCGATGTCGGTCATCGTCGCCACGACCATTAACACGGCGCAGCGCAGGCTCACGCTAGAGCCCGCCTGACAGGAGAATAGTCCGATGAAAAGCGCAATCATTCTCGGCGGCGGCATGGTAGGCGTCAGCGCTGCCTTGCATCTGCGGCAGCGCGGCTGGACCGTTGCGCTGGTCGACCGCAGGGAGCCGGGCCGCGAGACCAGCTACGGCAACGCCGGGATGATCCAGGCGGAAGCGGTACGGCCCTTTCCGATGCCGCGCGATCTCCCCTCGCTCCTGAACATCGCGACCGGCCGCACCAACGACGTGCGCTACAACCTTTCGTCGCTGCATCGCCACGTCGAGCCCCTGCTCCGCTATTGGTGGCACTCGGCGCCGAAGCGGCATCGCGAGGCGATCGAGGCCTGGGCCCGTCTGATCGCCTACGCGACGCCCGAGCACGACATCCTCATCCGCGAGGCCCATGCCGACAATCTGATTCGCCGCGCCGGCTATCGGGTGCTGCATCGTGATGCCGCCTCCTTCGACCAGGCGATCAAGACGGCAGAGGAAGATCGCCGCGAGTTCGGCGTGAATTTTCGCGTGCTCTCCGGCAGCGAGCTGACCAAGGTCGAGCCCATCCTGCGCGACGACCTTCCCGGCGCGATCCACTGGCTCGACACCTGGACCGTGTCCGACCCCGGCGCCCTCGTCACCGCCTATGCCGATCTGTTCGAACGATCGGGCGGCAGCATCGTGCTCGGCGATGCTCAATCGCTGCAGCAGACCTCGACCGGATGGTCGGTCAAAACGGACAATGGCCGTATCGACGCCGCCAACGCCGTCGTTACGCTCGGACCATGGTCGCCGGATCTGTTGCACAAGTTCGGCTACCGGATTCCGCTGGTGCGCAAGCGTGGCTATCACATGCATTACAGCGGCGGCGCCTCGCTCGATCTGCCGCTGGTCGACAGGGGCGGCGGCTACGCCATGGGTCCGATGGCCAAGGGCATCCGCATCACCACAGGCGCCGAGCTGACGGGACCGGATGCGCTGGCAACGCCGGTGCAGCTCGCCAACGCCGAAGCCTCCGCGCGCGAGCTGATCGATCTCGGCAAACGCGCCGAACCGGAGCCGTGGTTCGGCACCCGTCCCTGCACGCCCGACATGGTGCCGGTGCTGGGCCGTGCCCCGCATCACCCCGGCCTCTGGATGAATTTCGGCCACGGCCACCAGGGCTTCACGCTCGGCCCTGCTACCGGACGATTGCTCGCGGAGATGATGAACGGCGAAACGCCGTCGATCGATCCGACGCCGTACCGGCCGGAGCGGTTCTAGCTAGCGCTCAGCTTTTGCGGCGAGGACAGCTCTGATGCGCCGGGCGTCCTCCGGCGTCGCCGGATTGTAGACCACCATGCCAAGATCGGGCCGGCCGTCGACCGCGAAGGCCGAATATTCGAATGCGATCGGGCCGAGCACGGGATGGCGCAGATGCTTGACGCCCTCGCCATGGGAGCGGACGTCGTTGTCGGCCCACAGCTTCGCGAACTCTGGACTGAGGCGACAAAGCTCGTCGACCAATTCGGCGACATGCGAGACCGCGCCGGCGCGCGCCGCGTCCGCCCGAAAGGCCGCAACGACGAAGCGGGCCACGCTGTTCCAATCATATTGCGCGGCCCGCACACGCGGCTCGCAGAAGATCAGCCGCAGGATATTGCGCCGCTCCGGCGGCAGTTTCGAATAGTCGGTCAGCACGATCGTGGCGGCACGATTCCACGCGACGACATCCCACGTCATGGTCCTGATGATGGCAGGGCTGGTCTCGAGCGCGTCGAGCACGCGCTGGAGTCGCGGCGAGACGCCTTCGCTCACCTGGTAACGGACCTCGGGCGGACGGCCGAGACCGATCAGAAACAGATGCTCGCGCTCCACGTCAGTCAGCATCAGCGCGTGGGCGATCCGGTCGAGCACGTCGGCCGAGGGCGCGCCGCCCCGCCCCTGCTCCAGCCAAGTGTACCAGGTCGGGCTGATATTGGCCCGCTGCGCCACCTCCTCGCGCCGGAGTCCCGGCGTGCGCCTGCGGCTGCCGCCAAAGCCGAACGCGGCTGCGTCAAGCCGCGTTCTGCGGTCCTTCAAATAGGTCCCGAGCAGGTTCTCGCTGACGGTCGCACCCATCCTGTTAGCCGTTATACCCTGATAAGCTCACTACTTTACCTGGATAATTCTAGCGCAGATGGTCGTCTCCACCAACTCTGGAGAATTGCCCATGCGTGTCTTCGTCACTGGCGCCACCGGCTTCGTCGGCTCTGCCGTCGTTCGGGAGCTGATCGCGGCCGGCCACCGCGTGCTCGGACTTGCCCGTTCCGAAGCAGGCGCTGCATCACTCGCTGCCATGGGGGCCGAGGTTCATCGCGGCTCGCTCGAGGACCATGCTTCCTTGCGCAGCGGCGCGGCCGCTTCCGATGGCGTGCTGCATCTCGGCTTCAATCACGACTTCTCGAAATTCCTGGACAATTGCGAGCTCGACCGCCGCGCCATTCTCGCGCTTGGCGAGGAGCTGAAAGGCTCCGACCGTCCGTTGATCGTCACAGGCGGCGTCGCGCTGCTCGCGCCCGGACGCCTTGCGACCGAGGATGACCCGTCCGCGCGCCGCTTTCCGCGCGTATCTGAAGCCGTCGCAGAGGACCTGGCTGCGCAGGGCCTGCGCACGGCGGTGGTGCGTTTGCCGCCTTCCACCCACGGTGAAGGCGACCATGGCTTCGTCCCCATCCTGATCAACATCGCGCGCGAGAAAGGCGTGTCGGCCTACGTCGGCGACGGGATGAACCGCTGGCCTGCCGGACACCGCTTCGATGCCGCGCGGGTCTATCGGCTGGCGCTCGAGCAAGGCGCAACTGCCCCGCGCTATCATGCCATCGCCGAGGAAGGGGTGCCGTTCAAGGCCATTGCCGAGGTGCTCGGCAGAAGGCTCGGCGTGCCCGTGGTCTCGAAATCACCGGAGGAAGCGGCCGATCATTTCGGCTGGTTCACGCAATTTACCGGCATCGACGTGCCGACATCGAGCGCGAAGACCCGCGCCCTGCTCGGCTGGACGCCGAAAGAAATCGGGCTGATCGAGGATCTCGACCAGCCCTATTACTTCAAGGTCTAGGGCGCATCACGCCGTCAGCTGGCAGATCAGTCCGTCGTGATTGCCGTTTCCATGTCCGTCGGATCGATCTGTCGGCTCAGCCGCGCGTTGAGCTTGTCACGATCGAGCTCGCCCTCCCACCATGCGACGATCACGCAGGCAACGCCGTTGCCGCAGAGGTTGGTCAGGGCGCGGCACTCGCTCATGAACTTGTCGATGCCGAGCACGATCGCCATGCCCGGCACGAGCCGCGGATCGACCACGGCAAGCGTTGCCGCCAGCGTGATGAAGCCTGCGCCGGTGATGCCGGAGGCGCCCTTCGAGGTCAGCATTGCCACGACCAGGATGGTGAGCTGCTGGCCGAAAGTGAGATCGAAACCAAGCGCCTGGGCGATGAAGAGCGTCGCCAGCGTCATGTAGATATTGGTGCCGTCGAGGTTGAACGAATAGCCCGTGGGCACCACGAGGCCGACCACCGATTTGGAGCAGCCGAGCCGCTCCAGCTTCTCCATCAAGGACGGCAGCGCACTTTCGGAGGACGAGGTGCCGAGCACGATCAGCAGCTCATCCTTGATGTAGGCCAGGAACTTGAAGATCGAGAAACCGGCGAGGCGCGCGATGATGCCGAGCACCACGAGCACGAACAGCGCCGCGGTGAGGTAGAACGTCGCGATCAGGCCGATCAAATTGAGGATCGCACCGGTGCCGAACTTGCCGATGGTGAAGGCCATCGCGCCGAAGGCGCCGAGGGGCGCCGCGCGCATCACGATCGAGATCACGCCGAACACGGCGTGCGCGGCATCATCGATGAAGCTGCGGATGGTGTGGCCGCGCTCGCCGAGTCCCATGATGGCGAATCCGAACAGCACCGAGAACAGCAGCACCTGAAGGATCTCGCCTTGTGCGAATGCTCCGACGACGGTGTCCGGAATGATGTGCAGGATGAAGTCGACGCTCTTCTGGCCTTCGGCTTGCTTGGCATAGTTGGCGACAGCCTGCGCATTGGCCGCCGCACTGCCGAAGCCCGCGCCGGGCTTCACGACATTGCCGATGATGAGGCCGATGACGAGCGCGAAGGTGGATACGATCTCGAAATAGACCAGCGCCTTGACGCCGATGCGTCCGACCTTCTTGGCATCCTGGATGTGGGCGATGCCGGAGACCACGGTGCAGAAGATGATCGGGGCGATCACCATCTTGATCAGCTTGATGAAGCCGTCGCCGAGCGCCTTGATCCAGTCGTTGGTGGCAACGGACGGCCAGAACGAGCCGACGATCGCACCGAGCACGATGGCGATCAGCACCTGGACGTAGAGAATTTTATACCATGGCTTGGCCGCAGCGGGTGCGGCGGCCGCCCCGGCCATCGTTGTCGTTGTCATTGTTTCACTCCCCCTCAAAACTCAGAGCCAGCCAAGATCAACTTGGCCGGCTCTGTCAATTGGAACATTCCGTGCGGTGAAATCTAGCCGCGGCGGCCAACGATCCGGCGCATCGCCGGCATCAGGGCGGCGCCGAGCGCGTTCTTGATGACGGAGGCCGCGATGAACGGTGCGACGCCAACCGCCCAGGCCTTGGTTCCACCAAGGCCGATGCCGTAGGCCAGCCAGCCGAAGCCGGCGATGAAAATGACGACATGGCCGCCCGCCATGGCCGTGAACAGCAGCACGACGTTGCGATCCCAACCGCGCTCGGCCAGCCAGCCGGTGATGAAAGCAGCCGCCACGAAGCCGTAGAGATAGCCAGCGGTCGGGCCGACCAGCGGTGCAATTCCACCGACAGGTCCGGCAAAGACCGGCAGCCCCATCGCGCCCTCGGCGAGGTAGGCGATCATGGTTGCGCTGCCAAGACGCCAGCCATAGGCCGCGCCGATCGTCAGCACGACCAGCGTCTGCAACGTCATGGGCACATAAGGCAGCGGCAGGTTCACCTTGGCTGATAGCGCCATCAATGCGGAGCCGAGCGCGATCAGCACGAACGCGCGCAACGCGCCGACGGCTTCCCCCGGCCGGGTCGGCCACATCACTGCAGCAAGAGGAGAACGCGATGTGGCGGCAGACTGGACGATTGGGTCAGACAAGATGCACTCCGGAAGGCTGGCGAAAACTGGCGGCTATTTAAGCCAGTGAGCGATCCGGTCAACTGCCTCCCGCATCTCCGCGGCCGATCGCGCATAGGAGAATCGGATGAACGAGCGGCCATGGATCGGGTCGAAATCGACACCCGGCGTTGCCGCAACCTGGGCCTTCTCCAGCATCTGTTTGGCGAAATCGAAACTGTCGGCGGTGAAATCCGAGACATCGGCATAGAGATAAAATGCACCGTCCGCAGGCAGGAACTTGTTGAGGCCTGCCTTCGGCAACCCCTCGATCAGAATGCGCCGGTTCTCCTGATAGCCGTGCTTGATCTCCTCCATCTCGGCCGCACCTTCGAAGGCGGCCTCTGCCGCGATCTGCGACAGCGACGGCACGGAGATGGAGAGGTTCTGTTGCAGCCGTTCGATCGGCCGCACCAGGATCTCAGGCACCACCATCCATCCGACGCGCCAGCCCGTCATGCAAAAATACTTCGAGAAGGAGTTGATCACGAGGGCGTGCTCGGACAGCGCCGCCGCCGTCACAGCCGGAAACGCGTAGTCGAGCCCGTGATAGATCTCGTCGGAGATGAAACGAATGCCCGCATCTTCCGCAGCTGTGATGAGGCCGGCGAGCGCTTCGCGGGACATCATCGTTCCCGTCGGATTGGCCGGGCTGCCGACCAGCACGCCCTTCAGCGGCGCCTTGCGGTGGGCGGCGAGCAGCGCTTCGCCGGTCAGCGCGTGGCGCGTCTCATTGGTGGTCTCGATCAGCACCGGCTCGCAGCCGAGCGCGGTGAGGATGTGACGGTATGGCGGATAGCCCGGCACCGTGACAGCGACGCGATCGCCCGGCTCGAACATCGACAGGAACGCCAGGATGAAACCGCCAGAGGAGCCCGTGGTCACCACGATCCTGTCAGGGCTGACGCTGCAGCCATAGGCATCGCGATAATGCCGCGCGATGCGCTCGCGCAAGGAGGGAATGCCGAGCGCCGAGGTGTAGTCGATCCGGCTCACAGCAAGCGCCGCCTGCGCCGCCGCAATGGCGGTCTTCGGTGCCCCGGTTGCGGGTTGGCCGACCTCCATGTGAATGACATGGCCGCCGGCCGCCTCGATTCGGGCCGCAGCCGCCATCACGTCCATCACCATGAACGGGGGAACATCACTGCGGCGGGAGGGCTCGAGCCACTGCCCAACCCGGTTCCTCAATGTCGCATCGTGCATCGATTTCTGCTATTTCGCTGGCGGACCGGTCCGTACGGTCCGGAAAACAGGGCGCTTGCGCCCCAGACTGGCCGCATTATACGGCTCATAAGGGCATATCGCTTATCCGGTCCGCCGCCAATCGCCAAAACCAATCACAACACTGCTCCAAGCCCGTTTGACCCAGACCGTTCGATGTCGCTCCAGATCGCATTGCGCAAGAAGGCCTCCGCGCTGACCACCCTCGTCACCGCAGCGGCGATGGTGCTGTCACCTTTCTCCACGGCGCGGGCGCAGGAAGGCAAAGGGCCGCCGATCCTGCGCGACACCGAAACCGAGCAGCTCTTGCGCGAATATACGCGCCCGATCTTGCGCGTGGCCGGCCTGGAGAAGCAGAACATCCAGATGGTCATCATCAACGACAGCTCGTTCAACGCGTTCGTCGCCGATGGCCGCCGCATCTTCGTCAATTACGGCGCGATCCTCCAATCGGAGACGCCGAACCAGTTGATCGGTGTGCTCGCGCACGAGACCGGGCATCTGGCCGGTGGCCACCTATCCAAGCTGCGCGAGCAACTCGCTAATGCCCAGACCCAGATGATCATCGCCATGCTGCTTGGCGCAGGCGCGATCGCGGCGGGTGCCAGCCGCGGCTCAGGCAGCGGCAATAACGGGCTGGCCAATGCCGGCGCGGCGGCGATCGCCGGTCCCCAGGAGATGATCCGCCGTTCGCTGCTCTCCTACCAGCGCCAGCAGGAGGAGAACGCCGACCGTGCCGGCGTGAAATTCCTGACCGCGACCCAGCAATCGCCGAAGGGCATGTACGAAACCTTCAAGCGCTTCACCAGCGAAAGCCTGTTCGCGTCGCGCGGCGCCGATCCCTATCTCCAATCGCACCCGATGCCCGCCGAGCGCGTCGCCGCGCTCCAGCAATTCGCCAGCACCAGTCCGTATTGGGACAAGAAGGACGATCCCGCGCTCCAGCTCCGCCACGACATGGTGCGCGCCAAGATCTCCGCCTTCATGGAGCGGCCGGAGACGGTGTATCGCCGTTATCCTCTCACCAACGACAGTCTGCCGGCGCGCTATGCCCGCGCCATCAGCACCTATCTGCACGGCGATTTGCGCAGCGCGCTGACTCAGATCGACGCCCTGATCGCGGTGCAGCCCAACAATCCGTATTTCTACGAGGTTCGCGGCCAGGCTCTGCTCGAGAGCGGCAAGCCGGCCGAGGCGATCGCCCCCTTGCGCAAGGCGGTCGCACTCTCGAACAATGCGGCCCTCATCGAGATGTTACTTGGGCAGGCTCTGGTTGGAACCGATAATAAGGCCTACACGGACGACGCCATCAGGATTCTTCGTGCCGCGGTGGCGCGCGAGCCCGAGGCGCCGATCGGCTACACCCAGCTCGCCATGGCCTATGGCCGGAAGGGAGACTATGCCGAGGCGGATCTCGCCTCCGCCCAGGCCGCGTATCTGCGCGGCGACAACAAGACCGCTCGCGAGCTCGCCACGCGCGCGAAAACCCGATTCGCCGTCGGCACGCCCGGATGGGTCAAGGCCGACGACATCGTGGCGTCGAAACCGCCGCGCAACTAGATCACGACATTCGCCGCTTTGACGTCACGACACCTGCTTAAGTCCGCCGCGACGTTTTTTGAAACTTGCTCTGGATAGAGGATTTGCCAATGCCTTCGCTGCGCCTGTTCGCCCCCGCGCTGTTTGCGCTCGCCATCTTCGGCGCAACGGGACCGGCTTCGGCCGAGAGCTTCTCGGATGCCCAGCGCACCGACATCGAGGCGATCATCAAGAACTACCTCGTCACCCATCCCGAGGTGCTCGAGGAAGCCATGACCGAGCTCAGCAAGCGTCAGGCTGATGCGGAAGCGAAGAAGCACGAAGACAGCGTCGCGCAGAACTCGGATGCGATCTTCAACTCGCCGCGACAGGTCGTGCTCGGCAACAAGGACGGCGACGTTACCTTCGTCGAGTTCTTCGATTACAATTGCGGCTACTGCAAGCGCGCGATGAGCGACATGCTCGACCTCTTGAAGTCCGATCCCAAGCTGAAGGTCGTGCTGAAGGAGTTTCCGGTGCTCAGCCAGGGCTCGGTCGAGGCCGCCCAGGTCGCAGTCGCCGTGCGCATGCAGGATCCCTCCGGCAAGAAATATCTCGACTTCCACCAGAGGCTGCTCGGCGGCCGTGGCGCGGCCGACAAGGCGCGCGCGCTCCAGGCGGCCAAGGAAGCCGGGCTCGACGTCGCCAAGATCGAGAAGGATATCGCGAGCCCCGAGGTCCGCGCCACCATCGAGGAAAACTTCAAGCTCGCCGAAGCGATGGGCATGAACGGCACGCCAAGCTACGTGATCGGCAAGCAAATCGTGGTCGGCGCGGTCGGCCTCGACGGCCTGAAGGAAAAGATCGGCGTTGCGCGCTGCGGCAAAGCGACCTGTTAAGAAGGCGTCCTGCTGATCGCGCGTTTTGCAACTCACGCTCGCAACGAGGCCGGCTGAAAAGCCGGCCTTTTTCGTTGGCCAAAACTGGCGCGAATCCGGCGCGCGCGTTCACCGCGCGTTTAAGAAACAAATGCCGGGGAACAGCAGATGTTCCGGAACAACTCAAATCTCCTTTCGTTGGTGGCGCGGGCAATGACGCAAAGAAACACGTGAGGAGAATACGATGTTGAACCGCTTTATGATCTCGGTTGCCGCACTCGCGCTCGTGGCGGGCACAGGTCTGGCGAACGCGCAAGGCACGATGAAGAACGAGAGCGGCGGCGCCGGCGCGCAGCCGATGCAGCACTCGCAGTCCTCGGGCGGCGCCGCCGAGCGCGGCGGCTCGATGGGCAAGGAATCCACCCATGAGAAGGGCACCGTGGGTCAGGCCGGCGGCTCCAGCACCATGAAGTCCGGAACTTCGGCCGAGGAGAAGTCGGGCGCGATGAAGGACGAGCGTTCCGGCCGCGAGATGAACAAGAACGCGGCCGAGGAGAAGTCCGGCGCCACCAAGGGCCAGCGCACCGATGAACGCGCGCAGGGTCAGCAGGACAAGTCCAAGAGCATGAGCCAGGACACCAGCAAGTCCGGCGCCAAGGACCAGAAGGACATGAAGGCTGAGGGCAGCAAGAGCGGCGCCCCGACCAACAATGCCGAAAACCAGAAGGGCACCGAGACGCGCACCAACCAGAATGCGCAGGGCCAAGCCGGAACCAGCACCAACCAGAGTGCGCAGGGTCAGACCAACACGAACACGACCGTCGGTCAGGCCGGCGCCGGCGCCAAGCTCTCGACTGAGCAACGCACCCAGATCACCTCGGTGATCCGCGAGGAGCACGTGCGTCCGGTGACCAACGTGAACTTCTCGATCTCGGTCGGTACCCGTATTCCGCGCGAGGGCATCGAGCTGCACGCCTTGCCATCCCGGGTCGTGACGATCTATCCGGAATGGCGGACCTACAAGTACGTCCTGGTCAAGGACGAGATCGTGATCATCAATCCGGACACATACGAGATTGTTGCGGTCCTAAACGTCTAAGGCCGACAACGGTCACCTCAGGGGCGGGCAGCGATGCCCGCCCCTTTGCGTTGGGCCGGCAGCCATGATTTGGACTGGTTAACAAGCAATTTCCGTAGCTTCCGCACAGGTTTTTGCACACCGGATGAGGTACCTGAAGCCTTCCCGGAGGCCCTTCAAGGCTTCCCCTCACGCGCTTTGTTACCTATAACTCCGCCACGCCGAAACACCTTTCCGGGACAGGAATGGCCGAACCCGAAACGATCCTCGTTTTAAACGGACCGAACCTCAACATGCTGGGGACGCGCGAGCCCGAGAAGTATGGCCATGCGACGCTGGCTGACGTCGAGGCGCTGTGCCGGGACACGGCGGCGACTTTCGCCCTCAAGGCCGACTGCCGGCAGTCCAACCGTGAAGGTGAGCTGATCGATTTCATCCACGAGGCTCACGCCCGCAAGATGAAGGGCATCATCATCAACGCCGGCAGCTATTCGCACACCTCGATCGCCCTGCACGACGCGCTGCTCGCCGCGCAGATCCCGACGGTCGAAGTGCACGTGACCAACATCCACGCCCGCGAGAGCTTCCGTCATCACTCCTACACCGCGCGCGCGGCGTTCGCCTCGCTCTGCGGTTTCGGCATCGAGGGCTACCGCCTCGCCATCCTGGGCCTTGCCGCCAAGCTCAAGCCCAAAGCCTGACGCTCTCTCTTCACCCAGAACATTCGGATCAAAGAACATGGCGCGCCAGCCAGACGACAAAGCAGCCGCAAAGTTTTCCAGCGACGATTCCGCGCTCGTCCGCGAGCTCGCTCTGCTGCTCGACGAGACCAGCCTCACCGAGATCGAGATCGAGCGTGCCGGCCTACGCCTGCGCGTTGCCCGCAACGTCAGCGTCGCCGCGACCATGCCGATGCCGGTTGCAACCTCAGCTCCCGCGCTCGTTGCAGCGCCCGCCGCAGCAGCCGCCGCGACCACCGCAGACGTCTCCAAGCATCCGGGCGCGGTGACCTCGCCGATGGTCGGCACCGCCTATTGGGCGCCGGAGCCTGGCGCCAAGCCGTTCATCGACGTCGGCGCGAAGGTCTCGGTCGGCCAGACCCTCCTGATCATCGAAGCGATGAAGACCATGAACCAAATCCCCTCGCCGCGCGCAGGAACGGTAACGCAGATCCTGGTCGAAGACGGCCAGCCGGTCGAGTTCGGCGAGCCGCTGGTCATCATTGAATAAGCGAGTGGCGAATTTCGCCCGCTGAGGCAACATGTTCGACAAGATCCTCATAGCCAATCGCGGCGAGATCGCCCTTCGCATCCTGCGCGCCTGCAAGGAGCTCGGCATCGCGACCGTCGCCGTGCACTCCACCGCCGACGCCGACGCCATGCACGTGCGCCTGTCGGACGAGAGCGTCTGCATCGGACCGCCGCCGTCCAAGGACAGCTATCTCAACATTCCGGCGCTGCTCGCGGCCTGCGAGATCACCGGCGCCGATGCCGTGCATCCCGGCTACGGCTTCCTGTCGGAGAACGCACGCTTCGCCGAGATCCTCAGCGAGCACAATCTGCAATTCATCGGCCCCAAGGCCGAGCACATCCGCCTGATGGGCGACAAGATCGAGGCCAAGAAGACCGCCAAGCGGCTCGGCATCCCCGTGGTGCCCGGCTCGGACGGCGCGGTCGGCCCCAATGACGACGCGATGGCGATCGCGAAGAAGATCGGCTTCCCCGTGCTGGTAAAGGCGGCTGCCGGCGGCGGCGGCCGCGGCATGAAAGTCGCCCAAAGCGAGGCGGATCTCCAGCTGGCGCTATCGACGGCGGCCAACGAGGCGAAGTCGGCCTTCGGCGACGCCTCCGTCTATCTGGAAAAATACCTCCAGAAGCCGCGCCATATCGAGATCCAGATCCTCGGCGACGGCCGCGGCGGCGCAATCCATCTCGGCGAGCGCGACTGCTCGCTTCAGCGCCGCCACCAGAAGGTCTGGGAGGAAGGCCCCTCGCCCGTGCTGGCCGCCGCTGCGCGCGCCAAGATCGGCGAGACCTGCGCGAACGCGATGCGCGAGATGAAATATCTCGGCGTCGGCACCATCGAATTCCTCTACGAGGATGGCGAGTTCTATTTCATCGAGATGAACACGCGCATCCAGGTCGAGCATCCCGTCACCGAGAGCATCACCGACATCGACCTCGTGCTGGAGCAGATCCGCATCGCTGCCGGTGGCGAATTGCCGGCGAAGCAGAACGAGGTTCAGATCATCGGGCACGCGATCGAGTGCCGCATCAATGCGGAGAACCCGCAGACCTTCCGTCCCTCGCCCGGCCGCATCCAGCAATATCACCCGCCCGGCGGCCTCGGCGTGCGCATCGATTCGGCGGTCTATCAGGGCTACCAGATCCCACCCTATTACGATTCCCTGGTGGGTAAGCTGATCGTCCACGGCAAGACCCGCGCCGAGTGCTTGATGCGGCTGCGCCGGGCACTGGACGAGATGGTGGTCGAGGGCATCGAGACCACGCTGCCGCTGTTTCGCGATCTGGTGCGCCAGGACGATATCATCGACGGCGATTACCACATCCACTGGCTGGAGCAGTATCTGGCCGGCAAGGCGGAACCGGCCTCGAAATAATCGCCTCGCCAGCGGAACTCCTTGGCCCCAATCGCGTTTTGCACGGTGGGGACAGTTCCAAGGGGGCATTTTGAACTCCACTCAGCCTGACAGCGCGAGCCCGTCGTGACGGCCGAGTTGCAGCCGCGGCGTATATTTTGGCAGATCCTGCTGCTTTCAGCGGGCCTGCTGGTGCTGACGGTGATCAGCGCGGGCTCGGTATACCTTGTCAACAAGGCGCGGGACGACAGTAAATGGGTTGTCCATACAATCGAGACGGAAAACCAGATCAATGCGCTCCTTCTGGAAATCCGACGGGCCGAAAGCAGCGCCCGGGGCTTTCTCCTGACGGGGGGACCGGATTTCCAATCGGATCACGAGAAGGCGGTCGCGGCGATCGTCCCGGCGCTCGACAAGCTTACGCGCCAGATCGGCGACAATCCGGCGCAACGCGAGAACATCGAGAAACTGAGCGCGGCGATCGAGACTCGGCTTGACCAGTTCTCGCGCGAGATGAATTTCATCAAGCAAAACGAACCCGACCAGGCCAAGGCACTCGTCCGCGAGGCCGCCGCCGGTGATACCACGACCACGATCAGCAACCTGGCCAACGCGATGATCCGCGAGGAGGAGCGGCTGTTCCGGATCCGCTCCGAGAACTCCGACCGCAGCCAGACGCTGTCCGCGTCGATGACCGGCATCGGCTCGGGCTTCGTCGTGCTGCTGGCCCTGATCTCGATCTGGCTGGTGCGGCGCTCATCCCTCGCTCGCGACGAGGCTGAAGCTCGCCTGCGCGATACCAACGTCAACTTGGAGGCCGTGGTCGACGAACGTACGGCAGACCTGCGCGAAGCCAACGACGAGATCCAGCGCTTTGCCTATATCGTAAGCCACGATCTGCGCTCGCCGCTCGTCAACATCATGGGCTTCACCAGCGAACTCGAAGAGCTCGGCGGCGACATCTTCCGCCGCATCGGCAGCCTCACCCACGTATCGGCCGACGGGCCCTCCCTGGTGCCCGGCGCCCCCGGCGAGATCGCGCTGGAAGATGCCGACCAGCAATTGTCGGCGGATTTTTCCGAGGCGCTCGGCTTCATCAAGTCTTCGATCGCGAAGATGGACCGCTTGATCTCAGCGATCCTCAACCTCACCCGCGAAGGCCGACGCGAATTTCAGCCGGAGAAGATCAAGACCCGCGCCTTCGTCGAAGCCATCGTGTCGACGGTGGCGCACCAAGCCGTCGAGGCCCAGGCCGAGATCCATGTCGAGGCGCTGCCTGATATCGTCAGCGATCGGCTTGCGCTGGAGCAGATCTTCTCCAATCTGATCGATAACGCGATCAAGTATCTCAAGAGCGGGGTAGCCGGCGAAATCAGAATTCGCGGGCGCACCAAGCTCGGCTACGCTATCTTCGAAATCAGCGATAACGGCCGCGGCATCGATCCGAAGGACCATCAGCGGATTTTCGAGCTGTTCCGCCGTGCGGGAACCCAGGACAAACCTGGCCAGGGCATCGGTCTTGCCCATGTGCGTGCACTCGTGCGCCGCCTTGGCGGCACGATGTCGGTATCGTCGGAACTGAACGCGGGCAGCACCTTCACGATCACGCTGCCCATCACCTGGAATGCCAGCAACCGGAACGCCGACAAATGACCCAACCTGTCAGCATCATCATGATCGAGGACGACGAGGGACACGCGCGGCTGATCGAGCGCAACATCCGCAGGTCCGGCGTCAACAACGAGATCATTTCGTTCGCCAACGGCACCGATGCGATGAAGCACCTGTTCGGCGCCGACGGCAGTGGAATCGCCCAGAAGGGCAACGCGCTCCTGATCCTGCTCGACCTCAACCTGCCCGACATGAGCGGGATCGATATCCTGAAGCAGATCAAGGAGAACAAATACCTGAAGGCCTCGCCGGTGGTGGTGCTGACCACGACCGACGACAGCCAGGAAATCAAGCGTTGCTACGAGCTCGGTTGCAACGTCTACATTACCAAGCCAGTCAACTACGAGAACTTCGCCAACGCCATCCGGCAGCTCGGTCTGTTCTTCTCGGTCATTCAGGTCCCGCCCGCCGCCCCATGACACAGCACACGCCGACATTGCTCTATATCGATGATGACGAGGCGCTGGCGCGTCTGGTCGAGCGCGGCCTGACGCGGCGCGGCTACAAGGTTATTCACGCCGCGAGCGGCGAAGAAGGCCTCGAGCGCATCCGCAATTCCGGCAGCAAGGGCTGCATCGATGTTGTGGCGCTCGATCAGTACATGCCGGGTCTCGACGGGCTCGAGACGCTCGAGCAGATCATGGCGATCCCGGACGCCCCGCCGGTGGTCTTCGTCACGGCCTCGCAGGATTCCACCATCGCCGTCACCGCCCTGAAGGCAGGTGCGGCGGACTACCTGGTCAAGGACGTCAAGGGCGACTTCATCCCGCTACTGCACGTCGCGGCCGAAGGCGCGCTGCGCCAGGCTGAATTGCAGCGGGCGCGCGAGGAAGCCGAGGCCGAGATTCATGCCTCGCGCGACCGCTACGCCGCGCTTGCCGCCGAACGCGAGCTGCTGCTGCGCGAGGTCAATCACCGCGTCGGCAATTCGCTGCAGATCATCGCCTCGCTCCTGCATTTGCAGGCGAGTTCCGCCGCGCAGGACGAGGTCAAGGCCGCACTGACCAACGCGATGGGCCGCGTCGCGGCCGTCGCCCAGGTGCACCGCCGCCTCTACACCTCGCAGGATCTGAAGAGCGTCGTGCTCAACCAATATCTGGACTCGCTGCTCGAGGATCTGCGCCGCTCCGCCGAAGGTAACCGGATGTCGCGCCTGACGGTGAAGGCCGAGCCGATCGAGATCGACCCGGACCGGGCCGTTGCCGTTGGCATCATCGTCAACGAGCTGGTGATGAACGCGGTGAAATACGCCTATCCCGACGGTGCCGGCCCCATTCACGTCGAGCTGATCTCGAAAGGAGACGATCTCCTGCTCTCGATCACCGACGACGGCGTCGGCGACAACGTCAAGGCCGATCCGCGCTCGACAGGCATGGGCCAGCGTATCGTCGCGGCCATGGCTTCCAAGCTCGAAGCCACGGTCGAGCGCGATCCCGAGCATTCCGGAACTCGCATCATCCTGCGGTTCCCCTGCACTCCCGCCGCCCCGGGCAAGACGAACAGCGCGGCGGCAGGTTGATCCCGCATCCGGAATTGCCCCCATCGCACGCGCATTGCGATGCTGCTATGATCGGATGCCATGACTTCGCGCGACTCTGCCTCATCTGAAATCACGCCGGCCGTGCTGCTGCGCGCTTATGCCTGCGGCATCTTTCCGATGGCCGAGAGCGCCGACGACCCGACCCTATTCTGGGTCGAGCCGGAAATGCGCGGCGTGATCCCGCTCGATGGTTTTCGCGTCGCTTCGCGGCTGGCGCGCACTGTGCGCTCGGACGTGTTTCGCGTGACCGTCAACACCGCGTTCAAGGCGACGATCGCCGGCTGTGCGGCGCCGCATCCAGGACGCGAGGACACCTGGATCAACAAGCGCATCCGCGACCTCTATGGCGGCCTCCACGAACTCGGCCATTGCCACAGCGTCGAGGCGTGGCAGGGCGACGACCTCGTCGGCGGCCTCTATGGCGTCAGCCTGGGGCGTGCCTTCTTCGGCGAGAGCATGTTTCACACCGCGCGCGACGCTTCCAAGGTGGCGCTGGTGCATCTGGTCGCGCGGTTGATCCATGGCGGTTTCGAGCTGCTCGACACACAATATGTCACCGAGCATCTGAAGAGCTTTGGTGCGGCCGAGATCTCGCGGCGGCGCTACACCGCGCTGCTCGACAAAGCGCTCGCCGGCGAGCCCGGCGATTTCCTGCGGCTGTCCAATGGAGAAGCGATCCCCGGCGCACGCGCGCTCGAGATCATCGCGTCACGACGATAGCCAGGTTTACCGGCTGCCAAGCCCCGCCGGATTTGGCCTAGCGGCCAAACCCGGGGATACCGAACAGACCTGGCCGCTGCTCCGGCGGCGGAGGTGGTGGCGGGGCCGCCTGCGGCTGCTGCGGCGGTGGCAGAGGCTGCGGCGGACGCTGCTGCACCTGCTTGGGGGCGGCCCTCTTTTGCGCCGGAGGCGGCGGTGGCGGCGCGGGCTTGGTCGCGGGATCCGGAGCTGCCGTCGCAATGGTCTGCTGCGGCTCTTTGCAGTCGGTGAGCCAAATGTCGTAAATCGGGTGCTCGACGCCGTGCAGGCCGGGGCTTGCCGCAAACATCCAGCCGGAGAAGATCCGCTTCACCTCGCCCTGCAGCGTAATCTCGTCGACCTCAACGAAGGCATCGGTGTTGGCGGCTTCCGTCGCGGGCCGCGTGTAGCAGGCATCGGTCTTCACCCGCAGCGCGCCGAACTGCACGGTCTCACCGATATCCTCGTCGAAATTGATGATGCGCCCGGTGATCTTGTCGAGGCCGGAGAAGGTCGCCTTCTTGTTCACGATCTTCTGGGCCGGCGGCTCGGTGACGACCTCGTCACCAGGCTGGAGGCTCGCGGGGGCCTGCGGCACGGCGCCCTGCTGCGGGGCGCCCTTCTGCTGCGGTTGGCGCTGGCCCGGTTGAGCAGGCGCGCCCGGCGGCGCGACCGCGACGGCCGGCGGCTGGTTCTGCGGCGCGATCGTGGTGCCCGGCGGCGGCGCCAGCGGCTGGCTCTCGACCGGCCCAGGCATGACATTCCCTTGACGACCCGGCGGCGGCATCGGACGTGACGGCAGCACGCGGCCCTGCGGCGGCAGCTCGGGCACCTCTTCGTCGTCGTCCGGGGTCGGCTGGGGCATCGGCTGCCCGCCACGGGGAATGGTCCCCGGCGGCCGCAGCGGCGGCGGATCGGAGAAAATCGTCCCGATCTGCGCCTGCGCGGGCGTCGCGACCGTCAGCGCGGTGGCGGCCAGCAGCGCCGCAAGGCCTGTCAGGGTAATGGTTTTGAACATCTCGCGCGGCTTCAACAGCGAATCGGGCTTGTTGGACATTTTACAGGGGATACCGCCGCTCGCAGGACCTCCGGTTAACACGCCGAATACGGCGGGGAAAGGGCGGCATTCCTGCCCTGCCCGGCGCCGGCTGGCCAGACCGGGCCACGGATGGAATAGTCTTGGGGTTCTTCTCCCTCCCAAGGCGTTCCAGGACGCCGGCCGCCCCGCCTAGCGTCGGGCTGACAACGCCCTATCCCAATGCCGCGCGCTCTCCGAACCATCGTCGCCCTTCCTCTCCGCGGCCTGACCTGGCTCGGCGCCCAAGGCACGCGTGCAGTGGCATCCGTGGTTTTCATCGCTGCCGCCGTGCCGCCGCTCGGCGCGCTGTTGCGGCCCTATGTCACCGAGGCGATCCTCGTTCTGCTCTGCATCTCCTTCATGCGGGTGGATCTCGTGGCGCTATACGGTCATCTGCGCCGGCCGGCGCTGGTGGCGACGGCCACGGCCTGGACCACGATCGGCGTGCCAGTCATCGTTGGACTGATCGCGCACGCGACCGGGCTCACCGACCGGGCGCCCGGCCTGATGCTGGCGCTGATGCTCCAGAGCATGGCTTCGCCGATGATGGCCTCGCCCGCGCTCGCGGCCCTGATGGGGCTCGATGCAACGCTGGTGCTGGTCACGCTGGTGACCGCAACCGCGATCGTGCCCTTCACCGCATCGCTGTTCGCGAGCCTTTTTCTCGGCGGCATGCTCAGCATCTCACCGCTCACGCTCGGCCTGAAGCTGCTCGGCATCCTCGCGGCATCGCTGCTGGCCGCGACCTTCATTCGCTGGCTGTTCGGCGCGGATGCGATCCAGCGCCACAAGCAGCCGATCGACGGCTTCAACATCGTCATCCTCTTCGTCTTTGCGTCGGCCATCATGGGCGACGTCGTGAGCGATCTGATGGCGCAGCCGGTCTTCACCATCAGCCTCGCGGCCCTCGCCTTCGCGATCTATTTCACCCTGCTCGCCGTCACCACCCTACTGTTCCGGCGCATCGGTACCGAGCGCGCGCTGGCGCTCGGGCTGATGGTGTCACAGCGCAATCTCGGGCTGATGCTGGCCGCGACATCCGGCGCGCTGCCACCCACGACCTGGCTGTATTTCGCGATGACGCAGTTTCCGATCCACCTGTCGCCCTACATACTGACGCCGATCGCGCGGCGGCTGACGGCGCGGGCCGAAACCTCCGCCAAAACGGCCGAAGGCAGGGCGAGTTCAGGCTAGCCGCGTGGGCCTCGCCAGCCCCGTCCGCGAGGAGGCGAAGGTCTACGCATTGCGCGATCTCTTTTTCTTGCACTCTGCCAGGATCCAGTCGCGAAAGGCCTTCATCGCATGTGAGAACCTTTTCGATTTCAGGGACGTGAGCCAATAGGATCCCAGAAAGACCTGACCATCATAGGGGCAAACCAGCCGCTTGCGCGACAGATCGTCGGAGAACAGGGCGACGGGCAGCAGGGCGACGCCGGCGCCTTGAGCTGCCGCATGCGCCATGGAGACTGAAGAGTCGAAGATCGGGCCCGTCATCCGTGGTTGCCTGCATTTTGCCGCCTCGAACCAGTGCGCCCATTCGCCCGGCCGATACGAGCGCAACAGCACCTCCTTATGGAGATCGGCTGGATGTTTGAGCCGCTTGGCGACATCGGGCGCGCACATCGGTGTGAAATGCGCATCGACCAGACGCTCGGCGTTGGTTCCGTGCCACGCGCCGTCGCCAAATCGAATGGCAAAGTCCAATCCTTCGCCACCAAGATCCACACGGTTGTTGTTCGCGTAAATCCTGACGTCGATATGCGGATGGCTCGAGGTGAAGCTGCCGAGGCGCGGAAGCAGCCAGCCGGATGCGAACGTTCCGACCACGCCGATCGCCAGACTCTCGCGCATGCGGCCGTTCTCGAATCGGTCGAGCACCTGATTGATCTGGCTGAAAGCGCTCGAGATGACGGGCTGCAGCGCCTCGCCTTCTTCGGTGAGTGCAAGCCCGCGGGTCAGTCGCTTGAAAAGCTTGACGCGCAGACTCTCTTCCAGGGTTCGCACCTGCTGGCTCACGGCGGCCTGGGACACCCGAAGCTCGAGACCGGCCTTGGTGAAGCTCAGGTGGCGCGCTGCCGCCTCGAATGAGCGAAGTGCGTTCAGAGGCAGACTGGAAATACTGGCGGAACGGCGGGCCATTTCTGATCCAAGTTTTACTTATGGATGGCCTTACGAAGCATCGTTTGTCAATTGCCGGAGCTCGACGCAAAAACCTTCTCGCAATTCACGGGAGTGCTCCATGCTCACACGACGTCAATTCGGTTCATCTACACTTGCGGTCGCCGGAAGTCTCTTCCTGCCGAATGTTTTGCGTGCTGCCCCAAGCGGAACTGCGCCGCTGATCGATGCCATTAAACAGTTGGAGCTGAAGAGTGGCGGCCGACTCGGGGTCTCCGTACTCGACACGAATACGGGCGTTCCGATCCATCACAGGGGCGACGAACGCTTTCCCATGTGCAGCACGTTCAAGGTGCTGGCTTCGGCGGCAGTCCTCAAAGCCGCGGGCAGCAAGCTGGAAGGCCTTGAACGACGGGTTCGTATCGAACAGGCCGATCTCGTCGAATACTCGCCCGTCACCGGCAAGCATGTCGGCGGCGAAGGAATGTCGCTTCGCGAACTTTGCGAGGCTGCCATTACCATGAGCGACAACACGGCCGGCAACGCGCTTCTCAAAAATATCGGCGATCCGGCCGGCTTGACCAGCTTCGCGCGCAGCCTCGGCGACGACATCACGAGATTGGACCGGATTGAAACCGAGCTGAACGAGGCCACGCCGGGCGATCCGCGCGACACGACGACGCCGAATGCGATGGCCGCAAATTATCGGCGCTTGCTGCTCGGTGACGTCTTGCTCCCGGAAGGTCGCGATCAACTCGGCAAATGGCTCATCGCCAACAAGACCGGAGATACGCGTTTACGCGCCGGCCTGCCGCATGGCTGGCGTGTGGGCGACAAGACCGGCGCGGGTGAACATGGCACCACCAACGACGTCGCCATCGTGTGGCCGCCCGAGCGTTCGCCGCTCATCATCGCGGTCTACCTCACCGGCGCATCGCTCGACCCCAATGGAAGAAATGATGTGATCGCATCGGTCGGTCGCGAGGTCGGCAAGGCTTTCGGCTGACGATTTGTGCTCGCCTTAGCCGGCCCTCGCCGCGCGTCGCAGTGCCTGCGGCGGCTGACCGAAGGCGCGGATGAAGGCGCGCCGCATGCGCTCGGGATCGCGGAAGCCGGTCGCCTCCGCGACGAGCTCGATGGCCTCGCGCGAGGACTGCACGCGCTCGCGGGCAACCTCGATCCGTAAGCGCTCGATCGCCTTTGACGGCGTCGTGCCGGTCTCGGCGGCGAACGCGCGGGCAAAGTGCCGCGCGCTCATGCCGGCGCGATCGGCGAGGTCCTCCACCGTCAGCCGCGCGTCGAGATTCTCGCGCGCCCATGACAGCAGCGCACCGAAGCGGCCGTTCGGCGTCTTCAGCTCCAACAGCGACGAGAACTGCGACTGGCCGCCGCTGCGGCGATGGTAGAGCACGAGCTGGCGCGCGGCGGCCTGCGCGATCTCCTCGCCATGGTCCTCCGTAACCATCGCCAGCGCGAGGTCGATGCCGGCGCTGATGCCCGCCGACGTCCAGACATTGCCGTCGTGGGTGAAGATCTGGTCCGGCTCGAACTTGATCTTCGGATAGCGCGCGACGAAATCGCGCGTCCGGCCCCAATGCGTGGTGGCGCGGCGGCCGTCGAGCAGGCCGGCCTCCGCCAGCACATAGGCGCCGGAGCAGACACTGGCGATCCGTACGCCGCGCCTCGCCAACCGCTGCACGAAAGCGATGGTTGCGGGACAGCGCGACGGCGCCGATACACCCGCGCCGCCCGCCACGATCAGCGTCGTGATCGCATTCGCGGATTTGAAATCGCGCGCCATCATCTCGACGCCGGACGACGAGCGCACGGCGCCTGCGTTCAGCGCCAGCACCCGCAGCGCGAGCGGCTTACCGCTCGCGCGTGCCGCGATCTCGAACACCGAGATCGGACCGGCTGCATCGAGCAGTTGAAAATCCGGGAAGATCAGGACGCCGATCATGCTCATGTCCGAAAGCGAGGGAAATATGCCATTTTGGACAGGAGAGCACCATGCCATCCTGCGCCAGTCAAGCACTTCATGGGAGGCTCTCATGCCGGCATCGCTCCAGATCGGACTTTTGGTGTTTCCGCACGTCACCCAGCTCGATTTCACCGGTCCCTTGCAGGTGTTTTCCTCCGTCCCCGGCGCGAAAGTGCACCTGATCTGGAAGACGCTGGATGCGGTGCCGAGCGATTCCGTGCTGATGCTGACGCCATCAGTGACCTTCGCCGACTGCCCGCAGCTGGATGTGATCTGCATTCCCGGTGGCTTCGGCACCGACGCACTCCTCAACGACGAGGAAACCCTCGATTTCGTGCGCAAGCAGGCTGCGAGCGCCAAATTCGTCACGTCGGTCTGCACGGGATCGCTTGTGCTGGGCGCGGCCGGGCTCTTGAAGGGCTACAATGCCGCCACGCACTGGAGCGCGATGGAGATGCTGCCGCTATTCGGCGCAACGCCGACGAAGACGCGCGTCTGCATCGATCGCAACCGGGTGACCGGCGGCGGCGTCACCGCAGGAATCGATTTCGCCTTGAAGCTGGTGTCTCTGCTGGTCGATCGCACCACCGCAGAGGCCATTCAGCTCCGCCTCGAATACAATCCCGCGCCGCCCTTCAATGCCGGCTCGCCGGAGACTGCGCCGGCCGAGGTGCTCGCACTCATGAAGGAGCGGGTCGCGCCATGGCAGGCGCGGCGCCTCGATGCCGCCAAGCGCGCCGCCGAGCGGTTGGCCTAGAGAGACCCAACAGAAAAAGGCCGCTCGGTTTCCCAAGCGGCCTTTCCTGTCTCACGGCGGCGCACATTCTCATCGGGCGATTTCGGAGCTCCAGACCGGGGGCCTATCTCCCGATCGAGTCCTTCCTCGGCAGCCGCTGCATCTCGGGACAGTTCGCGAACTGTTGCCCGAACCGAACGCGATGGTTTCCCATCTCCATAAGATGGGTTCATTGAGCCGCATCGCTCGGTCAGGCGCAACGCCCGCGCAGCCGGCATCCCCGCTGTTCCCGTTGTCCACAGCGAAGCGATACGGATGCGCGTGCATCCAAACCAGGAATTGAAGAGCGCGATTAACCCGGCGTCCAGGGCTGGTAGTCGCCGGTCGCCTTCGGCCTCCTGCCGCTGGCGAGCGTCGAGCCGGACGGCCGGTAGGCCTTCGCCGTGCCGGTGAGATTGGGCTGGTGCGGCTTCTCCCACTCGCGTGGCTGGTAATTGAGCTCGGTCGGAGGCACGTCGACGACGTGGTGGATCCAGCCGTGCCAGGCCGGCGGAATGCGGCTGGCTTCAGCATAGCCGTTGTAGATCACCCAGCGCCGCTCGAAACCGAGCGTCGGGTCGATCTTGCCGCCGGCAGTGCGGTAGTAGCGGTTGCCCTGCTCGTCCTGGCCAACCAGCTCCCCGAACCTGGAGGTCCAGAGTTGGGTGCCAAAGGTCTGGCCGTTCCACCAGGTGAAGAGTTTCAGGAAGAATTGTTTCATGCGGCAAGGGCCCTGCTTCGTGGGGTCCTGATGCCATCCGGCCGGCCAAATGTCCAGTTCGGCGGGCGCGACCGTACCCTACTCCAAACGCAGCGACGCAAAGCACAGCTCGGCTGCTACAAGGTGGAAATCCGCCCCACCAGCGCAAACCGTCGTGATCCAGGAACTGCAGCCCCTTCAAGGGATTTGCTTCCGGGAAAAGGAGTTTGCACATGAACAGTCTCAGAGTTTTGAGTGCGGCCGCAGCGCTAGCACTTGTCCTTCCGATCGCCACCCCGAGCTTCGCGCAGGTCCATGGCGGGCGTGCCGGCGGCTTTGGCGCCGGGGGTGGCCACTTTAGCGGAGGCGGTGCGCACTTCGGCGGCGGTAGCTTCGGGGGTCCGCGCATCGGTGGTGGCGGCGGCAATTTCACAGCCAACGCGGCCATGCGCCCCAGTGGTGGCCCTGCACCAACATTTAGCGGCACCCGCACGTTTAGCAGCAGCTCGCCCACCGTTAGCCGCAGCTCGCCCACGTTCGGCGCCGGCACCCGCAGCTTCGCGACCGCCTCAACCGGCACCTGGAACGGCGGCAATTGGAACGGCGGCACTTGGAATGGCGGCTGGCACCACCGACATCATGGCGGCTTCTGGCCGGGCTTCGCGGCCGGCGCCGCGATCGGTGGGCTCAGCTCGTACGCTTATTACGGCGGCCCGTATTACGACGATTCCTACTACGACGATGGCTATTATGACGACGGCGCGTCTGTCGCCGTGGTGCCCGACGTCGGCGGCGACTCGTCGGCCTATTGTGCCCAGCGCTATCGGTCCTACGACCCGGCGTCCGGTACCTATCTCGGCTATGATGGCCTCCGCCATCCCTGTCCGTAACGCGGCGTGAAGTCCGTCTTCTCGGGCGGCGCCCAACCAAGGGTGCCGCCTTTCGTTTAGCGGCCTCGGGTTTGCCGCAGGTGCCGGCAATCACGCCCACGTCAACGAGAGACTTGGGTGATCTTCCTCGCCCGGGTCGCGCACGCTTGTAATGGTTTTCCAGGCCGCACGGTTTTGTCTCAACCTGTCATTGAAATCCGAGGAACTTCATCTGTCCGCCGCTCCGTGAATGCAGCTGATGTCCGGAACTCGATAATCGCTATGCATTGCGCCGTGCATATCAATTCCAACCTAATCCAAAATTGACCCTGCACACGATTCGCCTATATCAGCAGATACTGTGGGGACTTCGATTTACTGGGAAATGTCATGCCGCGCATCCTCGTGGTAGACGACGATCCGATGGTCGGCGCGACTATCGAGGTCCTCCTCCAGCGTCAGGGCTTCGACGTCACATTGACCGATGGCGGCGAAGCGGGGCTTGCTGCGCTCGAAGCGCAGACATTTGATGTGATGCTGGTTGATATCTTCATGCCGCATATGCGCGGCTTCGAATCCATCCGCATCTTCCATGAGCGCGCGCCGACAATTCCGCTGATCGCCATGTCGGGCTATGCTTTCGCCTCGTCCGCCTCGCCCTCCCCGGACTTCCTCCGCATGGCGCTCGAGCTCGGTGCGACGCGCTGCCTACGCAAGCCGTTCACGCCGGAGGCGCTGTTGACGACGATCCGGGAATGCCTCGCCGGTTCCGGCGACAGCGCAGAGAAGGACAAGAAAGAAGCCCCTTGATCCCCTCACAGCGCGTCATTCTCGGTGCTGGACTTGCAATCCTCCTGATCATCACCGCTGCTTCGATCGGCCTCGACGTCAAATCGAGGTCGGATACGGTATGGGTCAATCACACGGTCGAGGTGCTGCAGAAGATCTCGAACCTGCGCGTTCTGATGCGCCGGTCCGAAAGCGCGGCACGCGGCTTCGAGCTCTACCGCAGCTCGGCTTTCGCCGCCGAGTTCCAGGCGGCGCGCGGCGAACTCGCGCCCGCGCTGGCCGAGCTCAAACGGGCCGTCCGCGACAATCCCGACCAGGTCGCGCTGCTGGAGGGGACCGAACCGTTGGCGCTGCGACGGCTCGAAATCGCCGCCGAGGCGATGCGTATGCGCGCGGCCAACGACGAGGCCGGCATTGCCGCGCTCAACGGCAAGGCCGAAGGCCGCGGCCTGATGGAGACGGTGATCGGCAACCTCGACCGTCTGAGCGCCGGAGAAGAACGGTTGCTCAGCGCGCGTTCGCAGGATTCGCGCCGTACCGGCATCGTGCTGCTCGGCATCGACGTCGCCGGCGCCCTCGTCATCCTGCTGCTGGTCATCATGGTAATACGCGAGAGCCAGCGTACCACAGTGCAGCTTCAGAGTTCGCTCGAACAAACCCAAGCTGCCAAGACAGCTCTTGAGGCTGCCGTGGCCGAACGCACCGAGCACCTCGTCACCGCCCATGACGAATTGCGCCTGTCGGTCAACGTGCTCCAGAGCACGTTCCGCAGCATGGCGGAGGCAGTGCTGGTGATCGACAAGGAAGGCACCGTGCTGTTGTCCAATCCGGCTGCGGAGCGGATGCTGTTGCACCGCGCCGGCATGAACCTGCGCAATCTGCGCGCGCTGTCCGACGTCTTTCACGGCGACGGCGTCACGCCGCTCAAATCCGACGAGCTGCCGTCCGTGCGCGTGCTGCGCGGCGACGAGTTCGAAGAGCTGGAGATGATCGTCCGCCCGCACGGCGGCAAGAATGTGCGCCATTTGATGGTCAGCGGCAGGCCGATGCGCGACGGGCAAGGCAACATCTCCGGCGCCGTGCTGGTCTATCACGACGCGACCGCCTCACGCGAGACCGAGCGGCAGCTGCAGCAGTCGCAGAAGCTCGATGCTATCGGCAAGCTGACCGGCGGCGTCGCCCATGACTTCAACAACATGCTCACCGTGATCTCGGGCAACACCGAGACGCTGGTGGCGAGCCTGAAGGAGCAGCCCGAGTTGCAGCGTACGGCGCGCCTGATCGACGACGCCGCCGAGCGCTGCGCGGAACTGATTCAGCACCTCCTCGCCTTCGCGCGAAAACAGCCGCTGCAGCCGCACGACGTCGAGATCAACGCCGCCATCGCCGACATCGCAAAGCTCCTGCGCCCAACCCTCGGCGAGCAGATCCAGATCGAGACGGTCCTGGAACAAGGATCGATGACCGCGCATATCGATCCATCGCGCCTCGCCAATGCCGTGCTCAACATGGCGATCAACGCCCGCGATGCGATGCCGAATGGCGGCAAGCTGCTGCTCGAGACCCACCGGGTCGTGCTGGATGAGGCCTACGCACAAGCCAATGTCGACGTGCGGCCCGGCCCTTACGTGATGCTCGCCGTCAGCGATACCGGCACGGGCATGGAGCAGAGCGTCCAAGAGAAGGCGTTCGAGCCGTTCTTCACCACCAAGGAGGTCGGCAAGGGCTCGGGTCTCGGCCTTTCCATGGTCTACGGCTTCGTCAAGCAGTCGGGAGGCCACATCAAGATCTACAGCGAGGAAGGCCACGGCACCACGATCAAGCTCTATCTGCCGCCGGGCGAAGGCACCGGCGTAGCCACGGCCATCGCGGCGCCCCAGGCCGAAGGCGGCGCCGAGACCATCTTCATCGTCGAGGACGATGCACTGGTGCGCAACTTCGTCACCGCGCAGCTCCAGAGTCTCGGCTACAACACGGTCGCCGCCGCCGACAGCAAGGCCGCACTCGAATTGATCGACGCCGGCCAGGCCTTCGACCTGCTCTTCACCGACATCGTCATTCCTGGCGGCATGAGCGGGCGCGAGCTCGCCGACGAAATCGCCAAACGCCGGCCGGGCGTCAAGGTGCTCTACACCTCCGGCTACACCGACAACGCCATCGTCCATCACGGCAAGCTCGACGATGGCGTACTGCTGCTGACCAAGCCCTATCGCAGAAACCAGCTCGCCGAGATGATCAGGAAGGCGCTCGGCGGCGGGACTACCGCGTCGCCAGCACCACCGCCGCGAGCGTGAAGATCAGCGCGGCGATCTGGCCCGGCCCTAGCGGCTCGTGCAGCGCGATCGCGGACGCCACGACGCCGATCACAGGCACCGCCATGGTGCCGATCGCCGCGACCGAGGCCGGCAGGCGGGCGAGCGCGGCGAACCAGCTGACATAGGCGATGCAGAACTGCACCACGGTGGAATAGACCAGCAGCCACCAGCCTGTTGGCGTCACCCTATCCAGATGCGAGGTCTCGATCACGAGGCCGATGATCGAGATCGGCAGGCAGCCGATGCCGATCTGCCAGGCCGCGGCCGTGATCGGCGGCAGATGGATCGGGTACTTCTTGGAGAATACGGTGCCAACGGCAAAGCCGAGCGCGCCGCACAGCGCCATGATGATCCCGGGCGCTTTCTCGGCGCTGGCGGCGATGCCGTTGCCGCCCATGATCGAGGCGAGCCCGGCAAAGGCCATCACCAGACCCAGCGTGCGCAGCACCGTCGGCCGCTCTCCCAGCACCGGCCAGGCGATCAGCGAGGCCCAGACCGGCATGGTGTAGGCGATCAGCGCCGCCTCGCTCGCCGGCAGCCAGAGCAGCGCCAGCCCCATCAGCACCATCCAGCCGGTGACGTTAAGCACGGCTGCGGCGATCAGCCGCGGCCAGATCGCGCCAGCGACCTTCAGGCTGTCGCCGCGCAGCAGCGCCAGCGCGGCCAGCAGCACCGCGCCGAGCACGCCGGTGACGCCGCGCAGGGTCAACGGCGGCAGCTCACCGAGGAGGAATTTCGTGACCGGCCAATTGAAGCCCCAGCCGATCGAGGTGATCGCGAGGAACATCAGGCCGGCCGGGGCGATGCGCGGGCGTTGCACCGGCCTGGTCGAATCAAGCATGTGGGGTATCCGGCAAGTCAGAGGTCAACTTGGCGCGGATTCGCCTGGCGGACCACCACCTCGGCGGGCATGCCTGCCCTCAGCTTCCGTACCATTACGTGAGTCTGGCTGACGCAATCCCATCGCCCAAAAATATACCTGCCCTGTGAACAGCGGGATGAAGGGTTGTGATCATCGCGGAATGCAAATTTTTTCGGTTGGGAATCCCTGAGGACTCACTGATACTTGCCTCCACAACAGGCGTGGGCTTGCCCCCTGTTATCCCCCGCAATCCACCATATTTAGTATTTGATTCAGGAACTCGCACTAGTTCTTGACGGGCGCAGCGGAGAGTCCTAGCTTTCGGTCCGTTCGGCGCGAGTGAGTTTGCGTCCCGCCGGCACTCCCCCAAAGGGTCTCGCAAATCGACACTCCGCCAAGCCAGCAAAGGCCGCGGAATGAGGGCTTGTCTGCCTGATGAGCGGGACTTTTCGGGCGCCAGAACGGGCCGGCAACAGGCTCGGATGGCATCGGTAGACGTTGTGACAGTGGGGCGTTGAACGCATGTCGCACACATCCCCTTGGGGGCGGATGGGTGTGGATATGCCGGCGGGACGGATCGATGCACGCATCGGACAATCGCGTCGGGAAAAAAACAGGGCCGGATCCACCGGCTGAACTGCGGTGCCTTGCGGCCGACGGCCAAAGCGGCGCCGCGAAATGAAATGACGACCCGGATGCCTGAACGGAGGCAGTCCGGTCAAAGATAAGGACGGGGCAAGACCATGCGGATTGAGCGGCGCCACACCACTTCGGGACAGTCACCTTATGCGGGAATCGAATTCCGCCTGACCACGTCGGAGATCAGGAATCCCGACGGCTCGGTTGTGTTCAAAATGGACGGCGTCGAGGTCCCGGCCGAATGGTCGCAGGTCGCCTCCGACGTGCTCGCCCAGAAGTACTTCCGCAAGGCTGGCGTTGCCGCGCGCCTGAAGAAGGTCGAGGAGGAATCCGTCCCCTCCTTCCTGTGGCGCTCCGTGCCCGATACCGAGGCGCTTAGCCAGCTCCCCGAGAAGGAGCGCTATGTCAGCGAGCTCTCCTCCAAGCAGGTGTTCGATCGCCTCGCCGGCTGCTGGACCTATTGGGGCTGGAAGGGCGGCTATTTCTCGACCGACGAAGACGCGCAGGCCTTTTACGACGAGCTCCGCTACATGCTCGCCATGCAGATGGTCGCGCCGAACTCGCCGCAATGGTTCAACACCGGCCTGCACTGGGCCTATGGCATCGACGGTCCCGGCCAGGGCCACTATTACGTCGACCCCTTCACCGGCAAGCTGACCAAGTCCAAATCGGCTTACGAGCATCCGCAGCCGCACGCCTGCTTCATCCAGGGCGTCGGTGACGACCTCGTCAACGAAGGCGGCATCATGGACCTCTGGGTTCGCGAAGCCCGCCTGTTCAAATACGGCTCCGGCACCGGCTCCAACTTCTCGCGCCTGCGCGGCGAAGGTGAGAAGCTGTCCGGCGGCGGCCGCTCGTCCGGTCTGATGAGCTTCCTCAAGATCGGCGACCGTGCCGCGGGCGCCATCAAGAGCGGGGGCACCACCCGGCGCGCCGCCAAGATGGTCGTCGTCGACGTCGATCACCCCGACATCGAGACCTATATCGAGTGGAAGGTGAAGGAGGAGCAGAAGGTCGCAGCGCTCGTCACCGGCTCGAAGATCAACCAGAAGCACCTCAAGGCGGTGCTGAAGGCCTGCGTGAACTGCGAAGGCTCGGGCGATGACTGCTTCGACCCCGAGAAGAACCCTGCCCTGCGCCGCGAGATCAAGCTGGCGCGCCGCAGCCTCGTGCCTGACAACTACATCAAGCGCGTCATCCAGTTCGCCAAGCAAGGCTACAAGGACATCCAGTTCGACACCTATGATACCGACTGGGACAGCGAAGCCTATCTCACCGTCTCGGGCCAGAACTCCAACAACTCGGTCTCGCTGAAGGACGACTTCCTGCGCGCGGTCGAGACTGATGGCGACTGGAATCTGAACGCCCGCACCTCCAAGAAGGTGACGAAGACGCTGAAGGCGCGCGACCTCTGGGAAAAGATCGGCTACGCCGCCTGGGCCTCGGCCGACCCGGGCCTGCACTTCAACACCACCATGAACGACTGGCACACCTGCAAGGCGTCCGGCGACATCCGCGCCTCCAATCCGTGCTCGGAATACATGTTCCTGGATGACACGGCGTGCAACCTCGCCTCCGCCAACCTGCTGACGTTCTACAACACCGAGACCAAGCAGTTCGACGTCAAGGGCTATGAGCATCTCTGCCAGCTCTGGACCATCGTGCTCGAAATCTCCGTGATGATGGCGCAGTTCCCGTCGAAGGCGATCGCCGAGCTCTCCTACGAGTTCCGCACGCTAGGCCTCGGCTACGCCAATATCGGCGGCCTGCTGATGACCATGGGCCTGTCCTATGACTCGAAGGAAGGCCGTGCGCTCTGCGGCGCGCTGACCGCCGTGATGACCGGCATCACCTACAAGACCTCGGCCGAGATCGCGGCCGAGCTCGGCACTTTCCCCGGCTACAAGAAGAACGCCGCGCACATGCTGCGCGTCATCCGCAACCACCGCCGCGCCGCGCATGGCGAAGCGAGCGGCTACGAGGCGCTCTCCGTCAACCCGGTGCCGCTCGACCACGCCTCGTGCCCGCAACAGGACCTCATCACCCATGCCAAGGCGGCCTGGGATGCGGCGCTCGAGCTTGGCGAAAAGCACGGCTATCGCAACGCCCAGACGACCGTCATCGCGCCGACAGGCACGATCGGCCTCGTCATGGATTGCGACACGACAGGCATCGAGCCCGACTTCGCGCTGGTGAAGTTCAAGAAGCTCGCCGGCGGCGGCTACTTCAAAATCATCAACCGTGCGGTGCCCGCAGCGCTGCGCGCGCTCGGCTATCGCGAGAGCGAGATCGCGGAGATCGAGGCCTACGCCGTCGGCCACGGCTCGCTGGCGAATGCCCCCGGCATCAACGTCACCACGCTGAGGGCCAAGGGCTTCACGGACGACGCCATCGCCAAGGTCGAAAAGGCCCTGCCGACCGCCTTCGACATCAAGTTCGCCTTCAACAAGTGGACCTTTGGCGAAGACTTTATTCGGGACCAATTGGGAATCGGTGCCGAAGCGATCGCAGCCCCCGGCTTCGACCTGCTCCAGGCCGTCGGCTTCACCAAGCGCGAGATCGAGGCGGCCAACGTCCACATCTGCGGCGCGATGACGGTGGAAGGTGCTCCGCACCTGAAGGCCGAGCACTATCCGGTGTTCGACTGCGCCAATCCCTGCGGCAAGATCGGCAAGCGCTATCTGTCGGTCGAGAGCCACATCCGCATGATGGCGGCGGCGCAGCCCTTCATCTCGGGTGCGATCTCCAAGACCATCAACATGCCGAACGACGCCACGGTGGAGGACTGCAAGTCCGCCTACATGCTGTCGTGGAAGCTGGCGCTGAAGGCCAACGCGCTCTATCGCGACGGCTCCAAGCTCTCTCAGCCGCTCAACTCGCAGCTCATCAGCGACGATGAGGACGAGGACGATGCGGTCGAGACCCTCTACGAGAAGCCGATGGCCGCGCGCGCCGCCCAAGTCTCGGAGAAGATCGTCGAGAAGCTGGTCGAGCGCATCATCGTGATGCGCGAGCGCGAGAAGATGCCGGACCGCCGCAAGGGCTACACCCAGAAGGCGGTCGTCGGCGGCCATAAAGTCTATCTCCGCACCGGCGAATATGACGACGGCCGTCTCGGCGAGATCTTCATCGACATGCACAAGGAAGGCGCGGCGCTCCGCTCCTTCATCAACAACTTCGCCATCGCGGTGTCGCTCGGCCTGCAATACGGCGTGCCCTTGGACGAATATGTCGACGCTTTCACCTTCACCCGCTTCGAGCCGGCGGGTCCCGTGCAGGGCAACGACAGCATCAAGTATGCGACGTCGATCCTCGACTACGTCTTCCGCGAGCTGGCGGTGAGCTATCTCAGCCGCTTCGACCTCGCCCACGTCGATCCCAACGAGACGGGTTTTGATGCGCTCGGCAAGGGCGTCGAGGAAGGCAAGGAGCCGGACGACGAGCCGAGCCACCACGCGACCAAGCTGGTCTCGCGCGGCCTCACCCGCTCGCGCACCGACAACCTCGTGGTGATGCGCGGCGGCACGACTGCGGTTGCCCAGGGCAACGACAGCGCGCCATCAGGCGGCAGCAAGGTCACCGCCCTCGCCTCGCACGGCGCCAGCGCCCGCGTCGGCGACGCCCTCGAAGGCGCCGTCGCCCTGAAGCAGGAAGCCCAGCACGATCTGTCTCCGACGGAGAAGCTCGAAGCGCTCCAGTGGAGCAAGGCCGGCAGCGCAGCAACCGCCGCCCCCAGCAAGGCCGAGCGCCGCGCCGAAGCCAAGGCCAAGGGCTACGAGGGCGAGATGTGCTCGGAGTGCGGCAACTTCACGCTGGTGCGGAACGGGACCTGCATGAAGTGCGATACTTGTGGAAGCACGACTGGGTGTTCGTGAGGCAGTAGCTCACTCAAGACCGTCATGCCCCGGAGCTGAGCCCCGGGCATCCACGAAGGGCGGCCGAGAGGCCGCCCTTTTTGACTCCAAGACACAATATGTTGGGGACAACACTGATGGCCGACCGAATATATTGTAGCTCTTCTTCTGTTCGGATAGGCTTAGAGCGTTCGATTCGCCCGCTTCTGGCGGCTGGGCTCCTTGTGAGCGTCGGTATGGCTGGGGGCGTGGACCGCGAGGCTAGCGCTTCTGCGGATCAGGTAGCACCCGAAGGTCGCACCCTGCGCCTTCGGAGCCTTGGAGATCGGACTTCGCGCCCGGCAGAAAGTGAGCTGGCCGTAGCCCTCGCCATTTCGGGGACCTATCGGACGGTCGGTAGCTTTTCTTTCTCGTTGGCCGCGGAGGGTGGCTGGTCAACCTTGACGGGAAGCTCAAAAAGGCTACTCGGCGCACCAGGAGGACTAGATGACCCGCACATGCAAAAACGTGCCAATCGTCCGGCACGGCGCGCCGCATCACGGTTTGTTGCGGCAACGATCTTCCCGCTTCTGGCGGCTGGGCTCCTTGTGAGCGTCGGTATGGCTGGGGGCGTGGACCGCGAGGCTAGCGCTTCTGCGGATCAGGTAGCACCCGAAGGTCGCACCCTGCGCCTTCGGAGCCTTGGAGATCGGAGATAGTCCTTCGGCCGGGAGCAGGCTCACCGATAGGCTCCCACACCAACGAGATTACATGGGCGCCGATCTGTACAAAATGGTTCGCTCCCGTTCGGTGCTACACCCTGCGTGGGCAGTCGTGAGAGCAAGTGGCCTGGCCTCGCTCAGCCCGGAAACCTTTCGAAGAACAAAAAGCTTTGATGCCAATTGGCTCAGCAATGTCGAGCGACTTGCGCGGCAGTTGCGCAATCAGTCGTTTACGTTTGAAAACGAGATAGGCGTCGCGCTTCCAAAGGGCCGCGGTAAACTCGGGCGACGCCCTCTCGTCGTTGCTCCCATTGAAAATCGAATCGTTCGCCGCGCCATTCTAGATGTACTGCAGGGCGACAGCTCTTCAGATGTAGATGCACGAAGGCGTTGGACCGGAATACCAAGCGTCCGCGCCATCATGGAAACGCCGACCAGCGTTGGCGGCATCCAAAGCCGAGGTGTCCCTCTGGGGCTGTCGTTGATCGATAACGCCGTACGCAATGGATACCATTGGTTCATTCGATCTGACATCCGAGATTTCTTCACTCGTATTCCCATTGCCGACGTCGTCGACTTTGTTCGTAAAGCAACCAGTGATGACGCCTTCTGCAATCTATTTGCGCAGGCCCTTGCAACGAACCTAGCGAACAAACAGGAGCTTGAGGAGCGCAACCATTTCACTCTCTTCCCAAGCACTGAAGTAGGCGTTGCTCAAGGCTCCGCGCTCTCCGCGCTCGCGGGAAACATTGTGCTCCGGGAATTCGACACGGCAATGAATGGACGAGGACTCATCTGTGTCCGCTACATTGATGACTTCATTCTGCTGGGACGGACAGAAGCAAAAGTTGTCGCAGCGTTCAAATCAGCTCAAGACAGATTGCGAAAACTGGGAATGACTTGCTACGACCCGTCGGACCCGGCCGCGCTTCGGGACGGAAAGGTGGACCAAGGCAACATTCACGCCGGCACCGATGTACTCGGCTATAGAATCTCGGCAAGATCTCTCCAGCCTTCAAACAAGGCACAAGATGCTCTTCTTACAAAATTGGATGAGATCATTGGGCAAGCCAGAGCGGCAATGCAGGGCGCAGCCAAAGGAAAGGTTTCGTCTCAAGTGTATCTTTATCATCAAGCGATGGTCATGATGAACAGGGTTACGTGGGGGTGGTCTCAGTCCTTCAAGTACACCAATGCACAACACGTGCTTCAAAATTTGGACGATCGTATTGATGCAAAGATTGCAGAACTTCGCCGGATTGCTAACAGCTGGACGAATGGCGGCTCGCCACTAACCCGGCGGCGGGTTGCTGGCTTTCATCTCCTCCAAGACTGTTATGCATGCCCGCTTCCCGAGCTGCCGAATAACCATCGAGCGTCCGAATCGTTCGCTCTTGCTGGCTAATTACGCAAATCGCACTTGAGCCCGACTTCCTCGCCCTCTCTGTAGTCCACAGGCTTGATCACGGCGGATCCACGATGGCCGAACCCGTCGCTCAGTTAGAAACAGAATTCATTTTCCTCGACACTGAAGCATTCGTTCGAGAAAAGTACGATTGGCAATCGAGATCCTTCGCTCGTCTCAAAGAGCTGATCGCCTCAAGCCATGTCAGGATCCTGACGACAAATATTACTAGGCGCGAGGTTTCCCGGAAACTAATCGAGCATTATGGCAATGCTAACGCCGCTTTCAAAAAGTACGAAACTCTCGTTAATCAGTTGGATGGCAACGAGTGCTTGAACCGGCTGCTCGACCCGCAAGCAAGCGAGAGGCTAGATGCTCAATTCCGCGCATTCATGCACGAACTTCGCGCGATCGAGGTCCCCCTCGTTATCGATCTTAATTCCGTGTTTGATGACTATTTTTCTCGAAGGCCTCCCTTCAGCGACAGGAAGAAATCAGAATTTCCTGACGCGGTCGTCGTGCATGCCATTCGCCAATGGTGTGCCCAGAATTTTACTCGCGCCTATATTGTCTCAGGCGACCCCGATCTCAAGGCCTGTTGCGACGACGTCTTGATCCACGCGGAGACGCTCAACGAGATTATATCGAAGGCTACCGTCACTAAGCGTATACACAACTATCTACTCGAGTTTGTACGACAACATGGCCTACTAAAGCAGGAGTTGCTTCGAGTACTACGGGGCCGGAAGGTGCGCGTGTCCAGCCGTTTTGGACCCCTTTACCCCGACATCGACATATCAGGCGAAGTCTATGCGGCCAATGCCTTGGAGACATTCGAACTCAACGTCCTTCGAAGAACTGGCAATCAATTCAGCTGCGAAATTCAATTCGCTGTCGATTTGGGCATCGAATTCGCCCTCTCCTTCGAAAGCGGCGGCCTTGCCTATCGAGCCGGATATGAGGCGGGCAAGACATATTTCGAATCAGAAACGATCGAGTTTATCTTCGTTGTGAGTGTTCTGGTGAAATACGACCATGCAAACTCAGGCTTCATTGAGATTCTAGCCTTCGACTTCGATCCCGATATCGAGATTGACCTGCGCGACTTGGAGTTTTTTCCTTCACTCAGATAGGCAGCCCGGATGCAGTTCACACCCAATCCGGGCCACCAGTTCCTCATCCCTCATCATTCGCCACCACCTTTCGACGCGCCTGCCGCGCTGCCCTCCGCGCAACCCAGCGCGCGCGCAACTGCTTTGCGGCACGAAAGGTCCGTGGCGCCACGAGCTGAACTGCCATCGACGCTATTCCGGCGACCACGCCCTTCATCAGGTCGAAAGCGAAATCGGGTCCAAAATACTCCCACACGACCCTGCCTCCCTTCTCGCGAAGGCTCCGCCGGGCGGCAGTGGGCAGATTGCAAACATGAAAAAGCCCCGTCCATCACCGGCGGGGCCTCGGGAAAACTCCTGTGCGCGCCTTTTTCAGCGCACACGAAATCTCTCGGTACACCCGCTCATGGTGGATTCAATGAACCAGCTGCAAAGCATGGCCGTGCGACGAAAAACGCCCATAACGATCACCCCAAAATTTCGAATTGCGACGGCGCCAATGCCAAGCGCGCATACGGGAGGCCTGTTGACGGCAGCTAAGCAGATCGGGCGGCCACCGTCTGTGGCGTAATTCACAGCTGCGGTATGACTTTTTTGGGGGCGCGTTGGAGCGAGGCGATACCCATCATCGGTCCTTCGACGAGTGATGGGTTTCGCCAGGCTCAACCCGCCCTACACGCTGCTGTATCCGTCAATACTTGAACACAAGTACCTGGACTTCAGTACCCTGACTTTGTGCTCGAGCCGGCGGCTGGCTTCGTGCTCATGCCGGTGGTTTGACCTGGAGCGTAGTTCGACGCGCCGTGGGTCTTCTTCGTGGCTTTCGTATGGTGCATCGCGTGATGCATCTTATGTCCGGGAGCGTAGCTGGAAGCGCCCGGCTCGCCCTTCTTGGAACCCGTTTGCTGCATCTCCTGACCTGGCGCCGTGCTCGATGCGCCCTGAGCAAGCACGGCAGGTGCCGTGGCCATGACAACGGCAGCAGAGAGCGCGATGATCGTTGCTTTCATGATGTCCTCCTCCCGACAGCCCCTCAATGCAACGAAATGAGCCAATGCCCGTTCCGCGACGATTGTTCATGAGTGCGAGATTCCCAACAGTGACCGCCGCACCCTGCGGCGCTGGTATGCGCCCCTGATCAAGTGCACACCCCATTCCTCCGAAATTGCCTTTGCGGTCGAGCCCTTCCCTCCTAAACTCCCAAACCCACCGGCATGGGTTCCGACGGACCCGGTAGAAGCGGAGTCAAGCTATGCCCAAACCGGAAAGCTTCCCGATCGAGAAGATCTTCGTTCCCACGAAGCAGAAGAAAGCGCTCAAGCCCGAGATCGTCGGGGAGATCGCGGAAAGTATTATGGAGATCGGACAACAGGAGCCCATTTCCATCAGGCTCGACGGAGACCGCCTGGTTCTGGTCGAGGGACTGCATCGGCTCGAGGCCTGCAAGGCGCTCGGCGAGACAACCGTTATCGGTGTCCTGGTCCCCGCCGAGCTTGCTCAACGCAAGCCGCTGCTAGCTGAACGACCCGAAGTCGAGGCAGAGCGCATCAAGATGGCGCGATTGAAACAGTTGCGCCTAGAGAAGGAAGCCGCAGAGGCTTCGATGGCTGCCTTGAAGGGCGTCACGCAGACGGAAGCGCCGCGCACCCGGCCAACGAAAGGCGTCCGCGACAATCCGAAGGCATCACCGGGCCGGGCTGAGAAATCGCCACCGAAAACATTGTCGGACTGGATCACGCAGCAAAAGAGCAGCGGAGGCCGCTATTGATTGCCGGGATGACTGTGGCAGTTCGCCGGATGGTTGACCGGCCGGCCCACCCGTATCAGGCAAAATGTCACCACATGGCAGCCACCCGAGCGACGTCTGATAATCGCGATTTCAGCGCAAACGCGACGGAGGCTTGCGGTTTCAGCGAAATTGAGGAGCCATTTGCAATGTTGAGTTCGATCGAAAATAAGCCAGCGGGAAAATCTGGCCGGCGCGGCGGGAAGAAGAAGGCCGCGCAACGCACCGGGGCGGACAAGCAACACGCAACTGCAGCCCATCAATCGGCGGATGCCGCAGCGGAGATCAGCCAAGGGAACAAGCAAGAGCAAGACAACAGGCAAGAGGTAGAGACGACCCCGCGGATCAGTGCGGCGGTCGCCTCGGCGGCAGCCTTGCCGCCCGGGACGGAGGTCGCTGCCAGCGCACCCGTCGCACCGGTGGAATCCCTCCAGGCCAGCCCGCAGGCGATTGCCGATGCCTACAGCCGCTACATCAGCAACTCCCTCGAGGACGCCTGGGCCTTCCTGGGAAAGCTCGCGACGGCGCGCTCGCCCATCGAGGCCTTCGAGCTTCAGATCGAGTACGCGAAACAGGCGTGTGAATCCTTCGTCGCCGAATCCCGGGAGATCGTCGGGTTGCATGAACAAATGACCAGACAAAGGTTCATGCACTTTGAGGGATTCGTGGCCAAGCTCACCCAGACTACGCTAGAAATCCGCGCGACACATCACTAGCGACTGGTGGCGTATTCAGACGGCGCGGGGCCGGATACGGGGGTACGTTGATCGGCTTCGCTCCGTTCGATCAATACTGCGATCTGCGCTTTGCGCAGGCGCGATACTATCCTCACACGCTCACTCCGCCCGGCTTCGAGCCCGCCATAATTTTTCCTTTGCACGCGCGTTGTGTCTGATAGCGGCGAGACCTATCCTTCCCACGATCGGACTGCCTCCCATTGACGCGCGACCGGATGGAGAGCGCATCGGTGCCTGACACGAACGACCCCAACCCTAATGTTGCCAAGCCTGACGCGGCCAAGCCTGATGCCGGGAAGCCTGATGCCGGCAATCCCGACACCGCCAATCCGGATGCTGCCAAGCCCGACGAGGCGCTCGCGGACGGCGGGCTGACGCGGGCCTACGACCGGATCAAGAGCGCTGAGCAAGACCTTGCGCGGCTGGACCGGCTGGTTTCCGGAATGGAACGCAACAGCGAAGGCCCGCGGGCTTCGCACGCCGGCGCCAGCGCGACTGCAGTCGCCACTCCCGGACACAAGGCGCCGACTCCGGATGCCGGGGTTCCGAATGCCAAGGTCTTGAATCGCAAGCCTCGCGATCAAGGATTGACGGGAGATCGAACCATGATGCGCGCCCTGGTCGGCCTTGTGCTGGCGATCGGCCTTCTCGGTGCCGCCTTCGCTTCGCAATATCGCGACGAGGCCAAATCGATCAGCAGGTCGATCATCGCACGATGGGCTCCGGCTGCGAGCCACCCCCCGCAAGCGTCAGCAGTGCAGACTCCGGCGCAGCCGCCGGCCGTGCTGCTGGCCGCTGCGGACGAGCCGAGCCAAGTGCCCGCGGCGCCGGTCGCGAAGGACACGGAAAGCGCCCCAAAGTCCGGCACTCCCGCGCCCGAGGCATCATCGGCCGATCTCGCGCAATCGCTCAAGTCCATCACGAGCGAGCTTGCGAGCATCAGCGGCAAGCTCGAGCAATTGAAAAGTAGCAACGAGCAGACCCTGCATGAGCAGGCCGACACCATTCGACAGCTCAAGGCCGCGCAGGAGAAGGATGCGGCGGAAAATGCGCGCCTCGCCGCGCAGGTCCAGGCGTTGCAGACGCAACTGAGCGCTTCATCAACGTCACCCGCGCCTGCAGCCGCAAAGCCCGTGGTGCGCAGTGTGACCAATGATGCGGCTGCGCGCGCGCGGCCGCATCTGCCAGAGCCCCCACCACCCCGGCGGCCCAGACCGTCGCGAGGACCCTGGATGCCGCCGCCCTATATGGGCGACCCCTACGGCGATCCGGATTGGTGAACCCGCAAGGCGCGCGGGCGTTGGACTCGTGCCGTAGCGCGGCAGGGTGGGCAAAGGCGCACGTGCCGCCGTGCCCACCCTATGCCCATCTCACCGTATTTCGCTCATCGTCACCTTGGCCGCGATCCCGCTCAACTCGGGCTCTTGCGGTGCAAGCTCCTCATCGGAAGACGGACCGACCGAGACTTCCGCCATTCTGCGCTTGACCTCTACGCATGTCTTGCGGACGTCCTCGGTGAACAGCGCGCATTCTTCGATGCGCTTGAAGATCTTCCGTCCCTCTTCACGATACCCCGCCGCTGTATCCCGCATGAAGGCGATGGCATCATGGACCTGAGCTGTCAGAGCCTCGCACTTTTGCGCGGCGTCGATCAACTCGGTGCCCATGGCCTCGATCTCCTTTGCAGCGGACTCGTAGTCGCGAATGACCGCCTCTGCACTGAGGGCGCCGACGCGCGTGACGCCTTCGGTGTGTTCGACATAATCAGGTAAAGCAATGGAGTTCAGAGAACTTCCCGAGCGTATCGACGTAATGTCCGCTTCGAGCTGGACGAGGTTTACGCCTTGCCGTCTGTGCAATTGTTCGACACTTGCCATGATGGTCCTCCCAATACGCACCCAGATCCCCAAAACAGTATTGGTTTATTACGGGGGTAAGTGGCATTCTAGCGCGATGTGCTCTTGACAGCCGTAGCTTTGCCATCTTTTCCCGACCGCTGACACCGCACGCAGCGATGAGGACTTCATCGTCGCGCAACCTGTTCTGGTCGTGGTTGGCGGGAAGGCTTCGCAGGACTTCGACCTGTCGAACGGGCACGCGCCACCATTTGGCGGGGACCACTGAGCGGCCGGGATCCTCCTGGGGCGTTCGCGGTACATTGGAGCCGCCACGGCGAGGCCTCGCATTCCTTGGAGTCAACTGGCCAGGAATTCTTCTGATGGCGGTCGGTACAACCCTGATGGCATCAGGCGCGAACTTCTAGCTCCGTTCTTTGCCAAATCAGATAGCTGCATGACCGTGCACTACCCGCTTCCGCTCACGCCCCTACTCCCGCGCCCGGCGCACCGCATCCTCCAGCTTGCTCCGCTGCTTGTCCCAACGCGCCTCCTCCGCCGCGGCACGTTCGTCCAGTGCCGCCTGCTCGGCTTCGATCTCGTCCACCCTTGCTTGGTGGTCCTGCCTCGCCCGGTCCAGCGTCGCCTCGGCGGCCGCGACCGCCTTGTCCCGGCGCGCGCGCGCCTTGGCGCGGGCGGCCTCCTCCTTGCGCCGCGCGCTTTCGCGGCGCTGCTCTTCCCTGGCGAAAGCGGCGGCGGCCGCATGCGCTTGGCGATCGTCGACCTCAGGCTTCGCCGAACGCTTGGTCGCAGTTTTGGCCGGACGCTTCTTCGGCTTCGACTTGGATCTGGATTTCGGCTTGCCCTCGTCATCAGCGAGGTCGGTCGGCAGTTCGGCGTGCTCGGTGAACGGGCCGTCCGATCCGACCGGGCGCCTCAGCACGACGCCCGGTGCGGCCATCGTCGCGGCGACGATGTCGGGGTCGTCGGTCTCCTTCGCGATGCCCTGATGAAAGAGGTTGGACTTCGCGCCCCAGGCGTCCAGCGCCGCCTTCATCGAGGGTGCGGCGACCGCCTGGTCGTAGAAGCCGAGCGAGGTCTGATAGGTCTTCAGCTTTCTTGATGGCTTTCTCGGCATGTCGCTTCAGGAGCCGCAGCGTCGCGTCCCTCGCTACTTTCACCACCAATATGGCCAGCGCCATCCCTCATAGCGAATATATGACGGCACCAGCGGCGGAGCATAGGGATCGACGCGGTCGTCCTCGGGGCGATAGCGATAGCGCGGAACGATGTTGTAGTCCCAGGGCGTCGGCCTAAGCACGGGCGCCGTGACGATGAGCCGCTCTTGTGGCGCGCGAACGACGACGGCCTTTCGCGTCCGAGCTTCGGCACCTGATGATCCCAGCAGCACAAGCGCCGTTCCGAGCGCGCAGGCGACAGTCATGATCTTCATGCGTTGGCCTCCTTCCCGCCAAGAGTGCGGGAGGACGCCGGCCAAGGCAAGGGATTTCGCCTTCAACTTCTCGAATGAGCAGGCGCGACGTTTACCTCCGCTTAGGCTGCGTGAGGCTGCCGGCCCGCGGCTTGCGGCGGGTTGATATCTTTCAGGCACGCATCGCTCTGGCGGATGGCCAGGATGTTGATGCCGAGCGCCGGACAGCAATTCGAGCGCGATCTTGACCTCGCCGGGGTCGAACGCGGCGGCCTCCAGGATCTGATAGCCGACGCCGTAGCCGCGGTCGGGAGCAACCATGCGATAGTCGAACCGGTTGACGATCATCGTGCCATGGCTGGACGAGGTCATGACAAAGGCCAGCTTCTGCCCCGCGATCGGCATTGCAGAATCTCCCCACACTTTGCGTTGGCTGCCGTTGTCGCAAGACGCGCTTATGCGAGGCTTGTCTCCGATCCCTAGCCCGGATGGAGCGAAGCGCAATCCGGGTTACCACCCGGCAATTCGACGCCCTCAATCGCTCCTCAGGCTCAGGATGTACTCCGACAGCGCGTCGGCCTGATCGGGCGCGATCACGAGGTTCGGCATGTCGTGGTGGCTGGTTCGCCAGAACACCTTGAGCGAGAGGGCCGTGGTGCCGTTGCGATCCGCGACGGCCTGGAAGCTCGGGGCCAGGTCGAAAAAGCCGGACATGCCCGGCTCGATGGCGTGGCACGGTTGACACCAGGCCTGCGCGAGGCGATGTCCTTCCGAGACCTTGCGCAGCGAAAGCCTGGTTGCGCCGGCGGCGGTGTGGACGACAGTGAAGAGAAACAGGATCGACAGCGCGATCAGGATGGCGAGGCCGACGTAAATTCGAATGCTGCGCGACATCGCTGTGGCCTCGCCTTCGCTTCGGTGGCTTGATAAGCGTAAGTCCGCGCCCGCGGCGGCCAGTTGATCTGCATCAAGTGGCCGGCGCGATGCGCGTAGGAAGAGATGCAGCGCAATCGTTCGGAAGGATCACATGAACGGCAATCGCTATTACGGCGTCCGCGTCGAGGGCGCGAAATACGGGGTGGGCTTCGGCTCAGCCCTCGCCATCGCGATCTCCTACACCAACAACCACTCGATCCTGTGGGCGATCATCCATGGGATCCTGGGCTGGCTCTACGTGATCTTCGTCGCGCTGTTTCGCTGACGCCCCGCCACTTTCCACTCCAAAGCTTCGAGATCGAGACCCATCATGACCGACGCCACCAAATGCCCGAACTGCCAATCGGAGCACGCCTACCAGGATCGCGATCTCTGGGTCTGCCCGGAATGCGCCCATGAATGGAGCGCGGCCGGAGATGCGGCCGCTCCGGTGTCACAAGAGGCCGGCGTGCGCGACGCCCATGGCAATCTGCTCAGCGATGGCGACAGCGTCATCGTCATGAAAGACCTCAAGGTCAAGGGCTCCTCATCGGTGGTCAAGGGCGGCACCAAGGTCCGCAACATCCGTCTCCAGGACGCAACCGACGGCCACAACATCGCCTGCAAGATCGACGGCATCGGCGCCATGAACCTGAAGTCGGAGTTCGTGAAGAAGGCGTGAGGCGCGTCCCGCTCGCCCTGCGGCGGCCGTTCCCCGTCAAGCCTGCGCAGTATGCGGAGCCTTCGACCGCTCAGAAAAACCCGGGACTGAGATCGAGCCCATAGGTCAGGCTCAGCACGAACACGAACAGCGCGGCGGCGGCAAACAATGCGAGATGCCGCAGGATGAATGCGCGAGGCGACGTGGCGACAGCGAGAGCTTTTTGCCCAACGGGCATGACAATCTCCATTATGAAAACGATTCTTGGCCGCCAATATGCGGCGCCCGCATCAAAGCACCTTGTTGCGCAAAACAACTGTTAAGGAGATCACACTCGTTTTGAACCGCGGTCCACAAGTCGCGCGTAACGAGAAACTTTTCTGCTTACGGATTCTCAGCCCGCGCATCAACTCGCGCCCGGTGCCGATCGGGTAAGAAAAAATGGCCGGGACACCCGGTCATGATGTCGTGAAGAGCTTGGCACCGAGCTCGGCCCGGCGCAGCGGCAGCTTAGCGGGCGGACCCCGCGGTCACAGTCGCGGTCTTCAGCTTGCGCGGCGTCAGGACACTGGCCTGAAGCGGCGTCAGGCTGGTGGCCGGCGCCGCCACCTGCTGCTCGACATGGGCGGCGCCGAGCACGCGGACCTGCACGGGAGAGGCCGGAATTCCGTTGGCCTCGTAGGCCGGCAGCTCGGCGGCGAAGGTGGCAGTCGAGCTCGCGATGGCGAGGACAGCGGCTGCGATCGATAAAGTCTTCTTGTTCATGGTGATGCTCCAAAGAGAAGTTCGGAGCCAATGTATGCCTGACTTGCTGCATTGCGACATGCATTGCTGCATCGCAATAGAGCACGCCGCGCATGGCAATATGTTTAACGCTTCCAAAGGTTTGGACGAATCTGACGCTGGGAGTCAGCCACCCATGACGTTGCCCCAGCCGTCAAAGACGTAGGCCCTCCAGGCCACGCTTCCATCTCCGCGTGACCGGCTGGCCCGGCGATAGTCGTCGGCCTGATCGGCGGTCCAGGTGATGATCGTGCCGGAGACGCGATCATGCAGGATGGCGGGCTCGGAGGGATCGAAGGCGTCCATCGGACGAAGCGAGGAATGCGTCATGGTCGACCAACGCACTGGCAGCGGCAAGGTTGCCGCAAGGCAGGGAGGCCCCCGTTCCCTTCGCTCCGACGATTTCGAGGCAACACCCTATTTCAACGCAGTCGCCAGCGATTGCAGCTTTGCGACGAGATTGGTGCCAAGCGCGTAGATCACCTCGATGATCGCGAGCGCGATGCCCGCGGCGATCAGGCCATACTCGATCGCGGTAGCGCCGGATTCGTCGGCGCAAAATTCAATCAACAGGCATTTCAATTTCACAAGCATGTCCTTCCCAAATCGACCGGACGTTGCCGGCACCGAGCAATGCACCGTCACAATCCAAGATTGAGTAAATTCGGATCGTGCAATTTGACACTCATCTGGGGAACCGGCGTTGTATTGCGGCAACACTGGCTCGAAAAGCCCATTTTGGGGAATTTGCGCCATTGCACCGCCACACCATCCTCCGAACAATTGACGCGCCGCGTGCTTGGTTGTGCAATCTGGTTCGCTGGCGAACCTTGGAGGCAGGGATCATGAATGATCGGCGGTCTCTTCTTGTGGCGGTCTCGTGCCCCTCGGCCGTAATGGTCGGCTGGCTGGCGCTCTCCCTCTCTGCTTACGCCCCGGCCTTGATCGAGAACAGCGGCGCCAATGCAGCCGCCGTTGCCCGCGCGAAAGATCTCACGCGTCTCGACCTTGCCGACATCCCGCGCGCGGCGACGATAGACGATGGCATCGCGCTGACCGCCGACATCGCTGCGGCTGCGACGCCGAGCGTGGCGATGGTCGAAGCGCCACCGCCCGAAATAGAAGCCCCCGCCATCAAGCTCGCCTCGGCCGATCCAGCCGACATGCTGCTGGCGCCCGCACCGGCCCCTCCAACCGCGCCTGAATCCGCGCCTGCGGCCAGCGAAGCCGCTGAACCTGCTCCCGTCGCCAGCGAGGCCCAGATCGCTCCGGAGCCCACCATCAAACTTGCCTCCGCCGATCCCGGCGACGTGGTGCCGTCGCAAACGCTGTCTCCTGCCGCGATCGCGAGCGGGCCCGCGGCCGAGAGCAAGGCGTCCCCGCCCGCCGACACCGTGGCCGTGCTCGACGAATGTTACGCCATGGATGCCTGCATCGACCGCTACCTCTGGACGCTCTATCAGCGCACGCCGAAGGAAGACTCGATCAAGGTCGAAGACCGCCGCGCCGTCACGATCAAGCGCAAGGGCAAGATGGTCACGGTAATGCGCAGCTTCACAAAGCTCGTCGACGAGGATTTTGCCTGGAAGGACCCGAAGGCGGCTGACCACGCCAACATGCCGCTGATGGACTACGTCATCGGCGGCATGGACAAGAGCTTCAAGCAGAAGCTGTTTCGCATGCTGCTCGCCGCGGAAGCCGCCGGCCTGTCGCCGGGCATCACCAGTGCGTTCAGAGACGACTATCGCCAGGAGATTGCGAGCGGACTGAAGGCCGCGTCCAACCGTTCCTATCACGGCGGCAGTCTTCGCGGTGGCTACGGTCACGGCATGGCGGCCGACATCGTCAGCACTCAGGGCAATAACCGCGCCCAGCGCTGGGCCTCGACGGAAGTGCTGTGGAAATGGGTCGACGCCAACGGCAAGGCTCTCGGCATCGGCCGGCCCTATCTCGACCGGGATCCGCCGCATGTCGGTCCGATCGATGGCCAGGAATACATTTCGAAGCGCGGCGTCGCGACCGACCGCAAGGAAGCAGCCAACGGCAAACCCAAGAAGGCGCGCGCAGTCGCCAGCGCCAAGCCCTCGAAGGCGCAGGCCGCGCGGCTGCAGAAGAGCTCGGCAAAGCCGCAGAAGTCGGCGCAGTCGAGCGCGAAGCGGACGACCTGATTGAGGCTTACCTGCCCGATGCCGGCAACGGCACGAGGCGCATCTCGGTCGATCCTGCCTGCTGCGTGCGAACAAGCACCGCAAAGATCGTCTCGACCGCAATCCGCACCGCCGCCTCGACCGCCGCACCCTTGGCAAGATGCGCCGCGATCAGAGCGGTGAGCAGATCACCGGTGCCGTAGGGGCGGATCGGCAGCCGTGGCGTCGCAAAGCGCGACAACTGCCCGTCCGCACACAGGATCGTCTCCACCTGCCCTGCCGGCGTATCTGCCAGCGCACAGCCGGTGGCGACGACATCGATCCGGCGTTGTCCCGCAAGCGCGGCCGCCGCGGCGCGCAAGCTGTCCGTGTCCGCGATCTTGACGCCGGAGAGCATCTCGAGCTCGAACTGGTTCGGCGTGATCAGGTGTGCCGCCGGCAACAGCCGCTGCCGAACCACATCGAGAATGCCATCGGCGACATAGATGCGGCCGTCATCTCCGATGACGGGATCGCAGAGATAGATGAGTTTCGAATTGCGCGACAGCGCGCACTCGACGAAATCAGCGATGACGACCGCGTTGTCGGGCGAGCCGAGATAGCCCGTGACGAGCACGGCGGCTTCATCGACCACGCCCCGTTCCTCCACGCCGGCAAGCAGATCGCCGACGAGCTCGGCGTCGAGCACCCGCCCGCGCAGGGTCGGATAGCGCGGATGGTTCGACAGCAGTGTGGTGGGCACGGCGGCGACGTTCACGCCCTCCGCCTGAATGGCGTGGACCGCCGCGCTGTTGCCGACGTGACCGTGGACCACCTGGCTTTGAATGGAGATGACGAGCATGCAGAGGTCCGTAAAAGCAATCGTGGCGCAGCGCAAGCGCAGCCTGGATCACGAGACGTCGTAGCCAAGCCCTGGCCGCAGCGCCTGCATCTTCCGCGCCAACCGCCGGTGCCCCGTCTCCTCGGATCGTGCAAGCTGGTTTGCTATCGCAACATGGTCGGCATCGCTCTTGTGCTGATTGAGCTTGGCCTGCCCCTCCACCTGATCGACCACGAGATCGACGACACGGATCGCGGCCAGCATGCTCTCACGCTTGCCCGGCTCCATCTGCGCAAGAACCCACGGCTCTTTCGGCAGCCGCGACTCGGCGACAGCAAGCAGCGCATCGCCATGGCCGCGATTCTCCTCGTGACCGCGCAGATGCGCCACACCCGACAGGTGCACGGCCTCGTAAAGCCAGGTCGAGACGTTGTCTGGCGAGGCGTACCAGTCGTTGGAGATGTAGGCATCGTCGCCGGCCACGATCAGCAGGAAGCGCCTGATGCCATCGGCAAGCTCGACGAGCGGATTTCTTGCCGTGAAATGGATCTGCACGATCGCATGCGCGTCGCACTCGGACAGCACGAACGGCACGTGCGAGGCGTGGGGACCGTTCGCGTCCGCCGCGACGATCACGCCGAAGCCGCGCCGGCGCGCAAATTCCAGCGCGCGCTGCTCCTCGATGCGAAACTGGGGTCGAAGGATATGCATGGTGCCGTGCTCGATCCGGACGAAGGGCGACGCGATGCTACCCCATGACGCCAAGGAATCCGAATGTATTCGGCCGCAAATGCAGATGTCAGCAACGACGTCCGCGGCGAGCCAGCTCATCGAGATAGGCACAGAACATGTCGGCCAGTCCGTCGGCCTGACGCATGATCTCCGCCTCGGTGCGCGGCGTCTCGGAGAACCGTTTTGCCACCGCGGCCAACGTCGTCTTGATCAGCTCGCCGGCAAGCTCGCGTGTCGCTTTCGGGGCCTCCGGCAGTGCCTCGCCCATGAAAACCGCGATGACGCCCTCGCCGGCGGCCCGCGCCGCCTGCGCCTCGGGCGCGTCGCGATAGAGCGGCGCGGCGTCGTTGAGCGCGCCACGGATCGCAGCTTCCTCACATTCGGAGCGAACGAAAGCGTGGACCAGCGCGCGCAGCCGCGCCCGTGGTGGCTTCGTGCGATCCGCGAGAATGCCACGCAGAAGCTCGCTCGTGCTGCGCCACTCGTCGCTCTGCAGGCGGAACAGGATCGCCGCCTTGTTCGGAAAATATTGGTAGAGCGACCCGACGCTCACCCCGGCTCGCTCCGCCACGCGCCCGGTGGTGAAGCGCTGCGCGCCCTCCTTCGCCAGGACCTGAACAGCAGCATCCAGAATGGCGGCCACCAGCTCGTTGGAGCGGGCCTGCTGTGGCTGTTTTCGTGAGGAAACCGAACGACTTCGACGATCGGCCATGCAGCGCCCGCGGGAATGCGAATAGGAAATGCGACGAATTAGTCGTATTTCAGCTCGCGCGCAAGCACGCGCCCTGAACTCTGGAGACGCCCTATGACCACCCCAACAATCACAACGCTTGCGCCGCTGCTGGATCGCCTGTTCGACCAGGCCGAAGCAGCAGATGGCGCGATGCAGGCTGCCGTCGTCGATTTGAGCGAGACTGACCGCACGCGGATGATGCGAAGCAAAACCGATTACCGAGAACTTTACGCACGCCTGAAGGACGTGCCGCTCGCGGTCTCGCGCGAGACCGGTCAGTTGCTTTACATGCTGACGCGCTGCTCGCGCGCGAAGGCGATCGTAGAGTTCGGCACCTCGTTCGGCATATCGACGCTGCACCTGGCCGCAGGCCTGCGCGACAATGGCGGCGGTCGCCTGATCACCAGCGAGTTCGAGCCGGCCAAGGCGGCGCGAGCGCGCGCAAACCTCTCGACTGGCGGGCTGATCGATCTCGTCGAGATCCGCGAAGGCGATGCGCTGAGGACGCTGAGCACCGATCTGCCCGATCAGATTGACCTCGTGCTGCTCGACGGCGCCAAGGCGCTCTACCCTGATATCCTAGATCTGGTCGAGGACCGCTTGAGGCCCGGCGCGATCATCGTCGCCGACAATGCGGATTTCAGCCCCGATTACCTCGCGCGCGTCCGCAATCCCGGCAGCGGCTACATGTCTACGCCCTTCGCCGAGGACATCGAGCTTTCCGTCCGGATCAATTAGGGCCGCAACGAACGGCTCGCGACCCTTCGCAGCCGCCGCGCGATTTCTCGCGTGGCGGCTTCATCGTTCTCCCCTGTCGCAGCGTCGTCACTCGGACGTGATAGCCGGCAAGGCCATGTCGCGTGCTGAGTCCACGAACCGCGCGGATTCTTTCGCGCGCCACGCTCGAGAGCTCCATGCAGTCTGCTTTCACCTCCTATGCCGCGCTTGCCCTTGCCATCGTGTTCGAGGTGACGGCGTCCGCCTTCCTGCAGCAATCCGCGCAGTTCACCCGGCCATGGCCGACGCTGATGATGGTGCTGCTCTACGGCGCCTCGTTCTATGCGCTGTCGGTCGCGATCCGGGTCATCCCGCTGAGCGTCGCCTATGCGATCTGGGGCGGGGTGGGCATCATCCTGACCGCCACCGTCTCCTTCGTGCTGTTCCGCCAGATGCTGGACGCCGCCGCCTTCGTCGGCATCGCCCTGATCGTGTCAGGCGTCGTGATCATCAACCTGTTCTCGCAGACGACGGCGCATTGATATCGGCGAGCATCGGATCGCAACGCCGGCGCGGCCGGCTACTGACCTTGCACTGGCTTCGGCGGATGCGGCTTCGATCTGGATGATTTTGCGCCAGACTTCGCCGGAGCACTTGGCGGCGGCGTATCGACCGACACCAGATAGTCGGCGAGCGCCTTGGCCGTGTCCGGGCCGGCCGAATAATGGTCCTGGAGAAACCAGGACAGCGTCAGGCTGTAGCGCCCCTTCGCCAGTCCTCGCGGGCTGCGATGGCAGGTGGCGCAGCCATCCGCGAAGAGCCTTTCGGGCGACTTGCCGGCGTCAAGATTTTGCGCGAACGCGAGCGGCGATGTCAGCACGACGTCCGCTGCGGCAATGGTCCCAAGAATCATGAGAGGCGCGACAACTTCGCGCCCCCGTCGAATTAACGATCTCACTATTGTCCCCAAGCCCGTCTTGCGATCACGCCGCCAACAACTGATCGAACTCCGGCGGCGCATAGGCCTTGCCGTCGTGATCGGTGATGACGACCCGCCAGCCTTCGCTGGCCCAAACCCTTGCCTTCGCCACGATGAGCAACCGGCTCTCGCGGGCAAAACTGTACTTCTCATTGTCGCGTTCTGCGACCATTTTATAGGCCAATTCGCATCCCCGGCGTTGCCCCGCCCCCCTCTCCTCGTGGCAGCGGGCTTTGGCGGCAATTCGCCGGGAGCGTGGCAATTTGGTGCAGACCGCGGCAGCATTGTGCTGCGGACCAATTCCAGCCTTGCCAATGCGTTTACAGTCCCTGTGCAACGGCCGGGCTCCGGCCCATCGCCGCCGCGACGGAACCGATAGCGCTTGGGGATCTGCTCAGTGGACGCGGATCACATGTGGCCGGCCGAGATCGATCAGACCCTGCACGGCCGACAGGCGGTCGTCGAGAGCGGCAATGGTGAGCAACAAATTGTTGCGACGCTCATCGAGCATACCCATCTCGGCGCCGGAGAGTTTTTTGCTCGTCCGCTCCTTGTGGATGCCCTCGAGAGACTTGCGCAATCCAGCAATCAGGCTGGACAGCTGCTTGGCCTCTTTGGTCATCGACCGCTTCGCAACATTTTGGCGGCGCGTCTCCGCCTGGCTCTGTCTCATCTTCATCCTCCCGTGCCCCGCTGCCCCGAGTGGATACTTACATCTTTGGGTAGACATCTTACGATGGATGAAATCTGCCAGCGAAGAACCTTCTTAAATTGTACGCGCACGGAACCCGGGCGACGCCAAAAAGAAAGCCCGGCACGAAGGCCGGGCTTTCCAGATGGCTAGTGCTTCTCGTGACCGCCGCCGGGCGCCCCGCCACCATGCGGGCCGGCGTTGATGTGCGGAGCGCCGCCACCGCCGCCAGCCGGATGCGGCATCGCAGGTGCAGCCGCGCGCGGTGCGGGCATCTGCGCATGCGCATTCATCGGCGCACCATGGCTGACGTTCGGCTGAGCCATATGCGGCATCGCGGGCCGGGCCGCCGGCGCGGCGGACATGCGTGGCGCTTCATGCGCCCGTGCCATCGGCTGCGCGTGTACCGCGGCCCGGGCCGCGGTCGGCTCGTGCATCATGCGCGCCTGTGCGTCACGGGGATTGCGCCCCTGCACAGTGGCGCGCTCATGCGCGATGCGCTCACCTGGCCGGGCTCCCGCCCGGTCGGTTGTCACTGCGGCGTCACGCTTTGTGATGGCCGCGTCGCGCCGCGAAGTCGCAGCATCTCGCCCGGAGATCGCGGCGGCACCGGTGACATTGGCCTTGCCATGGATGCCTTCGCGGTCGAGCGCAAGCGCAGCGTCACGCGTGGCCGCACGACCGATCCGGGCGGCGCGCGGATCGATCGTCAACCGCGTTGCGAAGCGTTCGTGGGACGTCCAGTAGCTATTCCAGTAAGCATGGCGACGATACCAGGGACGTCCCTCATAATAGCTCGACCAGTACGAGCTCAGTACGAAGGGAACGACCGGCACGTCGATCTCATCGACATAGTCGGGCAGATAGACGTAGTGGTTGCGATAGAGATATTCGAGATATTGCGACGACACCCAGCCGCGATCATCGGAGAAGCTCACATCGCACCAGGCATCGCCGCGAAGGCAGCCATGGATGTTGACGCGAGCGCCTTCGGGGATTCGATCGACCAGCGGGAAGCCCGGCCCCGGCCCGGCGCGCAGACCGGTCGAGACGGTGACGATACCCGGTGCGGCCAATGCGGCCGTCGGGGTGAGCAGCAACGCTGCAACTAAAGCGGTTTTCAGTCTCATGGCGAAGTCCTCCTTTGGGAGGCGGAACGCGCGAGCGGAATAAAGCGTTCCGCTCACGATCACTGCTTCAGCCTAAAGATTGAAAAGGACGCCGCGCGCGGTTCAATATTCATCCGCCATTCATCGGCGGAGCAAAGTCTCACTTCATCCGTAACATGAAGCCGTCGAAATAGGCTGCCAGCGCCGCAAAATCCTTGAGCGGCAGCACCTGCGCGACATATTGATCCGGCCGCACCACGACCATGCAGCCGACCTTCCGATCGATGCCGCGCATCGTGAAAACGTCTTGGCCGCTCCTCGGGTCCGGGCAGAACATCTTTTCGTAATCGAGCAGGCCGTAGCGGCCTTTGCTGGGGAGCAGCATACGCGGCATCTCCTCGATCGCGAGCTCACGATGATCCTGCTGAAACACCGCCCGAAGATCGATGACACTATCGATGTCGGAGCTTCGAGGCGTGTATCGCAGGATCGGCGATTCCCTGGCTTCGCCGAGGAAATTGCACAAGGCACGAATGGCGGAGCTCGATGCCGCGGGATTCTCGGCAGGCGAAAACGCGTAGATGCGGAAACGGCCATCGGCGGTCCCCGCATGGCCAAGATGCACCGGCTTGGCATCTCCAAACCGGATCACCGGCGCGGAGTGAAAGCGCTTGCCGATGACGAATCCTGGCGCGAGATGCTGATGCGCGGTCAGGACCGACGGTGCGTAATGCGTCGCGGTGCCCGCGGTGTAGCGGCCGTGCCTGACGAAATAATCCTGCGTCTTCGCCGCGTCGGCGCCGCCGGCCTTGGCCGCGGAGGCCAGGATGCCGGCCCATTCGCGGTCGAAGTCGATCAGCTCCTTTGCCACAGCCTGCCGCTCCGCCGAATAGGAATGCAGCAGGCTCGGCGCACATTGCTTCCGCAGCACGGCAGCGAGCTTCCAGCCGAGATTGAACGCGTCCTGCATCGAGACGTTCATTCCCTGCCCGGCCTTCGGGCTGTGCGTATGGCAGGCATCGCCTGCGATGAAGATGCGCGGCTGCCGCGTTGCGATCTCGGCTTCCGGCACGTCGTCGAACTTGTCGGTCAGGCGCTGGCCGATCTCGTAGACGGACCACCAGGCGATCTCCTTCACCTCGAGCGTATGCGGCTTCAGGATCCGCTGCGCTTTCGCAATCACGTCGTCGGCCGTGATGTTGCGGTTGGCGACGCGCTCGCCGACGTCGAGCTTGGCCAGCTCGACATAGATGCGGACCATGTAGCCGCCTTCGCGCGGAATGATGAGAAGGCTGCCGTCCTTCGCCGACTGGATCAGCGTCTTGAAGCGGATATCGGGAAAGTCGGTCACCGCCAGCACATCCATCACGCCCCAGGCGTGGTTGGCGGAATCGCCCTGCAACTCGCGGCCGATCGACTTGCGCACCGTGCTGCGCGCGCCGTCGCAACCGACGACGTAGCGCGCCTTGATGGTCTCGACCTTGCCCTCATCGGCGCCATCGACGCGTTCGAGGCGCGCGGTCACGGCGTGATCGGCGGGACTTGCGGCCGTATCGATCTGGAGGTCGAGCAGGCGCCTTCCATAATAGGGCTCGAGCTTGGCAGGTGATTTACGCATGAGGTCGAGAAAGCTGTCATGAACGCGCGCCTGGTTGAGAATGACGTGCGGAAATTCCGATAGGCCATCCTCGACGTCCTGCACCCGGCCGCTGCGGACGATTTTCTCGGGCGTCCGCTCGTCCGGCTTCCAGAACGTCGTCTCGTTGACCCAGTAGGCTTCCTTCAACACGCGCTCGCTGAAGCCAAAGGCGTGGAACATCTCCATCGTACGACAGGCGATGCCGTCGGCCTGGCCGACCAGGAGCCGGCCCGGCTTCTGGTCGACGATGCAGGTCTTGATGTCGCCGAATTGCGCGAGCTGGGCGGCCAGTGTCAAACCGGCGGGGCCGCAGCCGACGATGAGGACATCGACCTCCTCGTCCATTGCGCCCAAAGCACCGGGGGCCGGAATGCGCTCGGCGGGATCGGCAATTTCAGGGTCGCCCGGCTGGAATCCATTGAGATGGAATTGCATGAGCACCTCTCCCGTTGACGCCTTGTCTGATATTGCTCAGTATGCTGACTATCAGCATACTTGTCAATAATCAGGCCACCGTCCCCATCGCCAAGGAGAATTCGGTGAAAGACAACAACGACATGCCCGGCCATCTGGCGCGGCGCTTCCAGCAGATCGCAGTCGCCGTGTTTCTGGCCGAGGTCGGCGAAGCCGGCTTTGATCTCACCCCGGTGCAATACGCAGCGCTTGCGACCATCAAGGCCAATCCGGGGCTCGACCAGGTGACGCTTGCAGGCCTGATCGCCTATGACCGCACCACCATCACCGGCGTGATCGATCGTCTGGTGCAGAAGGGTCTCATCGAGCGCCGTGCCAGTCCGCGCGACCGGCGCGCCCGAGAGCTCGAGATCACCGACGAGGGCCGCCGCACGCTGCGCAAGATCACGCCGGCGGTCGAGTCCGCCCAGCGCATCATGCTGCGAGGCCTCAATGCCAGGGAGGGCGAGGAATTGATGCGGCTGCTCCGCAAAGCCATCGCGGCCGGCAATGAGCTCAGCCGCGCCCCGCTGCGCCAGACGGAGGCTTAGAGCGCCCCCTCAACAAGCCAGACTCCATATTTCTACGGTGTTTTGTCGTAGACCTGCGAAACCTGGAACTAACTTTCGACTGGTACGGTCGGCAACATTCTGCGCTTAACGCGCCGTTAACATTGCCGGTCGGGAGTTTCGAATGTTCAGGTTCACCATCGCGGTCGCGGCCATCGCGCTCTCGACCGTTCCTGTCCTCGCCAACGGCCACGGCGGCGACGCCCCTCCTCCACCCAAGCCCGAGGCGACGACCGCACCGGCGAAGGTGGTCCTGACCAAGCAAGGTCCCAAGCTGGTCGATCTCAAGGGCATGACGCTCTACACTTACGAGCGCGACACCAACGGCAAGAGCTCGAATTGCAACGGCAAATGCACCGAAAGCTGGGTCCCGCTGGCCGCGACCGCCGATGCCAAGGCCGTTGGCGACTTCACCGTGATCAGCCGCAACGACGGCAGCAAGATGTGGGCGTACCGCTATCGGCCGCTCTACACCTCACCGGCCGACAAGGCGCCGGGCGATGCCAACGGCAACGCCACGACCCTGCAATGGCGCGTCGCGCGGCCTGAAAACTAAGGCGAGAACGGCGCGCGTCTGTCAGCACCCGATGGACCCGTGAGCTTGGCTTGGGCTGCGGGTTGGCCGAGGCAAACACGAGCTTCAGCGCCCGCCGAGGGCTTCACCCGCGCCAGCTCGGTCCCGCCTCGACTTGCGCGCTCTGCCCAGGCGGCAGGACCACGACGGTGGCGTTGAGCTTCACCCGGTCGAACAGATCGATGACGTCCTCATTGCGCATCCTGATGCAACCCGACGAGATCGCCTGGCCGATATATTCCGGCTGGTTGGTGCCGTGGATGCGGTAGAGCGTGTCCTTGTCACCGACATAGAGATAGATGCCGCGTGCCCCCAGCGGATTGGCGGGTCCACCGGGCACGCGCGCCGGATAGGGCCCGAGCCGCGCCTGGATTTCGGCGGTCGGCACCCAATCCGGCCATTCCGCCATGCGGCCGACGCGCGCGACGCCCGAAAAGGCCATCGCCTCCTCGCCGACCGCAACGCCGTAGCGGATCGCCTTGCCCTCGGGCAGCACGTAATAGAGATAGCGCGCGTCAGTATCGACCAGAATCGTGCCCGGCAGCTCCTTGCGCGGATAGTCCACGATATGACGGAGGTATTGCTCAGGCACATTCGCCTGGGCGTAAGGCACATGCGCGAGCAACTGGCGATCGCGCGGCGTCATGCTCGCGTCGGTCGACGGCGACAATGTCGCCTGCATGCAACCGCCGAGCGTCAGCGAGGCGGCAACAACAAAAAGTGCGAATGAAACTCTTGGCACCACCGGCCCCCCGATAGCGGATAGCAGCGCTCCCAGCACCGCGAGATGCTGCCCAAATCGTGCTGAAAACAAGGCAGCGCGGAACACGTGCCCGTGTTCGGCCGATCCGGTTCCATCACCACATCTGGCCAAGACGGTCGCAGTCTCTCCATCGCCTCGCCTTGCTTTGGTCAAACCCGGCTGGACTCGTGCGCCATCGGCCAACCGCACCAGACTTGGATGGGCCATTCAATCGATCGACTCGCGCCAATGCGAACGACCAACGCTTCAGGGGAGCTGCGATGCTCGCGACGTTGAACAGCCGGCAAATCGTCGATGAGATCGTGAAGGACACGGTCAAGGACAACGACCCGCACGACGCTATCCAGATTTCGCCCGAGGTGATCAGGGCTTCGCGCGCAAGCAGCGAGGCGCCAACGCTTGCCCCGGAGTTCACGGCGCGGCCGGAGCCGAAATTCGCACCGGAGCCCAAATTTGCACCGGAGCCGAGAACTCATTCCGAGCCGAAGTTAAGTCCGGTCGCAGAGCCGCAATCAGCCGCGCCCTCGGTCGACACCGCAGTGCGCGTGACCGCGAGCGATAACCGCAGCCGACCCAAGCGATCGGCCGCCGGCAAGTGGCTGCGTGGCGCTTTCGTCACCTTCCTGTTTGCGGGCGGCAGCGCCGCCGCCACGATTGCGTGGGAGAAGCACGGCGACACGGCGAAGCAGATGTTCGCCGAATGGACACCGGTCCTGGCCTCGCTGCTGCCTTCCACGTCACAGAGAGCGCCGGTCGCAGCCGCGCAGGTCACGCCGCCTGCAGCGGAGGATCAGACCGCCGATCAAACTGCAACGCCTCAAACCACAACGCCGCCCGCAGCGCCGGTTGCCGCAGCGCCGGTTGCCGCAGCGCCTGCCGCACCGACAGCAACACAAACCGACGCCGCGCCTGCGGTGGAATCGATGACGCGCGACATCGCCGCCATGGCGCAGCAGATCGAGCAGCTCAAGACGAACATTGCCGAGTTGAAGGCCGGTCAGGAGCAGATGATCCGCGAGATGGCAAAGCAGCCGGCGCCAAGGCCGGTCGCTGAGGCGCGACCACCGGTCAATCCGCCTGCGCGCGCGTCTGCGCTGTCGCCGCGCGCTCCGGCGCCGATGCCGCCGGTTCGCAAACCGAAGCCGGTCGCGTCGCACACCTACATGCCGGCCTATTCGCCGCCGCCGCTCGCACCTCCGCCGCCACCTTCGCAAGCCACTGCGGTCCCGCCGCCAGCGCCACCGGTTGCGACGACGCAAACTGTTGCCGACGATGATGGACCTGTCGTGCGTCCGCCGATGCCTGTGCACTAGAGGTGCATCAAGCGAGAACGCAGGCTGTCCGACTCGATGTGTTCCGTTGAGTCCGTGCAACTACGGTGATGCGCAATCAGCGCAAAGAGAAAAGGCCGTCGGGATCTATGCCGCCGGCCTTCTCTTGCAGCTGCCGGTTCCCGGAGCCCGGTTCTGCTGCAATTCCATGCCTTATCATCAGGCCGATATGTTTAATTAAATCTTAAAGCATATTTCGGCTGCACATCATTTCTGCGCCATAAGCACAGAGATTGCGCGGTCCGTTCATCGGATAGAGATCGACTCAGTGGTACGATGCATCATGTCTTGAAGGCTTCCATTGAAGGCTTCGTTCGAGACTTTGGGTCGTCACACCGGGGGAAATCGGATGCCTTATTACTCCTTCGATCTCGTGGTTGGTGAAGAGTTCAAGAACCAGGGCGGAATCATCCTCGAGGATATCGAGGTGGCCTCCGATCGCGCCGTCCAATTGGCCAGCGAGCTGTCGCAGGTGAAACCTGAGTTGCAGCGGAAAGGTTGCGCCGTGCGCGTCACCGATCGCGACTGCAACGAGGTCTATCGGACGCCGCTCGATCCCGTGCCGGCCTGGCAGCGCTAGTCCAGCGATTCTTCAAGCGCCGGGGCTTCGAACCAGTTCGTCAGCGACAATCCGCCGTCGACGACGAAGGCCGCGCCCGTGACGTAACCTGAGAGCTTGTTCGACAGCACGGTCAGCGCGACAGGCACGAGGTCGTTTGCCTCGCCGAGACGTCCGAGCGGAATGTGTCTCGCCAGCGAAGCATCCGCTATGAAACCGCCGGCCGCAATTGCACCCGGCACCAGCGCATTGACGCGGATGCCGTGACGACCGAAGGTCTTGGCGAGCTCCTTCACCAGCATCGCCATCCCGGCCTTGGCCGTCGAATAATGCGGCAGATTGCGCGGCGTGCCCGCATGCAGCGAGGTGAGAAACAGGAACGAGCCTGATCGCTTCGCCGCGATCAGGCGCTTTGCGATCTCGCGCGCCAGATGAAAGCCGGCATCGAGATTGACGGCATGCATCTCCTGCCAAGTCTTGCGATCGACCGCGAGCGCGTGATCGGCCTCGCGCCGCGGTGGAGAGGCGCTGTGCACGAAATGCGTGACCTCGCCCAGCTCGGCATTGGCGGCCGCAAGCAATTCGTCGCAGCCATCGAGCCCGGCGAGATCGCCGACCCAGGGCAGCGCCAAGTCAGGCGTCTTGCTCGCCGCGACGGCCGCCCCGACCCGCTCGGCACTCACATCGGCAAACAGGGTCCGAACGCCCTCCCCGACCAGGCCCAGCGCGATGGCGCGGCCGATGCCATTGCCGGCACCGGTGACGAGCGCCCTGTCGCGCGCGGGATCGAATGGCATGCTGAACAGGCTCATGTCGCCCTCCCGACCAGTCGCGGCTCAACTTGGCGCGCCCTAAGAACGGGCGACAATCCGCGCCCGGCAACCATTGCAGAGCGGCCTGCCGGACGCTAGCCTTCCAAAAAATCGAGGAGGACCCAAGGATGCGCTACCCCTTTCTGATGGCAGGCCTGTTGCTGATCGCAGCTCCCGCCCAAGCGGCTGACGACCACACACGCTCGACCTATGTGACGATCGTCTTGCAAGCCTTTGCCGCCAAGGTCCAATGCCCGAACACGGACGTCGCCTATCAGGATCTGGTCCAGAGGGCGCAGCAGATGCAGCTTCCCGACGGCACGACCGAGCAGGTGCGCAAGGCGATTGCCTGGATGCACACCGGCGGCAAGATGGGCGAGAAGCAGGCCGACGACGTCATGGCTGAGGTCGCGGTCGCGACCCAGATGACCGATCTCGACCAGCGCCGACTCGGCATGAGCAATTGGTGCGAAAAGCAGAAGACCAGTCTCGCTGGCCTCATCCGCAGCAAGGGCGGCTAACCGGTTTTCCGGACATTAAGGCTGCCGCGTCGGGACCCTCGCCGTGACCAATATTCGTCACAATCCTCGCCAGCATGCGGCCTCTTTGAAGGAGAACCCCATGCGGAATGCCCATCTTGTTTTCGCCGGTGCTCTCGCGCTCAGCGCCGTGCTGACCGCCCCGGCCATGGCGAGGAATAATAACGCCCAGAAGGCCGAGGATAAATCCCCCTCGTCGTCATCCTGCAGTGCCTATCAGCAGGGCCCGGACGGCTCGTGGGAGCAACTCCCCTGCAAGGAGACCGGGGAACGCACGCAGCCGCAGACGCAGCACCGGGCTCCGGTTCAGGGAACCGATCATGAGGAGCGCTAGCGCGTCCGCCGGCGCGCCTTAGCTATGGGCTGGCCCGCGCATGATCTTCATGGCGTCAGCGATGTGGCGCCACTCCTTGGCCTCATCCGCCTCGCCGCGGCCCTCGCAGAGTTGAGCCTGCTCGGCGGCCTTCGCAATTGCAGCGAAACCATGCTGTTCCAGCATCTGCCGGGCGACAGTGTGAACCTGGACCTCGGACATCATGGGCGCTCTCCGGTTTGACGATCCCGCGGCGCATCGCCCGCGCGGGGGTGTCTCACAACGACTGAACCCCAGGCCTCGTTCCGTTGCATTCATGTCAACGCGCAAAGGCGGCCCGCTATGCCCAGCGAACCGCCTTTCACCCACCCCAAACCAAATTCGTCGGCCGCGTCCCTACGCGACCGCCGCCTTCTTGCGCTCGAAGTCGTTGGGGACCTCGATATCGACCTCCAGGGTCGAGACTTCGTCGCCGCGTTCGAGCCGGACGATGACCTTGGTCGGATCCAGCGTGACGTGCTTGGAGACGACCGCGAGAATTTCCTCACGCAGCACCCCGAGCAGATCGGGCTGGCCGCGCATCCCACGTTCATGGGCCAGCAGGATCTGCAGCCGTTCGCGCGCGACCGGTGCAGTGGCTTTGTTGCCGCGGAGAAGCCGAAGCAGACCCATGCTCATGCAGCCCTCCGTCGCAGCAGACGATCCATGAAGCCCTTGCGTTCGGTCGGCACCTGCATCGGCACGGTGTCGCCGCACAGCCGCCGCGCCGCGTCGATATAGGCCCGGGCGGGTGCGCCTTCGGCGTTCGACAGCGTCACCGGCGTGCCGACGTTGGAAGCCTTCAGCACGTCCTGGCTCTCGGGAATGATTCCGAGCAAAGGCGTTGCGAGGATTTCGAGGATGTCGTCGATGGTCAGCATCTCGCCGCGCGCGGCGCGCGAGGGATCGTAGCGGGTGATGAGAATGTGCTTCTCGACGCGCTCGCCCTTCTCGGCCCGCACGGTCTTGGAATCCAGCATACCGATGATTCGGTCGGAATCGCGTACCGAGGAGACTTCCGGGTTGGTGACGATCACGGCTTCATCCGCGAAGCGCATCGCCATCGAGGCGCCGCGCTCGATACCGGCCGGGCTGTCGCAGATCACCCAGTCGAACCGGCTGCGCAGGTCGGCGATGACCTTGCCCACGCCCTCTTCCGTCAGAGCGTCCTTGTCGCGGGTTTGCGAGGCCGGCAACAGCCAGAGGTTCTCCAGGCGCTTGTCCTTGATCAGCGCCTGCGGGAGTTTCGCGACGCCCTGCACCACGTTGATGAGGTCGAAAACCACGCGGCGTTCGGCACCCATCACGAGGTCGAGGTTGCGCAGGCCGACGTCGAAATCGACGACGACGACCTTCTCGCCGCGTTGCGCCAGCGCGGCTCCCAGTGCGGCGGTTGTCGTGGTCTTGCCGACCCCGCCCTTGCCTGATGTCACGACCAGTACCTTGGCCATCTCAAATATCTCCCTTCTGGTCAGTTCAGCGCTGTAATTCGCATGGTGTTGCCCTGCAGCCAGGCCTGGGCCGGCCGGCCGCGAAGAGCGGCGTCGATGTCGTCGGCAGTCTGATAAAACCCATCGATTGCAAGCAGTTCGGCCTCGATCTTCTGACAATAGATGCGCGCGCTCGTGTGACCGTTCACGCCCGCCATGGCGCGGCCGCGGAGTGCGCCGTAGATGTGAATGGAGCCGCCGGCCACGACCTCGGCACCGGAGCCGACCGAGCCCAAAATGGTGACGTCGCCGTCAGGGAAGATCACGGTCTGACCGGAGCGCACAGGACTCTCGAGCAGCAGCGAGGTTGGCTTGGCTTCGGCCTTCGCCTCGGATTTCTTGGGAGCACTCTGCTCGACCACGCAGCTCCGCCCGCCCGAGAGCAGCGGCGGCATCGACGGCGTCAGCCGCGCCTCCTCCACTCCCTCGATCCCGAGCACGCGAATGTTTCGATCCTGCAAGCTGGTGAGCAGATGGCCGATGCCGGCCTGGCTGAGATCGACCGAGGACAGGTCGATCACCACGGGCCGACCGGCAAAGAAGCCAGGCGACCGCGCAATGGTGGCGTCGATTTCCAGGAGCCAGTCCTGGATCGGAACCGTCGGCACGAACACGAAGGCCACATAGGAGCGTCCGCGCAGTCGCACCATCTGGCGTTGAGGTTTGGCTAGGGCCTCCATGGCGGCCGACTCGTTCCCGTTATTGAATGGTTAACGATGCCGCCGATATGGTTAACGGCCGGTTAATTCTCCGTGGGGTTACGTGGGTGGGGTGGCGGGCAGCGCTCGCGTGTCCCGGACGCGCTGCAACGCGCAAGCATTGCTGCGCGGTGCAGGGACCCAGAAGGCAACACGATACAGTACCGCAACATGGGCCCCCGGCCCTGCAGCGCACCGTCGAAGGGACGCTACGCTGCGTCCGGGACACAAGTGGAGCATAAGGCGAGGAACGAGCCCCCTACTTCTTCACCTTGCTCGCATCCATCTTGATGGAGGGATCCAGCATCTTCGTCGTGAACGCCGTCGTCACGTCGAACGGCTTCTCCATGCCGAGGTAGGTCTGGACGAGCTCATAGTCCTTCATCATCCGCTCGCCGTCGATCCAGCCGAGCGCCTTCGTCGTCGTGAACTCGTCCGTCATCAAAACCTTGATGCGCTCCCACTGGCGCTGCTGGTTCTCCTTGTCGAGGCCGGAGACCTGGTCGAGCAGCGCCTTCAGGCAGGGCGTGACGTCGGCGACGCAGGCCGCAAAGGCCTTCTGCGTCACGCGCACGAATTCCTCGACCAGCTTCGGGTTCTTCCGCAAATAGGCGCCGTTGACGATCAACGAATTGCCGTAAGGGTTGAGGCCGATGTCCTTCCAGTTGACGTAACCGAGATCGGAGCCGAACTCGATCACCTTGAGATCGTGCTCGTTGTAGAAGTCGCTGATGATGTCGACGGTGTGGCTCTTCAGTGCGGCGATCTTCGCGGTCGGCCCGACATTGACGAAGCCGACGGAGTCGGGCGCGAGACCCGCCGCTTTCGCAAATGCCGGCCACATTACGCGCGAGGCGTCGCCCGGCGGGTTGCCGATCTTGTGGCCGGCAAAATCCTTCACGCCGTTCAGGCCGTAGCTCTTCAGCCAGTAGAACGTTTGCCCGGTGTTGGCGTAGACGCTCATCACAGCCACCGCGTCGGCGCCCTTGCCCTTCGCCACCAGCATGGTGGCGAGATCGGCGACGCCGAACGGCGAGCCGCCGGAGCCCACCTTGGCCGCGGAGACGCCTGAGCCTTTGCCGGTCTCGATCGTGAGGTCGATGCCGGCCTTATCGTACCAGCCCTGCGCCTTGGCATAATAATAGGGCGAGTGGTCGGCCGTCGGCGTCCAGTTCAAGATCAGGTTGACCGCCTCGCCCGCACTCGCCGGGGCCGCCGATACACCGAGCATCAGGGCTACAAAAGCCGCCTGCAAATGCTTCATCGCATCTCTCCTCGATCCCGCGCCCCGGCTTGTCGCTCTTCTCATGTGAGGCTACCAATGCAACAAGCCCGCCCTCAACTTGTCAACTGTTTGGTTGGAAATGCCGGCAAAACGATCAGGCGACACCGCGCCGCAGCGGCGTGACCCCGTCGCCACCCGCAAGAAGCTGCTCACCGCGGCGCGCCTCGAGTTTGCCCGGCACGGTTTTGCGGGCGCCCGCGTCGACGAGATCGCCGAGCGCGCCGGCGTCAACAAGCAGCTGGTCTATCACTATTTCGGCGACAAGGACGCGCTCTACCTCGCCGTGCTCGAATGGGTCTACGAAGACATCCGCGAGCAGGAGCGCAGGCTCAATCTCGAGGGCCTGGCGCCGGAAAAGGCGATCCGCCGGCTGATCGAAGCCTCGTTCGATCATTTGGCGACGAACCCCGATTTTATCGTGCTTTTGAACGACGAGAACCGCGGCGGTGCCCGCCACGTCCGCGGCTCGACGCGGCTGGAGGCCATGCATTCGCCGCTGGTCAAGAGCGTCTCCCACATCCTTCACGAAGGCGTGCGCTCGGGCCTGTTCCGCAAGGGGATCGACCCCGTCCAGCTCTACATCTCCATCGCGGGCCTCAGCTATTTCTTTTTCTCCAACACGCCGACGCTGTCGGCAATCTTCGGCAAAGACCTGTCGAGCCGCACCGCGCGTCGCGCCCGCCGCCGGCATGTCGTCGATCTGGTGCTGCAGTCGCTCCGGCCGTAATCAACCGATTGGTTGAAACTTGGCGGAAGGCCGGTTAGGCTTGCCGCCGAGGCAGGGGAGCCGCGGCAACGAGGAGCACCGGTGGCAGTTCGCGGAGCAAATCCGGCGCGCAGCTTTGCGATCGTCCTGATCGTGCACCTCGCCGTGCTCATGCTCTGGCAGGTCCTGGTCGATGCCTTCCACGTGCCGAAATTCATCCTGCCCTCGCCGCTCGCGACGGTGCAGACGCTGGGAACCGCAAGCTACGCCTGGGGCGCCAACACGCTGGTGACGGGAATCGAGATCCTCGGTGGCTTCGCGCTCGGCGCGGTCGTCGGCATCGCCCTCGCCGTGGTCTTCAGCTGGGCGCCGCTCATCAGCCTCGTGCTGCTGCCGCTGTTCGTGACGCTGAACATGATCCCGAAAGTCGCGCTCGGACCGCTGTTCATCGTCTGGTTCTCCTACGGCATCGTGCCGAACATCCTGATCGCCTTCAGCATCTGCTTCTTCCCGATCCTGCTCACCACCGCACGAGGCCTGCGCGAGGTCGAGCCCGATCTGCTCGATCTCGTCAAATCGTTGCGCGGCTCGCGCTGGACGCTGTTCCGAAAGATCCAGCTGCCGGGGTCGCTGCCCTACATCTTCTCCGGCATGAAGGTCGGCGCCATTCTCGCGGTGGCCGGCGCCATCGTCGGCGAGTTCATCGCCTCCGAACGCGGGCTCGGTTACCTCATGATCCAGGTGCAATCCTCGCTCGACACGCCCGCGATGGTGATGGCCGTCGTGCTGCTGACCCTGCTCGGCGTCGCTCTCTACGGCCTGGTGCTCGCCCTCGAACACATGTTCGTCGTGGGCGATGCCAGGCAAACCTGACCAAGGACCAATCGATGCTCCTCACCCGCCACACGCTGCCGAAAACGATCCCCGACATCGCTGCCCTCGACGATCTCCTCTGCCGGCCGACGCAAGCGTTGATCGACGATCTCGACAAGGTCGAGGGCGACATCATGATCCTCGGCGTCGCCGGCAAGATGGGCCCGACGCTGGCAGGCCTTGCGAAAGCGGCCGCCCCAGAACGACGCGTCATTGGGGTCGCCCGCTTCACTGATGCAAGCGTCAAGCACTGGCTGCAAGCGCGTGGCATCGAGACCATCAATTGCGACCTGCTGGATGAAGCCGCGATCGATGCGCTGCCGAAAGCGCCGAACATCGTCTTCATGGCCGGCCGCAAGTTCGGCGCCGAAGGCGATCTGTCGCTGACCTGGGCGATGAACGCGCATGTGCCGGCGCTGGTCGCGCAGGCCTTCGCATCGTCGCGGATCGTGGCGTTCTCGACCGGCTGCGTCTACCCGTTCGTCGCGGTCGAGGGCGCAGGTTCGACCGAGGAGATGGCGCCGAACCCGCCCGGCGAATATGCTCAGTCCTGCGTGGGGCGCGAGCGCATGTTCGAGTATTTCTCGCGCAAGTTCGGAACGCCGGGCCGGCTGTTCCGGCTCAACTACGCCATCGACATGCGTTACGGCGTGCTTCACGACATCGCGACAAAGGTGCTCGCGGGTGCGCCGATCGACGTCAGCCTCGGCCATGTCAATTTCATCTGGCAAGGTGATGCCTCCGCCCAGGCACTGCGCTGCCTGGCGCATTGCACCGCGCCGACTTCGCCGATCAATGTCAGCGGCCACGAGATTTTGGCCGTTCGCGATCTCGCACAAGAGTTCGGCGCCCGCTTCGGCCGCGCGCCAGTACTGACAGGCAAGGAAGAGCCGACGGCGTGGCTGACGGATACCTCGCAAGCCGTGAAGCTATTCGGCATGCCCGTGGTGGACACCGAACAGCTGATCGCCTGGACCGCCGACTGGGTCTCCCGCGCGATGCCGAGCCTCGGCAAGCCGACCAAATACGAGGTGCGCGATGGCCGCTACTGACGGGCTTGCCGTGATCAAGCTCGGCCCCGAAGATGCGATGGCGGGGCTCGTGCTGTCGACGGAAGCACGCTGGAACCAGACCGAAGAGGATTGGCGCATCTTCCTGCGCGACGGCGTCGTCTTCGGCATCCGCACCGGCGTGCTGCTGGTCGCAACCGCCGCCCTGCTGCCCTACTCCGGCAACAACGCCTGGATCAGCATGGTGCTGGTGACATCAAGCCACCGCCGGCGCGGCCTCGCGACCCGCCTCGTCGATGCCTGCCTGGAGACGGCACGCAAGAACGGCCTGACCTGCTGGCTCGACGCGACGCCCGCCGGCGTCGCCGTCTATGGCCCGCTCGGATTCACGCCGACGCTGCAATTGCGTCGGCTGAAGCTGGCGAAGTCCGCGCGGGCCGAAGCGCCACCACCTTTCTCCGCGAGCATCGATGCGCTTCGCGCGCGCGACCGGCGGGCCACCGGGTTCGATCGCACCGCCCTGCTCTCAGCTTTCGCTCAGCGCTCCGGCTCGCGCATCGTCTCCGCGAACGGGGCCATTGCGCTGGTTCGCGATGGCCGGACCGCCCGTCACGTCGGCCCGTTATTCGCCGACAATGCCTCGGCAGCGCTGGCCCTGGTCGATGCGATCGTACGCTCCGAGACCGGTCCTCTTCTGCTCGACGCGGTCGCGCCGCAGGAAGCCTTCCTCGAAGGATTGACCACATCTGGCTGGACCATCGAGCGCCCGTTCCAGCGGATGCGGTTCGGCCCCGCCACGGCAGCGAGCGAGGAATTGCCATTCGCCGTCGCCGGCCCTGAATTCGGATAGGACACCATGCACCACAGCCAGATCGACAGCGACATCCGCAAGCTGATTGCCGAGGGCACCGTGCTGCCGGCGCATCCGCTCGCGCTCACCGCCGAGCGGCAGCTCGACAAGACCCATCAGCGCGCACTAACGCGCTATTACATCGACGCCGGCTCCGGCGGCCTTGCCATCGGGGTCCACACAACGCAGTTCGCGATCCGCGACATCGGTCTCTATCGTCCCGTGCTGGAGCTTGCAGCCGAGACGGCGTCAAGCTGGACCCGGCGCCCGCTCGCGATGGTCGCGGGCCTCGCCGGCCCGACCCGGCAGGCAACCGCCGAAGCCCGCACCGCGCGCGATATCGGCTATCACGCCGGCCTGCTCAGCCTCGCCGGGATGAAGAGCGCCACCGAAGACGAGATCATCGCGCATTGCATGGCTGTCGCCGCCGAGATCCCACTTGTCGGCTTCTACCTGCAGCCTGCCGTCGGCGGCGTCATCCTGTCGAGCGGCTTCTGGCAGCGCTTTGCCGCGATCGACAATGTGATCGCAATCAAGATCGCGCCGTTCAACCGCTATCGCACGCTCGACGTGCTGCGCGGCGTCGCGGCGGCGGGCGCGCTCGACCGGGTCGCGCTCTACACCGGCAATGACGATCACATCCTGCTCGACCTGATGCTGCCGTTTGACCTTCGCGACAAGGGCGTCACCACGCGCACCTATTTCAAAGGCGGCCTGCTCGGCCACTGGTCGGTCTGGACGGCGAGCGCCGTCAAGCAGTTCGAGCGCTGCAAGGCGGCGCGGCACAAGGACAGCGTGCCGGCCGATCTGCTCGCGCTCGATGCCCGCGTCACCGATTGCAACAGCGCCTTCTTCGACGTCACCAACAATTTCCATGGCTGCATCGCCGGCTGCCACGAAATCCTGCGGCGCCAGGGCTTGATGCAGGGCCTGTGGTGCCTCGATCCGAACGAAGGCCTCAGCCCCGGTCAGAAAGAGGAGATCGACCGCGTCACGCGCGAGCACGCCGACCTCAGCGACGATGCCTTCGTCGCCGCCAATTTGGAAAAATGGCTTTCATGAGCTCGAAGCCCTTCATCAGCCTGCAAGGCGTCCGAAAGGTTTATCGCAGTGGCGGCGCCGAGTTTCTGGCGGTGTCCGACGTCACGATGGACGTCCAGGAAGGTGAGCTGGTCTCGCTGGTCGGCCCGTCCGGCTGCGGCAAGACCACGGTGATGAAGATCCTGGCCGGCCTGCACGGCGCCGACGGCGGCACGGTGACAATCGGCAATGACATAAGTCCGTTCGATCCGAGCCGCGACATCGGCATGGTGTTCCAGCAGGCGCTGCTCTTGAAATGGCGCACCATCCTGGACAACGTGCTGCTGCCCGCCGAGATCGTCGGTCTGCCGATGAAGGCCGCGCGCGAGCGGGCGCGCGATCTGCTCAAACTGGTCGGACTTGCCGGCTATGAGCAGAAATATCCGCGAGAGCTCTCCGGCGGTATGCAGCAGCGCACCGCCATCGCGCGCGCCTTCATCCACGATCCAAAACTGATCCTGATGGATGAGCCGTTCGGCGCGCTGGATGCGCTGACGCGCGAGCAGATGAATCTTGAGATGCTGCGGATCTGGCGCGAGAGCGGCAAGACCATCGTCTTCGTCACGCATTCGATCCAGGAGGCGGTGTTCCTGTCGTCGCACTGCGCGGTGCTGACCGCGGGACCCGCGAAGATGGCCGATTACTTCCCCATCGACCTGCCCTTCCCGCGCGACCTGCCGTTGAAGACGACGGACGCGTTCGGCATCTATGCAAGGCGTATCTATGCGAAGCTGGGGTTAGGGGCGACGTAGGCTGCTCCCTTCGCGTGTCATTCCGGGGCGCGACAAAGTCGCGCGCCCGGAATCCATCAGGCTACAATACGCGCGGTGAAATGGATATCCGAGTTCGCGCCAAGAGACGCGCCCCGGAATGACGACCTCGCTCAGCTCTTGTTGCGCATCTTGCTGAGCAGATAGTTGTCGTAAAAATTCTCCGCGATCTGCGTATAGAACAGCAGCTCCTTCATATACGCATCGTGGCTTTCCTTGGTGCGCTTGAACAGGTCGCTCTTGGCGGCGAGTTCGTTCAGGTGCTCCTGGGTCGCATTGTAGCAGGCCTCGAGGACCGGCTGCGGGAAGGCTTTCAGCTCCGCGCCGCCTGCGATCAGTCGCTTCAGCGCCGCCGGATTCACGCTGTCATATTTCTCGAGCATCCAGGCGCCGGCCGCCGAGGCCGCCTGGTTGACGATCGCCTGGTAGTGCTTCGGCAAGCTCGCCCACTTCTCGTCATTGACGATCATGTGCAGCATGGCGCCGCCCTCCCACCAGCCGGGGAAATAGTAATATTTGGCGACTTTCTGGAAGCCGAGCTTCTCGTCGTCATAGGGGCCGACGAACTCGACTGCGTCGATCGTGCCCTTCTCCAGCGCCGGATAGATGTCGCCACCCGCGATCTGCTGCGGGACGACGCCGAGCCGCGCCAGCACATGGCCGCCCATGCCGGCTATACGGAATTTGAGGCCCTTGAGATCGTCGACCGTCTTGATCTCCTTGCGGAACCAGCCACCCATCTGGGTACCGGAATTACCGCAGAGAATGGCGTGCGCCTTGAACGGCTTCAGCGCCTCGTTGGCGAGGTCGGCGCCGCCACCAAAGTACCACCAGGATTCCTGGTGCCGATGATTCATTCCGAACGGAGCACCGGTTGCGTAGGCCAGTGCCGGCTCCTTGCCGATGTAGAAATAGAGGGGCGTCTGCGCCATCTCGACGGTGGCGACGCTGACGGCATCGAGTGCCTGGAGACCGGGAACGATCTCGCCCGCCGCAAAGGTCTGGATCTGGAATTTGTTGTCGGTGGCTTCGGCAACATATTTCGCAAAGGTCTGCGCCGTGCCGTAGATGGTGTCGAGCGACTTCGGGAAGCTCGAGGTCAGGCGCCATTTGATCTCGGGCGCGCTCTGCGCGATCGCAGGGGCAGCAACCAGCGTCGTCGCGCCGGCAACCGCGCCGCCCCTGAGGAATGTACGGCGTTTCATGATGGGCTCTCTTTCTTGGTGTCGGGCTTGAAACGAGTGGCGCTAGCCACGGTCCTCGCGGACCGTTTGCCCGTTCCCGCCATGCAGTTCAAGCCATGACAAAGGAGGGCCGGGGCTGCCAAACCAGTCAGCCGCGGGGTTGCGGTGACGGAGTGTGGGCTCAGCCCGAAACGCGCCACGACGTCGGTTCGAGCGGTAGCAGGAGAACGCCTGCTTCAGAGCAGCTTCGCACTCACGAACAGCGCCCGCACGGCATTCGTCGCCTGCACCACGAGCATGGCATTGCCGGCAGCGCCCTCCAGCGCGTGCACGGCGTCCTCATGCAGCGAGCGGAATTCCATCCACTCGACCGATTTGAAGTTGGTGAGGAATTGATAGGCCTGGCCGACGGTTGCGATCGCCAGCGTGTCACCGTTCAGCTTGATCTTGAACGTCGTGCGCAGCGGGGTCTCGGAGCTTGCTGGATCACTCATGGGCTGCTTCTGAACGACAACGGCTTAACGAAGGGAAAACGGCAGCCCTGCCGCAGCAGGCAAACGTCAGACATCGAAGATCAGGAATTGGTGCTGTTACTGACGCGCTGCGAGGCAGTCGCCGCTTCGCCCAGGCTTCGCACCACGACCAGGCGGTTGAACTCGCCATTGTCGTAAGCCTTGAGGAAGCGATCATAGTCCTTGATCGAGACACAGCCGTTGGAATCGCCGCGCGGTCCGAGCATATAGGTGTGCGTGAGCAGGCCGACGCGGCCGAGCGCGCTGGTGCCGTCAGTCGGCGTCATGCGCAACGCGCGAACACCGTGGAACAGCTTTTCGCGCGGCTTGAGGTCGTAGGTCGCAGGCGGAGTCGCGCCGACCATACGCTGGTCGACATGATCGGGATCGTCCATCAGCGCGCCCATACCCGAATGGGCCTCGATCGCGACGCCGCTCGGCAAATAGAGCGCCTTGGCCTTGATGTCATAAACCGCCGTCTTCGAATCGTAACCGAGCGCGGCGAGATCCGGGGCCCTGCCGAGCAGACCGTCGCCGGGCGTCAACGAGGCCAACCTGATCTTGTCGGTGAACTTTTCGAAGAAGTTGCGATTGTCGACCTTGGGATTGGTGTCAGCATAGGCCTGGCTGGAAGCGATCTGCGCGGAGAAATCCGCTTGGACCGGTCGCGAGCGCGGCATCGGGACGGCATCGGCGCGCTGCGTGGGCTTGGCCTCTTCGGCCGCGGGCTTGTTGTTGTCGTCTTCGGTCAGGATCGAGCGCCAGTCGTCGCCCTGGAGTTTTTGGGCGAGCATCGCCTTGGCATCGCGAAGCTTGAGCTGCACCGCATTCAAAGCGGAGCGCTCCATCGTCCGCAAGCCAAGGTCGCGGGCGGGCGGGTTGCCCGACAGCGAGGCGAAACGGTCTTCGAACGAGGGAGCATTGGCCGGCGGCAGTGCGGCCGACACCAGCGGGGTCGAGTCGCCGATGTCCACGACCCATGCGGCGGCGCCCAGCGCCAGCGCGATGGCGGCCATAGACAGCAGTATTGTCTCGGCTCGCCCAACACGGCGGCGCGACAATAGCCTCTCGGCGCTTGCGCGGTCGGAAACCATCAGATCCCCAAATCGACCCCCGGGGGACCCAACCCCCACCCGGAGACTCTATACCAGCTACCACATTGGGAGCCAAAAGTTAGGCATAATCGCGGCCGGAAAGCCCGCCTGAGGTATCCCATGACCGATCCTTTCGATCTAAAGCGCTTCGTCAGGGCCCAGGAGCCGGTTTTTCGCGCCGTTTTGGGGGAGCTCGCCGGAGGGCGGAAGCAGACTCACTGGATGTGGTTCGTCTTCCCGCAGGTCGCCGGCCTCGGCTTCAGCGCCATGTCCCAGCGCTACGCCATCGGCTCGCGGGCAGAGGCCAAAGCCTATCTCGCCCACCCGATTCTCGGCCCGCGCCTGATCGAATGCACCGGCCTCGTGCTTGCCGCCGAGGATCGCATTTATGGTTCGTCCCTGGACGCGCCCGACGACGCCAAATTCCGCTCGTCGATGACGCTGTTCGACACGGTGTCCGACGAGCCAATTTTCGGCGAGGCGCTCGCCCGGTATTTCGCTGGCGAGCCCGACGGCGCGACGCTGGAGATTCTCGCTTCTCTCGATCAAGAGGCAAGGTGACCGCGACACCGGCGGCCGCGAGCGTAAACCCGGGATTAATACGCCATCTCTATTTTTGGAGAATATCTTTCTCCCCGCGCCAATGCCGGACAAATCATGAAAATCGGTACGCTCCTGACCACCGCCATTGTCTCGCTCTCGACCGTCGGCGGCGGCCTCGCGGTCTACGTCGCCGTGACGAAATACCAGACGATCGAGCGTGTCACCGAGGCACAGGGGCGGCTCGCGATCGTTCGCGCCGTCAGCGACATTCCGCGCTATCTCAACCCCGAGCGCGGCTTCTCCACCAACATCCTTTACGGACCGGCGACGATCGATCCGGCTCAGCTCGCCGAGCAAGGCAAACTGCGCCAGCAGACCGACGGCGCCCGCGAGAAGATGAATGCGCTGCGCAAGGAGCTGCCCGGCTCGTTCGACGACGGCGTGAACATCGGCAGCAACATCGATGGCATCAATTCGAAATTCACGGCGCTGCGCGAGGCCATCGACAAGGCGATGGCCGGGCCGGCAGAGGCGCGCAAGGACGCGGCCAAGAAGATCGTCGCCGACAACGCCGTGCTCAACGCCGGCGTGACCGCGCTGCTCAACGAGCAGGTTCGTCGCATGGCGATTCTCAATGGCGATGCCTATCGCCAAGCGAGTTATGCCAACATCGCGATGACACTGCGCGACGTCGGCGGCTTCAACTCCAGCCTGCACAAGAATCTCGTCGGGGGCAAAAAGCCGGCAACCGACGCGGAGAAGGCGGACATCAGCCGCTCCCAGGGCCGCAATGACCAGCTCGTCATGTCGCTGCAGGAACTACGCGGCAATCCGACAACGCCCGCGAACGTCGCCGCTGCGCTGGAGAAATTCAACGCAATTTATGTCGAGGAGTTCGGCCGCGAGCTCAAGATGGTCAAGGACGGTGCCGTCAGCGGCAAGTACGAACACGACGTGGAGACCTATTATGCCGCCACGCAGCGCGGCCTCGGTACCATCATCGACGTCCGCGACGCCTTCTACGACAATGCCGAGCAGATCCTCGCCGGCGCCTCTGGCGCCGCGCGCACCAGCTTCACGATCGCACTGGTCGGCCTCCTCGCCGTGCTGGTCGCTAGCGTCGGCCTCATCGTGATGGTCCGCCGTCGCGTCTGCGCCCCGATCGTCAACCTCACGACCCGGATGTCGCGGCTCGCCGAGGGCGACGTTGCCGAGGACATTCCCGGCGCCGAACGCTCCGACGAGATCGGCGCGATGGCCGCAGCCGTTCAGGTCTTCAAGGACAACATGATCCGGGCCGACCGGCTCGCGGCCGAGAAGCAGGCCGAGAACGACGGCAAGATGCGACGTGCCCAGGCACTCGACGAGCTGACTCGTTCATTCGAAGCCAAGATCACCGAGCTTGTCGGCGGGCTGTCACAGGCGTCCGCCACCATGGAGAGCACGGCGCAGTCGATGACCTCGACGGCGGCGCAGACCAACAGCCAGGCCGCAGTCGTCGCGGCCGCCTCCGAGCAGACCTCGACCAACGTTCAGACCGTGGCCAGCGCCACGGAAGAGCTGACCTCCTCGATCGCCGAGATTGGCCGCCAGGTCGCGCAATCGACCGAGATCGCGGCGCGTGCCGTCGACAACGCTCGCCGCACCGGCGACACCGCGCGTACGCTGGCCGAGGGCGCCCAGAAGATCGGCGACGTCGTCACGCTGATCCAGAGCATTGCCGAGCAGACCAATCTCCTCGCACTCAACGCGACGATCGAGGCCGCCCGTGCCGGCGATGCCGGCCGCGGCTTTGCCGTGGTTGCTGCCGAAGTGAAATCGCTGGCCGGCCAGACCGCCAAGGCCACGACGGAAATCTCCGAGCAGATCACCGCAATCCAGACCGCGAGCGACGAGACCGTGGCCGCGATCCGCAACGTCGCCGACGTCATCGGCGAGATCGACCAGATCGGCACCGCGATTGCGGCCGCGATCGAAGAGCAGGGCGCGGCGACCAAGGAGATCGCCCGCAACGTCCAGGAAGCCGCGCGCGGCACCCAGGAGGTCAACACCAACATATCGGGCGTGCAGCGCGCCGCCGACGACACCGGTGCAGCTGCGAGGGAGGTGCTCGGCGCCGCCGAGCAGCTCTCGACCCAGTCGCGCGACCTCGCCGGCCAGTTCGACCGCTTCCTCGGCGAAGTCAGGGCGGCTTAGGCCGCTATCAGTAAGGCGGCGCCTTGCGCGCCCGCTGCGCTTTCGCGGCCTCGATCCACCACGTCAGATCGTCGGCAAAGCGCGGAAACGAACGTTCCAGCGCTTTGCCGCCCTCGCCGATCGGCTCGGCTTCGGCCGACAGCGTCTGCGCGATCGGCCCGACGCCGATGGTGCTCGAGATCACGACCATGCCCATTTCCGACAGCGTGCCGTGCCAGGCGGTCGAGGCGCGCGCGCCGGACAGCCGGCCGGCGGAATAGCTCACGATCGCGGCCGGCCGCCAGAACCACTCCTCCAGGAAGTGGTCGGTAAGGTTCTTCAGGCCGGGCTGAATGCCCCAATTATATTCGCCGGTGACGAAGACAAAGCCGTCGGCACCGCGGATCTGGCCGGCCAGCTTCTCCAGCGCCGGCGGAGCGGTCCCGCTGGGATATTCCTTGTACATGCGATCGAGCATCGGCAGGCCGATCGCCTTGGCATCGATGAAGTCGACCTCCTCGCCGCGACTGCGCAGGCGATCGATGACGAAATTCGCAAGGCGGATGCCCATGCGGTCGGAGCGGTAGGAACCGTAGAGAACGAGGATGCGATTGCTCATGGCCGGCACACTAGCACGAAACCGAAGCCCGGCCCCAACCGCTTTGTCGCGCTATCGCCGGCGACCGCGCTCCAGGGGCGAAGCTTCATTCGTCCTCGCATGGTGCCGGTGCATGGGAGTCCAATGCGCATGGCCGCGCCTATTCCAGAAGTGAAAAGCGCTGGTCCGCGTCACTCATTTCAATAATGAATCTGGGACGAGGTGAGCGGCTCGCGTCACGACGGATGATCGCCTTCGTCCAACTCGCTCCAATCGCGCGATGGCTGAGTGCTCGCGCCTAGTGCGTCGCCCGGTATTTGATGCGATGCGGTATCGAGCGACAAGTCAGACCGTCGGCGAGCAGCTTCATGTCCTCGCGCTTACCGCTGCGGATCAGTCTGCCGAACTCTTCGGAGGTAAAAGGAAGGGTGGGATCATCATCGAGCGGGCGCCGCATCCGCGGGCCGAAGAACCATCGAACCAGGCTAGCCAGCCGCCGCATGTCAATTCCCTCGCGCCAGCAACAAACCTTTTAGTCAGCATATTGTTCCTCCTGCATGATGAAGATTGCAAGAGGCCCTAACGAGTCCGCACGAAAAATTTCGCGAGGGAATACCCTCCTCCGGTCCTTCCAATTCACTCGGCGAATCCGAGATAGCGCACGAACTCATCGTTACCTTCGCGATCCGAACGAACGGCGTTCGCGGCAAAGTTGTCATCGGGATAGCCCATCGCGACGCAAGTCATGATGACCTCGTCCTCGGGAATCGCCGCGACCTCGCGCACGATGTCGCTGCGCATGATCCCCTGGCCGTTGATGACAGAGCCGAGCCCGCGGTCCCAGGCCGCGAGCACGAGACCGTAGCAGAGTGCGCCGAGGTCGAAATGGCAGACCGCACCGGGATCGAGCACGCGATCGTAGGTCAGCACCAGCGAGACCGGCGCGTCGAATTGGCGAAAGCCGCGCAGCACCCAGTCCTGCCGCATCGGCTTGTCGTCGCGCGCGATCCCCATCGCGCCGAACAGCTTCTTGGCGATGTCGACCTGACGGGCGCGATGCACGCCCTGGTACTCGCCATGGCTGACGATGTCGCGCTTGACCTTGGCGCCGGCCGCCATCTCCTCCATGTTGCGGCGGCGCACCTCTTCAAGCGGCGCGCCGGTCAGCACGTGTACATGCCAGGGCTGTGTGTTCATCGACGACGGCGCACGCTTGGCGCTCTCGATGATCGCCTCGATCACCGCGCGCGGCACCTTCTCGTTCCTGAAACCGCGCACGCTGCGGCGCGACTGGACCAGCGTTTCGAATTCCACCTCGAGGCCTCCCTGCCCGTTCATTCGCCGGCATGGCAATTGTAGTGCGTGGCCGGTTGCCGATGCGGCGCGCCAAATCTATGCTAACGGCCAACCAAGACCAAGAACCCCTGAGGACCCGCCGATGCCCGCGCCGCTCGATCCCGTCGTTGCCCAGATCATTCCGCTGCTGCCGCTGCGCGATCCCGCGACGATGACGCCACAGAGCGCCCGCGATTCCTTGCGCGCATTGGCTGCCGCGCGCGCCGCCGTGCCGCCACCGCCGGTCGATGCCGTGCTTGACATCAAGGTGAAGGGCGGCGCCGGCCCGCTCGATGCCCGCGTCTATCGCGTCGGCAGCGATCCCGCACCGACCGTGGTGTTCTTCCATGGCGGCGGCTGGGTTGCAGGCGATCTCGAGACCCACGACAGGCAGGCGCGCAATCTCGCGATTGAGACCGGCGCCGTCGTCGTATCCGTCGACTACCGCCGGCCGCCGGAGACACGCTTTCCCGGCGCCTTCGAGGACGCGTTTGCCGCCGCAAGTGACATCTTCAACCGCGTCGCGGAATTTGGCGGCGATCCCAGACGCCTCGGCGTTGCCGGCGACAGCGCCGGCGGCAATCTTGCGGCCACGACCGCGATCGCATCTCGCGATGCCGGCATCAAGCTCGCCGCGCAATTGCTGGTCTATCCCGTCACCGACGCCGTCGGCCTCTATGCCGACACGCGCGAGAACGCCCGCTTTCCCTCCCGCGCGGAAAATGCCGACGGCTATTTCCTCACGCGCGCCACCATGGAGTGGTTTTGCGGACACTATTTCGCCGATCCCGCAGATGCCTCAGACTGGCGGGTGTCGCCGCTGCGGGCCGCATCGCTCAAAGGCCTCGCGCCCGCGATCGTGACCACCGCCTGGTTCGATCCGCTGCGCGACGAAGGCGCGGCCTATGCGAAAGCGCTGGAGGCCGCCGGCGTGCGCGTCAAGCATCATGAGGGCGCCGGCCTGATTCACGGCTATTTCGGCATGGGCGAGGCCTCCGAGGTCGCCCGCGCCGAGGCGCAACGTGCGCGCGCCGATTTCAAGGTGTTGCTGGCGCGCGGGGTCTGAGACCGCCGCCCTCGCGCAATCGGCGCGCTATCAGGAAGCCGCCGCGGGGACTTCGAAGAAGCCGGTCGCCTGAACCAGGCGGCCATCTTCGCCAAAGCGGCCAAAACTCTCGCCCTTGACGAAGACGCGGCCGGCGCCGTCATACATGGTCCAGCGGAAAAGCCCCTGTTCATGGTGTTCGACGAAGCTGTCGTTCCTGAAATGGGCTCCCGGAAACTTCAGCTGCGTTTGCCCGATGCGGGCCATCAAGGCCTTCCGTCCAGCCACCTGCGAGCCCGGATCGGTGTACACGCAATCCGCAGCCACGCTCTGCTCCAGCAACCGGCGCCGCTCGTCCTCGTCGATGGGTCCCCATGCCGCCTGGTAGGTGGTCCAGGTCTTCAATCGCGCGTCGTTGTTCATCTCGCAAACCTTTCACGGCTTCGTTTCGTGCTATGACAAATTGACAATTATCGACTTTTTGTCAATACGTGGTGCGCATTGAGGGTGAGGATCATGGCTCAAGCTCCTGTGTCCAAAGAGCAGATCGCGATCGCAGCCGCGACGCAGGTCTTCTGCCGCTACGGCTTTGCCCGCACGACGATGGGCGATATCGCCGCCGAGGCCGGGATATCGCGGCCGGCGCTTTATCTGCTCTTCCCCGACAAGGATGCCGTGTTCGCTGCGGTGATCCGGGCCATGGACGAACAGAAGCACCGCGAGATTCTCGCATCGATCGCGCGGCTCGATGGACTCCACGCCAAGCTGCTCCATGCCTGCAAATCCTGGGGATCTCACGGCTTCGACCTGTCGGAGGCGCATCCCGATGCAGCGGATCTGTTCGATCTGCGATTTCCAGCCGTCAGGACCGTTTACGAGAATTTCCAGTCGCTGGTCGCCGATCTCATCCGCGATCAGGTACGGTCCTCGGGCACGGCGGACGGAGCGGACGTGCTGGCACGGTGCCTCGTCTTCGGCATGCGCGGATTGCGCGAAACGGCCAGGAACGGCAAGGACATGAAGCGCCTGATCGCCGTCCAGGTCGCGATGCTGGTCAGGAGCATCGGCGGAAAAGCCTGAGACGCGGAGACCTCTCGCGAGAAATTGGCAGGCGGACCGGGCGACGACCGTTCATCCTGCTTGATTGCGCCACGATTCCGGGCTCCAATCCGGAACGCCATTTTGGTTTAGGGAGAGACCCAATGATGAAACGGATTTTCCTGGCTGCGATCGTTGCCACCTTCGCAGCCGGCTCGGCCTTTGCGGACGATACCTGCGAGAGCAAGGCGGTCGGCAAGGACGGCAAAGCCCTCGCCGGTGCGGCCAAGACCTCGTTCATGAAGAAGTGCAAGCAAGAGGCCTGCGCGCCGAAGGCCGTCGGCTCCGACGGCAAGCCGCTCGCCGGTGCCGCAAAGAACAGCTTCATGAAGAAGTGCGAGATGGGCGCGTAAGTCGCTGTGCCTTCGCTGCCTCTTTAACGAGCAACCTTCGTCATGCCCGGGCTTGTCCCGGGCATTGACGTTTGTTGTTTGAGCACGAGAGGGGCGACTATCGCCACCTGCCTGCACGCGCCGCGCGCGCAAACAACAGACATCGCCACCCTAGACAGAACGCCGCTCCTGACGGATCATACGGCGCTGAGCGAAATCGGGGCGCATCGACGAGGCTTCTAGAAAAAGGGTGGTCGAGATGTGGCAGTTCCGAGTGCGTGATTACATGATGGCGACAATGAGCGTGCTCTTTGCGCTGCTCATCAGTCTTGACGTCGCAAGTGCGAGGGGCCCCGGCCTGCCCAACGTCGTGGTTCTGGCCACCGGCGGCACGATCGCCGGCAGCGGGGCGAGCAGCACCACCGTGGTCGGCTACACCGCAGCCACGGTCGGCATCGAGACCCTCCTGAACGCCGTCCCCGAGCTGAAGACGGTGGCCAACGTCAAGGGCGAGCAGGTTTTCCAGATCGCCAGCGAGAACATGAACAATGACTACTGGCTGAAGCTCGCCAAGCGCGTCAACACGCTCCTTGCGCAGGACGACGTGGACGGGATCGTGATCACGCACGGGACCGATACGATCGAGGAGACCAGCTATTTCCTGGACCTCGTGGTCAAGAGCAGGAAACCTGTCGTCGTCGTCGGTGCCATGCGGCCGTCGACGGCGATCAGCGCGGATGGTCCGATCAATCTCTTCAATGCTGTGATCCTCGCAGGCAGCGAGGAGGCCGTCGGCAAGGGCGTGCTCGTCGCTCTCAACGATCAGATCAACGCGGCGCGCGAGGTCACCAAGACCAACACCTCGACGGCCGACACCTTCCGCACGCCGGAGCTCGGCTTTCTCGGCTACATGCAGGGCAACAAGCCGTATTTCTATCGTCAATCGACCCGCCGACACACGGCGGACTCCGAGTTTGACGTGTCCAACCTCGATACCCTGCCGCAAGTCGACATCGTCTACGGCTACGCCAACATGAACCGGGTTGCGATCGACGCGTTCGTCGCCGCCGGTGCCAAGGGGATCGTGCACGCCGGCGTGGGTGACGGCAGCCTGGCCCGGCCGGCGGTCGAGCCGGCGCTCGACGAGGCCCACAAGAAGGGGGTCGTAATCGTTCGCAGCAGCCGTGTCGGCAATGGCATCGTCGCGCGCAATGGCGAAGCCAAGGACGACGAACACGACTTCATCGTCTCGGATACGCTCAATCCGCAGAAGGCGCGCATCCTCTTGATGCTGGCGCTGACCAAGACGAGCGACAGCAAGGAAATCCAGCGGATGTTCTATACGTATTAGAGCATCCGGGGCGCTGCCGCCGCAGCTGCAACATCGCAAACGTCCTGCGATTTCGACATGGCCGGGCTTGTCCCGGCCATCCACGCTCTTTGTCGTCAGTGAAACAAGAACGTGGATGCCCGAGACAAGCCCTGGCATGACGGGAAGAAGCAGCCTATTCCCGCTTGAAGCGGTAATCGAACGCGGCGCCGAACGGCTTGATCAGTCCGACCGTCGGCGCCGGAAAATGGATCGGCAAGATCAGCGTGTCGGTGTCGGCAACGGAAGCGAAGAACTTTCGCCGCGACACCGCCGACTGTTTTGCATCCCAGTCGGGCCTGGCCGACCAGTCCGGCTCGCGGCACTGGATCTGGTGATGCATGAGGTCGCCGGCGACCACCGCGCGCCGGCCCTTCGAGAAGATATTGACGCAGCAATGACAGGGCGAATGCCCCGGCGTCGGCGTCAGCGTGACGGTATCGTCCAGCGCATAGCCGTCATCGACCAGCAGCGCCTGTCCCGCCTCGACGATCGGCAGGCAATTGTCGCGAAACACAGTGCCGGGTGGATTGTTGCCTTTGGCGTTCTCGGCCTCCCAGGCGGCGTACTCGCCCTTGTGAAAGACGTATTTCGCGTTCGGGAACGTCGGCACCCAGCGGCCGTCGCGCAACGTCGTGTTCCAGCCGGTGTGGTCGATATGCAAATGCGTGCAGAAGACGTAGTCGACCTGCTCGAAGCCGATGCCGAGCGCGAACAATTCGTTGCGCCAGCGCTCCTTGCCGGGAAAGTCGAATGGCGGCGGATGGCCCTTGTCCTCGCCGGTGCAGGTGTCGACAAGAATGGTGTAGCACGGCGTGCGCACCACGAACGTCTGGTAGGTGATGACCATCATGCCGCGAGCGACGTCGAACACCTCCGGCTCCATGGTCGGCAGATGCTGCTTGAACACACCCTCATCATATCCCGGGAAAAAATCTTGCGGCCGCCGCCACGGCCCCTCCCGCTCGATCACCGCATCGATGGTGGTGTCGCCGATCCTCAGCTGCTTCACGCGTATCTCCCGGTTTTCCTCGAGCGTAACGAGCGACCTTGCGGCGTTCAAGGCCGGTCGGCGCAGGCCTGCCGCCCGAGGCGACGAGCCATTCACTGCGACCACCGCGCTGGCGACGCGTGATTTCTACGGCGCGCGCGGCCGCGATTCCAAGCTCCGGCTCGCCACCTCATTTCCAGTGGAACGCGCGGCCTCAACATCCTCGGCCGACGCGAGCAAATCGGCAAAGTGCAACCGCCGGGCTCGTGACACGAATTTGCGCGTCTGTATGATCTAACTCACAGCGCCTTTCCAGTTCGTCTGTAAAATGCAGCCGCGCGACGCGGTGGCTCTCGGGCCTTCAGTCTCGCAGTCAAATTGCTGAAAATCGATTGTAGCTCTTTGCAGGTTGAGCCGAAAAAGGCCGCAACGATAAGTCCGACCATCCGCTTCAGGGGGCGAGTTTCCCAGGTTCGCGGAAGGGATAGTTGTGCCTCGTCCGACACGGCCGCTCACCTGGAGAGAGGTTGCTGCATATGATTTGGGAGCCGCTTCGTTCGGCAAAATGTCGGCGCGCGTAAGCGGGGTTGAGTTTGTTCAGAGTCGGAGGTGCGCGGTGGGCGCTATCAATGACCTCGCGTTATGCTATCCTGCCCCTGTTCTGCAAAGCAGCGGGGCGGCCAAGGTGAATCATCCGGGGATCGATGTTGCAGAGGCCCTGCCCTCGCGTCGCGTACTTGCAATCCTGGCCGCAGACGTCGTGGGCTATGCTCGTCTGACAGAGGTGGCGGAGGAAGCAACGCACGTGCGACTGCGAGCGCTTCGTTTCGGCGTGATCAATCCGTGCATCGTCTCCTTCCGCGGCAGGATCGTGAAGAATACGGGGGACGGCTTTCTCGCCTCTTTCGATTCCTCGCTCGATGCGGCGCGCTGTGCGGTCGCCTTGCAGCACGAAGTCTCCGCTGCACAGACCCGGGAAGGATACGATCGGAAGATACAATTCCGAATGGGTCTGAACGTTGCGCAGACCATCGTCGAATCGGAGGACATCTTCGGAAAGGGAGTCAACATAGCCGCGAGACTCGAGCAGTCCGCGCCGGCAGGCGGCGTGGTGCTTTCAGACGAGATGTTCCAGCAGATCAAGGATCGGCTCGATGTCCCTGTCCAAGACCTGGGCGTCCTTCGGCTCAAGCATCTTGCGCGCCCCGTTCACGCTTATTCTCTTCTGCTGCCAGAGGCCGAACGGTTGCCGTCGAACGGTGGCCGCAGGGCAAGCCGCCAGGCCAAGGTGCCTTATATCGCGGTATTGCCATTTCGTACCCAGGGCGCGAACGCGGAAGACGATTACTTCGGCGATGGCACGGCCGACGAGATCGTCGTTGCGCTCCAGAACCTCCGTGGGCTGTTCGTCATTTCAAGCATGTCGACGTCTCCCTATCGTAGCGGCCCGGTCGACAGCCAGAGGATCGGCCAAGAACTCGGCGTCCGATACGTCTTGAGCGGCAGCATCCGGCGAGCCGACAAGCGGCTACGAATTGGAGTCGAATTGCAGGACGTCGAAGCGGGGGTCGTGCTCTGGGCAGATCACTACGATGGCGATGTCTCGGAACTGTTTGATTTTCAGAGCCGCATTGCGACGCGCATCGTATGGAGCATCGCCCCCCAGGTCCGCGAGGCAGAGTTGAGACGTGCGCTTCAAAAACGCTCGGACAACCTCAATGCTTACGAGCTGCTCATGAAGGCGATCGACTTCATGTATCGCATGAACTTCTTCGACTTCGGCCGAGCGGGGGAGCTGCTGCAGGCCGCAATCGCTTCGGACCCGAGCTACGCGACTCCTTATGCCTATGCGGCGCTGTGGCACATTCACAATGTCGCGCAAGGTTGGGGCGCCGAGGGCGGCCCCGATGCGGCGGAAGCCGCGCGCCTTGCCACTGCGGCGGTCGACCGGGCGCCGGCAGACGGGTTCGCGCTGGCCGTTCTCGGACACGCCAAGGCGCTCTTGTTCAAGGACTATAACGCGGCGCTCGATTTGTTTGACAGGGCCTTGAGCGCATCGCCCGGCAATGCGATGGCTTGGACCCTTAGCAGTGGCGTGTACGGCTACCTTGAGGATGGCCAATCCGCGATTACGCGCGCCGAACAGGGATTGCGTCTGTCACCGGCCGACACGCAGGCCTATTTTTACCTGATGTTCCTCGGCCAAGCCCATTACATCAACGGCAACTACGATGAGGCGGTCGTGTGGGCCCGCAAGACCGCAGCTTTGAACGGCCGGCTCTCCGCCAACCTGCGGGTTCTGGCGGCCGCCTATATTGCAAAGGGCCAGGGTGAGGAGGCCCGGGGCGTCATCAGGATGCTTTCGGACATACAGCCTCGATTCAAGCTTTCGGCCTATCGCGAGCGGTGCCCCTTCAAGCCGGGTTTGCGGGACCGCTTCATCGATCATTTGCGAGAGGCTGGCTTGCCGGATTGAAACCATGCTGCATTTGCAGCGAACCACGGGAGGATGCTGCCATGGGGGGAAATTGGTTCGGAGGCAATTGGTTTGGTGGCAATTGGTTCGGAGGAAATTGGACAGGCGGCCCGGGTGGCAGCGGCGCACCCGTGTTCGCGATGCGGGCCGATCGGCCGCTCGCCGAGATCGCAATCACGCGGTCCTATGACGCCAAGTTCCGAGACGCCGAGTGGGACCCAGATCTGCGCGCCGTCACGATCCTCCCGGAGTTTCTGGCACAGACCATCAAGGGCAAGCAATGGCAGGCGGCCGTTGCGCTGCCACCGCCCACGTACCCCGTCACTGCAAAGATGGTCGACGAGGTCCTGGTGCTTGCAGTTGCGGAGCGGCCGGAAGCGCTCGGCGAAATCGTCGAGGAGGATCAGAATTTTCAGCTGCGCTGGCTGCAGCTTCTCAACATGAGCGCCACGGCCTACCCGCATACGTTCCTGCTGATGAAGATCATGGCCCGCGTCGGCGAATTCGCGATGGTCACGCTCAAGCTCCAGTATTCGAATATGAGCGGCGCCGCGCCTCCGCCCTATTGGTACCAGCCGCGACCAAGCCAGGTTTGCCCGACGCTGTATCCACCGGTCCAGGTTCCGGGCCACCCGTCCTATCCGGCCGGACATGCGCTCATTGGCACGCTCACCTCCGAGTGCCTGGCCGACCTGCTGCCCCAATACAAGGAGCCGTTGCGGGCATTGGCCGCGCGAGTCGCGATGAATCGGGTCATCGCAGGATTGCATTATCGCGAGGACATCGACGCGGGCGCCAAGGCCGCGATCGCCCTGAAACCGTTTCTGACGGCTTGCCCGTTCTACGCGGCGACATTCAAGCTCGCGCAGGCCGAATGGAAATGAGCTCGCGCACGACCTGACCACGGCAGCGGAGGCAATCATGACGCCTTGGGAACTGCGCACCGACTATGTGCGGGTGCTGGTGCAACGCAATCAAAATGAGGTGCTCGTGAAGGCGGCGAACGACCTGCTCAAGGGCGACAGTCCGGTGGGCACGATGCGCGATTACGTCCGCGAGAACGTGGCGACGGACTTTTTGATCGACGGTGAGTTCGGCGCCTTGCCGATTTGGGATGGCGCCGATCAGCGACCTGCGGTCTCGCCAGAGGACAGAGGCGAAAAAGCGTTCTCCCTTCTCGCGTTCGAGAAATCGAAGAAATTTCTCGTCCGCGCGTACGTTTCTCCAGCGACTCTGTCCAAGCCGGATTTCAATGACGGGGAGCCGGTCTGGTTGGATTCCGATGTGCATAGCCTACTTGCCCCGCCGCCAGCCAACCAAGCCACGGGCGATACCGACACTGTGCGGCAGGACCTCAATACCTCGGTGCTGCAGGACAACGGCCTCTATGGAACGGATGTTGCCGTCGCTCTCGTCGATACCGGCATCTGCAGGTCACATCTGGCGAGGCGGCTCGGCTTCAATCCGGCCCTGGATGTGGGCAATTCGTGGACGCCACCGAGAGTGGCGACGATGCCGGGCCTTCATCGCATCGGTCACGGGACGATGTGCGCCTATGGCGTGCTCTCGGTGGCCCCGAACGTGACGCTGCTCGACTATCCCTTGCTGCTTGGACGTCCGGCCGGGGAGCACACCGTCAGTGCCACGATCGGAGAAATGATGCGCGGTTACCTGGTGTTGATCTGGCGCTGGGCGCTTACTGCAGTCATTCCGCAGAGCGCGCTCGTGGTCAACAACAGCTGGGGCATCTTTCATCCGAGCCTCGACGACTTCGCCCCTGGTGATCCCCGGCGCTACATCGACAATCCCGGCCATCCCTTCAGACTCTACATCGCCCTGCTCACGGCATTCGGCGCCGACGTGCTTTTCGCCGCAGGTAATTGCGGCGATGGCTGCCCCAATGCCGTGTGTTTGCAGCGGACGGCGGGAATGATCATGGGCGCCAACGCGTACGACGAGGTGCTGACGCTCGCCGGCTGCGACATCCACGATTTGCGCGTCTGTTATTCCTCGCAAGGACCGTCGATCGCGGGAATGCCTCAGCAGAAGCCGGACATCACCGCCTATACGCAGTTTCTCGGCTCGAAGGTCCTGCGCGGCCCGCGCGGCTTTGAGCCCGACACGGGAACGTCGGCCGCATGTGCCGTCGCATCCGGATGCGTCGCCGCGCTGCGAACCGCGCAGCCGCCCACGGCGACGGATCCTGCAGCCATGATTGCGGTGTTGGAGGCGACAGCGCACCCGATGGGCGGCGCGGTGCCCAACTACGATTACGGCTACGGCATCATCAGGCCGGTGGCCGCCGGCCAAAGCCTGGGCATCATTCCGTGAGCGCGTTCAGTTGCGCAGCCCCGGAGCCTCCTGCCCGGTGCGCGCGACGTATTCCGTGTAGCCGCCGCCATATTGGTGGATGCCATCAGGTGTCAGCTCGAGCACGCGGTTCGAGAGTGTCGCCAGAAAATGCCGGTCGTGCGAGACGAACAGCATGGTGCCTTCGAAATCCGAGAGCGCATTGATCAGCATTTCCTTGGTGGCGAGGTCGAGATGGTTGGTCGGCTCGTCCAGCACCAGGAAGTTCGGCGGGTCGAACAGCATCTTGGCCATCACCAGGCGCGCCTTCTCGCCGCCTGAGAGCACGCGGCAGCGCTTCTCGACGTCGTCGCCGGAGAAGCCGAAGCAGCCGGCGAGCGCACGCAAACTGCCCTGCCCCGCGGTCGGAAACTGGTCTTCGAGCGACTGGAACACGGTGCGCTCGCCGTCGAGCAGGTCCATCGCGTGCTGGGCGAAATAGCCCATCTTGACGCTGCCGCCGAGTGCCACCGTGCCCTCGTCCGGCTCGCTCGCGCCCGCGACCAGCTTGAGCAGCGTTGACTTGCCCGCGCCGTTGACGCCCATCACGCACCAGCGCTCCCTGCGGCGGATCATGAAATCGAGCCCGTCATAGATGCGCTTGTTGCCGTAGCCCTTGAACACGTTCTTGAGCGCGACGACATCTTCGCCCGAGCGCGGCGCGGGCGGAAAGTCGAAGGCGATGCTCTGGCGGCGGCGCGGCGGCTCGACCCGCTCGATCTTGTCGAGCTTCTTCACCCGGCTCTGCACCTGGGCGGCGTGCGAGGCGCGCGCCTTGAAGCGCTCGATGAACTTGATCTCCTTGGCAAGCATCGCCTGCTGGCGCTCGAACTGCGCCTGCTGCTGCTTCTCGGCCATCGCGCGCTGCTGCTCGTAGAACTCGTAATCACCGGTATAGGTGGTGAGCGAGCCGGAATCGATTTCGATCACCTTGGAGATCACGCGGTTGATGAACTCGCGGTCGTGCGAGGTCATCAGCAGCGTGCCCTCGTAATCGTGCAGAAACTTCTCCAGCCAGATCAGGCTTTCGAGATCGAGATGGTTGCTCGGCTCGTCAAGCAGCATGACATCGGGACGCATCAACAGAATGCGGGCGAGCGCCACGCGCATCTTCCAGCCGCCCGAGAGCTTGCCGACGTCACCGTCCATCATCTCCTGGCTGAAGCCGAGGCCGGACAGGGCCTCGCGCGCACGGCCGTCGAGCGCATAGCCGTCGAGCTCCTCGAAGGCATGCTGCACCTCGCCATAGCGGGCAATGATCTCGTCCATCTGGTCGGCCTTGTCAGGATCAGCCATGTCGGCTTCGAGTTGACGCAGCTCGGCCGCGACCTCGCTGACGGGGCCCGCGCCGTTCATCACCTCGGCTACGGCGCTGCGGCCAGACATCTCGCCGACATCCTGGTTGAAATAGCCGATGGTGATGCCGCGATCGGTGGACACCTGCCCTTCGTCGGGCAGTTCCTCGCCGGCAATCATCCGGAACAAAGTGGTTTTTCCGGCGCCGTTCGGGCCGACGAGACCGATCTTCTCGCCCTTGTTGAGAGCGGCGGAGGCTTCGATGAAGAGGATCTGGTGGCCGGCTTGCTTGCTGACGTTGTCGAGGCGGATCATAGGGGTCTTTTGGAGGATTTTTGCGTTGCAGCGTAATAGGCCATGCCGGCTCCCAGGGGAAGCCCGGCGGGGTACGGGTTTTCCCTCGCTCCTGACAATTCCTTAGCGATTTTCAGTCACAACCAGTGATAGTGCCGTCCAGCGAATCCGACGGACGACCTGACGTTTGGAATGCTCCTGGGGAAATACCGATGAAAACTCGCTTTGGCCTGGCCTTGGCCACCGCACTGATGCTCGGCGGCAGCGCCGCAATGGCTCAGACCCTGCCCGATTACATGGCACCGATATCCGGCAAAACCAACGCCGCGCCGGGCGACGTCGCCACCAAGGATGTGCTCGCGCTGAACACGGCGATGTTCGATCTCTATGGCGACGCGGCAAAAGTGTTCCAGAAGAACATCCTGGATAAGCACCCCGTGATCCTCGGCCTGTTCTCCGGCGCCGGCGGACGCCTGATCCTCTATCGACCCGGCCAGCCGCCACTGGACGCGCCGCAGGTGCCGGTCGTCTACCAGCTGCTGAAATCGGTCGGCCACAGCACCATGGCGCTGGCCGAGGTGGTCGGACCCTATGTCGACAATCCCGACAACAAATCCTGGCGCGCTTCGATGCTGGCCTTTCGCAGCCGGATGCAGTCGGCGTTGGACAGCCTCGATGCCACGCCAATGCAGGCCGACTGGCGCGACAACAACCGCACCATCCTGAAGAACAACATCGCTTTCATGGACGAATGCCTCGCCGGCGGCGCCATTCCGTTCGCCAAGCTGGAGGCCTTTGGCAAGCAGCAGGCCCCGTTCCTTGCCAAGAACGTCGCGTGGGCAGCCCAGACCCAGGTCGCGCACTGGATGGGCGTGCTGGCCGACTGGAAGGCACAGCTCGGTCCCGATTGGGAGAAAACCTATGCCGCCAGCAACACCATCTACGTCGCGCGGCAGAACAACGTGATCTTCAGCGTGCTCGCGCAGTTCTTCGGCCCCGACGCCATCAACACGCGCCTGCTGCTGATCGAGACGGTCTCGTTCACCACGACGCCGGCAGACATGCTGGAATCGCTGACGCGGATCATCGCGGACCGCTCGGTCGGCGCGCTGTTCTTCGGCAATTATCACCTCATGGACTACGAGCTGATGGGAGGCGACGCGCGCGCCGCAATCATTGCAGAGACGGCAAAGCGCGGCATGACGCCGTTCCTGCCGCCGTTGGTCCCGTTCGGCTCCAAGCAATGGCCGACCCTGGTCACGCCGGGCCCCGGTCCCGCGACCATCGCCGACATCAAGTGAAGGACATAAAGCATGCGCCAAATGAGAAGCGGCTGCGTTCACGGCGGCCACCTTTCACCTCTCGTAAACGGCCGCACTGTTCTATTCGCGCATAACGAATCATGACAGCTTCAGGCCAGCATTGGTGCGTATCCGTGGCGCCAGCATCGTGGGCCCTTAAGACCTTGTACAAAGGATGAAATCATGCGGCCTTCGCGACGCGAGTTCGTGAAGTTGATATCGGCGGGCGGCATTTCGGTCAGCCTGTCGCATCTCGCGGCAGCGGCGAATGCGCCCTTTGCAGCGCACGAGACGCTGCCCGGACGCGGCCATTTCAATCCCGCGGCCAAGGGCGCCGGGCGCGTCGATGGCGTTGCCAAAGTCACCGGCGCAAAGCTCTACGCCTCCGACTTCCGCGCTGGCGACATGCCGGGCTGGCCGCAGACCACCTCGCACGCGATCCTGGTGCGCGCCAACGACGCAACGCATGTTTATACCGGTCTCGACCTCGCCCGCCTCGACGGCGCGCTGAAGCCGTCCGTCGTCGTGACGGCGGCGGATCTCGACCGCATCGGCACACAGGTGCCGGAATTCTATGCCGGCGATCTGTTCTGCCCGCCCGGCAAGACGCCGCTTTATCTGGGCCAGCCGGTCGCGCTGCTGATCTTCGAAAAGTTCGACTCCTTCGACCAGGCGCGGCTCGCGCTTCGCGACGGCACCTTCGTCAAGTTCGGTGAGGAGACGGGGCCGGTGATCGCAGCCGATTACGGCGCCTACCGCTTCACCCGTGTCGCAGGCTCCTCGCCCGACAAGCCGGACGTCTACTCGCCGATCCAGGCCGGCTGGGTCTCGCCCAAGAAAGTTCAGAACGCCGCGCTGCCGGTGTGGTCGCCGCTCGCCAAGGAGATGCCGGCTGACTACGTCAAGGCGGCCAAGCTTGGCGATCAGATCCGCGCAGAGCTTGCCACCGACGATGCCTCGCTGCTGGTGCTCGACCGCGAGTTCGAGACGCAGTCGGTCGATCCGATGTTCCTGGAGCCGGAATGCGGCCTCGCCTGGTACAGCGGCAAGGGCGGCAATCTGGAGCTGGTGCTCGGCGTGCAGTCGCCTTACGAGGCCGCGGAGTCGCTGGCGCATCTGCTCGCCAAGGCGCATGCGCCCTACAAGCCCTCGCACATCAACGCGCAGTTCGCCCATCTCGGCGGCGGCTTTGGCGGCCGCGACCACACGCCGTTCATCCTCTATGTCGCGCTCGCCGCGATCTGCTTTCCCGGCAAGCCGGTGCGGCTCGCGCATGACCGCTACCAGCAATTCCAGGGCGGCATCAAGCGCCACCCGATCAAGATGCGCTCGCGCATCGGCATCGACCGCAAGACCGGCCTGATCAAGGCCTTTGCCGCCGATCACGTCCTCGACGGCGGCGGGCTCGCCAACTTCTCAGCCAACGTCGCCGTCGTCGCCGCAACAGGCGCGATCGGCATCTACGACATCCCAAAGGTCGACGTCACCACGGTCGCGATGCATTCGCGCGGCGTCACCGCAGGCTCGATGCGCGGCTATGGCACGCTGCAAACCATGACCGCGCTCGAAGCGCTGATCGATGAAGCGGCCTCCGAGCTCCAGCTCGACCCGATCGAATTCCGCCGCCGCAATGCGCTGAAGCAGAACGGCCGGACCATGACCGGCAATCCCTATATCGTCTCGGTCCGCACGCCCGAGATCCTCGATCATCTCGAAAAGCACCCGATCTGGCAGCAGCGTGCGCAGCTCAGGCAAACCTCGGGCGACCGCTTGGTCGGCACGGGTGTGGCCTGCGTGACCAAGGACTACGGCTCCGGCGCGGACTGCTCGCTCGGCCGCGTCGAGTTCGGCGCTGACGGCAAAATCGCGATCTTCTGCGACCATGTCGAGATGGGCAACGGCATCGGCACGGCGCTGGCGAACCGCGTCGGCTTCCATCTCGGCGCCATCGCCGACGAGGTCTCGGTCGCGCGCGTCGACAGCTACGACGTGCTCGGCCTCGTCACCTCGGGCGATCCCTACACGATGGACCAGAAGACCCAGGACGCCGCGGCGCGCAATTCGCGTTGGGTGCCCGCGATCTCCTCGGCGACGTCGGCCTCGATCGGCGCCCATGTCGGCACGCACTCGGCATCCGAGGCCGCGCGCATCATCTTCCGCTTCGGCCTGTGGCCCGCGGCGCTGGAGCTGTGGCGCATTCCGAAGGCGGATCCGCGCGCCCAACAATCGGCCCTCGCGGACTGGCAGAACGGCCAGCTCACGATGCCCGGTCTCGAGCCGTTGCCGTTGGCAAGGCTTGCCGCGACCGCGCATGCGCGCGGCTTCGTCACCGGCGCGGTGGCGCACAGCTTTTCGCGCTGGGCCTGGTCGCGGGCGCGCTTTCCCCTGTTCGGCGAGCAATACCTTGCCGAGATCGACGCGCTCGCGATCCGCCGTGGCAACAACAAATTCGAGCGGATCAATCGCAGCAACGTCAAATTTCCGCCGACCGACAACAACCGCATCGGCACCGCCTACACCTCGATGTGCGGCACGCTCGTCCGCGTCGAGATCGAGCGCGCCACCGGCGCGCTTCGCATCGCCAAGGCCTACAGCGTGTTCGAATGCGGCACCCCTCTGGTCCCAGAAGTCGTGATGGGCCAGTCCCATGGCGGCTTCGCCATGGGCGTCGGCTACGCGCTTCTGGAAACGCTGCCGCCGTTCGAGGGCGGCCCCGGCAACGGCGAGTGGAATCTCGGCCGCTATCTCATCCCGCGCGGCTCCGACCTGCCTTTGCGCGATCTCGAGATCGAGATGCTGAAGCCTCTCATCGGGAACGAAGCGCCCAAGGGCATGGCGGAGGTCGTGATGATCCCGATCGTGCCGGCGCTGATCAACGCCATCCATGACGCCACCGGCCACCGCTTCCGCGCGCTGCCGGTCACGGCCAATCTCCTGAAGGGAGTGCTCGCGTGACGACCCTCAGCCTCACCATCAACGGCCGGAAGCATGGTCCGATGGACGTCCGCGACGATCTCTCGATGAACGATTTCCTGCGCGAGATGCTCGGCATGACCGGCACCAAGTTCGGCTGCGGCGCCGCGCAATGCCTGAGCTGCGCCATCATCGTCGACGAGCCGGATGGCACCAGCTACACCAGTCCGACCTGCATTGCGCCCGCCATCAATTTCGACGGCAAGTCGATCCGCACCGTCGAAGGCCACGCCAAAGAAGGCCAGCTCTCGGCCCTGCAACAGGCTTTCATCGATCACTTCGCCTTCCAGTGCGGCTATTGCACGGCCGGTTTCCTCAATGAGGGGCAAGTGCTGCTCGAACGCCTCGCACGCGCCCCTGTGAGCCGCGAAGCTCTGGAGCAGACCATCGCTGATGCGCTCGACGGCCATCTCTGCCGCTGCACGGGCTACATCAAGTACCACGAGGCGGTGCGCGACGTGATCCTCGCCGATTCCACCCGCTATCTCGCCGCCGCCAAATGAGTGCGCCTGTGACGATCACCGCGCGCGTCAGGATCATGGTCGCGATGGCAGCGCTGACGAGCAGCCTGTGCGCCGGCTACGCCGCCTCTGATACGACCAGCCACGGCCTCGCCTCGCCCGAAAGTTTTGCCAACATTACTGACACCGAGAAGCGCTCGGCTGCGATCTTCACCGAGTTGGGGAAAGTGCTGACGCATCCGCGCTGCACCAATTGCCACCCGGCCGGCGACAGTCCGCGCCAGGGCGACAATCCCCGCCTCCATCAGCCGCCGGTGACGCGTGGCGCCGATGGCCATGGCGTCGAAGCGATGCGCTGCCACACCTGCCACCAGAAGGCCAATTTCGAACCCGGCCGCATTCCCGGCCATCCCGAATGGCACCTCGCCCCGCGCGAGATGGCTTGGGAAGGCAAGAGCGTCGGCGAGATCTGCGAACAGATCCGCGATCCCGCGCGCAACGGCGGCCGCAAGGTGGAAGACTTGATCGACCACATCGGCAAGGACACGCTGGTCGGCTGGGCCTGGAAGCCCGGCTTCGGCCGCTCGCCCGTCCCGGGCACGCAAGCGCAGGCCGGTGCGCTGGTCGAGGCCTGGGTGAAGACAGGAGCGGCGTGTCCAGCGCCGTGAGCCAGCCCGCGAGTTGTCATCGACAGCCGAAACCACGATTGGGCTTTTGATCCGCACACCTATAGCTAATCCGATCGCAACCGGAGAGAATGATCGTCCTGGCGGATGAGCGACGAGACAGTGATGGCTTCACCACGAACAGGCCCCTTTGCCCCCTTCGAGTGGATGCTCTCAGCCCGTTATCTGCGAGCCCGCCGCAAGGAAGGATTTGTCTCGGTCATCGCCGGGTTTTCGTTTCTGGGCATCACGCTCGGGGTGGCCACGCTGATCATCGTCATGGCGGTGATGAACGGCTTTCGCACAGAACTCCTGGGCAAGATCCTCGGGTTCAACGGACATCTTGTGGTGCAACCGCTGGAAACGCCGTTGACAGACTGGAAGGATGTCACTGAGCGCATCAGTCAGCTGCAGGGCGTCCGGTTGGCGGTCCCGGTCGTCGACGGCCCGGCGCTCGCCTCGTCGTCCAACGCCTCCGGCGTCCTGATCCGCGGCATCAGGGCTGAAGATCTCATCAGGCTTCCCTCGATCGCCGGCGGCATCAAGCAGGGATCGCTCGAGCATTTTGACGAGGGCCAGGGCGTTGTCATCGGTCAGGGCCTCGCCGACCAACTCTCCCTCCGTGCCGGTGACAGCATCACGCTCGTTGCGCGGCGCGGCGCAGTCACGCCGATGGGCATGATGCCACGCGTCAAGAAATATCAGGTCGCGGCCGTGTTCGAGATCGGGATGTCCGAATACGACACGGGCGTCATCTTCATGCCGATCGCGGAGGCGCAGGCGTTCTTCAACCGCGATCATGACGTCAACGCCATCGAGGTGTTCACGGCCAACCCTGATAGCGTCGACGTGTTTCGCAAGACGGTCGCGGAAGCGGCCGGTCGGCCGATCTACCTGGTCGACTGGCGGCAGCGCAACGCGACCTTCTTTGGCGCGCTCGAGGTCGAGCGCAACGTGATGTTTCTGATCCTGAGCCTGATCGTTCTCGTGGCCGCGCTGAATATCGTGTCCGGCCTGATCATGCTTGTGAAGGACAAGGGCAGCGACATCGCCATCCTCAGGACCATGGGCGCCTCGCAAGGTGCGATCATGCGAACGTTCATGATAACAGGCGCTGCGATCGGCGTGGCCGGGACGCTGGTTGGCTTGCTCGTCGGGCTCCTTGTCTGCGCCAACATCGAGTCGATCCGACAATTCATGTCCTGGCTGACGCACACGGACCTGTTCCCGCGAAAACTCTACTTTCTGTCCAAGCTGCCGGCGGAAATCGATCTCGTCGAGACCGCAGCGGTCGTAATCATGGCCCTGACACTATCGCTCCTTGCGACCCTCTATCCATCCTGGCGCGCTGCCCGGCTCGATCCCGTCGAGGCGCTACGACAGGGCGGCTAGTCGCGAACGAGCATCCTTTAACGGCGATAGTCCGCTCGCGCCGGAAGCAGCCTCTCTATGGCGCGCTCGTCGCACCGCCGGAAGTGCGCCCCTCGCCTCCTGGTTCAGTACGACCTGCCATATCCACCTTGGCGCCACCTCATCGACACGCCGAGCAGGTGGCCAAAGATCCAAAATCGATACTTGCAAGCGTCTCAGTTCGTGATTGAATTCGCACCGCCGTAAGGCGAATGGGTTATTTCAGATTGGAGATTGCAATGAAGTACATCTCAAGCTGGAAGTTGCCGCCGAATCTGATCGATTCCGCCATCGAGAAATTTTTGAAGACAGGGGGCGCGCCACCCGAGGGCGTGAAGATGCTTGGCCGCTGGCACGGAATGAATGGGACAGGCTTTGCAATCTCGGAAAGCAACGACCCGAAGGCCATGTACCAATGGTACGCCCAATGGGCGAATGTGATGGAAATCACCGTTACGCCTTGCGTTGAAGATGCCGAAGCCGGTCCAATCTTGGCTGCCTTGGCAAAGCAGTGACGAGCTCGGAGCGGCCGGCACACCCGGCCGCTCCATTGGTCGCACGTCCGCTTCGCGCCAAGAGCCATCGTCGCCGGGTCGCAGTTCGCTCCATAGGCTACTCTGGCGTTGGGCCGATTTGCTCTGGGTGCTATCTTTCGATGACATCAGTCCGTTAGGGCTGATGCGGCGGGTGGGTGATCAGGCTTACGGACTGCCGCCTGCCATTTGGAAGTTGGAATACTTTAGCCATAGGCCCCGCCTCCGGACGCATTTCAAAGTCGGCCGGGGAATATTCATTTGAGCTTTTTCCCTCCGTTCTTCCCATTGACTCGGAGGCGGGCTTTTTCTGTCCAACGCTTTAGAAAAAGCCATTCGCCATGTCTCCTTTTAGAAGCCGCACCAGGTGCGCGGCAGGCAATGACGGTTCAAGCGCAAGGCGAGTTTGTCGGAAGATTGCGGCTTCCAGCCACTGGATAGCCTGCATCATTCCCTTCGCGGGCAACGTCCGCTCAATGCGCAGCCCGCGATGTCTTGCAGCACCAGCCGAAGCTGAAGATGGTCGCGCCGAAGCGGATATGTCCGCGACATCGCGTTTCATTTTCGCCCGATCCCACCAGCCGGCAGCTAGCAGCGAACTCATTGGATCAGTCGCAGCAATTCTGCCGCCGTGAACGAACCAACGACGCCCTAGGGCATCGCATCCGCCCTGCCCTCCAGCAGGATGGTCGATCCCCCGGTGCGGTCGCGCAGCTTGATCGTGGTGACGTCGGCCCCATCAACGGCCGAAAGTTGGGATCGACTTTCTGACTCGGCCGACATTCGCCAGGCATCAGTGCCGCTTGAAATACTGCACCTCGCGCTCGTGCTTTTCGGCGGCCGCGCGGCTTTTGAACGTGCCGAGGTTGCGGCGCTTGCCGGTCTTGGGATTCACCTTGCGCGAATAGAGCCGGTATTCACCCGATGCGAGCTTGCGGATCATGGTTGCGCCTCCTGTCGTGCCTTGCAGATCAACCCGCTTCGCACGCGCAGCGTTCCGTCACGGCTTGGCGGTCAAGGCTTGGCCTGCGGCGCGAACTGCTGGTTGGCGAAAGGCTGCGGATCGGAGGGAACCTTCATCACGACGAAGCTGCGTCCCATCGAGCGGTGGCATGAATTGCAGCCCTCGGTCAGATCACCCATGACTTTCGCGAATTTGCGGCCGTCCTTTGCTGCGATCGCATCGGATGTCGCTTGCAGCGACGGCTCCAGCGTCGTGACGTTGCTGATGGGGATGCCGGAATAGAGCAAGGCGGCCTCGATCAGGCTCGCCTTGAGCTGCCGCAGCTCGTAGGCGGCAAGCTCCCAGTTCTGGGCCTTACCGGCCAGCGTGAGCTTTTGATGGCGCGTCTGCGCGGCGCTCATGATGTCGCCGAGCTGCGGCACGTACTGGTCCGCCGTCGGCGACTTGAGATCCTGCGCCGCCACCGCCGTCGCAGCCGCCAACCCGCCCAATACCAACATCCAATGCCGCAGTGTCATCGCACGTCTCCATTCCAATGGAGACGCAATCTAGGCCGGCCGGGCCGCGCCACCTTGCGCTCGATCAAGACCGGCGGCGCAGTCCGCTAGAAGCACAGCGTGGTGACGAGCTTGCCCTGCTTGTCCTTGATCGCGTAGGGACAGCGCAGCCGCTCCAGCGCCTTCTTGGCGTCCTCGTCGCCGAGCGCGGCGGCGCGCTCGTAATAGGCCTTGGCGGCGTCCTTGTCCTTCGGGCCGCCGCGGCCCCCTTCCGCGAAGGCGCCCATCCGCTCCAGCGCGCCGGGATGGTTTTGCGCCGCCGCCTTCTCGAACAGCGCGCGCGCCGCGACGTCGTCCTTCTCGCCGCCATTGCCGCTCGCGAGCATCAGGCCGAGCTGGTACTGCGCCTCCGCATTGGTCTCGGCAGCCCTGCCCAGCAGCGCGCGCGCCTGCGCCGGATCGGCCGGCGCACCGCCGCCGGCACTGCCGAGCGCAGCGAGATTCGAGACGCCGCGGGGATTACCCGCTTGCGCCGCCTTCTCGAACAATTGGCGCGCCTGCGCCTCGTCCTTGGCGACGCCTGAGCCGGTGCCGTAGGCGACGCCGAGCTCGACCATCGCCGCGCTGGAGCCCTTGTCGGCGGCCTTGCGCCAGGCGGCGATCGCCTCCGCCGTCTGCCGGTTGGCGGCATAGGCACGGCCGAGCGCGAATATCGCGCGGCGCGAGGAGCCCGCCGCCTGCCTGCAGAACTTGATGGCGGTCGCAATGTCCGAGGCTGCGATGTCGGGCACGCCCTTCACGTCGGCCGGCTTGTCGGGGTCGCTTGGGTCGGCGGCGACGCGGTCGCACAGGACGAGGTCGGCCGATTGCGCATGCGCTGCGATGGGCGCGGCAAGGGCGAGGAGCATGGCACAGAGGTAAGTTCGCATGGCCATCACGTTGCGTCCGCGTGCCGGCGATTTCAAGGCTCGAGTCCCGATTGCCGCAGCACCGGCACGACTTCGGCAGATGCCAGATAGCGCAACAGTCGGTCGGCAGCATCAGCCTGCTTCGCATTCACCATGCGGCCGGCGGAGAACACCGCGGGCGTCTGCAAGTCGTGCGGCACCGGGCCGATCACCTCTATGCCGCCGACCTGCTTCAGCTCGCTGATCTGCTGCACGGCGAGGTCAGCCTCGCCGCTGACGAGCCGCTCCGCGGTAAAGCCCTGCTCGACGATGGTGGCCTTGGCGTTGATCTCGTCCGCAATCCCCATCCGCACGATCAGCTGGGCGAAGTACACCCCGCTCGCACCGAGGCGCGAATAGGCGACCGACCGCGCCGCTAGCAAGGTCTTGCGCAGCGCGGCCTCGGTGGCGATATCGGGATGCGGAGCGCCTTTCCGTACGGCAAGGCCGACATAGGACCGCGCGAGATCTGCCGCGGTGCCTTCGACAACGCGGCCCTCGCCGATCAGCTCATTGAGCCCTTCCCGCGTGAGGATCACGAGATCGGCGCCCTCGCCCGCGCGCATTCGCTTGAGCAGCGCCAACGTTGGCGCGAAGTCGGCATCGACGTGAATGCCTGTTGCGGCCTCGAAGGCGGCGGACAGGCTGCGCATCGCGCCCATCAGGCCGAGCGTCGAGAGCATGCGAACTTTTTCCATGGGCGATGTCCCGTCGCGATCAGGCGCGATGCATCAGTTTGAGCGCGGCGGTCAGGCGCAGGCTGCGCTTACCGGCCAGCGCTGTTGCCTCCAGCACGGCCTCTTCGCCGTCATAGCTGCCGGAGAAGCCGATGCCGACCTCGTGGCCGCCGAAGATCGGATCGTCCTTGGCGGGCGTGTGCTCCTGGTTGAGGATCTGTCCCTTCCAGCGGCCGTTCGCAGCGGTGTAGCTGCCGAGATAGTAGAACGAGGCATCGCCGCCGAGGATACGGCCTGCGTTGAGCAGCATCACGCCGGTCAGCCCGCCATCGACGCCGTCGAGCATACGCAGATTAATCGAGTAGAGACCATCGATGATGCCGCTTTGGCCAACCCCACCGGCGATCGACACTTCTTCCTCCGTGATCGGCGTCATCACCGACTGGAACGGCACACCCGGCAGCTCCTTCAGCTCGCCCTTGAAGCGGTAGAGATCACCGTCGGCAAAACCCTTCGCGATCAAGGTCGCATCGTCGGTGCCGGCCATGGCGCGGTAGTTCGGATCGGGGTTGTGGCGGACGGTCTTGATGACGGTGTCAACCCCGTCAGCGGTCTTCTCATACGTGCCGATATGGGCGAACGCCGAGTTGCCGCCGAGCATCTTGCCATTGCCGGCATGCATCACGCTCCGGCCGATGGCATCGCCGAGCTGAAATCGCACCTTGTAGAAGCCTTCAAACACCAGCCGTGTCCCCGGCCCGCGCATCCTGCGGGCACTCTATCCCGGTTTCGCCTGGGAAGGACAGGCGTCAGACCGGCTTGGCCGCCAGACCCAGAACAACCACGGTCATACAAATGCAAAAATCCGCCGGAGCCTCGCAGCTCCGGCGGATTTGAAAGCCAACCCGGGCCCAGCCCCCCAACCCGGGCCGGGAGGATCTTAGGCCGCGGCCTTCTTGTCGGTCGGCACAGACGCGATCGTCTTCAGGATCTGCGAAGCGATCTGGTATGGGTCGCCCTGCGAGTTCGGACGGCGGTCTTCCAGATAGCCCTTGTATCCATTGTTGACGAAGGAGTGCGGAACGCGGATCGACGCGCCGCGATCAGCCACGCCGTAGCTGAACTTGTTCCACGGGGCGGTCTCGTGCTTGCCGGTCAGACGCTTGTCGTTGTCAGGACCGTAGACGGCGATGTGATCCATCAGGTTCTTGTCGAAGGCGGCCATCAGCGCCTCGAAATACTCCTTGCCGCCCACCGTGCGCATGTACTCGGTGGAGAAGTTGGCGTGCATGCCGGAGCCGTTCCAGTCGGTGTCGCCGAGCGGCTTGCAGTGGAATTCGATGTCGATTCCGTACTTCTCGGTGAGGCGCAGCATCAGATAGCGGGCCATCCACATTTCGTCAGCGGCCTTCTTGGAGCCCTTGCCGAAGATCTGGAATTCCCACTGGCCCTTGGCGACTTCCGCGTTGATGCCTTCATGGTTGATGCCGGCGGCAAGGCAGAGGTCGAGGTGCTCTTCGACGATCTTGCGGGCGACGTCGCCGACGTACTTGTAGCCAACGCCGGTGTAGTACGGGCCCTGCGGTGCGGGATAGCCGTGCTCGGGGAAGCCGAGCGGACGGCCGTCCTTGTAGAAGAAGTATTCCTGCTCGAAGCCGAACCAGGCGCCGGCGTCGTCGAGGATGGTGGCGCGCTTGTTCGACGGATGCGGGGTCTTGCCATCGGGCATCATGACTTCGCACATCACCAGCACGCCGTTGGTGCGGGCGCCGTCCGGGAAGACAGCAACCGGCTTCAGCACGCAATCCGAGCTGTGGCCCTCGGCCTGCTGGGTGGAGGAGCCATCGAAGCCCCAGAGCGGAAGCTGCTCGAGCGTCGGGAACGACGCGAATTCCTTGATCTGAGTTTTGCCGCGCAAATTCGGAGTCGGCGTATATCCGTCGAGCCAGATGTACTCGAGCTTATACTTGGTCATTGAGCCTCTCTGTAGATGATGCGAAAGGTGGGGTTGAGAGCCCCGCACGTTTGTACCCGGCCATCATCGGCCGGCGCTTTATAAGCATTTTGCGTGCCAAAAAGCCGCAGCGCGGCCGCTTTACCACCCGGACCGGGGCTGGAGCCGCCGGTCAAAAAACCTCCACCGCGAGGTGCGTCATAGGCGCGCACCTTCCCGTGAAGCTGCACTGCAAAAATCCCGCGGAAATCGCCTGATTCCGGAGCAAGCAGCCTCCGCCCGGAGGCTGCCGATGAAACGCGCATCAACGTCCGGCAACTTCTGCAAAGCCGTCGGGCCCTGCCTAGCAACCTTTGGAATGGCCCAAGCGTTGGTCACTGACATCGTGCCTTGGGGGATGCAAAAGCTCGACTGCCCATAAATTAGGCTGAAACTGATTTAGTTTTCAGCACTTTCCAATTCGGGATGCGCGGCCGATATGGGGACTCCAGTAACCACATCAGAACGAGTCGGGCGCACGATGGAGGCAAAGTCGCCTCGGCCAAGGAGCAATCGCAATGATGTACAATGGTCTGAGTCACGGAACGGCAACGATCTATCAATTCCCCGTCGGGGGCCGCGCGGCTCTCGCTGGACGCCGCTATGGCGAGACCCGCCTTCCCGCCGATCACGCTTCGCTTCCCGCGAACGTCTCGATTTGCAGCGATAGCTGGTATCATCAGGACGCGGTCGACGAAGCAAAGCCTAAATGGGATCGCTGATGCCGATGTCGGGTTTGAGGCCGCCGCGCTCCTTCAAGAGCGGACGGACATTTGAAAAAGGGTCGAAACAACGACGTTTCGATCCTTTTTGATTCCGGACCCGATAGCCTCGTCAGATCACGCTGCAGGCCGTGACCGGCCTCTTCAGATGCTTGACCGTGGCGGCTCCGGCCTTGCCGATCCTGAGCGTGATGCCCGCCCCCGAATACCGCGCGCCCGAAACCGTCAGCCGCTTGGCGAGCGTCACCGGCTCGCCATCGATCTGAAGGAAGGCGCGGGTATCGTCATCATAAAACCCCACGATGAACTGCGTACCATCGACACAATGGTAGTTCCGGAATGTCTGCGCATTGGCCTGCCCCGCGCCAGTCATTCCGGCCAGCATTGCTATCCCCAAAAGAACGGCCTTGTGCCGATCCATGATCGCCCCCTGTAATAGACATCAAGGACGCCCTCAGTGCGTCCGGCGGAACCATAACCCAAGCTGAGCCCATGCAAGACCCTTCGCTCAAGGACTCCCCTGCCCGTCACCTCGCTTTGCAAGGCGCCAGCAATTTTCGCGATCTCGGCGGCTACGTCACACATGATGGCCGCACCACGCGCTGGCGCCACATCTTCCGCTCCAACCATCTCGGCCAGCTCACCGCCGCCGACGTCGAGATCGTCCGCGCGCTCGGCGTGAGAAGCGCGTTCGACTTCCGCGGCGTCGAGGAGCGTGCAACCGGCATCTGCGCCGTGAGCGAGATCACCGTGCATTCGCTGCCGATCGAACCGACGGTTGTCGCCGCGCTCCGCGCCGAACTCGTCAGGGGCGCACTGACTGGACCGGTCGCGCTCGAGCTCATGCGCGAGTCCTACCGCAACTATGTCCGCCACAACACGCACAGTTTCCGCGCGCTGTTCGGCCATCTCCTGGAAGACCGCGCGCCGCTCGTGATCCATTGCACCGCCGGCAAGGACCGCACCGGTTTTGCCAGCGCCCTGATCCTGCATGCGCTGGGCGTGCCGGATGATGTCATCGCGGAGGATTATCTGCTGACCAACCGCCACTACAAGCGCGACGTGTCGAGCGTCTCCGATCTCCCCGCCGACGTCCTCGACGCCATCGGCTTGGTCGAGACGTCCTATCTCGATGCCGCCTTCGATGCTGTCAGCCGCGACTATGGCGATCTCGAAACCTATTTGCGCGACGGCCTCAAGCTTGGCACGGTCGAACGAACCGCGCTGAGGGAACGCTATCTGCAATCATAGGCGGCCGCGTCGGGAGATTGATGATGCAAGGCAAGGTTCTGATCGTGACCGGCGCGCTGGGCGCGCTTGGCAAGGTGGTATCCGAGATCGCGCTGGCGCGCGGCGCGCGGGTCGCCGGCATCGATCACGCGCCCTCTCAAACACCGGCGACGGCCGAGCGGATCGAGATCGGGGGCGTCGACCTGTCCGACGCGGTGCAGGCGAAGGCGGCGGTCGAGGCTGCCGCAAGGCATTTCGGCAGACTGGATGCCTTGGTCAACATCGCGGGCGGTTTCGTCTTCGAGACCATTGGCGACGGCGACATCAAGACATGGCAGCGCATGCATGCGCTGAACGTGCTGACCGCCCTCAACACCTCGCACGCGGCTTTACCGCATCTTGCCGTGTCGAAGGCAGGCCGCATCGTCAATATCGGCGCGATGAGCGCTCTCCAGGCCGGGTCCGGCATGGGTCCCTACGCCGCATCGAAAGCAGGCGTGCACCGTCTCACCGAGGCACTGGCCAGCGAGTGGAAGGGCAAGGTCACGGTCAACGCGGTGCTGCCGTCGATCATCGACACCAAGGCCAACCGCGCCGACATGCCGAAAGCGGACTTCAGCAAATGGGTGACGCCGCAGGAGCTTGCCGAGGTGATCCTGTTCCTGATCAGCGACGCCGCGAGCGGCGTCACCGGTGCGCTCATTCCGGTGAGCGGACGGGTGTGATCAATCCGGCACCAGCAGCCGCAGATTGCCCTTGAAACGGATGCTCTGCTTGCCGGCCAGCGCGATGCCCTCACCATAGGCAGTCTCATCGGTGTAGGTGCCGCTGAAGCCGATGGTCACGACCTTGCGGCCCCACACCGGACGCTCGTCGAACGAGGGCGAATGTTCCTCGTTGGTCAGCTCGCCTTTCCACTTGCCGTCCGCAGACGTGTAGCTGCCATAAGCGAAGAAGAAAGAATCCCCGCCGCGCATGGTACCGTCGCGCAGCACCATGACGCCCTGATTGCCGCCCTGGACGCTATCCAGGAACTCAATCCGGATATGATAGAGCCCATTCCTGATCGTCATCGCCGCAAACGCCCTGTTCCCCACACCGAGATATAGCTGGCTTGGCCGCGTGCGGGCAAATGCGATCAGCCCAGAGTCCAATCCGGGCTAGACTCCCCGCAACTGATTCTCCGATCGGACACTCGCCGTGGAAACCGCCCTCTATCTCCCCGTCAAACGATTCCTCGAAGGCCTCGGCTTCGACGTGAAGGGCGAGATTCGCGGCTGCGATCTCGTGGGCCTGAGCGCCGGCGATCCGCCCGTGGTGGTGATCGGCGAGCTCAAGCTCGCCTTCAATCTCGAACTGATCCTGCAGGCGGTCGATCGCGCACCGGCCGGCGACGAGATCTGGATCGCGGCAAGAATATCGGCGCGCGGCAAGGGACGCGAGAGCGATGCCCGTTATCGCAATCTCTGCCGTCGACTCGGCTTCGGTATGCTCGGGGTGACCGAGAACGGCCAGGTCGAGGTGCTGGTGAAGCCGCCGACGGCAGCCCCGCGTCGCGAGCCGAAAACGCGCTCGCGGCTCGTGGCCGAGCATCAGCGCCGCCAGGGCGATCCCGCGCTCGGTGGCAGCACCCGCGCACCGATCATGACCGCCTACCGGCAGCAGGCGCTGGCCTGCGCATCCGAGCTCGCAGCGGGCCCGCGGCGCGTGCGCGAACTGCGCGAGCGCTGTCCCGATGCCGGCAAGATCTTGCTTAACAATGTGTATGGCTGGTTCGAGCGTGCCGACCGGGGAATCTACGGACTGACCGAGGCGGGACGTGCGGCGCTGAAGCGTTGGCCGCAGCAACGGGCAGAGGTGAATGCCGGTGTTACGTCACCGCCATGACACCTGACCGGTGCATAGCTGAGATGCCATACCAATTTCATATTGCAATGCAACATTCAGGGCACTAGGTATCCCGGCATCAAAACGAGGCCGCTATGAGCGCAGACTGGAATACCAAATATGGCACGCGCCGCGTCCGCCATGATCCGCCCACTCTGGACGAGGCGATCTTCGCCGCTGTCGGCATCACCGACGATCACGAGCAGCAGGCCGAGATCGCTGCCGCGCTGATGGGGATGCCGCTCGAAATCGTTCAGGCCGAGGTCAAGAAGCAGGCTCGCACCAACAGCCGCATCACTGCCACGCGCGTGATCGCCGGCGAACAGGGTGCACAGCGCTCGGTGGTGGTGGAACGCCGCGTCGTTCGCCGCTTCGGCAACGACAAACGCACCGGAACCTGAACACTCATTTCTTCGGATCAACAAAAAGCGGACCGGCCTCTCGCCGGTCCGCTTTTTGATTCAGGCTGCAATTCAAGCCGCGCGATGGCCATACATGCTGGAGATCAGCTTCCAGCAGGTGGAGTTGAAGCTGAGAAGCGCGCGGCCAGCCTTGAATGGCGCTGCTGCGAGATCGGCAAGCTCGTCCTCGGCCGTCTTGGTAAGGTCGATTGTGCCGGTGGATTCGCCATGGCGGAAAACGAGATGCGCGCCAAACTTCCTCGCGAGCGCGCGCATGGCATGATTCTCCGCGCCCGTGGTGATGCGCAGGCTCTTGTAGCCCTTCCAGCGCGCTTCCGCGATCAGACGGCTGAACAGTACGGTGCCGACATTCTGCCGGCGCGAGGAGGCTTCTACGCTGAAGGCGACTTCGGGTAGCGAATCGCCCTCCGGCGGATGCAGCTCGGCCGCACCACGGACCACGCCATCGACGATGTAGGCAGCGATGACAGTGCCGTCTTCGGCACAGCGGGCTGCGTAACGCTCGATGAAGCTATCGTCGAGAAAACCGTTGAAACGATCATGCCGGCTTTCGGCGTCAAGCCGCAGCAGGTGATCGCGCAATAGTGGCAATTCTTCCTGCTGGATCAGGGTCCGCACGTAACCCGGGGCGGTGCGGACAGTGTCTTCAAGTACCACGTCAAAACTCCTCTTGGTGTCCCTCGAGGAGGCGTTCGAATCCCTAGAGTCCCAATATTGTGCGACGCAATAATTTTTTCAAGATGGGAACCCGCCCAAGTTTGAGGCAGCGTAAACGACTAATTCATTAACAAAATCAAGGCCCGGTAGTCTTACAGGACCAGCTGCGTTTGGGTCACCAATGCGACCAGCTTGCCGTCCTCAGTTTCAAGCCGGGTGGTCCAGACCTGGGTCCGGCGGCCCCGATGGACCGGGGTGGCGATTGCGATGACAGTCGTTCCTTCCTTCGCCCCGCCGATGAAATTGGTCTTGCTCTCCAGCGTGGTCGTGCCCTTCGCGTCCTCCGGCAGGTTGATCACGGTTGCTGCCGCGCCGACGGAATCTGCAAACGCCATCACCGCGCCGCCATGGATGGTGTGATGGAGGGTGCAGAGATCGGGCCTGACCGTCATCCGCGCGACCACGCGGTCCTTCTCAGCTTCGACGAACTCGACGCCCTTGAGCTCGGCGAACGGCATCTTCATCGCTTTAACTTTCTCGAGCGGCGTCATCAGATCTCCTCCCAATTCCTTGTTGTCCCAGCGTGAATGGCTTCGCGCGCTAACGCAATGACGTCTGAAGTCATGGCCGTGCATTTGGAGCCACCGTAGCTGCGCTACGGAGTGAACACGCCAACGCGACCCCAGTTCTCGTGTCCCGGACGCGTTCGCTCTTGCGTTGCTGCGCTGAGCCGGGACCCATCTCGCAACGTACCCGATCAGCAACCTGGGCCCCGGCTCTGCAGCGCACCGCACCGGACGATGCTTCGCATCGCCGGGGAAGCGCTGCGCCGCGTCCGGGGCACGGCTCGCAGCTTCACGTCACCGCATTCACCACCTGATATTCCGGTCGCCGCCACACCTCGCCCTTGATCACCTCCTCGATGATCTCGGCCGCCCGCACGATCTCGCTTTCACCAATATACAGCGGCGTGATCCCGAACCGCATGATGTCAGGCGCGCGGAAATCGCCGATCACGCCGCGGGCGATGAGGGCCTGCATGGCGGCGTAACCGCCCTCGAAGGCAAAGGAGACCTGGGAGCCGCGGCGCTCGTGTGGACGCGGGGTGACCAGCCTCAGCGACGGGCAGCGGCGCTCAACTTCCGCAATCAGCAGATCGGCAAGCCCCAACGAGCGGGCGCGGACTTCATTGATGTCGACGCGATCCCAGATATCGAGCGACGCCTCCAGCGCGGCCATCGCCAGCACCGGCGGCGTGCCCACGCGCATGCGCTCGACGCCGCCGGCGGCCGCATAGGCAAGCTCGAATGCGAAGGGTTTTGCATGGCCCATCCATCCGGACAATGCAGCGCGCGCATCGTCGGCATGGCGCGGCGAGACGTAGAGGAAGGCGGGCGCGCCCGGGCCGGCGTTGAGATATTTGTAGGTGCAGCCGGCGGCGAAATCGACGCGACAGCCGGCGAGATCGACCGGTAGCGCGCCGGCCGAATGGGCGAGATCCCAGACGGTCACGATCCCCAGCGCATGCGCCGTCGCGGTCAGTTTCGCCATGTCGTGGCGGCGGCCGGTGCGGTAGTCGACCTCGGTGATGTAAAGCACTGCAATTTCATCCGACAGCGCGCCCTCGATCTCCTCCGGCGCCACCAGGCGCAATTGATGGCCCCGCCCGAGCGTCGCGATCAGGCCTTCGGCCATGTAAAGGTCGGTCGGGAAATTGCCGGTGTCCGACAAAACGACTTTGCGTGAGGCGTTCATATCGAGCGCTGCGGCCAGCGCCTGATAGACCTTGAGCGACAGCGTATCGCCCACCATCACGGAGCCGCCTTCCGCGCCGATCAATCGCGCGAGACGGTCGCCGACATGGCGCGGCTGGGCATACCAACCCGCACTGTTCCAGGCGCGGATCAGCTCATTGCCCCACTCGGCTGTAATCACGCGGTTGACGCGTTCGGCAACGCCCAGCGGCAGCGCGCCGAGCGAATTGCCGTCGAGATAGATCACGCCGTCCGGCAAATGGAACAGCGCTTTGGTGTCGTCGTAGACGCGATATCCGGTCATGAGCAATTCTACAGAATGGTACGGACGCGCCAGAGCTCGGGGAACAACTCGACCTCGAGCATGCGCTTGAGATAGCTGACGCCGCCGGTACCGCCGGTGCCGCGCTTGAAGCCGATGACGCGTTCAACCGTGGTCACGTGGTTGAAGCGCCAGCGCCGGAAATAATCCTCGAAATCGACCAGCTTCTCGGCGAGCTCGTACAACATCCAGTGCGTCTCCGGCGCCTCATAGACGATTCGCCAGGCCTGCAGCACGCCTTCGCTGAAGCTGTGTGTCTCGCGGACGTCGCGCGCCAGCACCGCGGCCGGCATCGTCAGCCCGTGTCGATCGGCGAGCCGCAGCACCTCGTCATAGAGGCTCGGGGTCGCGAGCTCGGCTTCGAGCAGCTTTGTCGTTTCGACGTCGTGCGCGTGCGGCTTCAGCATGGCGTGATTGCGGTTGCCAAGCAGATATTCGATCAGCCGGTACTGACGCGACTGAAAGCCGGAGGACTGGCCGAGCTGGGAGCGGAAGCGCGTATATTCGCTTGGCGTCATCGTGCGCAGCACGTCCCAGGCATTGTTGAGCTGCTCGAAGATACGCGACATGCGCGCCAGCATTTTCATCGCGGGCTGCACCTCGTCTTTGGCGATGGCGCGTCGCGCGGCGCTGAGCTCGTGGATGGCAAGGCGCATCCAAAGTTCGGTGGTCTGATGCTGGATGATGAACAGCATCTCGTCGTGCGCCTCCGACAGCGGATGCTGCGCGCCGAGAATGGCGTCGAGCGCCAGATAATCACCATAGGACATGCGCCGTGCGAAATCGGTCTCGGCGCCTTCGCTTGAGGGATCATAATCGCTGGATGTCATAACAGACCTCTCGATCGATCATCCCTGCCCTCGCTAGTCGAGACCGATCAGGCGCGCGGTGATCTGCGACGACGGGTCCTTCAGCCCGTCGATCACGGTGAAATGGTTGAGCCCGGGCTCGACGACGAGGCGGGTCGGCACGTCGAAACCAGTCCAGATATTGGCCATCAGGTCGGACTGACGGATGAATTCGGGCCGCTCGCCACCTCCAACCCAGGCGGTGACAGGCGAATGCCCGCGCGGCAGATGCAGCGCCGCGCTTTCGAGGCTCGCCTCCTCCAAGGTCATCCGCAGCGTCTCGTTCATCTTGGTCTTGAGCAGCGGCCGCAGATCGTGCAAGCCGCTGATAGAAAGCGTACCTGCAATGCGGTTGAAGACGGAAGGTTCGAGCCCGCTGTCGTCGCACAGCATGCGCGTGACGAGATGGCCGCCGGCGGAATGCCCGGCGAGCCGGATCGGTCCCGTAACGAGTGAGGCCGCTTTCGTGATCGCGGCAGACATCTCCGCAGTGATGTCGGAGATACGCGCGGCCGGTGTCAGCGTGTAACTCGGCAAGCACACCGTCCAGCCATGATGTCGCGCGCCTTCGGCGAGATCTGTCCAGGTCGATTTGTCGAAGCGCATCCAGTAGCCGCCGTGCACGAACACGACGAGACCCTTGCTATCACCATCAGGCGGGACGAGGTCGAAGCGCTGACGCTCACCGGAGCCGTAGGCGATGTCTGCGCGAAAGCCTTTCAGAGCGGCACGGTAAGCCGCCGCCCGCTCCGCCCATTGCGCCGGCATCTTGTCCGAGCCCGGGATATGGGCCGAATTGGCGTAAGCATCATCCCAATCGCGCATGGTGTCTCCCTGGGTGGACTCGGCAGTCCAGCGCCAGTCTGCCACCAGAGCCGGCGGCATCCTAGTCTTTATTTTAAGCTTAAAGGAATTGGGGGCGCTTATGCATGACGCAAGCGCCGAGTGCTCGGTGCGTTCCCCGGGCGCATCGCAGCGTGCAACGATGCGCTGCTGAACCGGGGTCCAGTGCCTGGGACGACATGGGTCCCGGCCCTGCGGAGCACCACTCGGACCAACGCTTCGCGTCGTCCGCGCGCTGCACCGCGTCCGGGACAACGAAACTACGCCTTCTCCACCCCGCACCATTCCGCGATGAACAGCGCCATTGCCTTGGTCGTCTTCTTGAGCGACTCCAGATCGACAAACTCGTTGAAGCCGTGCATCTCGCCGCCGCTGGCGCCGAAGCACAGGCTCGGAATGCCGTGGTTGAGGCCATAGAAGCGGGTGTCGGTGAGCGCGGTGAAGACCAGGTCCTCGACCGCGCCGCCATAGACCTTGTTGAACGCCTTGCCGAATGCGGCTTCCGGCGCGGCGGCGTCGGTCAGTTCATAACCTTCCGACAGGAAGCCCGACCACTCGACCTCGGGCGGGTTGTTGGCGAGGAAGCGGTGGTCGCGCGAGGCCGCTGCAACGCAGGCCAAAATCTCCTTCTGGTGGTCGGCGACCGACCAGCCCGGCAGGATGGCGATACGGCAGTCGACATCGCACCAGGCAGGCACGCTGGAGGCCCAGTCGCCGCCCTTGATGATCCCAGGGTTGAAGTTGATCGGGTGGTTGAGCGTCTTGAAGTGACGATCCGCCTTGGCACGCTCGTTCCACTCGGTCTCGAGCTTCTGCAGGGCATGGATCAGATGATATGCTGCCATGATCGCATTGGAGCCTGAGCCGGCAAACGCGACGTGGGTCGGATGGCCCTTCACGCGCAGCCGAAACCAGATCACGCCGACCTGCGAGCGCACCATCTTGCCGGAGGTCGGCTCGGGGATGAAGCAGGCGTCGGCACGATAGCCGCGCTGCAGTGTCGAGAGCGCGCCAACCCCGGTGCTCTCCTCCTCGATCACCGACTGGAAGTGAATCCGCGCCGTCGGCTTGAGCCCAGCGGCCTTGATCGCATCAAGTGCATAGAGCGCGCCAATGGTGCCCGACTTCATGTCGCAGGCGCCGCGGCCGAACATCTTGCCGTCCTTGATGACGGGCGAGAATGGCGGCGTGTCCCACAATTCCAAGGGACCCGCCGGCACCACGTCGCAGTGGCCCTGGAGGATCAGCGATTTGCCGGCTTCGCTCGCCGGACGATAGGTGCCGACAACCGAACGGGCCTTGGAGAAATCATGCTCGATCGGCCCGAAGCCGCGCAGATCCTTCAAGTCGTCGACATTGATGTGCCAGTCGTCGACCTCGTAGCCGCGCGCGCGGAGGAGGTCGCCGATCATATCCTGGCACGGTCCCTCCGCGCCGCGAGTCGAGGGGATCGCGACGAAATCGCGCGTGGTCGCAAGCTGGGCTTCGAAGCCGGCATCGACGGCGTCAAGAATCCTCTGCTGCGTTTCGGCATTCATCAGGCAACTCCGGGCATCCAAATGGTCAAAGGGTGCGCGCAAGCTAGCCGATTTCAGCCGTTCGGGTACTCCTCAAAATAAGCATCCCGCAATGCATCTTCGAGCAGTCGACCTTCCGAATATCCATTCAGCGTCGCGGGCCGGCTCACGCCGTCGAGCAGCCGCGGGCACGGCTCCGGCGCGCCGAGGACGGTTCGCACCGGAATGCGCTCGGCGTAGATTGGCAACTCGTAGTCCTCATCGTCGTCGGCGACACCCTTGGCGCGGATTTTTGCAGAGGCCTCCTCGAACTCCATCGCGATGAAGGAGGTCGCCTTGATCTCCTGGACGTTGCTCGCCCGCAGGATGGCAGTGCGCCCCGGAAAGAAGCGATCGACCATCGCGATCACCGCGCGTTCTTTCTCCGCGGGGTCGGTGACGAGGTAGGCCGTGCCGAACGCCATCACCGCGCGATAGTCAGCCGAGTGATTGAAGCCGCAGCGCGCCAGCACGAGGCTGTCGAGATGGGCAACCGTCAGGCAGACGCGCTCACCTTTGGTCTGGTTACGCAGCATGCGGCTCGCGCTGGAGCCGTGCCAATAGAGCCTGGTCCCCTCGCGCCAGAAGAACGTCGGCGTGCAATAGGGCTGTCCGTCGATGACATAGGAGACGTGACACAGCATCGAGGAGTCCAGGATGCGATGAACGGTGGCGTGATCGTAGAAGCCGCGGTCGTGCCGGCGCTTCACCTGATTGCGCGCTGATCTCGGATAGACGCTTTGGCTTTCGGTCTGGCTCACGGCCGCTCCTGTCGGGACTGGAAGAATTCCGGAGCAGTTGTAGCGGCCCATTTGGTCTGCGATAGTGCCAATTCCATGCAAAAATTTCCGACCAATTCCACCTCGACGGGCAAAGCTGAATTGCCGCTGGATTTCACCGGCCCGCATATCACCCCGGGCGCCTCCTCGGCGCACCGGCTGTACCAAGCGCTGTGCGAGATAATCGTCTCTGGCCTGGTCAAGTCAGGCGAGCCGCTGCCGCCGTCGCGCATCCTGGCCAAGCAGACCGGCTTCCGGCGCAACGCCGTCGTCGCGGCCTATGAACGTCTGATCGCCGACGGGTTTGCAGAAGCCACCGTCGGCTCCGGCACCTTCGTTGCCGCGCGCATACCCGCACGCGCCGCCGCACCGAAGAAGCCGAAAGCGACTGTCGAGACCCCCAGGCAAGGCGCGCTCTCGCTTGGCTGCACCCATATCGACGAGCGCGCGGTTCAGCGTTTTCGTGCCTTCATCGGTCGGCGGATGCGGTCGTTCGGCGCCGAGCATCTGCATTATGGCGATCCGCGCGGCAGCCGCGAGTTGCGTGTCGCCATTGCCGATCATCTGCTATCGGCACGAGGGCTGCGCTGCGACCCCGACCAGATCATGCTGACGTCGGGCACGCTGCACACGCTGCGCATCGCGCTCGGCGCGATCCTGAAGACCGGCGATCAGGTCTGGTGCGAGGACCCCGGCTATCCCATCGCACGCAGGACCATCGCGCAATGCGGCTATCGCGCCGTGCCCGTTCCCCTCGACGCGCACGGCCTGCAAGTCGACCGGGGCCGCACGGTCGCTCCGGCTGCGCGCGCGGCCTATGTGACGCCCTCGCATCAGTTTCCGCTGGGGGTGCAGATGTCGATGCCGCGCCGGCTCGAGCTGCTGGACTGGGCCAAGCAGGCGGACGCCTTCGTATTCGAGGACGATTACGACAGCGAATTCCGCTATGACGGCGCGCCCTTGATGTCGCTGGCCGGGATCGATCGCCTCCAGCGCGTGATCTACATGGGCACGTTTGCCAAGACGCTGTTTCCAGGCCTGCGCATCGGCTATTGCGCCCTGCCCGAGCGCCTGATCGGTGGCGTCACGGCCGCGCGCGCCGCGCTGGATCGCTTTCCCGGCACGTTGATGGAAGGCGCGGTCGCCGACATGCTCAATTCCGGCGCGTTCGCGGCGAATTTGAAGCGTGTCCGAAAACTCTATCGTGAGGCGCGCGATGCGCTGGCGGAGACGCTTGAAGCAGCTTCGGATGGCGCGCTGTCGGTTCCGATGCCGTCACAGGGCCTGCATCTCGTGGCACAGTTCGATCCGTTGGTTGCTCCAGCCGTTGCGGCTGAGGCGAAGCAGGCCGCAGGCACGGAAGGCTGGCTGCTCGCCGACACCTATGCGCGGACGCGGCCGCTGCCCGGTTTCGTGCTGGGATTTTCAGGTCACCCGGTTCCGCAACTGGTCGCCGCCGCGGAAAGGCTGGCGCAGGAAGCGCGCGCCGCCTTGCGCAGCAAGGGCAAATCGGTCCGGCGAGCGTGACGAAGGTTGACTATCAGAATCATCGACGGCTCTTTAACGTCGCGGCATCGATTCCAGGACCTCTTGCCATGTTTTCTGTCACGACACTCGGCCGTGCCACCTTCCTCTTGCTGCTGATGCTCACCGCTCTTGCCTCGACAGCATCAGCCACCACAGTCGGACGCGAACAGGATATCGTCGACCTCAAGCTCGGCCAGCGCGTGCAAGTGGATGACGGAACCTGCCCGGCCGGACAAATCAAGGAAGTGCGCGGTTCGAAGATGACCGACCAGGGCGTCGTGCGAACGGCCACCTGCGTGGCGCGGTTCGGCCCGAAGTCGAGGTGACGAGCATGATCCGGACCCGAAGGGCCGCGTTAGCGCAAAGCGTGAAGCGGGTTTCCGACGAGATCATGCTCAGACAATAGACCCTTAAGACTTCGCCGGATCGAACATACACTGCAAGGTCGGCTTGGCGATCTTGGTGAAGGTCGCGCCGATTTCGCTTTGTTTGGCCGCCGGCACCCAATCGGTCTCGATCGTCGGCACACCGGTCTCGCTGATACCGCGCAGCAGAGCCTCGCGCAGATCGCGATCCTCGACGACGGCCGCGGCATGATCATGCAGACAGCCGCAGACCTCTTCCGGATGCTCCCAGCGCCCGAGCATGCGCGGTGCACATTGTCGCACGAATTCGGTACGGGGATCCGGCAGTCGACTCGGCGAGCGGACCTGCGCCTGAACGGAGTTGATCGTCAGAACGGACAGGAACACTGCCGCGCAGAAACGAAGATACATGATGGCCTTGCCGGCTGATTTTCTTGTTGGTGATCAGAAGTGCGCCGCGAGGACGATGGGCTGCGGCGCGGCAGTCGTGACCGGCGAGCCGCTGTACTGGAAGGTCCCAATGCCGGGCAGATCCCCGTCCGGCGCGCCCGCGAACGAGGAACCTGCGAGCACGAAACCAAAAGCAAGGATCAAGCTGAGCGCGCGCATGGATCTCTCTCCGAATTGCGTGGCCGGCGGTACGGCGGCGTCGTTGTGATCCTGATAACCATCCGCGGTTTCTTGCGTGATGCACTCCAAGCCGAAAATGGTTTCGTTCCCGGTGAGAATTGTTTCGTCACCCGAGGCGCGACGAAATAATTCGCGGAAAACATCAATCATTTCAGACGGGACGCCCGATGATTTGAACCCGCCTGGAAACTAGCGTTCACGCAAGCGCATCACTGAGTAAAGAAGTCGCCGCACTTCTGAACGTTGGCGTCAGCCGGTCCCCAGGGCATGATCGGCACCGTCGAAGTTGAGTTCTTCGGCGATCCCTCGATCAACTTGTCCGAATAGACCATGTAGACCAGCACATTACGTTTGGCGTCGCAGCCGCGCACGATCTGCATCTTCTTGAAGAAGATCGAACGGCGCTTGCGGAACATGTCGTCGCCCTGCTCCATCTTATCCTTGAACTTGATCGGGCCGATCTGGCGGCAGGCGAGCGAGATGTCCGAGACCTCCTCGGCAAGACCCAGCCAGCCCTTGAAACCGCCCTTCTCCGGAACCGTGAAATGACAGGCCACGCCCTCGACTTCGGGATCGTCGAGGCCATAGGTCGCGAGCTTGTCGTTTGGGCTCATCCATTTGAACACGGTGGAGCGACGGAAGATCAGATCCGGTTCGTCGGCGGCAGCGGCGGACGTCGCAGGCACAACCAGTAACAACAGGAATAAAACGAAGTCTTTCAAGCAGATGCTGGAAAGACCAGGGAAACGAGATGACATGAAGTTCTCCGGTAACAAGTCCGGGCAATGTAGGCATGAGCTGGCCGATCAGGAAGGTCACGCAAGCCGGCTGCGGCCGCCGTTTACCGCTCCGTGAGGCTTTTTTGCTACGTCTTGGACAAAAGTAGCTGATGGCAGAACCGCCGTGGTGGTGAACGCGTATCCCCTCTGCGACACTAACGTCTGATTTGGATTGCGGATTCGAGGAATGAATAGCGTGAACGGGCCCCGTTTTGCTGCCGCGCCGGCACGGCTGTGGCAGGTCGCCATTTTGACGGCGGCAGGTGCGATCGGCTCGACCAGCCAGGCGGATGCTGCCTTCTTTTACACGCCGGATTATTCGGGCACGTCCTACTATTACCCGCAAGAGCGGTATCCCGAGCAGCTGCGGCAAAAGCCCCAGAAGCGCGGCTCGGCATCCGCCAGGAACAAGAAAGAGGGTGTCGTCGAGAAGGAGAGCGGCGCGAAGCCGCAAGGCCCGCTCGTAATCGTCGTCTCGATCGACCGCCAGAAGGTAACGATCTACGACTCCAACGGCGTGTTCGCGGAATCGCCGGTGTCGACCGGCATGAAGGGCCACTCGACGCCGATGGGCGTGTTCAGCGTCATCCAGAAGCACAAATTCCACCACTCCAACATCTATAGCGGCGCGCCGATGCCGTATATGCAGCGGATCACCTGGTCCGGCGTCGCCATGCACGCCGGCGTGCTGCCAGGCTATCCGGCCTCGCACGGCTGCATCCGCATGCCGATGGCGTTCGCGGTGAAGATGTGGAACTGGACCAAGATGGGCGCGCGTGTGATCGTCGTGCCCGGCCAGATGACACCGCAAAGCTTCTCGCATCCGATGCTCGCCTCGCTCCGCGTCCCGCCGCAGCCGGCCGCCAGCCTCGAGCCGACGACGAGCATCGGCGACAAGACGGACAAGGGTGGGCCGGAGACCAGGGTCGCGGACGCCAAGCCGGTCGAGACCGAATCGTTTGAGACGAAGACTGCCAGCGCTGACGGCGTGCTCGAGCTGCGCTCCACCGTCGGCCATACCGTGATGTCGGACGTGACCACCGGCAATGCGCCGGTCCGCGAGGAAGCCGCGAAGACGGACGATGCCGGCAAGGCCGCTGACACGGCGAGCACGGAAGGGAAGTCGACCGACGCTCCGAAAGCCGACGCGCCGAAGGCGGACGTCGCCTCAGAGCCTGCCAAATCCGAACCGGTCAAGGCTGACACAGCGACCGAGACAAAGTCCGACGCGGCTGTGACCGCAATCGCGCCCGCGCAAGCTGCTTCGCCGGACAAGGAAGAGCAGCCCCGCCTCGCCGAGCCCGCACCGTCCGTAAGGCCGGACCTGCCGAAGCGAACCGGCCAGATCGCAGTGTTCATCAGCCGCAAGGATTCCAAGCTCTACGTACGGCAGAACTTTGCGCCGCTGTTCGATGTGCCCGTGACGATCGCGGCAAGCGATCGACCACTCGGTACCCACGTCTTCACCGCCGAGGCCGACAAAGCCGATTCCAATTCGCTGCACTGGTCGGTGGTGTCGCTGCCCGTCGCTGTTCGCGCCGCCGCGCGCGACGAGGATGGCCGCGCTGTGCGCCGCCAGCGCGGCGCCGCCGTGATCCCCGTTGCCGCAAAGCCGGTGATCACGCCGGACAGCCCCGCCGAGGCACTGGACCGCATCACGATCCCTGCCGATGCCATGGCGAAGATCAACGAGATGCTCACCTCGGGCAGCTCGGTCATCGTCTCCGACCAGGGAATCAACCAAGGTGAGACCGGTGAAGGCACCGACTTCATCGTCCGCCTGTATTAAACCGATCACCCCGCAGATAACGCGGTGTTGAGCAGGCCGGTCGCATAGAGATCTCGAAGACTGCCGGTTACCAATACGAGATTACCTCCCCTGTTGCCGCCAATGCCGTGGTGTGGTCGGAGCAAAGGCATATCTGCTTTACGAATGGACCGGCGAGGCGCGACCGGACGGGGTTCCGCACCGGAACTTCCGCAAACAATTGATTGATCGCGATAGGCTACATCGCCGCGCCGCACGGTCTCATCAAATAGGCTTGGGCACAATTGTGGCGAACCGACAAACAGCCGTTGCAATAGCGATGGGCCACCATCTAGGCTAGGATGATCTGGGGCAGGATGGGTTTGGCCGAAGGCGAAAAGCCGCGGCGGAACAACGGGATCAATCTCGAGGACAGCACCATGCGTGTGGCGGTAGGACTGATTTTGGCAAGCGCGATGTCTGTTGCGCTGACAGGCGCGGCATGGTCGCAGACCTCAGCCGCGAAACCGGTGGCCGCGACGCCAGCCGCACCGGCGGCAACGGCGGCCGCAGCTGCGGCTCCGGCAACCGCAGCGCCCGCCGCGGCACCATCCGCTGCCTTCCCGCCACCGCCGCAACAAGCGCCGCAGCCGGCGCGCGCCGCCTGCACCAATCCGAACGCGCTGGGCGTTGCCCGCACGGTCGAGATCGACACCACAGGCGGTCCCGGCTTCGGCTTCGAGCATTTCAAGGAGCTCGACTTCCTGCGCGACAAGGAGGTCGTCCTGACCTTCGACGACGGTCCGTGGCCGCGCAACACGCCTGCCGTGCTGAAGGCGCTCGCCGACCAGTGCACCACCGGCATCTTCTTCTCGATCGGCAAGCACGCCACCTACGAGCCGGAAATCCTGAAGCAGGTCTACGCGGCCGGTCACACCATCGGCACCCACACCTGGTCGCACGCCAACCTCAACGACAAGAGGCTGAGCGAAGCACAGCGCAAGGAAGAGATCGAGAAGGGTATCAGCGCCGTGAAATGGGCGCTCGGCGGCATCTCGCCGGCGGCGTTCTTCCGCTTCCCGGCGCTGCAACATCCGCCGGAGATGGTCACCTATCTCGGCAACCGCAACGTCGCGATCTTCTCCTGCGACATCGACTCCTTCGACTTCAAGGCCTCGAAGCCCGAGAAGGTGATCGAGACCGTGATGAAGAAGCTCGACAGCAAGGGCAAAGGCATCATCTTGATGCACGACTTCCAGAAGCACACGGCAGAAGCCCTGCCCGAGCTTCTGAACCGTCTCAAGGCCGGCGGCTACAAGATCGTGGCGATGCGCGCCAAGGCGCCGGTCGCCTCGCTTCCCGAATACGACCAGGAGCTGATGAAGGACGTCAAGCTGCCGACGGTCAGCACGCGCCCGGTCAATTCCGTGGTGACGACCGTTTCCGAATAGACGTCACTTGTCTTTCAGGTTCGAAGGTTACGTCATCGTCTCGGCCGACGGCATGCTTGCCGACGCCAGCCATGTCATGCCCGACAGTCTGAAGTTCGAAGGCGACAAGCTTTTCTTCGAGCAGGCCCTCGATGGCGCCGCGCTGATCGTGCACGGCCGCCACTCGCACGAGCAGCAGCCGAACTCACCCAAGCGCAAGCGGCTGATCCTGACCCGCAAGATCAAGGCCCTCACGGTCGATCCCGAAATGCCGAACGCGACGCTGTGGAATCCTGAGCATGCGAGCTTCGAGGAGGCCTGCGCCTTTGCCGATGTCGTCTCCGGCCGCGTCGCGATCATCGGCGGCCCCGTCGTGTTCGACATGTTCATGGACCGCTACGACACGTTCTGGCTGTCGGAAGCCCCGCATGTCACGCTGCCCGGCGGCGAAGGCTGTTTCGTCGACGTGCCCAAGCGGACGCCCCACGACGTGCTGAGATCACATGGGATGAATCCGGGCACGCCTTACCTGCTCGACGCCGCGAATGATGTGACTGTTACGCCGTGGCGGCGGGATTAGCGCTTACACGTCCCCGTAGGCCGCCTCGGCCGGACGGGTGACGCGGCCATAGCCCATGATCATGAACAGCGCGCCGATGATGGAGAGATTCTTCAGCGCATCGATCACCGTGGCGGCGTTCTCGGGCGCCGTCTGATTCCAGAAATCGGAGAACAGGACCGTCGACACCGCGATGGTGATGACCATCAGCATGGCGAAGAAGCGCGCGCCGAGATTGAGCGCGATCATCAGTCCCGCAAGGATCTCGAGCCCACCGAGCGCGATCGCCAACAATTGCGGTGTGGTCATCGCGGTCGCGGTCTCCACCTGCTTCGCATAGGGTGCGATCATATCGGGCACCACGATCTTGCCGGCGATGAGATCGGCGGTCGCCTGGAGCGGGAAGAACTTGGTCGCGCCCGTGTAGATGAACAGCACAGCGAACAGGATTCGCCCGAAAGTCACGAACGCTGGCATGGTCGACCTCTTGGCAAGCGCTAAAACGCGGGACGCCGGCGGATTATGAAGAGTCCGATTGCGGTTTTCAAACGGGGAAATGGAAAGCTGCGAGTTATTCAAAAAGCGGTGGCTTGCAGCAGGTTGGCGCTCCCTAGCGGAATCGAACCAAGGGTGCCGCGGTTGTCATCACACTCTCCTTGTCATGGCCGGGACAAGCCCGGGCATGACGAATTCTCAGAGCCCTTTTACGTAAACAACGTCGGCTGCTGCCGCGCTGCGCGCTCCTGCGCTTCGACCACGGCGACCGCCGTCATGTTCAGGATGCCGCGTGCGGTGACGCCAGGCGTCAGGATGTGGGCCGGGCGCGCCGGGCCGATCAGGATCGGACCGACGGGAAGTGCGTCCGCCAAGGCCTTGATCATCTGATAGGCAACGTTGGCGGTGTCGAGGTTCGGCATGATCAGGATGTTGGCCTCGCCTTCGAGCTTGGAGTGCGGCAGCACGAGCTTGCGGGCCGCAGCCGATAGCGCGGTGTCGCCCTGCATCTCGCCGTCGGCTTCGATCTCCGGATGCTTGTCCTTCAGGAGCTGGGTTGCGCGGCGCATCTTGCGCGAGGAGTCCGTATCGTAGCTGCCGAAATCCGAATGCGACACGAAGGCGATCTTCGGCTTCAGCGTGAAGCGCTGGACGTGGAGCGCGGCCAGCGCCGCGATCTCGGCAAGCTCCTCCGCGCTCGGATTGGGCCGCACCTGGGTATCGGCAAGGAAGTAGGCGCCCTTGCTGGTGATCATCAGTGCAAGCGCCGCATAGTCGGAGATCCCCGGCGTGAAGCCGACGATGTCGCGGACATGACGCAAATGGCTCATGTAGCGCCCTTCGACGCCGCAGAGCATCGCATCCGCCTCCCCGCGCACCACGGCGAGCGCCGCAATCACCGTGTTGTTGGTACGCACCACGGTGCGCGCCGTATCGGGCGTCACGCCGCGGCGGCCTGCGATCTCGACATAGGACTGCACATAGGAACGGTAGCGCGGATCGTCCTCGGGATTGACGAGGTCGAAATCCTTGCCCGCCTTGATCGACAGGCCGAAGCGCTTGATGCGCGCTTCCACGACGGACGGACGGCCGACCAGGATCGGTTGCGCCAGCTTCTCCTCCAGCACGACCTGCGTGGCGCGCAGCACGCGCTCGTCCTCGCCTTCGGCATAGATCACCCGCACCGGCTGGGTCTTGGCCTTGGCGAACATCGGCTTCATGACGAGGCCGGACCGGAAGGCAAAGCGCGTGAGCTGCGTCTCGTACTCTTCGAAATTGGTGATGGGGCGCGTTGCGACGCCCGACTCCATCGCGGCCTTGGCGACGGCCGGCGCGATGCGCAGGATTAGCCGCGGATCAAATGGGCTCGGGATCAGCGAGCCCGGACCGAAACCACCCGCCTCGCCGGTGTCGAAGCCGCCCGCCGAGACCGCATCCGACGGCGCCTCTCGCGCGAGTTGCGCGATGGCCTCGACGGCAGCGAGCTTCATCTCCTCGTTGATGGCGGTCGCGCCGACGTCGAGCGCGCCACGGAAGATGAAGGGGAAGCACAGGACATTGTTGACCTGGTTCGGATAATCGGAGCGCCCGGTGCAGATCATGGCGTCGGGCCGCGCTTTCCGCGCCTCCTCCGGCATGATTTCCGGCGTCGGGTTGGCAAGGGCCATGATCAAGGGCTTCTCGCCCATCTGCTTGGCCATCTCGGGCGTCAGAACGCCCGGCGCCGACAGGCCGATGAAGATATCGGCCCCGCCGATCACATCGCCGAGCGTGCGCTTGTCGGTCTTCTGCGCATAGACCGCCTTCCAGCGGTCCATCGAGGTGTTGCGGCCCTCATGTACGAGACCGTCGATGTCGCAGACCCAGATGTTCTTGCGCTGCGCGCCCATCGAGACCAGGAGGTTGAGGGTCGCGAGCGCTGCCGCGCCCGCCCCTGACTGCACGATCTTGACCTCGGAGAGCTTCTTGCCGTTCAGCCTGAGGCCGTTGGTGATGGCAGCAGCAACGATGATGGCGGTACCGTGCTGGTCGTCATGGAAGACCGGGATCTTCATGCGCTCCTTCAGCCGCGCCTCGATCTCGAAGCATTCCGGTCCGCGGATGTCTTCCAGATTGATGCCGCCGAAGGTCGGCTCCAGCGCCGCCACGGTCTCGACCACACGCTCGATGGTGTCGGCGGCGATCTCGATGTCGAACACGTCAATGCCCGCGAACTTCTTGAACAGGACCGCCTTGCCTTCCATGACAGGCTTGGAGGCCAGCGGGCCGATATTGCCGAGACCGAGCACCGCGGTGCCGTTCGAGACCACCGCGACGAGGTTGGCACGGGTCGTCAGGGTCGCTGCTTCCGCCGGGTTCTTGGCAATCTCGGTGCAGGCGGCCGCCACGCCCGGAGAATAGGCAAGCGCGAGGTCCCGCTGGTTTGCGAGCGGTTTGCTAGCCTGGATCTCGAGCTTTCCGGGGCGCGGCAGACGGTGATAGGCCAGCGCCGCCTGGTGGAGATCATCAGAATAGGACGACATGCGGTCTCTTGCCTCGCGTTACCGGCCTCAAAATGCATGATCCGGAGCGGCCATCCAAGCGGATGGTATTTCCGGGTCGTGGAAACCGGATGAAGCACGGCCGAAGGCCCGGTGGCAATATCCGATTGCGCCCCCATCAACACCGGACGTCGGCGGCGCTGCAAGCCGAGCGAATCGCGCAGCGGTCTCGCGTCCCGGACGCGCCGCGGCACGCAGTGACGCTGCGCAGAGCCTTGGCTGCGGCGACGTGGACCCCGGCTCGGCAGCGCATCACTGCGTGCTGCGCTGCGTCCGGCGCAAGAGCTCACTTCTGCGGCAGGTTCACCCGCACATGCAGCTCGCGCAACTGCTTGGTCGTGGCTTCCGACGGGGCGCCCATCAGCAGGTCCATGGCCTGCTGGTTCATCGGGAACAGCGAGATCTCGCGCAAATTCGTGGTGCCGCAGAGCAGCATCACGATGCGGTCGACGCCCGCGGCCATGCCGCCATGCGGCGGCGCGCCGTACTGGAAGGCGCGGTACATGCCGCCGAAGCGGTCGACCACTTCCTGCTCGCCGTAACCTGCGATCTCGAACGCCTTCACCATCGCTTCGGGCACGTGGTTGCGGATGCCGCCCGAGGCGATCTCGTAGCCGTTACAGGTAATGTCGTACTGAAAGGCCTTAATGGTCAGCGGATCCTGGCTCTTCAGCGCTTCGAGACCGCCCTGCGGCATCGAGAACGGGTTGTGCGAGAAGTCGACCTTCTTGTCGTCCTCGTTGTACTCGTACATCGGGAAGTCGACGATCCAGGCGAGTTCGAACCGCTCCTTGTCGGTGAGGTTCAATTCCTCGCCAACCTTGTTGCGGGCGAGACCTGAAAACTTCCAGAACTTGTCGGGATCGCCGGCAACGAAGAAGGCGGCATCGCCCTCCTTGGTGCCGATCTGCGCGCGGATAGCAGCAGTGCGCTCGGGCCCGATGTTGTTCGCCAAGGGGCCGGCGCCCTCGCCGCCCTCGCGCCACATGATGTAGCCGAGGCCGGGCTGGCCCTCTCCTTGCGCCCACGAGTTCATGCGGTCGCAGAATGCGCGGCTGCCGCCACCGGGCGCGGGAATGGCCCAGACCTGGTTCTTGGGGTCTTCGAGCATGCGCGCGAACACCTTGAAGCCGGAGCCGCGGAAGTGCTCCGAGACGTCCTGCATCTCGATGGGGTTGCGGAGATCAGGCTTGTCGCTGCCGTATTTGCGGAGCGCCTCGGCGAACGGAATCCGCCGCCAGCCTTTCGTCACCGGCTTGCCCTTGGCGAACTCCTCGAACACCCCGGTGATGACCGGCTCCATCGCCGCGAACACGTCTTCCTGCGTGACAAAGCTCATCTCGACATCGAGCTGATAGAACTCGCCGGGCAGACGATCGGCGCGCGGGTCCTCGTCGCGGAAGCAGGGCGCGATCTGGAAGTAGCGATCGAAGCCCGACATCATCAAGAGTTGCTTGTACTGCTGCGGCGCCTGCGGCAGCGCGTAGAACTTGCCGGGATGGATACGCGAGGGCACCAGGAAGTCGCGCGCGCCTTCCGGCGAGGACGCCGTCAGGATCGGCGTGTTGAACTCGAAGAAGCCCTGCCCCTCCATGCGCCGACGCATCGACTTGATGATCTCGACGCGCGTCATGATGTTCTGGTGCAGCTTCTCACGACGCAAATCGAGGAAGCGGTATTTCAGGCGGATGTCCTCTGGATATTCCTGGTCGCCGAACACAGGCAGCGGCAAGTCGCCGGCCGGGCCCAGCACCTCGATCTCGCTGACGTAAACTTCGACCTTGCCGGTCGGCAGATCGTCATTGTCGGTGCCTTCGGGGCGGCGACGGACCTTGCCGTCCATCTTGACCACGAATTCGGAGCGGAGCTTTTCGGCCAGCGAGAAGGCCGGCGAGTCAGGATCGACCACGCACTGGGTCAGGCCGTAATGGTCGCGCAGATCGATGAACAGCACACCGCCATGGTCGCGAACGCGATGGACCCAGCCCGAAAGGCGGATGGTCTCGCCGATGTTGCTCTCGCGGAGCGCGCCGCATGTATGTGACCGGTAGCGATGCATGGTCGTCCCAAAATCAATGTCGGAGGATACGAATCGGACGGTCTGAAACGACCGGTCCGAATTGCGGCAGGGTTTACCCGACGAGGCCCAAAGCGGCAACCCGAGGCGGCAACCAAAGGAACGCCCTGTTTTGGGCCTCGAAGGCCTCTTTTTGGACCATTTGGGCCCAAGCCTTTGCCATCAGGCGTTCCAGCCCTATCTTGAGGCCATGACGGTCCATTTCCCCTTCCAGAACTCCTATTCGGCCCTGCCGGACAGCTTCTTCGCCCGCGTCGCGCCGACGCCCGTGGCCGCGCCCCGGCTGATCAAGCTGAACCGGCCCCTGGCGGTCCAGCTCGGGCTCGATCCCGATCTGCTGGAGACCCCGGAAGGCGCCGAGATCCTGGCCGGAAAGACGGTTCCATCAGGCGCCGATCCGATCGCCATGGCCTATGCCGGCCACCAGTTCGGGAATTTCGTGCCGCAGCTCGGCGACGGCCGCGCTATTCTGCTCGGCGAGGTCATCGACATCGATGGCATCCGCCGCGACATCCAGCTCAAGGGCTCGGGACCCACCCCGTTCTCCCGCCGCGGCGACGGCCGCGCCGCGCTGGGACCGGTGCTGCGCGAATACATCGTCAGCGAAGCCATGTTCGCGCTCGGCATTCCGACCACGCGCTCGCTCGCGGCCGTCGTCACCGGCGAGCCCGTCATCCGCGAGACTGTGCTGCCAGGCGCGGTGCTGACGCGCGTCGCCTCGAGCCACATCAGGGTCGGCACCTTCCAGTTCTTTGCCGTCCGCCGCGACACCGACGCGATCCGCCGGCTCGCCGATCACGTCATCACCAGGCACTATCCGGATCTGCTTCACGCCGAGCGACCATATCACGCGCTGCTCGCCGGTGTCGTCGCGCGGCAGGCCGAGCTCATCGCCCGCTGGCTGCTGGTCGGCTTCATCCACGGCGTCATGAACACCGACAACTCCTCCATCTCAGGCGAGACCATCGATTATGGCCCCTGCGCCTTCATGGACGCCTACAACCCTTCACAGGTGTTCTCGTCCATCGACGAGATGGGCCGCTACGCCTACGCCAACCAGCCGCGCATCGGCTTGTGGAATCTCACGCGCCTCGCCGAATGCCTGCTGCCGCTGTTCTCCGACGACCAGGAGAAGGCGGTCGCGGAGGCGCAGGACATTCTCGGCGCGTTCTCCGAAACGTTCAGCAACGCCTATCAGGCGGGGCTGCGCAAAAAGGTCGGCCTGTTCACGGAACGCGACGGCGACGAAGCGCTGATCCAGGATCTGCTCGACGCCATGGCCAAGAACCAGGCCGACTTCACTCTCACCTTCCGCAAGCTCGGCGACGCCACCGTTGATGACAGCACCGACGTGCGCGCGCAGTTCATGGAGCCCGCAGCCTTCGACGAATGGGCCGCACGCTGGCGCGCGCGCATCGCGCTGGAGCCGCAGACGCCGGCCGAGCGGCAAGCCGCGATGCATGCCGTCAACCCGCTCTTCATCCCACGCAACCACCGCGTCGAAGCCGTGATCCAGGCCGCGGTGAATGACGACGATTACGCGCCGTTCGAAGAATTGGTGAAGGTGCTGGCGAGGCCGTATCAGGATCAGCCGGAGTACACGGCTTATGCCGATCCGCCGCTACCGGATCAGCGGGTGTTGCAAACGTTCTGCGGGACGTAAGGCAAACACGATGCCGTAGGGTGGATTAGCCGAAGGCGTAATCCACCACTTCTCTCAACCAGCGGAAAGCAAAGAGGTGGATTACGCTTCGCTAATCCACCCTACGGTCCCACCCGCTCGCCAAAGTCGCCTGCGATCTTCGCATCACCGCCCCAATCCTCGGGAAACAGTCCCGCTCGCACATCGCGGTGAAACGACGAATACGGCCAGTCGCATACTCGCGACACATGACCGTGCTTCACCGGGTTGTAGTAGCAGTATTCGACATGACGCGCGTAATCCGCCTCATCGCGGATCAGATGCTCCCAGAACCGGCGTTGCCAGATGCCGCGCTCGGCCCGTGCGACGCGAACGGCGCTCAGCCGCTCATCTGCGGGAAGCGCTTTGGCAAAGCGCGTCTTGATCAACCGCCAGCGTACGGAAAAGTCGGCATCGCCCTCTGGCAGTCTCCAGATCGCATGCAGATGATCCGGCAGAACCACGAAAGCGCCGATCTCGAAAGGATGGCTCTTGCGCGTTGCGCCGATCGCCTCTCGCAAGATAGGGATCTCGTCAGTTAGCAGGGTTCTCCGCCGGTCCAGCAGGTTCACAGTGAAGAACCAGCAGCCTCCGGGAACGAATGCGCGGCGATACTGGGACATTCGCAATGGATAGCACAACTTGATGTTGCATCACCGTATACGTAGCGACAAACTCGACTTCGTAGGGTGGATTAGCGGAGCGTAATCCACCACTTCTCTCAACCAGCGGAAAGCAAAGAGGTGGATTACGCTCCGCTAATCCACCCTACGACGCTGCCGTTCGTGGAGATCTGAACCGCTGTCATCAAACTGAAACACACGCGCTCTAACGGGCTGGCAGGTCGTCTTGCCGGAGGCGTCCATCCTCCAACCGTCCGACAAAGCGCGCCATGCCCTTCAAATTCATCCACATCACCGACACGCATCTGGCGACCCCCGGGCTGAAGCTTTATGGGCTCGATCCGCGGGCCCGGCTGGATGCGGCGATCGCCGACATCAACAAACACCAGTCGGACGCCGCCTTTGCAATCGTGACCGGCGACCTCACCCATTGGGGCGAGCCGGAATCCTACGCCAACTTCGCCGAGGCGATGTCGGCGCTGAAGATTCCCTACATCGCCATGGTCGGCAATCACGACAAGCGCGTGGCCTGTCTCGACGGATTGAAGGCCGCACCGCGCGATGCCAACGGCTTTGTCCAGGGCACCCGCACCACCGAGCACGGCCTGTTCGTCTTCCTCGATACGCTGGACGAGACCAGCCATGCCGGCGAGATGTGCGCCAAGCGCTTCGAGTGGCTCGCGAAGATGCTCGCCGCCGCGCCCGCCGACCAGCAATTCGTCGTGTTCATGCACCACCCGCCCTTCCCGGTCGGCGTGCATGCAATGGATGAGATCGGACTGAAGCAAAGTGCCGAATTCGCGGAGGTGATCGCGCCCTATCGTTCGCGCATCCGCCATCTCTTCTTCGGCCATGTGCACCGGCCGATCTTCGGCAGCTACGGCAAGATCCCGTTCTCGACGCTGCGCGGCACCAACCACCAGGTCTGGTTCGAGCTCGATGCCAACGCGAAAGACCATCTGGCGAGCCATGAGCCGCCGGCCTATGGCGTCGTGCTGATCGACGATCAGAACCTCGTCGTGCACAGCCACGATTTCCTCGACACCAGTCTGCGCTTTCCGTTCGATCCGCCCGAGGGAATGGACGGCCGCGACTATGCGCTCAATTTCCCGGCGCGGTCAGATGACCCTCGCTGAACCCGCGGCTCTCTCCGTCGCAGCCTCGGCGCCGCCGCGCCTTCACATCGCGAGGCGATTCACCGCCCGCCTGAAGGCATCGCTTCCCGCCTATCTGCTGCTTCTGCCCTCGCTCGTCTTCCTCGCGCTGTTCACCTATGGCGCGATGGGACGCGTGCTGATCGATGCGCTGTACCAGCGCGCAACGCCGAAGGCGCCGCTGCGCTTCGTCGGCCTCGACAACATCGCGGCGGTGCTGGCGGACTCCGCCTTTACCGGCGCTGTTGTCAACAACCTCATCTACGCCGTCGGCACCGCGATACCGAGCATCGGCCTCGCGCTGCTGTTTGCGCTGGCGCTGGCGCGCACCAACGCCGTCACCAGCGCGTTGCGAGCCGCGCTGTTCCTGCCGGTGCTGATTCCGATGGTCGCGGCGTCCGCGCTGTTCCTGTTCATCTTCCTGCCCAATGTCGGCCTGCTCGACCACTATATCGGCCGCCTGCTGCCGGTGCTGCCGAACTGGCTCGGCGACCCCGATATCGCGCTCTATGCGATCATGATCATCACGATCTGGAAGAACGCCGGATATTACATGCTGTTCTTCCTCGCCGGCCTCCAGGCGGTGCCCGAGGACGTCATGGAAGCCGCGCATCTCGACGGTGCTGGCCCCTTCATGCGGCTGCGCTACATCATTCTGCCGGAGCTCAAGCCCACCTTCCTGTTCGTCATCGTGATCGCCACGCTCAACGCGGTGACGCAAGTCGACCACGTCTTCGTCTTGACCCAGGGCGGCCCATCCAATGCGACCAATCTCGTGCTGTTCTACATCTATCAGCAGGCAGTGGAGCATTTCGACGTCGGCAAAGCCTCGGCCGCGACGCTCCTGACGCTCGCCGCCCTGATGGGCCTCACCGCGCTCTCGTTCCGCACCATGGCGAACCGGGAGGGCGGCCCATGAAGCTGATCGACAGGCTCTACAAGGACGCCCCGCTCGCCACCCGCAACGAGATCACGCCGAAGCTCGGCTTCCTGCTCACAATCCTGCTTGCGCTCGCCTGGCTGATCCCGTTCCTGTGGATGGGCGTGGCAACGCTGCGCCCGGCCTCCGACGGCATCAACCTGATGGCTGAATTGATGCCGAGCCTGAAGCCGACGCTCGACAATGTCAGGGATGCGTGGGAGATCGGCGATTTCCCGCGCTATTTCCTCAACACCACGATCATCTGCACCGGTATCCTGCTGGTGCAGTTCGTCACCATCACCCTGGCCGGCTTCGCCTTTGCGCGGCTCGACTTCGCCGGCAAGACGCCGATCTTCTACCTGTTCCTGATGCAGCTCATGCTGGTGCCTGTGCTGCTGATCGTACCGAACCTGAGCCTTGTGGTGCAGCTCGGCCTCTACGACACGCTCGCCGGCGTGATGATGCCGTTCTTCGCCTCGGCCTTCGGCACCTTCCTTATGCGCCAGGCGTTCGAAGCCATTCCGACCGAGCTGGAGGATGCCGCTCTGATCGACGGCGCCAGCCTGATCCAGCGCATCCGCCACATCTACGTGCCGCTATCGCTGCCGAGCTTCTCGGCGTTTGCCATCATCTCGGTCACCAGCCATTGGAACGACTTCCTGTGGCCGCTGATGGTGATCAATTCGCCGGACAAGCGGCCGCTCACGGTGGGGCTCTCGGTCTTCACCAAGACCGCCGAAGGCACGCAGGACTGGGGCACCATCGCCGCAGGCACGCTGATGGTGATCGCACCGCTGCTCATCACCTTCCTGATCTTTCAGAAGCGTTTCATCAGCTCTTTCGTCACCTCAGGCATCAAATAGGAGATTTTTCGATGCTGTTCTCCCGCAGGCTCATGCTGGGCCTCGCTATGGCAGGCACTTTGGCAAGCGCCCTCACCTTCCCGGCGCTCGCCGGCGAAGGCCCGACCGAGATCGACCTGTTCTTCCCTGTCCCCGTCGACGGCAAGCTTGCCCGCGACATGGGCACCTTGATCAAGGAGTTTAACGACGGTCATCCCGATATCAAGGCGACCGCTGTTTACACCGGCTCCTATGACGATACGCTGATCAAGACGCGCGCCTCGATCAAGGCCGGCAAGCCGCCGGCGGCCGTGATCATGTCGGCGAACTTCCTGCTCGACATGCAGATCGAGAACGAGCTGACCAATCTCGATGCCCTGATCAAGGCCGACGGCACCACCAAGGAGCAGTTCCTGGGCCAGTTCTTCCCGGCGCTGCACGGCAACGCGGTGATCAACCGCTCGGTCTACGGCGTGCCCTTCCACAATTCGACGCCGCTGCTCTACATCAACGCCGACAAGGCCAAGGAAGCCGGCCTTGATGCGAACAAGCCGCCGCAGACCTGGGCCGAGCTCACCGACTGGGCCAAGAAACTTACCAAGCGCGAAGGCGACAAGGTGACCCAATGGGGCATCGCCATTCCCTGCGCCTACGACTATTGCGGCTGGATGATGGAAACGCTGACCATGAGCAATGGCGGGCGCTACTACAACGAGGAGTTCGGTGGCGAGGTCTACTACGACACACCATCGATGTTAGGTGCGCTGACCTGGTGGAACGACCTCGTGAGCAAGCACAAGGTCCACCCGCCCGGCGCCACGCCTGGCCCCGCCGTCAGCACCTCCTTCATCTCCGGCAACGCGGCGATGATGATGCTGTCGACGGGCTCGCTTACTTACGTGCGCGAGAACGCCAAGTTCAACTACAAGGTCGCCTTCATTCCGCGCAACGTCCGCAACGCCGTGCCGATCGGCGGCGCCTCGCTGATCATGCCGGCCGGCGTCGAAGCCGACAAGCAGAAGGCCGCCTGGACGTTGATCAAGTGGATGACCTCGCCGGAAAAGAGCGCCTGGTGGAGCCGCGCCACCGGCTATTTCGCGCCGAACATGGCCGCCTACAAGACGCCTGACATGATCGACTTCCTGAACAAGAACCCGGACGCCAAGACCGCCGTCGAGCAGCTCGACGTCGCAAAACCCTGGTTCGCGACCTACAAGACCGTGCCGGTGCGCAAGAACCTCGAGGACGAGGTGATGCTTGTCCTCAACGGCAAGAAGCAGCCGAAGGAAGCGTTGGTCGCCGCGCAGAAGGCCGCGGACGAGACGCTGAAGCCGTACAACGCTGAGACCTCGCTGAAGCTGCCGTAACCTCGGTCGCTTCGTAGGGTGAGTTAGCTGGGCGAAGGCGCGAAGCGCAGTTCGCCCAGCGTAACCCACCTCTTCTGCCCCAGGGCGATATGAACAGCGGTGGGTTACGCCTTCGGCTCACCCACGCTACGGCGTCAGATCGTCACGACGATCTTGCCGAACTGCGCGTTCGACTCCAGGAAGCGATGCGCCTCGACGATGTCATCGAACTTCGCATTGCCAGCCAGCGCATGGTGGTATGTGGCGCGCGCTCGTATTTGCGCGCCAGCGGCAAGCCGAATCGATCGACGATCTCGCCTCACACCAGGCGATCATCTATCGCCGCTCCGGGCGCGTACGGCCCTGGCTGTTTCCGATGAACGACCTCCAGCATGGCATCATGCCATTGTTTTGCCCGACGCGTCAAACGATTTTCGTAAAATGCGAAATATCATCGACTTGAATCGCGACTGACTGAGGGCGCTGCTGGCTACGAAAACGATCCCGCGCCACAGATGCTGGGAGCTTTGCCCGTTTGTCGCTGATTTGCTCGACGCTGCAATGAGCTGACCGGGTGGACCTCGCGCCGGCGAGCGATCGCGCTTCTACTGTGCATGGGGTTGTTTTTCACGTCTTGCCGAAGCCCCCGTCTCGCTCCGAACGTGTGTCCCCCATTAACCCCCCGTCCACCATCCGGCTCGGCTCGCCGACGGTAACCATTGGAATTAACAGACCCTCAACGCAGCCCCGACAAATTGACCAATGTTTCAGGAGATTTCCGCCGTGGATTTGTTGGTTTTCGAGTTCCTGGGGTTGGCGCTGGTCGGCATGTGCCTGGTCGTGGTGGCGCTGCCCTGCGCCCGCAAATCCTCGCACCGGATCCGCTACGAATAGGAATTTTGGCCGCTTCCGGCGATTCTGGCCCCAATGCAAGGCTCGAATTCGCGCCAACCCCCTTGACATCACAGCACTTTCGGCAGAACGGCTGATACCAAGTGTCATGGGCCGTTCATGGATTTGATTACCACCACTGCTGACCTCGCGGCTGCCTGCAGCCGGCTGGCCAAGCATCCTGTCATCACTGTCGATACCGAGTTCCTGCGCGAGACCACCTATTACCCGCTGCTGTGCGTGGTGCAGATGGCCAGCCCCGAGGAAGCTGTTGTCATCGACACCCTGGCCGAGGGCATCGACCTCAAGCCATTCTTCGAGCTGATGGCCAACGAGAGCGTGCTGAAGGTCTTCCACGCTGCGCGCCAGGACATCGAAATCATCTGGCACCAGGCCAACATCATCCCGCATCCGGTGTTCGACACCCAGGTTGCCGCCATGGTGCTCGGCTATGGCGATAGCATCGCCTATGACGCCCTTGTCGAGAAGGTCACCGGCCACCGCCCGGACAAGACCCACCGCTTCACCGACTGGTCGCGCCGGCCGCTGACCAAGGAGCAGATGCATTACGCGGTCTCCGACGTCACGCATTTGCGCGATGTCTTCGCCGCGCTCGACGCCGACCTCAAGAAGCGCCGCCGCAGCGAATGGGTCTCCATCGAGATGGAGGTCCTGACCTCGCCCAAGACCTACGACTTTCACCCCGAGCGCGCTTGGGAGCGGCTGAAGACGCGGGTGCGCAAGCCGAAGGACCTTGCCGTCCTGATGGAGGTCGCCGCCTGGCGCGAGCAGGAGGCGCAGAGCCGTGACGTGCCGCGCGGGCGCGTGCTGCGCGACGAAGCCGTCACCGATATCGCAACCCATGCGCCGAACACGCTGGAGAAGCTCGCCCATCTGCGCTCGGTGCCGAAGGGTTTCGAGAAGTCCAAATGGGGCGCCGACATCGTCGCTGCGGTCGAGCGCGGCCTGGCGCGGGATTTCTCCACGCTGCCGAAGCTGGAGAAGCCGCGCAACAATTCCAATGGCGCGGCCACCGTCGAGCTATTGAAGGTGCTGCTGCGCATGACCGCCGAGCGCCATGCGGTGGCGAGCAAGGTGATCGCGACCGTCGATGATCTCGAAGAGATTGCAGCCAGCGATGATGCCGACGTGCCGGCGCTGCGCGGCTGGCGCCGTGAGTTGTTCGGCGAAGCCGCGCTGAGGCTGAAACGCGGCGAGCTGGCGCTGGCGATCGAGAAGGGTCGCGTGATCGGCGTGCAGCGGGCGTAGTTAGCCTGAGCCAGACCGTCATCCTGAAGGTGCGAGCCGTGCGGTGCGAAGCACCGCACGGGAAGCCTCGAAGGATGCGAGCCCACGCTGCACCAACCGGGCCGTCGCCCTTCGAAGCTCGCCGAAGAGGCGAGCACCTCAGGGTGACGGTGAGAGAGTTGGGCGCAGCAATTACGCCTGCGGCAGCTTTGCGACTTCGCTCTTCATGTCTTCGAGCACGCCCGAGATCGCGGCGACCAGCTCGTCGATCTGAGCCTTGGTGACGATCAAGGGCGGGCAGATGGCGATGGCGTCGAGCATGTTGCGCAAGATCACGCCACGCTCCTGGAGCATGCGACTGGCCATACCACCAACGGCGCCCGGTGTCGCGGCCGCAGTCCTGCGGCCCTTGTCGAGCACGAGCTCGAGCGCTGCGATCATGCCGACGCCGCGGACCTCACCGACCAGCGGATAGCTGGAGAGCTCGCGCAAGCGGCCCTGCATGTAGCCGCCGAGCTCGGCGGCATGCGCGATCAGGCTCCGCTCCTCGATGATCTTGAGGTTTTCGAGCGCCACGGCCGAGCCGACCGGATGGCCGCCCGCTGTGAAGCCGTGGCCCAGCACGCCGATCTTGTTGCTCTCGTCGGCGATCGGCTCGAACATGCGATCGTTCATGATGATCGCCGACAGCGGGAAATAGCTCGATGTGATCTGCTTGGAGACCACCATCGCGTCCGGCTTGATGCCATAGGTCTCGCAGCCGAACATCTTGCCGGTGCGGCCGAAGCCGCAGATCACCTCGTCGGCGATCAGCAGGATGTCATATTTTTTCAGGACCGCCTGGATCTTGTCCCAATAAGTCGCCGGCGGCACGACGACGCCGCCTGCCCCCATCACCGGCTCGCCGAAGAAGGCGGCAATCGTGTCGGGTCCTTCCTTCTGGATCAGCGCATCGAGTTCCTCGGCCCGTCGCGTCGCGAACGCCTCCTCGCTCTCGCCGGGTGCGCCGTCCTTGTAGAAATGAGGCGAGCCCGTGTGCAGGATGTTCGGCAGCGGCAGGTCGAACGAGCGGTGATTGTTCGGCAGCCCTGTGAGGCTGGCCGAGGCAATGGTGACGCCGTGATAGGCACGCATGCGGCTGATGATCTTCTTGCGCTGGGGCTGGCCGAGCGAATTGGAACGATAGGCGATCAGCTTGAGAACGGTGTCATTCGCCTCCGAGCCCGAATTGGTGAAGAACACCTTGCTCATGGGCACCGGCGCGAGCGCCACCAGCTTCTCGGCGAGATCGATGGAAGGCCCGTGCGATTTGGCCGAGAAGGTGTGATAGAACGGCAACGCCTGCATCTGCTTGTAGGCCGCCTCGACCAGCCGCTTCTCGTTGAAGCCGAGCCCGACGCTCCACAGGCCCGCCATCGCCTCGAAATAGCGTTTGCCCGACGCGTCGAACACGTAGGGCCCTTCGCCGCGCTCGATCACAAGCGGACCCGCCTGCTGATGGGCACGCGCATTGGTGTAGGCGTGGAGCTGGTAAGCCACGTCCCGGGCTTCTTGCGAATTCGGCAGCATTGTCATCACGGGATTCCCTAACTGGTGCGCCATCGGGCGTCGTGGCGCAGCCTCCATCCACGGACGAGGCTTGTCCAACAAAACCTCGATACCTTGGCTATTGCGGTGCGCAGTAACTTGCAACGTCATTTCATTGCCGACACGTGCACATGAGCGTTGCAGGAAAGCAGCGCTGCCGTCTCGGCGTCTCGAGGTCCCGGCTAGGCCCGCCGGGCCAGCGTGAAGGCAGCTGTTGCCGCCACCAGCGCCGGAACCGCTGCCGCGGCAAACAATGGCTGTGCGCCCATGTCGCGGGCCAGCATCGCCCCGCCGACGAGCGGTCCGACGATCGAGCCGATGCGGCCGATACCGAGCGCCCACCCCACGCCTGTCGATCTGACGGCCGTCGGATAAAACGTCGCCGTTAGCGCATTCGAGGCGATCTGTCCGCCGACGATGCAGAATCCCGACGCGAAGATCGTGGCCGTGACCAGGACGATGGAATGGCTGGCGCTTCCGATGGCCGCAATGGCAACCGCGGCCACGAGATAGGTCAGCGACAGCGCGCGGAACGAAAAGCGGTCGATGAAACGCCCGAGCGTGAAGGTGCCGACGACACCGCCGACCTGAAGCATTGCGCCGATCGCAGCCGCAGCGGACACCGAGACACCGAGGTCGTTCAGCACCGTCGGAAGCCAGTTCGACAACAGATAGAGATCGAGCAGGCTCATGAAGAAGACGATCCAGAGCAGAATCGTCACCGATCCACGTCCTTCCGCAAACAGATGCGCAACAGGCAAGCCCGACAATTTCGGCTCCGGCACGACGAACTTGGCGTTGCCAGCGAAGGACGTGCCCGGCGCAATCTTTTTCAGGAGATCGGCGACCTCGTTGTCATGGTCGCCAGCCATCGCCAAAAACCGGATCGATTCCGGCAGCGTCTTGAGCAGGAACGGCACCAACAGCAGCGGTACGAGGCCACCGACCAGAAACACCGAGCGCCAGCCAAAGGCGGGAATGAGCGCGGCCGCGAGCAACCCGCCCAGCGCGGCGCCGATCGAAAAGCCCGCAAACATCGTCATGACCAGGGTGGCGCGACGACGATGTGGGCTGAACTCAGACGTGAGCGCGACGGCATTGGGCATCGCACCGCCAAGACCCAGCCCGGTCAGAACGCGCAACACGATCAGCCAGGTCGTGTCCGGCGCGAACATGGTGAGCAGCGTTCCGATGCCGAACACCACCGTGCTAGCGAGGATGATGCGGCGACGGCCGATCTGGTCAGCCATCGGACCGAAGATCAGCGCGCCGATCATAAGGCCAAAAAGCCCGGCGCTGAACACCGGCCCGAGGCTACCGCGCGCCAGCTTCCACTCCTGCGCGACGGCGGGCGCGACGTAACCGATGGCCTGGGTGTCGAAGCCGTCGATGAACAGCACCGCGGCGCAGACCACCAGCACCCGGATCTGAAAGGCACCGACCGGTTGCCGGTCGACAAAGGCGGGAACGTCAACCGCTCCAGATACGACCTTGTCCGCTGCTGTGACCGCCATGCGCGCCGCTCCCCAACAACCCTGCACTATTTTTCTTCATCAATCTCTTATAATGAGATTACTACCCACGCAAGCGGCCCGCATTCGCGTTACTGCGGGCTTCGCAAATTCAGGCCACAGGACGAAATGGGAAGCGGGATCGAACCGAAATTGGTCAAGGCAAACAGTCAGGAGCGGGTCCTTGCCGTGCTCGACCTCTTCACCGAGGCACGTCCGCAATGGTCACCCGAAGAGCTCATGAAGGAGCTCGGCTATACCAGACCGACGCTATATCGCTACCTGAAAAGCCTGAAGGACAGCGGTTTCGTGATGCCGACGCGCGGCGGCCGCTACGCACTCGGCCCGCGCGTGGTCGAGATGGACTATCTCAGTCGCCGCTCCGATCCGCTGATCGCAACCGCCATGCCGCATCTGGAACGCCTTTCGGCCGCGCATCCCTGCACCGCGCTCGCCGTGCGATGGTATGGCGACAAGACGCTGTGTGTAGCCTCGATCGCGTCCAGCGTGAGTCCGGTCAGCAGCTATCCGCGCGGCAGACCGATGCCGATGGGGCGCGGTGCGATCGCACGCTCGATCATGGCCTTTCTGCCCAAGCAGCGCGTCATGCCGCTGGTGGCGCGCTACGCCGCCGATCTGCGCAGCGTCGGCGTCGGCGACACGCCAGAGGACATTCTGGCCACGTTGAAGCGCGTGCGGCGCGCCGGCGTTGCCATCGCCTTCGGCGAAGTGACGCCGGGCGCAGTCGGGATCGCCGCCCCGATCCTCGATGCAGGCTACCCGATCGCGAGTCTCTGCATCACGATCGCGGGGCAGCATGCCAATGGCAAACTGATCGACCGCATCAGTTCGGAGGTGCGCGAAGCGGCCTGGCAAATCTCCGCGGCGGCCGACATGAATTCAATGTAATCTCATTATTCGAGATTTTTCTTGACGAACTACCGACGGAGTCCCATGAGGGCGGTCGATCGTGCCTCGCGCGGGACACACATGGGGAAAACGACGTGAAGCAGGCTCAGGCGAGCAACGATGCGCCGGTCGTCATCGTCGGCGGGGGACCGGTCGGAACCGGCCTCGCCATTGGCCTTGGCTTGCGCGGCATTAAGACGATCGTCGTCGAGCGCTACGAGCAGCCTCAGCCGATCCCCAAGGGACAGAACCTCACCCAGCGGACGATGGAGCATTTCCATTTCTGGGGCGCGGAAGCGGCGCTGAGGGCAGCGCGAACCATTCCGCCCGATTATGGCATCGGCGGAATGACCAGCCACGGCACGCTGCTCAGCGATTATAATTACGACTGGCTGCAGCGCGAGCTGGTCCGCCCGTTTTACTTCACCGACAATGAGCGTCTGCCGCAATACGCGACCGAAGCAGTATTGCGCCAGCGAGCCGCGCAGCTTCCTGCCATCGATTTGCGTTATGGATGGACCTGCCAGGACATGCGGCCTGAAGCCGACGGCGTCGTCCTCGAAATCGTCAATCGCGAGGGTCAGAAGCAAAGCCTGCGCGCCGGCTACGTCGTCGGCTGCGACGGCAGCCGGTCGGTCGTGCGCGAGCGCGCCGGCATCACCCTGACTCGCTCCGACCATGATCGGTTGATGGTCCTGCTGGTGTTTCGCTCCACCGAATTGCACCGCCTGCTCGGCAGGTTTCCGGGCAAGTCCTTCTACAGTGTGCTGCACCCGGATCTTGACGGCTACTGGAAATTCTTCGGCCGCGTCGATCTCGGCACCACCTGGTTCTTCCACGCGCCCGTTCCCGCCGACACGACGCGCGATAATTTCGATTTCCGGCGCCTGCTGCACGAGGCCGCAGGCGCAGAGTTCGACGTCGAGTTCGAGCACATCGGATTTTGGGATCTGCGTTTCACGCTGGCCGACAGCTATCGCGCCGGCCGCATCTTCATCGCCGGCGACGCCGCGCACAGCCACCCGCCTTACGGCGGCTACGGCATCAACAGCGGCTTCGAAGATGCTGTCAATCTGGCGTGGAAGCTCGCCGCCACGCTGCAAGGCTGGGCACCTGCGGGCCTGCTCGACAGCTACGACGCAGAGCGCCGTCCCGTGTTTGCATCGACCGCACGCGATTTCATCGAGACGTCAATCTTACGCGATCGGGATTTTCTCAGGCGGCACGACCCGGCGCGCGATCGGGCGGATTTCGAGGTCGCATGGCAGGAGCGGCAATCCGGGGCGCGCGCGGAGGTCAATGCCTTCGAGCCGAACTACGAGGGATCGCCGATCGTGTTCGGGCCTGCAGGGGGCGCCAGCAGCGCGATCGGCTCGCATCGCTATGCAGCGCGCGCCGGCCATCATCTGACGCCGCAGCCTCTGTCGTCCGGCAAGAATGTCTTCGAAGAGCTCGGTAACGGCTTCACACTGATCGATCTGACCGATGGCACCGCGGCAGCAGCTTTCGAGCAAGCTGCCGCCCGGCTCGGTGCTCCACTGAAAGTGATCAGAGACACCGCCTCGAATGGGCGCGAAAAATACGAGGCGCACCTGATCCTGGTGCGGCCCGATCAGTTTGTCGCCTATGCAGACAACCATGCCGATGACGCATCGAAGATCTTGATGCGCGCCATCGGCCGGTTCTGACGGAAACGCTTTCGCGCGAGGCTAGGCCGCGCCGTCCTCGTTCCCTCCGTCGTCTGCAGCCTCCCTCACCTCGACGAGCGCCATCGACAGCAGATAGACGGCCGTTGGCAGGCCCACACGGCGCGCTGCCTCGACGGCACGCGACAGATCGCTCGCCAGCTGCTTGAGCTCATCCTCCCGCGACAAGGTCCGACCCCATCCATCCGCCGATCACGGCCGCCTACACCGCGACGGCGCCGCTGGTTTTGATCAGTTCGGCGCTGGACTGGATTGTAGCAAAGTTGGCGATGACATTCATCACCGACTGCTTGTAGGCAGCCGCCTCGCCCGCGCCCGGCTGCCGGCAAGCCGCGGCATCGGCGACCACCAGATGGCGGTGGCTACGATGAAACCCGTCGACGACGGTGGCCAAGATGGTCTCGTCGAGGGAAAAGCCGGTCAGCACACAGCGCAGATTGCGGACGCTGGACATGTAGCCGGCGAAACGGGATGAGCTGTAGGCCGAGGGCAACGCATGCTCGAACGTCATCTCGCCCGGCCGCGGCCGTGCCTCCGCAATCCAATCGGTCAACCTGGCTGACGGATTGAACCACGCCGAGTCCGCGATGCGTTTCAAATGCATCACAGGCCAGAGATTGCTGCGCCACAGCGACAACAGCTCCAGACAGCGCATGGTTGCGGCGTCGCCGTCAAGCATGACCTGGCGACGCCCCGGAACCAGATATTCCAGCTGCAGGTCCGCACAAATCAGGACTAGCGGATCGTCGTGGGAGACCGGCATTATCTTGCGCAGAGCTGCATCTATTTCAACGGTCGGCGAGCGCGAGGTCCCGCAACGGCGAGGTCACCGCGCGCCCCGCCGAGGCATCGAGTACGCCCGGCCGGTCCCAGTCGCCCTCCGGGCGAATGATCACATAGGGATCGCTATCCAGCGTGATGGCGTCCGGACCCGGCTCGATCTCCAGCAGCATCTCCGTGTAGGAGAAATCCGAGAACGTGATCTTCCTGTTATGACCAAGCGGCTTGGCGCCGAAATGAGCCCAGAAATCCACCAGCCGGTCCTGGGCCTGACCATAGATCTTGCGGAACCCCTTGCGCTTTACGAAGTCGATGCTCGCCTGCACCAGCTTGAAAGAAAGGCGCGAGCGCCGATATTGGTGACGCACCGCGAGCCGCTCGACCTTGGCGAAATCGCCGAAGAAGCGCACGCGTAGGCAGCCCGCGGGCTCGTTGCCGACATAACCGATGAAATGCGCGGCCACCATGTCGTTGCCGTCGAACTCCTCGTCAAACGGACAATCCTGCTCGGCGAGATAGACCGCGGAGCGAATGGCGGTGACCAGCATGAGATCGCTCGGATCGCGCGCAAGGCGGATAGTGATGGCGCGGGAGTCGGGCTTGGCGAGAGGAATCCTAGTGCCGTGCATCTGCAAAACTCCATGCTTGGATCATCGCACCCGGCATGCGCATCGGACGCCGATGCCACGGGCGCTGGTAACACCAAAGGTCGGGCTGGAAGCTCGATATGGGCTCGAAGCCGGTCGCCCTCATGATCTCGCGTCCGGCCACGGTTGACGGCTGGGCATAGCAATCGGCTCCGCGAAATCTTAACTGGCGCAGATGAGCCGCAGCCTTGCCCAGACCCCCGATACCGCGGCCGGTCGCCGCGATCGCCCAGATGTAGATGGCTGCGACGTCGTCATTCGCGGAAGCGAGATAGCGCGTCTCCGGCGCAGTCAGACAGATTTCGTCGAGCAGCAATGCATCATGCCCATGATCGTTGAGAAACAGGAAGGCCATGCCGCCGAGCAAACTGCCTTTCCGGGTGAACGTCAGGATGCTCTGGGGATCAAAGGCGAAATATTTGGCAAGCTCCACTGCCCCGATTTGCACGCCAGGAACCAGCCGTCGCGCCATCTCCGAGAGCGCTGCGATTTGGGACAACTGCGCGCAACGGACATCCACCTCAGGGCGCAGTGGCAAGGCATCGAAATCATGTCTTGCCGCAAACGAGCCCCTTTCCATACTCATGTCGTCCCTCTATCGTTCAGCGGCTTTTGTACGCCGCTATGGGGACGAGACTAGCGGCTGGAGATCAGGAGTATGCAGCAAGTATTGCACCGGGGCGCTGCAACGATGCAGCACCATGAAGAAGCGCTAAATGCGTCCTGGAACGATTTGAAGCTGTTTTTAGCCTGCGCAAAATTTAAAAGTTTCCGAAATGCCGCCGAAGAGCTCGGGCTCACCTCCACCACGTTGATGCGCAGGATCGACCGGCTCGAAGAGAGCATCGGCTGCAAGCTTTTCCTGCGCGACCAGAGCGGCCTCACGCTCAGCGACGAAGGCGCTGCAATGATCGCCGACGTCGCGCATATGGAGCGTCACGCCTTCAACGTCTTCCGCCGCGCCTCGCGTTCATCCAACGACATGTCGGGCACCGTGCGCGTCGCGGTGACGGAAGGTCCCGGCAATTTCTGGATCCTGCCGCGACTGATCGACTTCCAGAAGACCTATCGCAAGATCACCGTTGATCTGCGTTGTGCGATGGAGCAGTCCGACGTCGCGCGATTGGAGTCGGACATCGCGATCCAACTCGAGCCGCCGACCAATTCCGACCTCATCGTCGTCAAGCTTGGCCGGCTGCACATTTATCCGTTCGTCTCCAGGGACTATGCGAATCTTTACGGCGTGCCCGCGACGCTCGCCGAATTGCCGAACCATCGCATCATCAAGCAGAGCGCACCGCAGGTCGACGACAGCGCCTATGCCCGCGTGCTCGGGTTGAATTCGCTGGAAGGCATCGTCGGAATCAAGACCAACTCCTCGGTCGGCGTGCTCTATGCGGTCGAGCGCGGCGCCGGCATCGGCTTCCTGCCGACGGCGTCGATCGCACTCGGGGCTCCGCTCGTCGCCGTCGACCTCGGCGTCAGCCACCACGCCGATCTCTGGCTCACTTATCATAAGGAGTTCCGCGCCTCCGAGCGGCACAAGATCGTGGTCGACTGGCTGAAGAAGATCTTCGATCCCAAAATTTATCCCTGCTTCCGCGACGAATTCATCCATCCGAACGCGCTGGCGCCGATGATGACGGCTGCACGCGAAGCCTTTGGATTGACGGGTTACGTCGCGGCGACGCCGGCCTAAGCGCTATCGACGCCACGTCACCAGCGATATTCGAAGCCGACCGTACCCTGGTGCGACGTCAGCTCGTTGCGGAATTTGCCGTCGTAATTGACGTAGAGCCGCGCGGTATTGGTCAGGTTGAGCGAGGCGGCGGCGCCGACGTCCATGCCGTACCGGCTCTCGCCGATGCCGGGAACGATGATGTTCTGGGTTCCGAGACTGACCTGCACCGATCCCAGGTCTTGATAGAAATTATCGACGAACTTGCCGTAAGCTGAGAGGTCCAGGATCTTCCTGTCGAAGATGAAGTAGCGCCCGATCTCGGCGCCGATCATGACGCGCGCGCGCGAGATCGCGCTCGAGCCGACGTTGAGCGGGTCAAGCCCGCCCGCCTCCTGGAACGCCGCGCCGGTCGCCCGCACATATTCAAGCGCGCCCTTGGGGACGATGCGTATCTGGTCTCTGGTCCAGTAATAGCTGATCTCGGTCAGCGCGCCGTCGACCGCAGCGCGATAACCCGCGGTCGCAAGGCCAAAGCCGGTGTCGCGACTGGAATGAACCTTGCCGAAGCCATGCACCACGGCGAAGGCCCAGGTCCACGGTCCTTTGTCGAGCGAGCCGTTAAAGCCGACCTGCGTCAGGTCGAGCGTCGCCGACTGGAGCGCGAGCGGCACGTCGATGTCGGTATGGCTTTGGTCAACGGAAAAGCCGAGGTTGACGCCGGGCGCGATCCGCGCACCGAAGCCGGCGACGCCGCCGATCGTCTTGCGTTTGTCGCCGACGAAATCGCCCTGGGCATCGGTCCGGACTGAAATCCCGTAACCCTCGTACCAGGTGCGGTAGCGCGGGTCCTCCGCGCTCTCCGACGCGCCGCCGCCGCCGGGATTGGTGCGCGCCACCCGGTTGATCCCGCCGGAAGCCTGGCTGCCGAGCCGCTCCAGGAAGTTCGAGCCGGAGTTGAGTGTGCTGTTGCCGGCCGACTTCTCGTAATTGGTCGATGTCGCGCTGGGGGTCGGGGACGGTGTAGGCGTGGGTGTGGGCGTCGGCGTCGGAGATGCAGCCGGCGTCGGGGTCTGAGCTAAGACCGATGTCGCCGACATCGTTACGACGATCGAAACGGCGACGGCAACCGCCCGCACGATCCGGCGGACACGCTCCAATCCGATCGTCTGCCGTATCCTGTTGGGCTGCCGAATGCGGCACATGACGAGTAATCCCAGAAGCAAAAATGGCGGCCGCAAAAATACAACACGAACGGCGAGGAGGTGCGGTGATTTGTGCTGAACTGCCACGAGGGGTCAACAGTTTGGCAAGCTATCGCTGAGGGGATTGCCCCAGATTGTGGTTCCGCGGCCACAGGTCGCAAATTGCTGCGCTAGATCTTCGTTATGGTCTTGAAATTCGTACGCCGCTTGCTAGCGCGCGGATTTCGTGTTGGAATACCGCACACAATCGGAATTGGCCGCTCGGCTGTGCGTTTCGCGACAGACTCAAGACTCGAACAGACTTCCGGAAGCCCGTTTGTGACGTGGCACGCGAAAAGCGGCCGCGTCTTTTTTATATCTAGCGGAGGAGACTAACGATGCCACAAAAGGGCACCGTCAAATGGTTCAACCCGACCAAGGGTTATGGGTTCATCAAGCCAAACGGCAGCGATAAGGACGTGTTCGTCCACATCTCGGCCGTCGAGCGTGCCGGACTCTCGACCCTGAATGAGAACCAGGTGGTTGAATACGACCTCGTGGAAAATCGCGGCAAATCATCCGCCGAGAACCTCAAGGTCTCCTGATTTCTCTCGACGCTCAGCGCGAGAGATCATGACGATGCCCCCGGCTCAGCCGGGGGATTTTGTTTGGGGCGACGAAACGCGAGCGCGCTTCAGTTCGCCACCGGCGCAATTAGGAAATTCTCCGACGCTGCGCTTCCCGCCGTCTTGCAGACATCGCCCTCGATCCTGACCTTGCCGGTCGCGAGCAGGCTCAGTGCCGCGGGATAGATGCGGTGCTCGACTTCGAGAATGCGCTCCGACAGCGTTTCCGCCGTGTCATGGTCGCTGACGGGCACGGCGCCCTGCATCACGATCGGACCGGCATCGGTCTCGGGGATGACGAAGTGCACCGTCGCGCCGGACAGTTTGACGCCGACGCGCAACGCCTGGCCGTGCGGGTCGAGGCCCGGGAATGACGGCAATAGCGAGGGATGGATGTTGAGCATCCGTCCGTACCAGGCCTTGGTGAATTCGGCGGTGAACAGGCGCATGAAGCCGCCGAGGCAAATCAGCTCGATGCCGTGCTGGTCCAGAGCTGCCTGCAACACTTTCTCGAAACCAGCACGGTCCTTGCCGAACGGCTTGCTCTCGATCACCTCCGTCTTCACGCCAGCCGCCTTGGCCCGTTCGAGCCCGGGCGCGTCGGCCTTGTTCGAGATGACCAGCGAAATCTCTGCGGGGAAATCCGGCGCGCTGGCGGCCTTGATCAACGCGGTCATGTTGGAGCCGCGACCGGAGATCAGAATGGCGACGCGGCGCTTCATCACAGCGCCAGGTCGAGATGGCCGTTATAGACGACGCGGTGCTCGCCCTCGGCCGGGATCACGGTGCCAAGCCGCGCCACGGTTTCGCCGGCGTCAGTGAAGACCCGCATGACCCCGTCGACCTTGTCCGGCTCGACGATGGCGATCATACCGATGCCGCAGTTGAAGGTGCGGAGCATTTCGAGCTCAGCGATGCCGGCCTGCGCGGACAGCCATTTGAATACCGGCAGCACCGGCAGGCGTGCGAGGTCGATGCCAACGCCGAGATTGCTCGGCAACACGCGCGGGATGTTGTCGGTGAAACCCCCGCCAGTGATGTGGGCAAGCCCCTTCACCGCACCGGTTTCGCGGATCGCGCGCAGGCAGGATTTGACGTAGAGCCGGGTCGGCGTCAGCAGCGCGCCCCCCAGGGTCATCACAGGCGCGAATGGCGCTGGCGCCTCGAAGCCGAGGCCGGACTGTTCCACGATCTTGCGCACCAGCGAGAAGCCATTGGAGTGCACACCCGACGAAGCAAGGCCGATCACGGCATCACCCTCCGCGATGTCCTTGCGCGGCAACAACGTACCGCGTTCGGCGGCGCCGACGGCAAAGCCGCCGAGATCATAATCGCCATCCCTGTAGAGGCCGGGCATCTCGGCGGTCTCGCCGCCAATCAGGGCGCAGCCCGATTCGCGGCAGCCTTCGGCGACGCCGGCGACGATCGCAGCCGTGGCCTCGGGGTCGAGCTTGCCGCAGGCAAAATAGTCGAGGAAGAACAGCGGCTCGGCGCCCTGCACCACGAGATCGTTGACGCTCATGGCGACGAGGTCGATGCCGATCCCGCCATGCAGGCCGGTTTCGATCGCGATCTTGACCTTGGTGCCGACGCCGTCGGTGGCCGCCACCAGGACGGGATCCCTAAAGCCAGCCGCCTTGAGGTCGAACAGGCCGCCGAACCCGCCGATCTCGGCGTCGGCGCCGGGCCGTGCGGTGGCGCGCACCATCGGCTTGATCAGGTCGACCAGGCGGTTGCCCGCGTCGATATCGACGCCTGAATCGGCGTATGTGAGGCCGTTTTTGCGGTCGGTCATGCCCGATTTCCAGTGGGTTTGCGGCTGGTTACGTCGAATTCCGGGGACGCGCAATGGCAAGCGTGGCGCCCCGCCTTATACTATGTAGAGATATCAACCGGTTCAGCCTCTTGGAGGCGGGATTCAAGGTCAGTCGGGTGCCGGGAAGCGCCGTGTGAGTATTCCGAACATTATTACCCTGGGCCGCATCATGCTGGTCCCGATCATCGTCTGGGCCATCGTGTCGAGCCAAATGGAGGTGGCGTTCGCCGTCTTCCTCATCGCGGGCGTCAGTGACGCCGTGGACGGTTTCCTCGCCAAACGCTTCAACATGTCCAGTGAGCTCGGCGCCCTGCTCGATCCGCTGGCTGACAAGGCCCTACTGGTCTCGATTTACCTGTCGCTCGGGATCTGGGGCGACATCCCGCGCTGGATCGTGATCCTGGTGGTGTCGCGCGACATCATGATCGTCGCTGCGGTGATCGTATCCTGGCTGTTCGACAAGCCAGTCGAGATGAGACCATCCAAAGTCTCGAAGCTCAATACCGCCGCCCAGGTGGCCTATGCGGCATTGGTGCTGGCTGCCCTCGCTTTCGGCTTCAAACCGGGCCCTTATGATATGATTCTGATAGGTCTGGTCACGGTGTTCACGCTGTCCTCCGTGTCGCTCTATCTCGTCGAGTGGCTGCGGCACATGAGCACGATCGAAGCCAAATGAACCGGGATCCGGCCCCGCAAAAGGCCAACTCCCGATTGATGAAGTCGCATCTCTTCAGGCAAAGCCGGCACACCGGCACGGAGCAAAGCTAGCGTGGCAGGCCGCGTTCATCCCCGACAATTGGCGTTTTCGCTTCCGCATGCGGAGAGCCTCAGCCGGGACAATTTTCTCGAGGGCCCCGCCAATGCCGCCGGCCTCGCTCTGATCGACAGCTGGCCGGAATGGCCGAGCCGGATCATGTGGCTCGCCGGCCCCGAAGGCTCTGGCAAGAGCCATCTGGCCGCAATCTGGGCCGAGCTATCAGGCGCCCGCTCGACTATGGCCAATGTGCTGACCCCAGCCAGCGTCCCCGGCACGCTCGCGACCGGCGCGCTGGTCGTCGAGGATCTCAAGGCCAAGGATTTCGACGAGCGTGCGCTCTTTCATTTGATGAACCTCGCCCGGGAGGACGGCGCCTTTGTGCTGTTTACCGGGCGCGCGGCACCGGCGGCACTGGAGGTCGATCTCCGCGACCTGCACTCACGTTTGCGGACCATTCCGGTGATTTCGCTGGCGCCCCCCGATGACCAGCTGTTCCGCGGCCTGATCGTCAAATTCTGCGCCGACCGCCAGCTCACCGTGGACGAAAGCGTGGTGGGCTATCTCGCGACCCGGCTGGAGCGCTCCTCGGCCGCCGCCCGGCGGGCCGTGGAACTGCTCGACAGCGAGGCACTGCGCCTCGGCCGCCCCGTCACCCGAGCCCTCGCCGCCGAGCTGCTTCGGGACACCTGACCGCCAGCTCCCTCAGGCCCGCTTGACGTCAGGCCGCGGCGGAACATCAATGTCATCGAAACGTCATCGCACTAACACATGCTCCGGCCGGTTTTGCGCTTAAGTCGCAAAAAGGGGCAATTTTGATGGACCGACTTCTCATGGACTCCGCGCAAGCTGTTGAAACGAAAGAGAAAGCCCCGGAGAGTGAGGGATTGCCCGCAATCGCCTCGAGCCCCGAGCGCTTCATCAATCGCGAATTGTCCTGGTTGCATTTCAACCGGCGCGTTCTGGAGGAATCGGTCAACGCCAGTCATCCCATGCTGGAACGGGTGCGATTCCTGTCGATCTCGGCCAACAATCTCGATGAGTTCTTCATGGTCCGCGTCGCCGGCATCAAGGCCCAGGTACGCGAGGGCATTGCCGAACGCGCTCCTGATGGCCTGACCCCGTCCGAGCAGCTCGCATTGATCAACCGCACCGTTTCCCGGCTCGCCTCCGATCAGCAGGCTATCTGGCGCGACCTGCGTGGCACACTTGCCGAGGTCGGCATCGGGTTGATCGACGGCAAGGACGTCACCAAGGCGGAACGAACCTGGCTCGAGGATTATTTCCTCAACAACGTGTTTCCATTGCTGACCCCGCTCGCGATCGATCCCGCCCACCCCTTCCCGTTCATCCCGAGCCTCGGTTTCACCATCGCGCTCCAGCTCACGCGCGAGGTCGACGGCAAGCCGATGAACGCGCTGATCCGCATGCCCGGCAAGATCGACCGCTTCATCCGCTTGCCGGCCGAAGGCAAGGTCCGGCTGATCTCGCTGGAACAGGCAACGAGCCTGTTCATCAACCGCTTATTCCCCGGCTACAGCCTCCACGGCCAGGGCGCCTTCCGCATCATCCGCGACTCCGAGCTCGAAATCGAAGAAGAGGCCGAAGACCTCGTCCGCCTGTTCGAGACCGCGCTGAAGCGCCGCCGCCGCGGATCGGTAATCCGGCTCGAGATCGACGCCAAGATGCCGGAGGAGCTGCGCAGCTTCGTGCAGCACGCGCTGTCGGCGTCCGATGACGAGGTGTTCCTGGTCGACGGCGTGCTCGCCATGAATGAGCTGTCGCAGCTCACCCGCCTCGACCGGCCCGACCTCGAATTCACCCCCTACGTGCCGCGCCATCCCGAGCGCGTGCGCGAGCATGGCGGCGACATCTTCGCCGCTATCAGGCAGAAGGACCTGATTGTCCATCACCCCTACGAATCCTTCGACGTCGTGGTGCAGTTCCTGCAACAGGCAGCGCGCGACCCTGACGTCGTCGCGATCAAGCAAACGCTCTACCGGACCTCGAACAACTCGCCGATCGTGCGCGCGCTGGCGGAAGCCGCCGAAGCCGGCAAGTCCGTCACCGCGCTGATCGAATTGAAGGCGCGCTTCGACGAAGAGGCCAACATCCGCTGGGCGCGCGATCTCGAACGCGCCGGCGTGCAGGTCGTCTATGGCTTCCTCGAATTGAAGACACACGCGAAGCTCTCGATGGTGGTGCGCCGCGAGGGCGGTAGCCTTGCCACTTACGTCCACACCGGCACCGGCAACTATCACCCGGTGACCGCGCGTATTTACACCGACCTCTCCTACTTTACCTCGGAACCGACCATCGGCCGCGACGCCGCGCGCGTGTTCAACTTCATCACCGGCTACGCCGCGCCGAGCGATCTGGAAAAGATGGCCGTGTCGCCGCTAACCTTGCGCAAGCGGATCATCGAGCACATCCAGGGCGAGACCGAGCACGCGCGTCACGGCAAGCCCGGCGCGGTCTGGATGAAGATGAATGCATTGGTCGACCCTGATATCATCGACGCGCTCTACGAGGCCTCGCAGGCCGGCGTGCAGGTCGAGCTCGTGGTGCGCGGTATCTGCTGCCTCAGGCCCGGTATACCGGGCCTGTCGGAGAACATCCGCGTCAAGTCGATCATCGGGCGCTTCCTGGAGCACGGCCGAATCTACTGCTTCGGCATGGGCCAGGGCCTGCCGAGCGCCAAAGCGGCTGTGTATATCTCGTCGGCCGACATGATGCCGCGCAACCTCGACCGCCGTGTCGAGGTGCTGTGTCCGCTGCAAAATCCCACGGTGCATCAGCAGGTTCTCGAACAGATCATGGTCGCGAATCTGAAGGACAACGAGCAGAGCTGGCAATTGTTGCCGGACGGGTCTTCAACGCGTATGAAGGCCGCGAAGGGCGAGGAGCCCTTCAACGTGCATAACTACTTCATGACAAATCCGAGTCTGTCTGGCCGTGGAAAGTCGCTCAAGGAATCTTCGCCGCGGCGTCTCACACGCCGGAACGAACGCCATCAGTCTTGACCGGAGATTTTTGTCGTGAAACGGCCGCGCAAGCGTGGCGCTAGCGTCGCGGTCATCGACATTGGCTCCAACTCGGTTCGCCTCGTCGTCTACGAGGCGCTGGCGCGGAGCCTGATTTCGATCTTCAACGAGAAGACGCTGTGCGGCCTCGGGCGCGAGGTACAGAGCACGGGCCTGCTTGCGCCGGACGCCGTCGACAAGGCGCTGACGTCGCTGAAGCGTTTCCGCGCGCTGTGCCGCGTGATGCAGGTCGGCCGCGTGTTCGCGATCGCAACTGCGGCCTGCCGTGACGCCTCCAACGGCCCCGACTTCATCGCGAAGGCGGAGCGCATCTGCGCTGTGAAGATCGAGATCCTCTCGGGCCCGCGCGAGGCCAAGCTGTCCGCACTCGGCGTGATCTCGGGCGTCCATAATCCCGACGGCATCGTTGGCGATCTCGGCGGTGGCTCGCTGGAATTGATCGACGTACGCAGGAACAGCGTGCGCAGCGGCGTGACGTTGCCGCTCGGTGGTCTCGCGCTGCAGGACCTCGCCCATAAATCGCTCAAGCGGGCTGACCGCATCGTGCGCGAGTCGCTCGATGAAGTGCCGCAGCTCACGGCCGGCCGCAGCCGCACCTTCTACGCCGTCGGCGGCACCTGGCGCGCGCTGGCGCGCATCCACATCATCCAGAGCGGCTATCCGCTCCAGGTGATGCACGGCTATTCCATACAAGCGGCCGAGGCGCTGGACTTTGTCCGCCGGCTGCGGCGCCTCGCCGCCGCCGACATGCTCGCCGACATCGAGGTCGTTGCGGATGCGCGGCGCCCTCTCCTCACCTATGCAGCGCTCGTGCTCGAGCACATCATCCGCGTCGCAAAACCCAAGACTATTGTTTTCTCGACTTTCGGCGTGCGTGAGGGCCTGCTGCACGAGAAGCTGCCGGACTCCGAGCGCAACAAGGACGGCCTGATCTGCGCGGCCGAGGAGCTGAACCAGCTTCTGTCACGCTCGGCGCAGCACGCGCGTGAGCTGATCGCCTGGACCGACCGGCTTGCGCGCGTCGTGAAGCTGCGCGAGACCGAGGAGGACCGCCGCCTACGCCACACGGCTTGTCTTCTGTCCGACATCGGCTGGCGCGTCCACCCTGATCATCGCGGCGAGCAGACGCTGAGCCTCGTGGTCAACGCCAATTTCGGCGCAATCGACCACCGCGAACGCGCTTTCGTCGGACTGTCGGTGTTTTATCGCTATGCGGGCCTCAGCGAGGAGAACCAGCCGCCGCTGACCATGCAGGAATTGCTGACGCCGGCGCAGCTCGAACGCGCCCGTCTGCTCGGCGCTGCATTCCGCGTCGCGCATCTGATCTCGGCCGCGCGTCCGGGCGTGCTGCCGGCCACGCACTTCCGCAGCCGGGGGCGCAATCTGATGCTGGTGTTCGAGCACAAGCTCGGCGATCTCGTCGCCGACCGCGTCGGTAGTCGTTTCAAGCAGCTCGCCCGCCTGATCGGACGATCGGGCTCGATCGTCAGACGCTGAGCAGCGCTGCATTCTGTCGCAGACCGACGCCGGTTGATGCAGATCAACTCGAACGCGCCGTGCCGGATTAACGTGCCGCCACGTTGTTTCGGACCACCTCTACCATGCAACATGAGCTTCGCCTCCCGATCAGTGCTCGGAAAGTGGTTGTCTGCGTCCTGTTCGCGCTCGCTTTCGGCTTTTCGCTGCCGGTCTTTGGAGCGCAGGACGAGGTCAAGCTGAGCGAGCCGCAGGCGCGAAATCTTGGCGTGCGCGTCGCTCATCCGATCGCGAGCAGGACCGATCTGACGCTGCCCTACCCCGTCCAGATCGTGATCCCCACGCCGCAATTGTGGGTCGTCAGCGCACCGGTGGCCGGCATGGTCGCCAGCCTTCCCGTCGGCCGCGGAGATCGCATCTCGGCCGGCCAGCCGTTGGTCATCCTGGAAAGCCCAAGCTTCGTCTCCCAGCAGCGCGACTACCTGCACGCGACAGCGCAGGAGCTGCTGGCAACCCAGCAACTCAAACGCAACATGGATCTGTTCGAAGGCAAGGCCCTGCCGCAACGCGTGCTCGAGGCGAGCCAGGCCGAGGCCCGCCAGGCCACGCTCGTCGTCGCTGAACGCCGGCAGATGCTGCGCCTGAGCGGGATGTCCGACGAGGCAATTTCGCGGCTGGTCGAGGAAACCGCGATCAGCGCCACGCTGACGGTCAACGCGCCGCAGACCGCATCCGTGGTCGATCTCGTGGTGTCGCCGGGGCAGCGGCTCGAACAATCCGCGCCAATGGTCAAGCTGGCGCGGCTCTCGCCGCTTTGGGCGGAAATTGCGGTTCCTGCGGCCAGCATTCGAGCGATCCGCGCCGGCGCGAAGGTCGAGATCGAGGGCTATTCCACTCCCGGAAAGGTCGTTCTGGTGTCCGAGACGATTGATCCCGCCACCCAGACCATCCTGATCCGCGCGGAAGTCCCCAATGACGGCGAGCTGCATCCCGGCCAGACGGCCGCGGCTCGCATCGGCTTCCTCTCCGCCGGCGAAAGCGCCTGGGAGATTCCTTATGCCGGTCTCGTCCGGCGAGGTGAGCAGACCTCGGTCTTCGTCGCTTTCGATGGCGGCTTCCGGCTCGTTCCGGTCACGCTCCTTGCCGAAGACCAGGACCATGTCGTGATATCCGGCCCGATCACCGAGCGCGACGAGATCGCGATCGGCGGCATCTCGGCGCTCCGCGGCATTATCTCGGGATTGGGGCAATAATAATGCTCCGGCGCTTGGTCGCATTCGCGCTTTCGCAGCGACTGTTCGTTTTGCTGAGCGTATTGCTGTTGATCGGCGCCGGTGCCGTCCTGTTGCCCAGCCTGCCGATCGATGCGTTCCCCGACGTTTCGCCGGTCCAGGTCAAGATCATTATGAAGGCGCCGGGCCTCACCCCCGAAGAGGTCGAGCAGCGCATCACGGTGCCCGTCGAGCTCGAGCTGCTCGGATTGCCGAACAAGAAGATCCTGCGTTCGACCACGAAATATGCACTGGCCGATATCACCGTCGATTTCGAAGACGGCACCGATATCTATTGGGCGCGCAACCAGGTTTCGGAGCGGCTGTCGAACATCTCGCGCGATTTTCCTGACGGCGTGAGCGGCGGCCTTGCCCCGATCACTAGCCCCCTCGGCGAAATGTTCATGTTCACGATCGACAGCGACGAGCTTTCGCTCGCCGAGCGCCGCACCCTGCTCGACTGGGTGATCCGACCAGCCCTGCGTACAGTCCCCGGCGTCGCGGACGTCAACGCGCTGGGCGGTTACGTGCGCGCCTTCGAGATCGTTCCGCGCAACGACGCGCTGGCCGCCCGTGGCATTTCCTACGACCTGTTTCGCCGGGCGATCGAAGCGAACAGCCGCAACGATGGCGCCGGGCGGGTGAACCAGGGCGAGGACAGTGCCCTGGTGCGGATCGAAGGCAGCATCCGCTCGATCGAGGATATCAAGGCCATCGTCGTGGACACGCGCCAGGGGGTGCCGATCCTCGTCAACGACGTCGCGAGCGTCAAAGCCGGGACGCTGACACGTTATGGTGCGGTCACGTCGAATGGACGCGGCGAAACCGTCGAGGGGCTCGTACTCGGTTTGCGCGGCGCCAACGCGGGCCAGCTCGTCCGCGACGTGCGGGCTCGCCTTGCGGAGCTGCAACCCCCGCTGCCGAAGAGCGTCTCGATCAACGTGTTCTATGACCGCAGTCGCCTGGTCGATCGCGCCGTCGGAACCGTCGTGCGCGCGCTCGGCGAGGCCACCGTCCTCGTCATTGTCCTCTTGCTGCTTTTCCTCGGCAACTGGCGGGCCTCCCTGGTGATCGCTCTCAGCCTGCCGCTCGCCATCGTCATTGCGCTGATCGTCATGCGGCTGGTGGGAATGTCCGCCAACCTGATGAGTCTTGGCGGACTTGCGATCGCGATCGGCATGTTGATCGACGCGCTTGTTGTCGTGGTCGAGAACATCGTCGGCAATCTCGGCAAGCACGAACCCGGCAAGATGGCGCCGCTGATCCACCTGGTCTACCGCTCGGTCTGCGAAGTCCTGGAGCCGGTCGCCTCGGGCGTTCTCATCATCATCATCGTGTTCGTTCCTCTGCTGACGCTCCAGGGCCTCGAGGGGAAGCTCTTCATCCCCGTCGCGCTGGCGATCATTTTCGCGCTCGCCGGCTCGCTGCTGCTTGCGCTCACGGTGATTCCGGTCGCGACGTCCTTCCTGCTCAAATCGGCCTCACATCGCGATCCCCTGATCATTCGTGCGACCCAGCGCGTCTATGCGCCGGCGCTGGACTGGGCCTTGAGCAACGAGCGCAAGGTGATGACTGCGGCGCTGGTCGCCCTGCTCGCTGCAGGCTTTGCCTATGCAAAGCTCGGCAAGACCTTCATGCCGACGATGGACGAAGGCGATGTCATCGTCAGCGTTGAGACCCTTCCCTCCGTCAATCTCGACGAATCGCTTGCCATGAACCGAAGGCTGCAGGCCGCGCTCCTCGCAGTGCCTGACATTGCCGGCATTGTCGCGCGGACCGGATCCGACGAGCTCGGCCTCGACCCCATGGGCCCCAATCAGACCGACACGTTCCTCGTGCTGAAGCCGGCTGCCGAGAGACAGACCCACGATCGAGAGGCCCTGCTGCAGAATTTGCGTGAGGTTCTCTCCGGCTTTCCCGGCATCTCGCTCAGCTTCACCCAACCCATCGATATGCGCGTCCAGGAGATGATCAGCGGCGTGCGTGGCGACGTCGCGGTCAAGATCTTCGGCCCCGATATCGGCAAGCTGAACGAAACCGCGGCAAAGCTGTCGACCATGCTGTCCAGCATCGACGGCGCCGAGGACGTCTACACCACGCTCAACGAGGGCGCGCAGTACTATACGGTGTCCGTCAATCGAATGGAGGCCGGACGTCTCGGCCTGACGGTGGACGCCATCGCCAATTCGCTGCGTACCCAAATCGAGGGGCGAACGATCGGAACCGCGCTCGAGGAAGGACGCCGCACACCGATTCTCGTCCGTGGCAGCGAGACGACCAGGGAAGCGCCGACGCTGCTCGCGAGCCTTCCGCTGATGCTCGCATCCGGACAGCACGTCGCGCTGTCGCAGGTTGCCCGCATTCAGCGCGTGGACGGCCCGGTCAAGATCGACCGCGAAGATGGCGCTCGCATGAGCGTGGTTCGGGCCAATGTCCGAGGCCGTGACATGGTGGGCTTCGTCGAAGCGGCCCGTCAGAAGGTTGCGGCGGAACTGCAGCTGCCGGACGGTTATCGGCTGACCTGGGGCGGACAGTTCGAGAACCAGCAGCGTGCGTCTGCCCGCCTGTCGGTGGTCGTCCCCGTGGCGATCGGACTGATCTTCGTCCTGCTCTTCACCACGTTCGGCGCGATCCGCCAGGCCTTGCTCGTGCTCGTGAACATTCCCTTTGCCCTGATCGGCGGCGTTTTCGCGCTGGTCGTCGCCGGCGAATACCTTTCAGTGCCGGCGTCGGTCGGATTCATCGCGCTGCTCGGGATTGCCGTCCTCAACGGCGTCGTTCTGGTCTCCTACTTCAATCAACTGCGCGCCCACGGTCTGAGCGAGCATCGGATCGTGGTCGAAGGCGCCATGCGCAGGCTGCGGCCGGTGCTGATGACCGCGAGCATCACGGCGCTTGGCTTGATCCCGCTGCTGTTTGCCTCGGGTCCGGGATCTGAGGTCCAGCGACCGCTTGCCGTCGTCGTGATCGGAGGGCTGTTGTCCTCGACGGTGCTGACGCTGATCCTTCTGCCGATCCTGTACCGCCGCTACGGCGGCACGTCGAAGGTAGCCAAATGACCGACCAAAAGGTCTGCCTCACGCTGATCGTGCCGCATCGGCTTCGTGAAGAGGTGTTCGACTATCTCGCCGAACAGAGCGACCTTGTCTCGGGCTTCACGGCCTCGCACGCGGCCGGCCACGGCGGCGAAGTCAGACTGCACACGGCGGCCGAACGCGTCCAGGGCCACGCCGATCAAGCCATGGTGCAGGTGATAATGTTGCGGGATCATTCGACGCGCCTGCTCGACCGGCTCAGGGCTTCGTTTGCGGGAACCAGGCTCGTTTATTGGGCGACGCCCGTGACGGAGTTCGGCATCATCGACTGAACAATCAGCTTTCAGCCGACGCCTTGGCGTGCTGTTCGGAGGCCTCGAGTGCAGCCGCGCTCAGCCTGCGCCGGCGCCAGATCGAGCCGACAGACAGCACGACGATGACGCCGAGCGCGGCGCAGAAATATTCGGCGCCACCGCCGCCATGAGCGAATTGCGCCGGGATGTGCAGGCTACCGAGCATCTTGTCCACTGAAGCGCCGAACGGCCCCTCCGACAGGGAATGCAGCTTCGGTGCGATGCCGGGATCGGTCGCGATCACCTCGCCCGCGATCCAGCCGAGCAGCGCCGCACCGGCCCAAACCAGGATCGGCAGCTTGGAAAGCAGAGCCATGATCAGCGCCGCACCGGCGACGATCAGCGGCACGCTGATGGCGAGGCCGAGCACCAGAAGCGGCACGCTGCCATTGGCGGCGGCTGCTACCGCAATGACGTTGTCGAGGCTCATAATGATGTCGGCAATGACGACGATCTGCACCGCCTGCCACAGATGCGAGGCCGACTCGACGTCATCCTCATCCTCGTTTTCCGGCACCAACAGCTTTGCCGCGATCACGATCAGCGCGAGGCCGCCGATCAGCTTGAGGTACGGCAGCCCCATCAGGCTCGCGACGATGCCGGTGAAGACGATCCGCAGCAGCACGGCGGCGCCCGCACCGAGCACCATGCCCCACAGCCGGTGCCGCGGCTTCAGGCCGCGGCAGGCGAGCGCGATCACCAGCGCGTTGTCGCCGGACAAAAGGACGTTGATCCAGATGATCTTGCCGACCGCAATCCAGAAGGTCGGTTCGGCCATCTCATTGCGGAACTGGGTGAAGAATGCTCCGATCGTGGCGGGATCGAAGATCTGCCAGAGCCAGTTCACAACAAGTCCTTTCGCCCCGTCGACTTAATTCACGGGTTGGATCAGCCGACGATCTCGTTGCCCGAGAAGAACTGCGCGATCTCGATCGCAGCGGTCTCAGGAGCGTCCGAGCCGTGCGCGGAGTTCTCGCCGATCGACTTGGCGTAGAGCTTGCGGATGGTGCCATCAGCCGCCTTGGACGGATCGGTGGCACCCATGACGTCGCGATATTTGGCGACGGCGTTCTCGCCTTCCAGCACCTGGACCACGACCGGGCCCGACGTCATGAACTCGACGAGCTCGCCGAAGAAGGGACGCGCCTTGTGGACGGCGTAGAAGGTCTCGGCCTGTTCCTTGGTCATGCGGATGCGCTTCTGCGCGACGATGCGCAGGCCCGCCTTCTCGATCACGGCGTTCACGGCGCCGGTCAGATTGCGCGCGGTCGCGTCGGGCTTGATGATCGAGAAAGTGCGTTCGATGGCCATGATCTTGTCCTTGAAAGAGAAAAACGGTGGTTCGGAGTTGCGGGGCTTATATCGGCGCCTTCGCGATCCGGCAAGCGATCGCCGGAACGGGCTTCACGGGCGCTTCGCCGCAGGCCAAGGCCCGAATGGCTGTCCGAATTCCAACATGGATTACAACGATTTCACCCAGATGAACCCAATCTGAAGGCCCTGTCAGGGTTTGGTTCAGCCTCGCTGGCGTAGCGTCAGGCCCATCGAAACCAAAGCCTCCTGGCGAGGCGGACCGTTTCGGCGGCCTTTCCATCGGCGCGATAGCCCCGCGCCGGCAGTCTTGAGGAGATCACCATGTTGAGGAAACTTTCGCTCGCTGCAGTCGCCGCGGTCGCTCTGGGTGCCGCGCTGGCTCCTACCTCCGCCTCCGCTCACTGGCATGGCGGCTGGGGCTGGCACGGTGGTTGGGGTGGCTGGCACCACGGTTACGGCTACGGCTGGGGCGGACCGCGCTTCTATGCTGCGCCCGTCGCTTACGGTTACGGCGGCTGCTATGTGCGCCGGCTGGTCCCGACCCCCTGGGGACCCCGCTGGCGGCTGGTCAATCGCTGCTATTGAGCCCCCAAAGAACTTCCTGAGGTGCCGTTCCCCCCTGCGGCACCTTCCAAGAGAGGCCCCGGCGATCCCCCCGCCGGGGCCTTGTATTTGGACAGAGACGACGGATTCATACAATTTTTACTAGAATGCCGGGCATTTCCACGGCCGGCGAAACCATTTCGGGGGCCTATGACTTGGTAACGTGTCGTTATTTTGAAAACACGGAACCCTGCAATGGCTGGTTTTTCTGCCAATGACAGCGAACAGATCGACCGGCGCACCAGCCGCTCGATTTGCGATGCCGTAGGCGAGCGGCTGCAGCAGAGTCTCCGTCCCGAACCGCGCCTGCCGACGCATCTCGAGCAGCTCTTGAACGAGTTGCAGAAGCGCGAGCGCGATACGCACTAGTTTATTGATGACAGAAAAACGGGTTGCGTTCACCGCGGCTTGCGGTGACAAGGCCGCATGCTCACCATCACCGACCTCTCCGTTCGCCTTGCCGGACGCCTCCTGATCGACAGTAGCTCCGTGCAGATCACGCCCGGCTCGCGCGTCGGCATGGTCGGGCGCAACGGCACCGGCAAATCGACGCTGTTCAAGGTGATCCGCGGCGAGCTCGCGGCGGAGCACGGCTCGGTGACGCTGCCGCCGCGCTGGCGGGTCGGCAGCCTGGCGCAGGAAGCCCCTGATGGCCCGGAAAGCCTGATCTCCGTTGTGCTCAAGGCCGATCTCGAGCGCGACGCGCTGCTCGCTGAAGCCGAGACCGCCACCGATCCGCACCGGATTGCCGAGATCCAGACCCGGCTGGTCGACATCGACGCGCATTCGGCCCCGAGCCGTGCCGCCGCGATCCTGTCCGGCCTGGGCTTTTCCGCAGCCGACCAGATGCGTCCCTGCGCCGAATTCTCCGGCGGCTGGCGCATGCGCGTCGCGCTGGCAGCGACCCTGTTCGCGGCGCCCGACCTGCTGCTGCTCGACGAGCCCACCAACTACCTCGACCTCGAAGGCACGCTGTGGCTCGAGGATCACCTCGCGCATTATCCACGCACCGTGATCGTGATCAGCCACGACCGCGACCTGCTGGAGAGCTCGGTCGACCAGATCCTGCATCTGGAGCGCGGCAAGCTCACGCTCTACAAGGGCACCTATTCCTCGTTCGAGGAGCAGCGCGCCGCGCGCGAGCTGCTCGACGCCAAAGCCGTCAAGCGCCAGGAAGCCGAGCGCGCCCGCCTGCAGGCCTTCGTCGACCGCTTCAAGGCCAAGGCCTCGAAAGCGCGCCAAGCGCAGTCTCGCGTCAAGATGCTGGAGCGGTTGAAGCCGATCACGGCGCTGGTGACCGAGGACGTGCGCGAGATCACCTTTCCGGCGCCTGAAAAACTACTGTCGCCGCCGATCATCGCGGTCGACAACGCCTCAGTCGGCTACGATCCGGCAGCGCCGGTGCTCACGCGCATTACCTTGCGCATCGACAATGACGACCGCATCGCGCTGCTCGGCGCCAACGGCAACGGCAAGTCGACGCTGGTCAAGCTCCTCGCCGGACGCCTCGCGCCGTTCTCGGGCAAAGTGACGCGCGCCGACAAGCTGTCGATCGCCTATTTCGCCCAGCATCAGCTCGTCGAGCTGAACGAGGACGCCTCCACCTACGATCATGTCCGCAAGCTGATGGGCGATGCGCCCGAAGCAAAAGTGCGGGCCCGCGCCGGCGCGATCGGCTTCTCCGGCAAGGCGGCCGATACCAAGGCCGGCAAGCTCTCGGGCGGCGAGAAGGCTCGGCTGCTGCTGGGGCTCGCCACCTTCTTCGGACCCAACATGATCATCCTGGACGAGCCGACCAACCATCTCGATATCGACAGCCGCGCAGCGCTTGCCGAAGCGATCAACGAGTTTCCCGGCGCTGTCATCATGGTCTCGCACGACCGCTATCTGATCGAGGCCTGCGCCGACCGGCTCTGGATCGTCGCCGACCGCACCGTCACCAATTACGACGGCGACCTCGACGACTACCGCCGCATGGTGCTGTCTTCGCGCAATGCCGAACCCGCTCCGCGCGAGCGCAGCGTGCCAGGCGAGAAACAGCAGCGCCCGAGGTCGGACAATCGGGGCTCACTGAAGAAGCGCATCGCGGAAGCCGAGAGCGAGATCGCACGGGTCACCGAGATCATCGCCAAGATCGACACCGCCCTCGCCTTGCCCGACATCTTCACGCGCGATCCCAAGCAGGCCGCGCAATTGTCGAAGGCGCGCGCCAATGCGGCGGATGCGCTGGCGCGCGCGGAGGAGCAATGGCTCGAGGCGAGCGCGCAGTTCGACGAGGCGGCGGGGTAACCGCATCAAAATCCGCAAAACAACCCCATGCACAGTACCGGTGTTATGACACCGCACTCTTAAGCATTGATCTGAATGCCTTTTGCGGAGCGGCCGGCTCTGCCGACGCGCTCCCACACATCACGTGAAAAAGGCGTCGAGCTTCTGCAGCAGAAGCTCCGGCGCTTCCTCCGGCAGGTAGTGTCCGCAGGGCAGGCTTCCGCCTTGCACGTTGTTTGCTTTGGCGCGCCAGGTATCGAGCACGTCATAGGTGGACCCGACCACGCCCTTTTCGCCCCAAAGTACGAGCAGCGGGCAACCGATCCTCTTCTCCGAATCCGCCTCGTCGTGGATCAGGTCAATTCCGGCAGCGGCACGATAATCCTCGCACACGGCGTGCAGAGTTTCGCGGGTGTAGCACCGGCGGTACTCCTCGAGCGCGTCCGGATCGATGGCTCCCGGCGTCTTGTTCTGCTTGTTGATGTGGGTCTGAAGATAGAATTCGAGATTGTTGCCGATCAGGGTCTCAGGAAGCGGCGCCGGCTGGATGAGGAAGAACCACCACATGTAGCGCGTGGCGAATTCCTTGTTCGTCGTCGCATACATCGTCGCCGTCGGTGCGATGTCGAGCATGACCGCCCTGGAGACGGCCTGCGGATGGTCAAGCAGCAAACGATGCAGAACGCGCCCGCCGCGATCATGGCCAACAGCGTGAAAATGGTCGAAACCGAGCGCGCGCATCACTTCGACCTGGTCCCGCGCCATCTCGCGCTTGGAATAGGCAATGCTGTCCTTGCCGCCATCCGGCTTGCTCGAATCGCCATAGCCGCGCAGATCGGTCAGCACCACGGTAAAGCGCTCCGCCAGCCTGGGCGCGACCTTGTGCCAGCATGCGAGTGTCTGCGGATGGCCGTGCAGCAAGAGCAGCGGCGGTCCCTCGCCTTTCACGAGCGCGTTGATCTCGGCACCACTGGTCTTGACGCGCCTCTGTCGAAATCCCGGCAGCAGCTTCTGAAGCGCACTGGTATTCACCGTATTATTCTCCTGTTGTGCAAAGGCGCCTTGCGCCGCGATGACTGGACCGATGGCTCCCGTTGTCAGCGCCAGTGACACCAGACGGCGGCGTGTCAGGCCCGGCGTCGAAGGGCTCGGCAGATCTTGTTCATTTTCGAGCATTGAAACCTCCCTGGAATATTCGTCTGGCGCGGAGTCGATCCGTGCGGATCAAGACAACGACTTCATCAACAGCGCCGCGATCACGATCATGATCGCGCCGCCGACGCGCGTTGCGATCTGGGCAAACGCCATCAGGCCCATGCGATCGGCCGCCCCGAGAATGGCGACGTCGCCGGTGCCGCCGAGACCCGAGTGGCAGGCGGTCACGATTGCCGCCTCGACCGGATACATGTTGAGCCACTTGCCGACATAGAAGCCTGACGCGATCATGGCCAGCACCGTCGCGGTGCAGATCGCGATGTAGCCCGGGTTGAAGGATGCCGCGAGCTGCTCCCATTTGACCAATAACGTGCCCATCGCAACCAGGATGGCAAACGTCAGGTTCGTCGACATGAACTTGTTGATCTGATAAGCGCCGAGCTCCATCTCGACCGGCAGCATCTTCGTCAGCTTGAGGGCGACCGCCGCGATGATCATCATGATCGGACCTGGAATTCCCGTGAATGGCGCCAGGGTCATGCCGAGCACGAACAGCACGCAGGACAGCACGATTCCTGCGCCAAGCAATCCGAGGTCGATCGGCTGGTCGGATCGCGCCTCGCCAAGAATGTCGTCATCGCCGGTTCTGACCAGCATGCCCTGACCGCTCAGATCCCGACGCTTCTCGCCGAGGCGCGCGAGCAGGCCCGCACAAACGATCGCGACCACGTTGCCGAGCAGCGCCGCCGGTACCATCTGCGCAACGAGGTCGCCCTGCGGCCGCTGCAATATCTCCGAATAGGCGATGGAAAGCGGCAGCACGCCCTCTGCGAGGCCGCCGCCGATGATCGGGATGATGATGAAGAAGAACGCCTCCTTGGGGCTATGGCCGAACAGCATAGCGATGGCGATACCGGCCGATACGGCCGCGAGCGTCCCGATCAGAAGCGGAACGAACATGCGGATGAAGCCCTGGACCAGCACACGATAGGGCATGCCGAGGATCGAGCCTGCGACGAGACAGGCGATGAAGAAATATTGGAAATTGGCTGTGCGGAAGGTCGTGGCGATCGCTTTCAGCGCCGCCTCGGGCATCAAGCCGTAGCTCACGATTGCCGCCGGAACGAACAGACAGAGAATCGCAGTGCCGCCGATCTGCTTCAGCACCGGAATGGTCTGGCCGAGCTTGCCAAGCAGGAAGCCGAGCAGCATCAGGAGCGACAGACCGCCGATCACGTCATTGGGCAGTTTGCCGGAATACACGGCAGCCGCACAGACTACCGCAGCGGCAATGTAGACGCCGATCGGCAACGGACCGATCCTGAGGGCGGCGCGTGTTGCCGGCGTTCTGATCTGTGACGAAGCAGCCGGTGGCGCAACCGAAGCTCGGTATGTCGTATCAGCCAAGAGTCCCTCCACTGTTTGTCATTTTTCGTTGGTGACGCGGTCCGGCACGCGTCGAAATGTTCGATCCGGAGTTCAGAACATCCAGGGGCTGGCCGCGCGATGGCGCGCCTCGAACGCGCGGATGTCGTCGGCGTGAATCAGTGTGGACGCGATGAAATCGCGGCCGGTCAGAAAGGCTTCCTTCCTCGCCGGCTCGATCTCGAACGGCATCCTCCGGCGGCCGCAATCAAAGCGGATCGTCTGGGCCGCAAGGTCCACGGCAACGTCATTGCGGGTGCGATCGGCGATGACCGAGGCGAGCGCCGTCACCCTCTCGGGATCGAGCGAGATCGTCAGGAGGCCGTTATTGGCGCAATTGTCGTCGAAGATGCCGGCAAAACTGGTGCCGATCAGCGCGCGAATACCGAGCTGCTGGAGTCCCCACACCGCATGCTCGCGGCTCGAGCCGCAGCCGAAATTCGGGCCGACGACCAGAAAGCAGGCGTCGCGATAGCCGTCCTGGTTCAGGATGAAATCCGGATTGGCCTTGCCGCCACTGAAGCGCAGCAGGTTGAAAGCGCCCTCGCCCAGGCCGCTGCGGTCGACCCCCTTAAGAAACATTTTTGGCATGATCACGTCGGTGTCGACGTTCGGCGCCATCATCGGTGCGGCAATCCCCGCGACTTGATCGAACGGCATCATTGGCGTGATCCTCCCAGCAGCGAGCGTACGTCGGTGATGCGGCCGGTGACGGCCGCGGCGGCCACCATCGCCGGGCTCATCAGATGCGTCCGGGCGCCCGGTCCCTGGCGCCCCTCGAAGTTGCGGTTGGTCGAGGACGCGCACCGCTCTCCCGGCTTCAACACGTCGTCGTTCATCGCAAGGCACATCGAGCAGCCGGATTGCCGCCATTCGACCCCGGCGTCGGTGAACACCTTGGCAAGGCCTTCCGCCTCTGCCTGGGCCCTGACCTGCGTCGAACCCGGCACCACGATCGCCCGCACGCCTGCCGCGACGCGGCGGCCGCGAAAGATCTCGGCCGCATCGCGCAAGTCTTCGATCCGCGCGTTGGTACAGGACCCGATGAAAGCGAAGTCGATCGGAACGGATTGAATGGACGTCCCCGGTGTCAGGCCCATGTAGCTCAGCGCGCGCATGGCCGCGGCCCTGCGATCGGGCGCTGCCTGTTGCACAGGATCGGGCACATTGTCGGTCACCGCGATCGCCTGATCGGGGCTGGTGCCCCAGGTCACCAGCGGCGCAACCTCGGAGATGTCGAGCGTCACTTCGCGGTCGAATTTGGCAGCGGGATCGGAAGACAGTGTGAGCCAGCTCGCTGCGGCGCGCTCCCACATTTCCCCCTTGGGGGAGCGCGGACGTCCTTTCAGATAGTCCAGCACCTTCTGATCCGGCGCGATCACCACACCGCGCGCGCCCGCCTCGACAATCATGATCGACATCACGATCCGGCCCTCGACGCTCATGTCGGAGACGACGGGACCGCTGAATTCCACGGCATAGCCTGTCGCGCCGTCGGCCCCGATCCGCCGGATCACCTCCATGACGATGTCCTTCGGCGTCACGCCGAACGGCGCCGCCGTTCCGGACAGGTGGATGCGCATCGTCTTGAGGCGGCGATAGCGCACCGTCGAGGTTGCGAGATAGTGCTCGATGTCGGACGTTCCAATGCCGTAGCCGAGGGCACCGAACGCCCCATAGGCCGTGCTGTGGCTGTCGCCGGCTGCGATCACCATGCCCGGCATGACGAGCCCCTGCTCGGGGGCAACGACGTGCTCGATGCCCTGGCGGGGATCGAGAATGTCGAAATATTCGATGCCGAATTCCCTCGCGTTCTCGGCGAAGTAGTCGACCTGCCGCGTCGATGCATCATCGGGCATCGCGCGGACGCGCCGCGCCGCCGTGGGGTTGACGTGGTCAACCACCATGAGTGCCGCCCTGGGATTCCAGACCTTGCGTCCTGCCGCGCGCAGGCCGGCAAAGGCTTGCGGGCTGGTGTATTCGTTCAGGACGGTGCGATCGACATAGAGCAGCACGAGACCGCTGTCATCGAGATTGCGGACGACATGGGCATCCACCAGCTTGTCGTACAGCGTGCGCGCGGCCATTTGCGCTTCCTCCGGAAAAATCTCGCTGCACGGTGCCGCCCGCGGCACTGGAAATCCAATGTCGTGTTCTGATATCGTTATGCAAATCGTGCATAAGCATGGTTTATCCTGTCAGGAGGCCGTACAATGGAGATCAACTGGCTGCACGATTTCATCGCGGTGGCGACCACGCGCAGCTTCTCGCGCGCAGCAGAGCAGCGCAATTGCTCGCAGCCCGCGCTGAGCCGCAGGATCCAGGCCCTCGAGGTCTGGACGGGCGCGCCGCTGCTGGATCGCACCACGCACAGCGTCAATCTGACGCCGGCTGGCGAAGGCTTTCGCGAAACGGCCGAAGACGTGCTGCGCCGGCTGGCCGCCGGCCGGCTCGACGCCCAGGAGCGGGCGCGCGGCGCATCCGACGTGCTGAAATTCGCATCGACCAACGCTTTGTCGCTAACCTTCTTTCCCGATTGGCTGCGCGGCATCGAGACCGAGCTGTCATTCGTTCCGAACGTGCAGCTCGTGGCAAATCACATGGAGGCCTGCGAACGCATTCTGCTCGCGGGCGATGCGCACTTCCTGCTCTGTCATTACCATCCGTCGGCAACGACGACGCTGGCCCCGTCGCATTTTCGCTCGCTGCATGTCGGCGACGACAGGCTCATTCCCGCATCGGTGCCGGTTTCAAATCGCAGCCGCAGGCCCCGCTTCCGGCTTCCGGGGACGGACAATGCTCCCGTCCCGTTCCTGAGCTTTCGTCCGGAGTCGGGCATGGGCCGCATCCTGGAAGCTGTGCGCGCGACCTCGCCTCGGGACGTGCATTTGCGCACGACATTCACCTCGCATCTCGCCAAGCTGCTGGTAACGATGGTCCAGGCCGGTCGCGGCATGGCGTGGCTGCCGGAAAGCCTGATCACCGATCAGCTCGCCTCCGGCGAGATCGTCGCAGCGGGCGGCGAGGAATGGTACGTGCCAATCGAAATCCACGTGTTCCGGCCGAAGCTTCGCCTTGCGAAGGCCGCAGAGGCGTTCTGGCAGCACATAGTGAAAGGCGGTCGTCAGGCCTGACGCGGACTAACGGCTGGTGCTCCTGCATTGGCTGAGCCGCAGGACTAAACGGCCGGCATAGGCGCATTTGTGGCGCCGCTGGAAGCGCGAAAGGCCGCGTCCGCGCCTTCGGCTGCGGGCCCAAAGTCACCTCTCAGCGCCATCAATGCTCGGCGCTCTTCTTCGATTTCGTACAAGGTGCGAAAGCCCAGCTTTCTCAACACCGGAACCGGAGGGCACCATCCTTGGATCGCGTGTTGAAATAGAAAGGTAGTCACCAGCGCCGGAAGCGCGAGCCAGCGTCGACTATTTGTGGTCGCCAATGCAATGCCTGCGAATCCGATCACCGCGGCATTGGCTTCGATCGCTCTCTCGATGTCCTTGGGCTTTGTCGGTATGGCCACGAGCAGTGTTCACGGGAATCTGTGCGCCTTCGTGCTAGCAAGTCCATGCGATATTTTCGAAAGAAGCATATTCATAGAGAAAATTTTTGAGGGAGATCGAGCGATGTCGTCACCCGAACCGATCAAATTCACCGATGGCGCGGCTTACGAGCGCTTCATGGCGCCGTGGAGCCGATCAGCCGGCACGTTTTTCCTCGACTGGCTGGCGCCGCGTCCGGGACTGGCCTGGGCGGATATCGGTGCCGGCAATGGCGCGTTCACCGAGCTCCTTCTTGCGAAATCCGCCCCTTCCTCCGTCTGCGCGATCGATCCATCCGACGCCCAGATTGCGACCGCGCGGCAAAAGTTAGCGGCAAAGCAGGTCGAACTGTCGATCGGCGACGCGATGTCCCTGCCCTACGACACAGGCCGCTTCGACGTCGCAGTGATGGCCTTGGTGCTGTTTTTCGTCCCCGACCCGCGCAAAGGCGCCTCGGAAATGGTTCGCGTCACCAAACCCGGCGGCATGGTTGCATCCTATACTTGGGATGTTATGCGCGGCGGCACGCCGACGCAGCCGCTGTGGGAAGAGCTGGATGCCCTTGGCATCCCCGCAGCGCGCCCGCTGAGCGCCGACATCTCTCGTTTCGAAATGCTCAAGGCGCTCTGGGCCGAGCTTGGTCTGCGCGATATCGAAACCCGCGAGCTGGTCGTCGAGCGGACATTCGCCGACTTCGACGATTACTGGCTCTCCATGGTGGTCAGCAGCCCGGCGGGCGTGTCTGCAAAGCTGTCGGACACCCAGCGCGAAGAGCTGAAACGACGGCTTCAGGCGCGACTGCCCGCAAGCGCGACCGGAGCGATCACGGTTCATGCCTCCGCCACTGCGATCAAAGGGCGCAAGGCTGCTTAAAGCTTGCCCAATTGGGTGATGCGGTAGAGTGTGCTTGCGGCTTAAATGACCACCTCAGGGGGATATGAAAAAGATGCGCGTGAATGCCAGACTGCTTGCTTCGATTGCGGCTCTCATGATGCTCTTGCCCGTTGGCATCGCTCATGCCGCAACCGTCGTCGCCCTTGGCGCCAGCAACACCGCCGGCAAGGGCGTCTCGCCGAGCGAAGCGTACCCGGCCCAACTCGAGGCCATCCTTCGCGCGAGAGGACTTGACGTCACCGTCATCAATGCCGGCATCAGCGGCGACACCACCGGAGGAATGATGGCCCGGCTCGATAGCGCAGTGCCAAAGGGGACGCGGGTGGTCATTCTCCAGCCCGGCGGGAACGACCTGAGAAAGGGCGCGCGCAACTACACGACTGAGCTCGTAAGCCGCTTGAGGACCATGGGTGTCAAGGTCGTCATGCTGCCAAACACGATGTTGCGCGGCAAGCCGCACCAAGTCGACGGGCAACATCTCACGCCGGAAGGCTACCGCATGCTGGCGCAACAATTGGCCGGGCCCGTCAGCAGTGCATTGCGTAACTAGCTGACTGTTCCGTTTCGACGGGAGCCGATTAGACAAGGGGCGGTTCGCGCGAAGCGCCTACCGCGTCATCGAACGGACGTGGTGACCTTCGGCCCAGCGATTTTCGACTAGCGTTCCGGAATCGTCGCATTAGCGATCCGGAACGTAGCGTAGCGGGCGAGGAACGCCTACGTCGCCGCCTTCTTCTTCGCCTTCGGCTTCACCGGCTTCGCAACGACTGGCGGCTCGGGATTGCCTTCGATCGCCGACAGCCGTCCGGAGGTGAAGGTGTAAATGCCCGCGCGCGGTCCGGTGGTCCAGGTCACCACCGCGACGCGCCGGCCGGCGGCGTCATTGGAGATGTTGACGTTCGAGGGCGCGCCGATGCCGCGCACCACGTCGCATTCGGTATGACCGAGCGCGACCGTGCCGCCGACGGGCGCCGTCGTCGAGGCATTGGCGTCGGCGGGTCCAGGCGGCGGCGCCATGCCAGGACAGGCACCATCGGCGCTGACGAGATCTTCAGGTCCCACCGGCTTGTCCGGCGTCAATGGCGGCGACTCGATCGAGATGTTCTTGATGAACAGGCGGCTCGGCTTGTTGAACCATTCAGCGTCTTTCGCCGACGCGAGCATATCGGATGCGCCCGAGCAGCCCGCCAGCAGCGGCGCAACAGCGGCCAACGCAACCATGAGCGACTTTGGAAGCTTTTGATGTCGCACGATAAACCAAATTCCCCGCATGAAGGAGCAGCCCTAAGCGATTGTCCCAACATCACTTTGCGGCACGAAGGTGGCCGAAACCAATCTGCCCGAGAAAGTCCAAATTATCATTAATTGCGAATGGTCGCTAATTCCGGCGCTGCCACCGGCCCCGCTCGTCGGCCTGCCAATAGGTGACCTCAAATCCGCGCGTCTTGCAATCGGTCCAGGTGCTGCGGGCGGCCGCGAGCGCGTCCGGATCGTCGCCGTTGAACAGCAGCACCATGCGCTCATAGGCTTCCGCGTCCTCCGGCAAAGCGGCGTTGTCGACGAGGAAACGGACGTTGGCCCCGTTCGGATTGTCCGCCTCGATCGCCAGCACGATGGGCTGCTCGGCCACATCGTTCACCCGCCATGTCGCATGCGGCAGGAAGGAATCGTCGCGATAGGTCCACAAATGCGCGTCGAGCGCATCGGCGCGCTCCGGCGAGGTCGACTGCACCACGACGCACCAGCCGCGCTCGAGCGATTTCTCGAGAAGCGGCGGCAAGACGTTCTCAACCGTCATGTTTTGCAGATGGTAAAACAGCACTTCCGTCATTTGCGCTCGTAATGATCTGCCACCAGACGATCGAGCAGACGGACGCCATAGCCGGAGCCCCAGCTCTGATTGATGTCAGTCTTCGGCGCGCCCATCGCGGTGCCGGCGATGTCGAGATGCGCCCAGGGCGTGCCATCGACGAAGCGCTGCAGGAACTGCGCGGCGGTGATCGAGCCGCCATGCCGTCCGCCCGTGTTCTTCATGTCGGCAAACTGGGAATCGATCAGCTTGTCGTATTCGGGGCCGAGCGGCATGCGCCAGACCTTCTCGCCGACCTCGATGCCGGCCGTCAGCAGGCGTTCGGCGAGTTCGTCATTGTTGGAGAACATGCCGGCATGCTCGGTGCCGAGCGCGACCATGATCGCGCCGGTCAACGTCGCCAGATCCACCATGAATTTCGGCTTCAGCTTCTTGGCGACGTACCAGAGTACGTCGGCCAGCACGAGGCGGCCCTCCGCGTCGGTGTTGATGATCTCGATGGTCTGGCCTGACATCGAGGTGACGATGTCGCCCGGCCGCTGCGCGTTGCCGTCGGGCATGTTCTCGACGAGTCCGATGGCGCCGACCACGTTGACCTTGGCCTTGCGCGCCGCGAGCGCGTGCATCAGGCCGACGACGCAGGCCGCGCCGCCCATGTCGCCTTTCATGTCCTCCATGCTGCCGGCCGGCTTGATCGAGATGCCGCCGGTGTCGAAACAGACCCCTTTGCCGACGAAGGCGACCGGTGCCTCGCCCTTCCTGCCGCCGTCCCAGCGCATGATCACTGTACGGCTCGGTCGCACCGAGCCTTGGCCGACACCGAGCAGCGCGCCCATGCCGAGCTTCTGCATCGCCTTGACGTCGAGCACCTCGATTCTGACGCCGAGCTTGCGCAGCTGACCGGCGCGGCGGGCGAACTCCTCAGGGTACAGCACGTTCGGCGGCTCGTTGACGAGATCGCGCGCGATGATGACACCGTCGACGACCGCTGCTGCCGAAGCAAAGGCCTTCTTCGCCGCGGCCGCATCGCCGACGGCGAGCGAAACATCGGCGCGCAAGGCGCCCTCCTCGCCGTCCTTCTTCCTGGTCTTGTAGCGGTCGAACTTGTAGGCGCGCAGGCGCACGCCCGAGGCAATCGCGACCGCCTGCTCGCTGCTCATGGCGCCGGTGGCGAGTTCCGCCACGATGGTCATGGCCGCAGAGCCGGCCTTGAGCTTGCTGGCGGCCAAGCCGCCGAATTTGAGGAAGTCGTTCCCCTTCAAGCCGGAGGCCTTGCCGGTCCCGATCACGATCAGGCGATCAGCCTTCAGGCCCTCGGGAGCCAAAATGTCCAGGGCCGCGCCGCTTTTGCCTTTGAATGAGGCGGCAGCCGCCGCCCGCTTCACGAGCTCGCTCGCGGCACCGAGCGCCTTGGCCGTCGCCGGGCCGACCTTCAGAGCCTCATCACAGAACACGACCAGAATGCCACGGGCGGCGGACGCCATTGGGACAAAGCCGACCTTGATGGCATCGGACATGGGTAACTCCTCAAAAACATGGGGCTTTTTACCGATCAACCGGGACGGCCGCGGGCCGGAGTTGAACGGCGATTCACTCGTCTTTCCCCACTATGGGCCAGAGGCGCGGTCAAAGCCAAGCACCGCCCGTGGCAGGGACGCCACATTGAGGGAAATATTAACCATATGATGAGGGCGCCATGGGTCAGCCATTTTGTTGACGGATCAAAGGGATGCTAGTGAGAAAGTAAGCCTCCGGAAGAGGCGGTTGGCCGGCCTTGGGGATCCCTGTCAGGGATTGGTCGGAGAGTCCGAATTCCGGTGTGCGCTGGGGCTTGGTGGGAATCGTGCGGTAGCGCATGGGGTCGATCGACAGGTATATTTTCCGCACGACGCTGGCGTCGTTTGCGCTCGTCCTGGTCAGCCTCACCGGCGTGATCTGGATTACGCAGGCGTTGCGCGGCATCGACCTGATGACGAGCCAGGGTCAGACCATCATGACCTTCCTCGGCATTACCAGCCTCGTGATCCCGGCGCTGGTGCTGATCATCTCGCCGATCGCGCTGATGATCGCGATCTCGCACACGCTGAACAAGCTGGCGACCGATTCCGAGATCATCGTGATGAATGCCGCCGGCCTCTCGCCGTTCCGGCTGTTCTATCCGTTCTTCTGCGCCACCTGCGTCGTGGCGCTGCTGGTCGCCTTCATCTCCGCCTATCTCGCGCCCGACGGCATGCGACGGATCAAGCAGTGGGATGCCGAGATCACCGCCGACGTGCTCACCAATATCCTGCAGCCGGGCCGCTTCGCCCAGCTCGACAAGAATCTGACGATCCGGATCCGCGAACGGCTGCCCGGCGGCATTCTCGCCGGCATTTTCATCGACGACCGCCGCGATCCGAACGAGCGCGTCTCGATCGTCGCCGAGCACGGCGAGGTCGTGAAGAACGAGAATGGATCGTTCCTGGTGCTCAAAGACGGCAATCTGCAGCGCTTCGAGGCCGGCAAGCGCGACCCTGCGCTGGTGGCATTCGGCCGCTACGGCTTCGACATGTCGAAGTTCGGCAACCAGGGCCACGATGTCACCCTCGGCATTCGCGAGCGCTATCTGTGGGAGCTGCTCTCGCCGTCCGAGGACGACCCGGTCTACAAGCAGATCCCCGGGCAGTTCCGCTCGGCGCTGCATGACAGCCTCCTGGCGCCGATTTATCCCTTCGCCTTTGCCGCGCTGACCTTCGCTTTTCTCGGCGCGCCGCGCACGACGCGACAGAGCCGCAACTTCTCGATCGGTGGCTCGGTGCTCGCCGTGTTCGGCCTGCGCATGGCGGGATTTGCCTGCTCGGTGATGGCCGTGAAATCGCCGGGTCCGGTGTGGGTCCAGTACGCGATGGTGCTTGGGGCGATCGGCGTCGGCTTGTGGATGATCATCGGCGGCATCGTGGTCGAGCCGCCGCCGGGCCTGATGGAGGCCATCAACAGGTCGAATGCGCGCATCGCGCGGCTGTTCGGACGGCCGGCCGCCGCATGAGCATGCTCACCAACACACTGGGGCGCTATTTTGCCGGCCGCTTCGTGGTCGCCGCACTCGGCGTGTTCGCGAGCATTTTCCTGCTGCTGGTGCTGGTCGACTACATCGAGATGGTGCGCAAGACCTCGGGGCTCGCATCCGCCTCCGCGATCATGGTGGCCGAGACCTCGCTATTTCGGGTGCCGCAGCTGCTGGAGAAGCTGACGCCGTTCTGCATGCTGATCGGCGCCATGATCTGCTATCTCGATCTCTCCCGTCGACTCGAGCTCGTGGTCGCGCGCGCCGCCGGCATCTCGGCCTGGCAAATTGTCGCGCCGGCGCTCGGCAGCGCGCTGCTGATCGGGGTGATCGCCACCGTCGCCTACAATCCGACGTCGGCGAATCTGCGCGAGCTCTCCAAGCGCATGGAAGCCGAGCTGTTCGGCTCGGCGCCCGGCGGCGGCATCCAGGACGCCTCGGGCTTCTGGCTCAACCAGGTGACCAGCGACGGCCAGACCATCATCAACGCGGCACGCAGCGAGCAGCAGGGCGTCCGGCTGACGGGCCTGACCCTGTTCCGGTTTGACACAGAACAGCACTTCAAGGAGCGAATCGAGGCGCGCGAGGCAATGCTCGAGTCCGGCCATTGGCTGTTCAAGGGCGTGCGCCGCTTCACGCTCGACGCGCCCCCGGTCGATCAGGCCAGCCTGGAAATTCCGACGACGCTCACCGAGGCGCAGGTTCGCAACAGCTTTTCCACACCCGAGACTGTGTCCTTTTGGCAACTACCGAGCTACATCCGCTCGTCGGAGAGCTCGGGGTTCGCGACAGCGGGATATCGACTCCAGTATCACAAGCTGCTGGCACAGCCGTTTTTGCTCGCCGCCATGGTGATGCTCGCGGCTTCCGTGTCGCTGCGCTTCTTCCGGATGGGTGGCGTACAGAAGATGGTTTTGAGTGGCGTGGGCGCAGGCTTTCTGCTCTACGTGCTGTCGAAAGTGACTGAAGACTTGAGCAAGGCTGAGTTGATGCATCCGATCGCTGCGGCGTGGTTGCCCGTAGTGGTGGGCGGCCTCACCGGCTTTTTGGCCTTGCTGTACCAGGAGGACGGTTAGTGACTGCCGTCCATCGAGGACCCGTGTCTGGATCGACATCGTGCACCCGCGTGCGCGCGAACGGATGCGGCTTGTCTGTCCGCAAGGTCCTGCTTGCGCTTGTCGCGACCGTATCGCTCGCCGGCATGATGGATCTTGCCGCGGTGACGCCTGCCGCCGCCCAGAGCTTCACCTACAATCCGCGGCCGCCGCGCCCGGTTCCGCCCAAGGCCGCCAATGACGGGCAGATGCTCGTGCAGGCGACCGAGGTCGATTACGACTACAACAATTCGCGCGTCTCCGCGGTCGGCAATGTCCAGCTGTTCTACAACGGCACCAGCGTCGAGGCCGACCGGGTGATCTACGACCAGAAGACCAAGCGCCTGCATGCCGAAGGCAACATCCGCATGACGGATGCCGAAGGCAAGATCACCTATGCCGAGATCCTGGATCTCTCCGACGACTACCGCGACGGCTTCGTCGATTCGCTGCGCGTGGACACCGCCGACCAGACCCGCATGGCCGCGACCCGCGCCGACCGCTCGAGCGGCAACTACACGGTGTTCGAGAACGGCGTCTACACGGCCTGCGCGCCGTGTAAGGACGATCCGAAGAAGCCCCCGCTCTGGCAGGTCAAGGGTGCCCGCATCATCCACGACCAGCAGGAGAAGATGCTGTATTTCGAGACGGCGCAGCTCGAATTCTTCGGCGTGCCGATCGCCTACATGCCCTACTTCTCGACGCCCGATCCGACCGTGAAGCGCAAGACCGGTTTCCTGATGCCGGGCTTCACCTCGAACACGCCGTTCGGCTACGGCGTCGAAGTCCCGTTCTATTGGGCGATCGCGCCTGACATGGACGCGACCTTCAATCCGCGCATCACCTCCAGGCAGGGCGTGCTGTTCCAGGCCGAATTCCGCCAGCGCCTGATGGACGGCGCCTACCAGGTCCGCGTCTACGGCATCGACCAGCTCGACCGGAACGCCCTCGCCGGCCAGCCCGGCGATCGTCAGTTCCGCGGCGCCGTCGAGACCAAGGGCCAGTTTGCACTGAACGACAAGTGGGTCTGGGGTTGGGACGGCGTCCTGATGTCCGACTACTATTTCTTTTCGGACTACCGGTTGGCGCAGTATCGCGATCCGCAGGGCTCGTTCCTGTATCTGCCGACGGATGCGTTGTCGCAGCTCTATCTGACCGGCGTCGGCAATCGCAGCTTCTTCGACGCGCGCACGATGTACTGGCTGAGCTTCTCGGGTAACCAGCAGCAGGTCCCGGTCGTCTATCCCGTGATCGACTACTCGAATGTGCTCAACTATCCGATCTTCGGCGGCGAGGTCTCCTACAAGACCAACTTCGTCAACCTGACGCGCAACGACGCTGCGTTCGACCCGATCACGACGACCGCCAACACCAACGGCCTGTGCACGACGACCTCGGCCGATCCGCTCGCGCGGACGCCCTCGCAGTGCCTGCTGCGCGGCTTCCCCGGCACCTACACCCGCCTGACGGCGGAAGCACAGTGGCGCAAGTCCTACACCGATCCCTTCGGCGAGATCTGGACGCCGTTCGCGATCCTGCGCGCCGACGCGATCAACTCGGACGTCTCCAACCAGCCGGGCGTGTCGAACTACCTGCCGGTCGGCAACACCCAGGCGTTCCGCCTGATGCCGACCGTCGGCCTCGAATACCGCTACCCCTTCATCAACGTTCAGCCCTGGGGCTCGACCACGATCGAGCCGATCGCGCAGGTCATCATCCGCCCGAACGAAACCTATGCCGGCAGGCTTCCGAACGAAGATGCGCAGAGCATGGTGTTCGACACGACGAACCTGTTCAGCGTCGACAAGTTCTCCGGCTACGATCGCGTCGAGGGCGGCGGCCGCGCCAATGTCGGCGTTCAGGCCACCACGCAGTTCGACAGGGGCGGCGCCGTCAAAGTGCTGTTCGGGCAGTCCTACCAGCTGTTCGGCATGAACTCCTACGCGGTCCAGGATACCATCAACACGGGCCTGGATTCGGGCCTCGACAAGCCGCGCTCCGACTATGTCGCGAGCGCCGCCTACTCGCCGAACAGCACCTACACGTTCAGCGTCCGGTCCCGCATGGACGAGCAGACCTGGAACGTCCAGCGCTTCGAGGCCGAAGGCCGCGCCAACTTCAATCGCTGGTCTGTCAGCATGATGTACGGCAATTACGCGCCGCAGCCGGAACTCGGCTATCTGACCCGCCGCGAGGGCATCCTGACCTCCGGCTCGATCAAGGTCGCGACCAACTGGGTGGTAACGGGTTCGGCGCGCTGGGATCTCGAGGCCAACAAGATCAACCAATATGTGCTCGGCGCCGGCTATGTCGACGATTGCTTCGTGCTGGCGGCGAACTACGTAACTTCGTATAGCTATTCTGCGGGCACCACGCCGCCCGTGCTGAGCCACGCGTTCATGTTCCAGATCGGCCTGCGCACGCTGGCGACCTCGACCGGGTCCAGCAGTTCCGCCGGCCTCCAGTGAACCCGTTTGAAGTGCCAGCCGCCTGTACCCGATTGCAGGATCATCTCGGCTGACATGCGAGCGACAACCATGACGACCACATTGCCTGTCTTCCGCCTCCTCCTTCTCGTCCTCGGTGCCGTGCTCGTTCTGGCCGGCGCGCCGGCACGGGCGCAGAACATCGTCGTTATGGTCAACGGCGAGCCCATCACCGATTTCGATATTGAGCAGCGCACCAAGCTCGATCAGTTGACGACGCAGAAGACCCCGAGCCGGCAGGAGGTCATCAACACGCTGATCGACGACAAGATCAAGCTGAAGGAAGGCAAGAAGTACGGCGTCGATCCTGCCGCTTCCGACATCAACCAGTCCTACGAGGGCATGGCGCAACGCATGCGCATCTCGCCCGAGATGCTGACCAAGTCGCTCGAGGTCAAGGGGGTGCGACCCGACACGCTCAAGAGCCGCATGAGGTCCGAAATGGTCTGGACCAGCCTCGTGCGCGGTCGCTTCAAGGAGAAGCTGATCGTTGGCGAGAAGGACGTCGCCGACAAGGTCCGACAAGGCGGGGACGAGAAGCTCCAGATCGAAGGTACCGAATACAAAATGCAGCCGATCGTGCTGATCGTGCCGCGCGGCTCGTCCTCTGCCTTCCAGGAGACGCGGATGAAGGAAGCCGAGCAATATCGCGCGCGCATCGGAAGCTGCGAGGAAGCCAACTCGCTGTTCCGCTCGACGCCGAACGCCACCATCCGCGAAACCGTCACCAAGACCACCGCCGACCTGCCCGAAGCGCTCCGCAAGGTGCTCGACGACACCCCGATCGGCCACCTCACGGCACCCGAAGTGACCAAATCCGGCATCGAGATGGTCGTGCTGTGCTCGCGCAAGCCGACCACGATCGATACGCCGAAGAAGCGCGAGATCCAGCTGAAGATGTATACCGAGAAGTACGAGAAGACGCAGAAAGCCTATCTCGATGAGCTTCGCAAGGCAGCGATGATCGAATATCGCAACCGCTGATGGCCGCTCCCGCAAAGCCCCTTGCACTGACGCTCGGAGAGCCCGCCGGCATCGGCCCCGACATTACCATCGCAGCCTGGCTCAGGCGTCGCGAGTTGGACCTGCCGGCTTTCTACCTGCTCGGCGATGATGCGTTGATCGCGCAACGCGCCAGGCTGCTGGGCACGGCGCTTGGCGCCGAGGCCAGGATCGCCGCGGTGAGCCCGGGTGAAGCTGAAGCCACCTTCGCCGACGCCCTGCCCGTGGTTGCGACCGGCGAACACGCCACCGCCGCTCCCGGCAAGCCGGACGCATCGAGCGCACCGGCCGCGCTCGCCTCGATCCGCCATGCCGTCGCCGACGTGCGCGCAGGGCTCGCCAGCGCCGTCGTCACCAACCCGATCGCCAAGAGCGTGCTCTACCGCGCCGGCTTCCGCCATCCCGGCCACACCGAATTCCTCGCCGAGCTCGCAAGCAAGGACGGCCACGTGCCGCAGCCGGTGATGATGCTGTGGTCGCCGCGGCTCGCCGTGGTGCCGGTGACGATCCACGTGTCCCTGCGGGATGCTCTCGCCCAGCTGAGCAGCGATCTGATCGTCTCGACCGTGCGCATCGTCGCGACCGAGCTCAATTCCCGCTTCGGCATTGCCCGGCCGCGCGTCGCGATCTCAGGGCTCAACCCTCACGCCGGCGAGGACGGCTCGCTCGGCCACGAGGAGCAGACCGTGATCGCGCCGGCGCTCAAGGTTCTGCGTAACGACGGGATCGACGCCAGGGGCCCACTGCCCGCCGACACCATGTTTCACGAAGCCGCGCGCGACACCTATGACTGCGCGGTCTGCATGTATCACGACCAGGCGCTGATCCCGATCAAGACGGTGGCGTTCGACGAGGCCGTTAACGTCACGCTCGGCCTGCCCTTTATCCGCACCTCGCCCGATCATGGCACCGCCTTCGATATCGCCGGCACTGGCAAGGCGAACCCCGCGAGCCTGATTGCCGCACTCAAGCTTGCGAGCCGCATGGCGGCTGCGACAAGCTGATGAGTGCGATCGACGACCTCCCGCCGCTACGCGAGGTCATCCGCCAGCACGCACTGTCGGCGCGCAAATCGCTCGGCCAGAACTTTCTGCTCGACCTCAACCTCACCGCACGCATCGCGCGCGCCGCGGCGCCGCTCGAAGAGAGTACCATCGTCGAGATCGGTCCGGGCCCCGGCGGGCTGACGCGTGCCCTGCTCGCGCTCGGCGCCAGACGCGTCATTGCGATCGAGCACGACGAGCGCGCCATACCCGCACTTCAGGATATTTCCGCGCGCTACCCCGGACGACTCGAGATCGTGCATGGCGACGCCATGACCTTCGATCCGCGGCCGCTGCTTGCATGCGAGCGCGGCAAGATCGTCGCCAATCTGCCCTACAACATCGCGACCCAGCTCCTGATCAACTGGCTCACCACCGAACCCTGGCCGCCCTGGTACGACATGATGGTGCTGATGTTTCAGCGCGAGGTCGCCGAGCGCATCGTCGCGCGCGAGGACGAGGAGGCCTATGGCCGGCTCGGCGTGCTCGCCAACTGGCGCTGCGAGACCAAGATCCTGTTCGACATTTCACCGTCCGCCTTCGTGCCGCCGCCAAAGGTCACCTCATCCGTTGTGCGGCTCAAGCCGCGCGCGGAGCCTCTGCCCTGCGATCGCAAGATGCTCGAACAGGTCGCGGCCGCGGCCTTCGGCCAGCGCCGGAAAATGCTGCGCCAGAGCCTGAAATCGCTGAGTGTCGATCCGGCGCGACTTGCGGCCGCCGCAGGCGTCGATGCGACGCGGCGCGCCGAGACCATTCCCGTCTCCGGCTTTGTTGCCATGGCGCGTGAATTGGCGGATATACGCAGCGAAACCTGACAATTTGAATTCCGGAGGAAAGAAAATGGCGTTGATGCGTCGGCAGTCCCTCGTCAAGTTCGATGCGCCGCTGTGCGAGACCATCGTCGACACGCCAAAGCCGCAAGGACGAGAGGTGCTGGTGCGCATCGAGCGCTGCGGCCTGTGCCATTCCGACCTGCACATCCAGGACGGCTATGCCGATCTCGGCGGTGGCAAGAAGCTCGACACCACGCGTGGCATGACGCTGCCCTTCACGCTCGGCCATGAGATCGCCGGCGTCGTCGACGAAGTCGGGCCTGACGTGCCGGCGAGCCTCGTCGGCACCAAGAAGGCGGTGTTTCCCTGGATCGGCTGCGGTCAGTGCCGCGATTGCAAGAACGGCGACGAGAACCTCTGCGCAAAGCAGCGCTTCCTCGGCGTCTCCATCGATGGCGGGTTCGCCACCCACGTGCTGGTGCCTGACGCAAAATATCTGCTCGACTACGATCCCCTGCCCGTCAACCAGGCCGCGACGTTGATGTGCTCGGGGGTCACCGCCTATGGCGCGCTCAAGCGCCTGGTCGACCGTCCCCGTCAGCGTAACCTCTTGCTGATCGGCCTTGGCGGCGTCGGCATGATGGGCCTGTCATTCGCGCAGGCGATGTTCAAGCAGCCGATCACGGTCGCCGATCTCAGCGGCGCCGCGCGTGAGACCGCGCTGAACAACGGTGCTGCCAACGCCTACGATCCGTCAGAGCCCGACGTGGTCAAGCGCATCCTGAAGGAGACCGACGGCGGCTTCGACGAGATCGTCGATTTCGCCGGCAATGAAAAGTCGATGGCGTTTGCGGTGGCAGTTGCCGCGCGCGGCGGCAAGGTCGTGGTCTCCGGCCTGATGGGCGGCCAGTTCACGCTGCCGATGGTGCAATGGGTCTACAAGCGCTTGACCGTCGAAGGCTTCATGGTCGGCACACTCGCCGAGGCCCATGAGCTAATGGCGCTCGCCCGCGCCGGCAAGATCAAGCCGACGCCGATGCGCGAGGAGCCCATGGGCGACGTCCAGAAATGGATCGACGAACTGCGTGCCGGCAAGGTGGTCGGCCGCATCGTGCTGAAGAACTGAGTTACGACCGGCGGCGGGATGCGCCTCTCGCCGACGGTCACGGAACGGCTGCCGCCCCATCGCGTTGGCAGCGTATGTCCATTCGTTGCACGGTCGAGAGCGCATTCTTCATCGCCTGGAGCTTCCTCGAGAAGAGCGGCGAGCTCGGCCCGCCTGACAGCTCCGCGAACATCATTCTCGATGCCATCGAAGTGCAGCTCAAGACCGGCGAACGTCGGCCGCTGATGCTTGCCAACAAGGCGATCGACGCGTACCGGAACTTGAACAGACCATCGCGGGCGCGCGAAGCACGCCTCGGGTAGCGGCTCCGTAGTTCTCCGGCCAAGAACGAAGTTCGAGGCGTGGCAACCGTGCAACGCGGCATAGTCACCAGCGATGCCCGCGCCAGCAATGTTGATTAGCACCGAGAGCTCCGCGCCCGGAAGGCGGAGATGTCCTTCGATGGATCCTCATCCGACGAGCAGAACAAGTCGCGCGCTGGCACTGCGCACCGCCACAATTAGGTCAGATCCGCGCATGGAACGCCCCGCGCGTCCAACGCGTTGGCCTTTGTCAAGGCAACGACGGAGTCCGAATCGTATGACGAAGCCGCTGACAAAAACCGTGCAGCCTGTTCCCGGCGAGAACCAGTGTCACAAGGGTGCCGGCAGCGCGCCGACAGTTCCGGTCGACACCACCAGAGGTCATCGTGACGACGAGAAGCAGAACATTCGTGAGCAGGCCGCGCACGGCAACCTCACCCAGAACACCAGCAACCGGCGCATGGGATAGGCGCAGAAACCAGGGGGATGAAGAGGAGATACGAAATTGGTCACTCCCAGCAAATGGTACGATCCGATCTCGGAACGCTGGATCGTGCCGCGCGAACAGCACGTCGAAGTCGTATCCTCCCACGCGACCGAGAACCACGTCCGCGAGCTTCAGAGGAATGTCGAAATCCAGCGCATTTGGCGCGCACTGGTCGATTGCTGCGCAAGCAAGTGATGCTGTTACCCGTGTGAGACGCTGCAGAAGCGTCCGCCGTATATCCATCTCGCTGTATGACCGAGCCTGCATCCTCCGCCAGACCTGTCGCCGCCGCGATCCGCTACCTCGCGATCATTGCCGGCGCCGCCTGCCTGTTGCTCACCGCGATCTGCTTTGCCCTTGCGTGCCAAATCTTCATCGAGACCGGCTTTTTGCGCAGTCGTATACGATGGTGGGATTGATCAGCGGCGTGCTGGGGATCTTGACGCTGAAGCTGGCGAGCGCGTGGAGGTAAGCTTCCGCAGTCGTCCGGAGTGAGCTCCTGCGAAACCTGTCACATCCCGACTGAGCTCTCCCACGAGCAGATCCGTCTTGGGCTCCGTAGGGCGATCAACGACCGAAGGCTCGCCCAGATTCTGCTGCGAGAAGTGCTGCAAAGCTCTCCGGCAACATGGAACTGCGGACCGCCCTGCCGCCTTCGAAATGGCCAAATTCCCGATGGAACAAACACAACGCGGGCCCGATTCAGGCCACATCGTCTCCGGATTTGCGGCTCATTGCCACCTAAGTCTTTGTAGAGAAAGGGCCGGTAACGAGTTGCGTCATGCGTAACCGGGAGACCAGGATGGGCAACCGCACCGCAAAATTTACGTCCGCGCTGATTGGCAGCATCATTGCCGGCGCACCCTTGGCCGCCGTGTCGCAGAACGCGCCGACTGCGCCCAGCGCGGCAAGCACAGCTGCCGCAGGCACAGCAACAGCAAGCGCGACAAACGCCGCGGGCGACTGCCTGACCTCGCCAAAGGGCGTCGCACCGAAGGGGCAGCACTGGTTCTACCGGGTGGAGCGCGCGACCAAACGGCAATGCTGGTATCTGCGCGCGGAAGGTAGCAAGGCGACGCAAAGCGCGCAGGCGACGCAGAGCGCGCAGGCGACGGCCGATGCGACGAATGCAGCTCCCGCCGCGCCGGCATCGGTGCAGAATGCGCGTGCCGAGTATGTCGCACCGCAGTCCAGCCCCGCAACGAGCGCACCAGCACCGGCCACAACGTCACCGCAGCAGGCGCTTGGCACTACCACGGATGGCAGTGCATCACAGCCCGTGACCGACACACGCTGGCCCGATGCCGCCACGGCAGCCGCGCCGCAATCTGCACCCGCCTCCGCACCTGCAACGAGTTCTGCTCAGCCAGGCGCGCAACCGGCCCCGGCCCCGGTGGCGCTCGCTGCCGCAGATAGCGCGGCCACCAAGCCGACCGGCTCGGTTCAGATGCTATTGCTCGTCGTCGGCGGCGCGCTGGCGCTGGCCGGCCTGCTCGCCAGCCTGATCTACCGCTTCGCCGGTGGACGCGCGCGCGTGCAGACGTCCGATCGCCGCGTCAATTGGGACTATCGGCAGGATCGCGACGACAGCCGCGCGCCGTGGCTCAACGCAGCACCGACACCCGGGCCACGCGTGGCGCGGCCGCTTCCGGTAGACTTCGACGCCGTGCGTCCGCAAGCGCCACAAATCGCCGCATTCAGCGACGCGATCGGCCGGATTGCAGCACAGGGCCGTCCTACAGAGCTCGCGGCCGCAGAACCTGACGAAGCCGAGATCGACTATTTCGACGGCGAGATCGAGACGCCGGCGCCGCTGCTTGCTGCCGACAGGCATGACGAAGACGAGACCGATCACGAAGTGGCCGATCACGACCTGGCCGATCTGGCTGCGCACCAAGAGGACGTACGCGACGCGAACACGCATGAGAACCATGCGCCCGACGAAACGGCCGTCGACATCGATATCATCACGTCGATGCTGGAACGGCTGGCGGCGCAAGGGCCGCGGCTGTCGCAACCCGGCTTCGACCCTAGCCTTGAAGCTGACCTTGCAGCGCTCGCACGAAGCTCACGAGGCCGGTCCGCCGCTCGCGCTTGAGGCGTTCGGCCTTCAGGATCGACTGCACCTCGGCGAAGGCGTCATCGACATTGTGGTTGATGACGATGTAATCGTACTCGGCCCAGTGGCTCATTTCGTGGCTGGCGCGGCTCATGCGCTTGCGGATCACCTCGTCGGAATCCTGCGCGCGCGAATGCAGCCGCTTCTCGAGGTCCGCCGCGGACGGCGGCAGGATGAAGACGCTGACGACGTCGGCGCGCGCCTTCTCGCGCAGCTGCTGCGTGCCCTGCCAGTCGATGTCGAACAGCACGTCCTGCCCGGCCGACAGCGCGGCCTCGACGGGGCCGCGCGGCGTACCGTAGCTGTTGTCGAACACGGTCGCCCACTCCAGCAGCTCGCCGGCCTTCACCATCGCCTCGAACGTGGCCTTGTCGACGAACGAATAGTCCTTGCCGTTGACTTCGCCCGGCCGCATCGCCCGCGTGGTCGCGGAGACCGACATTTTCAGGCCCGACATGCGTTCGATCAGCAAGCGCGACAACGTCGTCTTGCCCGCGCCTGAAGGCGAGGAAAGCACGAACATCAATCCGCGGCGCTCGACCCCATCAGTTCCGTGACCGCTCGTCGTCATCGATCACTCCAGATTCTGCACCTGCTCGCGGAACTGCTCGACCACGTTCTTCATGGCGAGGCCGGTATTGGTCAGCTCGATATCGTTCGACTTCGAACAGCAGGTGTTGACCTCGCGGTGAAACTCCTGCGCCAGGAAGTCGAGCTTGCGGCCGATCGGGCCGCCCTTGCCGATCAGCTCGCGCGCCTGCGCGATGTGGGAGGCGATGCGGTCGAGCTCCTCGCGGATGTCGGCCTTGGTGGCGATCAGGATCGCCTCCTGCATCAGGCGGTCGGAATCGAAACGGTCAGTGGTGTCCAGCAGCGCGGCGATCTGCTCGGCGAGCCTCGCCTTGATCGCTTCGGGCTTGCGGCCAGGAGCGGCCTCGGCCCTTTTTGCCAGCTGCTCGACCTCGTCGACTCGCTGGGTCAGGATCTGGCCGAGCGAAATCCCCTCCCGCTTGCGCATCGCAACGAGTTCGTCGAGCGCCTTGTCGAAGGCTTCGGCTGCGGCGGCGCGCGCCGCCTTGTCCTCCTCCTCGTCGCCCTCGGGCTCGGCGACCTCGACGACACCCTTGATGGCAAGCAGGCCGTCGATGCTCGGCGCCACGGCATCAACCTTGCCGGAGATGACTGCGGCAGCCTTCAGCACCGCGTTGAGCACGTCCTCATTGACGCGCACGGTAGCGGCCGCGTTGGCGCGCTTGACGTTGAGATTGGCGTAGACGGTGCCGCGCGAGAGCAGCTCGCCGGCGCGCTTCTTGGCATGGGCCTCAAGCTCGTCGAAGCCCTGCGGCAGCCGCACCCGCAAGTCAAAGCCCTTGGCGTTGACCGACTTCAATTCCCATTCGAACGTGTACGGCCCGCTTGCGCCGTGGCTTCGGGCAAAGCCGGTCATGGACGACAGCGCCATCAGGTCAAATTCTCCAACAAGCATGGGATTCGCGAGGCCATCAGGCCACGGGAATCTTAAGACTATTTTGCACGAAAATGGAATCCGCAATGTCCGCAGGCCGATCTGCACCGGCCCGGGGCTGGATCAGACCTAGCGTTGGATCACCGGCGGCGATGGCTGCATCGCGCCTTGGCGGGCGGGTGCCGCTGGCCGGGCTGGCGGCCTCCTCTGGGGCGGCTTGGGTGTGGTCGCAGTGGGCGCAGTATCTGCGGCTGCGGGCGGTGGAACGGCGGGCGGTGGCGCATCCTCGGCCGGCTCGACCGTGTCGTTCTGGATCTGCTTTTCCATCGCGCGGAGCTTCGCGACGTTCTTCTGATGCGCGTCGTAGGTCTCGGTGAAGGCATGCCCGCCCGAGCCGTCGGCGACGAAATAGAGGTCGCGGGTGCGGGCCGGGTTGGCGGCGGCCTCCAGCGAGGCGCGACCAGGATTGGAGATCGGACCGGGCGGCAGGCCCTCGATCACATAGGTGTTGTAGGGCGAAGGCTGCGTGATCTCGCTGCGCTTGATCGGACGTCCCAGAGTGCCCTTGCCGCCGACGAGACCGTAGATGATGGTCGGATCGGATTGCAGCTTGATCTTCTGCTTCAGCCGATTGACGAACACGGCGGCGACGCGGCTGCGCTCGTCCGGCTTGCCGGTCTCCTTCTCGACGATCGAGGCGAGCGTCACCAGCTGCTCCGGCGTCTTGACCGGCAGGTCCTGGCTGCGGCGTTCCCAGATCTCCGCGAGCACGCGCTTGTGCGCCTGCTGCATGCGCTGGATCACCTGTTCACGCGGGGTCCCGCGCGGGAACTTGTAGGTCTCGGGCAGCAGCGTACCTTCGCGCGGTACTTCGCGCACGCTGCCGGTGAAGATGTCGTTGTCGGAGAGCCGCGCCACGATTTGCTCGGAGGTCAGGCCCTCCGGAATGGTGACTGCGTGCTGCACCACCTTGCCCTCGACGATGGTGGCGATGACGTCGCGCAGGCTCGCGTTCTTCTGGAACGAATATTCACCCGGCTTCAGGTCCGAGCTCGCCTTCAGGGCGGCCACGGCGCCGATGAACACCCAGGGATTGACGTCGGTCACGCCTTCCCGGTTCAGGGTCTCGGCGATATCGCGCTTGCCGGCACGCTGGGGAATGTTGACGATCTTGTCTTCCTTCAGCGGTCCGGGCGATTCAAGCACCTGCCGGCCGTAATAATAGGCCGCGCCCGCGCCGATCATACCGATCAAAAGCAGAGTGATGATGGCGTTACCGACCACGACGAACGGATTGCGCGCCCGCTCCGAACGCCTCGGCGGCGGCGGGACCTGCTCGGGCTCGAGCGCTGCCCGCGGACTCCGGGGCGAAATGGGCGGCCTTTCACTCATCGAAGCAACCTGAATCCTGCCGGTTCAATCGCAGCCTGACAATCACTTGCCGAGCCAAATGCACGCGCCCACGGATATGACTATCGCCGAATACGGCAAAACGGTGGATTCGTCGTAAACGCAAAACTATTGGGCCAGACGCCGGACGATCACCGACGCATTGGTACCGCCGAAACCAAAAGAATTCGACAACGCGACGTTCACGTCACGCTGCTTCGCCTTATGTGGCACGAGATCGATCGCGGTCTCCACCGACGGATTGTCCAGATTGATGGTCGGCGGGACGATATTATCGCGAATCGCAAGAACGGCGAAGATCGCCTCGACTGCGCCGGCCGCGCCGAGCAGATGGCCGGTCGAGGACTTGGTCGAGGACATCGCAACCTTGGATGCGGCATTGCCGAGCAGCCGCTCGACCGCGCCAAGCTCGATCTCGTCGCCGAGCGGCGTCGATGTGCCATGCGCGTTGATGTAGTCGAGGTCGGATGCCGTCAGACCGGCGCGCTTGAGTGCAGCCGACATGCTGCGGAAACCGCCATCGCCGTCGGGCGACGGCGAGGTAATGTGATAGGCGTCACCCGACAGACCGTAGCCGATCACCTCGGCGTAGATCCGTGCGCCGCGGCGCCGGGCGTGCTCGAGCTCTTCCAGCACCAGGACGCCGGCGCCCTCGCCCATCACGAAGCCGTCGCGGTCCTTGTCATAGGGGCGGGAGGCCTTCTCGGGCGTCTCGTTGAAGCCGGTCGAGAGCGCACGCGCGGCGTTGAAGCCGGCTATGCCGATCCGGCTGATCGGCGACTCCGCACCGCCGGCGACCATCACGTCAGCATCGCCAAGCGCAATCAGGCGGGCGGCATCACCGACCGCATGGGCGCCGGTCGAGCACGCCGTGACCACGGAATGGTTGGGTCCCTTCAAGCCATGTGCAATCGAGACGTAGCCGGAGGCGAGATTGATCAGGCGGCCAGGAATGAAGAACGGCGATACCCGGCGCGGGCCGCGCTCCTTCAAGAGAATGGCGGTGTCGGCTATGCCGTTGAGGCCGCCGATGCCGGACCCGATCATGGTGCCGGTCGCGCATTTGTCCTCTTCGGTCTCGGGATGCCAGTTGGCATCGTCGAGGGCCTGGCCGGCGGCAGCCATGCCGAAAATGATGAAGTCGTCGACCTTGCGCTGGTCCTTCGGCTCCATCCACTTGTCGGGATTGAACGTGTCGTTGCTGCCGTCGCCGCGTACGACGGTGCAGGCGATCTTGGTTTGCAGATCGGAGACATCGAAGCTTTCGATCCTGCGCGCACCGCTCTCGCCGTTGAGGATGCGCTTCCAGGTCGGCTCGACGCCGCAGGCGAGTGGCGACACCATGCCGAGACCAGTAACGACAACCCGCCTCATATCCGAAAACTCCGCATCGAAAGATTCACGGCCAATAACAAGAAACCGGCTGACCGCTGCGAAGCGGCCCGTCCGGTTTCAATGTTGTCCCCGCGAAAATGAAGAGCCTTAGCTCTTCGCGTTCTTCTCGAGAAACTTCGTGGCGTCGCCGACGGTGAGAATCGTCTCAGCGGCATCGTCCGGAATCTCGCACCCGAATTCTTCTTCGAACGCCATCACCAGTTCGACGGTGTCCAGACTGTCGGCGCCGAGGTCGTCGATGAAGCTCGCCGCGTCGACAACCTTCTCGGGTTCAACACCAAGGTGTTCGACCACGATCTTCTTAACCCGCTCGCCAATGTCACTCATTGCATAACCTCGTGTTGTTCCCTGTAGACCCGACCCCCCGGGACGATACGAGCCGTCGTGGTCGTTGACTGCCTTCGCTTACGAACTTTGATTTGGCCACACCTTAACCCGATGCGACCAGGCGAACGACGGCCAAGGCTCCGCATCGCCAATATACAGGGTTTCAAAAACCTGCAATGGCGTTCTTTGCCCATCCGTTGAGCGTCCGGTTATCATACTTCAAGTGCCTTGACTACACGCCTCATTTCGCTCCGGAAACGGCCGTTTGCCGCATCCTGCATTGCCCATGTGGGCAGTGCGAAACGAGGCCGTCAGATCATGGCCATGCCACCGTTGACGTGAATGGTTTGGCCGGTGACGTAGGCCGCTTCGTTCGAGCTGAGATAGACGGCGGCTGCCGCAATGTCCTCGGGCGTACCCAGACGGGCAGCCGGAACCTTGGCCAGAATGGTCTCGCGCTGCTTGTCGTTGAGCGCGTCCGTCATCGGCGTCTTGATGAAGCCAGGCGCGATGCAGTTCGCGGTAACGCCGCGCTTGGCGTATTCGGCGCCGAGGGTCTTGATCATGCCGATCAGGCCAGCCTTCGACGCGGTGTAGTTGCCCTGCCCGGGATTGCCGGTGACGCCGACGATCGAGGTGATCGCAATGATGCGGCCGAAGCGCTTGCGCATCATCAATTTGGTGGCGGCGCGCGCCAGGCGGAAGGTCGCGGTGAGGTTGACGTTGATGACCTCGTCCCAATCCTCGTCACGGAGCTGAACGAACAGATTGTCGCGAGTGATGCCGGCATTGGCTATGAGGATGTCGACCTGGCCCATCGCCTCTTCCGCAGCCGGCACCAGCGCCTCGACCTCGTCGGCCTTGGAGAGATTGCAGGGCAGGACATGAGTGCGCTCGCCAAGCCGGCCGGCAAGCTCATCCAGCACCTCCTTGCGTGTTCCGGAGATCGCGACGGTGGCGCCCTGCGCGTGCAGCGCCTGCGCAATCGCGCCGCCGATGCCGCCGGTCGCGCCGGTGACAAGCGCCTTTTTGCCAGTCAGATCGAACATCGCGTACTCCTCTAGCCCTGCTTCGCAGCGGCCAATGCATCCTTGGCGGCGGCAATATCATTGGGACCGCCGACCGCAACACCGACAGCGCCGTCGGCAATGCGCTTGACGAGCCCCGTCAGCACCTTGCCCGCGCCGATCTCGAAGAAACGGGTAACGCCCTGCCCAGCCATATAGGCAACCGACTCGCGCCAGCGCACAGTGCCGGTGACCTGCTCGACCAGGCGGCGGCGGATCTCGTCGGGATCGGTGATGGCGCTGGCCAGCACGTTCGACACCAACGGCGCAGCCGGCGCCTTGATCGTGACCTTGGACAGCGCCTCCGCCATGGCGTCGGCCGCGGGCTGCATCAGCTTGCAATGGAACGGCGCGGACACCGGCAGCAGCATCGCGCGCTTGGCGCCCTTGGTCTTGGCAATCTCGACGGCACGGTCAACCGCAGCCTTGTCGCCGGAGACGACCACCTGCCCGCCGCCATTGTCATTGGCGGCCTGGCAGACCTGACCCTGCGCCGCCTCCTTGGCGACCTCCATGGCCGCGTCATAATCGAGGCCAAGCAGCGCGGCCATCGCGCCGGCGCCAACAGGCACAGCTTTTTGCATCGCGAGACCGCGAATGCGAAGCAGGCGCGCGGTGTCCGAGAGGGTCAGGCTGCCGGCCGCGGCCAGCGCCGAATATTCGCCGAGCGAGTGGCCGGCCACGAAGGCCGCATCCCGCTCCACGGAAAACCCGGCCTCAGTCTCCAACACGCGCAAAGTGGCCACAGACACCGCCATCAGGGCCGGCTGGGCGTTTTCGGTGAGCTGAAGGGTTTCGGCCGGACCATCCCAGATAGTCGCCGTCAGCTTCTCCCCGAGCGCGGCATCGACCTCGTCAAACACGGCGCGCGCCACCGGAAAGGCGTCGGCCAAGGCCTTGCCCATACCGACTGCCTGGGAACCCTGCCCAGGAAATGTGAATGCTGCCGTCATCGGCGCTCCCTGCTTGTCGGGCGTGACCACTCTCAAGAACCGGCAGCCGATTACGCACGGCCTTAGATCATGGTTCCGGATCATGCTTCAAAGGGGGCCGTAGACACTGTCCAGGGCCGGAATGTCAAGCCAAGATAGGAACTTCGGCCAGCATTCACTTGGGGAGCGGCCCCTAGAACCCGCCGTTGGTCTGGTTGGCGTCGACCGCTGCCCCAGCGCGCACACGCCGCGCGCTGTTGACGAGTTGGCCGGGACGATCATCCCGATCAGGCTTGGCGGTCGCGAGCCGGAGCACCGCAGCGTAGCCCGGCTGCACCTCCATACGGCCGGCATGCCGGCTCTCGCTCAGCAGACGATGCACCTTCGGCAGATTGTAGCAGGGCACGTAGAACAGAAGATGATGCTCGAGGTGGTAGTTCACGTAATACGGCGCGATGAACAGCCGCTCGAGGAAATTGGCACGCGTCGTGCGGGTGTTGCGCAGGGGATCGCTGCTGTCAGGCACGACAGCATGCTCGGCGATGTTGCGGATGCGGGTGATGACCATCATCCAGGTGAGTAGCGGTACCAGCCACAGCAGCGGATAGGCCCACCATGCGCCCGCCGCCGCAAGCGCGATAAGCATCGCGGCGTTAACGAGGCATTGCGGGCCGAGCTTGTCCCAGAAGTGGGTGGCGCGCTGACGCCATGGCCACTCCTTCGGACCGAGAGCGTTGAGCAATTGCGCCTTGCGCTGCTGGTAGCCGGTCTGTCCGGTGATGTCGCGAATGAACTTGCGGCGATAGCTGAGCCTGGTGATCGGAAACGGCGCCGACAGCACCAGATCAGGATCGTCCTCCTGCTGGGTGCGGGCATGGTGCTGCAAATGATAGCGCCGGTAGCTGCGCGTCTCCGCAAAGAGCGGATAGGCGCAAAACCATTGGCTCAACGCCAGATTAGTCTTCTCGTCCGCGGATAGACATCCATGCGCGCCGTCGTGCATCAGGATCGCGAGGCCCAACTGGCGCGAGCCGATGATTGCGACGGCGAGAATGTAGGTGACCGGATTGGGCCACCATGCCACCAGGGCGATCGCAGCAATGATCAGCGTCCAGGCGTGCGCGATCATCGCAACGCCCTTCCACGTCACGCGCTGTCGTACGTCGGCCAGTTGATCGTCGGTCAGGAAATCGCGGGCACGCATGCGAAGCGCTGTCATGACCTACCTCTCCTTGTTCGGATGGCTCGATGCATCGTGCTCGTCGTCGACGAGACGCAGCAGCGCACTGTCGCCAGCGGATTTCGCCTGCTCGCCAAGCACGCGCAGCATCTCGGCGCAGAGCGCCTCCGGCGAACGGCCCATGGCGCAGCCCTCGAGAATGATTCCGATGGCGACGGCCCAGAACCGCCGCGAGCTTTCGTCAGGTGCGCGCAGCGAGCGCCAGCCATGGCGCGCCACCTGGCCCGCATAGGCGCGCGCGCCTTCAGAATGCAGGCGCTCGATGGTGCGCTCGACCAGCGGCGCCAGGTCCTGGCGCCGCCGGGTCAGTGTCAGCGCCTCGGCGAAGAAGGCAATCGAATCGCTCGCCGTCACTGTCTCGACCAACGTGCGGGTGTACTCGCCCGGCGTGTGCGCGTTCAGTGCCGCCTGCTCGGTGGCCCGCGCCAAATACAGCAGATCACGGCAGGCGCATTCGACGAACAGCGCCTCCTTGGTGCGGAAATAATAGGTGATCTGGCTCGGGAACGCGTCCGCCGCGGCTGCGATGTCGGTGATCGCGGTGCCTGACAGCCCCCGCTCCCGAAACAAGGGGCTCGCCGCATCCAACAGCAGGGACCGCATCTTGCGGCCAGCGGAGCGTGTCGCCCGCGCCGCATGTTTGGGGTCGCCAGCCGCCTTAAGCGGCTCCTGGGCCGACTTTTCCACCATCGGATCTCTCGCTCGATTATTTGTATGACATACAAACAAATAAATCAAGCCGGAGGACCGGTGTCAGTCCGCAGCGGGACGATCCGGGCCGAAAGCGAAGCGCTCAACCTTGCCAAGTCGGCCAAAATCCGTATAACGCGCGCATCCGCAGACCCCGGCCGGGAGCTGAACGGACGGTCTCAGCAAATCCTCCGTGGTTTTGGTGTGGCAGGGCCAGTCGGCCCGTCGTCCCGTGTTTCCGCCTTCTGAGCTTAATCCCAGAGTCCTTTCCGAAGGTCTCTTAAGGGCTTGACGCCGGGTGATGCGCCAACACGAGGAAAGGACCACTATGGCTCTCTATGAGCATGTTTTTCTCGCGCGCCAGGACGCGAGCACGCAGCAGGTCGAAGAGCTGACTGCGCAGATGACCGGCATCGTCGAAGGTCTCGGCGGCAAGGTCACCAAGACCGAGAATTGGGGCGTTCGCTCCCTCACCTACCGCATGAACAAGAACCGCAAGGCGCATTTCGTGCTGCTCAACATCGATGCGCCGTCCGCGGCCATTGCCGAGATCGAGCGCCAGGAGCGCATCAGCGAAGACGTGATCCGCTATCTCAGCGTCCGCGTCGAAGAACTCGAGGAAGGCCCGTCTGCGATGATGCGCAAGGCCGACCGTGATCGCGAGCGTGACGACCGTGGCGGCGGCTTCCGCGGTGAGCGCGAAGGCGGCTTCCGTGGTGGCGATCGCGACGGCGGCTTCCGCGGTGATCGTGGCCCGCGCCGTCCGCGCGACGAAGCTGAAACGGATGGGGAGTAAGAACAATGGCTGAAGCTGGTGCACGCCGCCCGTTTTTCCGTCGCCGCAAGAGCTGCCCGTTCACGGGGGCCAATGCGCCGAAGATCGACTACAAGGACTCCAAGCTCCTGATGCGTTACGTCTCCGAGCGCGGCAAGATCGTGCCGAGCCGCATCACGGCGGTGTCCGCGAAGAAGCAGCGTGAACTCGCCCGCGCGATCAAGCGCGCGCGGTTCCTGGGCCTGCTGCCCTACGTCATTCGCTGACACGACCGCTTTCGACCGGCGACGATTGCCGTCGCCGGTCGTGATCTTCTGAACTCATAAGGCCTCCGGGTCGTCCGGTCGCCGATGGTTGGGGCAAAGCGCCTCTAACCGCTCGAAGGGAGCGGGACAGCTGATGATGGTATTTGGACTGATAGCCCTGATCGCCGGCGCCGCGTCGGCGCTGATGTTCGCCTCGATCGTGTCGGGCGCGCTGATCTCGCTCGTCCTGTTCTATCTGGCACCGCTGCCGCTGATGGTCGCCGCGATCGGCTGGGGCCCCCTCCACGCGACTCTGGGCGGCATCGCCGCTGCGATCGGCCTTGGCGCTATCTTTGGCCTGCCTTACTGTCTCGCCTTTGCCGTCACCGTCGCACTGCCGGCCTGGTGGCTCGGCCATCTTGTCTTGCTCGGCCGACACGTGTCGAGCGCGACGCCCGGGCTCGCCGTCGCGGCGCCAGCAGAACCCGAAATCGAATGGTACCCGGTCGGCCGCATCCTGTTGTGGGTCGCGGGCTTCGCCGTGCTGACCACGATCGCCGCTCTGCTCACGCTCGGTAGCGACGCCGAGACCATCACGGGCACGCTGCGACGTGGTCTGATGCGCATCCTCCGCACCGCCGATCCGCAGGCCTCCGGTGAGGCCGACCAGTTCATCGATGCCTTGATCCGCATCGCGCCGGCTGCTGCCTCTATCGTCTCGATGATGACGCTCACACTCAACCTTTGGCTCAGCGCCAAAGTGACGGCTACATCAGGCCGGCTGCGCCGCCCTTGGCCGGACCTGAAGACGGCCGAATTGCCGGCGATGACGCTCGCGGTGCTCTGCATCGCACTCGCCTTCTGCTTCAGCGGCGGCCTGCTCGCGATCGTCGCGCAGATCACCACGGCGGCATTGATGATGGCTTACGCGCTGACCGGCTTCGCCGTGCTGCATACGCTGACGCTCGCGCTGAAGAGCCGCACGTTCTGGCTCGGTTCAACCTATGCCGTCGTCGTCGTGTTCGGCTGGCCGGTGATCGCGATGGTCATCCTTGGCCTCGCGGACGCCGTGTTCGGTTTGCGCCAGCGCTTCCTTCGCAACCGACAACCGCCGCCATTGCCGATATCTTAAGTCCAACCCGAAACCTGAAAACCCAGAGCACTTCAAAGGAGAACGAATATGGAAGTCATTTTGCTGGAACGCGTGAGCAAGCTCGGCCAGATGGGCGAAGTCGTGAAGGTTCGCGACGGCTACGCCCGCAATTTCCTGCTCAAGCGCGGCAAGGCGCTGCGCGCCACCGCCGACAACCGCGCCAAGTACGACGGCATGAAGGCCGAGCTGGAAGCTCGCAACCTCGCCTCGAAGGGCGAGGCGTCCAAGGTCGCCGAGAAGATCGAGGGCAAGAACATCATCGTGATCCGTCAGGCTTCGGAGGCCGGCCAACTGTTCGGCTCGGTCACCGTGCGCGACGTGGTTGTCGCCTTCGAGGCTGACGGCGTTACGCTCGCCCGTCCGCAGGTGCAGCTTGACGCGCCGATCAAGACCATCGGCAAGCACTCGATCACCGTCGCCGTTCACCCCGAGGTCGAGGTCGTAGTCACTGTCACGGTTGCGCGCAGCCAGGACGAGGCCGAGCGCATCAACCGCGGCGAGGACATCTCCACCCGCAACGAGGACCGCGACGCGGCCGCCGAGGCGATCGCGGCCGCTGGCGAGTTCTTCGATCCGGAAGCCCAGCACGACGAGGTCGAGCCGACGCCGGCTGCGGACGAGACCGAGAAGTAAGCTCGCATTCGCGTGGGCTGCGAAGCCCGGCTGCCTCAGGCAGCCGGGCTTTTCGTTTTGAGCGCGACATCCTCGCTCAGCATCGCGATCGAGGCGAGCGCCGTAGCCGTATGTTTCTCAACGCCGTCGCTGACGCAGAACACATCGGCCGCGACTACCGAGACCTGGCGGCCCGGCTTGATCACCCTCGCACGGCAGATCAGCTTGTCGCCGACCGCCGGCGACAACAGATTGAGCTTGTATTCCGCCGTCAGCGCCGCCTGACCGCGCGAGGTCGCCGCCGCAATGGTCGTGGCATTGTCGACCAGGAAGGCGGTGACGCCGCCATGGAAGAAGCCGTGCTGCTGCAACAGCTCCGGCCGGCGCTCGACCGCGATGGTGCAGGTACCACGCGACATCTCCGACAGCTCCGCGCCGACCAGGTTCATAAAACCCTGGCGGCCGACACTGGCGTGGATGCGCTCAGCAATCGGAATGAAATCGGGATCGGCCTCGTTACTCATCATGCCACTCCTTGTTGGCGCGTTCCGGCGGTACCAGCGCACGGATGGCGCAGGCGATCAGCGCGTCGGCTTCGGTGCGTGGATCAGCGCGATCGCGTCGCGACAGAAAGGCGCGGCAAAAGATCTGTGCCGGCCCGATGAGTTGACTGACGAACATCGCTGGAGTCATCGGCAGAAGGTCGCCGCTAGCGAGCAACGGCGCGCGCCAGCGCTCGATGCCTTCAGCAAGCCGCGCATTCTGGGCGCGCTGGGCTTCGCGGACGTTCTCGCTCCATTCGTTGCGCGATATCTCGAAGAGATAGCGCGCCTCTCGCCGGCTCAGCACGACCCAGTCGAGATGGGCGCGGATCAAGCGATCAATGCCCTGCTTCGCATCGGGCGACGGATCAAGCGCTGCGAGCATCGCGCCATGATAATGCCGTAGCACCTCCAGCAGCAGTGCGCCGGCGAGCTCCTGCTTGGAGCCGAAGACATGAAAGAAGCTGCCGTTGGAAGCCCGGGCCCTGGCGCGGATCGCGGCCACCGTCGCGCCTTCGAAACCCAACCGGTCGAACACCGCGAGCCCTGCCGCCAGCAAATCCTCGCGCACACCGGATGACATCGGAGCCTCCTAGAGCATGACTCTAGAGTATTGCTCTAATCGCGGTCAAGATGACGCTGAGGCCGCGCTGGGCGCAGCCTTCGCAGATCAACAAGACGGTTTTTGGTTATCGCGAGATCGGCGGAGCCGGCGGACCGGAGGACTCAGCGGGCGACGGCCCAGCGGCGGGCGCAGACGGGGCCGGCTCGGAGCTGGGCCCGGGCTCGGCCGGTTTGGACGCCGCGGCTTCGGCAGCCTTGGGAGCAGCGGCCGGCTCAGTCGGCTTAGCGGCCGCCGCCGGCGGCGCCGGCGTGACTTGCGGAACCGGATCAGGCCGCAGAGCCGGCGCCTCGCTGCCGCTCGGCTCGATCTTGGCGCTCTCCGGCTTGGCCTCGGCGGGCTTCTCGGCCGGCTTGGCGCTGTCGGGCTTGGACCCTTCACGGCCGGAATCGACCTTGTCACTCTCGGTCTTGGATTCCACCTTGGAATCGACCTTCGGCGCAGGGGTGCCGTCGCCCTCCGGCTTGCCGCGCTTGCTCATGCGCTTGCCCTTACGGCCCGCTGGCGGCTGTTCGGTAGTGGCCTCAGGCTTTAAGCCTTCCTTGGCATCTTCCTCGCTCCGTCGCGCGGCGCGCTTCTGGCGCCCCTCGGGCGCCGTGGGTGCACCCTCGGTCTCCGGCTTGGCTGCCTCTTGCGGGCGCTGGCGGCGGCCCTGATGCTCAGGCGACTGGGCCGGATTTGTGTTGGCGTCCTTCTCCTTGGCGCCTTCCTTCTTGTCCCTGCCCTCCTTACCATCCTTTGCCTGGTAACGGACGTCGGCGGCGCCATTGGAGACAAGGTAGGACGCCAGCACGCCGGCCATGTCCGGGCTGGTGGTGTAGTGCTGACGCAGGAAGCCCGGCAGCGAGCTCGGCGAGACCGTCTTCAAAAGCCCTCGCGGGCTCTTGTGGCAGGCGTTGCAGGTCTGCGCGAAGAGTTGGGACGGGGCCTTGCCGGCCTCGAGGTTCGTCGCCTGCGCCAGAACGGCATCGGTGGCACCGAAGCCGACCAGAAACAGCACCGTGGCGAGGCTGAGCGCTCGGCTCGACATTCCCATCATCTCCATTGAAATCCGATAGATAAGGCCGGCACCCGGCGTAGCAGCGGTCACCTTTTAGCCGATTGCGCCGCGAATGGAAGCGCACTCAACAGGCATGTGAACACGCCATTTTCGAATATCGGCTTTGAACACAACGCAATAGCGGGCTGGTAACAGGGTGCTTAGATTTACATGCGAACGCATGGGAACCAACGGATTTTCCAAGCGTCGATGTGACGGCCGGGTAGTGGCATCTTTTCGGGTTCGCTCGAGAGGTTGGTGTCGATGGACCGCTTGTTGCGTAGGTTCTTGTCTCAATTCATCCGCCGCGGGTCGATGACGGTGACCACGGCCGCCGGATTGAAATTCAGCGTCGGTGACGGCTCCGGTGAGCCGGTCGAAGTGCGCTTTGTCACAGCCGACGCACAAAGGAGAGTCCTCATCAATCCCGAGCTGGGGCTTGGCGAGGCCTATATGAACGGTGAGTTCGTCGTCGAGCGCGGCAGCATAGCTGATGCCTTGGCGATCCTGCTCGATCAAGCCGACCTGTTGCCGCACTGGGCAAAACCCTGGTGGCACCTGCGTTATCTCGTCAGGCACCTCAGACAGTTCAATCCGCGGAACCGCTCGCGCAGCAATGTCGCGCATCACTACGATCTCGATGCGAGGCTCTATTCACTCTTCCTCGACGCCGACAAGCAATACAGCTGCGCCTATTTCGAGACGCAGGACGCGACGCTCGACGATGCGCAGCTCGCCAAGAAGCGGCACGTCACAGCGAAGCTACTGGTCAGCCGCGGTCAGCGCGTGCTCGACATCGGTTCGGGCTGGGGCGGGCTCGGACTCTATCTCGCCGAGATCACGGGGGCCAACGTCACCGGCGTCACGCTGTCGACGGAGCAGTTGCAAATCGCGAACGCAAGAGCCGCCGAAAAGGGGCTCACGCAACAGGTGCGATTCCTGCTCCAGGACTATCGCGACATCGACGGGCAATTCGACCGCATCGTTTCGGTCGGCATGTTTGAGCACGTCGGAGCCAGGTTCTACACCACCTATTTCCGGCGCTGCGCCGAGTTGCTGAGCGACGACGGCATCATGCTGCTGCACTCGATCGGCCGCTCGCAGGGACCGGATTCGACCAATCCCTGGATCGCCAAATACATCTTCCCGGGCGGCTACATCCCCTCGCTCTCGGAAGTGTTGCCCGCGATCGAAGACGCCGGCCTCCTGGTCTGCGACATCGAGATCCTGCGCCTGCATTATGCCGAAACGCTAAAAGCCTGGCGGGAACGCTTCATGGCGCGCCGTGAGGAAGCCGTACAACTTTACGATGAGCGCTTTGCGCTGATGTGGGAATTTTATCTCGCGGCCTGCGAGATGACGTTCCGCAAGCAAGGGATGATGAATTTCCAGGTCCAGCTCACCAAGCGCCAGGGCGTGGTCCCCATGACGCGCGACTATATCGCGCGCGAAGAAGCCCGGCTGCGTGCTCTCGAGGGCGGCGCCAAACCGAAGCTGAAGCTCGCTGGTGAATAGAACCTAGTGGCGCAGGGTCGATATCTGCGAGATGCGGTAAGAGGCTGGTAAAGCCAGTTGCGCCCTCAATTCCACGAGGATCTCGGGAGCGACCGGCTGACACCGGATCTTGGGTTGCGCGGCATGCTCCATGGTCGCGATCAGCCCGGACAGCCAAAGCCGACTGCCTGCCTCGCTACGCCACATCCGGGGCTGCCGTTCTGGCCGCATCGCCTGCCTCATCTTTCTCTGGTCGGGTCCCTGGGTAATCCCCTGGCCGGGCCGCCCGTTCCCTCTCCTACCCCGAAAGAATCCGGGGAGATGTGATCTGGTTCACATTCCTCTCGACGGCCCTGCCTTAGACCGTCGTCATGCGCAAAGAGACTCAAACCTCATTCGACGTGCAGGACGACATCCGCACAGATTACGCCCTGATCGCCACCGGCGTCGGCGCGGCCCTGGTTGCGCTGGTCTATCTCCTGCTGGTCTGAACCCACACTGGGCACCAGTGCGCCCTGTTGCGCTCTCAAATAGGTCTGCACCTTAATTCATTAGGTTCACCGCATCCGGATTTTTCGTGACGGGATCACGGCCGCTTCCGGTCCGACCCAAGTTCCGCGAAAATCCGTCAAGCGCGGCGCATGCTCCGGCTGCTAATCATCCACCATTTTTAAGATCGGTTGATAGCGGCGAGCTTTTGCTTCCGCTTTCGCCTGCAGCGGCGCTTTATCCCGGCCCCGCATCCGCCCAAGAAAATTGCTAAGCACGTCCGACCATGGCCCTGACTGATTCGAACGTTCTCAAACTCGCACCCGACGCCGGAACTCCCGCGTACCGGAGCGCGCCGCACAATATCGAGGCCGAACAGAGCCTTCTGGGTGCGATCCTGGTCAACAACGATGCTTTTTACCGCGTCTCCGACTTTCTGGAGGCCAAGCATTTCTTCGAGCCGCTGCACCAGACCATCTTCGAAACCGCCGGCAGCCTGATCCGGATGGGCAAGATTGCGACGCCCGTCACGCTGAAGACCTTCCTGCCCGCCGACACCGATGTCGGCGGCATGACGATCGGCCAATATCTCGCGCGCCTCGCCGCCGAGGCGACCACCATCATCAACGCCCAGGACTATGGCCGCACCATCTACGACCTGTCGCTCAGGCGCGACCTGATCGGCATCGGCGAGGACATGGTCAACGTCGCCTATGACGCGCCGGTTGATTTCCAGCCGCGGGCGCAGATCGAGGACGCCGAGCGCAAGCTGTACGAGCTCGCCGAATCCGGCCGCTATGACGGCGGCTTCCAGAAGTTCTCGCAGGCATTGACCGTCGCGGTCGATCTCGCCGCAAAGGCCTTCCAGCGCGACGGAAAGCTGTCCGGCATCTCGACGGGCCTGCGCGATCTCGACACCAAGATGGGCGGCCTGCAGCACTCCGACCTCATCATCGTCGCAGGCCGTCCCGGCATGGGCAAGACGTCGCTGGCGACCAACATCGCCTACAACGTCGCGCAAGCCTATGTGCCAGAGCTCCAGGCCGACGGCACCATGAAGGCCGCCAATGGCGGCGTGATCGGCTTCTTCTCCTGCGAAATGTCCGCCGACCAGCTCGCCACGCGTATCGTGGCCGAGCGGACCGGCATTCCCTCCTCCCACATCCGCCGCGGCGGCATCTCGGAAGCAGACTTCGAGAAGATCCGCCAGGTGTCGATCGAACTGCAGTCGCTACCGTTCTATGTCGATGCCACCGGCGGCCTGTCGATTGCGCAGCTGATGGCACGCGCGCGCCGGCTGAAGCGGCAGAAGGGCCTCGATCTGCTCGTGATCGACTACATTCAGCTGCTCTCCGGCTCGGGCAAGCGCGCCAGCGACAGCCGCGTGCAGGAGATCACAGAGATCACTACCAGCCTGAAGGCGCTGGCGAAGGAGCTGAATGTTCCCGTGATCGCGCTGTCGCAGCTCTCGCGTCAGGTGGAATCGCGCGACGACAAGCGGCCGCAGCTGTCTGATTTGCGTGAATCCGGCTCGATCGAGCAGGACGCCGACGTCGTGCTATTCGTATTTCGCGAAGAATATTACCTCGCCATGAAGGAACCCCGTCCCGGCACCGAGGAACACGCCAAATGGCAGGCCGACATGGAGCGCACGGTCGGCCGGGCTGAAGTCATCATCGGCAAGCAGCGTCATGGTCCGACCGGCACTGTCGAGCTCCACTTCGATGCCTCGGTCACCCGCTTCGGCGACCTTGCCCATGACGGCCAGCTGCCGGATCGTGGTGGCGAGTACTAGGTCATTGACCAGTTCCGTGGGTTGAACCCCGCAGGCCTCTTGCGTAAAACGGCGCCATGACAAAGGCGTCCGACCCCAACATGATCCCGCAATCCGGCCTTCTTTCCACGGAGGCCAATCAGGCCGCTGCGCTCGCAGCTTATGGCGGCGTGCTGACCGTCGATCTCGACGCCATCATCGCCAACTGGCGCAAGCTCGAGAAGACGGCGGTGCCGGCCGAGTGCTCGGCGGTGATCAAGGCCGACGCCTATGGATGCGGCACCGCGCAGGTCGCGCAGGCTCTGAACAAGGCCGGCTGCAAGACCTTCTTCGTCGCCACCATCGAGGAGGCCCGCACCGCCCGCGCGGCGGTGCCGGACGCGGTGATCTACGTGCTTGGCGGCTATTTCCAGAACACCGGCGAGCACTACGCCAAGATCAATTGTCGTCCCGTGATCGGCGACCTCAACGAGCTCGCCGAATGGGACGTTTTCTGCCGCCGCACCGGTTGGTCGGGCGGCGCCGCGATCCATATCGACACCGGCATGAACCGGCTCGGCCTGACGCTTGCGGAGGCGCAGGCCATCATCCCCCGCATCAATGCCGGCGATCACGGCATCACGCTGGTGATGAGCCATCTGGTCTCGGCCGAGCAGCTCAACAGCCCCGTCAACGCCAAGCAGCTTGCGGCCTTCCGCGGCATCGCCAGCGAATTCTCCGGAGTCCCGGCGGCGCTCGCGAATTCCTCGGGCATTTTCCTCGGCGCGCCGTTCCAGTTCGATCTGGTGCGGCCGGGTGCAGCGCTCTACGGCGTCAATCCGACACCGGAGGCCGACAATCCGATGCAGCAGGTCGTCGACCTGAAGGCACGCATCGTGCAGACCCGCAATGTCGAGCGCGGCGAGACGGTCGGCTATGGCGGCACCTGGACCGCGCGGCGGCCGACCAAACTTGCGATCATCGCGGTCGGTTATGCCGACGGCTATTTCCGCGCCGCCAGCTCCAACGACGGCACACGTGGCGCCGAGGTCATCGTCGCCGGCAAGCGCTGTCCTGTGGCAGGTCGTATCTCCATGGACCTGATCGCGATCGACATCACCGATGTGCCGCCGAACGCGGCGCGGCGCGGTCATATGGTCACGCTGCTCGGCGAAGGCATCACCGTCGACGAACTCGCGCACCATTTCGGCACGATCGGCTATGAGGTGCTGACCAGCCTCGGCCACCGCTACGCCCGCGTCTACAAGGGCGGCAATGTGGTCGAGCCGCTGACGAAGCCGGAGCCTGCGCAGGCAGCCGAACATTCGCCCTCCCCGCCGCCAATCGAGCAGCCGGCGGCTCCGCCGTCGCCGCCGGGCTGAGCACCTCGCCGCTTACTTCTTCTTCCTGCTGTCCAGCGCTGCCTTACAGGTCGTGCTGAGCTGATCGCGCTTGCCGTTGAGGCAGGCCACGATGCCGCCGCCGGGCGCGATACCGGCGCAGAATTTATCGTAGTCCGCCTTGCATGCGCCGCGCGTATCAGCCGATTGTGCGGATGTGGCCCCGGAGAGTGCGACGACGAATGCGATAGCGGCAAAGCTCAGCTTGGACATTGTATCTCCGGTGTGGGGACGATTGAGGCGATCAGCTCTACATGAAGATTGCGACATTCAACATCAACAACATCAATCGTCGCCTGCCCAATCTGCTGGCATGGATCCGCACGGCGAAGCCCGATGTCGTCGCGCTTCAGGAATTGAAGGCAAGTGATGGCGAATTTCCGGCAGAAGCGATCGAAAAAGCCGGTTATGGCGCAGTCTGGCGTGGGCAAAAAACCTGGAACGGCGTCGCCATCCTCGCCCGCGGCACGGAGCCCGTCCTCACGCGCGACCGGTTGCCGGGAAAACCTGGGGACCTCGAAGCCCGTTACATCGAGGCCGCCGTGCGCGGGATCATCGTCACGAGCATCTACCTCCCGAACGGCAATCCGCAGCCGGGGCCGAAATTCGACTACAAGCTCGACTGGTTTGCGCGGCTGAAACGCCACGCCAAGGCCTTCATCAAGCAGGACCTGCCCGTGGTGCTCGCCGGCGACTACAACGTCGCACCCACGGAGATCGACATCTATCCGACGCGCTCATGGGACAAGGATGCGCTCATCCAGCCGAAGAGCCGCGCGGCGTTCGCCTCGCTGGTCGAGCAAGGCTGGTGCGACGCAATTCGCGAACTGCATCCGGATCAGCGCATCTACACGTTCTGGGACTACAAGCGGAATCGCTGGCCGCGCGATGCGGGCCTGCGACTCGACCATCTGCTGCTGAGCCCTGCCCTCACCTCGCGCCTGGTCAAAGCTGGTGTCGACAAGAAGGTTCGCGGCGAGGATGGCGCCAGCGATCACGCGCCGGCGTGGATCGTATTGCGGTGACGGCCTCACCACAGATTCTTTAGCCGGCCCCTGCTGCCAACACGCTGTCAGCAGTGCTGACGCCCGAACAACATCATGAAAACAACCCCATGCACAGTAGCCGCCTCCTGCCAGATCAATAGCTTACGGTTATTCCGAAATTTATTTTGACTCGTCGGGCAAAACACTGGCAGGATGTCATCACGAACGACGCCCGTCCGCTGCCAGCAGCGCCGATCGGGAATTCCTCAATTCCCCGATTGCTGGAGATCCCTCCTTGGCCTTCCTCTTCGTCCTCTCCGTCGGCCTCGTCGCCGGCACCATTTCCGGCATCGTCGGCACGGGCTCGTCGATCATGCTGATGCCGGTGCTGGTCTATGCCTACGGGCCGAAGGAGGCCGTGCCGATCATGGCGGTCGCCTCCGTGATGGCGAATCTCTCGCGGATTCTCGCGTGGTGGCGCGAGGTCGACTGGCGGGCCTGCGCGGCCTATTCGGTCACGGGCGTTCCGGCCGCGGTGCTGGGCGCCCGGACGCTGCTCGCCCTGCCCTCACATGCCGTTGGCCTTGCCATCGGCATCTTCCTGATCGTCATGGTGCCGGTGCGGCATTGGCTGGCGCGGCACGAACTCAAAGCCAATCTCTGGCATCTGGCGATCGGCGGCGCGATCATCGGCTATCTCACCGGCATCGTGGTCTCGACCGGACCACTCAGCGTGCCGCTGTTCCTGTTCTACGGCCTTTCCAAAGGCGCCTTTCTCGCGACCGAGGCGGCCTCTTCCCTCGGGCTCTATTTCGCGAAATCGGTCACCTTCGAACGCTTCGGCGCGCTCACCGGCGAGGTCTTCGTGAAGGGCCTGATCGCAGGCTCCTCGCTGATGTCAGGGGCCTTCGTCGCCAAGCGCTTCGTGCTACATCTGAAACCGGAGATGTTCCGCCTGGTGATGGATGCGATCATGCTCGCGGCCGGGCTCTCCATGCTCTGGAACGCGACGCAGCCGTCAGCTTAGGCGAACTCGGGCGCAATCGACGGGCAGTCTGCCAGCACCCGATCATCGCCGCTCCCGGTTTCCGCAAGCCCGCGCAGCACGGCATCGAGCGGCTGCGGCTTGTGATACAGAAAACCCTGGCCGAGCCTCACGCCCATCTCGCGCATGGCCTGCGCCTGCTCCGCGCGTTCGATGCCTTCCGCAATCAGGGTGAGCCCGAGCGTGCCCGCGAGCGAGGCGATGACGCCGACGATCGCCTTGTCTTCGGCGCTGTCGGGGATTTCGCGGATGAACGCCTTGTCGATCTTGACCTTGTCGAGCGGAAACCGCCGCAAGTGGGCGAGCGAACTGTAGCCCGTGCCGAAATCGTCGAGCGCAATGGTTGCGCCCAGGCGCCGCAGGCGGCGCAGCGTATCGGATGCGCTGGCGATATTGTTGATCAGCGACCCCTCCGTGATCTCGAGCTCCAGCGACGAGGCCTCGACATCGAACCGGTTGCAGGTGTCGCGCAATTCGGCCGCGAACGAATGATCGGCCAATTCGGAGGGCGGCAGATTGAGCGCGATCCGGATGTGCGGCTTGCCGGCAGCGGCCAGCTGCTGCAACGCGCGGCAGGCGTCGGTCAGCACGTAGCGCGTCAGCCGCGCATTATTTCCGCTGCGTTCGATCAGCGGCAGGAATTCGCCGGGGCCGATCACGCCGTACTCGCAATGACGCCAACGAATGAGTGCTTCCAGGCCGATCACCTCCTCGCTCATCATGTCGACCTGGCTTTGATACCAGACTTCGAATTGCTGCTCGGCGAAGCCCGTGGGAATTGCGAGCTCCAGATCCCGGCGGCGTCGATAGTGACGCTGGAGCGCTTCATCCAGCACCGCTACCGTGCCAGGCGCCTTGCTCTTGGCGTGGTAGAGCGCAATGTCGGCCAGCGCCGGCAGATGCGACAGCTCGGGGTCGTCGGCGCAGCGCACGGCAAGGCCGATGCTGGCGCGCGGCACGACCTGCTTGTCATGCAGCAGGATCGGCGCGGAAATCGCCTCCAGCAATTGCCGTGCGAACGCCATTGCGGCCGCTTCATTGCTGACCTCGGGGCGAATGACCACGAACTCATCGCCGCCAAGCCGCGCGACCCAATCTTCCGGCTCGACCGTGGCACGAAGCCGCTCCGAGATATGAACCAGGAATTTGTCGCCGGCATCGTGACCGAAGGTGTCGTTGATCCCCTTGAAATCGTCGAGATCGATGAAGCTGAAGGCGATTAGTGCGTCCGGCGAGCCGGCATCGCCGCTCAAGGTCACCAGACGCTCGGACAGCGAGCGGCGGTTGGGCAGCCCCGTGAGCGGATCATGCGAGGCCATGTGGCCGAGCCGGTCGAGCGCGCCTGAGGTCGTGAGCTGCATCGCGTTGAAGGCGCTCGCGAGCTGGCCGAATTCATTGGACGATTTAACGTCGGCCGGATAGGCGCGGCCGTCCTGCTTGCTGCGCTGGATCGCCGACATCATCGCCGCCAGCGGCTTGCCGATGAAGACGTTGGCGGATATCCGCATTGCGATCATGGTCGCAAGCGTCGCGAGCAGGCCGACGATGAGAAGCAGCCCCAGCCTGCTGCCGGTGTCCGCATAGAGCGTCGCATAGGAATAGGCGATCACGATGCGGCCGGCCTGAACGGCCATGTTGCCGTTGCTGTAGTTGACCGGACGTGAGACTTCCGTGAGTGCCTGCCCCGAGGAGGACGCCCCCGCGCGGGCAATCGCAACGCCCGTATCGTCGTAGACGGTGGCCGCGGCGATCGTCTCGTCGTGCATGATCTCGTTGAGGACGCCCGTGACCCGGTCGTAGCGCATCTTCCAGAGCGGCTCGGCGATCAATTGGGCGCGGCTCTCGGCGACGCGCGCAATGCGGGCATCGAGCTGCCTGATCTGCGACCAGAAGCTCGAGACCTCGACGCCGGCGGATGCGAGCAATTGCACCAGCAGCAGAACGGGCACGGTGGCCCAGATCATCGCGCGGACGACCGAGCGCGATGGCGCGGGCTTCGCTGGACCGTTCATCCCGTCAGCGTCCGGCATCATTCACCGGCGCTGCTTGGAGGTGACAGCGAGGAGATCAGCATATCCACTGAGAAGTCGTATTGGCCGCAGCGTCCCGGCTTTGCCCTGATTCGCGCAAAATCGATCCGGTCGAAGGCCCGGCTCTTGATCAGCGCGGCGACGGAGCCGAGATTGTCGCGCGTGATCGCCGACGTCTTGACCTCGATATGCGGCGAGCTGGCTGCGAAGTCGCAGCCGTCAGCGTAGTCGCGCAGCAGGACGATCGACCAGCCACCGAGCAGGAAATGACCGCCATCTGTCAGCAGCAAACGACCGGCCTTGATTTCACGCAGCGCGTCCTCCGACCAGTTGAGTCCGACAATCTGGAGATCCTGCCCCGGTGTGATGCCGGCGGCCGCGACGGCCTTGAGCGCCCCTAGCGCCATCGGATCGTTGCCAGCCCAGATCCCTGCGGGACGGATGCCCTTGCGCTGCGCCCAGCCCAGGTAATTGGCCGCCACCTGCTCCGCTTCCGACTGCGTCCAGTTCGCGAACAGCATCCGGTCCACGACCACGTCGGGCGCCGCTGCGACCGCGAGCTGGAGGCCGGCATTGCGGGCGATCGAGGCCGGCGTGATCTCGTCGCCGCCGATTCCGAGTAGATGGATCTTGCCATCAGGGCTTTGCCATTTCTCGTTGCGTGCCGCGCCGATCAGCGCATTCGCCATCCGCGCGCCCGCGGTCGTCAGGTCGGTCGTGATGTCGCCGAGCCAGTTCTTGAGCTTGGCTCGCGGCGGCCCAAGGCGCGTCGCGTCCTCGCCGATCAACGTGTTCGACAGCAGCAGCGTCTTGATGCCTGCCGCCTCGGCCGCCTCCAGGATCGGAATGGCGGCGGACTCTTCGTTCGACAGAATGAGGAAGTCCGGCTTGTCGGTACGGGCGACCACGCCGAGGCCGAGCTCCTGCATGGTGCGGTAATTGCGCTCGCTGGTCAGCACCTCGACATGGGCGTCGAGCTTGCGGCCGGCGGCCTGCATGGTCTGCGAGACCATGTCCCAGTAGACCTCCCCGGTCTTACCGGGATTCACGAAGACGATGTTGAGCGGCTTTGCATCGGCCGCAACGACAGGGCCAGCCGGCACGAGAACGCCAAAGGCCATGCTCGCAGCGAGCAATATCCGTGAAAGGACCGTCATTCGTTTCGCCACCCCATCCTGGTTCCGAAACTGGACCTGCGTCCGCTAACATTTGGCAAAGTCCGGCGCAGCGGGACGGCGTAACGCTAACAAAGGGTGTATCGGTTGCACGGAATTGGGCTCGTTGGAGCGCTCACGATGCCCGCGCAGCCCATCATTCCGTGCTATCAGCGCATTTGAAACCTCCGACTCACCACACCGATGGCCAAGAACACGCTTTCCTTCGTCTGCCAGAACTGCGGCGCGGCCTATAACCGCTGGCAGGGCAAGTGCGAATCCTGCGGCGAGTGGAATACGCTCGCCGAGGAGGACACCTCAGGCAGCGTGCCGGTCTCGATCCGCTCCAAGCGCAAGGGTCGGACGTTTGCGCTGGAGAGTCTTGCCGGCAAGAGCCCGGATGCGCCGCGCATGTCGTCCGGGCTAACCGAGCTCGATCGCGTCACCGGCGGCGGCTTCGTCCGCGGTTCGGTGCTTCTGGTCGGCGGCGATCCCGGCATCGGCAAGTCGACGCTATTGACGCAGGCGACCAGCATGATGGCGCGCGCCGGCCACCGCATCGTCTATATCTCCGGCGAAGAAGCCATTGCCCAGGTGCGGCTGCGCGCCGAGCGGCTCGGGCTGTCGGATGCGCCGGTGCAGCTCGCGGCCGAGACTTCGGTCGAGGATATCGTCTCGACCCTGTCGGAAGGCACGGTGCCACGGCTGATCGTGATCGACTCGATCCAGACCATGTGGACCGACACGGTGGAATCGGCGCCGGGCACGGTCACGCAGGTGCGCGCTTCGGCGCAGGCGCTCATTCGTTTCGCCAAGAAGACGGGTGCTGCCATCATCCTGGTCGGCCACGTCACCAAGGACGGCCAGATCGCCGGCCCCCGCGTCGTCGAGCACATGGTCGATGCCGTGATGTCCTTCGAAGGCGAAGGCTCGCAGCAATTCCGCATCCTGCGCGCCGTGAAGAACCGCTTCGGCCCGACGGACGAGATCGGCGTGTTCGAGATGACCGGCCTCGGTCTGCGCGAGGTCACCAACCCCTCCGAGCTGTTCCTGTCCGAGCGCGATCTCGGCACGCCCGGCACGGCTGTCTTCGCAGGGATCGAGGGCACGCGGCCAGTTCTGGTCGAATTGCAGGCGCTGGTGGCGCCGACCTCGCTCGGCACCCCGCGCCGCGCGGTGGTCGGCTGGGATCAGAGCCGGCTCTCGATGGTGCTGGCGGTGCTGGAGGCGCATTGCGGCGTCAAGCTGTCCGGCCACGACGTCTACCTGAACGTCGCCGGCGGCCTGCGCATCCACGAACCGGCCGCCGACATGGCCGCTGCAGCCGCGCTGGTTTCGTCTCTGGTTAACGCGCAGTTACCCACCGATGCGGTCTATTTTGGCGAGATTTCGCTCTCCGGCGTGATCCGCCCGGTGGCGCAGACCCCGGCGCGGCTCAAGGAAGCGGCAAAACTCGGCTTCAAGCGCGCTGTACTGCCCGAATCGGCTCGAGGTGGCGAGGCGAGCGGGGATGCCGGATTGTCCCTGAACGCGATCAATAGTCTTACGACGCTGGTCGCTGAAATCGCCGCCCGAGGCTCGCGCCGGGGTGAGTCGAGCGCTCCAGCGGAGAAAAATGCCACACCGGCAAGATTCCGCCGTGGAGAGGGTTAGCTGGAGGTGACGCCAAGCGCCCCCGCCGCTATACAGCCGTCACAAAAGCAGCATGGGATTGCGTGGTTGCGGCCTTGCCGGAAGCGTCGTCTGGCCCTCTTTTAGGGCGGCGGCCAAACACCGATTCGCTGAGCACCCTTTGAGAGTACGAGCGGACCAGACCAGCCGATGCCAGTAACACTCCTCGATCTGATCCTGCTCGGTGTGATGCTGATCTCGGGCCTGCTGGCCATGGTTCGCGGCTTCATGCGCGAGATCCTCTCGATCGCGGCCTGGGGTACCGCGGCGATCGTGACGCTCTACTCCTTCTCCAAGCTGCTGCCGACCGCCAAGACCTATTTCAACAACGACACGGTCGCGAGCGTGGTTGTGGTCGCCGGCGTGTTCGTGGGCACCCTGATCGTCGTCTCCGTGATCACGGTCCGAATCTCCGACATGATCCTGGATTCGCGCATTGGTGCGCTGGACCGCACGCTCGGGTTCCTGTTCGGGCTGGCTCGCGGGCTTTTGATCGTCGTGGTCGCCTTCCTGTTCTTCACCTGGCTGGTGCCGGACAAGCAGCGCCCCGACTGGGTCACAGGGGCCAAATCCCGCGTGGTGCTCCAGGGAACCGGGGATTGGCTGATGTCCCTCTTGCCTGACGACCCCGAGAACACCATCTTGAAGAGATTCAAGAAAAACAAACCAGACGATGATCAAGCTGATACCGAACAGCAGCCTTCGGGCAGCGGCGACGGGTACAGCAAACCTGCTCGTGACAGCCTGAAGAAGCTGATCGAGAAACCTGCGGCGCGTTGATTGAGCCCTAGAGAGAGGCGCGGACGAGATGCGACACCCTGACCAGGACGCCCAAGCCGAACTCGATCCCGGCTCCGCCGCGCTAGAGCTTCAGGACGACCTGGAGGGAGATACGGTCCGCGAGGAATGCGGCGTATTCGGCATCTACGGACATCCTGATGCCGCCGCCATCACGGCGCTCGGCCTCCACGCCCTCCAGCATCGCGGCCAGGAAGCCGCCGGCATCGTCTCCTATGATGGTAGCCGCTTCCACAGTGAACGCCGCCTGGGCCTCGTCGGCGACACCTTCTCCCGCCGCGAGGTGATCGACCGCCTGCCCGGCACCATGGCAGTCGGCCACGTCCGCTACGCCACAACGGGTGCCACCATCCTGCGCAATGTGCAGCCGCTGTTCGCCGAGCTCAATGCCGGCGGCCTCGCGGTCGCCCACAACGGCAACCTCTCAAACGGCCTGACGCTGCGCCGCGAGCTCGTCAAGAACGGCGCGATGATGCAGTCGACGTCCGACACCGAGGTGATCCTGCACCTGGTGGCGCGCTCCAGGCGTAGCCGCTTCATCGAGCGCTACATCGACGCGCTGCGCGAGATCGAAGGCGCCTATGCGCTGGTCTCGCTCACCAACAAGAAGCTGGTCGGCTCGCGCGATCCGCGCGGCATCCGCCCGCTGGTGCTCGGCGAGCTCGACGGCTGCCCGATCCTGACGTCGGAGACCTGTGCGCTCGACATCATCGGCGCGCGCTTCGTGCGCGACATCGAACCCGGCGAAGTCATCGTGTTCGACGAAAACGGCCAGGACATCCACAAGCCGTTCCCGCCGATGGCGCCGCGCCCCTGCATCTTCGAGTACATCTATTTCGCGCGTCCGGACTCCATCGTGCACGGCCGCTCGGTCTACGAGGTGCGCAAGAATTTCGGCGCCCAGCTCGCACGCGAGAGCCATGTGCCCGTCGATGTCGTGGTGCCGGTGCCGGATTCCGGCGTGCCCGCCGCGGTCGGCTACAGCCAGCATTCGGGCGTGCCGTTCGAGCTCGGCATCATCCGCAACCACTATGTCGGCCGCACCTTCATCCAGCCGACCCAGGCGATCCGCGAATCCGGCGTGCGCATGAAGCACTCGGCCAACCGCGCCGCGATCGAAGGCAAGCGCATCATCCTGATCGACGACTCGCTGGTGCGCGGCACCACCTCGAAGAAGATCGTGCGCATGATGCGCGATGCCGGTGCCAAGGAAGTGCACTTCCGCCTCGCCTCGCCCCCGATTCTCTACCCCGATTATTACGGCATCGACCTGCCCGACCGTGGCGGCCTCCTGGCCGCGACGCATTCGCTGGAGGAGATGCGCGAGCTCATCGGCGCCGACTCGCTCGCCTTCCTGTCGATCGACGGCATGTACCGCGCCATGGGCGAGCCCGGCCGCGATCCCGCCAATCCGAAGTTTGCGGATCACTGCTTTACCGGCGATTATCCAACCCACCTCACCGACCAGACCCAGACCGAGCCGCAGCCGCGGCAGCTGTCGCTGCTGGCGGAGGCGAGCTGACGGCGAAGGCGTCATCGCGGGGGCTCATCAGAGGCCTCTTTTCGTCGTGGCCGGGCTTGTCCCGGCCATCCACGTCTGTAATACCCGCCGTAAAGAACGTGGATGCCCGTGACAAGCCCGGGCATGACGGAAGTATTCGCCGATGACCAAACCTCTCGCCAACCGCATCGCTCTCGTCACCGGCGCCTCGCGCGGCATCGGCTTTGCCACGGCGCTCGCGCTGGCGAAGGCCGGGGCGCATATTGTGGCCACCGCGCGCACGCAAGGCGGGCTCGAAGAGCTCGACGACGAGATCCGCAATGTGGGCGGCAGCGCGACGCTGGTGCCGCTCAACCTCACCGATACCGACGGCATCGCCCGGCTCGGTGCGGGCCTGCACGAGCGCTATGGCAAGCTCGACATCCTCGTCGGCAATGCCGGCGTGCTCGGCCCCTCCTCGCCGATCGGCCATATCGAGCTGAAGACATTCAACGACGTGATGGCCGTCAACGTCTCCGCAAACTTCCAGCTGATCCGCTGCATGGAGCCGCTGCTGAAGCAGTCCGATGCCGGCCGGGCGGTGTTCATCACCTCGAGCGCCGCCAACAAAGCCACCGCCTATGTCAGCCCCTACGCCGCCTCCAAGGCCGCGCTGGAGACGCTGGCCCGTGCCTGGGCCCACGAAACCGCGAACACGAAGATCCGCGTCAATTTGTTCAATCCGGGCCCGATCCGCACCCGCATGCGCGCCACCCTGATGCCGGGCGAGGACCCGGCGACGCTCGACACGCCCGAGCAGGTCGCCGAATTCATCGTGCCCATGTGTGCGCCCGACTGGACGGAAACCGGCAAGTTCTACGACTACAAGACGCGCAGCCTGATGACCTTCCGCGCGCCGGCCTGAGGGCTTCGGCTCAATCGTGCAGGAGCTCTAGCTGCCCCCGGACGCGCTGAAATAGCGTCTCAACGCATCTTTGCCCCAGAGTTAACCGACGGGTGACGCGACGGCGCAGCGTCGTCCGGCTTTAGGCGCATTGCCGGGGCCCGCGGGACGCGGTAGAGCCATCCGCCGGAACAAGGCTCCGCAAGAGGGCCGTCCGCACATTTGACAATGGAGGAAATCCTTTATGACGACGACGTTCGCGCGCCGCTCCGCGGCCCTTCTGGCCTGCGCCGCCTTCGGTTTTGCCACATCCGCCAACGCTCAGGACAAGACCGTCACGATCGGCGTGCTCAACGACATGTCGAGCCTCTACGCCGATATCGGCGGCCCCGGCTCCGTGGCGGCGGTCAAGATGGCGGTCGAGGATTCGGGCCTGGCTGCCAAGGGCTGGAAAATCGAGGTGGTCAGCGGCGACCACCAGAACAAGCCTGATGTCGGCGTCAACATCGCGCGGCAGTGGATCGACACCCAGAAGGTCGACATGATCACCGACACGCCGAACTCCGGCGTGGCCCTGGCGGTCAGCAACGTCGCCAAGGAAAAGAACGTCGTCCTGCTCAACAATGGCGGCGCCAGCGCCGATCTCACCGGCAAGGCCTGCAACGCCAACACCATCTCCTACACCTACGACACCTACATGCTGGCCAACGGCACCGGCAAGGCGCTGACCAAGGCTGGCGGCGATAGCTGGTTCTTCCTGACCGCCGACTACGCCTTCGGCGCCGCGCTCGAGCGTGACACCAGCGCCGTTGTCACCGCGAACGGCGGCAAGGTGCTCGGTGGCGTCAAGCATCCGCTCAACACCTCGGACTTCTCGTCCTTCCTGCTTCAGGCGCAGAACTCCAAGGCGAAGATCATCGGGCTTGCCAATGCCGGCGGCGACACCACCAATTCGATCAAGCAGGCGGCCGAGTTCGGCATCGTCGAAGGCGGCCAGAAGCTTGCCGCGCTGCTGCTCTTCATCAACGACGTCCACTCGCTCGGCCTCAAGACCGCGCACGGCCTGACCTTCACCGAATCCTTCTACTGGGATCTGAACGACAACACCCGCGCCTGGTCCAAGCGATTCCAGGAGAGGGTGGCCAACCACGCGATGCCCTCGATGACCCAGGCCGGCAACTATGCCGGCGTAATCCACTACCTGAAGGCGCTCGAGGCGCTCGGCGGCAATCCGCATGACGGCGCCAAGGTCGTCGCCAAGATGAAGGAAATCCCGACGGACGATCCGCTGTTCGGCAAGGGCCCGCTGCGCGAGGACGGCCGCCGCATCATCCCGGCCTACCTGTTCGAGGTGAAGAAGCCGGAGGAATCGAAGGGACCGTGGGACTATTACAAGCTGGTTGCGAACATCCCGGCGGAAGATGCCGCAAGGCCGCTCAAGGACAGCGAGTGCCCGCTGGTGAAGAAGTGACCGCGTAACGGTCATTCCGGGGCGGCCCAAGGGACCGAACCCGAAATCTCGAGATTCCGGTCTGGTGCCAATGCACCAGACCGGAATCACAATGATCCGCGCTCACGAAGGCCGCTTGCGCTTGTGTGCGAAGGGATTGGCCTTCTCGCGCAAGGTGATGCGCACGGGCGTGCCCGGCAGGTCGAAGGCCTCACGCATCGAATTGATGAGATAGCGCAGGTACGACTGCGGCACCGCGTCCGCGCGCGAACAGAACAACACGAAGCTGGGCGGGCGCGCCTTGGTCTGCGTGATGTAGTTCAGCTTCAGCCGGCGGCCGGACACGGCGGGCGGCGGATTGGCCTGGGTCGCCTGTTCGAACCAGCGGTTCAAGGCCGACGTCGGCACGCGCCTGTTCCAGAGCGCATAGGCATCCTGGATCGCCTGCATCAGGCGATCGATGCCCTCGCCCATCAGGCCGGAGACGGCGACGATTGGCACGCCCTTGAGCTGCGGCAGCCAATGATCGGCGTCGCGGCGCAGAGCGGAGATCGCGCCGCCGCCCTTGGTCTCCATCAGGTCCCATTTGTTGACGGCGAGCACGACGGCGCGGCCCTCACGCTCGATCAGGTCGGCGATACGCAGATCCTGCTCCTCGAAGCGGTTCTGCGTGTCCATCATCAGCACGACCACTTCGGCAAAGCGCACCGCGCGCAGCGCATCCGCAACCGAGAGCTTCTCCAGCTTCTCCTCGATGCGCGAGCGCCGCCGCAGACCCGCGGTGTCGAACACACGGAAATCGCGGCCCTTCCAGTTGATCTCGACTGCAATGGAATCGCGCGTGGTGCCGGCCTCCGGGCTCGTCAGCAGCCGCTCCTCGCCGAGCAGATGGTTGATGAGCGTCGACTTGCCGGCATTGGGCCGACCGACGATGGCAACCCGGATCGGGCGCGTTGCGGCTTCCTCCTCGGAGAGCGGTTCGTCGTCCTCGGCCTCATCCTCGTCGACAGGCTCCGGCATCAGCCTGGCGAGCGCATCGTAAAGCTCACCCATACCCTCGCCATGCTCGGCCGAGATCTGGATGGGATCGCCGAGACCAAGCGCAAACGATTCCATTGCGCCGGCATCGCCGTGCTTGCCCTCGCTCTTGTTGGCGACCAGCAGCACGGGCTTGTTGGCCTTGCGCGCGAAATCGGCGAAAGCGCGATCGGTCGGCGTGAGGCCGATGCGGGCGTCGATCACGAAGAACAGCGCATCGGCCTGCGCGATCGCGGCCTCGGTCTGCTCCTGCATGCGCGCAGTCAGCGACCCCTTGGCGCCCTCGTCGAGGCCGGCGGTATCGACGATGGTGAATTCGAGATCGCCCAGTTTTGCCTCACCCTCGCGGCGGTCGCGGGTGACGCCGGGCAGGTCATCGACGAGCGCGAGCTTCTGTCCGACGAGGCGGTTGAACAGTGTCGACTTGCCGACATTGGGCCGGCCGATGATGGCGATCGTAAAGGACATCGGTCATTCGTGCGCTGCGGAGGCTGCGCCTGTCAATCAGATGAGAAAGCTAGCGCGAGAAACTGCCGCTCGGCAGCGGCGCCGGGAAAGCGCCCTGCGGCTGCTGTGGCTGGGTGGTCTGGGCCGACTGCGCCGGCTGCTGTGCGGGCTGCTGGTCCGACGGCGGCGCGGTGGTGCGCTTGCGGACAATCTTGTGCTTCGGCGGCGCTGGTGCCGCCTCGGGCTGAGCTTCGCCGTCAACCTCGGCAGCCGGCGCGGCGGCGGATGGCGCCGTGTGCTTGGTCTTCTTCCCCTTGGCAGATTTCGACGGCTTGGCGGGCTCCGCAGGCGGCGGCTCGGCCGGGAGCGCTGCGACCGCGGACGCATCCTCTTGTTGCTGCGCGCCCTTGTAAAGCTCCTTCGGAACGCCCTGCTCGAGGCCTGGCACACCCTCGGGGAAAACAGGCTTGCGCTCGCCCGGCAGCTTCTTCTTCGTGTCGAGGAAGTCCAGGAGATCACTCGGATCGAAGCTGGAGCAACCGCTCAGAACGCCCGTGAAGGCGATCAGGACGGCAGCTGCGATCAAACGTGGCGTGCGGCGCATCTTGGATCTCGTTTACGTCAGAAGGGCCGTCGTCAGCTCTTGGCGACGGGCGGCAGCAGGGCTTGGAGCGCCTCGGCGCGCGAGCGCAGGCTCGGTGGCGTTTCGCCGTCTTCGGCGATTGCGTCGAGCCATTTGCGGGCTGCGGTCATGTCGTTGTTGCGCCAGGCCGCCAGCGCCAGCAATTCGCGGGCGGTGTGGCGGAAGGTCGATTTGGGATCGGCGGAGGATTCCAGCCGCTGCTGCATGTCGGCGTAGGAGGCGCTGTCCACCAGCAGGCCGGCCGCGCGAATCTTCGCCAGGTCCTGCCACTCGCTACCGATGCTGCGGTCGGCTGCAATGTCGTCATACATCTTGGCCGCAGCCTTGGGATCGCGGGCCGATGCCTCGGCCGCAGCACGAAGCCGCGACAGCGTGCGATAGCCGGACGGCGCCTTGGCGACGAGATCGGCGAAGGCGGTCTCGGCCTCCGCGTGCTTGCCCTGCTCCGACAGCTCGACGGCCTTGTCGAAGATCGCGCCGGCCTCGGCGGCCTTCTTGGCCTCCAGGTACTGGTAGCCGCGCCAGCCGCCCACGGCCGCCACGATCAGCACCATCAGGGCGATGAAGTAGAGCGAATATTTGTCCCACAGCTTTTTGAGCTGTTCGCGACGTACTTCCTCGTCGACTTCGTCAAATAATTCAGACACTTAAGCTAATCCCATGCCCGGCCGGGAGCGCGCGCCAGATCGTGCGCGTCCAAATCCCGTCCCCACGTCGCGGCGGCGATACCCTATCGATATGGCGGTGGCAAGGCAAAGCAAGCCCGATCAAGGCGTTAACGCGACCACCGGGGTTTCCAGGGGCTTGCCCGCCCGGGTCAGACCAGCAGCTCCCGCAGCTGGCGCTTCACTACCTTGCCATTGGCATTGCGCGGCAGGGGCTCGGCGGTCACCGTCATCGTCTCCGGCACCTTGTAGTCCGACAACCGCTGGGCGCACCAGGCGCGCAGGTCGTCGCTCCCGACCCGCTCGCGCGCGACCACCACGGCATGGACACGCTCGCCAAGCACCGGGCATGGCTTTGCAATGATCGCACTCTCGACCACGGCGGGATGGCCGGCCAGCACGGATTCGACCTCGGCCGAATAGACCTTCAGGCCGCCGCGGTTGATCATGTCCTTCTGTCGGTCGAACACGCGGACGAACCCCTCGGCATCGACCGAGCCGAGGTCGCCCGAATGCCAGAAGCCGGCGGTAAAACTCTCCGCGGTGGCCTTGGGGTTATTCCAGTAGCCCTTGATGACGGAGGCGCTTTGGATCCAGAGCTCGCCGATGTCCCCACGCGGCAGTTCGCGCCCATCCGTCCCCATCGCAATGATCCGCGCGCCCGGGCACGCCAGTCCGACGCTGTCGATGTGGGTCGCCGTCAGCTCGCCCGGCATGATGGTCGAGGGCGACGTCGTCTCGGTCGCGCCGTAGCAGTTCATCAGCTTCAGGCCGGGAATCGTCGCCTTGAGCTTCTCGATGGTCGCGACCGGCATCGGCGCGCCGCCGAAACCGCCGATGCGCCAGCTGGAGAGATCGTAGCTGTCGAAGTCCGGCTGCAGCAGGCAGAGATTGTACATCGCCGGCACCATCACCGTATAGGAGATACGCTCGCGTGCGGCGAGCTTGAGATAATCGGCCGCCTTGAATTCCGGCATGATGATCAGCGCGCCGCCGCAGCGGATCATGGTCGTGATGTTGGCGACGACGCCGGTGACGTGGCCGAGCGGGACGGCTGCGATCGAGCGATCGGCCGCCGTCAATTGCAGGCAGGAGACGAATACCATCGAGGAATGCACGATGTTGCAATGGGCCAGCGTCGCGCCCTTTGGCTTCCCCGTCGTGCCCGAGGTGTAGAGGATCATCGCAGTGTCCTCTTCACTGACCTCGACCGGCGCCGCCGCCGGCGTGTTGCCGGCGAGCGCGGCGAAACGCGACAGCGCCGGATCGTTGTCGATGGCAATGCGATGAACCATTTCGGGCACATCCTGCGCCTCCGGCAGCCGCTCGACGAGGCCTGCTTCGTGGATCAGGATCCTGGCACCGCAATCGGCCAGGACATAGGCAATCTCCGGCTTCTGCTGGCGCGTGCTGAGCAGCACCGTGACCAGCCCCTCATGCGCGGCGGCGAACAGCAGCAGCGGAAACTCGATGCGGTTGCCGAGCAGGATCGCGACGCGGTCGCCGCGTTGCAGCCCGAGCTTGCGAAAGCCCGAGGCAATCCGCGCCGCCTGCTCCACCGCCTGTAGCCAACTGAGCCTGATATCGCCGCAGACGAGCGCTTCGCCGTCCGCGTTGCGCGCGGCAGCCTCCGCGATCATCGCCCAGACGCTTGCGGGACGATCGAGAAAGGCCGGAACCACGCGATCGCCAAAACGGGTCTCCAACCGCATCGGCGGAATCTGAGATTGCGACCAGTCCATCGGAAAGCCCTCGGCTTGTTGCTTTTGTCACCTTCCCCGCATGGCCACGGCGGTGCTGTCTTGTGCCAATCGGCTAGCCCATGACGGGAACGCCGATCACGACCGGATGGAACGCAAAGGCCAGCGCCAGATAGGCCACGATGCCGACCGCGACCGCGATCAGATCGTTGGTGACGCCACCCACCGGAATCGGCGGGGCACCGGCATCCTTGCGATGCTTCAACGAAATGCGGTCATACACGCCCCAGCCCAGGAAGGAGCCGAACAGGATGATCGAGCCGAGATCGCCGTTGGCGAGCAGATGCGCGAACGCCCACAGCTTGATGCCGGCGAGCATCGGATGCTTCAGCGTCGCATAGATGCGGCCGCGCAGGTATGAAGTGACCACCAGGATCACGGCCGGCAGCATCAGCGCGACCGTGATGTGCTTCATCGCTTTCGGCGGATACCAGACATCGATCCAGCCTGAGCTGCGATAATGGCCAAAGCCCCAGACGATCAGCGCCAGGCCCGCAAGCGAGACGACCGAGTAGAGGATCTTGTAAGTCCCCTCGCCGAGCCGCGCGATCGCCTGCGCGCGTGCGTCACGTTTCGTCGTGAAAACATGGGCCGCGAAAAACAGCACCAGCCCCAGGATCATGACCAACAGACCCACGACATCCTCCCCTTCATCAGCGCCCCCGGCTCTCAGGTATCACCGATTGGCCGCCGGTCGCAACCGATGCGCTATTTTCCAAGCTCGCGATTGTCGACATAGCGGATCGCAATTGGCCGTCCGGCCAAAGCGCCTCCGAGGCCGCCGGTGAACTTCAGCGGCAGACAGGCGTTCAAGGACGAATTGATCGCGTTGAGGTAAGTGGTTCGCGTCTCGGCGGGAACGCCCGCGGTTGCAAAGGTCAGCCGCGGCGGGCCGATCAGGCCGCCGGCTTTATTGAAGCTGAAACGGACAGCCATCTGCATGCCCGCACGCGCATTGTCCGACGGCGGTGACCAGCAGGTGCGCAGCTCGGCAAAGAGATCGCCGATCGTGTCGAGGTCGTGATCCGGCTTTTGATACTTGGCCCGATCAGCTTCCGACGGCACGCTTTCGATGGTGAGCTGAAGGTTCTGGCCGTAGGGATAGTCGATCTCGGGAATGCAGGGGCCGGGCTCGAGCGGACTGCAATAGGACGGCGTGCAGGGCCTGAAGTCGAGCACGCTGCACGGTTCGTGCGCAAACGGGATCGGATTGATCCGGCGGCGCTCCGCGTCGGCGGCAGCGGTCGAGATCGCCAACACCGTGAAAACGAGAATGCCGCGCCACATGCTTTCAGCCCGCGATGTCACGCGAACCAACGTGGCATCCTCAATGAACGCGTCAACCCCGCGGTTGTTCACATGCTCGCGTTCAGGCACAGTGTCGTCGCCCGGCTTGACCGGGCGATCCAGTATCCAGAGACAGTTGTAATTGAGTCGAGAGGCCGCCGCGTACAGGTAAGGTCGTGTACCTGTTTGGTGCCGCGCGCGACGATGCTGAGTCCGGTTCGCCCGATTAGCGGCCGGCGTCATACGGCGGTGTGATATGTCGCGAGGACCACGAGCCGACATGCCGGGCTACACCGGTTTGGTAGTCAGCCGCGGAGCTGTACCGATAATCTCCCAGACTTCGACCCGCTTCGCTACAAACTGAGCCTCGGCAGCCTGCAGATTCCGGTCCGGCCAACATGCTGGGTGCTCTGAACCCGTGGTCTGAAGCAGCTCGCCATCGGATGGCCCTGGCGCCGTCTGCGTTAGTTTATCCGCGTAGCTCTGGCCATCAGACAAACCGGCACACCGTTGATCGCAGCATGCTCGAACGTCTCCCGACCTAGACGCGCATAGAGACCATCGTTCTTCGGCGTGAAAAGGTAGATCTTACCAAACCCGAGGCGACCGGCTTCGGAGATTGCGGCCAGTGCGAGTTTTGATGCAATACCTCTGCCGCGATGCGTCGGCGGCACAATCACCGACGACAGCCAGGGTGTGAGATGTTTGTGGGTTAGCGTGGTCGCGGAGATATTGGCCGAGCCGACGAGATCGCCCTCGTTGTTTGAGATCGCCACTAAGGAGATCGGCAGCCGCGCCTTATCGCTGGCGCCTCTCAGCCGTTCAGCACGTTGTTCCAATGTGCCGTTGGGGCTCAGATAGCCGAACTCGGCCTGCTGCCATGCCGCAACGGTCGGAATGTGATGCTGATGGTCGAACAAGTGATGAATCTCGATACTCATGTCGTACCCTTTGTCCTGCCGATGCTCGAAAACCTTCACGTTACGCATAGTTGAACATGCATGGCATGGGTGAGTTGCCGTTACCAGCCGGCCTCAAGCGGCGGCGCAATACGCCAGTAAGGGACTTATCCGAAGCACTACTCTGCGTGCTCGCTGAACGAGGCGATCGCTTGTCGGCTGCGGTTGACCACCAAGCGCGTCACGTCCGGTCGCGAATAGTGGCCCGCTTCGTTGGATCGGCAAGGTTTTGTTGCGATCAAACTGCGCCCGAACATACGTCGTACACTTCATGCCGTCACGAGGAGTCCTGACGAGCTCGCCCTGTACCCTTGGCATATCTGAAGCTCATCAAGCTCAACCGGAGATCAGAAAGGGGGCGGCCAGCTAGCGCGGTAGAAAGCTAGGGTTTCACGGCCCAAGTGAGCCGATGTGAGTGATCTCGAGGCTCGGGCAATGCCCTCTTTGGGTCATTTCGGCCGATTTTGTGGACCCTGACGCGCCCGATCAAGCCGGGCAAGACAGCGAAGGGCGCGTTGCAGACTGCAGAACAGGCCGCCGCCCTACCCCTTCTTCTTGACGTCCTTGACGTTGGTGAACTCGATGCCCTCGGCCCGCTCCTTGGTGTAGCCGAGATAGAACTCGTTCCTCGCGAGATACACGGGGTCGCCGTCGACATCGTCGGCGATGCTGGACGTGTTGGCCGCGATGAAGGTGTCGAGCTTCTTGCGATCCTCCGAGGAGACCCAGCGCGCGAGTTGGAACTCGCTGACCTCGAACTCGACCGGCAGCGAATATTCCGCTTCCAGCCGCGCCTTGAGCACGTCGAGCTGCAGCGCGCCGACCACGCCGACCAGCGCGGGCGCACCGTCGCGCGGACGGAACACCTGCACCACACCCTCTTCCGACATCTGCTGAAGCGCTTCCTTCAGCTTCTTCGCCTTCATCGCGTCGGTAAGACGGACGCGGCGTACGATTTCCGGCGCGAAGCTCGGCACGCCGACGAAGTTGAAGTCCTCGCCCTCGGTCAGGGTGTCGCCGATCCGCAGCGTACCGTGATTGGGAATACCGACGACGTCGCCGGCAAAGGCCTCGTCCGCGACCGAGCGATCCTGCGCGAAGAAGAATTGCGGGCTCGACAGCGGCATGCTCTTGCCGGTGCGCACCAGCTTGGCCTTCATGCCGCGGCTGAGCTTGCCGGAGCAGAGTCGCGCGAAGGCGATGCGGTCGCGATGGTTCGGATCCATGTTGGCCTGGATCTTGAACACGAAGGCGCTCATGCGCGGATCGGTGGCTTCGACCTTGCGCTGGTCGCTATCCTGCGCGCGCGGCTCGGGCGCGAACTTGCCGAGGCCTTCGAGCAGGTCGCCGACACCGAAATTGCGCAGCGCACTGCCGAAATAGACCGGCGTCAGATGACCCTCGCGAAATGCCTCGAGCTCGAACGGCTTTGAGGCCTCGGTGACGAGCTCAAGCTCATCCTTCACGGCTGAAGCATCTAGATTGGCGTTGAGCTTGGCAAGTTCGGCGATCTCGATCTGCTGCGCCGCGCCAGTCTTGGCGCCGCCGCCTTCGAGCAGGCGGACACCGCCGTTGATAACGTCATAGGTGCCGAGGAAGTCGCGCCCGCGGCCGACCGGCCAGGTCATCGGCGTGGTGTCGAGCGCCAGCGTCTTCTCGATCTCGTCGAGCAGCTCGAAGACGTCGCGGCTCTCGCGATCCATTTTGTTGATGAACGTGATGATCGGGATGTCGCGGAGGCGACAGACCTCGAACAGTTTTCGCGTGCGCGCCTCGATACCCTTGGCGGCGTCGATCACCATGACGGCGGAATCGACCGCAGTCAGCGTGCGATAAGTGTCTTCCGAGAAGTCTTCGTGGCCCGGCGTGTCCAGGAGGTTGAAGACGAGGCCCTCGAACTCGAAGGTCATCACCGAAGTCACGACGGAAATGCCGCGCTCCCGTTCGATCTTCATCCAGTCCGAGCGGGTATTGCGGCGCTCGCCCTTGGCCTTGACCTGGCCGGCGAGATTAATGGCGCCACCGAACAGCAGCAGCTTTTCGGTCAGCGTGGTCTTTCCGGCGTCGGGGTGGGAGATGATCGCAAAGGTACGCCGCCGCGCCACTTCAGCGGCAAGCGGGGAACGGGCCGGCGATTCGGCTGCGGGGGTGGCGATGTCGGACATGGCGGGAGCGTTTGGCAGGGAAAACGGGCCTGATCAAGCCTCATTTGGTGATTGCGGAACCCTTCGGCCAGCCCCATATCGGCTTTCCGGGGAGGACGACCTTCCTGCTCATCAGCCTGTCAGCCCGCGGGGACGACCCTGCCGTGAATGGAGGGTCGTCATGGCCTGGAGCGTCCTGTTCGTCGCCGGTCTTCTCGAGATCACCTGGGCGATCGGCCTGAAATATACCGAGGGCTTTAGCAGACTTGTTCCCTCCGTGATCACGCTCGCGGCCATGGCCGGCAGTGTCATCCTGCTCGGACTCGCGCTCAAGTCCCTGCCCGTCGGAACCGCCTATGCGGTCTGGACCGGCATCGGCGCGGTCGGCACGGCGACACTGGGCATCTTCCTGTTCGGCGAGCCCGCCACGGCGCTTCGCCTTGCCAGCATCGGGCTGATCGTGGCCGGCATCGTCGGGCTGAAGCTCGTTACTTGACGAAGATCTGGACCGCCCACCAGCTCAGTGCTGCAACGATGGCCGAGGCCGGGATCGTGATCACCCAGGCATAGACGATTGAGCTCGCCACGTTCCAGCGCACCGCCGAAACGCGACGGGCCGCGCCGACGCCGACGATGGCGCCGGTGATGGTGTGGGTGGTCGAGACGGGAACGCCGAGGAAGGTCGCCATGAACAGGGTCGCCGCACCGCCGGTCTCGGCGCAGAACCCCTGCATCGGGGTCAGCTTGGTGATGCGCAAGCCCATGGTGCGGACGATGCGCCAGCCGCCCATCAGCGTGCCCAGCGCCATCGCGGCCTGACAGGACAGCACCACCCAGAACGGCACCGAGAACTCGTTGCCGAGATGGCCCTGCGAATAGAGCAGCACAGCGATGATGCCCATGGTCTTCTGGGCGTCATTGCCGCCATGGCCGAGCGAGTAGAGCGAGGCCGAGGCGAATTGCAGGATGCGAAAGGCGCGGTCGACCGCGAACGGCGTCGAACGCACCGAGAGCCACGACACGATCGCGACCAGCATCATCGCGAGCAGGAAGCCGACCAGCGGCGACAGCACGATCGCCAGCACCGCCTTGGACAGTCCGCTCCAGACCGCCGCCGATATTCCGGCCTTGGCCACGCCGCCACCGACGAGCCCACCGATCAGCGCGTGCGAGGACGAGGACGGAATGCCCAGCGCCCAGGTCACGAGATTCCAGACGATGGCGCCGACGAGCGCTGCGAAGATCACCTGCGCATCGACGATCGCGGGATCGATGATGCCGGTGCCGATGGTCTGGGCGACGTGCAGCCCGAACACCATGAAGGCGACGAAATTGAAGAACGCGGCCCAGATCACCGCGAATTGCGGCCGCAACACCCGGGTCGAGACGATGGTCGCGATCGAATTGGCGGCGTCGTGCAGGCCGTTCAGGAAGTCGAACAGCAGCGCGACAGCGATCAGTCCGACCAGGACGGGAACACCCAACGCAGCATCCACGGCGCGGCCCTCCGCTAAAATCCACGCATGATCTGGGCGGAAAACCGCTGCACACTTTTCCGGATCATGCGCTAAACTTGCTCGATGACGATGCTGTTGATCTCGTTCGCGACGTCGTCGAAGCGATCGGCGACCTTTTCGAGATGGTCGTAGATCTCGACGCCGACGATGAAATCCATCGCGTTGCCGTTGCGGTGCTTGAGGAACAGCTCCTTCAAGCCGATGTCGTGGAGATCGTCGACGCGCCCCTCGAGCTTGGTCAGTTCCTCCGTGATTGCTGTCAGCATCGCGACGTTCTTGCCGATCTGCTGCATCAGGGGCAGTGCGCGCCCGACCAGGTTAGCGCATTCGATCAGGAGCGCGCCGATCTCGCGCATCGGCGGCTCGAAACTGCGGACCTCGAACAGCATCACCGCCTTGGCCGTCTGTTGCATCTGGTCGATCGCATCGTCCAGCGAGGTAATGAGGTTCTTGATGTCGCCGCGATCGAACGGCGTGATGAAGGTGCGCCGCACCGCCGTCAGCACCTCGCGGGTAATGTTGTCGGCGTCGTTCTCGAACTGGCTGACGCGCTGGCAGTAGACCGGCGTCTCCTCGCCGCCGTTCAGTACGCCCTGGAGCGCGATCGCGCCCTGGATCACCGTCTGGGCATGGCGATCGAACAGATCGAAGAACCGTTCTTCCTTGGGCAGGAAAGCGCGAAACCAACGCATCATGGGAATAGTCTACCGGTTGGACATGGCCTGGCCCCCGTCAGGGGGCCGTCACGAAACCGTCATAGACCATTTTCGCGCCGCGCGCGTGTCATCTCGGGCCTGCGGAGCCGGATCATCCACCGGATTCGCCCGTCAGTTGAATGCCTGATATATCAATGGCTTACATGGATCGTCGGAAGTAATGTGCGATTTCGCCGATGACGCCGCGACGGAAGGTGAGCACGCAGATCACGAAGATCGAGCCCTGAATCACCGTCACCCACTGGCCGAAACCGGCCAGATATTGCTGCATGGCGATGATCACGAAGGCGCCGACCACGGGACCGAAGATGGTGCCGAGACCGCCGACCAGCGTCATCAGCACGACTTCGCCCGACATCGACCAATGCACGTCGGTGAGCGAGGCGTTCTGCGCAACGAACACTTTCAGCGCCCCGGCAAAGCCCGCCAGCGTGCCCGACAGTACGAATGCCAGGAATTTGTACTGGTCGGTCCGGTAGCCCAGCGAGATGGCACGCGGCTCGTTCTCGCGGATCGACTTCAGGACTTCGCCAAACGGCGAGTTGATGATCCGGTAGATCAGCAGGAAACCGGCGAGGAAGCCGACCAGCACGACGTAGTAGAGCACCGTCGGCTTGGACAGATCGAACACGCCGAACAAGTGCCCCTGCGGAATGCCCTGGATGCCGTCCTCACCATGGGTGAAGGGCGCCTGGAGGTAGATGAAGTACAGCAGCTGCGACAGCGCCAGCGTGATCATCGAGAAATAGATGCCCTGGCGGCGGATCGAGATGTAGCCGGTGATGAGCGACAGCCCAAACGCCGCAGCAACGCCGACGAGGATGCCGAGTTCGGGCGGAAGTCCCCACACCTTGAGCGCATGCCCGCTGCAATAGCCGGCGGTACCCATGAACATCGCGTGGCCGAACGACAACAGGCCGCCATAGCCGATCAGGAGGTTGAAGGCACAGGCGAGCAGAGCAAAGCACAGCGCCTGCATCACGAAGAACGGATAAACTCCCGTAAAGGGCACTGACGCCAGCAGCAGTGCCATCACCGCGAAGAGGATCATCTCGTCGCGCATGGCGCGCGGGGTCACCGGCAGCGTGTCGTCCGTCAAGGCCGTCATATCAGGCTGCCCTTCCCGTCAATCCCGTTGGCTTCACCAAGAGCACCAGCACCATCAGCACGAACACGACGGTGTTGGAGGCTTCGGGGTAGAAATATTTGGTCAGGCCCTCGATCACACCGAGAGCGAAGCCGGTGATGATGGAGCCCATGATCGACCCCATGCCGCCGATCACCACCACCGCGAACACCACGATGATGAGGTCGGCGCCCATCAGCGGCCGGACCTGGTTGATCGGCGCCGAGAGCACACCGGCAAGCGCGGCAAGGCCGACGCCAAGCCCATAGGTGAGCGTGATCATGCGCGGCACGTTGATACCGAAGGCGCGCACCAGGGTCGGATTTTCAGTGGCGGCGCGCAAATAGGCGCCGAGCCGGGTCTTCTCGATCAGGAACCAGGTCGCCAGACACACCACCAGCGAGAACACGACGACCCAGCCGCGGTAGACCGGCAGGAACATGAAGCCGAGATTCATGCCGCCCCTGAGCTGGTCAGGAATGGCATAAGGCAGTCCCGATGAGCCGAAATAGTTCTGGAACACGCCCTGCACGATCAACGCGATGCCGAAGGTCAGCAGCAGACCGTAGAGATGGTCGAGCCCGGCCAGCCATTGCAGCATGGTTCGTTCCAGGATCATGCCGAAGATGCCGACGATGATGGGCGCCAGCACCAGCGCCCACCAGTAATTGATGCCGCCGAGATTCAGCAGGAAATAGGCGCAGAACGCGCCCATCATGTAGAGCGCGCCGTGGGCGAAATTGATGATGTTGAGCATGCCGAAGATCACGGCGAGCCCGAGACTGAGCAGCGCGTAGAACGAGCCGTTGATCAGTCCCACCAATAGCTGTGCGTAGAGAGCCTGCATCGATCCAGCACCCAGTCCCTTTGGCGTTCCCTGGAGATTCGGTTCTGATTGAATCAGAACCGAATCTCTAGATTCTTGTTTTGACGCGTTTTCTTCACGCGAACCGGCATCCACTTCGCTCGAAAACGCTCTCGAATTGCCCGCCGGCCGGCAGCCGGCGGGCAGTTGGTCTTATTTCTTGAGCAGCGCGCACTTGCTCTCGGACAGCGGCGTGAAGGCCTGGTCGCCCGGCACCGTGCCGACCAGCCTGTAGAAGTCCCATGGCCCCTTGGACTCCGAGGGCTTCTTCACCTCGAACAGATAGGCGTTGTGGATGGTGCGGCCGTTGGGCTGGATCAGGCCCTTGCCGAACAGATCGTCTTCCGTCGGCATCGACTTCATCTTCTCGACGACCTTGACACCGTCATGCGGATTGCCGCCGAGCGCTTCCAGCGCCTTGAGATAATGGCGCACGCCCGCATAGACGCCCGCCTGCACCATGGTCGGCGGTGCATTGTTCTTCATCTTCTCGGCGAAGCGCTTGGAGAACGCCCGGGTCTGGTCGTTCATGTCCCAGTAGAACGTCTCGGTGAAGTTGAGGCCCTGCGCCGTCTCCAGGCCGATCGCCTTGATGTCGGTGAGGAACAGCAGCAACGCCGCGAGCTTCTGGCCGCCCTTGCCGATGCCGAACTCGGCCGCCTGCTTGATCGTGTTGGTGGTGTCGCCACCGGCATTGGCGAGGCCGATGATCTTGGCCTTGGAGGCCTGGGCCTGGAGCAGGAAGGACGAGAAGTCCGGCGTGTTGAGCGGATGCTTGACGCCGCCGACGACCTTGCCGCCGTTGGCGGTGACGACGGCAGTGGTATCACGCTCGAGCGCCGCGCCGAAGGCGTAGTCGGCGGTCAGGAAGAACCAGGTGTCGCCACCGGCCTTCACCAGCGCCTGGCCCGTGGTGTGCGCCAGCATGTAGGTGTCGTAGGTCCAGTGCACGGTGTTGGGCGAGCACTGCGCATTGGTGAGGTCGGAGGTCGCCGCACCGGAATTGATGTAGACGCCGTTCTTTTCCTTGACGACGTTGTTGACCGCAAGCGCCACGCCGGAATTCGGCACGTCGACGATGATATCGACCTTGTCGACGTCGAACCATTGCCGCGCGATGGCGGTTCCGATGTCGGGCTTGTTCTGGTGGTCGCCGGAAATAATGTCGATCTTCCAGCCCTTGCCGGAAAGGCCGGAATCTTCAACTGCCATTTGGGCCGCCAGCGTCGAACCGGGGCCGCCGAGATCTGCATAGAGACCGGACTGATCGGACAGCGCACCGATCTTGACGGTCTTGTCCTGCGCAAACGCGACCCCTGTCACGGCGAAGCTGAGCGCGGTGGTCAGCAGCAATGACGCAATCGACCTGGTCTTCATGCAATATTCCTTTTTGAAGTCTTCTCTTTGGCCGTTCTAGACACCGAGATAGGTGTGGAGCTTGTCCATGTTGGCGGCAAGCTCCGCATTGGAAAATCCGTCAATGATCTTGCCGTGCTCGACCACGTAATAGCGGTCGGCAACGGTGGAGGCGAAGCGGAAATTCTGCTCGACGAGGAGGATCGTGAACCCCTCCTTCTTGAGCCGCGCTATGGTGTGACCGATCTGCTGAATGATGACAGGCGCAAGACCTTCGGTCGGCTCGTCCAGCATCAGGAAGCTCGCGCCCGTCCGCAGGATGCGCGCGATCGCGAGCATCTGCTGCTCGCCGCCGGACAGCTTCGTGCCCTGGCTGCCCAGCCGCTCCTTCAGGTTCGGGAACAGGTCGAAGATCTGCTCGAGCGGCAATCCGCCTGCCCGCACCACGGGCGGCAGCAACAGGTTCTCGCGCACGTCGAGGCTGGAGAAAATTCCGCGTTCCTCGGGACAGAACGCGATGCCCATGCGCGCGATCTTGTCGGAGGTCGCGCGGATGATCTCCTGGTTGTTGAACTTGATCGAGCCGGCGCGCTTGCCGATGATGCCCATGATCGACTTCAGCGTGGTGGTCTTGCCGGCACCGTTGCGCCCGAGCAGCGTGACGACCTCGCCCGCATTCACGTCGAAATTGATCCCGTGCAGGATGTGAGATTCGCCGTACCAGGCCTCCAGGTTGCGGACCTGGAGGATGTTGCCGCCGGTTGCAGCCTTCGCGGGAGCCTCGGCCATTGCAGTCTCAGGCATGACCGGCTCCCAGATAGGCTTCCTTGACGCGCTCGTCCTTCGTGAGCTCGGAATAATGGCCCTGCGCGAGCACCTGCCCGCGCGTCAACACCGTGATGATGTCGGACAGATTTGCGACGACGCTCAAATTATGCTCGACCATCAGGATGGTATATTTCGCGGAGATGCGCTTGATCAACGCCGCGATCTTGTCGATGTCCTCGTGCCCCATGCCGGCCATCGGCTCGTCCAGCAGCATCATCTCCGGATCGAGCGCGAGCGTGGTTGCGATCTCGAGCGCGCGCTTGCGTCCATAGGCCATCTCGATCGCCGGCGTATTGGCAAACTCGCTGAGGCCGACATCGTTCAACAGCTCGCGCGCACGGTCGTTGAAGCGGTTGAGCACAGACTTGGAGCGCCAGAAATCGAAGGAGCTGCCGTGCTGGCGCTGGAGCGCGACACGGACGTTTTCCAGCGCGGTGAGATGCGGAAATACTGCCGAGATCTGGAACGAACGCACCAGTCCCAATCGCGCCACGTCGGCTGGCGCCATCGCCGTGATGTCCTGTCCCTTGTACAGGATTTTTCCGGCAGACGGTTTGAGGAACTTGGTCAGAAGATTGAAGCACGTCGTCTTGCCGGCACCGTTGGGGCCGATCAACGCGTGGATGCTCCCGCGGCGAACCTTGAGCGCAACGTCGCGGACGGCGAAGAAGCCCGCGAACTCCTTGGTCAAGCCTTCCGTTTCGAGAATGAACTCATCGGCCAAACAGATTTCCCCCTGCCCGCGCGAACCGCGCGTGGCTCTCCTTGTTTACTTTGGCTTTCCGGAGGCCTTGGAGCCGTCCCGGAACGCCGCCTCCGGGCGCGGAATATGCCGGAGGTGACGGGGGTTAGGCAAGGCGGAAAGCTGAGCAGGTCAGGCCTTTGGCCGGGAGTCTTATGCTCCCTTAGTTGGAGGCTTCACGATGTCGCCTGCCGGCCTCCCGGTTCGCAAAGACACCGGTCATCAAGTCGTCGTTAACGGTCTTTGGTCTCCCGCGCCAGCCTTCATCAAAAATTTTCCAGCAGGCGAGATGATGCGCGCGTTTCATTCGCCGGGAATATTGTCTTGGATTTCGCCAGCTCAGCTCCCTCCGTCGTCAAGTCGATCAGGCAGCGCGACCTGCTCAACACGTGGCTGCGCCTTTATGCGCGCCAGCAGATTGCGCCGGCGATCTGGGAATACCAGCCCGCGCGGCTCGAGGAAGAGCTGTCCGATCTCGTCTACTATACGGTGGACAAATCGACGCCGCCGCGCCTGACCATTCAAAGCGAGGGCACGCGAATCTCGCGTGCCTATGGCCAAACCGGCAAAGGAATCCTGCTGCACGACTATGTCGGACCACGGCTCGCGCCCTTCGTGATGCCGATCTACTATGAATGCGTGGCGCGCGGGCTCCCGATCTACAGCGTTGCCGATGTCGACGACACTTGCGGCCGCGTCGTCGCCTATGAACGGCTGCTGCTGCCTTTCCTCACCGACTACAAGGTCAGCCACATCATCGCGTCGGTGAAGACCTTTTGCGAGGACGGCGGCTTCGAGATCAAGGATCTGCTGCGCGGAATTGACGCGCCGCCTCGGCCGAAACTGCGCACGGTGATCGACCGCGACCTGTTTCACCGCGCGCCAGGTCGCGTCGCGGCCGCCGACATCGTCGAACTCGCCGATCAGAGCGGCGGTCCAAGCGTTACCGCCGAGATCATCGAGCTGAACTAGCGCTCCGTTCCCATGGAACGGGCGTTTTCTTTACGCGAGCCGGAATCCACTTCGCTTGAGAACGCTTTAGCGCTTGCGCGAGACGGCGCCGATTTCCTTGTCGTAGATGTCAGGCTTGAAGCCGACCAGGAGCTTGCCGCCGACTTCCAGCACCGGCCGCTTGATCATGGATGGTTGCGCTAGCATCAGTGCCAGCGCCTCCTTTTCCGTCAGGCCTTCCTTGTCGGCCTCGGGCAGTTTCTTGAAGGTGGTGCCAGCGCGATTGAGCAGCGTCTCCCAGCCAAGCTTGTCGCTCCATTGCTTCAGCTTGTCCTTGTCCACACCGGCGGCCTTGTAATCGTGGAACTCGTAAGCCACGCCGTGGGTGTCGAGCCAGGTGCGCGCCTTCTTCATGGTGTCGCAGTTCTTGATGCCGTAGATGATGTTGGGCAAGACGGTCCTCGCGCGTGCGTGATGCTTGGGCTGCGGCGTTGTACGAAACTCCCGATCGCGCGACAATATTGCGGAGGATGTTTCGGCCTCTTCTGAACGGACACACTCATGCACGTCACCCACGATCCCGCCGCAGCCGCCTCGCCGACCATCGACTTCAAGACGTTCCTCGCGGTCGATATCCGGGTCGGCACCATCGTCGATGCCAAGCCGTTTCCGGAGGCCCGCAAGCCGGCCTGGCGGCTGTGGATCGATTTCGGCCCCGTCATCGGCGTGCGCAAGAGTTCGGCGCAGATCACCGAGAACCATCCGCTCGAGACGCTGGTGGGACAGCAGGTCGCGGCCGTCGTCAATTTTCCGCCGCGTCAGATCGGACCTGTTGTCTCCGAGGTCCTTACGCTCGGCTTTCCCGATGCCAACGGCAAGGTCGTGCTGATGCAGCCAAGCAAGCCGGTGCCGAACGGCGGACGGCTGTTCTAGCGCTCTCACAAGCCAATCTCCCGCCGCCTGATCCCTGTTTGCTTCGCGCCAGCGTGTTCGGACTTGACCAGAATCTCATTTGATTATAAAAACGACTGACTGATCGTTTTTTATATAGGGATCGTCGTGTCGCAGCCGGCCTCTGCAAACCATTAAAATGATCGATCTGTCAGTTATTTGCGGACGGGATGGATGCCCAAGATCAGCGACAAGAAGCGTGAAGACAGGCGCCAGCAGATTCTCGACGCGGCGCTGGCCTGCTTCTCCGAAGACGGGTTTCACCAGACCGGCATGGCGGACATCGTGAGGCGGTCGGGCCTCAGCCATGGCGCGGTCTATCTCTATTTCGAAAGCAAGGACGAACTGATCGAAGCGCTCGCCGACGACCGGCATCGCCGCGAGGCCGTGCTCAACTCGGTTGCGCATGGCTCCGCTCATTCTATCGAGGGCCTGCACGCCCTGGTCCGCGTCTACGCGCAATGGCTGACCGATCCTGCGGGCGAGGCGCGGCGCCGCGTCGGCATCCATGGCTGGGCCGAGGCGCTGCGCAATCGCCGTGTCCGTGCCAGCGTCGTCGAAGGCATCGACACGCCGCGTGCGCTGATCGTGGCGCTGGTCGAGCGCGGCCAGCACGACGGCCTGATCAGGCGCGACATCGGCGCCGATGCGATCGCGCGCGTGCTGATCGCGATCTTCCAGGGCTTCGTGCTGCAAAAATGCTGGGGCGAGGATCTTGATATCGCGGCCTGCATGGCGACCGTCACCACTGTGATCGACGGCTTTCGCACGACCAAGCCCGACATCAAGCGACGGGCCAGGACGTAAATCATGCTCTGGATTCACGAGATCCTTGCCGGCACCGGCGTCGGTCTCGTCAGCGGACTGACGTCGGGCTTCATGGGAACGAGCCCGGGCGGCGGGCTCGTCGTCTTCAGCGTGCTGCTGCTCGGCGCGGAGCAACACATCGCCCAGGGCACTTCGCTGATCACGCAGGTCCCGCCGACCGGCCTTGCCGGTGTGCGCCGCTACTGGGCGAGCGGCAACCGCGGCGCGCTGCCATGGATCGCCTGGATCGGCATCGGATTTCTCGTGGGCGGCGCAGGTGGCGGCTACGCCGCGGCGGCCGTGTCCGACGCGGTTCTGCAATGGACTTACGTCGCCTATCTCGTCGCGCTGATCGCTCTGCTGATCCTGCGTCGCGACCGCAAGGACAGCGGCGGCGCCGATAAGCGCGACCAACTGCCCTGGCTGCCCCTGCTCCTCATCGGCATGCTCGCGGGCTTTTCCTCCGGCTTCATGGGCATCGGCGGAGGGCTTGCGATCACGGTCGGCCTCGCCGCCGGCTTGCGGGTGCCGCAGCATCAGGCGCAACTCGTAAGCCTGATCTTCTCGGTCATACCGGCCAACATTCCGGCGGCCTGGATCTACTGGAGCAAGGGTCTGATGGTGGGCTGGCCGGCCATCCTCGGCATCCTTGCCGGTCTCTGGATCGGCACCGATCTCGGCGCCCGCGCGGCCAACCGCGTCAGCAAAGCTGTGCTGCGCCGAAGCATGATCGGCCTCATCGCCCTGATGGCGCTCTATATGAGCTATAAAGCGCTGAGCTAGTTCACGGACGCTTGGGGATGTTGAGCCCGCGTTCCACGGCCGGACGCGCCAGTCCGCGTTCGAGCCAAGCAGCGACCGACTTGAACTGGCCGAACGCGACGAGATCGCCTGCGCCGTAGAAGCCGATGAGATTACGAACCCAGCCGAGCATGGAGATGTCGGCGATGGTGTAGTCGTCATCCATGAACCATTGCCGGCCGGACAGATGCGCGTCCATGACGCCAAGCAGCCGTCTGGACTCGCCGACGTAACGCTCCAGCGGGCGCTTGTCCTCGAAATCCTTGCCGGCAAATTTGTGGAAGAAGCCGACCTGACCGAACATGGGCCCGACGCCGCCCATCTGAAAGTGCACCCATTGGATGGTCCGGTAGCGCCGCGCTGAATCCTGCGGCAGCAACTTGCCGGTCTTCTCCGCGAGATATTGCAAGATCGCGCCGGACTCGAACAGCGGCAACGGCTTGCCGCCGGGACCGTTGGGATCGAGGATCGCCGGAATCTTGCCGTTCGGATTGAGCGAGAGGAATTCCGGCGTCTTCTGGTCGTCCTTGCCGAAATCGACGAGATGGACTTCGTAAGGCAGTCCGATCTCCTCCAGCATGATGGAGACCTTCACGCCGTTCGGCGTCGGCAGCGAATAGAGCTGAAGCAGTTCGGGACGCTTGGCAGGCCAGCGCTTGGTGATCGGAAAGGCGGACAGATCAGACATGGGACCCCGGCTGCTTGCGTGAGATTCCGTCTAATCTAGGCGAGCCGGGACATGGCGCAAGGCCGGGACGTCGTCACACCAACGTCGCGCCGCGAATTCCGATCACAAGGGCCGCAGCAAATGGTTGGTGGCGTAGACCACATCGTGCTGGGCGCGCTGCTCGATGAAGAGCTGCCCGGTGACGAGCAGCGCTCCGGCAAAAACGAGCGCGAGCATCGCTGTCGCTAACTGACTGGCATCATGCATCGTAGTACGAGCTTCTTCCAATTCGGTCCGCATGGGGAACGCGGACCGACTGCCGCCAGTTCCTGCAGGGTTCGAAAAATTTGCCTGTTTTTCCCGATCCTCGCCGCGCGACCGGCTCAGTAATTGATCTCCATCCGCAGACCGCGGGAATCGATCTCGTCCCCGCCGACACGCTGCGTGCTGTCGCGCGCTGCGACCGCACAGGCGCAGGCATCGATGAGATCGTCGCAGCCGATGCCGGTGCCTTGGCGCTGCGTCAGCCATCGCGGCAGGCGCGTGAAGCCGCGTTGCGCCAGCAGCGCAATGCGCTGCTCGCGACCTTCCGCCATGGTCTTCTTTGCAAGCCGGACTCGCCCTGCAAGATTCCAGAAGATCAATTCCGGATGCGCTTCGCCGGTTGTCGCCTGACGCTCCGGCGTCATGATTGCGTCGACGTCCCTGATCTTGTCTCGGATGTTCCAAAGCTGCGCCGAGACGCCCCTGCCCTTGCCTTCCTGCTCCCAGTAATACCCGTTGGCCGCCGCCATATCGGAAAATGTCCAGAGGTCGCGGCGGGCGCCGAGAAACACCGCAGGCCCCACCAATTCGCGCGCACGCAGGTCGCATGCGCGGTAGCCGCTGGGCTTCAAGCCGATCGGCATATCGATCATCGCGCGCGCGTGCGACATGGCGAGCAGGCGAGTCAAGCCCGGCGAATAGTCGAAGCCGTGATCGCCGCGTTCGTCGATCCATGCGGCAACCCAGCCGAAACGAAATCCATCGAGACCGAGATAGTTTGGCACGCGCATGGTCCCGTCTCTAATGCTCTCTCATCCCTCATCCTTATGGCGGTCAAACAGCCGCTGCGCCATCAATGCATTGCCGAGCGTGCCGCCAGCGCGCAACGGCTGCTGCAATCATGCAGCAATTTTTTTCGGTCAGCCCCCGACCGCCTGGTAGGCCAGGCGCTTGAACGCGAAGAAGAAGGGATTCCAGAAACCCAGATGCCGCTGGGCCATCAGAACACCTGATGTGTTGGCCTCTGGGCAGATCCACCAATGGGTGCCGGCCAGGCCGCCCCATTGGAATTCGCCCGTGGAATTTGGCGGATCGAACTGGGTCGGCGCGAAGGTGACGGCGCCGCCGAGGCCAAAGCCCTTGCCGGGCATCGCCCCGAGATTGGCGAAGCGGATGGTCTGGCCCTCCGGCAGTTGATTGGTCATCATCTGCCGCAGCGTGTCCGGCTTCAACAGCGCATCGGGACCGGGCAGCAGCGCCCGCACCAGAGCGAGCATGTCAGGCAGGGTCGAGACCAGACCGCCGCCCCCCGACAGCCGCGGGAACGGCCGTCGATAGGCCTGCGGATACGGCAGATTGTCGGCGCGCGTCAGGCCAGGCTTCATCGGATCGAGCACGTCGGCGCCGGTGTAGTGCGCAACGAGCCTGTTTTGCTGTGCTTCAGGCACAAAGAAGCCGGTATCGGTCATGCCGAGGGGATCGAAGATGCGCATCTTCAGGAAGACATCGAGCGGCTTGCCCGAGACCACTTCGACCACGCGGCCGAGCACGTCGGTCGCCACCGAATATTCCCAGGACGTCCCGGGATGATAGGACAGCGGCAGATCGGCGAGCTTGTCGATCATGTCGGTCAGCGGCGTCAGCGGATTAAGCACGCCCGCATCGTTGTAGCCTTTGAACAGCACCGTGCCGGGATCGAAGATGCCGTAGCTGAGCCCAGACGTATGGCTCAGCAAATGCCGGATCGTGATCGGGCTCCTCGCCGGCTCGACATCGGCGAGGCTCGAAGCACCCTGCTTCAGCACCTTGCGACGGCCGAGTTGCGGCAGGAATTTTTCGATGGGGTCATCGAGCCCGATGCGGCCCTCCTCCACCAGCAGCATGATCGCCGAGGTGACGAAGATCTTGGTGTTGGAGAACGCGCGGAAAATATGATCCGGTCGGAGTGCCGTCTTCGCCTCGCGATCGGCAAACCCGACGCATTGCTGGTCGACCACCTCGCGCCCGCGCAGCACCGCCCAGGACACGCCTGATATGATCTCCTCATCAACGTAGCGCTGCATCGCCGTCCGTGCAGCGGAAAAATCGGGCGTCCTGGCGTCCATGTGCTTCCCCCAACTATGGTGGGGAAGGATATAGCGTGCTTTCCCAGGAAATGAAGGGCCACACCCTGAGGGCGCCTACTCCTGCTTCATGAACGCCGTCACGTGCAGGCGCCGGCGGATGCGCATGCCCTGGCGCTGATAGAGGGCGATGGCGGAATTGTTGTTCGAAAAGACGTGCAGGAACGGAATTTCGCCGCGCGCCTCGATCTGGCGCGCGACGGCTGCGAGTAGAGCCTGCGCATAGCCGCGCCCGCGATAATCAGGATGGACGCACACCGCCGTCATCTCGGTGAATTTGCCCGGCTTCATGCGCTCCCCGGTCATCGCGACCAGCTCGCCGCCGGCGCGGATGCCGAGGAATGTGCCGAGCTCATGTGTCCGCGCGGCGAACGGCCCCGGCTTGGTGAGCGCCGTCAGCGCCATCATCGCGGGAACATCGGCCGCACCGAGCCTCACGATCTCGGCGTCGCGAAGCGGGCTGTCCGCGGGCGAGCCGATCATCTGCTCGCCGGTCTCCGATAGCACGACCTTGAAGCCCGAGGGGACGTCGACCGGCTCCGGCGTGAACAACGCCGCGACTTGCGAGGGCGGCAGGAGATCGCCGAGCGCCGCAAAGCTCGCCGCAGACATGTCGGTCATGTCGGCGAACGGCGTCATGTCCACGGGATAGCGCCGCGCGCGTGGGCCTCCCTCGGCCAAATGCTTCTGGCTCGTCGTCAGCGCGCTCCAGATCGGACGATCCAGCAGAGCCTCATCTTTATCCGACACCGATCTAGTCCTTCTCGAAGCTGACGATCACGGCTGCATTGGCGATGAGGATGGGATCGTTGGCCACTTCCGTGGCCGAGGGGATCTCCAACCCGCCTTTGACCGCGGTGACGGTCACCGTGCCATACGGAAGCTCTTTGGCAACCGCCTCCTTATCGACGGCCTCGGGGTTGGGCACGCCGATGGTGACATCGACGAACATGTCGTTCGCGGTCTTGCCGATCATCCGGAAGAAACCAAGGCTCGAATGCCTGATGGCATCCGACACCGCGCGCTTCGCCGCCTTGGTGGCGTCCCTGCCGTGGACGTCGACGCCCATGCCCATCTCGGTAACGCAGCGAACACGTGTCATGCCCATTCCTGTCAGTGCTGGAGTTCAGAGCGGCTGACCTTCCGCGATCCGCGCCTCCTGCACAAGCGCCTTTTCGCGCAGGAAATATGCATTGCGGTCCTCCTCCTGCGCGTTCACGACTGCGCGAATTCGCAGCAAATCCTTGCGAGCGACGAGGCCGACCACGCGATGGCTGGTACGATCGACCACCGGCAGCCGGCCGAGATCGGAGGCGACCATGAGATCGGCGACCCGCCCCAGCACGTCATCGGGATGCGCCACCACGCTGGAGGTGTCCGACAGGACGTCATCGAGCGTCGCGGCCTGATGATCGCCCTCGGTACGCCAGCGCAGCACGTCGGCGCGGGTCACCATGCCGGTCAGCCGCCCATCGGCGGCGATCACGGGATAGGATTTGTGACGGCGCTGATCCGACGTGAAGAACGCGACCGCAGCGTCCACGGACATGTCGACCGGCAACGTGTCGACATCAGTCACCATCACATCGGCCGCGCGCATCAGCTCGAACGGATCGATCGCGTATTCGCGGGTGATGTGCTGGCCGCGGCGCGCGATCTTCTCTGTCAGGATCGAGCGCTTGAGCAGCAGCACGGTGACGGCATGCGCAGCACCGGTAGCCGCCAAGAGCGGCAGCAGCATGTCGATGTTGCCGGTCAACTCGATCGCGAACATCACGCCGGTCAGCGGCGAGCGCATCGTGCCGCCCATCATCGCGGCCATACCGATCAGCGCCCAGAATGATGTGCCGCCAGGCAAGATCAGTCCCTCCATCCAACCGGCCGTGCCGCCGAGAATCAGCAATGGCGCCAGCACGCCGCCCGACGTGCCCGAGCTCAGCGCGACCAACCAGACCACAGACTTCACCAGCAGCATCCGGATCGCCTCGTCACGCGCCATGTGGCCGGACAACAGATCCGCAATGACGTCGTAGCCGACGCCGAGCGCGCGCGGATCAATCAGCCCGCCGAGACCGACAACGAGGCCGCCGAGCATCGGCCACCACATCCAGTGCACCGGCAGATGGTCGAACAGGTCTTCGATCGCATAGAGCAGCCGCGTCATCAGCCCGGATTGCAGGCCGGCGACGATGCCGACGCCGACCGCAGCCGCAAGGCCCCACCAGGGCAGGTCCGGCCGTTGCGTGAACGGAAACAACGGCCCCGTCCCGAACAGCAGCGGGCGCCAGGCCGCGGCGATCACCGCTCCCGTCACCACGGGCAGGAAGCTGCGCGGCTTCCATTCGAACAGCAGCAGCTCGACCGCGAGCAGCACCGCCGCGATCGGCGTGCCGAAGATCGCCGTCATGCCGGCAGCCGCGCCCGCCACCAGCAGCGTCTTGCGCTCGGCCGCGGTGAGATGGAAGCACTGCGCGAAGATCGACCCAATCGCGCCGCCCGTCATGATGATCGGTCCCTCCGCGCCGAACGGGCCGCCGCTTCCGATCGACACCGCCGAGGACAGCGGCTTCAGGATCGCGACCTTCGGCTGCATCCGGCTGCCGCCGATCAGGATCGCCTCGATCGCTTCGGGGATGCCGTGGCCCCGGATCTTCTCCGATCCGAACCGCGCCATCAGCCCGATCACGAGACCGCCAAGCGCCGGCGCCAGCACCATCCAGATTCCGGGCTGGGCATTCGCCAGCGAGACGTTCTCGGTGCTGACATGGCCGAACCAGACCAGATTGGTCGCCAGCGCGATCAGCTTCAGCAGCACCCAGGCGGCCCCGGTGCCCAGGCTGCCGACCAGCAGCGCCATCCCGATCAGAATCAACACGCGCCGATCGGCGGTAAAATCTCCCGGCCTGCCGCGAGGACGCGGGAGGCCGCCGGTGATGTCGGGGGTCTGGCGCATGGATATCTCTTGTCGGGAGGATTCTTCGCGCCTGCATTATATCGCAATACGATATATATCAAGGAATGGCAGGTATGATCGTCCCGGCAGAATTGTAAACCGGACCCTACTTCCCGCGCGCCCGCAGCTCGTCCACGAGCACCCGCACGTTTTCCGAATAGTCGATCGGAATCGAGACCAGATGCACGCCGCCCTCTCCAAAGGCCGCCTCGAGCGTCGGACCGAAACTGTCGATGCTTTCGATGCGGTGGCCCTTGGCGCCATAGGCTTTTGCATAGAGCGCAAAGTCGGGATTGCCGAAGGTCATGCCGTAATCGGCAAAATGATCGACGGCCTGCTTCCAGCGGATCATGCCGTAGGCATTGTCCTCCAGCACCAGCACGACGAGATTGAGCTTGAGGCGGACCGCGGTCTCCATCTCCTGGCTGTTCATCATGAAGCCACCATCGCCAGCGACCGCGAGCACGCGGCGATCAGGGTAGAGCATCGCGGCCATCATCGCCGATGGCAGGCCGGCGCCCATCGTTGCCAGCGCATTGTCAAGCAGCAGCGTGTTGGCGACGCGCGTGCGGTAATTGCGCGCGAACCAGATCTTGTACATGCCGTTGTCGAGCGCGACGATGCCGTTCTCCGGGATGACCTGGCGGATGTCGTGCACGATGCGCTGCGGCGTCGGCGGCCAGCGCGTCTCGGTCGCGCGGTCGGCGATGTGGCTGAGGATGTCTTCGCGCAAGGGCAGCAACGCGGCCGCCTGCGGCAGCTTGCCTTCGAGCCGGTCCGCCAAAAGCTCGAGGCTCGGGCCGACGTCCCCGACGACCTCGGCATCTGGGAAATAAACCAGCTCGACGCTGGCAGAAGTGTAGCTGACATGAATGACCTTTGGCCCCGATGGCCCCATGATGAAGGGCGGCTTCTCGATCGGGTCATGGCCGATCGCCACGATCAGGTCGGCGGCGTCGATGGCATCATGGACATAGTCGCGCTCGGACAGCGCCGCGGTGCCCATATAGAGATTTGTGCCGCCGGGCACGGTGCCCTTGCCCATCTGCGTCGTGAAGAACGGAATGCCGGTGCGCCGCACGAAGCTCGCGATGCTGTGGGTCGAGCGCGGCCGGCTGGTCGCGGCACCCATCATCACCAGCGGACGCTTCGCGGCGAGGATCATCTCGGCGGCACGGTCGAGCGCGGCGCGATGCGCGACGGGGATTTCGATCGGGTGGATCGGGATTGCGGGAACGGCCTCGACTTCGTCGCCGGCGATGTCCTCGGGCAATTCGAGGTGCACCGGTCCCGGCCGCTCCTCCATCGCCACGCGGAAGGCATCGCGCACCACGGTCGGAATCGAGGAGGCGCTGACGATCTGCCGCGACAATTTCGTCAGCGGCTTCATGGTGGCGACCACGTCCACGATTTGGAAGCGCGCCTGCCGGCTGCTCATGATCGGCTTCTGGCCAGTGATCAGTATCATCGGCATCGCGCCGAGATGGGCATAGGCGGCGCCGGTGGAGAGATTAAGCGCACCAGGGCCAAGGGTCGACAGGCAGACGCCGGGCTTGCCGGTCAGCCGGCCGTGGGTCGCCGCCATGAAAGCTGCGGCCTGCTCGTGCCGGGTCAGCACCAGCTCGATTTTCGACATGCGGAGCGATTCGACGAGGTCGAGATTTTCCTCGCCGGGGACACCAAAGATGCGATCGACGCCTTCGTTCTCCAGCGCCGCAACGAACAGGTCCGATCCCTTCAATTTGCGTTCCTGCCCACTCATGTCGCCTCCGCTTGCTGCTGGCTCCGTGATCAGGGAGCGCGTGCGCATGGTAGCCAACTGCGGCTCCAGTACAACTCACAATGCGGCGCGACCTAAACATGAATTCCGTTCCGTCATCCCCGCGCAATGGCGAAGCCATTGTCGCTGGAGGTGCGAGTGGCGCGATGCATCGCATCGCGCCGGGAGCCTCGAAGGATGAACGGCCGATCCGATGCAGCCGGGGCGTCGCCTTCGAGGCTTGCTCAACGACGCTAACGCGCCGCTGAGCGCGCGCCTCAAGGTGACGGGCACAGATTTGAGCCTGCCTCATCGCTTTTCCGATTCTCGAACAGCAGACACGCTTTCGCGCTACAGCCCCGTAGGTGTTTTGCCCGTCGGGCATTTCGCGCCGACTACGACCCGAAATCCAGCGGCGTGAACGAGAGGTCCATCACCTTCCATTCCTCGTATTTGTCGACAGGCAGCATCTTGTAGGGTTGGCAGGCCTGCATCGCGTTCATCGCGGATTTCACGATGGCCACGCCCTTCGCGGACGGAGGGGCCTCGATCAGGATCGGCGGCCGCGCCAGCGTGCCGTCAGTGGCGAGCACGGCGCGCAACTTGATGCGCACGGCGTCGGTCGGCGCGACGCCCGCCGGCAGTTTCGAGCAGTTCCTCAGGTGACGGCGAAGCTCGGCAAGGACCTCAGGCGGCAGCTTGGCTGCGATCGAATCCTTGGCATCGCCGCCGTCATCCTTGGGTGCGTCTTTCGGCGCGGGCGGCAATTCGGGCGGCAGCCCCAGAATCACGCCGTATCTGACGGTGACGTCGGGCTCGGGCGCCTGATAGGCAGGAGGTGCGGCCTGTGGCTGGGGCATCGCCGGAGGTGGCTGTTGCGGCTGAGATTGCTGAGGTTGCGGCTGTGCGTTGGCCTCTTGCTGCTTTGCCGCTTGCTCCGTCTTCTGTTGCGGCTCATGCGAGGCCTGCTTCTGCTGCGGCGGCGCCTTCTCACCGGCCGGCGCAGGCTTCGGCGCGGCGTCCGGTTTGTCGGTGAAATCCAGCTTGGGCAGCTTCAGGTCGGGAAGCGGATCCGGCGGCTTCTCCGTCTCCTGCAGGGCTTTCTCTTCTGCTTTGGCCTCCTCCTGCTTCACCTGCTCCGGCGTGACGATATCGACCGCCACGGTCTCGGGCGGCAGGGAATGAAACGGATGGACTTCGCTGATCAGGATGATCAGCGCCACCAGCGTCAGATGTGCAATCGCTGACGCGGCAATGTCCGTCCGTATGATCTTCCGCAGTTCCATCGCCCGATCTTGGGTTGCCGGCCTGCTCCTAGCATACCGCAGGCTCCCCTCAATCCCATTTCGGCGCGAAGCCGAAATTGGTCAGGCGGCCCTTGGGGCTGGCCAGCGCGGAGATCGCCGTCATCTCGTCATCCGAGAGCTCGAAATCGAAGATCTCGATGTTTTCCGACAGGCGCTCGACGCGCGAGGTTCTGGGAATCGCCGACACATTCTGTTGCACCAGCCAGCGCAGGCAGATTTGCGCCGGCGTCTTCTGATGGGCGTGGCCGATTTCCAGCAGCGTCTGGTCGGACTTGATGCGGCCCTTGGCGATCGGGCTATAGGCAACCAGCGCCATCCCATGCTGGTCGCAGGCTGCCCTTACCTTCCCCTGATCCAGATAAGGATGATATTCGACCTGGTTGCAGACCAGCGGCTCGCTCGACAGGGAGGCGGCCTGCTCGATCAACGCCACCGTAAAATTGGAGACGCCGATATGCCGCGTCAGGCCCATGCGCTTGGCATGCGCCAGCGCACCCAGCGTCTCCTCCAGCGGCACGTGCGGATTGGGCCAGTGCAACAGCACGAGGTCGACGGCGGGAAGCCTCAAGCGCGCCAGACTTTCCTTGACCGACCGCTCCAGATCATGGGGCGCGAAATGGTTGGTCCAGACTTTCGTGGTGAGGAAGACATCATCGCGGCGGACGCCGGAGGCGCGCAGACCGTCGCCGACGTCGCGCTCATTGTCATAGACCTGGGCGGTATCGATGTGGCGATAGCCGAGCCGCAGCGCCTGCTCGACCACGCGCGCGCAGGTCCGGCCGCTCAGCTCCCAGGTCCCCAGCCCGATCGCGGGGATTTTTGCGCCATTGGCCTCGACGAACAACATGAGGAATCCTCTCTGTTGCGGCAGCCCCCAGACTCGTCAGTGGCATCATTATGGGCCCGGTCCGCCAGAGTGCAATGGAGGACATCAGCCCAGGGGTGCGGATCTGAAGGCCGCAACGCCAGGAGCTTGACGTCAGGCTTTGGCGAGCGCCTGGAACACCGTGTCGGGCGCATGCGCGATCACGGCCAGGAGGGCGCGGGCGGGGCCGCGCGGGGCGCGCTTGCCCTGCTCCCAGTTGCGGATGGTCTCGACGGGTACACCGAGCTTGGCGGCAAACTCCATCTGGGTGAGGCAGGCGCGCCGGCGCAAATCGCGCACCGCGAGCGAACCAGCCCCGGCCGGCGGAGTCTCGACCGCAGGCGGGGCCGGCTGGACGGGAAATTCCTGACCATCCCGTAGTTCAACGACCCTTCCGTCCGCCTTCAGCCGCAACCGCATGCTCATTCCCCCAAGCACGGGCAATAATGCGGCAGGTCGCTTAAGGCCGGATTAAAGGTTGAGGACGGCGCATTGCTCTCGTGCCCTACTACTTCAACCCGAACCACAGCGTTGCGATGCCGAGGAAGGAGAAGAAGCCGACGACGTCGGTCACCGTGGTCACGAACGTGCCGGAAGCCACGGCCGGATCCGCCCTGACGCGTTCGAGCGCCATCGGGATCAGGATGCCGCCGAGCGCGCCCGCGATGAGGTTGCAGATCATCGCAAGGCCGATGACGACGCCAAGGCCCGGGATCTTGAACCAGGCCACCGCGGCGATGCCCGTGATCACGGCAAAGGCGATGCCGTTGATGAGGCCGACCAAGGTTTCGCGGATGATCACGCGCCAGGCATTGAAGGAGCCGAGCTCGCGGGTTGCGAGTGCGCGCACCGCGACGGTCATGGTCTGCGTCGCGGCATTGCCGCCCTGGCTCGCCACGATCGGCGCCAGCACGGCAAGCGCCACCATCTGTTCGAGCTGGCCTTCGAACAGGCCGAGCACGGAGGACGCGAGGAATGCGGTGGCGAGATTGATCAGCAGCCAGTTGAAGCGGCCGCGCGCAATGGTCAGAAACGTGTCCGACAGCTCTTCGTCGCTGGTGACGCCGCCGAGCGCCTTGAGGTCCTCGTCCGCCTCCTCCTCGATGACGTCGACCACGTCGTCGACGGTGATGACGCCGACCAGGCGATCCTGGGTGTCGAGCACGGGGGCCGCGACGAGATTGTACTTGCCGAACATGCGCGCGACCTCCTCCTGGTCCTCCAGGACGGAGACGCGGCGGCGATCCTCATCGGTCAGCTCGGTGAGTGGCACAGGGCGGCGCGCGCGCAAGATCACGTCGAGCGGAATCGCGCCCTGCCAGTGCTGATCCTTGTCGACGACGTAGATCTCGTAGAATCGGTCCGGCAGGTCGGGCGTATCGCGCATGTAGTCGATGGCCTGCCCGACCGTGAAATCCTGCGGCACGGCGATGAATTCGGTCTGCATGCGCCGGCCGGCGGAGTTTTCCGGATACAGCAGGCTGCGTTCGAGCGCGACGCGCTCCTTGAGCGGCAGCTTCTCGAGGATCTCCTCCTGCTCGTCCTCGTCGAGGGTTTCGAGCAGTTCGACCGCATCGTCGGATTCGAGCTCGCGGACGCCCTCGGCCACCGTCTCGGGCGGCAGCTCGTCGAGGATCTCCTCGCGCACGCTTTCGTCGACCTCGTTCAGCGCGGAAAAGTCGAAGTCGGCGCCGGTCAGCTCGACCAGGCGGACGCGGTTGTCGGGCGCCAGCGCCGCGATGAGATCACCGAGGTCGGCCTCGTGCAGTTCGGCGACGCAGGCGCGCAGCGCGGCGCTGTCCGCAGCCTCGATCGCATGGGCGATTTCCTCGACGAATTCGTGCCTGATTTCGCCGTCTTCATTGCGCATCGGCACGTGGTCGAGTACCGAGGCGTCAGCGGCGTGAGCACCGTCCATATGTTCATCCATGGTGGCCTCGCCGTTTGACAGGTTGGAACGAGTGGTCTGAGCTGATGGTTCAGGCAATACCCACAAGGCAATCGCAAGCGCAATGGCAAATATGCATCGACCGAAATGGACCTCGATCACGATGGGCCTGGCTCTCGCCGGCCTCGGCACGATCGGCTCTGTCGCGGCCGCGGACTGCCCGCGCAAGGATGCGCTCGGCACCTCGCGCGTCTTGAGCGTCGATGCCAGGACCACGCCGCGCGTCGGATTGAAGAGCTTTCCGCAGACGCTGCCGCTCGCCGATCACGAGGTCGTGCTGACCTTCGACGACGGCCCGCACCCGCCGACGACGTCGAAGGTGCTGGCGGCGCTGGCGCAGGAATGCGTTCGCGCGACCTTCTTCATGATCGGCCAGCACGCCGCCGAACACCCTGATATGGTCAAGCGCATTGCGCGCGAGGGCCATACCATCGGCCACCACACCTTCTCACATCCGTTCATGGCGCGGATCCCGGCCGACAAGGCGAGCAGCGAGATCGACCGCGGCATCGCCGCCGACGAGATGGCGCTGCACGGGGTCTCGACCACGACGCCGTCGACACCGTTCTTCCGCTTCCCCTATTTCGAAGCGACGCCGGCTGAGCTCGACCTGCTCCAGTCGCGCGGCATCGTCGTGTTCGGCGCCGATCTGTGGGCCAGTGACTGGAATGAGATGACGCCGGAGCAGGAATTGAAGCTGATCACCGAGCGCGTTGCTGCCGCCGGGAAGGGCATCGTCCTGTTCCACGACTCCAAGGCGCGCACGGCCGCCATGATGCCCGCCTTCCTGCGGTACCTCAGAGAGAACGGCTTTCACGTGGTTCACGTGGTCCCGGCAGGCACATCACGGAACAATGCCGACGCGCATTGATGCCGGAATGTCACGCCTGACCAAAATGGGGTGATTTGAGGCCTATTAACATTCTGTTCATGCTGCGCCATGCAATGATTGAGGGGGAGGCCGAGGCAGGAAAGGTGGTTGCGCCTGAACCGTTTCCTGATGTCACCGACCTATTATGGCGACAGTCGCAGATGAGGACGTACAGGGTTCATGACCGGCAGTAGTGCTGTGATCCGGACGCGATCGTGGGCCGTCCTGCTTCTGGGGTTGATGACCGCGGCGTCGCCGGCGGCCTTCGCAGCCGACTGCCCCGGTCATCCTGATGCGCTCGGCACCTCCCGCACCCTCGTCGTCGACCCGCGCGAGCATCCGCGCATCGGCACCATGCAATATCGCGAGACGCTGCCGCTGAAAGACCACGAGGTGGTCCTCACTTTCGACGACGGTCCGCTGCCGAAATATTCGAACCAGGTGCTCCAGATCCTCGCGAGCGAGTGCATCAAGGCGACCTTCTTCATTATTGGTCAGCAGGCCAAGGCCAATCCGGAAGGCGTGCGCAAGCTGGTGGCGGCCGGCCACACCGTCGGCACCCACAGCATGACCCATCCGCTGACGATGAACAGCATGCCGATCGACAAGGCTGAGGCCGAGATCAACGGCGGCATCGAGTGGACCTCGGCGGCGATGACGGACCCATACAAGCTGGCGCCGTTCTTCCGCATTCCCGGCTTGATGCGCGCTGACGGCGTCGAGAACTATTTGATCTCGCGCGGCATCCAGGTGTGGAGCGCCGACTTCCCGGCTGACGACTGGCGGCATGTGTCACCCGATCGCGTCTACCAGCTCGCGATCCAGCGGCTGGAGGCCAAGGGCAAGGGCATTCTGCTGCTGCATGACATCCAGGCCCGCACCGTGGCGGCGCTGCCGAAGATCATCCGTGACCTGAAGGCGCGCGGCTATCACATCGTGCATGTGGTGCCCGCAACGCCCGACCGGCCGGCGACGCCGACCACGCCGGTCGAGTGGCTGCTGCATCCGCCGACGGAGACGACGCCGATCGCGCGCTGGCCGGCCGTGCCGAACTTCACCTTCATGCAGACCGCGACCTTGCCGGCACCCGACCCTGCCGATCTCAACGCGCAGACCGCTCACCAGCCGCAACTGCTGCCGCACAAAACCATGGCACAGGCCGATATCGCGGCCACCCTGCCCGCGCCCGGCCGCGATCTCTTCGCGATCCCGGAGGGCTCCGTCGAAGTGCTGCTGTCGACCACCTTGTCGCGCCGGGCCGCGATGCGGCTCGCCATGGCGGCCGAGGCGCCGCATGCCGGCAAGGGCAAGGCTGGCAGGATGCAGGCGCGGCGGACGCCTGCACACGCTGCGCCGGCGCGCGCAGCTCAGGTCAGGACCGCGGCGCCCCGACCGACCCGCCTCGCCACCGGCGTGAAGAAACGCGCCTGAACTTAAAGCCGTTACTGCCGCATGATGGCGGCGACGCAGAGCAGCACGATCAGCGCCAGGAAGAACAAGTCCATATAGGACTTGAGCTCGCCGTCGCGGCGTAGCCGCGCGACATCGGTCACGATCTGCTTGCGCGCGATGGTCCCACCCGAGCCGTCATTGATCGGCGCCTGAAGCCGCTTGGTTTCGGCTTCGAGCTTCTCGATCTTCTGGAAGAAGTAGAACGCCCGCAGCGTCGAGGCCGCGCGCATGCCGGCATAGACCAGCACCAGGATCGCGAGGACCGCCCGGTTCTGGTACTTCTCCATGAAGTTCAAGCTGAAATAGACCAGCGCCATGAACGCGAAATTGGTCAGGAAACGGTAGACGAAACTTAGAAAGACCATGCTGGCTCCAGCCGAGAGAGGTCGCGCGAGGCCCGTCTACGCCAACTTTGTTTCAACAAAGATACGATCGCCCGCGCGCCGCCGCCTTTTAGCCACACGCCGCCATATTGCAAGCCAGACGGCGAGGCGCCCTGTTCCTGGCGCTCCGCCGCCCAACGCTGCTCGATGGAGATTCGGCGGAAGCTACGGTAGACTGCTGCCACCGCACCAGGCGATGTCTTGCGGATTGGGGTCTGCCGATGCCAAGGAAGGGAATCACAGGGCACGACGACTGGGTTCTGACCGAGGCGCTCGCGACCGCCCTGGTCGCGCTGGAGCAGCTCGAGGCCAAGCACCAGCCGAGCGCACATATGGATGACATCCGCAAGCTGCTGTCGAACGGCAAGGAGCCGGCGGCGGTGAGCCTGCATCTGGCCCAGGCCAAATGCCGTCTGTTCCCCGAGCTCGATCCGCTCGAGATCTACCGGGAATACGGGATCGGCGAGGAATATGGCTGAGAGGCGCGCGTTACCGCCGGCGGCCAGGAACGAGGTTGGTGGGATATCAATGGGTTAATTCCTGATGGTGGAGGACGCCTTCAGCGCATCGCGTAGCGCGCTCGAAACTCGGCGGCCTATCCGCCTTGCATCTCCCAGCACCCGCAACTTGCTGTTAGGAACGACAGCGCCTACCCCGCATTGCTTGCAGATCTAACGGGAGCCACGAATAGTCAATAGCAGCGCTGGCTTTTGGCAGACGTCTCAGCCAGGGCAATGAGGATGTGGTCTATCGGAGCGTTCATCCCGTGATCTGGTACGGCGTCGGACGGAAGCCGCCCAGCGGCGCGACGAGCCCGAAAGCCAATGGCGAGATGATCACGCCTTCAGAGGACCTTGCGGATGCTTGAGAACCTTCGCGCGATCGCCCAGCCTGGAGCGGTCATTGCCGTCCTCATCATCTTGCTGCTGATGGCAGCAGCCGACGCGGCCATATTTATCGCAACGAGGGGATGGCCTTTCTGAGCCGGAAGCGTCGACCTCAATAAGGCCGTCGGGCGACGCATCACGCAAGCGGCCCGCCCTGTCGCGATAGGAACCTTCATAGGATTGTCCGGTTCGCCTCTCGCAGGGGAGGACGGCGAACATTGATGCCTGTCAGGATGCGAACGGCTCTGGTGCCATCTGCGACACTGCCGCTGGCCGCTTGTGCCGGCCGGCAGTCCGCGCTCGACCCGCAAGGGCTTCAATCGGACCAGATCCTCCGGACTTTCTTCATCTTCCTGATCGTTGCCGCTGTGGTCTGGATCGCCGTCGTGATCGCATTATGCGTGGGCATGCTGCGCCAAAAGCGTGCGGCCGATCAGCCCCTCGCGCTGCACCGGTCGTTTGAGCGAACCAGCGGCCGCATCGTCTTCGTGTTGGGGCTCGCGACCCTCGTCATCGTGCTCGGGCTCTCGATCGTCAGCTATGCCGGTCAGCGCACCGTCTTCGCCAAGGACGAGAACGCCCTCACGCTCAAGATCATCGGTCACCAATGGTGGTGGGAGGTTCGCTACGAGGACGGCAGCCCCGACAAGAACTTCGTGACCGCAAACGAGATCCGCATTCCGACCGGCCAGCCCGTGAAGGTCGAGTTGGAATCCGCCGACGTGATCCATAGCTTCTGGGTCCCCAGCCTCACCGGCAAGATGGACCTCATCACCGGGCAGAAGAACGAACTGCAATTCACTGCGAAGAACGCCGGCACCTATCGCGGCCAATGCGCCGAATTCTGCGGCCATCAGCATGCCCATATGGCCTTCGCCGTGCTCGCGCTGTCGCCGGATGAATTCGATCGGTGGCGCGACCACGAAAACCAGGGCGCGAGCAGCCCGACCGACCCGCTCGGCAAGCAGGGCGAACAGCTATTCCGCGCGCGCGGCTGTGCGCTCTGCCACACCATCCGCGGTACGCTCGCTGGCGGGCAGCTCGGCCCTGACCTCACCCACGTCGGCAGCCGGACGACGGTCGCGGCCGGAACGCTGCCGATGTCCCCGGCAACGCTTGCCGCCTGGATTGCCGATCCCCAGCACATCAAGCCCGGAAACTTCATGCCCAGGACGCCGCTGCAGTCGGACGAGCTCATCGCGATCCTTCATTATCTGGAGCAGCTCAAGTGAGCATGGTGGCCGAGCAACGCGAGCTGCGCGATGACGCGCTGAATGGCCTGCAACTCTCGACACGGCTCGAGAACATCTGGCGCACGCCGTCCGGCTTCTTCGGGGCGCTTGCGTCGGTGGATCACAAGGTCGTCGGACGCCGCTACATCGTCACGGCATTCGCGTTCCTGCTGCTCGGCGGGCTTCTCGCAGTGCTGATGCGCGTTCAACTCGCCGGCCCTGAGAACACGTTCCTGTCCGCCGACAAGTACAACCAGATCTTCACGATGCACGGCTCGACCATGATGTTCCTGTTCGCCGTGCCCGTGATGGAGGCATTCGCCGTCTATCTCGTGCCGCTGATGGTCGGAACGCGCAACATCGCTTTCCCGCGCCTGAATGCCTTCAGCTACTGGATGTTCCTGTTCGGCGGCTGTTTCCTCTGGATCTCCTTCATGCTCAATGTCGGCCCTGACGTCGGCTGGTTTGCCTACGTTCCGCTGTCTTCATTGCAGTACACGCCGACGAAACGACCTGATGTCTGGGCGCAGATGATCACCTTCACCGAGGTTGCCGCGCTCGCGGTTGCCGTGGAGATCGTGGTGACCGTGTTCAAGCAGCGCGCGCCCGGCATGACGCTCGACCGTATTCCGCTTTTCGTCTGGGCCATGCTGGTCACCAGCTTCCTGGTGATGTTCGCGATGCCCTCGATCATGGTCGCATCGACCTCGCTGATCCTGGACCGCCTCGTCAACACCCGCTTTTACGATTCATCTTCGGGCGGGCATCCCCTGCTCTGGCAGCATCTGTTCTGGTTCTTCGGTCATCCCGAGGTCTACATCATCTTCATCCCTGGTACCGGCATGGTCTCGGCGATCCTCGCAACCTTCACCCGTCGTCCCGTGGTCGGCTATCCCGTCGTCATCCTCTCGCTGATCGCGACGGGCTTCCTGTCGTTCGGCCTGTGGGTCCACCACATGTTCGTCACGGGCCTGCCGCAGCTCGGCGCCGGCCTGTTCACGGCCTCCAGCATGCTGATCGCGGTGCCGAGCGGCCTGCAGATCTTCTGCTGGCTCGCGACGCTCTGGGATGGCCGCCCGGTCTACCGCACGCCGCTTCTGTTCGTGATCGGCTTCATCGTGATCTTCGTGATCGGCGGCCTGTCCGGCGTGATGGTCGCCTCGGTGCCGATCGACACCCAGGTGCATGACACCTATTTTGTCGTCGCCCATTTCCATTACGTTCTGATCGGCGGCGCGGTCTTTCCGCTCATCGGCGCCGTCTACTACTGGTTTCCCAAGATCGCGGGGCGGATGCTCAGCGAGCGGCTTGGACTCTGGCACTTCTGGCTCGCCTTTGTCGGCTTCAATGTCGCGTTTTTCCCGATGCATATCCTCGGGCTGATCGGGATGCCGCGGCGGGTCTACACCTATACCGCGGACATGGACTGGGCCCATCTCAACCTGCTCTCCAGCGCCGGCGCCGCCATCTTCGCGCTCAGCTTCGCGTTGCTGCTCGTCAATGTGATCTATAGTCTTCGGAGCGGCGCGCTTGCGGGCGACAATCCCTGGGATGCCTCGACGCTGGAATGGGCAACCACGTCACCGCCGCCGCCGCAGAACTTCGACCGCATTCCCATCGTCAAGCATCGCGATCCCCTGTGGTTCCACAATGAGAGCTTGCCCGTGGTCGCAGGTCTCAGCGTGGAGCGACGCGAGGTGCTGTTGACGTCGCTGGCGGAAGCCGAGCCGCAGATCCGCGAGGCATCTCCCGACCCGAGCATCTGGCCGCTGCTGACGGCCATTGCGACGACGGTGTTCTTCATCGGCTCGATCTTCACGCCCTGGGCGGTGCTGTGGGGTACGCCACCGATGGCGGTCGCCTTGATCGGCTGGTTCTGGCCGACAGGCAGCAAGGAGGACGAGGAGTGAGGCAGACCATCGTCCGCAATGTCGCCGAGCTGCCAACCTATGGCTACGGCCCGCGCAGCGGCCCCTGGTGGGGCGCCATGGGCTTCATGGCGCTGGAGGGCATGGGATTTGCCATCGCCATCGGGGCCTACCTCTATCTCTATGCCGTCAACCCGAACTGGCCGATTGGAGCGGCGCCGCCCGATCTCTGGCCCGGAACGGCCGAGACCATCGTCTATCTCTTGAGCATCATCCCGAACGAAATGACCAATCGCGTGGCGCACCGGCAGGATCTTGCCAAGGTACGCATCGGCCTGATCGTGATGTCGCTGATCGGCATCGCTCTGCTCGTCCTGCGCGGTTTCGAGTTCGCCCATCTCAACACACGCTGGGACAACTCCGCCTATGGATCGATCGTCTGGTTGATCCTGGGACTTCACACCACCCATCTTGCCACTGACGTCGGCGACACGGTCGTGCTGGCCGTCCTGATGTTCACACGCCACGCCAAGCCGCGCCGGTTCAGCGACGTCACCGACAACGTGTTCTATTGGAATTTCGTCGTGCTGGCGTGGCTGCCGCTCTACGTCCTGCTCGACTGGGTGCCGCGCCTATGACCGACACTGAACGAGACACGAAACTGCTTTATTGGGCCGGCGTCGCGCTCGGTCCCCTCGCCTGGGGCATCAACCTGCAAGGGATCTACGCGCTCGCCCATTTCTCGTGCGAGACGACAAAGCAGAGCGGCACGATCATAAGCGCCGTTCTGGCGATCATTGCCCTGGCGGGCACGGCAATATCCGCGCGCGCGGTTCGTCGCCGCGCCGGGGCGGAGTGGACCGATGCGCAAGGCGGTGGTCCCCGCGCGTTCATGGCCTGGCTTGGCGTCGGCACCGGCGTGTTGTTCGCACTGGTGATCGCGAACCAGCTTGCGGCATCGCTGATGATCAGCCCATGCCTGCGCTGAGACTGCTGGCGCTCCTGCTGAGCCTGGTCACGGCGCCGGCGATGGCCCATGGCATCTCGGATGTCGATCCGGGTTCGCTCTGGAGCTTCGATCTGTGGCTTTTGGCACCCCTCTATGCCGTCGGCATCGGCTTCTATGTCGGCACGCAACGGCTCTGGCGCCATGCCGGCGGCGGGCGCGGCGTCAGCTTCCGCCAAGTCGGCGCATTCTGGGCGGGATGGCTGATTGTCGCGCTCGCGCTCACCTCGCCGCTGCATTGGCTCGGCGAGCGTCTGTTCACGGCTCACATGGTCGAGCACGAGTTGCTCATGATCGTCGGCGCGCCGCTGATGGCCTTCGCCCGGATCAACGGGCCGATGATGTGGAGCCTGCCTGTCTCGGCTCGTCCTGCCGTGGGCCGATGTCTCAACTGGCCTGGCGTGGCTTGGCCGTGGACGCTCGTCAGTCATCCCGTCAGCGCGACTGCCCTGCATGGCCTGGCGCTCTGGGTTTGGCATGCGCCGCCGCTCTATGCGTGGGCGCTCGAAAACACCGCCGTCCATCGCCTCCAGCACATCAGCTTCTTCGCCACCGCGCTGTTGTTCTGGTGGGTGCTGCTGCATGGCCGCGGCCTCGGGCGCAGCGTGCGTCTTCGGGACGGCATCGCAATCGCATGCCTGTTTGTCACTGTGCTTCATTCCGGCGTGCTCGGTGCGCTATTGACGCTATCAACACGCATCTGGATTCCCGGCCAGGGCGCCCTTGCAGGCGAGTTCGGTTTGTCGCCACTGGAGGATCAGCAACTCGCGGGCATTCTGATGTGGGTGCCCATGGGCATCCTCTACACCGGTGCAGCATTGTTCTTCGCCTATCGCTGGCTGACCACGATCGACGCGTCCCGCGTGCCGACAGTTCGGCATGCCGGCTGAAGGATCCGCTTGATCACAAGGGACATAGGAACCGCAAGTTGGATTGCGACGTTCGCCTCCTGACTTTCGACATCCGTGGAGGCCACATGGGCAAACCAACCGTCCTGGCGACTGTCATCCTCGCGGCTACCCTTGCCATGCCGCAAGGCGCGATCGCGCAAGATCAGCCGCGCCCGGGAATGTCGTGTCCGGTGGACCATGATCAACTGGCGGACATCCTCAAGAAGAGCGTCAAGCCGGGCGGCGGCCCGAGCAATGGTGGCCTCGACAACAACGAGTGGGCTGCCGTCGTGAACCGGCAGGGCGTGGTCTGCGCCGTCGCCTACAGCGGCAGCAAGGTCGATGATCAATGGCCCGGCAGCCGCGCCATCGCCGCCGAGAAGGCCAACACGGCGAATGCGTTCAGCCTGACGAGCAAGGCGATGGCCAGCGCCAACCTCTACGCGGGGGCACAACCCGGCGGCTTCCTCTTTGGTGCAGCGCTCAGCAACCCACCTTCTCCGGAGGTCATCTATGCGGGCACACCGGATGAATTCGGAACCGCGCATGACCCGATGGTTGGCAAGCCCGTCGGAGGCGTGATCGTCTTCGGCGGCGGGCTGGCGCTCTATGACGGCAACGGCATCGCCGGCGCGCTCGGCGTGAGCGGCGACAGCTCCTGTGCGGACCACAATGTCGCCTGGCGCGTGCGCCACCTCCTCGGCCTCGATCACGTGCCGGCTGGCGTCAGCCCCAACATGAAGGACGCGATCATCTACGACATCGGCCCGGACGGTAAAAGTCCATCCGGATTTGGTCACCCGAAATGCAACGGCAAGGAAGACCAGATCGCGGTCGATCTCGGCGCCGGCGTCTCGGGAAGTGTCGTGAGATAGGCGCTTGAGTACTTAGGAACCAAGCGCGAGCGCAACGTTTGTACGTTCGCAACCCGGCCTGCAGCGCGGCAAGGCCTCATCATGCCGTGGAGATCTTCACCTATGTTAATGTCCGGCCTCAGGCAATTGCTGTGGGGAACGTCGAGTGCGCTCTGCGCCTGCTGCGCATTGCAGTCCTCCGGCTTTGCCCAGACCGATCTGGCCAGCCGCATGAAAGATCCCGGCCAGTGGCCGATGGCTGCACGTGACTATGCCAACACCCGATACAGCGCTCTCGACCAGATCAACGCAAGCAATGCTTCACGCCTGCAGCTCGCCTGGACGTTTTCGATCGGAGCCGATCGCGGTCAGGAGGCCGCCCCACTCGTCGTCGACGGCACCATGTATGTCGTTGGCCCCTATGCCGGCCCCTACCCGAACCGCGTGTTCGCTCTCGACGCCACCAGCGGCGAGTTGAAATGGTCGTACGCACCGAAACCTGAGCCCGCCGCAGCCGGCGTTGCCTGCTGCGATGTCGTCAATCGCGGGCTCGCCTTCGACAACGGCAAGGTGTTCCTCAACACGCTCGACAATCATTCCGTGGCGATAGACGCCAAGTCCGGCAAGGAGCTCTGGCATACGAAGCTCGGCGAGATCAACAAGGGCGAGACCATCACGATGGCGCCCGTCATCGTCAAGGGCAAGGTTCTCATCGGCAACAGCGGTGGAGAGATGGGCGTGCGCGGCTGGGTCACCGCGCTCGACGAGAACACCGGTGCCATCGCCTGGCGCGCCTATGCTACGGGCCCCGACAAGGATGTCTTGATCGGCGATGACTTCAAGCCGTTTTACGACAGCCTCAAGGGCAAGGATCTCGGCGTCAAGAGCTGGCCTGCCGACCGATGGCAAGTCGGCGGCGGCACCATGTGGGGATGGATCTCCTACGATCCCGACCTCAACCTGATCTTCTACGGCACCGCAAATCCAAGCCCTTGGAATGCGAACCAGCGCAGCGGCGACAATCTCTGGAGCACGACCATTTTCGCGCGCGATCCTGATAATGGGCATGCGAAATGGGCCTATCAGGTCAACCCGCACGATCTGTTCGATCATGACGAGATCAACGAGAACGTACTGGTCGATCTGGAGCTGAACGGCCAAGCGCGCAAGGTGCTGATTCATCCCGGCCGCAACGGCTACATGTACGTGATCGACCGCGCCACCGGCGAAGTGATCTCCGCCGATGCCTATGAGTTCGTGAACAGCTACAAGGGTGTCGATCTCAAGACCGGCAAGATCATTCCCAACGAGGAGAAGACCCCGCTCGTCGGCAAGACCGTCGAGAACATCTGTCCGAGCGCGCCGGGCGCCAAGGATTGGCAGCCAACGGCGTGGTCACCGCGCACGAAGCTGCTTTACGTTCCGCATCAGCATCTCTGCATGAACTTCAAGGCGTCGCAGGTCGGATATATCGCCGGCACGCCCTATGTCGGAGCCGATGTCGATATGTATGCCGGTCCCGGCGGGCATCGCGGCGAGTTCATGGCGTGGGATCCGGTCGCGCGCAAGAAGGTGTGGGAGATCCACGAGAAGCTGCCGGTCTGGAGTGGCGCGCTGGTGACGGCGGGCGATGTCGCGTTCTATGGAACGATGGACCGCTTGTTCAAGGCGGTGGACGCAAAGAGCGGAAACGTGCTCTGGCAGTTTCGTGCGGGTTCGGGGTTCATCGGCCAGCCGATCTCCTACCGCGGCTCGGACGGGCAGCAATACATCGCAATCCTTTCGGGCGTCGGCGGCTGGCCCGGGGCGGTGGCGAATGCGGAGCTCGATCAGCGCGTGCGTAACGGCGCGCTGGGCTTCACCGGCGCGATGCAGGATCTGCCGTTCTACACCACCGGCGGCAGCGAACTCCTGGTGTTCAAGCTCGGCAGCGCCAACGGTCAGGACAACGGCCATGCGCCTCCGCAGTGATTGTGCCGCTGTTGCGTTTGCCGGCCTGATCGGGATCATCTCCCCCGTATCGGCCGCGCCGAACGGCGAGCTTCGCGTCTGCGCCGATCCGAACAATCTGCCGTTCTCCAACAGCTCCGAGGCTGGCTTCGAGAACAAGCTCGCGGCGATGGCAGCCGAGGCTCTCGGACTATCGCTGTCCTACACCTGGTGGGCGCAGCGTCGTGGTTTTATCCGCAACACATTGAAGGCCGGCAAATGCGACCTCGTGATCGGCGTCCCCTCCGGCTACGAGCTGGTCGAAACCACAAAGCCCTATTATCGCTCGACCTACGTCTTTGTAAGTCGTCGCGACGCCCATCTTGACCTCTCCTCGCTACTTGATCCGCGCCTGCATCATCTCGTGATCGGCGTGCACCTCGTCGGCGACGACGGCAATAATCCGCCGCCGGCCGAGGCCCTCGGCCAGCTGGGTATCGTCGACAATGTCCACGGCTACTCTATCTATGGAGACTATCGCCAGGCCGACCCGCCAGCGCGCCTGATCGAGGCGGTCGAACACGGCGAGATCGACGTTGCCGCGGCATGGGGACCGCTGGGTGGCTATTTCGCCGAGCATTCCAAGGTGCCGCTGACGGTCACCCCGATCCAGGACGGCGAGCGCTTCACGCCTCAGCAATTTCAGTTCGCCATCGCGATGGGCGTTCGCAAGGGAGACCACGCTTTGCGCGACCGGTTGAACGCGTTCATCGACGAGCATCGATCCGATATCGCCGCGCTGCTGCGGAGCTACGGCGTGCCTCTGGTCGACGAGCCCGTGACGGCATCGGGAGGACAACAATGATGTCTGCTCCATCGCTGCGCGCGAGCGCTATGGCACTGCTGCTGGCGGTCACGCCTGACGGCGCCGTGCTTGCCCAGCAAACTCTGCCGCAATCCCAGGAAGCGCAGCTGCCCACCGTGGCGCCGCGTCCGAATTTCGGTGGCAGCGTGGGGAACGGCAGGCCGGGCGTCTTCATGCAGGTGCCCGTCACCCATCTCTTCCCCGGCGCTCAGCCCGATCCGCCCGAAATCAAGAACCCCGTCCAGGGCGACCCAAATGCCGAGCAGCGCGGGATGACCTATTTCGTCAATTTCAATTGCGTCGGATGCCATGCGCCGAATGGCGGTGGCGGGATGGGGCCGGCGTTGAGCAACAATCTCTTCACCTATGGCTCGCAGCCCGAGAACATCTACCTGTCGATCTATCAGGGGCGCCCCAATGGCATGCCGGCCTGGGGTGGCGTGCTGCCCGACAGCGTGATCTGGGATCTCGTCACCTATATCGGCAAGATCAGCAATGAGCCGAACCGGCAATGGGGCCGCACCTTCGCCGCCAATCCGCTGTCGCCCGAGGTGGAGCAGGTCCCGAGCGAGCAGGTCTCGACGACCGATCCATGGTCTGCCACCAAGACCTTCAATTTCGGTCAGAAGCCTTAAGCGGAGTGGCGAATGGGCGACGATCTTGCCGCACGGTTGCTGATCGCCTCGCTGCTGGGGCTGACGGTGATTGGCTGCGGCAAAGCCGATGCCGCGGGCCCTGATAATTTCAATGGCGATGCCGAGCGCGGCGCCGACCTTGTCAAGAACTACCATTGCGGCGGCTGTCACGACATTCCCGGCATTGCCGGCGCGGACGGCAATGTCGGCCCGCCGCTGCAGCGGGTCGGCACGCGGACCTATATCGCGGGCTACATCCGGAACTCTCCCGACAACATGGCCGCCTGGATCGAAGATCCGCAGCGGGTGTTACCAGGCAATGCCATGCCAAGAATGGACATCCCGCAGAAGGACGCGCGCGATATCGCGGCGTTTCTCTATACGCTGAAATAGGCCACACGAACGACATAGGTTCCGCGATGGGCTGCAGCCGCCGATCACGATCGCCATGATCGGCGATGCCTCGCCCTGATCCGCGGCCGCCGCGGTGCGCCGGCAGTCGAGGCGACGAAAGCAACCAACGCACCCGCTCCCAGCACAACAAGTCCCTTGCTGATAATGCCAGCCGGCGGAAGCTGCTTCCGGGCCAACCAACCGCCGTCCACCGACTTGCCCGGCGGGAAGGCTTCGATGACACTCCCCTCGCTGATCGGTGCCCGCCGCGCGCGCGACAGCAGAAAACGGAATGCCCTTCCCAGGACCTCCTCGGTCAATTTTGGGGCGACTGCGTAAGCCATCTGACCTGCGCGTGCGGGCCATCCGACGGACACCTCATCGCGAGGTGCACGGACCAGGCTGAGAAAGGTCCGGGCCACATCTTCGGACTGGTAGAGCAGCGGGCCCGGATCAAGCCGCTTCCCGGACACGTTCGCACCGTGGATGAAGCCGGGCGTATCCACCATCGCCGGGAACACCCCGCAGACGTGGATGTGCGGATGTGCGCCGAGTTCCTGGCGCAGGCTCGCGGTGAATCCGCGCAGGCCGAACTTGCTCGCGGTGTACGCGGCGGCAAACGGTGTCGGCGCCCACCCTCCAAGCGAGATGTTATTGATCAGGATTCCCCGCTTCTGACGGAGAAACACCGGGAGCACCGCGAAGGCGCCGTTCATGGCTCCGAGCAGGTTGACTTCGATCGTTCGGCGATGAAGCGCAAGGTCGGCGTCCTGATAAGCGCCGAACACACCCGTTCCGGCATTGTTGATCCAGACGTCGATACCGCCGAACGCATCCTCCGCTTCCGCGGCCAATCGCTGCACCGCCTCGGCATCGGTAACATCGGTCGGGACCGCCAGAGCGCGGCCCCCCAGCGCCTCGCACTCCGTCGCAAGGCTCGTTAGCACCTCGTCGCGCCGCGCGGCGAGAGCCACGCTCGCGCCTTCCCGAGCAAATGCCAGCGCCGCGGCGCGACCAATCCCGCTCGATGCCCCCGTAATAACGACGCGTGTGCCCGCCAAAGGCCGCGACGCAGCCTCCGAAGCGCGGGCGGGAAGAAGCCAGCGCAGCGAACGACGCAGCCGTTCGGTCCCTCCGGATACGAACCAATCGCCATGCGCGAAAATGACCCGCTCAGGCGCCATGCTGACCAGCCGATCCGCCGCGCTTTGCGCCGAACGGCCGCCAAGTCGCAGCAGAAGTCGGAGATAAACCGGCGCCTTGGCGTCGGGCCTGGCGTTGCCAAGCAGGTTTGCCGCGGCCTGATTTGACGGGGGGAGACGATTTAGATCGAGATTTTGCACGAGATCCGTCAGGATCAATGTCCGGCTTCGTTTGTCGAATATCTCCACCTCCGAGAACATTGGTGCGTTGACAAAGATGGTCTCGAGCTCGGCAGCCCACTCGCCCGGCGTGATGTCGTCCAGTTCGCGGTCGATACGAAGACCGGCGCCTCGCACCTGCTTGCGCGCCGACAGGCCCCGCGCCGCGAAGACCAGTGCTTGCGGCAATCGTCTCTGCCACGCTGGCAGGAACATCCAATGCGCAACGCTGGGCGCGAGCAGATATTTGATCGGGCCTAACCGCTCCAGCTGCTCGCGCAGAACCGACGAGTATCGCACTGGCGAGTGCAGCACGAGATCGCCATTCGACAACCGAATGACCGTCATACGAATGGGCAGACGCAGGCCGGCCGCGCTGATCGGAACGTCGTCCGCGATCCAGATGTCGTCAGTCACCCTGGTCATGGTGGCGGCCGACAATACGGTATCAGAGCTGTTCATGAGCGCCTTCCCGTTAGCACCTTGGTGCAAATCCCGGGAATGACGCTCGTTCCTGCAATAGTCATCCACGCGAGGCCGCGGAGGTCTCAGGTTGCGCAGGCCCGCGATGCGATGATTGAGGTCAGTTGGCGCACCCATCCGGTTAGCTCACGAGGATCTTGCCGAGCGTAGGAACGGAAGTTCACCCGATTCCTTAGTACGCGATCATCGGGACCGTGTTCATGCGAGCATCCCCAAAATCAGACCGTCAGCGGTCCATATCCGCCGGAACCTTTCTGATTGCCGTGCTGACTGTTCTGATCATCGTGAACACCCTTGAACGCCGGATGTCGTGATTGCCCCCACGGCTTCTCCTCGTCCTGTCGGTCGGCCCTCATCCGCCGGTATTGGCCTCGGGATGGCCGCGAGTTCCGGATGGCGCTTCCAAATGTTGCCTTCGAACGCGACGACCAGCAGCTCGATTGCAGCCGGAGTTAGCTCCGATGAATAGGAACGTTGATCACGGGCGAGCGTCGACCTGCATCCGTTGATGCATCCTGACGTCGGGCGGACGTTATCAAGAGTTAATGCCTTCCCGATGTTACTCGGTCAGAATGATGTCGGCGGCGGGGCGATCGGACAAAGAATGCAGACCGGTTTTCCTTTTTCCACACTCGCCAATCACCTGGCGAGCCTTGCTGACGTGACCACCGAAGATCTCGATCTGCTGGCGGAAATGCCCAGTACGATTGCGCATTTCAGTTCGCGCCAAGCAGTCCTGCGCCAAGACGATGATGCCAATAGATGTTGCCTGCTGCTCCAGGGTTATCTGTCCTGGCAGGATGCCGACGGCGCAGACGGGCAGATCACGTCGATCGCGGTCCCCGGCGACATCGCAGATCTCCAGACACTCTACCAGCCGCGCATCACCGGTAATCTGATTGCGCTCGGGCCCGCCGTCGTGGCGCAGGTTCCGCATCGCTTCTTTCGCGAACTGACGGCGCGGTCGGTCCGAATGTCTCGCGCCTTGTTGCTGATGCTGCTCGCCGACCATGCCATCCAGCGCAACTGGACGATAAACCTCGGCAGCCGGAACGCCTTGAAGCGCGTGGCGCATCTGCTCTGCGAGATCACCACACGGCTGCAGAATGTCGGGCTCGCGAAGGATTTCAGACTATCCTCGCCGTTCACCCAGGCTGACCTCGCCGCGGCCTGCAGCATCTCTCCCGTCCACGCCAATCGCACCATCCAGGAACTGCGCCGCTCCAACCTGCTGCAATGGCACGGCAATACCTTGACGATCTCGAACTGGCCTGGATTGGTCCGGCTGGCGGGTTTTGATCCGGCCTATCTCGGCATCCGTACGCGCGAGCCGGGTGCTCGGCCAGCGCAATCGGGATCGACTAAAGTCGAAAATGTGCCGGCCTGATCATGTTCATGCGACTGTTTGCCCGGACTTAACTCGCTGCTGAAGCGCTTCGCTCACCTCCGCGATGACAACGCTCCAGTCGCCGGCGGTCGTTTGGCGAAACAACCGCACGCTCGGGTACCAAAACGAGCGACCCCCGGTTGAGGGCCACCGCCAGTCACAATCGGCATGCAGCAGCACCCACGCTTCGCATCCAAGTGCGCCCGCGAGGTGCGCGACCATGGTATCGACGCAAATGACAAGGTCGAGCTCACGGAGCAGATGACCAAGCGTTGCCACGTCCGGCGTATTAATGTCGCGCGCGCCGATCCCCAAGAGGCTTTCGCGCGTCGCATCCCGCTGGAGCGAGTGGAGAGCTACGCCACGAACAGCGAAGTGCCGCAACAATTCAGGCGGAACTGCCCGCCGCTTGTCCCACTGGCCGACCTCCCAAACCAGACCTACGGCCAGACCTTCGCGATCGACCGAAAAGGGCACGCGCCTCGGCGGCAGCGTCAAATATGGCGCTCGCATCTCGATCTGCTCTCGTCCGACCTTGAGCGCGTGCGGAACCTCCATGATCTCGATATCGACCTCGAACTCCACGTCCGGCGTACCGTCATGGAGTGCCAGCGAGCGATCGACACCTGCCGCACGTTCCGCCAGCGACAACAGCTCGCTTTGACACCAAAGCGTCACGCTGCACGCCACATCGCGCAGGGGCCGCATGAAGCGGAGAAACTGGATCGTATCGCCGAGCCCGTGATAGCAGCGGACCAGCACGTGCTTACCTGCGAGCGGCTCTCCCCGCCAAATCCGCTGAAGATGCCGCGGGCCTGTATGCTTGGGCGAAAGCGACGCCACCACGAGATCGCGGTCATTGATGGCCCAGGCGCGCGCAAAATCGCCCGCGCGCATCGCCTCCACCCACCCGTTCGCCACGTCCAGCAGCCCGACTAGCGCCGGACGAACTTGTGGAAGCGGCTCAGCTTGCCGTCCTTGGTCCGATCCTGATGGAGAAAGGCAATCCCGGCCTCGTCGAACTTCTCGAAGAACTCGTCCCAGCCGATGCGGTCGAGCTCTTCATCGGGCGGATCGAAATCGATGCGCAGGATGCCGGCGTGTCCATCCTCTTCGGTCGCCTTGACCGTGGCCGGCCGCCCACCGCGCTCCTCCACCCATTTACGGATCGCGGCATGGTCGGTGGTCTCTTGCGCTTCGCTGTTCTGCGTCTTGGACGTCATGTGGCACCTCGCTTGTTGACCGGGCCGCAACGACACCATCATCGCCTGGACCGTTTGCGGTGAAACGCGGGCAATCGGGATTTGTTCTTCACGGTGCGTTGTGGCCCAAGCGGACAACCAGCATCATCTTCTTCATCTTCACCCAGGAAGATCTTCGTTCCCTTCATGCAGCCGCGGATTCTATCCCAGGTTAAGCCCGCTGCATTTTGTTGGTCGGAATCGATCCGCGATTGCAGCTTGGTGCCTCCAGTGCAGGAACGAACATACCTTCCGATACGTTCGCCGATCTACTTACACTGATGCCAGGCGTCTTTCCGGAGGTTTCCGTCCATGCATTCCCGTCTTCAGGACAGGCGCCGCGTGCGCGTCGGCATCGTCGGCGTCGGCAACTGCGCGAGTTCCTTCGTTCAAGGGCTCACCTATTACCGGAACGCCAAGTCGAACGAGCCCGTGCCCGGCCTGATGAATGTCGATCTCGGCGGGTACCACATCAGCGATATTCAGATCGCATCGGCCTTTGACGTCAACGCCAGCAAGGTCGGGCGCGATGTCGCCGAGGCCGTCTTTGCCAGGCCGAACAACACGCATCGCTTCGCCGACGTCGATCAGACCGGCGTGATTGTCCAGCGCGGCCCGGTGCTGGACGGCATCGGGCACTATCTCGAAGATGACGTCCCGGTCGCGGACGTCCCCGAGGCCGACGTTTCGGAAGTTCTGGCGATGTCGCGAACCGACGTGCTGGTCTCCTACCTGCCGGTCGGCTCGCAACGCGCAAGCGAATGGTATGCGGCGCGCGCCATCGAAGCCGGCTGCGGCTACGTCAATTGCATTCCCGTCTTCATCGCCTCCAATCCAGAATGGCGGCAGCGGTTCGAGGATGCGGGACTTCCGATCATCGGAGACGACATCAAGAGCCAGGTCGGCGCCACCATCCTGCATCGCGTGCTTGTCAATTTGTTTCGCGACCGCGGCGTACGGCTCGATCGTACCTACCAGCTCAATGTCGGCGGCAACACCGATTTCAAGAACATGCTGGAACGGGAACGATTGACCTCCAAGAAGATCTCCAAGACCCAAGCGGTCACCAGCCAGTTCGACGTCCCGATGGACCCCGACAACATTCACGTCGGGCCGAGCGACCATGTGCCCTGGCTGACCGACCGCAAGCTCGCCTTCATCCGGCTCGAAGGCACGACGTTCGGCGGCGTGCCCCTGAGTGCCGAAGTCAAGCTCGAGGTCTGGGACTCACCGAACTCGGCGGGCGTCGTGATCGACGCGGTCCGCTGCGCCAAGCTTGCGATGGATCGCGGTCGGGGCGGCGCCCTCACCGGTCCCTCCAGCTATTTCATGAAGTCGCCGCCGCAGCAGTTCACCGACGAGGAGGCCGGACGGCGAACGCGTGCCTTTATCGACGACAAGGCCTACACCTGATGGCCGCAATCATCCATCTGGTCCGCCATGGCCATCACGCCCTGCTCGGCCGCACACTTTGCGGGCGGATGAATGGTGTCACGCTCGACGACATCGGCTGCGAGGAGATGGCGCGCTGTGCAGCCAATTTGCGTCCGCGGCCGGATTTGATCCAATCGAGCCCGCAACGGCGATGCATGCAGTCAGCCTGCATCCTGGCCGCGCATTTCGGTTTGCCGGTCGAGATCGTTCCCGCTCTCGACGAACTCGATTATGGCGAATGGACCGGCCGATCCTTCGAGGAGCTCGGCCGGGACCCGCAATGGTCGCGCTGGAACAGGCAACGTGGGAGCGCCCGTCCAACGGGCGGCGAGAGCATGCGGTCGCTCCAGAATCGTATCGTCAACCATCTGGAGCAGCTGCGCAACGATCGTTCTGCGGGCACGACCATCGCCGTCAGCCATGCCGAGCCGATCCGTGCCGCGCTGCTGCATTACGCGCGCATGCGGCTTGACGACTTTCTTGCGATCGAGATCGATCCGTCCAGCGTCAGCACTCTCAGCGCAGACAGAGGCGGATACAAGATAACCGGAATCAACAAGCGGGTGCCGGCGTGAAGATCGTCATTTTCGGCCTGACCATCTCCTCCTCCTGGGGCAACGGCCACGCGACGCTCTGGCGCGGTCTCTGCAAGCATCTGGCGCGTCTCGGCCACACCGTCGTCTTCTACGAGCGCGACGTGCCCTACTACGCCGGCGCCCGCGACTTCCATGAGCTGCCGGGTGGCCAGCTGCGGCTGTTTTCGAATTGGGAGGAGACCCGATCCCTCGCCCGCGACGACGTCCGGGATGCCGATGTCGCGATCGTGACGTCGTACTGTCCCGATGCGATCGCGGCGACCGACCTGATCATGTCCGAAGGGCGCGCCATTCCCGTCTTCTATGATCTGGATACGCCCATCACGCTGTCGCGGCTCCTGGCGGGTGAATCCGTTCCTTACATCGGCCCGCGAGGCCTGCGGGATTTCGCGCTCGTCCTCAGCTTTACCGGCGGACCGCGCGTGACCCACGAATTCCGCGACCGGCTCGGCGCAGCTGACATCCGTCCCCTGTACGGCCACGTCGACAGCGACATTCACCGCCCGGTGCCGCCTCAAGCGCACTATCGCGCAGATCTGTCCTATCTCGGCACCTACTCCCAAGACCGCCAGCGTGGACTCGAAGCTCTGTTTGTCGAACCGGCACGCGCGCGGCAGGACCTGCGCTTTCTGATCGGCGGAGCGCAATATCCCGACGACTTTCCGTGGTCGCCCAACATCTACTTCGTGCGGCATCTGCCGCCGTCGGAGCATGCGCCTTTCTTTGCGTCGTCGCGTCTGACCCTCAACGTCACGCGCAAAGCCATGGCGGAGATGGGCTGGTGCCCCTCCGGTCGCCTGTTCGAGGCAGCGGCCTGCGGCGTACCGCTCCTGAGCGACGACTGGCCGGGCATCGAGGCGTTCTTGACGCCCGGCCGGGAGATCCTGATCGCGCGTGACGCGCAGGACACCTTGGCCGCGCTGGCAATGTCGAGCGCCGAGCTGCAATCCATCGCCAGGTGCGCCTATGAGCGGACGATGGATCAGCACACATCCGACAAACGCGCCCGCGAGTTGGTGTCGCTGCTCGAGCAGGCGGACTCCAGCGGCGCACATCAGCAGCAATCCGAGGAGGCCTGACCATGTGGGGCATTGTTCCGGCCGCGGGCCGCGGCAGCCGCATCCAGCCGCTGGCGTTCTCCAAGGAGCTGTTGCCGGTCGGTAGCCGGCGGGACGACGGTACGGAGCGTCCCTGTGCGGTCTCCGAATATCTCCTGGAGCGCTTGATCCTCGGCGGCGCCGACAAGATCTGCTTCGTGATCTCGCCCGGCAAATCCGACATTCTGGAATATTTCGGCGATCACTACGGCAGCGCCCAGCTCGCCTATGTCGTCCAGCCCGACGCATCCGGCCTGTGCGACGCCGTGTTCCGGGCCGGTACCGTGGTCGGCCATGACGAGGACGTCATCGTCGGTCTGCCCGACACGATCTGGTTTCCCAAAGTCGCGTTGCAGGCTCTGCCCGATGCCGACCTCTCCTTCCTGCTCTTCCCTGTTGAGCGACCGGAATTCTTCGACGCCGTCGTTCTCAATGGCGATAACGTACGGGAGATCCAGGTCAAGCAGCCCAACCCGATCTCGCGGTGGATATGGGGTGCTTTCAAAATGTCAGCGACCGGATTTCGCCAATTACATGAACTCTGGCGCGCACGGGAGCGGCGAGACGAGTATTTTGGCACCCTGGTCAATGCCTACATCGAAGCGGGCGGTCTCGGCATCGGAGTCAAGGCCGGCGAGTCCTATGTGGATGTCGGGACCATCGACGGTTATCGCACCGCGATGGCCCTGCTCGCGGAAACCATCGGCGCCGACAGCAGGCCGAGGTTGCGGACCGGCAGCTCGAACGATGGGGCTCGACCGATCGCCGCAATGGAGAATGGAGCAACTGCATGACCGGAGCGCTGCTCACGCGTGACGAAATTCGCCGGCGCGTCGACGCGCTTGGGCCGTGGTTTCACAATCTCGACCTCAACGGCGTGCCGACCGCGCCCACCCACTTCCTCGGCGACTATCCCAACGTGAAATGGCGCCGCTTCGCCGGGATCATTCCGGATCGCCTCGAAGGCAAGACCGTTCTCGATATCGGCTGCAACGCCGGCTTCTACGCCATGGAGATGAAACGGCGGGGCGCCGAGCGCGTGCTCGGTCTCGACACCGACGAAGAATATCTGGCACAGGCTCGTTTCGCCGCCGAGGTGAACGGCCTCAGGATCGAATTCCGCCAGATGTCGGCCTACGACGTCGGACAACTCCGCGAGAAGTTCGACCTCGTGATCTTCATGGGCGTGCTCTATCATCTGCGTCATCCGCTGCTGGCGCTGGATCTCATTCACGAGCATGTCGCTACGGATCTCCTGCTGTTCCAGTCGATGCAGCGCGGCGCCAGCCATATCGACGCGATCGAGAAGAACTACGATTTCTGGACCACCGACCAGTTTGATTCCGCCGGCTATCCCAAGCTGCACTTTATCGAGCACAAATATGCCGACGATCCCACCAATTGGTGGGTGCCGAACCGGGCCTGCGTCGAGGCCATGTTGCGCAGCGCGGGCTTCGCGATCACCGCCCATCCGGAAGAGGAAGTCTATCTCTGCAAGCGCGCCGGGCGGCCACAAGCCGACGGGCCCGTCTATCCATCCCGGAGCACAAGCTGATGATCGAGGCGGCCAAGATCTGGAACGAACCGAACAACAAGTCGCATTGGGACCTGCTGATCGATCCTGATTGGGCGATGTTCGCAGAGCTGGCGATCGCCGCCGGCAGGGCGATCCGCAGCGCGCGGCCCGCATTGCCGATCGTCCTCGGCGGCATCTCGCCGATCGATCCATCCTTCATGCGCAACATGCAGAACCGCAGCGTGCTCGATCACTTCGATGCGGTCGCCGTGCACGGCTTTCCGCTCGACTGGAATCTGTGGCAGATCGGCGAATGGCCGACGAAGCTCGAAGAGATCAAGGCGGTCACAACCTTGCCCGTGTGGGTGACGGAGGTCGGCGTCTCCTCGTTCGGCGCCGAAGAGGTGCAGGCCTGGGGCCTGTCGCGCACCGCAGAGCTCCTGGTCGGCCGTGCGCCGCGCATCCATTGGTACAGCCTCTACGACCTTCCGTCCGCCTGGGAAGCAACGACACGGCACAAGGAAGCCGAAGGCTCGTCCTATTACAGACATTTCCACATGGGCCTGCTGCGTGAGGACGGCACGCCAAAGGCAGCCGCCGATCGGTTTGGGGCCTATGCGCCTGCCATGGGCCTGTGCCAGTGGTTCCACTTCGAGGATCATCGGCTCGAAGAGGCAGTCCGCTGGATGCGTCGTCTCGGCGCGACCCATCTCAGGACAGGCCTGTCCTGGGCCGACAGCTTCCGTCCCAACGCGCTCGATTGGTTCGACCGCCAGATGGAGGCGCTGGCGGAGTTCCAGGTCACTGTGACGTTCTGCTTCACCCCCGAACATCGGGGCATCGAGCCGCATCACACCAGCCCGCCACTCGACGTCAACGAATTCGCCGATTTCTGTGCATCGATGGTCGAGCGCTACTGCACGAGAACCGGAGTCGTATCCTCCGCCGCGTCTGCCAGGGAGCCAACATGCGTGCCCTGATCCTGGTGATGGACTCCGTCGGCATCGGCGGCGCGCCGGATGCCGCACGTTATGGCGACGATGGCGCCGACACTGTCGGTCACATCGCTGATGCCTGCATGGAAGGCCGCGCCGACAGCGACGCCCGCGAGGGACCGCTCCGGCTTCCCAATCTCGTCACGCTGGGTCTCGGCCAAGCCTGCCAGCTGGCTACCGGCCGCGTACCGCCGGGGCTCGAGGGTTCGGTTGAACGCCGGCAGTTCGGCTGCGCTAGCGAGATCTCGAAGGGCAAAGACACCCCGTCAGGTCATTGGGAGATCGCCGGGGTACCTGTCCCGTTCGACTGGGGCTATTTCCCGCGCACGACGCCGTGCTTTCCCGCCCAGTTGACCAAAGACTTCTGCGAGCAAGCTGGATTGCCCGGTATCCTCGGAGATTGTCACGCCTCCGGCACAGAGATCATCGCCAAGTTCGGCGAACGTCACATGCGAACCGGAATGCCGATCTGCTACACCTCAGCCGACAGCGTGTTCCAGATTGCAGCGCATGAGGAGACCTTCGGGCTCGAACGTTTGTATGAGATCTGCGCGATCGCAAGGCGGCTGGTCGATCCTCTCAACATCGGCCGCATCATTGCCCGTCCATTTGTCGGAACAAGCCCGAAAGACTTCAGGCGCACGGCCCACCGGCGCGACTTTTCCGTGCCGCCTCCCGAGAACACCATCCTGGATCACGCCGCAGGCGCCGGCCGCGATGTCGTGACCATCGGCAAGATCGACGATATCTTTGCCCATCGCGCGACGGGGCGAAACATGCGCGGCGACGGCAACATGGCGCTGTTCGATGCCACGCTCAACGGGCTGGCGAGCCTTGCGGACGGCGGATTTCTGTTCGCCAATTTCATCGACTTCGACACGCTCCATGGCCATCGTCGCGACGTCGCCGGCTACGCCGCGGCACTCGAAGCCTTTGACGGCCGCCTTCCCGAGCTGTTGTCCCGGCTGCGGAGCGACGACCTTCTGATCATCACCGCCGATCACGGCTGCGATCCGACCTGGAGCGGCACTGATCACACCCGCGAGCAGGTGCCCATCCTGGCCTGGTCGGCGCAATCATCTTCCCCGATTGGCCGTCGCGCCGGCTTTGCCGATATCGGCGCAACCGCGGCAACCCATCTGGGCCTGCCCGAACTCATGCATGGCACGCGTTTTTAGCCGGCGGCAGCGCCGCCGATTCACCTGGGTTATTGATCCAGGTTAGAGAAATATTCGTTTGTACATTTTCGAGGAACGAACATTCCTTGCATCGCTTCTGACTCCAAACGTGACCAGCGCGCAGGTCGTCCGACCACCCAATAGGTGCGCTTCACCTCACATCATCGAGCGATCCCGAACGGATCGGTCTCACGTTTGTACGGAGCGGTGAATGACGCGAGTATTGATCACAGGGGGCGCGGGCTTCATCGGCTCTCATGCGACGGATGTGTTGCTTGCCGCCGGCTACGAGGTCCGTCTGCTCGACAATCTCTCGCCGCAGGTCCACGGCGGCAACCGCCAGCGTCCGTCCTACCTCGCCGATGAGGCCGAACTCGTCGTCGGCGACGTCACCGACAGCGTTGCCGTCGAGCATGCCCTGCGTGGCGCCGACATGGTCCTGCATCTCGCTTCCGCCGTCGGCGTCGGCCAGAGCATGTATGATATCGAGCCTTACGTGCGGACCAATGAGCTGGGCACCGCCGTTCTGCTCCAGGCGCTATCGAGGCGTCCCGTCGAACGGTTGGTCGTCGCCTCCTCGATGAGCGTCTACGGCGAAGGACTCTATCGGCGGCCCGATCAAAGCGTCGTTGCCTGCGACGAAAGGTCGATCGAACAGCTCCGCCGAGGGGAATGGGAATTGTGCGACACGGCCGGCCATCCGCTCAAGCCCGTCCCCACGCCGGAGACCAAGCCGCCTTCCCTGAGCTCGGTCTACGCGCTGAACAAATTTGCGCAGGAACGCATGTGCCTGATCACGGGCAAGGCATACGGCATTCCCACCGTGGCTCTGCGCTTCTTCAACGTGTTTGGTCCGCGCCAGGCCCTGTCAAATCCGTACACCGGCGTGCTCGCGATCTTTGCCGCGCGGCTGCTCAACGGACGACCGCCGCTCGTGTTCGAGGACGGCGAGCAACGTCGCGACTTCGTCCATGTGCATGACGTCGCCCGCGCTTGCCGCATTGCGCTGGAAGCAGAGCATGCGCAGGACGTCTTCAACATCGGCTCGGGTCAAAGCCGGAGCATCCTGTCTGTGGCCGAGGACCTTGCCGAGGTCATGGGACGGCGCGACATCACGCCCGAGATCACGCGAAAATATCGCACCGGCGATATCAGGCACTGCTTTGCGGATATCGGCAAATCGCGCGACCTGCTCGGCTTCGAGCCCCATATGACTTTCAAGGACGGCCTTGAGGAGCTTGCGGACTATCTCGCGGACCAGATCGCCGATGACCAGGCCGAGCGGGCGACCCAGGAGCTGCTGCAACGAGGATTGGTTGCGTAATGAGTGAGCGAAACAACAAGCCTGTCCTGATCACCGGCGGCTGCGGCTTCATCGGATGCAATCTTGCCGACCGGCTGGCAGGGCGCGGCGAGCGCGTGCTGGTGCTGGACAATTTGGCCCGCGCCGGCGTGCGGGAGAACGCACAATGGTTGAAATCCAGACACGGCGATCTCGTCACCATCACGACAGCCGACATTCGCGAGCCAATTCCGGTCATCGATGCCGTGCGCGAGGCGCGCGCCGTGCTGCATTTGGCGGCTCAGGTCGCCGTCACGGACAGCGTGAGCGATCCGGCCGCCGATTTCGAGATCAACGCCCGCGGCACCCTGAACGTGCTCGAAGCGGTTCGACTGCATAACAGCGCCGCGCCGGTGGTGTTTGCGTCTACCAACAAGGTCTATGGCCGCCTGATCGAGGACAGTGAGATCGCACTCACCGGCCGTCGTTATATGCCTACCAGCGACCTCCTGAGCGGCGGCATCTCCGAGAATGCGCCACTCGACTTCTACAGTCCCTACGGCTGCTCCAAGGGGACCGCGGATCAGTACGTCCATGATTATGCGCGGGTCTACGGTCTCCAGACCGTGGTGATGCGCATGAGTTGCATCTATGGGCCGCGCCAGTTCGGCACCGAGGATCAGGGCTGGATCGCCCATTTCCTGCTGAGCGCGATCCGCGGCAAGCCTCTGACGATCTACGGCGATGGCTATCAGGTCCGCGACGCGCTGCATGTGTCGGATGCAGCATCTGCCTGGCTCGCCGTGCTCGATCGGATCGCCCTCGCGCGCGGACGCGTGTTCAATCTCGGCGGCGGACCGGCCAACGCTATCAGCTTGCGGGAATTGATCGACCGGATTGCCGAACTGACGGGCCGCGAGGTCACCTACGGCTTTGCTGACTGGCGCCCCGGCGATCAGCCCTGGTACGTCACCGACACCCGTGCGCTGTCGACCACCCTCGGATGGGCACCTCAGGTTTCGATCGCCGAGGGTCTTCGCTCGCTGCACGCCTGGCTGGACGACCGTTTCGGAACAGCTCAAGGCAACCACGAGGCTCTCGCATGACGCGTGTCGCCCTGATCAATCCAAATTGGGATTTTGGCGGCAGCATCTATTTCGGCTGCCGATCCCCTCACCTTCCGCTCGAACTCGGAATCTCCGAACATTATCTGAAGGCGGCTGGGCACCCGACGTTGTTGCTCGATGCGCACATGTTCGATTTGTCGTTCCGGGACATCGAGGCCGATTTGCGTGCGTTCGGTCCCGACCTGATCGTCATCACGACGGCCCCGACCTATTTGTTCTGGCGCTGCGCACCGCCGGAGCTGCGCGTTCCGCAGGAGCTGGCGCTCGCGGTGCGGGATCTGGCACCAATCCTGGTCGCCGTCGGTCCGCACGGCTCGACCACGCCGCGCGCGGCCCTCAAGAAGCTCGCCGTCGATATCGTCGTGATGGGCGAATGCGAAGCGTCCCTGCTGCGGCTCGCAAATGGCGAGCGAGACTTTCCGGGCCTGTGCTTTGCGGACGGCACTTCGGTCAGGGTCAATGGCGGGCCGCAGGCCGTCGACTTCAGGGATCAGCCGGCGCTCGATTGGCCGGACGAAATGATCCGGCGACATCGCCACCACCATCACCGTTTCGAGGCGGCGGCGGTAGGCCCCGGCGCGGAGGTCGAGGCGTCGCGCGGATGCCCCTATAACTGCACGTTCTGCGCCAAGGAGAATTTTCGCAACGCCTATCGCAAGCGGCCGCCCTCGGTCATTCTCGATGAGATCGATCGCCTGCGCGAGCAAAGCGTCGAATATGTCTACTTCATCGATGAAATCTTCCTTCCAAACCTCGAGCTGCTCGAAGCGCTGAGCACGCGCGGCCTCAAGTTCGGGGTGCAGACGCGCATCGATCTCTGGAAGCCGGATATGCTCGCGCTGCTCGGCCGCGCCGGGTGCGTCTCGATCGAGGCCGGAATCGAGAGCCTCACCGTCGAGGGACGCGCGGCGCTCGCCAAGAACTGCAGGATGACCACCGACCAGCTCGCCGAGCGCCTGGTCGAAGCCCGCCGCCACGTGCCCTTCGTGCAGGCCAATCTGATCGAGGTACCAGAGGACGACGATCCCGTGGTGCAGCGCTGGCGTCGCAAGATGCAGGATGCCGGCATCTGGGCGAACGATCCGGTCCCGCTGTATCCCTATCCCGGCTCGCCGGATTACCGAAAGCTGTGGGGCGAAGCCGACGATTTCGCCTGGGAGCGCGCGCATCGGCACTATCTCGGGATGTTCGATCAGTTCAGCGATTTGCAGAACGACCGGCCAATTCCGCTCGATGCCCTCGAACATCCGGTGGGGCCATGAACCAATGTTCGGACATCAGGATCCTGATGACGACCGACACTGTCGGCGGTGTGTGGACCTATTCCTGTGCCCTCGCCGCGAGCCTTGCTGCCTCAGGCGCCGAAGTCACCTTGGCGACGCTGGGCCCGCGCGCGCGTGCCGACCAGCACGAGATGCTGCGCGACTCTCGAATCCGTCTAATCGAAACCGACCTCGCTCTTGAATGGCAGGACCCGGAAGGACGTGACTTCGCCAACGCCCGAGGCGTCCTCACCGCGCTCGAAGCGCAACTCCGGCCGGACATCGTCCATCTCAACAGTTTCCGGGAGGCGACCCTGTCGTGGCGCGCGCCGACCGTTCTGGTGGCGCATTCCTGCGTCAACTCGTGGGCACTGGCGTGCCGGGATTCGGCCTGGCTCAGCGAGCCCCGTTGGACGCGCTATACGGAACGGGTAGCCGCGGGGCTCAACAGCACGCAAGCGTGGATTTGCCCCAGCCAGTCTTTTCACGATGACATCGTGGAGATCTATCGCCCCCGCTCACCCGGAGCCGTGATCTGGAACGGGATTGCGGCAAGCGCCTTTCCAAATCGAAAGCGGCAGCTGATCTTCGCGGCGGGGCGGCTCTGGGATCGTGCCAAGAACATCGAGGTATTGGCGGCGGCTGCACCCGGACTGGAATGGCCGGTCCAGATCGCGGGACCTGCTGACGCAGATCCGTCCGCGAGCATCAGTTGGCTCGGGCCATTGCCCCATAACGCCCTGCGCAGACGTCTCCAGCATGCTGCTATCTTTACAAGTCCCGCGCTGTACGAGCCGTTCGGCCTCTCGGTTCTTGAGGCCGCTGCTGCCGGCTGCGCGCTCGTGCTGTCGAATATTGCGACCTTCCGGGAGTTGTGGAGCGGGGCGGCACGGTTCTTTGAGCCTGGTGACAGTCAGGCGCTGCACCGAATACTCGCCGAACTCTGCGCCGATGATTTCGGGAGGACACGCCTGCAGCGCGCCGCCTATGAGCAGTCCCTGAGCTATTCGCTGGCGCGCACGACCAGCGCCTATCTGAAGCTCTACGAAGGGCTGCTCGCCTCCAATCGTCCGTCACCCCAAGCCGGTCAGATCGAGGTGCACGCATGAAATGCGTCCTGTTCTACCACGCATTCACCTCCTGCTGGAACAACGGCAACGCCCATTTCCTGCGCGGCTATGCCCGCGAGTTGCATGCGCTCGGTCACGAGGTCGTCGTGTTCGAGCCGGTCGATGGCTGGAGCCGGTTGAACGCCATCCGCGAGAGCGGCAGTCAGGCGCTGCAAGACATCGGTCGGCTTTTCCCCGGCATCTCAATTCGACGCTACGATGCTTCACTCGATTTCGACGAAGCGCTGGATGGTGCCGATCTCGTCGTCGTGCACGAATGGAATTCGCCAGACGTGATCGAGAAGATCGGATACTCGCGCGCGCACGGAGCTCCATTCACGCTGCTGTTCCACGATACCCATCATCGCGCGATCACTGCGCCGGATGAGCTTGCGCAATTCGACCTCGATGCGTTCGACGGCGTGCTCGCCTTCGGCGAGGTGCTTCGCGAGATCTACATGAAGCTCGGCTGGGCAGATCGTGCCTATACCTGGCACGAGGCCGCCGACATCGCCATGTATCACCCGTTGCCGCACGTCGAACGCACCGACGATCTGGTCTGGATTGGCAATTGGGGCGACGGCGAACGCAGCGCCGAGCTCAATGAGTTCCTCGTCCAGCCCGTCGCCGAACTGGATTTGCGCGCGAACGTCTACGGCGTGCGTTACTCTGATGATGCGCTCCGGACCATCCGGACCGCGGGCATCCGCTATGGTGGATGGCTGCCAGCGCACTGGGCGCCGCTCGCCTTTGCCGGAGCGCGCGCCACCATCCACGTTCCTCGCGGTCCCTATGTACGGTCGCTTCCAGGCATCCCCACCATCCGTGTGTTCGAGGCGCTCGCCTGCGGCATTCCCCTGGTCTCGGCGCCCTGGTCCGACTCGGAAGGCCTGTTTCCGGACGGCGCTTATCTCCAGGTCGCCAACGGCGCAGAGATGACGCGTGCACTCCGTGCAGTTCTCGATGATCGGGAGCTATCCGGCGCCATGACGGCCACCGGGCTGCGGACGATCCGGGAGCGCCACACTTGCCGTCATCGCGCACAACAGCTTGTGGGCATTGTCGAGGCCATTCGTGCCTCCGACACTTCGTCACGGCCCGTGCATTACATCGGAGCTTCCGCATGAAGATCTGCTTCTTCGGATCCAGCCTTGTCTCGTCGTATTGGAACGGCGCCGCCACCTATTACCGCGGCATGCTCAAGCAGATTGCGGCGCTCGGACATGACATCACTTTCTTCGAGCCCGACGCCTTCGAGCGGCAGGCCCATCGCGACATTGCCGATCCCGACTGGGCCAAGGTCGTCGTCTATCCCGCAACAGCCGACGGCTGGCGCAGCTCGCTCGACGCAGCAGCGCGTTCGACCGACATGCTGATCAAGGCCAGCGGCGTCGGTGTGTTCGATCAGGAACTGGAGATCGCGGTTGCGGCCCTGCCCTCGCGAACCATGCGGATCTACTGGGACGTCGACGCCCCCGCTACGCTCGAAGCGATGGCAAACGATCCCGCGCACCATCTGCGGCGTGCGATTCCATCCTACGACATGGTCCTGACCTACGGCGGTGGCGACGGCGTCGTAACGGCTTACCGCGACGTGGGCGCGCGGGATTGCGTGCCTATTTACAACGCGCTCGATCCCGAGACGCATTTTCCGTCCCCGTCCAAACCGGACTTCGCCTGCGATCTCAGCCTGCTGGCAAATCGCCTGCCCGATCGCGAGCAGCGGGTCGAACATTTCTTCCTCGACGCCGCGCGCCAGATGCCGAACCAGACGTTCGTTCTCGGCGGCTCCGGGTGGGAGACGAAAGACACGCCCGGCAACGTCCGCAAGGTCGGGCATGTCGGCACCGGCGAGCACAACGCGTTCTTCGGCTCCGGTCTTGCTACGCTCAACATCAATCGCGACAGCATGGCGCGTTACGGTTTCTCGCCGCCAACGCGGGTATTCGAGGCGATCGGCGCCGGCGCCTGCCTGATCACCGATCAGTGGGACGGCATCGACCATTTCCTCGAGCCGGATCGCGAAGTGCTGGTAGCGGCGAGTGGGGCCGAGGTTGCAGCCCATCTCGACGCGCTCGATCCCGATCGCGCCGCTGCGATCGCCGGCCGGGCCCGCCGGCGCATCCTGGGTCAGCACACCTATCGGCACCGCGCTCGTCAATTCAACGATCTCTTTGTCGGAAGCAGCTCGCGCATCGAGGCAGCAGAATGAACCTCAATATCGTCGTCGTCGGTCTCTCGGTCACATCGTCATGGGGCAATGGTCATGCCACGACCTACCGTGCCCTGATCGAGGCCCTCGCGCGACGAGGCCACCGCATCACGTTCCTTGAACGCGACGTCGCCTGGTATCGCGAGCATCGCGATCTCACGAAGCCGTCGTCCTGGACCGTCGAGCTCTATCAGTCGCCGAATGACGTGCCTCGCCGCTTCGGCAAGCTGATCCGGGACGCCGACCTCGTCATGATCGGGTCTTACGTGCCCGACGGCATCGCCATTTCCGAATGGATCACGAGTCAAGCGCGCGGAATCACCGCGTTCTACGACATCGACACGCCCGTGACGCTGGCGAAGCTCGATCACGGCCTCGACTACCTGTCGGCCGCGATGATCCCGCGCTTCGACCTCTATCTGTCATTTGCCGGCGGTCCGGTGCCCGAGATGATCGAACAGCGGTACGGCAGCCCGATGGCGCGCGTTCTCTATTGCAGTGCCGATACCGAAACTTACGCGCCGCGACGGGCGCAGGCGAAATGGGCCCTTGGCTATCTCGGGACCTATAGCGAAGATCGGCAGCCCGTTCTTGACCAGTTACTGCTATCGCCAGCACGTACGCTGCCGTCGGTGCAATTCGCGGTCGCGGGCGCGCAATATCCATCTGATATCGCCTGGCCCGACAATGTCATGCGGATCGAGCACCTCCCGCCGAAACAGCACCCGGCGTTCTACGCGGAGCAGCGGTTCACCCTGAACGCGACGCGCGCCGACATGCGCGCGCTGGGCTTCTCGCCAAGCGTCCGACTGTTCGAAGCGGCCGCCTGCGGCACGCCGGTGATCTCCGATCGATGGCCGGGCATCGAGACCATTTTCGAGCCGTCGCGGGAAATCCTGCTGGCCTCAAGCCCACGTGACGTCATCGAGATCCTGCGCGACATGCCCGAGGAACGCCGGCGCACTATCGCGGAGAACGCGCGCCGACGTGTTCTCGCCGATCACACCGCGGACCATCGCGCTCTTCAGCTGGAAAGTTATTACGGCGAGGCAACGGCGCGACGCCGCAAATCCACGAGGCTATCCGCCGGGCGTCCGATCCAGGTCGCTGAACTCTAAGAGAGCTTGCCATGACACTCCAGACCCGCATCCCCACATTCCGTCGCTCGCCGACTGTGCTCATCACCGGCGGCGCGGGCTTCATCGGCTCTCATCTCTGCGATTCTCTCCTGCAACGCGGCAACAGGGTGATTTGCCTCGACAATCTGTTCACAGGCAGCGTCGACAATATCAGGCCGCTGCTGAACCATCCGAACTTCCGCTTCATCGAGCACGATGTGCGCGAGCCGATCGAGCTCGGCGGCGAGATCGACCGGATCTACAGCCTCGCATGCCCTGCCTCGCCCCGCCATTATCAAAAGGACCCCATCGGGACGATGAAGACGTGCGTGCTCGGCACCATCAACCTGCTCGAGCTCGCGCGACTGAAAGGCGCGCGGGTTCTGCAGGCCTCCACGAGCGAGGTCTACGGCGATCCGGAAGTGCATCCGCAGCCGGAATCTTATCTTGGCAACGTCAACCCGATCGGGCCGCGCGCCTGCTACGACGAGGGTAAGCGCGCTGCCGAGACGCTGATGTTCGACTATCACCGCACGCATGGCACCGAGATCAAGGTTGCGCGCATCTTCAACACCTATGGCCCGCGCATGCTGGAGAACGACGGCCGCGTCGTCTCCAATTTCATCGTACAGGCGCTCCGCGGCGAGCCGATCACGATCTATGGCGGCGGCACGCAGACGAGAAGTTTCTGTTTCGTTGACGATCTGGTGCGGGGCCTCCAGTTGCTGATGGAAAGCCCCCCATCGGTGACCGGACCCTGCAACCTCGGCAACCCGCATGAGGTCACCATCGAGGCCATCGCCCGCAAGGTCCTGACGTACACGGGTTCGGCTTCTGCGCTCCGCTTCGAGGCACTGCCGAAGGACGATCCAAAGCGCCGCAAGCCGGGCATCGATACCGCCGTGCGACTGCTGGGATGGCGCCCGCGTGTGGCGCTGAACGATGGACTTCAGGCTACGATCGCCTATTTCGCGCTGCAGATCGCGGGCGAGACGCCCTCGTTGGTGCCGACCATTGCGCGGCGCCGGACGGACCGCACGGCACGAAATCAAATGAAGGTTGTCGACCCAAGCCTGTAATGCTCGTTTGCAATGAGGACCGGCGGGACGCCCACGTCAGGATGGTGGCCGCAGCAACCTCTTTCAGCCTTCACTCCACGGGCTCCGTCCCGCCAAGCCGTTGCATCACACAGATCGCATTGTGGCGCATTACGCCGCCTGGCCATGTGTCGCCCCATGCTTTATGCGAAGAGGCACGTTGATCACTGTCAGGTCTTCGTCCCCGAGGCGGAGCAGCCGTGAACGCAGACGGGCCGCCCGATGTGTATGCAGAAGGTGCTGGTACCATCGATCCTTCACCACATCGGGAATCAAGACTGCAATACGCTTGTGCGGATGCCGGGTTTTTATCTCGTTGATCAACTCGACCATGGGGATCTGCAGATTTCGATACTGGGATTGCAGAATGACGAGACGGGGCGGCGACTTCCCTGCTCGGCTCAAAGGCTCTTCCAGTTGGGTCCGCCAGCGCTCCTCCAGCCTCCGCCGCTCTTCTTCCTGATCCGGCCCAGATAGCTTCAGAAGATGGATCGCAGTCACGTTCGGCGAGATGCTCATCGCAAATGTCAGGGCGTTTTCGCTCAGCTTGGTCCAGCTCTCGAATGCGACCACGGCGATCGGTGCGCTCAACGCGCCGATGTCGATGGGCGCTGCAGCGCGAAGCTCATCGAAAAGCTGATCGTAATAGCTACGTATGCCCTTGAGCAAAACCATGACGATCGGAAGCACCAAAATTGTGATCCAGGCCCCTTCAAGAAATTTCGCAGCCACGATCACGATCAGAGCGAGTCCGGTCGTGAGCGCGCCCGCCGTGTTCACGGCAAGATGGGTCTTGTTTTCCCGATTTGAATGTCCGGCTGCTATGGTCCTGCGCCAATGCAGAACCATTCCGGCCTGCGAGATCGTGAACGTCAGGAAAGCACCGATCGCGAAGAGCGGGATCAACCTGTCGGTAATCCCTCCGAATGCAATCAGCAGAACGCCGGACGTTAGGGCCAGATAGAGGATCCCGACATCGAAGACCAGGCGGCGGCCCGCGATGGCGAATGATTTCGGCAGAAAACCATCTTCGGCGACAACCCGGCACAGGCGAGGGAAATCCACGAAACTGGTATTGGCCGAAAAGGCCAGGACGCAGAGCAGCGACCCGATCGTCGTGTAGTAGAGCACGCCTTCGCCCACCACCGCCGCTGAAATCTGGGACAACACGCTGCGATACCCGTCCTGCTCCTGGGACATCGCACCGATCCCGTAGCTACGGGCGAGGAACGCGATCCCAAGCAACAACACGCAGAGAATAACGACGATGGCAGTCAGCGTTCGATGCCCGTATTTCACCGTGGGCTCCCGAAAGGCGGTCATGCCATTGGAGACCGCTTCGACACCCGTCATGGCGGTGCAACCGCTGGCGAACGCGCGCAAGAGAAGCCAGAGGCTCGCCGCCTCCGTAGCCTCCCCTGTTGGTGGCGGCGGCACGACGGCTTGTGGATGACCGCCGGACGAGAGCGCCTGATAGACTCCCAGGCCAAGAACAAGGCCGAAGCTTACGACGAAGAGGTAGGTTGGGAGCGCGAACACGCGACCGGCATCAAGGGTGCCGCGCAGGTTCACTATTGTGAGTATGGCAAGGATCGCCAGACAAAGGGGCACGATGTATGGATGCAGCGCAGGCGCGGCCGATACCAGCGCACCTATGCCCGCTGCGATCCCGACCGAGACATTGAGGACATAATCCACCATCAGCGCGGCGGCCGCCAGGAGACTGGTGTTCGTACCCAGATTGTCTCTCGCGACGATGTATGCACCCCCATTGCTGGGATAGGCGCGGATGGTCTGCCAGTATGAAACGAAAAGAACCGCCAACAGGGCCACGATCGGCACCATGACCCAGCCGAGGTAGGATGACGCGCCTGCTCCGAGAGGGATCAGGATCGAGAGCGCGGCTTCGGGTCCATATGCAGACGAGCCGAGCCCATCCAGTCCCATCGCCGGCAGCCCTTCCAGGGCCCCGATCTTCCGCTCGTTGAACTCGCGATTGGCTAACCGTCTGCCGAAAATAAGGTCGAGTACGCTCACAGAAGGATCCGAAAATGAGAGACGGAAGGACCTTGCATAAATAAAGAGGCTTCTTTCTTCTTTCGCCAATCCCGTCACATCATTTTCCGGATCAGCTTCTTTCTACAGTAGTCACTTCCCTTCCTACCGCTCGCTCATCCGTGAGGTCCGCAGCTTTGCTGTGGTATGACGAAGTCATGCCTGCACTCGCGTCTGCCTCGATGAACGCGTATTTCGTTTGGTGCCTAGGCATTGGACATCGAACGTTCCTCGTTTTGCGCACCGAGCAACTCATGAGATCAGCCGGTTTTGCTTTCAACACGCGCTGCTAACAGCGGTTCCTCGCCTCTTCCCTTCGCGGTGCAAGTCATGGGATGGCCAGAAGGATCGCAAACGCGGCAGCAACAACGGCCCATCTGATTATCCGGATGAGTTCTTAATCGAGGCTTGGCGGCAGCTGACAGACTCAGTTCCCGGGGATGCACATGCTGGTCCGGCTTGTGAGCCGGACTGCCAGCGTCGGGAGAAATAGGCTGCGGCCTCGAAAGCCATCGCGACTCCGGATACGACGCCCAAAATGAAGGATCGCGGCATAGGCGGGGTCGGCGCCCGTATCATCGGAGGATCGGCGTGCATGGACGAACAGGCCGGCCTCCGCCGAAGCCTCGTGCATGACAAGATCGGAGACGCGGCCGGAACGATCACCAAGCACGTCGGTCATGTCATCGATGGTGGCTACTTCGACAATAATGGCACCGTCTCATCTCAAGAAGTTGCAGCCGCAACGATGAATCCTCTTGGAATAGCCAAATTTGAGAACGCGTGCGCGCCGGGCTTCCGAAAGTCGATCTTCCTGGAGATTCTGAATGATACCTCAATGACCGACCTTGATAGCGATAGGGACAATCTCGACAACGATAGTAGCCTTGCCAGCCGAGTGCGCGAGCTTTCAATTCTCGCACCAGAGGTACCATTTCATCCACTGATTGTTGCCGTAAATGGGCTCGAGTCGAGCCGAGCAGCTAGAGCAGTCCATTCGTCGAAAACTTTGGCAAGATACTCCCGATCGCTCTGCGGAAGTCACTACTTCATGATTCCTCTTTGCAGGGGGATCGTGCCCTCACCGGCTTTGGGCTGGATGTTGAGCGAGGACAGCAGAGCCGCTATGGACAGAATGCTCGTCGGTGGCATCGAAACGAGCCTTTATGAGAAGCGCGCGGACAGACTGAATTTCTACGACTGCTACAATCTAGTTCAGAGCAATCTGGTCGAGATTTTTGGTCTTCTGCGCTAGTTTAGTCGACGGGATTCCAGGCTAACAGACGGGCAACGCGGTCGCCGGAAGGCGCGCCATCGTGCACTGGCAAGCCTCGCCTTGAGGCCATACTCACGAAGCGATCGGATGATGTCGGCAGTTCCGACTATTCTGCCGCCCAATTGATGTCGCACCTGATCTGGATCGATCGGAACGTCTTGGAATCGAAGTAGCAGTGTCAGGCAAGCGAGACCTGAATCGATACTCGCTCCATCTCCGAAGCCTTTGCTGCGCTTGGTTATGGCAAGAACCACCCAGCCATTGAGTGGCTTGCAGCGCCACGGGCGAACGGCACGGGAACGGCTAGCCAGAACGGAGTGGTAACATTCCCGGGCAACACCCAGAAAAAACTTAATCATTTCAATTAGAAATGTGGATTTTGGTGCGCTCGGAGGGACTCGAACCCCCACGGTGTTACCCACTGCCACCTCAAGGCAGCGCGTCTACCAGTTCCGCCACGAGCGCTAGGAGATACCGGCCTGAGGTCTAGAGGCTGGCCGGATCAGCGGCCGCCGATCTAACAAATCCATCAGGGGGATACAAGCCTGCAAAGGCCCTGAATTCCACAAGCTTGGCAGGAAAGTCTCACCCGCCCGTATCGGCCCTATCAGGTGGGCCGGCCCTACCGCGTCCCCGGCGTCCGCGGCAGCATCTGCTTGACCTCGACCGCGATTCGGTTGCGGTCGACCAGCACGACGCCGGAGGCCACCGGCAGATTGTTGGCCAGGACCTTGACCTCGTCAGCCTCGGTTGCGTCGAGCTCGATGATGGCGCCGCGGGAAAGACGTAATACCTGATGGATCGGCATGGTGGTCGTCCCGAGCACGACCATGAGATCCACGGTAACTTTATCGAGTGTGGGCACTGTCAGGACCGCCGCAACTGGAGACTTAAGACCTTTGAGACTTAAGACTTGGAACTCAACGCCAAAGGACTTGGCATTTACGCCTGCGATCATCACCACGTTATGGTTAGCCAATGGTTAATTCGCCTCAAAACCTGCGCCAAGAGCTCGATTTGACGTCATTTTCCGCCGCTGGCGGCGAGCCAGTCGAATGGCGGATTTCGGACGCGCCGGTGCCCTATCCGCAAGCCGTGGCCGAAATGGAGGCGCGGGTTGCCGCGATCGCGGCGGGCGAGGTCCCGGAGCTGGTCTGGCTGCTCGAGCATCCCCCGCTCTATACGTCCGGGACGTCAGGCAAGCAGACCGACCTGCTCAATCCACGATTCCCGACCTTCGCGACGGGGCGCGGCGGGCAGCTCACCTATCACGGCCCCGGCCAGCGGGTGGCCTACATCATGCTCGACCTCAAACGCCGTCGGCCTGACGTACGGGCCTATGTCGCGAGTCTTGAGGAGCTGATTCTGAAGACCCTCGCCGCCTTCAACATCCGCGGCGAGCGGCGCGAGGACCGGGTCGGCGTCTGGGTGAAGCGGCCCGATAAAGGACCGGGGCATGAGGACAAGATCGCGGCGATCGGCGTGCGGCTGAAGCGCTGGGTCTCGTTCCACGGCATCGCCATCAATGTCGAGCCGGAGTTGTCGCATTTCGGCGGCATCGTGCCGTGCGGCGTCACCGATGCCCGCTACGGCGTGACCTCGCTGGTCGATCTTGGCCAGCTCGTGACGCTGGCCGACGTCGACGTCGCGCTCCGGCAGGCCTTCGAAGAGCTGTTCGGGCCGACCCGCGCGCTGCTCGCGGAAGCGGCCTCCTGACACTTTTTCTGTTCGAGCCGGCTCGGGCGTGTTCACCGTTCATCGCGGAATCAGCTACGCTTGTTTCAGGCGCCGCCCACGCCTCCCCCCTCCGCCGGGAAAGCAAACCTCATGCCGGGCGACTAAACCATCGGACCGACTGTTCGAGCACTGGGCATAAGGAGGGATTGCGCTTTCTGCTCGCATCAGGAGGTTTGACGATGAAACTGTCTGCACCGATCTATCATCTGAAGCGTAAGGCAAAATGCCTGTCCCGCGACGAGGGCATTCCCCTTCACGACGCGCTCGACCGCATCGCGACGACGGAAGGCTTTTCCGCCTGGAGCATGCTCGCAGCAAAAGCCGCGGCATTGACGCCCGCCAACAAGCTATTTCCGCAGTTCAGGCCCGGCGACCTGGTTCTGATCGGCGCGCGTCCCGGTCAGGGCAAGACCTTGATGAGCCTTGAACTCGCGGTGGAGGCGATGAAATGCGGCCATCGCGCCGCATTCTTCTCGCTCGAATACACCGAGAAAGATGTACTAGACCGGCTGCGGGCGATCGGCGCTGAGCCAGCGCAATTCGACGAGCTGTTCGAGCTCGATTGCTCCGACGCCATCAGCGCCGACTACGTCGTCAAGCAAATGGCAACAGCTCCGCGCGGCACGGTCGTCGTGATCGACTATCTGCAACTGCTCGACCAGAGGCGGGAAAACCCCGATCTCACCGTGCAGGTGCACGCACTGAAATCCTTCGCGCGCGACAAGGGACTGATCGTCGTCTTCATCTCGCAGATCGACCGGTCCTATGATCCAGAGACCAAGCGCTGTCCTGACATCAGCGATGTCAGGCTGCCGAACCCGCTGGACCTGAAGCTGTTCGACAAGACGTGCTTCCTGAGCAACTCCGAAGTCCAGTTCCGGGCCGCCAGCTGACAAACGAGCCGCGGGTGAGATCGCGACCCGCGGCTCAAAGGCCTCACGCCGCCCTCAGCGGCACGTCGAGCTTGCCGGCGATGTAGCGGCGTTCCTGGCTCAGGCCGCCAAAGCCGTAGGCATCGCCCTTGACCTCGTCGACATGCAGGTAGGTCTCGGGGTGCAGCGGGCCCAAAATCTCCGCCATGCGCTTGAACATCTCGGCGAGATAGGCCGCCTTCTCGTCCTTGGTGTTGGTGCCTTCGGTGACGTGGATGTCGATCCAGTAGCTGGCAAGCTTCTGCTCGGCGAGCGACTTGCCGCCCGCGAACCAGTCCCCCGCATCGACCGGCTTCACGATGATGGCGGTGACGTTGGGATCCTTGTGCAGGATCTTTGCCGTCAGCTCGGACACGGCGTTCGCGATGTCGGCCTTCAGCGACGGCGACTGGCGGGAGGTGGTGTAGGACACGGTGATCAGGGGCATGGTCGTTCTCCTCAAGCTGTCCGCGCTGTCGGCGCGGCGTTGGTGAGAAGCTAGACCTTCCGCTGTCATTTTGGTATCTTATCGCTGATGATACCAGTGATAACTAAGATTAATGACAGCTACACTCGACATCGCCACCATCAAGGCCTTCCTGCTGGTCGCCGACCTCCAGAGTTTTACCCGCGCCGCTGAGGCGCTCGGCACGACGCAGGCGGCCGTCAGTCTCAAGCTGCAGCGGCTGGAGGCCGTGCTGGGCAAACGCCTGATCGAGCGCTCGCCGCGTGCAGTCCGGCTCACCGCCGACGGGGCGGCGTTCCTCGATCGCGCCCGCGCGCTGATGGCCGCGCATGACCGTGCGCTGTCGGGCGAGGCACCGGCCGCGCAGTCGCTCTCGCTTGGCATCTCCGATCACGCCGCCGGCCCCGAGCTAGTGCCGCTGCTGGAGCGCCTGCACGCGATGTCGTCGAACCTCACGCTCGCCGTCACCATCGGCTTCTCGCGCGAAATGCAGGACATCTATGATGCGGGCGAGCTCGATGCGGTGATCGTGCGTCAGGAAGGCAGCCGCCGCGGCGGTGAAAAACTGACTGAGGACGAGTTCGGCTGGTTCGCGTCGCGACGCTTCACCCCGCCGAAGGGCGAACCTCTACCACTCGCGACCCTCGCCCCGCCCTGCGGTGTCCGTGCCGTCGCCGTCCGCAAGCTCGACAGGGCGGGCGTCAGCTGGCGCGAACGTTTTGTCGGCGGCGGCGTGACGGCGGTGGTGGCCGCTGCGCTCGCCGGCCTCGCTGTCGCACCGCTGGCGCGGCGGATTGCTCCGCCGGGCCTCATCGACATCGGGCCTGCGCACAAGCTGCCGAAACTCGGCAGCTCGAAAGTGATGCTGCATTCGAAGGTCAGCGATCCCGCCAAGCTCGCGGCGTTGCGGGCGGTGGCCGCGACGTTCCGGAGCTTGGCCACAACCTGAACTCCTCAGAGAATCGCCTCGAATGCACTGCGCAGCGTCTCATGCCGAAAGACGAAGCCGCGGCTCAGCGCCTTGTTCGGCAGCACGCGCTGTCCGCCGAGCAGCAGCTCGTCGGCAAAGCCGCCGCCGATCCAGCGCAACAGACCGCCGGGAATCCGGAACACCGCGGGCCGGTGCAGGCGTCGGCCGAGCTCCTCGGTGAACTTTGCGTTGGTGACGGGGATCGGCGCGGTGGCATTGACCGGCCCGGTCAGATCGGGCGTCGCCATCACATAGGCGATCAGTCTGATCAGGTCGTCGCGCTCGATCCAGGACATCCATTGCCGTCCGGTGCCGAGGGGACCGCCGAGCCCGAACTCGAACGGCGTCAGCATGCGCGTGATGAAGCCGCCTTGCGTGCCGAGCACGAGACCGATGCGCAAGAAGACCACACGGACGCCAAGCTCCTCTGCCGGCCGCGCCGCTTTCTCCCAGGCCGCGCACAGCTCGTGGCTGAAGCAGGCGTGCGACTTGGCGGATTCCGTCAGGACCTGGTCGGCCCACAATCCATACCAGCCGATCGCCGAGCCGCTGATCAGGACCTCCGGCTTGCGGTCAAGCCTTGCGATCAGCTTGATGACCTCGCCGGTCATATCGACGCGCGAGCCGATGATCTTTGCGCGCTTCGCTTCAGTCCACAGGCCGTTGCCGATCGGCTCACCGGCGAGATTAACGATGGCGTCGATCTGCGTGTCGGCTGCGAGCTGATCGAGGCTGGTGATCAGCGTCGCCGGCGGCGGCAACATCTCGGCCTTCGCGGGGTTGCGGATCAGCGCGATGACATGATGCCCTGCCCCGCTGAAGCTCGCTGCGAGGCGGCTGCCGATGAAGCCTGTGGCGCCCGTGATCAGCACGGTTTTGCGGCCAGGCAGCTTCTCGACGAGACCATTGGCAGGAACGCTGCGCGTGCGGCCAAGCCGGCGCATCGCGGCAAAATCCCTGATGCCGCAGAGTGCCGCGCCGACGGCGCAAGCGGTCGCGGCGATGCTGAGCAGGCCCTCATACACGACCGCTACCCCAAAGGGCTGCATCGCCCAGGCGATCAGCACGGGCAATAGCAGCACCAGGATGGCGCCGTAGTTGATCGCGAGCAGCGTGTGATTGATCCGTTCGCTCGGCGGCAACTTTCGGCTCAGATCCTCCTCGACGAAGTCCATCAGCGTGATGACGATCTCGGCGATCAGCACGGCGACGATCAGCAGCGCCAGCACGCCATAGACCAAAAGCCAACCGAGCAGCAGGAACAGCAGCGCATAGAGCATATTGCGGATGCCGTGCAGCTTCAGCTCGAAACGCTGCGACGGACGCCAGGCCAGGCGTTCGGTGAATTCGTGGTGATAGAAGGTGTCGAACACACCCATCACGATCTGGATGGCGATGAGCGTCCACAACAGCGGCGTCATGATACGGCCTCCCTGAACAATGCAGACTGGTGGATCAGCGCGCCGTAGCGCGGATGAACGACATCGAGGGTGAAGCGGAACGCACCCTCACCGAGATCGCTGTGCGTCACGGTGAGATCGCCCGGCGTGAGCCATTGCGGCAGCGGAATCCACAAGCGTCCGAGCTGCAGGCCGTATCCGGCGCTGCGGAAGGTCAGCGTCTGGCCTTCCACCGCGATGCGCAGCGCCATCGAGATGCCGAAGCCGACATATTCCTCGAGCCCGGTCGGGCCGGCGAAACGCTTGGCGGAATGGATCACCTGCGGAAAGCCGCGCTTGCGCGCACAGATCCGGGTCCAGGTCTGACCGCCGGTCGCGCCGTCCTCGGTGACCGTCACGATCATCGGCACGCCCGTGTCGCGCCCCGTGGGGAGCGGCCCGCCGATCAGGCGCGCGGCCTGCGCCAAGCACCAGCCGATGTCGCTGAAGGCGACCTCCTCGACCACACCGACATAGACCACGCTGTCGCCGTCGGCGACGCGCTTGGAGAAGCGCCGCCAGGTCGCGAGCGGCAGCCGGCCCCAATCCTGGTCCGACAGCAGCGCGCGGAAGCGGCGATCGTCGAGCAGTTTGATGTGAGCGGAGGTTGGTGCGTTCGAGCCTGATATTCTCGCCGACGTCATCGCAACCTCCACAAGCTTATTTGGCTTTGCCCAGCGGCAGCAGGTTGGCGATCTTCTCGCCAAGGCGCATCAAGGCGACCAGCCGCGGCCGCGGCACTTTCAGCATCTGCATGAACCAGTGGTCGGCGAGCTCGGTGAAGTCGAGCATCTCCTTCAAGCGTTTGCTCGCGACCGGATTGATGGTCGGATCCTCGGTGGCGTCGGATACGCAGGCCCTGAGCGCCGCGATCGCCGGATCGAGCTCCCGCTCCTTGCGCCGTGCCGCGATGCGGGCTGCGACCTCCCAGATGTCGGTCTCGGCCTCGTAATGATCGCGACGGTCGCCGAGGATCGGCACCCTCCGGATCAGGTTCCAGGCGAGCAGCTCCTTCAGCGAGTTGGAGACGTTGGAGCGCGCCATGCCAAGCGTCTCGGCGATATCTTCGGCCGTCATCGGTGTCTCGGCGAGATAGAGCAGCCCGTGGATTTGGCTGACTGAGCGGTTGACGCCCCACTGATCCCCCATGTCGCCCCAGTGCAGGATGAAGCGTTCGACGGCGGCCGGGAGTTTCTTCTTTCCGGTTATTTCTGTCATGACAGAAATATCTGTCCGATGTGAGCGCATGTCAAGTGCTCGTCGGCGCCTTGCGCCTTGCATACCCATCCGCTCCATTTGCCCAAAAAGGTCTCAGAGGAACGGGAACCAAACCCATTCTGCAGCGTTTGCTCCGGTCGAGGTGGGGTCGGGAATGATCAGAAAGTCCAGTCAACAGAGAGACTTGTTCGAAAGCGAACGGAGTTTCCGGCTGTTGGTGGAGGGGGTCGCGGACTACGCCCTCTACATGCTCGATCCCACCGGCATCATCACCAGCTGGAACATCGGCGGGGAACGGATCAAAGGCTATTCGCCCCAGGAGATCCTCGGCCAGCACTTCTCGCGCTTTTACACCGAGACTGACCGCGCCAACGGCAAGCCTGCCCGCGCGCTCGGCATCGCGCGGGACCAGGGCCGCTATGAGGAGGAAGGCTGGCGTGTCCGCAAGGACGGCACCTTCTTCTGGGCCAGCGTCGTGATCGACCCGATCTACGAGGACGGCACTCTCGTCGGATTCGCCAAGATCACCCGCGACATTACCGAGCGCCGCAACACTCAGCTCAAGCTCGAGGCGATGCAGAGACAGCTTGCAGAGTCGCAGAAGTTCGATGCGCTCGGCCAGCTCACTGGCGGCGTCGCGCACGACTTCAATAATTTGCTGATGATCATCAGCGGCAGCCTTCACATTCTCAAGAAAGGCGCCATCGACGATCCCAGGCTCGAGCGCGCGATCTCAGCGGTCGAGACTGCGACGAAACGCGGCGCGGCGCTGACCAACCAGCTCCTCACCTTCGCCCGCCGCCAGAGCGTCAACCCGCAGTCGATCGACTTCGCCAGCCGTCTCGAGGCGATCCGCGACGTGCTCTACGCCGGCGTCGGCAGCGCGGTGCGTCTTGCCTTCGACGTCAACCGCGAGATCTGGCCGGTCAAGGCCGACGTTTCCGAGCTCGAGACGGCGCTGCTCAACCTTGTCATCAATGCGCGCGATGCGATGCCGGACGGGGGCACGGTGACAATCAGCGCACACAACGTCGTGGAGGACGAGCCACCGCATGCCGGCGAATTCGTCGCGATCGGCGTCGCCGATACCGGGCTCGGCATTCCCTCGGACGTGCTCGACAAGATCTTCGAGCCGTTCTTCACCACGAAGCCGATCGGGAAAGGCACCGGCCTCGGCCTCTCCCAGGTGCACGGCTTTGCCCACCAGGCCGGCGGCACCGTGAAGGTGACCAGCGAGCTCGGCAAGGGCACGACCTTCACCATCCTGCTGCCGCGGGAGACCGCGACTGCACCGCGTGAAACGCCTGGGGCTGCGCTGCTGCGAGGCAGCGGCACAGTGCTGTTGGTCGAAGACAATCCCGACGTTGCCCTGGTCAGCACCGGCCTTCTAGAGCAGCTCGGCTACAACGTACATCGCGTCGCCGATGCCGAAGCCGCCTTGCATGAGGTCGAGAAGAATAGCATCGACTTCGTCTTCTCCGACATCGTGATGCCTGGAAAGATGGATGGGCTCACCCTCGCCCATCGTCTCCGCCAGCTTCGCCCCGGCCTGCCAATCCTGCTCGCCACCGGTTACAGCGACGTCGCAGCTGGCGTGCGCGGCGATTTCCCGATCCTGCGCAAGCCGTACGAAATCCACGAGCTGAGCGAAGCGATTTCGAAACTGCCAAGGTACCTCTCCCGAAGGGAGAGGTAAACACTGCGAGAGCCGATCATTCCCCTCACACCGTCGGCAGTACCGAGAACGCTTCCCCTGCCCTGCGCAGGTTCAGCTCATCCGCACTTGCCGTCTCACTCGTCACGCTATCCACGCGCGAGGACGGCGGACCATGCCGGCAGAGCGCGACCATGTCGGCGACATGCTTGGGCGCGCCGGCGAACAGCGCCTCCACGCTGCCGTCGCGGCGGTTGCGGACCCAGCCTTCGAGGCCGCTCGCGGTCGCCTGGTATTCAACCCAGGCGCGATAGCCGACGCCCTGGACTTGCCCTCGGATCATGACCTGGAGGATCGCCCGGCTCATGGCTTGAGCCCGAGAAGAGCCGCACTGCGCGCCTTGACTTCGGCGTCCCGCGTGATGCGACTGGTCAGCTCCGCCGACGCCAATCCCTTCAGCGCTTTGGGCGACCTGCCCTCGCGCAGCGCTTTCTGGACATCGTAGACCGCCTGCGTCGCCGCCGCGATCGGCGCATGGCCCTGAAGCGCGATCCGTACGCGCAGGCCCTGTAGATAATCGATGTCATTCAGTTCGTCGGGCGCACCGCCGAGCACAATCGGCAGACGCGTGGCGGACGAGATCGCCTCGATTTCGGCGCGCGACTTGATGCCGGTGAAGAACAGCGCATCGACACCGGTCGCTTCATAAGCCTTGGCGCGGCGGATCGCGTCATCGATCGAGGTGATGGAGGCAGCGCCGGTGCGGCCCATGATGACGAGCGAGGGATCGCCGCGGCCGTCGAGCGCGGCCTTCATCTTGCCGACGCCCTCCTCCAGCGAGATCAGCTGCGCCTTCGCCTCGCCGAAAGCTGCGGGAAGCAGCGTGTCCTCGATGGTCAGGCCGGCAGCGCCCGCGGTCTCCAACTCCTGCACCGTACGGCGCACGTTGAGGGCATTGCCGTAGCCGTGGTCGGCATCGACCAGCACCGGCAAACCCGCGGCGCGCGACATCCGCCGCATCTGCTCGGCAAGCTCCGTCAGGGTGATCAGGGTGACGTCGGGATCGCCAAGCACCGCAAGCGATGCGACCGAGCCGCCGAACATGCCGAGCGGAAAGCCGAGATCCTCGGCAATACGGATCGAAATCGCGTCATAGACCGACCCGGGATGGACGCAAGCCGAACCCGAGAGGATGAAGCGCAGTTTCTCGCGACGGGAACGAAAGGCCATGATGCTGTCTCGGTCGAGTTATGGAGGCCGCGCGAGCCCCACTCACACGTTTACGCAAACTCCAGAATCAGCGCGTCCACCGCGAGCGTCGCGCCGGCGCTGGCGTGGATCTTCTTCACGGTACCGTCCCGCTCGGCGCGAAGCACGTTCTGCATCTTCATGGCTTCGACCACGGCCAGCGTCTCGCCGGCCTTGACCTCCTGACCTTCGGTTACCGCGATCGAGACGATGAGGCCGGGCATCGGACATAGCAGCTTTTTGCCGGTATCGGACGCCGCGGCGACCGGCATCAGGCGTGCGGACGTCGCTTCCGTTTCGGTCCAGACATAGACCGGCACCTCGACGCCTTGATGTGCGAGACGGATGCCGTTGGCGATCGGGCGCGCCTGCACCGCGACGAAGTGGCCGTCGATGGTGCCCTGCCAGACCGGATCGCCCGGCTTCCATGCGGACTGCAGCAGATGCGCGTTGCCGGCGTTGCCGTCGGAATCGAGGAAGCGGATCGCGATCGCCTCGCCCTCGCGTCCGACCTCGAGCTGGATCTCCTGGCGATCGAGCCAGACGGCGCGACGGCGCTCGCGCTGCACGATCCGGCCGCCCATCTGCCCGGAGATCTGCCGCTTGCGTTCGCCGAGCACATGATCGATGGCGGCGCCGACTGCGGCGATGCGACGCGCAACCTCGCCTTCGGGCACGCGCACCGCAAAGCCCTTGGGAAATTCCTCGGCGATGAAGCCGGTCGACAGGCGCCCCTCGCGCCAGCGTGGATGATGCATCAGCGCCGAGAGGAACGGGATGTTGTGCCTGATGCCGTCGACATAGAACGAATCGAGCGCAGTCGCCTGCGCCTCGATCGCGGCTGCGCGCGACGGCGCGTGCGTGACGAGCTTTGCGATCATCGGATCGTAATGGATCGAGATCTCGCCGCCCTCCTGCACGCCGGTGTCGTTGCGGATCGTGATGCCGTCCTGGCTCGCTTCCGCCGGCGGACGATATTTCACCAGACGCCCGATCGACGGCAGGAAATTGCGGAACGGATCTTCCGCATAGAGGCGCGACTCCACGGCCCAGCCGGTGAGCGTGACGTCCTTTTGCGCGATGGCGAGCTTCTCACCGGCGGCGACGCGGATCATCTGCTCGACGAGATCGACTCCGGTGACGAGCTCGGTGACGGGATGCTCGACCTGGAGGCGCGTGTTCATCTCCAGGAAGTAGAAGCTCTTGTCCTGTCCGGCGACGAACTCGACGGTGCCGGCGGAATCATAGTTCACGGCCTTGGCCAGCGCGACCGCCTGCTCGCCCATCTTGCGGCGGGTGGCCTCGTCAAGCAGCGGCGACGGCGCCTCCTCGATGACCTTCTGGTTGCGACGCTGGATCGAGCATTCGCGCTCGCCGAGATAGATCACGTTGCCATGCTTGTCGCCCAGCACCTGGATCTCGATGTGGCGGGGATCGACGATGAATTTTTCAATGAAGACGCGGTCGTCGCCGAACGAGGCCTTGGCCTCGGCCTTGGCGAGGTTGAAGCCCTCGGCGACTTCAGACTTGGAATGCGCGATACGCATGCCCTTGCCACCACCGCCGGCAGAGGCCTTGATCATCACGGGATAGCCGATCTCGTCGGCGATCCTCACCGCGTGCTTGTCGTCCTCGATCACGCCGAGATAGCCCGGCACGGTCGAGACCTTGGCTTTCGCGGCCGCCTTCTTGGATTCGATCTTGTCGCCCATCGCGGCGATCGCGCCCGGGTTCGGGCCGATGAAGACGATGCCGCCGGCCTCCAGCGCCCGCGGAAATGCTTCGCGTTCGGACAAGAAGCCATAACCGGGATGCACGGCCTCGGCGCCCGTCTTCCGGCAGGCCTCGACGATCTTCTCGATCACCAGATAGCTCTCGGCCGCGGCGGGCGGGCCGATCAGGACGGCCTCGTCGGCCATCTCGACATGGAGGGCGTCGCGGTCGGCCTCGGAATAGACGGCAACCGTCTGAATTCCCATCTTGCGGGCGGTCTTGATGACCCGGCAGGCGATTTCGCCGCGATTGGCGATCAGGATGCGTTTGAACATGATTTTCTTGAGCTTCGTCCCTTGGGCGGGACCCCTCCCGGGCCGTTGGCGGGCCGACCGGACGGGGCCGTATCCCGTCGTGGTACAGCAAAATGGGCCGGAGGCAACGGTCTAAATCCGCCCCGCTGGCGTACCAGCGCAAGACCTGAGGGGGCCGATCAAGCGCCTCTGACGGCCTAAGGCTTCCCGGCCTCGGTCTTATCCTTGGCGACGCCCCGGACCAGGCTGTGGATGAAGCCCAGTTTGGCGACCACGGCCGGAGACAGGATGAAGGGATAGAGATCGCGCAGGCCCATGGCGCGGTTGACGCTGTTCATGGCGAAGGTGAAGGGCAGCCATGCGTTGACAAGCGCCTCGACGCCCTTCGCCTCGTAGGGGTTGAAGCGGATCCGCGCCGTCAATTCGCCGTCGCGATCCACCTTGGGGCGCACCTCCATGCCAAACTCGCCGGCCATCTCCAGTGTATCGACGATGTGGAGGTAGTGCGCCCAGGTCTCGGCGAAATCTTCCCAAGGGTGCATGGTGGCGTAGGCCGACACGAAGTTCTGTTGCCAGTCCGGCGGCGCGCCTTCGACATAGTGCCGCTGCAGGGCCTGCCCGTAATCAAGAGTATCGTCGCCGAACACGGCGCGGCATTCCTCCAGTTTCCCCCCATCACGCACCAGCACGTCCCAGAAATAGTGCCCGACCTCGTGGCGGAAATGCCCGAGCAGCGTCCGATACGGCTCGCCCATCTCCAGCCTGCGCCGCTCGCGCTCGATGGTGTCGGTCTCGGTGAGAGCTATCGTGATCCGGCCATTGTCATGGCCGGTCATGATCTTTTGCCCGGTGCTCGGGTCATCGGCGAGGAAATTGAAGATCAAGCCATGCTCGGGATCGTGCTGCCGGGTTTGAAGCGGCAGCTTCCAACGGATCAGGGAATAGAATAGCCGGTGCTTCGCGACCTCCAGCTCGCGCCAGCCCGCGAGCTGCGCGGGATCGGAGAGGTCGGGCACGATGCCGTTGTGGCGGCAAGCGCGGCAAAAGCCCGTGGTATCGCTAACATCGGTCAGCCAGTTGCAGGCGTCGTATTCGGCGTTGCGGCAGAGCATGCGGCTCTCGCTCTTGTCCGCAAGCGTCTTCCAGCCTCCCCCGTCCGGCTCGACCGCCGACATGGTTTCCCTCTCCGGCAGGAACGCGACCCGATGACCGCAACGTTCACAGCCGCGGTTCTCGAAATAGAGAACATTGCCGCAGTCCTGGCAGACAAAGAGCTTCAAGCTTTAGCCTCTTGGGAAAGGGAGCTTTGCGAATTCGGCTGTGGCACCCCGCAACATACGCGCGCTGAGGCTCATCGTTCCACTATCAGGAACAAATACGGGAATCCGGCGTTCGTTCATACCCACCACACGCCTTTCCGCGGGGCGTTTCCCGATCTATTCCCGTTTGAGTCCATTCCGTTTGAAACAATGGCTATCAGGCCTGGTCTGTGTGAATATCGGCCCGGCACGTGCGCCCTCGCATCACAACGGCCGACGCCTTGAACGATCCTTTGCCCGAGACCATCGCCGCCGAACGGCTGCACCAGCACCTCGAAGAGATCGCGCGCGAGCGCGACAATGCCTATCGCGCGCTCCAAGAGCGCGAGGCGGAGCTCGCGCGCATCCAGCGCATCGGCAAGGTCGGAGGGCTCGAGATCGACTTCCGCGACGGCTTCAAGAACCGCCGCTCGCCGGAATATCTGCTGGTACACGGCCTGCCCCCCGAAGCAACGGCCGAAACCTACGAGGATTGGGTCGCCAGAATACACCCCGAGGATCGCCAGCGGACGATCAAGCATCTGTTCGACACTCTCAAGAGTGCGTGCGACGACTATTCCGACGAGTACCGCATCATACGATCGAACGACCGCGAGACTCGCTGGATCCGCGTCGTCGCCAAAATCGAACGTGACAAGAGCGGCCGCGCCCTCCGGCTCGTGGGCGCCGACTTCGACATCACCGACCAGATGCTCGCGCGCGAGACGCTGCGTGAGAGCGAAGAACGTTTTCGGCTGATCGCCGACAGCGCGCCGGTGCCGATCTGGGTGACGAAGCTCGACCGCACGCGCTCCTTCGCCAACCAGGCCTATGTCGACTTCGTCGGCCTGCCCTACGAGCAGGCCATCGCCTTCGACTGGCGCAAGGTGCTGCATCCCGACGACCTGCCGCATGTGTTGCAGCAATCCGTACAGGGCGAAGCTTCGCTCAAACCGTTCGTGCTGGAAGCACGCTACAAGAATGCCTCCGGCGAATGGCGCTGGCTGCGCTCGGAATCGCAGCCGCGCTGGGATCCGACCGGCAAGCATATCGGCTTCATCGGCGTCGCTCACGACATCACCGTCGCCAAGCAGGCCGAGATCGAGCTGCGGAAGCTCAACGAGACGCTCGAAGAGCGCATCGCCGAGCGTACCGCCGAGCTCGAATTCAACGAGGCAAGGCTGCGCGCGATCCTGGAGACCAGTAACCAGTATCAGGGCCTCGTCAACCTCAAGGGCGAGCTGCTCTATGCCAACAAGACCGCCCTCGACGGAATCAAGGCGCGCCCGGAGGACATCGTCGGCAAGCTGCTGTGGGAGACACCCTGGTTCACCGCCACCCACGGCATGAGCGCGACAGTGCGCGAGGCGTTCGACACCGTGCTGAAAGGCGAAGCGGTACGGATGGAGATGCGGCTAAGGCTGCCGATCGGCGAGCGCGATTTCGAGTTCGGCATGCGCCCGGTGCTCGATCGCCACGGCAACATCACCGGCGCGGTGCCTGAGGCCGTCGACATCACCGAGCGTCGCCGCGGCGAGGAAGCGCTGCGGCAATCGCAGAAGATGGAGGCGATCGGCCAGCTCACCGGTGGCGTCGCGCACGATTTCAACAACCTCCTCACCATCATCCGCTCCGCGACCGACTTCCTGCGCCGCCGCGAGCTGCCGGAAGAGCGCCGCCGCCGCTATGTCGACGCCATCTCCGACACGGTCGAGCGCGCTTCGAAGCTGACCGCGCAGCTTCTGGCGTTCGCACGCCGGCAGCCCCTGAAGCCGCAGATCTTCAACGTCGGGAGCCAGGTCGAAAGCGTGGCGCAGCTGGTACGGCCGCTGGTCGGCGCCCGCATCGAGATCGTGGTCGAAATCGACGATGCCGACTGCTTCACCGTCGCTGATATCGCGCAGTTCGAGGCTGCGCTGATCAACCTCGCCATCAATGCCCGCGACGCCATGGACGGCGAAGGCCGCCTCACCATTTCAGTTCGCAAGGTCCGGGGCATCCCGAACCTGCGCGCGCAATCGGCGCGCAGCGGCGACTACGTCGCGATCTCGGTCGCAGATACCGGCTGCGGCATCGCGGCCGAAAACATCGATGCCATCTTCGAGCCGTTCTTCACCACCAAGGAAGTCGGCAAAGGCACCGGCCTCGGGCTCAGCCAGGCCTTCGGCTTCGCCAAGCAGTCGGAAGGCGACATCGCAGTGACGAGCACAGAAGGCCAAGGGGCGACCTTCACCATCTACCTGCCGCAAGCGCACAGTCCGGTGGCCGAGAAGGAAGCCGCAGCGCTCACCGGCGAAGCCACCACCGGGCGCGGCTATCGCGTGCTCGTGGTCGAGGACAATGATGATGTCGGCCAGTTCTCGACCGAGCTTCTGGAAGACCTCGGCTATGTCACCCGCCGCGTCGCCAACGCCAATGCGGCGCTCGCCATCCTCGGCGAGAACGAATTTGCGGTCGACCTCGTGTTCTCCGACGTCATCATGCCCGGTATGAACGGCGTCGAGCTCGCCGGAATCATCCGCGAGCGCTATCCGGGCCTCCCGGTCGTCCTCACCTCCGGCTACAGCAACGTGCTCGCGGAAAACGCCCACCGCGGCTTTGAGCTGATCCAGAAGCCATATTCCGTCGAATCGCTTTCGCGCATCCTGCGCAAGGCAATCACGGAGAGGCTTTCGGTGGCGAGGTGAATGCGAGCCAAGCAAGCCGGTATCGTCCCGGACAAGCGCGCCCCGATCCGGGACGACGGCAGCGCAGTTCGGCTGGCCGTGAAGTTTTGAGGCTGGCGGATCCGTCCGGGGCGCGATAGTCAGGACGGAATTTGGAGATCGAGTTGCCGACCCTGCCGTCTGACGCCATCTGGGCCTGGAGCATCATTGCCGCCGCGACTGCCGGCGTCATCATTCGCCCTTTTCGCCTGCCCGAGGCGATCTGGGCCGTGCTCGGCGCGGCGGCGCTGGTGCTGCTCGGCTTCCTGCCCTGGCAGGATGCGCTTCTCGGCATCGCGAAAGGTGTCGACGTCTATCTCTTCCTGATCGGCATGATGCTGATCGCCGAGCTGGCGCGGCTCGAGGGCCTGTTCGATTATCTGGCCGCATTCGCGGTCGAGCATGCACGCGGTTCGCCCCAACGGCTGTTCCTGCTGATCTATCTCGTCGGCACGCTTGTCACCGTGCTGCTCTCCAACGATGCCACCGCGATCGTGCTGACGCCGGCCGTCTATGCCGCCACCCGCGCGGCCGGTGCAAAACCGCTGCCCTATCTGTTCGTCTGCGCATTCATCGCCAATGCCGCCAGTTTCGTGCTGCCGATCTCCAATCCGGCCAATCTCGTGGTGTTCGGCGAGCACATGCCGCACCTCGGCGCGTGGCTGCGCCAGTTTACGCTACCGTCGCTTGCCTCGATCGGACTCACCTACGTCGCGTTGCGCCTTGCCCTGCACCGCGAGCTGAAGGAAGAAGCGATCGAAAAGCGCGTCCCTCACCCGAAGCTCGGCCGCGGCGGCCGATTGACGGCCTACGGGATCGGCGCCATCGGCATCGTGCTGATCTGGGCTTCCGCGCTCGACAAGCAGCTGGGCTTGCCGACCTTCATCTGCGGCGTGGTGACCGCCGCCATCGTGCTGCTACTCAGCCGGCAATCGCCTTTACCGGTGCTGCGGGGCGTATCATGGAGCGTATTGCCGCTGGTTGGCGGCCTTTTCGTGATGGTGGAAACGTTGATCAAGACCGGCGTGATCGGGCAACTCAGCGCGTTGCTCCATCAGGCGATCGGGCAATCCGTGACGCAGGCTGCCTGGAGCGTCGGCATTGCCACCGCGATCGCCGACAACATCGCCAACAACCTTCCGGTCGGCCTCGTCGCCGGCTCCGTTGCCGCGAGCGATCATCTGCCGGCGTCCGTCGTCAGCGGCATCCTGATCGGCGTCGATCTCGGGCCCAACCTGTCGGTCACAGGCTCGCTTGCGACCATTCTCTGGCTGGTCGCGCTGCGGCGGGAGAAGATCGAGGTCGGCGCCTGGCCGTTTCTCAAGCTCGGCCTCTTGGTGACGCCGCCTGCCCTCATCGCCGCGCTCGCGGCCGCCATCCGGTAATCGCGCGCAGTTTGCGGCGCATCAATGTGGCCGGCAACCCCAGACCTATACTTCCTTTCGTCGCGCCGCCTCATAGGGCGCGGCGAGGAGGTCCATCATGCAGATCCAGTCACGGGCATTGCCACAGAGTGTTTCCCTGCGTCGCTCCATTCAGGGCTTCGCCCCCGCAAGTGACGACTCTCACCCGATGCTCGTCTTTGCGGTCGTGGTGCTGCTGGCGCTATTCGCCATCGTGCAGATCGACCTGCACAGCGCCCAGCTTCAAGCCATCGGCCTGCTCGGCCAGGCATCGACGGGGCTTGATCCCGTGTTCGTGAGCCCATAGCGGTAGAAGCCCGATCGCGGTCCCAAGACCACGACCGGGCAACACGTCAGTCGTTCTCGTAACCGTAGACCTCAGGAAGGATGAAGATTGCGGCGAGCAATCCAATCAGCGGGAAGATCGCGACGAACAGCGTAGCATTGGCCTGCCCGATCGCCGCGAACAGCGACGGGAACAGGAAGATCGCCAGGAACGACGGCAGCTTCACGAACATGTAGGCGAAGCCGCTGGCGGTGCCGCGGTACTTGGGCTTGGCGACCATGGTCGGGATCGTCATGCAGTTCGATGCGTCCCAATAATGCCCCCACAGCATGGCGGCCGCCGCGAACGGCAGCAGCACCTTGTTGTCGGTGTAGAGCGCGAAGGCCGCGACGAGCAGCGACACCAGCACGATCGAGAAGCCTGCGATCGAGATGCCGCGATGGCCGATCTTCGGCGTCAGCAAGGGTCCGACCCAGCCCGACAGCCCGGCGAAGGCAAACAGCGCCATCGTCACCAGATTGTTGCCGAGAATTGACGAGACGCCGACCATCGCGAACAGCACCGGCAGGTAGAACGCGAAGGTCGAGAACTCGCTCGCTTGCATGAAACAGGCGATCCAGCCATAGACCGTCGCGCGCCAGCGGATCGGATCCTTCTTGAGGTCGGCGAGGAACGCGCGGGTGCTCACCTTCGGCATCACCACGTCCTGGTCCGGCAGCATGTCGAGATTGTCGTTGAACATTTCGCGCGCGACCTGTTTGGCCTCGCGGAACCGGCCCTTCTGCACCAGCCACACCGCGGTCTCCGGCACGTCGTGACGCATGATCAGGATGATCAGCGCCGGCAGCGCACCGAGGCCGAGCGTCACGCGCCACAGCGTCTCGTGATGGATGTCGAGCAGCAGGAAGATGACGATGACGCCGATCGTCAGGACCTCGCCGACGGCGAACATGAACTGCCAGCGGTTGCCCATGACCTCGCGCTCGCCCTTGGCCATGGATTCCATGATGTAGGTGTAGCCGGTCGAGATGTCGGATCCGAGCGGTATGCCGAGGAAAAATCGGACTACAACGAGCCAGAAGACGTTGGGCACGAAGGCCTGCGCCAGCGCCAGCACAATGAACATCACCATCGTGACCAGGAACATGACGCGGCGGCCGATCTTGTCCGACAGCCAGCCGCCGAGCAGCGCACCGATCAGCGCGCCGCCCTGCGTGCCCGCTGCGGCAAGGCCGAGCATCAGGGGATCGGGATTGTACTGCTCCTTGATGAAGATCAGGACGAAGGCGATCGAATAGAGGTCCCAGGCCTCGACCAAGATCGAGGCCATCATCAGCCAGCCAACCTTGTTGCCCTTGGGACTGTAATTGGTAATGAGGTAGCGGACCGCGGCTTCGCTCGCGGTCGGTTGTGGCACGGCCATCGTCGACATGTTTGGTCCTCTCTTTAAAAATCATTAAGCGTCGAGCAGCGGCTCGATGCTGCAATCGAGCAGGCGCGGGTCGATTCCCGCCTCCATCCCCGTGAACATCTCGCCCATGTAGTCGATCAGGGCGTCGCTCGCCTTCACGGCATCCTCGACGCGGCGGTTCGCGACCGCGTTGAGAATACCGAGATGATGATTGATCGTTCCTGACAGATCGGCCTGCCCAGGCATGAAGCGGTGGTGGATGTAGCCGATGCGGCGATACAGCGTGTGCAGCGGCCGCAGCGTATGCACCAGGAACGGCTCGCCCGCGGCCTCCAGCACCAGCGCGTCGATCCGGCGGTCGATGCTGTTGAATTCGTCGAGGCTCAGCGTGGCGCGGCGCTCGCGCAGCACCCGCTCGATGTGCAGCGCCTGATTACGATGGGAAAGACTGGCGCGATCCGCCGCGAGGCGAATGACAAAACGTTCCATGTCGCGCCGCAGGCCGAGCAGCATGCGCTCCCGCGCCAGATCGATCGGCGCGATATGCAGGCCGTGGCGCGGCCGGATGATGATGAGCGTGTCGGCGGAGAGCCTGTTAACGGCGTGATGCACCGGCGTGCGCCCGAAGCCCGTGATCTGCTGCAGCTCCAGCATGGTCATGAACTGACCGGGCTTGAGCTCGCAATGAACGAGCAGCTCCTCGATCTTCTGATAGGCCAGTTCGAAGAAGTTGAGACGATTGCGCCGCGAGGGCCTGCCCTCACCGTCCGATCTCACCACCTCGAGCGCGCGCTTGCGGCGTGCCATGTCGTCCTCCCGTCCGCGCCATGCTTTCGTTGCAGGGCGGCGCCTTGTTTGTGGCAGCCTTAAAACATGTTGTGATATATTACAAGCAGGCGTAAGACTGCCGCCGACAGGCCGCGGCTTATTGCGGTGCAAAATGACAACAAGAATGGCGCAGCGCGCCCGGTGACGGAGGACAACAGCCGTGAAGATCACGTCGATCGAGACGCTGCGTACCGAGGAGTTCTCCAACGTCATCTGGGTGCGCGTTCACACCGACGCGGGCGTGATCGGCCTCGGTGAAACCTTCTATGGTGCCGGCGCAGTCGAAGCACAAATCCACGACACCTTTGCCGGCCGCCTGCTCGGCCGTAATCCCCTGCACATCGAAGCCATCCATCGCGACATGCTGAACCTGCCGATGGCGCAGTCCTCGACCGGCGTCGAATATCGCGCGGCGTCAGCCATCGACATCGCGCTGTGGGACCTGTTCGGCAAGGTCTGCAATCAGCCAGTGCACCAGATGCTCGGCGGCCTGTGCCGCGACAAGCAGCGCATCTACAACACCTGCGCCGGTACGCAATATGTCCGGTCCACCAATATCAGCCCGGTCTCGAACTGGAATCTCGGGGCGTCCAAAGGGCCTTACGAAGACCTCGACGGCTTCATGAACCGCGCCGACGCGCTGGCCGAAAGCCTGCTGGAGAGTGGCATCAGCGCGATGAAGATCTGGCCGTTCGATCCCGCGGCCCAGGAAAACAAAGGTCTCTACATCACCGCTGCTCAAATGAAGCAGGCGATCGAGCCGTTCGAGAAAATCCGCAAAGCGGTCGGCGACAAGATGGAGATCATGGTCGAACTCCATTCATTGTGGAATCTGCCGACCGCGAAGCAGATCGCCCGCGCGCTCGAGCCCTACAAGCCGACCTGGTACGAAGACCCGATCCGCATGAATTCGCCGCAGGCGCTGGCCGAATATGCCCGTTCGACCGACGTCTGGGTCTGCGCCAGCGAGACGCTGGGCTCGCGCTTCCCCTACAAGGACATGCTCGACCGCGACGCCATGCACGTAGTGATGGCGGATCTGTGCTGGACCGGCGGCCTCACCGAAGGCCGCAAGATCGCGGCGATGGCCGAGACCTATCACCGGCCCTTCGCACCGCACGATTGCATCGGTCCGATCGGCTTCATCGCGGCCATCCACATGTCGTTCAGCCAGCCCAACACGCTGATCCAGGAATCAGTGCGCGCCTTCTACAAGGGCTGGTACAATGAGCTCGTCACCACGATGCCCGTGATCAGGGACGGTTATGTCTTCCCGATGGAAGGTCCCGGCCTTGGTGTCGATCTTCTCCCCGCCGTATTCGAGCGCTCCGATCTGATCGTGCGCCGCTCCAACGCTTGAGGATTTTCTGAGATGAGCACTGCCCTCTTCGACCTTTCCGGCCGCACCGCGCTCGTGACCGGCTCTTCGCGTGGGCTTGGCCGCGCCATTGCCGAAGGCATGGCCAAGGCCGGCGCCAGGATCATCATCAACGGCGTCGATCCCAAGCGCGTCGAGCAGGCCGTCGCCGAATTTCGTGCCGCCGGCCACCAGGCGGAGGGCGCCGCGTTCAACGTCACCGACGAGCCCGCGATCGTCGCCGCTTTCAACGACTTCGACAAAAAGGGCATCGCCGTCGACATCGTCGTCAACAATGCCGGCATTCAGCATCGCAAGCCGCTGGTTGAGTTCACCACCGACGAATGGCGCAAGGTGATCGAGACCAACCTCACCAGCGCCTTCGTGATCGGCCGCGAAGCCGCCAAGCGCATGATCCCGCGCAAGCACGGCAAGATCATCAATATCGGCTCGCTCGGCAGCGAGCTGGCACGCCCCACCATCGCGCCCTACACCGCCGCCAAGGGTGGCATCAAGAATCTGACGCGCTCGATGGCGGTGGAATGGGCCCAGCACGGCATCCAGGCCAATGCGATCGGCCCCGGCTACATGCTCACCGACATGAACGAGGCGCTGGTCAACAACACCGACTTCAACACCTGGCTGATGGGCCGCATCCCCTCCAAGCGCTGGGGCAAGCCGGACGAGCTGGTGGGCGCCGCGATCTTCCTGGCTTCGGACGCTTCCACCTATGTCAACGGCCAGATCATCTATGTCGATGGCGGCATGATTGCCGCGATGTAATCGCAAACACCAGGGAACGAGACCATGCGCGCCGTCGTCATTCACGCCCCCAAGGATCTGCGGATCGACACTTATCCTGATCCGGCACCTGGCCCGGGCGAGGTCCGCGTCAAGATCGCCAATGGCGGCATCTGCGGCTCGGATCTGCACTACTACCATCACGGCGGTTTCGGCGTGGTCCGCATCCAACAGCCGATGGCGCTGGGACACGAAATCGCGGGCGTGGTCGCGGCCGTCGGTGACGGCGTCACCGCCGTCAAGGCCGGCACGCGCGTCGCCGTCAATCCGAGCAGGCCCTGCGGCCAGTGCCTGCATTGCCAGGAGGGAATGCGCAACCAGTGCCTCGACATGCGCTTTCTCGGCAGCGCGATGCGCTTTCCCCATGTGCAGGGTGGTTTCCGCGAGTACATCACGGTCGATGCCACGCAGGCCGTGCCGATTGCCGACAGGCTGTCGCTGGCGGAAGCCGCGGTCGCCGAGCCGCTCGCGGTTTGCCTGCATGCGGGCAAGCAGGCCGGTCCTCTGCTCGGCAAGCGCGTGCTGATCACCGGCTGCGGACCGATCGGTGCGCTGATGATCCTGGTCTCGCGTTTCGGCGGCGCGTCGGAGATCGTCGTGACTGATGTCGCCGAGACACCGCTCGCGGTCGCCAAGAAGCTCGGCGCAAGCCACGCCATCAATGTCGCGACCAATGCTGCCGCGCTCGATCCCTGGCGCGCAGGCAAGGGCGTCTTCGACACGCTGTTCGAAGCCTCCGGCAACCAGGCCGCACTGCGCGCCGCGCTCGACGTGCTCAGGCCCGGCGCGACGCTGGTGCAGCTCGGCCTCGGCGGCGAGATGACGCTGCCGATCAACTCCATCGTCGCCAAGGAACTGCAGCTCCGCGGCACCTTCCGCTTCGATCCAGAATTCGAGCTGGCGGTGCGGCTGATGGGCGAAGGCCTGATCGACGTCAAACCGTTGATTACGGCGACCATGCCGTTCGAGAACGCAGTCGCCGCGTTCGAATTGGCCAGCGACCGCTCGCAGTCGATGAAGGTGCAGCTGACGTTCTAGGGCTGCGCCAGCGCGGCCATCCCGGCCGACACCGGGAAAATTTCACGACGTTGCACTGCGGCAAGCGTGCCGCTTTGCGCGGCCGGCGTTCTGCCCTTTAATGCGAGGAGCGACATTCCGTTCGCGTCAGGTGCCCGCCGATGTGGAACCGCGAAAGATTCGATCTCAAGGTCCGCCTGACCTTGCGCGTGGCCGCCATATCGGCCACCTGCTTCGCCGCGATATCAGCCTATTTCCTTATCACGACCGACCGCGCGGCGCACACGCGCATCGACGGCATCGCCGCCATCGTGGCGAAGACGCTGGAGCTGCAGCAGGGCAAGGTGCTGTGGACGGCGAGCCCCCGCTCGGACTTTCCCAATCTCGATCCTGTGTCGGCCTATGTGATGACCCCCGGCCTGTGCCTCGCCTTCCGCGGGCCGAGTGGCGAGCTGCTCCAGCGCTTCTGTAGCGGTGCACCTGTCGCGGACGACCCGCCGCCGCAGATCTTCACGGCGTTCTACCGTGGCCTGTTCGACCTAGGCCGCGAGGCCGCGCGGCCCCTGGTCGTGCGCGGAACGAAACTGGGCGACGTCGTGGTCTCGGTCGATCCGGCCGTGCAGACGGCGGAGGCCTGGCACGAGGCCGGTCGTCTGATACTGGCGCTGGCCATCGCCCTGCCGCTGTTGTGCGTCCTGGTCTATGCCGCGCTGGCACGCGCGCTGCGTCCGACACGCATGATCCGCGCGGGCCTCGAACGAATTGCCGCTGGCGACCTCACCACTCGCCTGCCGCCGTTCGATCTCGCCGAGCTCACCGCGGTTCGCGATGTCTTCAACCATCTCGCCGAGAGCCTCGATACCGCGCTGGCCGAGCGCGCTGAGCTGACGCGGAAGCTGATCGCGCTCCAGGACGAGGAGCGCCGCCATCTCGCCCGCGAGCTGCACGACGAATTCGGCCAATCGCTGGCCGCGATCCGCGCACTCGCCTCCTCCGCCCGTCAGACCGCCGCGCAAGATTGCCCCTCCCTGCTCGGCGAATGTGACGGCATCGCGCGGACCGCGACAGGCATGATGGAGACGCTGCGCGGCGCACTTTTCCGACTGCGCCCGCCTGATGTCGAGGAGCTCGGCCTCGTTGCCAGTCTCGAAGGTCTCGTTTCGGGGTGGAACGGACGCCGTCGCGGCGTGACCAGCTTTTCGATCCGCTTCGACGGCACGTTCGAGACCTTGCCGGCCACGATCAGCGCCAACCTCTACCGCATCGTGCAGGAAGCGCTCACCAACGCCGCCAAGCACGCCGACGCCACGAAGGTCAACCTCGAGCTGACGATGCATGGGGACGAGATCGCCCTCGCCGTCGACGATGATGGTCGCTCGCACGATCCCGCCGCGAAGTCCGGCATGGGCCTGCTCGGCATGCGCGAGCGCGTCGCGGCGCTGCGCGGCCGGCTGAGCTTTGAGGCCGGGCCCAACGGCGGCTCTGCCCTCCGCGTGGTCATTCCGCTCGCAGCCGTGGGTCCGCAGGCGCTGGAGCACGCGGCATGACCGCGACCATCTTGCTGGTCGACGACCATTCCGTGGTCCGCGAAGGCTATCGCTCCGTGCTCCAGAAGCAGCCGGGCCTGCGCGTCATCGCCGAAGCCGGCGATGGCGCGGAAGCTTACCGTCTCTACAAATCCGAGCCGCCCGACCTCGTCATCATGGATCTCAGCATGCCCGGCATCGGCGGCGTCGAGGCTGTCAGGCGTATCCGGCAATGGGACAAGGCGGCAAAGATTCTCGTCTTCACCATGCATGAGAATGCCGGTTTCGCCATGCAGGCGATCCGTGCCGGCGCACGAGGCTATGTCACCAAGACCAGCCCGCCCGAGACCCTGGTGCGCGCGGTGATGGACGTGCTCGCCGGCAAGATCGCGATCAGCCCCGACATCGACCACGAGCTGGCGCTGAGCCGGATCAGCGGCGAGAGCTCGGCCGCCGACGTGCTCACGCCGCGCGAATTCGAGGTGCTGCGGCTGCTGCTCGCCGAGAACACGACAGAGGAGATCGCCGAGACCCTGCACGTCAGCCCGAAGACGGTGGCGAATTTGCACTCGCTGATCAAGGACAAGCTCGGCGTCGGCTCCGACATCGAGCTGGTCCGGCTGGCGCTGCGTCAGGGCATCCTGACGCAACCCGATCTCGGCGAGACCTGATCGTGACCAGCGGCGCTCATTCGCGCGCGATCACCTGATCCAGCCACGCGCAGTTCAGCGGCGGCACGCGCGGATCGGCGACGCGAACGCCGCGGGCCGCAGCATCGAGCCGCATGTCGCGCAGGCGCTTGCGCTGCTCTTCGGGCATCGAGAAACGCTCGTGCCCCCACAATGAAGGGCCATCGAACGTCTCGTGCGGCTGCCATGTCTCGGGATCGATCACGCGCCCGCCCCAACCATATTCGATGAAGAAGCCGGAAGGCGTGTTCACGTAGAATGAGGTCATGTGGTCGTTGGTGTGCCGGCCCAGCGTGTAGGCAATTCGGCCATCTTCGAGCTGCGCGAGGTCATAACCCTGCCCGACATCATCGAGGCTGCCGAGCTCGACCATGAAATGATGCATCGCCTTGCGGCCCGAACCCACCATCGCAAAGGAATGGTGGCGGCCGTTGACGTGGAAGAAATAAAGCCCGTAGGGCTTGAGGCCGAAATCGGACACGTGGAAGCCGAGCACGTCGCGATAGAACGGCAACAGCGGCTCCACATCTTCCACATTGAGCACGACATGGCCCATGCCGAGCGCGCCGGTGCGAAATCCCGAGATCGGCCGGCCCGGTTTGAACGGCTCGCTTGCGAGCTCCGGCTTGCAGAAGGCCTCCAGCCGGTTGCCGGCGGGGTCCGCGAAAATGATCAGCTCGGCGACGTGCCGCTCGTCAGCCAGTGCGCGCGAGCCGCGCGTCACCTTCACACCATGCCCCTCCAGCCGGCCGGCGAGCTGGTCAAGCTCGATGGACGAAGGAACTTCCCAACCCATCACCGCAAGGCCGGCATCGCTGCTGCCATTGACGATCAGACGCTGCTTGCGATCGTCCATGCGGAAGGCGCGCATCTTGCCGCCGCGATCGACCTGCTGCATACCGAGCAGCCCGGTCGCCATCTGGCCCCATTGATCGAGCTGCGACGAATTAATCCCGATATAGCCGAGCGCAGTGATTTCCATCGATGTCCTCCCGAGGCCATCTTCGCCCTATCGCGGCGAACTTGATACCGGCGGCGCGCGATCCTACGGTGACATCCCGCAATCGCTTCGCGTTCGCAATGACGATACCCGCGAGGCCAGCGGCCACAAGGGAGGAAATGCGAAGTGTCCAAGGAGCGGACGCGGAACGGGAAGCCGCGGCAGTCGGAAGGCGTCCGCGCCTTCAAGCGCGGGCTGGACGTGCTGCAGGAGGTCAACCGCTCCGGCGGCATCCGCGCCGGCGACGTCGCCCGCGCGCTCGACCTGCCCCGCCCGACCGTCTATCGCCTGCTCGAGACGCTGGAGGAGCTCGGCTATGTCGCCCGCAGCGCCAGCGACGACCGGTTTCGTGTCACCCGGCTCGCCCTGAGCCTTGGCGATGGCTACGATCCCGGCGTGGTGATCTGCCAGGCGGCCGCGCCTTATCTTGCCGAGCTGAGCAAGACCCTGGTCTGGCCGGTCGATCTCTCCACCTACGAGAACGCCGCGATGGTGGTGCAGGAGACCACCCATTCGCGCAGCCCGCTCTCGATCGACCGCGGCATGATCGGCAAGCGTTTGCCGATGCTCCGAACCTCCGCGGGCCGCGCCTATCTCGCCGCCTGCCCCGCGCGCGAGCGCGAGCTGATTGTCAGCCATCTCCGCCGCATCGACGAGGCCGACGACCGCCCTTTCCTCGACCAGGGCCGCCTCGATCGGATGATCGCGGAAACGCAGGCGCGCGGTTATGCGATCCGCAGCGAGGGCGAATTCAATCCAAAGACGGCATCAATTGCCGTTCCGATCGTGCGCAGCGGCGCCGTGTTCGGCTGCATCTCGATCATCTGGATCCGGTCGGCGCTGCGGATCGAGGAAGCAGTGGCAGAGTTCGTCAGGCAGCTTCGGGAGACGGCTGACACCATTCCGGTTGAAGTTTAGGGCCGTCCGCTGGGCGGACACTTCGGCTGACGCCATTGAAGCGATGGCATGGCTTGGGGAAGAGATAGCCCCATGCAAGATAAATCCACCACCGAAGACTGTGACGTCGTGATTGTCGGCCGAGGCCCCGTCGGCGCCACGCTCGCAAATCTGCTCGGCCTGTGCGGCGTGCGGACGCTGGTGCTGGAGCGCGAGGCGCGGAGCTATCATCTGCCGCGCGCGGTGCATTTCGACGACGAATGCATGCGCGTGTTCCAGACCATCGGACTTGCCGATGCGATCCTGCCGCATGTCATCCTCAGCCCCGGCATGCTGTTCCTCGACGCAAGCGGCAAAATGCTGCTGGACTGGTCACGGCCGCAGACGCTGACGCCGATGGGCTGGAATCTCAGCTACCGCTTCCATCAACCCGATCTGGAGGACGTGCTGATCGGTGGTCTTGCGCGCTGGCCGCACGTCACCTTGCGCAGCCGCTGCGACGTGTTCGCGCTGGATCAGGACGAGACCGGCGTGCGCGTCCGCTACGAGGATCTCTCCAACGGCAAGCTCAGCGAGGTCCGCGCCTCCTATGTGATCGGCTGCGATGGCGCACGGTCTCTGGTTCGCCGCTTCATCGGTTCCGGGATGGACGATCTCGGCTTCCACGAGCGCTGGCTGGTGATCGATGTACTGCTCAAGCGCGCGCGTGACGATCTCGGCGACTATAGCCTCCAGCATTGCGATCCGCGCCGGCCAGCGACCTACGTGCGTGGCACCGGGTCGCGGCGGCGCTGGGAGATCACGGTGCTACCAGCGGAGGATTCGAACGAGGTCGCGCAACCGGCAAAGGTCTGGGAGCTGCTGTCGCGCTGGATCGCGCCCGAGGATGCCGAGCTCGAGCGTGCGGCGGTCTACACATTTCATTCCGTGATCGCACAGCAATGGCGCAACGGCCGGCTGCTGCTCGCTGGCGATTCAGCTCATCAGACCCCGCCCTTCCTCGGCCAGGGCATGTGCGCCGGCATCCGCGATGCCGCCAATCTCGCCTGGAAGCTGGCCGCAATCATTGGTGACGGCGCCTCTGCTGACCTGCTCGACACCTATCAGAGCGAGCGCCAACCGCATGTGCGCGAGTTCATCGAACTCGCCATTCGCCTCGGCGGTGTCATCAACACCAAGGCGATCGAAGCCGGCCTTGCCGCCGGGCAGGTACGCGAGAATGCGCCCGTGAAGCTCCAGGTAAAGAAACCCCTGCTTGGACCCGGGCTCGCGCTTCGCGACCTTCCTCTCACCGGACATCTCGCGCCGCAGTTCATGCTGAAGAACGGTAGCCGCGGCGACGACCGGATCGGTTACAGCCATGTACTCCTCGTCGAGAGCCTGCCGCGTCCAGCGCTTCCGAAAGCGGGGATGAAAATCCTGACCAGCGATGACTCCGAAGGCATCGGGCCCTGGCTGCGCGAGCACGGCATCATCGCCGCGTGGGTTCGTCCCGACCGCTACATCCACGGCACCGCCCGCAACGATGCCGAGCTCGACCGGCTCATCGCTGCCATCACGCCTCCAACCCACGTGCCGTCAGCGGCCTGACCGAACACACTCCAAGGACATCTCATGAAGCTGCTCTCTTTCGTCGCCAACGGTCGCGCCTCCTTCGGCGCCGTCAAGGACAATGGCGTCGTTGATCTCGGCAGCCGCATGGCGCCCTGCACCACGCTGCGGCAGTTGCTCGAAGCGGGCCGCGTGGCCGAGGCGGCAAAGCTGGTTGCATCGACCATGCCCGATCATCCGCTCGATGCGATTAGCTTCGCGCCCGTGATCCCTGATCCCGGCAAGATCATCTGCGTCGGTCTCAACTATCGCGACCATGTCGCCGAAACGGGGCGCACCGTCACCGAGAAGCCGGCACTGTTCGTCCGCTTTCCCTGCAGCCAGGTCGGCCATCTCCAGCCGATCGTGAAGCCCAGAGTCAGCGACGATTTCGACTACGAGGGCGAGCTCGCGCTCGTTATCGGCAAGCAAGGCCGCCATATTCCCGCAAACCGCGCGCACGACCACATCGCCGGCTATGCCTGTTACAACGAAGGCAGCATTCGCGATTGGCAGCGCCACACCAGCCAGTTCCTCTCCGGCAAGACTTTTGCGGAGAGCGGCAGCTTTGGCCCGTGGCTGGTGACATCAGATGAGATCCCCGATCCGTCGAAGCTGACCTTGCAGACGCGCCTCAACGGCACGGTCGTGCAGGACACCACGACGGATCTCCTGATCACAGGTATCCCCGACTTGATCGCCTACATCTCGACGATCTGTCCGCTTGTTCCTGGCGACGTCGTCGTCACGGGCACGCCCGGCGGCGTCGGCGCCAAGCGCACACCGCCTCTGTGGATGCGCCCCGGCGACACCGTCGAGGTCGAAATCTCCGGCATCGGAACGCTTCGCAACAAGGTCATCGCGGAGGCGGCCTGACCGCTGCGACCGATCAACCAACGATGAAACCAGGAAACGCCATGGCCATCAGCCGCACCACATCCACCGCCATCGTGCTGACCACGCTGGCGCTTGCAGGCTCCCCTGCCCGCGCCGAGATCAAGGGCGACGCCGTCAGAGTCGGCGTGCTCACCGACATGAATGGCATTTTCGCAACGGCGATGGGGCCGGGTTCGGTCGAAGCGGCGCGGATGGCGGCAGAGGAGTTCGGCGGCAAGATCAACGGCAAGCCGATCGAGATCCTGCAGGCCGACCACCAGAACAAGCCGGATTTAGCGGCTTCTCTCGCGCGAAAATGGTTCAGCGACGGCGTACAGGCGATCGCGGATGGCGGCAGCTCCGGCGCGGCACTCGCGGTGCAAGAGCTGGTGCGCGGCAACGGCAAGATCTTCCTGGTTTCCGGCGCCGGCGCCAACCAGCTCACCGATGAGGCCTGCGCGCCCTCGAGCGTGCAGTGGACGCAGGACGCCTATTCGACCGCGACGGCGGTGGTCTCCGGCGTGATGCAGACCAGCAAGGAGCCGTGGTTCTTCATCACCGGCGACTATGCTTTCGGCCATTCGATCGAGGCGACGGCGCGCGAGCGCATCGCCGCGCTCGGCGGCAAGGTTGCCGGCAGCGTCAAGGCCCAGCTCGGCACGCCCGATTACTCGTCGTTCCTGCTCCAGGCGCAGTCGTCGGGCGCCAATATCCTGGCGATCAACGTTGCCGGCGACAACGCCACCGCGATCAAGCAGGCGGAGGAGTTCGGCCTCGCCGAGCAGGGCATGAAGATCGTGCCGATGTCGTTCCAGAACGTCGACATCGAGGCGGTCGGCCTGAAGGCGACGCGCGGCGATCTCATCGTCACCTCGTTCTTCGAAGACGTCTCGCCGGCCGCGCGAAAGTTCTCCGATGCATTCTATGCGCGCCGCAAGGCGATGCCGTCGCAGATCCAGGCCGGCGTCTACTCCGCCGTTCGCCATTATCTGCAGGCGGTCAAGGACAGCGACTCCGACGACAGCGCGATCGTGATGGCGAAGATGAAGGCGACACCTGTCTCGGACGCCTACACGACGAGCGGCCGCATCCGCGAGGACCAGCGCATGGTGCACGACCTCTATCTGGTGCAGGTCAAGACACCGCAGGAATCCAAGGGCCCGTGGGACTTCGTCAAGCTGATCGCGACCATCCCGCCCGACCAGGCCTTTCGCCCGCTCGACCGCAGCAAGTGCAGCCTGGTCGGTAAATGACAAAGCGTTTTCAAGCGAAGTGGATACCGGTTCGCGTCAAGAAAACGCGTCAAAAGAAGCTCAGGCGAGATAGCGCGTGAGATAGCCTTCCATGGCGTAGAGCGCGCAGAGCGCGAGGCTCGACCAGACGGCGGCGCTGAAATACAGGAACATCCAGGTCAGCTCGCCCTTCCAATGCGCGATGTCGTGGGTCACCACCCATCGCGTCGAGACATCATGCAGGCCTTCGAGGAAGCCGAGCAGCCTGTTGCCTTCTTCATGCCCTGCTCGCCAGCGGCTGAGATACATCGGCACATCGACGGTGACGAGGAAAGCGAGGAAGCAGGCGATGCCGACGATGCCTGACATCAGTGCCCAGCGCACCACGCCCTGGAATTCCGGCATCAACCGGCACAGCGCTATGCCGGCAAGGGAGAAGGTCACGGCCCACAGAGAGTTCTCGATCGCGTTGTAGAGGAAGTTGGTCGTCACCACCGCATACCAGGAGAAGCACTCGGCGATGATGATAACAGGCACGATCACGAGCGCGATATTCACCGCGGTCTCCGCGCCGGTCATCTTGCCCAGCTGATGCAGGATGATCGCCCATTGCGCGGCGAAGCAGACCTCGGCGATGGTCGCAACCGTGCGGCCGACGAACACGCTCGACAGCCAGGTGTCGAACAGGCAGATGCGCTGCACGTCGGCGCGCGGCAGCACCGAGCGGAAGGCGCAGCCGAACACGTAGGCCGCGCAGAGCAGGAACATCAGGCCGATATCCGAGCCGCCGCCGACGCTGCCGGCCACGCTCGGATAGAACTCGCGGTAGAGCATGAACCAGACGAGAATGTTGGCAGCGCTGACCAGCGTCAGGGACCCCCACCACCATGCGAGGGGATTTGACCGTGCCTGCCACTGCAACATGATGAACTCCGCTGTAGTCATCTTGACATCCAACGGTAGTAATTCTGTCATAATTCAGCAGCACGACGCGATAAAAATCTGCGTGACGGCACTGTCATAATTCGCAGACGGCGCCGCAACCGGGCGCCTCCGGTCTGCGCTCACTGCCCTCCAGCGCGGCGGCCGCCGCTCCGGATGAGATCGTCGGACTCGTCCACATGTCGCTGATATTCGGAGATGGCCCGATTGGCCATCCGGATGCGGTGGCTCTGGCCTTCTTCCACCATCATCGTGATGCGTTGCGCCAGGAACACGCAGGCCTCGAATTCATCGCGAATGGCGCCGGTCCGCGCGAGAAAGTCCCAGGCGATCTCGTAGGCCTGCTCCGCGGCGGGGTTGCGATAGTCGCTGAAGATAATGTGCGTCATGATGGCCAAAGCCGGAGCGATCCTATCGTTCCTGTCGGACGTGGGCGCGTCGCCACGCCGTGGGCATGAAGGACCACCGGCGCTTCTGCGCACCGGTGGTCGGTTGCCGCAACCGCCTCCTCCCGATGATCGTTCCTAATTTGACCAGTCCGATTTGCGGCGGGAGTTGCGACCAACCGCACGTGTTCCGGCGTTATCCTGCGATAGCAGAAGCTCAAACAGCTCCTCGGCAGCAGGAACGCAGGGCGGGAGCCGCGGTTCTCCGCATGTCGAGCGCGGCGGACACCGCGCCTCAAGTGCTCCCGGCATGCGCAATGAGATGACGCCACCGTCCAGCGGCAACGTGCGCCGTTAGCGAAGACCGGTCGGCGCTCCCTGCAGGGATGCGCGCGAGGGTGGCGCCGGCGAGATCCTCCTCCCGCCGGCGCCGCCTCCGCGACGAGCTGTCGACGCTCACCTCACCTCTTCATCGCCGTCACATAGGCCGCGAGCTTGTCCAGCGTCTGGTAGCCGTATTCGACGGCGCCGAAGCCGATCATGCCGTCGCGCTGCTCGGTGCTGGATGCGAGCTGCCGCATCATCAGCACGGTCTTGCCGTTGCTCTGCTCGGCAAAAGTGATGGTGAAGCGGAACATGCCGGGGTCCTCGTCCTGGTCGGCGCCATGGTCCATCTCCATCAGGTGCGGCCGCTCGATGCGGCGGAAGCGCATGCGATTCGGATATACCGTGCCGTCGGGGCCGATCATGTTGAAGCGCCAGACGCCGCCGACGCGCACGTCGATCTCGAAGGTCTCGATCTTGAATCCCTTCGGACCGAACCATTGCGGCAGGTGCTTCGGATCGGACCATGCTTCGAAAACCAGATCGCGCGGCGCGTCGATCACGCGCGACATTACTATCTCGCGGTCCATCGACCATTGCGACAGGGCAGCATTTGTCATCACTCAGTACCTTTCCGTTTGCTTGGCTTGTTGGTGGTCTTCTCTGCCGATTTGGACGGTCGCTTGGCAGCGGCCCTCTCCTTCTTGAGCTTCATCACATAAGCCTCGAAGCGGTCGAGCCGCGCCTCCCAGATCGCGCGCTGGTGCTGGAACCAGTCTTCTGCGCTGAGGAGCGCGTCCGGGCTCAGGCGACAGGTGCGCACGCGGCCCGATTTCTCCGATTGCAAGAGCCCGCTCTGCTCCAGCACGTGAATGTGCTTCATGAAGCTCGGCAGAGCCATGTCGAAGGGATCTGCGAGCTCGCCGACCGAGGCCTCGCCGGCGCACAGCCGCATCACGATCGCCCGCCGCGTCGGATCGGCAAGCGCTGCGAAAACCTGGTCGAGCTGGGACAATTGGTTAGCCATGAAGCTAACTATAGAGCGGATCACGATCCGGCGTCAACAATTGTTAGCTTATGAGCTAAGTATTTTTCGGGGACCGTCCGCACGCGCAATCGTGAATTTGACGCCCGCCCATCCCCGCTAGAATGCCACCGGGGGCGCATCGCATGATCAGTCAGAGCCCGTGCCGCCTGTTGTCTTCTCACCGCAAATCACCCGGCGAGCCCTCGCCCGCGCCGCTCTTGTTCCCTTTGCGGCAGCACTTGCCAGGCCGAGACCCGCCTCGGCGGACTCCGACATGATCGCACAGGTTCGCGACATCGTCGCCGCCGAGCTCGCACCTACAGTGACACCGGACCAGCCGGGCGGCCTCGCTGCCGCACTCTATGCCGGTCGCCATGTCGAATTCTTCAGCTACGGTTTTGCGGACAGCGCCACCAAACGGCGGGTGACGCCGGACACCCTGTTCAATCTCGCCTCGTTGAGGAAACCGTTCGAGGCGACGTTGGTGGCACTTGGCGCGCTCCGCGGCGAGCTGCGGCACGACGATCCCCTGCCGAAATATCTGCCGGGGCTGAACGGTGACTATATTCGCAAGGTCACCGTCGGCGAGCTCGCCACGCACACCTCGGGACTGCTGCTGCCGACGGATCACCCGCCCTGGCCGAACGAGTCCTACTCGCAGGCGCAATTCATCGACATGCTCAACGCCTTCGCGCCGCCCGCCGGCGTCGCGCCCGGCAGGCAGCGCATCTACAGTCATGCCGGTTACGTGCTGCTTCAGCTCGTGCTCGAGCGCTGCTATCGCACGCCGATTTCAAGACTGATCAATAGCCGTATTCTCGCGCCACTCGGCATGCATGCCACATCGATTCCGGAACGCGGGCCGGACAGCCGCGCGATCATGGACCAGGCCGTGCTGCGGCGCGTCGCCCAGGGCTATTCCGACCAGGGTCGTGCGATCGGCCCTGTTGGCAACCAGCAGAGCTATTTCGACTTCCCCGGCACCGGCCAGATGTTCTCGTCCGTGCGCGACCTCTCGACATTCGCGGCCGCCTGCGTCGACGGCCGCACAATCGACCCGCAATTGCGCGAGGCGCTGCGGATGACACAACGCGAGAGCTTTCGCACCGACCTGAATTTCGGTCAGGCCACATTTGGACAAGCCATGGCTTGGGAGACCGTTCACCTGCCCGATGTCACCGTCGTCGACAAGCCCGGCGGCCTCAACAACGTCTCCGGCTATATCGGCCTGGTGCCATCGCGCCGGATCGGCATCGTGCTGCTCGCCAATCGCGGCGACTATCCGCATGAGATCGCCCGCTACAAGATCTTGCCGGCGCTGGCGCATCTCATGACGGCCCGCAGCTGAGTTACAGAAAGCCCCGGCCGAGCCTGGGGCTTTCCACGCGAGGATGGCGATCAGTATCGGGCGACGACCGGTCCGCCGAACTTGTAGTTCACGCCGACCCGCACGATGTTCGACTTGATGTCGACCGAGTGGGTGTACACGTTGGAGGGGAATGCGACGGCCGGCACGAACGCGGCCAGATTGGTGCTGGTCGCGCTAGCACGGCCGAGATCAACATAGAGATACTCGGCCTTGAACGACCAGCCGCCGCCGAATGCGTATTCGGTGCCGACGCCGGCCGTCCAGCCGACGCGGGTATCGCGAATTGCCGCGGATTCCGTCGCCGCTGCGAACGTATCCGTGAAATTGAAATTGCCCTTCACCTCGGCAATTGCCGCACCGCCGGTGGCATAGAGCAGCCAGGTCGGAGCCGCCAGGAATCCGATGCGACCGCGGATGGTGGCGAGCCAATCGGCCGAGGCCGATGACGACACCGTAAAGCTGGTCGGCGCGCAACAGGGATAGAGCGCCGAACCGGTCGCGCTGCCCTTGAAGCCGAAATAGTTGATGTCGCCTTCGAGGCCGAACACTGCCTGGTTGACCTGCCAGTTGTAGCCGGCGGTGAATCCACCTGTCAGGCTGGAGCTGTTGACGTGCTGGGCACCGACCGCGGCGATCGCCGGAACGCTGCTGGCCGCGAAGTAGCCGGTCGGACTGAACACGGTCGATGTCGTCGGGTTCGCACTGCCCCATTGCCCGCCGATATTTCCGCCGACGTAAAAGCCTGTCCAGTTATAGGCCGCCGCCATCATCGGCGCCTTGGTGTAATGCGCCGCGAGGTCGGCTGCCTGCACCGACGCGGTGCCCAAAACGACCATTGCGGCCGCCAGCAACAACTTTCTCATTCTGGTCTCCTTTGCCCCAAGCGTTCGAGCCGCGCGTTTCCGAACGCGCCGACGGCCAAGTGGTATTCGGCACGAACCAGCCATAGGCGACACACCGCTCGGCGTCTTGGGTTGCGGCGAAGTTCGCAGGGACTGTGACGCAATGTGCGGCCCCCGTCGTGCGAACGAATGACTGGTGTGACCAATGGGCAACGCAGCATGCCGGATCAGCGACGCGCCATGCAGGATCGTGTCGCATCACAACAAGGCAATGAGACAACGAGAACGCGTCGCAGATCGCGACGCCTCAGACCGAGCGCGTCAGCCCGCCGTCGACGCGGATGTTCTGGCCGGTGATGTAGGCCGCGCCGTCGGATGCCAGGAACGAGATCGTCGCGGCGATCTCCTCGACCTTGCCATAGCGCTTCAGCGGCACGCTATCGCGCCGCGCGTCCGTCTGCGGCAGGCTGTCGATCCAGCCCGGCAGCACATTGTTCATGCGGATGTTGTCGGCCGCATGGGTGTCGGTGAATATCTTGGTGAACGCCGCGAGGCCGGCACGGAACACTGCCGAGGTCGGAAACATCGCGCTTGGCTCGAACGCCCAGGCGGTCGAGATGTTGATGATGGCGCCGCCCCTCTGCGCGGCCATCACCGGCGTCACCAGCCGGGTCGGACGAATCACGTTGAGCAAATACGTGTCTAGGCCGGTGTGCCATTGCTCGTCGGTGATCTCGGTGATCGCCGCGCGCGGACCGTGGCCAGCGCTGTTGACGAGCACGTCGATCCGTCCCCATTTTGAAAGCGCGCCGTCGACGAGGCGCTTCAGATCGTCACTGGACTTGTTCGAGCCGGTCACGCCGAACCCGCCGAGTTCGGCCGCAAGCGCCTCGCCCTTGCCGGAAGACGACAGGATCGCGACGTGAAAGCCATCGGCCGCAAGCCGCCGCGCAGCCCCCGCCCCCATGCCGCTACCGCCTGCAGTGACGAGTGCGACCTTCTCTGCTGCCATGACCAGATATCCCTGTGATAGCGTTGCGGCGAGCCGAGGCTCAGTCTGCTATGGCCCAGCTCGCCATCAGGGCTTCTACCGCCAGACTTGCCTGCAGGTCCATTGCCACGAGGCACCGCGACATGAGCGATTTGCAGATCCGCAATTTGCGTCCCGACGAGATCTCCATCGCGATCGACTGGGCCGCGGCCGAGGGCTGGAATCCCGGCCTTGCCGATGCCGCCTGCTTCGCGATTCCGGATACGCTAGGCTTCTTCGTCGGCGAGATCGACGGCGAGCCGGTCGCGACGGTCTCCTGCGTCAATTACGATGACCGTTTCGCCTTTCTCGGCTTCTACATCGTGCGCGCAGGCTTTCGCGGCAGAGGCCACGGCCTGCGCATCTGGAATGCCGCGATCGCGCATGCAGGTGCCCGAGTGATCGGGCTCGACGGCGTCGTCGCACAGCAAGACAATTACAAGAAGTCCGGCTTTCAGCTCGCCTACGCCAATGTCCGCTACGGCGGCATCGTCGAAGCGCCGCCGAGGCCGCTCGCTGAAGTTGTTGCGCTCGACACGATCCCATTGGCGCTTGTGCAAGCCTACGATGCCACCGTCTTCCCCGCGCCGCGCGCGGCCTTCCTGCGCGCCTGGATCAATACACCCGGACACGTTGGCCGCGCATTGCTGCGCGAGGGCAATCTTGCCGCGTGGGGGGTGATCCGTCCCTGCAGAACGGGCCGCAAAATCGGCCCGCTTGTAGCCGATGACCGCGCCGCGGCAGAGGCCGTGCTGCAGGCTTTGCTGGCAGTCCCCGGAAGCCACGAGATCATGCTCGACATTCCCGCGGTGAACCCCGATGCTGTTGCGGTTGCGGAATCCCTTGGCCTGAAGCCGACGTTCGAAACGGCGCGAATGTACACCGGACCGGTCCCGTCACTGCGGCTCGACCACGTGTTTGGCGTAACCAGCTTTGAACTCGGCTAGGACTATTTTGAATTAGGCCCGTGTCGGCCTGGAATATGTAACCTGCTTCATATCGCCGCTGTGGCACAGCGTGTATTCGTATTGGATCCGCCGATTTTGCCGGCGGCCTGAACATCGTTTTTTGACCGTCAATTTCATTCGAGAGGATTTCATGACCGAAGCCAGAACCAGGGCCCGCGCCTCTCAGCACACGGCCGATGATACGCAGCGTCTCGGGATCGCGGCTGCGTTGGTGCTCGCCGTTGCGACGGCGCTGGGGGTGCACGCGCTGGTGTCCGCGCCGGCGCTACGCGAGGCCGCCGAGGCGGAGCTCGCGCGCACCATCGCCAATGAGGATCGGGATGTCTGCGGCCAGTTCGGGGTGCGCCCGGGGACGAACGCATTTGTCGCTTGCAGCCGCGAGCTCGCGAATGTCAGGCGGAAACAGTCGGACCGCGACCAGGCAGCCGCGGCAGGCGTTTTGTAGCGAGCTGTGAGATACCGTGCGCTGCTCAGTAGCAGCGCATGATGTTGACGGTGTGCTCGCCACCACCACGGCCGGGCACAGTCACCTGCTCCGTCGGGCAGCTCGACACGTAGGGCCGGTCGGAAGGCACGACGTTCGGCGGGAAGCGATGCGCCCAGTCCCAGGGGACATCGTAGGTGTAGGTATAGCGAACGTCGCTGGTGACGGGCTGGCTGGCATCTACGAAGGGCTCGCTATGGTTCGCGCCGTCGTAAAAGAACCCGCCGCCACCGGGCCAGTAGACCCAGGGATTGTGGAAGCGATTGCTGCGGGCGCGGAATCGCGCGCCCGGCGCCATCGGCGGGCGTGCTGCAGCCGGCGGCGCGGTTGCGGTCACCACGCCTTGCGGCGCGACGCCGCCCGGACGTGCAAAACTGTCGCTGGAGCTAAGGAGCAGCGCGGCTGCGCTGAGCGAGGCGAGCAACGCCCCATATGATCTGGACATCATGATACGGACCAACTCGTTTGGCTTCGCAGAAAACGGCTCCCCACTGCACGCTAGGCCGCCCTGTCACCCGCCCGCAAACGTATAATTAATTATTGGTTAAGGCACGCAATTAACGGGGAACCGGGTGCGGCGGAACGCCCTGAATTTCAGGCGTTTCATGGGCTGGGACGCCGCTGCCGCCCCCCGCGTCATTGCGCGAGCGCAGCGAAACAATCCAGAGTCTCTCCGCCGCGGGATTCTGGATTGCTCCGCTGCGCTCGCAATGACGATGTGGAAACAGTTGTGGCTGGAAATTCCGCTCTCGTGCTCCGCTCGCTGCGCAGCACGAAGTGATGCGCTGCAGAGCCGGGGCCAATCTATCAACGAACGCCGCGGCCTCCTGGATCCCGGCTCTGCGCAGCAACGCTCCGCGTTGCAGCGCGTCCGGGACACGAGAGCCTCTCCACCCGCTGTAATGACGAATCCGTGGTTGGCGTCCCACCTCCCCGTCACTTCTGCATGCCGATCTCCTCTTGTAACAAAACCGTCATGCAGCAAAACTAAACGATTGCCGGGCCGCGGTCGGCGGCCGAGCCGCCTTACCGCTAGGAGATTTTGATGCGACGTTCACTGGTGTTGCTGTCAGCCGGGCTGACAATGCTGACCACCGGGCTTTTCAGCGATCTTGCCTCCGCTGAGAACAACACGCCCCGCAACTTGATCCTGTTCATTCCCGACGGGCTGCGCGCGCTGAAAATCACGCCCGAAACCGCACCGGCCATGGCCGAGGTCCGCGACAAGGGCGTCAACTTCAAGAACTCGCATTCGCTGTTCCCGACCTTCACCATGGCCAACGGCTCGGCGATGTCGACCGGTCACTACCTCGGCGACACCGGCGTGTTCTCCAACACGATCTGGACCAACTACACCTCGGTGCCCGCCGGCGACACCGTGGTCCCCTTCATCGAGAACGATGCCGTGCTCGGCGACATCGACGAGCATTTCAAGGGCAACTATCTCAACGAAGACACCGTCTTGAAGATGGCCCGCGACAAGGGCCTGAGCACGGCGACGATCGGCAAGGTCGGCCCGGTCTACCAGTTCGACCATACTGATCATCCCGACAAGCCCGGTCAGCACTCGATCGTGATCGACGACTCCACCGGGGGCAAGAACGGCGTCGCGCTCTCGGACGAGATGAAGGACGCGCTGACCAAGGCGGGCCTCCCCCTCGCCACGCCATCGCGCGGCGACAATGCCAAGGCCGGCGACGCCAAGACGCCCGGCACGACGGTCGCCAACGTGGCGCAGCAGGCCTATTTCGCCGACGTCGCCACCAAGGTGGTGCTGCCGATGTTCAAGGCGCGCAACAAGCCGTTCGTGCTGGTGTTCTGGTCGCGCGATCCCGACGGCACCCAGCATAACCAGGGCGACAGCCTCAACCAGATCCTGCCGGGCATCAACGGCCCGAGCACCATGGCGAGCATCAAGAACGTCGACAACAACCTCGCCCAGATCCGCAAGGCGCTGGACGAGCTCGGACTCGCCGCCAACACCAACATCATGATTCAGGCCGACCACGGCTTCTCGACCATCTCCAAGGAAAGCAAGACAAGCCCGTCGGCCAAGGTCAGCTATGACGACACGCCGAAGGACTTCCTGCCGATGGGCTTCGTCGCCCTCGATCTGGCCAAGGCGCTCGACCTGCCGCTGTTCGACCCCAACGACAAGAACGCGAAGGTCGAGGGTAACAAGCATCCGAAGGCCGGCAACGGCGTGCTCGGCAAGGATCCGCAGAAGCCCGACCTCGTCGTGGCCACCAACGGCGGCTCGGACCTGATCTACCTGCCGAACAAGGACAAGAAGCTGGCGGCGAAGACCGTCAAGGCGCTGCTCGAGCAGGACTACGTCTCCGGCCTGTTCGTCGACGACTCCCTCGGCCGTATTCCCGGCACCCTGCCGCTGTCGAGCGTCAACCTGCGCGGCAAGGCGGCGACGCCGACCCCGGCGATCGTCGTCAATTTCCGCTCCTATGCCAGCGAATGCGGCGAGGCGCCGACCAACTGCTCGGTGCAGGTGGCCGACACCGTGCTGCGCCAGGGCCAGGGCATGCATGGCAGCTTCAGCCGCGGCGACACCTACAACTTCATGGCCGCGATCGGTCCGGACTTCAAAACCGGCTATGTCGACGAACTGCCCGTGAGCAATGCCGACGTCGGCATGACGGCGGCCCAGCTCCTGGGCCTGCGCGGCTCCCACAATGGCGGCCTGGTCGGCCGGGTGATGTCGGAGGCCCTTCCCAACGGCATCGTGCCGAAGGCGTTCAAGGCGGTCGAGAAGTCGAAGCCCTCCGAGAACGGGCTACAGACCGTGCTGAACCTCCAGCGCGTCGGCAGTCAGCGCTATTTCGACGCCGCCGGTTTTCCCGGGCGCACGCTGGGCCTGGAGCCGGACGCCGGCAAACAAAAAACGGCGGGGAAATAACCCCGCCGCTTCGTCGCGTCCTCGAAGAGGCGCGATGAATCACATGCCGATGTCGAAGACATTGGGCAATTGGCCCGCCAGAGGCAGCGCGGTGGCGCCGAGGAAAGTCGCCACCATCGCCATCAGACGACGGTTGTTCTGGCGCTTGCCGCGCATCTGGCCGGCGATCCACTCCAGCATCTCGCTGTTGACCTTGGAGGCATAGGACGGCGCCCAGCTCTCGATGTCGGTGTCCTGCGCCAGCGCGACATTGCGGGGCGGCACTTTCAAGCCCGAGGCGCTCGCGGCATAATGGGCGACGGCCTTGGTCAGCAAATCATCGAACCGGCCGCCATCGGCGCGCTCGGTCGCGGCTTCGTTGATCTCGAACAGCGCCTCGGCCTCGGCGCGGCTGACCGGCTGGTCGTTGACAGCCGTGGCGGTCAGGATGCGGGCACACCAGGCGGCATCATCGGCGTCGATGGTGCGGGAAAAGTGCACCCTGCCCTTGGTGGTCGGGCCCTCGCCCGTGATCACGCCGTCGCGCACGATGGAGAGCGCATGGGCCGCGGTATCGCGGCAGGACGGTTCGAGGGACGGCGATTGGACGGACTTCGGCACTGCGGCAGACATAGTTCACTTCCAGATTTCTTCTGATCGCCAGCATTTTCATGCCGGCGTAAAGGGGTGGTTAATGATTCGATATGGGGATCGCGACTTTTCTCAATGGTTGCCGATTAGTCGCTGCGAGGACCGTTTCGGTTCCGGAGAGCGTCGGGCGGGCGTGATGCGGGTCATAAAAGGCATAATCGGGGCAATCGATACCGTGAAGCCCCGGGGGGAGATGTTTCGCCGCCGGCGCCGCCGTAACAAAAACGTGCTCGGAAATCAGCCCTTCAGAGGAGGAATTCACATTTTACTTCAAGCAGTTCAGTTGCCGTTCACTTGAGGCGGCCAAGTGCCTATACTGGGCCTCACGGCCAGACAACAATTCCCAAGCGAATTCAATGTGATGAGGTCAAACCATGACACTTCCGATCGGCGCCACCGCCCCCGACTTCGAAGCCGAGACCACCGAAGGGAAAATCAAGTTCCATGACTGGATCGGCAACAGCTGGGCCCTCTTGTTTTCGCACCCGAAAGACTTCACGCCTGTTTGCACGACGGAGCTCGGCGCTCTCGCCAAGTTGAAACCGGAATTCGACAAGCGCGGCGTCAAGCTGATGGGCCTCTCCGTCGATCCGGTCGACCGCCATGCCAAATGGTCCGAAGACATCAAGGAGACTCAAGGCGCGGCCCCGAACTACCCAATGATCGGCGATACCGATTACAACGTCTCGAAGCTGTATGGCATGCTGCCCGCCGCGATCTCAGGTGATCCTCTCGTTCGCACGGCCGCCGACAACCAGACCGTCCGCAACGTCTTCATCATCGGGCCGGACAAGAAGATCAAGCTGGTGCTGGTCTATCCGATGACCACGGGACGGAACTTCCAGGAAATCCTGCGCGTCATCGACTCGCTCCAGCTCACTGCCAAGCATCGCGTCGCGACGCCTTCCGACTGGAAGCAGGGCGAGGACGTCATCATCGCGGGCTCGGTCTCCAACGACGAGGCCAAGACGATCTACCCGCAGGGTTGGAAGGAGCCGAAGCCCTATATCCGGATCGTGCCGCAGCCGAAATAGCCAACCGTCATTCCCGGGACGGTCCACAGGACCGAACCCGGAATCTCGAGATCCCCCGGTGCGCAATTGCGCACCTGAGGTCTGGTCCTTCGAACCATCCCGGGATGACCTCGCTTGGATCAGGCCGCCTGCACCCGATCACCAGCCCTGGCATGCGACGCCGGATCGAGTTGGCGAATGCGGGCAACGCTCTCGGCAGGACCTATCCGCACCCGATCGTCATCACGCCGGGGGACGCGAGCGCGCGCTCGCTGCTTATGCAAGGATCCGCAAAGGTTGAGCGTTGCTTTGACACAATTATGAAACCCGCTATCGTCGTCACTCCATGCAAACCGTGGGGGACACGATATGGACGACGATAAGCCGATCACCGAGCAGCCGATGGAGACGATCACCACTGCCGTCGAAGCGACCAAGGACGCCGCCGTCACGGCCGTGAAGAAGGTGAAGAAGGCCGCCAAGAAGGTCGCGAAGAAAGCTGCGCCCAAGAAGGCAAAGAAGGCTTCCAAGAAGCAGGCCAAGAAGTCGTCAAAGAAGGCTGCAAAGAAGTCGTCGAAGAAAGCCGCCAAGAAATCCGTGAAGAAGGCCGCCAACAAAACCGCGAAAAAGACAACCAAGAAGAAAAAGAAAGCCAAACGCTGATCGCAGCTCGAGAACCTGTCCGGGGCGGGCGCGCCCCGGAGATTTCTCCTACTCTCTACGCTTTGACGCACGCCGGCCCGGGTGGTGCTTTCCCTTCGGGTCGCGGAACTCGCTGCGATGGCCGCGCCGGTCTTCGGCGTTGAAGCGGCGCCGCTTCGCAGGTGAGCCGAACGCCTTGATCACCTTCCTGCCATTGACTTTCTTGATGACGTAGCCGCCCTCGGTCATCGAGAACGGGGCCTTCAGCGTTCCCTTGTGGTCGAACTTGGTGCCGCGGGGATGTTTGAAGGGTTCGAACCAGGACGGATAAACGAAATTCGACATCGGAAAACCGCCGACGACGAAGGCGTCCTCCTCCACCGCGTCGCAGACTTCATAGGCGTATTGGGTGTTGCGGTTCTTGTCGGCCCAGAGATTCGCCATGGGATCGAGCACCATCTCGAACAGTTCGTGCGAGGCCGCCATGCTGACCGGCTCGTCGCCCAGCGACTTGACGAAGATCTTCGAGATCGGCTGGCCACGATGGGTCAGCTCGTGGCGCCCGAGCATGTTCTCGTGGGAGGCGTCGTCGAAATAGACGAGCTGCCAGTCGGTCGCCTTCGGCTTGCGCGCGACATAGAGATCGACAGGATAGCCCCACACCGGCAGGAAATGCTCATCGTAGCACTTCTGCAGTGCCGCGGTGAGCTGGTCCATCACGCGGTCGTCGAGCGTCGCCATGGCGTAGTTGATGCAGGCAATCCGGACCGGCTTCATGGACCTGCCGAGCAGTGCGCGTCTCGCCTTCTTCATGGAAATCACCGTGTGAAAGGGCCGCTGAAATGCGATCAGCCTAACACGATGCACCCTGCACGTCAGGGATGTATTCCTGCAAGCCCGCCTACGCGCCGAAACGGCGGTTGACCACAAACACCGCAGCCGCGCACAGCGCCATGCCCGCGATTGCGACGGCATCGAGCTTTTCCCCAAACAGCAGATAGGCCATCAGCGCCGTCACCGCAGGCACCAGATAGAACAGGCTCGCGACCGACGTTGCCGCGGCATGGCGGATCAACCAGTACAACAGGCCGATCGAACCGATCGAGAGCGCGACCGCAAGCCAGGCCAACGCAAGCACGAACTCCCGCGTCCAATGCACGACCCGGTCCTCGAACAGGAAGGCGCCGATGGTGAAGAAGATCGTGACGGCGACATATTGCACGAGATTGCCGGCGCGCCAGTCGATGTGGTTGCAGAAGCGGCGCTGATAGAGCGTGCCGAGGGTGATGCTGATCAGCGCGACCACCGAAGCGAGCCAGCCGAGCCCGGCCTCCCCGGTCATGGGGCGATTGTGCAGGATCAACGCTACGCCCCCGAGCCCAAGCAGCAGGCCGCCCCATTGCACCGGCGTCACTTTCTCGCCGAGCCGCCGGTTGGCAATGGTCGATGTCAGGATCGGCTGAAGGCCTGGAATGAGCGCGGAGAGTCCTGCCGGGATTGAGTGCGAGATCGCGATCGCGGTGCCGCCGAGATAGAAGCCGTGGACGAGAATGCCGGCGACGGCGCTATGGGCGATACCGCTGCGATCCGGCCATTTCGGGCGGGCGACGACTGCGATGATCGCCATCAGACCGACCACCAGCGCCATGCGGATGGCGAGATAGGTCAAGGGATCGGCGCTGTTCACGACGTATTTGGTGCCGATGAAGCCGGTGCTCCAGAGCAGGACGAACAGCACCGGCGCCGCCCTCGCGGCCAGATGATCTTGATTATGATTCATTGCCGTCCTCATTGCCCGAGCGGAGGGCGGTGCGGCAATGCGAATTTCCGATGTTGCGCTGCGACGGAGGCAGCGACTCAGATCAGCCGATTACCATTCTTCCGGACAGGGATTGATGATCTTCCAGAGCTCGACCCCGTTCTTGATCTTCTTCATGTCGGTGGTGAGCCCGCCGTTGCGGCGGATCCAGTCCTTCACCGTATCAGGGTAGTAGGACATCAGGTCGGACGTCCCTTCGGCGCTGGTGACCTTGATTCCGAAGGTGAAGGCCTTGTCGTAATAGGCCTGGTGGAAGCCAAGGCTCGCGCGCGGAGTCACACAGATCTTGTTCATCGGCACAATGCCGAGCACCAGTGTGCAGGCCGAGTTGCAGATGCCATCGATGATCACGCGCTCGCCGGTGTCGCGGACGCGCTTGTACTTGGCTTTGTACTCCTCGACATAGCCGCCATGGTCGCGGGTGATGTGCAGCTCCGCCCGCGCAGGCGCGGCGGCGACGAAGAGCAACAGCAGGCTGAGGAGCGTGATGCGCATGACGGCGTAACGGCGAAACCCTTGCAGGAACGAACCGGCCTCGAAGACACCCAACGAAACCCAAAGTGGCCGACAGCAGGACTCTTTGACCGGATTCTCTTTGGCCATACTTGTGTGGGGAATTCGTTAAGCATCTCGAAAAGGCCAAAAATGGGCAGCCTTACACCTCACTTTCCGGCATTTCTGTCACACCCACCCGGGAATCTGCGGGATTAGTCCTGATTTCCGCATTCCGGACGGGTGCCCCGGCGTCCCGAAATCGCTATAGATGACTGACCAATTCGCGGGTTTCCGGAGAATCGAGATGAGCAAGTTGACGCTTTTGGCCGCGGTTGCCGCCCTGTCGGCGGCAATCCTAGCCCCCGGCTTCGCGGAGGCGCGGGTGTATCACCGCTACTACGCCAATCCGCTGCCTTACCCGATCAGCTATCTGCACAATTACGGCCCGGGCATCACCCCCGGCACCTTCGCTTTTTACGACGGCCCCTCGACCAACCACTGCTATCAGAGCGCGGCTGCCTATGTCGGCCAGGACCGACGGCGGCACCCCTGCTACTGAGGGGCGCCGCGGCGTCCTTTTGCGGGCAGGAGCCCTAGCCGGCGGCACCCGACAACAGCACCTGCTTCTCGATCTCGTAGACGGGCAGCTTGACGAGGTCCTTGCCGACCTCGCCGCGGAGCGCCCTGCGCACCGCGTCCGAATAATCGCTGCGGATCATGCCCAGCGCGCGCGGTGAGGCCACCATGGTCAGCGCCGAGGTCTCTCCGGCGCTGAGCGCGGTATCGAGACGTTCGGCGAGACTTCGCAGGAAGGTGCGTTCGGCCTCATCGTGCCAGTCGGTCTGCTCCGCCGAGCTGCGGGCGCCGCCCACCGCCGCATGCAGCCTGCCGGGCGCGTCGGTCCCTTGCGCTGACGTCGACGGGTTGGCCTGCTCGCGAACCTCCCTGGTATGAAGGTTCGGAAACATCTCATCGCCGAGATTTTCCAGGATGAGCGCCTTGCGTCCGTCGCACACGACCAGCCAGTCGCCCTTGTCGATCCTCATCTTGTTCATTGCACAGCTCCCAAACAACCGCCGTCTTGCTTCCAACCGGCGCGGACGCGCCGATCCGAATGCGCTTCGAATTCCTCGAAAGACGAGCCACCCGACCAGACTAGGGAGGAAGCCGGGCGTGCGAATTGCGCAGGATCAAGTCCAAGGGCGATGCCAACACCCTTGGCGATCGGCGCCAACCAGGGACAGGCTGACCATGCTTTCGGGACCACGGCGGACTGGCTGAAGGTTTGTTCATCAGCCTTACATTTCGATCCCGCCACAATTTGATCCGAACAACTTCGATATTCTGTAATGCGTAAGCGGAGGAAGACATCATGAAGCTTAAGATCGACCTTGTCGCCGCGTCTGTATTCGGTGCTTTTGTGGCATCGTCGACGAGCGCATCGGCCATGCCCGTCGCGCCCGCCCCTGCAGCACCGCAGGTTTCCAAGGTCGAGCAGGTCCGTATGGTCTGCAACGCCTGGGGACGTTGCTGGTGGCGGCCGAACTATTACGGTTACGGTTACGGTTATGGTCCGGGCTACTACGGACCGCCCCGCTATTACGGCCCACGTTATTATGGCCCGCGCTACTATGGCTATTACGGCTATCGCCGCTGGTAAGATTTGAAGGGCCCTCGGGCCCCTTCGCTCTTGCGAGATGATACAGGCGTCGAAGTCCACGGATTTGGAGCAATTCCCAAACTGATCTAGGTCAAGAGGCTCATTTCATTGATCTCAGGACCGTCAGCCGATGAGCCGCGACCGTTGAACGGTGGCATCGGTTCGGCAGCTTCGTGACGTGAGAGGTCCGCAATCCTACGGCCCAGAATCCGGGTTTACTGAATCGTCGTGTTTCGCCATTGATAGCCACGTATCGACGTTCATTTCATTGTCACATTGCAACATCCGGCCAGGCGCATGTTCTTCGACGCTCTCGCCCCTTCATCCGCCCTCCAACTGATCAGGTTTACCGATGTCGACGCGTTTCGACCGGCTGAGTCGTTGGAAGACGCCCGGAGTATTCCCCTAGACGTCGCCAATTTCGCCGCTGCGCGAGCGATCGTGAACCTGCCGGCATGCCGGATCATCGTCGCGAGGTCGTTTGCGCGCATCCTGGAGACCAGCTATCGCGCACCAGGCGGCATGGTGATCCTGCCGATGAGCGACGATCTGCGCGCCAGTTCGAGCGGGATGGAGATCGACTCGCGCTTCTTCATCGCCCTGCGCGGCAATCATCATTGCCATTTCGTCGAACCGCAGATCAATCATCATGCCCTGATCATGTTCGCGCCGACACTCAGGGATCGCGGCTGGTTCGATCGCGCTGACTCATTGTGGGTCCGCATCGCGGACTCCGCCGCTCATCTCTACGCGCGGCAGCTCGTGCAAGACATTCTCAGGACCGCATCGGTCGAACCGCACATGTTCGAGACCAGCGAAGCCGCAGCGCATCTCCAGGAAGGCCTGCTGCTTGCCCTCGACGATCTGTTTCAGATTGACCCATTGTCGGAGCCCAGCGCGCCGAGCGCAGGCGCGCGATCTGCGCGACTTGTGCAGCAGGTCGACGACTACGTCACGGCCTATCCGACCGCGCCGATCTATACCGCCGATCTCGCCGGTGAATTCGGCGTCTCGGTCCGTACGCTCAGTGGCGCGGTGAGCAAAGTGCGCGGCATGAGCCTGCACCAATACATCCGCCTAAAGCGGCTGTGGGCCACCCGCATGCAGCTCCTCAGGAGTGGTGGCGCCTCGGTCGCCACGTGTGCGCGCGCCCATGGTTTCCACCATCTCGGCGAGTTTGCCGCGGCCTACCGTGCAACCTTCCACGAAACGCCTTCGGAAACACTCGCGCGTGCGCGAAGACCTGGTCTTTCGGCGAACTGACAACAGTAACCGCACTGCGAATCGCCTGCCCTGGCCTCGTGAGGCCGTACGGATTGCGGCCGCCAGCCCGCAACGGCTTTGCCTTAAATGGCGCGCTCGGAAGGATTCGAACCTCCGACCCTCGGAATCGAAATCCGCTCAGTCCCTAAGCAAAATCAAAGGGCATTCTGAACTTTCCCGATCCGTTCGCCCATTGACGGCATTGGAGAATTTTGTGGGTTCAGAACGCTGATAGGCCACCCCAGCAAAGTCGCCGGAGAAGACGACGCGCGTTCCAGGAGGCCGAAAGTGGTAGCCGAGCGACCAAAGTACTTCAGCGACATGGAAGACCCGCCCGAGTTCTTGAAGTCCCTCGAACAGGCGCGACGGCTATCCACCAGCGGAAGAACGACCTTTGCGTTGCGCCCTCCGCCCCCGAAAGCAACAAATAAAATGCGGACGCGACCAGCGCTGCCGCGGCAGACCATTTCTTGATGAGAAATGTCAAGCAGACCGCAGTAGGATGCCGCCTTGACAGCCCATAAGGCTGAGGAAAAGTCTCTCCCAAAGAGTAACCGTTGTTATGCCCTCCTATGCGAGAGCTTGTAGTCAGGCGCCGGCAATCCCATTGGTGTGTATAGATAGCTGACCACCAGCGACGGCACTCCTCGGCTTGCAATCTCGATTAGGCGCCCATGCTCGGGATTGTCCAGCAAGTCTTCTGTCACATGGGCTATTCCCTTGTTCGTTACTTGGAAGACGGTCAGGAGCGCTCGCTCGGCTTCCTCTTTGCCTCCCTCGTAACGGGCAAGTGCAGCTTCAGGACTGACCATTGAGAGTCCACCACTCGTATTTGAGAAACTTTCTATTCCAACATCGGTAGGCCGGCGCCCGCTGACGTTGACTATGCGGCCTTGTCGACTCGCGTTCAGGCCCAAAAATTCCAGCAATGCGCGGCAATGAACTAACCCCGCTTCAATCGCTGGATTGGTAAAGGCAAAAAGATTGCCTTCAATGCGCAATTTGCCATCGATATAGATCTGAATTGCTTTCGGCTTGTCCGCATCCGCTGCAAGGCGAGTTGCCAAATTGAGTGCGCTGACTGCGGACATTCGATAGGGGATGATCTCTTTCAATAATCTGTCGAGATTCATCGCTGTTTCTCCTGAGATGTCGCGGAATGGCTTGCCGCACTATAAGCTGGGGAAAAGCGGAGATGGTTCCAAGGCCACCCCGAAGTATTTTTCGATGAGCTTTGCGTTTGCCTCCCGCGATTGCGTGTAGACGTATCGCCGGGCCTGAGCGGCGATCCGTTTATTCACCTCAGAGACGACCCTCGTTGGATTGACGTCCAGTAAGTCACTCAGGATTCGAGGACTGTTGGCGGCAACAAACAATTTTCGTGGGGCAATCGGGAGCGAGATGAACCCACGCTCCTCTTTCAGGCGGTGGTAGTGAGCAGGTCGGTCGGAGGTTATCAAGTCGTGCTTTGAGCCCTTAACCTCAAAAACGCGCCAATGCATTCCGTTGATGTGTGTTCCAATCTCGACGTTTTCGATCGCCCGCATGATCATGTTAACGCTTACCTTGTCCAAGACGTTAGGATCCCGACGGACAATAAATTCTTCGAAGGTCTCGGGATCATCGGGTTTGCGCAGCTGCTCGTATTTGGTCTGAGAAGCTGCGCTCCCCCGGTTCCACGCGACGGGGATGGCCGCTCTCAGCTCATCCACTGCGTCTGGATGGCGAAGCCTGACGCTTAATAGAAACCGTGACCAGGCGCTGCGATGCTCGGGCGTCCAGGGCTTCGGATCGCGTAGCAAGAGGCGATGCAGAGCCTTCGCGCCCTCGTCGTCAACAAGTTTGAAAAAACGATTTTCAAGATACTGGTCGTAGCCAACCGGACCCAGTGCGGGGAATGCGTACAGATCGCGCTGAAAACCTGTCGAAGTCGCGCCCACTTCTTTTTGTGCGATCCGGCCCCCATGGACACGCTTGTGCTCAAATAGCTTCTGATTACCGTTATGCCATTGGCGCAGATAAAAGACGGGTACAAAATGGTGATCCCGCGGCTTTCCATCTGACATAACCACCTAGCCTCGCTCGGCGTGAGGCTTCTCGTCGTCAGGAGCCATCAATCTGTTGGTTCCAATCAATTTGCAGGCCAGCGTCTCGCACAGACCCAAAGAGATCCCACACCTCTCGTTCGATGACGTCGTGTACGATAGGAAAGTTAGATCGAGAAGTGAGTGAGTAGGGTCCGATCACGGCTGAGTCCCATGGAATGCTCACCCAGGTATCAAAAAGGCCGTTGTTTTGTGGTATGGCTGGATTGCCCGACTTCTCAAATTTACCTTGAACCACGAACTCGACATCTGGTCGACCGAGCCAACGGCGCACCCATTCCGTCAAGAAGAAACCTTGAGCCATGATGGCCGAGTACCAGGATGGGTGGAATTTATTGTCGGCACGCACAAGTAAAAGTGTAATGAGCCCATCAGCCCGGATCGTGACCTTCGACAGGTTCGATGTATATCCGAACGAGTACAACGCGGAACGGTAACCGCGCTTCCAATCGCTGGTCCAGTTCGGAAGCTCGACAAGGCTTCTTAGGTTCGGCTTTGCGGATCTGATCGGCTTCTGATGAAAGCGGTCGGGCAGATTGTCGATCGCCAAGTCCTCCGAGCTGATGAGAGAGAGCTGGAACAGTAGGCCGTTTGAAGCGTCCACCGGTTGGTTTGTATCCGGCTGCATCAAGTGACCAGACCGCCATTGCTTGGCGATCACCTCTGCTTGCGAAAATTGTTCGTCAGCAACCCGTGCGACGCGCTCAAGCCGAGTTCGGCGCTCGTAGAAGATGGCTTGAATGTCCCTCATCACTAGCGGCTCTGAGTTGCTACCACGCCTGACGTAAGCATTTGATGGGCGTCCAAACCCGTGGGGCGCGGATGGCGAGGAGCCAACCTGCACAACTATGACGCCGGCACCATCGGAGACTTCAATGCCCCGGGCTTCGAGCATCGGGAGTGGGGGATCGATAATGCTCCGAAGAGACTGCACCAGGCGATCAGCACAATCATGGACTGCTGGGATAAGCGGCTCGAAGACTGACCTGGCCCGCTTCGGGTTGTCGTCTGTTTCTTCGATGCCGATTATGACTACGCCACCGTAGGCGTTGGCGAACGCTACGACCTCTTTGGCTATGTCGTCGCGGGCAACGCTCCCGATCAAGCTCTGGTCGCGCATCCATCGATCGGCTCGGCCGTCGTTCGTCGCCAGCGCCCTCTTCAATTCAAAACGCGGCCCTTCCTCCATTTGGGAAGCTATGAGGCTATCGATGTGGGCCGCTGTAATCGATTCAATCGCCAACTCGAATATCTCAGAAGTCATATGCACACCCCCTAGTCCGTCCCATGCTTATCGAGAATGGTTTTCCATGTTCGGCTGGCGATGTGCACCAAGTAAAGATCTGCCATGTGCTTTGCCGTGCGCAAATTGGCCAACGGGGTATCATTTGGGTCACCCCGCGTCTTGAGAGATTGAAACACCTTCTCGCGGTGCTGCCGCTCGGGCATGAATGGAGAGAAGCCGAGATGGAGTTGCGCTTCAAATTCATCTGGCGCCCCGTTCCATCCGCCGTAATGACGCAATGCTCCGGCCAAGCTCCTCACAAATTCATGCCGGGCCAAATCATCGAAGCGGTAGAACGTGTCTGACTTCGCAATCATTGCGAGTCCGTTGAAGTACGGAGAAAAGATTGGCTCAGCTTCGGCCTCCGGCAGCGGCGCATACGCCATCATGCAGCCTAGGGCATTATCAATATGCGCATCCGTTAGTGCGACAGCTCGACCGTCATCCCAAAAAGTTTCGGGCGTAACGAGATCCATGGGGCGGTTATGCTCAAGGTCGCGAACCTCTTTAAACATCTTTTGCTGGAAGCCCGGCCGTTGGAACCAGAAATAGCCAAGGCTTCCGATGCTGATGCAGGCGACAGCTAACTTACCTAGGCTGATGAGCCTGCCAGCAAGATCCTGAAGAGGTCGATTGTCGCTCAAAGATATCTGAAGGGTGAGGGCATCCTTCTTTCCCGTCCAGAGAAACTGGACCGGTTCAATGCGGTCGTTCCATCTCGCTAAAACTTTGGCGCGGAGCGAATGCGACGGTGTGTAAACTGAGGCGTTCGCCCTCCATTTCGGTTTTGCCGTTCCAGATTTCGCGGCGGGCCTCGCGAGCTCCGCTTTCAGAAACTCTTCGGCTTCTGCGTCAAGTCGCGCCATCTCGGCTCGAGCCCATGCGACCCACTCTCTTGGTTTAGATCCCAAAACCTCAAATTGCAGAAGGAAGCCCGGACTCAATAGAGTGCGCGACCGGTCCTGGTCGGTCATTGTGTCTAGAAACCACGTCGTGAGTTCGTCTACCTCGACGGCGGCACCTCTCGCTTGCAATTCATGTTCAAGGCGGGATCGGGCAAGCACGAGAATCTGATCGGCGTCATCCTGCAGAACGTTTTCATGGGGCGGCGGATCTGCCAGATCCGCGTTCGTATCGACATAAAGCGAGTCCAGCCGCACTCTATGAGCGCGTTCCGCAAACTGACGCGCTTGTTCAAAATCCGCCGGATCAAGCCTGGTTAGTGGAGACCAGACCGCCCACTGCAGCTTTCGGCGGTGACTATCAAACCACCGATCGAACCAATCGCCATCCGAATGCGCGTTAGCCACGGATTTGGCCGCCACCATGCTTGCTTTCCCGACCTCTTCGAGGGCAAGCAAGCTAAGGTGATAGACAATATGTGGCCATCTCTGCGTTTCGTTCAGGCGATGAGCGGCTTCGATCATCCCGCTGGCCTGATCCAAACAAAGCCGCCAAATGTGCGAAGCAGGATCGTTCATCCCTTACGCCGAACTTTTTGGTTGATGCTCCTCGTGAACTCAACCTATGATTCGGTAGATTGTAAACTGCCACGTCAAAGAGGATCCCCCTGGGGGGCTCATCGCGACGGATCCTAATGCAGAGTGTCTAAACCGGCTGGCAACTGCGCATTCTTCGGCGTCCAGGGTGGACTGTCGAAGGGGCATGTCTGGCTTGACCGGATTAGGTTCGAGAATCGACAGCGTGCCGCGCGATCTCTGAACCGTCCCCGTCGACAACAACAATCGTGCCACTAACGGTACAGTACTCAGGATCGCTGCCGATGTCCCGAGCGACGCGGCTGCCGTAGTCATCCGCTAGATCAGCCGAGCTAAATTGCTCGCCCACATCGTCAGCCTGTAATTGCCCATTGTGAATGATCGGAAAATAGTAGCGCTGCACCGCGATAGCCCTCCTCTTTCGAGGCGATCATGTGCCCTTCTTGGGAGTGGGCCGCACTTGTCAAAAATGACAGGTCCAAGCGGCAAGGCGAAGACCAGGAAGGGACAGAGAAGGGCCACCTCAGTTGGCGGCCTCATTCTTGTGTCCTAATCTGCCGTAGCGTTTAAAGCCGTGCACACACGGCGGAACATCCGCTGCGTTCATCGTAACGGTCGCTAACGCGACGGCAACGCTCCAACCTTCGTCATCACAGCTCGCAAAACATCATCGACGGTAGCGCAGCGATAAGCCGCAAATCGGGACCGTGATGTGGTCGTGAGCGCAATCACCTGGGACGCCATCTCGCTCAGGGGAACAAGGAAGTAGTCCCTCACCTCTCGGTTTCTTTCCTCGTCCAGCCGCAAAGCCAGAAGATGCTCAGCAGGCTCCGCGGTCCTTCGGTGCACCAACCAGACAGGCGCGTGCCGGGGCGCAGTGTAGTAGCGTGCCATTCGCAGCGAAATGCCGAGCTTGCCGTCCACCATCAGGACCTTCGTACTCTCGTTGAAGATGGCCGCAGCGCCAAGTGCACGTATGCGAGTAGCTATCAGCGACGCCTGCCTCGACAACTCGGCGTCAGACTCCAGGCGCGCATCGAGGTAATCGAAGTCGCGCTCCGAGTTCACGTAGCCGACACGACGGAACGCTGCCCTGAGACTGCCAAATCGGTAAGCATACAGAGCTGGGCTCGGCATTCCGTCCATTGCCGCCATGATCGAGACGCTCAGCTTGCCATTGATGGAAAGTGCCTCCCTTAGCTTTTTGAGCAACGCTTCGTCAGACAGCCTAACGTATTGCTCGCTGAGCAATACTTGAGCTTTGCGGAAGATGCTCGTGTCGACAATCGGCTCATACAGACCTGTGGCCCTTACCCAAAGCTCCGGTGGGTTTTTCTTCATCACCTGCTTGAGCTTGAAGGACTTGCGGTTGTAAACGCTGTTGCCGATATAGGCCTCGTTTTTCAGAATGTTGCGGATCATATCGTCCGACCATGGCGTCCCTCGATGGTTCGGTACCTTCTCCTTGTTGAGCAGACGTGCGATCGATGATTGGGATCTGCGGTGAACGACGTATTCGCGGAATATCTGAGCAACAATTCTTTGCTCTTGCTCCGGGCCAGGGCGAACCAGCACCCGGTCTGTCTGCAGATGCTTTCGCTGGCCTTTGCTCAGGATGATCCCCCTCGGAAGCCGATCTTCGTCGACCAATTCGCGTTGCAGTGCGTAGCCGGCAGCTCCGCCCTGCTTGAAACCAAGGCTGGCCACGCGACACGCGCCGGCATGGACCTTAACCGACAGCTCTCTTGAGTATTCGGCCGCCATCACACGCTTAAGGTTCTTTACGATGCTCGCGATGACGCTGCCGTCGTTGTCGAACTCTTCCGCGCAATAGCAGACCTTGATCCCCGCTAGTTGGCAGGTGAACTCGTGATAGGCACTCTCATCGACATTTTGGAAGCGCCCCCATCGGCTCACGTCGTAGACCAGGATATGGTCGAAGTCCGCCCGCCCGCTTCGCACGTCATCGATCAGCTCGGCCAAGCCGGTTCGCTGTTGAATGCGAAGCCCGCTACGCCCCTCATCCTTATAAGTGCGAACGATCGCAAGGCTATGCTGTGCGGCATAGACTGCGATTGCAGCGGCTTGATTTTCGGTCGAATACCGCTGATGTTCCGTAGACATCCGCACATACTGAGCGGCGCGCCCCTCACTAGTGGGCGAGAGCAAATTGGTCCCAGGGCGCACTATTAGCGCGTTGACCATGTGATGCCTCCATGACGGGCAGTCACCAGAACGAAGGAAGACCATGCCTTCCCAGCCAACCTAGCACGGCCGAGGAGACTAAGGAAAATATGCCGCCCCAAAGCCAAGAGCGGCCGCGCGCGGCACTCATAGATCTCAGGAACAGAAACGCCCCGAGCAGCAGCCCGTAGTTTCTTCGGAAGTCGCCATTGAGTTTGGCGATCTTCGACAGCTCAGACGAGGCTTGGCATTCTTCGGCCATCGGGCACGCTCCTCATTCATCAGGAGCACCCTATGAACCACTGTTTTGCCCGACGGAGCAAGTGGTATTTCTGAATATCGGAAGCTACTGTCGGACCCAATTTATCCACATCGCCTATCCCTGGGTCTTGGTAGCGTCCAGCGATCCTAGGAATTGATAAATTGACTTGCGCAGATGCAGCGCTTCCATAGTGGCATGACTGTCCGCCTCATCAAGCACGAAACTGTGCCCGGTACTGGTAGCTTCGAGGTGCGCTTCTCTGATGGGCGCCGGAGTCAATATTTCTATTTCGACGACCTGCCATCGCGACGGCTGCGTCCAGGGCAAGTGCCCCGCGAGGAAGCTCTCAGTTGGGCGAAGATGTTCGCTCGGATCATGCGGGGCATTATCGAGAGCTGGCGTGAAAATGCAGGCCCGCCAGCATATCGGTAGTTGTCCGGGCTGTCGGATTTCGTCGGCTTTAATAATTAGGCTAACGATAGCGCCTATGATTCGACATTTTCGCCAGCGCTTGATACCGCCGCGGAGATAGTAATGGTAAGATTCGTCCCATCGGAGGCGAAAGATGGACACCCGAGTCAATGAGGCGTTTGTTCACCCCACTGCAGTCATCGAACCTGGAGCAATCGTTGGGGCGTTCACCAACGTCTGGCTATTCTCTCACGTCGATAATGGCGCTGTCGTAGGCGAGAATTGTAGCCTGGGACAAAATACCTACGTTGCTCCAGATGCCATCGTGGGCAACGCATGCAGGATCGGCAACTCGGTCTCAGTGTTTGGCCACGTAGAGCTGGGAGACTTCGTGTTCTGCGCTCCCTATATGGTCTTCACCCACATTTCGTTTCCCCGCGCGGCCATCAATCGGCACGCTGTTTTCAAGAAAACTATTGTGAAAACAGGGACGACATTCGGAGCCAACTCGACGGTCGTTCCAAATATCACCGTTGGCAAAGGGACGTTTCTCGCTGCCGGCTCTACGCTCACGAAGAGCACAAAAGATTGGTCTTTTATGATGGGATCACCAGCCCGACATATTGGCTGGGTTTCCGCCTTTGGCGAGAAGATCGACCTTCCACTAGAGGGAAGCGGCGAGTGGAAGTGTCAACATACCGGTGACGTTTACAGTCTGCGAGGCCAAGACTTGGAGCGAGCGCCGGGAAAAGTGGATATTCTCGATTATAAGCCAGGTGCAAAGCTGGTTCGAATGGCCATCATCGCTGATTGATCCGGATGCGGTCCTGATATTCGGCGACCATCTTCGGTCGCCGCTCCCGGGCGCAAGCCGAGCGGTCGGAACCACGGGTTCGTTGCGTGGAGTTCGTCAGTGGCGTTGCGTCGCAAGAAGCGGGAGGCGACTGCACATCGCCAACCACGAGGTCAAGATCTTCACCCGACGCGGGCTCGACTGGACCAGGCGCTTCCGGAAAGTCGCCCATGATGCCGATCTGATCAACCCAACTCCGCGATCATTGACGTCGAGTCGTGGTGCCCGGCACTTCGACATGGACGGCGCCGATCTGTTTGGCCGCGTCTGCGCCGCTGAGCTCTAGGGCGTGGTGTCCAAGATCGCGGATTCAACCTATGGCGGATTGCGCCGCAATTACTGGGTCAAGACCCCGTTGTCGGCGCTCTCATTCCTCTGGGCCATGCTGCTTACTGTCCTGACGCACTAGCCGTGCAACCCTGCGGGGGCCGTCCCACAGCTCAATAGCTGGATGGGCTTGTAAGAGTTTTTCGGCTCGAACTTGGGCGTCTTCTTCCGTTTGGCAATCGATCTCGTAAACTGCACGAGCAACGCCGGATAAATCGACAGCGTAAGCAACGTATCGCATTGTATTGCCCCTCGTCGAGAAAAGCTGCGAATAAGATTCTTGATCGCGCTTACGGTTCCGGTGGCCGAAGCGGCATATCGACGCTCTCGCGCGTCTCAATCCATCTTGCGACGGAGCATCCTGATGAGCTCGCGCAGTTCGCCGGCGTACTCCTCGACGATGCGGTGAGCCTCGTCCCGCCGGGACGGCTTGGCTTGCTTAGGACTTGTCTGTCAGCTTGGGACCAACAACGCACCATCCTGCGCGTGGACAACGATGAGAGCGTTGGACGGCCCCGGCCCCGGTAGAGAGGAATGGGGAGGCCGGGGCCGCTGGAGGTTACCTGGTCCTCTCGCTAGCAAGGACCAAGCGAGAATGAGCCTATCAAGCTTGCAGCATTCCTCTGTTCGCTTCAGCACTGTTCCGTTTAGGAACTCGCCCTTGTCGGCTCGGATTCGTAAATTCGCGCGTGGGTGCCTACGCGTGCCTGCTAGCAGGAAGGCAACAGACCACATCGGCCCCAGCCTGGAGGTTTTTCCGGATCGAAAAACGAGCTGGGACCGAGAGGCCTGCCGCCATGTAGTCGGCAAACACTGCAGTATTTCCAAGAATCTTTGTTCTTGCACCAACATTTGTGAATCCAGCACCTCGTCGAATTTACCGGTCCCGGATTCGCCAGCTCCTCACCTTTCCAGAGCTGAGGTCGCCTTTGCTTCGCGCCCCCTCCGGCTTACCAGGCAGACCATCACGTTAGGGCCGGACGATCGCTTCTCGCTCAGGACCAAAGACCGACGCTGATCCTTTCGATCAATGGCGTATCGCTGTCGTGGAATGCTGGAGCGTCGAGGGAGACCGGGCCATACTTGGTTGGGAACATGCGGTAAGCGGCCCGACTAAATTCCCGCCATCGCTGCGGCGCATCCTCTATCGCAAGCGTCCCCTCAAGGATCGCGAGCATCATCTCGCTCATAACTTCTTTTCTAGTCTCGAAGTCGAGGTGGCGAGGCACGGCGCGATTGACAGCCGTGAATATCTCATTCGATGGCCCGGCGATAATTCCGGTCAGTGCGGGGCCGCTATCGATCCGCCTGGGCACAATCAGCTTGCGAGGATGGGCTAATCGAAGAGCGACCGAGCGGTTCTTGGCGAAGATCGGCTCCAGCGTTGCGGCCAGTTGCGGATCGGCTCTCATTGCGGTGTTGTATTGGTTTACGCGCATCACCCGCGTGCCAGGGTAGCGGTAATTTGTAAGCTGACTGATCGTCAGGCCAGCCTTCGCGCCTTTTACGAGAGCGTTAATTTGCTCCGCCGTGAACTTGGAGGTCTTGTTGAACTCCCGTCGGCAGATCTGACACTCGCGGTGCTGCCAGGTCCCATGTGTCTGAACGTGGTGTTTGACCGTAATGATGCGACAGGTCTGGGCGGTGAGTTCGTGCCCCCTTTTGCAATGGGTGCGCAGCATCATATTCCTATGCGCAGCCCTAATCTTTGCTTGTCGAGCATTTTCAGCAGAGCGCAACAGCGCGTCAGCCCAAAAGTCGGGACGCTCCTCCTTTAGCAGTTTGCGGAAATGCCAACTCACACCACAATTGAACAGAGTGCCGCCAGCATCGAGATGTGCAGTGATCTTGGCGGCGTTGCCATTGTGGTTCGGTATGGATGCGATCGGTCCACGGTTTCGCAGCCCTAACGCCTTCACCACATTCGTTACGCTTGTTTGCTGTTCGCCATTCATAGCTAAGCCTTTCTCATGGTTGGATATCGGTAGATCACCGACGTCTCGATGGAGAGCCCGAGTCGCGGCTTGTCGGTGGCGCTTTAGCCATCGCAATTTCACAGTCGAAGAGAATAGGTTGCTGATTCTCTGGGATGCGGCCCTGGCCACGCGTTGGTCGCCAGGGCGCGGAGGGCCTAATGCGAGCCGCAGGATCAGCAGCCGGATCAGGCGCACTCGTTGCCCCCGACTAGCACCACGACGGGCGCCGGCTTGGCCGGCTGCTCAGGTTCGGCGAGGAAGTCCGTAACAATCTGCGTCATCAAGCGCAGAATGATCATGGCGTCCTCGGTCCCGTCTGGGAGTTGGCTGGCAAGCTGGATGGCGTGTCGGCGGTGCCAAGAATTTTCCTTCATGCCATCACCGTGTTTGTCCAGTCCCGATACCCGATCTGCTCCAAGAGCCCTTCAAAGTCGGCAATGCCGCACTCTGCGGGATCGTCCTCGCGGTTCTCCGGCTCCCGGCCATCGTGCTCATGCTCGGGTCGTCGCAGCTCCCGGCCGACCAACGGCCTTGATCTATCGCGCGATCCACTGAGCCAAGAGAAGGCTCAAGCTCTTCCGGCTCCCGCTCATCATCCTCCCGCTCGTCATCGTCCTCCAACTCGGTCATAACGTAGGAGTCCGACTGATCCAGAAACCTGATCAGCCGATCGATCTCCTGCCGGGCTTCCGCGCGCATTTGCTGAAGCTTCTTGATGGATTGCACTCGCCTTGCTTCTTGCTCAGCGAGGCCGATCGTTCTCTCTAAGGGGGTCATAGGTCGGTGCCCCCTAGTTCGGAAGGATGCTATTGTGGGTGAACGTGGCAAGAGGTGCAGCCGTCAGCTCACCGGATTGCATCATCCGACCAATTTCGATCATCGCTTCTGTGCTCAGAACGAGCTTGGCCGTGACGGCCCGCATGCCTTCACCAGCCGATGGGTCGCGCACAGCGAACACGAGGCGGCGGCACGGACCCAAGCTATCGATACGAACCAGCGTTTCGGCGAACTGATCCGGAAGCGCGAGGGGCTCATAAGTTTTATCGTCTGTCATTATGGTGTCTCCGCGTTGGCGGCGGCTCCCCAGGCGCAACAGCGGACAAATCTTCCCCGTTGCTCCGCGATGGATAACCGCGTCGCCATGTCGTCTCTGGATTTGAGGTGATGAGTTAGAAGGAGGTCGGCATGCGATCGAACGGTATGGTTCCGCCCTCGTTCGGTCGCCTGCGGTCGTCAGGTTAGGATTGCTTCACCTCCTTTCGAACCTGCCAGCCGAACAGCTGGGGCCAAAGGGGATCGAAGTGCTCGCACAGGGCTTCGAATGCCGCCTGTGCTGCGCTCTCGATCAATTGGATGTGCAGCCGTGGCCAAACGGCCGTTTCCTGCACCTGGGGCGTCCAGTGGCTTGAGGAGAAGCCCTTGCGGACGGCGTCAATGGTCTCGTGGAAAAAACCCTCGCACTGCCCTACCGTGCCAAACCTGAGCGCCAGCATACCGATCGTGCGCTGCTGCTCAGGTGAAAGCCCGTCCCATGCCCTGCCCGCGTCAAAGCTGGCGAGTTCGTGGAAGGTCGGAAGGCGATCGGACAAAGGAATGTCGGCTTCGGCCGGTTTCTGCGGCGGCTCCCGTCGCACGCCAATGATGGTGTGAGCGTTCCAGAGTGCCGTCCTTTGACGACCCCCCTGCTCCAGGCTCACCTCGACCTTACCGCGTGGTGTGCGTGCTCCAGCGCTGACGCTGAGGACGGTTTCGCCTGATCCGGTAACGTCGCCACGGAACAAGTGCCGGGCTGGGACGCGGATCAGCGCGGGTGTGGTGGAGTTGGTTAGCATGGTGGGCTCCTCAGAAGGCCGAGCGGCGGACGCCATCGCGGGCGGTGCCGTAAGCGGTTATGGTGGACATCGCGACGGGCAGCCCGTGGCGCTGGCGCCAAGCGCACTGCATCTCGGGGATCATGTCGGCCACCAAGCGCACGGAGGCCCGCAGGGACCGCGGGGTGATCTCGCCCCAAGTCAGCATCGCCTCGCGGCGGGCCAGGCCCTTCAAGACCCAGAGCTTCACTTCGCCGGTTTCCTCGTCGATAAGATTGCGGATGGTGAGAGTAGGCATGGCTCCGCCGTTCACCGGGAAGGTGTTCTTGCTCATCTCGATCGCCTCTGGGGCTTGAAAGATTACATAAAAAATGTAATCTAGCTTGCGCGTATAGTCAACATCAAAAATGTAAGGTTACATCAAAAATGTCTATCACTGCGGAGCAGTGCAGAGCGGCACGAGGCCTGCTTGGTTGGTCCCAAGCCGAATTATCAAAGGCAAGTGAGACGGCACAGAAGACGATTGCCGATTTCGAGCGAGGTGCTCGCGAGCCTTATGAGCGTACCCTAGATGATATTCAGGTAGCCTTGGAGAAAGCTGGCGTCGAGTTCATCCCAGAGAACGGCGGCGGAGCCGGGGTGAGGATGAAGAAGCGGAAGCGGTAGGCTGCGGCACGACGGCGCTTGATTTCAAGACCGTTTGTTAGGGGTAAACAACGATGGCGTTCATCCTCGGCACGGAAGCCATCAATTCAATACTCACCGCAATCTTCGGATTTGTGCTTGGTAATCTCACGAAGGACAAAGCGGCTTAGCGGTGGGGAAGGCGTAGGCCCAAAGTCAACGGCCACTCCTTGCGCTCGCCGTCCGCCGCCTTGCTCTAAAAAATCTATCCCGCCCAGGCGAAATCCGCTTGCGCGCCCGTTGAGGTTGCGAGAGAATTTCGGAATTGTGGTGCCTTGGGGGTGCTCACATGTGCAGAACGATAGCATTCCTCACTGGTCTGTCCCTAATTCCTATTTGGACATACGGACTTTTGCCTCTCGTCTACCTCAACGGCGGCCCCGACAAGATGATCGAGAACATACCGACCTGGGCACCAGTCGTGACTGCGATAGCCGCAGTCACCGCAGCTACGATTGCGTATCGGGCGTTCAAAATTGCTCGCGACAATTTGGCTACGGTCGTAAAAAATCAAAAGGAGACGACGGCAAAATCCACGTTCAGGGAATTTTTGAAGCTTTGCGTCGAAAAACCGTCGTTGGCTTATGGCCGACCCGCAGCGGGGGAAGAAGAAAAATACGAATGGTTTGTCGCTCAGTTCCTTTGGGCCGCCGAGGAGATTTTGGAGTACGCTCCAGATGATTGGGACCGCAATCTGAAGCTACATATTTCATACCACCGGGACTTCTTGCAAAACAATCGTGACTTCCGAAATGACGACCTGCCTACTTACAGCACAAAGCTGCGCACCTTTTTAGATGCCACTCTCCGTGCGCTGCCGCCACCAGATCCAACACCAGCGCCAGCTCCGACAACGCCAGCTCCAACAACGCCGCCGACCCCGGCACGAACTGATTGATCGGGTGCCACGCACAGGCGGCTTAACGGCCAGCGCGCAGTGTCTAGTGCGCGCGGCTCTGCCGAGGGCTGCTCAAAGGTTTCTGGCCAGTTGCATTGCCCCAGCCTGTTCGAATGACTAGGGCCATTTCTTTGCCGTAACCCTGTGGCTCGTCTGCGGGACAATGAAGGTTGATGCCGCCGACCCAATAACGCTAGGCTGCCCGAGCAAGTACAAAAACATAAGGGAGGGCGCGATGTCCATCGACGACCGCCACCGTGACAAGAACGGTGAGATCAGCAAGAAGCACAGCAACACTCTCATTCGTACACTGCGCAAGATTTACGGCAACACCTTTGCCGCCGGCCACCCGGAGACAGCAAAGTTGGCTGAAGTGCTCCAGCATCTCAATGAGACGTCGCTAAGCCAGCTGGTTCATGACCAAAAAAACGGGCACCTCGAAAAGAAAATCAGAAAAGTAGAATAGCTCGCCGTCCGCTTGGCTTCGCTTATGACGCGGGCCCTGAGAGCGCGAGCGCCACGATGTGAAGGCGGCGAAGAATTTGTCGTTGACCCATCGAAGAGACCTCAGAGACCCTGCTTATCGTGATTCTATGCGTTCACCAGTGAGCACGCGTCATGGCCATAGTTCGCGCCCCCGTTGTCACGGCCTCCTATGGAGCCACCAGCGCTTCGGATCGACTGAATCCCTCTAAGCCAAAAGTTGAATGGTGCTACCCTACCTTGCTGCATTGCGTTTCTATTGCACACGCGCGCTGGTTGCGCTTGGATCATTCCCGGCTGGGGGATCAAAATATGCGCAATCTGGGAATACTCGCGTTCGGAGCCGCGCTGGCGGGCTGCGCGTCATCATCATCCGATATAACCGCGGCCTATGTTTCGCCGGTGATGTATCAGAACTACAACTGCCAGCAGCTCGCAATGGAAGCTCAAGGGGTTTCTGCTCGCGCAGCAGCACTGTCCGGCGCCCAGGACAGCCAGCGTACAAAGGACGTCGTCGCTACGACAGCTGCCGTCGTGATTTTCTGGCCAGCAGCGTTTCTCGTCGGAGGCGACAAGCAGACGGCCGCTGAGCTTGCGCAGATGAAAGGACAGCTGGCGGCCATCGAGCAGGCGTCCATTGTCAAAAAATGCAACATTCAATTCCAAGGCAAGCCTGGTAACGAGACAGCCGCGGCTGTCGAGCCGGAGCCGCCTACTCCCCCTGCACCACCACCTGCACCCCGAGCGAAGGCAAAGCCTCGACCCCAGACGCCCGTAGCTGCCGCTCCGCTACAACAACCAGCAGAGGCGGCAAAGCAGTGAAGTACTTCGCATGAAGGCGAAACTGGGATTGAGGCGAGTACGGAGCTTTTGGACATGCGCAAGGCCGCAGACAACCTGACGTCCTTGCATGGCCATGAAGAGGATATCCGAACAAAAAGCGTCTCCGCGATTCATTCAGACAGTGGGTTATGTGATCACTGGAGTATGCTGGCGGAGGCGATGGATGTTACTTATGCATTCAGCCATGATCATATGCACGGAAGCGAAAACGAGCTGACGCTCCAGTATCTCGGGATCCGCCTATTCAACGCGGCCGGCGGGTCAATAAAGCTTGCGTTGAGCGGATACTATCAGCACGCCTTTCACCTGGTTCGGGACGTGATCGAGACGTACTTCCTCGTGGACTACCTTTCGACCTATCCATCCAAAATCGATGAGTGGAAACGTGCGGACAAGAAAAAACGCATCTCTCATTTTGGACCCGGCGTAATCCGTAATGCGCTTGACCTTCGGGACGGTTCTACGATCGGAGAGCGAAAAAGAGTGTATGATCTGATTTCTGAGGCGGCGTCACATGCCTCGTACCCAGGTATTTTGCTGACAACAACGGGACCGTCTAACCTAGCTATCGTCGGTCCGTTCTATGACGATCGAAAGCTGACGGCGTGGTTATATGAAATAGCCCTGCGGTTTAGCCATGCTGCGCTTATTCTAGTATCGCAGCCAGAGGGCAAAGATCTGAAGCTATTGGCGGCTCGCGCTCACTATCTGAGTGCCGTGCACGAGTGGTGGTCCAAATACCGTGGTCTGAAGCCGTCATTCACGCCGTGAGAGCTAGCTTAACGGCCCCTGATTACTTGCAACCGGTCCCTCGCAGAATCGAGCCAGGCAAAAAATGGATCACCGGCCCTTTCGGACCACTGCCGTCAGCAAAGAAGAGCGGGAAATACCAAGGGCATTGCCTTTGCGCGCCCGTTTCGGCTGAAATCGTGGGTCAGCGGGGAATCGCGGCATGCCAGCTTTCCGTGAGCTAGAGCGCTTGTTTGCGCAAATTCAGAGGCAGCTCGCCCCGAGATCGCCGAACACGTCGAGCTGGATTGAACAACCAGAGTTATCTTGGTGCCTTCTGAGCATCAAGCGCGCGGCGTGTTGCGCCGCGTTCGGCGCGGCTGTCTCCGCGGTTGAAATCGCTCCGGCTCTCGCACAAGCGAGTAACAAGTCTAACGGCGATCAGTACATCACCGTCGGTGGTCAATTGCTGTTGCTGCTGGGGGCCCTTTTGGGAGCCGGCGGAGGGCTTCGGTATTTTCTCGAGCCATGGCTGCAGCGAAGACGATACCGGAAAGTCATGGCGACTGGCCTTTGGCTTTCCTGCTACGAACTCAGACGGCATCTTGAGGCGATAAGAACCACCCTCGCAGAGGGAGGCGAACCCGCCTATGAGATGCGAAAGTCACTCACCAAGATACCCAGCTACGACTTCCAGAGAAAGCCGGAGTGGTTCGTCAAGACCGGGTATTTCTGCATGATCACCGCTTACAAGATCGCCGCCTTCTCCGCCTGGATGAAAATCTATCAGACGGCAGTGCTGCGCGCCCAGGTGGTGGCAAGGGGAAGCAAATTCATCTCAGGCTTGTTCGAGAGATTTGACGCCTACAAGGTGGCTGCAAGCGAGAGCACCGCGCTTTGGTACAACTATATCGAGGCCATCGGAGAATGGATGATTGAAACCGAGGGGGATCTCGCGAGTCCGATCGGCTTTGGAAAGTTTTGCAGCAAGTACAATAAGGATGAAGAGTTTCTCATCTTTTTCGATCAGCTTCACATGTTCATTCATTTCATGGGAAGGCCGGAAGAAATGTATGCGCCAGTCTACGAAGAGGTGCTAACGAAAATGATCGCTGCCCTAAGCAGCATCGAGAAGTTCCTTGGTGATACGCACGAAAATCTTCTGACCGAGTACCGCCCCAAAGAGCGCACGCTCATCGTAGGCGGGGACAGGCACGCCGAGGTTAAGCACACCGACGGATAAACTGGTTCAATGAAAACGGAGCTACATTCTCCGCATCGTCGGTGAAATCGATGCTGGCGTGAGGACCGGCCGGGACTTCGCTGTCACCCGCTCTTGTCCCCGCCCCACCCGCCCGGCGACCTCCGAGAAGCTTCAGGTTCTCCCGCCATTCCAGTTTCGGGGAAACCGGATTTGGCCGGTGGAGTCCCCCCGTCAGAATGTGCGCGAAATATTCAGGATCACGAGGGGAGACACCAGCCGGTGCCAATGCGGCAGTTCGACCGCGACGATCGTCCAGACACCCTGCCATTCGGCGAAAACGAGTATTTCGCGAGGAACGTGCTCAATGGAGTGGGCCGGCAATTTCTAGACGGCAGTCACGACATTGTACTTGGAAAGCCGAGCATTGCTGAACTGAGCGGTGATGAGGCATGTAAGGCCGCCTCAAATTTGATTGAAGCCGCCACAAAAACCACGCTCCTCATCAAACCGCCCAGTGGCATTGGGGGCGGTATCGACTGTGCTTTGGTTGGTCGAGAAACTAGGTTTCTCGCGCGCTGAGCGATTATAGAAGCCCCGGTCCTTCACATTTTAGCCAAGGCGCTTAAGGCATTTCGGGTATGCCTTTTGCACGACAATGGTGTGCCAGCGGGTTTGAAGATAGTCGATCAAATAGCTACAGAGCATAGTCGCGCCAACTATTTCGAGCGTTTCTTCGACGCACGCGCTCGTTCGATAGCCTAAGGAGGCTACTCCCTCATGTACGGCGATATATTGAGATATCGCTTCGACGACAATACAGCCACCCACGAAAACGAGAGCGCTCAAAGCAAATCGACGCGCAAATTTGACGGGTAAGTGCTTTAGCAAAGGAGCGAAGTATACTGCCGCCGCGAGAACCCCAACGAAGGCTGGCGACATCCAAACAAGAACAGGCTCGGCGCCAACAGCTGACCGGAGCGGCTTCAGGATCAGTTCGTGCAGATTACTGGCTTCGTCCAGAGACAACAAAGTAAAAAGGATGGAGAGACCGGCCCAGTAGCGAGCGTCGCTACCTCCTCCGATGCTCGCTGCACGGGACGCTATAAGAAAGAGACCGGCAGCAAGCGCTAGCAAAATTGGCTCGATCCAATTTGCCAAGCTGGCCTGTATATCTGCTAACGCCAGCAAAGGGACGTGTAGATAAGCCTCATTCAGCCATCCCAACGCGATCACTAAAGCGGAAGTGGTCCAAATACTTCGCTTCGCTGATGAAGCAACGCCCTTACTAGTTGTGTCAACAGTCAAAATCTCATGTCGCATCGAACTCTCCAATAACAGGACGGTCGCTTTCGATCAGGTCGTACCAGCGCTAATCCCATATAGCGGGACCAACCGCGGCGACGGTCCTTGTACCAACTCGTAAGCGAACGTGCCTAAATGTGCCTTCGGAGTTCCATCATCCTCCCTTTCCTGCCCCCAATACGCGATAGCGATCATTATCCACCCATCGCGTGCTTGACCGTCAGCGCGAAGCGGAGCGCACATTCTGAGCGGCCTGTCAAACGTCGCGCCGTGAGGCAATATCATATCCCCTTCCATCAGGGATCTCCTGAAAGAAGGAGTCTCATTGATAAAGTCGTCATCTATCGCGATTGCGGCTTCCTTACCACTCGTCGGTAGACCGCCGATGACGAGCTTTGGGTAGACCTTGAGACCACGGGCCGGGAACGTCCCAACATTCTTAAAGGAGACCCTTATCTCGACGGAAATACTGTTGTTTGACTGGGATATCGAACTTACTGTCGTTCGATCGACCCCAACAAATGGTCTATAAGCAAGCTGGATTTGTTTTTGCGCTGCGGAGGCTGCGGAGGCTGCAGATGATGCAGCAATCTGTGCGTCCTGGAGGCTCTTGCGCATCAAGATCAGTTGCCACAGGAAGAGCAGCGCTTGACCGAAGCCAATTAGCACCAGGAATATTGTTAGAAATCCGGTTGCGTCCTTCAGCCACCACGCCAATGCAAAAGCTTGCGACTCTTCACCTCTGATGCCCGGGACACGATATTCCGTGATGGAAACCACTCCCACGCAAAAGACTGCAATCGTAAGCAGAGCACCGAAAACGACATCCGGCACCCTCGGGCTTATCTTTTCTGACGACACCTCATCCCCCATCTTCGCTAGCCGTTAGTATCGGCTAGCTCCACCCATCGGTCATGTCCTCGGTGTGCTTCGCCGGACAAGCAGATAGCTGCTGAGCAAGAAGATCGCGCCAAACATAGATGGCATCCAAACGTCAACGTCGCTGTGGAAGTAGCCGGGATGTACCAGGGCATTGATTGCACCCATCGCGAATGCAATGCCGACTCCAAAACAGAGCACGCCAACGATTATTCTTACAACCCGCATGACACGTCTCATCGCTCTAGAACGTCACTGACACACAGTCTGAACCGTCCCAAAGCCGGTGGGCGCTGATCGACAACGCACCGGCGGCGGCGGGAGCCCGCACCATCGGTCAGTAGCAAAAGCGCACCTATGGTGATCAACAGCTCGCATTCAGCCCCGTGAACGACGCATGAAAGCGCAACCGGGGATGGAGTGCAAGGGGAGCGTGGCCTGTCTGTTCCGCCACTGCTCTCAGTGATCGCGGGGCAATTTCCAGACGACGACAATGGGCCTATCGAGAGACCACATCGCCCCCGCAGCCAGTGCCAGCCGGATATCGGCGTTCAATTCCAGCTCTGTTTTAAACCGCAGATCTGAGCCGGAGTCCTCACCTGCCATGCCCCAAAGCGGGAATGGCCGCCCCTCTGTCGCCAACGTCGCCTCCAGGTTCTCCAGCCGCCTACGGTGTGATGCCAATTTGCTCTCCCGTGTCATATCGGCGCGCAAGTTCAGCTTGGATTGCAGTGAGCAGAGCTTCTTGCTCATCGGCTGAGAGAGCCTCAAAGCCGCCCTTCCGAACGACCTCCGCTCTTTCACAACCGAGAACCACTTCGGCTACTAAGCACTCATCTTCCGAAGCCTTGGGTGGGATGTTCAAGGCACCCTCCAGCTTGGCTAAACGCCTGTCGTGACCGCCCATTACCGCAACCGCTCCGATTGGAGTCCTTCTAGTTTCTTGAGCCGCTCCTCGTGGTCTGCGACTTCGAGGATCCGTGCGTAGCCCTCGACGATCTTCGTCAACTCCCCGGCCTCGGAAGGCGTCAGCTCACCGGCCCCTACGGCCTGCACGATCGCCGCAACCGCCTTCACGGCATCAGCTGCGGTGCTGATCGCAGGCGACGCAAATGGCACGGGCCGGTCTTTGCGCGGCGGACAGATGCGCTCTAGACAAAGCCGGAGGGCGGTTAGATCACCATCTTTGGCCAGCTCAATGGCCTTCCGGGTCAGTGTCTGCGCCTCACCATCAAGCAATGCCTCGACCGCGAGCGTCGTCGCGTTCCTGGCTCCCTTAGGTCGGCCACTCGGATTGCCGGATTGGCCGGGAAGGAAACGCCTGCCCCGTTGTTTTGGGGCTGTTTTTTCAGGCGATTTGACCAATAGTCTCTCTCGCGTAGGAAGAAATCAGGTTTGCTTTGATCCGTTGCCGCCCGGGGGGCCAGATGAACCGAATTGGCCGCCGTACCCTTATTGCGATGGCGGCTATTCTTGTATTAGCCTGCGCCCTTAAGTTGCTTGGAGGTGGCTGGTGGCTGAACGCAAGGTGATCAACTTACCGATGGCTGTGAATGTCGTGGCCACGTTCCCAGATAATCCGGCGCGGCCATACGACTCCATTCGTCCCATTGTGACTGTCCAGTTGGAAGGTCAAGACGGATCTGTGATCCTACTACCGTTAGCCGATAGCGTTCCGGAAAAGCTCGTCCGTATACTTTTGCAATATGAGAAAGTTCGGGATTCCCTGTTGCCGCCAGGATCAGCCGGCCCAAAAATAATCCAATGACCTTCAGCATATGACTCGTCCTTGGCTCATCGCTTGTGGTGTCATTTTCTTTTTGGTGATGGCGTTCGTCATGAAGCCCTTCACTGGCTTCGTTGTCGATAGAGGCGGCTTTGGGGATGGCTTGCCCTCATGGTCGTCACATTTGCCATCGGCTTTGCTATTGACCGTTCTGACCGGCGAAAGCGGGAGCAAGACCTGGAGCGATAACGGCTCCCGCCCGACCAGCATTCGAGATGGCTTGAGCGCGCCGCGCCTCGATCGCGCCCCGCAATGCGTTGGCCATCGCACTCTCTGGCGCTCTCGCCCGGATCATTTGATCGAGCTTCTCAAGCTGAGCCATAGTCATCTTATTGCCGAGCTTCTTGATTGCCCCGCCAGCAATTGGAGCCGCGACGCCGGCCGGACCCGCAGCCATTGCTCCTGCCCCAGCTGTCACAAGCGATCCCAGCCCACCCCCGCCACCTAGGAGATTGCCGACGGCCCGGATGACGTTCGCCGGAGCTGTACCGCGAACAACCCGCTGCATCTGCAGGATCTCATCCTGAGAGAACCCCTGCCGTAACTTCTGGCTCTTCAGTATGTCCTTCACGCGCTGGCGAAGAGCGTTCTCGAGGTTGGCCCCGCTATTGGCCGAGCTAGCCTGCAACTCTGCATCGGCGATCTTGCCCTGCAACAGGTCGGACCTTTTGGACGCCGCGTAGTTCGCTTGTGCCTTCTTGAATACCTGACTCGCTACGTTTGCGTTCCCGCTTAGGACATCTGAGGACGGAACGGACTCTAGATAGCTATCAAGTGCGTTGATGACAGAAGTTGCCGCGCCTTTTTCAGTCGGGTCGATTGATTGCGCGGCTTTGCCGAGAACGCGACGGATTCCATGGACATCTGCAAACGAGACATGTGCGCTGGCTGGTTGTCGCTGCGCGAGCTCGTCTAGAACTGCGAACGTCTTGGGGGCGAGATAGTCCCGCAACCCATCGTCCATCAGATTTTGCTTCGCCGCTGTGGCTAAATTGTTTATAGCCGCGGGCTTCAGCTTCACGTTCATGCGTCGCAGTGCGTCATAGCCCGCAGTTGCCGCATCTTTCAAATCTTCGGCGGACGGGATAGCAGGCGGTGGCGAAACAGCCGATTTCACTCCTTGCACAACTTTACCAATCGTGCGGCCAACGGCGGGGCCAGCTGCGCCGAGCGCGCTTCCTTTCATTGCTCCAGAAGTAATATCTTCGCCTCTCGTCGCTGCATCCGCGGCGCCGATGGCTGCCCCACTGGCGCCACCGGCAAGCATCTGCGCGGGCAGAGAACTACCGACCAAGCCTAGCACTCGCGCACCCGTCGCTGTCGCCGCGATGGGAGCCATGGAAGCGGCGCCACCAGCGATCTTTGCTCCTGTATCGATTACCGGATGCTCGGTCTCGAACTTCCGGTCCATGCCCTCCTGCTGCGCGAGCGAGTCAGCATACCGTTGCGACCAATCGCCTTTCAGCTGGTCCTTCTCGGCAAACAACGGATTGAGGACCGGAGCCAAGGTGGCATTCGTCGCCGCGTCGAGCTTGTTCAACACACCGCCCACGATCGGGACGCCGGTTGCGGCGGATCGGACAACATTGTTTGCAGAAACGACTTCGGGCTTCTTATCAGCGCGCGGGAATTGCTCCCAATCCCATGAATTGTCTCGTTTCGACGCGTCGCCATCCCCGGAGTTCTTCAGATGTTGTTGCAACACTTCGAACGCCTGAGGTACTGTTCCTCCTTCCGGCCCCTCAACCGAGTATCGCCGCCCGGACGGAGACGTAAAATCGAAGGGCTTCTTTTGAGGCCTAGCGCGCGGAAACGCCTCCCAATCATCAGCAGAAGTATAAGGCTTTGTCGGATCGAAAGGCTTGCCGACCACCTGGTACGGCTTAGACGGATCAAACGGCGGCTTGTCTATTAGACCGATCTGTGACGCGGCTGCCATTGCCGCATGCTCATCAGGGGCATCAACTCGATATCTGCCGATCGTTGGACTCGATAATTCAAAAGTCGGCATTGGCTCACAAGACCCTCAGGAAATATGTGACGGCAACAGTAGGCTGCACCACTGGCAAAGGAGTGCTCGTGCCGCCCTGCGCACCTGGCGTAACGGCGGAGTTCATAGATAGGCCAGAGATATCGAGCGCAGTTCCGCCACTTGATCCACCACCATAGCCAACGCAGCATCCGCCAGGGGTAAAGATGTTATTCGGCGAATGGCCGGTCACTGTCGTCGGGAAAGTGACCGAAACGGAAATGCTGGGAGTATAGGGTGGAAGATTTGCCGTGACTAACGTTTTGCTCTCGCTACCGTTCGAGCAAGTAGCCCCCACAGACGTCATCGCCGTTCCGCATCCGGTCGACGATGAGGTTAGGCGATTAGCCGCCGAACCGTTCAGATTATCGAGGGCTGCTAGAACGCGCCCGCGCAAATCGATGACTGCGAATTGACCACCAGGACAGCTACCAGATGCCGGACTTCCCAGCGCCGCCCAGTAGGCCGCATAGGTTACAGTCGAGATGCACTGACCGGCCGGAAGAATAAAGTTGGAGTTCGGTGGCGTCGCGATGGTGGAAGGCAGAAGTCCGCCCAGCGGAACGTTGAACGCCGAGCTGTAGAAATCGCGCAAGACCCAGGCGCCAGCCGCACTCGAAAACTTAGCACTGTAAGGGGTTCCTGCAATCAACGTCGCCGCCCCGACAGCGGAACCAGGCGCAGTCTGAATTGGATAGGTATTTCCACCATCAGTCGTAATCGTCGGCGCAATACCGTTCGTTGTATGCGGAGTGAAGGCGATCATTTGCCCATCGTTGGGCGTCGAAGAAAGACCCTGATTGGTCGTCAGCACGTACGCAGTTGACGTACCGCTTGTGGTCAGCGCTCCTGAAATATCGTCTCGATATCTCGCGATCCCTGCCATCATCGAGCGCGCAGATGGGGAGACCGCGCTCGGCGCCATTCCGACAGTCCAGTTGATTGCCGGATCGGAGACAGAGTTGCTTCCGGAAGTTTGGCTCCATCTCCACACTTGCTGGGCCGATGAGCCACTAGCTGAAAAGGCGAGTAGCAGAGCCGCAACGAGAACTTGACTCGCCTTCATCATGCCCGGTCCTCGCTCTTTAGGATCACCGGGTAGACGCGAACGACACGATCGCCATCGACGCGAGCCACGGGATCGAGCCGGTAGTGGAGGTCCGGATCAAACGGCATCGAGTCGGCATACTCGACCGGCAACACTCTGCGTCCCGGACTGGGATCGCCCGGTGCAGTGCTGCGATATTCGCTGATCGAAAGGATCTGGTCGCCCTCGACAAGCGCATATTGGCGCTCGCCAGGTTGGCCGTCGCCGAAGCGCGAGATTGGAGATTGAGGCATAATCAACCTCCAAGCTCAGTCTCGGGCTCGAAGCCGTCGGCCTTCAGACGATCAAGGATTGCTGAGCGAATATATGCAGCCGGCTTGACCCACCGCTTCGCCGCGGCCTTGTCCACCGCCTCGGTGAAGGCGGTTGGACAGCGGACATTGAAGTTACGATCGAAGACGGCAACCGTCTTTGATGCAGACATGACGAGGCTTCCCTCGAAAAGATTGAGTTCGGGATGGGTTGAGGCTCAGCCTCAGAGCCGGCTGACGGGGGGCCGGTACGACTTTGTCGGTACGGCAATATTCCTGGCGCGACAGGGCGGCTTCGATCAGAGAGCCGCGAATCGGGAGCTGATAGGGTGCTCCAATTCCCAGCCGAAAGTAACGCTTGGCCAGTACGTAGGTGACTTCGTAACGGAGGGTCACTAACCGGGAAGCTAAGATGGACGCTCACCCTATCCCGCGCTGTTAACGTAAGCGCTGCGCCACTCGTCTGGCGCACGAAGCCTCTTCTAATCCCGAAGAGGATGGCAAACCCAACGTAGAATGTGACTGACGTGAATACAAGGCTGGCAACATGTCATCCGGTACACGTCGCAAACTCTCTGCGCGAACGCCAGCGAATACAGGCGTCTCTCAACGCATCTCGGCGGCCAATGAGAAAAAACGCATCTCACGCAATCTTGAACTATACCGAGCCTGAACCGGCGCACCAATTCACGAAGGGCATGTAACCGTGAAGCTGGTCCATCCGCACTGGCCGCCCGCTATGCTGAAGTTGTGACGGACATTCACCTTTGGATCACCTCTTCCTTGGCAAAAGCGTTTGTTGAAGGCGTCGTAAGTGGAATCTGCGCCGCCTCCAATTGAACTGTAGTCCGCACAGCTATATGCGACTACTCCGGGTCCGAGACACGAGGCTCCTCCGCCGCTTCCAACGCAGATGTTTATTGGCCCAAAATACGGGCGCCCCAGGGTCAGAGGTATTTGGGCATCGGAACTCGTCGGTGCTTTCAAATCGGCTGACGCCATTTGCTCGAGTTCAGATCGATTTAAGCTGCTGAGGACCCCCGCCCGCACTAGGAATAGGAGGATCGCTGCGCGGCCCTTGATATCTTCGCTCTTTGCAAGCTCGTCCTGGATGATCTTATACGCGAAGTCCCGCTCTTCCTTGGAGGCCTTACGAGTGGCTTCGGCCCGGGCGGTGCTCTCCTGAAGATCTGTTTTGAGTTTCTCAAACTGGCGAGCCCTTTCGCTCTCAGAGGCCCCCTGCGCCTCAGAGATAGTAGCTTCAAGTTGCTTAATCGCTATGGAGTTGGCTGCTGCCTGCCTCGTCTGGAAGTAACCTACCACCGCGTTCGCACCTATCGTGACGAGCCCGACCAAGGCCACAACGAGCGGCGTATTGTGCCAGAACTTCAACTTCTCTAGGCGCAGCGTAGCTCGCCTTTCAGCTAGTTCTTCGTTGAGCAGCGGCTTCTGAGCTTTTTCCTTGAGCAGATTTTCAAGGAGGATCTTTTTGATTTCAGGCTCAAGGTCCCGGTCCTTGAGGAATGAAAATTCGCTCTCCCAGTCGGCCATGCTCCAGCCCTCGTTCCCGCCAGATTCTCCTGCAACCTCTGGGCGCGCGCAAGAGGGATTCCCGTACTTGCTCGCCCGCGGCATGGCTCCAATCTATTGCGTGGCACAATCAGCGTCCGGTAGTGCGGCGAGGGTCCGCCTTACTTGAATCGGGCTCCATTGACCCCGCCCGCGCGGTGTCTGAATGCCGGCGTTGTTCAGAGCATCTGCGATTGCTTGTAGGGTCAGCGCGCCGCGGCCGCGGATCTCCGCAATTGTGGGGGCTAGATCGAGAGCACGATCAAGGGCCCTCCTCCGGTTTGCTGCGGCACCACACCTCTGGGCTGCCCGATCGATCCTGACCGGCTGGCCGTCGCTTTTACGGATGCGCTGCCCACCGAGCTTCTTGCCCCGTGCTTTCGCAGCGGCGAGCGCCGCCCGCGTACGAGCGGCAATCATTCCGGCCTCCAACTCGGCAACGGACGCCATCTGCTGAAGTAGAAACCGCCCTGTCGCTCCTTCGATTTGCGGAAGATCAGCGAACCTCATGTCAACGTTTGCTTCGAGCAATCGGCTCAGGAAGGCAACGCTGCGGGTCAAGCGATCAACCTTGCTGACGATAAGGGGGCACCGATGCAGGCGTGCGGCAGCGAGCGCCTTATCGAGCTCCGGTCGATTGGATTTGCGACCGCTCTCGACCTCCGTGAACTCAGCCACGATGGTCCAGTTACCGCCATTCAAATAGCTGGCGACCGCCGCCCGCTGTGCCTCAAGGCCTAACCCGCTGCGTCCCTGGCGAGCGGTAGACACTCGATAGTAGGCAATGAACTTGCCGTTGGAGACCACGGAATACGCTCCACCTGTCAGTGGGGTCCATAGAAACGCACTTTTACAACTCTGTCAACACCCGTTGAAAGAGATGTAAAAACCCTCGCAAATAAGAACCCAACCAGAACACACGACCGTGAACGGGCGAGTGTCAGCCGAGCTTGGCAATTCGGGAGGCGACTTCTACCTGTGCTCTAGACGTGGCTAGGTTTGGCCGCCGAAAGCCGGTTTCCGCACCGGCCGCCACGTCGCCCTTCCCTGCGGATGCACCTGCGGAGGTGTCATGCCAAATAGTCTCGACGGCCTCCCCGACGAACCAACCGGTACGGTGGAAGAGCGAATAGCGAAGCTTGCGCGGGAGGCCGAGGCAAACCGGCCTACTGGTCTGTTCGTTGCGCCCTACATGATCGAGCCTATGACCCGGGCCGACCGTGCGGGATACGTGCCCTTGTCCACCGCACTCATGTGGATCATGACCAATGGTGGCGCTCAAGATAGAGACCTGAACGACGTCGCCGCCTGGCAGAATGCCGTTTCTCGCTTGTTGCCGCTCATCGCGACCGGCGAGATCGAAATCAATGCACGACGCCAGGCACCAGACCGGACGTTGTTCGATGGCATATCCATCTCGACGCCTTTTGGAGACAGCGTTCCTCCGGGACGTGAGCGCTGGATTTTGGCTTATCCCTATGTTGACCTTCAGCACTGGGACGAAGGCGACATGAACGATCAACTTTACCTGCACGGGTTACGACAAGGCGCGACATTTACTCACCTGACCGTTAGAAAAAGCGACGTGCTGAGCGAGTTTCCATATTCGGAAGTTGCGTCCGCCGGTAACGAAGCCGCCCTCACCGTGCCTGCCGGAGCGCGAGCAATCCCCTCAAAGCCGCACGACACGGCCACGCTGGAGTGCATCCGTCTTGCACTACTCGAAACTCCGCCCTTCAACGTGGGATACGTGACGCGCGATTGGAGTTGGCCAAAGATCGCCGATCATATTGGCGGAGCTTACCAACGAAAGATGGGCGCCAAAGGCTACTCAGAAACCGCGCATAAAATCCCATCAGTAGCGAGCGTCAGGCGCGTCTTGGGCGCAGGTTAGCCTGCCAACGCCTGCCATTTTCTGCCAAAACCAGCCATTCGATTCTACTGCTCCTATAGCGCCTGTACATTCCCGGTTGTGTCTCACCAACGCTTTGCGCATTCGCGCAACCAACCGAGGAATTACTATGCTTGAAGGTGCCGTATCTCTTGACCGCTTCTGCGCGGAAAACTCTGTGTCTCGCGCGACGTGCTACCGCGAAATTTCTGCTGGTCGGCTCGAGGCCCGCAAGGTCGGTCGAAAAACCGTCATTACCAAAGCCGCAGCTAAGGCTTGGCTGGAGGCGCTGCCGAAGTTCGGCGCCGACTGCGACTCTGACGTCGCCGCGTAATCAAACCTCCTCCTCAAATAGAAGCCCGGCTGAGCGCTCGTAACGCCGCCGGGCCGAAGAGAAAGTTAGCAAATGCTCGATAGCATATCTGCGCGAAAATTCAACTTCGATCCCGATCAACTCGAACAGAAATCCGGCAAAGCGCTTGAGGAGCCGCTTCTCGCCGCGGCAGAGGAAGCCGCGCGCGATGCTCGGGACAAAGAACGAGATTACGATGACTTCGATTGGTCATCAGATCAATCCGTCGTTCTCCGAGAGCAGCGAGCCACTGCGGTCTATCGAAATCGATGGAATGGGCTCGTTATTCGACAGGAGAAGTCGTGGGACGAAGAAAGCGATCCCTTTCTCGTAATCACCCAAGAAAATTGTGACGTCTTTGTTGATCGTCTCTGCGACCTCCTAGGCGTTCCGTCTGCCGGAGGCCCAACACGATGAAAAGAGTCGATCCAGAGCAGCTAGTGCGAGACATTTGGAATCTCGCGTGTGGTCCCTATCCGGACAGGCCAGGAGCGAAAGAACGCGGCGGCACTTCGGAGGAGTCGGCGAACGCTATCGCGCCTCTAGCCGCAGATCTGCGTGGTAAATTCGCAAAACACTTCTTTGAAACTCATCCCCTCACGTGGACGGCGGACGAATGCGCGGACAGATTCCAGGTCAGTCCGTTCTCAGCTCGCCCTAGGATTTCGGAGCTGCGAAACGCGGGCCTGATCAAACCAAGTGGCGAACGGCGGCGCAACCGGACATCCACGCATTTCGCCACCGCCTGGATCGCCACGGATTTGCTGGTGGGAACGGATACGGATGGGGTTACCCCCCCGCTTATCCCGGACGCTGCGATTGACGGGGGCGCCTCTTGAGCACGTTCGCAGAATGGCAGCCCGTTTATGCTGCGCACGGCCTGGCCACCTTCCCGGTTCGCATCGAAGGCAGCCAGAAAAGGCCGATGGCAAAGAACTATCTGCGGACCGGACGTCCCTACAGCGATCGTCTCGCGAGACAGTTTCCCGAGGCAGAGGCGTTTGGATTTGCGCTCGGGGCTAGAACTAAAATCACCGTCCTGGACTGCGATTCCAAAGATGAGCGCATTCTCGCGTACGCAATGACGCGCCACGGCAAAACCCCGCTCGTCGTTCGCTCTGGATCGGGCAACTATCAAGCTTGGTACCGCCACAACGGCGAGCGAAGGCATATTCGCCCGGATCCGCGCCTTCCGGTGGATTTTTTGGGCGGCGGTTTTGTAGTCGCTCCGCCCAGCCGTGGCACAAAATCGAACTACCAGATCATCGCCGGCAGCCTTGATGATCTCGATCGTTTACCTCCGTTGCAGAACTTCGTCGCAGAAGCGAATGCGGAAGTGATCTCAATGGGGCGCCGCAACGATGCCCTGTGGAAGCATTGCATGCGGCAATGCCGTTCATGCGACGATTTCGCCGCTCTATTAGACGTCGCCGAAACCTTCAATTGCCAGTCGCTGAATCCTCCTCTCGCTGCCGACGAGGTCGTCAAGGCTGCTCGCTCAGCGTGGTCAGCGACAGAGCGCGGCCGAAACAGGTTCGGGCAGATCGGGGCCTTTTTGACGATCGAGGAGACCTTGGAGATGGCAAGCGATCCGCATTTGCTGACCTTGCTCGCCTGGCTCAGGGCACAGAACTCCCCGACGTCCAAATTCCTGATTGCCGACGGCTTGGCGGAGAAGCTTGGGTGGTCGCTTCCTCAGCTGCGTCGCTGCCGTAAGGCGTTGCAGGTGATAGGCAGGATCGAAATGATCCGGCCACCCGCCCGAGGATGTGCCGCCCTTTATCGGTGGAACACCTCACAATCTGGCAATGGCCTATCGAAATCAGTAGGCCATGCCACGGGTCTTGAGGCCCCTGGCCCTAAGAGGTGTAGGGGAAGTGTTATTGAGGATAGCCTATCGAAATCGATAGGCCATTGCCAAACCGGTTCGGCAGAGCACAGGAGGGCAGCATGAGGCCGGCAGCGATACCTGCTGGCTCATGGCCCCGGCGCATGCCCGTTGAATTGGCCGCAGGGTATTGTGGGGAAGCCTCAGCAGAGGCCTTCCTGAGGCGCGTGGGCAAAGAGTATCCTTTGCCACGGGTTGCGGAAGGACGCAGGCGGCTATGGCTGAGGGACGATCTGGACATGGCAATAGCGCCGGACGGCGGACACCGCGACCTCGCCGAGGAGCTGTGACCGTGGCTCTCCCTCGGCACGTCATCCCTAAGCGGCTCGCGAGAGGCACCCTCGCCTTCTACTACAACGTTCCGACAAAATATCGGAAGCTTGAATGCCCGATCTTGAACGAGCCGCTTGGCAGCGACTTCGCGAAAATGACGGAGCGGGCCAAGACGCTGAATGAGCAGTTCGACGAATGGGACTTGGCACGCAAAGGCCAGCCTGTCTCGCCCGGTCCGAACGTTCCCAAATACGGTACGGTCGATTGGCTTTTCCGAGAATACAAGATCAGCAAGGCTTATTTGGAGAAGGTCGCCCAGCGCTCACGCAGCGACTACGAGTGGGCCATGGAGCAGATATGCGACATCAAGACCAAGAATGGTGATCGCGTTGGCAGCCGTCCGGCCCGGATGATTACGCCGCGGGCAGCGGACAAGCTGTATGACAAGTTCCTGGAAGGCACAGGCAAGAAGGACCTGAAGGGCACGTTACGCCTGCGCACCGGCGAGAAGCTAATCGGATTGTGCCGCAAGGCGTGGCGTGTGGTGCACCGTCTCTTCCCCGACGAGTTCGATAGAGACGTGCCAAATCCATGGACGGGAGTTACCCTAAAGGTCCGCCCAAAGGGTAAGAAGCTCGCTGTGACCAGGGACGAGGTTTATGCATTCGCCTGGGGCGCAATTGATGCGGGCTATCCGGAAGTGGCGGCAACAGCGGTCATTTGTTTCGAATGGCTCCAGCGCCCGGAGAACGTCGTTGCTGGCTGCATCAAATGGTCGGACTACCGCTCGCCAACTGCACCCACAATCATCAACGTGGAGCACCACAAGACAGGTACTGTTGCGCCCCACCCGCTCGAGGAGCGTACCGCTGAAGGTCTAGTGCTGTTCTATGCCGACGCTGAGGAGGTGCTGGCAAAGCTGCCGAAGCTCGGCGTGCCGATGATCCTGCGGGAGATCGGCAAGAAAGCAAAAAAAGAGAAGCCCAACGCGGGGACGGCCAAGCCGTGGATATATAGCTCGCTTAACCATGTCGTCGCGCGGCTTCGCAAGAAGATCGACGGCGTGCCGCCGCACTTCACGCTGGACGCCTGCCGGCATGGCGGGATGACCGAGCTTGAGGAGGCGGAACTAACGGACGGTCAGGGGCGCGCCCTCTCCACCCACAAGACCCAAAAGGCCTATGAGGGCTACGCGAAGCGCACCGCCAAGCGCATGCTCTCGGCGACGCGCAAGCGGCATGCACATGTGCTCGCTGAGGCGCTGGCGAACGAAGCGGCGACAAACGTTCAGAATGAGGCGTTGGACGGCGTTCAGAATGGAAAACAGCCGATTTCGAAAAGCGCCTAATGTTCAATGGATTAGATGGCGCGCTCGGAAGGATTCGAACCTCCGACCCTCGGAATCGAAATCCGATGCTCTATCCAGCTGAGCTACGAGCGCCCTGGCCCCGGGAGTTGGGCCGTAACCGAAGCGTCATGGTCATCCACGGGCAGGCCAGCACGTCGGCGACGTTCGGATCGGTTCGAATTAGCAGAGCGGACGGACAATAAAAAGCCCTCTCCGCCTGAATCGAGGCGGCAAAGGCGCAGCTACCAAGTCGTGTTGAAAAGGCCGAAATGCGGCTGCTGTGCGACCAGCATCATCGGCTGGCCGCGCTGCGGTGCCGGATGCGTCCGTGCCACCCTGCGCCTGGGCTGAGCCGGGGCCTGAACCTGCGGCTTGGCACCGGCCTTCGGCGTGAGTTGGGCGAATGTCTCGCGCACCCGCGCCTTCGCAGACATGTCGGCCAGCACATCTGCCTGCGCCGGCGGCTGGGCCGGTGCGACGGCCGCCGTCTCGACCACGGGCGCGGCAATGGTCGGCTGGCTGGTGTCGAGCACCACACGATCGGGCAGATGACGGTCGGATCGAATCCGGATCAGTGGCTGGTCATAGCCTGTACTTGCAACAGCCTGCGGCGCCGGCAACGCAGGCCAGACGAAATTAGCTGCGAACAACAGTGCGAGCAGCGCTCCACCAACGAAGATGAAATACCGAAAGATGGGCATTGGCCACGCTCCGCCCCCCGCATCCCCGCGTGGGCTTTTCGCCTTAACCGGCGATCCTTTAATTGGTTCCTGCGCCCAGCCTTTGGTTCAAATGGCAACGCCAAGATTTTGGCCAAGAGGCAAGGACGGTAACTTTTCCGCTAGCGGAAAGGCAGCCCTTAGACGCGTCGCGCCGTGACCAGCGAACACTTCGCCTGATCGGCGTTCACGTTGACGAATCCGACGGGGACGCGTGCAAAGGTCTTGCGGCTCTTCATGCCGACGGTGTCGGTCAGCACACGACTGCGGTCGGTCAGATGGCTGCCGTCGCGTCGCGTGAAAGCGCAGACGATCTCGACATCCTTTATGGCATAATCGTTGTCATTTCGGAGGGTGAAGGTCACCAGCGCTTTCGAGCCGAGCCCGCCGCGGCGCCAAGTCTGCGACGAGATCCTCATCCGGTCGAGACTGGCGACCTCCGCAGCGGAGGTATTCGAGACAGTTGTGGGGGAAGGCGGTTCGACACTTGCCAACGCCAATTTCACCGGCCTGGTTGGCGCGACGTTGGCCTCGGACGGCGGCATCAGCAACCAAACGGCACCGCCAACTAAGATTGCCGCCAGCAGCCACAAAACCCCTCGCTGGAACCAAATGCTTCCGCGCCCGGGCCGCAGGCAATCCTCGCTCTTCCTTGCGAAGCTTCCCAGTCCGATCTGACCAAGCCCTGCGCGCATCAGTGCGTCACCCGCCTCCTTCTTCAATCCACCACACGGACCAAGGTTCCCGCAAGCGCGCGAATCTCGGATAGGAGCACTGGTGGCGATTGTCGATCAGGATCGCTAACATGCGGTGCAACATCGCCAAGCTCCTGTCGGGAAGGAATTGAAATGCCAGTCGTCGTCACCTGGGATCACGTCCATCTGCGCAGCCCCGATCCGGAAGCGACTGCGATCTGGCTGCGGGATATCCTCGGCGGCGAGATTGTGCACGCGCCGGGGCGCATCGACGTCAATCTCGGCGGTGCAAGGATATTCATCGCGCCGCTGGACGGCGACAGCGAAGTCAGCCCGCCACCCCCGCACCCCCATCAGGGCCTCGACCATTTCGGGCTCACGGTGAAAGACATCGATGCCGTCGCCGCCGAGATCAAGGCCAAGGGCGTGATCTTCACGCGGGAGCCGACCACGATCCGGCCCGGCGTCCGCGTCTGCTTTATCCGCGGTCCCGAGGGCATCTCCATTGAGCTGCTCGAGCGCGACAAGAAATACAGCTGACGCGGACCCTAAACGCGCCGGACCGGCGTGTTGCCGCGCTAAGTCATACTACCCGGCATAAAGCAGCGGATGGTCACGCCCATATAGCCGTAGATCGGCCATACCATGGTACGACCGACCCGATTGGGCTCCGAGATCACCGCCTCCTCGGGCACGTCGACCCAGACCAGCTCCTGCTGTTTGCCTTCGATCGCGTAGCCGAGGCGCGGGATGCGGACACGATAGTGCCCGTCCTTGCTCTCCCAATCGGAGTCCGAGATCGCCGAACCGTCGGCATCCGAGCAGCACGGCCCCTTGCCGCTGCGCAAGCCGTCGAACCAGGCCTTCAGCTCGGCGTTGGTGTTGACGAACTGGCCGCGGTCGCGTGCGTGCCCACGAGGGGCAAGCAGCGCGATCAGCGTCAACGCCCAAGCAAGACCTGCCGCGCTTCGCCACCGTTTGGGACGGCCAATACTCCGTCGTTGTGTTTCGCAATTCGTGGGACGCGCACTGTACAGACGCGGCTCATTGCCGCCGGAATCGATCCAGTTGCTCACGTTCGTCTTGCTCCAGCACCCCGCGGCCAGTGCAACAATGGTTATGCATTTCGCGGGCCAACTCTGATTCGCAACGACTGGCCTCGCTGCATGATCAGATCGTCATGTCAGCGTCACAGACAAGACGGGACAATTACGGTCGGCCCAAAGGGCGCACGACCTCCCTGCCAGTAACGCGTTGCGCGAGGGATCACGCTTTGGCATAAAAGCTTCACCGGTTACGCCAATGGGCGACCGCGGCCGGCGGACGGGACGTTATGAAGAACGGCCTCTATTCGATTCACGTGAGCCTGCTCGATGGTCGAGTCGGCAAGGGTAGCGGCGTGATTGTTTTTCGCGACGGCAAGATCGTTGGCGGCGATGCCTACCTCTATTACACCGGCAGCTACGTCGTGAAGGACGAGCACACCTTCAAAGGCGAGGTGCTGGTGCAACGGCACACCTCGCCGCGGGGCGATGATAATCCGCTGTTCGGCGGCCCTGCCCCGGTCGGCATCGGCGTGAGCGGGACCTACACGGACACCCGCGCAGAGATGACCGGCACCGCGCTGGTCGGCAAGGCCAGCCTGATTTTCGGCGCCACCCTGCACAAGCTCGCAGAGGTCGACTAGAGTTTAGGCAAACGCTATTCGGCGGCCTGCTCCAGCGGCGCAGTGCGCGGCAGGATCATCTGGATACGCGTACCACCGCCTGGCTCGGAATCGAGGTCGAGCCGCCCGCCAAGCCGGTTGGTGACGATACTGTAGACGATATGCAACCCGAGGCCGGTGCCACCCTGGTCCCGCCGCGTCGTGAAGAACGGATCGAAGGCGCGGCGGCGCACGTCGAGGCTCATGCCGCAACCATTGTCGGAGACGATGACCTCGACATTGTCCTTGCCGCTCTCGCGCACCTTGATGTCGATGGTCCCCGGACGCCCGTCCGGGAAGGCGTGCGCCACCGAGTTCAGGAACAGATTGGTCAGCACCTGGCCGTACGGGCCGGGATAGCTATTCATGGTCAAATTGGGCTGGCATTCGACGTTGAGCGTCAGGTTCTGCTTGCGCAAACCCGGACGCAGGCTCATCACCACCTGCTCGGTGAGATCGGCGAGATCGAAGCTGCGCTGGTCCGAATAGTTGCGGTCGGCCGCGACCTGCTTGAACGACTGGATCAGCTCGGCCGCGCGATTGAGGTTGGAGACGAGCTGCGAGGACGCATCTCGGCTGGTGTTGAGGTAGTCGTTGAGCGTCGAGCGGCGAAGCTCGCCGCGCTCGACCTCGGCGCTGAACATCGCGGTCTTGCGCTCGAGCGCAGAGGCAACCGTCAAGCTGATGCCGACGGGATTATTGACCTCGTGGGCGACGCCGGCGACCAGGCGTCCGAGCGCAGCGAGCTTCTCCGCTTCGATCAGCGAGGCCTGGGTCTCGCGCAGATTGCGCAGCGCAGTCTCGGCAGCATCCTTGGCTTTCCGCATCTCCTGCTCGCCCCGCTTGCGCTCGCCGATGTCGAGCGCCACGGTGACGATCCGCTCGATCTCGCCGGCGGCATCGAGCAGCGGCAGCTTGTTGACGAGCCATTGCCGCATGTTGCCGGAGGCGTCCTGGTACTCCTCCTCATAGAAGCCGAGACCTTTGCGCAAGCTGAGTACGCGCTTGTCGTTCTCGTCAGTCTTCGCCGCGCCATAGCGCGACATCAGATCCGCGGTGGTGCGGCCGAGGGCGTCGCCGGGCTCGATACCGAAGATGCCGGCCATGTAGCGGTTCATCAGCACGTAGCGAAGATTGCGGTCCTTGACGTTGATGACGGCAGGCACGGTGTCGATGACCTGCTGGAGCAGGCGCCGGCCTTCGGCGATGGCGTCTTCCGCCCGCTTCTGATCGGTGATGTCGCGCAACGTGCCCTCGTAGCGGACGATCCTGCCCTGCTCGTCCCGCACGCCGGTCGCGCTATCGGAGAGCCAGAGGATGTTGCCGCCGCGCTGGCGAACCTGATACTCGAACTCGCGCACCATGCCGTCGCGGTGCATCAGCCGCTGGTACTCCTCGCGCGCCGCGGGATCGACGTAGATGGTGTGAGCGATGTCGCTGATGCTGTCGATCAGGTGCTGCGGGCTATCATAGCCCATCATCCGCGCCAGCGCCGGATTGGCGTTGAGGAGATCGCCTGATGGCGTCGTCACGTAGATGCCGTCGATCGAGCCCTCGAACAGCTTGCGATAGCTCTCTTCGGCCAGCCGCTGCTCGGTGAGCGCGCGCACCGCCGCCTCACGAGCCGTGTCGGCCTCCTCCAGCGCGCGTCGAAACACCTCTGCGGCGCGCGCGATGTCGCCGATCTCGTTGCCGAGGTCGGCCGAGGGGATCGAGGCGTTCTTCTCGCCTGCCGCAAGCGCGCGGATGGAGCGCGCGATCTTGGCCAACGGACGCACCGTCCGCCGCACCACGAACCCGGCCGCGAGGATGCCGATCAGCACGCCCATGCTGCCGAGCACGATGCTCTGCCAGCGCGCCTCCGCAAGCGTTCGGGCGAAGTCGCGCGAGAGCACATGGCCACGGCGGTCGCTGACGTCACGAAGCAATTCGGTGACGCGGCCGATCAGCCTCCCCTCCGTTCCCAGCACCTCGCGGTCGATATCGGCGATCTGCCGTTCGCGGACGGCGACTGCAATGATGGCCTCGGCGTAATTGTTCACGGCCGATTTCAACTTGCCATCAGCAATATCCATCGTCCGCATACCCTGCGCGGCCTGCTCGGCAGCAGATGGATTGCGCGCGAGCAGCCCGAGCGCAATCCGGCTCTGCGCCTCCGACAGCCGAGCGGCGAGATCACGATCCCCGCTTTCGGAGACCGCCGCATCGAACTGGTCGCGCAGCGGCGGCAACCCGGCGAGCAACTGCGCACGGCGATCGATCAGGGTCGAAATCCGCTCCAGCCCGCTGCGGTAAGTCGCCAAGCGCTCGGAAACCCCGTCGATCATGTCCTGCTGTTCGGGGGCGAGCTCGATGCGGGTCTTCTTGAGGATCTCGCTCAGGGTCGAGGCGGCCTCGCCGACCTGCTTGAACTGGATGCCCGCGCCGGGATCGGTGACGAAGTCACGCGCGGCGAGCCGCAAATCGTTCATGCGGCGGTCGATGTCTTCGGCAAGATCGCCGACGCTTTGCAGCCGCTGAAGCTCGGCGAAGGTGGCATCGATATGCCGGATCGCGATCACGCTGGCGGTCGAGGTGACGATGATCACCGCCAGCACCAGGATGAAGCTGCCGAACGTCATCTGGCCGATCGACAGCGAAAATGATCGCTTCGGCGGCGGATTCGGTGGCGTTTCGACGGGCATTGGGGCGGAACCGGACTCCATATGTCCCCAATATACGCTGTATCGCCCCTCCGGGGGAACATGCCTCCGCCGGCTGGAAGGGGCTGTCTTTCATGATGGTTTAGCGACCGCTGGGCCCCTCGCCGGGATCGTCATGGCCGCAACGCCAAGGACGACGCAGGCGTGGCGAGCGCGACCAGCAGCGCCAGCTCCTAGCGCGTCTGCGTCCATTAATACTTCGCCGGATATCGAAGTGTCCTAGACTAGCCCACAGCGCCAACGTCGAACACCTCGCCGTCGTAGCCGGCCTCGCGGGGAATACGCAGCTGCCGGCCGCTCTCGGTCTTGGTCATGACCGGCATCACCGTGACGATCGACAGGCCCCTTGCATGGTCGAGCGCGGCGCTCACGCTCGGCTGCTTGGCAAGCCGGATCAGGTTGCGCGTGGTTGGGAACGGCAGCTTGAAGCGGCCGCTCTCGCCGCCCTCCACCGCCTCGCGCGCGGACACCCAGATCGAATCGGTCGACTCGCGTCCGTCATGCGCGCCGAGTTGGTCTGGCGGCGCGGCCGCCAGGAAAAACCAGGTATCGAACCGCTTGGGCATGCCCTCAGGCGTGATCCAGTGCGCGTAGGGCACGAGCGTGTCGAGTGCGAGCTGAAGGCCGTTGTCGTCGAGGATTTTCAGGAAGCTGATCTTGTGCTCGTTCAGCGCGACGCGATGCGCGTCGGCGATCTCGCCGGCGCGTTTGGCATCAACAGGCGCGTTCGATCCCTTTGCGCGCGCCAGCAGGATGCCGCTCTCTTCAAACGTTTCGCGGATCGCGGCGATGCGAAACCCGCGGTCGGCTTCGCTTAAGCCTTCGCCGCCCGAATAGAGATCGGCGCGAGCGACGATCTCCTGGTCGCCGGCATCGACGCTGCCACCGGGAAACACCAGCGCGCCCGAGTTGAACTCGATCTGATGATGGCGAACCATCATAAAGATCTCGACTTCGCCGCGGCCGTTGCCGTCGGCCTTCGCGCCATCGCGCAGCAGGAGGACCGTCGAGGCCGGGCGTGATGCTGATGTCTCGGCCATGCAGCTAACCTGCCGCGCTCGACTGCGGGCTGAGATTGGCGCGCTTGTCGAAACGGGCGACGCGCGACAAGAGGTAATCGACCTCGGCCTTCGCGGTTGCCGTGATCGTCGCGCCCGGCTTGCGCTGCGCGCTGGAGGCGATGATGCCGCGCTTCTGCAGCACGTATTTGCGGATGGTCAGGCCGACACCGGGCTGCTGCTCGTAGCGGATCAGCGGCAAATGGGCGTCGAACAGATCATGCGCGGCATCGCGCTTGCCGGCCTTGGAAAGGTTGACGACGTCGATCAGAAGCTCGGGGAAGGCGTAGCCGGTCATGGCGCCGTCGGCACCGCGCTCCATCTCGAAATCCAGGAACGTGCCGCCGTTACCGCAAAGGATCGAGAGCGGCCGCAGCGAGCCGTCCTTCTGGAAGCCGCGCAAGGTCGTGATCTTCTCCAGGCCCGGCCAGTCCTCATGCTTGAGCATCACGCAGTTCGGATTGTCCGTGACGATCTTGCGGATCACGGATGGTGTGAACACCACCTGCAATGTCAGCGGATAGTCCTGAAGCACCCAGGGCACATCGGGGCCGATCGCCTCGGCCGCCTGCTTGAAATAGCCAACGATCTGGTCGTCGGTGCGCAGGCTTGGCGGCGGCGCGATCATGACGCCCGCCGCGCCCGCGTCCATCGAGGCCTTCGCCAGCGAGCGCATGGTGGCAAAGCCCGGCGCCGAGACGCCGACGATCACCTGCATCTTCTTCGCACGCTTGATGAAGCGCACCGCAACCTGCTCGGCTTCCGTGGCGTCGAGCTTTGGCGCTTCACCGAGGATGCCGAGCACCGTGACGCCGTCGCAGCCGACCTCCTCGTAGAAATCGGTCAGACGGTCGATCGAGCGTTCATCGATCCGGCCGTCGTCATGGAACGGCGTCGGCGCGATTGCGAAGGTGCCCTTGGCGTCTGCGGTGAGCTTCATCAGTCTCTCTTTCTAAGTCATTCCGGGGCGTGCGAAGCACCAGCCCGGAATCCATTTATCTGCTACGCGTGCTGTACCATGGATCCTCAGATGCGCAGTTGCGCATCATAGTTCACGCTTCGCGTGCCCCGGGATGACGGCGGCCTAAAACCGCCGCGCCCCCATCTTGATCTGCTCCTCGGAGAAGAATATCTCCTTGGCATGGTCGACGATGTCCTGGGCGTTCCAGCCCGTGTGCGGCGGTTTCCAGCCTTCCATCTCCATCATCCGCATTTCGCGCACGCCGCGGGGCCCGGACACGCCCAGCACCTTGCCGGTCTGGTCGCCCGACAAATCGCTGACCATGTATAGCACGGCGGGCGCGATCCCGTCCGGCCCCAGCGCCGCACCGGGGTTCTCCTTATAGCGGGGCAGGTCTGCGGTCATGCGGGTCAGCGCGCCCGGGGCGAGCGTCCAGATCCGGATGTTGTACTTGCGGCCCTCGATGGCCAGCACGTTGGATAGGCCCCAGATGCCGCCCTTGGCCGCGCCGTAATTGGTCTGGCCGAAATTGCCGATCAGGCCCGAGGTCGAGGAGGTGTTGACGATGACGCCGCCACCGTTTTCCCGCATCCAGCGAAACACCGGCATGGTGCAACAAAAGGTGCCCTTCAGATGCACCTTGATCACCTTGTCCCAGTCGGCCTCGCTGGCCTTATGAAAGGTCTGATCGCGCAATATGCCGGCATTGTTGACCAGGATATCGGCGCGGCCGAAATGCTTGATAGCGTCGTCGAACACCGATTGGCCGCCCTCCATGGTCGAGATGTCGGCGCCGTTGGCGACCGCCTTGCCGCCCTCGGCCTTGATCGCGTCGACCACCTGCTGTGCCATCGACTTGTCAGCGCCGGATCCGTCGCGAGGTCCGCCGAGGTCGTTGACGACGACCGAAGCCCCTTCCCGCGCGAACAGTTTGGCGTAGGCCTCACCGAGCCCCCCGCCCGCGCCGGTGATCAGCGCAACCTTGCCGTCGAGTAGTCCCATGGTGGCTTCTCCCTGTTTTATTGTTGTCATTCCGGGACAGCGCGCAGCGTTGAACCCGGAATCCAGAGGTCGTAGCGCGAGATTCCGGGTTCGCGCTTCGCGCGCCCCGGAATGACAGCGAGGCCTAACCCAGCACCGTCTTCCCGTTCTTGATCACCGTAACCCCGCGCGACTTCACCTTGGCTTCGAACGAGACCACGTTGCCGTCCTTCCAAAGGTCCATCGTCACGGTCTCGCCGGGATAGACCGGTGAAGAGAACCGCGCGACGTGCTGGCGGAATGCGGACGCGTCATAGTCGGCATAGGTCTGGAGCACGCCCCGACAGGTGATGCCGTAGGTGCACATGCCGTGCAGGATCGGCCGCGGGAAGCCGGCTTTCTTCGCGAACTCGGGATCGGAGTGCAGCGGGTTGCGGTCGCCGCACAGGCGATAAACCAGCGCCTGATCGGGGCGCGTCGTGATGTCGATGGTCTTGTCGGGCGCGCGCGACGGAATCTTGTGCGGATCGGGCTGGGTCAGGTTCGGCCCGCCAAAGCCGCCATCGCCGCGGGCAAAGCGCGAGGCGACGAGGGTCGCGAGCTTCTCACCCTTCTCGTTCTTCAGCACGGTCTGGTGGCTGATGACCACGCCCTTGTCTTTGCCCTTGTCGTAGACTTCGAGCACGGAGGAGTCAGCGGTGATGTTGGCGGCGACCGGCAGCGGCTGGTGGAAGGTGATGTCGCGCTCGCCGTCGACCACCATGACGCGGTTGAGGTTCATTTCGCCAGGACCCGAACCCCAGGCCGCAACGGAAGCAAAGGTCGGCACCACCTTCAGCGGCCGCGGGGTCAGCGTGCCCTCGTTGACGAAGGCGAGCTCGTTCTCGTCCATGGGATCGGCGCCGAGGCCGATGCCATAGGCGTAGAGCATCACTTCGCGATCGCCGTAGGCATATTTCTGGCCGAGGTTTTTCAGGCTTTTCAGTTCTTCGTATCTGGCGGACATTTTGTTTGTTTCCTCCCGAATGTCTTCGGCACCGCCAGTTGAAGAGCCCTCTCCGCTTGTGGGAGAGGGCAGCGAGGACGGTGCAGCAAACTCATTTGGTGAGGGGTTGCTTCCGCAGTGAAAGTCCTTCCATGGAGAAAGACCCCTCATCCGGCGCTTCGCGCCACCTTCTCCCAAAAGGGGAGAAGGGAAGTAAGAACTACACCGGCGTGAAAAATGGCAATGGCGCGCCGTCGGTCGGCTTGAACACCACCTTCACCTTCTGGCCGATCTTGAGCTTCTCCAGATCGCAATCGACGAAATTGGTCTGCACCGACGGCCCCTCCTTCAGCGTCACGTAGCCGATCGCGTAAGGTCCAGTCGGCGACTTCCGCATCAGGCTATAGGTGTAGATCGTGCCCTCGCCCGACGCCTCCTCCCACACCGTCTTGTCGGAGTAGCAGAACGGGCAGATCGAACGCGGGAAGTAGTGCGCTTCGCCGCACGCGGTGCAGCGCTTGATCATGAACCTGCCCTGCTTGGCTGCGTCCCAGAACGCGGCCGTCTCGGGGTTCGTGACCGGGGCCGGATATTTCTTTGCATCTACCATCACACGCGCTCCAGAATAGCCGTCGAGGCGGCGTGGCGAACTCCGAGAAGACCGCCGGTACCGTGGGCGATGGCGAGATCGCAATTCTTGACCTGCACCTTCGGATGCGCCTCGCCGCGCAGCTGCCTTACGGCCTCGATGATCTTGGTCATGCCGCCGCGGTTGACGGGATGGTTGCTGCACAGGCCGCCGCCGTCGGTGTTGAACGGCAGCTTGCCGACGCCCGAGATCAGATTGCCGTCAGCGACGAACTTGCCGCCCTCGCCCTTCTTGCAGAAGCCGAGGTCCTCGAGCTGCATCAGCACCGTGATGGTGAAACTGTCATAGATCGAAGCATACTTGATGTCCTTCGGCGTGATACCGGCTTCCTCGAACGCGCGCGGCCCGGACCAGACGCCGGCGGAATATGTGAGATCGAGGTCCTTGCCGCCGCGCGGGCCCTTCATCGCCTCGCCATGGCCGATCAGACGCACAAGCGGCCTCTTCAGGCTCTTCGCAATCTCCGGCGTCGTCACGATCAGCGCGCCGCCGCCGTCCGAGACGACGCAGCAATCCATCCGATGCAGGGGATCGGAGATCATCGGCGAGTTCAGGACATCCTCGACCGTGACGACATCCCTGAGCATCGCATGCGGATTGTATTGCGCGTGATGCGAGGCCGCGACCTTGATCCAGGCGAGCTGCTCGCTCGTGGTGCCAAAGTCGTGCATGTGGCGCATGGCACACATGCCATAGGCATTGTGCGTGGTCGCACCGTACGCGGATTCGAAATCAACCTCGGCGCCGGCCGCGCGCGGCGGCATCACGCCGGTGCGCGGCTTGCCGGCGAGCGTGATCAGCGCAATCGAGCACTTGCCCGCCGCGATCGCCTCGGCGGCATGGCCGAGATGGATGATGTAGGAGCAGCCGCCGGTCTCGGTGGAATCGACGTGACGAAGCTTCTTGGTGTTCAGGCCGAGATAATCGACCATCGGCCAGGCGCCGCCCGGCGCATCGCCCGCGCAGAAATAACCGTCGACGTCGTCCTTGCTGAGCCCGGCATCCTCGATGGCGCCCTTGGCGACTTCGGCATGAAGCTGCGCGGTGGATTTATCCGGCGCATGCCGGGTCGGGTGTTCGTAAATCCCGGCAATGTAGGCCTTGCCCTTGATGGTCAAAACAGAGGTCTCCGCTCGCGTTTCTTGTTGGCTCTTTTTTCTGAACCGCGATGGGCTGATTGGCAAGCGCGGAAATATTCCGCCCCACGAGAGGGCAGCGTGTTAGCGCAAGGGCTCCCTCTCAACGAGGAAGCGACGGACAAAATCCTAAAGGTGTTTTGCCCGACGACACAAGCGACTTCGTTTTACCGGAAGAGACCGGTTTTGTCGAAAACAACCCCATGCACAGTAGAGCGGTGGTTGATTTCAAAGAAGAAATTGTAGGGGTGGGTTAGCGACAGCGTAACCTACCACTTCCGCGTCAGCGGAGGCTCTGCGCGCAGTCCGCAAGGCTAACCCACCCTCCGAGACCGCCCTATTCGGCCGCGATCTGCCGCGGCGCGGGTGGCGGGTTGGCGAGATCCGCGGCGAGCTGCGCGTAGCGCACCTTGGCGTCCGCCACCGCCTTCTCCTTTACCGGGCCGTAGCCGCGGATGCGGTCGGGCAGCGACAGGATCTCGACGGCGGTGTCGTGCGTGACCGGCGACAACAGGCCCAGCACGGTGGCGACGTCCTTCTCGTAGCCCGTGATCAAATCACGCTCGAGCTTGCGGTCGGCGCTACGGCCGAAGATGTCGAGCGCGGTGCCACGCAGGAACTTGAATTTTGCGAGGATTCGCAAAACCTTCAGCATGCCGGGGCCGAAGGCACGTTTCTTCGGACGGCCGAGCGCGTCCACGCCCTTGCTGAGGATCGGCGGCGCAAAATTGAAGTTGAACTTGTAATCGCCCTCGAACTGATCGCGCAGCTGCTGCTCGAAGGCCCCGTCGGTAAAGAGACGCGCGACTTCGTACTCGTCCTTGTAGGCCAGCAGCTTCGCATAGTTGGTTGCGACGGCGCGAGGCAGTGCATCGCCATAGCCGCCCTTCACCGCGGCGTCGCGGACCTGGTCGACCAGCTTGCGATAACGCTTGGCAAGACGGGCGTTCTGATACGCGGTCAGATGCTTGGCACGATGTTCGATGATCTCGTCGAGCGTCATCACGTCCAGCGACTTGGGCGCCATCACTTCGTCGGTGCCCTTCAGCATGCCGGCGAGGCGGGCCGGATCAGCCACTGCAAGACGACCGAGTCGGAAGGCCTCCTTGTTCATCTTGATCGAGACGCCATTGACCTCGATCGCCTGCTCGATCGACTCGGCTGAGAGTGGCAGCAGCCCCTTCTGATAGGCATAGCCCATCATCATCATGTTGGTGGCGATGGCATCGCCGAGCAGTTGCTCGGCCGGCTTGGTGAAGTCGAAAAAGACGGAGTCCTGGTGCAGCGCCGTTTCCAGCAATCCGTTCAGCTTGCGGGTCTGGAAGTTGAAATCGCGGTTCAGGATGAAGTCGGCGGTAGGAATGACGTGGCTGTTGATGATGCCCCGCGTGCGGCTGGAATCGCACAGCGAGATGGTGTCCTTGGCGACCGCGACCACCTCGTCGGCGGCGAGGACGAGATCGGCCGTGCCGGTGACGATGCGCGAGCACGTCACCTCGGCCGGATGATCCGACAGGCGGACATGGCTCAGCACCGCACCGCCCTTTTGTGCCAGACCCGACATATCGAGGATCATCGAAGCCTTGCCCTCGATATGCGCGGCCATGCCGAGCAGCGCACCAATGGTGAGCACGCCGGTGCCTCCGACGCCGCCGACCGCGATGTTGTAGGGCTTGTCGAGCAACGGCCGCGAGGCCGGTTCGGGCAATTCGCCGATGTCAGCAAGCTCCGCCGGCGCACGGTGGCGCGGCGCTCCGCCGTCGATGGTGACGAAGGACGGGCAGAAGCCCTTCACGCAGGAATAGTCCTTGTTGCAGGAAGACTGGTTGATGGCGCGCTTGCGGCCGAACTCGGTCTCCAGCGGCTCGACCGAGATGCAGTTCGACTGCACCGAGCAGTCGCCGCAGCCCTCGCAAACGGCCGGATTGATCATGACGCGGCGCGCAGGATCCTCCATCAGGCCGCGCTTGCGGCGGCGGCGCTTCTCGGCGGCGCAGGTCTGGACGAAGACGATAGCGGATGTGCCCTTGTATTCGCGGCACATCTTCATCACGTTCTGCAGTTCGTCGCGGTGATATTTCTTCACCCCGGGTGCGATGCTGTCGGCCGGATAGGCATCGGGATTTTCCGAGACGAGGTAGATCTCGCTGATGCCCTCGGCGTGAAGCTGGGCCATGATCTTCTGCGGCGACAGATCGCCGTCGTGACGCTGGCCGCCGGTCATGGCGACGGCGTCGTTGTAGAGGATCTTGTAGGTGATGTTGGCCTTGGAGGCGATCGACTGGCGGATGGCGAGACTGCCCGAATGGAAATAGGTACCATCGCCGAGGTTCGCGAAAATATGGTTCTCCTTGGTAAAGGGCGCAATGCCGACCCACGGCACGCCCTCACCGCCCATATGCGTGAAGGTCTCGGTCGACCGGTCCATCCACAGCGCCATGAAGTGGCAGCCGATGCCGGCGAGCGCGCGGCTGCCTTCGGGCACCTTCGTCGATGTGTTGTGGGGACAGCCGGAGCAGAAATAGGGCGTGCGGGAGACAGGCGCGACGGCCTGCATCTGCGTGGCCTGGCGACCGTTGAACCAGTCGGCCTTGGCGCGGAGCATGTCCGCGATCTCGGGGTTGAGATTAAGTCGAAGCAGTCGCTCGGTCAGCGATGTGGCAAGCGAGGCAACGCTGAGCTCGGCAGCGAAGGTCAGAAACCGCTTGTCGTGCTCGTCCATCTTGCCGACGATGCGCGGGCGCACGTCGTCGCGCCAGTTGAACAGCTCCTGCTTGACCTGGTTCTCGACGATCTCGCGGCGCTCCTCGACGATGAAGATCTCCTCCAGGCCGACCGCGAACTGACGCACGCCTTCCGGCTCCAGCGGCCAGGGCATGCCAATCTTGTAAAGACGCAGGCCGATCTTAGCGGCAACCTCCTCGGTGATCCCGAGCTCGCGCAGCGCCTGCCGCACGTCCTCGTAGCTCTTGCCCGACGCCATGATGCCGAAGCGGGCGTTCGGCGAATCCATGGTGACGCGGTTGACCCTGTTGGCGCGCGCGAAGGCGATGGCGGCAAAGCCCTTGTAGTCCTGCAGGCGGCGGTCCTGCTCGAAACGGTCATCGGGCCAGCGCAGGTTGAGGCCGCCGGGCGGCAGCTCGAAATCGCTGGGGATGATGAACGGCTTCATCTCGTCGGTGAGGTCGATCTCGGCGGTGGTTTCCACCGTCTCGGTGATCACCTTCATGCCGACCCAGCATCCGGAGTAGCGCGACATCGCGATGCCGAGCAGGCCCATCTCGATCATCTCGTGGATGCTCGAGGGATAGAGATACGGCATCAAGGCCGAGATGAAGGCATGGTCGGACTGATGCGGGACGGTGGAGGATTTGGCGCCGTGGTCGTCGCCGGCAAGGCACAGCACGCCGCCATTCTTGGCTGAGCCCGCGGCATTGCCGTGGCGGAAGACATCGCCGCAGCGGTCGACGCCGGGGCCCTTGCCGTACCAGATGCCGACAACACCGTCATAGCTGGCGCCGGGCGAGAGGTTGAGCTGTTGCGAGCCCCAGACGGCGGTTGCCGCCAGGTCCTCGTTCACGCCGGGCTGGAATTTGATGTTGTACTGCTCGAGATGCTTTCGCGCGGCGAACAGCTGCTGATCGTAGCCACCGAGGGGCGAGCCGCGATAGCCGGAGATGAAGCCTGCGGTATTGAGGCCATTGGCGCGATCACGCCGGATCTGGGCCATGGGAAGGCGGACCAGGGCCTGGATGCCTGTGGTGAAGACGTGTCCGGTTTCCTGCGTGTATTTTTGATCAAGACTGATCGGACCCTGGTTGATGCCCATCGTTGTCCTCTTCCGCCCTGTTGAGCGTTTGGCCACTTAAGCCGTTGCCTGCCCGTTGTTTTTAGCTAGGGCGCGCCGACCACCTGCGCCACTCTATGTCGGATATTTCACCTTCCGCATCACAAATCTGGACCTCACCCGGCGACGGGAAAAAAACGCAATTTCGTGGCCGGAAAGGCATTGGCGATTTTCAATTTGTGTCACCATAGCCCGGCGCCGCGAAATGACGTGACGCCGTATGATGTGAGCGGGCTGATGAGTCGCAGCAAGAAGGGTCGACGATGCGGGGGATTCTGGCTGGCCTGGTCTTGTGCAGTGCGGTTGCGAGCGCAGCCGTTGCCGCCGAGCCGTCGTCCGAGCTGATCGCTGCCGGCAAGACGCTGGTCGAGGCCGGCGATTGCGCCGGCTGCCACACCGCCGATCCCGCAAAGCCGTTCGCGGGTGGAAAACGCATCGACACGCCGTTCGGTGCGATCTATGCGCCCAACCTGACGCCGGACCGCGACACTGGAATCGGCGCCTGGACGGACGCCGATTTCACCCGCGCTGTGCGCTATGGCACCGCGCCGGACGGCTCGCTTTACTACCCGGCCTTCCCCTACCCCTACTTCACCCGGATGACCAAGGACGACACGCTTGCGATCCGCGCCTATCTCGGCTCGCTGGCGCCGGTTGTCAGCCGCAACAAGCCGCCTGAGCTGCGCTGGCCGTTCGGCCATCGCGGCCTGATGCGGGCCTGGAATTGGCTGTTCTTCAAGCCAGGCCTGTTCGAGCCGGACCAGAGCAAGAGCGTGGCCTGGAACAGGGGCGGCTATCTCGTCTCCGGGCCAGGCCATTGCGGCGCCTGCCACACCCCCAAAAACTATTTTGGCGCGGACAAGGGCGCGCAGGCATTGACCGGCAACGAGCTCGGCGGCTGGTACGCGCCACGGCTCGATGGCGCCGCGCGCACCGGATTGCAGTCGTGGAGCGAAGAGGACATTGCCGAATATCTGCAAAGCGGCCGCAACGCCAAGAGCCATGCCGGCGGGCCGATGGCCGAGGTGATCGTCAATTCGACCTCGAAAATGAGCGACACCGACGTGCGCGCGATCGCGGTCTACCTGAAGAGCCTGCCGCCGGCGCGCCGCGAGACGATCGTGACGCCGCCTGACGAGCCCGAGATGAAAGCGGGCCAGGCGGTCTATGCCAAGCTCTGCATCGCCTGCCATGAAGCCGACGGCAGCGGCGCCCCACGCATCTATCCGCCGCTGCCGGCCAATGCGCTGCTGCAATCGATCAATCCGTCCTCGACCTTGCGCATCATTCTCGACGGCGCCCACACCGTGACGACGCCGCGAGCGCCGAACACCGGCGAGATGCCCGGCTATGCCAAGCAACTGTCTGACGAAGAGATCGCAGCGGTGACGAACTACATCCGCAATTCCTGGGGCAATGCCGGCCCCTTGGTGACGCCGGCGCAGGTCGCAAAGGCGCGCGGGTGGGAGGCGAATAGCGAATAGTGAGTGGCGAATGGCCAGATCTATTCGCTATTGGCCATTCGCGCGCGACAGCGCTCACTTCTCCTCATCTCCCGTGAACACGAATTTCGGCATCTCCCATTTGTAGCGCACTGCGAGCAGGCGGATGCTGAGGCCGAGGACGAAGGTCAGGATGGTCCAGAGCTCGGCGTTGAGCTCGAGACCGAACGCGGTGGCGTAGAACAGACCCGTCACCACCGAAACGCTGGCATAGAGCTCGGAGCGAAACAGCAAGGGCACGTCGTTGCAGAGCACGTCGCGCAGGACGCCTCCGGCGCAGCCGGTCACCATGCCCGAAACGATCACGATCGGTAGCGAGACATCCATTTGCCAGGCAACGTTGCATCCGATCATGGTAAAGATGACGAGGCCGATGGCATCCAGAACGATGAAGGCGACGTGCAGCCGATGCACGAGCCGCGCAATCGGAATCGTCAGCAGCGCCGCGCCGCCCGGCAGCGCGAGGTAGATCGGATTTGCAACCCAGACCAGCGGATAGTGACCGAGGAACAGGTCACGCAGCGTCCCGCCGCCAAGCGCGGTGACACAGGCGAGAAGACAAACGCCGACATAATCCATGCTGCGCCGGCCCGCGGCCAGCGCTGCCGTCATGCCCTCTGCCGAGAGAGCGACAAACGCCAGAAGATGCAGCACGCTGTCGGTTGGCGGCAAGGTCCACATCGGATTGTTCCTTCGTCGCGGTCATGGAACCCGGATCCCGCGACTCCCGATGAACAGGTTCCCGATTCCCGGCCCGAGGGCAACATGCGACGAAAGCATTAGGGAACGCGGAACAGAACCTCTCGCCTGAGGGTTGTCAGGCGTAATCAACGAGGAGACCAATCGATGGCTGACGACCGTTTTCCCAACGATCCGTACCGCCCGAACCTCGCCGACGATGAGTATCTTCGCGCGGCGCGCCGGGATGCCGACCTTCAGGCCGATCCCGAGCTGGGCGAAGGGCCTGCCTCCAGCGGCAAGGTCGCACTGTTTGCGGTGGCGATCGCCCTGGTGCTGGGCGCCGTGTTCTATGGCTTGAACAATACCAGCACGGGCAACCAGGCCGGCAACACGCCTGCTACCCAGACCGCACAGCAGACGGCTCCGGCCAATCCGGCCGCGCCTCCAGGCATGCGCGACGTGACGCCGCGTAACAACGCCGCCCCGGGCGTGACCACGGGCGCCGCGCCGAGCAAGCCGGCTCCGGACACGCAGACGCCGTCTGACGGCGCGAAGTAACATGAGAGCACAATCGGAGCGGCGGGATCGAAAGGTCCCGCCGCTCTCGTTTCGGCTCTAGCTGAACATCTTATTGAGATCCCCGCCGGGATAGCCGCCGGCAAGCTCGGTGAACGTGCCCTTCTCCGCCATTTCCTTCGCCGCGCGCATGAAGCCGCCCCAGGCGGCGCGAGCGAGCGAGCCGCCGACGCTGATCCGGCGCACGCCGAGATCTTCGGCCTCCTTCAGCGACAGGCCGGAGCCGCCGATCAGGAGGTTGAACGGCTTGGGTGCGACAGCCTTCACTACCGCGCTGATGTCCTCGCGGGTCTTCAGGCCGGGCGCATAGAGACAGTCGGCGCCGGCGTCGGCGTAAGCGGTGAGCCGGTCGATGACGAGCTTGAGGTCGTTCACGCCCCACAGATAAGCCTCGCAGCGGCCGACCAGCAGCGTGCCGGTGTCGCCGATCGCCTTGCGCGAGGCCGTGATGCGCTCGACCGCGAGCGCCCGATCGTAAAGCGGCTTGTCCTTGTCGCCGGTGGAATCTTCGATCGACAAGGCAGCAACGCCAGTGCGCACGCCGCGCTCGACATTTTCCGCGACCTTGCCCGGCTCGACCGCGAAGCCGCCCTCGAAATCCGCATTCACGGGGATGTCGACGGACGAGCTCAATGCTGCCAGGTGCTGACAGACATCCTCGACCGTGACACGATTATCGGCCTTGCCGATGGTCCAGGCAAAGCCCGCGCTCGACGATGCAATCGCCTTGAAACCGAGATGCTGCAACGCCTTGGCGCTGCCGACATCGACCGGATTGGGCAGAATGAAGCAACCGCTTTCGTGCATCTTCCTGAACGTCGCGCGCTTGTCAGCAGTTGTCACATGCATGTTTCTCTCCCTTGTTGGCCGCGCAGAGATAGGCACGCGCTTTCATGACCGCTAGTGCGCGTCATGCACGGCGCGACTGTCCTTCGGCGCCTGCTCGCGATCGTTCATGCCGTAGTCTCTAACCACGCTGGCGATGCGCAGATGATAATCGGCAAAGATCTGCGCCCTGCCCTTGGCCTGGGTGCGGCGGTGCTCCATCGTGTTGCGCCAGGCCTGAACTGCGGCCTCGTCCCGCCAGAACGAGACCGACAGGATCTTGCCTTTCTCGGTCAGGCTTTCGAACCGCTCGACCGAGATGAAGCCGTCGATGGTTTGCAGGATCGGCTTCAGATCGGCCGCGAGGTCGAAATAGTCCTGGCGGTGTTCCGGCTTGGGCCAGACCTCGAAGATCACGGCCATCATGGGCGTCTCCTTGTCGTTGATGGCCTACACTACCACCTTGCGCAGGAAGGTGCGCTCCTCCGCGAGGATGAATTTGTTGTCCTCGGCAAAATGGAAGTTCGCCATGCCTTCAGCATCCTGCCGTAACCGCGCGCGGTAGCCCTCGTAGGCGGCGAGACTTTCGAAGGTGATCAGGGCGAAGGCGATGTTGTTGGTGCCCTCGTGCGGCATGAAATAACCGATGAGGTCGCCGCCGCATTTCGGGATGATGGTGAGCCAGCGCTTTGAATATTCCTCGAACTGCGCGCGCTTGAAGGGATCGAGCTGGTAGCGGATGAAGACGGTGACGGACATGACGGGATCTCCTGTTTCTTTCGTCATTGCGTGCCATCGGGTCCGCGCACCCGCGCGGCCCGATGACAGGCTCCGCGAAGCCATCCAAGACTCTCTCCGCGGAGACAGTCTGGATTGCTTCGTCGCTGCGCGCCTCGCAATGACGAGATGGTGAGAGACTACGTCCTTGCCCGACCGCAATGCTTCGGCTATCATCGAAGCATGAAAGCAGGACCCGATATCGCCATGGTCGCCTCCCTGGTCGGCGATCCCGCCCGCGCCAACATGCTCACGGCGCTGATGAACGGACGCGCGCTCACGGCGAGCGAGCTCGCGCAGGAGGCCGGCATCACGCCGCAGACCGCGAGCTCGCACCTCGCAAAACTCGAGGCCGGCGGGCTCGTCGAGCCGGAGAAACAGGGCCGTCACCGCTATTATCGCCTCACCGACGACGACGTCGCCGGTGTGCTTGAAGGCCTTGCGGGACTTGCCGCGCGCACCGGCCATATGCGCGTGCGCACCGGGCCGAAGGATCCGGCGCTGCGGCGCGCGCGGATCTGCTATGACCACCTTGCCGGCGATCTCGGCGTGCAGATGCTCGACACAATGCGCGCGCGAAACCTCGTCAGGCAGAAGAAGCAGGATATCGAGCTGACGACGGAGGGCGAGCGCTTCCTCGCCAAGCATTTGCAGATCTCGCCCGAGATGCTCAGCCATCCGCGCCGCCCGGTCTGCAAGGCCTGCCTCGACTGGAGCGAACGGCGCCACCATCTCGCCGGCACGCTGGGCGCGGCCATGATGCAGCGCTTCTCCGAGCTGAAATGGGCCGCACGCGACGAAACGCCCGGCAGCCGCGTCGTCAACTTCACCCGCATCGGCGAGAAGCAGTTCGCGGCATTGTTCGGGAACGACAAGGGCTGACAACACGTTTGCGTGTCAACCGTCACTGTCGTCGTGACCGCGCTTCACGATTCAAGGCCTCCGTCCTTCCGGGGCGGTCCGCAGGACCGAGCCCGGAATCTCGAGGTTCCGGGTTCGATGCTTTGCATCGCCCCGGAACGACGCTGCTAGACATCAGAGACCTTCATGATCCGCATCCTCCCGGCCGCGCTCGCCGCCGCCCTGCTCGCTTCGCCACTCACCGCTGCGCAGGTTGACACGCCGCAACGCGAGCCTTACGGCATCGCGCTCGAAGGCTTTGCCTATCCCTACCCCGTGCACCTGCTGCCCGTCGTCAACGACGGCGAGCAGCTGAGCATGGCCTATATGGACGTCGCGCCGGCGCAGCCGAACGGCCGCAGCGTGGTGCTGCTGCACGGGCGCAATTTCCCGTCGAGCTATTGGGCACCTGTCATCAAGATGCTGAGCGAGGCGGGCTACCGCGTGGTCGTTCCGGACCAGGTCGGCTTCGGCAAATCTTCCAAGCCCATGGGCGAGCTGCATTTCGACACGCTGGCCCGCAACACCATCGCACTGCTCGATCACTTGGAGATCAGCAAAGCCGACGTCGTCGCGCATTCAATGGGCGGCATGCTGGGCGTGCGTATCGCGCGCGCCTATCCGGACCGCGTCGCCCATCTCGTATTGACCGCGCCGATCGGCCTTGAGGACTACCGCCTCTACGTGCCGCCGACGCCGACCGAGAAGATCATCGAGACCGAAGACAAGCTCACCGCCGACGGCTATCGCAAACAGCTCCAGACCAACTATGCGATCAAGTTGCCGCCCGACGCCATCACGCCGTTCATCGACGCACGCTTCAACATCAAGGGCAGTCCGGATTATCCGCGCTGGCTGCGCGCCTTCGTCTCTTCCGGCCAGATGATCTATCGCGAGCCGGTCGCGCACGAGATTGCTCTCATCACGCAACCAGTGCTGTTCGTCATGGGCGCCGATGATCACAACGCACCCGGCCGACCGAATGCGCCGGAAGCATTGCGCGCGAAGATGGGACAAAACGCCGCGCTCGCAAGAGCATTTGCGGCAAAGATGCCGAACGCGCGAGCGGAGGTGATCCCGGACGCCGGCCATCTCGTCTTCCTGGAAGCGCCGGCGACGTACAAGGAGATGGTGCTCGGCTTTCTCGGCCGCTAGCGCCATCATGTCGCGCAAGGCCGTACGCGACAAATGTTCATGCCGCATTCAGGTCATGATTGGCAGGCTTGGATCGCAACGTGCCGAGACGGCTCCCAGATGACGTGTCGAATCGTGTCGTTTGATTCATTGTGCGCCGCGAGTTTGCCCCAAGGACGAGAAGGAAGACGCCATGAAATATCTTTTCGCCGCCGTGATGCTCGCCAGCGCGGTCGTTGGCTTCAGCGAGGCAGCCAGCGCGGCCGGTGGTTGCGGACCCGGCTGGTACCGTGGTCCCTATGGCGGCTGCCGCCCGATGCGCGGACCTGTGGTCGTGGCGCCTGGCCCGGTCGTCGTCGCCCCGCCGGTTGTCGTCGCGCGTCCGCGCGTGTGCCCCTATGGCTTCCGCTGGTACGCCGGGCGCTGCCGTCCGTTCTGATCTCCCGTCCTTGCGAAATGGCCGCGCCGGAGCCTGCGCGGCCATTTTCATTGAAGCAGCTGACCAACAAGCAGGGGATCGCGAAGCCCGATCCCCTTTTCATTCCAGGCGCCGTTACCAATAACGCCAGTGGTGGCGATGCCAGCGATGCCGCCAGCCCCAATGGCGGTGGCGCCAACCCCAGTGACGATGGCGCCAGCCCCAGTGACGATGGTGCCAGCCCCAGTGACGATGGTGCCAGCGCCCGTGCCAATGCACCTGCTCTGGCTTGAGCTGGGCGACTTCCTCGCTACTGGTGACTGCGGGATGAGCATCCGGATTGTCTTGCGGCATGCCGCCATTGCCGAACGGCTGCGGCGCCAATGGCGCGGCCTGTGCGGTGGCACTAAACGCGACGGCTCCAGCCGCGACACCGAAGGCAAGTTTCAAGAAGTTCCGACGCTCCATGGCGTGTCCTCCGCTTGATCGATCAAGTGATGCGGAGGAAGTGTCGCGGCGGTGACATGAACTGTGGCTGAATCGCGCGTTCAGATGTGGCAGCATGCGCGAAAAATTGTTTCTCCTCATGTCGGAACGCGCCTGCTTTGTCCGTCCTCTGTTGGAGACAGCACGGAGACAGAGCATGCCTGACCTCACCCTGACCACCTTCGACTGGGTTCCCCCGCCTCCGCGCGGCTTCGTGCGCGATCTCCGCGTGCGCTGGGCGCTGGAGGAAGCCGCCTTGCCCTATCGCGTCGCGAGCGTGCCATTCGACAATCGCGGCGCCGAACATCTCGCGCACCAGCCGTTCGGCCAGGTGCCGTGGCTGAGCGATGGCGACCTCTCGATCTTCGAGAGCGGCGCGATTCTGCTTCATCTTGGCGGACTCAGCGGGAAGCTGATGCCCTCGGATCCGCGCGGCCGGAACGAAGCGACCGAATGGCTGTTCGCCGCGCTCAACTCGGTGGAGATGGCGAGCCTGCCCTGGACGATGTCGAAGTTCATGGGTCATCCGACCGATACCGCAGCGTGGAAATTCGTGGACGACTTCCTCAAGCTCCGTCTCAAGCATCTCGAGCCGGTGCTGGCGTCGCGCGAATGGCTGGCGGGCTCCTTTTCGGTCGCGGACATTCTCATGTCAGACGTGCTGCGCGTCGTCGATCAATTCGACGGGCTGTCGCAACACCCAGCCTGCCGAAGCTACGTCGCGCGCGCGATTGGCCGCCCTGGGTTCGTCAAAGCCCACGCGGACCAGATGGCGCATTTCGCGGCGGCGGATGCGGGGCGCGCTGTGTGACCCACCGCACATCGTTAGTCCGGGGATGGCCGTAGGCTCACGGCCACTGGAACAGAGCGATCTGCCCCAACCATCATCGCGGAAGGTGACACATGGCCCGCATCGACTATCTCAGAGAGCAATTGGCCCGCGCCGAGCGCCTGGCGAAAGCGATCCTCGACCAGCAGACCTCGGAACGGCTCCAAGCGTTCGCCGCCGAATGCCGCGCGGAGTTGCAGGTGCGGAGCCTCAAGAGCGCCGCATAAGACAGCGCGCTACATCAGCTTCATCGGCGTATCGGTGACCACGCGCAGGTCGATCCTGCCGATCAGCGCAGCGCGGCGCGCCTCGGCAGCACCGATCGCACCGTCCGTCTGCCGCAACGTGCTGATGTTCGAACCGAGGGAGACGATGCCGCCGAGCACCAGCGCGATCGAGCCGAGCGCGGCGGCCTGCCCCAATCCGAACAGCCCGAGGACGGTGACCAGAAGCAGCGCCGCGCCGCTGCCGATCGCGATCTTCGACGCCAGGATGTATTTCCGGCAACGCTCCGCGATCCCGGCGAGCAGCTCGATCCGATCCTCGATGTCGGAGATTTCGTCGGTCGGATCGTCTTCGATCATGGTGTATCAACCAGCAACGGTCGATGGATGACCCGGATTTCGCCTGCGCTCCATCCGGGCTGCGCGATCTCACAACGGCAAATTGTCGTGCTTCTTCGCCGGCGCCTCGACCTTCTTGTCCTTCAGCATCGCCAGCGCCCTTGCGATCCGTTTGCGGGTCGAGTGCGGCATGATGACGTCGTCGATGTAGCCGCGCTCGGCGGCGATGAAGGGCGACAGGAAGCGGTCTTCATATTCCTTGGTGCGGGCGGCGATCTTGTCGGGGTCGCCGATGTCGGAGCGGAAGATGATCTCGACGGCGCCCTTGGCGCCCATCACTGCGATCTGGGCGGTCGGCCAGGCATAGTTCATGTCGGCGCCGATCTCCTTGGAGGCCATGACGTCGAAGGCGCCGCCATAGGCCTTGCGGGTGATGATGGTGACCAGCGGCACGGTGCACTGCGAATAGGCGAACAAGAGCTTCGCGCCGTGCTTGATCAGGCCGCCATATTCCTGTGCGGTGCCCGGCAGGAAGCCCGGCACGTCGACGAACGTGACGATCGGGATGTTGAAGGCGTCGCAGAAACGGACGAAGCGCGCCGCTTTCCGCGATGCGTCAGAGTCGAGCACCCCGGCCAGCACCATCGGCTGGTTGGCGACGAAGCCGACGGTGCGCCCCGCGATGCGGCCGAAGCCGGTGACGATGTTCTTGGCGAAGGCTTCCGCGATCTCGAAGAAGTCGCCCTCGTCCACGACCTTCAGGATCAGCTCCTTCATGTCGTAGGGCTTGTTCGGGTTGTCGGGGATCAGCGTGTCGAGCGACATGTCGACGCGACCGATATCGTCGAAGCTCGGCCATTCCGGTACGCCGTCGGTGTTGTTCGAGGGGAGGAAGTCGATCAGGCGCCGCATCTGCAGCAGCGTCTCGACGTCGTTCTCGAAGGCGCCGTCGGCGATCGAGGAGCGCGTCGCGTGCACCGAGGCGCCGCCGAGTTCTTCCGCCGTGACGACCTCGTTGGTGACGGTCTTCACGACGTCCGGGCCGGTGACGAACATGTAGCTGGTGTTCTTCACCATGAAGATGAAGTCGGTCATCGCGGGCGAATAGACGTCGCCGCCGGCGCAGGGGCCCATGATGACTGAGATCTGCGGGATCACGCCCGAGGCGAGCACGTTGCGGCGGAACACGTAGGAATAGCCCGCGAGCGCGGCGACGCCCTCCTGGATGCGGGCACCGCCCGCGTCATAGAGGCCGATGATGGGCGCCCGCGCCTTCATCGCCATGTCCTGCAGTTTCGTGATCTTCAGCGCGTGGGTCTCGGACAGCGAGCCGCCGAACACGGTGAAATCCTTGGCGAAGACAAAAGTCTTGCGGCCGTTGACGGTGCCCCAGCCGGTAACGACGCCGTCGCCGGGCACCTTGGTCTTCTCCATGCCGAACTCGGTGGAGCGATGCTCGACGAACATGTCGAACTCCTCGAACGATCCCTTGTCGAGCAGAAGCTCGATGCGCTCGCGCGCGGTCAGCTTGCCGCGGGCGTGCTGCGCCTCGATGCGCTTCTCCCCGCCGCCGAGCTTGGCGCCGGCACGACGGTCTTCAAGGGCGTCCAGGATGTGTTTCATTTGCTCCCGCCAGTTCTTAAGTGATGCGGGGTTCTAACACGGCATTTTGCGAGCCGGGAAGCGGCTTTCGGCCTTGCAGGTCAGCCCTGAATCAGCGTGAAAGCGCAAGGAATTTCAAAGTTTTGCCCGGGAGGCGAGCATGAGCGAAGCAACGGCCCAAACCGGCGCGGCAACCGGCGGCGTCAACATCCTGCTGCGGCTGGAGGGCCTGACCTTGTTTGCGGGGATGGTGGTGCTCTACTGGGCCTGGGACGGCGCCTGGTGGGTCTTTGCCCTGCTGTTCTTCGTCCCCGATCTGAGCTTCCTGGCCTACCTCGTCGATGCCAAATTCGGCGCACTGGTCTACAACGCCGCCCACAGCTACATGGCACCGGTGGCGATGCTGACGCTGGGCTTCGGCCTCGCCTCGCCGCTCACCTTGTCAATCGCCTTGATCTGGCTCGCCCATATCGGCATCGACCGGGCGCTGGGCTACGGCCTGAAATATTCCGCCGGCTTCGGCTTCACCCATCTGGGGCGGATCGGCCGGCAGAAGGACGCCTGACCTCGCGCTGGCTCGGGCAGCGGACGCACTGACATTTGCTCCTGCTGATCAGTTGACCTGGCCAGCCGATTCAGGCTTGCTCACAGCTTGCGATCAGGCGCCGAATGTTGCGTGAGCTCAGTCGGTACGGCGGCGGTCATCACGTCCGGCTGCAAGCATTTCCCATGTCCGCCATGGTCGTTCCCCTGCTTCCGAACCGCGCGTCCGAGACCACCGATTTCCTGCGCCGGATGGCCAGCATGGTGTCGGGGCGGAACGGCGAGATGCTGCTGCGCGCGGCCAGCCTGATCGAGTCGCTCGCGCAGCGAGCGATGTCGGCCGAACGGCTGTTTCACGAGCAGCAGGAGGAGAACAAGCGGCTTGCCGAGCGGCATGAAGCCGCCGAGCTCGCCACCGACGCCATGGTCAATCAGATCGCCGCGCTGCGAACCCAGCTTGCGGAGGTCACCGCGGCGGCAGCTGCCGAACGGGCTGGCTTCGATAGCGAGCGCAGCAAGCTGCTCATGCTGATGCAGGATGCGGAAAGCCATATCGGCAAGCTCACCACGGAGCTCGATGGCTTGCGCGCCTCCGTCGATGCTTTCAACGAGACCGTGGTCTCGGTGCCGATCGAGGTGCTGCGGCTGGCGCGCACCCAGTTCGACTATCTCTCCAACGGTTTTGCGCGCAAGGGCGATGTGATCTCGCAGGCAATGAGCGAGATCGGCGGCTTCGCCATCGACCAGGCACTGACGGCGACGAAGCCGGCCGACAAGGCCTGATTTGCCTGCACTTGCTACCGCGCGCGGCCCGACAGACGCAGCACGAACACCAGCACCTCGGCCACGGCCTTGTAGAGATCGGGCGGAATCTCCTCGCCGAGCTCGACCTTGGAGAGCGCGCCGGCCAGCACCTCGTTCTCCTCGATCGGGATGTCATGCGCCTTGGCGATCTCGACGATCTTGGCGCCGATCGTGCCTTTGCCTTTGGCGACGACCACGGGCGCGCCGCTGCCCTTCTCGTAATGCAGCGCAATTGCGAGCTTGGAATCCTCGCTCATGTGGCGCGATCCAGGAAATGGCCGGCGCGGGCCGGCGCAGGTTGCGGCGGAGTGCCGTCGCGGACGATGATGTCGCCGGGCTTGAGCTCGGCCTTGGTCAGCGCCTGATTGAGCTCACCGATCCCGGCGCGGAGCTGCTGTGCCGTCGCCGGCCGCTCCGCCCACATCCGCACAAAGGTCTTGTCGCCATTGAGCGTGATCAACGCGTGCACGGGACCACTCGGCTCGACATTGAGCGTAAAGCGCGCGCGCCAGGCGCGCTTGGCGGGATCTGGCGACTCGTTGTCGCCGTCGCGCGAGATCTCGAACTGCGCCATCGCGGTGCCCTGGGGGGTCGCAAACGGAATCTCGAAATTCCATTGCGGCACCGTCGGATCGATACGATGGCCGCTGGCATCGGTGCGGTCAGGGAGCGAAGCGACCTGCAGCAGGGTCTGCCGCGCGATCGCGGCATCGGTATCGCCAAGCAGGCGATGCACAGTCGCCGCCAGCGGTGCGTTTGGTGCGAGCGATGGCGAAGCGACCGCTTGCGGTGACGGCAACGCACCGCGGAACGGCGGTGGCGTCGTCGGACGCGCCGCCGCTTCGAAGATGTGGCTGTCAGGCACCGGCTTATTGGAGCCCGGAACGTTGCCGGTCATGCGCGGCAAGCTTTGGGTGACCTCTTGCAGCAGGCTCGCGGCAAGACCTGCTGACATGGCGGTACGCGGCAAGGCCGCCTGCGGTGTAGCGCCAGCCATATCGGCCAGCACGGCGAGCGCAGCCTCGCGCGGCAATTGCGGGGCTTGGGTACCTGCAGCGGCAGGCGTTGGCAAAGCCGCTTGCGCGGTCTCGCCTGTCGCTTGCGGCACCGACGCAGCGGTCTGCGGAGCCGCAACAACACTTGGAGTAAGCGTGCTATTTGGCCCCGCCACCTGTGGCGCGGCGGGCTCGATCGCGCCCGACGTTGCCGCCAGCGTCTGGCGGAGCACCAGCAGCGCCGCCTTCAGGTCCGGCACGGTGCCTGACGGCGGCGGCGCACCTGATGCCAGCGAGGCCTCGAGAAACAGGCCCGACTTCTGGAACGCGGATTCGATATCGCCACCATCGAGCGCGGTGTTGAGCGGCGTCTGTTGCGCCAGCACATCCAGCACCGCCTGCTTCAGGCCTTCTGGCAGATCGCTGCCCGATACGACGGATGCCAGATTGGCGAACAGCGGCGCCTGGCTGCCCTGTTTTGTGACCGCCTCGGCCGAGGCGGCGCTGACGGCGACCTGCTCTGAAGGCGTCAGGGGATTGCGGGCCGCGGTCGCCGATGGCGCAAGCGACGGACTGTCGACCAGCGAGGCGGCCGTCGGCGTCAACGTGACCTGATCAGCGCTCGCCTCACTTGCCCCGTTGACGACGGCAAGCCGGATCGTGCCGTCGTTCTGCGATACCGCGAGCTGGAGATTTTGCCCTGGGGTCAGCGACACCTCGGACATCACGTCCATCGAGAGATTGGCGATCGCGATCCGCACCAGATTGTCGGCGAGCACGCTGACGACCCTGGCGTCGACCACGCTGCCGGCCTGGAGCACAAGATCCGGCGTCGCCGCATCGGCCACAGGGCTGGCGGCACTGACGGGAAGGATCGAAGTGACTGGCGTCGGCATTTCAGGGGTCCAGGGAACGCAGCTCCCCACCCTAAGGCCGCCGTCGTAAACCTCTCGTTAAGGACCTTTGGCCACGTCGGGATTGACGGCCGCAAGCACCGCCACGGCAGCCTCGAAATCCCTGAAGCGGGTGGCGCGGCGGGCGGCCGCCTCCTCGTCCACGCCCCACTGCTCGATGTTCCAGTCCTCGTCGACATGGGCGGCGGCCCAGACCTGATCGGCGTCGCGCATGCCATGAGCCAGCGCCAATGCCAGCAACGCCGAGCCGGTCAGGGTCGTCACCATGTGGAGGGCCGCGACCGACCAGGGATCATCAGGCAGCGCTGCGCGGGCGGCCCTGAGCGCTTCGTCCGGCTGCTTCACGTGCATGATGCCCTCGGAGAGGATGAAGTGCGCCCCAAGCCTCTCCGCGGCCCAGAACAGCACCGGGTCCCAATGCGCGGCCTCGCGGGCGACCAGCCCCTCGGGGTGGCCGGCGCGATAGAACAGCAGGTCCGTCTCCAAATATTTTGCGAGGTCATCCGTGACGAGCTCGACGCGGTCGATCACCCCCTCGACCACGCTGTTGGCGATCCGCGTCAGCGGCATGGTGACGGGATCGATCGCCTCGCCCTGAGCGGCCCATTCCGCGGCCACGGCATCGGCGAGCGTGCGTGAAGGGATCACCACCTGGCGGGCGGATGGCGTGCGGATCGGCTTGCCGTCGAGCGTGACGGCAAAGCCGCCTTGGGCTTCTGCGATGCGGGCTTCCTTGTAGAAACGCTTGCGCAGCGGCGTGCGCGCGGACGCCCGCGCCGATTCCCTGGGATCCGGCGGGGGCTGGCCAGCGGCTTCTTCGAACAATTCGCGCATGTGAGGTTTTCGGTCCCGGTCGCTCGATGCTAGGCTTTTAAGATAAGACCTGTGGCCGATAAAGCGAGCGGCGGGCATGAGGGAACTTGCGGGCATTGTGGCCCTGTTTACCGGGTTTTGGCTGGCTGCGGCCGAGGCCGGCTTTCGCACCCCGGAATCGCTGGTCCGCAACGTCTATGCTCATTACGGCGATGGCGCACGGGAGCTCTCCAGGGGTCTGCCGCGGGATGATGCCACCGCCCGCCAATTCTTCGATCCGAGCCTGCGCAAGGCGTGGTCAGCACCACGGAGCGAGCCCTATGATTTCCTCGTGCAAAGTCAGAGCTGGAAGCTCGGCCCGCTGGCGATTGCGATCATCCGCAAGGAATACGACAAGACCTATGTCGCGGCAAAATTCGACAATCACGGCCGACCGGTGGCGCTGAACTTCATCCTGGTCAACGGTCCGGAGGGCTGGCTGATCACAGACGTCGAGAGCCCGCATGATAGTCTGAGGATGTTTCTGGAGCAGTTCAGGAATTGAGGGCTTTCGGTCTCAACCACAACCAACGCTGTCATGCCCCGGCATCCAGTACACCGCGGCTTATCGTTTCAAGCACAGCCGTCTCGGAGTGCTGGATCGCCCGCCTTCGCGGGCGATGACACTGAGGAGGTGGTTAGCAGCGCCCCCTACTCCTCCGGCGCGTTCTCGATCGGGTCGAACCGGCTGGCATCCAGCCCGAGCAGATTCCACGACTGCTGCATGTGCGGCGGCAGCGGTGCGGTGGCATCGATCACGCCGCCGCGGGGATGCGGAATGACGATGCGGCGCGCGAGCAGATGCAGCCGGTTTTGCAGGCCGCCCGGGAGCTGCCAGTTCTCGATGTTGAAATATTTGGGATCGCCGACGATGGGATGGCCGATATGGGCCATGTGGGCGCGAAGCTGGTGCGTGCGGCCCGTGACCGGCTTCAGCGACACCCAGGTCAGCTTGTTGCCGGCGGTCTCGACCACCGCGTAGTAGGTCACCGCGTGGCTGGCGCCCTCGTCGCCATGCTGGGCAATGCGCATGATGGTGTCGTCCTCGCTCTCTTCCTTGGCAAGGAAGGTCGAGATGCGGCCCTGCTTGGGCTTCGGCAGACCCGGCACCAGCGCCCAATAGACCTTGCGCGCCGAGCGCGAGCGAAAGGCGCCAGTCAAGTGTGAAGCGGCAAAGCGCGTCTTTGCGATCAGCAGGCAGCCCGAGGTCTCGCGATCGATACGGTGCACGAGGCGCGGCTTCTGACCCTTGGAATCGCGCATCACCTCCAGCATCTGGTCGATGTGCCGCGTCATGCCCGAGCCGCCCTGCACGGCAAGGCCAGCGGGCTTGTTCAAGACGAGGACGTCGTCGTCCTCGTAGATCGTCATCTCCTTCAGCGCCTTGAGCGTCTTCTGCGCGGCCTCCGAGAGCTCACCGCCGACCTTCGGCGCATCGAGCTTCAGCGGCGGAATACGGACGCTCTGGCCCTCCTCCAGGCGGTCCTTGCTGTCGACGCGCTTGCCATCGACGCGCAACTCGCCTTTGCGGACGACGCGCTGGATGTGGGAGAACGACAGCCCGGGAAACCGCGCTTCGAGAAAACGGTCGACGCGCATGTTGTTCTCGTCGGCCGTCACCGTGACGGTCTGCACCTTGGTCGGCAGCAGCGCCTCGACCGGCTTGGCCGGCGCGGCCCTTTCCAGCTCAGCCCTCTCCAGCCTTGCTTTGGGCGGGCGCCGCTCGGCACGTTCGCCCGCAAAGCGCGGCGGCTTGCCGCCGGGCTTGCCTCCTGGACGTGGCCCGGCCTTCTTCGCGCTCCGCGCCTGATGCGGACGCGATTCCTTACGCTCGTCGCGCGAACGTGGCTGTTGGTTGGTTCTTTTGATGCGGCGGCTCATGCTGCCTGCCTACCCTAAAAGCGGGCGTACGTCACGACGAAACGGCCGCCTCTAGCGTGAACCACCCCGCTCCTTGCGCAGCTTGGCCCAATAGTCCAGCCGCTTCCTGATCTCGCGCTCGAAGCCGCGCTCGGGCGGGTCGTAGAAGGTCTGGCGGCCCAGGGCTTCGGGAAAGTAGTCCTGGCCGGAGAAGGCGTCGGGGGCATCGTGGTCGTATTCGTAGCCGGTGCCGTAGCCTTCGGACTTCATCAGCTTGGTCGGCGAGTTCAGGATGTGCTTGGGCGGCAGCAGCGAGCCGGCCTGCTTTGCGACCTGCATCGCCGTGCCGAAGGCGGTGTAGACCGCATTCGATTTCGGTGCGGTGGCGAGATAGACCACGGCCTGCGCGATCGCGAGCTCACCCTCTGGGTGGCCGAGGAAGTCGAAGGCGTCCTTCGCCGCATTGGCGATGACGAGCGCCTGCGGATCGGCAAGCCCTATATCTTCGACGGCCATGCGCACGACACGGCGAGCCAGGAACAGCGGGTCCTCGCCGGCATCGAGCATACGGGCAAGGTAATAGAGCGCGGCGTCCGGATCGGAGCCGCGCACCGATTTATGCAGCGCCGAGATCAGATTGTAATGGCCGTCGGCCGATTTGTCGTAGATGGGCGCGCGGCGTTGCAGGATCTCCTGCAACTGCGCGGCATTGAAGATCTCGTCCGCCCGTGCCGAACGCCAGACCTCTTCGGCGAGCGTCAGCGACGCGCGGCCATCGCCGTCGGCCATCCGCACCAGCACCGCCCTCGCCTCCGCATCGAGCGGCAGCTTCTTGCCCTCGATCTCCTCGGCATGCGCGAACAGTTTCTCGATTGCGGCGGCATCGAGCGAGCGAAACACCAGAACGCGGGCACGAGAGAGCAACGCCGCGTTGAGCTCGAACGACGGATTTTCCGTGGTGGCGCCGATCATCACGACGGTGCCGTCCTCCATGACGGGCAGGAAGGAATCCTGCTGAGCCCGGTTGAAGCGATGCACCTCGTCGACGAACAAGAGCGTGCCCTTGCCCATCTCGCGGCGGGCACGCGCGGCGTCGAACGCTTTCTTCAGATCGGCAACGCCGGAGAACACCGCCGATATCTGCTCGAAATGCAGATCGGTCGCATCCGCAAGCAGCCGTGCCACGGTGGTCTTGCCGGTGCCCGGCGGGCCCCAGAACACCAGCGAGCCCAGCGTGCGCGTCTCCAGCATGCGCGTCAGTGCGCCGTCGGGGCCGAGGATGTGATCCTGGCCGACGACCTCCGACAGCGTACGCGGCCGCAGTCGGTCCGGCAGCGGATGCGGAGCCTCGTGATCGAGCCCCGCCGCAGCAAAGAGCGTTGGCGTCTCCTGTGGTCGCTTCGGACTCATCCGCCCAGCGTGACGTTGATCTGCTGACCGCCGCGCACCACCGCGATGCGCCAGAGCCGTGGCTGCTCCTTCGCAGCCCTCTCCAGGTCGCTGGTCTTGGCGATCTTCTGATTGTTCACGGACAGGATGATGTCGCCCTTCTGGAATCCGACATTCTGCGCCGCCGTGCCGTCGCCGATGTCGGTGACGACGACGCCCTCGGTGTCGGCGTCCAGATGCAGCTCATCGGCCACCGCTGGCGTGATGGTGGAGATCCTGGCGCCCTGGAACGGCGAACGCGTGGTGATGACGAGTTCATTGCGGCCGGTGTCGGGCGCAGTCTCGAGCGCGATCGTCAGCTTGAGCGGCTTGCTGCCGCGCTGCACGTCGATCTGCGCAGTGCCGCCGAGTGGACGGGTGGCAAAGCGGTAGTCGAACGCGTTGGGATCGTCCACCGCCTGCCCATCGATGCCGGTGATGAGATCGGACGATTTCAGCCCGGCCTTTGCCGCAGGGCCGTTCGGCACGACGCTTGCGACCAGAGCGCCGGTCGGCGTCTTGAGGCCGAGACTCTCGGCGATCTCCGGCGTCACCGCCTGCAGCTTCGCACCGAGCCATGGACGTTTCACGGCCTTGCCGCCGCTCTTGGCGGAAGCCACGACCACGCGCACCATGTTGGCCGGAATCGCAAAACCGATGCCCTGCGAGCCGCCGGAGCGCGAATAGATCGCGGTGTTGATGCCGGCGAGCCGGCCATTCATGTCCACCAGCGCGCCACCGGAATTGCCGGGGTTGATCGGCGCATCAGTCTGGATGAAGAACTGATAATCGGTGATGCCGACCTGCGTGCGTGCCAGCGCCGAGATGATGCCGTGAGTCACGGTCTGGCCGACACCGAAAGGATTGCCAATCGCCAACACGACGTCGCCGACCATCAGCTCGTCCGAGTTGGTGAACTCGAGCGCCGGGAACTTCTCGTGGCTGTCCTTGAGACGCAGCACGGCGAGGTCGCTGCGGGAATCCTTCAGCACGATCTCGGCCTCGAACTCGCGCTTGTCCGACAGCGACACCTTCACCTGGTCGGCGCCTTCGATGACGTGGACGTTGGTGACGACGAGCCCGGAGGAATCGACGATCACGCCCGAACCGAGAGAGCGCTGCACCTGCTCCTGCTGTTGGCCGCCGCCGAAGAAGCGGCGGAAGATCGGATCGTCCAGCAGCGGATTGCGGTTCTGCACCACCTTGGCGGCATAGACGTTGACGACCGCCGGCTGCACCCGCTGCACGATCGGCGCATAGGACAGCCGGAGTTCGGCCGGCGACGCCGGGACACGACGGTCTTGCGCGGCAGCCGGATTGAAGTGGGCCGAAAAGCCTATGCACAATGCCGTGACGACGACGGCGGTCGAGATCGATCGAAACATTCCTACCTCTTGGAAAAGACGCCGGAATATAGGCGCGTTCGCCCCCCATTAGAAGGGCGCCCGGCGGCAATATTCAGCCCCTCGTCCGGCGCCATGAGCATACAAGCTCCGCGTGCGGAATCGCAATTTGCAGGGGTTGGTGGATTGGCATGATGTGCATCATCTTGCAATCTGCCGATAGCAGATTCGGTTGCGGCGAATTGGTCTCAGTGGGAACCGCGCAACCGGGTGCGCACCGTCGCGGGGCAGTCATCGATCACACCTAGGCTCTCCCGTTGCGACTTGGGGAAGTTCGTCAAAGGATGGAGTCACGACATGAGCAGGACAAGAATGGCAGCCACGGCGATTGGTCTCGCCGGCGTGCTGGCGGCCTCGCAGGCCCAGGCCCAATCAGCGGGCAACAGCGACCAGGAGATCGCACTCCTCAAGCAGCAGCTGAAAATGCTCGAGCAGAAGCTCGACAAGCTGCAGAGCCAGACCGCCGCGAACACGGCGGCCGCGGCCAAGACGAGGGCCGAGGCAAAGGCTGAAGCAAAGGCCGAGGCTCGCTCGGAGGCGAAGGCGGTCGTCGCCAATGCCAATGCCGCTTTCCCGGTCAAGGGCGCCCCGCAGGTAGCCGGTGTCATCGTGACGATGCCGAACAACCGGCCGACCATCTGCACGGCCGACCAGGCCAATTGCGTCGCTATCACGGGCCGCGTGCACTGGGATGTCGGCGGCTACCACTATCGCCCCGACACCGCAGCCACGGTGCCGCAAAAGCTCGACAGTGGCGAGAACGTTCGCCGCGCCCGCATCGGCCTTGCCGGCAAGTTCTTCAACGACTGGAATTTCGCCCTGGTCTACGATTTCGGCGGCTCGTCCGACGGCTTTGGCGGCGCGGCAGCGGGATCGCTTGCGGGCGGCGGCGTGTCCGGAGTCGAGAACGCCTACCTCAGCTACACCGGCCTGAAACCGTTCGGAGGCCGGATGGCCGTCGAGGCCGGCATCATGGATCTGCCCTACACCATGGACGAGGCCACGAGCTCCAACGACATCATGTTCATGGAGCGTGCCTCGCCCGGCGTGGTCGCGACCAACATCGCCGCCGGCGACTTCCGCTCTGCAGCCGGTGCGCGTTGGTTCAACGACCAGCTCTGGATCGGTGGTTACGCCACCGGGCCGTCGACCGGCGCAATCCATTCCGCCTCGAGCGCGGCGCCAGCGGGAACCGGCGAGCAATATGGCGCCGTAGCGCGCGTCGCAGGCAATCCGATCAGCGGCAAGGACTACTCGGTGCATGTCGGCGTCGACGCGCAGTGGCTGATCCAGCCCCCGCGCAACCTGATCGCCAACACGCAAACGCTTACGCTCAGCGATCGTCCAGAATTGCGCCTCGACCCGACCACGCTGGTGTCGACTGGCGCGATCGCCAACGTCTCGGGCGCGCAAGTCTACAGCGTCGAGGCGGCGGCGACCTATGGGCCGTTCATCGTCCAAGGTGAGTACTTCTGGTACAATGTCGACCGCACCGCCAACACCAGCGTGCCGCTCGTCGGCGCATCGAGCCTGAAATTCCAGGGCGGCTATGCGCAGGCCGGCTACGTGCTGACGGGCGAAGGCCGGACCTACAATGCGGGCAACGCCGCCTATAACGGCGTCAAGCCGGCGCATCCGTTCTCTCTCGACGGCGGGGGCTGGGGTGCATGGGAAATCGCGGGCCGCTTCTCGACGATCGACCTCAACGATCAGCTTGCGAGCGCCAACGGCGTCGCGGGTGGACGCCAGAACGTCTACACGCTCGCCCTCAATTGGTACGTCAATGGCAACGTCCGCTTCATGCTCGACTACCTCCATGCCACCGTATCAAAGCAGACGCTCCCGCCCACGGCGTTCGCGAATACGGGCTCAAGCTTTGACGCGGTGGCGATGCGCACGCAATTCGCGTTCTGACTTGATCTCGTCCGAGAGCGGCACGCCGCTCCCGGACGTCTACGCCGCGCGCTTCGGCTTCCTCACGACCACCGGCGGCGGCGCGCAGGACAGCCGCTGCTGGTGGCTCTCGCCCCAGGCCTTCAGGATGTCGATCACTGGCTTGAGACTCTCGCCGAGCTCGGAGAGGCAATACTCCACCCGCGGCGGCACTTCCGCATAGACCTTGCGGATGACCAGCTTGTCCTCTTCCAGCGCGCGAAGCTGTTTGGTCAGCATGCGCTGGGTGATGCCGGGCATCCGGCGGCGCAATTCGCCGAAGCGCAGGGTGCCGCTCTGGAGATGATAGAGGATCACGCCCTTCCATTTGCCGTCGATCAGGTCCAACGTCGCCTCGACCGAGCAACCCGGGCGCCGGGCAAAATTGCGCCGTTTCATGCGTGTTTTCCCAATAGTATCCAAACAGGGACTATATCCCCGAATTTACAGTACTTGCCAAACCGGAGCCAGGGCGACAGTTAGAGCGGCAGGCGAACACGCCATTGATGGAGACAAGCCATGAAGGCCGTCGGTTACAAGACGTCGCTTCCGATCGAGGATCAGAACGCGCTGATCGATTTCGAAACCGCCAAGCCCGAGCCGAAGGGATGCGACATCCGCGTCGCCGTGAAGGCGATCTCGGCCAATCCCGTCGATTACAAGGTGCGCAAGCGCGCCGCACCGCCCGAGGGCGAGACCAAGATTCTCGGCTATGACGCGGCCGGCGTGGTCGATGCCGTCGGCCCCGAGGTCACCCTGTTCAAGCCGGGTGACGAGGTGTTTTACGCAGGCTCGATCCTGCGCCAGGGCACCAATGCCGAATTCCACCTCGTCGACGAACGCATCGTCGGCAACAAGCCGAAGTCACTCTCGTTCGCGCAGGCCGCCGCCCTGCCCCTCACCTCAATCACCGCCTGGGAGCTGCTGTTCGACCGGCTCGGCGCTGTCCCCGGCAAGAGCGTCGATCCGCGCACGCTCCTGATCACCGGCGGCGCCGGTGGCGTCGGCTCGATCCTGATTCAGCTCGCGCGCCGCCTCACCGGCCTCACCGTGGTCGCGACTGCGACGCGGCCGGAGTCGCAGAAATGGTGCCTCGATCTCGGTGCCCATGCGGTGATCGACCACGGCAAGCCGATGAAGGAGCAGATCGAGAGCTTGAGGCTGCCGCCGGTCGCGCTGGTGGCGAGCCTCACCTTCACCGATCAGCATTACAAGGGGATCGCCGAGTTCATGGCACCGCAGGGCCGCTTCGGCCTGATCGACGATCCCCCGGAATTCACCATGAGCACGTTCAAGGGCAAGGCGATCTCCGTGCATTGGGAATCGATGTTCACGCGCTCTTCGTTCCAGACGCCAGACATGATCGCGCAGCATCACCTGCTCAACGACGTTGCCGACCTCATCGACAAGGGCGTTTTGCGTACCACGCTCGACCAGACCTTTGGCACGATCAACGCCGCCAACCTCAAGCGCGCGCATGCGCTGCTCGAGAGCGGCAAGTCACGCGGCAAGATCGTGCTGGAGGGATGGTAGCGGCAGACACCTCGGGACGGGCACGCTTACGCTTTGCCCATCCTACGATTCCTTTTCGTTCGGGCCCGTCGCCCGCTCGATGAAGCCTTTGGCGAGCGCGTGATAGATGCCTTCCTCGCAGATCATCCGCGAGGTTGCATGCGCAATCAGCGCGGCCGCCATCAATGGCACGACCATGCCGTGATTGTCGGTCATCTCGGTCACGATCACGAAGGCGGTGATCGGCGCCTGCACCACGCCGGCGAAATAGGAGACCATGCCGAGCAGCATGATCGCGCCGAGCGGCGCATCGTGGAAGAACGAAGCGATGTTGCTGCCGATGCCGGCACCGACGGCGAGCGATGGCGAGAAGATGCCGCCCGGGACACCGCTGATCGCGGCAAAGGTCGTCGCGAGGAGCTTGAGGATTCCGAAGTCTTGGGGCAACGGCGCGCTGTGGTCGAGCGCCGCCTTCACCTGCGCATAGCCTGTGCCGTAGATCGTATCGCCGGACACCAGGCCGCAGATGGCGACGGCGAGGCCGCAGGCAAATGCGAACCAGAGCGGATGGCTCTTGATCGCCGCGCCGAGCGGGTTCCTGAAACCGCGCGCCATGGCGATCACGACACGGCTGAACAGGCCGCCGGCGAGGCCGCCCACCACGCCGCAAGCCGGAACGGCAAGCCAGTCGGCGCCACGCGCCAGCGTCATCGCGCTGCTGCCGAAATAGGCGTAATTTCCCGCCAGCGCGAGCGAGGTCAGGCCGGCCGCAATGACGGCGGCAATGATGAGGCTCGACGTGCGGGTCTCGAACGCGCGGCTCATCTCCTCGATGCCGAAGACGATTCCCGCCAGCGGCGTATTGAAGGCCGCGGCAACGCCGGCAGCCGCGCCAGCCAAGATCAATCCGGGCTGTCGACGGGGCGAGACACGGCCGAGCGCAAACATGATGGAAGCGCCGACCTGAACGGTCGGCCCTTCCCGCCCTACCGAGCCGCCGCACAGCAGTCCGAACAGAGTGAGGATGATCTTGCCGACCGCGATCCGGATCGAGACCAGATTCGCGCGCGCCGTCTGATCGGTCAGATGCCGGGCGGCAATGGCCTGAGGGATTCCACTGCCCTGCGCGTTCGGGAACAGGCGGACGGTCAGATAGGCTGACAGCATGAAGCCGAGCGGCGTCACCGCGAGCACGGCATAGCGCGACTCGGCCAGCAGGAGTCCAAAGGCATGCTGTGCGAGATCGGCGAGCTGTGCCAGCGCCACCGCCGCGGCGCCGACCCCGATGCCCCCGAGCACGAAGATCGTCCGCCGCTGCCATCGCGCGGATGTCAGCCTGAACAGACGTTTGTGGCGGGTCGAGAGCGGCCAGAGCATGGAGCCCTGTTGTAGCCGGTTGCGCTCGGAAAAGAAGGGGGCAAACCGGCAGAGCAGCTAGATGGGAGCCGCCCCCTCGACAAATAGCAGCCGCCGCTCCAACGCCGTCCACCGGAGCTTGAGCGCCTCGGCATATTCCGGCGAGGCATACCATTCCTTCAGCCGCGCCATGGACGGGAATTCGACGACCACGATGGCCTTTGGCGGGAGGTTGCCTTCCGCCAGTTCGGCTTTGCCGCCACGCACGAGATAACGCCCGCCATATTGTGCGATCGTCTTCGCGGCGAGGGTGCGATAGGCGTCAAATCCCTCGGGATCGCGCATCTCGACTTCGGATATCACATAGGCTGTCATTGGCGTCTCAAGCGATGGTGTTGACGATGCCGCCTTCCGCGCGCAACGCCGCGCCGTTGGTTGCGGACGCCTCCTTCGACGCGACGTAGACCACCATGTTGGCGATCTCGTCGACACTGGCAAAACGCTGGATCAGCGAGCTCGGGCGATGCTGCTTGACGAAATTGGCAGCGGCCTCGTCGACCGACTGCCCGTTTTGCTTGGCGAGATCCTTCACGAAGGTCTCGACGCCCTCCGACATGGTCGGCCCAGGAAGCACCGAGTTCACGGTGACGCTCGTGCCCTGGGTGAGCTGCGCGAGGCCACGTGCGATCGCAAGCTGGGCCGTCTTGCTCATGCCGTAGTGGATCATCTCGACCGGAATGTTGAGCCCGGACTCCGAGGAGATGAAGACGATGCGGCCCCAATTGCGCTTGAGCATGCCCTTCATGTAGGCGCGCGAGAGACGCACGCCGCTCATGACGTTGACCTCGAAGAAGCGGCTCCAGTCCTCATCCGGAATCTCGAAGAAATCCTTCGGCTCGAAGATGCCGGCATTGTTGATAAGGATATCGACCTCGGGCAGATCATCCACCAGCGCTTTGCAGCCCGCCGCTGTCGAAACATCAGCGGCGATGCCGCGCACCTTGGCCCCGGTTCCCTCCAGCTTGCGCACGGCCGCATCGACCTTGTCCTGGCCGCGCCCGTTGATCACCACGCTGGCGCCCGAGCCCGCAAGGCCCTTGGCGATGGCGTGGCCGATGCCGGCGGTCGAGCCGGTCACGAGCGCGGTCTTTCCGGAAAGGTCGATGTGCATGAGATGTCTCCATTGAGGGTGATGGAGATATCGGGCGCTGCACTGACGGCCGCAATCGGCCCTCACTCATGCGTGAGGGCCGAACGAGCGAGCGGCAACAAAAAAGCGGCGCCCGGAGGCGCCGCTTTTCCAAACTCTATGCCTTCAGGCTTACGCCGCCTCGGCTTCCTTCGCCTGCACCGGACCGGAGTCCTGGCCCTTGGCGTCGACGTCGCGATCGACGAACTCGATCACGGCCATCGCGGCGTTGTCGCCGTAGCGGAAGCCCGCCTTGATGATGCGGGTGTAGCCGCCCTGGCGATCCTTGTAGCGAGGCGCCAGAACGTCGAACAGCTTCTTGACCTGGTCCTTGTCGCGCATCTCGGAGATGGCTTGGCGACGCATGGAGAGCCCGCCCTTCTTCCCGAGGGTGACGAGCTTCTCGACGATCGGACGAAGCTCCTTGGCCTTGGGCAGCGTGGTGACGATCTGCTCGTGCTTGATCAGCGCGGCCGCCATGTTGGCGAACATCGCGCGGCGATGCTCTGCCGTGCGGTTGAGCTTCCGATGAACCTTGCCGTGACGCATGTGTAGTGTCCTTTTTCGATGTGTCGCAGTGGTTCAGCGACTGGTTTTCAGGTGGGCTTCCTGCGTTCGCCCTAGGTCGCGAATAGCGAATGGCGAGTAGCGAATGGATGCTTCTTGCATTCGCTATTCGCTACTCCCAACTCGCTCAGTAGTGATCCTCGAAGCGCTTGGCGAGCTCGTCGATGTTCTCCGGCGGCCAGCCCGGCACTTCCATGCCGAGGTGGAGACCCATCTGGGCCAGCACTTCCTTGATCTCGTTCAGCGACTTGCGGCCGAAGTTCGGAGTGCGGAGCATTTCCGCTTCGCTCTTCTGCACGAGGTCGCCGATGTAGACGATGTTGTCGTTCTTCAAGCAGTTGGCCGAACGCACCGACAGCTCGAGCTCGTCCACCTTCTTGAGGAAGGCCGGGTTGAAGGCGAGGTCCGGGATGATCTCCTGGGCGACTTCCTTGCGCGGCTCTTCGAAGTTGACGAACACGTTGAGCTGATCCTGCAGGATGCGGGCGGCATAGGCCACCGAGTCATCCGGCGAGATCGCGCCGTTGGTCTCGATCGTCATGGTCAGCTTGTCGTAGTCGAGGATCTGGCCCTCGCGGGTGTTCTCGACCTTGTAGGAGACCTTGCGGACCGGCGAGTACAGGCTGTCGACCGGGATCAGGCCGATCGGCGCGTCCTCGGGACGGTTGCGCTCGGCGGGCACGTAGCCCTTGCCGGTGGCGACGGTGAACTCCATGCGGATCTCGGCGCCCTCGTCGAGGGTGCAGATCTGGAGCTCCGGGTTGAGCACCACGACATCGCCGACGGTCTGGATGTCGCCAGCGGTGACGACGCCTGGGCCCTGCTTCTTCACGACCATGCGCTTGGGGCCTTCGCCCTGCATCTTGATCGAGATGTCCTTGATATTGAGCACGATGTCGGTGACGTCCTCACGGACGCCCGCGATCGAGGAGAACTCGTGCAGCACGCCGTCGATGTGCACCGACTGCACCGCCGCGCCCTGGAGCGAGGAGAGCAGGATGCGACGCAACGCGTTGCCGAGCGTCTGGCCGAAGCCGCGCTCGAGCGGCTCGGCGACGATGGTCGCGAAACGGTTCGAATCGCTACCGGGCGTGACCTGGAGTTTGTTCGGTCGAATCAGTTCTTGCCAATTTTTCTGGATCGTCACTGTTTCACCCATACAGGCCAGTCGATTTGAAAATTCAAATACTGGCGTTGGAGAAAGGCCGCAGCTCAAACCCGCGGCTTCTTAAAAAAAGCATCGCGGGCACCGCGGCGCCCGCAACTTCGTATCAGACGCGCCGACGCTTGCGCGGACGGCAACCGTTGTGCGGGATCGTGGTCACGTCGCGGATCGAGGTGACGGTAAAGCCCGCGGCCTGGAGTGCGCGGAGCGCCGACTCACGGCCCGAACCGGGACCGGCGACTTCGACCTCCAGAGTGCGCATGCCGTGTTCCTGCGCCTTCTTGGAAACGTCTTCGGCGGCAACCTGTGCGGCATAGGGGGTCGATTTGCGCGAGCCCTTGAAGCCCATCGTGCCGGCGGAGGACCAGGCAATCGTGTTGCCCTGCGCGTCGGTGATGGTGATGGTCGTGTTGTTGAACGACGAGTTCACATGCGCGACGCCGGAGGCGATGTTCTTGCGTTCACGACGACGAACGCGGGTGGCTTCCTTGCCCATTGACTACCTTTCCTGGAGATCTCAAACGCCGCCGTAATGCCAGCGGCTACACCTGTGAAAATGCGAGTGGCGAATGGCGAGTAGCGAATGAAACCATTCGCCACTCCCTATTCGCCATTCGCGTCGAATTACTTCTTCTTGCCGGCGATGGCCTTGGCCGGGCCCTTGCGCGTACGCGCATTGGTGTGGGTGCGCTGGCCGCGCACCGGCAGACCGCGACGATGACGCAGGCCGCGATAGCAGCCGAGGTCCATCAGACGCTTGATGTTGATGCCGACTTCGCGACGCAGATCGCCCTCGACGAGATAGTCGCGGTCGATGACTTCGCGGATCTGGAGCACTTCAGCGTCGCTGAGCTGATTGACGCGACGATCCTCGGGGATCTTCACCTTTTCGAGGATCTCACCAGCGATCTTCTGGCCGATGCCATGGATATACTGGAGCGCGATCAGCACGCGCTTGTTGGTCGGAATGTTCACGCCGGCAATACGGGCCACGGCTTTCTCTCCTGTTGCCGATTCCTCGTCAGGAATCGGGCTTTAAGTGCTTATGTTTCTCGGGCAGGTGTTCACAAACGCGAACACGACGCCCACCCCTGGTCTTCCTGGGGCCCGGCATCGTTTGAAACTATCCGACTTGGATGCGGGGCTTATTAGGGGATTCAGGGGGCTTTCGTCAACCGCCGCTAGCGCTTAGCTCGCTTTTTCGTGACCTTTTTTGCGGCCTTTTTGGCACTCTTTTTGACGGCCTTCTTGGCGGTCTTTTTAGCTACCTTCTTCGCGGCCTTCTTGGCAGCCTTCTTTGCCGCCTTTTTGGCGCCCTTCACGGTCTTTTTGGCGGATTTCGCAGGCTTTGCAGCCTTTTGGGCCGCTTTTGCGGGCTTTCTGGCCGCCTTGGCCCTTTTGGCCGCCTTCTTGGCGGGCGCCGCCTTGGCCGCGCTGCGGGCACGGGTCTTGCCGTGCGTCTTGGGCTCGACCGCGCCCAGCGCCAAGAGCTGGCGGTGGATGGCGCGGGTGACCTCGTCGATGGCCATCATGCCGTCGATGGTCGAAAGCTTCCGACGCTCGGAATAGTAGTGGATCAGCGGTTCCGTCTGGCTGCGGTAGCTGGCGAGCCGCTTGGTCAGGACCTCCGGGGTGTCGTCAAGCCGGACTTCCTCCCCGCGCTCCCGCATCTGGGCGACGCGAGTCTCCACGCGACTCAGCAGCGCGCTCTCGTTGACGCGCAGTTCGATCACCGCGTCGAGTTTCATATGCTTGTGCTTCAGCAGTTCGTCGAGCGCCTCGGCCTGCGGCACGGTACGGGGGAAGCCGTCCAGGATGAAGCCGTGCTTCGCGTCCGGCTGTTCGATCCGGTCTGAGATGATTCCCACCACGACGTCGTCGGGGACGAGACCGCCGCTGGCCATGATCTCCTTGGCCTTCAATCCGACCGGCGTTCCGGCCGCGACTGCCGCGCGCAACATCTCGCCGGTCGAGAGCTGGACGATACCATAGCGCTGCACCAGCAGCTGCGCCTGGGTCCCCTTGCCCGACCCCGGCGGTCCCAGAAGTATAATTCTCATCGGCGTACGCCCCCCGGATTGGTGAGCGATAGCTCGCGCACCTGTGTTTGAAGATCGAGAATAGTGCAAACCACAATCAGCGCTGCACCACCACCCATTTTATAACCTAGCGCATTCCCGTAGGCCAAGAACACCTCCGGAGTCAGCGAAATCACCGTCAGATAAGCCGCACCGAACAGCGTCGTCGACGACACCACACGGTCGAGATATTCGGCGGTGGCCTCGCCACCGGGAACGCCGGGGATGACGCCGCCTTGCTGCGTAAGCGAATCGGCGGTGTGATCGGGATCGATGACGAAAGCTGTGTAGACGATTGCGAGCAGGAACACGGCGAGCGATCCGACGATGAGATGCGCCGGCTGGCCATAGTGGAGATAGACATAAGCCGCGTTGAGCCAGGGCGTGTCAGCATCGAAGATCAAGCCAGCAAATGCGAGCGGCAGATAGATCAACCACGGCCCCACGGTGACCGGCACCAGGTAGCCGGCGCTGTTGATCTTGATCGGAAGGATGGCGGCGCGCGACGGAAGCACGCGATCAGCAATGCGGCGCTCGCAGAATTGCACCGGCACATTGCGCCGCGCAGATTCGACGACGACGATCAATACCACCATCGCGATCCAAAGGGCCGCGTGGCCCAGCACGAGATCGCCCGAAACCGCGCCGCGGCGCACTAAATCGAGAATCGCGGCGAGCTCGCTCGGGAGATCTGGGATCATGGCGACGCTGAGAATCAGCGCGAGGCCATTGCCGATGCCATGGCGCGTGATCTGCTCGCTGAGCCAGATCAGGAAGAACACGCCGCCAACCATCGAGGCCGCCGTCGAAAGCACAAACCATGCACCGGAGTCGGGGGCGACCTCCGGAATCCTCTGAATGGCAGTGGCGATGCCGTAGCCCTGGAACGAGGTGAACAGCAAGGTCAGGAGCAGCGTGTAGCGCGAGATCCTGGCGCGGCCTCGCTCGCCGGAGCGTTCGATCGCGCCGAGTCGCGTCCAGACCAGCGACAGCAACCGAACGAGGATCGCAGCACTCAGATAAGGGATGAGACCGAGAGAGAAGACCGACAACCGGGCGACTGCGCTTGGCGGGAGCGCGCCGTTCGACGTCCAAAAGCCGGTAACCGGAATACGTCTGCCGAGGAGAAAAACGAGAAGCGCGCCGATCGTGATAGCGATGCGGCGCGCGAGCTCGGTCGTCATGCTGCGGAGGGCTCTACCTGCGGCGGCCCCGCAGCTTCGACTTGCGGATCAGGCCTTCATACTGATGGGCCAAGAGATAGCCCTGCACCTGCGCCACCGTATCCATGGTCACGCTGACCACGATCAACAGCGAGGTACCGCCGAAGTAGAACGGCACCGAGGCATAGGAGATCAGGATTTCCGGGATCAAGCAGACGATCGCCAGGTAAATCGCGCCGAGTACGGTGATGCGCGACAGCACGTAGTCGATATATTCCGCAGTGCGCTCGCCCGGACGGATGCCCGGGATGAAGCCGCCATGCTTCTTCAGATTGTCCGCCGTCTCGGTCGGGTTGAACACGATCGCGGTATAGAAGAAGGCGAAGAACACGATCAACGCGAGATAGAGGATCAGGAACAGCGGACGGCCATGGCCGAGCTGGGTCGTGATCCACTGGAACCATTCAGGCCCCTTGCCGGCGTTGAAATTCGCGACCGTCGTCGGCAACAGCAAGAGCGAGGACGCGAAGATCGGCGGGATCACGCCTGAGGTGTTGAGCTTGAGCGGCAGATGCGAGGACTGACCCTCGAACATCTTGTTGCCGACCTGGCGCTTCGGATACTGGATCAGCAGCCGGCGCTGGGCCCGCTCCATGAATACGATGAAGGCAATCACGGCGACCGCCATCACGATCACGATCAGGATCAAAGGGGTCGACAGCGCGCCCTGACGGCCGAGCTCCAGCATGTTGGCGAGTGCTGCGGGCAGCTCGGCGACGATACCGGAGAGAATGATCAGCGAGATGCCGTTGCCGATGCCCCGCGAGGTGATCTGCTCGCCCAGCCACATCAGGAACATGGTGCCGCCGGTCAGCGTGATGGCGGTCGACAGGCGGAAGAACATGCCGGGGTCGCTGACGACGTTGCCCGCGCCTTCGAGGCCGACCGCGATGCCGTAGGACTGGAACGCGGCCAGGATCACCGTGAGGTAGCGGGTGTATTGGTTCAGCGTCTTGCGGCCCGCCTCACCCTCCTTCTTCAGCGCCTCGAGCTGCGGCGAGACGGTGGTGAGGAGCTGGATGATAATCGAGGCCGAGATATACGGCATGATGTTCAGCGCGAAGATCGCCATGCGGTGGATGCCGCCGCCAGCGAACATGTTGAACATGCCGAGGATGCCGCCCGCCTGCGACTTGAACACCTGCTCCCAGATGTTGGGATCGATGCCGGGCAGCGGGATATAGGTCCCGAGCCGATAAACGAGCAGCGCACCCAGGGTGAACCAGATGCGCTTCTTCAGTTCGTCGGCCTTGGCAAACGCGCCGAAATTGAGGTTGGCTGCCAGTTGTTCCGCTGCTGAGGCCATATTGGACTTTCTCCCGCCGCCTTTTGCGCCGTCATACCCGCGGCCGGGCTATTGGGCGGACGCCGGACATTATCTGGTGCTCGGCTTCGATAAGTCCATCGTCCCGCGTGCGTAAAGGCCCGCGAGGCGCGGACCAATGACGCAGTTGTTACGCCGCCTCGCCTTCTTCCTTGGCCGGGGCGAGGATCTTCACCGAACCACCGGCCCTCTCGACCGCGTCGATCGCGGACTTGGTGGCGCCGTGCACTTCGATGTTCAGCTTGGCCTTGAGCTCACCGCGACCGAGCAGCCGCAGGCCAGCCTTGGCGCGGCGCAGCACGCCCGCCTTCACAAGAGCCTCGACGTTCACGACACTACCGGTGTCGAGCTTCTTGGCATCGACGGCGTCCTGGAGACGATCGAGATTGATCTCGGCGTACTCGACGCGGAAGATGTTGTTGAAGCCGCGCTTGGGCAGGCGGCGATGCATCGGCATCTGACCGCCCTCGAAACCCTTGATGCGCACGCCCGAACGCGCGGTCTGGCCCTTGCCGCCGCGGCCGGACTGCTTGCCCTTGCCCGAACCGATGCCGCGGCCGACGCGCATGCGCTTCTTGCGCGAGCCGGCGTTGTCGGCGATATCGCTGAGCTTCATCGCCCTTCTCCTTGTGTCTTGCGCATGATCTGCACCGAAAACCGGTGCCCACTTTTCGGGATCATGCGCCGTTTCTTACTTCTCGTCGACGATGCGGACGAGATGGTGAACCTTTTCGATCATACCGCGAACCGCCGGGGTGTCTGGCAGTTCGCTGGTGCGGCCGATCTTGTTGAGCTTGAGCCCGATCAGCGTCGAACGCTGCGAGTGATGGCGGCGGATCGCGCTGCCGGTCTGCTCGAGCTTGATCGTCTTTGCGGACTTAGCGGCGTCCTTGGCCATCGTGGTCTACTCCGAAAAGCGTTGGTTAGTCCGCAGCCGCCTCGGCATCGCCGCCGACGCGACGACCCTGGAGGGTGGACACCTTGATGTTGCGGCGCGCCGCGACCGAACGCGGGCTGTCCTGGTGCTTCAGCGCATCGAAGGTCGCGCGAACCATGTTGTACGGGTTCGAGGAGCCGATCGACTTCGCCACCACGTCCTGGACGCCGAGCGTCTCGAACACGGCGCGCATCGGACCACCTGCGATGATGCCGGTACCGGCGGGAGCTGCACGCAGATAGACACGGCCCGCGCCATGACGGCCGGCGATGTCGTGATGCAGGGTACGGCCCTCGCGCAGCGACACGCGGGTCAGGTTGCGCTTGGCGGACTCGGTGGCCTTGCGGATCGCCTCAGGCACTTCGCGCGCCTTGCCATGACCGAAGCCGGCGCGGCCCTTCTGATCGCCGATCACGACCAGCGCTGCGAAACCGAAGCGCTTGCCGCCCTTGACGACCTTGGCCACGCGGTTGATGTGGACGAGCTTGTCGACGAACTCGCTGTCGCGCTCCTCGCGCTCCCTGCGTTCACGTCCGCCGCCGCCGCGTTGATCGCGTCCACCACGTTGTTCGCGTTCTGCCATTTTTCCAATCCTTCAGAGGCTTGCGCCTCAATCCTCAAATTCTGTTAGAAGCTCAGCCCGCTCTCACGCGCTGCGTCGGCGAGAGCCTTGACGCGCCCGTGGTAGAGGTAGCTGCCGCGATCGAACACGACTTCCTTGACGCCCTTCTCGGCGGCGCGCTCGGCCAGCAGCTTGCCGACCGCCTTCGCCGCATCGATGTCGGCGCCGGTCTTGCCGCCGTCGCGCATCGCCTTCTCGAGCGACGAGGCAGAAGCCAGCGTCTCGCCCTTCAGGTCATCGATGACTTGGGCATAGATGTGCTTGGACGAGCGGAACACCGACAGACGCGGACGACCACCAGCGGAGCGGCGCAGCTTCAGCCGCACACTCCGCTTGCGCCGGGCATTCGTAACCTTGGCTTTGGACATGACCGGCTCCGTTACTTCTTCTTGCCTTCCTTGCGGAAGATGAATTCGCCCACATACTTCACGCCCTTGCCCTTGTAGGGCTCCGGCGGGCGATAAGAGCGGATCTCGGCGGCAACCTGGCCGACGCGCTGGACGTCGCTACCGGTGACCGTGATCTCGGTGGGCTTCGGCACGGTGATCGTGATCCCTTCGGGGATCGGGTAGATCACGTCATGGCTGTAACCGAGCGCGAGCTGCAGGTTCTTGCCCTGCATCGCGGCGCGGTAACCGACGCCGGTGATTTCGAGCTTCTTCTCGAAGCCCTTGGTGACGCCTTCGACCAGATTCGCGACCTGGGCGCGAGCGGTGCCGTAAAGGGCGCGCGCGCGGTTGGTCTCGGCCCGCGGCGCGACCTTGATCTGGCCGCTCTCGAGCTTCACTTCGACGTCGTCGTGGACGACGAACTGAAGCTGGCCCTTCGGCCCCTTCATCTTGACGGTCTGCCCATCGACGGTCGCGGTCACACCGGACGGCACCGCCACAGGCCTTTTGCCAACTCGTGACATGGATGAAAAATCCTTCTCAGAACACCGTGAAGAGGACTTCGCCGCCCACGTTCGCTTCGCGCGCACTGTGGTCGGCCATGATCCCCTTCGGCGTCGACAACACCGAAATACCGAGTCCGTTATTGACCCGCGGCAGGTTCTTCACCGAGGCGTAAACGCGGCGCCCGGGCTTGGAGACACGTTCGATCTCGCGGATGACGGGCTCGCCGTCGAAATACTTCAACTCGATCTCGATCTCGCTGCGGCCCGAGGAATGCTCGAGCGTCGCATACCCGCGGATGTAGCCCTCGCTCTTGAGCACTTCGAGGACGTTCTCGCGCATCTTCGAGCCGGGCGTGGACACCTTGCTCTTGGAACGCATCTGCGCGTTACGGATGCGGGTGATCAGATCGCTGATTGGATCGTGCGTAGACATCTAAACGACCCTCCTTACCAGCTCGACTTCACGAGGCCCGGGACCATGCCCTTGGAGCCAAGGTCGCGCAGCGCGATACGGGACAGCTTGTTTTTGCGATAGTTCGAGCGCGGGCGGCCCGACAGCTCGCAACGCAGGCGGATGCGGGTGGCCGACGAATTACGCGGCATTTCCGCAAGCTTCAGGGTGGCGGCGAACCGCTCCTCCATCGGCAGCGTCTTGTCGGCGATGATCGCCTTCAACCGCTCGCGCTTCGGGGCGGCGTTCTTCACCATCCGCTTGCGCCGGTTGTTCTTCTCGACTGAACTCTTCTTTGCCATGCTTGGCTCCTGGGTATCCGCGTTTGAGAGGCCTTAGGTCAGCGTCTCACTGCCGGAACGGGAAATTGAAAGCGGTCAACAAGGCCCTCGCCTCTTCGTCGGTCTTGGCCGTGGTGCAGACGGTGATGTCCATACCGCGGGCTTCCGTGACCTTGTCGAAGTCGATCTCGGGGAAAATGATGTGTTCCTTGATGCCGAGCGAATAGTTGCCGCGGCCGTCAAAGCTCTTCGGATTCAGGCCGCGGAAGTCGCGGACGCGCGGCAGCGCGACGTTCACCAGGCGATCGATGAACTCGTACATGCGGGCCTTGCGCAGCGTGACCTTGCAGCCGATCGGCTGGTTCTCACGGAGCTTGAACGTCGCGATCGCGATGCGCGAATAGGTCACGATCGCCTTTTGGCCGGCGATCTGGGTCAGTTCGGCAGCGGCGGTCTCGGCCTTCTTGCGGTCGTTGACGGAATCGCCAACGCCCATGTTCAGCACGACCTTGTCCAGGCGCGGAACCTGCATCACGTTCTGATAACCGAACTTCTCGGTCATCGCCGTGCGAATCTTCGCGTCGTATTCCGCGCGCAGGCGCGGGGTGTAAGCGGCCTCAGCCATCGATCTCAGCTCCCGAGCTCTTGGCGATGCGAACCTTCTTGCCGTCCGCCAGAATCTTGAATCCGATGCGGGTCGGCTTTCCGTCCTTGCCGACATACGCGATGTTGGACAGTTGGATCGGCGCCTCTTTCGAGATGATGCCGCCCTCCTGGGCCTGCGTCTGCTTCTGGTGACGCTTGACCATGTTGATGCCCCGCACCAGCGCCGTGCCGGCGTCGGGGCGGACTTCGAACACTTCACCGGTGCGGCCCTTGTCGCGGCCGGTCAGCACGACGACCTTGTCGCCCTTGCGGATCTTCGCAGCCATCACAGCACCTCCGGCGCGAGCGAGATGATCTTCATGTGGTTCTTCGCACGCAGCTCGCGCGGCACGGGCCCGAAGATACGGGTGCCGACCGGCTCGGACTGGTTGTTGATCAGAACGGCGGCGTTGCGGTCGAAGCGGATGACCGAACCGTCGGCACGGCGGATGTCCTTGCGGACACGCACCACGACGGCCTTCATCACGTCGCCCTTCTTCACCTTGCCACGCGGAATGGCTTCCTTGATCGAGACGACGATGATGTCGCCGATCGTGGCGTAGCGGCGCTTGGAGCCCCCGAGCACCTTGATACACATGACACGGCGTGCGCCAGAATTGTCGGCCACGTCGAGGTTGGTCTGCATCTGAATCATTGATGCACCTCGTCCTCTTTCTCTTTGCGCCAGCCTAGCCGGCGCTCAACATTTCCCTGAAGTCGGTCGGCCAAATGAACGGCCAAGCCCAACAGATCAGGCGCTTTTCTTGTGTTCGCCCCGGATCACGATCCAGCACTTCAACTTCGAAATCGGCTTGGTCTCTTCGATCCAGACCATGTCGCCCGGCTTGAACTCGTTGTTCTCGTCGTGCGCGTGGTAGTTCTTCGAACGGCGGATCGTCTTCTTGTAGATCGGATGCGTGAAGCGGCGATCGACGCGCACCACGACGGTCTTGGCAGTCTTGTCGCTGACGACCACGCCTTGCAAAGTACGTTTCGGCATATCCGTTAGCCCCTTACTTCTTCTTCGCGCGCTGCTGCGCAGCGACAGTCTTGATCCGGGCGATGTCGCGGCGAGCTTCGCGCAGGCGCGAGGTGTTCTCGAGCTGCCCGGTGGCACGCTGGAAGCGCAGGTTGAAGCGCTCCTTCTTCAGGTTCAGGACGGCATCGTCCTGCTGGTCGGGGCTCATCGCGCGGATGTCTTCGATCTTCATCTGGGCCATGCCATTACTCCGCAATGCGCTCGACGAAGCGCGTCTTGATCGGCAGCTTGGCGGCCGCCAGCGTCAGCGCTTCACGCGCCGTCTGGGTGTTGACGCCGTCGATCTCGAACAGCACCCGGCCCGGCTTGACGCGGGCAACCCACAGTTCCGGCGAACCCTTGCCGGAGCCCATGCGGACTTCGGCCGGCTTCTTCGACACCGGAACGTCGGGGAACACGCGGATCCAGACGCGGCCGGCGCGCTTCATGTGGCGGGTCAGCGCGCGGCGGGCGGCCTCGATCTGACGCGCGGTGACGCGCTCAGGCTCGGTCGCCTTCAGGCCGAACTGGCCGAACGCCAACGTCGCGCCCGAAGACGCGACGCCGTGGATGCGGCCCTTATGCGCCTTCCGGAACTTCGTTTTCTTAGGTTGCATCATGGCTTTAAGCCCTCAAATTCTCAGTGCAGATCAGGCTGCAGCCGTGTCGCGGCGCTGACGGCCACCACGATCGCTGCTGCCACCCGTCTCGCCTTCGGCCATTCTCTTGTCCTGGGCCATCGGATCGTGCTCGAGGATCTCGCCCTTGAAGATCCAGACCTTGACGCCGCAGGTGCCGAAGGTCGTGAACGCGGTCGCAACGCCGTAGTCGATGTCGGCGCGCAGCGTGTGCAGCGGCACGCGACCTTCGCGGTACCACTCCATGCGCGCGATCTCCGCGCCGCCCAGACGACCCGAGCAGTTGATGCGGATGCCTTCCGCGCCGAGACGCATCGCCGACTGAACGGCGCGCTTCATGGCGCGGCGGAACGCCACGCGGCGCTCGAGCTGCTGCGCGATCGACTCGGCCACCAGCGTCGCATCGAGCTCCGGCTTGCGGATTTCGACGATGTTGATGACGACGTCGGACGAGGTGATGTCCGCGACCTTCTTGCGAAGCTTATCGATGTCGGCGCCCTTCTTGCCGATCACCACGCCCGGACGGGCCGAGTGAATGGTGACGCGGCACTTCTTGTGCGGACGCTCGATCACGATGCGGGCGACGGCCGCCTGCTTGAGCTCCTTGTGCAGGATCTCACGGATCTTGACGTCCTCGTGCAGAAGCTTGCCATATTCCTGCTTGCCTGCGAACCAGCGGGAATCCCAGGTCCGGTTGATGCCGAGACGCAGACCGATCGGATTGATCTTTTGACCCATCGTTTTCTCCTGCGACCCTTAAGCCGCTGCTGCTTCGGCTTCGACCTGACGAACAATGATCGTCAGCTGCGAAAATGGTTTGTAGACACGGCCCGAGCGGCCACGGCCGCGGGCGGCAAAGCGCTTCATCACGAGGCCGTTGCCGACGAAGGCCTGCGCCACGACGAGATCATCGACGTCGAGGTCGTGGTTGTTCTCGGCATTTGCGATAGCCGATTCCAGGCACTTCTTCACGTCGACTGCGATCCGCTTGCGCGAAAACTGCAGGTCGGCGAGCGCAGCGGAAGCTTTCCGGCCGCGAATGAGCTGGGCGACCAGGTTGAGCTTCTGCGGGCTCACCCGCAGCATCCGGGCGACCGCCTTGGCCTCGTTCTCGGCGAGGCTCCGTTCGCGCTTAGGTTTGCTCATCGTTTGATCCTCAAGCCTTCTTGGCTTTCTTGTCGCCGGAGTGGCCATGGAAGGTCCGCGTCGGCGAGAACTCGCCGAACTTGTGACCGACCATTTCCTCGTTGACGGCCACCGGCACGTGCTTCTGACCGTTGTAGACGCCGAAGGTCAGGCCGACGAATTGCGGCAGGATCGTCGAGCGACGGCTCCAGATCTTGATGACGTCGTGACGGCCGGACGCGCGCGCGGCATCTGCCTTCTTGAGCAGAGAACCCTCGACGAACGGGCCTTTCCAGACTGAACGAACCATGTCCGTCGTTCCTTACTTCTTCCGCTTGTGGCGGCTTAGGAGAATGAATTTGTTGGTCGACTTGTTGGTGCGGGTCTTCTTGCCCTTGGTCGGCTTGCCCCACGGAGTGACCGGGTGACGACCGCCCGAGGTACGACCTTCACCACCGCCGTGCGGATGGTCGATCGGGTTCATGGCGACACCGCGGTTGTGCGGGCGACGGCCCATCCAACGCTTGCGACCGGCCTTGCCGATCGAGGTGTTCATGTGGTCCGGGTTCGACACCGCACCGATCGTGCCGCGGCAACGGCCGTGCACCAGGCGCTGCTCACCCGAGTTCAGGCGGATGATCACGTAATCCTGGTCGCGACCGACCAGCTGGGCGTAGGTGCCGGCGGAACGAGCGAGCTGGCCGCCCTTCCCGATCTTGACCTCGATGTTGTGGATGATCGTGCCGACCGGCATGTTGCCGAGCGGCATGACGTTGCCCGGCTTCACGTCGACGTAATTGCCGGCGACGATGGTGTCACCCACGGCCAGGCGCTGCGGCGCCAGGATGTAGGCCTGCTCGCCGTCCTGATACTTGATCAGGGCGATGAAGCCGGTGCGGTTCGGATCGTATTCCAGCCGCTCGACGGTCGCGGGAACGTCGATCTTCTCACGCTTGAAGTCGACGGTGCGCAGCGTCTGCTTGTGACCGCCGCCGCGGAAACGCACCGTGATGCGGCCGGTGTTGTTGCGGCCGCCCGAGGACTTCTTGCCTTCGGTGAGCGCCTTGACCGGCTTGCCCTTGTAGAGCGCCGAACGATCGACCATGACCAGCTGGCGCTGGCCGGGCGTCGTGGGATTGAATGTCTTCAGTGCCATCGTCGTACGACCTTACAGACCGGTGGTGACGTCGATCCGATGGCCCTCTTCGAGGGTCACGATCGCGCGCTTGGTGTTCGACTGCGAGCCGAGATTGCCGCGGAAGACCTTGACCTTGCCCTTGCGGACCAGCGTGTTGACGCTCTTCACCTTGACGTCGAAGAGCTTCTCGATCGCTTCCTTGATCTGCGGCTTGGTCGCCTTGGCGGCCACCTTGAACAGGACCTTGTTGTGCTCGGACGCCAGCGTCGCCTTTTCGGTGACGACCGGAGCGACGATCACGTCGTAATGCCGGGCCTCGATGTTCTTCGTCATTTGAAGCGCGCCTCCAGCGCATCGATGGCGGCCTTGGTCAGAACGAGCTTCTGACGGCGCAGGATGTCATAGACGTTGATGCCCTGGATCGGCAGCACGTCCATGTTCGGGATGTTGCGGGCCGCGGCGGCAAAGCCGTTGTTGAGCTCGGCGCCGTCGATGATCAGCGCGTTGGTCAAGCCGAGGCCCGAGAAATGGCCGAGCAGCGCCTTGGTCTTGGCGGCTTCCAGCGCGGCCTTGTCGATCACGAGCAGATCGCCGTCCTTGGCCTTGGCCGAGAGCGCATGCTTGAGAGCGAGCGCACGGACCTTCTTCGGCAGGTCGGTGGCGTGCGAACGCACGACCGGGCCGAAAGCACGGCCGCCGCCGCGGAACTGCGGCACGCGGGCCGAACCGTGACGCGCACCGCCGGTGCCCTTCTGCTTGTACATCTTCTTGCCGGTGCGCCAAATCTCGGCGCGGCCCTTGGCCTTGTGCGTGCCGGCCTGACGCTTGTTGAGCTGCCACTGCACGCAGCGTGCAATGATGTCCTGGCGCGGCTCGAGACCGAAAATGGCATCGGACAGCTGGACCGAGCCGGCTTCCTTACCCTCGAGGGTGGTGACCTTCAATTCCATCTCACGCACCCTCTTGCTGGGCCGCAGCCTCGGCTTCGCCGCCCGCAACCTTGAACTTGCCGGGCTTCGGAGCTTCCTTCGGCAGCGGCTTCTTGACGGCGTCGCGCACGCGGATCCAGCCGCCCTTGGAGCCGGGAACGGCGCCTTCGACGAGGATCAGGCCGCGCTCGACATCGGTCTGGACGACGCGAAGATTGAGCGTGGTGATGCGATCGACACCCATGTGGCCGGGCATCTTCTTGTTCTTCCAGGTCTTGCCGGGGTCCTGACGACCACCGGTAGAACCGATCGAACGGTGCGACACCGACACACCGTGCGTGGCGCGCAGACCGCCGAAGTTCCAGCGCTTCATACCGCCGGCGAAACCCTTACCGACCGAGGTGCCGGTGACATCGACGAACTGGCCGACGACGAAGTGATCGGCGAGGATCTCGGCGCCCACGGGGATCATGGCATCCGCGGACACGCGGAACTCCTCGACCTGCCGCTTCGGCTCGACTTTGGCGACCGCGAACTGGCCGCGCTCCGCCTTGGGCATGTACACGGTCTTGCGGCTGCCAGAACCAAGCTGGAGCGCGACGTAACCGTTCTTCTCTTCAGTGCGGTGGCCTACGACCTGGCAATTGCCGAGCTTCAGCACGGTCACGGGGATATGTTCGCCGGCCTCTGTAAAGACCCGCGTCATCCCGACCTTTTGTGCGATCACTCCGGAGCGCATCGGCGTGCTTCCTGTTCTTTCTGTCCGCTAACCGCGAACGTGATCCAAAATCTTAGAGCTTGATCTCGACGTCGACACCAGCGGCCAGGTCGAGCTTCATCAAAGCATCGACGGTCTGCGGGGTCGGATCGACGATGTCGAGCAGACGCTTGTGAGTGCGCATCTCGAACTGTTCGCGGCTCTTCTTGTCGACGTGGGGCGAACGGTTGACGGTGAACTTCTCGATGCGGGTGGGCAGCGGAATGGGTCCGCGGACCTGCGCACCGGTGCGCTTCGCCGTGTTCACGATCTCGCGGGTCGACGTATCGAGGATACGATGGTCGAACGCTTTGAGACGGATGCGAATATTTTGGCCGTTCATTGCCGTGTCTCTCTTCGTTGGGTGGCGAATAGCGAATAGCGAATGTCACCATTCGCTACTCGCCGATCCCTATTCTCGTAATTACTCGATGATCGAAGCGACGACGCCGGCGCCGACGGTGCGGCCACCTTCGCGGATCGCGAAGCGGAGCTTCTCTTCCATCGCGATCGGCACGATCAGGTGCACTTCCATCGCAATGTTGTCGCCCGGCATCACCATCTCGGTGCCTTCCGGCAGGTGCACGACACCGGTCACGTCGGTGGTGCGGAAGTAGAACTGCGGACGGTAGTTGGTGAAGAACGGGGTGTGGCGACCGCCCTCTTCCTTGGTGAGGATGTAAGCCTCAGCCTTGAACTTGGTGTGCGGCTTGACCGAACCCGGCTTGGCGAGAACCTGGCCGCGCTCGACGTCCTCACGCTTGGTACCGCGCAGCAGCGCGCCGATGTTGTCGCCGGCCTGGCCCTGATCGAGCAGCTTGCGGAACATTTCGACGCCGGTGACGGTCGTCTTCTGGGTCGCACGGAGACCGACGATCTCGATTTCCTCGCCGACCTTGACGACACCGCGCTCGACACGACCGGTCACGACGGTGCCGCGGCCCGAGATCGAGAACACGTCTTCAACCGGCATCAGGAACGGCTGGTCGATCGGACGCTCCGGCTGCGGGATGTAGCTGTCGACGTTCTTCATCAGTTCGATGATGGCGTCGTGGCCGAGCTTCTTGTCCGAGTCTTCGAGGGCAGCGAGAGCCGAACCCTTGATGATCGGGATCTTGTCGCCCGGGAACTCGTACTTCGAGAGCAGCTCGCGGACTTCGAGCTCGACGAGCTCGAGCAGCTCCGGATCGTCGACCATGTCGCACTTGTTGAGGAACACGACGAGCGCGGGCACGCCGACCTGGCGGGCAAGCAGGATGTGCTCGCGGGTCTGCGGCATCGGGCCGTCAGCGGCAGACACGACCAGGATCGCACCGTCCATCTGGGCGGCGCCGGTGATCATGTTCTTCACGTAGTCGGCGTGGCCGGGGCAGTCGACGTGGGCGTAGTGGCGGTTCGGCGTCTCGTACTCGACGTGCGCGGTCGAGATGGTGATGCCGCGCGCCTTCTCTTCCGGCGCCTTGTCGATCTGGTCGTACGCGGTGAACGTCGCACCGCCGGCTTCGGCGAGAACCTTGGTGATCGCCGCGGTCAGCGACGTCTTGCCGTGGTCGACGTGACCGATGGTGCCGATGTTGCAGTGCGGCTTGGTACGTTCAAACTTTGCTTTGGCCATTTGACTCTCCGTTCAATCGTCAGCTTTAAACCGACGACAATCAGGCAAACTTCTTTTGGACTTCCGCCGACACGTTAGCCGGCGCTTCTGCGTAGTGATCGAACTGCATGGTGAAGGTCGCGCGACCCTGGCTCATCGAGCGCAGGTTGTTCACGTAACCGAACATGTTCATGAGCGGCACCATCGCGTTGATGACGTTGGCGTTGCCGCGCATGTCCTGACCCTGGATCTGACCGCGCCGGGAATTCAGGTCGCCGATGACCGAGCCGGTGTAATCTTCCGGGGTCACCACTTCGACCTTCATGATCGGCTCGAGCAGGACGGACTTGCCCATCTGCAGCGCTTCGCGGAAGCAGGCGCGCGAGGCGATTTCGAAGGCGAGCGCCGACGAGTCGACGTCGTGATACTTGCCGTCGACCAGCTGCACCTTGACGTCGACCACGGGGAAGCCCGCGACAACGCCCGATGACAGCACGCTCTCGAGGCCCTTCTCGACGCCGGGGATGTATTCCTTCGGCACCGCACCGCCGACGATCTTCGATTCGAACTCGAAGCCCTTGCCGGGCTCGTTCGGCTCGACGATGAACGACACCGCCGCGAACTGGCCGGTACCGCCGGTCTGCTTCTTGTGGGTGTAGCTGTGCTCGACGCGCTTGGTGATGCGCTCACGGAACGCCACCTGCGGCGCGCCGATGTTGGCATCGACCTTGTAGGTACGCTTGAGGATGTCGACCTTGATGTCGAGGTGGAGTTCGCCCATGCCCTTGAGGATGGTCTGGCCGGACTCGTGGTCGGTCGACACGCGGAAGGACGGATCCTCCGCGGCGAGCTTGGCCAGCGCCACGCCCAGCTTCTCCTGGTCGGCCTTGGACTTCGGCTCGATCGCGATCTCGATGACCGGCTCGGGGAATTCCATCTTTTCGAGGATCACCTGCTTGTCGGGATCGCACAGCGTGTCACCGGTGCGCGCTTCCTTCAGGCCAGCCAGTGCGACGATGTCGCCGGCATAGGCTTCCTTGATGTCTTCGCGGTTGTTCGCATGCATCAAGAGCATGCGCCCGATGCGCTCCTTCTTCTCGCGGGTCGAGTTCACGACGCCGGTGCCGCTCTGCAGAACGCCGGAGTAGATGCGGCAGAAGGTGATGGTGCCGACGAACGGATCGTCCATGATCTTGAACGCGAGCAGAGCCAGCGGCTCCTTGTCGTCCGCCTTGCGCACGACTTCGTTGCCCTTGTCGTCGGTACCCTTGATCGCGGGCACGTCGAGCGGCGACGGCAGATAGTCGACGACGGCGTCGAGCAGCGGCTGCACGCCCTTGTTCTTGAAGGCCGAGCCGCACAGCACGGGATAGAACGCGCCGGTGAGCACCGCCTTGCGGATCAGGCGTTTCAGGGTCGCCTCATCGGGCTCCTTGCCGTCGAGGTAAGCGGCCATGGCGTCGTCGTCGAGCTCGACGGCGGCTTCCACCATCTTCTCGCGGTATTCCTTGGCCTGGTCGACGAGATCTTCCGGAATATCGACATAGTCGAACTTCGCGCCGAGCGACTCGTCGTTCCAGACCACGCCCTTCATCTTCACGAGGTCGACGAGACCCTTGAAGTTGTTCTCGGCACCGATCGGAAGCTGGATCGCGACGGGCTTGGCACCCAGACGGTCAACGATGTCGGCCAGACACTTGAAGAAGTCGGCGCCGATCTTGTCCATCTTGTTGGCGAAGACGATGCGCGGAACCTTGTACTTGTCGCCCTGGCGCCAGACGGTCTCGGTCTGGGGCTCGACGCCCTGGTTCGAGTCGAGCACGCAGACGGCGCCGTCGAGCACGCGCAGCGAACGCTCGACTTCAATGGTGAAGTCGACGTGGCCGGGAGTGTCGATGATGTTCAGACGCTTGCCGGCCCAGAACGCGGTGGTCGCAGCCGAGGTGATCGTGATGCCGCGCTCCTGCTCCTGCTCCATCCAGTCCATCGTCGCGGCACCTTCGTGCACTTCGCCGATCTTGTGGCTCTTGCCGGTGTAATAGAGGATGCGCTCGGTCGTCGTCGTCTTGCCGGCGTCGATATGCGCCATGATACCGAAGTTACGGTAGTCCTCGATGGCATGTTGGCGGGGCATAGGGTGTTCCTTGCGAGTCCGTTGGTTTCGCCGTTACCAGCGATAATGCGAGAAGGCGCGGTTGGCTTCCGCCATGCGGTGCACGTCTTCACGCTTCTTGACGGCGTTCCCACGGTTGTTCGACGCATCGAGGAGCTCGGCCGAGAGCCGCTCGGTCATCGTCTTTTCATTGCGCTCGCGCGCGGCCGAGATCAGCCAGCGGATGCCCAGGGCCTGACGACGGGTCGAGCGAACCTCGACCGGAACCTGGTAGGTCGCGCCGCCGACGCGGCGGGAGCGCACTTCGATCGTCGGCATGACGTTCTCGAGCGCCTGCTCAAATACGCCGAGCGGGTTCTGCTTGGTCTTGGATTCGATGAGACCGAACGCGCCGTAGACGATACCTTCGGCGACCGACTTCTTGCCGGCGTACATCACCGAGTTCATGAACTTCGTGACGATGATGTTCCCGAACTTCGGATCAGGAAGAACTTCGCGCTTTTCCGCTGAGTGGCGACGAGACATTGAGCTGGTTCCCGCTTACTTCGGACGCTTCGCGCCGTACTTCGAACGACGCTGCTTACGGTTCTTGACGCCCTGGGTATCCAGAACGCCGCGGAGGATGTGGTAGCGCACGCCGGGCAAGTCCTTGACACGGCCGCCGCGGATCATGACCACCGAGTGCTCCTGGAGGTTATGGCCTTCACCCGGGATGTAGCCGATCACCTCGAAACCGTTGGTCAGACGCACCTTGGCGACCTTACGAAGCGCCGAGTTCGGCTTCTTCGGGGTCGTGGTGTAGACGCGGGTGCAAACACCACGCTTTTGCGGCGACTGCTGCAGCGCCGGCACCTTCTTGCGCGACTTCTGCACTTCACGCGGTTGAGCGATCAGCTGGTTGATCGTCGGCATCCTGGCCTTACCCTTTGTTATCGCGACCCCTTCCGGGCCCGCTGTCTTGCCGCGGCCCGTTGCCGGAGCCGCAAATTCTTGTCGCGCTACCCGCCCGACGGGGCCCACCTCGCACGGAACAATCCGCACAAAGCGAAATCGCGCCAACCGCTCAATCACTGAGCGGAAAGCGCTTCGACGCCACAGAGGACCGCAGTATTTAGGCCGGTCAGCTCGAAGCCGCGGCCCGCGCACTGAGGTCATGCATCCGAATTCGACCTCAAGAGAACTGGCTCGAGAGACCTAGAATCGCACTGGCATTGCCTAGCTATTATCGACAGCGTTTGAGCGGCATTCGTCGAGGTTGGTGCCCGTCTAGCGACCCCTGGGGATCAACGGGTGGCCCGTTCCGACGCTGGCGATGCTCACCGCCTGTCGTTAAGTGAGGCGCTTTCTATAAGTGAGAATCGATCAAGTCAAGGCGAAACGACAGCCACAAAGCGCTTCTCGCGCCTTGCGAAATTGCCCACCCGACGCCCGCCCGGCTGGATCCGAATATGGGAGGGAAGACCCCGTCTCTCAAGTCCTAGCAAATTATGCCCGGGTAAAACATACTTTTATAACCACCGCTAAGGCTTTTTTTCCTGTTGATGCGTCAATCTGTCCATCCCCGGCAGAGACAAGCGCCATGCGGTACACGGATATTGCCATCGTCGGCGGGGGACTTGCCGGTTCAACCGCTGCCGCGATGCTCGGGCGAGCCGGCATTTCGGCAATGCTGATCGACCCGCACCAGACCTTTCCGGCCGATTTTCGTGTCGAAAAGCTTAGCGGTCACGGACAAATCGAGCGATTCCAGCGGAGCGGAATCGCCGACTCGGTCCTGCGCCGAGCGACGTTTACCGGCGAGAACTGGATCGCGCGTTTCGGCCACCTCCTCGACAAGGCGCCGACGCGGCAATTCAACATTCGCTATGATTCCCTGGTCAATGCGATCCGCGACGAGATTCCTGAGACGGTCGAGCGGATCTGGACCAAGGCGATGGCCGTCGAGACCAGTCCGGAGCGGCAGAGAATCGCCCTCGCCAGTGGCGAGACGATCTCGGCTCGTCTGGTCGTGCTCGCCAATGGCCTGAACGTCGGCCTTCGCCACCAGCTTGGCATCAGGCGAACTATTGTCAGCACCTGCCATTCGATCTCGATCGGGTTCGACGTAGAGCCGGCCGGCCGGAATTCGTTCGACTTCCCGGCCCTGACCTATTTCTCGGAGCGGCCGAGCGACCGCATCCCCTACATCTCGCTATTTCCGATCGGCACGCGGATGCGGGCCAATCTGTTCGTCTATCGCGGCTTCGACGACCCCTGGCTGCACCAATTTCGCCGTGCGCCGGCCGAGACATTGAACGCCGTCCTGCCGCGGCTCAAGCGCATCACTGGCCCCTTCGACATTGTCGGCGACATCAAGATTCGTCCGGTCGATCTCTATATGAATGACGCCAGTCACCAGCCGGGTGTGGTGCTGGCGGGCGATGCTTTTGCGACCTCATGTCCCGTCGCCGGCACCGGCTGCGACAAGGTGTTCACCGACGTTGAGCGGCTCTGTAACGTCCACATCCCGCAATGGCTGGCATCCGACGGGATGAATGCGACCAAGATCGCCGCCTTTTACGCCGATCCGGTCAAGCTGGCCTGCGATCAATGGTCTGCGGCGAAAGCCTTCGATTTCCGCTCGGTTTCGATTGCGACGAGCCCCTACTGGACCGCGCAGCGCTGGGCGCGCTTCATGGCGTGGTCGGCCCAAGGATTGTTGCGGCGGCTTGGCGGAGCGATTCATCTGGAGCCGAACTTCCTCGGTCACTCCTCCTCGTCATCCTCGTCCTCATCATCCTCGTCGAGGTCGTCCTCGTCGTCTTCGTCATCATCGCTGTCGACGTCGGCCTGAGCGGCCGCGCCGTGGGGCTGGTGGATCTGGTCATTCCACAGCTTGCGATAGGTGCCGTTTCTCGCAAGCAGCTCGGCATGCGAGCCGCGTTCGATCGCCCTGCCCCCTGAAATCACGATGATCTCGTCCATCTCGACCACCGACGTCAGACGGTGGGTCGACCAGATCATGGTGCGTCCCTTGGCGACTTTCAGCAGCGTGCGATTGATCGCCGCTTCCGTGGTCTGGTCGAGCGCCGAAGTGGCTTCGTCCAGCAGCAGCACGGAGGGGTTCCGGATGATCGCGCGCGCGATCGCGATACGCTGGCGCTGGCCGCCCGACAGCGTATCGCCGCGCTCGCCGACCGGCGTATCGTAGCGCTGCGGCAGGCTCGTGATGTAACGGTGGATCTCGGCCTTCTTGGCGGCCTCCTCGACCTCCTCGTCGGTCGCGCCCTCTTTGCCGAGCCGGATGTTCTCGCGGATCGACATGTTGAACAGCATGTTCTCCTGGAACACCACCGCCATGCTCCGACGCAGCGAATCCAGCGTGACCTTGCGGACGTCGACTCCATCGATGGTGACGCGCCCCTCGTCCGGGACGTAGAGTCGCAGGATCAGATTGAGCAGCGTGCTCTTGCCGGAGCCCGACGGACCGACGATGGCGATGCGCTTACCAGCATTGAGCTTGAGGCTGAAATTGTCCAGCACCGGCGTCTGGCTGCCTTCGTACTGGAAGGTCACGTGGTCAAAGGTGATGTCGTTGGTGATGCGCGGCAGGTCGGGCGCACCGGGGCGATCGGCGCCGCGCGTGGGCTCGTCGAGCAGCTCCTGGATGTGACGGATTGCGGCGGCCGAGGAGATCGACACCGGGATGAAGTGCATCACGTGGGCGATGTTGTAGGAGACCTCCCAGAACGCGCTTTCGAAGGTGACGAAGGTACCGATGGTGATCTGGCCCTTGGTCGCAAGATAAGCGCCGATCGCGAGCACGACGAGATGCAACAGCAGCACCGAGATGGTGACCGTCCGTTCTACCATCGTCGACAGGAATCCGGCCGCGGCAATCCGGTCGCGGGTCGCGTCGTTGCGGAAGGTGAAGAAGCCGAACATCTTGCGCTGCAGGCTGAACGCCTTGATCACGGCCTGCGCCGCCACGTTCTCCTGCACCATGCCGAGCAGCGCGCTTTCGTTGAGCTTCTGCTCGTAATTGGCCTGCACCGCCTTCGGGGTCAGGATGCGCGGGCCGATCAGCGTGATCGGAAACACCAGCAGCGCGACCACCGCGAGCTGCCAGTTCAGGAACAGCATCAGGATGATGCCGGCGATCAGCTCCAGGAAGGGCAGCGCGGCGCTGTTGGTGAAGGTCTTGACCGAGCCTTCGAAGGCCGAGAGGTCGACCGAGAAGCGCGACAGGATCTCGCCGCGCTTGGTACGGCCGAAATAGGCCGCCGGCAGGTCCTGAACGTGCTCGAACAGGCGCTTGCGGACGTCGGAGATGACGCAAGCCGCCAGCCGCGCGTCCCAGCGCTCGTACCAGACCGCGACGATTGAGGTGAAGATGCCGGCGACCGCGAGCACGCCGAGGATCTTGTACAGCGCCTGAAAGTCCTCCTCGCCGAGCGCGTCGTCGATCAGGAACTTCAGGCTGAGCGGCATGATGACGTTGAACAGCGTCTCGACCAGAACGCCGAACGCCACATAGCCCAGGATGCGTTTGTAATTGGACAGGAACGGCTTGACGAAACCCAGGATGGTCGCGAGCGCGCCGGCGGCCTCACGGGCGGTAAAGACGACGAGATCCTCGTCATCATCGTCGTCGAGCTCAAGCTCGTCGTCGTCCTCCTCCTCGTCGTCTTCAAGCTCGGGCTCGTGAGCGGCAGCGAGCTTGTTCTCGAGCTCGGCTGCCTCTTGCGCGGCGAGCTTTTGTTTGTCGGGAGAGAGAGGCCTGGATGCCATGAAACCAACCGATGCTGACGGCCGGCATGACCGCAGAGAAAGCAGGACATAGCGGAGCGCCGCTATGACGCCGATTCTATGCGATCAGGATGAATTCGGCAAAGCAATTGGCAAGTTCATCCGCTTGTGAGGCTAGTCGTCGTCTTCGTCCTCGACCTTGTCGAAGAAGGAATAGCGCAAGGAATCGGCGTCGGCATACCACTCGCCCGGCCCCTTGTTGGCGGCGAGCGTCGCGGCCCAGAGCGCGTCGGTGCAGTCCTTGCGGTGCATCGACAGATCGAAGCCGTTGCCGAAGAATAGCTCGGACCATTCCCACCATGTCCCGAGCTTCTTGACCCCACGCAACAGATCGTAGCGGTCGATCACGACTGAGGCCATGTCCGAGGTGACCGAGCCGAACACGAGGCCGGTCTTGACCACGCGATTCAATTCGCGGATCGCGCGAACGACCTGCTTCGGAGCCACATGGCAGAGGCTGGTCTCGAACACATAGTCGAAGCTGCCATCCTTGAACGGCATGTCGGTGATCGAGCCGAGCTTGTTGTACTTCTTCAGCGCCTTCGGCGTCTTGGCGTGGATGGCGCGGTTGTTCTCGATGCCCCAGGCATCGATGCCGCACTCACGTAGCGCACCGACCAGCTCGCCGCTGGCAGAGCCCGCGACCAGGAGTTTTGCGCCCTTCGTCTTGCCCCAGACGATACCGATCAGCTTGGTCAGATAATCGGGATCGGTGAAGTGGCTCCAAACCTCGCTGTAGGGACCAAGGCCGCGATAGTTCTCGAAATAGTCGCGGTCGATCTTGTCGGAGATCGGCTCTCCATTCTGCTGCGCGCGCTCGCGGCGCAGCCGCATCATCTCGGTCAGGATGATGTCGGTCGCCGCATCCGAGGAGTCGAGCAGGCCGTTCAGCGTGGAGTCGAACAGATAGTCGCCGACCACCACGATGCCAGGATGTTCCTTCGGCTCGGGCCGGTGGTTGGTCATGACGTCGCGCACCGGCAGCCCCCCCGGGATCGCGTTCACCGACGACAGCCAGCGATGGATCTTGCCTTCCATGAAATGCGCACGCGCGTCGCCGAGCGAGGCCGGCAGCGATTTCAGCGCGGCATCGATCAGCTCCTGATCCGACAGATTGGCAAAGGCCAGCGCATCGGAGCCGGGAATCAGCCAGTTCAGGACTCCGTTCCTACCGACGTCGTGGCGCGCGCCCTCGTTGTAGACACAGCAGCCGCCGAAGGCTTCCGACATGAACCAGGCGCCGGGAATCTTTTCGCCCCAGAACGGGGCGTCGAACAGGATCGAGACGCGCAGGTAATGCGCAGGACGGTCGAAATAGGCAACATGCTTGACCATCGACTTGCGCAGCTGCTCGCCTTCCCACCCCATGGTGGCGAGCCAGGAATGCGGCAGGCAGACCAGCACGAGATCGAAGTCGCGCGTCTCCGGTCCCTTGCCGTTCATCATCTTCAGCTGGTAGCGCCCGGTCGGCGCCCTGCCGACGGTGAGGACACGATGATTGAGCTGGATGTCGGCATTGACCTCCGATTGCAGGCATTCGATCAGCTGCTCGTTGCCGTTCTGGATGGAGTAGAGGCCGATATAGCCGTCGACATCCATCAGATAGTTCTTGAGCGCATTGAGTCCGTTGGTGTTGTGGCTTTCGGTCGCGATGTCAGAGCGCGCCATCACCTTGAAGAAACGCTTTGCGGTCTCGTCCTCGACCTCCTCGTCGAGCACTTGCTCGGCGGTCTTGTAGGCCCAGGGGTTCTCGTTGTCGTGGGCTCCGACGCCCTCGTAATATTCGATCGGCGACATCGCGTCGGCGCAGCGCATGCGGAAGGCCTCGATCGCGGCCGCGGTCTTGGCGCCGTATTTACGGCGCATGCCGGGAACGTCGTTCAGCAGTTCGCCGTCGAGGTGCACCTGCTCGGCGTCCATCGGAATGGTCTGCAGTCCGAAATGCTGGATCAGCTCGCGCAACGGGTCGGGACCCGTCATCGAGTAGTCGTAGATTTCCGCAACGCCGGCCTCGTACATCGCCGGCGCGGAATCGAATTTGCGCGTGACGATCTTGCCGCCGAGCCGGTCGGACGCTTCGTAGATGGTGATACGGCAGAGGTCGCCGAGCTTACGCTTCAGATACCAAGCGCTCATCAGCCCGCCGGGGCCGCCGCCTACGATTGCAAGATCAAGCATGTGAGTTCCGTGGTCTTCCGGCCCTGCCCCCATCACGGGACCACCGGTCTAAGCTCCCTTAGCAGAAGCACTTTTGCGCCTGAAGGAAAGATGAACAAACGTTGATGCCGCATCGCAGCAGTCAATCAAAGCAGCAAAAAGGCCGGCTTTCGCCGGCCTTTTCATTGTCCTCGGTATTCCTACGGATGAACCATTATTCCGCAGGCGGCAGCGCCATCGGCTCGGCTTCCGGTGCCGGCGGCACGACGGACGCCTGCTTCTCGCGCTCATCGAGAATCAGCTTGTCGCGCTTCATGGCAACTTCGCGGATCTTGGCCATGGAAGCGCCGGTGCCCGCCGGGATCAGCCGGCCGACGATGACGTTCTCCTTGAGGCCTTCGAGCGGATCGATCTTGCCGTTGACCGCCGCTTCCGTGAGGACGCGGGTGGTCTCCTGGAACGAGGCCGCCGAGAAGAAGGAGCGGGTCTGCAGGCTCGCCTTGGTGATGCCGAGCAGAACCGGCGTACCCGTGGCGGGCTTCTTGCCCTCTTCCTTGGCCTTCTCGTTCAGCGCGTCGAACTCGATCTTGTCGACTTGCTCGCCGGAGATCATGTCCGTGTCGCCCTGGTCGGTGATTTCCACCTTCTGGAGCATCTGACGAACAATCACTTCGATGTGCTTGTCGTTGATGAGCACGCCCTGCAGCCGGTAGACCTCCTGGATTTCGTTGACCAGATAGGCCGCGAGTTCCTCGATGCCCTTGACCGCAAGGATGTCGTGCGGCGCAGGGTTGCCTTCCACGATGAAGTCGCCCTTCTCGACGACGTCGCCGTCCTGAAGGTGGATGTGCTTGCCCTTCGGGATCAGGTACTCGCGCGGCTCGTCGGTCTTGTCCATCGGCTCGATCGAGATGCGACGCTTGTTCTTGTAGTCGCGCCCGAACCGGATGGTGCCCGCGATCTCGGCGATGATCGCCGCATCCTTCGGACGCCGTGCCTCGAACAATTCCGCCACCCGCGGCAGACCGCCGGTGATGTCACGCGTCTTGGCGCTTTCGGTCGAGACACGAGCGAGGATGTCGCCCGGGTTGACCTTGGCTCCGACGTCGACCGAGAGAATGGCGTCGACCGACAGCATGTAGCGGGCGTCGCCGCCACGGGCGAGCTTGAGCACCTTGCCGTCCTTGCCCTTCACCACGATGGCCGGACGCAGGTCCGAGCCGCCGCGGGTCGAGCGCCAGTCGATGACCACGCGCTTGGCGATACCGGTGGCCTCGTCCAGCGTTTCCGAGATCGACTGGCCTTCGACCAGATCCTCGAAGCCGATGGTGCCTTCCACTTCGGTGAGAAGCGGACGGGTGTACGGGTCCCACTCGACGATGCGCTGGCCACGCTTGACCATATCGCCTTCGTCGACGTGCAGGCGCGAGCCGTACTGGACACGGTGCGTCGCACGTTCGGTGCCGTCGGCATCGACGACAGCCACCACCATGTTGCGCACCATCGCGATCAGGTGACCTTCGCTGTTACGGGCGATGGCCTTGTTCCGGATCACGATCTTGCCATCGAAATTGGCTTCGACGAAGGACTGCTCGTTGAGCTGCGCCGCACCACCGATGTGGAAGGTGCGCATGGTGAGCTGGGTGCCCGGCTCACCGATCGACTGCGCCGCGATGACGCCGACCGCTTCGCCGTGGTTGACCGGCGTGCCGCGGGCGAGGTCGCGGCCGTAGCACTTGCCGCAGATGCCGTTGACGAGTTCGCAAGTCAGCGCCGAGCGGATCTTCACCTCCTGCACGCCACCCTGCTGGATGGCCTCCAGATGGCTCTCTTCCATCAGCGTGTCGCGCTTGATGATCACCTTGCCCGAGCTGTCACGCACGTCTTCGCAGGCCGTGCGTCCGAGGATGCGCGAACCGAGCGAAGCGACCACGGTGCCGGCGTCGACGATGGCGCGCATCTTGATGCCGAGCTTGGTGCCGCAATCTGACTGCGTGATGATGCAGTCCTGCGCGACGTCGACCAGACGACGGGTCAGGTAACCGGAGTTCGCGGTCTTCAACGCGGTGTCCGCGAGGCCCTTACGGGCGCCGTGGGTCGAGTTGAAGTACTCGAGGACCGAGAGGCCTTCCTTGAAGTTCGAGATGATCGGCGTCTCGATGATCTCACCCGACGGCTTGGCCATCAGGCCGCGCATGCCGGCGAGCTGGCGCATCTGGGCCGGCGAACCGCGGGCACCGGAGTGAGCCATCATGTAGATCGAGTTGATGTCGGCATCGGCTCCGGCCGCCGTCTTCTTGGTGGCGGAGATCTCCTTCATCATCGCCTTGGCGATTTCTTCCGTGGCCTTCGACCAGGCGTCGACGACCTTGTTGTACTTCTCGCCATGGGTGATCAGACCGTCGTTGTACTGCTGCTCGAAATCCTTCGCCAGCGTACGGGTGGTGTCGACGATCTTCCACTTGCCGTGCGGCACGACCATGTCGTCCTTGCCGAACGAGATGCCGGCCTTGAACGCGTTGTAGAAGCCGAGCGCCATGATGCGGTCGCAGAAGATCACCGTCTCCTTCTGACCGCAGTGACGATAGACCTGGTCGATGACGCCCGAGATCTCGCGCTTGGTCATCAGCTTGTTGATGATCTCGTACGAGATGCGCGGGTTCTTCGGCAGCAGATTGCCGAGCATGACGCGGCCGGCGGTGGTCTCGATCCAGCGCTTGGAGACCTTGCCGGTCTCGTCCATGCCTTCCCACCGGTACTTGATCTTGGTGTGGAGGTGGATGACCTTCGCGTGCAGGGCGTGCTCGAGCTCGGCCATGTCGCCGAACAGCTTGCCCTCGCCGGGCAGGCCTTCGCGCATGATCGAGACGTAGTAGAGACCGAGCACGATGTCCTGCGACGGCACGATGATCGGCTGGCCGTTCGCCGGATGCAGGATGTTGTTGGTCGACATCATCAGCACGCGCGCTTCCAGCTGCGCTTCGAGCGACAGCGGAACGTGCACGGCCATCTGGTCGCCGTCGAAGTCGGCGTTGAACGCCGAGCAGACCAGCGGGTGAAGCTGGATCGCCTTGCCCTCGATCAGCACCGGCTCGAACGCCTGGATGCCCAGACGATGCAGCGTCGGCGCGCGGTTGAGCAGCACGGGATGCTCGCGGATCACCTCGTCCAGGATGTCCCAGACCTCGGGCCGCTCCTTCTCGACCAGCTTCTTCGCCTGCTTCACCGTGGTGGACAGGCCCTTGGCGTCAAGCCGCGAGTAGATGAACGGCTTGAACAGCTCGAGCGCCATCTTCTTCGGCAGGCCGCACTGATGCAGGCGCAGCTCGGGACCGACCACGATCACCGAACGGCCCGAATAGTCGACGCGCTTGCCGAGCAGGTTCTGACGGAAACGACCCTGCTTGCCCTTGAGCATGTCGGCGAGCGACTTCAGCGGGCGCTTGTTGGCACCGGTGATGACGCGGCCGCGGCGGCCGTTGTCGAACAGCGCATCGACCGCTTCCTGAAGCATGCGCTTCTCGTTGCGGATGATGATGTCGGGCGCGCGCAGCTCCATCAGCCGCTTCAAGCGGTTGTTGCGGTTGATGACGCGGCGGTAGAGGTCGTTGAGGTCCGAGGTCGCAAAGCGGCCGCCGTCCAGCGGCACCAGTGGACGCAGGTCCGGCGGGATCACGGGAACGACGGTCAGGATCATCCATTCCGGCTTGTTGCCGGAGTGGCGGAAGGCCTCGACGATCTTCAGACGCTTGGCAAGCTTCTTGTGCTTGATGTCGGAGTCGGTCTCCTGCATCTCGGCGCGCAAGCTGAGTTCGAGCTTCTCGAGGTCCATGCCCTTGAGCAGCTCACGGATCGCTTCCGCGCCGATCATGGCGGTGAAGGAATCCTGGCCGTACTCGTCCTGCGCCTTCAGATACTCGTCTTCCGACAGCAGCTGACGGTCCTTCAGCGCGGTGAGGCCCGGCTCCAGCACGACGTAGTATTCGAAGTAGAGGATCCGCTCGAGATCCTTCAGCGTCATGTCGAGCAAGAGGCCGATGCGCGACGGCAGCGACTTCAGGAACCAGATGTGGGCGACGGGCGCTGCGAGCTCGATATGGCCCATGCGCTCGCGCCGGACGCGCGACAGCGTGACCTCGACCGAGCACTTCTCGCAGATGATGCCCTTGTACTTCATGCGCTTGTACTTGCCGCACAAGCACTCGTAATCCTTGATCGGCCCGAAGATGCGGGCGCAGAACAGACCGTCGCGCTCGGGCTTGAAGGTACGGTAGTTGATGGTCTCCGGCTTCTTGATCTCGCCGTAGGACCAGGACAGAATCTTCTCCGGGGACGCGATCGAGATCCGGATCTGGTCGAAGACCTGAGCCGGCGTCGTCGGGTTAAAGAGATTCATAATTTCTTGGTTCATCGTCTTCTCCTCGCGTACCGGTCGCCTCCGGCCGCAAATTCGAAAATCACTCGAGCGGGGCGCCCTGCCCTCAAGGCATCGGGAGGGGCGCCAATGCCCGGCCGCGAAGGCCGGGCATGAAAGGTCGTATTACTCGGCCGCTTCCGACGTCGGCGTCGGACCCATCTTGGAATTGTGCAGGTCGACGTTGAGGCCGAGCGAGCGCATTTCCTTGACCAGCACGTTGAACGATTCCGGGATGCCGGCCTCGAAGGTGTCGTCGCCGCGCACGATCGCCTCGTACACCTTGGTACGGCCGGCGACGTCGTCCGACTTCACGGTCAGCATTTCCTGGAGCGTGTACGCCGCACCGTAGGCTTCGAGCGCCCACACCTCCATTTCACCGAAGCGCTGGCCGCCGAACTGCGCCTTGCCGCCCAGCGGCTGCTGGGTGACGAGCGAGTACGGACCGATCGAACGCGCGTGGATCTTGTCGTCGACCAGATGGTGCAGCTTGAGCATGTAGATGTAGCCCACCGTCACCTTGCGATCGAAGGCATCGCCGGTGCGGCCGTCATAGACGGTCGACTGGCCCGACGCGTCGAGACCCGCGAGCTTCAGCATTTCCTCGATGTCGGTCTCCTTGGCACCATCGAACACCGGCGTCGCAATCGGCACGCCGCGGCTCAAGTTGTGGCCAAGCTCAAGCAGCTCGTTGTCGTTGAGCGTCTTGATCGTCTCGTCCTCGCCGTAGACCTTCTTCAAGGTTTCCTTCAGCGGCTTGATGTCCTGCTTCGACAGGTAGGCATCGACCGTCTGGCCGATACGCTTGCCGAGGCCGGCGCAGGCCCAGCCGAGATGGGTCTCGAGGATCTGTCCGACGTTCATGCGCGAAGGCACGCCGAGCGGATTGAGCACGATGTCGGCATGCGTACCATCCTCGAGGAACGGCATGTCCTCGATCGGCACGATCTTCGACACCACGCCCTTGTTGCCGTGGCGGCCGGCCATCTTGTCGCCGGGCTGGATCTTGCGCTTCACCGCGACGAAGACCTTGACCATCTTCATCACGCCGGGCGGCAATTCGTCACCCCGCTGAAGCTTCTCGACCTTGTCGAGGAAGCGCTGTTCGAGCCCCTTCTTCGACTCGTCATACTGCTTCCGCATGGCCTCGATCTCGGCCATCAGCTTGTCGTTGGGCGAGGCGAACAGCCACCACTGCGACTTCGGATACTCCTCGAGCACCGCGCGGGTGATCTTGGTGTCCTTCTTGAAGCCCTTGGGACCTGCAATGCCCTGCCGCCCTTCGAGCAGCTCGGCAAGACGGTTGTAGACGTTGCGGTCCAGGATCGCCTGCTCGTCGTCGCGGTCCTTGGCCAGACGCTCGATCTCTTCCCGCTCGATCGCCAGAGCACGCTCGTCCTTGTCGACGCCGTGACGGTTGAACACGCGGACTTCCACGATCGTGCCCTGCACGCCCGGGGGAACGCGCAGCGAGGTGTCGCGAACGTCGGAGGCCTTTTCGCCGAAGATGGCGCGCAGCAGCTTCTCTTCCGGCGTCATCGGGCTTTCGCCCTTCGGCGTGATCTTGCCGACCAGGATGTCGCCGGCGCGCACTTCAGCGCCGATGTAGACGATACCGGCTTCGTCGAGGTTCTTCAGCGCTTCTTCCGAGACGTTCGGAATGTCGCGGGTGATTTCCTCCGGCCCGAGCTTGGTATCGCGGGCCATCACCTCGAACTCCTCGATATGGATCGAGGTGAAGACGTCTTCCTTCACGATCCGCTCGGAGAGCAGGATCGAGTCTTCGAAGTTGTAGCCGTTCCACGGCATGAACGCGACGAGCACGTTACGGCCCAGCGCGAGCTCGCCGAGATCGGTCGACGGACCGTCAGCGATGATGTCGCCCTTCTTGACGATGTCGCCGACCTTCACCAGCGGACGCTGGTTGATGCAGGTCGACTGGTTGGAGCGCTGGTACTTCATCAGCCGGTAGATATCGACGCCCGACTTGGTCGGGTCGAGATCTTCGGTGGCGCGGATGACGACGCGGGTTGCGTCGATCTGGTCGATCACGCCCGAACGGCGCGCCGCGATCGCAGCACCCGAGTCACGCGCAACCACACCTTCCATGCCGGTGCCGACGAACGGCGCCTCGGCGCGAACCAGCGGCACCGCCTGGCGCTGCATGTTCGAGCCCATCAGCGCGCGGTTGGCGTCGTCGTTTTCGAGGAACGGGATCAGAGCCGCGGCGACCGAAACGAGCTGCTTCGGCGACACGTCCATGTAGTCGACCTTGTCGGGCGTCAGCGGTACGACGTCGCGGGTGCCGCTGGCGCGGCAGACCACGAGGTCCTCGGTGAAGCGGCCCTTGGCGTCAACAGGCACGTTGGCCTGAGCGACCGAGTAGCGGCCCTCTTCCATCGCCGAGAGGTACACGACCTCGTCTGTGACGCGGCCGTCCTTGACCTTGCGATACGGCGTCTCGACGAAGCCATACTTGTTCACGCGCGCGAAGGTGGCGAGCGAGTTGATCAGACCGATGTTCGGACCTTCCGGCGTCTCGATCGGGCAGATGCGGCCGTAATGCGTCGGATGCACGTCGCGCACTTCGAAACCGGCACGCTCGCGGGTCAGACCGCCCGGTCCAAGCGCCGACAGACGGCGCTTGTGGGTGATCTCCGACAGCGGGTTCGTTTGGTCCATGAACTGCGAGAGCTGCGAGGAGCCGAAGAACTCGCGCACGGCGGCAGCCGCCGGCTTGGCGTTGATCAGGTCCTGCGGCATGACCGTGTCGATGTCGACCGAGGACATGCGCTCCTTGATCGCGCGCTCCATACGCAGGAGGCCGATGCGGTACTGGTTCTCCATGAGCTCGCCGACCGAGCGCACACGGCGGTTGCCGAGATGGTCGATGTCGTCGATCTCGCCCTTGCCGTCGCGCAGGTCCACCAGCGTCTTGATGACGCAAAGGATGTCTTCCTTGCGCAGCGTGCGCTGCGTGTCGGGCGCATCGAGGTCGAGACGCATGTTCATCTTGACGCGGCCGACCGCGGAGAGGTCGTAACGCTCGGCATCGAAGAACAGCGACTGGAACATCGCCTGCGCCGAATCCAGCGTCGGCGGCTCGCCCGGACGCATCACGCGGTAGATGTCGAACAGCGCGTCCTCACGCGTCATGTTCTTGTCGGCCGCGAGCGTGTTGCGGATGTAGGCGCCGACATTGACGTGGTCGATGTCGAGCAGCGGCAATTCCTTGTAGCCGTGCTCGTTGAGCACCTTGAGCGATTTGTCGGTGATTTCCTCACCGGCTTCGGCGTGGATCTCACCGGTCTTCGGATTGACGAGGTCCTCGGCGAGGTAGTTGCCGACGAGTTCTTCGTCCGACAGGCGCAGCGCCTTGAGCCCCTTCTCCTGAAGCTGGCGGGCGGCACGGACGGTGAGCTTCTTGCCGGCCTCGAGCACGACCTTGCCGGTGTCGGCATCGATCAGGTCGTTGATGGTCGAGTAACCGCGGAAACGGTTGGCGTCGAACGGAACGCGCCAGCCTTCCTTGGTCCGCTTGTAGAGGATCTTCTTGTAGAACGTGGAGAGGATCGCCTCGCCGTCGAGGCCGAGGGCGAACATCAGCGACGTCACGGGAATCTTGCGGCGACGGTCGATACGCGCATAGACGATGTCCTTGGCATCGAACTCGATGTCGAGCCAGGAACCGCGATACGGGATCACGCGGGCAGCGAAGAGCAACTTGCCCGAGGAATGGGTCTTGCCCTTGTCGTGGTCGAAGAACACGCCCGGCGAACGATGCATCTGCGAGACGATGACGCGCTCGGTGCCGTTCACGATGAAGGTGCCGTTCATCGTCATGAGCGGGATGTCGCCCATGTAGACGTCCTGCTCCTTGATGTCCTTGACCGACTTCGCGCCGGTTTCCTCGTCGATATCGAACACGATGAGGCGGAGCGTCACCTTGAGCGGGGCCGCGAAGGTCATGCCGCGCTGACGGCACTCGTCGACGTCGTACTTCGGCTGCTCGAACTCGTAGCGGACGAATTCCAGCATGGAGGTGCCAGAAAAGTCGGAGATCGGGAACACGGAGCGGAACACGGCCTGGAGGCCCTCGTCGAGGCGCCCACCCGCGGGTTCGTCGACCATCAGGAACTGGTCATAGGACGCCTTCTGAACCTCGATGAGGTTCGGCATCTCGGCGACTTCCTTGATGTGTCCGAAGAACTTGCGAACGCGTTTGCGACCGGTGAATGTCTGCTGCGCCATCGTGGCCTCTCATTTTCGTCGCCCGCTCTGGGCGAACCGTCCGGAACGCGGCTGCCACCGCTCCCCGGGTTGAATTTGTCGAACCCGCTTTGGGGGCCGGAGACTCAGCTTCAGGCAGGAATGTCCTGAATCTGTTCTTCAGACCTTCAAAACGCAAAACGACGCGCGGGGCGCTGGTGCGCGCCCGCCCGTCACAACGATCGTCTTCACGGACTGCAAAAGCCCGAAATAGCCTGCTCTCCCAACGGCTTACAGGGAAATCCGACGCCCTGCCCACCGCGCTTTCGTGCTGCCGACCCGATATGGGGCGACAATAGTGCAGATTCGAGGGACAAACCCTCAAATCCCCACACTTTTTCGTGTTTGGCCCGCGTCGGGACGATCCGTCGCACGCCTTTTGCATCCGGCCCCGGTCTTCCGATCGTCATGGCCGGGCTCAACCCGGCCATCCACGATCGTGGGACGAGATCCCGGGTCTCGCTTCGCGAGCCCGGGATTTTCGCTGAAGTAACTTGCGTTACTTCAGCTCGACCTTCGCGCCAGCCTTCTCGAGCTGGGCCTTGATCTTGTCGGCTTCTTCCTTGTTCACGCCTTCCTTCAGCGGCTTCGGAGCACCCTCGACGAGGTCCTTTGCTTCCTTCAGGCCGAGACCGGTGATGGCGCGGACTTCCTTGATGACCTCGATCTTCTTGTCGCCTGCGCTGGCGAGAACGACCGTGAACTCGGTCTTCTCTTCCGCCGGAGCGGCAGCGGCGCCACCAGCAGCCGGGCCGGCCACGGCGACAGCCGCGGCAGCCGAAACGCCCCACTTCTCTTCGAGGAGCTTCGCGAGTTCGGCAGCTTCGAGCACGGTGAGGCTCGAGAGGTCGTCAACGATCTTCTGCAAGTCAGCCATTGTTCAGTTTCCTTGAGTGTAAGTCTGGTTCGGGTTTGAGTTTTGCGAAGGGCGTCAGGCCGCTTCGCCCTTTGAGGCATGAGCCTGGATGACGCGCGCGAGCTTGCCCGCGGGCGCGTTGGCGAGCTGAGCAAGCTTGGTCGCCGGGGCCACGATGAGGCCGACGATCTTGCCGCGCAGTTCGTCAAGCGACGGCAGCGAGGCAAGCGCCTTCACGCCGTCGACATTCAGGACGGTCTTGCCCATCGAGCCGCCGATGATGACGAACTTTTCGTTCGCCTTGGCGAATTCGATGGCGACCTTCGGCGCCGCTACCGGATCGTTCGAAGTGGCGATCACGGTCGGTCCCTTCAGCATGGGGCCGATGGCAACGACGTCAGTGCCTTCAAGAGCAATTTTGGCGAGACGGTTCTTCGAGACCTTCACCGAGGCACCCGCCTGCTTCATCTGCTGGCGCAGCTTCTGCATCTGGGCGACGGTGAGGCCGGAATATTGAGCAACGATCGCGACGCTCGTGGTCTTGAAGACCCCATTGAGCTGTTCGACCGCGTCTTTTTTTGCCGCTCGTTCCACAGCAAGCTCTTTCCGGTTGGCGGTCAACGCGAAAGCGGGACCGCCGGGCTGCACCCATCGTCCCGCCCAAAACCTGAACCTCAGGGTCAAAACCCATCGGACACGCCGGGCAAGACGACAATTCAAAGCCTGCCCTCCGGGAGCCCGTAAGAGCCCACGGCGTGTCGAGGTCCGAACCAAACTCCTTCCGCGACCACCCCTAAACGGGAGGCGCGAAGTGAAATCCGGTCTTCACCCGTCTATGCAGGCCGTGCGATTAAGCCATTGAGAAATCGAAATTTCCCGCAGGCGCCTGCAGTCTTGGACAGGACAAGGCCAGCCGGCGAACCGCCTGACCTCTGCCCGCATCCCACCGGCCGATGGATTTTCTTTCCTTTTCGGGCAAATCCTTGCGGACGTCCTGAAAAGGAATGATCTCCTACGTGTCGGGTTTTCGGAATACGTGCACGGACGCGCCAGCCAGGGCCGGCGCGTCCGGAGGCGGTTCTTTAACCGCTCTCTGCCCGATTGCCAAGACATAATTCACACCAGTTCCAATCCGCTGCCATCGGGGCTTATTACGGCCCGACAAGGGCCGATTCGACCCGATAAGTGCCGCCCACAAACGACGAGGGGCGGAACCGATTGCCCGATTCCGCCCCTCGCCTCATGCAATTTCCAGACTCAGCCGAGGATCGTGCCCGGCTCGACCTTCACGCCCGGACCCATCGTCGAGGACACAGCAACGCGCTGGATGTAGGTGCCCTTGGAGCCAGCCGGCTTCGCCTTCGAGACGGCATCGGCGAGCGCCTTGATGTTCTCGACCAGCTTCTCCTCGGAGAACGAGGCCTTGCCGACGCCGGCCTGCAGGATGCCGGCCTTCTCGACACGGAACTCGACCGAGCCGCCCTTGGCACCCTTCACCGCACCGGTGACGTCCATGGTCACGGTACCGATCTTCGGGTTCGGCATCAGGCCGCGCGGGCCGAGCACCTTACCGAGACGGCCGACCAGCGGCATCATGTCGGGGGTGGCGATGCAGCGGTCGAAATCGATCGCGCCGTTCTGCACCTTCTCGACCAGATCTTCGGCGCCGACGACGTCAGCACCCGCAGCCTTGGCTTCGTCGGCCTTGGCACCGCGGGCGAACACGCCGACGCGGAGCGTGCGGCCGGTGCCGTTCGGCAAGGTCACGACGCCGCGGACCATCTGGTCGGCGTGACGCGGATCGACGCCGAGATTGATCGCGACCTCGATGGTCTCGTCGAACTTCGCCTTCGCGCGTTCCTTGACCATCTTGATGGCATCCGCGAGCGGGTAAAGCTTTTCGCGGTCAATGCCTTCGCGGGCTTTGTTCAAACGCTTTCCGATTGCCATGACCGCTTACCCCGCAACTTCCAGACCCATCGAACGGGCGGAGCCCTCGACCATCTTCATGGCCGATTCGATGGTGTCGCAATTCAGGTCCTTCATCTTCTTCTCGGCGATCTCGCGCACCTGCGCGCGGGTCACCTTGCCGGCCTTGTCACGGCCCGGGGCCTTCGAGCCGGACTGGATCTTGGCGGCCTGCTTGAGGAAGTAGGACATCGGCGGCGTCTTCATCTCGAAGGTGAAGGAACGGTCCGCATAGATGGTGATGATCACCGGGATCGGGGTGTTCTTCTCTTCCTTCTGGGTCTGGGCGTTGAACGCCTTGCAGAACTCCATGATGTTGAGACCGCGCTGACCGAGCGCGGGACCGATCGGGGGCGAAGGATTCGCCGCACCGGCCGGGACCTGAAGTTTCAGGTATCCGGTCACTTTCTTTGCCATGTAGCACTCCTGTTGTGCCGGCAACCGCCGGCGGTTTCAGGTTCGTGGTTTGGGTCGGATGCGGCTGGCAACCGCCCTCTCCCTCCCACGGCCTCTCTTTGCGGGATGCCTCCCGGCGTCCCGCACTACCCGGTCAGACCTTCTCGACCTGACCGAATTCCAGCTCGACCGGCGTTGCGCGACCGAAGATCGACACTGCGACCTTCACGCGCGAGCGCGCCTCGTCGATTTCCTCGACCACACCCGAGAACGAGGCGAACGGACCGTCGGCCACGCGCACGTTCTCGCCGATCTCGAACGACACCGACGCCTTCGGCCGTTCCACGCCCTCCTGCACCTGGTGCAGGATGCGCATGGCCTCGTTCTCCGAGATCGGCATCGGCTTGTTCTCGGCGCCGAGGAAGCCCGTGACCTTCGGCGTGTTCTTGATCAGATGAAACGCCTCGTCGGTCAGCTTCATCTTCACCAGCACGTAGCCCGGGAAGAACTTGCGCTCGGCATCGATCTTGCGGCCGCGGCGCACTTCCGTGACCTTCTCGGTCGGAACCAGCACCAGCTCGAACAGCTCCTCGAGGCCGCGCTGCTTGGCCTGCTCGCGGATCGATTCGGCGACCTTCTTCTCGAAGTTCGAATAGGCGTGGACGATGTACCAGCGCTTGTCGGACGATTGGGTTGCGGCGGCTGTTGCCATCAGTGAATGCCCAGAAGGAAGGTGATGAGGTAACGGATGATCTGGTCGGCGGCGAAGAAGAAAATCGAGGCCAGCGCGACCATCACGAACACCATGATGGTGGTGATCGTGGTCTCACGACGGGTCGGCCAAGTGACCTTGGCGGTCTCCGAGCGCACTTCCTGCAAGAACTTGAACGGGCTGACTGCCATCGTTTGAGACGCCAATGAGGATTTCAGGGATCCGAACAGCCTGATGTGGCCCAGCCCTCTGTCTCGAAGGATGAGCCGGAAAACCGGGCTCTGCTGTTCGGGGGATTTCAAAGCCGCGCCGGATATCCGCGTCTAACGGGCCGGCTGCGAGTGCGGGCTATCTACTGCGGATGGGGCCAAAGGTCAAGGATCACCGGGTGCTGCCAGTCGGCCTTGGATCCTGGGCAAGCAGATCGGAATAGTTCGGCATCAAGGGGTTAGCCAGCGGATTAGCTGGCAGGAGTGGCAGGGCTCGAACCTGCGACCCCCGGTTTTGGAGACCGGTGCTCTACCAATTGAGCTACACTCCTACGGACCCTCGCGTCGCCGCTTCGGATCAGGCGCGCTTTCAAGCACAGGGGACGGCCGGATTGCAAGGACGGATTGCAAGGGTGAAGCGCGCTGGCTTCGCTTGTGACTGCCGCGGCTTCTGGGTCACAGTCTGCCTCCGACAATAATGTGCCCCCCCGGGAGTGAACATATGACCGCCGCAGCCCCTCACCTCTCGACCGCGCCGAAATCCCCGCCTCTGCCGGAGGCCAAGCCGGAAACGCTGGGCCTGTCGCGTCCCCGCCTCCAGGTGATGTCGGACGCCTTCAGGCGCGAGATCGACAAGGGAACCGTGCCCGGGGTGACCGTGCTGGTGGCGAGAGGCGGCCAGGTCGGCTGGTTCGAGGCGCTTGGCAGGCAGAGCCCGGCGGGGTCCGCGCCGATGGCGCTTGATTCGATCTTCCGGATCTTCTCGATGACCAAGCCGATCGTCTCGGTCGCCATCATGGCGCTGGTCGAGGACGGCCACCTGCTTCTCGGCGACCCGGTCGCCAAATTCATCCCGGAGTTCGCCAACCAGAAGGTCGGCGTGGTCAGCGGCGGCAAGCTGGAACTGGTTGCACCCAAACGGCCGATGACGGTGCAGGACCTGCTCCGTCACACCTCGGGGCTCACCTACGAGCACCAGGGCGACGGTCCCGTGCACAAGATCTATCAGGACTCGCGCGTCCGCAGCCGCAAGATCACCAATGCCGAGCATGCTGCGCTGGTGGCGAGCTTTCCGCTGGTCTGCCATCCCGGCGACGAGTTCAACTACAGCCGCTCCACCGACATTCTCGGCCGCATCATCGAGGTCGTCAGCGGCAAGTCGCTTGGCGCATTCCTCGCCGAGCGCGTGCTCGCCCCGCTTCAGATGACCGAGACCGCGTTCTCGACCAGCGAGGCCAATGCTGGCAGGCTTGCCGAACCGTTCGCCGCCGATCCCTGGACCGGCGACAAGGTCGCGCTTTTCAACATGCTCGAACAGCCGGTGATGGAGTCAGGCGGCGGCGGCCTGGTCTCGACCACGATCGATTACGCCCGCTTCTGCCTCATGCTGCGCAACGGCGGCACGCTCGACGGCGTCAGGATCATCGGTCGCAAGACGCTGGAGCTGATGGCGTCCGATCATCTCGGCCCTCACGTCGTGACCAACGGCACGCTGCTGTCGCCCGGCCACGGTTTCGGCCTCGGCTTCGCCGTCCGCCGCGAGGCCGGCATCGCGCCCTTCCCCGGCAGCGTCGGCAACTATTTCTGGAGCGGCATTGCCGGCACGTTCTTCTGGATCGATCCGAAGGAGGATCTGTTCGCGGTGTTCATGAGCCAGGGCCCGGGACAACGTGACTACACGCGGACCTTGGTGCGGGATCTGGTTTACGCCGCGGTGGAGTGAGGCGCAGGGTCATTCGGGACGATCCGCAGGACCGAACTATGGTGCGCAGTTGCGCACCTGAGAATCTCGAGATCCCGGGTTCGCGCTAAGCGCGCCCCGGGGTGACGCTCTATCGCGTCAACTGATCGTCGCGCCGCCGTCGATCACCATGGTCTGGCCGGTCATGAAGTCCCCGGCCTTCGAGCCGAGGAATACGGCCGCGCCCGCGATCTCGTCGGGGATGCCGATGCGGAGCAGCGGCGAGCGCGCGGTCGAGGCCTTCAGGTTCTCGGGATTGTCCCACAGCGCCTTGGCGAAATCGGTCTTGATCAGGCCGGGCGCGATGCAGTTCACGCGGATGTTGTGCTTGCCGTATTCGCAGGCGAGATTGCGCGCGAGCTGCATGTCGGCCGCCTTGGAGATCGCATAGGCGCCGAGGATGGTCGAGCCCTTGAGGCCGCCGATCGAGGAGACGATGATGATCGAACCGTCCTTGCGCTCGATCATCTGCGGCACCACCATCGAGATCAGCCAGTTGTTGGCGACGATGTTGTTGTCGAGGATCTTCCTGAACTGATCATCGGAGATGCCGGCGAGCGGACCGTAATATGGATTCGACGCGGCGTTGCAGACCAGCACGTCGATCTTGCCGAAGGCGCGGTTGCTCTCGTCGACGAGGTTCTGCAGATTCTCCTTCGAGGAGATGTTGGCGGCGATCGCGACCGCGGTGCCCTTGCCGAACTTCTCGTTGATGCCCTTCGCCACCTGCTCGCAGACGTCGGCCTTGCGCGAGGAGATCACGACCTTGGCGCCGTGCTCGGCCATGCGCTCGGCGATCGCAAGCCCGATGCCGCGCGTCGATCCCGTGATGACGGCAACTTTGCCCTTCATGTCGAACAAGGTCATGTTTCTCTCCCAGATTGGTCTTCAATGTCATTCCAGGGCGATGCGAAGCATCGGACCCGGAATGACGGATTAACTCACGCGAGCTTCTTCACTTCCGGCCCCGCCGGCTGGTGCATCGCCGCATGCGCATCGTCGGCGATCCAAGGTTGCTGGTTCACCATCGGCAACCGCCACACCGTACGCTCGGGACTCGCAAAATAGTCGAGCCGCGTGATCGACACATTGTCGATGTCGAACGACAAGGCCCGCTCCAGCTGGCCGTCGAGTGCGAGGCCGATCGCCGCCTTGATGGTGCCGCCATGCGCCACGGCGATGATGTCCTGCCCGGCCGCCTCATTGTTGATCCGCTCGATGGTGCGGCGCGTCCTGATGTAGAGGTCCATGAAACTTTCGCCACCTGGCGCGGGCTCGTTGATGTCGGCGAACCAGCTCGCGCCTACCGGCCGGCTGGCAATGAACTCGGCGCGGTTCATGCCTTGCCAACCGCCGAGATTCTGCTCGGCAAGGTCCGCCTCCCGTTTCATCGACGCAGGCCGCGGGTAGCCCGCTTCCCAAATCGCTTCCGCGGTCTGGTGCGTGCGCATCAGATTGCTCGAATACCAGACCGCCTTGCGCGGCAACACTTTGGCAACAGCGTTGAACACGTAGGTGTCACTGGTGTCGCAGGCGATATCGCTCTGCCCGTAGATGTTGCCGCCGTCATTGCGCACCGGCGCGTGACGAACCCACCACCAGCGTGTCGTGATCACGTTCGGCTTGTCTGCGGTTGCCATGAAGCTCTTCCATCCCGTGTGATGTCGCTGTACGTCAGGTGTGAACGTGTCTCAAGACACTTTGCCGTTTGAAATTCTGTTTGAAATTCCGTCGCGCGGCAAGCGTCGCGCGAATACCAGAGGGAGAAACGCATGGGCCGCCTGCAAGGCAAATCCGTCATCATCACCGGCGCCGGCAGCGGCATCGGCCGCGCCGCAGCGCTGTTGTTCACCCGGGAAGGTGCCAAGCTGATCGCGGTCGATCGCACCGAGGGGGTGAAGGAGACCGTCGACGAGGTGAAGAAGGCCGGCGGCATTGCGGAAGCGATGATCGCCGACGCCGGCTCCGAGACGGACGTCATCGCCGTCGTCGACAAGGCCGTAAAGACGCACGGAAGGCTCGACGTTATCTGGGCCAATGCCGGCATCTCCGGCGGCCTCGTTCCGCTCGGCGAGCAAACCGTGGAACACTGGCAGGAAGTACTGCGTGTCAATCTGATCGGACCCTTCCTTGCGGTGAAGCACGCGATGCCGCACATGGTGAAGCAGCAGTCCGGCGCGATCGTGCTGACAGCATCGGTCGCGGGCCTCAAGGCGGGCGCGAGCGGACATCCTTATGCGGCGAGCAAGGCCGGCGTGATTTCTCTGGTGCAGACCACGGCCTATTCCCTCACCGGCACCGGCGTGCGCATCAATGCGGTCTGTCCGGGCCTGATCGAAACAGGAATGACAAAACCGATCTTCGACCGCGCCAAGGAGCGCGGCACCCAGGACAAGATCGGCCAGCTCAATCCACTCAAGCGCCCCGGTCAACCGCACGAACTCGCCGCGATGGGACTGTTCCTGGCGAGCGACGAAGCCTCGTATGTGAATGGCCAGGCCTTCCCGGTGGATGGCGGCCTCACCGCGTCGATGCCGTATACGGGTAAGCCGGTCTGATCGCGGCGCTCTTACCAAACCCGTCATCCTGAGGCGCGAGGCGTACGATGCGAACGCATCGTGCGCCGAGCCTCGAAGATGACGGTGATAAATTTGAACATGCAACGGCGTGTTTAGCCCGTCGGACAGCGCAAGGGGTCGTAGCGCCGACGTCATTCCGGGGCGCGACGACGTCGCGAACCCGGAAATCCATTTCACGTACCCTGGTGCAGCGCGATGGATTCCGGGCTCGATGCTGCGCATCGCCCCGGAATGACGGCTACAGCGTACGTTTGCCCATCCGCCCCCCGCGCTGGTATGGTTCATGCAAGCAGCCTCAGCCTGCGCAATCCCCTGACAAGACCATGACAATGCCAAGCTCAAGACCCGATCGTGTTCGACAAATCCTCGCCGACCTCGTCGCCTTCGACACGATCAGCGACCGTACCAACCTGCCCCTGATCGCCCATATCGAGGGCTATCTCGCCGCGCTCGGCCTCAAAGGCGAGCGGATCACCGATGAGACCGGACAGAAAGCCTCGCTCTGGGTCACGATCGGGCCCGAGGATAAGCCCGGCTTCGTGCTGTCAGGGCATACCGACGTCGTCCCTGTTGTGGGCCAAGACTGGAGCCACGATCCGTTCAAGCTGGTCGAGCGCAACGCCAAGCTCTACGGCCGCGGCACCACCGACATGAAGGGCTTTGTCGCAGTGTGTCTCGCGATGGTGCCGGAGATGCTGGAAGCAAAGCTGACCACACCGATCCATCTTGCGATCTCCTATGACGAGGAGATCGGCTGCGTCGGCGTCCGACCGATGCTCCGCGAAGTGGCAAAGAAAAAGGTGCGGCCTCTCGGCGCTTTTATCGGCGAGCCGACCGAGATGAAGGTCATCATCGGCCACAAGGGCAAGCACGGCGTGCGCGCAACATTCCGCGGCCTCGCCCGCCACTCCTCGATCGCGCCCGACGGCGTCAACGCCATCGAATACGCCGCCGAGCTGATCACCGAGATCCGCCGCCGTGCCGTGAAGCTCGCAAGCGAAGCCGAGCGCAACAGTCTCTACGATGTGCCGCATTCAACATTGCTGACCAGCATCGTGCATGGCGGCGCGGCGCTGAACATCGTGCCCGACACGTGCACCGTGGATTTCGAATGCCGCGGCATCGGCATCACCGAGTCCAGGGAGGTGACGGATGCGATCGTCGCCTGGGCCAAGGCCGAGCTGGAGCCGGCCATGAAGGCGAAGAGCCCGGACTGCGGCATCGATTTCGAGGAGATCCTCGACTACCCCGCCCTCGACACCACCGCCGATGCCGCCATCGTCACGCTGGCCAAGAGCCTTGCGGGGCGAAACGATCACGCCAAGGTCGCCTTCGGCACGGAGGCGAGCCTGTTCGCCAGCATGGCCGACATCCCGTCGGTGGTGATCGGCCCGGGCTCGATCGCGCAGGCGCATACGCCGGACGAGTTCATCGAAATGGCGGAGCTGGAGAAGTGTGCAGGCTTCGTGGAGAAGCTGATCGCGCATTGCGCGAAGGGATAGCTCGTCGTCATTGCGAGGAGCCCGCGACGAAGCTGGACGACGGTGAATAATCCACCGGCACAAGCAGACGGTCCTCGATCTGGCCAACCATAAGGCCGTGCTCCGCGTGGGTCATCCGCTTGATCTCGGCCCATTCCGCATCGGCCATGAAGGCCGCCCACGCCGAAGTCCTGGCCGCCTCATCCGGCCACTCCAGCAGATAGGCAAACTCGGTGCGTTCGCCGAACTTGGTTTCCCACATCGCCACGATCTGGAAACCATATCGGCTACGCATGATGCGCGCGGCGTGGTCGCGGAAGCGGGCGTGAAAGGCAGCTTTGTTCTTCTCGAAGATCTCGTAGATGCGCAGTTGCTGGATCATGTCCGTCTCCTTGGTGTGAGGAGATGGGGTCGAACGGCGCGTTGTCAAACCGGAGGCAGCAGTTCGCGGATCCCGTGTCCCGGACGCGGTGCGGCACGAAGTGACGCTCCGCAGAGCCGGGACCCAGAATGCCTGGCGACGCCGCTCAGTTGTGCAATCTTAGGTCGCTGAGATCATCAGTGCTGGGTTGCGCAGCAATGCCCTTGTTCGTTTAGGGCGAGCAAGCGGAACGGCACTCCCTACATCGGAGTGACGAACGATCTTCCGCGTCGAATGAGCGAGCACAAGGCCAAGCTAGTCCCCGGCTTCACGAAACAGCACGACGTTACTCAGTTGGTCTATGTCGAAACCTTCGAGTCAGTTGTCGAGGCGCGCTCGCGTGAATCCGGATTGGCGCGATCTGACGGATAAGCTGAATACCTTGGCGTCATGACTGGGTCCCGGCTCTGCGGAGCAGCACTGCGTGCTGCACCGCGTCCGGGACACGAGGGCCCAACCAAACGAAAAAGGCGCGGCCGGCAGCCTCGCCCCTTTGTCTATCCTAGACCGCGCCCGCCTTCTGCGCGTAGTCCCAGGACGCTTTTGACAGGGGCACGGTGCGCTTGGCTGATTCCAGCGCCTTGGCATTTGCCGCGGTGCCGTCACGGACGCGGCCCGCAATTCCTTGCGTGATGCCGGCGAGACGGAACAGATTGTAGGCAAAGTACCAGTTGAGATCAGGCACCGTCATCTTGGTGACGTTGCAATAGATCTGCGCGGCCTCCTCCAGGCTCGGGATGTTGAGCGCCTTGAGGTCGGCGTCCTCGAGGCCCGGCATGATCCACTGCATCAACAGGTAAGTGAAGTCGGCCATGGGATCGCCGAGCGTCGACAGCTCCCAGTCCAGCACGGCCTGCACGCGCGGTTCCGTCGCGTGGAAAATCATGTTGTCGAGGCGATAGTCGCCATGGACGATCGAGACGCGCGCCTGCTCCGGCACGGTCCTGGGCAGCCATTCGGCAACCTTCTCGAACTCGGGAATATGCTGCGTCTCTGAGGCGCGATATTGCTTGGTCCAGCGGTCGATCTGCCGCGCGAAATAATTGCCAGGCTTGCCGAAATCGCCAAGGCCGATCGCGACAGGATCGTACATGTGGAGTTTCGCCAGCGTCTCGATCTTGCTGGTGAATATCTTTCGGCGGGAATCGTTGTCCTGGCTCGGCAGCGTCGGATCCCAGAACACGCGCCCCTCTTCCATCGACATGATGTAGAAGGCCGCGCCAATGACGCTGTCGTCCTGGCAGAGGGCATAGGCGTGCGCGACCGGAAAACCCTGCTTTCCAAGCGCCGCGATGACGCGATACTCACGATCGACCGCATGCGCGGACGGCAGCAGTTTGCCGAACGGCTTGCGGCGCATCACGTAGGAGCGCTTCGGCGTATTGAGCCGGTAGGTCGGATTGGACTGGCCGCCCTTGAACTGCAGCACGACCAGCGGGCCTTCAAAGCCTTCGACATTGTCGCGCATCCAGGCTTCGAGCCGCAGCTCGTCGAAGCGATGACGCTCCTCGACCGGCTTGGTGCCCGAGAACTCTTCGTCTTTCCTGACGCCGTCAGCCACGGTGACGCTCCCTCTTTTCATTGTCGTCATTCCGGGGCTCGCGCAGCGAGAACCCGGAATCTCGAGATTCCGGGTTCGATGCTTACGCATCGCCCCGGAATGACGGTGTGGGGAGCATTACCCTCCCCGATTTTCAGTGCTTCGGAGAGTTGGCATACTTCCGAACCTCTAACCTTGCAATGGCGCGATTGTGCACCTCGTCCGGGCCGTCGGCGAGACGCAGCGTGCGGATGTGGGCGTAGTCCTTGGCAAGACCGGCATCGTCAGAGACGCCCGCGCCGCCAAAGGCCTGGATCGCTTCGTCGATGATCTTCAGCGCCATGTTGGGAGCTGCGACCTTGATCATGGCGATCTCTGCCTGCGCGGTCTTGTTGCCGACCTTGTCCATCATGTCGGCGGCCTTGAGGCAGAGCAGCCGAGTCATCTCGATGTTGGTGCGGGCCTCACCAATGCGCTGCTCCCACACCGAATGTTCGACGATCTTCTTGCCGAAGGCGGTGCGCGAGGAAAGCCGCTTCACCATCTTCTCCAGCGCCTCCTCGGCCTTGCCGATGGTGCGCATGCAGTGATGGATGCGGCCAGGTCCGAGCCGGCCCTGCGCGATTTCGAATCCACGGCCTTCGCCGAGCAGGATGTTCTCCTTCGGCACGCGCACGTTTTCGAGCAGCACCTGGGCGTGGCCGTGCGGTGCGTCGTCGAAGCCGAATACGGGGAGCATCTTCTCGACCTTGATGCCTGGAGTGTCGAGCGGAACCAGAATCTGCGATTGCTGCTGGTGCTTGGCCGCATTGAAATCGGTCTTGCCCATCAGGATCGCGATCTTGCAGCGGGGATCGCCGACGCCCGATGACCACCATTTGCGGCCGTTGATGACATAGTGATCGCCGTCCTTCTCGATGCGGGTCTCGATGTTGGTCGCGTCGGAGGACGCGACCGCCGGCTCCGTCATCAGGAAGGCCGAGCGGATCTCGCCGTCCATCAGCGGGCGCAGCCATTTGCGTTTCTGCTCCTTGGTGCCGTAGCGGATGAACACCTCCATGTTGCCGGTGTCGGGTGCGGAGCAGTTGAACACTTCAGAGGCCCAGGTGATGCGGCCCATTTCTTCCGACAGCAGCGCATATTCCAGATTGGTCAGCCCCGCGCCGCGGAATTCGTCGTCCTCATGCTCGCTCGGCGGCATGAACATGTTCCAGAGGCCTTCGGCCTTCGCCTTCTTCTTGAGGTCTTCGAGTATGGGGATCACCTTCCAGCGCTCGCCGCTCTGATCCTGCTCGTTGTAGACAGGCACCGCCGGACGCACGTGCTTGGCCATGAAGGACCGCACGCGGTCGAGCCATTCCTTCTGCTTGGGCGACATATCGAAGTCCATGGGACGCTCCTCGTCTCTCTTTGCGATCTCGTTTTGCGCCGGACTGTCCTCCCGCCTTGCACGACCCGCAAGCGCGAACATGTGCGCTTTGCGAACGCTTCGGAACCGGCTCGCATTGCGAACGAGTTGCGATTGCGGATTGACTTTCTCCGGCCTTCAAACAATAGTTTCATACAACTGTTTGAATTGCAACTCCCCTCGCTTCGCTCCCCCGTTCGTCATTCCGGGGCGACGCGGAGCGTCGAACCCGGAATCTAGAAGTTGCGGCGCGAGATTCCGGGTTCGCGACTGCGTCGCGCCCCGGAATGACGAGGTTTCTCACCATGGCCAGCGATCATACGAGGTCTGCCATTCTCGCCGCCGCCGAACGGCTCTACGCCGATCGCGGCTTCGGCGACGTCACGCTGCGCGACATCGTCGCCGAGGCGAATGTCAATCTGGCTGCGGTGAACTATCATTTCGGCTCGAAGGACGAGCTGATCGCGGAATTATTTGTCACCCGCTCGATCGCGACCAACCGCGAGCGTTTGCGCGAGCTGAAGGCGGCGGAAGAGCAAGGCGGCGGCCGCGCGCCGATCGAGGTCATCCTGCGCGCGCTGGTCGGGCCGACACTGCGCGGTTGTCTCGGGCCGGAGAACCAGCGCTCGACCGCAGCGCGCTTCATGATCCGCGCCTCGATCGAATCCGTGCCGCCGATCCGCCGCATCAAGAACCGCGAGATCGACCATTTGCGGAAGTTCGTCGGCGCGATGCGAAGGGCCCTGCCCGACCGCAGCGACGTCGATATTTATTGGGGCCTGAATTTTGCGCTGGCGATGGCGCACCACACCATTCGCGAGAGCGAGCGGCTGACGAAACTGTCGGACGGCCAATGCGATCTCGACGATGTCGAGGACGTGGTCGCGCGCGTCGTCAGCGTCGCGACCATGGCGCTGGCGGCTGGGCGGACGGAGACGAAGGCGTCGGCAAAGGTTGCCGCGCGCTAGCGCGATGCTGTCCAAATTCCTGCCCGCCCCGCAAGCAGGAGGGCTGGGACGCCAGAGTTCAACGTGTGGTCTGGCGGGTCAGGCCCGCTGCGGCATCTCCTCGGCCTCTTCCTTGGCGAGCAGCAGCAGCATTTCGATCCCCATGTCGCCTTCTTGCGGCGAGCGGATGAACTTGATCTCTTCGGCGCTTTGCCGCAGTGCGGCAATGATGGCGACCGCCTGGTTGGCCGTTGCCGCCTCGGTCGCCAGAATTCCCTTCTGGTCCTTCGCCTGGAACCCGATCGTGTAGGACATCCATTTCCCTCCCGAACTCAGTGGAGGGATCGAATCAGAATCTCGAGCAAAGCGGAAGCCTGTGCGACTACGGACCGGGATTATCTGGGGATTGCGCGCAAGCCCCGCACAAGTCCGCCCCGTCGACATGGTTCCGCCACTCATCATCGGCACGCGGGATCGGAACTTAAGGCAAGCAGCGAGGCAAGAAGCGCTAGATGATACCCTGCTGCTTCAGTTCCTCGATCTTCCCCGCATCATAACCGAGCTTGCCGCCAAGCACTTCCCGGGTGTGCTCGCCGAGCAGCGGCGGGGCGCGGTAGGTCTCGATCGGGGTCTCCGAGAAGGTCAGCGCGTTGCGGATCAACGATAGATCGGGCTCGAAGGGATGGTTCACCTTCACCCGCATGCCGCGCGACTGGACGTGCGGATCGGAAAACACCTGCTCGAAATTGTTGATCGGGCCTGACGGCACGCCGGCCTCCTCCAGCTTTTCCAGCCAGTACGCCACCGGCTTCTTCAGGAACAGGCCGGCGAAGATCGCCATGATTTCCTTGCCGTGCACGACGCGGTCGTTGTTCTTGATGAAACGTGGATCGCTCGCGAGTTCCGGCTCGCCGAGCACGGCGCAGGTCTTGCGGAACTGGCCGTCATTGCCGACCACCAGCATCAGCTCGCCGTCGGTGCAGCGGAACACGCCGGCCGGCATGCCGCCATTGCCCCAAGTGCCGCGGCGCGGCGGCGTCTTGCCGTTGACGAGATAGATCTGCAGCCAGTGCGACAGCGAGGCGATCACGGTGTCGAACAGGCAGACGTCGAGATGTTGTCCGACGCCACCATTGGCATCGCGATGGTAGAGCGCCGACAGAATGCCGATCGAGGTGTTCATGCCGGTCATGTAGTCGACGATGGAGGGACCGACCTTCATCGGACCCTCGCCCGGCTCGCCGTCCATGTGGCCGGTGACGCTCATCAGACCGCCCATCGCCTGCAGGATCGCGTCATAGCCGGCACGCGGCGCGTAGGGGCCGGTCTGACCAAAGCCGGTCACGGAGCAATAGATGATCTTGGGATTGATTGCCTTGATCGTCTCATAGTCGAGACCGTAGCGCTTGAGATCGCCGACCTTGTAGTTCTCCATGAAGACGTCGACGTCTTTCGCAAGCTCGCGGATGATCGCCTGCCCCTCCGGCTTGGCGATGTTGACCGTGACCGACTTCTTGTTGCGGTTGGCGCAGAGATAGAACGAATTGTTATTGTTCGCCTTGCCCTCGGGGTCGGTCAGATAAGGCGGGCCGAAGGCGCGCGCATCGTCGCCGGTGCCGGGCCGCTCGATCTTGATCACCTCGGCGCCGAGATCGCCCAGCATCTGGGCCGACAAGGGCCCGGCGAGCACACGCGTGAGGTCAAGGATCTTGATGCCTGAGAGCGGCAGGGCCGACATGTCGATTTCCTCCGGGGAACTGGTATTGGCGGGGCGGCGAGACCGCGGACCACGCTCCCTGCGGATACACCATTTTGGGGTCCCGAGCACTGCGCTCTCGGCATACGGCCATCTCTCAGCGGCCGCCAGACTCGTATTTCCGCCTCGCGAATAACCCCTACATTGCGCCAACTGCGGCTAGCTGCGGGCGGCGCCGTCCGAGCAGGACCAGGATCAGCACCGTCGCGCAGGAAAACAGAAGAGTGAGGCCAAGCGCGCCGCGGCTGCCGAACTGGGTGAGCAGGCCGGCGAGCAGCGGCGGCGAGATCGCGGAAGCCAGATTGAGCGGCAATGCGATCATCGACATCGCCTTGGCGAATTCAGCCTGGTCGTAGAACACGAGAGGGATCGTCGCCCGCGCCACGGCCATCGCGCCGCTGCCGGCGCCATAGAGCAGGATGAAGACCGCGACCGCCCAGGTCGCGCTCTCGCTCAGCATCAGCAGCACCATGGCGACCGGAAGCGCCGTGCCGGCGACGAGCCCGGTGGTGATGCCGTCCCAGCGGCCGCCACCGAGAAAGTCGAGACCGCGCGCGCTGACCTGGATCACGCCCAGCATCGAACCGAACGCAAGCGCCTGCGCCGGCGCAAGGCCCTCCGCTCGCAACAGCTCGATCAGAATGGCGCCGATTCCGAAATTGACGAAGGCATTCATCGTGATCACGCAGACGACGAGACCAAACGTGCTTCTCGGAATCGCGGGCGGCGGTACGGCCTTGACGGCCTCGCCACGATCCTCCGCCGCGAATTTCCGGCGCGGCGCGAGAAAAGCATAGAGCGGAAGGTTGATGGCAAGCATCATCGCCGCATAGACCAGACAGGTCCCGCGCCAGCCGAGCAGGCCGCTGAGGAACGAGGTGGTCGGCCAGAAGATGCTGCTGGAGAGGCCAGTCACCAGCATCAAGGCGCCAATCGCATTCTTGGCGCCTCGTCCGACCACCTCGTTCAGCATGATATAGGCGCCGGTCGACAAGGTGGCGCTGCCGCCCATGCCGAGAATCACCCATCCAGCAAAATAGAGCGCCGGCTCGCGTGCGAAGGACAGAACGACAAAACCCGGCGCAGAGACGACAGTGCCCGCCATCATCACCTTGCGCGCGCCGTGCCGCGCGAAGGCCTTGGCGAGCCAGGGCGCGCACAGGCCCATAGTGACGTAAAGAACCGAGCTGCCCGCGAACACTGCCGGCAGGCTCATGCCGAGATCGGCCCCGAGGTCGCGGCCGATCACGGCCGGAAGGCCGATCGTACCCCATCCAATCAGTTGGGTGATCGCAAGCACCAGCAGGACCCCGATGAGCCTGCCCTCAGATTTCAAGAAACGCATTCCAGTCGTCGCCTGCCCGGCAGGCGCCGATCACGCCTGTGCGTCCCGTCTTATCCGGAGACTCAGCGCGCGGGAACGCCGACCGCCGAATAGCAGAAGGCGGCCAGGAGCATGTCGGGCCAATATCAGGCTGGGATGGTCGCCCCTACCGCCCGATCCCGAGCAAGGATCGCGCTTCGGCCGCGGTGGCGGCTTGGCGGCCGTGGCGCGCCAAGGCCTCGCAGGCAATGCTCACGAGTTCCGCATTGCTGGCGGCGAGGCGCGTCTTGTTCACCCTGATATTGTCCTCGAGCCCGGTGCGAACCGCATCGGCCCCGCGCGCCAGGGCCCAATCCATGACCTCGGCTTGATGGCGGCCGATCCCGGCCGCGGTCCAGGTCGCCTTCGGGATCAGGCGGCGGAGCTCTGCCAGCAGAATGTCGAGCACATGCTCGTCGGCCGGCATCGCGTTCTTGACGCCCATGACGAATTGCACGTGCGGACGCTCATCCATCAGCCCCGCCTCGATCAGGCGTCGCGCGCCGTGCAGATGCGACAGATCGAATATCTCGATCTCAGGACGAACGCCATTTTCCTTCATGCCGGTGGCGAGAGTCTCGACCAGGGCCGCGCTGTTCTCGTAAACGATGGTCGGAAAGTTCACCGACCCCGTGGACAGGGAGGCCATGTCCGGCTTCAGATAAAGCGACGATCCGCGCGCTGAGGGATCGCGGCCGCGCCCGCCGGTCGAGAACTGCACGATCATCCCAGGACAATGCTTCCGGATGCCCTCCTGCACCAGAGCGAAGCGCTCGGGGTCGGAGGACGGCGTCTCATCGTCGTTGCGAACATGGATATGGGCGAGCGTAGCGCCGACCTCGAAGGCCAGGTGCGTCGATTCGATCTGTTCGGCCGGCGAGATCGGCACCGCCGGGTTGTCCTTCTTGCGCGGCACGGAGCCGGTGATGGCGACGGCAACAACTGCGGGATTCATCCTGCAACCTCATCATGATCGTGCTCACGCGCACTAAACTTCAACCCAGAGTCAAACTATATCGCGAAGCGATGCCGCTGCGAACATCATCGCAGCGGCACTGCCTCCTCCTGTACGGATCAGGTCTGAACCGCAGCAGCACTATTCGCCTTGCCTGCACGCCGCCGCTCGTAGTCGGCTTGCGCCATCGGAACGGCCGCGGGATTGCCGAGATCGTCGATGTGGATCCGATAGGTTTCCCGGGCCGTGACTGCCGCAAGCGCCGCGATAACAGTGATGCCGAAGGCGATCGCCCCCACCGTCATTGGAATGTTGGCCGAGCCGGGAGGCGCCACTGTCGCAAACAGAGCCGGCAGCAGGGCCGTGATGGTCGTCCCGATGTTCTGCGAGATCGCCATTGCCGACACGCGGGTGCGCGTCGGGAACAGCTCCGGGTAAAAGCTCGGGAAGATCGCGTTGTAGCCTTGATAGACGACGCCCCACATCAACAGCGAGACCAGGATCGCCAGCGGCACGTTCTTGATGCTGATGGCATAGAGGTAGACGAAGGCGAGCAAGCCGGACAGCAGCGCACCGACGATGATCGGAGGCTTACGACCGATCCTGTCGGAGAGATTACCGACGAAGGGAATGACGAATACGGCGACCATGTTTCCGAGCACTGGGATCCACAGATAGACGTCCTTGGCAAAGCCGATGCCATAGGCCGGCTGGACCGCGTAGGCCGCACCGAAGATGGTCGCAACCACCGGGATGACGTTCATCAGCGCCATGCAGATGACCCTGAGCATGTCGGGCCAGCTCAGTCTGATCGCCTGGACGATCGGAGCCCGTGGCGTTTCTCCCCGGCTCTCCTCCCGCGCAAAGGCAGGGGTCTCGTCGACCTCGCGACGAATGATGTAGCCTGCGACAATGACGAAGAAGCTGAGCAGGAAGGGAATGCGCCAGCCCCAGCTGTTGAAGGCGTCGGCTGGCATATAGGCCGCCAGCGGCAGGAACACGGCGGCAGCCAGAATCTGTCCGGCTTGCACGCCCTGCAGGGCAAAGCTTGCAAAGAAGCCGCGGCGACCGAACGGCGCATGCTCCAGGATCATCGAGCTTGCGCCGGAGATTTCACCGGCGACGGCAAAGCCCTGCACCAGGCGCAGGACCACGAGCAGGATCGGCGCGAGAATGCCGACCTGCTGATAGGTCGGCAGGATGCCGACCGCCATGGTCGAGAGCCCCATCAGGAACATGCAGACGAGGAGAATGGTCTTGCGGCCATGGGTATCGCCCCAATGTCCGAGCACGAAGGCGCCGATCGGCCGCGCCACATAGCCGACGCCATAGGTCGCAAGCGATGCGACGATCGCGACAGTGGGATTGTCCGATGGAAAAAATATCTGCGGGAAGATCAGCGATGCCGCAGTCGCGTAGATGAAGAAATCATAATATTCGAGAGCCGACCCGATCCAGCCGCTTGCGGCAGCCTTCCTGGACTGGCTCATGTCATGGATCGCGCGCGTTGTAGCCATCAGAAAAATTCCTCCCGATCTGTTGTTTGTTGGCGTCCCGTTGGCGGGCTTCGCTGGACGATTGGACAGCAATTCCCGGACGCTTCGCGGAGCTCCGCGAGCGCTTGGCACTGCCGGTCGGTGTCTTGAGTGAGATGACAATAGGCTTTCGCCGGACTAACACAATTACCCAGTTATGCGATAAACCTAACATGATGTTATGGAGGGTACTCGAACCGCGCGGCGGCTATAGCCGCAAAACCCGCAGCAGTCACGTCCGGGCGACCTTACTCCGGCGGATTGAACGTTCGCACGAAATACACGGGCTCCCTGCCCTTCTTGAGCCGATAGAGCTGCGCCGGGCGGTTCAGGCCCCGCCGCATTTTCGCGACCGGCTCAATCATGTCGGCCGACAGGATCCGGGTGCGGAAGGCGCTCTTCTCCAGAGGCCGGTCGAGCACGATCTCGTAGACGCGCTGCAGATCGGGCAGCGTGAATTCCACAGGCATCAGGTAAGCGGGCAGCGAGGTGTATTCCACCTTGTTGCGCAGGCGCTGGATTGCACTTGCCAGGATCTCGCCGTGATCGAAGGCGAGCTTCTCCTTCAGCCTTCCGCCTCGAATCGGACACCAGCGCGCATCGCTGGTGAGCTCACTTGCGTCGGCCGGAATCAGCGCAAAATAGGCGTGTGTCGCCGACCAGCCGCGCGGATCGCGCGTCGCGCTTCCCCAGCTGCCGAGCTGCTCGAGGTAAGGGCTGGTAACTCCGGTCTTCTCCTTCAGCTTGCGCGCCGCACAGGCGGCGAGATCGCGGTCTTTCGCGACGTCAACGAAGCCGCCCGGCAGCGCCAAGCTTAGCGGAAACGGCTCGCCCGCGCCGGCCGGACGCTGCACCAGCAGCACCTGAAGCTGGTCGTGAAGAATCGCAAACATCACGACGTCGACCGTGGTCAGCGGCCGCGGGAAGTCCATTTGCCCTGATTTTCCAGACCCTTCGGTCCGATCCTCGCCCGCCATCGGCAGCCTCCCCTGTCCGGCCTTGACAGTAGCACAGTTAGTTGTACAGTCCAACTTACTTAGTTGTTCAGACCAACTTATAGCATCGTTGGAGACGGCCATGTTCGGCATCCGATTTATCAAGGCCCAGCCCACCACCTTCCTGATGAAGTACCGCGCCGGCGCGGTCGTCGCCGAAGGCACCGGCCTCTCCGCGCTGTACTACGCGCCCGTGACCACGCTCGTCGCCGTGCCCGTCGGCAGCCGCGACGCCTCGTTCATCTTCCAGCAGATCGCGCGCGACTTTCAGACGCTGACCGTGCAGGGCCACATCACCTATCGCGTCAGCGAGCCGAAGAAGGCGGCCTCGATGCTCAACTTCACCCTGAAGTCCGATGGCAAGACCTACGAGACCGACGATCCCGAGAAGCTCCCTGAACGCATCCTCGGCACGGTCGAGGTGCTCGCCCAACAGGCGATCAAGGAGCTGACGCTGAAGGACGCGCTCCAGGCTTCCGACCGCATTGCCGAGATCATCGCGATCGGATTGCGGGGACGCGCCGACATCGAAGCTCTCGGCCTCGAAATCCTGGGCGTGGCCATCCGCGGCATCAAGCCGACGCCGGATACCGCAAAGGCGCTGGAGGCTCAGGCACGCGAGGCGATCTTGAAGAACGCTGACGAAGCGATCTTCGCGCGGCGCAATTTCGCCGTCGAGCAGGAACGCGCCATTCGCGAGAGCGAGCTCGACACCGAGATTGCGGTCGAGCAGAAGAAGAGGTCCATTCGCGAGACCCAGATGGATGCCGAAGCGAGCGTTGCCGCCAAGCGCAACCAGCTGCGCGAGGCCGGCATGGCCGCGGACATCGTGCTGGAAGGCAAGCGCAAGGATTTCGTCGGCCTCAACGCCGAGAACACCCGCACGCTCGCCGATGCCGAGGCCTATCGCGTCGGCGCGCTGATGAAGATCTTCGAGGGCGTCGACACCCGCGTGATCCAGGCGCTCGCCGCGGCCGGCATGCAGCCGGGCCAGCTGATCGCGCACGCCTTCTCCGGCATCGCCGAGAAGGCCGAGAAGATCGGCCAACTCAACGTCTCGCCCGACCTGCTCAGCCAGTTGATCGGGAAGCCGAAGCCGGAGGCTGCCAATGTCCGCCGCCAATGACCGCAAGATCGTGCTGGTGACGCGCAAGACCAGGCTGGAGGATCTGATCGCGCGTTACCTGACGGCGGCACAGGCCCGCTTCTATGTCGAGCATCTCGGCGCCGACTTCTCCGACTATGAGCGCGAGCACGAGGTCTATCAGGCGCAGCGGCACGCGACGCTGCAAGTGCTTGAGCAATGGGGGCGCTATCAGGTGATCGAGCGCGGCTTCCTGCCCAACTTCATCTTCGCGCCCGATGACATCGTCGTCGCGCTGGGGCAGGACGGCGTCGTTGCCAACACCATGAAATATCTCGATGGCCATCCGCTTGTTGGCCTCAACCCAGACCCTGCCCGCTACGATGGAATCCTGCTTCCCTTCGCGCCGCGTGATCTGGCAAAATTGCTGCCGGAGGTCGCCGCCGACAAGCGCAACAGCCAGACTGTGACGATGGCGGAAGCCCGGCTCAGCGATGGGCAGGTGCTCCATGCCGTCAACGACCTCTTCATCGGCGCCCGCACGCACGTCTCAGCGATCTATGAGATCGCGGCCGGCGGGACGACGGAGCGGCAATCCTCGAGCGGGCTGATCGTCTCGACCGGGCTGGGATCGACGGCCTGGTTCAAGAGCATCGTCACCGGCTCGCTGGCCATCGCCGGAAGCTTTGGCCAGCCCTCCTCCCTCGGCGACTACGACGCCCTGCCCTGGGACGCCGCGGAGCTGCGTTTCGCCGTGCGTGAGCCCTTCCCGAGCCGCTACTCCCAGACCAATCTCGTTTGCGGCCGCCTCGCCTCCGAGGAGCAGCTGCGCATCCGCTCACTGATGGCAGAGAACGGCGTCATCTTCAGCGACGGCGTCGAAGCCGACCGCCTCGACTTCAACGCAGGCGCCGAGGTCACGATCGGAATTGCCCGGCGGCGCGGCCGGCTGATCGTGTGACGTGGCTAGATTCCGAGTGCGTTCTCACCCGTCTCGCGGCCGGGCACGCTGAGATGAATCTCGTGCCCCTGGCGGAGCGCCAGCGAAGCAGCGGCCACCGCGGACTCAAATGCCGCCTCCTTGGTGGCGTATTTGCTTTTGACGTCACCGTCGTGCAGCACGCCCCACTCGTCCTCGACCGGTACGATCGCGTATTGGGCAAGGCCCATCATCCCTCTCCTATCGTTGCGTGACATGCGGATGCGCCGCCGTTACCCGCCAGACCGTGTTGCCGCTGTCATCGGCCACCAGCAGCGCGCCTGATTTGTCGATGGCGACGCCGACAGGACGGCCCCGCGCCTGGTTGTCTTTGTTGAGGAATCCCGTGACGACGTCCTGCGCCGGCCCGCTCGGCTTGCCGTCGGTGAACGGCACGTACACGACCTTGTAGCCGTTCAGAATCTGCCGGTTCCAGCTACCATGCTCGCCGACGAAGGCGCCGTTGCGATAGGCCTCCGGCAGCTTGCTGCCGCTGGAGAAGGCAAACCCAAGCGGCGCGACATGGGAGCTCAAGGCGTAGTCGGGTACGATCGCTTTTTCCACCAGATCCGGCCGCTGCGGCTTGACGCGGGGATCGACGTGCTGGCCGTAATAGCTGTAGGGCCAGCCGTAGAAGCCGCCCTCCTTCACCGAGGTCATGTAGTCGGGCACGAGATCGGGTCCGAGTTCATCGCGTTCGTTCACCACCGTCCACAGCGCGCCGGTCTGCGGCTCGAAGCTGAGGCCGTTGGGATTGCGCAGGCCACTGGCAAAGATGCGCCAGCGGCCGCTGGCGCGGTCGACCTCGAGGATGTCGGCGCGATTGTGCTCGGCCTCCATACCGTTCTCGGTGATGTTGCTGTTGGAGCCTACGCCGACGTACAGCTTCGAACCGTCGGAACTTGCGACCAGGCTCTTGGTCCAGTGATGATCGATCGGACCGCCCGGCAGCGGGGTCAGCACCGTGCCCGGCGCAGTAATCTTGGTATCGCCTTCGGTATAGGGATATTTCACGATCGCGTCGGTATTGGCGACGTAGAGGTCGTTGCCGACCAGCGCAACACCGAACGGCGAGTTGAGGTGGTCGAGGAACACGCTCTGCGTATCAGGCACGCCGTCGCCATTGGTGTCACGCAGCAGCGTGATGCGATTGCTGTCGCCGGTGTCGCCGCCGGAGGTCGCCCAGGACTCGATGAAGCCCATTACGATCTCCTTCGGCCGCTTGATCGCGGCGGCCTTTGGCGCCTTGGACTCGACCACCAGCACGTCGCCGTTGGGCAGCACGTAGAGCGAGCGCGGATGCTGCAGGCCGGTCGCGAATGCCTTTGCCTGCAGGCCCTGCGCGACATCAGGCGTCTCATCCTTCTTCCAGCCGACGATGCGAGCGATGTGCATCGGCGGCAGCAGATATTGCTTGATCTCGGGGAGTACAGGATTGGCGCCGATCTGGGCCTTGGGATCGCCGCTGCCGTCATTGCAGCCGGCGAGCAGGCCCAGGAGTGAAACGGACAACAGCGCGCGTCTAGCAAAGGACATCATCGCGCAACTCCCACGCCGTGGCGGTACACCATGGCCCAGCCAAGCCAGCCGGTGACCGGCAGGATCAGCACGGTGAGCACCGAAAGAACGAGCCCCCACGGCCACACCGAGGTCCAGGCATCGCGCGTGTGAATGAGCGCGTTGATGATCGCGAGGATCATCGCCACGACGTTGCCGATCAGATGCGGCCAGGCTGGCGACTGCGCGCGCACCAGGCGATTGCCAAGGAAGTCAGTCAGGCCGGCGATCGCAGCCAGCACGCCGAAAATGACCCCGGCGAGGAGAAGCCAGGCGGAGAAATCCGCCCACATGATCTCGGCAGACACGACATAGGTGATGTCGGTCAGCAGCGCGCCGATGAAGCATACGATCGGGACCGGCACCAGCATCGGATGAATGGGATGGCCAGCGATTTGCGCAGTCGAGCGCACGCGCACGATGTCTTGCACTGACGGCCTCGTGTGGCATGTCGCCCCTACCCGAGCGGCCAACTCGTGCTCGCGGTGATTGTTCCTAGAATCGGGCCGGAACCAGCGTAGTCGCCTGATACGCCTCATAGGCGCGCTTCAAGCCATCGTGAAGCGAGGTCGTCGCGCGCCAGCCGAGCTCGTCGAGGCGGCTGATATGAGCAGCTTGCGCGGTGTGCCGTCGAAGCGTCGAAGGAGATCTCGCCGCGATAGCCGACGATCCCGGCGAGGAAGACCACCTGCGGGCTAAACCGTTCCTTTTCCGAGGATTCAAGCCGCGGGTCCGGGCGTGCCGCCGATGGGTTGAAGGCAATACCTTGAGAACCTGGTAACACTTGTATGATGTGATTTTTCCGCAATATTTGATTGGGTTGGGGGGGCAAGTGACGTTTCGGGAAACAGCAGCGGCGATCGACCCGCGCGAGCCGAATCCGCGCCCCTTTCCCCGTGAGCACGGAGACATCCAAACCGCCGTCGTGAATCTTGTCGACCGCCTCGCTCCCATCGTTCCCGTCGCGCGCCAGACCGATTTTGCGCGCGAGATCGCAAGCCTGATCGCGAGCACGCCGAGTACGATGGGCAAAAACATGTTCCTGCGCCAGAGCATCATTCGCCGCGGCACAGCAACATCAGATCATGTGATCGACGGTTTGGCTGCCTGGCTCACCGTCCTCTTCGACCTTGCCAATCTCCAGCAGGATCGCGACAGGGCCATGGGCCTCGAAGCCAGGATCCCGAAAAAGGCTCTCGATCGTCTCGCGCGGGCGCTCTCACGGTCGCGCAATGGCTGCATCATTGCAGTGCCTCACATCGGGAGCCTCGAACTGTTCGCGGCACATCTGAAGGACCGTGGATTCAACGTCGGCTTCGTCTATTCGATCGGCCGGCAGCCGACGCCGACCGAGCGGTGGATCTACGCGGGGCGGAGCGCAACGGCAGCTACGCCCATCGCATTCGCAAGACGCAATACCGGAGCCGAGATCTCGAGAGTCCTTCAGAACAACGGCGTCGTCTTCATGGTTGTGGACGTCTACCCCAGCGCCAGATACGCCGGGATCACCGTCAAGGCTCACGACTCCGATTTCCGCTATCCACCTGGACCTGCCCGTTACGCACGGACGGGCACTCTGGTTCTGCCCGGCTTTGCGTCGCGCCGCGACGCGACGGGCTTTTCCATGAACATTCTCGCCCCGATCGCATACCCGACATGGATGCCTGCGCAGGCCGCAGCATCCGAATTCACGCAGGAGGTCGCGGCGCATGTCGATGGCTTCACGGCGACACAGCCGGCGGCCTATTGGCTCTGGCACCCTATCCCCAACGATCCCTATCTCGCGATCGCGCAACGCCAGCGACCGGATCTCCTGACCGCGATACCGCCCGAAAATGACGAGGCCGTCGCGCTCGCGGTGGAAGAAGCGGGCGCCAGGTGGACTGCACCTGACTTGGCCGCCCCCATTCGCTCGGCGGAAGATTCGCCCCTTGCATCATCAGCGCTTCCGGAAACCGTCAGCTGACTGACACGCCACGAAATCCCACGAGGCGGCCGCTTGTCGCGATCCTCGCTTGCGCCGCCCTCGAGGCATCAGGCATCGCACTGATCTTCCCGACCCTGCCCAATCTGCTGCGTGCCATGGCCGGCACGGATAACGTATCCGCGCTCTACGGGACCCTGCTGGCACTACATGCGCTCACACAATTCCTCGTCACGCCGGTGCTCGGCGTCCTGTCGGACCGGCTCGGCCGTCGGCCAGTGCTCCTGCTGGCCCTTGCCGATTCGACCATCGACTATCTGGTCATGGCCTTCACGCCACATCTGTGGCTGCTGTTCATCAGCCGCACCATCGCCGGGTTAACCGCGGCGGGCGTGGCAATGATCACCGCCACCATCGCAGACGTCACGCCCGAAGCGGGGCGCGCGCGCCATTTCGGCCTGTTCCATGCCTGCTTCGGCGCGGGCTTCGTCGTCGGTCCTGTCATCGGCGGCCTGCTCGGCGACATTTCGCTGCGCGCGCCCTTCCTCGCCGCGGCCGCATTGAGCAGCATGAACGTCCTGATTGCGTGGTTCGTTCTGCCGGAAACGCACCGCACCGCACACAGGCCCTTCCCATGGCGGACGCTGAACCCGCTTGCACCGCTGCGCTGGGCGCTGACGTTCCGCACGCTGATCCCGCTGCTGACGGTGTTTCTGCTGGTCAGTCTGGTCGGCCAGACCTACAGCACGCTCTGGGTGCTCTTCGTCACGGACCGCTTCCATTGGAGCGCAACCGAGATCGGCCTTTCGCTCGGCATCTTCGGGGCATTGGTGACCCTGGTGCAGGCCTTCGCCATTGCACCGCTCACAACACGGCTCGGCGAACGCGGTACGCTGCTTCTCGGCATCGGCTGCGAGGCCATCGCCCTCCTCGTCCTCGCCTTCACGCACGCAAGCTGGATCGCCTTCGGACTGATCCCATTGATCGCGTTCGGCGGCATCAGCGCGCCCGCACTGCGCGCGCTCCAGTCCAAAGCCGTTGATGGCGAACGCCAGGGCCAATTGCAGGGCGTCGTCGCGAGCTTCGTCAGCCTGGCTGCGATCCTCGGCCCGCTCGCCTTCGGCGGAATCTACGCCTTGTCGCGGCCGGACTGGACTGGGCTTGTGTGGATCATCGGCGTTGCGATCTTCGCTGTCGCCTTGCCGATGGTGCCGAAACGCGCGGTCGAGCAAAGATAGGTGGACGGCGATCCCACGCGAAGATCGCCGTCCTTTGCAGCCCGTTCTACTGCGAACGATCCGAGGTCCAGCCCTTGTAATCCTTGATATTGTCGCGGGTCACGAGCTTCGACGGCAGCAGCTCGACGGTCGAGGCCGGCTTCTGACCGTTAAGGATGCCGACGCCGACCTGCACGGCGCGCCGCGCCATGAAGAACGGGTCCTGCGACGCCGACGCCTGGATCTGCGGCGATGCCGGATCCTTGAGCGCTGCCTCGATGTCGGGCGCACCGTCGACCGAGGTGATGATGATGCCGCTGCGGTTTTGCTGTTTTGCCGCAAGATCAGTGCCGATCGCCTGCGGATCGTTGATGGCGAAGATGGCGTCGATCTTGGGGAAGCGCGTCAGGTAGCCCTGCGCGACGGTGAGGCCGCCTTCGCGCGAGCCCTTGCCATCCTGGTCGCTGGACAGCACCTTGATCCCCGAATTCTTCCCAAAGACATTCTTGCAGCCGGTCACGCGGTCGATCACGGCGGAGACCTGCGGTCCGTTCTCGATGATGACGTCGCCTTTGCCGCCGAGCTTGTCGACGATGTACTGGCACGAGATCTCGCCGGCCTGGACATTGTTGGTGGTCACCGTGGCATCGGCGCCCTCGGCCGCGGTGTCGACGGCAACGACGACGATGCCCGCCGCCTGCGCCTTCTTGATCGCGGGTCCAATCGCCTTGGGGTCGCCGGGATTCAAAAGGATCAGGTCGACGCCGGCGGCGATGAAATTGTCGATTTGCGTCACCTGCTTGCCGAGGTCGTATTCGAAGCCGACAGTGGTGATCTTCACGCTAGGATTGGTCTTCTTGGCCTCGAACTCGGCGCCCTTCGATAGGGCCACGAAGAACGGGTTGCCCATCGAGCCCAGCGAGACGCCGATCGACTTGAGCTCCTTGGCCGAAGACGGTGCGGTTGTCAGGGCAAGCGCCATCGCGGCGCCAGCAAGCATAGTCATCTTCAACATTGTCTTCCTCCCTGGTCTGTCTTCAAAGCCGGTACGGCAGACCAGTTGCCGCAACCGAATTTCACACCGCGCACTCAGGTGCACGCAGAGCCTTCAAGTTCTGGCGGAGCCCTGCAGTCGATACCGATCGAGCGCGACGGCGCCAATGATTACCAGGCCCTTGATCACATATTGCCAGATGTCGGAGACGCCGGTGAGGATCAGGCCGTTCGAGAGCACGGCGATGATCAGCGCGCCGATCAGCGTCCCCCAGATCGAGCCGATGCCGCCGACGAAAGACGTGCCGCCGAGGATGACTGCGGTGATGGCGTCGAGCTCGTAGCTTTGGCCGAGTTGCAAGCCGTTGGCCGCATACAGGCGCGCCGCCTGCATGGCGCCGCCTAGTCCCGCCAGCAATCCCGACACGCCATAGACGAAGATCAGGACGCCCCAGACCTTGATGCCGGCAAGCCGCGCCGCGCTTTCGTTGCCGCCCACAGCATAGATATGCACGCCCAGCACGGTGCGCCGCAGCACCAGCCACGAGACAAGGATGACGAGCAGCGCGATCACCGAGAGCCATGGGATCGAGGCGACGCCGGGCACGAGTGTCAGCGAACCGTTGCCGATGAAAGCGTAGGGAATCGATGGATTGAACACCGTGGTGTCGGCGCCGAGCAGCCGCGCCAGGCCGCGCACCGCGGTCAGCGAGCCCAGCGTGACGATGAAGGGCGGCAGGCGCAACAGCGCGATCAGCGCGCCATTGACCACGCCGAAACCGAGGCCAGTGAGAACCGCGACCGGCAACCACAGGCCACTCAACTCGGGCAGTTTCGAAATTGTCAAGCCGGCCATCGCCGACGCCGCCAGGATCGAGCCGACCGACAGATCGATGCCGCCGGTCAGGATGACGAAAGTCATGCCGGCGGCGAGCACGGTGTTGACGGCGGCCTGCTGGAGGACGATGCCGAGATTCTGTCCGGTGAAGAAACGGCCATCGGACAGGAAATGAAAACCGATGCAGAGGATCAGCAGCACCGGCAGCATGCCGAGCGCGCTGATCAGCAGCCTCACCCGCTGGCGTTTGGTCTCTGCGGCAGCACCATTGGTCGTCGTCGGTGCGGGCTGGGCCTTCGAGGCAGCATTGTCAGGCATCGAGGTGCTCCATCCCCGTGGCAAACGCCATGATGTCCTCCTGTGTCAACGGCGAATTCGGGCCACGTATGACTTCACCCGCGATGAGCCCCGACCGCATTACCAGGACGCGGTCGCAGATGCCGATAATTTCAGGCAGATCGGACGAGATGACGAGAATCGCGGTGCCGACCTTGGCGAGATTGTCGATGATCGAATAAATCTCCGACTTGGCACCGACATCGACGCCGCGCGTCGGCTCATCCAGAATCAGGACCTTTGGCGCAATGGCGAGAAGCCGCGACAACAGCAGCTTCTGCTGGTTGCCGCCGGAGAGGCCGCCTGCGGGAACGCCGATATTGGCGGCGCGGATGCTGAGCCCGACGAAAGCCCTGTCGGCGCGCTCGCGCGCCTTGTCCCGGTCCAGGAACCAGCCGAGCTTGGCATCGCGCCCCAGCACAGCGAGATTGATGTTGTCCAGACACGACATGTCGAGAAACAGGCCGAGCGCCTTCCTGTCCTCGGTTAGATAGGCAATGCCCGCCTCGAGCGCCTCGCCGGGCGTGCGGATATCGATGGGCTGGCCCTCGAGTTCGAGACGGCCCGAAATTTTCGGCGCCGCGCCGATAATGAGATGCGCAAGCTCGGTGCGGCCGGCCCCGATCAGGCCGGCAAGCCCCACCACCTCGCCCGCATGCACGGTGAGCGAGCAGCCCTTCACGCGCTGCCCGTCGGCCATGTCGATCGCGGTGAGCACGGGGTGACCCCTGCCGGCGTTGGGATCATGGTCCTTCTTATAGAAAGACGAGACGTCGCGCCCGACCATCATACGAACGATGGTGTCGGCGCGGATGTCCTGCTGGTCGAGCGAGCCGACCAGTCGACCGTCGCGCAGCACGGTGACGCGGTCGCCGAGCGCATAGACCTCGTCCATGCGGTGCGAGATGTAGATGATGGCGAGGCCCTCGGCGCGGAGCTGACGGATGAGCGCAAACAACCGTTCGCTCTCGCCGGCTGACAGCGCGGTGGTCGGCTCGTCCATGATCAGGATCTTCGATCGCGCGTGCAGCGCACGCGCGATCTCGACGAGCTGGCGCTGGCCCATGGAGAGATGCGCCACCAATGTCGACGGCAGGAAGTCCGCCCCCAGCCGCTCCAGAATCGGACCAACGCCCTCGCGCATGGCGCTCCGTGCCAGCAAACCTGAACGCGAGACCTCTCGGCCGAGATAAATATTCTCCGCAACGCTCAGATTGGGGGCCAAAGACAATTCCTGATAGATGATCGAGATGCCCGCGGCACGGCCGCCGAGCGGACCCTCGATCCGCGCCGGCTTCCCCTCGATCCGGATTTCCCCGCCCGGATCGGGCCGGAAGGCGCCCGACAGGATCTTCATGAGCGTCGATTTGCCGGCGCCGTTTTCCCCCATCAAGGCGTGAACCTCGCCGGCATAGACCGTCAGGTCAACCGCGCGAAGCGCCTTGATGCCGAAGAAGGATTTTGACACTCCCCGCATCTCGAGGATCGGATCGTTCATCGTGCCTCCCGCCGCACAATGCGTTTCCCTGTCCGCCTCTCATTTTTACAGACGCGGTGCGCACATTAAACAAAAGGCCGCAGCACAGGGCAACAGCGAACAGACAGAAATACCGACGCAAAGCGATGCTAGTGGCGCGGCCGATACAGCTCGCGCCAGGCGGGAAGCCGCGCCGCATACGCGTCCGCCAGCGCGCGATCGGGTTCGAAAGTTTCGACGCGTTGCGGTGGCGTGCAGACAGCTTCGATTGCCTCGCCTGTGACAGCAAGCCGCCCCAATCTTGCCGCACCAAACGCGGCCCCAGTTTCTCCGTCGGCGAAACGATGGATCGGAATAGTCAACACATTGGCGAGCACCGAGAGCCAGAACCCAGACCGTGAACCGCCGCCAATGACATCGGCCTCCGTCACAACGATGCCGGCATCACCAAGCGCGTCCCGGCAATCGGCGAGCGCGAAGGCGACGCCCTCGAGCACCGCCTGCACGACCGCCGCGCGGTCGGTGCCGTGACTGAGACCATCGAGCATGCCGCGCACGACAGGATCATCGTGCGGCGTCCGCTCACCCGCAAGATAAGGCAGGAAGCTCACGGGAGACGGCGCCTGCGGCCGCGAGCCCAGTGGCGCCAGCAGCTCGGGTTCAGTGAGGCCGAACAGGCGCGCGGCCCAGGCAAGGCAGGAAGCCGCCGAAAGGATCGCGCCAGCCTGAATCCACATGCCGGGGATGGCGTGGCAGAAAGTATGGACCACGCGGTCCGGATTGGCGGCAATGTGGTCGGTCGGCGCCAGCAAGGCGCCTGAGGTTCCCAGCGAGATGAAAGCGGTTCCCGGCTCGATCGCGCCGATACCGATCGCGCCCGCGGGATTGTCGCCGGCGCCGCCCGCGATCATCGGCCGCCGAACCATTCCCCACCGCTGCGCGAGCTCGCCGCATAGTGTCGCCGCGGGGGCGCACCCTTCGACCAGGCGCGGCATGTGTGCACGCGACAGGCCAGTCGCGGCCAATGCCGCATCCGACCAGTCCCGTCGCGCGACGTCGAGCCACAGGGATCCCGATGCGTCCGAGACATCCTCGATCGCCTCGCCTGACAGCACCAGCCGCAAATATGCCTTGGGCATCAGGACACGTCTCGTCGCAGCAAAGATCTCAGGCTCGTGTGTCGCGATCCAGAGCAATTTTGGTGCCGTGAAACCGGGCATCGCCTTGTTGCCGGTCGTCGCACGCAAGGCAGGCCAGCGTTGCTCCAGGACGCGGCACTCCGCGGCGGAACGCCCGTCATTCCAGAGGATGCAGGGCCGCAACGGCCTGTCGTTCGCATCGAGCAGCGTCGCACCATGCATCTGGCCGGACAGCCCGATGCCTTCGACCGCCGCCAGCTCTTGTCCACATGACGCCTTCAGAGCATCCAGTGTCGCAAAGGTCGCCGCGATCCACTGAGCAGGATCCTGCTCGAAATAGCCTTGACGCGGCGAGGCGGTCGTCAGCGCCCGGCTCTCGCTTGCAATCACGCGCTGGGAGCCGTCGACCAGAACCGTCTTGACCGCGGAGGTGCCGAGATCGATGCCGAGATACATGATGAGGTTCCCGAGGTTCGGGGCCAGTGCGGACGCGCCCTACGACTTTGATCGCGTTTAATCAATCGGCGCGCAATTCCGGACCAAGTGTTATCCCGCCAGATGGCAGCTTTTTGCCTGCCGATGTTGCATCGGCGCAGCAGTTGAAGCTTGCCAGTTGTGGTTGATTTGACCACAGTGATGGAAACGAGAACCGTCTGATGCGTTTGCACGGGGCTTGATCCCCTTTGCCGCACCGGAGCAGCCATGCAGCGATCCAGGGCCGTCTTCATCACGGGTCTCGTCTACGCCTTGATCGGCCTTGTGCTCGCGAGCGGCGGGCTTTGGCTTGCCACGTTGGGTGGGTCCATCTTCTATGTTGTGCTCGGTGGCGGCATTCTCGCCACCGGCGCGTTGTTGCTGGCGCAGCGTCGCTCGGCATTATGGCTGTTTGCGATCGTGCTGGTTGGCACGCTGGGGTGGGCCATCTCGGAGGTGCAATTCGACTGGTGGCCGCTCGCATCGCGCGGTGACGTCGTCTTCCCCATGGCGCTCTGGCTTCTCACGCCCGTGATCGTTCGCGGGCTGGTGCGCGACGAGCCGGTGTCCTACCGAAGCGCGACCCTGCCGCTCTGGGTCGGCGTGGCGGCTTCTTCCGCCGTCCTCGTCGTCGCCCTTCTGTCGAGCTATCACGACATCAACGGCACGATCGTCGAGCAAGCGTCCACCACGCCGCAAAGCGAGGCCGATCCTCAACCCGATGCCGATTGGCGCGCCTATGGACGCACGCAATTCGGGCAGCGCTATTCGCCGCTGAAGCAGATCACGCCCGACAACGTCGGCAAGCTCAAGGTCGCCTGGACCTTCCGCACCGGCGACGTGCCGACACCAAACGATTCCGGTGAGACGACGTTCGAGGTCACGCCGATCAAGGTGCGCGACACGCTCTATCTGTGCTCGCAGCACCAGGTGCTATTCGCGCTCGACGCCAAGACCGGCAAGGAGCGCTGGCGATACGATCCCAAGCTGGTGTTCAACAAGACGTTCCAGCACATGACCTGTCGCGGGGTCTCCTACCACGAGACCTCGGTTGGCGCGGTCGACAGCAGCGGCGCTCCCGCGCCCGCAGAATGCCCCCGGCGGATCTTCCTGCCTGTCAACGACGGACGCATGATCGCTCTCGACGCCGACAGCGGCAGGCTCTGCGAGAGCTTCGGCGATCACGGCAGCCTCGACCTCCAGCAAGGCATGGGGATCAAGACCGCAGGCTTCTTCGAGCCGACGTCGCCGCCGGTCGTCAGCGACAAGATCCTGGTCGTCGCTGCCGCGGTGATCGACAATTATGCGGTCGACGTGCCCTCGGGTGTCATTCGCGGCTTCGACGTCTACACCGGCAAGCTGGTTTGGGCCTGGGACTCCGCCGCGGCGGACGAGAACGAGTTGCCGTCGCCGACGCGTCACTACACCAACGGTTCGCCGAATTCGTGGATCACGGCCTCGTTCGATCCGAAACTGAACCTCGTCTACATCCCCACCGGCAACAATGGCCCCGACATCTGGGGCGGCAATCGCAATGCGCTGGTCGAGCGCTATTCCAGCTCGATCGTTGCGCTCGACGTCAATACCGGCAAGCGCGCCTGGTCGTACCAGACGGTGCATCACGATCTCTGGGACATGGACGTTCCCTCGCAACCGAGCCTGGTCGATGTGACCACGGCCAAGGGCGTCGTTCCCGCGATCATTCAGCCGACCAAAGTGGGCAACATCTTTGTGCTCGATCGCAGGACCGGCGAGTTGATCGTGCCCGCGCCGGAACGCACCGTGCCGCAAGGGGCCGCCCCCGGCGACCACACCGCGCCGACCCAACCGTTCTCCGAGCTGACATTCCGCCCCGAGGCGAGGCTGACCGGCGCGGACATGTGGGGCGGCACGATCTTCGACCAGCTCCTGTGTCGGATCATGTTCCAGCGGCTTCGCTACGAGGGCACCTTCACGCCGCCGTCGTTGCAGGGCACGCTTGTCTTTCCAGGCAATCTCGGCATGTTCGAATGGGGCGGCATCGCAATCGATCCGGTGAGACAGATCGCCATCGCCAACCCGATGTCGTTGCCGTTCGTATCGAAGCTCATTCCGCGCGGCCCGCAAAATCCTCCCGCACCGACGGCCGAGAAGCCTGTTGGCAGCGAGGCCGGGACCCAGCCAATGTATGGCACCCCATTCGGAGTGGTTCTCCAGAGCTTCCTCTCGCCCCTCTCCGTGCCGTGCTACCGGCCGCCATGGGGCTCGATGGCTGCGATCGATTTGAAGACGATGAAGATCGTCTGGCAGCATCCCAACGGCACCATCCGGGACACCACGCCGCTGCCGCTGCCCTTCAGGATGGGCGTTCCGATGCTGGGTGGGCCGATCACGACCGCCGGCGGGGTCGCGTTCTACACCGGCACCTACGAGTACACGATCCGCGCCTACGACGTGCGCGACGGCAAGGTGCTGTGGCAAGATCGCCTGCCGGCCGGCGCCCAATCGACGCCGATGAGCTACGAGGCGGGCGGCAAGCAATATGTCGTCACCGCGGCCGGCGGCCACGGCTCGTTCGGCACCAAGCGCGGCGACTACGTCATCGCCTACGCGTTGGGGGATTGAACGTCGCGGGTTCTTTCCCGCTTTAAAGAGCTCGGGTGGTTGGGCTTGGGCGCAAACTACCCTGAAAAGTTTCAGGACGTAGTTCGAGAAATGATTTTTTTGGAGCGGGTGAAGGGAATCGAACCCTCGTATTCAGCTTGGAAGGCTGCTGCTCTACCATTGAGCTACACCCGCGACAGCGGCTCCCTAACACGGCCGCGCGGCGGTCTCAACCGTCCCGGGTCGGTCTTTCCCGCCCCGCGGCTGGGTTTGTTCCCGCCTTCGGGCGCCACCCCTTAACGGCGCGGCGGTTTAGCCCTATATTGAGTGTCCCGAAACCAACGAAAGGAGGTGATCCAGTGTCTTATCTCAAGCGCTGTCACCTCGCTGGGATCGCCCGCTAAGCTTCAACCAGAGGCTTGGCATCGGGGCGTTTCCAGCCCTGGACCAGCGAGCAAGAAATCGGGCGCGACGGGGTTCTCCCCGCCGCGCTTTTTCTTTGCTCTGATCGCTTTCCACGGTATCGCGGCGCGCCGCTCAGGCAGGCCCCTCGCCCGCAAGCATCTCTCGGATCTTCTGCGACAGGTCCGCCTTCCTGTACGGCTTCTGGAGCAGCGCCACGCCGGGATCGAGATGTCCCTCGTGGATCATGGTATCGTCGGTATAACCGGAGGTGTAGAGCACCCGCACGCCTGGCCGGCGCAGCCGGACCGCTTCGGCCAATTCCCGCCCGTTCATGCCGCCGGGCATGATGATGTCAGTGAACAGGAGATCGAAGCTCGCGCCCTGGTCGACCAGCGCAAGCGCGCTTGCGCCATCGCTGGCGGTGAGCGTGCGATAGCCGAGGCTGCCGAGTTGGGCGATGACATAGCCTTGCACCAGCGGATCGTCCTCGACCACGAGGATCGTCTCCTGCCCGCGCGCCGGCACTGGCGCCTGAACCGACCCGGACCTCGCCGCCGCCCCGCCCGCCGATTGCGGCAGGAACAACCGTACCACCGTGCCGCGGCCCTCCTCGCTCTCGATCGCGACGGTGCCGCCGGTCTGCTTGGCGAAGCCGTAGACCATGCTGAGGCCCAGCCCCGTGCCGCGGCCGACCCCCTTGGTGGTGAAGAAAGGCTCGAACACGCGGTCGCGGATGTCGGCCGGAATGCCGTGGCCGGTGTCGGCCACGGCCACCATGACGTAGGAACCAGCCTTACCCTCGCCGTCGCCGCTGCCGTCGAGCTCACGGTTTGCGGTCTCGAGCGTGAGCCTGCCACCGTCGGGCATCGCATCGCGCGCGTTGACGGCGAGATTGACGATCGCCGACGAAAGCTGCGACGGATCGGCCATCGCCAGCCACGCATCGTCCGCGAGCCGGGTCACGATCTCGACATGCTCGCCGAGGGTCGGCCGCAGCAGCCGCGCTGTCTCGACGACAAGACCGTTGACGTCGACCTCGCGCGGCTCCAGCGGCTGTCGCCGCGCGAAGGTCAGGAGCTGCGACGTGATCTCGGCGCCACGCGAGGCCGCATCGTCGATCAGCTGGGCGATCGCGGCGAGGTCGGGCTTGTCCGCAAGCCCCTCCCGGATGATTTCGATGGTGCCGGTGATGACGGTAAGCACATTGTTGAAGTCGTGCGCGACGCCCCCGGTGAGCTGGCCGATCGCATCCATCTTCTGGGACTGGCGAAGCCGCTCCTCGGTCTCGCGTTGTGTGGTGAGATCGGTGGCCGAGCCGCGATAGCCCATGAAGCGCCCGTCATCGGCGAACACTGGCTGACCGTTGACGCTGAAATAGTGCTGCCGCCCGGCTGCATCGCGGCCGCGATATTCGAATTTCCGGAACGGCTCGTGGCGGTCGAGCACCGCCATGTGCTCGCGCCATTTCTGCGGGTCGGCGTCGTGGTCCGAGGCGGCATCGAGGCGGCGCTTGCCGATCAGGCGCTTGGGATCCAGGCCGAAGGCACCGGCCCGGTCCGAGATGTAGGTGAACACGTGATCCGGTCCGGTCTCCCAGAACCAGTCGGACGCGGTCTCGGCGTAGTCGCGGAAACGCCTTTCGCTCGCGTGCGCATCCTCTTCGGCGCGCCGACGGATCCTCAGGTCGCGCTCGAGCGTCGCATTGGCCTCGCGCAGCTCGTCATAGGCAAGGCCGAGGTTGACGCACATGGCGTTGAAAGCTTCGATCACCTTGTCCAGTTCGTCGGGATATTGGGGCGCCCGGCGCTCCAGCTGCAAAGGAGGCGTCGGCCGCGCCAGGCTGTATTTGCTGACGAACTCGGCAATCGCGACCAGATGGCGCGTCACCAGAATGTGGAACATGTAGATGATGAACAGCGAGACGACGAATGTCTTTGCCGCCTGGCTTGCGAGGATGACCAGGGCCCGGTTCAGCAATTGCTGATAGACATCGCTCAGCGTCGCCTCGACGTGCAGCACACCGATGGGACGCGCGATCCCCTGGACGGTGGTGGTCAGCGGATAGTCGCGCGTCACTACCGAGCGGCTCCTTCGCTCGCCGACGGCGACACGGATCGGATTGGAGCGATCGGCGATCTCGCGAACCTCGGCGGCGCGGATACCGGGCAGCCGCAAGATCCCGTCGAGCTGAAGCTTCAGCTGGTTCTGATCAAGATTCCACAGGCTTTCGCCGAGGCTGTCCGTGGTGCTGCGGCCGACCTCCTCGAGCCGCGTCTCGATCACGCCGACTTCACGATCATAGTCCAGATAGAGCTGGAGCGCGGTCAGTGTCAGCGTCACGACCGAGGAGAACAGCAGCACGGCGGCAAGCAAACGGGGCCCGATGCCGTTCCGCGACCAATTGAAAATCCGCGACAGCAGCGCCGACAACATTGGAAACGAAAACGCCGTTCCGATGCCGGCCAGATCCTGCTTCGCAGCCGCCGGCGCAACAGCACGGCCGCGATCGGGATTCTTCTCGCCTGCGTTGTCCATCATCCCATCCCCGAATATCGCGACACCCTCTCCGGCCTGCCGGTCAACCACGCGCAATTCGGCGGTTTTGATACTCCCTCAGCGCGCGATGCGCGCAGCAATCCTGTCGGCCCTTGGGCGATCTGAGGTCGGCGGGGTCATATCTTGCGCCCGGCAGCACGATATCGGCGCAAACTACCACCTCGCGTGCTAGAATGACATCGGTGAAAATCCGGAGTCGCCTGCACGCAGGCGACTTGTGGGCCTCGTGACTCCGCGCGAGTGCCATCTTCGGTAGATTGTATGAACACTCGAAGCCAGCGGTAGCGAGCATCGACCAGAGAGGCGCCCATGTGGCGGATACTCGTCATCTGCCTGTCGCTGTTCATATCAGGCGCGTCTTCCGCGCAGTCGGTGATCCGGCTGGCGCGGATCGCCGACATCCCGGATCAGTATGTCGGCGGCGAGATGCTGCGGGCCGTCTACGCCAAGCTGAACATCAAGCTCGAATTCGAGGACGTGCCCGGCAAGCGGGCGCTGGCGCTGTCGAGCGCTGGCGAGGTCGACGGTGAAATCCAGCGGATCGGGACACTGTCGCGCGATTATCCGACGCTGCTCCAGGTCACGCCGGCGATCAACTACATCGAACCGGCGGTGTTCACGACCAAGCTCCATTTCGATGTGGATGGCTGGAATTCGATCAGGAGCTACAGCATCGGCATCGTCCGCGGCGTCGGTTCGTCGGAAGCCGGCACGCGCGGCATGGACCGCGTCACGGCGACCACGAGCCTCGAGAACATGATCAGGATGCTCGATGCCGATCGGTTCGACGTGATGGTCACCGATCTCTTCAGCGGGCTGGCCGCGATCCGCAAGCTCAATCTACAGGCAAGGATCTATCCGCTCTCCCCGCCGCTCGAACGCATCCACATCTACCATTATTTGCACGAGCGCCACCGCGACCTCGTGCCGAAGGTTGGACAGGTGATTGCGCAGATGGAAGCGAGCGGCGAGCTGGCGGCGCTACGCGAGGAGCTCGTCAAGCAGGTCCTGAGCGCACGGTGATGACGCCGGTTCAGAACCCGAATATGGCGAGCACCGACGGGCGCTTGCCGCGGCGACTTTCGACGATGCGCTCGCCGCCACCCTCGGCGGAGCTGCCGTAATAGCGGTGATGACCCGCCTGATCGTGCAGATCGGCAGGCTCCGACTTCCCTGCCCGCCGTGCATCGCAAATGATTTTGATGGTATGACCCGACATTGCCGGCTCCGATGAGCTTCGATCGCTCTTGTGGCCATCAGTCGCCGCGTCTCCGGACGGCGTTCACCGGCGAAGGCGGCAATCGGGTTTCAGCATGGCTTCGTCGCGTATGCGCGATGCAATATTTTGGTCGTTCGGGATTGTCGGGATCGGCCGCGATCATACGTCCTTCGGGCTGCGCGCCCAAAACAAGCGAGGTGAAGATGCTCTACGCGATCCTGGCCTACCACGTCGAAGACGAGCTGTTGGCGTGGACGCCGCAGGAGGACGCCGCTGTCGTGGCCAAAGTCATCGAGGTTCAGGCGCCCCTGAGGGCCAGCGGACACTTTGGCCCGGCCGCCCGCCTGGATGGCACGAGAAAGGCCCGCACCTTGCGCGGTCCCGGCGCGGGTGTCGTGCTGGACGGGCCGTTCGCGGAGACCAAGGAGCAGCTTCTCGGCTTCCATCTCGTCGAATACGACACCGATGAAGAGGCGATCGCGGCGGCGCGGAAGCTGCGCGAGGTCAATCCGACGGCGGTCTATGAGATCCGCCCGGTTAAGCTTTACGTGCCTGCCGATGGGTTCGGTGCGACAGCAGCTGACAAATGAGCACGAAGCCTATGCATTCGGTTCGCCTGTTGGCCCATAGAAGCGCCGGATCAGCAGCCCGCCGAAGGCAATGAACCACAGGAAGGGCGCGACCTCAGGCGCAAAGCTCGCGACGATCGTGCCCGGAATGAACACGAGCAGCGGAAACAATGAGGCAAGAGTCTCACGCCGCCAACCGCCCAATATGGTCCACCACAGCCAGGCATTGAGGCCGGCAATTGCAGTGAGGTGCAGACCGTAGAGCACAGCAACGGCGCTGCTCATGGTATAATTGGTGTAGAGGCCGTTGGTGACCGGCAGCAGCACGATCGAGAGCAGGAACAGCAGATTGAGGATCACGACCCCGCGGCTCCCCACGGGTTGACGCGCCAACCGCCGGTGATGGCTGATCCAGAACAGACCGGCGATGATGAAGCTCAGCGCAAAGCCGGCGAGCTTGCCGGAATAGACTTTGGCAAGATCGCTCCAGTCGGGCGCGCTGGCGAACACCGCAGCCTTCGGCAGGTCGTAGGCCAAAAGCGTCATGGCAACACCAAAAATAGTATTGCTGAGCGATTCCAACCGCCGCATTTCGAATTGTTCGGGCTTGGGCTTGGACTCGGGCTTGGGCTCGGTCATGCCGGTGCGCTCTGGGGCTGGAACTTTGGGCCGCCTTTTCCCTAGGTGTTCTCAGCGGTTCCGTCCAGCCGCATTGCGATTCGGGAGCGGATCGCCGATTCTCGGTCTTTCACTGGGGCGATTCGTGACGTCATATCTGGACACGCTCAATGCGGAGCAGCGCCGCGCCGTGGAGCATGGCGTGGCTGATGGCGCGACCGTGGGCGCCCCCCTGCTCGTCATTGCCGGCGCAGGCTCCGGCAAGACCAACACGCTCGCGCATCGCGTCGCCCACCTGATCGTCGCAGGCGCGGATCCCCGCCGCATCCTCCTGATGACCTTTTCGCGCCGCGCGGCCGCCGAGATGGCCGGCCGGGTCGAACGCATCGCCCGCAAGGTGCTGGGCGAGAACAATGCCGCGATCATGCGCGATGCGCTGACCTGGGCCGGCACGTTCCACGGCATCGGCGCGCGACTGCTGCGCGAATATGCCGAGCGGATCGGCATCGATCCCGCCTTCACCATCCACGACCGCGAGGACTCCGCCGACCTGATGAACCTGGTGCGGCACGAGCGCGGCCTGTCGAAGACCGAGAGCCGCTTTCCCGCCAAGGGCACGTGCCTGTCGATCTATTCCCGCTGCGTCAACGCCGAGATGGAAATCGAGAAGGTGCTCGGTCAGCATTATCCCTGGTGCGCCGGCTGGGCCGCCGAGCTGAAGGGGCTGTTCGCCGCTTACGTCGAGGCCAAGCAGGCCCAGCACGTGCTCGATTACGATGATCTGCTGCTCTACTGGTCGCAGATGATGAGCGACGCGCTGATCGCCGAGGAGATCGGCGGCCGCTTCGACCACGTGCTGGTCGACGAATATCAGGACACCAATCGCCTGCAATCCTCGATCCTCCTGGCGCTGAAGCCCGACGGGCGCGGGCTCACCGTCGTCGGTGACGATGCGCAGTCGATCTATTCGTTCCGCGCCGCCACCGTTCGCAACATCCTGGATTTTCCGCAAAGCTTTTCGCCGCGCGCGGAGATGATCACGCTCGACCGCAACTACCGCTCGACGCAAGCGGTGCTGGCGGCGGCCAACGGGGTCATCGGCCTCGCGCGCGAGCGCTTCACCAAGAACCTGTGGACCGACCGCACCTCGGGACAGAAGCCACAGCTCGTCACCGTGCACGACGAGGCAGACCAGGCGCGCTACATCGTTGAGCAGGTCTTGGCCAATCGCGAGCAAGGCGCGCTGCTCAAGCACCAGGCGGTGCTGTTCCGGACCTCCTCGCACTCCGGTCCGCTCGAAATCGAGCTGACCCGCCGCAACATTCCCTTCGTCAAGTTCGGCGGCCTGAAATTCCTCGACGCCGCGCACGTCAAGGACGTGCTGGCGCTGCTGCGTTTCGCCGAGAACCCGCGCGACCGCGTCGCCGGCTTCCGCATCCTGCATCTGTTGCCCGGCATTGGCCCCGCGACAGCGCAGCGCGTGCTCGACCAGATGGCGGAGAGCACCGATCCGTTTGCCGTGCTCGGCCGGCTCCCGGTGCCGCCGCGCACCGGCGCTGACTGGACCGACTTCGTGCGCACGATCGAAAACCTGCGCTATTCGGAATGGCCTGTCGATCTCGAGCGCGTGCGGCTCTGGTACGAGCCGCATCTCGACCGCCTGCACGAGGATTCCGAGACGCGCCGCGCCGACCTGATGCAGCTCGAGCAGATCGCCAGCGGCTATGCCTCGCGCGAGAAATTCCTGACCGAGCTTACGCTCGACCCGCCGGATGCGACCAGCGACAAATCCGGACCGCCGCTGCGTGACGAGGACTATCTGATCCTCTCCACCATCCACTCCGCCAAGGGCCAGGAGTGGAAGTCGGTGTTCGTGCTCAACGTTGTCGACGGCTGCATGCCTTCCGATCTCGGCGCCGGTACCAGCGCCGAACTCGAGGAAGAGCGCCGCCTGCTCTATGTCGCGATGACACGCGCCAAGGACGACCTGCATCTCGTCGTGCCGCAGCGCTTCTTCGTCCACGGCCAGGCCGCCAAGGGCGACCGCCACGTCTATGCCTCGCGCACGCGCTTCATCCCGGAGCAGCTCGTCTACCTGTTCGAGCGCACCGCTTGGCCGAAGGCCGCGGCGGGCACAGCGCGCGCCCCGTCACAGGGGCCGAAGATCGACATCGGCGCACGGATGCGGGGGATGTGGCGGTAGACGCAAGAGCCCGGCCGCGGGACCTGTCAGGATATCAGGAGCAACAGAGGTCCGACATGAAAGCCGTCGTCGTCGAGCAATACGCCCCTATCGATCATATCCACCTGAAGGACGTTCCGTCTCCGCTTCTGGAGCCGGGACAGTTGCGCATCCGGGTGGAAGCGGCCGGGATCGGATTCGTCGACGGCTTGAAGGTCGAGGGGCGGTATCAGACCAAGGATCCCCTTCCCTTCATTCCCGGCACCGAATTCGCAGGCATCGTGGCCGAAGCGCCTGGCGGGCCGGGCGGCTATCAACCCGGGATGCGCGTGATGGGCATGACGCGCTCGGGCGCGCTTGCCGAAGAGATCGTTGTCAGGCCTGACGCGCTCCATCCCTTGCCGGACGGTGTCGCGGCCGAGGTCGCCGCCTCGTTTCGCGCCAACTATCTGACGGCGCTGTATGCGCTGAGTGCGCGCGCCATGCTGGCTGCGGGCGAGCAGCTGCTCGTGCTGGGTGCGGCCGGAGGCACCGGAATCGCGGCGGTCCAGATCGGCAAACTGCTCGGCGCGCGCGTCATCGCAGCGGCATCGACCCCGGAGAAGCGCGAGTTCGCGCGCGGACACGGCGCCGACGCAGTGATCGATTATACGCAAGGAGACTGGCGCGACACGTTCAAGCAGTTGACGGGCGGAAACGGTGCCGACGTCATCTTCGATCCCGTCGGCGGCGAAATCTCGGTGCAGGCTTTTCGTTCCATCGCCTGGCGCGGACGCCATCTCGTGGTCGGCTTTGCCGCGGGTGCAATCCCCGCGCTGCCGTTCAATCTGCCGCTGCTGAAAGGCGGCGCTCTGCTTGGTGTCGACCTCGCTCAAATCCCCACACGCGAGCCCGACGTGCAGAAGCGTTTGATGTCGCAGTTGACCGCCTGGCTTGCCGATGGCCGGCTGAAGCCTGTGGTCGGCCACGTCTTCGCGCTCGAGGATTTCCGCGAGGCGTTCAGGACGATGCAGACGCGTTCTGCGCTCGGCAAGATGGTGGTACGGATCGCACCATAGGCCACACAAACGGAAACCGAGCATTTCCGAATGCCGCCTTGTCGCTTGGATGCGGTCCATTAAATCTGATCGATCCTCCCCACAGAGATCTGATCGATGACCGCACCGCTTCAATTCGGACTGGATACTTTTGGCGACGTCACAAAGGACGCCTCAGGGAGCATGCTTCCGCATGCGCAGGTGATCCGCAACGTCGTCGACGAGGCGGTGCTGGCGGACGAGCTCGGCCTCGACTTCATCGGCCTCGGCGAGCACCACCGCGCCGATTTTGCGATCTCCTCGCCCGAGACCGTGCTCGCGGCCATCGCATCGCGCACCAAGCACATCCATCTTGGGTCGGCCGTGACGGTGCTGAGCTCGGACGATCCCATTCGCGTGTTCCAGCGTTTTGCGACACTGGACGCGCTCTCGGGCGGCCGTGCCGAAGTGATCCTCGGCCGCGGCTCGTTCACGGAATCCTTTCCGCTGTTCGGCTTCGACCTGCGCAAATACGAGGAGCTGTTCGAAGAAAAGCTCGACCTGTTCGCCGCATTGCTGTCGCAGAAGCCGGTGACGTGGCAAGGCAAGCTGCGTCCGCCGCTGAAGGATCAGCTGGTCTATCCGCCGGTCGAGCACGGCACGCTGAAGACCTGGATCGGCGTCGGCGGCAGCCCGCAATCGGTGGTGCGCGCCGCGCATTACGATCTGCCCCTGATGCTCGCGATCATCGGCGGCGATCCGACGCGCTTTGCGCCTTACGTTGACCTCTATCACCGCGCCTTCAAGGAATTTGGCCGCCCCGCCCAGCCGATCGGCGTGCACTCGCCCGGCTATGTCGCCGAAACCGACGAGCAGGCGCGCGAGGAGCTGTGGCCCGACTACAAGGCGATGCGCGACCGCATCGGCCGCGAGCGCGGCTGGCCGCCGATGGGCCGCGATGAATTCGTCAGCGAGGCCGAGCACGGCTCGCTCTATGTCGGCTCGCCGGAAACGGTCGCACGCAAGATCGCCAAGACCGCGAAGGCGCTCGGGATTGCGCGGTTTCAGCTGAAGTATTCGGCAGGACCGTTGCCGCACGAGAAGCTGATGAAGAGCATCGAGCTGTACGGGCGCAAGGTGGTGCCGATGGTCAGGGAGATGCTGGGGTGAGACATGCTTGGAGCCGGTCCGCCTGCGCCCTTCGGGCTACGGCGTGACAGCCTTCGCTCACTTCGCGCCACGAGCACTTATGCTGGCTTGCCCAGCCATAGCTCGCGAAGCGAGCGAAGGCTGGTGGGGGAGGAAGGACTCGAACCTTCGAAGCCATGAGGCGGCTGATTTACAGTCAGCTCCCTTTGCCACTCGGGACACTCCCCCGCTCGACGGCAGCACAATCGGGCCGGACCTTGCCGGCGGACCGAAGACGGCCATGGAACGTGAAGGCCGCGACAGCCCGGATGGGGGCGCGACCGGGCGCGTTTATGGGCGAAGCGGTGGGGCAAAGTCAACCGAGGCGAACAGCTAAAATCACCCTCGAAGCCACCCAAATTGCCATATTCCGGGACCCGTGACACAAGCGAGCCCATGAAGGATCGAAAATTCGTCGCCAAGGGCCCTCGCAGCGGGTCTAAGCCCTTTAAGAAGCCCGGGAAATCGGCCGGCCGGCCGGCTTGGCGCGAGCGCGATTCGCACCCCGACGGCCCCGTCATCCTTTATGGCTGGCACACCGTCACCATGGCGCTCGCCAACCCGCAGCGCCGGATCCGCAAGTTGACGCTGACCGAGAACGCCGCACGGCGGCTGGCGGACGAGAACATCGCAACCCGGATTGCGCCGGAAATCGTCCGGCCACAGGAGATCGACCGGCTGCTGTCGCCCGATGCCGTGCATCAGGGCCTGTTGGCCGAGGCCGATCCCCTGCCCTCGCCCGACATCGAGACCTTGAAGCAGGAAGGCATGGTGCTGGTGCTCGACCAGATCACCGACCCGCACAATGTCGGCGCAATCCTCCGCTCGGCTGCGGCCTTCGCGGTGAAGGCGATCGTCACCACCGCGCGTCACAGCCCCGAAGCAACAGGCGTGCTCGCGAAAGCCGCCTCCGGCGCGCTGGAGCTGGTGCCTGTCGTGACGGTGCAGAACCTCGCGCGTGCCCTGACCGCCCTGAATGAGCGCGGCTTCCAGACGGTGGGCCTCGACAGCGAAGGCAGCGAGGACCTCTCGGACGTCGCGCTGCGCGAGCCGCTCGCGCTGGTGCTGGGCGCCGAAGGCAAGGGCCTCAGGCAATTGACGCGCGAGACTTGCAGCGTGGTGGCGCGGCTCGACATGCCCGGCGAGATCAAGAGCCTCAACGTCTCGAATGCCGCCGTACTCTCACTCTATGTCGGTGCGAGCCGGCTGGGGCTGATGAAGCGCTAAGCGTCACCGCGCATTTTCGACGATGCCATCATGCGCCTGTTTTGCCCGACGGGTCAAGTGTTACTGCTATTTTTCCGAAGGGCCGGGCTCGAACCATGAGCCGGGGCGCGACGATCCCACATCTTGGGCTCATTGCGCTTCAAGTCCTTGATTTCGCTGTCCCCGGCTACTGTGCATGGGGTTGTTTTGAAAAAAGTGAAGCGCCCGTCCGCAGCAAGCGGACCGGCGCTTCGTCAGCTCAACGGATCAGAGATCAGTAATAGCGGCGCAGCACGCGATGGCCGCCGTAATACGGCGCGTAGCGGTGGCTGTAGCCATAGCGCGGGCCATAGCCGTAATGCGTCCGCGGCAGATAGCCGTAGCGCGGGCCGTAGCCGTAGCGATAGGGACGGTAGTACGGGCGGTGATGATAGGCGTACGGCGCGACAGCCGCGCGATAACCGTAGCCGTAGCTATAATTCGCCGGCGCGACGACTGCGTCCTCCTGGTAGGTCGGATACGGCGCGAAAGCGCCGGGACCGGTGTAGGTCGGACCCTGGTTGACGTAGTAGTACTGCGTCGTCGGCTCGGCGAGGCGCTCATAGCCATACCCGTAGCCGACTCCGTAGCCATAACCGCCGCAGCCGGTGTTGCAGCCGGAATAGACCGGCGCGACCGGCTGGCACGGATTGAAGCCGCAGGCCATGGCCGGCGCGCTGCCCACGAACATCACGGCAGCGGCCGCGACCAGTCCCGAAATCATCTGACGCATTACTCTCTCCTGTTGATTTCCGTCTTGTTGGGTTTCGACGTTTCTTAACCCGGCGGCCTGCCGGGTATTTCTGTATGCGGTCGTGGCTGCCGCAGATGCTCGTTGATCTCAGGCGCGAGGATCACCGACGGCGGATTGACCGGCACATCCATTTGCGGCGGCAACGGCGCGGACGATGCGCCCCAGCTTCTCTGATAGCTCTCGGCCGGCTGCGGCAATTTGCGGTGAGCAGGCGGCTCGACCTCAAGGCGGCCATAGCCGGGCCGCAGGCCCATGCTGGGGTAATAGTGGCCGACGTCGCTGGGCTGCCGTTCCGCCACGTAGCGTCCGCCATAGATCGTCGGCTGCACCTGGACGTTCTTGCCCAGGCCCCAGACGCCTTCGACGACGCTGTAGGACGCATCGATGTTGTTGATGATGATGGGCACGCCAGGACGGCCGGGCACGACGATATCGAAACCGCCGCCGGCAAAGGCCGTCGCGGGGAGTCCGATCAGAAGGGCGGCAAGCGCGGCTGCGCGCATGGAAGTATCCCGGTTATCCGGAACACACCTACCGGATCGCAGCTCGGAGAGGGTTAAGGACACATCACCAAATTCCGGTAAGCCTAACGCGTAAGGATTGCGTCCCGCTCAAATGCCGCGCAAGGCGCTAGCGAGGCGTTAACGGCCGCCGCTGGCACCTGGAACTCCCTCGCTCACATCCGTTTGACTGAACAAGTCGGCAAAATGGTCCGTTTCATGGGAACGGCAGCCGCCTTCGGCATTTAGCCCCCGATCAACAACATGGGAGAGAACAATGACGAAGCTGACACTTCTCGGTGCAACCGCCATCGCCGCAACCATGTTGGCGGGCTCCGCCATGGCGCAAACGATGGCCGCTCCGGGGCGCTGCACGGGACAATTCCCCAACGCCAACTGCGCGAATGCCGGACCTCAGTATTCCGACCATGGCTACCGTCATCGCCGGGTGAGCTATCGCCACAGCAATGTCGACCGGAATGACGACTGGAACAGGACCCATACAGGCTTCTGGCCCACCGACGTTGCCGGCGATGTCGCGGGCGCTGCGATCGGGACTGCAGGTGCGATCGCAACCGCTCCGTTCCGCGCCCTGGACAACAGCTACGCCTATGACAACCGCGGCTGGGACAATCGCGGTTGGGACAATCGCAGCTACGCCCAGCGCAACGGCTTCGTCTGCACGCCCGGCTCGTGGTTCAAGGGCGAAGACGGCCGACGGCACATCTGCCAGTAAGGCGTTTAAGTGGCGTTCGCGCCAACAGGCGGCCGCAGGGCCGCCTGTTTCATGCGCACGCGGGTTCTGGCACTTTCCAACCAAGTCTGATATTGCGACGCGCGGGCGGGCAGCCCTGCGCGTGCCGGCCCCTGCCCGTTTCCTTGGGGCATCGCCGGCTTAGCTCAGCGGTAGAGCAGCGGTTTTGTAAACCGAAGGTCGGGGGTTCAATCCCCTCAGCCGGCACCAGCGCTTGATGCCCCAGCCCGGAGCGTTCTGCATACTCCCTATCGAAGATGCTCGATGGCGTGCCCTCCGCCTCGCGGCAAGTGCGCTGTGTTGGCCGCACTGTCCATGATACATGCGAGCTATCGCATCCGAAACGTCCCTCCAGCGAGCCCACTCATGATCAGCCGACGCACGGCTCTGGCCGCCATCACCGCGCTGGTGTCGCCCGTCACCGCACGCGGTGCGCCGGGCGAACAGTTCAACGTCACTTCCGGCCAAGACAGCCTACTCGTGTCGCGTTATGCGGCAGCGGCCCACGGGAAACGTGCTGCCGTAATCGCGCTGCACGGCGCCCGCGCCATCGAACTCAAGCCCCGTGCTTACGAACGCTATGCCGAAGCACTGGCGGCGCGTGGCATCGACACTTATTTCCCCCGCTACATGACGCCGGCCGACACGGCGGTGTTGGCGTCCGCCGCACATGAAGACCGTGTGGCCTATGAGAAGTCGCGGTACGAGGCCTGGGCCGATACGGTCGCTGCCACAGTGACGGCCGTGCTTGGCCGCTCCGAGAGTTCAGGTCGCCTCGGCCTGCTCGGCTTCTCGTTGGGCAGCTACATCGCCGCTGAGGCCGCTGCGCGCGACACTCGCATCGCAGCTCTCGCGGTGCTCTATGGCGGCATGCCCACGGCCATGGCCACGAAGGTCAAGCACCTGCCTCCGCTGATCGCATTGCATGGCGAGGCCGACAAGAACGTCTCGATCTCGGAAGGACGAGAGCTGGTTGCGCTCGGCAAGTCGGTCGGCGCCGAGACCGAATTCGTAGCCTATCCAGGCAAGGGCCATGGCTTTGACTTCTCCGACACCGACCCGATGACATCGGACGCGATCAATCGGGTCACACGGTTCTTTCAAGCGAAACTCGCGGCTTGACCCCAAGCGGCTCAATCCGGCTTCTGCCACTCCATGATGTGGAAGTACGGGACGCGGCGATGAATGGCGATCCTCGCGGGATCGCCTCCGCTAGGCTCCGGCTCGACGAACATGCGCAACAGGAGGCCCTGATCCAGTAACAGCGTCATGTATTTGCTGAGGGGGCGATGCCAGTTCTGGATCCGGATGCCGCGCCAGCTCAGCCATATCGGCCGCTCGTCCATGTAGTGGTCGATCGTAAAACGCGCGGAGCCCTCGCCGTCGCGCGTCCAGCCCGTCGGCTGGCCGGCGGTGTTGAAGCTGGTGAGATTGGCAATCAGCAGCGTACCGCCCGGCCGCAGCGCTCCCGCCATCTTCCGCAGCCTTCGACCCGCGCCCGCATCGGCGTATCGAGCACGAAGCGACGGACGTAATCTCCGTGCTCGCCCTGCTCGGCGATCCATGCAGACGCAGACGTGGCCCAGCCGTCACTGGCTTGATCGCTCATGGCGTCGCCTTCGGGAAGGATTGACCGCTTGCGGTGCGGGGACGGCTACTGACCACAGATTGGATCAGAGTTCAACATCAGGTAGCATGCCCATCGCATGTCCTCTTACACGGACCGCGAAAACGCCAACATCATCGCTGGAGCCGTCACGGCCGTCGTCGCGACGCTTTTTTCGTTGCGATCGCGATGGCGTTCTTGCTGCAATAGAATCTGCGAGATTCCGGCGGCACGAGGCCGCCGAACCTGGCAGGTCGCGCGGGCTCAGGCCGCGCGCACGGTCCGCAGGAATTTTCCGACTTCGTCCTTCAGGCGGGTGCTATCGGTCGCCAGCATCTTCGCGGTCGAGAGCACCTGGGAGGAGGCCGAACCGGTCTCGGCCGCACCGCGCTGCACGTCGGTGATGTTGGTGGAGACCTGCTGGGTGCCATGGGCGGCCTGCTGCACGTTGCGCGAGATCTCCTGGGTCGCGGCGCCCTGCTCCTCGACGGCTGCGGCAATGGTCGAGGACACTTCCGACAGCCGCTCGATGGTCGCGGAGATGTCGCGGATCGCCGTCACCGACTCCTGGGTGGCGTTCTGGATACCTGATATCTGCTGGCTGATCTCGCCGGTCGCCTTCGCGGTCTGCTCGGCCAGCGTCTTGACCTCCGAGGCGACGACGGCAAAGCCGCGGCCGGCCTCGCCTGCCCGTGCCGCCTCGATGGTGGCATTCAGCGCCAGGAGATTGGTCTGCCCGGCAATGGTGTTGATCAGCTCAACGACGTCGCCGATGCGCGTCGCCGCGACAGAGAGCTCGCTCACGCGTTCGGTGGTGGCGCGGGCCTGGCTGACGGCTTCGCTCGCCATCCGTGCGGATTCCTGCACCTGGCGGCTGATCTCGTTGACCGAGGACGACAATTCCTCCGTTGCGGTCGCAACCGACTGGACATTGCCGGTGGCCTCGCCCGAGGCGATCACGACCACAGAGGTCAGCTCCTGCGCACGCTGCGCAGTGGTGGCCAGCGTCGACGACGAGGCTTCGAGCTCGGTGGAGGCGGATCCGACAGTCTCAATGATCTCGCCGACCGCGCGCTCAAAGCCGTCGGCGAGATTGACCATGTCGCGGCGGCGCTGCTCGGCAGCTTGCTTCTCGGCTTCCGCCTGCGCGGCCTTGAGGCGTTCGACCTCGATCGCGTTGGTCTTGAACACTTCGACAGTCTTGGCCATCTCGCCGATTTCGTCGCGGCGGTCCTTCTCGGGCACTTCCGTCTTGAGGTCGTTGCGCGCCAGGCCCTCCATGGCGGCCTTGAGACGGGCGATCGGCTTCGACATCGCCACGAGGCCGATGAAGAGCGCAATCGCGATGCCGACGACCAGGCCGCCGGCGCTGACGCTCATCACGGTCCAGGTCGCGGATTTTGCCTCGCCCTCGATAGCTTCCTTGCGCGTGTTCACGGCCTGGGTCGTGTACGTTAATTTGGCAATGCGCTCGAGGGCCGCATCGATCAGCGGGTCACATTCCTTGTGAGCACGATCAGCAGCCTTGGCATTGTCCTCAGTGGTGCTTGCCGCCGCGCCGGCCTGGAGCACCGGATCGCAGCCCGCGAAGGCGGCCTTCAGCTGCTCGCCGAGGCTCCGTATATCGGCCGCACGTGCCAGGTCATCCCGTTCCGCAGCAGTCAGATATTGGCCGATTTCATCGCGGGTCTGGTTCGCGATTCTGAGGCGATTGGCGTTGCCCGCCTCGGTCGTCTCGGTGAATACCGCATAGAGCGCGGCGTGATAGGTCTCGACGCGGCGCTGGGCGCGTATGAGGTTGAGCGCGGCCGACTGCATCGCTGTGACTTGGCTATAACCGTCGACCGTCGCCGAGAGTTCGCGAATAGCAAAGGCGGCGACTGCGACCAGGGAAATACCCATCACGGTCACGATCAGCGCAACCTTCAACACGATCTTCAAATTATTCAAAAAGCTCATCATTAGCCGCCTTCAAAACACCCGGTTCCAATGTCGGAACTTCCCAGCGACCCATTGGAACCGAAGGAAATTAACATTTGATAATAAACGGCTTGGAAGAGGTTACGGAAAAATACCCAATCAACCCACGGTCGTAAGCCTCGCGTAAGCTTGAGCTTGCTTTGGAGGCATTGGGGCGAATTGCAAACGTCGATCAGGGCACCGGGCTTCAGGCCGGCGAGGACTCCTACCCATCGTCGGGCCGGGTATTGGCGCGCACCAGATCCTCGACGAAGGCGATCACCTCCGCCCGCTTGTCGGGCGGCAGGGAGAGAAAGGCCCGCACGAGCCGCAGGCCCTGTGCTTCGTCTGACGGTTCGACCTTGGAATCCATCCCTCTAATGTCGGGCGTCCGGGAAAAATATGCAATCCCTTGCGGACGGTCTGCTTGATTCGGCCGCCGGTGTTTGGTGGAATAGCCCAACAGGGTGGTGGACGATGAAATGGATCAGGGAGCGCGACGCACTGATCGCGCAGACACTAGCCTTCGTGCAATCGGTCTCCGGCAGGAAGGACGATTTTCGTCAATTGGATACCGCCGCGGCGGAAGTCGTCTCGGTCCAAGCCGTGACAGTCGCGTTCGAACCGCCGCAGGCCGATCCACCGCGGCAGGTTGTCCCGACGCCCCCACCCTCGGCTGTCTCCGCGCCATCGGCGAGCGATTTCCGCAGCGAGATGCAGGCCCGCATCGCCAGTTTCAGAAAACATCAGGAACGCTTTGAGCGCGAGCGCGAGGACTATTGTGCGGCAACTCTGACTAAGCTACGCGCCGCTATTCGCGACGCGGCCCCGACGTCGGCCCAGAAGTAGGGCCTGGCCGCCTACAGCCACGACCAGACCAGCCAGAGGTTGGCGGCGCAGGCACTAATCAGTGCCAGCGTCAATGGCAGGAGCATGTGCCCGCAACAGGTTTTCAGATCGGTCGTCATGGCCGGAAACATCCGCTGATTCCGCCAAACGAGTCCCAAAGTTTCTTTTTTTGGCGATTCAGGACTCGTTAAGGACTCAGGACCTGGATGTGCGTATGCCATCGATCACGGCCCCGTGATCAATCCGGAACCCCTTGCCCCATGAAATCGTTAATGCGCTTTCCGGGAGCGGGAAGCATGCCCTACGCCCTGTTCTGCAACGACAGCCAGATCAGCAAGGCATATCCGAGCGAAGCCGATGTCTGGAAGCTCGCGCAACGGAGCGGCTTGGTCGTTGATGTCGGCACCGATGAGGAGCGGCACGGCCCACGCCGGATGCTCGACAACGACTATGAGATCAGATCCTGCCGGGCAGCCCGAGGCGAGGATCCCGCCAAGAACAAGGCGGACGCCGAGCGCGACTCCACGATGGAGCTTCAGCTCAACTCGTGAGACGCGGCCAAAAGCCGGCAGCCCGGTCGCATGATGAGGCCTCAGGGCGTGGCGGTCGCCAGCGAGGCCTGCTCACCGGCCAGCGCCACGCAGGCCTTGCGACGGTGCAGTCCGCGGATCGCCCCCGTCACCTTGAGTACCTTCCCTGACGGACAGGAGGCGTCCTTCACGAAGGCGACCTCGTAAGGTGCCAACATCAGAGGCTCGGATTTGAGGATTGTTTGGGCAGAGCACGGCAGGGCGAGGAAGCACGAGACCACCACCACCGACGCCAACATACGCATGTTCATTATCCCACAGCCCGGCAATTCACCAATAATGCGCTCCGAGGCGCGAGTTCCGTAAATCGCAAAAATTATTTTTGCTTTACCCGATACCCGTGACACGCGTGAGAAGGACACGCCTCTGACTGTTGGCTTGCAAATGACGCGCCAGATGGTTCACGCGATGCAAACAGGGAAATCGGCAAACGAAAGGCCGGCGGGACGCCGGCCTTTGTTAGACGTTGATCGTGCTCTCGGTAGGCAGGTCAGTAGCGCGAAGCCGCCGGCCCGCCCCAGCCAAAGCGGTAGTTCACACCGACCTTGACGGTATGCTCGTCATCCCGGCCGCGAACGCCGACGATGTCGGTCGGACCGGATGTAAAGGTCGTGCTGCCGAAATTATAGTACTGGTACTCGGCCTTGGCCGACCAGTTCGGCGCGAACATGTATTCCAGGCCGGCACCGACCGTGTAGCCGTCCTTGCTGTTACCGGTCGCGGTAAAGGCCTGCGGGACGCCTGCGATGTTGACGCCGAGACCACCATTACGCCAAGCGTAGCCGCCCTTGGCATAGAGCAGCGTCGGGCCCCACGTGTAGCCGATGCGGCCCGTGACCGACCCGAGCTGGTCCGTGTTGGACGTCACCTGCGTGCCCAGCGGGAACGTGACACCGTTGTTGTTGGTCGGCAACCAGGAATACTGAGCCTCGATACCCAGTACCCAATTGGGCGCGAACTGGTAGTCGAAACCGCCCTGCACGCCACCCAGGAAGCGGGCGTCGCTCGACTGGAAGCTGCTGTCGCCGGCGAAGGCGCCGCCAACATGGCCGCCGATGTAGAAGCCGGTCCAGTTGTAGATCGCCTGCGGCGGTGTGTAGGCCGGAGCCTTGGTGTAGGTGCGCGGCTGGATGTCGGCCGCGGCCGCCGGTGCGGCCAGCGCAAGCAGAGCTGCTGCACCGAGCAAAATCGTCCTCATGATCATCCCCGTTCTTTCAAAATTGACCCTCGGGAAACAACGTGGCGTGAATTTGGTTGCTTCGCGGCGATGCCGGAACGTTGATCGTTCGTTACTGTGACGGCGCGGCAACAACGCGATTTTGTTCCGTCACGTCCGCCTGCCGCGAGCGATTTTCGTCCACGCAAGCCCTGCCGTAACGATTTGTCGCAAGCCAAACCACTCCGTTCAAAGCTCGCCAAAATGTGATCCAGCGGCTCCGGCAGTACCCGTCCTAGCACAGCGCGATGAAGGCGGGCTTTGCGCTAACGCGTCATCTTTTCCAGTTCTGGAAAGGGTGCATAAACCGCGCCGGCGCACAGCTCGCTGGCGCGATCGATGATGCGGTCACCCCGGCCGTTGACGAAGACGACGGCGCGCTCGCGCATCGTCTTGTAGCTGCCGTCGCTCTCCCGCGGCGTGTAGCGCAGGCAGCTGACATAGAACTGCCGCCCGCCGAGCTCTCGCAACACCGGATCGGCCATGCCGGCATCGCGCACGCCGACCGGATTATTCAAATAGGTGTGCATCAGGGCCAGGCTGTCGCCGCGAAAATTGTCGGGAAACGGCTGCGGGCCTCCGGCCTGGGTCCCTTCCATCAGGGATGGACGGTCACCATCGCTGCCGAAGCAGGCCGCCAGTATCAGCGGCAGAACCAGGATCGCCGCACGTTTCGCCAATTGCCCCAAGGACTGAATTCTCCGACCAGCCAGATTCGGAGAGTTCTAGCTCCACGGTTGTACAAAGGGAATTCGCAATGACGTGCCGGCCCGCCGCCAGCACCTTGCGCTCTCGCACACGGTACGACGGAACGGGCCGACCTGAACTCCGCACGGGGGCGGCGGGCAATGGGTGCCGCCCCGTGGGATCAGTCGTTAGCTACGCTTCTCGGTCGTCATCGGCTTGCTGAGGTCCGGCTGCGCTTTGAGCGACTTCTTGGCCGACAGGTGCTTGTGGTGATGGCGATGCGTCCGCACCGTCTTGTGCTCGTCGGGCGTGACCGCCGCATTGGCGTTCATCGCCTTGGTCTTGGTGTCGACCTTGGCGCCCGATTTGATGTCGGCCGTCTTGGCATCGGCCTTGACACCGGCGTCGGGTTTGGCGGCGGTGGTCGAGACCTTGTTTTGGGTCTGATCCGCCTTGATCACTGGCGCAGTCGTCGTGGTCTTGCCGGCTTCAGCGGCAAAGGCCGGGGCTGCGATGACGGAAGCTGCGAGCAAGGCTGCGGAAATGGTCTTCAACATGGTGGTCTCCTCTTGAAGGATCTTGAGGCGGCGCCCTCTCGCCAACTCTTCGATCATGGGGGAGAGCCTAGATGGCGTGCGCTGAACCCGTTCTGAAGCGCGCAGCCAGCTTCCGTTCATCTGGATGACAAGTTTGTCATCTTGCCGAGGGAGCGACGGCCGGGACCAACGGGAATGTTTGTGCCGGCCGGGTGTTCCGGTCTTTGGGCAATCGTGTAGGATCGCCACGTTCCATACGGGAGAACTTAGATGCGCAGACTATCCATGCTTCTGGTACCGGGCCTTGTCTCGGTGGCGCTGGCGGCCGGACCGGTGCTGACGAGCGCCTATGCCGCCGGCAGTGACGAGCCATCACCGCCGAAGTCGGACTCCTCCGCCAAGAAAGGGAAGAAGAAGAGCTCGTCCGTCAGCGATCCCAAATTCCTCGCGGCCTATCGCACGGCGTACACCACGATCTACGACAAGCACGATTATACGGACGCGATCGGCCAGCTGAAGCAGCTCAAGCGTGACGACGTCGCCGACGTTGCGAACCTGATCGGCTACTCCTATCGCAAGCTCGGCGACTACCAATCCTCGAAGATCTATTACGAGATCGCGCTGAAGGACGACCCGAACCACGTCCGCACCTGGCAGTATTATGGCCTCTGGCAGCTCGAGCAGGGCAACCGCGAACAGGCGCAATATCACCTCAACAAGATCGCCTCGCTCGCCGGTACCGACAGCTCCGAGTATCGCTCGCTGGCTGCCGCGCTCGATAAGCCGACCGGCGCTACGCTCGTCTACTGAAGACAGCGCATCTTTGCATGAAATGACGGGCGTGACCCTGGGGTTGTGCCCGTTCTGCTATCTCGGTTAGCCTTTGCGCATCCATCTCCTGGCAAACTGGTAGCGCAATGGACAATTGGCTGCGATCCGCGATCGACTACATCAGCTCCTGGATCGAATTCCAGCAGACAACCTTCCAACAGCCGGGCGTCTTGCTCGCCTTCGTCCATCGCGGCGAGGTCGTCGCCGAGCATGCATTTGGTCTCGCCAATCTCGACACCGGCGAGAAGCTGACGCCGCGCCACCGCTTCCGCATCGCCTCGCACTCGAAGAGTTTTACATCGGCCGGCGTCATGAAGCTGCGCGAGCAGCGCAAGCTCCGGCTCGACGATCCGATCGGCGAATATATCGGCGGCCTGCATCCGCGCGTCGCCGAGACGACGATTTCGCAGGTGCTCTCGCACAGCGCCGGCCTGACGCGAGACGGCGCCGATTCCGGTCAGTTCATCGACAGCCGTCCCTATCTCAATGCGAAAGAGCTGCTTGCGGAATTGAAGCTGCCGACTGCGATCGAACCCGGCACGCGCTTCAAATATTCCAACCACGGTTTTGCCCTGATGGGCCTCGTCATCGAAGCGGTGACCAAGGAGCCCTATTCCGCATGGATCAAGCGCGAGATCGTCGAACCGGCCGGCTTGCGCGAAACCGAGCCGAATGCGCCGCTTCCCAAAGGCGCGCTGTTCGCACGCGGCCACACGCGTAACCTGCCGCTCGGCAAGCGCTGCGTGATTCCTGGCGATAATCCCGCCCATGCGATGGCTTCCGCTGCCGGCTTTGTCGCAACCGCCGCTGACACCGCGCGCTTCTTCGCCCAGCTTGCACCCAACGCCAGGAAGAGCGTGCTGTCGGTCGCGAGCCGCCGCGAGATGACGCGGCATCAATGGCGCGTCCCGCAAAGCTTCGAGGCCTATTACGGCCTCGGCGTCAACGCCGGCAAGACGGACGGCTGGGACTGGTTGGGCCACGGCGGTGGCTTCCAAGGCTATATCTCGCGGACCTGCTCAATCCCCGCATGCGAGCTCGCGATCAGCATTCTCAGCAACTCCATCGACGGCGCCGCGCCGTTCTGGATGGACGGCGCGATGCAGATCCTGCGCGTCTTCAAGAGCCGCGGCGGACCAGACCGGCGCGTGCGCGACTGGACGGGCCGCTGGTGGACGATCTGGGGCGCGACTGACCTCGTGCCAGCGGGCAACCGCGTGCTCGTCGCCAACCCACAGTTCAACAATCCCTTCATGGACGCTGGCGAGATCGAGGTCACCGGCCGCGATACCGGCAAGCTCGCCTGCGCGGCCGGCTATTCCAGCCACGGCGAGCCGGTGCGGCGCGTCCGCGACAAGGGCGGCAAGATCAGCGACATCTGGATCGCCGGTGCCAACGTCAAGCCAGCGGCGGTCGTCGCGCGCGAGATCGCGCGGCGCTATCCGCCGCGGAAGCGCCGGCCTACTCCCGAATAAGCGCCTCCACCTCACTCCGCAGCGCCTGCCGCGAGCCATCGCGCGAATAGAACATGTGGCCGCCGGGATAGACGACGAATTTTACCCGCGACGTCGCAAACGCCGGCAGCTGGTCGAGCGCCCGCCTCGTTCCGAAATAAGGCGTCGCGAGATCAAATAGACCATGCGCGACCAGCACGTTCAGCTTCGCATCCGTGGCGAGGATCTGGCGCAGCTCCGACAACGATTGCGGCGGGTTGATGCCGCCGCCAAAGTCCCAATTGTGCTCGACGGAGCCGTTGAGGACCTCATAGGAGCCGTCGGGTCGCCAGTTGAGCTTTCGCGTGAGCACATCGACCGCGGCGCTCGTCAGCGGCGCCTGAAGCGCATCGCCTGAGGGATCGCCGAAGCGTGAGCTGCTCGAATCCGGATAGGGATCGAGACCACGCACCGAGCCGTCGTAGCGTCCGGTCACCATGCCGTTCTTGCGATCGAGTTCGCGGCGGAATTCGCCGACATCGAAGCGCCCGGCAAGCCTGCGGCTCACCACCGGATCGATACCGGTCAGCTCCGCGACCTTGTCGGCGAGGCGATTGGTCGCCTCCTTGTCCGCCTCGCCCTTGACGAGATCGGCCAGGAATTCGCCGCGTGCATAGGCCTCCACATCCGCGAGATCGGCGCGCTTGACCGGCCCCTTGGCTTCGCGCGCGACCGCGACATAGCTCGGCAGGGTCGCGACATATTGCAGGAGGCTGGTGCCCGTGAACTCGCGGAAATCCAGCAGCGGCGATACCAGGATCAATCCCCTGACGCCCACACCGTGCTGAAGCTGCAACTGGCGCACCACCTTCGGCCCACGAATGCCGCCATAGCTTTCGCCTGCGACGAATTTCGGCGACGTCAGGCGGTTGTGCTTCTCCAGCCAGCGGCGGACGACGAGCGCAATCGAATTGACATCGCCGTCGACCGAATAGAACCGTTTTCGCGCATCCTCGCCGCTCGCGATGACACGGCTGTAGCCGGTGCCGACGGGATCGATGAAGACGAGATCGGTGAAATCGAGCCAGGTCTCCGCGTTGGGCTTCACCTCGGGCGAAGCCGATGGCGACAGCCTCTCACCGTCGAGCGGCAGCCGCCACGGCCCGACCGCGCCAAACTGGAGCCACGCCGAAGAGGCGCCAGGTCCGCCGTTAAACAGGAACGTCACGGGGCGCGTGGCGCGATCGGCGTCCTCGAGCTCGTAGGACGTATAGGCGACATCGGCGAGCGGCTCGCCCTTGCCGTCGAACACCCGAATGGAGCCGGCGGTCGCGGCAAAGTTGAGCGTGCGGCCAGGCAGATCGAGAGTCTGCTTCGTGGTCGAGGCCGACGGCAGACCGTGCTGCTCGCCCGCCGAAGGCGAAGCCTGCGGACCGTTTTGCGCGCCCCCACCGCGCCCACCCTTTTGCCCGGCTGCAGCCGGGGTCTCTGAGCGCGACTGCGGCGGATCATCCGCGCGCGCAAATCCTGCGACCGCGAAAGCCAACACCGCAAGCGCCAGGGCCGTGCAACGCAGCGCCGGCAAGGTCGTGACCATGATCGTCCTCCCTGCCCGGCTATGAGAGCCGGTGAGGCCGAAAGACTAGCGCGGAATTGCGACGCTTTGGGGAATCATGGTGCCCGCAGGCGCTCCACGCGGCCAATCAGTCTCGAAATGAGCTGGTTTCGTCCCGAAGCCGGCGATTGTCCATTTGCCTTGTGGAGCTGTCATCCTCGACAATGCAGGCCCAGGTCGTATAGACGACCTCGGCGGAACTTTCTCGAGCCAGCGGCACCTGCCTGGAAGCCATGACCAAGCCATCGCGATATGACCGGATCGCCTTCGTCGCCAGCCCGAGCAACGAAGCGCAGACCGCCTTCCACCAGCTCACGTCGCAATATGGCAATTGCGACCCTGACGAGGCCGACGTCGTGGTCGCACTTGGCGGCGACGGGCTGATGCTTCAGACGCTTCACCACCACATGCGCTCGGGCAAGCCGATCTACGGCATGCACCGCGGCACGGTCGGCTTCCTCATGAACGAGTACTCGGCACATGATCTGCGCGCGCGGCTCGCTGCGGCACATGAATCCGAGATCAACCCGCTCTTGATGCGCGCGACCGACGTCAACGACCGCGTTCACCTGCACCACGCCATCAACGAGGTGTACCTGTTCCGGCAGACCTCTCAGGCGGCGCGTCTGCGGATCCTGATCGATGAGCGCGAGCGCATGCCCGAGCTGATCGCCGACGGGATCATTGTGGCGACGCCGGCGGGCTCGACGGCCTACAATCTGTCGGCGCAGGGCCCCATCCTGCCCATCAACGCGGCGCTACTGGCACTGACACCGATCAGCGCCTTCCGGCCACGACGCTGGCGCGGCGCCCTGCTGCCCAACACCGCCTATGTGGTGATCGAGGTGCTGGAAGACGACAAGCGCCCGGTCGCGGCCGTCGCCGACCACGAGGAGGTCCGCAGGGTCCGGCGCGTCGAGATCCTGTCCGACAAGAGCATCTCGATGCGCATGCTGTTCGACCCCGGCCACAGCCTGGAAGAGCGCATCCTTCGCGAGCAGTTCGGGTACTGAGCCATCCCACCGGGCCCCCGTCGCAACGCTTCATTAACCTCCGGCACGATATGGTTAACGACGGTTGACCGCTTTTGGCCCGGACGTCATGTTCCGTATCGACTTCAACAAGCTCCGCTTTCTCGTCTGCGACGATAATCCGCATATGCGCCGCATCCTGCGGACGCTGCTGCATTCGTTCGGCGCGCGTGAGGTCTATGAGGCCGAGGACGGCGCGACGGCGCTCGAAATGTACAGCCATTACGTGCCGGACATCGTCATCACCGACTGGGCGATGCCGATCTTCGACGGGCTCGAGCTTGCACAGATGATCCGGCAGCCGGAATCCAAGGGCAACCCTTACGCGCCGATCATCATGCTGACGGGGCATTCCGAGAAGCGCCGCGTCACCGTCGCACGCGATGCCGGCGTTACCGAATTCCTGGCCAAACCGATCTCGGCCAAGGGCCTCTACCAGCGGATTCTCAACGTGGTCGCCAGTCCCCGGCCCTTCATCAAGACGAAGACCTATTTCGGCCCCGACCGGCGCCGCAACACCAACTCCGCCTATATGGGTCCGGAGCGCCGCGTCGGCGAAAAGCACGAGGTGCTCCAGCAACCCTCGCTGCTCGACAAGGCGCGCTCCTCCATCTAGCGCAGGCGTCTCAAACGACGAGGCAGGCATCATGGCGAAGAACAGCGCAAAGGACATCGAGGTCAAGACCTTTGCCACGCACCACGTCATTACGCAGCCCAATCCGCTGCGCAAGGTGCTGCGCCGTGTCGAAAAAAAGGATATGGACGATCCGATCGGCCGCGCCGAGCAGGCACTGGCCGGTCTCTCCAGCGAGTTCAAGGACTGGATGACGACCGAGGTCAACCGGCTGTCGGCTGCCTATGCCGCCATCCGCAACGCCGGCTTCACCAAGCAACGGCGCGGCGAGCTGTTCCACGCCGCCCACGACATCAAGGGCGACGCTGCCACGTTTGGCTTTCCGGCCGCCGCGATCGTCGCCGAGAGCCTCTGCCGCATCATCGAGCATGCGCCGGACCTCGAGAAAGTCCCGGCCGAGCTATTCACGCACCACATCAACGCGATCATTGCCATCGTGCACGAAAACACCAGGCTCGACAGCATCAGCGTCTCCGCCGAGCTCAGCCGCCGTCTGCGCAAAGTCGCCGACGACTATCTCGCGGACGTCAACCGCGACCGCCCCGAACATCTCGAAGTGATCCTGGCACCGAGCATCGTGCCGGCGGAGTAGCACTCTCGCCATTACGAAGATTGTAGGGTGGATTTAGCGCAGCGTAACCCGCCGCTTCATCAGAGTTGATAGTAAAGAGGTGGGTTACGCCCACCGGCTAACCCAGCCTTCGGCATCTCGCTACGCCGCGATCAGATCGTCATATGCCGGGTCGATCGTGTCCTCCGCGACCAGTTCGTCGCAGAACAGCCTCGCCTCTTCGCGCGCGGATTCGGTGGCGAAGCGGCGGAGCAGAACCATCAGCGGCTCGGTGGCGCCCCGGTCGGTCTCGCAATGGGTGAGCACGCGCTCGACCATTCGCCGGCGCAAGCGCGCTGCGGTGTCGTCGGTATCGACAAAGCCCTGCTCGTGGCAGGCATCGAGCGCGACCTGAAACGCGGCAAACGTCGCCTCGGGCAACCCGGCGCGGCGAAGCAGCGCATGCAGGCTGTTGCCGCCGCGATCGTGCAGCAGTGCGGAGACGCGCGCCAGCGGCAGGTCGGCGAGTTCGGCGAGGGCCGCATCGAACAGGTCGAGATTGCTCGACAACAACGCGCGCAAGATCAGGCCCGCGGTGAGCTGGCCGGTGATACGCAGATGCTTCACCAGGCCCAGCATGTCGTCACCGCGCGAGCGCGCTGCGATGTTCATGGTGGAGCGATCGCGCGCCTCGATCGTCATGCGCTCGGCACGGTCGGCGCTGAGCCAGTTCCGGGTCACGACGAATTGCGCCAGCGTCTCCGAGAGCTTTGCAACCAGCGCGGCACGCGTTGCGGCTGGAATGTCATCCAGCACCAGCATCGCCTCGCGGATCGCAGCGAGATGGCCGTGACGCTCGACAATGCGATTCCAGGAGAACGGCGCGAGCTCTGCGTGGGGGTTTTCGATCAGCTCGAGTGAGGCGGCCGCGCAGCCGACTTCGGCGATGGCGGCACAGACCGAGACCGGCAACGCGATGCGTCGGGCGACCGCGCATTGCACCTCCTCGTTGCCGGTCGCGACGATGTCGACGAGATCGGCATCGATCAGCAGCGGTGAATGTTCGAGCACGGGCAGCGCCACGGTCGGCTGGTCCGCCGACAGCGCCCGCACGATCGACGCCGGCGCATCAAGGCTGCGTGCAAAGGCCTCGGCCATCGCCTGCCGCACCAGCGGCGAGGGATCGTCGAGCAGCATCAGCAGCGCGCCTTCGGCCGCGACACGGTCATCATGGGAAAGATCCGAGATCAGCCAGGCCCGGGCCAACGCCCGCGTTGCCTCCGCCCGCTCACCGGCGGGCGCCGTCCTGATCCAATTGATAAACTGCCGAACAATCATGCTGCTTCCGGCTTACACAACAAACGAAAATGGTGACGGCCCGTCACCTGCAACACAAAATAAACCACGACGCTTAACAAAGCGTTCACCATAACTGGCTGGTTTTATTGATGATTTGTTAAGGGCTGAGGGCCGCTGCAGCGGCGCTGACAGTGCGCTAGCTGGAGAAGGTGCCGCTGCGATCGCTGAAAAGATCGAGCGGCTGCGGCGGACGCACGTCGGGCGTCGCCGATGCAACTGACGTGAGCGAGGCGTTGTTGCCCCACAATTTCTGCACCGTCGTCGAGACCGGCTGAGTGGCGTCGCCTGGCTGATAGATCGAACGAAACGCGGGTGCAGTCGGCGGGTTGTCGACCCCTGTCCTCGACGATGTCGCGTTCACCGGCGCTACCGAACGCTGATCCGGGAAGGTCTGGAGATAGGCAGCGCCATTGACCATCGGCGCGACGGGCTGCACGCCGTTGGCCGCGGCCACCTGCGTGGTCGAGGGCGTGTCGCCATACATCGCCATCGCACTGCGCGTCGACCTTGCATTCGAGGCACTGGCGTAGCGGGCATTCAGCACCGAATAGACTTCGGAGACGCTGCGCGCACGACCATCCCTGGCATAGAAGATCGAGCGGTTGGCGGAGGCCGCGTTGGGAAACAGCCGCGCACCAACTGCTTGCGGGTTGTCCTCGGCGTTGGCGATCAGTTTCGCCGCGCCGCCGACGCCCATGAAATGGGCCATATAGAGTTCGCTGTCGGACGGCCTGCGGCCGAGCAAACCGGTGAGCTTGAAACTGTTGGACTGCGTCAGCGCCGCCGCCATACTGGAGGCGGCCTCGGGATCGTCGCGCAACTTCATGATCGACCGCTTCATGAAGGGATCATCGACGGCGTAACCGCCCGACGAGGTCCTGGTGATGGCATCGGCGTAGCTGCCGTATCCGAGCTGGGCCCCTGCCTCCTTCACCGTCCCGAGCCAGGTCTGGTCGATGAACTGATAGAGGCCGTGGGCCGACGAGGTGGTGGCGCCGGCTGACGGATCGAAATCCGATTCCATCTTGGCAGTGGTCAGCAAGTATTCGAAGCTGACGCCGGTCTGGCTCGAGGCCTGCTTGATCGCGCCTGCGACGCGGCGCGCGCCGTCCGTTGCGGCCATCTGCGAGGCACTGGAATTGTCGACCGACATGATGGCGTGACCGGCCCGCGCGGCGTTGGAGGCGCCGGCAATTCGGACGCCTGATCGTCCCACCGTGGGGCAATTATGGTTAACGCCGAGTTAATTCGGCGACTTCCGCCGTTCCGGGCGCGTGAAGCGCGAACCCGGAATCCATCGCAACGCATCACGCGCGGCTCAATGGATTCCGGGCTCGCTCCTACGGTGCGCCCCGAAATGACCGCGAGCTACTTCTTGTAAACCGCGTTCGGATCGAACAGCCTGTCGGCATCGACGAAGACCAGTTTCGCCCCTCCGCCATCGGCTTCGATCTTGCGATAGAAGCACGAACGGCGGCCGGTGTGGCAGGCAGCGCCGATCTGCTCGACGCGGATCCAGACGGCGTCCTGGTCGCAATCGGTACGGATCTCGACGACGCGCTGGGTCTGACCTGAGGTCTCACCTTTTCGCCACAAGGCATTGCGCGAGCGGCTGAAGTACCAGGCCTCGCCCGTGACAATGGTCTTGCGCAGCGCCTCCTCGTTCATGTGCGCGACCATGAGGACGTCGCCGGTCGCGACGTCGGTCGCGACGACCGTCACGAGGCCGGCGGGATCGAACTTGGGGAGGAAGACCAGGCCTTCCTCGATCTCATGGGAGTGAGCGGACACAGCAACTCTCGCCATTCATTCGCGAGGTCAGCGCTGCAGGCCTCGCACCAGGGACAGGAAACGGGCCTGCTCCGCCGGATTATCGCGGAACATGCCGGTGAATCGGCTGGTGAAGGTGGAGGCGCCATGCTTGGCGACGCCGCGCACCGACATGCAGGTGTGCTCGGCCTCGATCAGGACGGCGACGCCGCGCGGCTTCAGGATTTCGTCGATCGCAGCGGCGATCTGCGCCGTCAAATGCTCCTGAGTCTGGAGCCGGCGGGCGAAGATGTCGGTCAGGCGCGCAAGCTTGGACAGGCCGACGACGCGATCCACCGGCGTATAGGCGATGTGCGCCTTGCCATAGAACGGCATCATGTGATGCTCGCATTGCGAGGTGAACTCGATGTCCCGCACCAGCACGAAGTCGTCATAGCCGGCCGTCTCGCCAAAAGTGCGGTCGAGCACCTCGGCCGGACACTGGTGGTACCCCTGATAGAGTTCGTCGAAGGCCTCGACCACGCGGCGCGGCGTGTCGAGCAGCCCCTCGCGCTGGGGGTTCTCGCCGATATAGGCAAGCAACGTCCTCACCGCCGCCTCCGCCTCGGCACGCGCGGGGCGCGGCTGGTCGGCGCGGACGGCGGCGGCGAGGAATTCAGACGGGTCAAGCTCCGCCGGGCGGCTCTCAGGCTGCCGGTCGGAAGGCTTGTTCGGGCGGATGGATTTGATCGTCGCGTCCATGTCTACTCCGTTCGACGGCCATGCGGCCGGAGTGTCACCGGCAGACGGGGCGGACAAGCCGCCGGACGCCTGAAGAGAATAGTTTTGGCGAAAAAGGTCCTTGGGTCATGACGCCGGACGGCGCAGATCTGGATCGCCGCCGCCGCATCGCTGGACTGTTTTTCCGCCAGTTCCGATCCTATATAGGACCGTGAACGGCGCCCGCCAAGGCCGATTGGGCAGGTAAGTGTTGGACTCCATCACATGCTGAACGACATCTACAACAAGCGCATCATCGAGCTGGCTGGAAATATTCCGCGGCTCGGGCGGTTGCCGGACCCCGACGCCAGTGCCACCGCCCATTCCAAGCTGTGCGGTTCGACCGTGAAGATCGACCTCAAGATGGAGGGCGACACCGTCACCGACTTCGCCCATGACGTGAAGGCCTGCGCACTGGGACAGGCCTCTTCATCCATCATGGCAAGCCACGTGGTCGGCTCGACTGCGAGCGAACTCCGTGAGTTACGCGAAACCGTTCGCAAGATGCTCAAGGAGAATGGCGCGCCTCCTGAAGGCAAATGGGAAGAGATCAAATTCCTCGAGCCCGTCCGCGATTACAAGGCGCGCCACGCCTCGACGCTTTTGACCTTCGATGCCGTGGTCGATGCGATCGGCCAGATCGAGGCCAAGGCGAAGCAGCCGGCCGCCGCGCAGGGCTGAAGCTGCAGCAAGCTCTTACTTCTGCGGTGCCGCAGGTGGCGCCACCACGCCCCCGGTGGGAACCACGGCTTCCGCCGTCTTGGTCGACTTGGCAGGCTGAGCTGCCGGCTCCTCGGCGAACCTGGCCTGCGTCTTCGGTGCGAGTTCCGCCATTGCAGGCGCCGTGACGTCCACATGCGGCAGCACGTCGGCCACGAGGTCTGTCGTCACGAGATTGGTCAGTTTCAACTCGGCTGTGTCGAGTTCGTGCAGATCTTCCCAGGGCGGCACATTGAGCGCGAGCGACAGCAGGTCACCCGCACCGCCCATATCGAAGGTGTATTTGGCGAGCCGGCCGATGTCGCGTTCGACGATCATCAGATCCTGCGCAGTGTAGCTCGCTGCTTTGGCGTCGTCTGCCCGATCGCCCATCCAGATCTGATGGACGCGAACATGAGCCGCGTCCGGTACGTAGCGCTTCTTGCCAGCCAGCAGCAGGAACACGCACATGGATTCGCAATAGGCTTCCGAGGCGACCGCCGGACGGGCGCCCTGCCCGCTCTTCTGCGTGATGCCGACCGTGGTGAGAAGACCGAGGGTCCGGAAGCGCCGGCCAAGCGTGATCGCGTCATTGACGGAACCGCCGCTGGAGTCCAGGACGACGGTGGCGCCGCCAAGCTGGCGTCCCCGGGCAAAGTCGTCAAAATCCTTCGGAGTGTCGGCAGTGATGATGCCCACCGCGCTGACCCAGCCGCGGCAATTAGGTTCGCAGGCAACCCAGCTAAATTTCATCGGCAGCTTGCGCTCTTCAAGCGAGGCGCCAGCTTTGGCCGACGAGCCGAATGTCGCGACGGCGCCAGCCAACACGACCCCGCAAGCGGCGGTTCCCACCAGCAACCAGCCGCGAAGATTGAGCGACTTCAGAAGTTTCAAGCTGATCCCTTCCCCAAGCCCATTGGCGCGATTATCCCCACTTCGCGCTCGATGAGTCGATCATACAGTCGTATGTTTTCACGAGTGTCATAAAAATGGTATCCGGGGGAATACAGCCCGTCCATAGGGACTTGCTGCACTGCTCCCAAAAAGCACGGAAAATATGGCGCGAAAACAACAGCTGCTGTTCCCTGCGCCGGAACCGGGCAAGATCTGGCTCACGATCGCGGCACAGCGCACATGAAGCATTCAACCTGCGAGCATTGTTCCGCTTCCCTCAGTGAAGCGTTGCGACTGCCGCGCAGATTCGGCCGCGCGCTGATCTGGCTATACCGGCATTCGCTGTCGCCGCTGGTCGGATATAACTGCCGCCATCTGCCAACCTGCTCTGTCTATGGCGATGAGGCGATCGAGCGGTTTGGTCTTTGGGCCGGTGGCTGGATGACGCTCGCGCGCCTGTTGCGCTGCAATCCTTTCGGCACATCAGGGATCGACAATGTGCCTCTCTCCCCGCCGCAGGGTGCGCGTTGGTATTTGCCATGGCGCTATGCCCGCTGGCGCGGCGTCAATCCATCCTGAGTTTGCTGCGGTGCTTTGCGCATCGGTGCCCTGAGCGGAACCGGAACTCTGCCCTCGCATTATTGTGACACTCCCACGGGAGGAAACAACAATGCGCTGGAAAATCAGCCCTCACTTTCATTTCAGACTTGGTTCACATCTTAGCTTTAATCCGAGGGATCACGATCCCAGAACCGTCGACATGCTCGCGATCATCGCTCTGCTCGTGCTGGTCCTCGGCTCCGGCTGGTATCTGACAACAAGTCTTGCGACTCCGCCGAGCACGACGGCGTTCATCGTGCCCAGCCAGAGCGTGCACTGGTAGTCAGCGGAACCAGAAGAAACGTCCGGGCGGCGGCGGAATCGGCTCGGGCGGACGTGGTCGCTTCGGCCGCGCCGGCTTCGGCGGCGGCTCGGAGGACGACGTTGTCTCTGCAGCCGGGGCGGTCTCGCTTCCCGGGATTTTCACGGCCAGCAGCAGATTCGACTCATGGATCCGCCAGCGATAGCCGACGCCGAAATCGATCGGCTGGGCACGGGTGAATAATTCAGCGTAACGCTCCTGATAACGGCCCGGGAATTCGCCGATCGGTCCGAGATAGCGACCGAAGGGGAAGAGCCGCCATTGCCGCGGGTTGTAATTGGCGAGCGGAATGCCGGAATCGTCCTGGATGATGGTCGCGCTGTTGGCGAGCAGCCAGTCGCGGGCGACGCTGAAGTTGCCGGAATGCAGCAGGTAGGATGCGCTCTTGATCAGGCTGTTGCCGGGACCGAGCGTTTCGCAGAACTTCAGGAAGCCCGCCGCACGTGCGCCAGGATTCGAGAGGTCGGTCGAGAAATAATACAGCGTACGCGCCTCGCCGTCGCTGCCTGCAAAGGTGATGCGGACGCCGCGCGTGGCGTTCGGCCCCGGAATGTCGTTGCCCGTATGCATCCCGCCCTTGTCGTCGAGCGCGACCATCTCGACGTTGCGGATGGTTTTGCCGGAGCGCGCCAGGAAGACGTAGAGGATCGGTAAGGTGCCGCTGACCTGGTTGGCGTGCAGGTCGACCTTCATCTGCTTGGTGATGAAGAAGGAAAAGCTCAGGATCGAGCCGAGCGAGCGCTCGACATTGTAGAGCGCGACGTTGACCGAGCCGCGCGGCAGCCTGGTCAGATCGGGCACCGCACCGACAGGCTCCAGCGCTCCCAGCACGTAAGTGCTGGCCTTGGAATAAAAAGCGTTGGCGTAGAGGAAATCCGGGCCGCTGAAGAAGTAGAACATCGTCGGCCTGGGCGCGGCGAGATTGACGTCGGACCAGTCCCGAATCTTCGATATCTGCCGCTGCTCGAGCTGGGCGAAAGCGCCGTCGAAGAATTTAGCGTGATGCTGCCAGGATGGATCCTTGGTGAACGGCACCAGCGGTGAATCCACCGACGGCTGCATCCCTGCCAGGAAGCGCGCGGTGTCGTCAAACGTGACCTCGGCCGCACGTGCGGACGAGATGGCCGCAGCCAAAAGGGCAAGTGCGACGACCGCAAGTCTCTTGGGGCGAAACATGTCTATTCGCGATTATGTGAAGCGGCAGCGGCGATCGGCCGCCTACGGAAAACAGCATAAATCAACAAGCCCGAGAGCATGACGAGCATCCCCGACAGCGACTGCACGGGCCGCTCGGTCAAGAGGTAGTACATCATCGATGCGGTCACGAGCAGGAAAATGAGCGGCGTGAACGGATATCCCCAGGCGCGATACGGCCGCGGCAGATCGGGATCGGTGATGCGCAGCTTGATCACCCCGGCAACCGTGAAGAACGAGCAGAACAGCAGCGCGAACTGAATGAAGTCAAGCACCGCCTCGAAACTGCGCGTGAACAGCAAGAGATTGGCGACCGCGAGCTGAAACAGGATGGCGTAGGCCGGCGCGCCGCTCGCCGATTTCTTCGAGAACACGCGCAGCGCCGGAATGTCCTCCCCCATCGTCATCATCACGCGCGGCCCGATCCACATCATCGCGCTGATCGAGGAGACCAGGCCGACGCAGATCATCGCGCCGACGATCCGACCACCGAGATTGCCGAAGATGCTGCTGCCGGCCACGCTTGCGACATCGAGCTGGCCCGCCAGCGCGCTGATTGGCGTCGAGTGAAGAAATACCGCATTGAGCGCGACATACAGCACCAGCACGATCAGCGTGCCCGCAAGCAGCGCACGCGGCAGGCTCTGCTGCGGCGTGTTCATCTCGCCGATGATGTAGGTTGCGGCATTCCAGCCCGAGAACGAATACATCACGAAGACCAGTCCGATTGCGAAAGGCGCACTGACGATGTGGGCGAGATCGCCCGCCTGCGGCGCAAAGGAGATCGGCTGCGGGGTGCCGATGACGAATCCGGCGACGAGGAAAGCGACGATCAGCACGACCTTGAGGATGGTCGAGAACAGCTGGAACGTCGAGGAATGCCTGACGCCGGTCAATTGCACGATCGAGACCAGCCACACCACGCCGATCGCGAGCGGGATCGGCGGGAGATCGGGCATGACGGATTTGGCGTATTCGCCGAAAGCCATGGCCGCGAGTGCCACCGGTGCCGCGAAGCCGACCGTCGCCGAGACCCAGCCGGCGAGAAAACCGAACGCCGGATGATAGGCGCGGCCGAGGAAATTGTACTCTCCGCTCGAGCGCGGAAACATCGCGCCGAGCTCGCTGTAGGAGAACACGCCACACAGCGCGACGATGCCACCGATTGTCCACAGCGCAAGAATCGAGAAGCCGGAGGGAATGTCCTTGACCTGAAAGCCGAGGCTGGTGAAGACGCCGACCCCGATCATGTCGGCAACGACGATGGCGGTTGCGACCAGAACGGAAACCCCGGAGCCGCCCCCAGTCAGCCGCCCGGTCCAAGGCGCCGTTCCCGCATCTGATGCCGTCATCTGGGTCCTAAGCCTCAGGCGTCGCGCCTCGTGGGAGGCATCGTGCAGATTGCTGCAGTCAATTCAAGCAGGGTTAACAAGGGTTAAATGAGGCGGCCAAAATAGGTAATTAGCCACCCTAAACGCCCACGCTTGGGCGATAAATCCGTATTCGGCCGCCGAAATACGCGCATCCCTCCCACAATCGCGACACGATTGCGTGGTCTTTTTAATCGTTCCGGATGTGGGGGTTAGTTTCTCCGGACGCTTAACGTCGCCTAAACACCAGTCGGCTCAATTGTCTCAAAATTGCCGATGGTTCGTGACTTGGGGTCATGGGTGGATGGTCGGGGCCGTTCCGAAATTGAAAGCAGACATGCGTGCTGACCGGGCTGAGACGTCCCGGATGCGCGGCCGTGCGCTTCGGATCGCCCTGATCTCAGGCTTGGTGCCACTCTCGCTCACATTGGTTCAATGCGGCCAGTCGCCGAATCCGACAGCGCTTGCCGCGGGCTCTCAGGCCAATGTCCACGTCGTTGCCAAGACCAATCCCCAAACCTCCAATCCTCAAGCCAATAGACAAGTCGCAAGCGGCGACACTTTCGAAGATCGCTTTCCTGCCCCGCAATTCAAGGAGCGCTTCCCCTCGGCGGGCGAGAGTTTCCTGCAACGGCAGATGTCGGACTTCTCGCCCAAGCGCGCCGTGGAGCAACCGCCCCAACCGGAGCAGGCGTCCTACAAGGTCGCCTCCCTTGAGCCGCAGATCCCTTACAAGCGTCCACCGCGTGAGGACCTGACGACGCTCGTCAGCATGAAGTCCTCGGCCTTCCCCTATTTCGGCAACAACCCCGCCTCCGACGCGCCCTTCCTCAACATCTCCAAGGGCGACCGCCGCGGCCATCGCAGCTTCTCGGGGCGCGTGTTCTGGCAGGACGAGACTTACAATGACAGCCGCGTGCTGGTCCACGTCCCCGAGCATTTCGACGTGCGCAAGCCTGGCGTGATCGTGGTGTTCTTCCATGGCAATGGCGCGACGCTCGAGCGCGACGTGCGCGACCGCCAGCTCGTGCCGCAGCAGATCACTGCGTCCGGCGCCAATGCCGTGCTGCTTGCCCCCCAGATGGCCGTCGACGCGGCCGATTCCAGCGCCGGAAAATTCTGGCAGCCCGGTGGCCTCAAGCGCTTCATGGAGGAATCGGCGAACCATCTCGCCCGTCTCACCGGCGATCCCGACAGCGCGCGCGCCTTCGCCAGCATGCCGATCGTGATCGTCGGCTATAGCGGCGGCTTCCTGCCCACCGCCTGGAGTCTTGAGGTCGGCGGCATCAGCGATCGCGTCCGCGGCGTCGTGTTGCTCGATGCGGTCTATGGCGAGATGGACAAGTTCGCGTCCTGGATCGAAAGCCACCGCTCCGGCTTCTTCGTCAGCTCCTATACGCACTACACAGCAAGGCGCGACCGCGAACTGATGAGTATGCTCAGGCAAAAGGGCATCAGCGTCTCCGAGGAGATGGATGGCCCCTTGCGTCCCGGTAGCGTCGTGTTCGTCGAAACCGGCGATGGCATCACCCATCGCGATTACGTCAATCGCGCGTGGACGCAGTATCCGCTCAAGGACGTGCTGGTGAAGATGTCGGCAACGCCGGCGCTGGCACTCGCACGCGTCGCCAGTACCGCTTCGTCGGCATCGAGCCGATAATTTCAGCCCTCGTTCAGCTCTTCTTCAGCTCTTCTTCAGCTCTTGGGCAGCTTCGGAATGCTTTCGGCAAAGCCGTTGAAGCAGGCCAGACGCTCGTCCTCTTCCTTGAGGAAGCGGCAGTCGGCGACCCCCTTGGCCTTGGGCGCCTTGGGCTTCGGCGCCGGCGGAATGACCGCGTCGTAGCAGTTCAGACGGTCCTTGGTGCCGTCATCGATGTCGAGGCACGCCTGGAGCCGCACGGCAATCGATTGCGGCTTGCCTTTCGGTGCCGCCGCGGCCGGCTTGGCAGCGGCCTCCTTGGTCCCAGCCTTGGTCCCCTTGGGCTTCACCTGCACCAGCGGCTTGTCCCCCACCATCGGAGGCTTGTCGGTTTGCGCAAACGCGGAGGCTGAATAGAGCACCGCGGCAACCGCCAGAATCATCCTCATCTCAATCAACTCTCTTTGGTCCCCACAGCTGGCGTTCTAACGCTCTGACTCGCGGTTTGCCAAGCGCCTTGCGCGGACGAAAGGCGGGATTCAGGCCTTGGCGGCAGCCAGCGGACGGGGCCGGGTCACGATCACCAGGATCACCGCCAACACGACGAAACCGACCGCCACGAAGCCGAGCATATGCAGCTGCTCGCGGGCGAACAGGATCCCGCCAACGGCGGAGCCGACGGCCTGTCCGATATAGAGGACGGACGTATTGAGCGCGACGGTCGCCGATGCCAGGGACGGCGCGGCGGCGACCAATCGGACCTGCTGCATCGAATTGGTCGATGCAAAGCCAAGCCCCCAGACCGCGACCGCGACCGCCATCAGCACGAGCGTGCCGGCAACGAGCGCCCAGCCCGTCATCCCCGCAAGCAGGAGGCAAGTGAACAGCACGGAGGTTCGGTAAGGCCCCGCGGTGTCGACGATACGGGTCGCGATGACGAGGCCGAGAAAGCCGCAGACGCCGTAGAGCGCGAACACCAGGCCGATCGCATCGGGGCCGGCGCCGGTGAGCTTGTTGAGCAGCGGGCCCATATAGGTGAACACCACGAACTGCCCCGACATTTGCAGCATGGTGATCGCAAGCAGGAGCAGGATGATCCTGCTGCGGCCGACCTCGGCCCAGGTCTTCAGATCCACCGGGGCGCCCTTCAAACCTCCCGGCAGCCGCATCAGCAAGAACAGGAAGCTGACACAGCCGAGCGCACCGATCTCGACATAGGCGGCGCGCCAGCCATAGCGGCTGGCGATCAAGGTGATGAGCGGGAGCCCTGCGGCGGCCGCGAGCGACCAGCCCAGGAAAATGTAGGCAATCGTGCTGCCGCGCCGCTCGGCCGGCACGATCAGCGCCGCCGTGCCCGCGGCCTGCGGCGTGTATAGCGCGCCAACGGCGAGCATAACGAGGCGGATGGCGAGGAGGCTCGCATAGTCGGGCGCAAAGGCCGAAGCGAGATTGCCAAGGGCCAGCGCGGCGAGCGTCGTGGTGAGCAAAATCCGCCGTTCAATGCGGCTGGTCAGCCACGCCGTCAGCGGCGAACCGATGCACAACACGATCGCGCCAAAGGTGATGAGGAGCCCGGCAGCATGGATGCTGACATCGAGCCCGCTCGCCAATTCCGGCAGCATGCCCGCCGGCGCCAGCACCGAGCAGCCGGTGACAAGATTGCCGAGCATCAGGGCGGTAGGAGCGAAACGGCGGGCGGCGGGGGCATTTTCCATGCAAACGCATGTAGCGGCGGCTCGTGACAAGTTAAAGGGTACGGCGTCAAATAGTTGGCGCGCCGCCTCCGCTTTTGCGCGCCACTTTCTTGGAATTGCCGGATTGCGCAGGCCGAATCGCCTGATATATCGCTCGTTCCCGCTTACCTGCGCTCGTTCGCAGGAGTGAGCCTCAGGAGAAAAGCAATGTCCGACCAGCCCAAATCCGAATCCGGCTTTCAATATTCCCTCAGTAACCTGAAGCCCGTGAACCCCGCCGCCAAGATCACCCTCACCTTCCCCGACGGCGCCCAGCGCCAATATGACAAGGGCATCACAGGCCTCGAGATCGCCAAGGGCATCTCGCCGTCGCTGGCCAAGCGCACCGTTGCGATGGCGCTCGATGGCGTGCTCACTGATCTGAACGATCCGATCGAAGCCGACGCCAAGCTCAGGTTGGTCGCGCGCGACGAGCCGGAGGCACTCGAGCTGATCCGCCACGACTGCGCCCACGTGCTGGCGGAAGCCGTGCAGACGCTTTGGCCGGGCACGCAAGTGACCATCGGCCCGGTGATCGAGAACGGCTTCTATTACGACTTCTTCCGCAACGAGCCGTTCACGCCGGAAGACTTCGCCGCCATCGAAAAGAAGATGCGCGAGATCATCGCGCGCGACAAACCTTTCACGAAAGAGGTCTGGGATCGCGAGAAGACAAAACAGGTGTTCCGCGACAAAGGCGAGGCCTTCAAGGTCGAGCTGGTCGACGCCATCCCCGGCAACGAGCCGATCAAGATCTACTACCAGGGCGACTGGTTCGATCTCTGCCGCGGCCCGCACATGACATCGACGGGCAAGGTGGGCAACGCCTTCAAGCTGATGAAGGTGGCCGGCGCCTATTGGCGCGGCGATTCCAACAACCCAATGCTGACCCGCATCTACGGCACGGCCTTCGCCAAGCAGGAGGACCTCGATCTCTATCTGAAGCAGATCGAGGAAGCCGAGAAGCGCGACCATCGCAAGCTCGGGCGCGAGCTCGACCTCTTCCATTTCCAGGAGGAAGGTCCTGGTGTCGTGTTCTGGCATCCGAAGGGCTGGACCATCTTCCAGCAGCTGATCGCCTATATGCGCCGCCGCCTCACCGGCGATTACAGCGAAGTCAACGCGCCGCAAATCCTCGACAAGGTGCTGTGGGAGACCTCGGGCCACTGGGGGTGGTACCGTGAAAACATGTTCGCGGCCCAGTCCGCCGGCGACGAGGCCGAGGACAAGCGCTGGTTTGCGCTGAAGCCGATGAACTGCCCCGGTCACGTCCAGATCTTCAAGCACGGCCTGAAAAGCTACCGCGACCTGCCCTTGCGCCTCGCCGAGTTCGGGGTGGTGCATCGTTATGAGCCGTCGGGCGCCATGCACGGCCTGATGCGCGTGCGCGGCTTCACCCAGGACGATGCGCATATCTTCTGCACCGAGGACCAGCTGGCCGAGGAATGCCTGAAGATCAATGATCTGATCCTGTCGACCTATGCCGATTTCGGCTTCACCGGTGATCTCACCGTGAAGCTGTCGACGCGGCCGGAGAAACGCGTCGGCACGGATGCGATGTGGGATCACGCGGAGCGCGTAATGGCCACAGTGCTGCGCGAGATCCAGGCGCAGAACAATCACATCAAGACCGAGATCAACCCGGGCGAAGGCGCGTTCTACGGGCCGAAGTTCGAATATGTGCTCCGTGACGCCATCGGCCGCGACTGGCAGTGCGGCACCACGCAGGTCGACTTCAACCTGCCGGAGCGGTTCGGCGCCTTCTACATCGACCATGACGGCGGCAAGAAACCGCCCGTCATGGTGCACCGGGCAATTTGCGGCTCGATGGAGCGCTATATCGGCATCCTGATCGAGCACTATGCCGGCAACTTCCCGCTCTGGCTCTCGCCGGTGCAGGCGGTGGTCACAACCATCACCTCCGAAGGCGACGAATACGCCAAGGTGGTGCTGGAGCAGGCGCGGCGCGCGGGGCTTCGGGTCGAGATCGACCTGCGCAACGAGAAGATCAACTACAAGGTCCGCGAACACTCGCTGGCCAAGATCCCGGCGCTGCTCGTGGTCGGCAAGAAAGAGGCCGAGACGCATTCGGTCTCCGTCCGCCGGCTCGGCAGCGACGGCCAGAAGGTGATGACGACCGCGGAGGCCATCGCGGCGCTGGTCGACGAGGCGACCCCGCCGGATGTGCGGCGGGCACGCGGCGCGGTCTGATCCCCTGAAATCGATCTAAACTCGCTTCCGGTTGCGGGCGTGCATGCCTATCTGGGCATGGCACGCCCGACGACCAGCCGAAGAGACCATCACAATGCTTGACGCCATCGAACTCCTGAAGACCCGCCGCTCGGTCAAGCCGCGCGAGATGACCGGCCCCGGCCCCTCGCCGGCCGAGCTCGAAACCATTCTCACCATCGGCGCACGCGTACCCGATCACGGCAAGCTCGCGCCCTGGCGCTTCATCATTTTCGAGGGTGACGCCCGCCAGCGCGCCGGCGAGGTGATCGCCAAGGTCTTTGCCCGCAAGAATCCCGGCGCGCCCGCCGCCGATATCGAGACCGAGCGCAAGCGCCTCACCGATGCGCCGCTGGTGATCGGCATCGTCAGCTTCACCAAGCCACATCCGAAGGTGCCGGCGTGGGAGCAGGAATTGTCGGCAGGCGCCAGCGCCATGAACATCGTCACGGCTGCGACGGCTCTCGGTTATGGCGCGGCCTGGCTGACGGGCTGGTTCGCCTTCGACCGCGAAGTGCTTGATGGCCTCGGCCTCAAGGCGGACGAGAAACTCGCCGGCCTCGTCCACATCGGCAAGCCGACCAGGCCGAGCGAGGATCGTCCGCGGCCGGTCCTGTCTGACATCGTGACGCGTTTTTAATCGAAGACTTGTTGACGCTCCTGACGTCTTGCGGCTTTGTTCCCAGCGAGGGAGGAAGTCCGGATGAAGCGTCGTGAATTTCTGGTCGGGGCCGCGATGCTGGCCGGCACGATGGCACGGAGCCGCGCCGGCAACATCCCCGCCCCTTCCGCCGACGGGCTGAGACGCATCACCTCATTCTTCGAGAACGAGGTCACCACCGGTCGATTGCCGGGAGCGATCGTGCTGGTCCAGCAGCACGGCAAGCCTGTTTATTTCAAGATGTTCGGCGTACGCGACGTGAGGACGCGGCTGTCGATGACGCCGGACACGATCTTCGCGATCCACTCCATGACCAAGCCGATCACCAGCCTCGCTGCGATGATGCTGATCGACGAAGGCAAGCTCGCGCTCACCGATCCCGTCTCGAAATACGTCCCCCTCTTCGCCGGCACCAAGGTGGGACTCGAGGTCACCAAGCCCGACGGTTCGCTGGCGCTCGATCTGGTGCCGCCGATTCGTCCCGTGACGATCAGGGACCTGATGCGGCACACCTCCGGCATCAGCTACGACTATATCGGCGGCAAATGGGTCGAGCTCGCCTACAAGGAAGCCGACATCTTCGCCGGCCAGTTCGACAACCGCGAATTTGCCGACCGCATCGCCAAGCTGCCGTTGGCGCGGCAGCCAGGCACGTTGTGGCGTTACGGTCATTCCACCGATGTGCTCGGCAGTGTCATCGAGATCATCACCGGGCAGCCCCTGTATGAGGCGCTGAAGCAACGCATTCTCGATCCACTCGGCATGACTAGCACGAAATTCGTGCTGTCGACACCGGACGAGATCGAGCGCATGGCTCGGCCGCTGCCGAGCGACCAGATCCTGCTCGATGCCGAGCGCGAACGGCTCGCCCATCGGGAATGGCAATCCGGCGGCGGCGGCCTGCTCTCGACCATCACCGACTATCAGCGCTTTTCGCAGATGCTGCTCAACGGCGGCGAGTTCGAGGGCAAACGCTATCTCAGCCCGGCGGCCTTCAAGGACATGACGACCGATCAGATCGGACCGGGCTCCGGCGTCGGGCGCGACTATTTCTATTTCCCGGGCGATGGCTTTGGCTATGGCTATGGTCTCGCGGTACGCACCGATCCGGGCGACGCGAAACCGCCGCCGCCGGGATCGCTCGGCGAATTGAAATGGGACAGCGGCAGCGGCACGTATTTCGGCATCGATCCCAAGCTCGACATGGTCTACCTCCTGATGCAGCAGACCCAGAACGAGCGCGGCCGCATCACCCCGGCGTTCAAAGCGCTGGTCTACGATTGCTATCCCGAGGAGCTACGCCGCCCGTGAGGCCCGCTGGCCGAAATCGGCGAGCAGCTTTGCAATCTCCGCGGCAGGCCGCGCTGCGCTGAACAGGAATCCCTGCACCTCGTTGCAGCCTTCAGCGCGGAGCCAATCGAGCTGATCCTCGGTCTCCACGCCTTCCGCGGTCGTGGTGATATTGAGGCTGCGGCCGAGGCCGGAGATCGCGCGCACGATCGCGCCGCAATCGGGCCGCTCCGCCAGATCCTTGACGAAGGAGCGATCGATCTTGATCTTGTCGAACGGAAAGCTGCGCAGGTAGCTGAGGCTGGAATAGCCGGTGCCAAAGTCGTCCATCGAGATGCCGACGCCGAGCTCGCGTAGCTGATGCAGGATCGCGAGGTTCGCATCGGTCTCGGCGAGGAAGATCGACTCGGTAATCTCGAGCTCGAGCCGCCGCGCCGACAGCCCGGATTGCCCCAGCGCCGAGATCACGACCTGAACCAGATTGCGGCTGCGGAACTGCGCCGGCGACAGGTTGACCGCAACTTTCACGTCGGACGGCCACTTCACCGCTTCAGCGCAGGCCTCGCGCAGCACCCACTCGCCGAGCTGCGTGATCAGGCCGATGTCTTCGGCAACCGGGATGAACTCCGCCGGCGAGATCATGCCCTTGTCGGGATGACGCCAGCGCAACAGCGACTCGAAGCCGGAGATGCGATCGGAGGCGATCGATACCAGCGGCTGGTAGTGCAGCTCGAACTCGCCATTGGCAAAGGCGCGGCGCAGGTCGAGCTCCATGTCGCGGCGCTTCTGCGCCTGGAGGTCCATCTCGCGCTCGAAGAAATGATGCATGCCGCCGCCGTCGGATTTCGCCCGGTACAACGCCATGTCGGCGTTGCGCATCAACTCCTCTGATGTCACGCCGTCGCCCGGCGACAGCGCGATGCCGATGCTGGCGCCGATCACCATCTCCTGGCCCTCGATCTCATAAGGCGACTTCAGCATGTCGATGAGCAGGTTCGCGCAAGCGCTGGCCTCGTTCGGCGAGACGTCGGCCGCCAGAATGACAGCGAATTCGTCGCCGCCAAGCCGTGCCGCAAGATTGGCGCCGCGGACCGCAGTGGACAGGCGTTCTGCGACCTGCTTGAGCAGGCGATCGCCTGTGGGATGCCCGAAGGAATCGTTGATGTTCTTGAACAGGTCGAGGTCGATATAGAGCACGCCGACGCGCTTGCCGTCGGCCTGGTCGAGCGCCTGCTTCAAGCGCTCCCGGAAATATTCGCGGTTCGGCAGATCAGTGAGCCCGTCATGATGGGCCATGTGGGCGATCCGCGCCTCGGCCTTGCGGCGCTCGGTGATGTCGACCACCGCGACCAGATAGCCATCGCGATCGCCGAACGCGACGCGACGGCCGAATGTCAGCACCTCGATCTCGCTGCCGTCGGCGCGCAGGTGCCGCCAGTTACGCGAGGAATGATAGGCATCGCCGATGCGTTCGAGCGCCTCGGCGTGGCTGTCCCATTCGTCCTCGGGCCAGATCTCGTGCAACTTCATGCGCAGAAATACCGCGCGGCTATAGCCGTAATGCTGGACCGCGGCGTCGTTGACGCCAAGGAACTGCTTGGTCTCGGCGTCGAACACCCACATCGGCATCGGGTTGCTGTCGAACAGCAGGCGAAACGAGGCATCGCGCCGCTTCAGTGCGGTGACATCGGAGATTGTCAACGAGACCACGTCGGCGAATGCGGTGGCGCTGAGCCGGAGGCAGCGGCTGTCGTGCTCGATCTCGAGCTGCTCGCCGCGGCCGCCCGAGACCGCCTTGAGCAAGAACTCCACGATTTCGGGAGCGGCCAGCAACGTGCTGCCTTCGCCGATCCGCCGCCACAACAGGCCCGAGCTCTCGGCCTTCAGCAGCAGCGCCGCGCTCTTGTTATGATGCACAATCTGCAGATCGAACGGCTGGCCGGTAGCGTCGCGCAGCGTCGCCAGCGAGACCACCGCATCGTTAGTGGTAGCGAAAATCGCATCCAGCAGATTGTACTGCGCGCCGCGCTCGTTGACATAGACCCCCACGAGCCTGGCGCCCCAGCGGGAGGCCGTCGGCATTGCCAGCAGATCGTAAGTCCTGACCATGCCGTCGCGCACGCAATGTGCGCTGGCCTGGTACGGCTGTCCGTTGCGGAGCGCGCTCGCCACGGCTTCCGTCAGTGCAGTGGCGCAATCCGGCGACAGCTCCGCGACCGGAATGTCCCAACGCTCCTCGCCCAGCCATTTCTGCACGTAGCGTCCGCTGCGCGACAGCTCGAGCGTGCCCTCGCTCCTAAGCAGCGCGATGTGATCGGCCAGCCGTCCGAGACTGCCGAGCATGACGTCCTCATAGCGCGGCAGCAGGTCACCCGGCTTCAACGCCGCACGCCATTTGCGCTGAAGCACCGGGATGTCGTCAAACATTTCGGCGGCCGGTTTACCCAGCATCTTCTTCGCGGCACTCATTGCAGTCCCCAACGCACTTTCGCGCCGCATCCAAGGCAACCACACTTAATGCCTTGTAAAGAGCACACCGCCGCGGGTTCCGTTCGGCAATTATGACAGTTTTAAGTCGGGCGATGGTTAGCGCGTCTTAGAGACTATGACACTGCCTTGAAATGCGGTTTTGTCCCGGACGCGCTGCAGCGTTCTTAAGCTGCTACGCAAAGCCGGGTCCCAGGAAGCCACACGATACGCTGATGCATGGGCCCCGCTCTGCAGCGCACCGTCGAAGAGACGCTGCGCTGCGTCGGGGGCACGGACCTCTGTTTACGGTAGACATAACTGATCATCCTCGCGGCGCATCTCGCCCGAGCTTTGCTTCATCTCTTCGCCCTCTGATGAAAGAGGGCGCAGGGAAGACCGGGTGCTGGCTGGCACCCGCGGTCCACTGTGCGAAGGTTGCGCTACAAGAGGCTGCACAGCGGCATACAGGTGAAGCCGAAACATCCGGCCTTCCCTGCGCAGTGGTTTGACGGCTTATATCGTGATCTCCCCGGGGAGCGATGCACTATTGCCCCCGTCGCCTTGCAGATGGCTGATGCGTGCATCCGGTTGGATATCGCACATCACCACAAGACTTGGCGCACAGGCTCCGGGCGCCAGGACCACACGATTTTGCCGTACGCAGGAAACACACCGGTCGTGTGCGCGAGGCCCTCGCTCGCGGTTGCCCGCCCTGCGATTGCTCTTCGCGCCGATGTGACCTGCGCCCACCGCCGCCCGGCCCGCGTTCGTGACGATCGCGATACGTCCCTCTTCCATGGGCCGGGTTGCGCGACATATACGTCATTTCCGAATTTCGGTAAAGCGGAATATTTTGTCGAGACCGATTGACCGACCGCTCGTGTGTTTTGCCCGTCAGGCAGCGCAACGGCTTGATGCGCAGGGGTCGTTAGTCCCGACTAATCCTCGCTCGACGCCGCGAAGCGGTTGCTCAAGTAAGCCTGCGACAGCAGGAAGAACAGCGCGCGCTCGCCATGGTATTTGGCTGAGGGCCGCGAGCGCTCGAAGCCGTCGGCAAAAATCTTGCCGGACTGGTCGCAGACCTGCCACCGCCAACCGAACCGTTTGCGCCTGGTGAGGATCACTTCGAACATGCCGACGCGCTTGGTCCTCTTGCTCCTTCCGATCGCGAGCCTACCCAAGGCTGCGCCGGCGTCCCCCATTGGACGGACGCTCGACATATAACGCGTCAGGACGGAAAGCGAACGAAATTGATTGTCGGAAATATGTATCTTGCACCGGTTATTGCGTAGTCGCGACGCCCCACAATAGGCCGATGCCGCCGGTGATTTGCTGATTTTGCAAGCGCCGTTCGGCGGCGCTGACCGGGAGCCCTTGCAGCTCATTCATCAGGTGAGCGCCTACTTACCTCTCGTATTCCATTAGAGGTAACGGGAGGTGGCGTCTTCGTGCGCTGAACGAGAGTTGAGGCGAAGTCCCCAATGGGAACGAGCCGCGCTGCACTGGCGAGCCCAAGCAGCGCTAGCGCGCCACGACTTCGACTTCGCCGTCGACGCCGTTCACGACATTGAAACCGCGCTCGTAGACCTTGCCCTCGTTCTTGGCGATGGCGCGGTATTCGCCTTCGGAGAGCACGACGCGTGGAAAGGCGCCGATCGATTCCTTGATGACGTCGCCGCCCGGCGTCAGAACCGACCAGGCGGTGTTGGCGAGCGCCTCGCCGCCCTTGTCGCTGACGAGCTTGAGCGTGATCACGGCGGCACGGTGGGTGATGGTGACGTCGGTGAGCTTGCCGGCCTGGACACGGATGTCCGAGCGAACCACCGAATTGGCATCGCCGTAATTGGAGATGATGTAGTAGGTCCCCTCCGGGATCAGCACGACGTCGCCGGCGGCGACGTTCGGCACCAGCGCGGCGCGCTCACCCGATTCGAACTGGCTGCCCTTGTAGATCGCGAACGAGATCTGGTTCTGCGGGATGCGGCTGGTGCCGACGCGCCCCTCGATGCGCAGGCCCCCGGCCGGCAGCACGAAGGACTCGCGGTCGGTCTCGGCTTTCAGGCTGACGGTGCGCACCGCGCTGACAAGACCGAAGGCGACGTGCACGACGTAATTGCCGGGCGGCAGCACGATATTGGGCGTGGCGTTACGGTCCTCACGGATCAGCTTGAAGGTGCCGTTCTCATCGGGACGGTCGGCAAAAACCCGCCAGACCAGGCCACTGGTGATTGCAGGCGTGTCCTTGCCGTATTTGGCCGACAGCGACAGCACGGCCTGCCCGGGCGCGGCCGCGTTCAGGGGGGCCGCCGGCGGCACGGACGTCACCGCGGGCGGCATGCTGGGCGAATTCGGCTGGGTCAGGGTCGGCGGCAGGCTCGGACCGGCGCCGAGACCTGAGGGCGGCGCCAGGCTGACGGCGCCGCCGGGGTCAGGCACGGAAGCGGGCGGCACCGGCGGCGGACGATCCGAGAAAAGCTGCGCCTGAGCGGCATTTTGGCCCAAAGCAACGAGGCACATAGCCAAGACAAGCGCCGGCAGCAGCCTGCCGCTGCGCCGCCATCCGATGATGCCGTCACCCCCTGGAGTCATGCCCCCTGCTTTTCACCGAAAACGCGGCAAATTCAAGCCTCTAAAACCCTGGGAAATACGGCTTCGCGGCCGACCTTTGGAACCCGGTTGACGCTTGCGTGATTACATCAGAGGCAACCAGCCCTCGCCACACTCCTGCCCCCTGCGTCTCGAACGCTTGTAAACCAAGCTTGGCCATCGTTCTGGCGAAGCGGGAGCGCGGTGCCTACTCTGGAATGAGGGCTGGCCCGGAGTAGGAGAGTTTCGGTGCTGGATATCTTGAAAGGTCGTGGCGTGAACGGTGCGAATGGCGAGAAGGTCGGCCTCGGCAGCATCCGACGTCCCGTCCTCGGCCTTGCGCTGGGAGGCGGCGCGGCGCGCGGCTTTGCCCATATCGGCATCATGAGAACACTGCTGGCCAACGGCATCGTGCCCGATGTGGTGGTCGGCACCTCGATCGGCGCGGCAGTCGGGGGCGCCTATGCGGCCGACCGGCTCGACGCGCTGGAAGACTGGGCGCGCAGCCTACAAGGCGTGCGCAACATCCTCGGCTATCTCGATATCCGCCTCAACGGTTCGGGCCTGATCGGAGGCGAGAAGCTCGCAAACCGACTGGAGGAATCGATCGGTCAGACCCTGATCGAGGACCTCCCGATGAAATACGCCTCGGTCGCGACCGAGGTCCGCACCGGCCATGAGATCTGGCTGACGCGCGGCCGTCTGGTGGAGGCGATGCGCGCGTCCTACGCGCTGCCCGGCATCTTCTCGCCTGTGATGATCGGCGACCGCTGGCTGGTCGACGGCGCACTGGTGAACCCGGTGCCGGTTTCGGCGGCGCGGGCGCTCGGCGCCGAGATCGTCATCGCCGTCAACCTGTCCACCGACGTGTTCACGCATTCAACGACGATCCATGCGCACGGCGCGATGCCCGCGCCTGATGTACCCATCACCGAGGAGCCACCGGCCAAGCGGCGCTTTCCGCGCATCTTCTCGCCGGAGAAAACCGTCAAACGCGAATTCTTCGGCAGCGCCGGACGTCCCGGCATTTCGTCGGTGATGGTGGATGCCTTCAATATCATGCAGGACCGCATCACCCGCGCACGGCTCGCCGGTGATCCGCCGGACCTGCTGATCACACCGCGGGTCGGCCAGTTCGGCTGGTTCGATTTCCACCGCGCCGAGGACCTGATCGGGCACGGCGCGCGTGCCGCCGAACGTGCCCTGGAGTCGATCCAGGAAACAATCGACGTGCTGGCGCCGGCGCCGAAAGGCGCCGCGCCAAAGGCCGCGGAGTAGAGGCGGTCGGATAAAGGCGACGCTGAAGGCGGCTCAGGCCGTCTTGATGTAATCGCGCAGGGCTTCCTGCTCGGACTCGTATTCCTGGACGCGGCGCTTGACGATGTCGCCGATCGAGATCAGGCCGACGACCTTGTTGTTCTCGAGCACCGGAAGGTGGCGGAACTTGCCTGTGGTCATCATCTCCATGAGCTCGGCGACCGTATCGGTCTCCTTGCAGGTGACGACCTTGCGGGTCATGACCTGGCTTACCGGCTCTTCCAGCACGCCGGCACCGCGCTCGCCGAGCACGCGAACGATGTCGCGCTCCGACAGGATGCCCTCGAGCCGGCTCTGATTCATCACCAGCACCGCGCCGATCTTCTTCTCACCAAGCAGTTTGACCGCGGCGGCCAGCGTCGCGTCGGGCTCGACGCTCATGATCTGGTGGCCCTTGGTGTTGAGAATGGAACGTACCGTCATTGTCGCCTCCCTGAATCGGATCCGTCCGCTTTGCGCGGTCCGGACTTGTTCGCGAGTCTTCAACTAACAGTTTTGGCGCCGGTTTCACGCTCGTGCGCTTTGCGAAGCAAAGCCTCTACAGGCTTGTCGCTTCAAAACATTCTTCCCGGGAATGATGAATGAATTTGGGCTGCGCTGCAAGCGCCGCTTCAAATACCGTTTGAAATGTCCTGTGATGACGCATCCGCAGCATCATCGTTTCGCACGCGCGGCACGGGATCGAACAGCGCGAACAGCAACAGCCCTGCGAAGAAGCCGCCGATATGCGCCTGCCAGGCAACGCCTGCGCTATCGCCGTCGACGCCGATCCCGCTGGCACCGAAGATGAAGTTGACTGCGAACCACACGCCGAGGAAGCCGATGACCCGGCCGTCGCGCAGGGCATGTAACAGCGGCAGCGCCGGAACCTTCGCGGCGGTATCGGCATCCGAACGGCTGAACGACAGGAAGCTGCCGTGCACGAAGGCGAACCGGATGGCCGCCGCCATCGCGCCCGAGACCGAGGCGGAAGCGCCGATCATCGGCACCACCGCGTGCTCGTGGGTGACGAGATGGGCGAGCGCGCCGGCCGCCGCCGTCACCGCCAGGAATACGAAGAAGCGCAAGCCGCCAAATCGTCTCGCCAACGCGCTGCCGAACGGCAGCAGCCACAGCACATTGAAGGCGAGATGGGTGAGATTGGCATGCAGCAGCGAATAGGTGACGAAGGTCCAGACCTTGGCCCCGGTGCCGCCCTCGAATTGCAGATTAACCAGCGAGGAATCGTACCGCTTCGGGATGAATCCGAAGGCGTCGATGGTCCAGTTATCCAGCTCCGGCGGCAGCAGCACCCGCAGATGGATCAGCGCCAGGAGGACGACATAAGCCGTCAGTGGCCACGGCAGCGTCAGGATCGGCTCGCGGGGCGCCTCGTCGACGACGACCGGCTGATCCGATGGGGGTTGTGGCGGGGAATCCAAGGCGGTTTTGGCTTTCAGGCGATCGAAGCGACAAGCTTGCAGATAGTCGCCTTTGCCGGCCTTGCGCAAGTGCACAAAAAGAAAAGGCAGGGGGATGCGCGATTGCCCCGTGGTCATCTCGTGTCCCGGACGCGGTGCGGCACGAAGTGACGCGCCGCAGAGCCGGCCCAGCTTGGCTACAACCACCAATTGTGCAATCTTAGGAGTCTCGGATAAATCTCACGTCCTATGCAAACCGCCTTCTTCGTCTACATCCTCGCGAGCAAACGAAACGATACGTTGTATGTCGGCGTCACCAATGACCTTGCGCGCGCGCGAGCATTCGATGAAGCGATGGCGTCGTGCCTGGAAACTTAAGCTGATCGAAGATTCCAATCCCGATTGGCGCGACCTGACCGACGAATTGAATGCCTTAGCTGTCCCGGCTCTGCGCAGCAGCGTCAAGACGCTGCAGCGCGCCCGGGACACGAGGGAGGGTGTCTGAAAAAGGAAAAGGCAGGGCCCTGGGAAAGCCCTGCCTTTTCGTGTCAGCCTTTCCGGCACTGCGGAAGAACAAGGTGTATCCCCCTCCCCGCGGCCAGTGACCAAACTGTTTGACGCCCGTGTACAGGCCTCGCCGAGAACCTGGGAAAAGAGGCGAGGCTTGCGATCGCGATCACTCTAACAGGCGCGATGCGGAGCGAAAGCGCATAGTTAATTTAACGTTAACGACGCAAAGGCAGCGCGCGCGGTGCCGAAAACAGCCCTGCGGCATGGACGCTGCAATTCCCCTCCTGCACAACATCAATGGGATCTCGGGTGCGCTGAAGCGGGACAGGTCTGTCCCACGACGTTGCGCCGAGAATGAGCGTCAGTCATGAAACATCCATCGAGCCGCGCGTTCTTCGCGTATTGGGACAAGAAGCGCGGCAGCGCGCGGGCCCCCGATCGGGCCGATATCGACCCGGCCGCCGTGCGCGAGTTGCTGGGCGACATCTTCGTCCTGTCCTGCGACCCGAACACAGGCTTTCCGTTCCGCGTCGCCGGCACCCGCGTCTGCGCCCTCGCCGGATGCGATCTCAAGGACCAGGGCTTTGCCGCGTTGTTCACCGATGCTAGCCGCAGCGAGATCGAGGAAATCGCAACCGTCGTCGCCGACGAGACACTGGGTGCCATCGCCGGCATCACGGCGCGACGCGAGGACGGCAGCAAGGCCTATCTCGAGCTGCTGCTGCTGCCCTTCAACGCGCGCCCGCACACGCCGGTGAGCTTGACCGGCGTGCTCGCGCCGTTCGACGACGAATGCGGCGCGCTTTCAGCCTTCGCCGTCACCTCCTGGCGCTATCTGCACCAGCCGGAGAAATTGCTGCCGCGCGCGATCCGCAAACTGCAGATCGCACGCGGGCTGATGGTGTATGAGGGGCTGCGCTAGTCAGCCTCCCATTCAGCTCACGGCATCGCCAGATGCCAGGCGCCGTTCAGGAAACCGTCCCCGGTGATGTCCCCGGGCTTGGTGTCCTTGGCAAACGTGTAGAGCGGCTTGCCCTTGTGGGCCCATTGCTTGGAGCCGTCGTCACGGGTGATGATGGTGTAGCCTTCGCCGGCGGCATCGCTCGCCTCGGCCTTCAGCGCCGGCCAGTTTGTCGCACACGGGCCGTTGCAGGCCGACTTGCCATCCATGTCCTTGTCGAAAGTGTAGAGCGACATGCCCTTGGCATCGGTGAGCACGCTGCCCTTGTCGGTCTTGCCGGTCTTGGTAGGCGGCGCTGCGACCGCAGCAGTGGTGATCGCCAGCGAGGCTGCGAGCGTGAACGCGAGGCAGATCGAGGATGTCGTCATGGTGTCTCCTGTCATGCAATTGGCTTGCACGAGGTAGGACGCCGTATCACGCGCACTATTCCTCGAAGCCGGGCAAAGATATTTTCGGCTGCGCGCACGAACGCGACGGAATAAATTGGGGTGGTTGATACGGAACAGGAAAGATGAGCAAGCCGCATTGGCGCCATGCGCACGCCACCGACCTCGAGGCCGTCAGCGCGATCGCGACGCGGATTCACCCGGATCTCTCCGAACGCCCCGAAGTGCTCGCTGAAAAGATGCGGCTTTACCCGGACGGTTGCCGCGTGCTCGCCGCAGACAACGAGATCGCGGGCTACGGCCTTGCGCATCCCTGGATTCAATACCGCATCCCGCCGCTCGACGGTTTCCTCGAACGGCTGCCCGATGGTGCCGACTGCCTCTACGTGCACGACGTCGCCGTGCTGCCTGACTTCCGCGGCGGCGTGGCGCGCGCCTATCTCACGGAGATCGAACAGCTCGCACGATCATCGGGCATCACGACGCTTGCGCTGGTCTCAGTCTATGGCACGCGCGTGCTGTGGGAGCGTTTCGGCTTCCAGCCCGTCGCAGCTGACGGCGCACTGCGCGACAAGCTCTCGTCCTACGGCGCGAGCGCGACCTATATGCTGCGCGATCTCACTGCATAAGCCACTCGCCCACCGCCGCTCAACCGCGGTGCTTCTTCCTGCCCTTCTTTCCGGAGGCACCCGGCCATTCGGTGACCGACGGGGCATACTTGGCGTCACCGGATCTGTTTCCGAATGTCTTGTTCTTCTTTCCGAACGCCGGTTTGCCCGATTTCCCGCCCTCGTGGGATTTAACGTGCGGCTTGGCGTGCGGCTTGCCCTGATGCTTGGCGTCAGGCTTTCGCCGCGGCCTGTCGTGATGCTTCGGCTCACCGGCATTCCAGGGATCGTCGCTGCGGCGGACGACATGATCGCCGTCCCTTTCATCGCGCCGCGGAGCGTGTGAGCCCTTCTCCGCCGACGCCTTCGCTTGCAGCGTCCCCGTCATCGGCTCGATGCGGATACTATCTTCCTTGTCCGGACGCTTGACCTTGACGGCGAAGGACTCGGCGACGCGCTCGGAGATCTCGAACTCGGTGGTGGTGTCCATGATCTTGATCGCGCCGATGTCGCGCTTGTCGATGCCGCCGCGGCGGCAGATCATCGGCAGCAACCAGCGCGCCTCCGCATTCTTGCGGCGGCCGATGGCGGCGCGGAACCAGACGGTGGGCTCCGCCATGACATGCTTCGACGATGCCTTCCCCGGTTTGGCGCGGGTCTTATCGGACCGGTCGTCGCCACGCGGTGCGCGATCCTCGCGGTGACGGTTCTCCCGCCGTCCGCGATCCTCGCCGGGATCGACGATGTCTTCGGGCGACGGCAGCCGGGCGCGATAAAGTCGCGCAAGGGCCGCGGCGATCTCCTCGGCCGAACGCTCTGCCAGCAGGGCCTGCGCCAGCGACAGATCCTCTGATGTCGTCTCCTCGGTGAAAACAGGATCCTTCAACATGCGATCGTGATCGAGCTTGCGGATCTCATCGGCCTGCGGCGCCGAACCCCAGATGGCTTCAGTACCGGACAAATTCAGCAGCAGCTCAGCACGCCGCCGCCGGGCCGGCGGCACCAAGAGGACGCTGACACCCTTGCGGCCTGCACGTCCGGTACGGCCCGAACGATGCTGCATCACTTCGGGATCGTTCGGCAGATCGGCGTGAATGACGAGATCGAGGCTCGGCAGGTCGATGCCGCGCGCGGCCACGTCGGTCGCCACGCAGACGCGGGACCGCCCGTCGCGCAAAGCCTGGAGCGCATGGGTGCGCTCGTTCTGCGTCAACTCGCCCGACAGCGCGACGACGGAGAAACCACGTTCCAGCAGCGCCGCCTGCAAATGCCTGACGGCATCGCGCGTGTTGCAGAACACCAGCGTGCTCGGCGATTCATGGAATCGCAGGATGTTGACGACGGCATGCTCGACATCACCAGCCGCGATCCTGATGGCGCGGTACTCGATATCGGCGTGACCGCCTTCGTCGCCCGCGACCTCGATCCGGAACGCATCCTGCTGATACTGCTTGGCGAGCGCCACGATGCCGCGCGGGAACGTCGCCGAGAACAGCAGCGTGCGGCGCGTCTCCGGCGTGGTCTCGAGGATGAACTCCATGTCCTCGCGAAAGCCGAGATTGAGCATTTCGTCGGCCTCATCAAGGACGACAACCTTCAATTCCGAGATGTCGAGGCGGCCCCGCCGCAGATGATCGCAAAGGCGGCCGGGTGTGCCGACGACGATATGGGCGCCTGCCGCAAGCTCGCGCTGCTCGCGGCGCGGGTCCATGCCGCCGACGCAGGAGACGACGCGCGCCGCAGCATGCTCATAGAGCCAGGTGAGCTCGCGCTGGACCTGCAAGGCGAGTTCGCGGGTCGGAGCGACGATCAGCGCGAGCGGTGCGGCGGCCTGCCCGAACCGCTCGGCATCACCGAGCAGATCCTTGGCCATGGCCAAGCCGTAAGCAACGGTCTTGCCCGAGCCGGTCTGAGCCGACACCAGGAGGTCGCGGTCGATCGCCTCCGCGCCGAGCACGGCGAGCTGAACCGGGGTCGGAGAATCGTAATTGCGCTCAGCCAGGGCACGGGCGAGCGGCGGGGTCAGGGCCGGAAAAGACACGAGATGGGAAACCTTGGTTGGTCGGGGCGCGGAACGGAAAGCCGAGGCCCGACGCTGCACTCACAGCAATAGGCCCGGTCACACCCACGATGATCTTGATTTGGACGCTCTTTACGCCAGCAGCGGCCAAATCACCATGCCTTTGATGCATGGCATTGGTGACAGGGTGAACAGGCCCGGGAGGCTCGGCCAGCCGTTTTGGCGCGCTTTTGATCGGAAACGGCAGATTTTTGCAGTCATCTTACCTAGATTGCGCGAGATTGGACGTTATCGAGACGGATGTATGAGCACATCGGGCGAACGGCACTGCGGCGACTGCACGCTTTGCTGCAAGGTGATGGCCATCGAGGCGCTTACCAAGCCGCCGGGCACCTGGTGCGCGCATTGCAAGCCCGGCCGCGGCTGCGCGATCTATGCCGACCGGCCTGTCGAATGCCAAAGCTTCAGCTGCCTCTGGCTCGTCAATGATCTCCTGGAGGAACGCTGGAAGCCGAACCGCTCAAAGCTCGTTCTGACCACATCGGAGGACGGCATCGAAGTCCGCTGCGACCCGGGCTCGCCCAATGCTTGGCGCAAGGAGCCCTACGCCACCGACATCCGCGCCTGGGCCGCCGAGGGCGAGCGCAACGACATGACGGTCGTCGTCATCGTTGGCCAGCGCATGATCCTGATTACGGCGGAGCATGAATTCGATCTCGGCATCGTCGGGCCGGACGAACGCATCTTACGCGAGCTGGAGGGCACCAAGGTCGTCGGCGCGAGCGTGAAGAAGGCTGCCAAGGTGCGATTCTAGTCCCTTGACGTCACCAACAATCTGCTGACGCTGCCCGTAAGTCTCGTTCTGAGCCGCGCGACATAGTCTTTCGCTGCGCGGCTCAAGGCGCGGATGGCACGCCAGGCCTCGGTTGCCTGCAGCCACGCCCTCATCTCCGTGAACTTACCATACACCCAGGCGAACGCAGGAATCCGCATCAGCTTGTCACGCGTGAGATGAAACAGGCGCTCGACAAGCACCAGCTTCAGCAGCTCGCAGCCGATGAACGCCGCCACACCGCTCAGGAACTGGCCGGTCGCGACCAGGTACGCGGCCAGGGGCTTGATCGGCTCCAGAATGATCACCGGCACGGAAAACAGCGCGAGCGAGGGATAAGGCGGCAGCGATTTGATCCAGGCGCGCAGCCGCTTGAACTCGAAATGCCGCGCCAGCCACCGCGAGATCGGCAGCGCCACGGCCATGAACACCGCATCTATCAGGAAGTAGACGGCCGCCAGGACGTAGGTGATGGGTTCCAGGATTCGCTTCACGATACCTCTCCCGTGAACTGAAAGCCGGAACCTGGGCCTAAGTTTCACCATTGCGTGGATCAATCGCGGATTCCCTGTGGAACTTTCGGGACATTCGGTTCGGCCGCCCTCATATCTCGGCATAAACCTCCAGAAGATTGCCGTCGGGATCCCTGAAGAACAAAGTCCGATGCCCGAACGGCTGGTTTGTCGGCGGCGACAACAGCGCCACGCCCTGCCGTATCAGTTCGTCGGCGCAGGCATCGACCTCGGCTGCGGAGACCCTGAAGGCAAGTTGCAGCGTTGCGCTGCCCACCGGTATCGGCGCATCGGCCGCTGTCCGGCTTGGTCGCGCCAGCGCAAGCGTGTTGCTGCCTATCCCGTATTCGATCCAGTTCGGCGACAGTTCGCGCAGCAGCGGAAACGCCAGCACGTCCTCGTAGAAGCGCCGCATCGAGCCCATGTCGCGGACGAAGACGACGGTGTAGTCGATCGCGCGGATCGCGCTGAAGGGGGAGCCGGTGCGCGGGCTGGCTTCTGCTCTTTGTTCGTTTGTCATTTCACCTTCATTCCAGATGCCGGACTTAATGCAACAAGCCGCCGCTATAGCGCAGCTCATAAAGCGGTGTGCCATCATGCTGCGCGATCGTCTCAACACCATGAAAACGATCGAGTGCACCCTCACTCTCATTGCGATAGATCATGGCCGCCTGCTCGAACAGGCGCGGTCCCCGAAAGGGCTTATCGATGGGGATTGCCAGCAGCGCCTGCCGCAGGAATTTGTAAGTTGCGAGAAGAGTGTCCCGATCCGCGATGTCCGCGCGAACACCGCCGCTGTAGCTCATCGACCAGATGACTCGGTCATCCCGCGACACGCTCTCCTGGCCGACGAAGAAGCCCATCCCGAAATAGATATCGCGATAGGCGTAAGGCGGCGCGCGATGCTCGAGCTGCTTGGAGCCGGCGAGCAACGGCGTGGCCACGGTCGCACCGTCGTCGAGGCCCGCATAGGTGCGCCGCTTGGCCTCGACCAGAAATGCCGCGAGATCGTGAGTAATGGACGGCATCGCCTAGTTCACCAATTCCGGCCACGGCACGATCGTCGATTTCACCGTCTTCATCGCCATCGCGTCCTTCACCGCCTGCGCAACGCCCGCTTCCGTGAACGGATAGATCGTCTGCATCTTCAGCCAGGGATATTTGTTCGCCGTGCGGTAGAGCATGTCAACGCCGAGCGGCAGATCGTTGCCGGTGAAGCCCCAGGATCCCAGCACGTTGAGATCCTTGGTGCAGATGCGATGCCAGGAGGTGTCGATCGAACCGGCGTCGGTGAACTGCCCCATCTCGACATAGGTGCCGCCATCGCGCAGCATCTCGATGCCTTCGGGGCCGGCGGTCGGATGGCCTGAGCAGTCCATCACGAGATCGGCCCCGAAACCGCCGACGATCGCACGGACCCGCGCGATACGCTCCTGCGGCGATTTCAGCTCTTCGATGTTCACGGACGCCTCCGCACCGAACTCGCGCGCAAGCTTGAGGCGCGGCTCCTCCGGCGCACCGACGCAGATCACGCGCCCTGCCCCCATCTCTCTCGCCGCCGCGACCGCCAAAATGCCGATCGGGCCAGAGCCCTGGATCACGACCGTATCGCCCCAGCTGAAACCACCGGCCCGCGCGGCGCGGTTGAAGGCGCGGATGCACGAGGTCAGCGGCTCCGACAGCGCACCCAGCCGCAGCGACATGTCATCGGGCAATTTGTAGATCTTGGTGCCCGGCAGCATGTCGAGATCGACATAGACATATTCGGCCCAGCCGCCCCACATGTGCGGCGCCATGTCGAAGCCGAGATAGCGGCCGTAATAAACAGGCGTCAGGCATTTGTTGGCCACTAGCGGATAATGGACGCAGTAATAGCAGCGGCCGCAGGGCATCAGCGGCGGGATCATCACTTTCGATCCGACCTCGAGCGGCTTGCTCATGAAGTCTTCGGTGAATTCGTCGCCGCATTCGACGATGACGCCGCCGAGCTCATGCCCGAGCGTGAACGGCCAGGGCAGCGGCTTCGGCCAGTGACCTTTCAGGATATGCAAATCGGTCCCGCAGACGCCGCACGCGCCGATCTTGATCAGCGCACCTTTGCGACCGACCTTCGGCCAGGGCACGGTGCGGATGACGGGCTCCGAGCCTGGTCCTGCGTGGGTGCAGACGCGGATCTGGTCCATGGCTGTTTCCTCGGGGCTCGTTTGTTTTGAGGTGTTCTGCGAACCGGAGCAAAGCGTATGTGAGATGCGAGGCCGTGCCAAGATGCGATCGTTGGAGGCGGTTCGTGCTCCGCATGACGAGCCGGTCTATGACGGCAAGCAGCGTCACACCGCGGCGGAGCTTTGGCGTTCACAGGATGGGTCGGACCGTCACAAGAGCTGATTGGACACGAGTCGTGGTGCGCTTCATAGTGGTTGTGCTCACCTGCCATGATACCGGAACGAGAAATGGTCAATCGCCTCTTCACCCCGTCCGCAGACGACATCGCATTCACGACCGCCAGAGTGATCGCGACACAGATGCGGTCCTCTTCTGCGTTAGACGCTCGGATCGGGCGAACGATCTACGTCAAAGATGAAACCGTTCAACACGGAGGATCGTTCAAGTTTCGGGGCGCGATCCTTGGCGTGAGAAATGCAGCGCGGGGTGTGGTGGCAGCGGGAGCTGGCAACTTTCCTATTGCAGTCGGCCTGGCTGCTCGCGCGCTCAGGAAACCAGCATGCCTGATCATCCCCCACGATGTGCCGGACTTCAAGAGAGCGCAGGTGGAAGAGACCGGAGCCGAGATAAGAGTGATTGCGCGCTCGGATCTAGCGGCACACGCTCGATTGGAAGCTCAGAATCGAGGCTGGAGCAATTTGCACGCTTTCGAGAATACGGAGATGATCGCGGGGAGTTACACGTTGGGCCTGGAGATCGTGGCCGCCATCCAGGAAAAAAGCGCGGGCTCCGATGCGGTCGTCGTGGCCTGCGGCGGCGGCGGGTTGGCGGCAGGCGTCACGCTTGCCCTGCGATCTCGAACGATCGATGTCGCCATCTACATCGTCGAGCCGCAAACGCACCGGCGCTATGCAAAGGCCCGTGAAAGCGGGATGCCCGTCAGGATCAGTCCTTCTGGAGAAACAATCTGCGATGCGCTGCAATCGCGGCAGATCGGAACATTCGCATTCCAGGTGCTCGAAACGTCAAACGTCCAGGTTTGCGCCGTCGACGACGGTTGGGTGAGGAAGGCAAGCGGACTTCTGCGAGAGATGTATGGCATTCGGGCCGAGCCCAGCGGCGCCCTCGCGATGGCAGCAGTCCTGGCAGGAGCAGTTGGCCAAGCCAGCGATCGGATATGGGTCATTGCCTGCGGGGGCAACGTGCAGTTCCCCGATGATGAAGGCTGACAAGTTTGCATAAACGAGGCGATATGCGAGGAAACGTGCCTCGGGATGCTGCTTCCGCTCCATCCGGGCTAAGGCGCCGACCACAAACTCCAACGTCATCCTGAGGTGCTCCCCTTGCGATGCATCAGCATCGCAAGGGGAGCCTCGAAGGATGGGCCACAGGCGCGCTTGCAGTTCATCCTTCGAGGCGCGCAAGAGCGCGCACCTCAGGATGACGGCGGAGTATGTTGCGACATTGCATGGCTGCTGTTCAGGCACGCCCAAATATCTTGAGCCGCCCGCAGCGAACGTGTAAGGCCGCAAACGTCCCATCTCTGGTGCCCGCTTGAATCCCCTCCCCCAAAATCCCGCCGTCGCGTCCGGATCGTTCGCGGCGATGAAGTCCGTGCCCTATCGGCTTCAGTTCATCGCCTATGTGCTGGCGATGATGGCCGACAATATCGAGCATGTGATCAGCTATTGGGTGGTGTTTCAGAAATTCCACTCGCCGACGCTGGGCGGCTTTGCCGTACTGTCGCACTGGCTGCCGTTCCTGCTGTTCTCGGTCGCGGCCGGCGGCCTCGCCGACCGGTTCGATCCGCGTCGCATCATCCAATGTGGCATGCTGCTGTTCATCACGGCCTCGGCGGGATGGGGCTTCTTCTTCATCACCGACAGCATCCAGATGTGGCACGCGATGCTGCTGCTGGTGATCCACGGCTGCGCCGGCGTGCTGTGGCAGACGCCGAACCAGCTGCTGCTCTACGACCTCGTCGGTCCTGCCGATCTTCCAAGCGCCGTCCGCCTGAACGCGATGGCGCGCTATCTCGGCATTCTGGTCGGACCTGCGGTCGGCGGCCTGATCATGCTGACGCTCGGCACCTCGCACGGCATCATCTTCAACACGCTGTTCTATCTGCCGATGCTGCTCTGGCTGTTCTGGGCGCCCGTCCGCGACAAGAGTCTCGCCGTGCGACGCTTCGCGGTGCGCGGCTTTGCCGACATCCTGCTGACCATTGGCGCCATCGGCACCCAGCCGGTGCTGACGGCCATGACCTGGCTCGCCGGCCTCACCTCCTTGATGATCGGCAATGCCTATCACGCGCAGATGCCGGGCTTTGCCGGCGATCTCGGCCATGGCGATCCCGGTGTGTCCTACAGCGTTCTGCTTGCGGCCGACGCCGCCGGCGCGCTGCTTGCCGGTATCGCGCTGGAATCCTGGGGACGTCTCAAAGGCACGCCGCGCACCGCGATCACGCTCGCGATGCTCTGGAGCGTCGCGCTGCTGGGCTTCGCATCCGTGCGGATCTATCCGGTCGCGATCGTGCTGCTGTTCTGTGCCGGCTTCTTCGAATTGTCGTTCAACACCATGGCGCAGGCGCTGGTGCAGCTTAACGCGCCGTCCGACATCCGCGGCCGCGTCGTCGGCCTCTATAATATGGCCGGCCTCGGCATGCGGGCGTTCAGCGGCATCACCGTCGGCGTCCTCGGGGCGGCCATCGGCATCCACTGGTCGCTGGGGCTGTCGGCTGTAGTGCTGCTGGCACTGCTTTGCCTACTTTATGGGCGCGCAACCAGGAAAGCTTAGGGGCGGCCCGGCCGCCGATGTGGCTTTTTGAACGCATTGTGCCGGTACGTATTTGCTGCGCCAAATCATAACGCAACATTAACCCTATACACCTTAGGGTCGTGTCGGACTCCGCCCGGGCGGGGGGTCGGGTACTGAAAATGGCGTTGGCGAACAAAAAATTTCTTCCGGCCACCGAGGAACGTCGGCGTTTCCAGCGGGTGAAGGTGCACCTGCTCGGCCGCTACATGCTGCCGGACCGCCGTGAATTCCCCTGCCAGGTGATCAACATGTCGCCGGGCGGGCTCGCGCTGCTGGCGCCCGGCATCGGCAATGTCGGCGACCGCGTGGTCGCCTATCTCGACCATATCGGCCGGGTCGAGGGCAAGATCACCCGGATCATCGACAACGGCTTCGCGATGACGGTCGGGGCAACGCCGCGCAAGCGCGACAAGCTCGCGGCCCAGCTGACCTGGCTCGCCAACCGCGACATCCTCAATCTGCCGGAGGACCGCCGCCACGACCGTATCGTGCCGCGCAACCCGATCGCGGTGCTGACGCTCGAGGACGGCACCAAGATGACTTGCCGCATCATCGACCTCTCGCTATCGGGCGCCGCCATCGCCGCCGAGAACCGTCCGCCGTTGAAATCGATCGTTTTGCTCGGCCGGATCCAGGGCCGCGTGGTCCGAAACCTCGAAGACGGCTTCGCGCTCGAGTTCATGCACGAGCAGCCGATCGAGACACTCGAAGAGAGCGTTACCGCGCGGTAAAGCGAAAGCGCGCCAGAACCCCTGATATTCCAGCCTCAAAGGCGGCCTCCGCGACGCGGATGCCGCCTTTTTCGCGTCCGGCTGCGGCCTGGAAGCGGGTTAACGCAGGACCTTTCCAGCGCGCAAATGTCAGTTCCGCCAGCGTTCCCGCGTTAATCCCTACAATTTGAATCAATTGCAGTAGTCTCGAATTTTATTCGTATTTTGTTCAAGTATAGATCGAATTTGCCTCGCCTTTTACTTGCATTCGTCTTGAGTTGACTTGGTTGACTTAGCGGCAACTCAAAAGCTCCGTGCGACATGTGGTCCAACAAAAAAACGGGGGCCGCAATGTTGGACTTCAGGGGACAGGGGAAGGCACTGGCACTTGTTGCCATGCTCTTCGGGATCAGCGCAGCAGCGCAGGCCGGTGAAAGCCGTCTGCTCTACGCGAGCCTCGGCGATACCACGCGTGCGCCGATCGGCTGGGTCGAGTTTTGCGCGGAGAATGCCGCTCAGTGTCAGGGCGGACCGTCGCAGCCGCGCGACATCGTGATGTCGCAGACGGCGTGGCGCGACCTCGTCAAGGTCAATCGCTGGGTCAACGAGACGATCAAGCCTTTGACCGACCAGGAGCACTGGGGCGTGATCGAGAAATGGTCGCTGCCGACCGACGGCTATGGTGACTGTGAAGACTACGTGCTGTTGAAGCGCAAGATGCTGATGGATGCCGGTTGGCCGCGCGAGGCCCTGCTCATCACCGTGGTGCGCGACAAGAAGGGCGAAGGCCACGCGGTGCTCACGGTGAAGACCGACAAGGGCGAGTTCGTTCTCGACAATCAAAACGAGAGCGTCGTTGCCTGGACGGAGACCGGCTACCGCTTCGTCAAGCGCCAGTCGCAGAGCGATCCCAACGTCTGGGTCTCGCTCGGCGACACCAAGCCGGCGGTCTCCACCGCCAGCGCCAGAGATCAGTAGTTACGAGAGGACGAGTTACGCGACCCGGTCACATCCCCACCCCTCCCCGTCCCAGACCGGTTCGCGCGCGCCCAGCCATCCCCCAATGGCTGGGCGCAACCATTTTGAAGTATCGCGTCTCGGGCGCCGTGCAGGAAATGCCACAAGGTTGATTAGGAACCTTCATCGCGCTCGCGATTGATCCGGCATGAGACAACCATCACCCGGGATGCGCAGGGCATTACGTCAAGCCCAACTGTACGGCCACTTGCTCGTCCGAAATGACAGGCTGTATTACCCGGGAGGCAATCATCCCATCTGCTCGGTACAGCTTGCGCGGGAGATGGTCAGATCAGGATGGATGACGCAGCGAGACGGCGACTACGCCATTACCCCGGACGGGCAGCTCGCCGCTGAAGGCGAAATCAGTCACTGAGGCGAGACCGAGTCTCCGACTGCGATGTCCGGGCGCTTGCGATCCAGACGATCACGCGCCCAGCACATCCGCGAGCCGCAGCTCGTCGGCGGCCGGATCCTTCAGAAAGAGCTCGGCTTCGATCTCGTTCAGATGCGACAGCATCTGCGCGCGCGCGGCTTCTCTGTCGCGCTTGCGGATTGCGGTCACGATCTCGGCGTGATGATCGGTGCCGCAGGCGGGCGTGTCGTGACGGCGATAGAGCAGGATGATCAGAGAGGAGCGCGCGATCAGCTCCTTGAGGAATCCGAGATAGATGCTGTGCCCGCTCATCTCGGCCACGAGCCGGTGAAACTCGCCGGAAAGCCGGACCGAAGCGCGCGCATCGCCACGTAGCTCGGCCTCGCGCTCTTCCGTGAGATGCTGCTGCAGTCGCTCGATCCAGGCCGGCGAGACAGCATCGACAGCGTGATCGACGATGGTGGGCTCGATCAGCCGCCGAGCCTCGAACACCTCGCGGGCGTCGGCCGGTGTCGGGCGGGCGACGAAGGCGCCGCGATTCTTCTCGATGTTGACGATGCCCTCATGCGCGAGCTGTTGCAGGGCGGTCCGGACCAGCGTGCGGCTGGCGCCATAGATCTCCCCGATCTCATCCTCGCCGAGCTTGATGCCTGGCAGCAGGCGATGCTCGAGGATCGCCGCGGTCACGCCCTCCCTGATCCGGCTGACACGATCGCTCACATCGGGCGCATCGGATTTCGGGCGGGACCTGGCGGCCATAAGTTCGAAGGGCTGGTTTGAGGGCGCGATCGGCGTCGGTCTCGAATGTTAATCGACGACCTGTATCCAATCACAGGCGAAACTTTATACAATCTACGCCCATTTCGTGTGCACACGCCGGTCGGCCCGTGCGCCGCACAAGCGGCTGGATTCGATCTAACGATCTGACTCCGCTGCATAGTTTGTGGAATCTTGCTGTCAAAAGGTCGATTGGCACGGACCTTGCGGAGAGAGGCACAGCATCGCCTTCCTCGGACACGCCATGGCCTATCCTGCTGCCCTCGAACTGGTCGCCGTCACCAAGCGCTATGACACGACGCTGGCGGTCGACAACGTCAACCTGAAGATCCCCGCCGGCACCTATTGCTGTCTGCTCGGCCCGTCCGGCTGCGGCAAAACCTCGACCTTGCGCATGATCGCCGGCCATGAGGCGGTCAGCGAGGGCGACATCATCCTCGGCGCGCAGAACGTCACAGATCTCGAGCCAGCCAAGCGCGGCACGGCGATGATGTTCCAGTCCTACGCGCTGTTTCCGCACCTCTCCGTGCTCGACAATGTTGCGTTTGCCCTGAAAATGCGCGGCGTCGACCGCGCTGTCAGGCACAAGCGCGCCGGCGAGCTGCTGGAGCTGGTCGCAATGACCCCCTACGCCGCACGGCTTCCGGCGCAGCTCTCCGGCGGCCAGCAGCAGCGTGTCGCCCTCGCGCGCGCACTGATAACCGAGCCGCAGATCCTTCTGCTCGACGAACCGCTGTCGGCGCTCGATCCGTTCCTGCGGGTGAAGATGCGGGGCGAATTGAAGCGGCTGCAGCGCGAGCTGGGCATCAGCTTCATCCAGGTCACACACGGCCAGGAAGAGGCGATGGCGCTCGCCGACCACATCGTGGTGATGAACCAGGGCAGGATCGAGCAACAGGGTACAGCCCGCGACATCTTTCATCATCCCCGCACCGAATTCGTGGCGCGCTTCATCGGCGGCCACAACGTGCTCAGCGACGCCGGCAATCTCATCGCCGTGCGCGCCGATCAGCTCGGCATCGTGCCGTTCACTGACGGCGCGTTCGGCGCGCCGGCGCTGCTGACCCAGACCGAGTACCAGGGCTCCTATGTCGCCGTCTCGCTCACGCTCGAGGACGGCACCGCCTTGTTCTCCCACGTTCCCGAAGCCACGTTCGACGTTCACCCGTTCCGTGCGGGCGATCGCGTGCTGGCAACCTGGGATCCCGCCAAGGCGCAACGCCTGCAATAGCGCCGTCATCACAGAAAATGCGCAACACAGAGGAGTGACTGGAATGACCAAGACGACCAAGACTTCAGGCGTCAGCCGCCGCACGCTATTGAAGGGCACCGCGGGTCTGGCGGGCCTCGCCGCCGGCTCCGGCGCCATCACCGGCTTTCCTTATGTGATGTCGGCCGAACCGAAGGTGCTGCGCTATCTCGGCACTGCCGTGAACGAGGGCGACGACATCTCCAAGCAGTGCCTGAAGGACACCGGCATCAAGATCGAATACATCACCGCGACCACCGACGACGTCACCAAGCGCGTGATGACCCAGCCGAACTCGTTCGACGTGCTGGATACCGAATATTTCTCGCTGAAGAAGCTGGTGCCGTCGGGCAACATCCTCGCCCTCGACGCCAAGAAGATCAAAGAGTTCGACAACATCACGCCCGTCTTCACCAAGGGCCAGACGCCCGGGGGCAAGAAGATCGGCGGCCAGGGCACCGCGCCGTGGAAAGTGCTCTATCTCGAGGGCAAGGATTCCAAGAAGTTCGCGACGTCGGCGACCGAGTTCGTCACGCTGATCCCGACCGTCTACAACGCCGACACGCTCGGCATCCGCCCCGACCTGATCAAGCGCCCGATCAATTCGTGGTCCGAGTTGCTCAACCCCGAATTCAAGGGCAAGGCCTCGATCCTCAACATCCCCTCGATCGGCATCATGGACGCCGCGATGGTCGTGGAAGCCACCGGCAAGTACAAATATGCCGACAAGGGCAACATGACCAAGGAAGAGATCGATCTCACCATGAAGGTGATGACGGAGGCAAAGAAAGCCGGCCAGTTCCGCGCATTCTGGAAGGACTTCAACGAGAGCGTCAACCTGATGGCCTCGGGCGAGACCGTGATCCAGTCGATGTGGTCGCCGGCAGTGACGAAGGTGCGCTCGATGGGCATCGCCTGCACCTTCCAGCCGCTGAAGGAAGGCTATCGTTCCTGGGCCTCGGGCTTCTGCGTTTCCAAAGGCGTGTCGGGTCCGAAGCTCGACTGGGCCTATGAGTTCGTCAACTGGTTCCTGTCCGGTTATGCCGGCGCTTACCTCAACCGCCAGGGCTACTACTCGGCCGTGCTGTCGACCGCGAAGGCCAATATGGAGCCCTACGAGTGGGCCTATTGGATGGAAGGCAAGCCAGCCGAAAAGGACATCAAGGCGCCCGACGGCTCGCTGCTGGAGAAGGCCGGCGCCGTGCGTGACGGCGGCTCCTACGAAGACCGCATGGGCGCGGTCGCGTGCTGGAACGCCGTGATGGACGAGAACGACTACATGGTCCGCAAGTGGAACGAGTTCATCGCCGCGTGATGGATACCTCGGAAGACATCTTGCAACAGGCATCCCCGGACCTCGTCCGGGGATCGGACACGGCGCGCCCTGCGAAAGCGGCGCGCCTGTCGCCCTCCTTCGTCTCCTGGCTACAGGCCGGGCCGATGATGCTGGTCTTTCTCGCCTTCTTTCTCATTCCGCTCGTCTTCGTCGTCATCGTTTCGTTCTGGGACTACAACGAATACCAGTTGCTACCGGCCTTCTCCGGCCGCGGCTACACCGACACGTTCGAAGGCTGCATCGCGCAGCTTCCCGATCTCTGTACCATTGCCAAGACTTATCTGAAGACGCTCAAGCTGTGCTTCCTGGTCTGGGCCATCACGCTCTTCATCGGCTTCTGGGTCGCCTATTTCCTTGCCTTCCACGTCAAGTCCAAGACCTGGCAGATGGGACTGTCGCTGCTCTGCACGATTCCGTTCTGGACTTCCAACGTCATCCGCATGATCGCCTGGATCCCGCTACTCGGACGCAATGGTCTGGTGAACTCCGGCCTGATGAAGACGGGCCTGATCAGCCAGCCGTTGGAATGGCTGCTGTTCTCCGAATTCTCGGTGGTGCTGGCGCTGGTCCACCTCTTCACCTTCTTCATGGTCGTGCCGATCTTCAATTCGATGATCCGCATCGACAAGTCGCTGATCGAGGCGGCCTACGACGCCGGCGCCACCGGCCTCCAGACTCTGGTCAACGTCATCGTTCCGCTGGCAAAACCCGGCATCGTGATCGGCTCGATCTTCGTCATCACCATCGTGATGGGCGACTTCATCACCATCGGCGTGATGGGCGGCCAGCAGATCGCCGCCGCCGGCAAGATCATCGAGACGCGGGTGAACGCGCTGCAATTCCCGGCCGCGGCCGCGAATGCGGTGATCCTGCTCGTCATCACATTCCTGATCATCACCATGATGTCGCGCATCGTCGACATCAAGAAGGAGCTGTAGGCGATGAAGGAAGGACGCCCGCGCAGCTTTTATGTGCTCGCGATCTTCTTCGCGGCCTATGTGCTGTTTCTCTATGGCCCGATGATCGCGATCTACGTGCTGTCGTTCCAGGGGCCGCAGGGCGGCCTCACCTTCCCGATGAACGGCGTCTCGACCTACTGGCTGGCAAAACTGTTCCAGGGCACCGGCATCATCGATCTCGGCGCATCCTTCCGCCGCTCGCTGCTACTCGGCGTCATAGTCATGGCCGTCACCGTCGTGCTGTCGGTCGCCGCCGGCATGGCCTTCCGCAGGAAGTTCAGGGCGCAGAGCATCCTGTTCTACTCGGCAATCGCCAGCCTCATCGTCCCCTCGATCATCACCTCGCTCGGGATCTCGCTTGAATTCCGCATCATCGACGACCTGATCAAGGCGCACTGGAACGAGAATTTCGAAACCTCGATGGGGCTGCTCACGTCAGGTCTCGGCGCACATCTGACCTGGACGCTGCCGTTCGGCCTGCTGATCATGTTCGCGATCTTCAATCGCTTTGACCCCAGGCTGGAGGAAGCCGCCCGCGATCTCGGTGCGACGCCGTGGCAGGCCTTTCGCCATGTCGTGCTGCCGATCATCCTGCCCTCGGTGATCGGCATCGGCCTGTTCGGCTTCACCCTATCCTGGGACGAGCTCGCGCGCTCCAGCCAGGCGATCGGCGCGGTGAACACATTACCGCTCGATCTCCAGGGCCTCACCACGACCGTGACGAACCCTGACATCTATGCGCTCGGGACCATCATCTCCGCTGTCTCATTCGCGGTGATCACGCTTGCGCTCGGTACCATCCACATGCTCAACAAGCGGCAGGCGGCCAAGGGCTCGGACGCCGGCAAGGGACTCGTCTGATCACGATGCGACTTCACGTCGTCAATCCCAACACGACGGCCTCGATGACGGCGAAGATCGCCACGGCGGCGCGCGCCATCGCGCGGCCCGACACGGTGATCGATGCGCGCCAGCCCACGATGGGACCGGTCTCGATCGAAGGATTCTACGACGAGGCGTTCGCGGTCCCCGGCATGCTCGGCTGCATTCGTGAAGCCGACCGCGACGGCGCGGATGCCCACGTCATCGCCTGTTTCGACGATACCGGCCTCGACGCTGCACGTGCCGTGGCGAAGGTGCCGGTGATCGGCATCGGCGAAGCGGGCTTTCACATGGCGAGCCTGGTCGCAGCGCGGTTTGCGGTGGTGACGACGCTCGGTGTCTCCATCGTACCGATCGAGCATAACCTGCGGAAGTATGGCCTCGTCGACCGCTGCGCCCGCGTCCGCGCCGCCGAGGTCCCCGTGCTCGCGCTCGAGGAGCGCAACGCAGAGGCCCTTGGAAAGATCTCCACGGAAATCGCGGCCGCGATCCGCGACGACCGCGCCGAGGCCATCGTGCTCGGCTGCGCCGGCATGGCCGATCTTGCCGCCGAGCTCGCGGACAAGCATTGTCTGCCCGTCGTCGACGGCGTCGCGGCTGCGGTGACGCTCGCGGAAGGTCTGGTGCGGCTGGGCTTAACGACATCCCGGCTCGGCCCCTACGCGGTGCCGCGGACCAAGACCTATTCCGGTCCGTTTGCACCGTTTCAGCCGTAGGCCTGCGATCCGCGCTGGGCGGATCTCGAGCGTACCGCGATACTCTCCGCTCAAGCCGAGTTCGGCGCGGCTGTGGGAACTGTCGCCTTGGTTCAGCTCAGCTTTTCTCCCCGGCGGCCACCTTTTTGTCCCATTTGTTGCTGAACTGTAACGCTTTCGGGACGCCCCGGCCGCCTTGTTCCTTCGTTCTTGTGCTGCCGCTCTTCGCCACGCACCAAGTTTCAATTTGGGTCTTGTCAGCGATGATCGATCTCGCAGAGGACACACCGTCCAATCCCCTCCTCCGCCTCGGTGCCCAGCCGATCGCGCTGACGGCTGCGGCGCTGCTCCTGCTGATCGCGGGCGTCACCTCGATCGCGATCTGGCGCGCTTATACCGGCGCTATGCCGGAAACCGATCGGGTGGTGGCCTCACGGCAGCTTCAGGCCCGCGCCGCGCAGGCCTCCGAGCAGCTCGTGGAGAAGACGAAGGGGCTGGAGGCGACCCAGCAGGAATCGATCGATCAGCTTCAGGTCGTGCAGGACCAGCTTTTGACCATGAAACGGCTGCTCGCCTCGCAGCAGGCCGACACCAAGCGCCTGTCGGAGCAGGTCGCCAATCTGAACGAATCCATCGATGGGTTGCGGCAATCCTTTGCCTCCGCCCGCGCCACAGAGGCCGAGACACCCGCGGTTACCTCTAGGAAACCGGCGCGTCACCGCGTCCATGCCAGCGCCCGCAAACGCTCTCGCGGCTGATTGGATCCAGGGCCACCGGCTTTTATTTTCGCCAGATGTGAAATGGATCACATTCGCCCGTGTGATTCCGCGCGATGTTCGCCCATACCGGATGGCGTGAGCCGATTTCAATATCCGGGGCTGGCAAGGTCGTTGACGGTATACTGCGTCAACGGCCTTGTTTTTTAATGCCTCGGTATTTGGATGCCGCGCGCCGGGCACCCTATTGTCCGCAGCCGCTATTCACAGACCTGAGCGCGGCGGACACGCCAGCCCCATCGAGTCACCACGCGCTGGCGCACGGGATAGCACTGCGCACCATAGTCCTCGTAGCCGAGGCCGTAATAATAGGGGTCGCCGTAGTAAGGATAGCCGTAGCCATACGCGCCGTAATAGCCAGCGCCTGCAATGCCGACACCAATTGCGACGCCTGGCCAGAAACCGCCGCCGTGCCAGCCATGGCCCCAGCCGCCATGACCCCAGCCATGGAAGCCGCCGCCATGGAAGCCGCCGCCATGTCCGAAACCGCCTCGCGCCTGCGCCGCCTGGGGCGCTGCGAGACCGACCGCTGCAACGGTCAGTGCGGCCATCATCATCTTGCGTAACATCAACTCACCCCCGGCGTGGAAACGTCCACGATTCAAACAGGACCAAGCTAATGTCGTGCGCGCATTGAAGATAGGCGGGCAGACTCACTTCCGCGCGAGCGTCAGCAGCCGCGGCAGATGCTCTTCATCTTCTTGTCGAGCAGCCGGTTCTCGGCGTTCACCGTGGCGTCGGCGCCGGGGTTGGTACCGGCAGCGCCGGTGGTGACACCCGGCGCCCTATTGGCGCCGGAGGATTGCGCCGTGCCCAGGCTGTTGGTGCCAGGCGGCGGCGCCGGCGCATTGGCCACACCCGCAGCTGATCCAGTCGACCCGGCACCGCCTTGCGCGAAGGACATCGCCGGCATCGCGGCAAGACTGAAGACGACGATCAACGTCTTGATTGAAGTGCTTGCGGAAAACTTGCTCATCGGAATTCTCCTCGACCCATCAACGGCCGCGGCAAAGACGGGTTCCGGAACAAATCCCTTTCCATCAGCTTGAGATTCTATGGCGCGCCAGAAGCAGAAGGGCGAGAGCACGATGATGGATCGCGATCCGTTTGCAGAGGGCGAACGCGCAGCGCGCGAAAACATTCCAGCCGAAGCCAACCCGTATCCGAGCGGCAGCGACGAGCACGCGCTTTGGGCAGCCGGCCACGAGAAAGTCGCGGGCACAAGCGAGGCGCGGGAATCGGAAGGAAGCTGATGCTCCCCCAAGGTGGCGCGAGCCGGCCGTTACGCGGCGGCACCCATCTCCTTGTCGAGATCCTCGACCATGGTCACGAATATGTGCGAATCCTCTCGGGCTCCGCCGATCTGGAGGCGCCGCCACGATACCCGGCGCCGACCGCGGATGGGATTGTTGATCGTATCGGTGACGGGCTCGAGTTGCTGCTGCTGGGCTAGCAGCTGCCTGTCGCGCTGTTCGATCAGATCGGCGGTTTCCTTGGGAAACAGTTCGCGCGCGGTCTTGCCGACGATTTCGGCGCGCGACATGCCAATCTGCTTTTCAGCAGCCTTGTTGATGAACAGATAACGCAGGTTGCGCGCATCCTTGGCGATGATGCCTTCGGTCACGTTCTCGATGATGGTGGCGAGGAAACGCTCCATCCGCTCGAGCATTCGCTCGCGCTGACGTTGCTCGGTGACGTCCTCCTGCACCGAGACCCAGCCGCCGCCGTCCATCGGCCGTTCGTAGATCTTGATGGTGCGGCCGTCATTCAAGTTGATCTCATAGGACGTCGGCTCACGCTTGGCGATCCGTTCGAGCACAGCTCCGACGTATTTCGTGACGTCACCGCTGAACAATCCGCTCTTGACCCGGTGCTGAAGGATCTCCTCCAGCGTGGATCCGGCCTGGATCGTCTCGGGCAGATTGTAGATCCGCCGGTAGTTGCCATTCATCGCGACGACATCGGCCTTGCCGTCGAGCATGATCAGGCCCTGCGGCATGCTGTTGATTGCGGCCGAGAGCTGCCATTTCTTGGCCTGGTACTTGTCGTTGAACTTGTCTCGCTCCGCCATGGCGGCATCGCGCTGCTTGGTGATATCGAATTCAAGCTGCTCCAGCTCGAAGATCTGCGCGACCGCGTCGCGGAAATTCTGCACAGCGCGCGCCAGCCGGCCGATCTCGTCGTAGCGGGCGAGATGCGGCACCTGGCTCCTAATGTCGCCCGTCGTGATGCGATCTGTCGCTTGCGCAATATCGGAGAGAGGGTCCAACACCGATCCGCGCATCACGACGACATTGAGCGCGCCGAGCAGCAGCGCGGCGAGTCCGAGCATGAACAGGTAGGCGGCGGCGTAGCGGTTCTCGTCAGCGAGCTGATCCGCCTGACGGGCGCGCTCCCCATAGATGCGTTCGAGCGCCTCGACATCGCTGTTGAGCTTCCTGCGCAGGGTTCGGTTGGCATTACTGTCGCCCCATTCCCGCGCCGCGGCAGGACTGATCTCGAGGCCGCGCCGCACCACTTCCTGACGGAAATCGATGAACTGCGCGATGCGCTGGCGGAAAGTGGAGAATAGTTCGCCGTCGTCGTCACCGACGGTCCGCTCCATCGCCTTCACCGCCTCGGCGAGTTCGCCGTTGCGCCGTACCAGCCCGTCGGCGAACTGCTTCACGGCGCGACGATCGGCGGACATGTAGATGCCGCGCGACTCCATCACGATCGCGTAGATCAGCGCGTTGATGCGCCCGGCGCCGATCGCGGCCTCTGCGGAGGTTGCGTACATGTGACGATAGGTCGTCTGCAACCGGACCGTCTGGATCGACATCACGAGCAGAAAGGTGGTGACGATCGCGAGAAAGCCCGCGATGCTGTAGACCTTCTCCGCAACGCTCAGCGTGTCGGTGCCGCGCAAAAAGCGGACAAGTTTCTTCAAAAAGTTGGTTCCGGTGGCGAAGCCGGATCCCAGCGCCGTAGCTCCCATGGCGCCGCTCCTTCTGGTTGAGAACGCTCCATGGTAGGCACCGCCGCGCTAGCGGAGGATTAAATTACCAGCTGGTATTTTTACGGTTCGGAACCGTGCCGCGCGGGCGGGACGCCAGCGGCGGAGGGCCTCAGCCGATCCGCTTCAGGCCCTTCTTGAAGCGCGGACCATTGGCGACGTAAAACCTCGCCGCGCTCCCCATCCGCTGCACCTGTGCGTCGTCGAGCGTGCGGATCACGCGCGCCGGCGAGCCGATGATCAGCGAGCGTTCGGCAAACTCCTTGCCCTCGGTGATGACGGAGCCGGCGCCGACGATGCTGTTGCGGCCGATCCTTGCGCCGTTCATCACGATCGAGCCCATGCCGATCAGCGCGCCCTCCTCGATGGTGCAGCCGTGCAGGATCACATTGTGGCCGACGGTGCAATCCTTCCCGATCACGAGCGGGAAGCCGAGATCGGTATGGCAGGTCGAGCCGTCCTGCACGTTGGCGCCCTCGCCGATCTCGATCCACTCATTGTCGCCACGCAGCACCGCGCCGAACCAGACGCTGGCGCCCGGCTTCAGGCGCACGCGGCCGATCACGGTCGCGGTCTCCGCGATGAAATAGTTGCCGTCAGAGGGAAGATCGGGCGCCTGTCCGTCGAGCTCGTAGATCGCCATGGAGGTCTCCTGTCGCCTTAAGCCATAGCGAAACGACGGCGCGGAGGCAAAGGGCCGCCGCGCAGCCCTGGAAAGCGTCAGCCCAGAACGCCGGTCGCGCGCAGCGTCATCAGGAAGAAGGTGCCGCTCATCATGCTCCAGAAGCCGGCGATGACGGTCGCCATCATCACGAATTCGAGCCGGCGGGTTTCCAGCCGCATGCCCCGCAGCGTGTTCCGCATGATGATGAAGGGCGCCGCGAACACCAGGAACGGCACCGCCGCAAACGTCCGGGGAGCGATGCCCTCCTGCAACAGCCCGAAGCCGGCGGGCCGCTGCGAGAGCGCCTGGTATCCATTTGCGAGCGCGCCCGCGAGCGCGAAACCGATGCAGATCGAGAAGAAAGTATTGAGAGCTTCAGGTGTCATCGGAACAGTCCGCCCTTAACGCAACGCGAGGTCGTTTCCTGTGACAAATAGCGCCGGTTAACGCCACATTATCCTTAAGGGAAGGTTAACGATCCCGCCCGTCCCGCGCAGAGCCCCTCCCGTTCCCCTTCACCGGGAACCCTCCGCGAATTCGCCGCCACATGGCATATTCGCCGGTGATTCGTCGGCCACCGGCCGACTTCCGGTCATCTTGCGCGACGTCATGACGGTGTTTTCGGCAACCTCTCCCCGGTCTTCCAGCACAGGCGCAAAGACGCGCCCAGGTGCGCATATCGTCCCGCTCGCGCTCACCGGCATCTTCGCGGCGAGCGCGATCGCACTGGTCGCCTATCTGCTGTGGCCGACCTGGAGCACGGGCGGTGCCGACACGCCGGACAAGCTGCCCGTGAGCGTCGGCGGCACGCTGTTCAACCTGCCGCTTCAGGCGATCCGGATGAAGATCCAGCGGCACTCCGGACCGCAGGAGCGCGTCGATCTCGATTTCCTCTATCCCTCGCTGGAGCCGCCGAGCGGGCCGAGGCACGTCACCGCCGATACCGTCGACACGGCCATGCAGCCGATCGACCGCATCTTCCTCTCGATCGCGGCGCATCACGATGCGCTCTCGCCCGAGCAGCGGATGATGACGATCTATCCGCGCTATCTCGACCAGGCCGCCACGACGCCCGACGACGGCTTGACGATGCGCACCTTCCGCAGCGACACGCCCTATGGCAGCGAGGATCTGTACTCCGCGGCTAACCCCGCATTGACCGCGCGCTGCACGCGCGATGGATCGACGCCCGGCATGTGCCTGTCCGAGCGCCGCGTCGGCGCCGCCGACCTCACCTTCCGCTTTCCGCGCAGCTGGCTGTCGCAATGGCGCGATGTCGCGGAGGCGATGGACAGGCTGACGTCGCAGCTGCGAGGGCCGCACGGCTGAGATCAGCTGCGGCAAAAATCGAAAAACAACCCCATGCACAGTAGCCAAGGCTCTGTCGCGACTTCTGATTTTCCATATTTCGCATTTTTAGAATAAAAACTTGCTCCGTCGGGCAAAACAGGTGCAGGATGACATCCTGGGACGACCGATGTGAACGACGGCCGCGCCAGCGGTCCCCAAAACGCAAATTGAAGGGCGGCGATTGTCTTCGACAGACCCGACTGTTCGGTCAGAGGAGCAATTTCAAAAGACTCTGCGTGCATGGCGAGGCAATGATCTTGGGGTAGGCCATCCCAGATGTGCGCGTTCACGCGTCCTACTCACAGATTGTTTCCGATGGCATCCGCGCCGGCAGGCCTTGCGCCGGACCGACTGGTTGATACCCTTGCCGCCGAACAAAAGTCGGGGGCGATATGAGCGAGGTGACAGCAGATCTTCCTCCCGGCGCCCAGTTGCTCCGACGCGAATGGCTCGGCTTTGACGAGAGCGGGCAAGCGCTGATCCGCTTCCAGGCTTTGCCCGCCTTCACAAACAGGCATGGGACGATCCAGGGCGGCTTTCTGGCAGCAATGCTGGACTCCGCGACCGGGATCTGCGCGCTCGCAAGACTCTCGCCCGGCCTCACCGTGGTCACGAGGAGCCTCGACACGCGTTTCCTGAAACCTGCGGCGGTGGGACCGATCACAGCGCGGGCGCGTGTGATCGAGCAGACGGAGCGCGACATGGTCATGCGGGCCGAGCTCGTCGACGTGCAGGAGCTTACGGTCGCCGAGGCTACCGCGCAGCTGCGAATTCTTGCGAAGCGATAGAAACCTGGAGGCCGCCCGCCAGCTCAGGTGCTCGCCGTGTCGCACCCGTCCCAGCGATAGTCCGGCAGGTCCAGCCTGTCCGTGATGTCACGACCGACCATGAGTTTTGCTGCGCCCGGCCATGAGAAGGCCCTGACGACCTGATTTCGAAACCAAAGACCATACGAGGTCCTCGGCGCGAAGGCCGCGGCAAAGCGCTCCGCGCCGCGCTGCTTGGCGTCGATATAGCTCCGAAGGCGCGCCTCGTAGGCGTTGAAGGCGTCCCGGTAGCGCCCGGCAGCACGGGCGAGTTCACCCGCAAGCACATAGGCTGAGATCATGGCCAACGCCGAGCCCTGCCCGGCCACCAGCGACACGCAGAAGGCCGCATCGCCAATCAGGGCGATGCGGCCCTTTGACCAACGGTCCATCTTGATCTGGCTGACGCGGTCGAAATAGAGATCGTCGCAGCAATCGAGCGCATCGGCGATCTGTGGCCACTCCCATCGCGCGCCGCGATAGATGTCGCGCAGCCTTGACTTCTGATCGGCTAGCGTTGCGGGCCATCGGCCGGCGTCGTCGGCGAAGATGAAAACGAACAGCGTTCGGCCGCCATGCAGGGCAAAGCGTCCGATCATGCGGCCCGGCTCGGTGTGCATGAGATACGTATTCTCATCGCGCCGGTCGTAACCGTGAACCTCGAACGCGGCGACACCGTAGCCGAGATGACGTTCGAAAGCCGATTGCGGACCGAAAGCAAGACGCCGCACCTGTGAATGCAGGCCGTCGGCCCCGACCACGAGATCGAAGCAGCGCGCTCCACCACGCCGCAAGTGAACCTCGACGTGCTCGGTCTGCTCCTCGAGCGCGACGATCTCGTCGTCGAAGATGACTTCGGTGGAATCGCTCATTGCCTCGTAAAGCAGGCGCGACAGATCGCTCCGCACCAGCGTGATGAAACGGCTGCCCGTGAGCTCGTCGAACACGCGCGTGCCGAAACCGGCAACCCGCCGTCCGTCATCGTCGACGATGCGCAGTTCGCGCACATGGTAGCCGGCACGGTCAATCGCCGGCAGCAGCCCCATGCGTTCGGCGATGTCGTAACCCAGTCCCCAGAAATCGATGACATAGCCGCCGCGACGGAGCGCGGGCGCGCGCTCGACCAGCGTCGGCGCGTAACCGGCGCGCTCGAGCCAATAGGCCAAGGTCGGCCCTGCGATCCCCGCCCCGGAGATCAGCACAGTCTTCATGATCGGGATATGGGAGTCGCGGCGATCGATTGCACCGCCGCTCAATCACAAAAGGATGACGTCGGGAGTTCCGCGTCATCGAGTCAGCGAACTATTCCTGATCGACCAGATCGTCCTCGAGGATCGCCATCTGGAACTGGAACGAGCGATCATCATCCTCGTCGTCGACGAACAGCACGCCGATGAACTCCTCGCCGATATAGACCTCGGCGGAATCGTCCTTCTTCGGCCGCGGCACGACGCGGATCTTGGGATTGCCGAATACGCGCTTCAGGTACGCGTCGAGCTTTCTGACTTCTTTGACGTCCACGGCAAGTCTCCGATCGAAATTTGGTCGGCGGGTTTTAGGACGAGACGCGACGAACCGCCAGCATGAATTGCCAAAGAATTTGGGGACGACAAGGGCCCGAAAATCCGGCCCTTGAACGCGCGAGCTCAAAGTCCCATCGCGTTGATCATCTGGTCCATGGTGCGCGAGGGCTCAGCACAGCCGGCCTCGCCCACGATCTTGGCCGGCACGCCCGCGACGGTGACATTATGCGGTACGGGTTTGACCACGACCGAGCCGGCAGCGATGCGCGCGCAATGGCCGATCTCGATATTGCCGAGAATCTTGGCGCCGGCGCCGATCAGCACGCCATGACGAATCTTCGGATGGCGGTCCTCATTCTCCTTGCCGGTGCCGCCGAGCGTGACGCCGTGCAGGATCGAGACGTCGTCCTCGATGACCGCGGTCTCGCCGCAGACAAAGCCGGTGGCGTGGTCGAGGAAGATGCCGCGGCCGATGCGCGCGGCGGGATTGATGTCGGTCTGGAACACCGCGGAGGCACGGCTCTGGAGATAATAAGCGAAATCCTTGCGGCCCTTGAGGTAGAGCCAATGCGCGAGCCGATGGGTCTGGATGGCGTGAAAGCCCTTGAAGTAGAGCAAGGGATCGATGAAGCGCGAGGTCGCGGGATCGCGATCGTAGACGGCGACGAGATCGGCGCGGAAGGCGTTGCCCAAATCAGGATCGTCGCGCAGCGCCTCGTCATAGGTCTGCCGCACCAGATCGCCCGAGAGCGCCGAGTGATCGAGCCGGTCGGCGACGCGGTGGATCACCGAATCTTCGAGGCGGCTGTGATGCAGCACCGTCGAATAGATGAAGGTCGCAAGCTCCGGCTCGCGGTGGACGATGTCCTCGGCTTCGCCGCGAATCCGGTCCCAGATCGGATCGAGCGTTGCGAGCTTTCCTCCCGGATTGACCTGATGCACTGCCATGGGGTTGCTCTTTCGAATTGGCTGGTTTTGTTTGTCTGGGTTTTTTGTTTTGTCGCGTTGGTCCACTTCGCTCGAAAACGCTCTATAGCACAGTGTAGGCGACAAAGTCCTGACGGGCTTGCCTGAGAGTGAACAGCGCCTTGCCGCGCGGAAGCCTGCCAACACATTGAAACACAACAGGTTCTTCTGGCACCCCAGACAGCAAGGTCGGCTCAAAATGGTCAGAGTCTCGCCAAATTCAAGCCGGGCGGGGTCAAACTATTGGTGAATTTCGTCGCAACCAATATTGCGGGCATGGTCCGCACGAGAACGGAGCGGTTTTGAGCATCACCACCGATCAATTGCGCGCGCGCGCCGCGCCTACGTTTTGGCTGCGGCTGGCGGCGGTGGCGCTGCCTCTCCTCATGATCGCGCCCGCGTTCTGGAATGGCTATCCGCTGTTGCAATGGGATACCGGCGGCTATCTGGCGCGCTGGTACGAGGGCTATCTCGTCCCCAGCCGCTCCACCGTGTTCGGCATCTACCTGCACTATGGCGAAGGCTTCGGCTTCTGGATCAACCTCGCGGTTCAGTCGCTGACAACGCTGTGGCTCTTGCAACTGACGCTGCGCGTGCTCTCGATGATGCAGACCTTTCGCTTCGTCGCGATCACCCTGGTGCTGATCCTGGCGACTGCCCTGCCCTGGCTCGCGAGCATGCTGCTGACGGACATCTTCGCCGGGCTGTCGGTGCTGTCGCTGTTTCTCCTTGTTGTCGGCGGCAACCGTATCTCGGGGCTGGAGAGGGCCTCGCTGTTCGTCTTCACCGCCTTCTCCGCCGCGACCCACAGCGCCACGTTCGGCGTGCTGCTCGGGCTCTGCGTCGTCGGCTGGACCATGCGCCCGTTCCTTCGGCCTCGCCTTCCGATCGCCGGGCTCGCCCAGGCCAGCCTCACGATCGTCGTGGGCGCCCTGATGCTGATCTCGGCCGACCACGCGTTATCGGGCAAATGGGCCTGGACACCCGGCGGCTACGGCGTCGCTTTCGGCCGCATGATGCAGGACGGCATCGTCGCACGTTTTCTGAATGACCACTGCCCCCACGAGAACTTCAAACTCTGCCCCTATCGCAATGAGCTGCCCGCGACCGCGGACGAATTCCTGTGGGGCAAGAGCATGTTCAACACGCTCGGCCGCTTCGAGGGGCTCAATGACGAGATGGGCTACATCGTCGTGCATTCGCTCGCCGACTATCCTGCGTGGCAGGCCGGCGCGGCGCTGCGGGCGATGGGCCAGCAATTGCGTGATGTCGCGACCGGCGAAGGCTCGAGCGTCTGGATTCCGCACACCTACGGCATCATCGAACGCTACATCCCCGCACAAGTGGCGCCGATGCGCGCCGCGCGCCAGCAACATTGGGGTCTCAATTTCGACTACGTCAACTGGCTGCACGTCCCGGTCGCGCTTGTCTCGATGCTGGCGCTGGTCGCGCTGCTCGGGCATGCGCTCGCCAATCGCAGGCTCGACGACCTGACGCTGCTGGCGGCGACGGTGACGCTGGCTCTGCTCGGCAACGCCTTCATCTGCGGCGTGATCTCGGGGCCGCACGACCGCTACGGCGCGCGCATGGTGTGGGTTGCGACCTTCGTGGTACTGATGGCGATGTTTCGCTCGGCCGGCGACGACGAAACGGCTGACGAGCTCTCACCCCCGGCGTGACAGGAAGTCGAGCACGCCCGTTTTGTAGACCTTGTCGCCGACGGCGCGCATGTGGTCGCGACCGGGAATGTCGAGCACTTCCGAGCCCGGGATGATCGCACCTAACGCGCTGGCCGAGCCGGCGACGTCGTCGGCCGAGCCGACCGCGATCAGCACGGGCACCTCGATGCGCGCGGCCTCTTCCTTCGTCATCAGATCGCGCGTGCCGCGCAGGCAGGCTGCAAGCGCGCGCCGATCCGAGCGGGTCTGATCGGCGAAGGCACGAAACGTGCGGCCAACGGGATCGGTGACGTCGTCGAGCGAGGGCGCTTCCAGTGCTTTCGCCACGTTCTCGCCGGGTCCGGTGCCCTCGATCAAGCCGCCGATGCCGATGCCGCCGAGGATCGCCGAGCGCAGGCGCTGCGGCTCGTTGAGGCCGAGCCAGGCCGCCATCCGCCCGCCCATCGAATAGCCCATGATGTCCGCCTGCGGGATGGCGAGATGATCCATCAGCGCGAGCACGTCGCCGGCCATGGTCGGAATCGAGTATTGCGCGGGCTCGTAGAGTTTTGCGCTTTCGCCATGGCCGCGATTGTCCAGCGCAATGACGCGGCGGCCATTCTTGCGCAGCTCCGAGACCCAGGTCGGATAGACCCAGTTCACGTTCTTGCTCGAGGCAAAGCCGTGCACCAGGATGACCGGATCGCCCTCGCCTTCGTCGAGATAGGCCACTTCAACGGCGCCGTTGTGAAAGCTCGGCATCAGCAGTTCCGTAGATTTGAGGGAAGATTGATTTTAGGCCGTGGCGGCCGTGTTTGCCAGCGCGGCTTCTGCAGCCAACTGCGCCCGGCGAAGGCGCCGGGCCCGTTTGCGATCGCACCAGGCCTGGGTCAGACGCTCGGTGGTCGCCTTGATCGAAGACAACAGGCCGAACAGCGTCAGTGCCGCACCGAACAGCCACAGCGTGAGATCGAACGCGCCGCCGACCAGCAGCAATGCGCCGCGGCCGAGCAGCTTCATGATCGCGCGCGTCTTGCCGCCTTGCGCTTCGGCAAGCCGGGCCGCGCGCGCGACATCCTTCGGGCCCTCGGCGATGCGCAAGCTATCCATCGCGCCGCGCGTGCCTGATTTCTCGGCGACGCGCGTGACGTCCTTGCCGAGCCGGACCAGCGCACCGGCCTTCTCGACGCGGAATGCGGCCTTGATCGCGCTCACGGTCTCGCCCGGCCGCAACACCGAGCCCTTGGCAACCGCGTTCTGAAGCATCGGCGTGTCGACCACTTCACGCGCAGACCGGCCGGCCCACGCGGCAAGGCCTTCGCCGAGCCGCCCGACCTTGCGGGCATCCTTCACCAGCGTCAGCCCGGCACGGACCGGCGCCGCGCCGCCTGCGGACATATAGGTCACCGCTGTCACCGCGAGGCCCGCGGTTGCGAGACCGAGCACGAGGCGATCGGTGTCCTCGCCCATGGCGAGATGCTTGCCCTCGCGCACGACGTCCCTGATATCGCCGATCACAAAGAGATCTCCGGCGACGGTTCCGGAGAGGCTCGCGACATCGTCCGCATTGCCGGTAACGAGCCCGGTGGCAAAGCGCTTGGCGAAATGCGAGGTGGAATTCTCTGATTTGACTGCATCGCCGACCCGGCTCAGCAGATCGTCGGGCAGCGCGATGTTGCGGTCACGCGCAAGCGCGACGAAGCTGTCGGCGAGATCGGCATCGCCGGCCTTGAGCGCGGCTTCGATATTGTCCTGAACCAGGTGCTCGTCTCTGGCGAGAGCCGCATCGAGCTCGAGCTCGGACAGGGCCGCCGGATCGTCCTGCGCGGCAAGGACAGCGCCGGCCTCCCGGGCATGCGGCGCTACCTGCGCGAGCAAAAGGCTGCATGCAGCAATTCCTGCCAAAGCAGAGCTGATTCGCAGCCACTTCATGCTGAAAGCCTGGACATTCGCAGAATCATTTGCGCTCGATGGTTCGTCTTTCGTCGCAAGTTTGCGCGTCCACAGACATAGTATGCCAAAATTGCGACACAACGTCCTCGACGAAAGAAGGGCTTCTCTGAGGCGACAAGATTGTGTCGAATTTGCATGAGCAAATGAGCATGGGGCAATTGCGAACCTTTCGGTTCCGGCGGGCTAGCAATCACAAGCACCCATCAGTATGGTCCGCGCGTCGAAATTATGCCGCGTCACTGCTGATTGTGTCTGCCGCCATTGCCACTCCAGGATGAACTACGATGTCCGACCATGTCGTCCCGCACTTCCATAACGATGCCGGTGTTCCCGTCATCGAGATCGGCTCGCAAGAGTTCATGTGCGTCGGCGCCAATCCTCCGTTCGATCATCCCCACGTCTTCCTGGATCTCGGCAACGACAACGAGATCATCTGCCCGTACTGCTCGACGCTGTACCGCTTCGCCGCCGATTTGAAGGCGGGCGAGGCCCGTCCGCCGGAATGCGTCTTGAAGGACAAGGTGGCCTGACCGTTCCCTTCGGTCAGGGGTGGCCCTCCCGCGCACGATCGTCATTGCCGGTGCCGGAATCGGAGGACTGACGGCTGCGCTTGCGCTGGCGCAGCGCGGTTTCCGTATCGTCGTGCTGGAAAAGGCCGAGCGGCTCGAGGAAGTCGGCGCGGGCCTGCAACTCTCCCCCAATGCGAGCCGCGTGCTGGTCGAGCTCGGCCTCACTGAGCGGCTCAAGCTGCGCGCCGTCGTTCCGGAAGCAGTCTCGATCATGAGCGCGCGGGTCGGCGGCGAATTACTGCGCATGCCGCTCGGCGAGGCGGCGTCCGCACGCGCCGGTGCCCCCTATTGGGTGGTGCATCGCGCCGACCTGCAATCCGCACTCGCCGATGCGGTCGCAGACCATCCCGATATCGATTTGAAGTTGGGGGCGACCTTCGAGGATGTCGCGCCACACGCCAAGGGACTGACGGTGGTCCATCGCAGCGGCACGATCCGGCGCAGCGACCTCGCCAGCGCGCTGATCGGCGCCGATGGCGTCTGGTCGACGGTCCGCCAGCAGCTGTTCCCCGAGGTGCAACCGCGCTTCTCCGGCCTGATCGCCTGGCGCGGCACGCTCGATGCCAACCAACTGCCAAGGGAGTACACCGCGCGGCGGGTGCAGCTCTGGATGGGCCCAAACGCCCATCTCGTCGCCTATCCGATCGCGGGCGGCCGCCAGATCAATGTCGTGGCGGTGTTGCCGGGCAGCTGGAACAGGCCGGGCTGGAGCACATCAGGCGATCCCGCCGAGGTGATGGAGGCCTTCGCCCCGCCGCGCTGGCCACCGACCGCGCGGATGATGCTGGCCACCGTGGACAGCTGGCGCAAATGGGCGCTGTTCGGCGTGCCCGACGGCTGCCCCTGGAGCAAGGGTCCGATCGCGCTGCTCGGCGATGCCGTGCACGCCATGCTGCCGTTCGCCGCCCAAGGCGCCGGCATGGCGATCGAGGATGCCGCCGTGCTGGCGCAGCACCTGAGCCTGGAGGCCGCTGAGGACGCAGGCAGCATCGCGGCGGCGCTGAAGCAATATGGCCTGATGCGTCAGGCCCGCGTCAGGAAAGTGCAGCGGACCGCGCGGCAGCAGGGCCGCATCTACCATCTGGCCGGCCCGCTCGCGATCGCGCGCGATCTGACGATCCGCGCGCTGGGCCCGCAGCGCATGCTGGCGCGGCAGGACTGGATCTACGGCTGGCGTCCCTGACGTCGCGGCCTTCAGCGTTTCGGCGCGGGCTTGATGTCCGGCCGCTGCGGCGTGATCGCCGCCGGCTTCGCCTCAGGCGGCGTCTCCCGGCACCGGTTGCGGCGCCAGGCATCTTCCGCCAGCTGGGCCGAGCCGCGGACGGCGACGTAATCGTTGCGATAGGCGAGCTCGGACACGACGGCGCCGCCGGCTCCGGTCTCGGCCTTGTCCATCAGCCTCTGCAGATCCGCGGTGCGCGCGGCGAGCGACTTGCGCTCGGTCTCCAGCTGCTTGCAGTCGTACAATTCGTATTTGGCAGGATCGGCAAAGGCCGGCGCGACCGTCTCGCTCATGCTGGTGCAGCCGGACAGCGCGAAGCCGGCCGCGCCCAGCGCGGCAACCGCGCAACAGGCGCGCAGGGAAAGGGAAAGCGAAGCGGGCATGGGCAGAAAAATAGTCCCCCTGAATTGAGAATGCCTAAAGCAGGGCCAGGTGTCCGGATTGAGGCTTTGCCTTGTGCCGCCGGCTCGCTTAAGGAAGAAACCCCTGTCCGGCCGGAAGCGCCAGTTCCAGACCGCCGGACGGGACTTAAGTGTTTGATCTCGTTGGATCAAGCGGGCATGGCGGAATTGGTAGACGCAAGGGACTTAAAATCCCTCGGTGCGCAAGCGCTGTGCCGGTTCGACCCCGGCTGCCCGCACCACCGACGCCGACGACCACGTCCACAACATGATCCAGAAGCAGACGAGCGCGGCCGCCACCTGGACGAAACTGCCTTCGATCGACATCCCCGTGATCGAGACCAGCGTCGGAACGGCAATGCCGACGGTCAGCACGGCGGCGAGCGCCGCGGCCGGGAGATCGACGATCAGGACCGCGAAGTAGACTGCAAGCTCCAGGAAGGCATATTCCTTGAGGCGCGGCGAACAGAGATAAAGGCCTGACATCGCGAGCACCGTGAACCGCATCGCGGCCTGCGGATGATCGATCAGCCAGCGGTCGAGACGCGCCGGCAGCGATCCCGTCGTGTTGCGGATCGCGCGCAGCAGCGCAAAGCCGAGCGGCGCGAGCACGAAGGCGGTCGCCGCCAGCGCGTAGATCGCAAACACAAGCGGCTTGCTATCGGCAACACCGATACGATCCACGATGCTTTGCGCCAGCAGCAGCAGCGATGGATTGATTTCCTCGAGCTGGACCGAATGCTGGCCGGGGATCCCTCCCGTGATCGCGAGCAACCAGCTCGAGAACAGGTTCGGATAGAAGACAATCGAGACCAGAATCGGCAGCGCGAAGCCGAGACCCGCCACGCTCGTCAGGACAAGCTTCCGCCGCCGAGGCAGCGGCAGAAAATAGAGTGCGGCCAGCACCGGACAGAATACCAGCTTGAACGACATCACGAGGCCGAGGAGCGCCGCCCCCGCCACCCGGGAGATGTCATGGAGATCGTCGGACTCAGTGGCACGAAGCAGAAGGGCAAGTGCTGCGGCAGTCAGCGCGGCGCCGAGAATTGCGAAATTGCCCGATGCCAACACCCATTCGAAGCCGACGAACGCACCGAACACGGTGAGTCCCTTCAAGCCCACGTCGCGCAAGCCGCGCGTCCGGCCGATCCCCGGCAGCAACAGGCTGCAGAGCATGGCAAGGATGAGAAACACGCCGCGATGATGATGGACGAGAAAGCCGCCCGCACATAGCGGACGGAAGGCATCGAGCGTCACCGGCAGATAGGGATACGAGAGCTTGGTGCCCTTCAGATTCTTCACGAAATAGGGATCGAGCCCGTCAGCATGCGCATCGACCGCTGCGCAATTGACGCGAACGTCCCAGCCGTATCGGGTATCGAGCGCGGCATCGTTGGCGAGATTGGCGAACACCAGGAATGCCACCAGCGCGATCAGGCTGGCGAGCCAAACGTTCCGCTTGCCGGTGATGTCCGCCGAGGGTTCCGTCCACCGTGCTGTCTCCGTGATGTCCGACACGTCCGATCCTGCCTGTGCCTTGGGTTCCCGCAGGGCGCCTGACCGGCCTCCGGTCAGGCCACACTGGACAAGATGGGTTGCGGATTCATCTCTCCGGTGTGGCGCCCCCGATCTTATGGTGAATCCTCGGTTTCCGACCGACGCGGAAGAAAGCGAACCGCCCATGAAGCCGGCGCCGCAAGGCTGGTCCTTCGCCTGCCAGCCATCCCGAAACATGGGTTGTGCGATGCAGCATGGGCGTTAGATACCACCTCTGGAATCAGAGGTAAGCTCCTTGTCCGACGTCAATGCCGACGACTGGGTGTCCTCGGGACACCGCCCCATGGGTTTTCCCGAATTCGTTGTCGTGATCGCTTCCATCATGGCGCTGAACCCGCTCGCGATGGACATGATGCTGCCGGCGCTGCCAGACATCGGGCGGGCCTTCAGCATTCCCAACGCGAACCATCTTCAACTCGTGCTGTCGACATTCCTGATCGGCTTCGGCGCGGGCCAGTTCATCATGGGCCCGTTGTCGGACCGGTTCGGACGCCGGCCGGTGCTGCTCGGCGGCATGGCGGTCTATGCGGTGGCGGGCGTGCTGGCGATCGCTGCCCCCTCGTTCGAGACGCTGCTGCTCGCCCGCGCGCTCCAGGGCCTCGGCACCTCGGCGACGCGCGTCATCGCGACCTCGATCGTGCGGGACTGTTATGCAGGCCGCCGCATGGCGAGCGTGATGTCGCTGGCCATGATGATCTTCATCGCGGTGCCCGTGATCGCACCCTCGTTCGGACAGGCCGTGCTGCTGGTCACGCAATGGCGCGGCATCTTCGTCGTGCTGATGCTCTACGGCGTGCTTGCGCTGGCTTGGAGCGTGCTGCGACTGCCTGAAACGCTTGCCGAGTCCGAACGCAGGTCGCTCGCGCCGGCCGACGTGCTCTCGGCCTTCCGCCAGACCGTCACCAACCGCCAGACCCTAGGCTATGCGACGGCCGCCGGCGCCGTTCTAGGTGCGCTCTTCGCTTTTGTGTTCTCGGCCCAGCAGGTGTTCACCGGCATCTATCATCTCGGCCATTACTTCCCGCTCGCCTTCGCCGCGATCGCGGCCGGCACGGCCATCGCCGGCTTCCTCAACGCGAAGCTGGTGGGACGGCTCGGCATGCGCGTCATCTCGCACGGCGCGCTGACGCTCTATGCGCTCGTCGCCGGCGTGATGCTGCTGACCGAGATCCTCGGCGTGCTGCCGCTCCCGCTGTTCATGGTGCTGTCGGCGCTGATGATGTTCTCGTTCGGCATGATGGTCGCCAATTTCACCGCGCTCGCGATGGAGCCGCAGGGTCACATCGCCGGCACCGCCTCCTCGCTCTACGGCTCGATCACGACGCTGATCGGCATCGTGGTCGGCACCATGATCGGTCAGAGTTTTGACGGCACGCTGCTGCCGTTCTCGGTCGGCTTCTTCCTGTCGACGCTCGCCGCGCTCGCGATCGTGCTTGTCGTGGAGAAAGGCCGGCTGTTCAAGCCGCATCATCGCCCGATCGTGTGAGGAACTTCGCAAGCCCCTCGATGTTGTCCTGCAGCAATTCGAGAGGCGGCCCACAATGGAACCACAGCACCGCGACGAAGCTCACGAGCGGGATCCGCAGCAGACTGAACGGCCTGCATCGCCCGCCGAGCACGCCGATTTCAACTTGCCCTTTGCGAACGAAGGGCTCGAGCAAATCCGCGACAGCCACTGCTGAGGAGAAGCCCCTACTCCGGACTGCGCTTGTTGGCGCTGAAATCCTGCGCAGCACTTTTGGGCGCGCCGTTCGCCTGCGGCGGCACCATCAGCACGACGACATTCCGGCTCACGCCCGGTCGGCCCCAGAGCGATGCCTGCACGGTGAATTCCCGCCTGACAAAAAGTCCGGCGCGGGCTGACACCCATTCCATCCAGCGGCCGCAATAATCCTGGCCCTCGAAACACAGCGCGGCCCAGCCGCGGTCGAGCGTCGCCTTGCGCGGCAATCCCCAATGATATTGATGCTCGAACGGACGCGCATAATGCGGATGATCCGGGCTGTAGAAGGCGGTGGCGAAAGCGAGCGAATCGTCGCCGCTGACGGCGCCGAGCGGCTCACCTGTCAGCTCGTGCCATTGTCGGGTCAGCTCGCTTGCGGCTTGCACGTAGAAATTCCGCCCCTCTTCATAGCCGTGGATGTTGCGATGGACGGCGTGGATGGGGGCCGCGACCAGGACGGCGACAAGACCAACGCCCATGACGATGGCCGTGGCATTGACGGTGTAGAAGCGTTCGATCGGGTAGCGGGCGCCGCAGACGACGAGCACTACGAACAGAAACAGCCCCTGCAGGGCCCATAGCGACGGCAGGTCCGTGCCCATCGCGAGCGAAATCAGCACCGGCAGTGCGATCGTACCGATGGCGACGTAGAAGAGAAGTCGAAGCTCGGGGCTCATCGCGGCGAAGTCGGCCGGAACCTGTTTGAGCCGCTGGCCTGCGATGAACACCCAGATCACGCCCGCGACGCTGCTGGCCGCCACCAACCCCAGCAGAAAATTCTTCACGTCACCGAGGGAGCTCACCGCATTGCCGTTGGCGTGGTTCAGTGCGTAAGTGAAGGTCGAGGCGCCCGTGGTCGCAAGCCAGTAGATATGCGGCGACAGCGCTGCGAGCCCGGTGACGACCGAGATCCACGGCGAAGCGGAGGCAAAATAAGTGCGCCGCGCCGGGTGCGCGAGGGCGGCAAAGGCAAAGCTCGAGACCAGGAAGATCGAATAATACTTTCCGACCATCGCCAGCGCCGTGGTGCATCCGAGCGCGACCGCCCAGAACGCGGACCGCGTCTCGAACGCGCGCAGGAAACACCATGTGGCGAGCGGCCAGACCGCCAGCAGCACGGAGTTGGCGTTGAAGCGCTGGGCGTGAAATTGATAGGCCGGCGTCAGCATCAGGAGCAGCAGCACAAGGACTCGCTTGTGCCCTGTCACGAACTGACGCGTGACGCAATCGACGAAGACCAGCGCAAGCCCCGCATTGACCATCGCCATCAATTGCAGCGACCAGTCGCTGAGCGGGAAGACGGAGGTCCAGCTTGCCGCGATCCAGCCCATCAGCGGCGGATGCTTGGGATAGCCGAGGGCGAAATTTCGCCCCAGCGTCCAGGCCTCGAGCGTATCGGGATGCAGCCCGCTGCCGGCATAGGCGACGGCGAGATACAATGTCCAGATCGCAACGAAGCCGGCGATCAGAAGCGGTACGGCCCAGCCCGCCTCCACGCCGTCGAGCCAGCGCAGGAACGGACGGCGCCAGCGCGCCGGCGAGCGATCGGACCGTTCGGCCATCGCCTGGAATGCAAAATCGAGCCGCACAAGAATCAAACCAAAGTGGGAAAGTATCGCCTGAAGGCGAACCATCTATTTCAGATCAGAAACAAATAGCAATGATAGGAAACTGGAAGAGTTAAAGGCTCTCGATGGCCAAGACGGGACCGCAAACGACAGCGGCGCCGCTGATGACAGCGGCGCCGCGTTTTGTTCGGGCAAAGGTGCCGCAAGCACCCTTGGCTTCTCCCGAAATGTCTTATTCCGACTTGTCGACGTTCCAGAATACCGGGGTCGCCGGACCGTCGAGCACGCCGGACAGCGACTTCCGCCATGCGCTCGGCGCCAGGTACTGGCCGAGCGGGATGTAGATCACCTGGTCGTAGGCTTCCTTCTGGATCTCGGTCGCGATCTTCTTCTGATCGTCGAGCGAAGCGGCGCGGACGAAATCGTCCTTGAGCTTCTCGATCTTGGCGTCCTCTGCCCAGCCGAACCAGCCGCCTTTCTTGCCCTGGCCGCCGACCGAGAGGTTCGCGATCGGGTTGGACACGTCGGCGCTGACCCAGTTGGTGAAGAACATATTCCAGCCGCCTTCCTTGGGAGGCTTCTGGCTGGCGCGCCGGCTCACCACGGTCTGCCAGTCGGTCGCCTGGAGATCGACCTTGAAGCCGGCCTCGCGCAGTTGCTGGGCGGCGACGATCGGCTGGGCCTTGAGGGTCGTGACGTCGCCGGGGGCCATGATCACAACCGGGGTCCCGTCATATCCGGACTCGGCAAGTGCTTTCTTGGCTTCCGCCATGCCGTTGCCCTTCACCAGCGTCTCCGATCCGACGTCGGTTGCGAACGGGGTGTCGCAGATGAAGAAGGCCCCGCAGACCTTGTAGTATTTCGGGTTGCCGACGAGCGCATCGAGCACGTCCTTCTGACTCATCGCCAGTAGTGCGGCCCGGCGGATCTTCGGATTGTCGAAGGGCGGATGCAGGAAGTTCATGCGGCCGAGGGTCTGGAAGCCGAACTTGTTCAGCGTCTCGACCTTCAGATCGGGATTGCCCTCGAGGACCGGCAATAGATCCCAGGGTGGATTCTCCATGAAGTCGATGTCGCCCGATTGCAGCGCGTTCACCGCGGTCTGCGAATCCGGCATGGTGATCCACTCAACGCGATCGACCTTCACCACCTTGCCACCGGCCGTCCAGCTCACCGACTCCTTGCGCGGCACGTAATCGGTGTTCTTGACATAAACGGCCTTCACGCCGGGCTGGAATTCGCCCTGGACGAACTTGAACGGGCCGGAGCCGATCTGTTCGGGGATCTGCTTGTCCGGCGGCGTCTCGGCGAGACGCTTCGGCATCATGAAGGCGACGCGCGAGGACGGCTTGCCGATCGACTCCAGCACCAGCCCATAGGGCTCCTTCAGCTTCAGCGTGATGGTTTTTGGATCGGTCGCCTCGATGCTCGCAGTGAACTGCATCATCTGCTGGCCCATGCCGTCGACGGCGGCCCAGCGCTTCAAGGAGGCAACGCAGTCCTCCGCCGTCACCGGCGTGCCGTCATGCCATTTCAGGCCGTCGCGCAGCGTGAAGGTGTAGGTGAGCTTGTCGTCGGAGATCTTCCAGTCCGCCATCTGCGGCTGGATCTTGAAGTTCGCATCCGTCGCGATCAGCGTATCGTAGACCATGTAGCCATGGTCACGCGTGATGTAGGCGGTGGTAAAGATCGGATCGATGATGCGCAGATCCGAATGCATCACCGCGGTGATGGTCTTGCCGGCCGCAAACACCGGCGAGGCCATCGCCGTCGAAAGCGCGACGACCGACAGCGCAAGTATGGAGGCGAACGCGCGACGCCCCCGGCGCATCAAGCTCAACATAGAAAGTTTCTCCTGACGTGAAACTGTTCAAAGGCAGGTTATTGGTTGAGCATCAGGTTCGTTCTTTGTGCGAACTAACCTCATGCAATGCCTTTATCTTTCGAGACTTGCAGACAGTGTTGAGCGCGTCAATCCGGTTTCGGTGCAGCCCACGGCGTCGTACGTACGGGCTCCACAACGATCGGTTTGGCTCTACAACGCTCTCCGCTAGTCCTGCCGGCGCTGATGCAATGCGCGTTCCATCTTTCGAATCTTGGGAGACATCAAGATGAACCCAGCCAATCTTCCCTTCGATTCCGAAACCATGCTCGAGGGCCTGCGCACCTGGGTAGAATGCGAGAGCCCGACCTGGGACGCCGGTGCCGTCAACCGCATGCTCGATATCGCAGCGCGGGATATGGCCATCATGGGTGCGACCATCGAGCGCATTGCCGGCCGTCAGGGCTTCGGCGGTGTCATCCGCGCCCGCTTCCCGCATCCCAAACAAGGCGAGCCGGGCATTCTGATCGCCGGACATATGGATACCGTCCACCCCGTCGGCACCATCGAGAAGCTGAAATGGCGGCGCGAGGGCAACAGATGCTACGGCCCCGGCGTCTGCGACATGAAAGGCGGCAACTATCTCTCGCTGGAAGCGATCCGGCAGCTGGCGCGCGCGTCCTTCACTACGCCTCTGCCCATCACAGTGCTATTCACGCCCGACGAGGAAGTCGGCACGCCCTCGACCCGCGACATCATCGAGGCGGAAGCGGCGCGGAACAAATACGTGCTGGTGCCCGAGCCCGGCCGCGCCGACAATGGCGTCACCACCGGACGTTACGCCATCGCGCGATTCAATTTGGAAGCGACGGGACGGCCGAGTCACGCCGGCGCGACATTGTCGGCCGGGCGCTCGGCCATTCGCGAGATGGCACGGCAAATTCTCGCGATCGAGGCGCTGACGACGGAGGACTGCACCTTCTCGGTCGGCGTCGTGCATGGCGGCCAGTGGGTCAATTGCGTCGCCACGACGGCGACGGGCGAAGCGCTCTCCATGGCCAAGCGCCAAGCCGACCTCGATCGCGGCGTCGAGCGAATGCTGGCCCTCTCCGGCACCACCAACGACGTGACCTTCAAGGTCACGCGCGGCGTGACGCGGCCGGTGTGGGAGCCGGATGCCGGCACCCTGGCACTTTACGAAAAGGCGCGCGGCATCGCCAAATCTCTCGGCGCGGAATTACCGCATGCGAGTTCCGGCGGCGGCTCCGACGGCAACTTCACCGGCGCGATGGGCATCCCGACCCTCGACGGCCTGGGCGTGCGCGGTGGCAATGTCCACACGCTTGAAGAGTATATCGAGGTCGAGAGCCTGGTCGAACGCGGTCGCCTGATGGCGGGACTGTTGGCGACGCTGGAATGACTTGAGCTCGTCATTCCGGGGCGGTCCGAAAGGGCCGAACCCGGAATCTCGAGATTCTCGGGTGCGCAATTGCGCACCATAGTTCGCGTCTTCGACGCGCCCCGGAATGACAGCCGCAAGCACGCCCCATCATCACGACTGGCCGCACTGCAAAAACTGTGACCCTGATGGCACGGGAATTGCTGAAATGTTAGGCTGGTGGCAGAACGGGCCATGACCCCTACCGCCGATTTGACTCTCATCTGACGGATCCAACTTGCTCGGATATCTCCTTCGCCGAATCTTCGCCGCCGTGCCCGTGATGGGCGTCGTCGCCCTCTTCGTGTTCCTGTTGCTGCGGCTGACGCCGGGCGATCCCGCCGCGATCCTCGCCGGCGACAATGCGACGCCGGAACGGCTGGAGCGCATCCGCACCTCGCTCGGCCTCAACGAGCCCTTGATCGTCCAGTTCATCACCTGGGTGAACAAGCTGCTGCACGGAGACCTCGGGACCTCGCTGATCTCCAACCTGCCGGTCATGAAGATGATCGGCCAGCGCGTCGAGCCGTCGATCTCGATCGCGCTGTCGACCATCATTCTCGCCGTCATCGTCGCCGTGCCGCTCGGCGTCATTGCGGCCTGGAAGCACGGCACCTGGATCGACCGCTTCGTGATGGGTCTCTCCGTGCTCGGCTTCTCGGTGCCGGTGTTCGTGGTCGGCTATGTCCTGATCGAGGTGTTTGCGATCGACCTGCGCTGGTTACCCGTGCAGGGCTTCAAAAGCATCTCGGCCGGCTTCGGACCGTTCTTCGAGCGCATCATCCTGCCGACTTGCGCGCTCTCCTTCATCTATATCGCGCTGATCGCTCGCATGACGCGCGCGGCGATGCTCGACGTGCTCGGCGAAGACTATGTGCGAACCGCGCGCGCCAAGGGTATCAACGAGGTCGCGGTGATGATGCGGCACGCGCTGCGCAACGCGGCCGTGCCCGTGATCACCGTGATCGGCACCGGCTTTGCGCTGCTGATCTCCGGCGTCGTCGTCACCGAGAGCGTGTTCAACATTCCCGGCATCGGCCGCCTCACCGTGGATGCGGTGCTGGCGCGCGACTATCCGGTGATCCAGGCGATGATCCTGCTGACCTCGCTGATCTACGTCGTCGTCAACCTTCTGATCGACGTCGCCTACACGCTGCTCGACCCCCGTATCCGGTACTGAGGCCAAGGACAAGAACAACCATGACGGTCGATAGCCTTCCTCAGTCCTCCATTCCGATCACGTCGCCGCTGCGGCCGCGCCTCGGATTCCTCACCTCGACGCCGATCATCGCGGCAGCCACGATCCTGCTCACGTTGATCATCGTGATCTCGATCCTGGCGCCGCTGATCGCGCCGCACGATCCGATCCAGCTTGCGCCCTCGCAGCGCCTCAAGCCTTCGTCTGCGCAGTTCCTGCTCGGCACCGACCCCTATGGCCGTGACCTGTTGTCGCGCGTCATCTATGGCGGCCGCATCTCGCTCCTGATCGGCATCGGCTCGGCGATCTTCTCGATCGCCATCGGGCTCGCGATCGGTCTGGTCTCCGGTTTCTTCAAGCTGGTCGATGCCGTGATGATGCGCATCATGGACGGCCTGATGGCGATGCCGAGCATCCTGCTGGCGATCGCCGTGGTCTCGCTATCAGGCGCCAGCATCTGGACCGTACTGATCGCGATCACCATTCCTGAAGTCCCGCGCGTAGCGCGCCTCGTACGCTCGGTCGTGCTGTCCGCCCGCGAGGAGCCTTATGTGGAAGCGGCGATCTCGGTCGGATCGTCGCTGCCCAAGATCATGTGGCGGCATCTGATGCCGAACACGATCGCGCCGCTCATCGTCCAGGGCACCTACGTCTGTGCCTCCGCCATCCTCACCGAGGCCATCCTCTCCTTCCTCGGCGCAGGCATCTCGCCGGAGACGCCGACCTGGGGCAACATCATGGCCGAGGGCCGCCAGTATTTTCAGCTCAAGCCGACGCTGATCTTCTGGCCGGGCCTCTTGCTCTCGATCGCCATCCTCAGCATCAACCTAATCGGCGACGCCGCCCGCGACGCACTCGATCCCCGCATGAAGCAGCGGGAGGGCAAGTGACCACCGGGAGTTCGGTCATTCCGGGGCGCGACGCAGTCGCGAACCCGGAATCCATTTCACGACTTGTGTTGCGGCCCGATAGGTTCTCCGGTGCGCAATTGCGCACCGTAGTTCGCGCTGACGCGCGCCCCGGAATGACGAAAGAACTCGCATGACCGACACTATCCTCGACATCAACAACCTCGTCGTCTCCGTCGGCAAGAAGCCGGGCGGGCCAAAGATCATCGACGGCATCTCGATCCAGGTGCGCGAGGGCGAGACGCTGTGCCTCGTCGGCGAAAGCGGCTCGGGCAAGTCAGTGACCTCGCTCACCACCATGGGCCTCTTGCCGAAGGGCACGCTGGTTCCATCAGGTGGCAGCGTGAAGCTCGTCGGCGAGGAGATCCTCACCGCGACCGACCGGCGCCTGCGCCAGTTGCGGGCGACCAAGATGGCCATGATCTTCCAGGAGCCGATGACCGCGCTCAATCCGGTCGTGCCGGTGGGCCGCCAGATCGACGAGGTCTTGCGTGCCCACACCGATCACGATGCCAGGACGCGCAGGAAGCTTATCCTCGACATGATGGAGCAGGTCCACCTACCCCAGGTCGAGCGCATCTTCGCCTCCTACCCGCACCGCCTCTCCGGCGGCCAGCGCCAGCGCATCATGATCGCAATGGCGCTGGTGCTGGAGCCGAAGCTGCTGATCGCCGATGAGCCGACCACCGCGCTCGACGTCACCACGCAGAAGCAGATCCTGTCCCTGATCCGCGAGCTGCAGCGCGATCATGGCACCGCCGTGCTGTTCATCACCCATGACATGGGCGTGGTCGCCGAGATCGCCGACCGCGTCGCTGTCATGCGGCAGGGCCGCCTGGTCGAAACCGGCGCGCTCGAGGCCGTGCTGCGCAATCCCACGATGGAATATACCCGCAACCTGCTCGCCTCGGTGCCGAGCCTGGTGCCGCGGCCGCCGCGCGAGGAGAGCCGCGAGCCGATCGTGCTGGAGGCCAACGACCTCAGCAAGATCTACAAGGAGCGCGCGTTCTTCGGTAAAGGCCGCGAGGTCGTCGCCGCCGACAAGGTGACGCTGACGCTGCGCAAGGGCCGCACGCTCGGCATCGTCGGCGAAAGCGGCTCCGGCAAGTCGACGGTGGCGCGCTGCATCGTGCGCCTGATCGATCCGACCTCCGGCGGCGTGCGCCTGTCCGGCCGCGAGATCTCGGACATCTCGCGCCGCCTGCTGCAGCCGCACCGGCAGAAGATCCAGATCGTGTTCCAGGATCCGTACCGCTCGCTCAACCCGCGTGTCAGCGTCGGCGAGAGCATCGCGGAAGGCCCGATCAATTATGGCGTCTCGCATGCCGATGCGATGAAGCGGGCCCGCGAATTGCTCGAGCTGGTCGGCCTGCCCGCCGACGCGGTGTCGCGCTATCCGCACCAGTTCTCCGGCGGCCAGCGCCAGCGCATTGCGATCGCGCGTGCGCTCGCGCTCGATCCCGACGTGCTGGTGGCGGACGAAGCGGTCTCCGCACTCGACGTCTCCGTGCAGGCCCAGGTGCTGGAACTGCTCGACGAGATCCAGAAGCGGCTCGGCATCGCCATCCTGTTCATCAGCCACGATTTGCGTGTCGCCGCGCAGATTTGCGATGAGGTCGTGGTGATGCAGCACGGCCGCGTGGTCGAACAGGGGCCCGCGGCGGAGGTGTTGACACACCCGCAGGAAGCCTACACCCGGGCGTTGCTCGATGCGGCACCAGGGCGCAACTGGGATTTTGCGAACTTCCGGCCGGTGTCGGAAGGTGTGGGGGCGAGCGCGTAGGTCTTCCCCCTCGTCATTGCGAGCGCAGCGAAGCAAATCCAGACTTCCTCCGCGGAAAGACTCTGGATTTGCTTCGCTGCGCTCGCAATGACGGTGTGCGCGGCACGCATTCCCAAAACGTCTTGATCCCATGCATTGCGCGATTGCTTCCCGCCTTGCCCTCCCTGCAAGGCCATGGCTAATTTCGCGCACTCTTGATTGATCGGACTTGCATTGATGACACGCATCGCCGTCGGCGGCTTCCTGCACGAAACCAACACTTTCGCCCCGACAAAGGCGACCTTCGCCGACTTCCAGCATGGCGGCGGCTGGCCGGCGATGACTGTGGGGGCCGACGTCTTGAAGGTGATGCGACGCATCAATGTCGGGCTGGCCGGTTTCGTCGACAGCGCGGAAGCCAACGGGTGGGAACTCGTTCCGACCATCGCCTGCGGCGCGAGCCCTTCTGCGCATGTCACCGAGGACGCCTTCGAGCGCATCGTGAAGGTGATGGTCGACGGCATCGCGGCTGCCGGCCCGATCGACGCCGTTTATCTCGACCTGCACGGCGCCATGGTGACCGAGCATCTCGACGACGGCGAAGGCGAGATTTTGGCGCGCGTGCGCCGCGTCATCGGTAAGGACGTGCCGCTGGTCGCGAGCCTCGACCTGCACGCCAACGTTACGCCCACGATGATGGAACATGCGGACGCGCTGATCGCCTACCGCACCTATCCCCATGTCGACATGGCCGAGACCGGCCGCGCCTGCGCAAAGCACCTCGCCCTGCTGCTGAAGACGAAGCAGCGCCTGGCAAAGTCGTTCCGGCAATTGCCTTTCCTGATCGCGATCAGCTGGCAATGCACCAACGACTTCCCCACCAAGGGCATCTACGAGAAGCTCGCCGCGCTGGAGAGCGATGCGGTTCCGACGCTGTCCTTTGCGCCCGGCTTCCCCGCCGCCGATTTCCGCGACTGCGGGCCGAGCGTGTTCGCCTATGGCAAGACGCAAGACGACGCCGATCGCGCGGCGGAGGCGATCGTCAGGCTGATCGAAAGCCACGAGGACGATTTCGACGGCAAGATCTGGACGCCTGATGACGGTGTGCGCCACGCCATGGAACTTGCGAAGAGCGCGAGCAAGCCGATCATCATCGCCGACACCCAGGACAATCCCGGCGCCGGTGGCGATTCCGACACGACAGGCATGCTGCGCGCGCTGGTGCGCAACAAGGCGAGCGCTGCCACCGGCGCAATATATGATCCGGAATCGGCCAAGGCCGCGCATGCAGCCGGCGTCGGCGCCACCGTGACGCTGTCGCTTGGCGGCAAGTCAGGCATTCCCGGCGACGAGCCCTATCGTGAGACCTTCGTGGTCGAAAAACTCTCCGACGGACGTTTCATCGCGCCCGGCCCCTACTATGGCGGCCGCGAGATGGAGATGGGCCCATCGGCGGCCTTGCGCATCGGCGACGTCCGCGTTGTCGTCTCCTCGCATAAGGCGCAACTCGCCGACCAGGCGATGTACCGCTATGTCGGCATCGAGCCGACCCAGGAGAAGATTCTGGTCAACAAGAGCTCGGTGCATTTCCGCGCCGATTTCGAGCCGATCGCGGAAAAGCTGATGATCTGCGCCGCGCCCGGCGCGATGCCGGCCGACACCGCGTCCCTCCCCTGGACGCGCCTGCGTCCGGGTATCCGCATCAAGCCGAACGGCCCCGCTTTCGATCCTTCTTCACGCTAACCGGACAGGACACATGCCCACCATTGACCGCATCGACGGCTACGCCGACGAACTCACTGCCATCCGCCGCGACCTCCACGCTCATCCCGAGATCGGATTCGAGGAGGTGCGTACCTCCGGCATCGTCGCCGACAAGCTGACGAGCTGGGGCATCGAGGTGCATCGCGGTCTCGGCGGCACCGGCGTGATCGGCGTCATCAAGGGCAAGGGTTCCGGCAGCAAGCGCATCGGGCTGCGCGCCGACATGGACGCGCTGCCGATGGAAGAGAACACCAATCTGAAATGGAGCTCGAAGATTCCCGGCCGCTTCCACGGCTGCGGTCATGACGGCCACACCACCATGCTGCTCGGCACCGCGCGCTATCTCGCCGAGACCAGGAATTTCGACGGCACCGTGCACCTGATCTTCCAGCCGGCGGAGGAAGGCCTGGGGGGCGCCCGCGCCATGATCAAGGACGGCCTGTTCGAGAAATTTCCGTGCGACGAGCTCTATGGCCTGCACAACGCGCCCGACCTCAACCACGGCGAGATCGCGATCCTGCCCGGCCCGGCGATGGCCAGCGCCGACTTCTTCGACCTCCGCATCACCGGCTATGGCGCGCATGGCGCGATGCCCGAGCGCTCCAAGGACGCGGTCGTGATCGCGACCACGCTGGCGCAGGCGATCCAGACCGTCGTCAGCCGCAACGTCGAGCCGCTGCAGGCTGCGGTGGTGTCGATTACCCAGATCCATGCGGGCTCCGCCTACAACGTCATTCCCGGCGATGCGCATCTCTGCGGCACCATCCGCACCTTCTCGAAGGAAGTCCGCACCTTGGTCAGCGAACGCATCCGCACCATCTGCGCGGGCATTGCCAGCGCCTATGAGTGCGCGATCGATGTCGACATCCGCGACACATTCAACGTGCTGGTCAACCAGGTCGAGCAGTCCAAGGTGGTCGAAGAGGTCGCCCGCACCATCGTCGACCCCGCCAACGTGATCACCCGCACCCAGCCGAAAATGGGCAGCGAGGATTTTGCCGACATGCTGGAGACCATTCCCGGCGCCTATTTCTGGGTCGGTCACGACGGCTCGGTGCCGGTGCACAATCCCGGCTTCGTGCTCGACGACAAGATCCTGCCGATCGGCGCCAGCATGTTCGCACGGATCATCGAAACGCGCATGCCGGTAGGCTAGCAATGAAGAAGAGCGTCGAGGAGGCGGTCACCTCGCTGCACGACCTGTCCGCGGTCGATCTGATCGCGGGCTATCGCGCAAAGCAGTTCTCGCCGAGCGAGGTGCTGGAGGATCTGCTCGCGCATGTCGCTGCGTGGGAGCCGCACCTGAAGGCGCTCTATGCGTTCGATCCTGATGGCGCGCGCGAGGCCGCCGAGGCTTCGACGGCACGCTGGTCCGGCGGCGAACCGTCGGGCGCGCTCGACGGCGTGCCTGTCACGGTGAAGGACAATATCGCGACCAGGGGCGTGCCGGTGCCGCTGGGCGCCGCCAGCGTCAAGCTGGTGCCGGCGGAGAAGGACGCGCCGCCCGCCGCGCGGCTGCGCGAGTCAGGCGCGGTCATCTTTGCCAAGACTACCATGCCCGATTACGGCATGCTGTCGTCGGGACTGTCCTCGTTCCACGCGCTGGCGCGCAATCCATGGGACCTCACCAAGAATCCCGGCGGCTCCAGCGCGGGCGCCGGCGCCGCAGGAGCGGCCGGTTACGGCCCGCTGCATCTCGGCACCGACATCGGCGGCTCGGTACGCCTGCCGGCGGGTTGGTGCGGCCTCGTCGGCCTGAAGCCGAGCTTTGGCCGCGTGCCGGTCGACCCCACCTATGTCGGCCGCGTCGCCGGCCCGATGACCCGCACGGTCGACGATTGCGCGCTGATGATGAGCGTGATCGCAAAACCGGACCGCCGCGACGGCATGAGCCTGCCCGCCGAGCCGCTGAACTGGAAAGGCCTCGAGAAGTCCCCGCGCAAACTGCGCATCGGCCTGATGCTCGATGCCGGCTGCGGCATGGCACTGGAGAAGCCGGTGCGTGAGGTCGCCGTGAAGGCCGCGAAGGCTTTCGAGTCCGCAGGCAGCGTCGTCACCGAAGTCGATGGCATCCTCACGCGCGAGATGCTCGACGGTCTCGACAATTTCTGGCGCGCGCGGATGTGGGACGATCTGTCCAGGCTGACGCCGGCCGAACAGGCCAAGGTGTTGCCCTACATCTTCAAATGGGGCGCATCAGGCGCAAAGCTCTCCGGCGTCGACGTGATCCGCGGCTTCAACCAGACCATGGCGATCCGCGCGGCTGCATCGAAGCTTTTCTGCGAGATCGATTACGTGATCTCGCCGACCGCGCCGAACGTGAACTACCCGGCGGACTGGGCCTCGCCGACAAATGATCCCATGAAGCCGTTCGAGCACATCGCCTATACCGTGCCGTGGAATATGTCGGAAAACCCGGCGGTCTCGATCAATGGCGGCTTCGACGCCACGGGTTTTCCCATCGGTGTGCAGATCGTCGGCCGCCGCTTTGACGATATCGGCGTGCTCGGCATGGCCAAGGCGTTCGAGGGCCTGCGCGGCGCGCAAAGGCCGTGGCCGAAGCCGCCGGTGAAGTAACCACTCTTTCGTCACTCCGGGGCGCGCCTCTTGGCGCGAGCCCGGAATCCATACTCACGATGGTGGTTATGGATTCCGGGCTCGCGCTTCGCGCGCCCCGGAATGACGTGATAGAGAGAACGACAAGAAACAAGGAAGGAAACCACATGGCGTATGAGACCATTAAATACGAGGTCGCCGAGCAGATCCTCACCATCACGCTGAACCGGCCCGACAAGCTCAACGCCTTCAACGCGCAGATGCAGGCCGAATTGATCGACGCCTTCGACGCCGCCGACAAGGACGACAATGTGCGCGCCATCATCGTCACCGGCGCAGGCCGCGGTTTTTGCGCAGGCGCGGATCTGTCGTCGGGCGCCGATACGTTCGATCGCGACGCGCGGCGCGGGCCGGTGAAGCGCTTTGCCGACGGCAAGGTCGATTACAGCGATCCGCAGGTGCGCGATGGCGGCGGTCAGGTCACCTTGCGCATCTTCAAATGCCTGAAGCCCGTCATCGCGGCGGTGAACGGCCCTGCCGTCGGCATCGGCGTCACCATGCAGCTGGCGATGGACATCCGCATCGCATCCGAGGCCGCGCGCTTCGGCTTCGTGTTCTCCCAGCGCGGCATCGTGCCGGAGGCGGCCTCGAGCTGGTTCCTGCCGCGCATCGTCGGCATCTCGCAGGCGCTGGAATGGTGCTATTCCGGCCGCGTCTTCCCTGCGCAGGAAGCGCTCGCCGGCCGCCTCGTCAGCAGGGTCGTCGCTCCCGACGATCTCTTGCCGACCGCGCGCGCGCTGGCGAAGGAATTCGCCGCCAAGACCGCACCGGTCTCGATCGCGCTGATCCGACAGATGATGTGGCGCATGATGGGCGCCGACGATCCCATGGAGGCCCACAAGGTCGACAGCCGCGGCATCTACGCCCGCGGCCGCTCGGACGACGTGAAGGAAGGCGTGGTGTCGTTCCTGGAAAAGCGTCCGGCGCAGTTCAAGAACAAGGTATCGAGCGACATGCCGGACTATTTCCCGTGGTGGACGGAGCGGGAGTATAAATAGAGCTCTCGTAGGGTGGGTTAGCGAAGCGTAACCCACCACTTCCGTCACTGCGGAAATAGAAGAGGTGGGTTACGCCTTCGGCTAACCCCCCCTACAATTTAGCGGCCCTTTCATTCCATCACCAGCGCCACGCGCCCGATCGCCTTTCGGTCGATCAGCAGCCGCATCGCCTTCGCACAGTCCTGCAGCGGCAGGCGATGGGAGACGTTCGGGCGGAGCTTGCCTTCTTGCGCCCATGCGAGCAGCGCCTTCAGCCTGATCTCACCGAGCGCCGGATTCCTGCGTACGGCTTCGCCTGCACGGACGCCGAGCACGCTGGCGCCTTTGATCAGCAACAGATTGGTCTTGGCCGAACCGATGCCGCCGGTGAAGCCGATCACCAGGAGCCGTGCGCCCCAGGCGATGCAACGCATCGAGTCTTCGAAAACCTGGCCGCCGACGGGATCGAACACGACGTCGGCGCCGCGGCCGTCGGTGACGCGCTTGACGGCCTCGCGAAACGGCTCGCGGTCGTAGCGGACGAGATGATCGGCGCCGCGCGACTTCGCGATCGCCAGCTTCTCGTCGCTCGATGCGGTCGCGATCACGGTGGCGCCCAGCATCTTGCCGATCTCGACGGCTGCCAATCCCACGCCGCCGCCGGCGCCGTGGACCAGCAGCACCTCGCCCGGCTCGACCCGGCCGCGGTCGATCAGCGCGTGATAGGCGGTGCCGTGGCCGGCGAGATAGGTCGCAGCTTCCGCATAGTCGAAGGTCGACGGCTTCGGGGTGAGCTGCGACGGCGTCACCACTACCTCATCAGCGAAAGCACCGTGGCGCATTTTCACGATGACCTTGTCGCCGACGGCAACGCTCCCCGCCTCCGCGCCGACCTCGGTGACGTCTCCGGCGGCTTCCATGCCCGGCGTGAACGGCAGCTCCGGCTTGAGCTGATATTCGCCGGCTGTCATCAGCACATCAGGAAAGTTCAAGCCGGCGGCGCGGATCGCGACGCGCACTTCTCCCGGCTTCAGGGCGCGCGATGGAAATTCTTCCAGCCGCAACATTTCGGGCGCGCCGAGCGTGCGGCAGACGACAGCCCGCGCCATCAGGCCGCGCTTGCCTTGTTGCGCAGCAGCGCCTCGCGGATCAGCGGCAGGCGATCATTGCCGAAGTACATGTCGGTCTTGTTGATAAAAATGGTCGGCGAGCCGAAGCCGCCTCGCGCCACCACCTCTTCCGTGTTGGCCTTGAGCTGGTCCTTGATGCCCTGCTCCGAGATGCCGGCAAAGAATTTCTGCTCGTCGACGCCGGCCTTCTTGCAGATATCGGCCAGCACCGCGTCTTGCGAGATGTCCTTGTCGTCGCCCCAATAGGTCTCGAACACGGCAGTTGCGAACGGCACCATGTCCTTTCCCAGCCAGATGCAGCCCCGCATCGCCTTGACGCTGTTCACCGGAAACACCGTTGGCGGCATCTTGATCGCGAGGTCCGCCGAGCGCGCCCAATCCTGAAGATCCTTCTTCATGTAGCGCGCCTTCAGCGGCACGGGTTTCTCACGTTGCGCGTAGACGCTGGGATTGACCGTGTTGAAGATGCCGCCGACCAGGATCGGCCGCCAAATGATCCCGGCGCCGAGCTCCTTCGCCAGCGGCTGGATGTTGTGGAAGGCGAGATAGGTCCAGGGGCTCGAGCAGTCGAAGAAGAATTCGATCATGGCGTTTCCTTTGTTCTCGTCATTCCGGGGCCGGGCTCGTGATCGACGATTGCGGGAATGCGGTTGTTGGGGGAGATCGCCAGAAACTCAGGCGCGAACTGCTCGCCGGCGCGGATGTTGACGGGTTTCACGGTATAGGGAAGCCCGAGCTCCTCCAGCATGATCGAGATTTTCCAGCCGTTCGGCGTCGGCGCGTAATAGAGATCGATCACGACCTTGTCCTTTGGCCTTCCCTGCCCTCGCCGCTGGAATAGAGGGCGACTTTTGTTGTTCTGTACCTCGACGTTAAGACATGGCAGACAGAGGCGCAATCACAACCCGCCGGGAGGGACCCATGCTGTTTCCAACGACGATCGCCGGATCCTTGCCCAAGCCGGAATGGCTCGCCGAGCCCAACATGCTCTGGGCGCCCTGGAAGTCGCAAGGCGACGAGCTTCTCCGCGCCAAGCGGGATGCGACGCTGATCTGGCTCAAGATCCAGGAAGACGCCGGCATCGACATCCTCACCGAGGGCGAACAGGCCCGCCAGCATTTCGTGCACGGATTCCTGGAGAAGATCGAGGGCATCGACTTCGCCCACAAGGTCGAGATGGGCATCCGCAAGGACCGCTACAAGGCGATGGTGCCGCAGGTGGTCGCCCCGCTCCGGCTCAAGGATCGCGTCCACGCTTTCGAGGCGCGCGTCGCACGCACGCATACGAACAAGAAGCTGAAATTCACCCTGCCCGGCCCGATGACCATCATCGACACCATCGCGGACCGCTATTATGGCGACCGCGTCAAGATGGCCTTCGCCTTCGCCGAGCTTTTGAACGAGGAAGCCAAGGCGCTGCAAGCCGACGGCGTCGATCTCGTGCAGTTCGACGAGCCCGCCTTCAACGTCTACATGGACGAGGTCAACGATTGGGGCATCAAGGCGTTGGAGCGCGCCGCTCAGGGGCTGACCTGCACCACCGCCGTGCACATCTGCTACGGCTACGGCATCAAGGCCAACACCGATTGGAAGGAAACGTTGGGCAGCCAGTGGCGACAGTACGAGCAGATCTTCCCGGCGATCGACGCCAGCCCGATCCAGCAGGTCGCGATCGAGTGCCGCAATTCGAAGGTCCCGCTCGATCTGCTTGCGCTCCTGAAGAACAAGATCGTGCAGGCCGGCGTCATCGACGTCGCCAGCGATACGGTCGAGACCGCCGAGGACGTCGTTCAGGTGATCGACGCTGTCGCGAAATTCGTGCCCAAGAGCAACATCATCGCCACCACCAATTGCGGCATGGCGCCGATGCGGCGCGAAATCGCCGAAGCCAAGCTGATGGCACTCGGCGCCGGCGCCGCGCTGGCGCGCGAGAAGCTCGGGTGATCTAGCCTGACGCAGAGGGATGCAGCACCGGCCGGTAGCCGGCGCTCAGTGCGCGCAGCGTCGAAGGCGGTGTCAGCAGCATGGGCTCCGTGAGGTCGTGTGTATCGGCCACATAGCCGGCCGCCGACCACAGGAGCGCCCGACCCTGCACCACCAAAAAACTCTGTTCGCCCTGCTGCACCATGGCGCCATCGGGCAGTTCGACAAGCGACACCGGCAAGGCGTGCAGGCGCTTCCTGCCCCGATCCAGCCGCTCGCGATGGAGCACGGCATCCATCGCCTTGGCGCTGATCCCGGTCGCGTCATTCCCCCTCTCCCATGCAGCCCGAAACCGCTTGGCATCGTCGCGGCGGCAGAAGAAACAAGGGCGATGCCCCGCGGCAAAGGCGGTGGCCTCGTCGAGAAAGAACAGCTCGGTCCAGCTCCGCCGCGCCATCACTGGCCGGCGCCAGCCGCGGAATTCACACAGGCAGGTGATCCAGGCTGGCGTTGACCAGCGCTTGTTGAGCAACGTCTTGGTCGCGGGATCATGGATGATGCCGCGATTGCCTGTGAACATCCCGCGATGTGGGGTGGCGATGATGTCGCCCAGCGGAGTGACGCGGTTTTGCAGGGGCATGCTGGCGCGCCCGTTACGCCTTCATTCCGGGGCGGTCCGCAGGACCGAACCCGGAATCTCGAGATTCCGGACTCGATGCTTCGCATCGCCCCGGAATGACTCCCTCGGTCACGCCGCGCCGTCGCGCAGCGGCGGGTGGTAGGACAGCGCGGTGTCCCAGGGGAAGAAGATCCAGGTGTCCTGCGACACTTCCGTGATGAAGGTGTCGACCAGCGGACGGCCCTTCGGCTTGGCGTAGACGGTGGCGAAATGCGCATCAGGCAGCATCTCGCGCACCAGCTTGCCGGTCTTGCCGGTGTCGACGAGGTCGTCGACGATCAGCAGTCCCTTGCCGGTGCCATCGCCGAGTTTCATGACCTCTTCCGAAATGCCCTTCAATACTTTCAGGTCGCCCTGCTTGTCGTGGTCATAGCTTGCAATGCAAACCGTATCGATGATGCGAACCCCGAGCTCACGCGCCACGATCGCGGCCGGCACCAGGCCGCCGCGGGTGATCGCGATCACCGCCTGGAACGGACCGACCTCGTTGAGCCGCCAGGTCAGCGCGCGGCAATCCCGGTGGAATTGGTCCCACGAGACCGGAAAGGGCCGACCTGCCCGTTCCTCTGCGCTCAATTGCGGTATTTCACCAGCCATTATCGTCTCCTGCTTCGTCTGCCGGCAGCCAGGTTGCTAGCGGGTGATGTTCAATCCTGCCAGCATTTCCTTCACGGCCGCCATTGCAGCGGCGAGCTTGTCCGGATCGCGCGAGCGCACCACGAGGTTCGTGTTCGGCTTCTGCTCCTCGTCCATGAAGGGATAGCTGCCGATGATGGTGTCGGGATGCGCCGCGGCGATCGCCCGCAACGGACTGCCGATATCGCCTTCCCGCGCGTTGGCCCGGACCGATTCGGACAGCATGCGGACGCCGGATTTCAGCTTGGGTGAAACGATGTCCATCATCGCCTGCATGATCGAGGGCACACCGGCCATGACGATGACATTGCCGATCTTGAAGCCAGGCGCGAGGATGGTCGCGCTCTGGATCAGCTCGGCGCCATCGGGGATTCGCGCCATGCGCAGCCGGGCCTCGTTGAGGTCCTGCTCGCTCCAGCGCTCCCTGAAACGGGCAACCACTTCGGGATGGTGGTCGATGCCGACACCGAACGCCTTGGCAACGCTGTCGGCGGTGATGTCGTCATGGGTCGGCCCGATGCCACCTGTCGTGAAGACATAGGTGTAGCGTTGCCGCAGTGCATTCAACGCGGCGACGATGTCATCCTCCTCGTCGGAGACGATCCGGACTTCCTTCAAATCGATGCCTATATTGGTCAAATATTCGGCGATGAAGCCGATATTCTTGTCCTTGGTCCGGCCGGACAGGATTTCATCCCCGATGACCAGAATGCCCGCCGTGACGATCTCGCTCATTCCTTAAATCCCTCACCTCAAGTCCCGACTTTGCCGAGGTAACGCGTTGAAGTCACGCGGTTTTGCTGTCGAAATAAGCAGTCCTCAGCCATTTTTTCAGGCACCGCCCCAGCCATCTCAGGCAAATGCCCTCTCTCCATGCTTATCGAGGTGGCCCGCCCCTTGCTACCTCCTCGAAGTCATGCACTCTTGCCGCATGGCCAAGGACGTTGCGGTCTGCACCTGGACCTCATCGACCTGACCATTGGCGCAACGCCTGGGGAGAACAGTCGGCATCTATGGCAGTCGCGTTTGATGAAATGAATATTCCCGGCGGGGACCTTCGCCCTGCCTATCAGGAGCTGGCACGCTGGCTCAAGGAGACACCTTCCGAGGCGCTCGAATATCGCCGCCAGGAGGCCGAGCTCCTGTTCCGCCGCATCGGCATCACCTTCGCGGTCTATGGCGAGTCCGAATCCACCGAGCGCTTGATTCCGTTTGACGTGATCCCACGGATCATGTCCGGCAAGGAATGGACGGTGCTGGAGAAGGGGCTAAAGCAGCGCGTCAAGGCGCTGAACATGTTCCTGCGCGACATCTATCACGGCCGCGAGATCCTGCGCGCCGAGATCGTGCCCGATGATCTGATCTTCCAGAACCCGGTGTTCCGGCCCGAGATGAACGGCCAGCAGGTGCCGCACGACGTCTACGTGCACATCGCCGGCATCGACATCGTCCGGGTCGACGCCGAGGATTTCATCGTGCTGGAGGACAATGCGCGCACCCCCTCGGGCGTGTCCTACATGCTGGAAAACCGCGAGATCATGATGCGGCTGTTTCCGGACCTGTTCGCCCGCCACAGGGTGGCGCCGGTCGAGCGTTATCCGGACGAGTTGCTCGCCGCGCTCCGCTCGGTCGCGCCGCATAGCGCCTCGGGCGAACCGACGGTCGCGCTGCTCACGCCGGGCGTCTACAACTCGGCCTATTACGAGCACTCATTCCTCGCCGACAAGCTCGGCGTCGAGTTGGTCGAGGGCCGCGACCTCGTCGTCAAGAACAATGAAGTGTTCATGCGGACGACCGAGGGGCTGAAACGGGTCGACGTGATCTATCGCCGGGTCGACGACGATTTCATCGACCCCCTCACCTTCCGACCCGACTCCGTGCTCGGTGTGCCCGGACTGATGTCGGCCTACGCGGCAGGCAACATCACCCTCGCCAACGCCGTCGGCACCGGCATCGCCGACGACAAGGCGATCTACTCCTACATGCCCGACATCGTGAAATTCTATCTGGGCGAGGAGCCGATCCTGAAGAACGTGCCGACCTGGCGCTGCCGCGAGCCGAAGGATCTGGCTTACGTATTGGACAATTTGAGCGAACTCGTCGTCAAGGAGGTCCACGGCTCCGGCGGCTACGGCATGCTGATCGGCCCAGCCGCGACCAAGGCGACGATCGAAGCATTCCGCGAGAAGCTCAAGCGCGAGCCGGAAGGTTTCATAGCGCAGCCGACGCTGGCGCTCTCGACCTGCCCGACCTGTACGGCGAGCGGCCTCGCACCGCGCCATGTCGACCTGCGGCCCTTCGTGCTGACCGGGAGCAAAAGCACGACAATCGTGCCGGGCGGGCTCACCCGCGTGGCACTGAAGGAAGGCTCCCTGGTGGTCAATTCGAGCCAGGGCGGCGGCACCAAAGACACCTGGATCCTGGACGAGTAGAGAGATGCTGTCGCGTACCGCCGAAAACCTCTACTGGCTCGCCCGCTACGTCGAACGGGCCGAATATCTCGCACGCACCATCGATGCGACCTTGCGCGTCACCGCGCTTCCCGCCGCCTATATCGGCAAGACCAACGAATGGGACTCGGCGCTGCTCACTGCCGGGGTCGCGGAGAGCTTCTATCAGACCCACGAGGAAGCCAACGAGCACAACGTCGTCGACTACCTCTCGTTCTCGGCCGACAATCCGTCCTCGATCAGGAACTGCATCGAGGCGGCGCGGCTGAACTCGCGCTCGGTGCGGACCGCGTTGACCAGCGAGATGTGGGACACCATCAACTCTGCCTGGATCGAGTTGCAGGAGGTCTGGAGCAAGGGCACCTCGACGCGCGAGGAGCTGGCGAAGTTCCTGCGCTTTGTGCAAGAGACCTCGCTGCGCTTCGATGGCTCCGCCTACCGGACCATGCTGCGCAACGATGCGTACTGGTTCTCACGCCTCGGCCTGCATCTGGAGCGCGCCGACAACACCGCGCGCATTCTCGACGTCAAGTATCATGTGCTGCTGCCCGAGGAAGAGCACGTCGGTGGCCCGCTCGACTTCTATCAGTGGAGCTCGATCCTGCGATCGGTCTCGGCGCTGACGGCCTATCACTGGGTCTACCGTGAAACGCTGAAGCCGTGGCTGGTCGCGGATCTCTTGATCCTCAACGGCACGCTGCCGCGCTCGCTGGCAAGCTGCTACGACAACCTCGTACGCAACCTCGACCAGATCGGCGTCGCCTATGGTCGCCAGGGCCCGGCCCAGCGCCATGCCCGCGGCATTCGCAACCGGCTGGAACACAGCAACATGAACGACATTTTCCAGCACGGCGTGCATGAATTCATTCAGGAGTTCATTGCCGACAATTCCAGGCTGGGCGAAATCATCACGAAGCAGTATTTGATCTGACCTTCGGTCATTCCGGGATGGTCCGAAGGACCAGACCCGGAATCTCGAGATTCCGGGTTCGATGCTCGCGCATCGCCCCGGAATGACGGAGCAGTAAAACACATGCGCCTGCGAATCCTGCACACCACGACCTATCGCTACGAGCCGCCTGCAACGAGCGTGATCCAGATCCTGCGTATGACGCCGGGCAGCCATGATGGGCAATATGTGGCGGAGTGGCAGATCGACGTCTCGACCGACACCAAGCTCGACATGCACGAAGATGCGTTCGGCAACGTCACCCATGTGCTGTCCTGCGGACCCGTCACCGACATCAAGATCACCGCCGAGGGGCTGATCGAGACCCATGACACCGGCGGCGTGCTGCGCGGCACTGACGAGCGTTTTCCCGCCGGCATGTTCCTGCGTCCGACCGAACTCACCGCCGTCAATCCGGCGATGACGGCGGTCGCGCGCCAGCTCCGCAGCGAGGCCGAGAGCGACACGCTCGGCTTCCTGCACACGCTGATGTCCCAGATCAGCGATCACATGACCTTCGACGAGGATCCGACCAACAGCGGCACCTCGGCGGCCGAGGCTTTCACGCTTAAACGCGGCGTCTGCCAGGACTATGCCCACATCTTCATCGCCTGCGCCCGCTCCGGCGGCGTGCCGGCGCGCTTCGTCTCCGGCCATTTCCTGCGTTCCGACGGCACCGTGCATCAGGACGCCGGGCACGCCTGGGCGGAAGCCTATGTGCCTGATCTCGGCTGGGTCGGTTTCGATCCCGCCAACAGCATCTGCACCACCGACGCCCATGTCCGCGTTGCGATCGGGCTCGATTATCTCGGCGCGGCGCCCGTGCGCGGCACCCGCTATGGCGGCGGCGCCGAGACGCTGACGGTCGCGGTCAAGGTCGAGCAGGCCGGCCGCGGCGGCCAGTCGCAATCGCAGTCCCAGCGGCAGAGTTAGATTGCCATTCCGGGACGATGCGAAGCATCGAGCCATGGTGCGCAATTGCGGCACCTGAGAATCGATCGGGCCACAGAGTGGGAGGCGAAATGGATTCCGGGTTCGCGACTTCGTCGCGCCTGGGAATGACGACCTTTCGGGGGTTTCATGCCTCCCCAAAATTCGCTAGTACTTCGGCGCAAACGCGTTCGGGGACTGGAAATGACCTATTGCTGCGGAATCCTGGTTCGGGACGGTCTGGTGATGATCGCCGACACCCGCACCAATGCCGGCCTCGACAACGTCTCGACCTTCCGCAAGCTGCATATTTTCTCGAACCCTGGCGAGCGCATAATGGCGATCGCCAGCGCCGGCAATCTTGCCATCAGCCAATCGGTGCTCTCGACGCTGACCGAAGGCCTGGAAGACCCCGACACCGGCGAGGTCGAGACGCTGATGAACGCGCCGACCATGTTCCAGGCCGCCCAGCGCATCGGCCGGGCCATTCGAGCCGTGCACGCCACCGAAGGACCGGCGCTCAGATCCGAGGACGTGTCCTTCGATGTCTCCTTCCTGTTCGGCGGCCAGATCAAGGGCGCGCGGATGCGCCTGTTCATGATCTATACCGCCGGCAATTTCATCGAGTGCACCACCGACACGCCCTACCTGCAGATCGGCGAGCACAAATACGGCAAGCCGGTGCTCGACCGCGCCATGCATTACGACGTCGAGCTTTACGAGGCTCTGAAAACAGGCCTGATCTCGATGGACTCGACCATGCGCTCCAATCTCGGCGTCGGGCTGCCGATCGACGTGCTGGTGGTGCGCGCGGACGCCTGCGAAGCCGATCTCAACCACCGCATCGAGGCGGGCGAGCCTTATTTTCACGACCTGCGCTCGCGCTGGTCGGCGGCCTTGCGCGCCGCGCATCAGAACATTCCGCGCCCTCCCTACAAGAACGAAAAAGAATCCAAGACCTGACAACGCGAAGAAAAGGCAGGAAACGATGAGTGAAGCGAAAAAGATCGCGATAGTAACGGGCGCCGGCACCGGAGTCGGGCGCGCCGCCGCACTGGCGTTGATGAACACCGGCTTCACCGTGGTGCTTGCAGGCCGCCGTCTGGAGATGCTCGAGGAGACCGCGAAGCTCGGCCCCGCGGGCAAGAGCCTGTGCGTGACCGCCGACATGACCAAGCCGGATTCCATCGCCGCACTGTTCGACAAGGTGAAGGCGACCTATGGCCGGTTGGATGTGCTCTTCAACAATGCCGGCATGGGCGCGCCAGCGGTGAACTTCGAGGACCTCAGCCTCGAGCAGTGGCAGGCGGTGGTGAACACCAACCTCACCGGCCCGTTCCTGTGCACCCAGCACGCTTTCCGCATCATGAAGGACCAGACCCCGCGCGGCGGCCGTATCATCAACAACGGCTCGATCTCGGCGCATGCGCCGCGGCCGTTCTCGGCGGCCTACACCTCGACCAAGCACGCCATTACCGGCCTCACCAAGGCGAGCAACCTCGACGGCCGCATGTACGACATCGCGGTCGGCCAGGTCGACATCGGCAATGCCGCGACCCCGATGACCGACCGCATGGTCAACGGCCCCGGCGTGCTGCAGCCCGACGGCACCACCAAGCACGAGCCGCGCATGGACGCGAAAGCGGTCGGCGACGCCGTCGCCTACATGGCCGGCCTGCCGCTCGATGCCAACGTGCTGACGATGACCGTCATGGCGACGAAGATGCCGTTCGTCGGACGGGGTTGAGCCGCGCTCGTGCCCCGGACGCAGCGCGGCATGAAATGACGCGCTGCTGAGCCGGGGCCCCTGCCTCCGCGATCTCATTTTTGGTCTCTGGGTCCCGGCTCTGCGCCGCAACGCTGACGCGTTGCAGCTTGTCCGGGACACGAGATCTACCGCTACTCCAGGCTCTCCACCCGGCGCAGGCTGGGGAACAGCTTCATCCAGAGCAGCGCCACCGCCACCGTGCAGACGCCGCCGAGCACGGCCGCCGGCATGGCACCGAACAAGGCTGCCGTCAGGCCGCTCTCGAACTGGCCGAGCTGGTTCGAGGCGTTGATGAAGAGGAAATTCACCGCGCCGACGCGGCCGCGCATCTCGTCGGGCGTTGCGAGCTGCACCAGGGAGAAGCGGATCACGACGCTGATCGTGTCGGCCGCGCCCAGCACGGCGAGCGACAGCACCGACAGCCACATCCAATGCGACAGTGCGAATACGATCGTAGCGATCCCGAACACGATCACCGCCTGGAACATGCGCAGGCCGACATGCCGCGTGATGGCGTGGCGCGCCAGCACCATGGTCATCAAGAGCGCGCCGACCGCAGGCGCGGCGCGGAGCACGCCGAGCCCGACCGGGCCAGCCTGGAGAATATCGCGGGCGTAGATCGGCAAGAGCGCGGTGACGCCGCCGAACAGCACCGCGAACAGATCAAGCGAGATGGTGCCGAGGATCGCCGGGCTCCGGCGGATGAAGCGGACGCCGGCGAAGATGTTGTCCTCATCGGTCCCCTCCTTGGCGACCGCCTGCGGGCGCGGCTGGATGAAGCCGGTCAGGATCATCCCGAGTATCCAGAACAGCAGCATCACGGCGTAGGCGAGATGCGGCGCGATCGCATAGGCAAAGCCGCCGAGGGCCGGTCCCGTGATGGTCGCGACCTGCGCCGCGCCGCTTGACACGGCGGTGGCGCGCTGGAGCGAGCCCTGCGGCGCGATCAGCGGCAACAACGCCGCGGTGGTCGGGCTCTCGAAGGCGCCGGCAATGCCGAGCACGAAGGTGGCGACGAAGATATGCACCTCGCCGACCGCGCCGAACCAGGTGATCACAGCGAGGTAAAGCGCTGTCGCCGCTTCCACCAACTGGCAAAGCTGCACCACGCGCTTGCGCTCGAAGCGGTCGGCGGCGTGGCCGGCGACGAACACGAGCAACGCGGTGGGCGCAAATTGCACGAGGCCGACCATGCCGAGATCGAAAGCCGAGCCGGTGAGGTCGTAGATCTGCCAACCGATCGCCACGGCCGCGATCTGGCTGGAAAAGCGCGACAGGCTGCGCGAGAGCAGGAAGAACAGGAAAGCCCGATGGCGGAGGAGCTCACCGGCGCTGACCGGCGGACTAACGGATACTGGCTGATTTGACATCGCCTCTTCGGTCACGCTCGGCTGGTCGGCCCATGATATCGACGCGCCCCGCGTGGCGGACGCGGGTCTGGATGTCAACAGCACGCGCCGCCGGGACGCCTCCGGCATTGCGTTTGCAACGCACGTGCGACCATAATCATTGGGGGTTTGGGGACATCATGCTGCGGCTGCAATCGACACTCGGCGTTTTCGCATTGCTGCTGATCGCCTTCGCGCTCGCGGAGAATCGCCGTGCGGTTTCTCTGCGGCAGGCGCTGATCGGCCTCGTCGTCACCTTCGTCACCGCGATCGTGCTGCTGAAGGTGCCTCTGGTCGCGCATGGCTTCGGCGCCATCAACGACGCGGTCGGCGCCATCTCCGCAGCTTCGCGCGCCGGCTCCTCCTTCGTGTTCGGCTATGTCGGCGGCGGCCCCCTGCCCTTCGAGCTCAAGGTGCCAGGCGCGGATTTCATCCTGGCGTTTCAGGCGCTGCCGATCGTGCTGGTCATGAGCGTGCTGACGACGCTGCTGTTCTATTGGCGCGTGCTGCCGCCTGTCGTGCGCGGCATGGCCTGGCTGCTCGAGCGCACGTTGGGGGTCGGCGGCGCGGTCGGGCTCTCGACCGCCGCCAATATTTTCCTCGGCATGGTCGAAGCACCGCTGTTCGTGCGGCCGTATCTGTCACAGATGTCGCGCAGCGAATTGTTTCTGGTGATGACAGGCGGCATGGCCGGCATCGCCGGCACCGTGCTGGTGCTCTATGCGACGCTGCTTGCGCCGCTGATCACCGACGCGGCCGCACATTTCGTCATCGCCTCGGTGCTGGGCGCGCCGGCGGCGATCCTCGTCAGCCTGATCATGGTCCCCGAGACCTCCGACAAGCGCACCGGCGGTGCGCTGGAAGATCCCGAGATGCAAGTCTCCGGCACGATGGACGCGATCGTGAAGGGCACGGGCGCGGGACTCGAGCTGCTGCTCAATATCGTCGCGATGCTCCTGGTGCTGGTGGCGCTGGTCTATCTCGTCAACGCCATTCTCGGCCTGTTGCCCAACATCGGCGGCGCCGCGATCTCCTTGCAGCGTCTGCTCGGCCTCGTGATGGCGCCGGTGTGCTGGCTGATGGGCCTGCCCTGGGACCAGGCGATCACCGCGGGTAGCCTGATGGGCACCAAGACCGTGCTCAACGAGCTCGTCGCCTATGTCGACTTCTCGAAGTTGCCGCCCGATACACTCGATGCGCGTTCGCGGCTGATCATGCTCTACGCGATGTGCGGTTTCGCCAACTTCGCCAGCCTCGGCATCATGATCGGCGGCTTGGGCGTCATGGCGCCGGAGCGGCGCGAGGAGATCAACGCGCTAGGGCTGAAGTCGATCGTGTCGGGCACGCTGACGACGTGCCTGATGGGGGCGATCGTGGGGATGTTGACGTAACGGCGAAACCGTCATTCCGGGATGGTCCGAAGGACCAGACCCGGAATCTCGAGGTTCCGGGTTCGATGCTTCGCAACGCCCCGGAACGACAAGTGGCACCTACGCCTTCAGCTCCACCGTCCTGAATTCCGCCGGCAGGATCACCTCCAGCAGCTCCACATCATCAGAATAATCCAGGATCATGTGCTTGATCTTCGGCGGCTGGGTCCAGGCGCTGCCTTCTCTCATCATGGTTTCGCCCTGCCCATCCATGTAGGTCTTCACCCAACCCTTGAGCACGTAGACCATTTGGAAGTCGACGTCGTGGAAGTGCAGCTTCGAGACTTCGGCGGGATTGCAGGGCCCCTGCAGGCGGATCACGTGCGCTTGCGCGAGGCCGTGGGTCGCATCGGCAATGCCGAGGTCGCGGTACTTTGCGTAGGCGCGCAGACCGTCGGCTCTAAAATCTTCCTCGCGGTGATGGCTGATGGCGATGCGCTGCTTGGGGCGTGCGGGTTTCTTCGCCGATGACTTTGCCGGCGTGGTGCGCGCCTTCGCCCTCACCGCCTTGCGGGCCGAGGATCGCGCGGCCGACTTGGCGCCGCTGCGCTTCTTGACTGCGGTCTGGGCTGCGCTGCGCGATTTTGGTTTCTTGTTGGCTTTCCTGGCCATGGCCGGCCTCCCGATGTTGTTGTGACGAGAGGCTAGCACGGAAACGCGATGCCGTAGGGTGGATTAGCCGAAGGCGCAATCCACCAAGTTTCGTTTCCGCAGAGACAGACGGCGGCGGATTATGCTTCGCTATCCGCCCTACGACATCTCGCGTCAATTCAGCCGGAACACGCCGTCCACGGCGCGGAGCTCGGCCGGCTTGATCAGCTTGGAGTGCGCCACCGTCACCGAATGCAGCGGGCCGTCGAGCTTCTCCTGCCAGAAGGCGAGGAAGTCGGTCAGCGCCGGGAATTTCGGAAACATGTCGTAGTTCTGCCAGACGTAGGTCTGGAGCAGCGAGCGATGATCCGGCATCCGGTAGAGAATTTGGGCCGTCGTCAGCCCGTAGCCCAGCATCTGTTTCCGGAAGTCCTCGGAAACGCCCCCAACGCGCAGTCCCATGCCAAACCTCCTTTGCAGGAGCGCATACAGGGGGTGGCTTTATCGGTGCCCCGGGAGCCACCCGGAAACGATGCGCTCACATGAGAGAAATGTGACGCAAACTGACAATGCATCTCAAGCCCAAAAGTTTAACAAGCTGTTGAAATTCAATGCGTTAGCAGCAGAGGCGACCCCGTGCTAATACGGCTCCCAACGGCCACGAGGAGGCCCTCTCAGCCCCGTTAACGATGCCCTGGCGAAATTGGCAGACGGCGCTTCCGAGTGCTGATTTTTTTGCTACAAACCCTTGCTCCCGCAAAAATCCTGTCCTATTTCACTTTCGCCTGCGCTGGCACTCGCGAGCGCAGATTGCTAACAATGTTGAAATCCTCAACTCGTGCAAATGCTTAGGAGGACTGCATGAAATTCCGTCCGCTTCACGACCGCGTCGTGGTCAAGCGCATCGACGCAGAAGAGAAGACCGCTGGCGGCATCATCATTCCCGACACTGCCAAGGAAAAGCCCTCCCAGGGCGAAGTCGTCGCCGTCGGCCCGGGTGGCCGCGACGAGGCCGGCAAGCTGGTCCCGATCGACCTGAAGGTTGGTGACCGCGTGCTGTTCGGCAAGTGGTCCGGCACCGAGGTCAAGATCGACGGCCAGGATCTGCTGATCATGAAGGAGAGCGACGTGATGGGCGTTCTCGAAGTCAGCGAGTCCAAGAAGAAGGCGGCTTAAGAGCCCCTCTCCTCCCTCCAGTCAAATATCATCCAAGGAAAACTCCAGATGGCAGCCAAAGAAGTCAAATTCTCGGTTGAAGCGCGCGACAAGATGCTGCGCGGCGTCGACGTTCTCGCCAATGCGGTGAAGGTCACGCTCGGTCCGAAGGGCCGCAACGTCGTGCTCGACAAGTCGTTCGGCGCTCCCCGCATCACCAAGGACGGCGTCACCGTCGCCAAGGAGATCGAGCTCGACGACAAGTTCGAGAACATGGGCGCCCAGATGGTGCGCGAAGTCGCCTCCAAGTCCGCTGACGCGGCCGGCGACGGCACCACCACCGCCACCGTGCTGGCCCAGGCGATCGTGAAGGAAGGCGCCAAGTCGGTTGCCGCCGGCATGAACCCGATGGACCTCAAGCGCGGTATCGACCTCGCGGTCGAGGCCGTGGTTGCGGACCTGCAGAAGAACTCCAAGAAGGTCACCTCGAACGACGAGATCGCCCAGGTCGGCACCATCTCGGCGAACGGCGATGTGGAGATCGGCAAGTTCCTCTCCGACGCGGTGAAGAAGGTCGGCAACGAGGGTGTCATCACCGTCGAGGAAGCCAAGTCGCTCGAGACCGAGCTCGACGTCGTCGAGGGCATGCAGTTCGACCGCGGCTACATCTCGCCCTACTTCGTCACCAACGCCGACAAGATGCGCGTTGAGATGGACGACGCCTACATCCTCATCAACGAGAAGAAGCTCTCCTCGCTGAACGAGCTGCTGCCGCTGCTCGAGGCCGTGGTGCAGAGTGGCAAGCCGCTGGTGATCGTGGCCGAGGACGTCGAAGGCGAAGCGCTCGCGACCCTGGTCGTGAACCGTCTGCGCGGCGGCCTGAAGGTCGCGGCGGTCAAGGCTCCGGGCTTCGGCGATCGCCGCAAGGCCATGCTGCAGGACATCGCGATCCTGACCGGCGGCCAGGCGATCTCGGAAGATCTCGGCATCAAGCTCGAGAACGTCACGCTCAACATGCTCGGTCGCGCCAAGAAGGTGATGATCGACAAGGAGAACACCACGATCGTCAACGGCGCCGGCAAGAAGGCCGACATCGAGGCGCGCGTTGCCCAGATCAAGGCGCAGATCGAGGAAACCACCTCGGACTACGACCGTGAGAAGCTCCAGGAGCGTCTGGCCAAGCTCGCCGGCGGCGTCGCGGTGATCCGCGTCGGCGGCGCGACCGAGGTCGAGGTGAAGGAGCGCAAGGATCGCGTTGATGACGCGATGCACGCGACCCGCGCGGCTGTGGAAGAAGGCATCCTGCCGGGCGGCGGCGTCGCCCTGCTGCGGGCCTCCGAGCAGCTCAAGGGTCTGCGCACCAAGAACGACGACCAGAAGACCGGCGTCGAGATCGTGCGCAAGGCGCTGTCCTGGCCTGCTCGCCAGATCGCGATCAACGCCGGTGAAGACGGTTCGATCGTGGTCGGCAAAGTCCTGGACAACGAGCAGTACTCTTATGGCTTCGATGCGCAGACAGGCGAGTATACCAACCTTGTCTCCAAAGGCATCATCGACCCGACCAAGGTGGTCCGCATCGCGGTCCAGAACGCCTCCTCGGTGGCGGCGCTGCTGATCACCACGGAAGCCATGGTCGCCGAGCTGCCGAAGAAGGCCTCGGCTGGTCCAGCAATGCCTCCAGGCGCCGGAATGGGCGGTATGGACTTCTGATCCAGCTGTCAATGTGTCGATGATGACATGCAAAACCCTGGCACGAATGCCAGGGTTTTGTTTTGGCGAGCTTACGTCGTCCTTGCAAGCCGCGCCAAAGGCCCCCCTCGGCCTATCGGTGTGAACAGCGGTAGGGCCCAGACCTAATTTGCTTGTGACTTCTCCCTCGCCGGCGACGGGCCTCGGCCAAGGTAAAACGGTCCCAGCACCGCGATGGAAGTGGGGCCTGCCGCTCTGTGGACCCGCGGCGGCGATGCCGCCCGCAATCTGGTCGAATACTGCAATCATCCCGAAGGAACTGCGTGTTCAAAACTCCGCTGCAAGCACGGATGCCGGACGCCGCACGGGCATGACGGATCTCCCGCAGGCGGCTCTCTTTGGGACAAAACACCAATTGACAACGCTGAGTGAGTCTTGAGGGAGAATGGGAGGATACTGGAGCATGCGCCTCCCATAGATCATATCGAAGACGCGTCTTAATAAGAGCCCGCGCAGCGGCCGCAATAAATCCAGGGCTCGGAGAACGTGCTTATACTGAGCTTGCATCCACACTATACCGATGTGTAACCGAGCTAGCCCCGGGGATGAATTGGCACAAAGCGCGACCGGGTTCATTATGGGCCTTATGGCCATGTATACTCAGGTTTACGCCCAATTCACGGAGGCGCAGGAACGCACAGCCAAAGGCCGTGCAGCTGCACTACACTCCAGCTTGATCGCTGACCTCAGTCAGCTGAATTTTGCAGACGCGGATGACCGCCGAGCATTCCCTCCAACCCTACATAGCATATTGGCAAGGCACGGACTGTTCGGGCTCACCACGCCAGGAGAGCACGGCGGATTAGCTCTTCCCTTGCAGGAGGCCATCGACCTCATCTCCGCCACTGCATCCTTCGATGTCTCCGCTGCCTCTACCCTCGTCATCCATAACTTCCTCGCCTTGCCCTGCATCCAAGCGGCACCGCACATTCCCGAACAAAAGCATATCATTTGGGGGGCAACACGCGGCGATCTCTGCGCTTTCGCTTTGACGGAGCCTGCAGCCGGCTCGGCCCCGAGGCATATAGAGGCTTCCGCTCTCCTGCGCGAAGATATAGTTCGTATCTCTGGCCGCAAGATCTGGATTGGCCTCGCTGACTGGGCTCGCTGGATCGTTTGCTTTGCGCGCGCGTCGGGACCGGATGCGAAAGGTCGGCTCGTTGGTGTACTCGTTAACAGGCAAGCTCCAGGCCTCAAGGTCACGCACGAGCATCGCACACTCGGTCTACGTGGCATCATTCAGAATACCCTGGAGTTCCAGGATGTCGAGGTGCCGCGTTCTTACGTGCTCTCTCGCGATCAAGACGGCTGGGGTGCGGCGGCATCTAGCATGAACCGCGGCCGTGTCGGTGTGGCTGCTATGGGTCTTGGAGCCCTTGAGCGAGCTATCCAGGTCGCAGCTTCTTATGCAAGCCATCGTCGGCTCGGTAAACTGCGTATGATCGAGAACAGCTACATCGAGCAGTTATTTGGGCAGATGGTGCTGCGGCGGGAAATCGTGAAGGCGATGCTGGCTGCATCCTGCCGACTTGTTTCGGCGCAGGGCGCGCCAAACGTCCACCTTGCGTCGGCAACGAAGGTTTTGTCCTCGGAGTGGTGCGGCCTTGTCGCTGATCAATGCGTCCAGCTGTTAGGTGGTCGTGGTTACGATGAGGGAGCGCCTTTAGCCAAAATCTATCGAGACGCTCGCATCCTTCGCATCTTCGAAGGTCCGACTGAGGCGCTCCTATCACATCTCGGCCGCTGCCTTCTCTCTAAAGCCACACGTGACGAAATAGCCGATCTCTTTCGTTCAGTTGGAGCGGCATCAGTTCATGCTGCAGCAATTGAGGAGCTTTCTGGGCTTAATGAGACAGACGGTGCCGTGCTGATCTATGCGGGTTGGCTCACCACATTGGGACTGGCAAAAGCTGTCATGTCTGCTGGTTGCTTCTCTAGCTCAGATTGCGCCGCAGCAGCGGCCGACCTGGTCAGTTCCGAACTAGCAACTCTCCGTACTCGCGCGCCGGCACGTCAATCTGTCGAAGTCTGCAATCTGGCTAGTCGGACTCTGACCACCTTCCTCGAAGATGCGGCTTGTTCCATTCGTTCACCTGTCCTGACAGACGATTATCTTAGACTGGTGCAGTACGTCTAAGATCTGCCGAATGCGGGACGCTTTTTCCACCTGGTGGTCCCGCGCGCGAGGATGCAACTGCGGAAAGGTGAAGCATCCCTGCGCACTGCCACGGCTAAGGCCGGCAGGCTCTGCTATGAGGGCCTAATCTACTGCAACCGAGGAACCACCGTGGTCGGCGACAGCCTGCGCCCGCTCGTGGAGAAGACGTCTGATTGTCGCGCGGCGATCAGGATGGAAGGCGCATTGCCTCGCCTTAATTGTTACCGGATGCTGAGCCGTTGCCTCACGTAAATTGCTCCCCTGAATCGGGGACGAGCGGGGGCGCAGATGGGGCGGCTGAGCATGGCAAGGCGGAAGGAACTGACGGCGGCGGCAGGCGTGCGTTATCGGCATTCGGATCGCGCGAAGAAGGCACGAATATTAGATGAGTTCGTCGACATCACTGGGTTTCATCGCAAGCATGCGATGCGACTACTTCGAGGCCAGGAAGACGCACGCTCAGGCCGACGGCCGCGACGTCGGATCTATAATGAGGCAGAACACAAC
>NZ_FOVU01000004.1:0-184976 GCF_900115265.1 Bradyrhizobium sp. Ghvi | reverse complement strand
GCGTCGGCGGCGCGACCGAGGTCGAGGTGAAGGAGCGCAAGGATCGCGTTGATGACGCGATGCACGCGACCCGCGCGGCTGTGGAAGAAGGCATCGTCCCGGGCGGCGGCGTCGCCCTGCTCCGCGCCTCCGAGCAGCTCAAGGGCCTGCGCACCAAGAACGACGACCAGAAGACCGGCGTCGAGATCGTGCGCAAGGCGCTGTCGGCACCCGCTCGCCAGATCGCGATCAACGCCGGTGAAGACGGCTCGGTGATCGTCGGCAAGATCCTGGAGAATAAGGCCTACAATTACGGCTTCGACTCCCAGACCGGCGAATATGCCGACCTCGTCAAGAAGGGCATCATCGACCCGACCAAGGTGGTCCGCACCGCGATCCAGAACGCAGCCTCGGTTGCCGCGCTCCTGATCACCACGGAAGCCATGGTCGCCGAGCTGCCCAAGAAGGGCGGCGCCGGCCCCGCAATGCCCCCGGGCGGCGGCATGGGCGGCATGGACTTCTGATCCAGCCACCCCAAGGACTACGAAACCCCGGCAGCAATGCCGGGGTTTTTGTTTGGGAGCAGAGCTCTCTCCTCCGTCATTCCGGGCTCGTGCTTCGCGCGCCCCGGAATGACGGAGGCCTACCCCACTTTCCCCATCCGGTTCGGGCGCAGCCCGCCTCCGGCATCCAGCGACCAGAAGATCCGCGTCACCTTGCCGACGAGATTGTCCATGGGAATGAAGCCCATCGTCGCCACGCGGCTATCGGTCGAGTTGTCTCTGTTGTCGCCGAGCGCGAAGAAGTGGCCTGATGGCACGATATAGACGCTGGTATTGTCGAGAAAGCCGTTGTCGATGCAGTCGTAGGTGACGTAGCTCGCCCCGTTCGGCATCGTCTCGCGCCAGCGCCTGACCCTTCCACCGAACTCGCCGCCGCAAGTCGAGCCGGCGGGAAGCTCCTTCAGGGCGACGCGCGTCACCGGGATGTCGTTGAGAAAGAGCTGCCCCTGACGCATCTGGATGCGATCGCCGGGCAGCCCGACGACACGCTTTACATAATCGGTCGAACTGTCCTTCGGCGTCCGGAACACGACGACGTCGCCATAATCAGGGTCGGCGGCGCGGAAACGGCCCGAGACGAACGACGGCGCGAAGGGAAACGAGTAGCGGCCGTAGCCATAGGCATATTTGGCGGCGAAGATGTAGTCGCCGACCATCAGCGTCGGGGCCATCGAGTTGGACGGAATGTTGAACGGCTGAAACAGCACGAAGCGAAACAGGATCACCGGCGACCACAGCACCGGGACGAGCAGGATCAGGATGACGATCGCCTTCCATTCCCGCGATTGGGCCGGCGGCCGGATGGTGTCCTGAACAATCGTCATGCGCCTGCCCTGCCCAACAAGATTGTATGCTGAGATTAACGCAAGCGATGGCTCGCACAATCCCGATGCCCGCGATGAATTGGTCGCGCCGACACAGACGCGCGTTCAGTGCAAGATGTGAATTGACGGGGAGTTGATGCCTGGCGGCAAAGCAGCGTCACGCGCGCGCCATGTCCTGGAAACACGCCCTCACCCAGTCGATCGTCACGCGCGCCGCGGCGTCGCGCTTGAGGTGGTTTTGCACGAGCAGCCAGGCATCGCGCCGCTTCGGCAGCAGCGTGGCGCGCAGCCGGCGATCGGCGAGCAGATCCGCGCAAACATATTCCGGCAACACGCCGGCGGCGTGATGCGCACGGATCAGATTGCGGATGACACGGACGTTGTCGGTGACGCAGCGCACGCGGGCGGTCTTGGTGCGCAGAAACTGCATCTCGGGGATGGCACCGAGCTCGTCCGGATAGGCACAGAGCATCGGCTCGCCCTCGATCGCAACAGGCTCGAAGTAGTAGAGCTTGATGTCGCCAAGCCTAGAGATCGCGAAGTCGCCCTTGTCGGGCTTGCGCAGGCGGACGGCGAGATCGGCTTCCCAGCGCGAGAACTTGACGTTCCCGCTCGCGGTGAGGAATTGCAGCGTCAGGCCGGGATGGGCGCGCAGGAAATTGCTCGCGCGCGGCGACAGCACCTCTTCCGCGACCGTGTTGGTGGAGGCGATGCGCAGGCGTCCGACCGGACCTTCCACGCTCTCGCTGAGGCGACCGATCTCGGCAGCGTGCGCCGCCATTGCCTCGACATGCGCCAGCACCGCCTCGCATTGCCGCGTCGGCCTGCGGACGCCGTCGGCGGCCTCGAACAGACGTAAGCCGAGCGCGCGCTCGATGCGCGACAACCTGCGTCCGACCGTGGTCTCGTCGATGCGCAGCCGCGCGCTGGCGCCGGCATAGCTGCCCTCGTCCCTGACGGCGGCGATGATGCGCAGATCGTCCCAATTCATGGCGTGAGGCTACATCGGCCACAAGGCGCCTGCAATATCGCAGCCATCAGCTGCGATTTCCCTGCATATCGGCAGGTATCGGCGGGGCTATGTTTGCGGGACCTCGACGGAGATTCCCAACCCATGACGACCGCGAAGACCCTGCTGCAGCTCGCCGGCGCCGACCTCACCCCGCCCCGCCTTGCCGACGCCGCGCTGGTGCTGATCGACATCCAGAACGAATATCTCGCGGGTCCCCTGGCTCTGCCCGACGCCAGGCCCGCGATCGCGCGAGCGGCTGGGCTGCTGGCAAAGGCGCGCGCGGCAAACGCGCCGATTATCCATATCGCCCATCGCGGCAAGGCGGGCAGCCTGTTCGATCGCAGCGCCGAGCGCGGCGCCATCGTCGCCGAACTGACGCCTCATCCCGACGAGCTGGTGATCGAAAAGGAGCTGCCCAATTCGTTTGCAGGCACCGATCTGAAGGCGCGCCTTGACGCGGCTGGCCGCAAGGACCTCGTGCTGGCCGGCTTCATGACGCATATGTGCGTCAGCTCCACCGCGCGCGCGGCGCTCGACCTCGGCTTTCGCGCGACCATCGATGCCGATTCCTGCGCGACGCGCGATCTTCCCGACGGGCGCGGCGGCACGCTGGACGCGAGGGCCATCCACGAGGTTGCGCTCGCCGAACTCTCTGACCGCTTCGCAATCATCACGCGCGGCGATGTGCTGAGCTAACGGAGCAACGCGATGCTGCAACTCTATTTCTCGCCGCTGGCCTGCTCGCTTTCGAGCCGCATCGCGCTGATGGAAGCTGGCCTCGAGGCGCGCTATCACCTGGTGCATCTCCGGACCAAGAAGGTCGCGGAGGACGAAAGGGATTTTCGCGGCATCTCGCCGAAGGGCGCAGTGCCGGTCCTGGTGCTGGAGAACGGCGAGCGGCTGTCGGAAAGCGCAGCGGTGCTGCAATACATTGCCGACCTGAAGCCCGAGCGCGGTCTTGCGCCGCGGCCGGGCGACGTTGATCGCTACCGCTTGCAGGAATGGCTGAGCTTCATCGGCGCCGAGATCCACAAGGCCTTCCTGTTTCCGACCTTCTGGTACCAGGACGACGCCTCGCTCGCCAAGCCGCGCGCTCGGATCGCGCAGACACTGTCGGTGCCGTCAGCGCATCTGGCGACGCGCGAATTCCTCGTGGGTGAATGCTTCACCGTTGCGGACGCGCATCTCGCCTGGGCCTTGCTGCTGCTGCGTCCGGCCGGCGTCGACGTCGCGCAATGGCCACCGTTGGCGGCCTATCTGGAACGCATGCAGGCGCGCCCCGCCGTGCGGGACGCGATCGCGACCGAAATGGCACTCCGCAAGGCAATGGCGGCTTGAAGCGCGCCCTACTCGACGCGCGCGAGCACCGCGAGCTTGCGGATACCCTTGTTGCGATAGGCGTCGAGGAACGCGTAATAGTCCTTGAACGACACGCAGCCGTTGGAATCGCCGTTCGGCCCGAGCATGAAGGTGTGCGCCAGCAGGCCGTCGCGGCCGTAGATCGCGCTCTCGCCGCCGATCGGGGTGAGCCGCAGCGCCGGCACGCCGTGGAACAGCGCCTCCCGCGGCTTCAGATTGTAGATGTGCGGCGGGGTCACGCCGCGCATGCGGACCTTCGAGGAGCGCGGATCGTCGAGATTGGAGCCGAGGCCGGAATGCGCCTCAAGCTTGGTCCCGTCAGGCAGGTAAACCGTCTTGGCGGTGATGTCGTAGACCGCGGTGTCGCGCTCATAGGGCGGCGCGCCGCCGAACATCGGGTTCTGCTCCTTCGGCGCGATCGCCGACGTCACGCTGGCATCGGCCGAGGCATAGGCGAGCAATCCGCCTGACGGCTCGCGCTTGCCCCAGAGCTTCTCGACCATCGACTGGCGCGGACCGGTGATCGACATCACCGCGGCCTTGGCGCGGTCGGCAAAGGATTTCGGCTTCGCCTCGGGCGCCGGGACGATCTCGGCCGGATCGGCCGACGCGAGTTGTACCCGCGCGTCGGTGCCGCGCTTGCCCTTCGCGACATCCGCGACCTTGTCAGCGACCCTCTCGGCCACCTTGGTCGGATTGAGCGGTTTCAACACCTCGGCGACCTTGGCGACAACGGTCTGCTTCGCAGGAACTTCGGCGACCTTGGTCGCAGGCGCCGCGCTCGCCGCATTCGACTCCACACCCTGCGTCGCTGCCGCAGCAAAGCGCTCGTTGAACATCTCGCGGGAGATCGGTGCGGCCACCTGCAGCCGGTCGGGCAGCAGCGCAAAGGTTTCCTGGATGGCCTCGCTGGCCTCGCGCAGCGCGACCTTGGGCGCGCGCTTGACCACGGGCTCGTCGTAGCCGGAGCTACCGACGATCGGATAGACGCTGGCGGCGAAGATGTTGGTGTAGACGGTCCAGCCGGCAAGCGCGACGCAGCCGATCACCGCTGCGCCGAGCAGGTTTTGGGTGGTCATTTTCCGGGAAGACTTCCGATAGGAATGCTTCGAAGAGCTCTTGGGCTTCCGTGCCGCGTAACTCTGCGCAGCGATACTCGTACTCATTCGCCTTGCGTCCAGAACGGTGTCACTAACTGCCCCTTCGAAGTGCCGCTGGTCACGATCCGGAAACAGCATCTCGCAGAGGGTCGGAGCGTCATTAAGGCGACTTTTAGTTAAATGCGGATTAAGTTCGGGCGGTTGTAGGGCGAGTCGTTAACGCTGTGCCATTTCGAGAAAAAAGCCCGCAGAACTACGGACCTAGGCGACGCTGTTAACCATCATTCCCGGCCGGTTCAGCCCGCTTGGCGGACCTCTCCGACCGCATCTCTAAACGCACCAACCAAGTCATTTTCGTGGTCTTCAAGACCCCGGACGATAACGGTGAAACGTTGCGCGAGGCTGGTGCGGCCGGCCCTCAGCCGCGGCTCCGCTTACGGCGCCAACTCGGGCGGCGGCGAGCGGTCCAGTACGTCGCCCTTGGCGCCCTCCAGAAGATCGATGCCGTAGGTCTCGACCACGAGTGGCCCGCGCTTGCGCTGCAACTCACCGACGCGCGTCACTTTCGCGAACAGCTCGTTCAGGAACGGATGGCCATCGGCTCTGATCTCGTCGACATAGAGCAGCTTGCCCGCCAGCAGCTTCGGATCGGGCTCGGGCATGTTGACCCAGCGGATGCGCTGGTTCTGCTGCACCACGCAGCTGCCGCGGGGCAGATAGAAGGCCAGCCAGCCCGTGGTGCCGTAATCCGGCGTGAGCACGCAGGTCGCGCCGTTGCGCACGCGCTCTGCTTCGATACCGGCGGCGAGTTCGCGCCAGCCTACCCCGACGCTGCGCACGGTCGCGTCACGGCGATAGCCGGACAGCCAGCCCGTATTGGCTTGCAGGATCAGCGCGGCGAACATCACGATGCCTGTCGGCGCGGCCCAGCGCAGGCAGAAATCAACCAGGCGTCGCGCGCGCGGTTTCCATTGCGCGAGGTTGGCTGCGGCTGCGGCGGCGACGATGAAAGGCGGATAGACTGGCGCGAACCAGTTGGCCTCGACGCGGGCGTGCAGCGAGTGCCAGACGAAATAGACGACGATCGTCCAGAACATCGTCTCGATCAGCACGCGCGAGGCGAGCGCACCGGCCCTGCGCCAGGTCAGCGCATGCAGACCCATCGCGCCGAGGATGAACACCAGCGGCGTTGCGAACGCGATCTGGGTCGGGATCAGCTCGGCAATGAAGACCGGGCGGAAATCCTCGATCTTCGCGCGCCCGAGCTGCTTGACGAACGAGACCCAGTGATGATCCGCGTTCCAGAGGATCACCGGCGAGAACAGTGCCAGCGCCACGAGGCCGCCGAGATAGGGCCAGGGCGAGAGGAACCAGCGCCGCAGTTTCGGCACGGAAACGAGCCAGATCAGGATCGCAGCGCCAAAGAACATCGCGGTATATTTCGACAGCAGCGCCGCGCCGACGGCGGCGCCGACAGCAAGCCACCAGACACCGCGGCCGGTCTCCAGCACTTTGGCGAGGAAGAACAGCACGAAGCTGGAGGCCACCAGCAGCGGCGCATCGGGCGTGACGATCAATGTGCCGACCGAAGCCATCATCGTGACGTTGAGCAGGATGGCGCTGGTCGCCGCCATGCGGGCCCCGCCGAACAGGATCGCGGCGGCGCGATAGATCGCATAGCTCATCGGCAGCGCGAGCAGGACCGAGACCAGGCGGACGCCGAGCTCGGTATCGCCGGCGATCATGGTGCCGGCGCGGATGACGTACGCGACCATCGGCGGGTGGTCGTAATAACCACCGGCGAGGTTCTTCGACCACATCCAGTAATAGGCTTCGTCGAAAGTAATCGGCGTGAAGGCGGCCGCGACCAGCCGCAAGACGACCAACGCAAGGATCACCAGCGCCGTATTGCGGACGATCCGCGCGTCAGCCCCGCCCATACTCGAAATCCTCGGCGCGCTATTTCTTGCGCCAGACGAACAGTCCGGACATCGCGTAATTCCACACCACGCCCATCAGCGCGCCGGCCATGCCGGCCAGCCACCAGATCGGCTCCTGGTCGTAGACCGAGAAGGCGACGCCGACATTGGCGAGCAGGCCGACGCTGCACACGATGTAGAACATGATGAGGCCGCGCAGGATCGCAAAGCCCTTCAGCCGCTGATCACGATAGGTGAGGAAGTTGTTCATGATGAAGTTGCTGGTCATGGCGACGATGGCGCCGGCGGCCTGCGCCTCCGCGAACGGCACCTTGATCAGTTCGAGCGCGATGAACAGCGTGGTGAGATGCACGACGAGGCCGATGCCGCCCACCATCGCGAACAAGATGAAGCGCAACGAGACGATATCGTTGGTGAGCTTCGCCAGCACGAGGCCGAGGAAGTCCAGCGCGACCATGGAATCAAGCTTGCTTTCGCCGTGCTGACGGGCGCCGAACGTGTAGGGAATTTCGACGGCGCGCAAACTGCCATGCGCGGTGGCGACGAGATCGAGCAGGATCTTGAAGCCGTGCACCGACAGTTTCGGCGCCAGCTGCTCGAAACGGTCGCGGCGGACCATGAAGAAGCCGCTCATGGGATCGGCGATCTCGACCCGCAGCATCTTCTTGGCGACCTCGGTCGCGAGCGCACTGGCTCCGGCGCGCTGCTTGTTGAAGCCTTCGCTCTTGTAGCCCTCGATGTAGCGGCTACCGACGACGAGGTCGGCCTGATCGCTTGCGAGCAAGAGCAGCATCTTCGGAAGCTGGGTTTCGTCGTGCTGGAGATCGGCATCGATCACGGCAGCATAGGGCGCGCTCGAGGCCAGGATGCCCTCGATGCATGCGCCCGACAGGCCGCGACGGCCGATGCGGCGGATGCAGCGCACGCGGCTGTCTTTCAGCGCCAGCGCCCGCACCACGTCCCAGGTGCCATCGGGCGAATTGTCGTCGACGAACACGACCTCCCAGGCGATGTTGGGAAGCGTCGCCTCCAGCCGCCGGTACAGCACCGTGACGTTGTCGCGCTCGTTGAAGGTCGGGACGATGACCGACAGCTCCGGCCCCTCTTGAGCCTGGTTGTCGACGCCGGGTCTGATGGCTTCATTCATGACGGCAGCGTATATCCGCCGCGTCCTGCGCTGCCAAGCCGGGGTTTATGTGGGAATCAGCCCAAATAGGGCCCCAAAATGCCAACGACCCCGGAACGGCGGACCGCGCGTACATCCGGCGCAGGCCCAAGCTATTCCAAGGTCGTCCCAGCGCCGGAGCTTTTGGCTCAACGCCGCCGTTAGGAGGTATATGGGAACGAGCAAGCCGCTATGCAAGGGGCAACCGGCCTTTTTCAAGCCACTACTGGTTCGGGACTTCCCGGATCACCGGCCCCCTCGGAGCCGGCGCGACAGGGGCTGCAGGCGCTACGGCGGCGGGAGCCGGCTCGGCCTTGACCGGCTTAGGAGGCTTGCCGTACTGCCCGATCGGCCCAAAGACGACGGCGACCGCAAGCACGATCGCCGCGACGATCGCGCCGAAAATGCCACCCACCGACTCAGACGCCATGCCAGCCCGTCCCCGTTCCTGATGCGGCCAATCATACCACGGATGAATGCACGGCCGGAAGAGCTGCCGGCCTCCAGCGGTGTGTAGTCTATTGCTGTGGCGGCCTGTCCTTGACGAAGGCCGTCACGATGTCCTTCTGCGCCGACTCCACCGCCCGGTTCGCGGTCGCGAGATGGGCACCGGAATCGATGTTCGGATATTGCGCGGTGAGATAGTCGAGCAACGCCACCCGGTAATATTGCCGCTCCGACGGGCAGGCTCCGGCAACCGAGCGGCTGAAATCCTGTTCCGACAGGCCCTGATTTCTGTCACGCGCATATTCCCGCGCCAGGCAATGCCAGTAATCGTCGCGGCCCTGCATGGCGAGCTTCTGCGCGCCCTTGGTGTCGTCGTCATCAGCCGCAAAAGCAGAACAGGTCATGGCAGCAGCTGTCATCGTAACGAGCGCCGCTCCCAGCATCAGCATCCGCATGTTGTTCTCCTTCTTACGCAGATCGCGAGGCGAAGCTTAGACGGGATGCGACAACTGGCCAATCACTTCCGGTTTGACTAGGATGCTGCCTTCCCCGTCCGTCGATGCGAGATCCATCCGTGGCCAAAGCAAGAACCGTGTCCAAGAAATCCGGCAACATCTTCATCGGCATCGGCGGCTGGACCTTCGAGCCCTGGCGCGGCGTGTTCTATCCGGAAAAGCTGACGCAGGCGAAGGAACTATCCTACGCGGCCTCGAAGCTGACCTCCATCGAGATCAACGGCACCTATTACGGCTCGCAGAAACCGGAGAGCTTTCGCAAATGGGCGAGCGAAGTGCCTGATGGTTTTGTGTTCTCGGTGAAGGGGCCGCGCTTTGCCACCAACAGGCGCGTGCTCGCCGAGGCCGGCGATTCCATCAAGCGGTTCTATGATTCCGGCGTGCTGGAACTCGGCGACCATCTTGGGCCCGCGCTGTGGCAGTTCGCGCCGACGAAGAAATTCGACGGTGCCGATTTCGGCAAGTTCCTGGAGCTGCTGCCACGCAAACTCGAGGGCCGCGCGTTGCGTCATGTTGTCGAGGTGCGCCACGACAGCTTCTGCACGCCTGATTTCATCGCGTTGATCCGCGAATTTGAGACGCCGGTGGTGTTTGCCGAGCACGGCAAATATCCTGCGATCGCCGACGTCGCCGGCGATTTCGTCTATGCGCGCTTGCAGAAGGGCAACGACGAGATCAAGACCTGCTATCCGCCGAAGCAGCTGGATGCCTGGGCCGAACGCTTCCAAGCCTGGGCCGCGGGTGGCGAACCCGACGATCTGCCGAAAGTTGACAAGAGTAAGCCGAAAAAGGAACCACGCGACGTGTTCGCCTACGTCATTCACGAAGGCAAGGTGCGCGCACCGCACGGCGCCATGGAACTGATCGCGCGGGTGAGTTGAGGAAGTCGATGGCCAAGGCGAAGAAGCTGTTCACGATCGGGTATGAGCAGACGCCGCCCAAGGCCGTGCTGGACGAATTGGAGCAGGCCGGCGTCAAGCTCGTGGTCGACGTGCGCGCGGTGACGTCGTCGCGGCGACCGGGTTTTTCCAAGAAGCAGCTTGCCGCCGGCCTCGATGAACGCGGCATCGGCTATATTCATCTCGCTGGCCTCGGCACGCCCAAGGAAGGCCGGCTCGCGGCCCGCAGCGGCCAGTACGATGTGCTCGAGAAGATATTCTCAAAGCACCTCAAGACGCCGGAAGCCAGAGAGCAGATGGACGAGCTCTCGGCGCTGGTGAAGCAGGCCGGCCCCGTCTGCCTGCTCTGCTACGAGCGCGATCACACCCATTGCCATCGCCAGATGATCGCGGAGATCATCGAGGAGCGCGATGGCGTGACGGTGAAGAATTTGGCGGGGCGAATACTCTGAGTGTCATTCCGGGGCGCGACGAAGTCGCGAGCTACGGTGCGCAATCGCGCACCCGAGAATCCATGCATCCACCGTCTCTGAGGCTCGATGGATTCCGGTCGCGCTACGCGCGCCCCGGAATGACGGCTTACCCCTCCCCGGCCAGCCTGAACGTCCCTTCCATCATCTGCACGCTGGCACCGCCGACATGGGCGGAGACGATCTTACTGTCTCGCTTGACGACGCGCGTTTGAAGAATGCTAGGCCGGCCCATGTCAAAGCCCTGGCCGACGGTGAGTTTCAGCTCGCCGTCGCTGATAGGATCGAGATCGGCGAACAGTGCGGCGGCTGCGACTGTGGCGCTGCCGGTGGCGGGATCCTCGGTGAGGCCGCTGGCGCCGCGCATGAACATGCGTGCCTGGCGCTCGCACGGCGCTTCGGCTGAAGGTACGTCGCGGGTATAGAACCACACGGAGCGGCCGCCGTCTCGCGGCAAGAGCTTGCCGTAGGCCGCAGCGTCGGGCCGCGCCCGCTTCAGCGCCTCGCGCGAATGCAGCTCCATCACCAGAAATGCGTTTCCGACGGTGATGACTTCAGGTGCATGGTTATCGGTCTTGATGTCATCCGCACTGAGCGAAATGCAGCTCGCGGCCTCGGCCGGTGACAGCGGCGCGTACCGCGCAAGCGGCTGCGGCGCGGTGAGCTCGGTTCTGATCACCCTTCCCTGCTCTCGCACGATATCAACCGGCACGAGGCCTGCCTTCTCCTCGAACGAGAGGCGCGACTTCGGCTCTTTTGCCATCGAGGCCAGCACGAAGGCGGTGCCGACGTTGGGATGGCCGGCAAAGGCAATCTCCTGCACCGGCGTGAAGATGCGCACCTCGGCGTCGTTGGCCTTGTCGCGCGGCGGCAGCACGAAGGTCGTCTCGGAATAGTTGAACTCGGTTGCGATCGCCTGCATCTGCTGCGTGGAGAGCCCGCCGGCGTCGAGCACCACGGCGAGCTGGTTGCCGCCGAAGGCGCGGTCGGTGAACACGTCGACGGTGACATAGCGGCGCTGCATGGCATTTCCTCACGCAAACGGCGGCCGCGATCGGCCGCCTCGCGCAGCACTCTACAGGGACGCAATATCGCCCGTCATGCCCCAAAATTCGGTGCAATCGGAGCAATCGCGCTCGCGCGTCAGAAGCGGAAGAGCGGCCGCGGAGAGGCCAGCACTCGGGCACGATCGCTTGCGTCGACGACGAGCGTGTCGAGGAATTGCCGGTTCTTCGCGTAGGTCTGCGTCGCCTCGAACTGCGTGTGCGGCCAGTCGCTGCCCCAGAGCAGGCGATCGAGGCCATAGGCGCTGCGCAGCAGCGGATAGGCTTGCCCGGCAAAGCTCTCGCCGGCCGGACCATTACGATACGGCGCCGAGATCTTGACCCATACGTTTCGCGTCGCCCCGAATTTCAGCACCGATTGAAATCCGGGATCGGTGACACCGAGCTCCGGATCAGGCAACGCATAATGATCGAGCACGACAGTGACGCCGTGATCGAGCAGCTGCGGCACGAGCGTTGCGAGATCGGCGGCGTTGCGCTGGATCTCGATCTGCCAGCTCATCGCCTTCACATTCCCGAGCAATCCTTTCCATTCGCTCGCCGCGAGATCGGGCAGGGGCTGGCCGACCAGATTGAGGCGAATGCCGATCACGCCGGCGCGATCGAGTGCGCGCAGCTCGTCTGCGGAGACGGCGGGATCGACCACCGCAATGCCGCGCAGGCGTCCGTTGGTCTGTTTCAGGCAGTCGACGAGGTAGGAATTGTCGGTGCCGAGAAAGCTCGGCTGCACCAGCACGCCATTGGTCATGGCGTTGCGGTCGAGCTGCTCGAGATAGAGCGACAGTGGCGCGTCGTAATCCGGCGCATAGCGCCGGCCCGGCGCGAGTTTTAGTCCGCGATGGAAGACATGGGCGTGGGTGTCGATCTCGGGCAAGGCCGCCTCACTCCTGGCTGTGGTCGCGACCACCGTGGCGAGCGATGCGAGACTCGCACCAAATTGTCGGCGCGTCACGCCGCGCTGGGGCAATGTCATGGTCGTTATCCCTCATTTCCGGTCAGGCGTGGGTTGCCGCCGTCTGCTCGAACACTTTCCCGCGGGTTTCCGGCAGCAGCAGCACCGCGATCAGCACCAGCGAATAGGCAAACGCCGCGTCGATACCGATCGCAGGCCCGAGGCCGATGCGGTCGCTGAGAATGCCGACCAGGAAGGGAAACGCGGCAGAGACGACGCGGCCGAAATTGTAGCAGAAGCCGACGCCTGTGCCGCGCACGCCAGCCGGATAGAGCTCGCTGAACAGCGCCGCCATGCTTGCAGGGATTCCCGCCGAGAAGAAGCCGAGCGGAAATCCAAGCACCAGCATCTGGCCATTGGTCAGCGGCACGAAGATATAGACCAGCACGGTGGCGATGCAGGCGGCGGCAAAGAACGCGACGTTCGCCCTGCGCCCGACCCGGTCGCTGATGAAGCCGCTCGCGACACAACCGCAGAAGAACGCGATGATGATGACGGCCAGGTAGAAGCTGGAGCCGAGCACCGAGAGGTGCCGCACCTCGCGCAAGAAGGTCGGCAGGAACGTCGTCAGGGCAGCATAACCACCGTGGGCGCCAATGCCGAAGAGTCCGCCGACCAGCGTCGAGCGCAGCACGTCGCGATGGAAGATGCCCGAGAGCGTGGCGAGGAACGGCGCTTCTGCGTCCTTCGCGATCGCGCGCGGCGGCTCCTTCAGCCCCTGGCGGATGAAGATGATGAGGAGCGCCGGCAGCAGTCCGATTGCAAACAGCATCCGCCAGCCGATATCCACCGGCGCATAGGTGAAGACCAGCGCCGACAACAGAACCGCCGCGCCCCAACCCACGGCCCAGGCGCTCTGCACCGAGCCGAGCGCCTTGCCCCGATGCTCGGGACGGATGATCTCGGCCATCAGGACCGCGCCGCAAGCCCATTCGGCGCCGAAGCCGAGGCCTTGAATGGCCTTGAGCACCAGAAGCTGGGCGTAGGTCATCGCGAAGGCGCTGGCGAAGGTCGCGAGCGCGAAGGTCGCGACCGTGATCTGCAGCGCCTTGACGCGGCCGAAGCGATCGCCGAGCGCGCCGCCGAGCCAGCCGCCGAATGCGCCGAAGAACAGCGTGACCGATCCGAGCAGGCCGGCGTCGGCCTTGCTGATGTGAAAGGTCGCGATCAACGCGGGGATGGCAAGGCCGAACATCTGGACGTCGAGCGCATCCAGCGCCCAGCCGCCAAAGCTTGCCCAGAACGTGCGACGCTCCAGCGGCGAGCTCTCACTGTACCAGTTCGACATGTTTTCCTACCCCTGTACGCGTTGTTGTTTGACGTCGTTGAAAGTCGCGCTCACCTGATCTCGGCGTGGTAGCGGAAGCGATCCGCCGGCCCGCGCGAGCGACGCCATTCGATCGGCTGTCGCTCCAGGTCGAACGCAAGGCGCTCGATCACGATCAGCGGTGCGTGAGCCTCGAGCCGAAGCAGCCGCGCCTGCATCTCGTTGGCAGTCTCGACCGTCAGGATTTCCTCGGCGGAGACCACCACCTCCCCGCAGCGCTCCTCGTAGAGCGGATACAACAAGTCGCCGAACTCGGCGGTGTCGATCTCGAGAATCTTTGCAAAGCGCGATTGCTGCAGCCAGATCTCTTCGGCCAGCAGCGGCACATCGTCGATCAGGCGCAGGCGCGACAGGCTGATCACGGGCTCGCCGACGGGAAGGCGCAGCGCCGATGCCACGGCCGAGGTCGCGGGCACGCTCTTGCGCCTGAGGATACGGCTCTTCGGCACGCGTCGCTCGCCGCTCTCCGACTGGAAGCGGAAGAACCGGAACAGCGAGGAATTGAAGCGTGCGCGCCGAACGAAGGTGCCGCGGCCCTGCTGGCGCTCCAGCACGGCGTCCGCAACGAGCTGGTCGATCGCCTTGCGCACGGTGCCGATCGCGACGCCGTAATGGGCGCCGAGTTCGGCTTCCGACGGGATCGGCTCGCCCGGGCGCCATTCATTGCGGTTGATCCGCGCCGCGAGGTCGTCGCGCAGGCGCTGGTAGCGTGGCAGGCGGTCGTCGCGGGAAGCCGGATTCATATAGTCATATAGATGACTAGATGAAACACGAGTCAAGCGCTACCTCAATACCAGCCCGGATGGAAAGAGAAGCCGGACTGACTGTCTTCGCCAGCCCGGCTTCGCCTCGTCGCGAAAGTCAGTTCGTGGTCTTCGGTATGCAGGGCGGCTCCTTGTAGGGCGCCGAGGCATAGGCGCCCTCTGCCGGCGCCCTGACGCAATCCGCCGTCGCGTGAACCACGGCGCGCCGCGCTGGCGCAACGTCGCGAGCGGCAGCAGACTGGACTTGATAGACGGAAGCGGCAATCAAGGCCGAAGCAATGGTCAATCGAGTCATGGATTTTCTCCGCGAGACATCAGGAAGCCGAGGAGTTTCGGCTTCCTGAATGCAGGAGCGCGGAGCGTGCGGGGATATTTCAGCGCCCGCCTTCAAAGAAACGCGAGGAATCCCCTCACCCCAATTGAAACACGGCAACCGGTTGCTCGTAACCGCGCACGGTGACCTCGCCGAGCGCGACCGCATCGCTGCAGTCGGCACCCAGCGCCTCGCGCACGGACGCGGAGATCAGGAGCTGCGAGCCGAACTCCTTGTTGAGCGCCTCAAGCCGCGAGGCGAAGTTCACGGTATCGCCGATGACCGTGTACTCCTTGCGCCGCGGCGAGCCGATATTGCCGGCGACGACCTCGCCGAAATGGATGCCGATGCCGATCCGCAGCGGCCAGCTCGTCTGCGCGTTGATGCGGTCCATCGCCGTCAGCATGTCACGGCCGGCAGCGACCGCGCGATGCGCGGCATCGGAGGCTTCGAGCGGCGCGCCGAACAGCGCCAGGAAGCCGTCGCCGAGGAACTTGTTCACAATGCCGCCGTGGCGATCGAGAATGTCGACCAGCACCGCGAAGGCGCCGTCGAGCCTATCGACCACCTCCTGGGGCGTGCGCGTCTGCGCACCTGCGGTAAAGCCGCGGAAATCGACGAACATCACTGCGACACGGCGGAGATCGCCGGCAACGCTCGTGCCCTCCGCCATCAGCCGCTCGACCACCTGCGGCGAGACGTGCTGGCCGAACAGATTGGTCACCCGATCGCGCGCGGTGGCCGCCGCGATGCTCGCGGCAAATTGCCGTCGCAATTGCGCGCCGACCGAGCCCGCGAGCACGCCGCAGACCAGGATGACGGTGCTGCGCACGGTGTGGAAATAGATCAGGGGTTCGCCGGTGTCGCTGGCCGAATTGTAGTACAGCGCCACCGCCAGAAGTTCGGCGCCGGCGACAAATCCCGTGAAGGTGGACAGCCAGAAATCGAGCCGCAGCGTCGAAAGAATGACGAAGATGAAATAGACCAGCGGCAACACGAAACCGAGCGCAGGCCCAGCGCCCATGCTGCGGATCTGTAGGATCAGGATGAGCGTCGGCAGCGATGTTTCGATGGTTGCACCGATATAGCGCCTGACCACCGGGACGTCGCGATCGAGCTTGAGGTTTCGCCTGATCTGGCCGTGGATCCAGGCCTCGAACAGCAGGAAGCCTGCAATGAGGGTATATTCACGGGTCATGCCCTCCGTCCCGTGCCAGATCCGGTTCACGATGGCAGGATCGATCACGAAGGTCGTGGTCAGCAGCACGATCATGACCAAGCCGGTGGCGATCAGCGCCTTCACCCGCAACAGTTCGGTGCGCAGCACCTCGCGCGTCAGTTCGCGCTCGAACTGATCCGACAAGACGGCTTTCTGCCGGGCTTTCAGAAAGCTGACCATTATCCCCCCACTCATTCCGGGGCGACGCGCTAGCATCGAACCCGGAATCTCGAGATTCCGGGTTCGCACTTCGTGCGCCCCGGAATGACATCGGAGGACATTCTGCCTCAATCCAGCGTGCGGCGGAAGCGTGTCACGGCGATAGTCATGGCGACCAGCATCAGGATGGCGAGGGCAACCGCATCGAAGCGCAGGTTCGGCATGGACGCGCCCTTCAGCATGATGGCACGAACGATGCGCAGATAGTGCGTCAGCGGCAGGCATTCGCCGAGATATTGCGCCCAGGCCGGCATGCCCGCGAACGGGAACATGAAGCCGGACAGCAGCAGGCTCGGCAGGAAGAACATGAACGACATCTGGATCGCCTGCAGCTGATTCTGGGCGATGGTGGAGAACGTGTAGCCGATCGCGAGATTTGTGGCGATGAAGAGCGTCGAGAGCGCCGCCAGCAGGAGCAGGTTGCCGAGCACCGGCACGCCGAACAGAAACACGCCGATATTGACGATCAGGAAGGCCTGGATGAAGCCGACCACGATGTAGGGGACGATCTTGCCGAGCATCACCTCGACCGGCTTGATCGGCATCGACAACAGGCTCTCCATGGTGCCGCGCTCAATCTCACGCGTCACCGACAGCGCCGTGAAGATCAGCATCGTCATGGTGAGGATGGTGCCGACCAGGCCTGGCACGATGTTGATCCGCGATTCCGCAGCCGGATTATAGCGTGCATGCGCCCTGATCTCGAACGGCAGTGCCGGCGCATCACCGATATAGAGATCGTGCTGGAGCGCGGTCTGCACGATCATCCCGAGCGAGCCGAGCGCGGAGCTTGCGGCGACCGGATCGGTCGCATCCGCGGCGACCAGCAGAGCCGGCTTGTCGCCGCGCCGCACTGCCCGCTCGAAGCCGCGCGGGATCTCGACGCCGAACAGCACCTTGCCGGACTTCAGCAGATTGTCGAAATCCTCGACGTCGTGCACTTCGTAGACGAAGCGGAAATAGGCGGTGTTCTCCAGCGCCTTCAGGACCGAACGGGCGAGATCGGAGTCCTCCTGCAGCAGCACCGCGCTCGGCAGATGGTGCGGCGTGGTGTTGATGGCATAACCGAACAACAGCAGCTGCATCACGGGGATCGCGACGATCATGGCAAACGACACGCGGTCCCGCCGAAGCTGAATGAATTCCTTCGCCATCATGGCATAGGAGCGGCGCAAGAAACCGAAACGGTCGCGGATCTCCGACACGGGGCCGGTTGCGCGGATGGTGCTCATTGGAAATTGTCCCTCGAGCGGTTCATCAATTCGATGAAGACGTCTTCCAGCGATGGATGCGACTTCTGCCAGTGCAGGCCGCTTTTCTCGCGCCAAGGCGCGATGCTGGCTTCGAGCGCCGCAGCATCACGGCCGGAGACATGCAGCGAGGTGCCGAACGGGGCCACCATATCGACGCCTGGCTTATGGTCGAGCTCGGCCGCGAGCCCGCCCAGCTCGCCCGTGACGGTGTAGGTCGTCAGCGCCGACTTCGCGATCACCTCGTCGACGGTGCCGCGCGCCAGCAGATGGCCGTAGGCGATGTAAGCGATCTCGTGGCAGCGCTCGGCTTCGTCCATGTAATGGGTGGAGACCAGTACCGTGAGCCCCTCGGCGGCGAGCGCATGGATCTCGTTCCAGAAGTCTCGCCGTGCCTTGGGATCGACGCCCGCGGTCGGCTCGTCCAGCAGCAACAATTTTGGATTCGGCAGCGTGCAGGCCCCGAGCGCCAGCCGCTGCTTCCACCCGCCGGAGAGCTCGCCGGCGAGCTGCTCCTCGCGGCCCGAGAGCCCGAGTCGTTTGATCATGTCGCGCGCGGCACCGCGTGCGTCGGCGAGGCCATAGAGCCGTGCGACGAATTCCAGGTTCTCGCGCACGGACAGGTCCTGATAGAGGCTGAAGCGCTGGGTCATGTAGCCGACCTGGCGCTTGATCTTCTCGGCGTCGCGCAAGATGTCGTAGCCGAGGCAGGTGCCCTCACCGCTGTCGGGCGTGAGCAGGCCGCAGAGGATGCGGATGGTCGTGGTCTTGCCCGAGCCGTTCGGCCCGAGGAAGCCGTAGATCGAGCCACGCTTCACCTGCATCGACAGGTCGTGCACGACCTCGCGGCCGCCGAACGATTTGCTCAGGCCTCTGACGTCGATTGCGATGTCGTTGCCGGCGTTCATCGCTTGTCCGCCACCGGTGTCTTTGGATTGAGATAGACGTCGATCGGCTGCCCCACCCGCAAGGCATCGGGCCGCGACGGTCGCGCCTGAATGAGATAGACGAGCTTGTTGCGCTCTTCGAGGCTGTAGATCACCGGCGGGGTGTATTCAGCCGACGTCGCGATGAAATAGATCTTAGCGGTGAGATCGGCGGCGCAATTGTCGCAGGCGACCCGCACCTCGTCGCCGATCGAGAGTTTCGGCAGCTCCGTTTCCGGCACGAAGAAGCGCAGCTTCATGTTGCCTGGTGGCATGATCGAGAGCACCGGCCGCTGCGCCGCCACCATCTCGCCCTCACGGAAATAGATCTGCTGGATGGTGCCGGCAACGGGCGCAAAGCCCTTGCGCCGGGCCAGCCGCGTCTCCGAGGTCGCCACGCGGGCTTCGGCAACGCGCAAGGCGGAGACGGCGGAATCGAGATTGGCCTGCGTGCCGGCGCCGGTCTTGCTCAGCGAGGCCGCACGATCATAGGTCTGCTGCGCATTCGCCAGCGTCGCCTTGTTCTGGTTGAGATCGGCGAGCTGGAGGTCGTCATCGACGGAATAGAGCGCTTCGCCGACCTTGACCTCGTCGCCCTCGCGGACGTTGAGCTTGGTGACCCGGCCTGCTTCGTCCGGACTGACGAAGATCATGTCCGCCTCGACCCAGCCCTGGAAGCCGGGGTCGCGCTTCTCCTTGCAACCGGCGAGGCCTGTTGCAAGCGCGGCGGCCAAGATGATTCCAAATATCCTTTGCGGCGACGTCATGTCGTCCTCCGTTCGCCGAAAATCAAATCCAGATGGACGCGCAGCATGTCCTGCGCGTCGAGCGGCGCGTGCCGCGCAAACAGGCTCTGCCAGATCACCGCGATGATCGCGGGCGCGACCAGGATCTGCGGATAGCGCGCGAGATTCTTCTGGCGGATCTCGCCGCGGGCAACGCCGAGTTCGATCAGCGCGCGCATGCCGGCCATCCCGCGCGAGACGACCTCGCGGTAGTAGAAGTCGGCGACCGCCGGAAAGCGCGGCCCCTCCGCCACGATCAGGCGCACGAGATCGCCACGGCGTGTGCCGATCACCTCGTTGATGAAATTTCCGGCAAACATTTCGATGAGATCGCGCACCGAGCCCGTCGGCGGTGGCAACGCGTCGAGCCGAGCCACCACGGGCACGATCACGATACGCACCAACTCCTCGAACATCGATTCCTTGTCCTTGAAGTGCAGGTAGATCGTGCCCTTCGCGACGCCTGCGCGCTTGGCGATGTCGTCAAGCCGCGTCGCCGCAAAGCCGCGCGCGACGAATTCCTCCATCGCCGCCTCCACGATTGCCGCGCGCCGCTCCGCTGCGCGCGTCGCACGGCTTGATGCCGGAGCGACTTCCCCGCCATGCCTGGGCGTCTGACTCGCGACCTTGGTCGCAGCTGCTGTAGTGGGCTTCTTCATCATGCTTCATTTATGACTGACTAGTCAGTCATTGTCAAATGGACATTTAGGATTCAAGGTCAGGAAATGCATTAGTATTGACTAATCAATTAGCCCACGCTAATTGATTGAGATGATCGAAACCGCTCCACATCCCGTCACCGCCGTGATGCGCGCCCTCGCCGATCCGACCCGCCGCGCCGTGTTCGAGCGCATCTTCGACACCAAGGAAGTCAGCGTCGCCGAGCTGACGCGCGGCAGCGGGGTGACGCAGGGCGCCATCTCGCAGCACCTGAAATCGTTGAAGCGGGCGGGCCTCGTCGCCGAGCGCGCCGAGGGTCGCAATGTCTATTACCGCGCCGCGCCTGAAGGCCTCGAGCCGTTGGTCACCTGGATGGATCATTACGGTGTCTTCTGGCGCGAGCGTTTCCAGAACCTGCGTGACCTCTTGAAGGAGATCGACCCGTGAGTGCAGCTGCATTGCAACCCGATACCCAAGAAAACATCCGGGACATCGTCATCGACGAGGTCTTCCCTCACACGCCGGAGACGGTCTGGAAGGTGCTGACAAGCGCCCAGCTGATCGCGCGCTGGCTGATGAAGCCGACCGGTTTCGAAGCCGTCGAAGGCAAGACCTTCACGTTCCAGACCACGCCGGGCGGCCACTGGGACGGCGTCATCCATTGCCGCGTCCTGGAGGTCGTGGCTTTCCGGCGACTGGTCTATGCCTGGAAGGGCGGGGATGCGCGCAACACCGGATACGGCGCGCCGCTCGACACCGTCGTGACCTGGTCCCTCACCCCGGTCGAAGCCGGCACGCGCATCCAGCTGGTTCATGCCGGCTTCGTGCTGCCGAGGAACGAGACCGCCTACACCGGCATGAGCGGCGGCTGGAAGAAGGTCGTTCGGCAGCTCGACGAGATCAGCGGCGAAAACAGTTAAGGAGTGAACATGATGGACAAGCCCTACACCGGCGGCTGCGCCTGCGGCGCGATCCGCTATTCGATCGCCGGCGACCCGCTGTTCAGCAATCACTGCCAGTGCCGGGATTGCCAGCGCGAAAGCGGCACCGGCCACGGCTCCTATGCCACCTTCGCTCGGGCCGGCGTCACCGTGACGGGCGACGCCAAGACATGGGACATGGTCGGCGACAGCGGCAACGTGAAGACGCGTGCCTTCTGCCCCGAGTGCGGCTTGGCGGTCTACATGACCTTCGCCGCCATGCCCGACATCTTCACCATCCGCGCCGCGAGCCTCGACGAGCCCGCGCGCTACAAGCCGCAGGTGGTCACCTACGCGGTGCGCGGGCATGACTGGGATCATCTCGATTCCGGCCTGACGAAATTCGAGACGATGCCGCCGGGCTGAGGCGAAGGATTCTTGATTTGACGCGTTTTCTTGACGCGAACCGGTATCCACTTCGCTCGAAAACGCTTTAGCCAAAGTCGAGCACCATGCGGCCATCGATCTTGCCGGCCTTCATCCGGTCGAAGACGTCGTTGATCTCGGTGAGCGGCACCTTCGCCACTTCGGCCTTGACCTTGCCGTCGGCGGCGAACGCGATGGCTTCGTCGAGATCCCGGCGGGTGCCGACGATGGAGCCGCGCACGGTGATGCGCTTCAGCACGACATCGAAGATCGGCGTCGGGAATTCGCCCGGCGGCAGGCCGACGAGACTGACGGTGCCCTTCCGGCGCACCATCTTCAGCGCCTGGGCGAACGCGGCGGTCGAGACCGCCGTCACCAGCACGCCGTGCGCCCCGCCGCCGGTCGCGGCCAGCACCTTGTCGACGGCCCCGTCTGCCAGCGCATTGACCGCGAGATCGGCACCGGTCTCACGTGCAAGCACGAGCTTGTCCTCGGCGATGTCCACGGCTGCGGCCTTGAGCCCCATCGCCTTGGCATACTGGATCGCGACATGGCCGAGGCCGCCAACGCCCGAAATCGCGACCCACTCGCCGGGCCTTGCCTCCGTCTCTTTCAATCCCTTGTAGGTGGTGACGCCAGCGCACAGGATCGGCGCAATGGCGGCGAAATCGACCGTCGCCGGCAGCTTCGCCGCAAACGCCGCGGAGGCAATGACATATTCGGCAAAGCCGCCGTTCACGCTGTAGCCGGTGTTGTGCTGGTGCTCGCACAGCGTCTCCCAGCCGGTCTCGCAATATTCGCAAGACATGCACGCATCGTGCAGCCAGGCCACGCCCACGGCATCCCCGACTTTCAGAGTCTTCACGCCGGGCCCGAGCGCGGCGACGATGCCGGCGACTTCATGTCCGGGAATGAAGGGCGGAACCGGCTTCACCGGCCAGTCGCCCGAGGCGGCGCAGATCGGTGTGGCAGACGCCGCAGGCCCTCACCTTGACCAGCACCTCGCCCGGACCGGGCTGCGGCACCGGTACGTCCTCGATCACGAGCGGCTTGCCAAATTGTCTGACGACGGCGGCTTTCATGGTGGGCATCTGTCTGCTCCTTTGCATTGCGCGAGCAGACTAGCGAGGCCACGCAGCCCCCGTTTGATTGGGGTCAAACCGCACAAAGTTTGCGCAACGCGGCGCAGTCGTCACACCTTGATGACAAGGCCGCGAGGCGGTGCCGTAATCAACTATGGAACTTCAAGCCATCGACGACCTTGTCGATCACCTTGCGCTCGGCGCGCATCGCGATGCCGACGAGATTGAGATCGGCGCGCGCCACCGCCCTCACCGCTTCGCGATTGGCGGCATCGTGCGTGGTCTTGAACATGTCCTCGGTGTAGACCGCCGGTGTGACGTTGCGCGTGAGTGCACGATCGAGCGCGCGCGACAGGGCCGGACCATCCGCGCCATAGATCAGAATAGGCTGACCGATCAGCGCAAGATATTTCGTCGCAGAGGCGTCCTCATAGGCCTCGCCGATGCACTCTGGAAAGGCGGCCGCAATTCCGCTCGTCAGGAATGATGCGACATTGAGCTTCTGCCAGGCTTCGAGATCGTTGCGAATGACAACAGCAATCTTGGTGTCGAACTGCATGAATTCTCCCAACACATTTCCAACCGTCGGGAAGAAACGAAGATCTTCTCCGCCGACGGCAGATGCGAACGTAACCCGGCTTGACCCATCGATCACAGCTCGGAAATTTCAATGGTGATGCGACCGGCTGCGCTTCTCCTCGCTGACCAAGTCGGGTATACGTCGGCGCTCTGTCACTGAACTGTCATAAACTTCGCATGTCCGAAACTGGCGCGATCAAACGAGCCCCCGATCCCCTGCACCGGCCTGCGAAGGCCTACGGCCATCCGCTCCCGGACGACGCGAAGAAATTCACTGGCTTCGGCGTTCCAGTTCCCGCCGAGGCGCCCGGTTCCGCACGCGCTGACGCCGAATCTTCACGCAGCGACTCTTCTCAGATTGCTGACGAAACTCGTACAGAGACGATTGCGCCGGAAATCGCGCCTTCGCGCGGTGCCGCGCCGCGCGCCACCGAAATCGAGCTTAAGCTGCTTGTCGACCCCAATCGCCTCGCCGATTTCGCTAACGCGCCTGTCATCACAGCCAACGCGCGCAACAAGGGCTCGCGCAAGCACCTCCGGGCCGTCTACTACGATACGCCCAAGCGTGCGCTTCAACGTCATGGGCTGAGCTTTCGGGTTCGCCAGAGCGGTTCGCGCTTCACCCAAACGATGAAGTCCGAATCCGGCAACGATCCGCTGCGGCGCGGCGAATGGGAGGCGAGCGTGCCTTCGATGACGCCCGACCTCGCGCTGGCGCTGCCCTTCCTTACCGAGAAGCTGCGTGCGGATCTCGCGCGTCGCCCGCTCGAAGCTGTCTTCAGCACCGACATTCGCAGACATCAACGCGTCGTCGACCTGCCGTCGGGCACGATCGAGGTCGCCTTCGACCAGGGTCATCTGACCTCCGGCGATCGGACGCTTCAGGTCAGCGAGATCGAACTCGAGTTCAAGACAGGCAGCCCGTCCGCCATCTGGGAGCTTGCGTTCCGGCTCGCCGAGCATGGGCCGGTCAGGCCCTCCATTCGCAGCAAATCGGCGCGCGGATTCGAGCTCGCCGACGCCAGCGCGCCGATCGTCAAGAAGCCGCGCAAGCTTCGGCTTGATCCGTCCTCATCGCTCGACGAGACGTTCGCCGCGATCCTGCGCACCTGTCTGCTGCATCTGCTCCAGTCGATCCCGGCCGCCGAGGACGGACGCGATCCCGAGGGCATTCACCAGCTCCGCGTCGCGCTGCGTCGCCTGCGATCCGCGCTGGACCTGATGCAATCGGTGGTGTCGCTCAGCAAGCTCGACCTGCTGCGGTCGGAGGCCAGATGGCTGGCACAAAATCTTTCCCCTGCACGTGACTGGGACGTGTTTCAGCAAGACACATTGCGCATCGTCGCGAAAGGCTGCCCCTCGATCGCCGGCTTCGACGCGCTCGAAGCCGCCGTCGAGCAGCGCCGGGCCGCCAGCTACGACAGGGTACGCGAGGTGCTGGCGGACCGCCGCACGTCGTTTTTCCTGATCGGTCTTGGCGGCTGGATCGAAGCGCGGGGCTGGCGGAGCGACGTCGCGCCGGACCATCTGGCGCAACTCGCCGAGCCCGCGACCAATTTCGCGCAACGCATTTTGTCGGCCCAGCATGCCAAGGTGCTCAAGCGCGGCCGCCGCTTCAAATCGCGCAGCACGGAAGAGCGGCATCGGGTCCGGCTTGCCGCGAAGAAACTGCGCTACGTCGCCGATTTCCTGCTGCCGCTGTACGGCGAGCGAAAATCCGCCAAACGCTTTTCCAGCAAGCTCGCCGAACTGCAACAGCAGCTCGGGATCTACAATGACATGGCGACGACGGCTTCGCTGCTTGCGGACATTGGGACGGAGCCGGATCACAGCACCGCCGCGGCCGCCATCGCCGGCTGGCAGGCGCACGCCATGGTCGGCGTCGAACCGCGACTGAACAAGGCGTGGTCGGAATTCGTCAAGACGAAAATGCCCTGGTCGGCCGGAGCCGAGCCCTGATCGACCGTATCAGCCCTTGGCGTCACAGGCCCAGGCGCGGATCACGCATTCCTTGCCACCATATTTGTAGCATTCGCGGGTCGCTGCATTGAGCGTGGCCGAGATCTTCGGCTTCACGGCATAGCCATAGGCGCCGCAGGGATTGGTCATGTCGACCGACATCGCAGCGCAAGCGCGCTTCATCGTCACGGTCGTGCATTCGCCCTTGCACTGCTTCTGCGCCGCCGCACGCGCCTCGTGCTCGGCGTTGTAATCATAGGCCTGGCCGTAAGCGCCGCACTTGCCGACGGCGAATGCACCGGCCGCATGGGCTTCGGTGATGTAACGAGCCCCGGAAACACAAACCGACAGCGCAAAGAAAAACATCGCGCAACGGCGCGCGACGACGTTCGAAGTCATGGAAAACCCTCCCCCCAAGGCAGGTGGCGAGGACTCTAAGCGGCGGTCGTTTCCAGATGGTGAACGGGGAGTTGAAAACGGGGATTCGTAGGGTGGATTAGCGAAGCGTAATCCACCAACTGTGTCGCCGCGGAAACAGAAGTGGTGGGGTTACGCCAGCGGACTGCGCTTCGCGCAGCCGCTGTCCAACCCACCCTACGAAGTAGCGGCACCCTTATCCGCGTCGGGCCGCTTCGAGCGCCTGTGGCGTATCGATGTCGAGGAAGGCACCTTCGCCATCCACGAGCACTTCGGCGACCGCCTCGGTGTGCTTGGCGATCAGGTGCCGTGCGCCGACGTCGCCGTCGAGCGTCATCAATTCCGCAAAGAAGCGGCGCGACCATAGCACGGGGTTGCCGCGGCGGCCTTCGCTGACGGGCACCACAATGAGATTGCCACGGTCAGGTGCGAAGCCGTCGATCAGGCGGTCGATCAGACCCGCATCGATCAGCGGCATATCGCCAAGGCAAACCACGGCGCCATCGCAAGCCTCGGACACGGCCGCGATGCCTGATTTGACCGAGCTCGCGATCCCGCCGGCAAAATCCGGATTCCTGACGAACCGCACTTTCAGGCCCTGCAGCGCCTGCTCGACCAGTTCGCTCTGATGGCCCGTGACGACGATCACCTCGGAAGCTTTGGAGGCGAGCGCCTGCTCGGTCGCGATCCGCACCAGCTTCTTGCCGTCGAACTCGGCGAGCAGCTTGTTCGGCCCGCCCATGCGGGTCGAGCGGCCCGCTGCAAGCACGATGGCGGCGACCTGGCTGTTACCCTCGGTCTCGGGTTTTGCGCGCGGCTGCGGCCGCGTCACGATCTCCATCAACAGGCCGCCGACACCCATGCCCATCAGCTCGGACCGTGTCACCTTGATGCCGGCGAGCAGCCGCATCAGGACCCAGTCGAAGCCGTTCTCGACCGGCGAGCGCGCGCAGCCCGGCGCGCCCAGCACCGGCACGCCCCCGGCGCGCGCGATCAGCAGGAGATTGCCGGGATCGACCGGCATGCCGAAATGCTCGATCTCGCCGCCGATTCCCGTCACCGCCGCCGGGATCACGTCGCGGCGGTCGGCGATCGCCGACGCGCCGAACACGATCACGAGCTCGGCGCCAAGGCCGAGCAATTCCTTGATCGCAGCCGACAACGCATGCTCGTCGTGCTGAACTCGCCGCTCCGCGATGATGCTGGCGCCGGCTGGCGCGAGCCGCTCGGCGGTGACGCGCAGCGTCTTGTCGATCACCTTGGACGACAGCCCCGGCAGCAGCGTCGAGACCACGCCGACGCGCTTGATCACGTAGGGCGCGACCGTCAGCACGTCCTTGCCGGCGGCTTTCACCGCCGCGTCACGCAAATCTCCCCCGACACCGAACGGGATGATCTTGACGGTGCCGACCATCTCGCCTTCGACCACCGGCTTGAATGCCGAGAGCGTGGCAAAGGTGATGGCCTCGTCGATATTGTTGATGCGGTCGACCGCGGTGCGGTCGATCACCAGCACGCCCGGACGCGCAGCGAAGAGATTGGCGCGGCCGGTGAACGCGCGCTCGACATGAATGCCCTCGCCGCCGATCGCAAGCGCGATGCTGGCGGCCGCGACGTCCTCGGAGACGTCACCCGCCTCCATGCGCACCACGACGATGTCCTTGATGCCGGCACGCTCGAGCTGCTCGACCTCGGCGGGTCCGATCGTCGTGCCCTTCTTCAGCACCAGCGGACCCTGCCGCAGGGTGTGGACGGTCACCCCGCCGATCGCATCCTTGGGGCTCGCCGGTCCGAACTTCATGCCGCTTCTTCTTTTTCCTTGGGAGGCAGCCGCAGCACCGCGGTGATCTCGGCCATGATCGCCACCGCGATCTCGGCCGGCGAGACCGCGCCTATCGCAAGGCCGATCGGCGCATGGATACGCGCGATGTCGCTTTCCGTCGCGCCCTGCGCCCGCAGCCGGTCGCCGCGTTTGGCATGCGTCTTTCGCGAGCCGAGCGCGCCGATATAGAAGCAGTTGCGCTCGAAGGCGTGCAGCAGCGCGGGATCGTCGATCTTCGGATCGTGCGTCACCGCGACGAAAGCGGTGTAGGCATCGACGTTGAGCGGCGGCAGCGCGGTATCAGGCCATTCGGCCACCAGCGGAATGTCAGGGAAGCGCTCCGGGCTCGCAAAGGCCGTGCGCGGATCAACCACAGTGACGTCGTAACCGAGCGAGCGCGCCAGCGGCGCCAGTGCCTGGCTGATATGAACCGCGCCGACGATGACGAGCTTTGCGGTCGGCGCGTAGACGTTGAGGAAGAGCCTCTTGCCGCCGACCTCGACATTGGCGCTCTTGCCCATGCGAAGCTGCTTGTCCAGCTCGGCCCGCAGCGGATCTTTGGCGAAATCGGCAGCCTTCACCAGGCGCTGCTCGCCGCTCTCGGTGTCGGTCACCAAGATCACCGGCCGGCGCGCGGCGCGCTCGGCATTGAGTTCCTGCAGGATTGCGAGCTTCACGGCTAGCCGACCTTCTCGACGAAGACGCGGATGGTGCCGCCGCAGGACAAGCCGACATTCCAGGCGGTCTCGTCGGCGACGCCGAACTCCAGCATCTTGGGCTTGCCGCTCTCGATCACATCCATGGCCTCGGTGACGACGGCACCCTCGACGCAGCCGCCGGAGACCGAGCCCAGAAACGTGCCCTCGTCGTTGATGACGAGGCTCGAGCCCGCCGGGCGCGGCGCCGAGCCCCAGGTCTCCACGACCGTCGCCAGCGCGACGCCCCGGCCGGCCTTCTGCCAGTCCTCCGCCGCCTTCAGGATATCCTCGTCGCGATCGAGCATGGTGGACCTCTCAAGCTGCGGAGCGGATCAGGCTGCGGTGATGCGGCGGCAGCGGCCGGGAGAGCGTCGTGATCAGCTCCTGGATCGAACTCAAATTATGCACGGGCCGGAATTCGTCAACGTGCGGGAGCATCATTTTGATACCTTGGGCCTTGGCCTCGAAGCCGCCGAACCGCAGCAACGGGTTGAGCCAGATCAGGCGCCGGCAGGAGCGGTGCAGCCGGTCCATCTCGAAGGCCAGCTTGGAATCGGCCTCCCGCTCCAGACCGTCGGAGATCAGCAGCACGATGGCACCCTGGCTCAGCACGCGCCGCGCCCACAATTTGTTGAAGTTGTGCAGCGAGGCCGAGATTCGGGTGCCGCCGGCCCAGTCCTCCACCGCGGCAGAGCAGCTCGCCAGCGCCTCGTCGGGATCACGCTGGCGCAGCGCGCGGGTCACATTGGTGAGGCGCGTGCCGAACAGGAACACCGAGACGCGCTTGCGTGCATCGCCGATGGCATGCAGGAAATGCAGGAACAGGCGGGTGTACTCGCTCATCGAACCGGAAATGTCGAGCAGCGCCACGATCGGGGCCGGCTTCTCGATTGGCCCGCGACGATGAATGTCGATGATGTCGCCACCGGTGCGTAAGGAGGCGCGCAAGGTGCGGCGCAGGTCGAGCCGCAGCCCGCGCGGATCGGGCTGGTAGCGGCGGGTCAGCAGCTCCGCCTGAGGCAAGTGCATCATCTCGATGGCCCGGAGCGCTTCGGTGATCTCGGCCGCGCTCATTTGCGCAAAATCCTTCTTCTGAAGGATCTCCTTGTCGGATACCGACAGGCGCAGATCCTGCTCCTGGTGCTGCGGCGTCTCAGTCATGCGCGGCTGCGACATCGCCTCCTGCACGCGGCGGGCACCGGCCTGCGGCTTCTTCTTGGCCTGGTCCGGTAGCGGCACCGAATCCAGCATGTGCTTCCATTCCTCCGAGGCGCGGAAGAACAGGTTGAAGGCCTGCTTGAAGATCAGTGCGTGCTCATGACGCTTGACGAAGATAGCCTCCAGCGTGGTGAAGACGTCGGCGCGGTTACCGATGTCGATCACCTGCAGCGCGCTCATGGCATCGATGACCGCGCCCGGGCCGACCGGCATACCCGCGGAGCGCAGTGCACGGGCGAAACCGACGATGTTGTCGGCGAATTGCTCGGTCTTTTCAGGTGTGAGATGGTTGATGGCCATGGTCGTTCCCATCCTCCGTCATTCCGGGGCGCGCGTAGCGCGAGCCCGGAATCCATACTCCCGATCGTGGTTATGGATTCTGGGCTCGCGACTTCGTCGCGCCCCGGAATGACGAGCTGAATTGTGGTGCGAGATCAATTCTCGCTCGTCGCTTCCTTCAGCACCTTCTGCAAGGTGTCGCCCTGCATCCGGATAATGTCGTCCTGATACTTGAGCAGCGCGCCCAGCGTGTCGCCGACCACTTGCGGGGTTAGCGAGCGGGCGTCGAGCTCCGACAATGCGGTGGCCCAGTCGATGGTCTCGGCGACACCAGGCGACTTGTAGAAGTCCTGGTCGCGCAGCGCCTGCACGAAGCGAACCACCTGCTGCGACAGTTTTGCCGAGATGCCGGGCACGCGCGACTTGACGATCGCGAGCTCGCGCTCGGCGGCGGGATAGTCGACCCAATGATAGAGACAGCGCCGCTTCAGCGCGTCATGAATCTCGCGGGTCCGGTTGGAGGTGATGATGACGATCGGCGGGTGCGGCGCCTTCACGGTGCCGAATTCCGGGATCGTCACCTGGAAGTCGCTGAGGATCTCCAGCAGGTAAGCTTCGAACGCCTCGTCGGCCCGATCGAGTTCGTCGATCAGCAGCACCGGCGGACCGGCAACGTCCGGCTCCAGCGCCTGGAGCAGCGGCCGCTTGATCATGTATCGGTCCGCGAAGATGTCGCTCGACAGCTGCTCGCGATCGGTATCGCCGGCGGCTTCCGCCATCCGGATCGCGATCATCTGCGCGGCGCTGTTCCACTCATAGACAGCGGAGGAGACGTCGAGGCCCTCGTAGCACTGCAGGCGGATCAGCTTCCGCCCCAGCGCTGCCGACAGCACCTTTGCGATCTCGGTCTTGCCGACGCCGGCCTCGCCTTCCAGGAACAGCGGCCGGCCCATGCGCAACGAGAGATATGTCACCGTCGCCAGCGACCGCTCGGCGAGATAGCCGCGCGAGGTCAAGAGTTCGAGCATCGCATCGACCGATGCCGGCAGGGTCGCTGAAGTCATGTAAAGCCAGTCTCGTTTACGCCCTCACGGGACAAGTTTGGCCGAGGCGTGAGGTTCACTCACTCCTTGGCGTTGGCGGCATCGAGAGCACGGCGCGTCAGCACGCCAATGAGATGGGCGCGGTACTCGGCGCTGCCATGGATATCGCTGTTCAGCCCTTCCGCCGGCACCTCGATGCCATCGAGCACCTTCGACGAGAACCGCTTCTTCAGCGCCTCCTCGAACGCCTCGACGCGGAACACGCCGTTCGAACCGGCGCCGGTGACGGCGACGCGCACGTCCGAGGGACGCCGCGCCACGAACACGCCGACCAGCGCATAGCGCGAGGCCTGGTTGCGGAACTTGATATAGGCGGCCTTCTTGGGCAGCGGGAACATCACCTTGGTGATGATCTCGTCGGCTTCCAGCGCGGTCGAGAACAGGCCCTGGAAATACTCTTCCGCCTTGAGGCGACGCTTGTTGGTGACGATGGTCGCGCCGAGCGCCAGCACGGCGGCCGGATAGTCCGCGGTCGGATCGTTGTTGGCGAGCGAGCCGCCGATCGTGCCCCTGTGACGCACGGCGGGATCACCGATCTGGCTGGCGAGATCGGCCAGCGCGGGAATCGCCTCGCCGACGATCGCGGAGGTCGCGACCTCTGCATGCTTGGCGGTGGCGCCGATCACCAGCGAGCGGCCCTTCATCTCGATCGTGTTCAGGCCCTCGATATGAGAGAGGTCGACCAGATGCGGCGGGCTTGCCAGTCGCTGCTTCATGACCGGAATCAGCGTGTGACCGCCGGCGATCACCTTGGCGTCTTCGTTCTTCACCAGGAGATTGGCGGCCTGCCGGACGGTGCCGGGGCGGTGGTATTTGAATTCGTACATGGGGGTGTCCTGATCGCGGAGGGCGTGCGGTTACGCGAGATCGGATTTGGCCATCGCCTTGGCGCCGGCGGCGATCGAGGCAACGATGTTCTGGTAGCCGGTGCAGCGGCAGAGATTGCCTTCTAGTTCTTCCCGGATCGTATGGTCGTCGAGTTCGTGACCCTTGCGGTGCACGATGTCGATCGCGGTCATGATCATGCCGGGCGTGCAGAAGCCGCACTGCAGACCATGGTGCTCACGGAAGGCTTCCTGCATCGGATGCAGCGGCGCGCCGTCGGCCGCCAGGCCCTCGATGGTCTTGACCTCGTGGCCGTCGGCCATCACGGCCAGGGTGGTGCATGACTTCACCGCCTTGCCGTCGAGATGCACGACGCAGGCGCCGCACTGCGAGGTGTCGCAGCCCACATGGGTGCCGGTCAGGTGCAGATTCTCGCGCAGGAACTGCACCAGAAGCGTACGGGGATCGACATTGGCCGTAACAGGATTGCCGTTCACGATGAGGGAGATTTTTGCCATAAGCACTCTCTGTCAGCGCCCCGACGGGTCCCGTCGAAGCGGTTCTTTTTTATAATTATTCCAACCCATCATATGGGCCATTATGGCCGGGGGCAACATTGCCCCAGGCGCAAGGTGCCATGACGAAAAGCGAGGGCGATCAGCCCTGTACCGCCTTGGCAAAGTTCGCGAAAAACTCGTCGGCCAGTTTCTTGGCGGCGCCGTTGATGAGGCGCTGTCCGAGCTGCGCCAACTTGCCGCCGATCTGCGCCTCGACGTCGTAGGACAGCAGCGTACCGCCATCCTTCTCGGCGAGCTTCACGGTCGCACCGCCCTTGGCAAAACCGGCGACGCCGCCCTCGCCCTCGCCTGAGATCTTGTAGCCGTTCGGCGGGTCGAGATCAGAGAGCGTGACCTTGCCCTTGAAGCGCGCAGAGACAGGGCCGACCTTCATCTTGGCCGTCGCGCGAAAGCCGCCGTCCTCGGTCTTCTCCAGCTCCTCGCAACCGGGGATACAGGCCTTCAGCACTGCGGGATCGTTGAGCTTTTCCCACACGGCCTCGCGCGGCGCTGCGAGCTGGACTTCGCCGTTCATCGTCATGGCCATGAGGGCGCCTCCCGGGATCACATCAGAACAATATTGCTCAAGTAACGCACGAAGGCCGCAAAGGAAAGGGCACCCACGGTCACGTGCAATGCATATTCGCACTTGCAAAAAGTCTTGCGCGACCCGTCGGGGATTGGCAGAGCCGGGGCATGGTGATTAGGTCCCGCGCAACATGAGCACAGCCCTCTCCCCCCTGCTTGCGCCGATGCTGTCGAGCGCAGCCATGCGCACCGTCTGCGACGACCGGTCCACGCTCCAGCACATGCTCGATTTCGAGGCAGCTCTGGCGCGGGCCGAAGCCGCAAGCGGCGTAATTCCCACATCCGCGGTGGGCCCGATCGAAGGGGCCTGCAAGGCCGACGCCTTCGACATGGCTGCTCTGGCCGAGGCCGCGACCCGGTCGGGCAATCTCGCGATTCCCCTGGTCAAGGCTCTGACCGCCAATGTGGCCAAGGCCGATGCCGAGGCCGCGCGCTACGTGCATTGGGGCGCGACCAGCCAGGATGTCATCGACACCGCGACCATGCTGGGTTTGCGCGCCGCAATCGACGCGATCGAGGTCGATCTCAGCCGCGCCATCAAGGGCTTTGCCGCGCTTGCGCGCGCCCATCGAAATACCGCAATGGTCGCGCGGACCTGGCTTCAGCACGCGCTGCCGATGCCGTTCGGCCTGAAGGCCGCGGAATACGCGTCGAGCCTCGCCCGCGCCCGCTGCCGCCTGCGGCGGCTCCGCCGCGAAGGGCTTGCGCTGCAATTCGGCGGCGCCGCCGGCACACTTGCCGCCCTCGGCGACAAAGGTCTCGTCGTGGCCGAACGGCTGGCGCAGGAGTTGAATTTGCCGCGGCCGGAAGCGCCCTGGCACACCCATCGCGACCGCATCGCGGAGGCTGCATCAGCCCTAGCGATTCTCGCCGGAAGCTGCGGCAAGATCGCACGTGACGTCTCGCTGATGATGCAGACCGATGTCGGCGAGGCGTTCGAACCCGCCGGCGAAGGCCGCGGCGGCTCCTCGACCATGCCGCACAAGCGCAACCCGGTCGCGGCGGCCAGCGCGCTCGGCTGCGCGACGATGGCGCCGCAGCTCGCTGCTACGATTCTTGCAGCCCAGGTGCAGGACCATGAGCGCAGCGCCGGGCCCTGGCACGCGGAATGGCCGACATTGCCGCAATTGATGCTGGTCACTTCAGGCGCACTTGCCGCCATCGTCGACATCGCCGAAGGGCTGGACGTCGATGCCGCGCGGATGCGCAGCAATCTCGATGCGACGCATGGGCTGATCATGGCGGAAGCGGTCACCTTTGCGCTCGCCGACAAGATCGGCAAGAGCGATGCGCATCATCTCATCGAGGCTGCGAGCAAGCGCGCGGTCGCCGAGAAGAAGCATCTGCGCGAGGTGCTGTCGGCCGATTCGCTAGTGACCGCGCACTTGGCGCCCGAGAAAATTGCGGCATTGTTCGAGCCGATGGCCTATCAAGGAGCTTCCCAAGCTTTGATCGACCGGCTGCTCGACAACCTCGACCGCGAATAGAGCAGCCCTGAGCGAAAATAAACGGAGACGCCGCATGCCCATGATCGATGCCGACGGTTGCCTGCTCAACGTCTCCGTCGAGGGCCGCGACGGCGGGCCGACCTTGATGCTCTCCAATTCGCTCGGCTGCACCTTGCAGATGTGGGAGCCACAGATGAAGGCGCTGACGCAGGTGTTCCGGGTCATCCGTTACGACCGCCGCGGCCACGGCAAGTCCAACGTCCCGCCCGGCCCCTACACGATGGAGCGTTTCGGCCGCGACGTGCTGGCGATCCTCGACGATCTCAACATCGAGAAGGTGCATTGGTGCGGCCTGTCGATGGGCGGCATGGTCGGTCAATGGCTGGGCGCCAATGCGCCTGAGCGGTTCGGCAAGCTCATCCTCGCCAACACCTCCTGCTATTACGCCGAGCCGACCAAATGGCTGGAGCGCATCGACGCGGTGAAGAAGGGCGGCATCGCAGCCGTTGCCGACGGCGTGATCGCCGGCTGGCTGACCCAGGATTTCCGCGAGCGCGCGCCCGAGATCACGGCAAAGATGAAATCGATGCTGCTCGCGACACCGGTCGAGGGCTATCTCGCCTGCTGCGAGGCACTATCGACGCTCGACCAGCGCGCACTGCTGCCAAAGATCAAGAGCCCGACCCTGGTGATTGCCGGCCGCCACGACGTGGCGACGCCGATCTCCGCCGGCGAGTTGATTCGCTCGAAGATTCCCGGCGCCAGCATGACCATCATCGACGCCGCCCATATTTCCAATGTCGAGCAGCCGCACGCATTCGCCGACGCGGTGGTGGGATTCTTGACGCAACGCTGATCGCGGCCATCGTCGTTCCGGGGCGATGCGATGCATCGAACCCGGAATCTCGATCCGCATTTCACCCACTTCGAGATTCCGGGTTCGCCTCTCCGAGGCGCTCCGGAATGACAGAACCGGAGGAAACAAGATGGACGACCAGAAGCGCCGCGATGCCGGCATGACCGTACGCCGCAAGGTGCTCGGCAATGCCTGGGTCGACAAGTCGATCGCGAACCGCAACGCGTTCAATACCGACTTCCAGGACATGATTACCCGCTACGCCTGGGGCGAGATCTGGACGCGGCCGCATTTCGACGAACGCACGCGCCGCGTGCTCGTGATCGGCACCATGGTCGCGCTCGGGCAATGGGACGAATTCCGCCTGCACGTGCGCGCAGCGCTGGCCGAGGGCGGCTTCACCCCCGACGATATCAAGGAAATCTTGCTGCAGCAGGCGATATATTGCGGCGTTCCGGCCGCGAACCACGCCGTCAAGGAAGCCTCAGCGATTGTGCAGGAGCTCGGCCTCATCAAAGGCTAGCGGCGCGATATGTTCGAGATCGACGGTCTTCGGCGCTGCCGCCGGCCGCTCGATCACCAGCACGATCGCGGCACCGAGCAGCAGCAGAAGTTCGGTGGCATGCAGCCGAAGCGCGGCCATCTCACCGACCTTCGAGGCCATCATCATGCTCGCGAACGAGATCAAGCTGCCGATCGCCAGCGCAATGCCGAGCGCCTCGTCGCTCGCCCCGTTCTTCCGGGTGCGCGGAACGGCGAGCAGCGCGAGATAGATCGCAAAGAACGCCACCACGGTGAGCCGTCCGAGCGCCAGCAGCCAGGCGGCACGCACAGTGCTCATTCCGGTGATCTGAAGCTGGTCGCTGAGAAAGAGTGCCACCGCGACGCTCGGCCGCTCATAGAGGCCGTGCACCGGCGCCACGAAGATGCTGAAGGCAACTAGCGTCCAGGCCGGAATGAAATAGGCCGCCAGCAGCGCGCCGTTGACCGAGCCGATCCGCCAGTTTCTGAACATGCCGCTTCCCGTTTCGTCTGCTACCCGCCTTCGGACGGAAGGCTTTGCCGGGAGCTAACTCGCATCAGACTGTGGCGGCAATTTAAACTCTTTGTTTACCTTAACTGCCCCGCGGGCGCCGTCGGCCCACAGAAAAAGGCCCCGCATCCGGCGGGGCCCTCTCCCATTGGTATCCCTGGACCTTCAATCCAGTCTGTTGTCCTGCTGTCCACCCTGCTGCTGGCCGGGTTTCTCGCCCTGGCGCATCGGGTCCTGCTGCTGCTGTCCAGGTTTCTGGCCGCCACCCTGCTGCTGCTGCGGGTTGCGCTGGCCCGGATTCTGGTTCTGCTGCTTCGTCATTCGGGGAAACTCCCTTGTTGGACGTCAGTGGGAGACAACTTACGGCGGCCATTTTGGTTGCCCGCGGAACCCGTTTCCTCGCAGCTGCGGAACCCGGAAGCCACCGTCCGAAACCGAAATGAGTTCTGTACAAGCCTTTAGACGGAGGCGAGGCCAGTTGCAGCCGCCAGTTCCCTCCTGTTACAAAACGGGAAGAACTAAAGGGCTGCCGGGGCCCGAGAAGAAACTTGAACACTCTCTCGAACAGCTCCCTTTGAACCCGCGTCAGGTTTGGTAACGGCAGCCTATGGATTATTTCGCCCAGCAGCTCATCAACGGCCTCGTGCTCGGCTCCATCTACGGCCTGATCGCGATCGGCTACACGATGGTCTACGGCATCGTCGGCATGATCAATTTCGCCCATGGCGACATCTTCATGATCGGCGGCTTCATCGCACTGATCTCTTTCCTGCTTCTGGTCTCGTTCGGTCTGACCGCAATCCCGCTGATCCTGCTGGTCGTTCTGGTGGTCGCGATGTTGGTCACGGCACTCTACGGCTGGACAGTCGAGCGCATCGCCTATCGGCCGCTGCGGCACTCCTTCCGCCTCGCCCCGATGCTGTCGGCGATCGGCATGTCCTTCGTGCTGACGAACTACTCGCAAGTCGCGCAAGGCGCCCGCGTCAAGCCCGTGCCCCCGATCATCACGGGCGGCTACACGCTGCATGAAGGCGCCGAAGGTTTCGCGGTGCAGCTCTCCAACATGCAGATCATGGTCGTGGTGGTCACGATCGCATTGCTGACCATGTTCACCTGGCTGGTCTCGCGGACGCGGCTCGGTCGCGACATGCGGGCGTGCGAGCAGGACCAGACCATGGCGGCGCTGCTCGGTGTCGATGTCGATCGAACCATTTCCATGACCTTCGTTATCGGGGCGGCGCTCGCTGCGGTCGCGGGCATGATGTACCTGCTCTATTACGGTCAGGTCGATTTCTTCATGGGCTTCGTCGCCGGCATCAAGGCCTTTACCGCGGCCGTGCTGGGCGGCATCGGCTCGTTGCCCGGCGCTGTGCTGGGCGGGCTCGCGATCGGCCTCATCGAGACCTTCTGGTCGGCCTATTTCTCCGTGGAGTACAAGGACGTGGCTGCCTTCTCGATCCTGATCATTGTCCTGATCTTCATGCCGACCGGCCTGCTCGGCCGCCCCGAAGTCGAAAAAGTCTGACGGGCGCCGCGCGTGACAGCCATTTCAACCGAAACCTCGCACATCAGCCGCACCTCCGGCATCCCCTTCATCCTGAAAAAAGCCTTCCTCAGCGCATGCGTCGCGCTGGTGCTGTTTTCGCTCATGATCGGCATCCGCACCGAGGCCGGTCCCGACGGACAACTGACTTTCTGGACCCGTTTCGGCGATCTCGCCTCCATCGTCGGTGCCGTGTTCGGCGGCTCCATCTTGATTGAGCTGCTGCGACAGTGGATCGGGCCGAGCGGGGCCGAGAAGCTCGTGCCGCCCGCCGTGCAAAAAGGCATCTCGCTGGCAGGCAGCTTCCTCGGACCGGCGCTCCTCGTCTTCACCCTGCTCGTGCCGGTGATCTTCTATAACCAGCGCTACATCCTCGACCTGGCGATCCTCGTGCTCACCTATGTGATGCTCGGCTGGGGCCTCAACGTGGTGGTCGGGCTCGCCGGGCTCCTCGATCTCGGCTACGTCGCGTTTTATGCGGTGGGCGCCTACTCCTACGCACTGCTGGCCACCAATTTCGGCTGGTCGTTCTGGGTCTGCCTGCCGCTCGCGGGCATGCTGGCCGCCTGCTGGGGCGTGATGCTCGGCTTTCCGGTGCTGCGGCTTCGCGGCGACTATCTCGCTATCGTGACGCTGGCCTTCGGCGAGATCATCCGGCTCGTCATCATCAATTGGCAGGACCTGACCGGCGGGCCGAACGGCGTCTCCGGTATTCCGCGGCCTACCCTGTTCGGCATTCCGCTCGACAACAGCGACGACGGGCTCGCCGCCAAACTCGGCATCGAGTACTCGCCGACCCACCGCATCGTCTTCCTGTTCTATCTGATCCTGGCCTTGGCGTTGCTCACCAACTGGGTCACGATCCGTCTGCGGCGCCTGCCGATCGGCCGCGCCTGGGAGGCGCTGCGCGAGGACGAGGTCGCCTGCCGCGCGCTCGGAATCAACACCACGACCACCAAGCTCACGGCCTTCGCGACGGGCGCGATGTTCGGCGGGTTCGCGGGCGCCTTCTTCGCGACGCGCCAAGGCTTCATCAGCCCGGAATCCTTCACCTTCCAGGAATCGGCGCTGGTGCTCGCCATCGTCGTGCTCGGCGGCATGGGCTCGCAGCTCGGCGTGGCGCTTGCCGCACTCACCATGATCGGTGGTTTCGAGCTGTTCCGCGGACTCGAGACCTACCGCATGCTGGTGTTCGGCATGGCGATGGTCCTGATCATGATCTGGCGGCCGCGCGGCATCATCGGCCATCGTGCGCCGACAGTGTATCTGACCAAGTCGCAGGCGATCTCCTCCGATCTCGTCAAGGAGGGCCACGGATGAGCGCCGCGACCAACAGCCAGATTCTCGGCGTCGATCAGCTCACCATGCGCTTCGGCGGCATCCTCGCCGTGCAGGAGCTGTCGTTTGCCGCCGAACGCGGCAAGATCACCGCACTGATCGGACCGAACGGCGCCGGCAAGACCACCGTGTTCAACTGCATCACCGGCTTCTACAAGCCGAGCGGCGGCTCGATTCGCCTGACCCATGAAAACGGCGGCCATTTCGCCATCGAGCGGCTGAAGGATTTCCGCATCGCCAAGCAAGCGAAGATCGCGCGCACCTTCCAGAATATCCGTCTGTTTCCGGGCATGACGACGCTCGAGAACCTGATGGTGGCGCAGCACAATATGCTGATGCGCGCCTCGGGCTTCACTTTCCTCGGCCTGATAGGCGTGCCCTCCTACCGCAGCGCGGAGCAAGACGCCATCGACCTTGCGACCCATTGGCTGAAACGGGTTGGTCTCCTGGACCGAGCCGACGACGCCGCGGGCAACCTCGCCTATGGCGATCAGCGCCGGCTCGAGATCGCGCGCGCTATGTGCACCGGTCCCGCGCTGCTGTGCCTCGACGAGCCCGCCGCAGGCCTCAACGCGCGGGAGAGCGCGGCCTTGAGCGAGCTGCTGCTCTCGATCCGGGCCGAGGGCACCTCGATTCTCCTGATCGAACACGACATGTCCGTGGTGATGGAGATCTCCGATCATATCGTCGTGATGGATCACGGCGTGAAGATCGCGGAGGGTTCTCCGCGCGAGGTCCGCGACGATCCCAAGGTGATCGCCGCCTATCTCGGCGCCGATGAAGAGGAAGCCATGGCGGTGATGGAGAGCGGATCGTGAGCGCGGCGTCCACTCCCCTGCTCGCCATCCGCGGCCTGCGCGCCGCCTACGGCAAGATCGAAGCGCTGAAGGGCGTCGACATCGAGATCAATTCCGGCGAGATCGTCGCCTTGATCGGCGCCAACGGCGCCGGCAAATCCACGCTGATGATGACGATCTTCGGCAAGCCGCGCGCCCGTGCCGGCCAGATCCTGTTCGACGGCAAGGACATTACCTCCGTCCCCACCCATCAGATCGCACACCTGCGCATCGCGCAGTCGCCGGAAGGCCGCCGGATCTTCCCGCGCATGAGCGTCGCGGAAAACCTGCGCATGGGCGCCGATGTCACCGACAGCACCGAGGCGGAACGGGAAGGAACTCTGGAGCGCGTCTTCGCGCTGTTCCCCCGCCTGAAGGAACGGGTCGCACAGCGCGGCGGAACCCTGTCGGGCGGCGAGCAACAGATGCTGGCGATCGGACGTGCCCTCATGAGCCGCCCGCGGCTGTTGTTGCTCGACGAGCCTTCGCTGGGGCTTGCGCCGCTGATCGCGCGGCAGATTTTCGACGCGATCCGCACCTTGAACCGCCAGGACGGCCTGACCGTGCTGATCGTCGAGCAGAACGCCAATCACGCGCTGAAGCTTGCCCATCGCGGCTATGTCATGGTCAACGGCCTGATCACGCTGGCCGGGTCCGGTGCCGACTTGCTGCAGCGCCCAGAAATTCGCGCGGCCTATCTGGAAGGCGGTCGGCACTGACTGGCCGGCCCTGCGCGCGAATGCGGCTAGATATCTTTGCTTCTGCCCGTATTTTGCCGGTGACTTCTCGAAAAATTCATTGAACAATGGCGCCGGTTTGGACCGGGCTTGCCCGGCAACTCCCACAGGCGATCACCCCGCGAGGTATCTCATGAAATCACTGAAACTCATCGGTCTGGCATTTGGCGCGTCGGTCGCGCTGTCGACGGCGGCGTTCGCAGACGACATCACCATCGCGGTCGCCGGCCCGTTGACCGGCACCGAATCCGCCTTTGGCCGCCAGATGAAGAACGGCGCCGAACTGGCGGTGGCCGACATCAATGCTGCCGGCGGCGTTGCCGGCAAGAAGCTGGTGCTCGATTCCGAGGACGACGCGTGCGATCCGAAGCAGGCTCGCTCAGTCGCCGAAAAGATCGCGGGTGCGAAGATCCCGTTCGTCGCCGGCCATTTCTGCTCGTCGTCGTCGATCCCGGCTTCGGAAGCCTACGCCGACGGTAACGTCCTCCAGATCACGCCCGCCTCGACCAACCCTCTGTTCACCGAGCGCAAGCTCTGGAACGTGGCGCGCGTCTGCGGCCGTGACGATCAGCAGGGCCTGATCGCGGCCCAGTACATCGCCAAGAACTTCAAGGGCAAGAACATCGCGATCCTCAACGACAAGACCACCTACGGCAAGGGTCTGGCCGACGAGACCAAGAAGGCGCTCAACAAGGCCGGCATCACTGAGAAGCTCAATGAGTCCTACAACAAGGGCGACAAGGACTTCAACGCGATCGTCTCGCGTCTGAAGAAAGAGAATATCGACCTCGTTTATGTCGGCGGCTATCACCAGGAAGCCGGCCTCATTCTGCGCCAGATGCGCGACCAGGGCATGAAGACGATCCTGATGTCGGGCGACGCGTTGGCCGACAAGGAATACGCCTCGATCACGGGTCCGGCCGGCGAAGGCACGCTGTTCACCTTCGGTCCCGATCCGCGCAACAAGCCGACCGCAAAGAAGATCGTCGAGGCCTTCAAGGCCAAGGGTATCGATCCTGAGGGCTACACCCTCTACACCTACGCGGCGATGCAGGTCTGGTCGCAGGCGGCCAAGAAGGCCGGCACCACTGATGCCAAGAAGGTCATGGCGGCCATCAAGGCAGGCAAGTGGGATACGGTCCTTGGCCAGCTCGAATATGACGCCAAGGGCGACATCAAGCAGATCGACTATGTCGTCTACAAATGGGACGCGAAGGGTGGCTACGCTGAGCTCAACGCCAACGGCACCTAAGACAGGACGCCTGACCCTTTAACTGGATTGATGTGAGCGCCCCGGTCCGCCGGGGCGTTTTCTTTTGGCCCCGATCAGACGGCGGCGGACAGTTCCCCGCCCGCTGCTTCCTGCGCCTTTCGGAGGGCCTGCAACAATTCGTTCGGCCGAAACGGCTTTTGCAGGCAGATCACGCCGTCAAGACCGGGGGCTTCGCCGATGAAATCCAGCGCCGTCATGCCTGACACGGCCACGACCGGAAATCCGGGAGCTCGCTCGCGGATAGCGGCGATGACATCGATACCGCTGGTGTCGGTCAGGAAAATGTCAACAATCGCCGCGTCGAAAACATCTTCGCCAAAGGCCTTCAGGCCGGCCCCGCCGCTGTCCGCTTCGACTACGTCATAACGGTTGACCCGAAGAACGATCGAAACCATCGCGCGCACGTCCTTCTGGTCATCGACAACAAGGACACGGGGCATGGGAACAACTCCCGGATTCACATCATTAATTGGTTCAATTCAACGGCGTTGTGCGCCACGGCAGTATGGGGGACTTCCAGTAAAGCCAATCTTACCGATTCCCTATTCCGATTCCCTGCCCAAGTTAAGTAAGCTGTAACCCTCGGTTGAGTCGTCGGCGTATCTCCTCGGGATAAGCGCCCGGAGCCGGTTACCATGGAGGCCAAGGCAGCCGGCCAAACGAAGTCGCGCGGACTACCCATGACGGACCCAGCGAGAGGTCAACGTGCACGCAAAGAACGACCGAAGCACATTTCTTTCCACCTTACCTGCCGCGCAGAACGATCGCACTGCAGCACTGGCGATCGTCGCTGTCTCCGCGATCCTGTTTGCGCTGGCTGTCCCCTTCGCGGGAATCCCCCTGACCCCGGTGCCGGCCTTCGTGGCCAGCTATCAATCGGCGCTTGCCGTCAACGACATCATCACCGCGGTTCTGCTGTTGTCGCAATTCTCGGTCCTGCGCAGCCGCGCGCTGCTGCTGCTGTCGACCGGCTATTTGTTCACCGCAGCGGCGGCGGTGACCCACGCCCTCACCTTCCCAGGCTTGTTCGCGCCGACCGGACTGCTGGGCGCCGGCCCACAGACCACAGTCTGGCTCTACATGATCTGGCACGGCGGGTTCCCGCTGTTTGTACTGGCATATGGGTGGCTCAAGGACGACAACGGCGACAGCAAGATCGAGGGATCGACCGCGCGTGTGATCGTGCCGATCGTCCTTGGCGTGGTCGCGGCGATGGCGGTAATTGCCTGGTTCGTCACCGCGCAGCACGATCTCTTGCCGGTGCTGCTGAGAGACGCTCGCTACACCACCACCATGATCGCCGTCGTGGCGTTCGTCTGGTCGTTGAGTTTCGCGGCATTGGTCACGCTGTGGCTCCGCAAGCCGCACACGGTGATCGACATCTGGCTCATGGTCACGATGTGCGCCTGGCTGTTCGATATCGCGCTGTCGGCGATCGTCAACGTCGTCCGCTACGATCTCGGCTTCTACGCCGGCCGTCTCTACGGGCTTTGCGCCGCGAGCTTCGTGCTTGCCGTGCTCTTGATCGAAAACGTTCGCCTCCAGGCGAGCACGATGGGACTCGTTGGCCGGCTGCGCGAGCAGTCGGCTTCGGAACGCGACTATTATAGCAAACGCCTCGCGCTCTACGGCGCCGTCGTCGAGTCCTCCAACGATGCCATCATCACGAAATCCCTCGACGGCATCATCACGGGCTGGAACAAAGCCGCCGAGCGCCTGTTCGGCTATTCGGCCGCAGAGGCCATCGGCAAATCGATCGAGATAATCGTCCCGGAAGATCGCAAGGCCGAAGTCAGAAGCATCCTCAACCGCGTCACCAGCAACGAATCGATTGCCCAGCACGAGACCGTCCGTGTGCGGAAGGACGGCCGCCCGATCGACCTCGTGCTCAACATATCTCCGCTGAAATCAGCCAGCGGTGAGATCATCGGCGTCTCCAAGATTGCCCACGACATCACCGAGGAGAAGCAGTCGCGAGAAAAGCTGCGCCGCGAGATCGAAGAGCGCCAGCGCATCTTCGAGACCTCGCAGGACCTGATCCTGGTGACCGATGGTTACGGCAAGTTCATCCAGGTCAGCCCGAGCGTGAAGGACATCCTCGGCTTCAATCCGGAGGACATGATCGGGCATAGCGCCACCGAATTCATCCATCCTGATGACCTCGAGAAGACGCGGGGCGAGATGCGCGCGGCGCGACGTGGCGCGGTCAAGCGCAGCTTCGAGGCGCGCTATTATCACTATGACGGCCACGAGGTGTCGCTGAACTGGATGGGCACCTGGTCGGAGCCCGTCAAGCGCCATTTCTTCATCGGCCGCGACCTCACCGACAAGCAGGCCGCAGAGGCCCAGCTCCGGCAGGTCCAGAAGATGGATTCGATCGGCCAGTTGACCGGAGGCGTCGCCCACGATTTCAACAACGTGCTCACCGTCATCACCGGCACGATCGGGATCCTGTCGGAGGCGGTCGCCGACCGGCCCCAGCTTGCCGCCATCACCAAGCTGATCGACGATGCCGCCGAGCGCGGCGCGCAGCTGACCAAGCACCTGCTTGCCTTCGCCCGCAAGCAGCCGCTCCAGCCGCGCGAGATCGACGTCAATGCGCTGGTGCTCGAAGCCGCCAAGCTGCTGCATCCGACGCTCGGCGAGCAGATCACCATCTTGCCGCAGCTCACCGAGGATGCCTGGCCCGCCCTGATCGATCCGGGCCAGCTCTCGACCGCGATCCTTAATCTCGCACTGAACGCGCGCGATGCCATGCCCGATGGCGGCACTCTGGTGCTGGAGACCCGCAACATCTTTCTCGACGACGGCTATGCCAGCATGAATCCCGATGTCGTTGCCGGCAATTACGTGATGATCGCGGTCAGCGACACCGGCTCGGGGATTCCGGCCGAGCTGCTCGAGCGGGTGTTCGATCCCTTCTTCACCACCAAGGAGGTCGGCAAGGGCACGGGCCTCGGCCTCAGCATGGTGTTCGGCTTCGTCAAACAGTCCGGCGGCCATATCAAGATCTACAGCGAGGAAGGCCACGGCACGAGCGTGAAGATCTACCTGCCGCGGTCCACCGGCGTGCAGGAGACCGAGTACGAGGCGCTGCAGAACGTGCCCATCACCGGCGGCGACGAGAAGATCCTGATCGTCGAAGACGACGCGCTGGTGCGGCAATATGTCGTGACCCAGATCAAGAGCCTCGGCTATGCCGCGCTCGAAGCGGCCAACGCGGCCGAAGCCCTGGTCATCATCGACGCCGACAAGGACATCGACCTGCTCTTCACCGACGTCATCATGCCCGGCAACATGAACGGCCGCCAGCTCGCGGACGAGGCGGCGCGGCGGCGACCGGATCTGAAGACGCTGTTCACCTCGGGCTACACGGAAAACGCCATCGTCCATCACGGCCGGCTCGATTCCGGCGTGCTGCTGCTGGCCAAGCCCTACCGCAAGTCGGAGCTCGCCAAGATGCTCAGGATGGCGCTGTCGAGTTGAGCGGGACGCCGGCGTGCGCTATCGCTGAGGCCCGAAGCGCGATGCGATGTTGGTCGAAGCGACATCGCGCTTCAGATCGTTGTCTGAGCATGATCTCCGCGCAAACGAGTTGCGCGTTTGTCGCGAGGGAAAACCGCTTCGCACTTTTCCGGATTCTGCTGCAGCGCATGGAGTGTCGCCCTTGAAAAACCTCCTCACCGATATCGCCGGCGTCCGAGTCGGCCATGCCCATGATGCGAGGCTCGCCTCGGGCACGACAGCGATCGTGTTCGACCAGCCGGCGGTGGCGGCGATCGACATTCGCGGCGGCGGCCCCGGTACGCGTGAGGACGCCCTGCTCGATCCCGCCAGCACGGTCGAACGCGTTGACGCAATCGCGCTGTCCGGCGGCTCGGCCTTCGGAATCGAAGCTGGCGGCGGCGTCCAGGCCTGGCTCGCCGAGCAGGGTCGCGGCTTCCGCGTCCGCGAGGCGCTGATCCCCATCGTGCCGGGGGCGATCCTGTTCGATCTGCTCAATGGCGGCGACAAGGGCTGGGGCCGCTTCGCGCCCTATCGCGATCTCGGCTATGCCGCGGCGGTCGCCGCCGGGACGGAGTTTGCACTCGGCAGCGTCGGCGCGGGCTTTGGTGCCACCACCGCGACATTCAAGGGCGGACTCGGCTCGGCATCCGCTGTCACCGCCAACGGCGTCAAGGTCGCGGCGATCATCGCGGTCAATGCGGTCGGAAGCGCCACCGTCGGCGACGGACCGTGGTTCTGGGCGGCGCCGTTCGAGGTCGACGGCGAGTTCGGCGGCCGCGGACTGCCTGACAAATTCACCGACGACATGCTCAGGATGCGCATCAAGGGTGGCCCAGCCGCAACCGAGCGCGAGAACACCACGATCGGCGTCCTCGTCACCGATGCAGTGCTGACCAAGCCTCAGGCCAGGCGGCTGGCAATGATTGCGCACACCGGCTTCGCCCGCGCGATCTACCCCGTCCATGCTCCGACCGATGGTGACGTGCTGTTCGCGGCCGCGACAGGTGCAAAGCCGATCGATCCGATCGTCGGCATGACCGAGCTCGGGATGGTCGCCGCCAACGTGGTCGCCCGCGCCATCGCCCGCGGCGTCTACAGCGCGACCGCATTGCCGTTCCCCGGCGCTCAGCCGGCGTGGAAAGACCGGTTCGGCTGCTAAGGAGAGCGCGTTGTTTTCTCCCCAAGTCAGTCAGGTGTCATCGCCCGGCGAAGACCGGGCGATCCAGTATTCCAGAGAATGTCGTAATTGAACCGAGAAGCCGCGGCATACTGGATGCCCCGCCTTCGCGGGGCATGACAGCATCAATGGGCTCACACGCTCATCGACATCGATGAGGCGGCGGACCCCGCTGCGCTCTGAGCCTGGCGCTGCATCATCTGACCGAACCAGTCATAGGGCGAATGGCCACCGCCTGACGCGCTTGATGAGCTGGAGGCGCCGGGCACCGTCGTCGACATCTTGAAGCCGTCGGCATAGGTGACTGTCGTCGTGGTTGAGCCGTCGGCATTGGTCGTCGTGGTCGCTGTCGACCCGCCGCTGGACTGCGACGAAGCGGAATCCGAGCCGCCACCGGCGACGTCGCCCGACCCGCTCGCCCCTTGCGCGTGATGGTGGCCGTGATGACCGGGCTTCAGCGCCTTCGACATCTCATCCAGGCTGACGCTGCCGTCGGAATTGCTATCGAGCTTGGAGAACACGTCGTCGGCCTGCGCGAGGTTGGTGCCGCCGGCGCCCAGCGCGTTCTCGAATTCGGACTTGGTGATCTTGCCGTCGCCGTCCGCATCGATTAGCGAGAACAGGTCCTTCAGAGCAGCGTCTCGGCCATTCGACGTCGATGTCGTCGCGCTCGATGATGTGGAGCTGGTCGAACCTGTCGACTGGCTCTGCGCCGCAAACAACGCGTTCATTGTCTCCGGCGAGATCTGTGGATGTTTTCCCGCATTGACCGACGAGGCCGCGTTGCTCGTCGCAGCGTTGTCGCTGTCGATCGCAAAGGGATTGGTCGATGCGCGATGCGATGCACCGGTTTGCTGGGTCGAGGACGACTTCGAACTCGTCAGCGACTGAATAGCATCAAGCGCACTCGATACGGCGCCAAGCGCAAACAACATTGCACTACTCCAACCCTTGCGGCATGCCGCGGCCAATGTTCCCTGGACGAGGTCAGCAAGCGTCATGCCAGCGCGAAAAGCTCAATGAAATCGGGCTCGACCGCGTCTTGCAGGCTGCGGGAACATCGGCAATTCATGCCGGCGACGGCAGAATTTTCCGCCCACAGCAAGCTTACCCCGCCTGCATTGCCCGGCTGGGAGGCCCATGTTAGGCGAAGCTATCAGTCCCTATACCGCCTTCGGGAAACCGCGTCATGACCCAAGCCTTCGCCCCCCGCCCCCTGGCAATCGCGCCCTCGATCCTGGCTTCGGACTTCTCCAAGCTCGGCGAGGAGGTTCGTGCGGTGGATGCGGCCGGCGCCGACTGGATCCATCTCGACGTCATGGATGGACACTTCGTCCCCAACATCTCCTACGGCCCCGATGTCATCAAGGCGATGCGCCCGCACACCAAGAAGGTGTTCGATGCGCATCTGATGATCTCGCCTTGCGACCCCTATCTCGAAGCCTTCGCCAAGGCCGGCTGCGACCACATCACCGTGCATGCCGAGGCGGGTCCCCATCTGCATCGCTCGTTGCAGGCGATCCGCGCGCTCGGCAAGAAGGCCGGCGTCTCGCTCAATCCAGGCACGCCGATCAGCGTCCTCGAATACGTGCTCGACCTGGTCGACCTCGTGCTGGTGATGTCGGTCAATCCCGGCTTCGGCGGCCAGGCCTTCATTCCGTCCGCGATCGGCAAGATCCGCGATATCCGCGCGATGACGGCTGGCCGACCCATCGACATCGAGGTCGATGGCGGCGTCGGCCCCGATGTCGCGGGTGCGCTCGCAGCTGCCGGCGCAAACGCCTTCGTCGCCGGCACCTCCGTGTTCAAAGGCGGCACGCTCGAGGCCTACAAGAACAATATTGCAGCGATCCGCAACGCGGCCCTCGGCGCACGCGGCGAAGCGATCTGAGCTGCACCGGGCTGCGCAAGCGCCGAAAAAGCCGCGGTTTTTACGGAGCGCATTGCCTAAAATTGCAATCACGATCCGTACTCATCCGGTCTTCACTGATTCGCGCAAATCACCGCTACTAGCTCCTGCCTGCTTTTGACGGGAGCACATCATGACGACGACCCTGGTTTGGACTGGCGTAGCGTTGTGGATCGGTTTCAGTGCGTTTGTTGTGTTTGGCCCATCGGCCGGACCGGAAAAGGTCCCGGCGCGCTCCGCGCGTGTCATCCGCCGCGACCGGGGCTGACGCCATGCAGATCGCCCTGGTCAAGCGCCTGCCGAAGCGCCGCTGCCGCATTCCCCGTCGTCCGCATCCGAACCTCGATTATTTCTTCGGTCGCCTCAAGCGTACCGATCGTGCCTTCGACAAGGATGCCGGCTCCGGCATTCGCCTCGCAACGCCGACACTGAGACTCTCTTTTCCGGATTGAACCATGAAACCGCACTGCCCCAACTGTCTCAAGGAAATGGCCAAGGCAGCCGCGTCGCGTAACCTCTTTGCCTGCGAACCCTGCCGCGAGATCATCCAGTACTTCGGCGGCCATGCCGACCACGGCGAGACCGGCCCTCAGTTCGCTTGGCCGATCCGCCGCAAGCGCGCGATCCATACCGCTCACGCGGCTTGATTTTTCCTAGCCCCACACCACGCCGGCGCCCGGTTTCGCCGCAGCCATCCGCGGCGGCCGCACCACGGTGACGGTGGAGGTCGCCTCCGCGGCGACCTTGGCCGAGACGCTGCCGAGCAGCGTGCGCCTGAACGAACTCTGCCGCGCGCCGACGATGAGATGGTCAACCTGGTTGACCTCGGCGAATTCCAGCAACGCGGCGGCAGGATCGACCGCCTCCAGCACATGAACCGATAGTCGGCTCTCGTCCAGCTTCAGGGGCGCCGCCCAGTGCCGGAGCGCGACCAGCCGGTCGATATGCTTGTTGGAGCCCTGCTCGTCCAACGTCTTGTCGATGGCAATGCGGTTGAGCTTGAGCACATTGACGCAGGCGAGCCGCGCCGACGGCAACGTCGCCAGGATGCGCTCGGTCGTGACGCGCAGCGCCTCGTTCAGCTCGGGCGTACCCTCCACCGTGTCGAGCGCGACCGCAAGGATCGGGCTCGAAGCGATCTGTTCCGCCACATCCGACTTCGCCCGCGGCTGCTTGACATCCGGATTAAAGCGGCGGCGCCACGCGACGGAGAGGGGATCGCGCTTCAGCCGCTCCGAACGCGCGGTCAGCTTGACCTGATCGGGATGGGCAAGATCGAAGGCGAGCTGGGTCGCGGTCGGATAGCGCCAGACCGGCTCGATCTCCAGGCACCGCAGCACCACTTCCTGGAGCCACGGCGGATAGTCGGCGCGCAAGCTTCGCGGGGGGTGCGGATCGCGCCACAGCCTTCGCCGCATCGCGCGCAGCGTCTCGCCCTCGCCGAAGGGGCGCTCGCCTGTCGTGAAGAAATAAAGCAGCACCCCGAGCGAAAACAGATCGCTGCGCGGATCGTCGCGCACACCCAAAAGGCGCTCCGGCGCCATATAGGGCGCGGTGCCGTAAGGCAGGCGGAACTCCTCCTGCAACAGATCGGGCAGATGGTCGTGATGCGACAGGCCGTAATCGATCAGCACGGCATCCCCGCTCTCGCGAAACATGACGCTGCTCGGTTTGATGTCGTGATGGATCACGTTTTGCCGGTGCAGATCGGCGAGCGCGGCCGCGATCTTCGCGACCAGCAGCCGCGCCTCCTCGTAGGGCAGCGGAAGATCGGGCAGCCGCTTGTAGAGCGTGGTCCCGGGAATGCGCTCGATCACGGCATAGGCCTGGCGCGCGAAATCGCCGGTGCCGTAGCAGTGCGGCACGTGGGGACCTGCGAGCCTCGGCAGGATCATCATCTCCATCTCGAACGAGACGATCGCTGCAGGATCCTCGCCTTCCGAAGCCCGCGGGACCTTCATCAGCAGCGGCGCCTCGATGCCGGGATGGGTGACGGTCCACAGCGTCGCCATGCCGCCGGCATGGACGCATTCGCCGATCGTGTAGCCGTCGATGACGGCGCCCGACTTGATCAGGGATTTAGGCATCTAGCGTCCCTGCGACAGTCGGTCGGCGAGCCAGGGCGGCAGGCCGTTCTCGCGGATCTTGTTCGCCGCGCTCGCGATGTCATAGGGCACACGGCAATAGGTGATCTGGCACGATACCGTGTCAAACAGCACGAAGGACGCAGAGGGATCGCCATCGCGGGGCTGGCCGACCGAGCCGAGCACGGCGAGCCATTGCCGCCCGCGCAGGAGCTGTACCGGCACGTCGGTCTTGGGCACGAAGCTCGTCATCTTCGCGGTCACCGACATCGAATAGAGCGCGGGCCGGTGGATGTGGCCGCAGAAGGTGACGTGGGACGGCGTCGCGATCAGGCTCTTGGCAGCATCCGTGGTCGAACGAACGTAATTCCAGCGCTTCGGGCTCGAAGCCTCGGCGTGCACGAACAGACGATCGCCGTCCTCCACCAGCATCGGCAGCTCGGCCAGGAACCGCCGCTGCGCCGTGTCGAGCCGCCCGCGCGTCCACTCGATCGCGATCTGCGCGTCGTTGTTCATGTTCTCGGAGGTCGTGTTGACGGCTTCGTCATGATTGCCACGCACGGCGATGGCGCCATGAGCGACCAGATCCATGGCGGTGTCCACAACCCATTCCGGATCGGCGCCATAGCCGACGAAGTCGCCGAGCAGGATGAACCGCTCCGCAGCCCTGGCGCGGGCCACCCTCAGGCACGCCTCGAACGCCTGCCGGTTGCCGTGGATATCCGAGAAGACAGCGAGAAGCACGCACCCTCCACCCTCAAATTCTTATTGGAAGCCGATAAAGCCAATTTGAGGAAGGTCAACAAGATGCGCCAGCGCGGGGCAGTTGGCCAGCGCAAGACCGACGGCAATGGAGCCTATTGCTCGTCTTTCGGCGGCATACGGGGCGGTGGCAGCGGCGTGAAGGCGGCGCCTTGAGCGCCGGCGGGTGGAGCATTGAATTCCCCCGTCGAGGAATCGCCGCCACTGGTTTCCAGGATGGCCTTGGGAGTCACATATTCCCGGACCATGTCGATCAGGCTGCCCTCACCGCCGCCAAAGTCGGCCGCGCGCCCACCCTGCGGATGGCCGGCCGCGATCTCGTTCTCCGCGGCATGGGTCTTCTCGGCCAGACCATCGTTGTAGGGGACGCGGAAAGCGCGCGGGATGCCGCTCGGACGGTGGTCCTCGTCGAGTTCCTCGACCCAGAGATAGATCGAGCCGGGATCCCCCTCCAGCGAATGCGGCTCGACGATCCGCGCCTTGAGCAGCTTGAAGGCAGTGGGCAGCCGGTCGGTGCTGGCCCAGCCGAGCAGCCCGCGCATTTCCGTGAAGCTGACGATATAGAAAGCGCTGGTCACGATCACCGCGACCGCCTTCAGCGACCAGTGCAGCCGTGCATAGACCAGCACGACCAGCAGCAGCGCGCCGATCACGGCATAGGCGACCGAAAGCGTGAGGATGACCGTCTGCAAATTAATCACGGCGAATTCTCGTAGCGTTCCTGCTCACGCCGGTCCTCGGGTCGAGATCGGCCCCGTTGCGCCAAGTGCTGCGAAAAGTCTCCATCAGCGATTTCGGCCTTTGGTTGACATCGATGACCTTGCCTTCGGCATCGAGCCGAAACCGCACCGCAGTCTTCTCATCGCCGGTATGATCGAGCGTGAATTTGTTGTCGAAGATCACCTGCGCGGTCGGGTTGAGCTTCTGCACTTTCACGTTGGCCGTCACCGGTTCGCCCGTCGTCGCGACGAAATGCGAGACGTTGACGGTGTACTCGCCGGGGACGATGCCGCGCAGCGTCACGATCTCCTCGCGGATCGGCGAAGCGATCTTCTTGCCGGCAACCATGATGAAGTCGTTGGCTCCGCCTCTGTCGTCGCGGTCGAGCGTGAGAAAGCCGGCCTCGCGATGGCGATACCAGGCGATGTTGCCGGCGGGGTCCTGCACGAACAGGTCGAGATCGTCAGGGTGATTGTCCGGCCAGTCCAGCGTGATCATGAACTCGGCCTTGGAGTCGATCTTGCCGTCCTTGGCATCGGGCGAGACCGCGAGCAGCGCAAGGAAGAACAGGAACGCGACCACCTGGAGCGCCTTGAACAGCATCACGCCCAGCGGATCGAACTGCTCCTCGCGCGGATAGAGACCGAAATCATCCATCATGGCGACGATCCGGCGCCTTTGACTCCAGCGCCTCGGCGTTCGAGAACGGGCGTCACATAGGTCTCGGTCAGGACCACGGCATCGGAGAACACCCGCTGGGTTGCCGCATCCAGCATGTAGTACTGGATGCGGACCAGGATGGAGCCGACCAGACCCGCCAAGGTCGTGTACATCGCGACGGCCATGCCATCGCTCATCAACCCCATCGAGGAGCGCATCGCGACCTTGTCGGCGGCGTCCAGCCCGGCGATCGGGGCCAGCATGATGATGAAGCCGATGATGGTGCCGAGCAGGCCGAGCTTCATCAGCGTGTCAGAGACGAACGCGCCGAACCCGTTGGAGCCGCGCAGGCGATCAGCGAGCGTCCGCAGCAGCAGCGTCTGATCGACCGGGCGATAATCCTGCGCGGCGGCCTTGGTCACGAGGCTCTCGATGTGGTCCCGCACCAGCCCGCGCGGCAGGCCCGACGCGTGCGCGTCGAGCGCCTTGCTGCCATCCGGCGCGGCGAGCACCCCCCGGCAGCGTCGCGCCGCCGCACCCTCGCGCGCAATCGCACGTGTCCGCAGAAAGCAGTGGCCGCAGGTGACGAGATAGAGCACCGCGATCACGCTCGAAATGTAGGTTCGGTCCGAGGTCAACATCAGATGGATCAGGCCGAACCGCCACAGCAGCACCACGGCGAAAATCGAGAGCCCGGTGAAGATCATCCAGAACAAGAGCGCACTGCGCTCGGATGGGTCGGTCGGGCTGTTTGCGATCGGTCCAATCGTCATTGAACTCATGCTGCGCTGCTCCTGACCTCGAACGATTCCGTCCCGATTAGATCAAAACCGCGATGCCGGGTCCAAAGACTCATGCCCAATGGAGCTTGGGAAATTTGCCCGAGCTGCAATCTGGCCCAACCCCGCAATTGGCAAGCCTCGGCCGCGTTGTTAGGCTGAGCTTACCAAACTTTGGGGTGATCGCATGCGCCTCGTGCTTCAGCTTGTCGCCCGTCTGCTTCTCATCGTTGCGCTGTGCCTGGGCGCGGCGACCATGTGGGCCACCTTCGATGCCTATCGCAGCGTCGACCGGGCGACTGCGGCGTCCGCGCAGCGGGTCGCGCAGGCGCTTCAGGGCCTGTACTGGCATGAACTCTTGCTGCGCAGCAACAGAATGCGCGAGCATCTCGTGCCCGTTCCGGAATGGCGCACGCTGGAGACGATGAAGCTGATTTCGCCCGGCGTCTGCGTCGAGTTCCAACCGGCGGCAGCTTTTGAAAAGCCGCTATGCGGCCAGAGCCAGGGGATCGGCCGGACGCCGCCACGCTGGTTCGCGTCCATCGTTCCGACCTTCCTCGGCAGCCACGCCGAGGTGGTGCGGCCGGTCAGCCCGCGCGCCGCCGCCGCTGGAACAGTGGTGGCGACGCCGGATCAATCAGCTTCGATTTCGCTCGCCTGGGAGTACATTCTCAACGTGATCGACGTCGCGCTGCTGATGGCGGCGGCGATTGCCCTGCTCGCCTCGCTTGCGATCGCGCACACGCTGGCGCCGGCGCGCGCCATCGTGCTGGCCCTGCAGCGCATGGCACGCGGCCAGTATCGCACAAAATTGCCGCGCTTCCGCTCCATGGAGTTGACGATGATCGGAGCGGCCGTCGATGCGCTCGCCAGCCGGCTTGAAGAGGCCACCGATCAGCGCGCGGCGTTGACGCGGCGCCTGATCGGGATCCGCGACGACGAGCGGCGCGCGCTCGCCCGCGAGCTGCATGACGAGTTCGGGCAAAATCTCTCGGCCGTCCTCGCCTTCGCCAATACGATCGAGACGGCGAGCGCGCAGCACGGCAACGATCACGGCATCGCGCAGGACGCGCGCATGATCTCGCAGGCCACGCACCATCTGATGGCTTCGCTGCGCGATGCACTGAAGCGCCTGCGCAATCCCCTGCCCGAGGAGCTCGGGCTGGAAGCCAGCCTTGTCAACCTCGTCGACAGCTGGCGCTCGCAGAGCGCGACGCAGCCGACGATCCAGCTCGACCTCAAAGGCGACCTCACCGACATCAGCGGCCCGGCCGCAACGACCGCCTATCGGGTCGCGCAGGAATGCCTGACCAATGCGCTGCGGCACGGTGTGGCCAGCGAGATCTCGTTGCGCATCGAGCGGCGCCCGGGCGAGGACGATGCGCTTCTGATCCATGTCGAAGACGATGGCGGCGGCAATGCGGCGTGCGTGGAACGGTCGGCCGGATTCGGCCTCACCGGCATCCGCGAGCGGGTGACGGCTGCCGGCGGCTCGCTGTCGATCCTGTCTGCAAGGCGCGGCCTCAGCATTGCCGCAACGATTCCGCTCGCCGCGTGAGGCCGTCATGAGCGAGGTCGCAGCAACAGGCATCTCGGTGCTGCTGGTCGACGACCATCCGATCGTCCGCCAAGGCTACCGGCGCGTGCTGGAAAGCCAAGGCGATCTCCATGTCGTGGCGGAGGCCGACAACGCCGCCGACGCCTACTCCGCCTTCAAGACGCATGACCCGGACATCATCGTGATGGACATCTCGATGCCGGGCGCCAGCGGGCTGGAGGCAATCCGCAACATCCGCGCACGCAGTCCGCGGGCGCGGATCCTCGTCTTCACCATGCACAACGAGGCCGTGCTGGTGAAAGCCGCCTTCAATGCCGGCGCTTCCGGTTTCGTCACCAAGAGCAGCGCGCCAACCGCCGTCGTCAATGCCATTCGCGGCGTCGCACGCGGCGAGCGCGCCATGAGCGACGACATCGCCCATGTGCTGGCCGAGGACAGCCTCTCGCCGACCGGATCAGCGCTGGATCAATTGGGCGAGCGCGAGATCGAGATCTTGCGGCAGTTTGCCGGCGGCGCCACCACCGAGCAGATCGCGATGCATCTCAATCTCAGCGTCAAGACGGTCCAGAACTATCACTATCTCATCAAGACCAAGACCGGCGCGCGCACGGACGCGCAGCTGGTGCGGCTCGCGGCGGCTTGCGGACTGACCAGGATCTAGCAGCAGAACTGCCGCATAGGCTGGAATACCATGAAATTCTCCGATCTGCCGGGCGGATTGGAACGGAGGCTATTCCATTCCGGTTGACGACTGAGTGAGGAGTAGAAGGTCATGAACAAGGGTCACCACAAGACAGTCGCCCATCCCCAGATCATCACGGTCGGAGAGCTCATCGACGAGCTCTGCCGCCTTCCCGATACTGCCGTCGTCCACTTCCGTTGCCCCATGCTCGATCAGGAGCTGGCATTCGAGCGCCTTCGCAAGCGGTCAAAGGACGACGTCGAAATCGCCGTCAATGCGTATCCCGAAAGCCCGCCGGTCGTGCCATCGTCCAACGGCGCTTTCCGCACGCGAAATTCTTCGTCATCGGCTCACGATGCCGCTCTTCTTCACAAGGCGAGAGGTTGATTGCCGCAGCCTGTATCGAACAGTCGCCGCGGTCTAATGGGCCTTCAACCCGCGCAACAGCAGCGCGAGCGTCGCATCGACGCGGGCCGGTAACTCCGCATCCTTCCACTCATCGGCATGGGCCGGGTGGTGAAAGCGGCAGGTGCCGTCGAAGATCGCCCGCGCAGTAACCCTCACGTCGTCCACGGCAAACACGCCCTGCTTGACACCGTCGGCCAGGATCGCCGCGATCTGGTCGATCATGGTGTCCTTGTGGCACTTGACTGCCGCGCACGCCTCGCGCGCCAGCGTCAGATAGGTCTCGAACATCTCGGGGTCGTCGAGCACGCGCGAACGCTTGGCCGCGAACAGGGTGCGCAGCCAGCGGTCGAGCCTGTCAGGCGCAGGACCCTTTTCCTCGGCGATCGCCAGGAGAGGCGCGTCGATGCGGTCCAGCCAACGTTTGGCGACGGCCTCGCGCAGCGAGGCCTTGCTTGGGAAATGGCGATAGACGCTGCCGTGGCTCACATCGAGCGCACGGGCAACGTCGACCACCGTGGCCTTGGCAAGTCCGTAGCGCCGCAAGACGTCCTCGGTGACTTCGAGGATCCGCTCCGGCGTCAGGATAACGGCTTCGTTCATGCCAGCACCTTGTTCCCATTCGGGTTCATCCGGCGATGGAGCTGCTTCCGAAGCGTCCCTACCGGTCGTTTCGGAAAGCTCTCGCCTTAATGAGACAGTTTTGCAGCCTGCGCCGCGATCTGGCGCGCGACCAGTAAATTGAGCCAATGCCCAATCGTCCCGGTGAAGTTGATGATTTCGGTCGTCATTGTCTTAAGTCTCCATTCGTCCGCGGCCCTCGCCCTTCAATGACGACCCTCGATCCGAGCGGTATCTTCGGATGTCGGGCTCCCCCTGGAGGTAGCCACGGGACGCCCAATCGGAGCGTCCGGAGACGGATATACACGTCTCGATGACAGATTTCAATATCTGTCAGTCAATGATCCGTGATTGACAGTTAATATTTGAGGCCATCTGCCGACCGGACCACTGCCCCTCACCCCTGAGGCGAACTGGCACAGCGCAATCCGCCTTTCACCCCGGCATCGCGGCGGGTTACGCTGCCTGCCCGCCCCACGAACAAGAAACGGACCAACCTCATGCCGATCGTCAACCGCATCGCTGCCCTCTCCGACGAAATGGCCGCCTGGCGCCATGACTTCCATGAGAACCCCGAGCTGCTCTACGAAGTCCACCGCACCGCCGGCATCGTCGCCGACCGCTTGCGCGAGTTCGGCTGCGACGAGGTGGTGACGGGCATCGGACGCACCGGGGTCGTCGGCGTGATCCGCGGCCGCAAGTCGGCCTCCGGTAAGACCATCGGCCTGCGCGCCGACATGGACGCGCTGCCGATCATGGAGACATCGGGCGTGCCTTACGCTTCCAAGGTTCCCGGCAAGATGCACGCCTGCGGCCATGACGGCCACACCGCGATGCTGCTAGGCGCCGCCAAATACCTCGCCGAGACGCGCAATTTCGACGGCACCGCGGTTTTGATCTTCCAGCCCGCCGAGGAAGGTGGCGGCGGCGGTAAGGCCATGGTTGAGGACGGGTTGATGACACGCTGGAACATTCAGGAGGTCTACGGCATGCACAACATGCCCGGTCTGCCCGAAGGCCATTTCGCGACCACGCCCGGGGCGATGCTCGCGTCCTCCGACAACATCCAGATCACGGTCCACGGCAAGGGCGGCCACGCCGGCGCCGGTCCGCACAAGTCCGTCGACAGCGTGCTGATCGGCTCGCAAATCGTCAATGCGCTGCAATCCATCGTGGCGCGCAACGTCGATCCGCTGAAGTCCGCGGTCATCTCGATCACGCAATTCCACTCCGGCACCGCCTTCAACATCATTCCGGAAGTCGCCGAGCTTGGCGGCACCGTGCGCACGCTCGACCCCGAGGTGCGCGATCTCGTCGAGCGCCGCATCGGCGAAGTCGCCGACAGCGTTGCGCGCGCCTATGGCGGCTCGGCCGAGACGAAATACACGCGGATGTATCCGGTGACGATGAACCATGCGCGCGAGGCCGGGCTTGCCGCCGACGTCGCCCGTGACATCGTCGGCGCCGACCGCGTCAACGACAAGTTCATCCCCATGATGGGCGCCGAGGACTTCTCCTTCATGCTGGAAGCCCGCCCGGGCGCGATGGTACTGGTCGGCATGGGCGACGGCAACGAGTGCCACCACCCGGCCTATGTCTTCAACGATAACATTCTGGGCCACGGCGCCTCGTTCTGGGCGCGCCTGATCGAGACGCGGATGCCAGCGAGCTAGATAGGCAAGTCGCGGCGGCACTTCAGCGGCGACCTCCGTTCATCCTCGCGCCGGTTTGCCGAGCCATCAGGACGCGCGGCGACGCACATCTTGCAGATCCGCATCCATGCCGGCGGCAAGCCCGTCGGCGACGATTCGCGCGATCTTCGGGAACGGCTTGCGCGCATCGATGGCCACACTCACGGTCTGCGGATCGGCACCCTTGTCGCGTACGGGCACGAACACCAGCGCGCCGCTGACGAGTTCGGGGGCGGCATCGAGCTCGGAGGTGAAAGCAACGTAGTTACCGCTCCTCGCGAGGCGCTTCACCAGTTGGAGCGAATTGGTCTCGATCGTCCCCTCAGACAATAGCCAGCCGTGGCGTGCCTCGAGGTAGCGCCTGATCGCCAATGCCTTGTTTTGCAGAACGATGGGATAACCCGCCACCTCCTGCATGCTGGTGGTCTTGCGCTGGGCCAGCGGATGGTGCGGCGCGACGATGCAGCCGAACGGCAGCTCGCGGCGCCACAGCACATGGATCTCACGATGCGGATTGAGATTGAAGGCGGCGATCAGATCGGCGGCTCCGGACAGCAGCGCGGTCTGCGCGTCATCGGTGCTGGCGACCTGAATCTCGAGAGAGATACGGGGATGGCGCTCGTTCAGCTCACCCACGAACCGCGGCAGGAACCCGTTGACATGGCTGTCCATCGCAACGAGGCGCACATGGCCCTGGTTGATGCCCTGCAACTGCTTGAGCTCGGCATTGGCCCGCCGCTCATCCGAGCGCCAACGGCGCGTCAGCGCCACCAGCGCGTCGCCGGCCGGTGTCAGCCGCATGCCGCCGGTCACGCGCTCGAACAAGGTGACGCCGAGATCGCGCTCCAGAAGCAGGATCTGCCGGTTGATGGCAGAAGCCGCGATATTCATTTCCCGGGCAGCGCTCTGGATTGATCCGGATCGCGCCACCTGGTCGGCGTAGCGCAATGCCGCCGGAACGAGCGACCCTCTCACGTGACCTGCACCTGCCCGCACCCCGTTCTAATTTTGCGTATGGAGAATTGCCTATTCTGTGCTGGACGGCAATGGGGGATTGAGCCGAACATGTGCGCTGAGGTGATCTCCTTCGACCACTGCAAGGTGCCCGTCGCAGGTTTTGAGGCAAAACGTTCATGACTGCGTCTCGCTCGCATCGGGTCAGGCTCGACGCCATCACGCACCGGTTCGGCGCGAGCACGGCCGTGCGGGATATCAACCTCGATATCGCTGGCGGCGAACTCGTCGCCCTGCTCGGCCCCTCCGGCTGCGGCAAGTCGACCTTGCTACGGATCATCTCCGGCTTCATCCGACAGAGCGAGGGCCGCGTCCTGTTCGACGACAGCATAGCCGATGCCCTGTCGCCCGCAGAGCGCGGCGTCGGCATCGTCTTCCAGAACTACGCACTGTTTCCGCACATGAGCGTCGGCGAGAACGTCGCTTACGGCCTTCAGGCGCACAAATGGTCGCGCGAGCGCATCGCCAAGCGCGTCGCCGAGATGCTCGATCTCGTCCATATGGGCGAATTCGCCGGCCGCAAGCCGCGCGAGCTGTCCGGTGGCCAGCAGCAGCGCGTGGCGCTCGCCCGCTGCCTCGCCATCGATCCGAAAGTCCTGCTGCTCGACGAGCCCTTCGGGGCCCTCGACAAGAATTTGCGCCTCGACATGCAGATCGAGGTCAAGCGCCTCCAGCGCCAATCCGGCATCACCACCATCCTGGTCACCCACGACCAGGAGGAGGCGCTGTCGATGGCCGACCGCATCGCCGTGATGTCGCGCGGGCGGATCGAGCAGATCTCGACGCCGACCGGCATCTACGACACCCCGCAAACGCTGTTCGTAAACGAGTTCGTCGGAACCACCAACGTGCTGCGCGGCGAATTCATCGACGGCTCCGCCGTTCAGCTCGAGCACGGAGTCGTTCTTCCCGTCAGCCCTGACAAGATCTTCCAACAAGGGCACGCGGTCGTCGTCTCGATCCGTCCTGAGCAGTTGCGCTTCCAGCCAGCTCCGTCCGATGGCGTCTTCACCGCGATCATCACCACGGTGCTGCCGCTCGGTGCGCAGGTCGTCTACGACGTCGCGCTGACCGGGGGCCCCTCGCTCAAGGTCGCGGAGCCCCGCGATGCCGAGGGCGAGCTGCGAGAGGTCGGCGCGACCGTTTATTTGGCGCCGGCCTCACCGGCGGCCTGCCATGTATTCCCCGCATCCTGAGCCCAGAGAGGACACCGCCATGACGACATTCAGGACCGTTACGATCGACCGCCGGCGCCTCTTGCGCAGCGCGGGCGGCCTCGCGCTCGCGGCGAGCCTGCCGCGCTTCGCGCACGCACAGAACAAGACGCTGATCGCGGCGACCTTCCCCGGCACCTGGAACGAGGCGGACCGCGACGTCATCGCACCGGCGTTCAAGCAACTGACCGGCGCCGCCGTCACGCAATCCATCATCCTCGGCACCGACCAGGTATCGCGGCTCATTGCCGCCAAAGGCAACAAGCCGCCATTCGACGTTGCGTTCTTTGACGCCCCCCAGGTGATCGATGCGGTCCGCGAAGGCCTCATCGTGGAATATCCCATCGCGCAGTCGCCCAACTACAAGGACTTGCTGCCGACTGCCCAGGACAAATGGGGCCCGAAGATCACCATGCAGGTGATCGGCCTCGGCTACAATCCCGACAAGGTCAAGACTCCGCCGACGAGCTGGAACGATCTGCTCGATCCAAAATACAAAGGTCGCGTCGGCCTGACCGCGCTCAACAGCCAGCTCGGCATCGCCTTCCTTGCCGAGATCAACCGCCTCAAGGGCGGCACCGATGAGAATTTCGAGCCGGCCTTCAAGTTCCTGAAGCAGCTCCTGCCGAATGTCGGTGCGATCGGCGCCAATCTCGGCGCGTTTGCGACGCTGTGGCAGCAGGAGCAGATCGATATCGCGCCCTATAATTTCAACTTCGTGCAGACGCTCAAGGCCAAGGACGTGCCGGTCGAGTTCACGATCCCGGCGACTGGACCGGTCGGCTGGTCGACCAGCCTGCACATCGTCGCAGGCGCCGCTGAGCCCGAGCTTGCGGTCCAATATATCGACCTGCATCTCGCCGCAGCAACCCAGGAGAAGCTGCTGAAGCCGCCCTACGACGTCATTCCGACCAACGCGAAGGTCAAGCTCGAGGGCGCCATCACCAAGTCGCTGGCCAAGTCGCTCGACGATGTCGCCAAGATCCGCACCATCAATTGGGAGAAGATCAATCCGCAGCGCGGCGCGCTGATCGATCGTTTCAACCGCGAGATCAAGCTCTAAGGAGAGCACTGGCGATGGAAGCCGATTCCAGGCTCGTCCTGCCCCTTGCTGCCCTATTCACGGCATTCTTTGTCGCGCCGCTCGTGGTCCTCCTGCTGCTGTCCCTGCATGGCGACATCGCCATGCAGGGCTGGACGCTTGGCAACTACGTGAAGTTCTTCAGCGATCCCTTCAGCTACTCGATCCTGATCGACACGCTCCTGCTCGGCGTCAAGGCGACGCTGGTGTGCCTGTTGTTCGGCTATCCCGTCGCCTGGCTCTGCGCAAGCGCCGGTGCACGCTGGCAGAGCGTGCTGGTGTTCCTGGTCATCCTTCCGATCCTGACCTCAGTGGTGGTTCGCACCTTTTCCTGGATCGTGATTTTGGGACGGCAGGGCCTGCTCAACCAAATCGTAACGGGGCTCGGCCTCAGCAACGAGCCGCTGCGACTGCTCTATACCGAGGTTGGTGTCGTGATGGTGCTTGCCCAGGTGCAGATGCCGCTGATGGTGCTGCCGATCCTCACCGTGCTGTCGAAGCTCGACCCGAATCTTGGCGATGCATCGCGCGTGCTCGGGGCCGGCGAATGGCGAACCTTCTTCCGCATCACGCTGCCTTTGTCGCTGCCCGGCATCATCGCCGGCTGCATCCTGACCTACGCCGCGAGCATTACGGCCTTCGTCACGCAGACCCTGATCGGCGGCGCGCGGCTGATCTATATGCCGCTCAACATCTACCAGCAGGCGGTCGGCGCCAATAACTGGCCTTTTGCCGCAGCGCTGTCGATCATCTTCATGATCACGGTGATGATCGTCGTCGGCGTGCTCGGCGCCATCGGTCGCAGGAGCGAGATTCATGGCCGGGCGTAGACGAATCCGCTGGGAAGCCCTGTCGCTCAAGCTCGTGTTCGGGCTGCTTGCGGCCATCGCCCTGCTGTTCCTGGTGCTGCCTACCGCCGTCGTGCTGCTGACCTCGCTCACCTCATCGCAATCCCTGCGCTTTCCGCCGCCCGGGTTCTCGTTGCGCTGGTATGTCGCGCTGCTCGACGCCGACCAGATGCAGCGCGCAGGACTGAACAGCCTGATCGTGGCTTTCTGGACCACGCTGTTGTCGAGCATATGCGGCACGGCCGCAGCGCTCGCGATCGCGCGCAGCCGCTCCCCACTGATGCGCGCGGCGGACCTGCTGTTCATGTCGCCGCTGCTCCTGCCTGCGCTGTCATTCGGCTTTGCCGCGCTGATCTTCATCAATAGGCTCGGCCTCTCGCCGAGCGTTCCCCTCCTCGTGCTCGGCCATGGCATCGTCTGCGTGCCTTTCGTACTGAGAACGACCCTTGCCTCCCTGTCGCAGCTCGACGCCAGTTTGCTCGAGGCCTCCGAGAGTCTCGGCGCCGATCGCCTGACGACGTTTCGCCGTATCACCCTGCCGCTGATCGGGCCCGGCATTGGCGCGGGCGCCTTTCTCGCCTTCATGGCGTCCTTCGACAACGTTCCGGTGTCGCTATTCCTCGCCGACGAACGCACCGAGATGCTGCCGATTCACCTCTGGCAACAGATCGAGACCAATCTCGACGTCCGCACTGCGGCCGCGTCAGGCGCGATCGTGATCGCCACCCTGATCCTGATGCTGCTCGCCGAACGCTTTGCCGGGCTGACCCGGCAGATGCACTGAACGGAGATTTTCGTGCCCGGACAACTCACGCTCGACGGCCTCAACCGCGCCGGCACGGCCGATTTCGCCGCTGCGCTCGGCGAGATATTCGAATATTCGCCCTGGGTCGCGGAGGCAGCCGCTGCGCGGCGGCCGTACAAGAACCTCGCAGCGTTGCGCGATGCGATGCTCGCTTCGATCGAGCGAGCGCCCGCTGAACAGCGGCTCAAGCTGATCCGCGCTCATCCCGACCTTGCCAACAAGGCCCAGCGCGCGCGGGGCCTGACTGCACATTCGACACACGAGCAGGACGGCGCCGGCCTCGACCGGTTATCGGACATCGAGTTCGCAATGTTCGAGCAGCTGAACAACGCCTACAAGGCGAAGTTCGGCTTTCCTTTCATGATCTGCGTGCGCCGCCACACCAAGGATTCGATCCTCGACGCCTTCGCGCGCCGGCTGAACAACGACCCCGCGCAGGAGGAAAAAGAGGCGTTGACCGAGATCGCGCGCATCGCAAGCCTTCGTCTTGCCAGCATGATCGCGAGTGAGGAGCCGCTGGCGGTCCACGGCACGCTATCGGTCCACGTCCTCGACACTCATCGCGGACTGCCAGCCGGGGGCATGAAGTTCAACCTGGTCGAGCTGTCCCGCCATGGCGAGGAGCGCCTGATCGCAGACCTCGTCACCAACGCCGACGGCCGCACCAGCCCCGAGCCGATCGAGGGACGGCCCGTGCCGATCGGCACGTACGAGCTGCGCTTTCAGGCCGGCGCTTATTTCGCCGGCCGTGCCGTGCCGCTGAGTGACCCGCCATTCCTCGATGTCATTCCGTTGCGCTTCAGCGTCTCGGAACCGGAGCAGCACCTGCACGTGCCGCTCCTGGTCACGCCCTGGAGCTACTCGACTTATCGCGGCAGTTGAGGCAACGCCGAAGCCAGCCCCGCCTTCACCTACGCCTGCACCACCTCATGCCGCATCACGAACGGCGCGAGCAGCGCATGCACCTCGGCCGCCACGGCCTCGCGCTGGTCCGCAGGCAAACCTGCCAGCGTCACTGTGGCGATCGAACCGTGGCTGCCATGGGCACCGACCTTCACCTTGCAATCGATGCCGCGCTCAACGAGGTGCGCCAGCACCTTGGTGAACACGCGCTGTGCCGCGTCCCAGCGCAGCTGCGGCTTGAACACCTTGCCGACGCCGGTCACTGGCATCGGGTCGATCGGGATGACCTGCACCGGTACAGCGGCACGTTCCGGCGTGCGCTCGCGCACCCATGCCTCGAGCTCGCCGGGCTCGACCTTTGCGCCCGGCTTCAACTGCACATAGCCCACCGGCAGCTCACCGGCATAGGCATCGGGCTGGCCGACCACCGCAGCGAAGCCGACAGCGGGATGGCGGAACATGATCTCCTCGATCGGCGCGGGATCGATGTTGTGCCCGCCGCGGATCACGAGATCCTTGGCGCGGCCCGTGAGCCAGAGATAACCATCGGCGTCTAACCGGCCGAGATCACCGGAATTCACCCAGACCCCGTCGACGAAGGCGCCCTTGTTGTGGGCGTCGTTGAGGTAGCCGCCGAACACGCCGGGGCCGGCCATGATGACGACGCCGATCTCGTCGGGTTTGCAGTCGCGGATCAAATTGCCGTCGGCATCGAGCTGCACGATGCGCACCCGCGAGTAAGGCATGGGCAGGCCGACCGAGCCGAGCCGGATCGGCCGCAACGGATAGGCGAGCGTGTGCACGCTCGACGTCTCCGTCATGCCGTAGACCTCGACCACGGGCAGCTTGAGCTTCTCCTGAATCGCCGAGCCGACCGCAACGGGAATCGCCGAGCCACCGCCGGCCGCGTATTTCAGGCTGGAGATGTCGGAATTGCCAGGCGGCACCGAAAGAGCTGCGGCCAGAACGGTCGGCACGCTCGACAACGCCTCCGGCTTGAAGCGCTCGACCAGCCCCCAGATGTTCTTCACCGCGTTCGGATTGCGCCAGCCGCTCGGCGACAACACCACCAGCGAACCACCGCTCGACAGCGTCAGCAGCACCTGCGTCAGTGATCCCCCGACGTGAAACAGGGGCATGCCGAACAGCAAGTTGGCGCCGGGCTTCGACTTCAGCAGCAGGTTGAGCGCCCAGGCCTGATAGACCTGATTGGCATGGGTGTGCCGTACCAATTTCGGCGTGCCGGTGGTGCCGCCGGTGTGGAAATAGGCGGCGATGTCGTGGCCCGCGATCTTGCGCCCGCTGACAAGCCGGTCCGACGGCTGTTGCTTGATCAAATCACTGAACGCGAAGATTCCGTTGGCGGGATCACCGCCACCCGCCACCTGCACGATCGCCTTGAGATGCTTGAGTTGCGGCCGGATCTGCTCGACCTTCTGCCAGATGTCGGTGCCCGGCATCGGCCCAAGCGCGACCAGGATTTTCGTGTTCGCAGCTTCCAGAATTTCCGCGATCTGGTGCGGCTCGAGAAGCGGGTTGACGGGATTGGCGATGCCGGCGGCCTCGGCGCCGAACAGCGTCACGAAAGCATCGGGCAGCAGCGGCAGCATGAAGGAGATGACGTCGCCCTTTTCCGCGCCGAGCACATGAAACATGTTGGCTGCCTGCGTGACGCGCGCGATGAAGTCGCGGTAGGTGACCACAACAGGCGTATCGGCCGGATCGGCATTTTGCAGAAACTGGAGCGCTCCCCCGTCGGGGTTGCGCGCGGCACCGAGCCTGATGGCATCGTAGGTGCTCTCGGCGGCGACCCGATCGGCATAAGGGACCTGCTCGAAGGTCCGGACCTCCTCGTCCGTCAAAAGCTCCGGATAGTCATCGCCGATGAGGCGATCGAGCGCGTGGATGCCCGCCATGGAATACCGTCCTCCCTCAGATGTCGTCCCCTTGCCGCCTGTCGTTTTGACGTTTGGGTCGGCGGGGCCCCGACCGATGACCGGTCGAGCGGGACCACAATGATGGATGATCGGGCGTTCGTCCATTGCCTGGCGGCTGCGGCGATAGACCTCGCCGGGCGATTTTTGAACCTCCCTGCCCGATCCGGCTACCAAGAACTGGCATTGGACTCATCTGCCAGCGTCCTGCCGCAATACGTGAGGTGATCATGACCACGCCCCGGCGGGACCGCGCCACTCGACTGATCCTCGCCTTGGCCATGGCAGCGGCGATCGTCTTGCCGCGCACTGCGCTCGCCGAGGACAGTCAGTTCGACAGGATGCGCGCCAAGATCACGGCCTTGGTCGGCGAAAAGATGGAGAAGCTGGGCGGGTCGCGCATCATTTACAAGGTGGACAGCGAGGGTTTGCGCGAAGGCGTCGTTATGGATCTGCGCGATGACGTCTACAAGAACTTGCACGACGGCCATATCGCCTTCTCAGGCCTTGCGATCCGCGATGGCGGAGTCGATGTGAAGATCGCCGACTCCAAAGGACGCGACCAGCTCGCGCGCAAGCTCGCATCTGCCGCGGAGGGTCTGCCATCGCATGCCGTTTCCATGAGCGATGGCGGCGATGGAGCCGTCCGGCTCACACCGACGGATGCCGCATCCAAGGCGCGGCTGCACGATCTCGTCGAAGACGCCATCGGCATGATCGAGCAACGTCTCAAGGACGCCGGTGCCAAGCTTGCCAGCGTGGTTCCTGACGGGAGCGACCGCATCCGGATCTTTCTGCCAGGCGTAACCGATCCCGAGCGCATTACCGCGATCTTTGCCCACAAGGTTACGGTCAGCTTCCGTCCGATTGACGTTTCGATGCTGGCGGAGCAGGCGCAATCCGGCACTCCACCTGAGGGCTCCGAAGTCCTGCTCGGCTTCAAGGACAAGAAGCCTTATCTGGTCACCAAAGCCAGTGCGCTCGACGGTGAGGACATCAACTATGCAGCGCCTGGCTTTGCGACCGGCACCAAGGAGCCGATCGCCCAGTTCCGCTTCAACGGACGCGGCACCCGGCGCTTCGCCCACGTCACCGAAGAGAACGTCGGCAAACCCTTCGCCATCGTGCTCGACGGCAGAGTGATCTCCGCTCCCGTGATCCGCGAGCCCATCACCGGCGGCTCGGTCCAGATCTCTGGCAATTTCACCCTGGACGAGGCCAACAGCGTCGCCATGCTGCTGCGCGCCGGCGCGCTACCGGGTCACCTTACGCTGGTCGAGCAGCAGGTCATCCAACCCGGCGCCAAGCCTTAGCGGAACAAAGCCCGTGATCGCGCCGGCCTGTCCGGCGGCAAAATCAGCCTGCGGCGCCCGCCCGAATCACGGGGCTGCCGGATCATGCACGCAACCAACGGGCAATTGCCGAAACGTCCGAGCAGGCTAAAATTTGCCCCTTGCGGCAGGACGGCCGAAGGCTTCATTTCAAGCGGTCGTCATTCGATTTCGGTTATACCTGCCGCGGATACCGGGACTGAAGGCCTTATGCGGGGTTAGTACCATGCCGTCCGGCAGCGTAGACATTTCGTCGATCCTCGACCGCATTCTGGATGCGGCAACGGACAATCTCAGGATCGCGAAGATCCTGGTCCAGATGGGCCTCGACCCCAACAACGTCACTTGGGACGCGATCTTCAACCGCTTGCTCGAGATCTTCGTTCACAACATCACGCTGGCCAACATGTTCGCCGCGGTTGGCGCCGTCTTCTTCGTTGCCACACTCCTGATGCGGACGATGGTGCCCCTGCGCGTCGCCAACATGGTCGGTTGCGCCTTCTTCGCCCTTTTCGGCGCCCTATCGGCCAACGTCTCGACGTTCCTGCTGTATCTGCTGCTGCTTCCGATCAACGCTTTTCGCCTGCGGCAGATGCTCAAGCTGGTCAAGAAGGCGCGTCATGCGGCCGAAGGCGACATGTCGATCGAATGGCTCAAGCCGTTCATGGCCGAGCGCAAATACCGCCGCGGCGACACGCTGTTCAGATTGGGCGATCCGGCCAAGGAGATGCTTCTCACCGTCACCGGCAAATTCCTCGTGAAGGAGATCGGCGTCGAAATCGGGCCTGGAGCCCTCATGGGCGAGTTCGGCTTCCTCACGCCGGACAACCGGCGCACCGCAACGATCGAATGCATCGAAGACGGCCAGGTGCTGACGATTACCTATGACCGGTTGCTCGAGATCTACTTTCAGGATCCGCAGTTCGGCTATTATTTCCTGGTGCTGACCAGCCAGCGCCTCTTGCAAAACATCGACCGCTTGCAGAAGCAGCTGGCCGCAGCGCAGGCGGCGACCACGAACAAGATCGCCTGATCACCGCTCAGCTCAGCAAGAGCGCCATGCCGGGATCGCCCTTCTTCATCGCACGCCGGTAAGCCGGACGCGCAGCGATGCGGCCGAGATATCTGACCACGTTCGGGCAGCGCGAAAGGTCGTAGGGCTGGAAGTAGCGCATCGTGGTGAGCGAGAAGCCAATCATGATGTCAGCCGTGGTAAAGCTGCTGCCGGCGAGATATTCGGCATCGCGCACGCGTGCGTCGACGAGGTCGAAGGCACGATCAACGCGCGCCCTGATCGCGGCCAGCATCGGATTGTCATCAGTGAGCTTGAGCCGGTTCAACAGCATCAGCCGCCCCATGCCGGCCTGCAGTGTGCCGTTGGCAAAGTGAAACCAGTACAGGAATTGCGCGAAATCGGGAGCATCCGGGCCGAGCACGAGCCGGCCGTTGCCGTATTTGGCGATGATGTATTCGACGATGGCCCCGGATTCGGCGAGCACGAGATCGTCATCGACGATGACAGGCGCCGCTCCGATCGGATGCAGCGCCTTGTAATCAGGCGGCGCCAGCATGGTGACGGGATCGCGCGCATAGCGCTTCAGCTCATAGGGAATCCCGAGCTCCTCGCAGAGCCAGACGATGCGTTCGGATTGCGATTTGCCGAGATGATGGACGGTGAGCATGGGAGTCTCCTTGCGCCGCAAATTGGATGAGCCGCGGTGCCATATCATACGCTGTCATTGCGAGCGCAGCGGAGCAATCAGGCCTGGCCCCATCCCACGTCATTCGTCACCATGCGCGCCGCGACGCGGTCCGGCGAATCAAGCAGTGCCAGAGGGCTGCGAGCACATGCACCGCAATCAATTCCAGCAGCACGTAGACCAAGAAGATGTGAGGCCCCCGTTGCTTGGTCGGAGAGGTGAATTTCGGCACGTTCAACGGGCCGAAAAAGTCCGCGCCAGCCGTCCCCGCCGCAAAACCGCCCTAAAAACCGAATGGTAACCATGAGGGGCTAGGGTACTGACGTGACCAATTCCTCGACGATCCTGGTATTCGATTCCGGCCTTGGTGGCCTCACCGTGCTGCGTGAGGTCGTGGCTGCGCGCCCGGATGCGCATTATACCTACGTCGCTGACGACGCCTTCTTCCCCTATGGCCATCACAGCGAGGACGAAATCATCGCCCGCGTGGTGCCGCTGATGGGGGAGCTGATCGACACCCATGATCCCGACCTCGTCGTCATCGCCTGCAACACCGCCTCCACCCTCGTCCTATCGCATCTGCGTGCCGCTTATTCCGTACCCTTTGTCGGCACGGTACCCGCGATCAAGCCGGCCTGCGCCCGGTCGAAGACCCGCCGCGTCTCGGTGCTCGGCACCAAGGGCACGGTCAAGCGCGAATACACCAGGGCGCTGATCCGCGATTTCGCGCAAGGATGCGAGGTGACGCTGATCGGCTCGCCCGAGCTTGCCTCGCTCGCCGAACGCGAGCTCAGCGGCCAGGCGATCAGCGATGCCGACATCCTTGCCGAGCTCGCCCCCTGCTTCGTCGGCGATGCGTCCGATGCGAGCGCACGCACCGACACGATCGTGCTCGCCTGCACGCATTACCCGCTGCTACTGGATCGGCTGGAGCGGCTGGCACCCTGGCCGGTCGACTGGATCGATCCAGCGCCTGCGATTGCCCGCCGCGTTTCCGATCTGCTCGGCCCGCCTAGCGGCGGCATCGCGCAATCGGGTGCCGAGATGATTTTCACGTCGAACCGCGTGCATGGGCTCGGACCGACCCTGACGCCGTTCTTCGGCGGGCGCGCAGTCGCCTGACCTTTGCGCCCAAGCGGCGCGCTGCTAGGCTTCGCGCATCGTCGCCTCCCGAAGGTCATTCCATGTCGGTCCCTGCCACGCCGCTCAATCGCCTTCGCCAGATGTGGAGCGAGGGCCGCCCTGCCTTCGGCGCGATCGCGACGATCCCGAGCGTGCAGTTGGTGCAGATCATGGCACGCTCGCTCGACTGGATCATCGTCGATCTCGAGCACGGGCCGATTGGACTCACCGAAGCGCATGCGATGATCGCGGCGACGACCGGCACGCCCTGCACGCCCCTGGTGCGAATCGCCGCGAATGAGCCGTGGCTTGCAAAAGCGCCCATGGACATCGGCGCCTTCGGCATCAACTTTCCCATGATCACCAACAGCGACGAGGCCGAGAAGGCGGTACGTAGCGTGCGCTATCCGCCACGCGGCGACCGGCTCTGGGGACCGTTCCACGCCCCGTTTCGCTGGGGTCAGTCGATGCCCGACTACATGGCGTCAGCCGACGACGAGATGATCTGCATGGTCACCATCGAGCATGTCGATGCCGTCAACCGCATCGACGAGATCATGGCGACGCCGGGCATCGACGTTGCCGTCATCGGCCCGGGCGATCTGGCGACCTCCATCAACAAACGCGGCCAGCTGGACGATCCGGAATTGCGCGACCTGGTCGCTCGCGCCGAGGCCGGCATCCTGAGAAGCGGCGTACCGATCGGCGGCGTGGCGCGCACCGCAGACCAGGCCAACCAACTGATCGACCGCGGCTACCGCGTGATCGCGCTCGGCTTCGACTGGTCGCTATTCCAGCGCGGCATTATGGCCGCGTTCGACGGGATCAAACGCTGAGGGGTTCCTGCGAGATTCACGGCAGGTGGGATGAATAACGTCGGAGCCGCGATCTTAAGGGTTTGAAATTGCTAGCTTTTTCTAACCCTGACAAGAAAGACCCGCCCGTTTCGCCGGTGCCATAGTAGGACGAACTGACCACCCCAAGGCGGGCTGGTTGTGCTAAAGGGGCGAGCGGGCGACGCGCTCGTTGCCCATATTTTCATCCGCGGGGACCGAAAGAGAGCGATGCGCGGGACGCCCAAGACCATTTCGCTGCCGCGCCGCCTGATCTGCGATCTCATGCGGGCGTCGATGGACGTGCCGTTCGTTTCATTGTCGCGGTCGCTCAACATTCGCCCGCTGCTGGAGGCCCGAGCGGGCGCGATGGCGCCGGCGGGCTGGGCGGCGATGTTCGTCAAGGCTTTTGCCATCGTCGCCAGGGACGAGCCGGTCCTGCGCACCGTCTATGCCAAATGGCCCTGGCCGTCGCTCTACGAGCTGCCGAAGAGCGTGGCACTGGTCGCCATCGCCCGGGTCGAGGGCGGCGAGGAATGCGTGATGCCGCAGCGTATAGCGGCCCCGGAAGCCATGACGCTCGCTGCGGTTGATACCGAGATCCGGCGCGCCAAGACCGCCCCGATCGACGACGTCCCGATGTTCCGTAAGATCATGCGGGCGACCCGCCTGCCGCTGCCGCTGCGGCGCCTGTTCTGGGCCGTGGGGCTCAATTTCGGCCGGCAGCGGGGCAATTGGTTCGGCAGCTTCGCAGTGAGCTCGGTGGCAGCCTATGGCGGTGGCGAGCTTCACCCAATCACGCCCGGGCCCTTCATTGTCAGCTATGGGATGGTCGAACCCGACCAGACCATTCACGTTGTGATCCGCTGGGACCACCGGGTTACGGACGCCGCCCCCATCGCCAGGGTTCTGACTCGGCTGGAACAGGTCCTGAACACTGAAATCGCTGCCGAATTGCGGACAGGGGGGTTAAAGCCCATCCGAGCGGTCCGGACCTGATTCCAGGGTCATTCGCATTGACAAATCGGCCCAAACTCCCCTAAAAGCCCCCTGCTCGCGGGCCGATTTCGGCCCGCGAAGCGTTTCGCGACCCGTGGTCCGCTCCCTCTGGCTTTGGGGATTGGACCTGTCAGTGCCGGGCTAGCCCGTCACACAGGAGGGCGCGTTTCCTCAAATCATGCAACCGAAGAGGACGCGATGACTAAGCGCAGTGAGGCGAAGTACAAACTCGATCGCCGTATGGGCCAGAACATCTGGGGCCGCCCGAAGAGCCCCGTGAACCGCCGCGAGTACGGCCCCGGCCAGCATGGCCAGCGCCGCAAGGGCAAGCTCTCCGACTTCGGCGTGCAGCTGCGCGCCAAGCAGAAGCTGAAGGGCTACTACGCCAACATCAGCGAGCGTCAGTTCCACGGCATTTATGTCGAGGCGAGCCGCCTCAAGGGTGACACCGGCGAGAACCTGATCGGCCTCCTGGAGCGTCGTCTCGACGCGGTCGTGTACCGCGCCAAGTTCGTCTCGACGATCTTCGCCGCCCGCCAGTTCATCAACCACGGCCACATCAAGGTGAACGGCCGCAAGGTCAACATCTCGAGCTACCAGGTGAAGGTCGGCGACGTGATCGAGGTGAAGGAAGCCTCCAAGCAGCTCGCCCACGTCCTCGAAGCGAGCCAGCTCCCCGAGCGCGACACCCCCGACTATCTCGAAGTCGACCACGGCAAGATGACGGCCAAGTACGTGCGCGTCCCCGGCCTCTCCGACGTGCCGTTCCCGGTGCAGATGGAGCCCCATCTGGTCGTCGAATTCTATTCGCGCTAAGATCTGAATATCGAAAGGCCCCGGTTCGCCGGGGCCTTTTTGCTTAAGAGCCACATTTCAGTGGCCGCAATGCTTTCAGGAGCCGTCGCATGCTCTACACCCCTCCCCCAATCGATCCCAAGGCGCCGCCGGTGCGCATCAATCTGCTCTCGGACACGCAGACCAAGCCGACAACTGGGATGCGCGAGGCGATGGCGCGGGCGGAAGTCGGCGACGAGCAGGTCGGGGACGATCCGACCGTGAATGCGCTGTGCGAGCGCGTCGCCGCGCTGCTCGGCAAGGAGGCGGCCGTCTACATGCCCTCGGGCACGATGTGCAACGTCACCGCGACGCTGGTGCATTGTCGTCCGGGCGACGAGATTCTCGCGCACGAAACCGCGCACATAATCGCCCGCGAGGGCGGCGCGCATGCTGCGATCGGCGGCTTCCAGGTCACGCAGCTCAAGGGCCCGGACGGCCAGTTCACGCCGGAGACGTTCCGCAAGGCGCTGCACCCGCGCACGCGCTACCAGCCGCCGCAAACCGTCGTCAGCGTCGAGCAGACCGCCAATATCGGCGGCGGCACGGTCTGGAAGAAAGCCGCGCTCGACGAGATCGTCGCGATCGCCAGGCAACACGGCCTCGTCACCCACATGGACGGCGCGCGCCTCCTCAACGCCACCGTGGCAAGCGGCATCTCCCCGCGCGATATGACCGCAGGCTGGGATTCGGCCTGGATCGACTTTTCCAAGGGATTGGGCGCACCGATCGGCGGCGTGCTCGCGGGCTCCCGCGCCTTCATCGATGCGGTCTGGCAATGGAAGCAGCGCCTTGGCGGCTCGATGCGGCAGGCCGGCATCTGCGCCGCCGCCTGCATCTACGCGCTCGATCATCACGTCGAGCGCCTTGCCGACGACCACGCCAATGCGCGCGCGCTCGCACGCGGACTGTCGCAGATACCAGGCATCGAGGTGCAGGAGCCCGAGACCAATCTCGTATTCTTCAAGCCCGACGGCGCCGGCGTTCCCGGCGACAAGATGGTCGCGGCGCTGCGTCAGCGCGGCGTGTCGCTCGCGATGATGGACGGCCGCATCCGTGCCTGCACCCATCTCGACGTCAATGCCGGTCAGATCGAAGAGATGATCGGACACGTCCGGGAGATCGTGCGCGCAGCGTAATCAGCGCACCAACGCCGTATAGACCAGCTGCTTCAGCTCGTCCTCGATCGGGCCGCGTTGCGCGGGCGACTGCATCATGCAGATCACGAACATATCGTCGGCGGGATCAATGAAAAAGAAGGTGCCGGCGACACCGTCCCAGCGGAATTCGCCCGCCGGCAACGGGCCGTTGGCCACAGTGCGCACGGCAAAGCCGAGACCAAAGCCGCTGTCGCGCCCCGGAAAGTAAAACCCGGGATCCTTCATCACGCCGCTCCCCTCGCCGATCTGCTCCGACGCCATCAGCGCCACCGTCTCGCGCCTGAGATAGCGGCGACCATCGAGCTCGCCGCCATTGAGCAGCATTTGCGCAAAGCGCGCGTAGTCGCGAATCGTGCCGACCATGCCGGCGCCGCCGGATTCCCAGCGACGCGGCGCTGTCGCCTCGGTGATGCCGGCGACGGGACGGTCGAACCAGTCGCCAGGCAAGGGCTCGGCGATCAGCGGCCGCTTGGCCTCGTCGGCGACGAAGAATGCGGTGTCCCGCATCCCCAAGGGATCGAGCAGCCGCTGCTTCTCGAATTGATAGAGCGACAGGCCCGAGATCACCTCGATCACCCGCCCGAGCACGTCGGTGGAATGGCCATAATCCCACAGCGTTCCCGGCTGCTCGGCCAGCGGCAGGCGCGCGAGCCGCGCGACGAACTCCGCGTTATCGGGATCGCCGTCGAACAGGCCGGCCTGCGCATAGAGCCTGCGCACGTGACTGTCGCCGTAAAAGCCGTAGGTGATGCCGGAGGTATGTCGAAGCAGGTCGCGCACCGTGATCGGCCGCGTCAGCGGCTGGAGCGCCAGCTTGCCGTCGGCCGCGGGGACGCCAACCTGCACATCGGCGAAGGCCGGAATGTATTTCGCGACAGCATCGTCGAGCACGAGCTTGCCGTCGTCGACCAGCATCATCGCCGCCACCGAGGTAATCGGCTTCGACATCGAGTAGAGGCGAAAGATGGTGTCCTCCGTCATCGGCTGCGCCGTCCGCGCGTTGCGCAGGCCAAACGTTTCGGAGAGCACGGGCTTGCCGTGCTGCTGGATCAGCAGGATCGCGCCGGGAATCCTGCCGGCGGCGACCTCGCCACCGAGAAACGCGCTGACGCGCGCAAGTCCCGCAGCCGTGAAGCTGCGGGCGAGCGGCATTTCGGCGCGGACCGGCCGCGCCGCAGCGATCAGCAGAGCAAACGCGGCAACGAGGACGAGAGCCTCAGTTCTCCATGGCCTCATAGATCAACTGCTTCAGCGTCCGCTGCACGCGCTGGCGCTCGCTCGGGGTCTGCTCCAGCAGGACGAAGAACATGTCTTGCTTGGGATCGATCACGAAATAGCAGCCGGAGGCGCCATCCCATTTCAGCTCGCCGAGGTCGCCGGGCGGCGGCGGCTTGGCGTTGCCGGGATCGGTGCGGATTGCAAGCCCGAGGCCGAAGCCGAAGCCATCGCCGGGGAAATAGAAATAATCGCGATCGACGCCTGAATTCGGGCCGATCTGGTCGGTCGTCATCAGCTTGAACGTCGCGGGCTTCAAAATGGTCTTGCCGTCGAGCGTGCCGCCGTTGAGCAGCATCTGGGCGAAGCGCTCATAGTCGGCCATGGTCGTCACCATGCCGCCGCTGGCGAACTGGATCTTCTTGACGACGGTCGGATCGTTGATGCGGCCGACACGGAAGTCACTGTCATTCGGAACCGGCTGCGCCAGAAGCTTCTGCTTGGCGGGGTCGGTGACGAAGAAGCCGGTATCGACCATCCCGAGCGGGTCGAGCAGTTTCTCCCGCATGATGTCGATCAGCGGCTTACCGGCCGCGATCTCCATCACGCGCGCCAGGACGTCGGTGGAATGACCGTATTGCCAGAGCGCGCCCGGCTGGTTGTGCAGCGGCAGCTTGGCGATGCGCTCGGCGAACTCGGCGAGGTCGAAATCGCCTGCGTAGATGTTGGCGTCGCGATAGGCCTTGCGGACCAGGCTGTCGCCGTAGAAACCATAGGTAATGCCCGAGGTGTGGGTCATCAAATCGTGGATGGTGATCGGCCGGTTGGGCGGCACGAGCTCGAGCGACTTGGTTCCGTCCTCGGCTTTCTTTTCGACGCCGACCTTCACATTGGCAAAGGACGGGATGTATTTCGAGAGCGGATCGTCGAGCTTGATCTTGCCGTCCTCGATCAATTGCATCGCGACGACGGAGGTGATCGCTTTGCTCATCGAGAACAGGCGGAAGATGGTCTTGTCGGTGATCGGCGCCTTGCTCACCACGTCCTGCACGCCGAAGGCTTCGTGATAGACCGGCTTGCCGTGCTGCTTGATCAGCACGGTTGCCCCCGCGATCTTGCCGGTCGCGACCTCGTTCTCGAAGAACTCGCTGACCTTGGCGAGCTTGTCCTGGTTGAAATGGGCGCCGGCGGGAATCTCGTAAGTGCCTTCCGCGCGCGCGACCGACATCGCGCCGAGCGATAGAAGCGCCCCGCAGAGCAAGGCAAATCGTCCGAAACTTAAAATCATATCCCCTCCCCGGAACATGGCCGGCGAAGTGTACCGGGCGGGTCGTCAGGCACAAGGGCTGCTGTGCCGCGCGAGCGCCTCGGCATGGAGCTCGGCGCTTGGCTCGGAGAAGCAGCAGAAAACGACCCGAGCAACGGATGGTGCGGCGGTGAGTCCTTCGATAGTGCTGCGAATGGCGATCTCGGCCGCCCGGTCGGCCGGAAAATGATAGATGCCGGTCGAAATCGCGGGAAATGCCACCGAGGTCAGGCTGTGCTTGCCGCATAGTTCCATCGCGCGCCGATAGCAGGAGGCGAGTAGATCGTCCTCGCCGCGCGTGCCGCCGTTCCAGACCGGCCCGACGGTGTGGATCACATGCGCGGCCTTAAGCCGATATCCCCCGGTGATCTTGGCGTCGCCGGTCTTGCAGCCGTGCAGCATGCGGCACTCGGCGACGAGCTCGGGACCGGCCGCCCGATGGATCGCGCCGTCTACGCCGCCCCCGCCAAGGAGCGACGTATTGGCGGCGTTGACGATGGCGCCAACGCTCAACGTTGTGATGTCGGCAACGATGACATCGAGCTGGACGCCGCCGATCCGGCGGGTCAGCACCGTCACGGATCAGGCCGCGACGACGACGCCCTTCTCGGAGAAGAGCTGCTGCAATTCACCGGCCTGGAACATCTCGCGGACGATGTCACAGCCGCCGACGAACTCGCCCTTCACGTAGAGCTGCGGAATCGTCGGCCAGTTCGAGTATTCCTTGATGCCGTTGCGGAGCTCAGCGGATTCCAGCACGTTGAGGCCCTTATAGCCGACGCCGATATGGTCGAGGATCTGGACGACCTGGCCGGAGAACCCGCATTGCGGAAATTGCGGTGTCCCCTTCATGAACAGAACCACGTCGTTCGACTTCACTTCGTTGTCGATGAATTCCGCAATGCTCATATCCGTGTCCTTCTGGGCAGAGCCCTTAACAAATCCCTCGGGCCGGCTCGGCCGATTTAAACCCGATACCTGCCTATATATGTAGCCCAAACCGTTGTGCATCCAAAGTAAAATGGCGGCGACAGGTTCGCGGCGGGCAGTTTGCCCCGGGCCGGCTCCATAGCCTGATGACATTAATATCATCGCCGGAGAGGACTTTCATACCGTAACGGAGCCCCTATCTAGGACGAACCCTGGTTTTGGAACCGGGTCTCGCCAACAACGTTCTCTTGTCCTGTCTGGAGAAAAACGTGACGAAACAAGCCTCCGCTACGGCCACGCCGCCGCTTTCGTCACCGTCGGTCGCCCCAGGCGGCCTCGCTCAAGGGCTCGAGACCGCCTTTCTTGCCGTGCGCAACGAGACCGAGCGCCGGGCGGCGCCGCTTTCGCCGGAGGATCAGCAGATCCAATCGATGCCGGATGCAAGTCCAACCAAATGGCACCGGGCCCATACCACCTGGTTCTGGGAGCAGTTTCTGCTCGGGGAGCATGCGCCAGGCTACCGGCCTTTCCATCCCGACTTCGCCTTCCTGTTCAATTCCTATTACGTCAGCGCGGGCCCGCGCCATGCCCGCAATCATCGCGGCGACATCACCCGGCCGAGCGCGGGTGAGGTCGGCGCCTATCGCAGCTATGTCGATGCTGCGGTCGTCAAGTTCTTCCGCGACGCCGGTGAGGACAAGCTTCGCGCCATCGCGCCACTGGTCGAGGTCGGGCTGAACCACGAGCAGCAGCATCAGGAATTGATGTTCACCGACATCCTCCACGCCTTCGCGCAGAACCCGGTCTATCCGGCATACGACAAGGACTGGCGCTTTCCGGCCGCGACGCGCACGGGCGACGACTGGCTGACGCTCAATGAAGGCATCCACACCGTCGGCCACGTCGACGACAGCTTCCATTTCGACAACGAGAAGCCCGCGCACCGCGCGCTCGTCGGCCCGGTGAAGGTCGCCCGCAATCTCGTCACCAATGGCGAATGGCTCGCGTTCATGCGCGATGGCGGTTACGCGAAAGCAACGCTGTGGCTGATGGACGGCTTCGCCGCGGCCAGCAAGGAAGACTGGCAGGCCCCGGGTCATTGGCGCGAGCTCGACGGCGGATGGCAAGTGATGACGCTCGCCGGCCTGAAGCCGGTCGATCCGGACGCGCCCGTCTGCCATATCAGCTATTACGAGGCCGATGCGTTCGCGCGCTGGGCCGGCAAGCATCTGCCGACCGAGATGGAATGGGAGGTCGCGGCCCGCGCGGGGCAGCTCAACGATGCCTTCGGCATCGTCTGGCAGTGGACCCGCTCTTCGTATTCTCCCTACCCCGGCTATCGCGCCATTGAAGGCGCGCTCGGCGAATATAACGGCAAGTTCATGGTCAACCAACTCGTGCTGCGCGGCTCCTCGCTGGCGACGCCCGTGGGTCACAGCCGCGTCACTTATCGCAACTTCTTCTATCCGCACCACCGTTGGCAATTCACGGGGTTGCGGCTCGCTGACTATTTCTAGTTCTCATCCGACGATCGATGCGCGCCGGACAGCGCGTTCAGGAGAGTATCATGAATGTGCACGCCAGCGCTTTGGCCGAAGCCCATCTTCCCGACGAGCAGACCACTGTCTTCGCCCGCGAGGCCATTGAGGACCTCTCGCAGCAGCCGAAGAAACTGTCGCCGAAATATTTCTACGACGCGACGGGATCGGAGCTGTTCGAGGCGATCACGCGCCTGCCGGAATATTATCCGACGCGCACCGAGCTATCGATCCTGAAAGAGCGCGGCAGCGAGATCGCGAAGATCATTCCGGAAAATGCCGCGCTGGTCGAGTTCGGCGCCGGCGCGACCACGAAGGTCCGGCTGCTGCTGAACCAGGCGAAATTCGCAGCTTATGTTCCGGTCGACATCTCCGGCGACTTCCTTCAGGCGCAGGCCAACGGCTTGAAGCGCGATTTCCCTGCGCTCGGCATCTATCCGGTGGCCGCCGATTTCACCACGCCGTTCGAGCTGCCGAAGGCGGTCGCGTCAATGCCCAAAGTCGGCTTCTTCCCCGGCTCGACCATCGGCAATTTCGAACCGCACGAAGCGCAGGCGTTCCTGAAGAGCGCTCGCCAAATCCTCGGCCGCGGCGCGCAGATGATCGTCGGCGCCGACCTCGAGAAGGAAGAGCGCCTGCTCCATGCCGCCTATAATGATGCGGCCGGCGTCACCGCGCGCTTCAATCTCAATGTCCTGGTGCGGATCAACCGCGAGCTCGGCGGCAATTTCGACCTCTCCGCCTTCACCCATCGGGCGATCTACAATCACGCGTGTCATCGCATCGAGATGCATCTGATCAGCCGCAAGAGCCAGACCGTGCGCCTGCTCGGCACCAGCTTCTCGTTCAAGCCGGGCGAGAGCATCCATACCGAGAACAGCTACAAATACAGCATCGAGCGCTTCGCCGCGCTGGCACAAGGCGCCGGCTGGCGCGTGCGCGAGAGCTGGACGGATGCAGCGAAGATGTTCTCGGTCCATGCCTTGGAGGCGGCGGAGTAAAAGGCTCCGGCGCCTCAACGCTCCCCGGCCTCTTCCTCCGGCTTCGCCCCCAACGACACCGACTCCCACACCGCGACGACGATCATGATCGCACTCGTCACGACCGACAGCCAAAGCGCCGACAACTCGGCGGCGAACCACCACAGCGCCAGCATCAGGATGATGCCAACGCCGTGAGAGAGCTGGAGGAAGCCCCGGATCGCGTGCTTGAACAGGATGGTGCCGACCAGAAACACCAGGGGGCCGCCGATCGTGCTGACGATGATACGCACGTCGGAATGGTCAGAGGGGTGCTTCAGCACCAATTCGTCCGAGACCGCCGTGAGGATGATGCCGGCGACGATCGGCATGTGCAGGTAGGTGTAGGCGAGCCGCGCCAGCCGGCCGGATTCGGCTGATTTCGAGATGCGCTCGGAGCCGGCCTCCGCGCCTTTGTGGAAATAGACCCACCACATCGCAATGCTGCCGACCAATGCTGCGATGAAGGCGAGCATGTTGTCTGCGGTCCAGTCCAGCTCGGCAAAGGTCGCGCCGTTGACGACCACGGCTTCGCCGAGCGCGATGATCACGAAGAGAGAGCAGCGCTCGGCCATGTGGCTGCCCTCGACGGCCCAGGCCTCGACCGACGAGAAGCCCAGCCTCGGTACCCAGAAGCGCACCGCGGGCGAGATGTATTCCCAGGTGACCGCGGCGATCCACAGCCATAGCCGCGTCTCTCCTTCGGAAAGGCCGCCTGCGATCCACAACACCGCCGAGATCGAGAGCCAGACCAGGATGCGAATTGCGTTGTGCCGGACCGCCGTGCGATGGCGCGGCGTCGCGAACATCCAGAACGCAGTCCGACCGACCTGCATGACCGCATAGGCCACCGCAAACCACAGGCCCCGCCCTTCGAAGGCGGTCGGGATCGTCGTCGACAGCACGAGGCCGCCCAGCATCATCGAAAACAGCAGGAGGCGGACCGGCGTCAGCTCGGGGTTGAGCCAGTTGGTGACCCAGGCGGTGTAGACCCACACCCACCACACGGCGAGAAACAACACCGTGACATGCACCGCCCCGAGTGGCGTGAAATGGTGCAGCAGCGTGTGCGAGATCTGGGTGACCGCGAAGACGAAGACGAGATCGAAGAACAGCTCGGCATTGGTGACGCGACTCGGCTGGTTCGGCACGATGACGCGAAACATCGCGCCGCGCTTGTTGTCCGCAGCCATCATCGTCCCCGTCGCGCGATCAGATCAGGTGCCGATCAGGTCAGCTGCCTGGCACGCCGGTTTGCAGCGCCAGCGCATGCAGCACGCCACCCATCTGGCCTTGCAGGGACCGGTAGACGATCTGGTGCTGCTGGACGCGGGATTTGCCGCGGAAGGATTCCGAGATCACGGTCGCGGCATAGTGGTCGCCGTCGCCGGCGAGGTCACGGATGGTCACCTCGGCATCGGGGATCGCTGCCTTGATCATCGCCTCGATATCGTGGGCGTCCATGGGCATTCGGGTCTTGCTCCTGTCTCGTCGAATCGCTGCCGGGGGTCCCCGGCCCGGCAGGACCAAACTTAGCGTGAACGGCCTTCTACGTCACGCTCTCAGGCACTATATCCCTGATCCCATCGGGATAAAGGCACGACAAAGTGCCGCGCACGGCAGAATGATCGAAAAGGCGTGAAGATATGAAGCTTCCAGGGCCGGACCACCCCATCACCATCACCCCAAACCCCCGCCGCGTTCGCGTCATGGCGGGCGATATCGTGATTGCCGAGAGCACCAGGGCGCTGACGCTGAAGGAGGCTAAGTATCCGGCAGTGCAATATCTGCCGCGGGAGGATGCCAACATGGAGCTGCTGGAGCGCACCGACCGCACCACCCACTGCCCCTACAAGGGCGACGCCAGCTATTACAGCATCAAGGCCGACGGCAAGACGCTCGACAATGCCATCTGGACCTACGAGACGCCGTTCCCTGCGATGACGGAGATTTCAGGCCACCTCGCCTTTTATCCGGACAAGGTGAAGATCGAGGAAGTGGGATAGACTGACGCCGCCGTAGAGCCGGGGCAGCCATCAGGCTGCCTTTCCCCCGTCGATACAAGGCACAGGATGCCGCACAAGGCCGCAAGACTGATCGGGGTCTCGTTGCTGGGATTGGCGGGCGTCCTCGTTGCGATCGCCGCTGCCGGACTTGGGTTTCGTGCCTATCGCCAGCATCTTGCCGCTGAGGTTCTCGCGATCCATTCCCCCAATGGGGTGCAGGAGGGCGCATATGTCGACATCGGCGGCATCAAGCAATGGATTCAAATCCGCGGCGAGGATCGGGACAACCCGGTTCTCCTGTTCGTCCACGGCGGCCCCGGAGGCTCGAGCTGGCCGATCTCATCGGGCTGGCTTCCCTGGGAAAAGCATTTCACCGTCGTGCAATGGGACCAGCGCGGCGCCGGCCGCACCTATGGCGCCGCTGGCGAGGATGCGCTCGCGCCATCAATGACCTTGGAGCGAATGACGCAGGATGGCATCGAGCTGGCCGAGTATTTGCGAGCGCATTTGCACAAAGACAAGATTATCCTGGTCGGGCATTCCTGGGGTTCGTTCCTGGGCATTCACATCGTCAAGCAGCGGCCGGATCTGTTTTATGCCTATGTCGGCACGGGACAGGTGGTCGGAAGGGTGACATTCGAGAAGTCATTCGAGCTCGCGATCAAGCATCTGCGAGAGTTGGCGCAGTCCGCCGGCAACAGCGAGGCTTTGGCAGAGTTGGCGCCGATTACCGAACAGCCTCTGATGAATCCACGGAATCGTCTTGTTGCCGACAGATGGAGCAAGGCGCTGGCGCTGCCATCCATCGAGAGCTTCGAGCTGGCGGGTCCAATCCCGCCCCCGTTCATGCCGGATTTCTCGCTGCTGGACTGGTACAACTGGCGCAAAGGCATGGCCTTCTCCGCAAGATATCTGCGCGGACGAGACGGCCCGATGTTCAAGGGCGACGTCGCCTCGCTCGGACTCGCGTTTCCGATCCCGATGATCTTCATCGAGGGCGATGCGGACTACAACACGCCGATCGAGCCGGTCGAACAGCTCTTCAACCAGATCACGGCGCCCCATAAGGAATTCGTCCGCGTACAGGGCGGGGGGCATTTCATGCCGTTCGATCGTCCCGACGAGTTCCTGGCGGAGCTGGTCGCCTACGTGAGACCGCTTGCACTCAATTGACCGCTCATTGCTCAGTTCTTGGCCGCATGCTCGACATCAATACGAGTCCAACGGCCGCCTTCCGCGACCCAAAGCGCTGTGGTGCCTGAATTTTCCAATTTCCCATCAGTTGCATAAGCGACGGTCCCATCCTTCTCGGCAAGATAAGCCCTGTGCTCGCCTTCCGACGGTCCATACGGAGAGTCCAAAATCTTCGTCCATCCGTCCGAGGTCAACGTGAAAACTCCGGCGCCGACAAAGCTCGCCATCAGTTTGCCGGAAGATGTCAGCGCAACGGCTTCACATTTCCCCGGCGTTTCAAGCACGACAGCGCTCTCGTCATCGAGCCGAACGAGCTCGCCCTTGTCGTCTCTTGCAAAAACGCCATCCGCAGTTCCTAGAATCTGGCTCGGGCGTGTCATCGGCAAGGTCCTGGGTTCGCTCCAGTCCTGGCCATTTCGCCAGTAGAAGGCATAGTCGCAGGGCAAGGGCCCTCCGAAACAAGACCCCAAACGCATGATTCGCGCTTCTCGGCCGCGCGAAAAGGCCACGCCAACAGACCCGCTGTATTCCGGCGCCGATGGCGACGTATCCAAGATCCAGCGATCGGGCGGGCTCCAGGTCCAGACATGATCTGCCCCGACGAGGTGCAAACCAGTTGCATCGGACGTCACATGGAAGCCTGCAACCATATCGCCACGGGTATAGTAACCATAAGCATTCGGCGGGGCCGGAAGGGCGACGAGATGCCAGCCAGTCTCATCAAGCCTTCGCAGGACGCCGTCGTGGATATGCTGAAGCCAAAGGCTCTTGCTCGCCCTGTCTGCCCACGGCCACTCAAGGACATCGTCGCGCAAGTACCAGCTGTGCAAAGACTTGACACTGGTACCCTGCACCTCGATCAGCCCGATGTTGGTCGTGACATAGAGCCGGTCAGCATCAAACGCGACGCCTGAAAATCCAAAATGAGCGTAGTTGGGAAGGGACGCAATGCGTCTGCCGATCTCGGTCGGCGGCAACGTCTTGGGGACCGCCGCGCCTTGCCGCTCAGCGGCCTCACTGCCCAACAACATAAAACTAACAAAGCACGTTACGCCGAGGCACAAGCCGACGGGCACGGACAATACTGTCCTAACCACTGAAAATATTCGCCCCATACTGATGGTCAGCCCCGCTCCATGAAAGGCACGCAACCAGAGATTATCTGGATTTGCTTCCTCTTGCCCAGCGGTAAAACTCCCGGTCCTGCGGCGGTCCCGCCCGGACTACGCCCTGAAGATCGTCAGCCCGAGGATCAGCAGCACCAGGAAGATCACAACGAAGACATAGAACAGAAAGCGGGCGACATCGGCGGAGGCCGCCGAGATGCCGGTGAAGCCGAGCACGCCAGCCACGATCGAGATCAGCAGGAAGATCAGCGCCCATTTCAAGATCGTCATCGCCAGCTCCGCAATATCTGTGGCCGCAACCGGCGGCCCACCCCGTTCGGGAACGCTAACTGCGTTGTGGGGAACTGGTTCCTACAGGCATGGCAAGCAATTTTCGCAGCGCAAACCGCTCTTGCTGAATTGGGTTCCCGGCGGCACAGTCCGGCCCGGATAGAAGTGCGACCGGGGCGACCATGATTACGATGTCACACTCTGCGAAGATGGGCGCAGAGGCGCATGCCGAGCCGAAGGCCAAAGCGCGCAATCTGTCGCTCGACCGCACCCGTACCTTCCTGACGCTGGTGGTGCTGCTGCATCACGCGGTCATTCCCTACACCTATTTCGGTCACACCGACCCGGCGTCGTGGATCGGCTTCGACATCGTCGTGCTCGCCACGGACAGCTTCTTCATGGCGATGTTCTTCTTTCTGTCGGGCCTGTTCACCTGGCCCGGCATCGCGCGCAAGGCGCCGCAGGTCTTCCTGCGCGACCGCCTGCTGCGGCTCGGCCTGCCGTTCGCGGTCGCGGCCTTCACCATCATCCCGCTCGCCTATTACGCGATCGCACTGCGCGAAAATCCCGAGCTGACTTTCGCGGCGTTCTGGTCGAAGACGATCACCGTTGGCCCGTGGCCGAGCGGCCCGATCTGGTTCGTCTGGGTGCTGTTGGCGTTCGACCTCAGCGCAAGCCTGCTCTACCGGGTCTCGGCGCATCTGGTCGATCCAGGCAACCGCGTCTCGCTCCGGGGATTCAAGCAGCCGGTCGCCTTTTGGCTGATGCTGGCGGTCGTCACCGTCATCGCCTATGTGCCCGCCCTGGTCTATTTCGGCGCCAACAGATGGTTGGAGTTCGGCCCGTTCTCGGTCCAGGCGAGCCGCATCCTGCTCTACTTCGCCTATTTCTTCATTGGCGTCAGCGTCGGGGCTGCGAATTTCGATCGCGGCATCCTCGGCGCCGATGGCCAGCTGCCGAAGAGCCGCTGGTTGTGGATGATCGTGACGCTGATCCCCTACTGCCTGATGTGGTGCATGATCTACATCAAGCGCGAAATCCTCGATAATCCCGACGTGCTGCCGCACTGGTACCATGTCTTCTACGGCACGTTCCTGGTGCTGTTCTCGGCCTCGATCCTGCTCGCGATCCTCGCCTTCTTCCTGCATTCGAAGGCGCCGGGCCCGACCCCGCTCGACCGCATGCAGGCCGATGCCTATGGCATGTTCCTGGTGCATTACCCGATCGCGCTGTGGATCCAGTACGCGCTGTTCGACTATGAACTGCCGGCGATCGTGAAGGCCGCGATCGGCTTCGTGCTCACAGTGATCCTGAGCTGGGGCATCACGGCGGCTTTGCGGAAGATTCCCGGCGCGTCACACGTGTTGTGAGGCCCCACGCGTCATTGCGAGCGCAGCGAAGCAATCCAGGCTGCGTCTGCGGAACGATTCTGGATTGCTTATCGCAATGACGGAGTGCGTAGCCGCGCCTTACGCCGCCTTCTCGCCCATATACTCCGGCATCCAGCGCTCGTGCGACGTCCGCAAGCTGTCGATCGTCACCGGCGCCTCACCCGCGATCGCAATCGCGTCGCCGCCCGTGGTGCCGATCCGCACGCAAGGCACCTCGCAGCCACGCATCTTGGCGAGCACGCGGCCGGCTTCGGTTTCCGGCACGGTGACGAGATAGCGCGCCTGATCCTCGCCGAACCAATAGGCCTGTGACACGAGTGCCGTTGGGGCCGCCAGCAGCTTGGCGCCGATGCCGCTCGCCATCGCCATCTCGGCGAGCGCGATCAAGAGGCCGCCATCGGAGAGATCATGCACCGCCGTCGCCGTGCCCGCATGGATCATGCCGCGCACGCAATCGCCGTTGCGCTTCTCGGCAGCGAGATCGACCGGCGGGGGCGCGCCCTCCTCGCGACCGCAGATGTCGCGCAGGTAAACCGACTGGCCCAGCCAGCCATGGGTCTCGCCGACCAAGAGAATCGCTTCACCTTCAGCCTTGAACGCCAGCGACGCGGATTTGGTGAAATCGTCGAGCAGGCCGACGCCGCCGATCGAGGGCGTCGGCAGGATCGCGCGGCCGTTGGTCTCGTTGTAGAGCGAGACGTTGCCTGACACGACCGGGAAATCGAGCGTGCGACACGCTTCCGAGATGCCCTTCAGGCAGCCGACGAACTGGCCCATGATCTCGGGCCGTTCGGGATTGCCAAAATTGAGATTGTCGGTGATCGCGAGCGGCTTGCCGCCAACCGCAGTGATGTTGCGCCAGGCTTCCGCCACCGCCTGCTTGCCACCCTCGAACGGATCAGCCTCGCAATAGCGCGGCGTGACGTCGACGGTCAGCGCCAAGCCCTTCGGCCCGTCCTGCACGCGAACGACCGCGGCATCACCGCCGGGGCGCTGCATGGTGTTGCCGAGAATGACGTGGTCGTACTGCTCCCAGACCCAGCGCTTGCTGCACATGTCTGGCGTGCCGATCAGCTTTTCCAGCGCAGCGCCAAGCGCCATCGGCGCAGGCACCTCGCGCGCATGCACGATCGGCAGCGCGGCGGACGGGACATGCGGACGGTCATACACCGGCGCCTCGTCGCCGAGCTCCTTGATCGGCAGATCGGCCATGACGTCGCCGCCATGCTTGACCACGAAGCGCTTGCTCGGCGTGGTGTAGCCGACCACCGCGAAGTCGAGGCCCCACTTCTTGAAGATCGCCTCGGCTTCCTTTTCCTTCTCGGGCTTGAGCACCATGAGCATGCGCTCCTGGCTTTCCGAGAGCATCATCTCGTAGGCGCTCATGCCGATCTCGCGGGTCGGCACCGCATCGAGATCGAGATCGACGCCGAGATCGCCCTTGGCGCCCATTTCCACTGCCGAGCAGGTCAGGCCCGCCGCGCCCATGTCCTGGATCGCGATGACGCAGCCCTTCTCCATGATCTCGAGGCAGGCCTCGAGCAGCAGCTTCTCGGCGAAGGGGTCGCCGACCTGCACGGTCGGGCGCTTCTCCTCGGACTTGTCGTCGAACTCGGCTGAGGCCATCGAGGCGCCGTGAATGCCGTCACGACCGGTCTTGGAGCCCAAATAGACGATCGGCATGTTCACACCGGAGGCGGCCGCATAGAAGATCTTGTCGGCGTCTGCGAGGCCCACCGCCATCGCGTTGACGAGGATGTTGCCGTCATAACGGGTGTGGAAGCGCACCTGGCCGCCGACCGTCGGCACGCCGAAGGAATTGCCGTAACCGCCGACGCCCGCGACGACGCCGGAGACGAGATGCCGGGTCCTCGCATGTTCGGGCGCGCCGAAGCTCAGCGCATTGAGACAGGCAATGGGGCGCGCGCCCATGGTGAAGACGTCGCGCAGGATGCCGCCGACGCCTGTCGTCGCGCCCTGATACGGCTCGATGTAGCTCGGGTGGTTGTGGCTCTCCATCTTGAAGACCACCGCCTGGCCATCGCCGATATCGATCACGCCGGCGTTCTCGCCGGGACCCTGGATCACCCAGGGCGCCTTGGTCGGCAGGCCGCGGAGATGGATGCGCGAGGACTTGTACGAGCAGTGCTCGTTCCACATCGCCGAGAAGATGCCGAGCTCGGTGAAGGTCGGCTCCCGCCCGATCAGCTTCAGGATGCGCTCATACTCGTCGGGCTTGAGCCCGTGGGCGGCAACCAGTTCGGGGGTGATCTTGGGTTCGTTCTTCATGGCTTCAGAGGCTTTCGGCGGCGGTTTGGCCGTTCTTAGGAACATCGGGGGGCTTGGAAAAGCCCTTTATGACGCATTTTCCCGCTGTCCCACGTTTTGCGGCCGGTGGCCTTGCGGGAACAGGAATTGCACGGCGTGGACGGATCGGATTTAAGGGCTAAAGACCCGCAATTGAAGGCCCATTTCCTTGCACGAATTGACCAAAACGCCCCCGCCTCGCCGCCCCGACCTCCACGTCGCCACGGAGGGCGAATTCCTGGGCTGGCGGACCTGGATCCGCGACAGCTTTGAAGCCCATGTTGGCCCCTTCTGGCACCGGATCGAGGCGGACGGCAGCGTCCGCTGCGCCTTCCGGGTCGAAAAGAAGCACCTTAACGGCTCCGGAAACGTCCACGGCGGCTGCTACATGGCTTTTGCCGATTATTCGCTGTTCGCGATCGCCACCCATGTCCTCGACAGCCGGGCGGTGACGACCAATTTTGCCTGCGAATTCCTCGACGCGGCCCGCGAGGGCGAGCTGATCGAATGTACCGGCAAGGTGAGTCGCGCCGGCGGTTCGCTGATCTTCTTGCGCGGGGAGATGATGGCCGGCCAGAGGCTGTTGCTCACATTTTCCGGCACGATCAAGCGGATGAAACGGAAGGCACTCCCGCCGCCGAGCGCATAGTTCGACGGCTCGCCACGGTGACCGCCTGCGTTGAGGGCGGAATGAAGCTTACGCGGCCTTTTCGAGATGCGCGGTGAGGCCTGCGAACAGGCCGCGGCCGTCGGTGCAGCCCATGATGTCTTCGACGTGGTTCTCGGGGTGCGGCATCATGCCGAGCACGTTGCCCTTGTCGTTGACGATGCCCGCGATCGAATGCGCAGCGCCGTTGATGTTGCTGGCATCGTCGACCACGCCCTCGGCCGAGCAGTAGCGATACAGCACCCGCCCCTCGCCTTCGAGCCGCTTGATGGTCTCTTCATCCGCTTCGTAATTGCCCTCGCCATGCGCGACCGGTACGCGGATTACCTGCCCGGCATTGTAGCCGCGCGTGAACGGCGAGTCGGAGCGCTCGACACGCAGATGCACATCCTTGCAGATGAACTTCAGCCGCGCATTGCGCATCAGGACGCCCGGCAACAGGCCGGACTCGCAGAGGATCTGGAAACCGTTGCAGACGCCGAGCACGAGGCCGCCCTTGCCCGCGTAGTCGCGCACCGCATCCATCACGGGCGCCCGCGCGGCAATCGCACCACAGCGCAAATAATCGCCGTAGGAGAAGCCGCCGGGCACGACCACGAGGTCGGTGCCGGCGGGCAATGACGGCTCGGCATGCCACACCATCGCCGGCTCGTGGCCCGAGATCAGCTTCAGCGCCCGCGCCATGTCGCGCTCGCGGTTGATTCCGGGAAAGACGAGGACGGCGGCTTTCATGCTTCGGGTTCCGACAATGGCTGGAATCGGGCTGGCCCATGGGCCAATTCGCCAGGAGACATAGCCATTTGACGGGGATTTTACCAGTGCTAGCCTCGCCTGATGGCCTTGTACACAGGCCATAGCCAGGGCACCGCTGCCCAAGGATCTTGCCCGGGATGGATGTCATGAATGTCCCGTCACGGCCGACACCTCTAGCCGAACCGGTGTCCACCGAGGGCGTCGTCGCGGCCGGCGCCTATGTCGACGGCCGGCGCGTCGCCAATATCGCCATCAGCGAGGCCTCGAGCTGGCGGGCCAAGCCCGGCCACGTGGTCTGGATCGGCCTCCACGAGCCCGATACGGCGCTGCTCGGCGCGGTGCAGAAGCAGTTCGACCTGCACGACCTCGCCATCGAGGACGCCGACCACGCCCACCAGCGGCCGAAGATCGAGCAATACGGCGAGGCCCTGTTCATCGTGGCGCGGACGGCGCAGCTGATCGAGGGGCGGATCGCCTTCGGCGAGACGCACATCTTCGTCGGCGAAGGCTATCTCGTCACCGTCCGCCACGGCGCCTCGACCTCCTACACCGCCGTGCGCGAGCGCTGCGAGAGCTGCCCGCGGGCGCTCGCCCGCGGTGAGGACTACATCCTCTATGCGATCCTCGATTTCATCGTCGACAACTACTCTCCCGTGCTCGAGAGCATTCACGACGAGGTGGAAGGCATCGAGGACGACGTGCTCTCGAAGCCGATCAGCAAGGCGCAGATCGAGCGATTGTACATGCTCCGCCGCGACCTCCTGCGGCTGCGCAATGCCATCGGGCCGCTGGTCGAAGTCTGCCGCCGGCTGGAGCACGACGAGCTGTCGATGGTGCGGAAGGCCATGCAGCCGCTGTTCCGCGACGTCACCGACCACGTCCGCAATATCCAGGAGCGGATCGATTCCATGCGCGAGGTGCTGGCCTTCGCGTTCGAAGCGAGCCTCTTGGTCGGCCAGGCGCAGGAGACCGCGGTGTCGAAGAAGCTTGCCTCGTGGCTTGCGATCCTCGCCGTCCCGACGGCCGTCGCTGGCATTTACGGGATGAATTTCAAGTACATCCCCGAGCTGCAATGGGAATACAGCTACTTCGTCGTGATGGGACTTATGGCGCTTGCGTGTGCAGGTCTGTACCGGCGTTTCCGTCGCCTGGGGTGGCTGTGAGCGCCCGTCCGGTTTTATCGGACAGGCGCCTCGTTCAGCTCGAGCCTGCGCTCAATGCGATCGAGGCGGCCTTCATGCCTCACCAACGTGGCATGAATCCCTGCGATCTCATGAAAGACACTCGTAACGTCTTGGCGAGCAGCATTCTGGGGCGTCCGCAACGCCAGGATCTCCTGCTTCATTTCATCGATTTTGCCATCGACCTGCGCAAGCCGCGCCTGGACCGATTTCAAAACCTCGAACATCAGCTCTGGCGTCACTTGGGGCAGTTCGCCTGCCCTTATGCTTTCATCTCGATGCGATAATTCTCGATCACCGTATTCGCCAGCAGCTTGTCCGCGGCGTCCTTCAGCGCAGCTTCGGCCTTGGCCCTGTCGGCGCCGGCGAGCTCGATGTCGAACACCTTGCCCTGGCGGACGCTGGCGACCCCGTCGACGCCGAGCGACTTCAGCGCGCCTTCGATGGCCTTGCCTTGCGGATCGAGGATGCCTGTCTTTAGGGTAACGGTGACACGTGCCTTCACGTCATCTTCCTCTTCAGCTCTTTACCAGCACGGGACCCGTGCCCTGCGGACGCTCGTTCTCCATGAGGATGCCGAGGCGCTTTGCGACTTCGGTATAGGCCTCGAGCAGGCCGCCGAGGTCACGACGGAAACGATCCTTGTCGAGTTTCTCGTTCGACTTGATGTCCCACAGACGGCAGCTGTCCGGCGAGATCTCGTCGGCGACGATGATGCGCATCATCTCGTTCTCGAACAACCGGCCGCACTCCATCTTGAAGTCGACGAGGCGGATGCCGATGCCGAGAAAGAGGCCGGTGAGGAAATCGTTGACGCGGATGGCGAGCGCCATGATGTCGTCGATCTCCTGGGGGGTAGCCCAGCCGAACGCGGTGATGTGCTCTTCCGACACCATGGGGTCGTTGAGCTGGTCGTTCTTGTAGTAGAATTCGATGATCGAGCGCGGCAGCTGAGTGCCCTCCTCGATGCCGAGGCGCTGCGACAGCGAGCCGGCTGCGACGTTCCGCACCACCACCTCCAGCGGCACGATCTCGACCTCGCGAATCAACTGCTCGCGCATGTTGAGACGGCGGATGAAATGGGTCGGCACCCCGATGTCGTTGAGATGCTGAAACAGGTACTCCGAGATCCGGTTGTTGAGGACACCCTTGCCCTCGATCACCTGATGCTTTTTCGCATTGAACGCGGTGGCGTCGTCCTTGAAGTGCTGGATCAGGGTACCGGGCTCGGGACCTTCATACAGAACCTTTGCCTTGCCTTCGTAAATGCGACGCCGACGGCTCATTGGGATGTACCGTGTTTTGTTGAAATCCATGTATTTGGTGTGCTCCGGTTACTAGGATTACGACCCACAGCGGAGCTGCCGTGAACAGCCTGGAACCGATCTGAATCCAGGAAAACGCCAGGAAACAGAACGGGAACCAAGCCTTTAGGCAACCTATCCGATTGGCTGTCCGAGCACAATCGATCCGGCCTATCCGACGCTGACTTATACCGCCTTGCCTGCGGCTTTACGGCTCGTTGTTTCGCCGATTCCTGCTCTCTATCTAGGCATCCGGAGGGGCCCCCGCAACGAGGGCCACAGCCGAAGGAATCGGAAGACGCATGAGCGAATTCGACAAGCGCGAAGAAGGCTTTGAGAAGAAGTTTGCCCTGGACGAGGAGCAGAAATTCAGGGCGGAAGCCCGCCGCAACCGGCTGCTGGGGCTCTGGGCAGCCGAAAAGCTCGGAATCTCGGGCGAAGCCGCCTCCGCCTATGCCAAGGAGGTGGTCGCGGCCGATTTCGAGGAAGCCGGCGACGGCGACGTCCTGCGCAAGGTCATGGCCGATTTCGCCGCCAAAAACGTCGCCATCACCGAACAGGCGATTCGGGCCAAGATGAGCGAGCTGGTCGCGGTCGCAGCCGCCGAGGTGAAGGCCGGGAAGTAAGCTTAACAGCGTGCGGCGGATGGCCATGGAAGGCCCATCCGCCGGCCGCCCTCTCGGGCTTGCAGCCGGCCCCCAGCGGTGCCAAATGGGCGGCATGTCTCAGGATCATATTTCCAACGTCCTCGCCCAACGCTATGCCTCGCCTGCCATGCGCGCCATCTGGAGCGGCGAAGGCAAGGTTCGCCTTGAACGCGACTACTGGATCGCCGTACTGAAAGGCCAGCGCGACCTCGGTATCCCGGTGCCCGATGGCGTGATCGAAGCTTACGAGCGCGTGAAGGACCAGGTCGATCTCGACTCCATCATGCGGCGCGAGCGCATCACCCGCCACGACGTCAAGGCCAGGATCGAGGAGTTCTGCGATCTGGCCGGTCATGAGCACCTGCATAAGGGCATGACCAGCCGCGACCTCACCGAGAACGTGGAGCAGCTCCAGGTCTATCGCGGGCTGCAGCTGATCGAGACCAAGAGCATCGCCGCCCTGATTCGCTTTGCGAAGCACGCCAAGCAACTCCGCGACGTGCCGTTCACCGCGCGTACGCACAATGTCGCCGCGCAGGTGACGACGCTCGGCAAGCGCATCGCCATGTTCGGCGAGGAGATGCTGGTGTCGCATCAGAGCCTCGTGGGCGTGCTCGACACCTATCCCGCGCGGGGCCTGAAGGGCGCGGTCGGCACGCGGCTCGACCAGATCACCCTGTTCAACGGCGATGCCGGCAAGGCGCGCGCGCTCGAAAAGCAGATTCTCAAGCACCTCGGCCTGCCCAGGAGCTTCGATGCGGTCGGGCAGGTCTATCCGCGCAGTCTCGACTTCCGCGCCGTCAGCGTGCTCACCGAGCTTGCCAGCGGTCCCGGCAATTTCGCCAAGACGCTGCGCCTGATGGCCGGCCATGAGCTCGCCAGCGAAGGCTTTGCCAAGGGCCAGGTCGGCTCGTCCGCGATGCCGCACAAGATGAACAGCCGCTCCTGCGAGCGCATCAACGGCTTGCATGTCGTGTTGAAGGGCTATCTCGCCATGGCCGCAGGCCTTGCCGGCGATCAGTGGAACGAGGGCGACGTCTCCTGCTCGGTCGTCCGCCGCGTCATGCTGCCCGATGCCTTCCTCGCTATGGACGGCCTGCTCGAGACCCTGCTCTCCGTGCTCGACCAGATGGAAATATTCGACGCCGTCGTCGCCACAGAGCTCAACCGTTATCTGCCGTTCCTGCTGACCACCACGGTGATGATGGAAGCCGTGAAGAAAGGCGCAGGCCGTGAAGGCGCGCATGAGGCGATCAAGGAGCACGCGGTCGCGGCGATCCGCGACCTGCGCACCGGCAAGATCGTGCAGAACGACCTCTTGAAGCGTCTCGCCGCCGATCAGCGCCTTGGCCTGAGCGAAGCCGAGCTGAGCCAAGTGCTCGAGCACGGCCGTGCCAATTCCGGCGATGCCGGCGCCCAAGTCGATTACTTCGCCGAACAGGTCGAAGCGCTGGCGAAGGCGAAGCCCGAGGCGGCCAAGTACACGCCGGGCGCGATCCTCTAAGACGAATGGAGAGTAGCGAATAGCGAATGGAAAAGAGATTCCATTCGCTACTCGCAATTCGCTATTCGCTCTCCTTAAACCCGTACTCCGGCACGTTGCCGCTGGCGCCGTAATATTTGTACGGGAGGAATTTGCCCGACATGGTGATCTTGACGCGGTCGCCTTTCGGGTTCGGCAGGCGTTCCATGACCATGTCGAAGTCGATCGCCGACATGATGCCGTCGCCATATTCCTCCTCGATCAACGCCTTCCACGCCGGCCCGTTGACCATGACCAGCTCGTAGAAGCGATAGATCAGGGGATCGGTCGGCGGCATCGGCATGCCGCGCATCGGCGTCTCGTTCAGCATCGCGACTTCCGACTTCGACAGGCCGAACAGCTCGCCGGCATTCGCCGCCTGCGGCTTGGTCAATTTCATCTGGCCGAGGATCGCGCCTGTGATCAGCACCTCGGAATAGCCGCCGATCTTCTCGCAGATGTATTTCCAGCTCCAGCCCTTCTCGCGCTTGATGTCGAGCAGCTTCTCCGTGAGGTCTTCGCGTTTCATGTTGGTCTCCTTGGTTGTCGTCATGCCCGGGCTTGTCCGGGGCATGACGTCTCTCTGGGCGCTTCCGGCTTCGCATCTGATGCGATCGCAAGGCCAGGCTTGCCGATGTGAACAATCGGCACGTTGCGGGGATCGTGATCCGGCGTCCCGGCGGCAAAGGTCTTGCTGCGCGTCACCAGAAAATCGACGATGTGGTTGCGCAGCGCATAGTACAGCGGATGACGGTGCAGATCGGTGCGGCCGCGATCCCTCGGTAGTGGATTTTCGACGATCTCGGCGAGCACGGCGCCGGGACCGTTGGTCATCGGGAAGATCTTGTCGGCGAGATAAATCGCCTCGTCGACGTCGTGGGTGATCATGAACGCGGTCTGCCCGGTCTCCAGACAAATCCGCCGCACCTCATCCTGGAGCGTGCCGCGCGTCAGCGCATCCAATGCAGAGAACGGCTCATCCATCAGCATCATCTTCGGCGTAATCGACAGTGCCCGCGCGATGCCGACCCGCTGCTTCATGCCGCCGGACAGCTCTGACGGTCGCTTGTGCTCCGATCCGGTCAAACCGACGAGATCGATGAAGCTCTGCGCATGCGCCCTCACCTTGGCCCGATCCCAGCTCCGCCATTTCGAGCTTACCGCGTAACTCACATTGCCGAGCACGGTGCGCCAAGGCAGCAGCGCGTGGCTCTGGAAGATCACGGCGCGGTCGAGGCTGGTCCCCGAGATCGCCTGGCCATCGACGATGACGGCGCCTTCGCTCGGCTCATCGAGGCCGGCGAGAATGTTGAGCACCGTGGTCTTGCCGCAGCCGGAATGGCCGATCACGCAAGCGAACTCGCCGCGTGCCATCGACAGCCAGAGATTCTCGAAGATTGTCGTCGTACCGCCCGCGCTCGAATAGCGTTTCGCGATGCCTTCGATCGAGACGAACTTGCCGCTCATCGCGCCCTACTCCGGAAACGTGACCAGGCGCGTGAAGCGCGCCAGGATCTGGTCGAGCAGCATGCCGACGATGCCGATCAGCAGGATCGCGATGATCACGTTGGTGATCGAAAGATTGTTCCACTCGTTCCAGACGAAATAGCCGATGCCGGTGCCGCCAACGAGCATCTCGGCGGCGACGATCACGAGCCATGCGATGCCGATCGAGATCCGCATGCCGGTCAAGATCGTCGGCGCCGCTGCGGGGAGGATCACCGTGAAGGCGCGCCTGACGGTGCCGACCTCCAGGGTTCGCGCCACGTTGATCCATTCCTTGCGCACGCTGGCCACACCAAAGACGGTGTTGAGCAGCATCGGCCAGATCGAGCAGATGAAGATGACGAAGATCGCCGAGATCGAGGAATCCTTGATGGTGTAGAGGGCGAGCGGCATCCAGGCCAGCGGCGAGATCGGCTTCAAGACCTGGATGAAGGGATCGAGCGCCTTGCTGAGCAGCGGCGACATGCCGATCAGAAATCCGAGCGGGATGGCAACCAGCACCGCGAGCAGATAGCCCGTGCCGACGCGCGCGATGGAATAGGCAAGCTGGATGCCGAGGCCCTTGTCGTTCGGCCCGTTGTCATAGAACGGCCGCTTCAAATGCTCCCAGAGCTTTGCCCCGACATCGAGCGGCCCCGGCATCGCCGACTTGCCCTGCGTGGCGGTGAGGCCCATCAGCTTGGCGTATTCCGGGCTCATGGTCGCCACCGGCGCGGTCGAGCGCGTGGCGAGATGCCAGATGCCGAGGAACGCGATGAGCAGCGCGACGGAGACGAGACCGGCGCGGACGCGGAGAGAGGATGTCATGTCAGGTCCTCCAGGTATCGTGTCCCGGGCGTGGCGCAGCGCCGCCGGCGCTGCGACGCAGAACCGGGACCCAGGCGGCCCAACTGGGTCCCGGCTCAGCGAAGCAGCACTTCGCGCTGCATCGGCTTGGGGACACGAGAGCGTCAATCATCACGACGCCTTCCTGATCTTGAAGCTCGCCAGATAATCCTCCGGCTTGGCCGGATCGAAGGTCCTGCCCATCACCGCGAACGACTTGTAGCTGCTCTCCGGCGGCACCAAGCCCATCTCGGTCATCAGCTTCCTGGTGTCGGTCGCCAGATACACCTGCTCGGCGATCGCCTTGTAGTCGACATCGCCCTTGATCTGGCCCCACCGCTTCATCTGCGTCAGCATCCAGACTGCAAAGGACTGCCAAGGGAACGGATCGAAATCGACGCGCTTGGCGTCGGTCTTCACGCCGCCGAGACCGTCTGCATAAGTGCCGGTCAGCACCTGCTCGAGCACTGTGACCGGCGCGTTGATGTAATTGGCGGGCGCGATGGCTTCCGCGATCTGCTTGCGGTTCTCGGCCTTCGAGGCATAGTTGGTGGCATCGACGATGGCGCGCGTCAGCGCGGCAAAGCTGTTCGGCGCCGTGGTGATGAACTCGCGACTGGCGGCAAAGCTGCAGCAGGGATGACCGTCCCAGATCTCCTTCGACAAGAGATGCATGAAGCCGACGCCATCATAGATCGCGCGCTGGCAGATGTTGTCGGGCGCGAGGAAGCCGTCGATATTGTCGGCGCGGAGGTTGGCGACCATTTCCGGCGGCGGCACGGAACGCAGCTGCACGTCGGTATCAGGATCGAGCCCGGCTTCCGCGAGATAATACCGCAGCAGGTAATTGTGCATGGAATAGTCGAAGGGGATCGCGAACTTCAATCCCTTCCAGTCCTTGGGATCGCGCTTGTCCTTGTGCTTGGTCGCGAGCACGATGCCCTGCCCGTTGATGTTCTCGATCGCGGGCACGGCGAACGGAATGGCGTTGGCCCCGAGGCCAAGCGAGATCGCGATCGGCATCGGCGCCAGCATGTGCGCAGCGTCGTATTCCTTGTTGATGGTCTTGTCGCGGATCACGGCCCAGCCGGCGGTCTTGACCACGTCGACATTGAGGCCGTGCTTGGCATAGAAGCCCAGTGGCGCCGCCATGATGATCGGCGTCGCGCAGGTGATCGGGATGAAGCCGACCTTGAGGTCCTTCTTCTCCGGCGTGCCGGTATCGGCGAACACTTCGGTCGCGGTCTTGAGCGGGAAGAATTGCGAGAGCGCGGCAAGCGCGGTCGATGCGCCGACCGATTTCAGGAAGGCGCGCCGCGCGCCATCCTGCGGAAACACCGCGCGCATGACCGCGGAGGCAACCACTCCCTCGTAACGCTTCTCCTCGCTCTCGACAGGCTCGCAGCGTAGCGCCGCCGCCTGCGCGTGCTCCGCCGCGGATCGGTGCTGGCCACAGACGCAGCCGACGCGAAGGTTGCGATCGGGATCAAACGGATTGTCGAACGTGGACATCGAACCTCCTGCGCGTCGTTGCAGGAGCAATTACGCAAGGAGCATGCCATAGATGCTCGACCGGCCAGTGCCTTGATGATGCAGGGTTTTCGGTCGCACTTGGCCACTACGAGAAGTCGTGATAAACGAGATTTCGTAGTTCAATTACGAGATCTCGCAATGGCAACGACGCCAATGCCTGCCCACGATGACGTGGCTCCCGCGATCGATCCGCGCATCGCGGCGTTCGAATCCTCGATCGAGGCAACGTTGCTGGTCGATCCCTATGCCGACCAGATCGTCGACGCCAATCCGGCCGCCTGCGCCCTGCTCGGCTATGACCGCGCCCTGTTGCGGCAGACCAGGGCGAGCACGCTGCACGCCGGAGAGCTCCCGGCTCTCACCGTCTTCACCCAGGCCGTGCTGCACAAGGGCGCCTACTGGAGCACGGCGCTCACCCCCCGCCACGCCACCGGCCAAACGCTCAGGCTGGAATATGCCGGCTGTGTGCTGCCTCATGACGGCCGCACGCTTGTGCAACTCACCCTGACCGATCTCGAGGCGCGCCGCCGTCGCAATGTCGATGCCGCCGCCGAGGACCATATGCGCAGCGGCATCTCGACCTGGCAGCGCGTCGAGCGCGTGTTCCAGGACATCGAGCGCGAAAACCAGCTGATCCTGCGCGCCGCCGGCGAAGGCATCTATGGTGTCAACGCCGAAGGCAAGACCACGTTCGTGAACCCCGCCGCGGAACGCATGCTGGGCTGGACCGCGGAAGAATTGGTCGGCAAGGAAATCCACCCGATCGTGCACCACACCCATCACGACGGCAGACACTATCCCGACCACGATTGCCCGATCTATGCAGCGTTCCGCGACGGCGCCGTGCATCAGGTCGACGGCGAGGTGTTTTGGCGCAAGGACGGCTCGCCGGCCTGGGTCGAATACACCTCCACACCCATTCGCGACCGCGGCGTCGTTGTCGGCGCCGTCGTGGTGTTTCGCGACGTCAGCCAGCGGCGCGAGGCCGACGAGAAGCTGCACGCAGCCCTCGCTGAAGTGGACCGCCTGCGCGAGCGGCTCGAGCTGGAGAACGCCTATCTCCAGGAGGAGATCCGCATCGAGACCAACCCGCGCGGCATCATCGGTCAAAGCGAGGCGATCCAGAAGACGCTGCGCCAGGTCAAGCTGGTGGCGCCGACCACCGCGGCGGTGATGATCACGGGCGAATCCGGCACCGGAAAGGAGCTGATCGCGCGCGCCATCCACGATGATTCCACCCGCAGCGACCGGCCGCTGATCCGCGTCAATTGCGCGGCGATCCCGCGCGAATTGTTCGAGAGCGAATTCTTCGGTCATGTCCGTGGCGCCTTCACCGGCGCGACGCGCGACCGCATCGGCCGTTTCGAGCTCGCCGATGGCGGCACGCTGTTCCTGGACGAAGTCGGCGAGATCCCGCTCGAATTGCAGGGCAAGCTCCTGCGTGTGTTGCAGGAGGGCAATTTCGAGCGCGTCGGGCAGGAGCGCACGCGGACCGTCGACGTCCGCGTCATCGCCGCGACCAATCGCGATCTCAAGCAGGAGGTCCAGCGCGGCCGTTTCCGCGAGGACCTCTATTTCCGCCTCAACGTGTTTCCGATCGAGACCGTTCCTTTGCGCGAACGGCGCGAGGACATTCCGCTGCTGGCCCAGCATTTCCTGACACGCGAGGGCAAGGCACTGAAGTCCAATTTGCGCCTCTCCGAGGGCGATGCGCGGCGGCTCGCCCGCTACGACTGGCCCGGCAATGTCCGCGAACTGCAGAACGTGATCGAGCGCGCGGCGATCCTGTCGCAGAACGGCCGCCTGCGCATCGACCTGCCCGATCCATCAAGCGCACAAGTTCCAACCGGCATCGCGCGTCAGAAGATCGACACGCGCCCGGCAGTGATGACGTCGTCCGAAATGCGCGACCACGAGCGCGCCAACATCCTGGCCGCGCTCGAGGCCTGTGCGGGAAAAGTGTTCGGCCCCGGTGGTGCGGCCGAAATGCTCGACATCAAGCCGACCACGCTGGCCTCGCGGATCAAGGCGCTGGGGATCGCGCCTCGTCCGCGGGCCACTCAAGCAGGATAGTTTTGGTCGGATCGATGTGGGACGGGGAACACCTCTCCCGAAGGGAGAGGTGGACCGAACTCTGCGGGCGCGTGGCGGCTCAGGCCGCCCTGGTGGTCACGCCTGTTGCGATCGGCAGCCCCTGCTCGATCGGCAGCGAGGGATCGCGCGACCATTCGTTCCAGGAGCCGAAATACATCCGCACGTCCTTCACGCCGGCGTTCTTGAGCGCGAGGAAGGTGTTGGAGGCGCGAGCCCCCTTGAAGCAATAGAGATAAACCGGCGTCGTCGGCGAGATGCCGACGGTAGCGCATTCCGCCAGGATCTCGTCCTTGGACTTGAAGCGCGGACCTTCGGCAGTCGGCTTCATCATGCGGTACCATTCCAGCCAGACGGCACCGGGGATGCGGCCCTTGCGCGGGCAGAAATCCTTGCCGTACGGGGAGGAGCTGTCGCCGATCCACTCGTCGACATCGCGCACATCGAGGATGGCGATGCCGGGCTTGCCGACCGCCGCGAGCATGGTCTTGGCGTCGATCAGGATGTCGCCCGCCTCGGGCACGATCGCGAACGAGGCCTTGGCCGGTGTCGGAACATCCTTGGTCACCGGCAAGCCCGCGGCCGACCAGGCCTCGAAGCCGCCGTGCAGCACCTTCACCTTGGGATAGCCGAGCATGGTGAGCAGGTAATAGCCGCGGCAGGACTGGCCGAAGCCGGAATTCATCGACTGCTCGTAGATCACCACTGTCTCCTTGCCGGAGAGACCGGCCGCGCCGAAAGCGTCGGCGAACTTCGTCTTCAGCTCGCTGATGCCCTCCGGCGTCGAGGTCGCCAGGAAGGTGAAGATCTCGTGCACGTTGACGGCGCCCGGGAGATGTCCGGCGGCGTAGGCATCGGGATTGCGGGTGTCGATCACGACACACGGCTCTAGCTTCAAGAGATCGGCGAGTTCGACGGCAGTGATCAGAACGTCAGTCATGGCAGCCTCTCCGTTGAGGTTGGGGGTCTTTCGGGGTGGACTCGCAAAAGATCAGGACTCGGCGAGCATCTTGCGCAACTGCTTGGTGGCAGGCGTGACGATCGCGACGAAATAGGCCTCGCGCAGGCGACGCTGCGCGCGGTGGCTCCTGAGATAGCCGCGTGCGCCACAATGCAGCATCGCTGCATGGGCCGCCGCGACGCTGGCTTCGCCGGCACGAAGGCGGAGCGCAATCACCTTGCGCCAATAGGTCTCCTCTTCATTGTAGGGATCGCGCGCCAGTGCCATGGTCTCGGCCTCGAGCTCGCTCGCGAGATCGCGGAAATGCACCGGCTGTTGCGGCAGATAGCGATTGATGTGACCGAGCGGATTGCCGACCTCGTCCATGATGTTGATGCAGTCCCTGATGACGCCGAGCGCCATCCCGGCCTGGAGCAGGATGAAGCCGGCGCGGATCTTCTTGACGAAAGGTTCGGCGGGATCGGCCAGAATCAATTCGTCGGGCACGAACGGCTCGCGAAACTGCACGCCATAGGTTCCGGTGCCGTCCATGGCGAGAAACGGCTTGCACGGCGTCAGCGTGATCGCAGGGTCGGAGCAGTCGGCCAGGAACATGACGGTCCCGGACCCGCCACTTGCGGTGCCCTTGTCGTCCTCTCGCTCGAAGATCGTGCCGAAATAATGGTCCGGACCCAAATTGGAGACCCAGGGCAGCGCACCGCGCACGATGTAGCCGCCCTCGACCTTGCGTCCCTTCAGTTTCAGCTTCTCGATGCCGAAGAAGCTCTTCATGGGATTGGAGAGCCCGGTGCCGCCGAGCACGCGGCCGGTCGAGAAGGCATCGCCAAAGCGTTTGGCCAGCTTCACGTTGGTCGAATTGGCGGCGTACCAGACCAGCGTGTTCTGGCACCAGGCCATGAAGGCCGTGCTGCCGCAGACTTCGCCGATCGCCGCCATCGCCTGGATGGCACAGCGCAAATCCGCAGGGCCCTCCTGAGGCACGTGACTGCCCCAGGCGCCGACCGCGCCGAACGCACGCAGCACCTCGGCCGGATAGACCGTGCCGTCGTCGATGCCGGAGGCCAGCGGCGCGAGCTGCTCGCGTGCGATCCGCGCCACCTCGCCCACAATGGACGGTGCGGGCTGATCCAAATTTTCGGTCCGCGATATCGCCAGTGAACCCATGATCGTCTCCCGCACCTGATGTCCTGCTGCCGTGGGCCCTAGATGCCGACCTCGAGATTGACCGGGCGGGTGAAAGTGTTGGCGACCGGCGACCATTTCTTCACATGGGCGACCAGCGCGTTGATCTCGTCCGGCGAGATGCCCTCGCATTCCATGTCGACCTTGACGCGGACATCGGTGAAGCCGACCGGCTTGTCGGAGACGTCGCCGGTGCCCCACACCGCGGTGATGTTGAGGTCGCCTTCGAGCTCGAGCTCGAGCTTGTTGACGATCCAGCCGCGATGCACGGCGTTGGCGTGCAGGCCGACGGCAAGGCAGGAGCCGAGCGCGGCGAGCGAAGCCTCCGACGGATTGGGCGCGGTGTCGTCACCCAGAAGACCCGGCGGCTCGTCGACGATGTAGGGCGGCAGATTGCGAATGTAGTTGGCGTGGCGGAATTTGCCTTCCGCGACCGTCTTGCATTTCAAGGTCTTGACGACCTTCGGATTGGCCTTGCCGCTCGCGATCAGTTGCTCGAGGCCATTCTTGTCGATGGGCGCGAGGCAACCCGTCAGCACTGTCTTTTGAACGACGGCAGTCATCATCTTCTCCCTGGCAGAAGTGGAAATCGGCAGGATACCGAACGGTCTGTTTTCTTGCATGGAGCGTGCCAGAGCCGGCCAGAATCGAAAAACGAGACATTGGAGCCGCTTAGCATCGCCTGTCTGCGGATTGACTGGCCACGCTTTGCTCAAAGGCGATGCAGATGCGCATCCCCATGCGAATCTTTTCGGCGCCGAACAGATGCGTCTTGCTGATGCGACCTGCCAGCAGGTAAGTTTGCACTCATGGCAAAAGCTTCATCGAAGAAGAATTCCAGTTCGCCCCACGCCGGCACAGGCGACGACGAATCCGCGCGCGGGCGCCTGCTCAGTGCCGCATCGCATCTGTTCTGCAAGAACGGCATCAACGCCACCGGCATCGATGCGATCATCGAGGAAGCCGGCACTGCCAAGACCACGCTCTATAAGTTGTTCGGCTCCAAGACCAACCTGGTCAACGCGGTGCTGGAGCGCGAAGGCAGGCAGTGGCGCGAATGGTTCATCGGCGCCATGGAGCAAGGTGGCGGCGATGCCCAGGCGAAACTCACGCGCATCTTCCCGACGCTGAAGAGCTGGTTTGCCGAAGAGCGCTTCTACGGCTGCCCCTTCATCAACGCCGTCGGCGAGCATGACAAGGACGCCAAGCAATTCCGCACCATCGCGCTCAAGCACAAGAAGATCGTGCTCGCCCACATCGAAAAACTCGCCGGTGAGCTCGGATCGACCGAGCCCGCCGTGCTCGCACACCAGCTCGGCCTCATCATCGATGGTGCGATCGTTGCCGCGATGATCTCGCGCGATCCGGGCGTCGCCGATACGGCAGCGCTCACGGCCGGTCCCCTGCTCAACCTGACCAAGGCCAGGAAGAGGCGCGGAGCGGATCAGCTGGAGACGGTGTGATCTTCGCTGCCCCGTAGTCCCGTAGGTTGACCGAACTCTATCGCTTCATTTCTTCTACGAACTGCCCGATCGCTTCCAGCACCGGCCGCTGATCGCCGGCAAAGAACCAGTGATCATGACCGTCGAGCTCGACGAATCGCGCGCCCGGAATCCGGCTCGCGACGTCGCGGCCCGCCGCGATCCGAACAGCCTTGTCGCCGCGCCGGTGCAGCACCAGCGTCGGCACGGTGATTTGCGACAGCAGGTGCCGCACGTCGGCGTCGCGAAACGCGTCCAGCACGGCCGAGATGCCGCCGGGGCTGGAGGCCGCGCGCAGCAGCCCCGCCCACCAGGCGCGCGCCTGCGGATCACCGGCAAGGCTCGGTGCAAAGGCTTCGATCCCGACCGGGCCGCCCCATTGGGTGACGAGATGCTTGCTCCACGCATCATACTGGCCGGCACGCAGCGCATGCGGGTAGTCCTCCGCCCAGCAGCCTTTTGCCAATGCGCCGAACAGAATGAGGCCGGCGACGCGACGCGGCTGGTCCACTGCGAACTTGACGCAAGCCGGCCCGCACTCGGACGCACCGAACAGCACGACGCGGCGCGAGCCCGCCGCCTGCAGCACGGTGCCGATATCCTCCGCGGTGACGTCGATATCAGGCGCCGATCCAACCCGGTCCGACAGCCCGATGCCGCGGCGATCGAACACGATCAAGCGCCCGAGCTTCATCAACGACGCCAGGAACGTGCGGCTGGCGGGATGCTCCCAGGCGCGCTCCACATGCGAGACGAAGCCCGGCATGACCAGGATATCGAGCGGCCCGTTACCATAGGTCTGATAGGCCAGATGTACGCCTGAGCCCTTGACGTAGCGCGTCGTCGGCACAGCCTGCGCCGCGGCAGCGGGGCTCAGCAGCGCCTCGGTCTCCGCTTCCGGCGCGACGTCGAGCTCGTCGCGCAGCCGCTGCGTCAGCGCGGCGTGATGCCGCTCCGCCGCGCTGCGGTCACCTGACAGCAACAGGCTGCGGATCAGATGCCGGCCATAGACTTCACTGAGCGGATCGAGCTCGACCAGACGGCGCGCATGCACGGTCGCAGCCATATGATCTCCGGCGGCATTCTTGTCCTGCACCAGCCGCTCCAGCGCATGCACGAGCCGTCCCCGCAGCGCCTCACGGCGAAAGAACGCCCAATCGTCGAATTCGGGAGAATCCTCCGGTGAGAAGCCCGCAAGGAAGTCGCCCCGATAGATCTGAGAGGCTTCCTCAAACGCGCCGCGGTCGCACGCCCTTTCGAACAGGTGCGTATCGATCGTCAGTTCGACCACCGGAGACCAGCGCACGCTGGTGCGGTCGGTCTCGAACACCGGCTCGCCAAGCGCGAGCTCGATACGATGAAGCAGCCGCCGCAAGCGCGCCAGGCCGGTCTCGCGGTCGGCCTCGGGCCATAGCTGCGTGGCAATCACGTCCCGGGCGACGGTGCCCTTGGCCTCGGCAAGATAGACCAGCAGCGCAAGCCCCTTGCGCAAGGCCAGCTTGACCGCGCGGCCGTCGGCGTGGACCTCGGGGAACCCGAACGTCCCAAGCGAGAAAGCCGTCATGGAATCCTTCCTCCACTCGGGGGACGCACAGGGGACGGTCGGACATTAGTCATTGCGCCAGATCGAGCCCCTTCGCCTGCGAGCGATTCAGGCTCCTGCATGCGGCACCGCTGCATCTGGCACAATAGGAAAAAACATGGTCTCGCGCGTCCTGATCCTGCTCTACGCCCTCGTAAGCTACGCTCTGTTCACGCTCTCGTTTCTCTATGCCCTCGGTTTCGTCGGCAATTATGTCGTGCCGAAGTCGATCGACGTCGGCAGCTCCTCGAATTTGGCCGAGGCCGTCGTAGTCAACCTCTTGCTGATGAGCCTGTTTGCCCTCCAGCACAGCGTGATGGCGCGCCCGGCCTTCAAGCGTTGGTCGGCCCAATTCCTTCCCGCGGCCTGCCAGCGCAGCACCTATGTGCTGCTCTCCAGCTTGATCCTACTCCTGCTGTTCTGGCAGTGGCGCCCGATCCCGACTGTGATCTGGCAGACTGAAGGCCTTGCGGCCGGGCTGCTGACGTCAGCACATTGGCTCGGCTGGCTGATCGCATTCGCCTCGACCCACATGATCGATCATTTCGATCTGTTCGGCCTGCGCCAGGCTTTCGTCGCCTGGCGCGGAGCTGAGATGCCGGCTCAGTCCTTCCGGACACCCCTGCTCTACAAGATCGTCCGGCATCCGATCATGCTTGGCTTTCTGCTCGCGTTCTGGGCGACGCCCGAGATGACGATCGGCCATCTGCTGTTCGCGCTCGCCAACACTGTCTACATCCTCGTCGCTTTGCAATTCGAGGAACGCGACCTGATTGCGATGTTCGGCGCGAGCTATCGCGACTATCGCCGCCGCGTTCCCATGCTGCTGCCGCGTCTGTTCGTTCGCCGCCAGACGGAAGGAGCGGCCAGATGAACGCAATGTTTCCCGTCCCCCAAATGTCTGCGGAGGCCGCCAGCCTGGCCGACACGCTCGATGGGCTCGACATCGGTCTCTATCTCCTCGACACAGAGGCGCGTCTCATGCACACGAATACGGCTGGGCAAGTCATTCTCGACGCGCACGATATCCTGTACGAGACGCGTGGCCGGCTGACGGCCCGCGATCTCATCGTCGACCGAACCCTGCGGCTCGCCCTCACATCTGCCCTCGACGCCAACGGCGTAGCCGTGCCGATGATCGGGATCGATGGGCAACGCTATGTCGCCCACGCCTTGCCGTTGACATCAGGTCCGCGCCGTCGTGCGGGGGCCGCCTACGGCGCCGTCGCAGCCTTGTTCGTGCGCAAGGTGGCGCTGACGATCCCACCCCGCTCGGAGGTGATCGGCAAGGCCTTCAAACTGACGCCGGCCGAGTTGCGCGTGCTGCTCGCGATCGTCGAACTCGGCGGCGTTCCCGAAGTGGCCGCAGCGCTCGGCGTCGCCAACACGACGGTCAGGACGCACGTCAATCGCCTGTTTGAAAAAACCGGCGCCGCGCGGCAGGCCGATTTCGTCAAGCTCGTCGCGGGATATGCGACGCCATTGCGCGACATGGGAGACGTGCGATGAGAGCCGTGCTGTGCAGCTCCTTCAGCGGACCGCAGGATTTGCGCCTCGGTGAGATCGCCGCGCCGAAGCCGGCGGATGACGAGATCCTCATCGATGTCCATGCGGCCTCCGTGAGCTTCATGGACCAGTTGCTGGTGTCGGGCCTCTACCAGATGCGGCCATCCCTGCCGTTCGTGCCAGGCACGGAAGCCTCCGGTGTCGTCGTTGCCATCGGCGAGAAAGTCACAACATTCGCCCCCGGCGATCGCGTGGCGTGCAGCAGCTGGACCGGCGGCTACGCCGAACGGATGATCGCCAAGGAATCGAAGAGCGTGCGCCTGCCTGATGACGTCGCGTTCGAGGCGGCAGCGACCGTGCTGCACGTCTACGGCACGGCCTTTTATGCGCTGGTCGATCGCGCCCGCGCGCAAGCCGGCGAAACCGTGTTCATCACGGGCGCAGCCGGCGGCGTCGGGCTTGCCGCCGTCGATCTCGCCCACCATCTGGGCCTGCGCGTCGTCGCGGGCGTCGGCTCCGACGACAAGGCCGCGCTGGTGCGCAGCTATGGCGCCGGCGAGATCGTCAATTATCGCAGCGAGGATCTGCGCGACCGGATCAAGTCGATCACCTCTGGTCAAGGCCTCGATATCGGCTTCGACAACATCGGCGGTGCGATCTTCGAGCAGATGGCGCGACTGATGAACTGGGGCGGGCGGCTGATGCCGATCGGCTTCACCAGCGGCGAGATTCCACAGATCGCGATGAACCTGCCGCTGCTGAAGAACTACGCCATCATCGGCGTTTTCGTCGGCGCCTGGGCGGAAAAATTTCCCGCCGAGGCCGCGCGCATGAACAACACGCTGATGCAATTGCTGGCCGAAGGAGCAATCCGCCCGCACATCGATCGCATTCTCCCTTTGGAGGAGGCCCGTGAAGCCATGCGCGCCGTGGCCAGCCGGACGGTTCAGGGAAGAATTGTGCTCAAGATCCGATAGAGTGCGCGGCGGGCCAGGAGGAAGGTAAGCTTTGACCGAGATCATCATCGACAAGCGCTATTGCGGCCCGCCGAACTCCGGCAACGGCGGCTATGTCTGCGGCCGCTTGGCCCAGTACATTTCCGGCGGCGCCGAAGTGACGCTGCGCGCACCGCCTCCCCTGGACACGCCGCTCGCGGCAAGCGCGACCGACGACGGCACGTGGGAGCTTCGCGACCGCGCCAAACTCGTCGCGACCGGACGCGCGATGGTGGTCGAGCTTGCGCGACTGGAAACAGCCAGCTTCGAGGAAGCCCGCGCCGCTGAATTGCTGACACTGGTCAAGCCGCACGAGCATCCCCTGCCGACCTGCTTCGTCTGTGGCCCCGCCAGGGCCGAGGGCGATGGCCTGCGCATTTTCGCGGGCCCGCTCGGACGACACGCACACACGCCCGTTCTCGCCGCGAGCTGGACGCCTGATCCCAATCTCGCCGCCGAGGACGGTCTGGTCGCGCCGGAGTTTCTCTGGTCGGCGCTCGATTGTCCCACAGGCTTTGCCTGCAATTGCGATCCGCAGAACAGCGCTATCGACCGAACCCCGCTCCTGCTCGGACGGATGGCAGCGCGCATCGAGTCCCGGCCCCGACCAGGCGACCGCTGCATCATCACCGCCTGGCCCACCGGCCGCGACGGCCGCAAGCGCACCGCCGAGGCCGCGCTGCGTGACAAAGCTGGGAGATTGCTGGCCGTGGCGAAGACGACATGGATCGCGGTGGATCGCGACGTGCAGCTTGGGCAAGGATAAGAAAGTGTAGGGTGGATCAGCCAGCGGCTGCGCGAAGCGCAGTCGCTGGCGTAATCCACCAACTTCGTCCGGCACGTCCCGAAGCATGGTGGGTTACGCCTTCGGCTAACCCACCCGACGAGACCTGCGCGTGGGAAAATCCTACACGCTCTGCTCCATCATCCCCTGCAGCCGCACCAGCTCTGCCTCCAGATCCCGCTCCACGTCCGCCGCGCGGATCTCCAGCACCCGATAATCGCGCGCCTCCAGCCACGCCCGCCGCGACGCGCGGTCTGCCGCGATGGTGTCGCCCTCGCCCGGGTTGACCAGCTCGATCGCAATTCGATGCGGGAACGAGACGAAGTCTGGGATATGCCGCCCCACCGGCGTCTGGCGCTTGAACTGACCAGCAAAGCGGCGGTCGCGCGTCAGCGCCTGCCAGAGCAGGCGTTCGGCATCCGTCGGGTTGCGGCGGAGCAGGCGGGCGAGGCCGCGGACGGTCGAGCCGCTGTCGGGCACACCGCCGCTCTGACCGTGTTCGGCCAGCAGCGCGCGCAGGCGCGTCGCCTGCTCGCCGTCGAGCACGCCGCCTTTGGCCGGGCCCTTGCGGCCTTCCGCGATCGCCATGATCACTCCATGGAGGGTGTGCATGTCCTGCTTGGTGGGCTCCATCCGGGTGAAAATGTTGCGCAGGTTGACCAGCATGGTGTCGCGCTTCTCGGCCGGTCGCAGGAACTCGACCTTGTCGAGCTCGCGCACGAGGTTGTCGAAGAAGGCCTGCATCTGGTGCTGCGAGGCCCGCTCGGAACGCTCCGGCATGGCGTGCGGAAGCTCGCCAGACGTTGCCCGCTTGAACCATTCGTAACCCACCAGCAGCACGGCCTGGGCGAGATTGAGCGAGGCAAAGCCCGGATTGACCGGAAACGTGATGATGCGGTTGGAGAGCCCGACCTCCTCGTTGGTCAGGCCCCAGCGCTCCCGGCCGAACAGGATGCCGGCCTTGCCGCCGGTTGCGAGGTGCCCGGCGATCTCGCTCGCGGCAGCCTCCGGCCCGACCACCGGCTTGGCCTGGTCGTGGGGGCGTGCGGTGGTGGCGAACAAGAGGTCGAGGTCGGCCACCGCCTGCTCGACGGTATCGAACAGTTCGACCTTTTGCAGAATGTGGTCGGCGCCGGCAGCGGCGCGCTGGGCGGCGATGTTGGGCCAGCCGTCCCTGGGATTGACGATGCGCAGAGCGCTCAGGGCGAAGTTGCCCATCGCGCGCGCAGCCATGCCGATGTTTTCCCCGAGCTGCGGCTCGACCAGGATCACGATGGGACCGTCGAGGGACATTCCCGTCTTGCTCTTGTCAGTCCCCGACATCTCGCTTCGCTTTCACTCTGGTTCTCAAGGCCCTGGACAGGCGCTCTCAGGAATTGAATCAAAATCGGCTGCCGACCGGCCGGCTTTGTCCGCCTGTCGTTTGCCTTTCCTGACAGAATTCTCAAGGGAAATAATGGGTTGGATTCGGCTTTTGAACCGGGGCTGAAACCTTAATCCGGCCGTGGCCCCGCTGGCCGGCTCCGCCCCCCGTCCGTGGAAGCTGGATGGGCTAAAAGTGCATAATCACTTGGCTTTCGCCCGCTGCTCTCAGGTGCTAAGAGGCGGCGGATATTCACGTCGGCGCACCGCACGCGCCATTCCCAAGAGGGCTTCCCCGATCATGGCAAAAATCAAGGTATCCAATCCCGTCGTCGAACTCGATGGCGACGAGATGACCCGGATCATCTGGCAGTACATCAAGGACAAGCTGATCAACCCGTTCCTGGATGTCGAGCTGCTCTATTTCGACCTGGGCATGGAGTACCGCGACCAGACCAACGATCAGGTGACCATCGACGCCGCCGAGGCGATCAAGAAGGTCGGCGTCGGCGTCAAGTGCGCCACCATCACCCCTGACGAAGCCCGGGTGAAGGAGTTTGGCCTCAAGCAGATGTGGAAGTCGCCGAACGGCACCATCCGCAACATCCTCGGCGGCTGCATCTTCCGCGAGCCGATCATCTGCAAGAACGTGCCGCGCCTGGTTCCCGGCTGGACCAAGCCGATCATCATCGGCCGTCACGCCTATGGCGACCAGTACCGCGCCACCGACATCAAGTTCCCCGGCAAGGGCACCCTCTCGCTGAAGTTCGTCGGCGAGGACGGCACCGTGATCGAGAAGGAAGTGTTCAAGGCTCCGGGCGCCGGCGTCGCCATGGAGATGTACAATCTCGACGACTCCATCATCGACTTCGCCCGCGCGTCCTTCAACTACGGCCTCTTGCGCGGCTATCCGGTCTATCTGTCGACCAAGAACACGATTCTGAAGGTCTATGACGGCCGCTTCAAGGACATCTTCCAGGAGATCTTCGACAAGGAGTTCAAGAAGGAGTTCGACGCCAAGGGCCTGACTTACGAGCACCGCCTGATCGACGACATGGTCGCCTCGGCGCTGAAATGGTCCGGCGGCTACGTCTGGGCCTGTAAGAACTACGACGGCGACGTGCAGTCCGACACGGTCGCGCAGGGCTACGGCTCGCTCGGCCTGATGACCTCGGTGCTGCTCACCCCCGACGGCAAGACGGTCGAAGCCGAAGCCGCCCACGGCACGGTGACTCGCCACTATCGCGAGCACCAGAAGGGCAAGGAGACCTCGACCAACTCGATCGCCTCGATCTTCGCCTGGACGCGCGGCCTCGCCCATCGCGCCAAGCTCGACAACAATGCCGAGCTCGCGAAGTTCGCGACCACGCTGGAGAAGGTTTGCGTCGATACTGTCGAGGAAGGCTACATGACCAAGGATCTCGCGCTCCTGGTCGGCGCCGATCAGCGCTGGCTCTCGACCACCGGCTTCCTCGACAAGGTCGCTGACAACCTGGTGAAGGCGCTGGCGGCGTAAGCTGCCCGCCCACCCGTCATTGCGAGCGCAGCGAAGCAATCCAGAATCCCTCCGCGGAGCAAGTCTGGATTGCTTTGTCGCAAGGGCTCCTCGCAATGACGAGACTTTGCCTGAGGAGGCACCATGCCGATGCCGACACTCAAGAGCCTAGCGCTCGCACTCTTCGCGCTGACCAGCACGTCCGCGATCGCTGCCGATCCACTGCCCGGGTCCATTGCTGCATCCGGTGAGAGCATCGTTCTCAGCGTCCACGCCGAGGGCGCGCAGGTCTATGAGTGCAAGGCCGGCAGCGACGGCAAGCTCGCGTGGAGCTTTCGCGAGCCAATCGCGACCCTGCTGTCCGACGGCAAGACCGTCGGCCGTCACTATGCCGGTCCGAACTGGGAGCATGCCGACGGCAGCGCCGTGGCCGCAAAGACCGGAGGCAACGCGCCGGGCGCCACCGCGGCCGATATCCCCTGGCTGAAGCTGGAGGTCACCGCCCACCGCGGCAGCGGCGTGTTCACGCCGGTCACGACAGTCCAGCGCATCAACACCCATGGCGGCAAGCTCGATGGCGCCTGTGACAAGGCCGGCGAGTTCAGAAGCGCGCCCTACTCGGCCGAGTATGTCTTCCTGAAAAAGGGCTGACCGCTCAGCGGTCGGTACCCTCGCGCTCGGCCTGCGCGAGCTCGGCTGCCGCCAGATCGCCGCCGGTCTCTTCCAGCCGCGCCTTGGCCGTCCTGTGGACGTGCGCCGCGAGCGTCGGCATGCGCGCGATCAAGGCGTGAAAGTCCTGGGCATCGAGCACGAGAAGACGGGTCTTGCGCGTCGCCGTCACCGTGCCTGAGCGCTTGGTCTTGTGCAGCAGCGCGATCTCGCCGAAGAAGGTGCCGCCACTGAGCCGCACATGCTGGCTCGGCAGCGCGATCTCGACCTCGCCCGCGGTGATGAAATACATCGACGAGGCCGCATCGCCCCGCCGCACCAGTATCTCGCCCTGCTCGATGGTGCGCGCGCGCAAGAGCCGCATGATGTCCGCGATCTCCGCCGCCGCCAGATGCGAGAACAGCGGCACCCGCGCCAGCATGCCCCAGGTCACGACGAAGTCGCGCCGCTTCACCTCCTCTGCAAAGGCGGTCGAGATGATCGCGACCGGCAGCGCGATCATGGCAAAGCCCGAGATGATGGTGAAGACCGAGATGACCTTGCCGAGTGCCGTCACCGGGACGACGTCGCCATAACCGACGGTGCCGAGCGTCACAATCGCCCACCACATCGCCTGCGGGATGGTGCCGAGCTTGTCCGGCTGCACGTCGCGCTCGATGGCATAGAGCAGCGAGGCGAAGGTCAGGACCGCGCCAGTGAGGATGACGAGGCAGCCGATCAGCGCACGCCGCTCGGCATGCACGGCCGCGAGCAGCGAGCGCATTGCCGGCGAATAACGGATCAGCTTGAAGAACGGCAGCACGCCGAGCGCCGCCAGCGTCGCGTGCCGGCCCGTGGCCAGCACCACCGCGGCCGGCAGGAATGCCATGAGGTCGATGATGCCGAGGGCCGAGAAGAGATAGCCGAGCCGGTCGGCGAGCGCGGAGCCCTTGCGCGGCGTGTGGCCCGCCACCGTCCAGAGGCGCGCTGCATATTCCAGCGCGAACACGATCACGCAGAGGATGCTGACGAAAGAGAACAGCACGGCGAACTGCGCGTCCAGCTCCGGCACCGAGGCAAGCACCATCGCGATCACATTGAGCACGATGACCCCGATGATGATCTGGATGAATCGCGACCCGATCGAGTAAGCGAGCGGATCGTGCTCCAGCAATTCGTAGAGGCGATCCCTTAAGTGGGGATCACGAAGCCCACGTCCTCGCGGAACGAGGCGCATGGCGTTTACGCAGCTCCCATCGCTTTTTCGATCGCAGCCAGCGCGGCCGAAGCCTTGGCGCCATCGGGGCCGCCCGCCTGCGCCATGTCGGGCCGGCCGCCACCGCCCTTGCCACCGAGCGCCTCGGAGGCCACGCGCACGAGATTCACCGCGTTGAAGCGCGCGGTGAGATCGGCGGTGACGCCGACCACGACACCGGCTTTGCCGTCCTCGGTCACGCCGACAATGGCGACGACGCCGGAGCCGATCTGCTTCTTGCCGTCGTCGGCGAGGCTCTTGAGATCCTTCATCTCGATGCCCTCGACAGCGCGCGCCATCAACTTGACGCCGCCCGCCTCGCGCACGCCGGAGGCTGCACCATTGCTGCCGGCGGATGCGCCACCGCCCATCGCGAGCTTCTTGCGCGCATCCGAGAGCTCGCGCTCCAGCTTCTTGCGCTCCTCCATCAGCGCGGCGATGCGCGCCGGCACGTCGTCGAGGGAGGTGCGCAGCTCGTTCGCCGCGGTCTTCGCCAGCGCCATGGTGTCGTTGGCGTGTTTGCGCGCGTAGTTGCCGGTCAGCGCTTCGATGCGGCGCACGCCCGAGGCGACCGCGCTCTCGCTCGTCAGCGTGATCAGGCCGATGTCGCCGGTGCGGCGGACATGCGTGCCGCCGCAGAGCTCGACCGACCAGCCGAGCGCGTTGGCGCCGCGCTCGCGTGCGGTCTTGCCCATCGAGACGACGCGGACCTCGTCGCCATATTTTTCGCCGAACAGGGCGCGCGCGCCGGCCTCGCGGGCCTCGTCGACGCCCATGACGCGGGTGGTAACCTCGTCGTTCTCCAGCACCACGTCGTTGGCGATGTCCTCGACGCGGGCAAGCTCTTCCGCCGTGATCGGCTTCGGATGCACGAAGTCGAAGCGCAGACGATCCGGCGCGACCATCGAGCCGCGCTGGGCGATGTGGTCGCCGAGCACCTGGCGCAGCGCCTCATGGATGAGATGCGTCGCCGAGTGATGCGCGCGGATCGAGGAGCGCCTGGAATGATCGACCTCGAGCTGCAGCGCGGTGCCGACCTTCACTTCGCCGCTCTCGACGGTGCCGACATGCACGAAGAAATCACCGAGCTTCTTCTGGGTGTCGGTGACGCGGAACTTGATGCCGCCCTCGCCGGTGAGCACGCCGGTGTCGCCGACCTGGCCGCCCGATTCCGCGTAGAACGGCGTCTGGTTCAGCACGATCGCGCCCGTCTCGCCCGCCTTGAGGCTGACGACTTCCGCGCCTTCCTTCACCAGCGCGGACACCACGCCTTCGGCGCTCTCGGTCTCGTAGCCCAGGAATTCGGTGGCCCCGAGCTTCTCGCGCAGCGGGAACCAGATCGCCTCGGACGCCGCCTCGCCCGACCCCTTCCAGGACTCGCGCGCCTTGGCCTTCTGACGCTCCATCGCATCCGTGAACGCAGCCTGGTCGACGCCGATGCCGCGCGACTTCAGCGCGTCCTGGGTCAGGTCGAGCGGGAAGCCGTAGGTGTCGTAGAGCGTGAAGGCGACGTCGCCGTCGAACATGTCGCCCTTCTTTAAGGACGCGCTCTTCTCGTCGAGGATGGCGAGGCCGCGCGACAGCGTCTTGCGGAAGCGGGTCTCTTCCAGTCGCAGCGTTTCCTCGATCAGATTCTCCGCGCGCATCAAATCGGGATAGGCCTGGCCCATCTCGCGGACCAGAGCCCAGACCAGGCGATGCATCAACGGCTCTTTGGCGCCCAGGAGCTGCGCATGGCGCATTGCGCGGCGCATGATCCGGCGCAGCACGTAACCGCGGCCCTCGTTGGAGGGCAGCACGCCGTCCGCGACCAGGAAGGCCGAGGAACGCAGATGGTCGGCGATGACGCGGAACGAGGCAGCATTCTGCTCGGTCGGCCCGCTGCCGAGCGCGGAGGCGGTCGCATCGATCAGGTGACGGAATAGGTCGGTCTCGAACACGCTGTCGACGCCCTGCATGATGCAGGCCATGCGCTCGAGACCCATGCCGGTGTCGATCGAGGGACGCGGCAGATCAACGCGCTCCTCCTTCGTCACCTGCTCGTATTGCATGAACACGAGATTCCAGAATTCGAGGAAGCGATCGCCGTCCTCTTCCGGCGAGCCGGGAGGGCCGCCCCAGATGTGATCGCCGCGGTCGATGAAGATCTCCGAGCACGGGCCGCACGGGCCGGTGTCCCCCATCGCCCAGAAATTGTCGGAGGTCGGGATGCGGATGATGCGATCGTCGGAGAAGCCGGCGATCTTCTTCCAGAGCCCGTGCGCCTCGTCGTCGGTGTGGTAGACGGTGACGAGCAGCTTGTCCTTCTTCAACCCGAAATCCTTGGTGATGAGCTTCCAGGCCAGCTCGATCGCGCGCTCCTTGAAATAGTCGCCGAACGAGAAATTGCCGAGCATCTCGAAGAAGGTGAGATGGCGCGCGGTGTAGCCGACATTGTCGAGGTCGTTGTGCTTGCCGCCGGCGCGCACGCATTTCTGCGAGGTGGTGGCCCGCTGATAGGGCCGCTTCTCGACGCCGGTAAAAACGTTCTTGAACTGCACCATGCCGGCATTGGTGAACATCAAGGTCGGATCGTTGCGCGGCACGAGGGGCGAGGACGTCACGATCTCGTGGCCGTTCTCGGCAAAGAAGTTCAGAAAGGTCGACCTGATCTCGTTGACGCCGCTCATGTTCATCCAATCGGGTGTGCTTGGACCCGCTTCCTTGCCGTCCAAACCTGACGTTTCGGCTGATATCTGCGGGCCAAAGCGCTTTTAGACAAGGCCCGCTTCCCTGTCCAGAAACTGTGCAAGGAGATCAGAGGGTTGCCGCAGGCGCGCAGGTCCTGGTGCAAGTCCCGTTGCAATCCCGGTTGAAAGCCGCAAAGCCCGCGTTGACAGGCTTGGCTCGGCTGTGGTCTGTACCCATCTGTATCGTACGGCCACGTCGGGAGAGACCGGCACATTTGCCGGCGCCGAAGGAGCAACCGCCCCGGAAACTCTCAGGCAAAAGGACCGCGTGGCTTTGACGACATCTGGAAAGAGGCGCCGACGGGCCTAAGACCCGCTGGCACCCGCCGACGGGATAATACTCTCAGGCACAGCGACAGATGGGGCTTCGACTGGTGTCCCAGGGGAATCGTCCCCGGGGAACCGCCGAGGGCCCCGAGATGCTTGCACCCGACGACCAGACCTCCCTGAAACGTACCCCTCTTTACGACCTGCATGTGTCGCTCGGCGGCAAGATGGTGCCGTTCGCGGGCTATGACATGCCCGTGCAGTACCCCGCGGGCGTGTTGAAAGAGCACCTCCATACCCGCAGCGCAGCCGGCCTGTTCGACGTCTCCCATATGGGTCAGCTCCGTTTGCTGCCGAAATCGGGTAAGGTCGAGGACGCCGCCCGCGCGCTGGAACGGCTGGTGCCGCAGGACATCGTGGCGATTGCCCAGGGACGGCAGCGCTATGCCCAGTTCACCAATGCGGATGGCGGGATCCTCGATGATTTGATGGTCGCCAATTTCGGCGATCACCTGTTCCTGGTGGTCAACGCCGCCTGCAAGGACGCCGACGAGGCGCATCTGCGCGCCAATCTTGCGGACGCCTGCGAGATCGAATCACTCGCCGACCGCGCACTGATCGCTCTGCAGGGCCCGAAGGCGGAGACGGCGCTGGCGAAACTGTGTGCAGCGGCACCCGCCATGAAATTCATGGATGCCGGTCCGCATGAGGTTGCAGGCATCGAGTGCTTCGTCTCGCGTTCGGGCTACACCGGCGAAGATGGCTTTGAGATCTCGGTTCCCGGTGCCGATGCCGAACGCCTCACGCAGATGCTGCTGCAAAATCCCGACGTGATGCCGATCGGGCTCGGCGCCCGCGACAGCCTGCGGCTGGAAGCCGGTCTCTGCCTCTATGGCCACGACATCGACACCACGACCACGCCGGTCGAGGCCGCGCTGGAATGGTCGGTGCAGAAGAGCCGCCGCACGGGCGGTGCGCGCGCCGGCGGTTTTCCCGGCGCCGACAAGATCCTCGCTCATTTCGACCAGGGCGCATCCCGCCGCCGCGTCGGCCTGCGCGCCGAAGGCCGCGCGCCGGTGCGCGAAGGCGCGCTGCTGTTCGCGGATCAAGCCGGAGGCGAGCCGATCGGAAAGGTCAGCTCGGGCGGGTTCGGCCCGAGCCTGAATGCCCCGGTCGCGATGGGCTATGTGCCGACTGCCTTGAGTGCGCTCGGCACCAAGCTCTTTGCCGAGGTGCGCGGACAAAGGTTGCCGCTCGCGGTAGCCGCCATGCCCTTCGTGAAAAACACCTACAAACGCTGAGGATCGACAATGACCACGACGCTGTACACCTCCGACCATGAATGGCTCGCCATCGACGGCGACGTCGCCACCGTCGGCATCACCGATTATGCGCAGCAGCAGCTCGGCGACGTCGTGTTCGTCGAACTACCCAAGCTCGGGCGCGTGCTGAAGAAGGCGGAAGCCGCCGCCGTCGTGGAATCGGTCAAGGCCGCCTCCGACGTCTATGCGCCGATCTCGGGCGAAGTGCTTGCGACCAACCCCGAGCTCGCCGCCGAGCCGGCGCTGGTGAACTCGGATGCGCAAGGCAGGGCCTGGTTCTTCAAGATCAAGATTGCCGACAAGAGCGAGCTCGGCGGCCTGATGGATGAAGCCGCCTACAAGGCACACACGGCTTAAAGCGATGGAGCAAGCGATGACCGCGCACCGCAAATCCAATGGCGAGACTACCTCCTTCGTTCGCCGCCACATCGGCCCGGCGGCGCGCGATGTCGCCGCTATGCTCGATACCGTCGGCGCCAGAAGCGTCGACGCGCTGATGGCGGAGACGCTGCCCAATTCGATCCGCCAGGCCGCCCCGCTCGATCTCGGCAAGCCGCTGAGCGAGACCGAGGCGATCGCGCATATGGCCGAGCTGGCGCGCCAGAACCAGGTCTTCACCTCCCTGATCGGCCAAGGCTATTCCGGCACGATTTTGCCGGCGGTGATCCAGCGTAATATCCTGGAGAACCCGGCCTGGTACACGGCTTACACGCCTTACCAGCCCGAGATCAGCCAGGGCCGGCTGGAAGCGCTGTTCAACTTCCAGACCATGATCTGCGACCTCACCGGGCTCGACGTCGCCAACGCCTCGCTGCTCGATGAAGCCACCGCCGCGGCCGAAGCCATGGCGCTCGCCGAGCGGCATTCGCAAGTGAAGGCACAGGCCTTCTTCGTCGACAAGGACGTGCATCCGCAGACGCTTGCGGTGATGCGTACCCGTGCCGAGCCGCTGGGCTGGACCCTGGTCGTCGGCGATCCCCTCACCGACCTCGACAAGGCAGATGTGCTCGGCGCGCTGCTGCAATATCCGGGCTCTTCAGGTGCGGTGCGCGACCTCAGGCCGGTGATCGCGGCGCTGAAGATCAAGGGTGCGCTCGCGATCGTTGCCGCTGACCTCCTGGCGCTGACGCTGATCGCCTCGCCCGGCGAGCTCGGCGCCGACATCGCGATCGGATCGGCGCAGCGCTTCGGCGTGCCGATGGGTTATGGCGGACCGCACGCCGCCTACATGGCGGTGCGCGATGCGCTGAAGCGTTCGCTGCCCGGCCGTATCGTCGGCCTCTCCGTGGATAGCCGCGGCGCCCCCGCCTATCGCCTGGCGCTGCAAACCCGTGAGCAGCACATCCGGCGCGAGAAGGCGACCTCCAACATCTGCACCGCGCAGGTGCTGCTTGCCGTCATTGCCGCGATGTATGCGGTCTATCACGGCCCCGAGGGTCTCGCACAGATCGCACGCAACGTGCATCGCCGCACCGCGGTGCTCGCGAGCGGCTTGCGCAAGCTCGGCTTTGCGCCTGAGAGTGAAGCCTTTTTCGACACGATCAGCGTCGATGCCGGCGACAAGCGCGCCGAGATCATCGCGCGCGCCGCCGCCGAAAAGATCAATCTCGGCATCGGCGACACGAACTTGCGCATCGCGCTGGACGAGACCACGACGCCTGAGACTGTCGAAGCGGTCTGGCGCGCCTTCGGCGGCCAACTGTCGTATGCCGAGATCGACGCCACGACGCGCGAGGCCCTGCCGGAGGTGCTGAAGCGCACCACGGCGTTCCTCACCCATCCCGTGTTCCACGCGCATCGCTCGGAGACCGAGATGCTGCGCTACATGCGCAAGCTCTCGGATCGCGACCTCGCGCTCGACCGCGCCATGATCCCGCTGGGATCCTGCACCATGAAGCTGAACGCGACCACGGAGATGATGCCGCTGACCTGGCCGGAGTTCGGCAACCTGCATCCGTTCGTGCCGCGCGAGCAGGCCGCCGGCTATCACGCGCTGTTCGCGGGGCTCGAAAAGTGGCTGTGCGACATCACCGGCTATGACGCGATCTCGCTGCAGCCGAATTCCGGCGCGCAAGGCGAGTACGCCGGCCTGCTCGCGATCCGCGGCTATCACGCTTCTCGTGGCGAGGCGCACCGGAAAATCTGCCTGATCCCCTCCTCCGCCCACGGCACCAATCCGGCCTCGGCGGCGATGGTCGGCATGGAGGTGGTGGTGGTCGCCTGCGAAAAGAACGGCGACGTCGATGTCGACGATCTCCGCGCCAAGGCGGAGAAACATTCGAGCGATCTCGCCGCCGTGATGATCACCTATCCCTCGACGCACGGCGTGTTCGAGGAGCATATAAGCGAGATCTGCGACATCGTGCATCGCCATGGCGGCCAGGTGTATCTGGACGGCGCCAACCTCAACGCGCAGGTCGGCCTGAGCAGGCCCGGCGATTACGGCGCCGACGTCAGCCATCTCAACCTGCACAAGACCTTCTGCATCCCGCATGGCGGCGGCGGCCCCGGCATGGGCCCGATCGGCGTCAAGGCGCACCTCGCACCGTTCCTGCCAAGTCATCCTGAAAATCGTCATCCCGCAACGCAGGCCGATGCCGCGGTCGGCCCGGTCTCGGCCGCACCGTTCGGCTCGGCCTCGATCCTCACCATCTCCTACATCTACATCCTGATGATGGGCGGCGAGGGCCTGAAGCGCGCCACCGAGATCGCGATCCTCAATGCCAACTACGTCGCAGCAAGGTTGGAGCCGCACTTCCCGGTGCTCTACAAGAACGCCAGGGGGCGCGTCGCGCATGAGTGCATCGTCGATCCCCGCCCGCTGAAGACGACCTCGGGCGTCACCGTCGATGACATCGCCAAGCGCCTGATCGACTACGGCTTCCACGCCCCGACCATGAGCTTCCCGGTGCCGGGCACGCTGATGATCGAGCCGACCGAGTCGGAATCCAAGGCGGAGCTGGATCGTTTTTGCGACGCCATGATCGCGATCCGGAAAGAGATCGCCGAGGTCGAGGCCGGCCGCTTCAAGATCGACGCTTCGCCCCTGCGCCACGCCCCGCACACGGTGCATGACATCGCGGACGACGATTGGAAGCGCGCCTACACCCGCGCCGAGGGCTGCTTCCCGGCGGGCACCTCGCGCACCGACAAATATTGGTGTCCCGTGGGCCGCGTCGACAACGTCTACGGCGACCGCAACCTGGTGTGCTCCTGCCCGCCGGTGAGCGAGTACGCGCAAGCTGCGGAGTAGCTTGTAGGGTGGGGGTTAGCTGGCGGCTGCGCGAAGCGTAGTCGCCGGCGTAACCCACCACTTCTGCTTCCGCGGTGACGAACAGTGCTGGGTTACGCCGAGGAGATCCGCTTCGCGCATCTGCTCAGCTAACCCACCCTACAATCCCGCCTAAGGCGCCACCAACGATCGGCTCTCGCGATCCCACCGCCACAGCCGTTCATTGGTCAGAAGCGTGCCGCCCCACCAGCGCCTGATCGGGTTGTGACGGCGAAAATCCTCCCGGCCCTCCAGAACGGCCTTGCCAAACTCCGTCAGCGACAGCCGGCTCCGACGATAGGCGGCGTTGCGACCTCGCGCATCATGCCGGGCGAGCGTCGCCAGCTTCGGATCGAGACCCGCGACCGCCGGCATTGGGCCAGATGCCAGCCCTTCGAGCACAGGGCCGAGCTCCCATTGGTCGTACACGCGCTTGTCGAGCAGCCCGCCCGGCTGAAACAGTTCCTTGGTGCGGTTGTGCCCCTTCGCGATCAAGTCGAGAAGGCGCATTTCTGTTGCACCCAGCCCGGTGCTCGGAGACGGCAGTTCTGCCAGCAAGTCTTCCATCGCCGGCTTCAGGAATGGGTACGTGGGGAAATCCCCGCTGAGCAGAGCGACACAGAGCTCCGGCGTTGGCGCCCGGTATGCCTCCCAGGCAGCACGAGCGGCCTCGAAGTCGTCCTCCGTGACGTCGAATTCTCGCGCGGCATGATCGCGAAGCGTGGGGCCGTCCGCTCCGAGCAGATCGAAATCGACTATTCGCAGCTTTGTACGCTCGGCCGCGTATGGCTCGGAACGGAGATAGTCGAGTATCCAGATCAGCTGCAATTGGTTGCTGGGACTGGGATCAAACCACAGTTCGATCGCTTCGACACCGTAGGCTTCGCAAAACCAGACCAGTCCAAGCTCCTTGTGCGCGAGACCGCTTTGGGGCGACCGCGCAACGACATCGGACCAGCGCACCTCCCGCTCGCCCATGAAAGAGGCTCTGAAAGAGCCTCCGGTGAGATACTGTTCAAGATGGTGCGACGTAGGCAGCGGTCCGGAGACGAATCGATAGATCAGCGGGACTACCATGTCGGCGCGATCTGCGTAGGTGAGACCGACGCCGGACGAACTGGTCAAAATCACGCGCTTCATCGTGGACACGCCCATTCCAACCCAAAAAGAAACGGACACTGACGACGTCGGCAACTCAACGTCCTCAGCGCCCGCTCCTCGCGAAAACTCTTTCGCTTTTAAGGCTTATTCGTCCGCCGGCTCCTCGCCGTCGGCATCGCGCTCCGGCGTGCCGGCCAGGATCTGCTCGGCAATCAGGCCGGAGTTCTGGCGGATCGCGGTTTCGATCTTGGCGGTGATGTCGGGGTTGGCTTTCAGGAACGCTTTCGAGTTCTCGCGGCCCTGGCCGAGGCGCTGGCTGTCATAGGAGAACCAGGCGCCGGACTTCTCGACGATGCCGGCCTTGACCCCGAGATCGAGGATCTCGCCCATCTTGGAGACGCCCTCGCCGTACATGATGTCGAACTCGACCTGCTTGAAGGGCGGCGCCAGCTTGTTCTTCACCACCTTCACACGGGTCGTATTGCCGACCACTTCGTCGCGCTCCTTGATCGCGCCGATGCGGCGGATGTCGAGGCGGACCGAGGCGTAGAACTTCAGCGCGTTGCCGCCGGTCGTGGTTTCGGGAGAGCCGTACATCACACCGATCTTCATGCGGATCTGGTTGATGAAGATCACCATGGTGTTGGACTTGTTGATCGAGGCCGTGAGCTTGCGCAGCGCCTGGCTCATCAGACGAGCCTGCAGGCCCGGCAGCGCATCGCCCATCTCGCCTTCGAGCTCGGCCTTCGGCACCAGCGCCGCGACCGAATCGACCACCAGCACGTCCACCGCACCCGAGCGCACCAGCGTGTCGCAAATTTCCAACGCCTGCTCGCCGGTGTCGGGCTGGGAGATCAAGAGCTCGTCGATGTTGACGCCGAGCTTGCGGGCATAGACCGGGTCGAGCGCGTGCTCGGCGTCGATGAAGGCGCAGATGCCGCCCTTCTTCTGGGCCTCCGCCACCGTGTGCAGCGCCAATGTCGTCTTGCCCGAGGATTCCGGCCCGTAGATCTCGACGATGCGGCCCTTGGGCAGGCCACCGATGCCGAGCGCGATATCGAGCCCGAGCGAGCCTGACGATACCGCCTCGATGTCCATCGAGCGGTCGTTCTTGCCGAGCTTCATCACCGAGCCCTTGCCGAACTGGCGCTCGATCTGGGAGAGCGCGGCAGCCAGAGCTTTACTCTTGTCCATGGAAGATCCTTCGACGATACGCAGGGCAGTGGTGGACATTGGGTCGTGCTCCTTATGGCGAGGATTCGCGTGTGGGACAAACGATTGGCGCGGCGGGTCGTCGATATCTGCAATGTACCCCATTTGTTCTAGGTTCGCAATATGTTCTTTGGGGATTTTGGGTACTGTCCGTATTTACCCCTCAGTATCCTAAGCCGGTGGGGACTAATTACGACCGAAGGGGGCGCTGGTATGCCTTAGTTCCGTGTCCCTCAGTTCCCATGTCAGCAACTCCTCTAGAGAGGAGTGCCTGATGCTACGTCTTCGTCTCCGGTAAAACCCCGCATGTGGGATAACCACGGCTCCCCCGGAATGGACCAGCGCGGGACCGAAGTGGAGCTGAAGCAAAAATTTTTTGCGCGTCCCAATTCCCCTCTGCGGGTACGAAAAAGCCCCAGCTCGCAGGGTTGGGGGCGATGAGCTGGGGCCATTCGACTTGGGGTCTTGCCCTTGGGGAAGAGCATCGGGAAAACGTGGTAACCCAGCAGTCGTTCCCGTCAGTGTCCTAATCTGTTTTTGCGGGTGTCCTAATTAGGACAGCACCGGATTTTGTGCCGCCCTACCCCCAAAGGAGGCGCGCTTCACGCTACCAAAGCGTATTTTTGATTCCCGACCGGGCAAGCCAAGCGCTTCCGCAAATCCTCGATCGCGCTGGCGGTTCTCTGCCGTGTCGGTGGCGCTTGCAGCCCTTCTCACGCTGCACGGGTACGTCGCTCCGACCAAGAATCAGCCCGCTTCAACCGGCCGAGGCCGGGCGCTTCGCATCCCGAGGATCAGCAGCATCAGAGGCGCCAGGGGACCGACCACGACCGCAATCCAGAACCACGCCCTCGATGACCTGCTGCGCTCACGCGCCATCGCGCCTGCGAGCGGAATCGATCCAATCGAGATGATGACGAAAAGCCAGAAACCCATGGCCATCTCCGGGGCGATGCGGCACGATAGCACGAAAGCAACCGGCGGCCCTGCCCTCCGCAAGATGTGACGCGGTGTCGGCTTTGCGAAGCCGATGCGCATCAACGACGGCGGAGCCGCGCTGCCGTCATGTTTTCGCAATGCTTCGGCACAGAACTTTTCTGCGGCTGCCTGCTTTCCCTTGGGATGACCCGCCGCAATGGGGGATCCGATCATGACGGACAACACGCACCAGGATGCCGGCAGGCGCAAATCCCTGCGCGAGGCGGCGCTCGAGGAGATGGCGAAGTTCGAGCGCAAGGAGAACGAGTTCCGCAAGAAGGATCGCGCCGAGCGCGCCGCCGATCTCCGTCTACCGCTGGACGCGATCAAGGTGCACTGACAAGACGCCGGCCGGAACAGGCTGCTGCCTCCGTGCATGAGGTCGTGTTGACGCGCTTTGGCGCCTCCTGCCCGCGGCTGCCGCTACATCAGCGCCAGCAGCACGATGCCGATCACCAGCACCACGAAGCCAGCCGCCGTCGCGGCGGCGAATGACCGCTCTACCTTGTCCATGATGCCACCCCGCTCTCGGCGCGCCACGTATCCCCCATGGCTCGCCGTGTGCGCAAAGTGTCGCGAACGGATGTGTCTGAAATTGTGCGGCTGGATGTCTGAATTGGGACGTGAGCGCGGATCTGAACGCCTCCGCAAGCCCCGCACAAGCTTGCGTGCTCTCGCGGGGTGTTTTCTGTTCGTTGCTGCCGGACGATGGAGTTGCCGAACCACGGGATTCGACCAGCGATCAGATCCGCACCCACTTTGTCAGGCTGTCGTAAGCTGAACGGGCTACGGTCATGCGGCTATGGTGTTGCAGCCCAGCACCTCAGCCTCCAATAACCTTCTGCCCCGCCCGGCTCTCTCCCGAGTGGGGCTTTTTTCTTGAGCGTGCTCTCTCACTGCGTGAGGAGGGAACTCCGTGGTTCTCCGGACAAGAACAGAGTTCCTGACCTATTTCGCCGGCGGCAATCTTACGGGTTCCATTGCGTAAAATGGGCGCACCATCGGTTCCATCTTTCGGAATCCGAGTTCGCTTGTTTCGAACTGCGCGCACTTGCCGAATTCCGGTGAACTATCCTTGACTTAACCGCATTTTTTGCTTGTCGATGGAATATTTCGGCGGCCAACATGTTACTCGCCATGGCAAGTGAATCGTGGAGGTGGCCATGAATCACAGGGGCGTTGAGTTCACGGTCGCAAAGACGGCGATCCCGGGGGTCTGGCAATGGCAGTTCCGGATCGGCGACGAGATCAAGACCGGCAAGACCGAGACGAAGATCGACCTTTTGGCCATTCGTCGCGTGCAGCTGCGTATCGATCGGGAGTTGAAGGCGATCGGTCGCAAGACCGCCTGAAGCGCCGGGTTGAAAGGCCGGACCGGGGCTAGTCGGCGCTCGGTAGCCGCCGCATGGTGAATTCGATGTCACCGCCGGGCAGTTCGCGCCAGGTCTCGACTTCGCTCATGTAGCCGGCCTTGGGATAGCGCGCGAAGAAGGCCTGCGCCCTTGCCCGTGCCTCCGCGCGTGGCAGGGTGAAGCTTTCGCGCAGATAACCGTCAGCGGGCGTGTTGGCCGCCCCGACGGCTTGCTTGCGCCGACGCGCCATCCGCTCGGCGAGGTCCCGGGGGCGATCCACCATGTTTCCTCACTCCTCAACGCAACACTTGAGGAGAATGTAGGATCCAGTCCCGGCAAAGGGGAGTCCTGCCGAAGGCGTCACCCCCTCCGCGAAGAGCGTCAGTTCGCGGCTGTGCTGGCCTTGGGCTTCTTGGGCGCGCTGCTTGCGGCCGCCTTCGGCGCGGGCTGCTTCGGCGGATCGGCGCGCATGCCGCCCCAGGGATCATTGGCGGTTTTGGCGTCCGGAATCTTCTTCAGCGTTTCCTTGTAGGCCTTCTCGCGCGCGGCATCGGCGGCCTTCTCGTCTTCGGTCTTGGCCGGCCCATCCGCCATGAGATTGATATGGGGCGACTCCTGCGCGATAGCCGGTCCGGCCAGCACCGCCAACACCGCCACCATACGGAAAAGCTTCATCACTCACTCCTTCGATCATCGATAAAGGTGGGCGGATTCGGCCCCTGTCCACTTCACGGCTCCGAGCGCCGCTGCAATCCGCTAGAGCCGATCCGATCTGCACGATTTCGGCCCATGGAGCCAATCGTCCCAGATCGGTCCGCACCTGGTGCAGCCATTCAGTGCCAGACCGAGCACGGCCAGGCAAAATATCAGGACACATCGACGCAACATCGTCCACCCGCTCCCCAAGCGTGGCATCATATCGGGCCAAGTCAGGCATTTTCAAGCCGCAGCCCCCGTGACTTTGCCGCGCCCAAGCAGGGCAGAATGAGCGAAACACCCTGCAACACAGGAGGAAACGACAGCAATGCCATCGCAGCCAGACATCGAATTCGGTATCACTGAGGCCAGACGGGTCCTCGGCGAGGTCTTTGCGCCCTGGATCCAGGATCTCAACCTCTCCATCGAGCGCATCGAATACACCCCGCCTCCCGAGGCACAGGACTGGCAGCCGGGCGCGCTGATCCGCATGCCGTTCTCGGAGCGGCTGTGCCGCAACGGCGGCGTGGTTTGCGGCCAGGCGCTGATGGCGCTGGCCGACACCGCGATGGTGATCGCGAACCTCGCCGCCAATCGCGGCTATCGTCCGATGACGACGGTGGACCAGACCACGCATTTCATGCGCGCGGTCTTCTCGTCGGACGTGCTGGCGGATGCGCGCGTGGTCCGGCTCGGGCGCACCATGAGCTTCGGCCGCGTCACCCTGCTCTCCGCCGCCGACAACAAGCAGGTGGCGATGGTCTCGAGTGCGTTCGCGATGTTGCCGGGTTGAGCAACATCCCATAGAGAGCCGCATGAGCGCATAGCGCTCGGCGGCTCTCGATGACAGCGAAGCGAGACCTAGACTAGAAGCGAAAGCGTGTGCTTCGGCGGAATCTCCAAGGGCGCGTAACGCCATGAAGGAAAGGCTTGCAGGATAAACTCCGCGGAAGTGACTTGCCGCTTCAACGTCGTGAACAAAGTCTGAAGCGCCGTGCAAGTAGCGCCAGTATTGAGTTTAGTTCTACGTAATTTCCATGCGCTAATTCTCACTCTCCATTATGGATTAACGGCCATGATCGAGAAGCGTTCAACGCAACGACACCGGGTCTTCAAGGGTGGCACGATCTCCTTTGAAAATAGAGGGATTGCGTGCACGGTGCGAAACATATCGGAAGGCGGCGCGGCGATCGACCTCGACGCTCCCCTCGCACTTCCGCAATCGTTCACCCTGTCGATCGCGCATGACAATTTCGTGCGAAATTGCCGCGCCATCTGGCGCAGCGAGCGGCGCATCGGCCTCGCCTTTGTGCAATGAGGCGAGCCATGTGAACGACTGTTCGCATCGCGTCTACAGCACTGTGATGATTGCGTCGCGGACTCGGTCGGAGTGCGCGCCAGCCATGGTGCTTCCTTGGGCGCTGGAATGCGCATTCCCCGATGACCAGAATCCTCGTGAGCGCAATCCCCTCATCTGGGGGTAGAAGCCAGTTCGCAACCCCGTCATTGCAAATGCGGCAGGTCGGCCGCCTCAGCAAATGTTGATCGGGCGGGACTTTATCCTGCCGAATTCGAGCCTATGTGGTGGCCCGCGGGGGACCTTCACGAATGTTGCGAATTGTTGCTTCAATGGCGATGCTCGCCGGCACGCTCGCGCTCGGCGGGTGCGGGTTCGCCGACAGCCGCGCGCCGGTGCCCGACTTCATGCGCCTCAAGGAAGCCGAGCAGCCGCCTCCCGAACCGCCGCCGGACGTCAAGCGCGTGGTCCGCGAGCAGATCGACGTGGTCTTCCTCAACACCTCCTATCCGCGCGAGGTGCAAGTCGCGCTGCCCCATCACGAGGTCCGCGGACAGGGCTGGACCGCCTGCGTCCGCGCCCAGCTCACCTCGGCCACCGGCTCGGCGCTGGGCACCCAGACCTACATCGTGACGATATCAGGCGGAAAGGTCGTCGATCGACGGCGCGCGGAAGCCGACGATATCTGCGGCTCGGAAGCCTACGAGCCGATCTAGCGATGCGGCCATCAAGTTCCGGGAAAAACCTGTAAGTCCGCCGGAACGATCGTCGCCTCCCATTCTTGTTACCGCCGAGGGCAGTTTCCGAGGAGGACAGGATGAGGACGTTCACGATTGCAGTGCTGGCCGGTGTGGGGGCTCTCGCTGCGACGAGCGGCGCGAAGGCCGCTGATCTCTACACGACCAACGAATATACCAGCCCCGATCTCATTCAGCAGGTCCGGCTCGTCTGCGATGACGCCGGCAATTGCTATCGCACCCACCGAGGCGCGCGCGTGATCGTGCGCGACTCCTATGCGAGGATGCCGCGCGAACGTTATTACGAGCGCCGTACCTATCGCGATTGGGACGATGGTCCGCGCGCCGGTGTCGGCATTCGCGCGCCCGGCGTGAGTGTGGGCGTCGGCGTCGACGACGACCGCTGGTAAATGAACCTCACAGTGTGACCGACGGGACCGGACGAGAAAGCTCGTCCGGTCCCGTTTGCCTGGCCCGATTGATCAAACAGCGACCAACTGCTGCTGGAACTGCTCATATGCCGCGATCGCATCCGCGGCGTACATCAGCGACGGGCCACCGCCCATGTAGACGGCCACGCCGAGCGCTTCCTCGACCTCTTCGCGCGTCGCCGCCAGCTTGACGAGCGCTTCGGTGTGAAATCCGATACAGCCGTCGCAATGCGCGGCGACCCCAAGCGCGAGCGCAATCAGCTCCTTGGTTTTCTTGTCGAGCGCGCCGTCGCGCGTGGCCGCCTGGGCGAGCGCAGAAAATCCCTTCATCGTGTCAGGAATATCGTTGCGCAGCTTCTTCAGGTTGGCAGAAATATTCCTGGTCATGTCGACGTAGTTCTTGTCCATCGGACCCTCGCTAGCTGGATTTGGCTGTGGTCGAAGTCGCCTCGGGCGGTGCGCGCAAGGCGATATAGATCGCGGGAATCACCAGCACCGTCAGTAGCGTCGACGACGCAAGCCCGAACAGAAGCGAGATCGCCAATCCCTGAAAGATCGGATCGAGCAGGATGGTCGCGGCGCCGATCATGGCCGCAAGCGCGGTGAGAAGGATCGGCTTGAAGCGAACTGCGCCAGCCTGCAACACCACCTCGCGAAGCGACTTGCCGTCTCCGCCACTGTGCCGGATGAAGTCGACCAGCAGGATCGAGTTGCGCACGATGATTCCGGCGAGCGCGATGAAGCCGATCATCGAGGTCGCGGTGAACGGCGCGCCCAACAGCCAGTGCCCGATCAGAATGCCGATCAGCGTGAGTGGAATTGGCGTCAGGATGACGAGCGGCAGACGGAAGCTCCTGAACTGGGCGACCACCAGCACGTAGATGCCGAGGATTGCGGCACCGAAAGCTGCGCCCATGTCACGGAAGGTCACCCAGGTAATTTCCCATTCGCCGTCCCACAGCAGCGTGGGACGCGACTCGTCCGACGGTTGGCCGTGCAGGTTGATCGCAGGCTTCGGCAGCCTGCCCCAGTCATGGGCGTCCACCCGATCGGCGACCGCGAGCATGCCGTAGAGCGGAGCCTCGAAGCGCCCGGCGAGCTCGGCCATCACCATATCGGCAAAGCGGCCGTCACGGCGGAAGATCGTCGGCGAGCCCTCTTCCATTGCCGCCTTCACGACCTGTCCGAGTTCGACCACCGTCTTGCTGCCGGGCAAGGTATTGGCCGGCACGGGCGTAGAGGCCAGCGCCTCGTCCCAAACCAAATCGCGCTTTCCGAGATGCACTGCGATCTCGATCGGATTGCGATCCTCGCCACGATGCGAATAGCCGATCGAGATGCCGCCGAACAGCGCCTGGATGGTGTCGTAGACGTCGCGTTGCTCGACGCCGAAAAATTCAAGCCGGTCCTGATCGATCGAGAGCCGCAGGCGGGGCCGCTTCTCGCCGATGGAATCGTCGACGTCGACGATGAAAGGCACCTCCGCGAAGATCTTCTTGAGTTCGGCCGTGACAGCGCGGCGCGTGGCCGCATCGGGACCGTAGATTTCGGCGAGCAGCGTCGAGAGCACCGGCGGCCCGGGCGGCACTTCGACCACCTTGATGCTGGTGCCATTGGGCGGATCGAGCGCCTTCAGCTTCTCGCGCAGCTCGAGCGCGATCTCATGGCTGGCGCGCTTACGCTCGCCGCGGGAAGCCAGGTTGACCTGCACCTCGCCGAGTTCGGGCCGCTCACGCAAGTAATAGTGCCGCACCAGGCCGTTGAAATTGAAGGGCGCCGGTGTGCCGGCATAGGATTGCAGCGAGGTGACCTCCGGCAGTTGTCGCGCGAGCTCGGCCGCGCCGAACAGCACGCGCTCGGTCGCTTCCAGGCTCGCTCCTTCCGGCAGATCGACGACCACCGCGATCTCGGACTTATTGTCGAACGGCAAAAGCTTCACCGTCACCGACTTGGTCGCAAACAGCGTCATCGACAGCAGCGTCGCGATGCCGACACCGAGCAGGAATATCCAGGCCGATCGCTTGCTCCGCACGATCGGCGCGGCGAAGCGCCGGTAGATCCGGCCGAGCCGGCCCTCATCGTGCGCTGCATGGGCGGCCGCATTGTCGCCTTTGGGCGCGAGCTTGAGCATCAGCCATGGAGCCACCACCATCGCGACAAAGAACGAGAACAGCATGGCTGCCGACGCATTGGCCGGAATCGGCGCCATATAAGGACCCATCAGGCCCGACACGAACAGCATCGGCAATAGCGCGGCGACCACCGTCAGCGTCGCGACGATGGTCGGGTTGCCGACTTCCGCAACCGCCTCGATGGTCGCCTGCAGGCGCGGCCGACCATCGCGCATGGCCCAGTGCCGCGCGATGTTCTCGACCACCACGATGGCATCGTCGACGAGAATGCCGATCGAGAAGATCAGCGCGAACAGGCTGACGCGGTTGATGGTGTAACCCATCAGGTTGGCGGCGAACATCGTCAGCAGGATCGTCGTGGGGATCACGACGAAAGTCACCAGTGCCTCGCGCCAGCCGATTGCGATCGCGATCAGGACGACGATCGAGATCGTCGCGAGGGCGAGGTGAAACAACAGCTCGTTGGCCTTCTCGTCGGCCGTCTCACCATAATCGCGCGTCACCGTCACCTGGACGTCGTCCGGGATCAGGCGGGACTTCAGTCCTTCGAGACGTTTGGCAATGTTTTCCGATACGACAACCGCATTGGCACCGGCGCGTTTGGCCAGGGCCAGGCTGACTGCTGGCGTTCGTGCCCACTGTCCTCCGGCGTCGTGCGTATCCGTCCAGACCCGATGCTCGATGGTGCTCGGCCCGACGACGACGGAGGCGACGTCCTTGACGTAGACCGGGCGGCCGTCGCGGGTCGTGATGAGCAGCAATCCGATGTCCGGGATGCCCGACAGCGTTTGGCCGGCCGCGACGTTCCGCACGAGACCGGCATCGCGCACCTGCCCCGCCAGGAACGAGCGGTTGGCATCCTTCACCTTGGCCACGAGTTGCTGCAGCGTGATTCCGAACAGCGACAGCTTCTCCGGATCTGGCTCGACCCGGATCTGCTGCGCCGCGCCGCCGGAAATGTAGGTCAGGCCGATATCGTCGACCTTCATCAGCTCGGCGCGCAGCTTGTCGGCGAGCTCGTAGAGATCCTTGTCGGTCCAGCGGCTGGCCGCTTCGGGCTTGGGCGAGAGCGTCAGCACCGTCACCGCGACGTCATTGATGCCCCGGCCGACGATCAGCGGCTCGGGGATGCCGACGGGAATGCGATCGAGGTTGGCGCGGATCTTCTCGTGCACCCGAAGGATAGCGTCCTCGAACTTGGTGCCGACCAGGAAGCGCGCGGTGACCATCACGCGATCGTCCTCGGTCTGGCTGTAGACGTGCTCGACGCCATCGATGCCCTTGACGATCGATTCCAGCGGCTTCGTCACTAGCTCGACCGCGTCCGGTCCGCGCAAACCGTCGGCCGTGATGCGGATATCCACCATGGGAACGCTGATCTGGGGCTCCTCTTCGCGCGGGATCACCACCACGGCGATCAACCCGACGACGAGCGCCGCAAGCAGGAAGAGCGGCGTCAGCGGAGATGCGATGGTCGACCTCGTCAACCGACCCGACAGTCCGAGATTCACGGCCGCACCAATTGGTCGCCGGCTGAAATGCCGGACAGGATCTCAAGTCCGTCGGGAAGCGTCGGCGTCGGCAGGTCGCGGCCGCGCTGCACCGGGACGTCGATGGTTCCGGCGTCCTTCTGAAGCCGAACGTAATCGATGCCGAACCGGGTCGTCACGTAGCCCGACGGCACAATGAAGGCCGACCGCGTGCCACCGGAGATCCAGACCCGCAAGCGGTCACCGACGTAGTACTCGCCGAGCCCGTCGACGGTCGCGTCCGCGATGACGCGGCCCTCCTCGATCTGCGGATAGACGAGGTCGATGACGCCCGATTTGGCGCCTTCGCCGACGAACTCCGCGCCGTCAATTCGAATCTTGTCGCCCGCCTTGAGGAAGCGCGCATGCCGCTCCGGCACGCGGAGCCGCAGTTTGAAATTCTGCTGGGCGACGGTGACGATGGGATCGCCCGCGAGCACGACGGAGCCAACGGTGATGAGCCTCTTCAGCACGCGACCATCGGCCGGCGCGAGCACTTGCCCCTGATTGAGCTGCTCGTTGATGACAGCACGTTCTGCCGTTTTGGCACGCAAGCCGTTTTCCGCGACGTTCAGCGCCGTGCGCTGCTCGTCGAGCTTGATCCGTGGCAGGATACCGCGCTCGACCAGACCTTCGGTCCTGTTAAAGTCGAGCTGCGCCTGGTTCGCCTGTGCCTGCAGCGCTTCGATCTGCGCATCGAGCGATTTCATCTGCAGCACGAGCTTTTCGTCACCGATGGTCGCGATCGCCTGGCCGGCGGCGACGCGATCCCCTTCCCTGACCTTGAGCTGAGCCACGGTGCCGCCGATGCGCCCGCGCGCCGGCACGACGCTGATGCTTTCGACGGTGGCGAATACCGCCTTTTCGTCTGCGATCGATTGCGGCGCGACGACGAGCGTTTCGGCCGCCGTCGCCGGTGTTCCAGACAGGCCGATGGTCGCGAAGGCGGCCAGCAAGCCCACATATCCTGCCATACATCGCATGGGACAATTCCGTTTCGTCATCAATGCATCACGCTGCTGCGCGGGTCATTTCATCTGCATCGGAGTGGGGCGCGTTGATCCTGCTCAAGGCGACCTTCCCGAGCTCGCTTATGCTTCATTTGGTCCTGGCTGACTTCGGCGCACAGAACGCCTGATAGAGCGTCTTCAGCACTTCGCGCGCCGGCTCGCTGGCGATCGAATAAAAGATGGTCTGCGCCTCGCGTCGGGCGGACACCAGGCCATCCTTGCGAAGGAGCGCAAGATGTTGCGACACGGTGGAGTCGCGCAGATCGAGGAACTCGGCGAGTTCGCCAACCGATCGCTCGCCATCGATCAACTGGCAGATGATCAGCAGGCGGTGCCGGTTGGCGAGCGCCTTCAGCAGCTCGCTCGCCTGGTCCGCCGCCCGCTCCATGATGTCAGCATTCATATTCATACTTGCGTATATACGAAATTACGAATATATAGTCAAGCACTGCACGACGGCCGGAACTGAACCGGCGGAGCAGATTGGTCCAACGGAGGTACCCATGGCGGAAGTCGTTGTAATCGGAGCCGGCCTGAGCGGAACGCTGATGGCCTATGAATTGCTGCCCCAGTTGAGAAAGGACGATCGCCTCAGCGTCATCTCGCAAGGCGCCGTTTATCATTTCGTGCCCTCGAATCCCTGGGTTGCGGTCGGCTGGCGCAAGCGTGAGGAGATCGAGATCGATCTCGCTGACATCATGAAGCGCAAAGGCGTGCGGCTGCTGACGCAGGGCGCAAAGCGCGTGCACCCGACCGAGAACCGCGTCGAACTCGGCGACGGCACGTCGATCGGGTATGATTACCTGGTCGTCGCGACCGGCCCCGAGCTGGCGTTCGACGAGGTTCCGGGTCTCGGGCCGCAGGGCCATACCCAGTCGATCTGCCACGTCGATCATGCCGCGCATGCCCAGGAGGCCTTCGAGAAGCTCGCCGCCAATCCCGGTCCGGTCGTGATCGGAGCCGTTCAGGGCGCATCCTGCTTCGGCCCGGCCTACGAATTCCTCTTCATCCTGGAAACCGAGCTGCGCCGGCGGAAGCTGCGCGACCGGGTCCCCATGACGTTCGTCACCTCGGAGCCGTATATCGGCCATCTCGGTCTCGACGGTGTCGGCGACACCAAGGGCCTTCTCGAAAGCGAGATGCGCGAGAAGCACATCAAGTGGATCACCAATGCCCGCGTCGACAAAGTCGCCCCAGGCATGATGTCGGTGGAGGAGCTTGCCGACAACGGCACGTCTCACAAGGCCCACGAGCTGCCCTTCGCCTATTCGATGATGTTGCCGGCCTTTCGCGGCGTCGAAGCGGTGCGCGGCATCGAGAAACTGACGAATCCGCGCGGCTTCGTCATCGTCGACAAGCATCAGCAGAACCCCACCTTCCCCAACGTCTTTGCGGTCGGTGTCTGCGTCGCGATCGCGCCGGTGGGCGCGACGCCGGTGCCGGTCGGTGTCCCCAAGACCGGCTTCATGATCGAGTCCATGGTGACGGCGACCGCGATCAACATCGGCGCCCTGCTCCGCGGCAAGGCTCCGACGGCGCAGCCGACCTGGAACGCGATCTGCCTCGCCGACTTCGGCGATTCCGGCGTCGCCTTCCTCGCGCAGCCGCAGATCCCGCCGCGCAACGTCAACTGGTCGTCCAAGGGCGAGTGGGTGCACTTCGCCAAGGTCGCCTTCGAGAAGTACTTCCTGCGCAAGATGCGGCGCGGCGAGAGCGAGCCATTCTACGAGCGCTTCGTTCTCGACAAGCTGAACATCGCCAAGATCAAGGAGGTCCGAACCGGCACATGAGCACCACACGCCAGATCGTCTGTGGCAGTTGCGGGCGCGTCAATCGCCTGCCCGTCGAGCGCGCGGCGGAAGGCGCGCGCTGCGGCGCCTGCCACCAGCCGATGTTCACCGGTCATCCGATCGAGGTGGACGAGGAGGCCTTCAGCCGCCATGTCGCGAACAACGACATTCCCGTGCTGGTGGACGTCTGGGCACCGTGGTGCGGTCCGTGCCGCGCCATGGCGCCGATGTTCGAGCGCGCCGCACAACAGCTGGACCCGAAGGTCCGGCTGCTGAAACTCAATTCGGACAACGCGCCTTCGGTGTCGTCACGCTTCAACATCAGCGGCATCCCGACGCTGCTGCTGATGCGCGGCGGGCGCGAGATTGCCCGCCAGGCCGGTGCGATGGACGCACGCAGCATCGTGGCCTGGACCGAAGCCGGCCTGACCCGTTCGGAACGTGATCATCCTTAAGAGGAGCATACCATGAATGTCGATAAAGCCGTTCTCGCCTTCGCAGGATTCGTCGTCCTGCTCGGACTTGCGCTGGGCACATACGTCAATGCGTACTGGTACCTGCTGACGGCCTTTGCCGGGCTGAACATGTTGCAGGCCTCGTTTACCGGCTTCTGCCCCGCGGCGATCGTGTTCAAGAAGCTGGGCCTGACGAGCGGCTGCGCGTTCTCGTGAACGCGACTGCGTAGATCGTGATGCGGGGGAATTTGCCATGACCGACGACACCTTCATCGAAGGGCCTCTCTACGAGAAGCGCAAGAAGGTCTATCCGCAGTCGGTGCACGGGCAGTTTCGCCGCATCAAATGGGCGGTCCTCTGCGTCACGCTGGGCATCTATTATCTGCTGCCCTTCGTGCGCTGGAATCGCGGCCCCGGCCTGCCCGATCAGGCCGTGCTCGTCGACCTGCCCCATCGCCGTTTCTACTTCTTCTTCATCGAGCTGTGGCCGCAGGAGGTCTATTACTTCACCGGTCTCCTGATCATCGCCGCCCTGACGCTGTTTCTGATGAACGCGGTGGCGGGCCGGCTGTGGTGCGGCTATTTGTGCCCGCAAACGGTGTGGACCGACCTGTTCTACGCCGTCGAGCGCTGGGTCGAAGGCGACCGGCGCGAGCGCATGCAGGCAGACAAGCGTTACTGGAGCTTCGGTCACATCCGGAAAGTCGCAACCAAGCACTTTCTCTGGATCATGATCGCGTGGTGGACCGGCGGCGCCTGGGTGCTCTATTTCGACGACGCGCCGACCCTGGTGAAGCAATTGGCGACTTTCCAGGCCCCGTTCATCGCCTATCTCTGGATCGGCATCCTCACCGCCACGACCTACCTTTTCGCCGGGCACGCCCGCGAGCAGACCTGCATCTACATGTGCCCCTGGCCGCGCATCCAGGCCGCACTGACCGACGAGTGGGCGCTCAACGTCACCTATCGCCGCGACCGCGGCGAGCCGCGCATGTCGGTGAAGAAGGCGGACGCCGCCCGCGCCCATGGCGATGTCGCCGGTGACTGCGTCGACTGCCATCAGTGCATCAATGTCTGCCCGACCGGCGTCGACATCCGCCATGGAATCCAGCTCGGCTGCATCCAGTGCGGCCTGTGCATCGACGCTTGCGACAACGTGATGCGCGAGATCGGCCGGCCCACCGGCCTGATCGGCTATGACACCGACATCAACATGCAGCGTCGTCGCGAAGGCAAGGCGCCGATCTACCGCGTGATCCGTCCGCGCACCCTGATCTATGCAGCCGCCATCGCGGTGGTCGGGACCATCATGCTCTATACGCTGGCCACGCGCGCGACGATGGACGTCAACGTGCTGCACGAGCGCAATCCGCTGTTCGTCCAGCTCTCGGATGGTGGCGTGCGCAACGACTACACCGTACGCATCCTCAACAAGGGTGCGGAGCGATCGTTCGCGCTCGACCTCTCCGGCCTGCCAGGTGCAACCATCCGTGTCGCCGGCGTCGTGGCCGGCCCCGACGGCAAGCCGGTCGTCGAGGTCGGGCAGGATCAGACCCGCGAGGTTCGCCTCTCGGTGCAGGTCGGCAAGGCCAATGTGCCGCCGGCGTCGCGCGACATCGATATCACCATCACCGACACGGCCGGCGGCGGACAGGCCAGCGCCCGCGACCACTTCATCCCGGGTGACCAGTGACATCAGGAATCCGGCGGCGTGCCGCCGGATGCTCAATGAGCCGTTAACAATACCGCTCGAATTGAAGCCGCATCCCCACGGTATTTTCCAATCTTTGCGCTAAGCATGCGCGGCAACGCCGGTTCCTGCCGGCGTGAACGGGGACGACGGGACGTGGTCGACATCGCTCACCAGGCTGCGACTGGTTCGGCATCGGCAAAGGATGCAACGCCCGCGCTCGTCCCGCTGATGGCGATCGAGCCCGGCCGGTGGCGCGCGCTGGCGCAGCGGGCAGTCGAGCCGAACGGCTATTATTTGCCTGCCTGGGAGCTCGCCGTCAGCGCAACCGCGCGCGGCCGCATGGGTGCCTCGGCCCTGTCCGTCTGCGGCGGCTCGTCGACGCGGCTGATCGGGCTGCTGCCGGTGGTCTCGCTCTGGCAGGCCTGGAAGATTCCCCTGCCCGCGCTGGTGAGCGCGCATCCCTATGGCACGCTGTGCAGCCCGCTGGTCGATCGCGATGCCTCCGCCGAGGCCGCGACACGCCTGTTGCAGCGGGCGCGCAAGGCCGGCGCACATGCGCTGATCCTGCGCGACGTCGCGCTCGATGGCGCCGCGATGGCATCATTCAAGGACGCGCTCGGCCGTGACGGCCTGAGGCCACGCGTGCTCAGCTCCTATGTCCGTGCCAGCCTCGATGCGTCACAGGATGGCGACAGGCTGCTGCAGGAGGCTCTCGGCGCCAAGAAGCTCAAGGAGTTGCGCCGGCAGCGCCATCGCCTGGAGGAGCACGGCGCGATCAGCTTCGACGTCGCGCGCAAGGTGGATGAGATCAAGCCCGCGCTCGAAACCTTCCTGCAACTCGAAGCCAGCGGCTGGAAGGCCGAGCGGGGCACCGCGCTGATTCAGGACCCGGGTGATGCGGCCTTCATCCGCCGTGCCGTCCCTGCCCTCGCCGAGACCGCGCAATGCGAGATCGTGACGCTTCGCGCCGGCGCAACGCCGGTTGCCGCCGGCATCGTGCTGCGCCACCAGGATCGCGCCTTCTTCTTCAAGCTCGGCATCGACGAACGCTTTGCCAAATATTCGCCGGGCGTGCAGCTCACGCTAGATCTGACGCGCCATCTCTGCGCCGATCCGCTCATTGCGAGCGCGGATTCCACTGCAAGCGCGGACCATCCCATGATCAACCCGATCTGGCGCGGCCGCTTTGCGATCGGCGACGTGCTGATCCCGCTGCGGCGGCATGATCCGATGGTGGCGCTGATTCACGCATCGCTGGTGGCGCGCGACCTCGCACGCGAGACGGCGCGCCGCGCAATCCACCTGCTCCGCAAATAACTCGCGTTACTCCGCCGCCTGCGCGTTGATCTCCGCGGACACCTGGCGGATGGCGCGGGCGAGCAGGTTCGGATCCTGGGCGCCTGAGACGGCGTATTTTTGCGCAAACACGTAGGTCGGCACGCCCGAGATTCCTTTCTCGGCGGCCTCCTGCGCGTCGGCCGAGACGCGCGCGACGTCCTCGTCGGTGGCGAGGCGCCTGCGCACATCATCGCCATCAAGGCCGACATCGGCCGCCGCCTGAACCAGCACGTTGACGTCAGTGAGATCGCCACCGTCGCGGAAATACAGCTCCATCAGCCGCTGCTTCATCTCGGGCGCCTTGCCGATCGCCTCGGCCCACAGGATCAGGCGGTGGCAGTCGGTCGTGTTGGGCTGACGCGCGACCAGCTCGGGCTTGTAGACGAGCCCCTCTTCGCCGGCGGCAGCAACCACGCGGCCGGCGATGCCCTTGTAGGCCTCGACAGAGCCGAACTTGGTGGTGAGATAATCCTCACGGCTGATGCCCTCGCGCGGCACCCAGGGATTGAGGAAGAACGGACGGAAATTCAGCTTCACCGGCACGTCGGGCACGAGCGCCAGCGCGCTCTCGATCCGGTGCTTGCCGATATAGCACCACGGGCACACCACGTCGGAGACGACATCGATCTGGAGCGGTTTCAGGGTGCTCATGAGCGCCTCCTTCGGGCCAACAAGAGTTTGTCCCAAGATAAGCCGAACCCGCACCGAGGCAAGGGCACTGGATGAGGCCGCTAGGACAGGGCGGCGGCCATCTGCCTGAGCCGCTCCGCAGTGCGCTCGTCCGCCGGGAAGAACGTCTCCAGCGCCAGCTCCGAAAGCGTAATGTCGACCGGCGTGCCGAACACCATGGTGGTGGAGAAGAAACTCAGTATCTCGCCGTCCTGCCGCAGCTTGAAGGGAATCGCAACGTTGTCGCCCGACAACGGTCCCGAGCGCGCCGGAATCGGGTAGCTCTTGAGATCGTGATAGAGCTTGATCAACTCAGGGTCGGCCGTCGCCTCGCATTGCCGGTGCAACCGCTCGAGCAGATGCGCACACCACTCCGCGAGATTGACGGTCCGCGGCGCCAGTCCTTCGGGATGAAAGGCGAGCCGCAGCACGTTGAAGGGCTGGCCGAGCAGCCGCTCCGGGACGCCGGCGAGCAGCGGCGCCACCATACGGTTGGCGGAGACCAGGTTCCAGTGCCGGTCATAGGCCAGCGCGGGATTGGGCTCGTGCGCTTTGAGGACGAGATCGATCGCCTGACGGGCTGACTTCAAGGCGGGATCCTCCAATGGGCGCTGCGGAAAGGCCGGCGCATAGCCGGCGGCGACCAGCAGCACGTTGCGTTCGCGCAAGGGAACGTCGAGGCGCTCGGCGAGCCGCAGCACCATCTCGCGCGAGGGTGCGGCACGACCGGTTTCGACGAAACTCAAATGGCGCGCGGAAATCTCCGCCTCGCCCGCGAGATCGAGCTGGCTCATGCGGCGGCGCTGCCGCCATTCGCGCAAATGGTCGCCGATATGGACCGGCTGGGAAGGTTCGGCGCGTGCCGTGGATGCATGTGCGTTCATGCCAGAAACCTACCACGCGCATTTCACCCCATCCATTACCCCCGAGGTAATCGAATTCGGTCCTGCTCGCGCGCATCTTCGGTCACGACAGGAGATGACCATGATCGCGTTGCTGCTCTATCGGACCGTCGCCGACCACATCCTCCCCTGGGTCATGGCGTTCGCGACCCGGATGCTGGCACGAGCGCTCAACATGCCCGAGCCGCTGGTGCACTCGGCTGGCGACTATGTCGTCGCGCAGGTCACCGCCTTCGAGCACAGCGTCGGCAGGAGCCTGTGCCCGTTCCGCCTCGCCCGTCTGCTTCGCGCCTGGTGGCGCGGATGCCTTTGAGTTCCCTCAAGCCTAACCAACCATGGAGACCTCTGATGATCGACGCATCCACCTTCCTGCGCCGCGCCCTGCTCGCCGACGCCGTCTTCAGCGGGCTCGCCGCACTCGGTTTCACCTTCGGCGCCGGTGCGTTCGCGACAACGTTCAACCTGCCTGAAGCGCTGTTGCGCGAAACCGGCCTGTTCCTGATCGCCTACGTCGCGTTGGTCGGCTGGCTCGCCTCGCGCACGACGGTGCCGAAACCACTTGTGCTGCTGGTCGTGATCGGAAACGCGGCCTGGACGGTCGGCAGCATCGCGCTGCTGCTCTCGGGCGCTGTGTCACCGAACATCGCCGGCGAGCTCATGGTCGTGGCGCAAGGGGTCGCGACCGGCGTATTTGCCGAGCTGCAATATGTGGGCCTGCGGAAGAGCGGGCGTGTAGTGACTGCGTGAAGATCTCGTGTCCCGGACGCGCTGCAACGCTCTCGCGTTGCGGCGCTGAGCCGGGACCCACGCCGTACGGAGAATTACACCTTCGCTCGGCCGACCTTGCCGGCAAAATGCTTGCCGTTCAGCTTCTTCTTTTTCACCGCGGTGGTTTTCGCACCCGCCTTCTGCGCCTTGCGCTCCGCGCGCGCCTTCACCTTGGCGCGTTCGGCACGCGCCTCGGCGCGCTGCTTCTTGCGCTTGTTTTCGCAGGAGGGACACTTGCAGCCGATCGGTTTCAGATAGGCTTTGAAATAGTCGGTGCCGTAATCGTAGTTGATCTCCTCGCCCGGCTCGATGTTCTTGATGGCGCGGATGAACACCTTGCGCTCGCGCGGACGAACGTCGGATTCGGCGTTGGGCCGGCAGGAATGGTTGATGTAGCGGGCGAGATTCTTGCGCACCGAGCCGTCGATGGTCCAGCGGCCGTTGAGCTCGAACAGATATTTGTTCTCGATCTCGTCCTGCTCAGGAATGCGGCAGTCCAGGATCGGCCCGAAATAACGGATGATCCGGGTGCCCTTCTTGATCGGCATGGTGGCGAAGAGGCCAAGTCCGGTCTTGGAACGACCGACGCGATAGGCTTTGCGAGGAGCGATGGCTGGCATGATCGAAAGAGATGAGGAACGCAAACTGGGCCGGATGCCCAAGCGAAGCCGCTCTTCTAGAACGATTCCGCGCCGCTGTCAGGTCTATCCGCGTCTGAGCCTTGCCCACTGTGAACTTGCCCACAGTGAAGATGTCGATTGACGGAGTTCCGCAAGCTGCAGGCGTCGTCGTGGTGTGTGTCATGTCGGCCTGCCCGGCACTACCTCGGGAGTTTCCCCGCCACCGCCGACTTCAGGATCGCTTCCAGAAGCTGTTCGGCCGTCGTGCCCTCGGGCAGCCGCTGCAATATATCCTCGAGCCTTCCGTCGAGCAGCAGCATGGTGAAACCGTGCACCATCGACCAGGCCCGCGCGATCGCAGCCCCCTGCTCGATGGTCAATTTATGGCCGCTGATCGGCTCCTGCCGCATCGCGCCGATCGCATTGGCAAGTCCGGCGAAAGACGATTCCGCGGCCTCGTGCAGCGATGGCCTGGAATAGTCGAGCCGCTCGGTCCGGAACATCAATCCGTACATGCCGGGATGCGCCTGCGCATAGGCGACATAGGCTTTCGGTCGCGCCAGCGCCCGTTCCAGCGGCGAGGTGATCGTCTCGCAGGCCGCGGCCATCGCCGCATTGAACTGGCGGAAGCCGATCGCCGCGAGCTCGCTGACGAGCCCGGTGAGATCGCCGAAATGATGGGTCGGCGCGGCATGCGAGACGCCGGCCTCGCGCGCCACCGCGCGCAGCGTCAGGCCGGCGAGCCCGTCACGCTCCAACACCCGTTCGGCCGCCTGGAGCAGCGCCTCGCGCAAGGCGCCATGGTGATAAGGCGTCTCGGTCTTTGCGCTCGCCGGGCGGCGCGCCGGACGCGATGCCGGCGAAGTCTTTTTCGGGGGACGCGGGCTCCGCGCGGTTTCGCTCTTGGTGTCGGCGGTGGTGTTTCTCTTGGCCATTTGCAAGCTATATGACGCAATATTGACAGTGTAAAGATTTCGCTTGACGAATGCGACTTTCGGCTCTATGCGATCTTTACGATGTAAAGATAGGGAGGATACGCCGTGCTTCAGGATGCGACCGCCGAGCGCCGCAACAACATCGCGCCGATCCCGTTCGAGGCGGACGCGCCCTTTCTCAACATCGTCGGCGAATTGCCGCGCGAGCTGAACGGCACGCTCTACCGTAACGGACCCAACCCGCAGTTCTCTTCGCCGGGTGCTCACTGGTTTGTCGGCGACGGCATGTTGCATGCCTTTCATCTCGAGGAGGGACGCGCAAGCTATCGCAACCGCTGGGTCCGCACGCCGAAATGGCTCGCCGAGCACGATGCCGGCCGCGCGCTGTTCGGCGGCTTCGGCCGCAAGCTGCCGGATGCGCCGCCAGGTCTCACCGATGGCGGCGTCGCCAACACCAACATCGTCTTCCATGCCGGCAGGCTGCTTGCGCTCGAAGAGGGACATCTGCCGACCGAGATCGAGCCGGGCACGCTAGCAACGCGCGGCTATTGCAATTACCAGGGCCGCATCGCCGGCCCTTTCACCGCACATCCAAAGATCGATCCCGTGACGGGCGAACTGGTGTTCTTCGGCTACAATGCGGCGGGGCCGCTGACGTCCGCCCTCTCCTACGGATCGGTCGATGCCACCGGCAAGGTCACGCGCTTCGAGCGTTTCGAGACGCCCTATGCCAGCATGGTGCACGACTTCATCGTCACCGAGAATCACGTGCTGTTTCCGATCCTGCCCCTCACCGGCAGCATGGAGCGCGCGATGAGCGGCAAGCCGCCCTATGCCTGGGAGCCAGAGAAGGGCGCCTATGTCGGCGTGATGAAGCGCAACGGCACGGCAAAGGACATCGTCTGGTTCCGCGGCGAATCCTGCTACGTCTTCCACATCATGAATGCGTGGGAGGATAGAGGGCGCATCGTCGCCGACGTCATGCAGTTCGAGGAGGCCCCGCTGTTTCCGCATCCCGACGGACGGCCGACGGACCCGGAGAAATCGCGCGCCCGTCACTGCCGCTGGGCCTTCGACCTCTCGGGCAATACCGATCACTTCCAGCAGACCTATCTCGACGATCTGACCGGCGAATTCCCACGCATCGACGATCGCCGCGCCGGCCTGAAAAGCCGTCACGGATGGTATGCCTGCGCCAATCCGAAGGCGCCGATGTTCGGCGCGCTGTCAGGCATCGTCCATGTCGACGGCACGGGAAAGCGGCTCGGCCAGTATCTGCTGCCGTCAGGCGATACCATCTCAGAGCCGGTGTTCGTCGAGCGATCAAAGGATGCGGCGGAAGGCGACGGCTGGCTGCTGGCGGTGGTCTGGCGCGCGCGGGAGAACCGCAGCGACCTCGCCGTGTTCAATGCCACCGACATCGAGGCCGGCCCAGCCGCGCTGGTGCAACTCGGCCATCGCGTGCCCGACGGCTTTCACGGCAATTGGGTCGGCGCGCCGTAGCTCCCCCTCGTCATTCCGGGGCGACGCGAAGCGTCGAACCCGGAATCCATTTCGCCCCGGAAATTGCCGCCCGATGGATTCTCAGGTGCGCAATTGCGCACCGTAGCTCGGCGCTTCGCGTGCCCCGGAATGACGGCAAGAGGAGGCCCGCATGCACGTTCCCACAATCACGGCGAACTATCTCGCCGTCCTCGCGCTGATCTACGCTGCGCTCGCGCTGCAAGTCGTCCGGCTGCGGCGGAGCGGCGGCGCGCCGTTCGACGATGGCGGCAACGAAGGCCTGCGCAGCGCGATCCGTGCCCATGGCAATTTCATGGAATACGTCCCCATCATCGTCCTGATGGTCGCCCTGCTCGAAATGTCCGGCGCATCGGCCTTGCGCGTTCACCTGATGATGGGGACGCTCGTGCTGTCCCGGCTGTTGCATCCGCTCGGCATGTACGCAGCGCCGGGCTCGCTCAAATTCACGATCTGCCGCGCCGGCAGCATCTTCCTGACCATCGGCCTGTTGATCTACTGCGCGCTGACCATCCTGTCGCGCCTGCCCTGGGCCGCGCTCGCCGACGAGATTTCGGATCAAGTCATTGCAGGAATTGATCTTTTGAAGATGATCGCTCTTATTTTGACAGTGTAAAGATTTAGCTTGACCCGCTCCTCGTCCTGAACTATCAATCTTTCCACCGTAAAGATTGGTTCGACCGAGGCGACCATGACGATCTTCCTGATCCTTGCCCCCTACGGCGTCTACACCCTCCTCATGTTCCTGACGTCGGCCACGATCAGCGTGTTCGCCGCCTCCGCAATCTGCCTCGCCACCATCGCAATCGACATTGCGCGCGGCCGCTCGGTGAAAATCCTGGCCGTAGGCTCGGCGGTCCTGTTCGCCGGGATCGGCCTCTACCTCGCACTCGTCGATCCCGGACTCAGCGCGCTCGGCGTCAAGCTCTCGGTCGACATCGGCATCTTCATCATCTCGCTCGGCTCGATGCTCGCGCGCCGGCCCTTCACACTGCAATACGCGATCGAGACCGTTCCGGCCGAGACCGCGGCGATGCCGGGCTTCCTCGCCGCCAACTACATCATCACCGCCGCATGGACCGGGGCCGCGCTGCTGATGATGGCAGCCAACATCGTGCTGCTCTACTTCCCAGGCCTGCCGGTCTGGCTGGGCCTCGCCGTCGCTTTTGCCGCGCGCAACAGCGCAATCTATTTCACGAAGTGGTATCCTGAATATCGCCAGATCAAGTATGGTGCGCCTCATGGCGCGCTGCCCGAAGCCCAGTGAGACAGGACCGACAAATGAAGGACGTATTCGCCCGCCTCGCCTCTGACTTCCTGTCGGCCATCGTCTTCCTGGTGATCTACCTGCTCACTGACAACGTCATCCTCGCAACATCGGTGGCGATATCAGGCGCGATCGCGCAGGTGATCTACGCCCGCGTCAAGGGGCGCGAGCTCGGCTACATGACCTATGCGAGCATCGCGCTCGTCGTCGTCCTTGGCACGGTGACGCTGCTGACCAACGATCCCCGCTTCATGATGGCAAAGCCCGCGGTCGCACATTTCGCGATTGGCCTGATCATGCTCAAGCGCGGCTGGATGCTGCGCTACATGCCGCCGATGGTGGTCGAGACTGCGCCGGAATATGTCACCGCTGCGGGCTATGTCTGGGCCGCGCTGATGTTCGTCCTCGGCGCCGGCACGATCGCGGTCGCCGCGACCGGCGACCTCAAGCTGTGGGCGTTCTACATCTCCGCCGTCGCGGGCGGCGCCAAGGCCCTCGCCTTTGCCGTGCAGTACGTGGTGTTCAGGCTCGTCGTCACCAGCCGCCGGCGCGCCGCAGCCCGCGCCTGATTGCCGCTCATAGGGCGTTAGGCGGCGGCTTCAAGTTGCGCTATAGGCTCCGCTCTGGACTGGCTGCGGATCATCGCAGCCCGCCGAAATATCGTTCGGGAGACGCGAATGGCCGTGGACGGCAACTGGAATCTGACCATGACGACGCCGATGGGCGAGCGCCAGGCCACGCTGAGCCTGAAGGCCGCAGGGAGCACGCTCACGGGCACGCAGGGCGCGGAAGGCAATACCGCCGAGATTTTCGACGGCACCGTCGACGGTGACAACGTGTCCTGGAAAGTCTCGATCACCAACCCGATGCCGCTGACGCTGGAATTCAACGGCACGGTATCCGGCGACAGCATCAGCGGCGAGATGGGCATCGGCCCGATGGGCAGCTTTCCCTTTACCGGCACGCGGGCGTAAGGTCCGCAGCTCGTGTCCCGGACGCGGTGCAGCGCGTAACGCTGCTCCGCAGAGCCGGGATCCACATGTCGACGATGGACCCCGAATCAGCAGCGCATCACTTCGTGCTGCGCGGCGTCCGGGGAAAGTAGCCTCAGCCGAGATTCAACTCCTTGAAGAAGTCATTCCCCTTGTCATCGATGATAATGAACGCCGGGAAGTCGACGACTTCGATGCGCCAGATCGCCTCCATGCCGAGCTCGGGATATTCGAGCACCTCGACCTTCTTGATACAGTGCTCGGCGAGGTTCGCCGCCGCGCCGCCGATCGAACCGAGATAGAAACCGCCATACTTTTTGCAGGCCTCGCGCACCGCCGGCGCGCGATTGCCCTTGGCCACCATCACCATCGAGCCGCCGGCGGCCTGGAACTGGTCGACGAAGGAATCCATGCGACCCGCCGTGGTCGGACCGAACGCGCCGGAGGCGTAGCCTTCGGGCGTCTTGGCGGGGCCGGCGTAGTAGACCGGATGGTTCTTGAAATAGTCCGGCAGGGGCTCGCCGCGCTCGAGCCGCTCGCGCAGCTTGGCATGCGCGCTGTCGCGCGCGACGATCATGGTGCCGGTCATCGACACCCGCGTCTTGATCGGGTGCTTCGAGAATGTCGCCAGAATGTCCTTCATCGGCTGGTTGAGGTCGATCTTGACGACCTCGCCGCCGAGCGATTCTTCCACCTCCGGCAGATATTGCGCGGGATTGTGCTCGAGCTCCTCGAGATAGACGCCGTCCCTGGTGATCTTGCCGAGCACCTGGCGGTCGGCCGAGCAGGACACCCCTAACCCGATCGGCAGCGATGCGCCATGACGCGGCATGCGGATCACGCGGACGTCGTGGCAGAAATACTTGCCGCCGAACTGCGCGCCCACACCCAGGCTTTGCGTCATCTTGTGGATTTCCTTCTCCATCTCGACGTCGCGGAAGGCGTTGCCGTCAGGCGAGCCGTGGGTCGGCAGCGCATCGAAATAGCGGGCGGAGGCGAGCTTCACCGTCTTCATGCAAAGCTCGGCCGAGGTGCCGCCGATCACGATCGCAAGGTGATAGGGCGGGCACGCCGCGGTGCCGAGCGTGAGGATCTTCTCCTTGAGGAAGGCGAGCAGCCGGTCCTTGGTCAGCACCGACGGCGTTGCCTGGAACAGAAAGCTCTTGTTGGCGGAGCCGCCACCCTTCGCCATGAACATGAACTTGTAGGCGTCATCACCCTCGGCGTAGATCTCGCACTGCGCCGGCATGTTGTTGGCGGTGTTCTTCTCCTCGTACATCGACAAGGGCGCGACCTGCGAGTAGCGCAGGTTGCGGCGCAGGTAAGCATCACGCGCGCCTTCCGACAGCGCCGCCTCGTCGTCACCGTCGGTGATGACGTTGCAGCCCTTCTTGCCCATGATGATCGCGGTGCCGGTGTCCTGGCACATCGGCAGCACGCCGCCGGCCGCGATGTTGGCGTTCTTGAGGAAGTCCAGCGCGACGAACTTGTCGTTCGGGCTCGCCTCGCCATCCTCCAGGATCGCGCGGAGCTGCTTCAGATGGCCGGGCCGCAGATAATGATTGATGTCGCCAAAAGCCGCCTCCGACAGCGCCCGCAGCGCCTCGCGCGACACCACCAGCATGTCTTTCCCCAGGACCTTCTCGACCCGCACGCCCTCGGACGAGATCTTCTTGTAGGGCGTCTCGTCCTTGCCCAGCGGAAACAGCGGGGTGTGCTTGTAGGGCGGAACGGGCTTGGACTGGTCGGGAAAGGCGGTCGGAGCGTTCATGGGCGGATCTCGGGGTTTGGAGCCCTTTAGGGCCTCTAAGCATAGAAGCGTTCTAAGCTTTTTTGCCGCAAAGGGAAGGCGTTCCGGCGCGGCCGGGGCATCCCGATTCGGTGCCATGGCGGCCATTTTTCGGGACCGGCCTGCACCTCTTGCGCTTCGCGCGCCGCGACGGTTGAATGCGCGCCCTAAGGGGCTTTTCATCATGATTTTCAAACTGGACTTTCGCGGCGCGATGCTGCTCGCCGCTGCAATCATCGGCCTTGTCACCCTCGATGCGCCTGCGCGTGCCGACCAGTGCGACGACATCGCCAGGCAGCTCGCCGGGGGCATCGACGGGCTGAAGGTCAACTTCAAGGCCGCCAACATCATCTATCTCACCCACCCGGCGGCGAAGGAGCTGTCGCTCGGCTGCCGGTCGCAGGGACAGGCCTATTCCAACGAGCTCTATGCCAAGGGCGACCGCAAGCCGACGCCGCAGTTCTACGATCTGGTGGCCTCCGCGGCGGCGATCATCTTCACGGTGACGAAGGACGACACCACGACGGGCGCAACGCGCTGCCTGAAGCGCATGGGCCTGTTACGCGGCGACAAGGTCACGATGCGCTACAAGCGCCTCAACATGGAATGCACGCGCACCAAGTCGGAAGCCGCCATCGCGATCACCCGACCGAAGGACGAGTAGCGAGCTACCGGATCCCTCGCATTTTAACGATTGCGTTGAAGGAAATTTCGCTTCCTCCGGCGCAGGGTCGATCGTTTCCATCTGTGAGGATCCGTGGATGAGCGTTTCCAACATTTCGACGGTTGCTCCGCCGCCGATCGCGATCGTGGTCCCGAACTACGACACGACCAAGCAGGACGACCAGACCAAGACCGGGGATAACGACCCGACCTATCAGCCGACGCCGCCTGCGCCGCTGCCGCCGGGCCAGGGCACGCGGATCGATCAGCTCGCCTGATCGATCCTGCCGACGGAGGTTCGCCCGATCCGGTTGATCGGGCCTTTCGCGCGTCCGGCCCCATCTTTGCCGGATAGCATGGCCAAGGTCGTGCGAGATTGCCCGGGGATCCGCGCATGATCGCACGCCTGTTGTTGCAGAACACGATCTTCGTCATCGCGATGGGCGCATTGTTGTTCGCCTCCGCAGGTACGTTGCGTTGGCCGTCGGCCTGGGTGTTCCTCGTCACCTCCGCCCTGGTGGGCCCGCTCTGCGGCTGGTGGCTGTACCGGATCGATCCGGGGCTGCTGGCAGAGCGGCTTCGTCCGGTGATCCAGAGGGACCAGCCCGGCGCCGACAAGGCGTTCATGATCGCCTTCATGGTCTGGCTCATTGCCATCGGTCTCGACCGGCGCGCTGTTGCCTCGAATGTACCGCTCGCATTGCAGGCCCTGGGCTTCGTGCTGTACCTTGCCTGCACGCTCTTCACGATGTGGGTGTTCCGCGAGAACTCATTCGCCGCGCCCGTGGTGAAGCTGCAGGCTGAGCGCGCCCAGCACGTGATCTCGACTGGGCCTTACGCTTATGTCCGCCATCCCATGTACAGCGGCATGCTCATGTTCTTCGCGGGCGTGCCGCTGTGTCTCGGCTCGTGGTGGGGGCTTGCGATCGCGCCGATCCTCGTCCTGTTGATCGCGGTACGCATCCGCATCGAGGAGCGCACGCTGACCGCAGGACTATCGGGCTATGCCGATTACGCCGCGCGGGTGCGCTACCGCCTGATCCCCGGCGTGTGGTGACTCACGCATCCAGCTCCTTGTAGCGCCGGAAGATACCCTGCTCGTTATAGTCAATGCGGCGCTCGCTTGCGAGATAGGCCTTGATGTTCGGTCGGGCCGCGACACGGTCGCGCAGGTCGACGAGGCCGGGGATATCTTTCTCGAACGCCTTCATGCGGTTCGGGAAGGCGTAGCGCAGCCCGTCGACGATCTGGAACAGCGAGAGATCGACGTAAGTGAGACGACGACCGGTGACATAGGCGCCGCCGGCGTCGTCGAGAAGCCGTTCGAAATAGCCGAGATATTTCGGCACGCGCTCGTCCCAGAATTCGGCGCTGCGCTTCTTCGCCGGCGCCTTCTGGTCTTCGTAGTACAGCGACGGACCGAGCGGATGATGTGTGTCGTGGATCTCGACGACGAAATCGGTGATGGTCAATTGAAGCTGGTGGACCCACAGCTTTCCGGCTTCGGTCTTCGGCGCAAGTCCGTGACGATCGCCGAGATAGAGCAGGATGTTGGCGGTCTGGCCAATCACGAGCTTGCCCGCTTTCAGGAACGGCGGCGCAAATGGCGGCGTGCCCGTGTGGGCATCCATCATCTTCATCATCGCAGCCGAGCCGCGCGGGCCCCGCGCGACGTCGACATAACCCGCACCCGCCTCCTCCAGCGCCAGCCGCACATATTCACCGCGGCCCTGGATCTCGGGCCAGTAATAGAGCTCGTATTTCATGAGACAGTCCTTTGAGACGCGCGGGACAAGCCTACCACGCGCCGCAAGTTCCGTCGTCACGCGGCAGAGCGCGCCTCAATTCGCGGCAAAACAATACAACAGGCCGTCGCCGCCGGTGCTCTTCAGATCGGCCTGCGAGCAGCCGCCGTCGGGGCCGCGCGAGAGATGAGAGCTGTTCCAGGATTTTGACACCTCGTCGTCGCGCAGGCCTTGGCGATCGGCGTGACCGACGACCGCCGCGCCTTGCGTGCTCGACGTCCAGTTCTTGCAGGTCTTGTCCTCGCCCGCGGCAAAGGCGGTGCCGTCGGCTTGCGATCCCGTCAGGATGTCATGTCGGTTCGGCGTGTCGCCTCGGCCGTTGATGACCTCGCCCTTCTCGCTGAGCGCGGTCTGCTTGGTGAGGTTGTTGCTCGCGCTGTGCAGGTCGGCGACGTCCTTGGCAATCACCACGCCCTTGGCATTCTGCCACGGTCCCTTGCCGATGCGGTCCTTTGCGTTGACTGCGGGCTTGCCGTCGGCCGCTTGCGTCGAGAGATAGGCGTGCCAGGTCTTGGTGCCGGCGCCACCGGTTTGTGCCAGCTTCTGGCATTGGGCATCGGCCCCCTCCAGGCCGCCGAGATCGGCGCCCTTGCCCGGGCCGCTGGAGGTCACGAAGAACGTCATATTGGCCGACTGCGCCTGTGCCGATGGCGCCGCCAGCAAGACAACAGCGAGCGCGAAGCCTGACATCGTCGCGGATCTATCGATGCGGATCATCCTGTCCTCCCGGCTGTGTTTATCGTTGGTCGCTTGATGTGAACACGACGCGGGCCCGCTTATTCCGATGCCTCGATGCGAGAGCCGCAAAGAAAAAGGCGCCGTGCTTGAGGCACGACGCCCTCGCTTTGTCGCTCTTGTGCGATCAATTGGTCTGCTGGATCGCCGACAATTCCCAGGGGCTGCCCGGGCGGCGCGCGAAGGTCCAGACTTCCGTGACTTCGCTCGGCTGCTCGCTTCCGGCGACGATTGCGCCGGTGTTGCGGTCGATGGTCTTGTCGATGAGCGCGAAGCGCATCGCCACCGTTGCGTAGTCGGTCTCGCCTTCGCGCCAGGCTTCCGCGAGGTCGCCCTGCAGCAGCTTGACGTTGGTCACCTTGTTGACGGCGTTGCGCGCCCGGTTCTGGGCGAGGTCCTGCTCGAAATAGGAGACCATTTCCGGCGTGGCCAGCGTGTGCAGCTTGGCCACGTCCTCGTTGGACCACGCCGACTGGATGTCGCCGAGCAGGCGTTCGAACGCCTCGTAATCGTCAGGCTTGATCTCGAGCGGCGCGTTGTTGTTGGCGCCGAAGCCGAAGCCGCCACCAAGGCCGCTGCGATAGTTCGCCTGCGGCCCCGGAGCGGCGCCGGCATAGGCTGCTTGCGGCGAATTGCGCCGCTGCCACCAGGACATCGCCAGGCGCACCACGAACACGATCAGCACGATCTGGATGATCAGGCCCAGGATGGACGACAGCCCGCCAAGGCCGCCGAACAGGCCGCCGCCGAACAGCATGCCCAGCAGGCCTGCGCCGAGGAAGCCGGCCGCAAGACCGCCGAGGAAACCGCCGCCACGGCCGAACAGGCCGCCGCGCGAAGGGGCAGCCGTATTGAAGCCGCCGCCCGGCTGGCTGTAGGTGCGGTTGAATTGCGAGGTCGAGCCCGGCGCGGTCGTGGTCGACGGCGGGGCCGAGAAGGTCCGCGAACCGCGCGAACCCGACGAGAAGCCGCCGCCGACGCGGGCGTCAGCGGACGAGATCGCAAGCGCCGTCGGCAGCGCCAGCGCCAGAACGATGGCGATCGTCTTCACGAGACTGCGGGACCATTGCGAAAACTTCATGTGCGTTTCCCAAATCCCCGGCATGGGGAAGTGCCAGTAAGATGGGCAGCCCTCACCAAAAGGGAAGCCGGTTCCGCGACTTATAGCTGCGGCGCTCGGTCGCGGGGAAGCGGCAAAAGACGTGATTTGGCGGGGGTTTGGCGGCGGCGGGACACGAATGTGGTCGCCGGTTACCGGCAGTCTGGCGACGCGAATTCCGCTTTCCCGCCCGCATTGACGGCGGATGAGGCACTTCACCCCTGCTTCGTCATCGTCTCCTTCACCGCCGCCACGAGCTGGCTGAGCGTGAACGGTTTCGGCAGGAAGTCGAATTGCTGGCCCTCGGGCAGGCTCTTCTCGAAGGCGTCCTCGGCATAGCCGGAGACGAAGATGAAGCGGATATCAGGGTTCTTCTCCCGCATCGCCTTGAGCAGGGTCGGCCCGTCCATCTCCGGCATCACGACGTCGGAAACGACGAGATCGATCGCGCCGCTCTGCTCCTCCAGCACCTCCATCGCCTCGACGCCGTTCTCGGCCTCGACCACGGTGTAGCCGCGCGAGCGCAGGCCGCGGGCGTTGAGCGCGCGCAGGCCCTCTTCGTCCTCGACCAGCAGGATGGTGCCCTGCCCGGTGAGATCGGTGCGAGGCTTGGCCTCCACCGCTGCGGGGGCGGCTTCCTTCGCAGCGCCGTTCGTCGCAGCGGTCACCGCCGCAGGCTGCTCCTGCACCTCCGGCTCGGCGTGATGGCGCGGCAGGAAGATGTGGAACGAGGTGCCCTGCCCCGGCTCGGAATCGACATAGATAAAGCCGCCGGTCTGCTTGACGATGCCGTAAACGGTCGAGAGGCCGAGGCCGGTGCCCTTGCCGACTTCCTTGGTCGAGAAGAACGGCTCGAAGATCTTGTCGCGGATGTCGGCGGGGATGCCGGTGCCGGTGTCGGCGACTTCGATCCGCACATAGTCCGCCGCTGGCATGCCCTTGTAGGCGAGCTTGCCCGCCTCTTCGGTGGCGACATTGGCGGTGCGGATGATCAGCTTGCCACCGTCGGGCATGGCGTCGCGCGCGTTCACCGCGAGGTTCACGATGACCTGCTCGAACTGGGAGACATCGACCTTGACCGGCCAGAGGTCGCGGCCGTGGATCAGGTCGAGCTTGACCTTTTCGCCGATCAGCCGGCGCAGCAGCATGGTGAGATCGGACAGCGCATCACCGAGATCGAGCACCTGCGGCCGCAGCGTCTGCCGGCGCGAGAACGCCAAGAGCTGCCGCACCAGGGTCGCAGCGCGCGTTGCGTTCTGCTTGATCTGCATGATGTCCTGGAACGACGGATCGGTCGGCTTGTGCGCGTTCAGCAGGAAGTCGTTCGCCATCATGATGGCGGAGAGCACGTTGTTGAAGTCGTGGGCGATGCCGCCGGCGAGCTGACCGACCGTCTCCATCTTCTGCGACTGGTTGATCTGATTCTCCAGCGCGCGCCGCTCGGTGGTTTCGAGCATGTGGACGATCGCAGCTTCCGCGTCGTTCTCGGCCGCGTCGACCGCCGTGACGAAGAACTGGCCCCAGCGCTCCTTGGGCCCCTCCAGCGCCACCTCGACCGGCGCGATGTCGGCCTGGCCTTCGGCAGCCTGGTTGATCGCCGCGATCACCAGATGGCGGTCCCGGGCATTGATGGCCCGGAAAATCGACTTGCTGGCGCTGTCGAGCCCGAGGGCCTGCGCGAGCTTGGCGTAGCGCGCGTTCGCCCGCACGACGTTGCCGGCGCGATCGACGGTGGCGATTGCCATCGGTGTGTGGTCGAAGAAGCGCATGAAGCGCACTTCGGCGGCGCGATCGGGATCGCTGCGCTCGTCGCGGGCCCGGCTGATGACCAGCGTACGCGAGGGCCCCGGCGCGCCATCCGCACCGAAAGCGAGCTTGTGATAGAGCCGGACCGGCATGGTCTTGCCGGTGCGCATGCGCAGATCGATGTCGAAGACTTCGGTCTTCACCTCGCCCGGCACCGCAACGATCGCGCTGAGCAGCGAAGCCCCGTCGCCGGAGACGATGTCGGCGAGCCTCAAGCCGCCCGAACCTATCTCTGCGAGGTCGTAGTCGAGCCAATTCGCCAGCGTCGCGTTCACATAAGCGAGCTCGCCGGCGGCATTGACCGAGAAGAAGCCGCACGGCGCATGATCGAGATATTCGATCGCGTGCTGAAGCTCCTGGAATACGTCCTCCTGGCGCTCACGGTCACGGGTAATGTCGGCGATCGACCATACCGCGTATCTCGCCTCGCGCTTGCCGTCGCCGAGCGGGCGCACCCGCATGCGCAGCCAGCGGCCCTGATTGCCGTCCTGGCCGGAAATGCGGACCTCTTCCTGCTGCCGTTTTCCTTCGCGCGCGGCCTTGAGCAGCCGGAACACGGCTTCCGAGACGTCGGGGTTGCCGATGAAGACGCGCTCGACCGGACGCACGTCTTGAGGCCCGGTCGCGCCGGTCAGGCTCTGATAAGCGGAATTGGAATAGACCACGTGGCCGCGCGCATCGGTCACCGCGAGCCCATCGAAGGCATGATCGGAGATGCGGGCGATAATGGGATCATCGAGATTGCGGTCGGCGAAGCGGACGATGCCGGCGGCGAAGGCGAACAGATTGAACAGGCCGATCATCGCCAGCACGGCGAGGATGCCGAGGATATAGGGCTGCGCCTGCGCGCGCCCGAGCGTCATCAGCCCGATGGCGACCGCGACGAGGCCGGTGGCCACCAGCAGCACCAGCGCAATGCTGCCCGAGCGCGGCGACGGCTCATGCGCCGCAACGGGCTCGCGTGACAGGTCGTGGTCGGTCTCGGCGGTCATTTCACGCAAGGTCAGCCTGTCGGCAGAGAATCAACGCGCCACGGGGCACGTGGGGTCCTCCCTGCCTGAATCGGACCCGCAGACGCAAGGGCGACAGGGCCGAAAGGTACGCTGATTCCCAGTTTACGGCCATTTCCGGTACTTTTCGGGGTTTTATTGCCTCGCGGCGCTGAATCCGCGCTTCATCCGCATGACGTAACCGATGACTTCGGCGACGGCATGGTAGTGCTCCATGGGAATTTCCTGGTCGATCTCGACGGTGGCGTAGAGTGCGCGGGCCAGCGGCACGTTCTCGACGATCGGAATGTCGTGCTCGCGCGCGATCTCCCGGATCTTGAAAGCGATGACGTCGACGCCCTTGGCGACGCAGATCGGCGCCGACATGCCGCGCTCGTAGGAGAGCGCAACGGAATAGTGGGTCGGGTTGGTGATGATCACCGAGGCCTTGGGAACCGCGGCCATCATCCGCTTCTTGGAGCGCTGCTGCCGCAATTGCCTGAGCTTGCCCTTGATGTGCGGGTCGCCTTCGGACTGCTTGAACTCTTCCTTGATCTCCTGCAGCGACATCTTCTGCCGCTGGAACCAGCTGCGATATTGGAAGAAATAGTCGCCGATGGCGATGATCGCGAGGGCAGCGACCACCGCGCCAAGCAGGTGGACGGTCAAGCCGGTGGCGGCGCCCATCATCGCCATCGGATCGAGCTTGACCATCGCCTCCATGCGGTGCCGCTCCGGCCACAGGATGGTGGTCATGACCGCGCCGAGCACGACGAGCTTGCCGATGCCTTTCAGGAAATTCACTCCCGCCTGCTTGCCGAAGATGCGCTTGAAGCCGGCTGCCGGCGAGAGCTTGCTGAATTTGGGCTTGAGCGATTCGCCCGACCACACCAGCCGGTGCTGCAGCATGTTGCCGGCAATGGCCGCGATCACCAGCATCAGCAGCGGCACGCCAACCGCGGCAAGCACTGCGACTTCGATCTGCTGCATCAACGCAAGCAGGTTTCCGGGATCGGTTTTGATCATCCAGGAATTGGCGAGCAGATTGCGCATCGGCGTCAACAGCCCGCTGCCGACCGAACCCGAGAAGGTCGAGACCACGAGCGTGCCGCCGGCAATCATGAACCAGGTGTTGATCTCCTGGCTTTTGGCGACGTCGCCGCGTTCGAGCGCCTCTTCGAGACGTTTTTGCGTCGGGTCTTCTGTTTGACTCTCTGGATCGTTGTCGTCCGCCATGTAGCGCCCGCTTTCCGAAGTTCGTCACTCTTGCAGCTCCTGTGCGCGAATTTCGGAAAGCACAAGGCGCTACAAGACTCTAAGGTTGCTAGTGCCGCTGATCGATTTGAAGTTCCTGGTCGGATTTGCGGCTGGCACTGCAGGAACTTCAAATCGGCGGCACTAGCCTCGCTCTTATTTCAACGGCATCATCTGGTGCATGACACCGATGAAGTAGTCGAGATAGGTGCCCATCATCGCCGCGAGCACCACGGCCAGCACCATGAAGCCCGCGAAGATCGACAGCGGCACGCCGACGAAATAGACCTGCATCTGCGGCATCAAACGCGCCAGCACGCCGAGCCCGATATTGAAGACGAGGCCGAACACGAGGAACGGCCCCGACAGCTGCAAGCCGAGCAGGAACGCGGCCGAGAAGGCGCGCGTCGCCAGCGAAGCAACGTCGCCGCTCGACACGGTCTCCCCCGGCGCGAAGATCGAATAGCTGTCGTTCAGCGCCGCGATCACCAGATGATGGCTGTCGGTGGCGAACAGCAGGGTGACCCCGAGCATAGTGAGGAAGTTGCCGACCAGCACGCCCTGCTGCCCCTGGGTCGGATCGACCGAGGTGACGAAGCCGAGGCCCATCTGCTGCGCGATCACGGCGCCCGCGACCTGGAGCGCCGCGAGCGTCACGCGCGCGGTCGCGCCGAGCACGATGCCGATAACGATCTCATGCAGCATCAGGACCAGCATCGGCGCGAGCGAGCCCATGTCGACGTGATAGGCGTTCCGATGCAGCGGCAGGATGATCAACGTCAGAACCAGCGCGATCGACAGCTTCACCCGCGTCGGGATATTGCTCTCGCCGAGACCCGGCAGCAGCATCACCATCGCACCGACCCGGGCGAAGGCCAGCATGAAGGCCGCGGCAAGCGCTGGCAGCAGCGAGACGTCGATGCGCATGACCGAATGCCTCGGCTCCAACATTCGCACGCCATTGCGGCTGGCACTTTTGCGAATGTTGGAGCCAAAGAGGCATTCGCAAAAATCAATCGTCGTGCGGCTATTGGATTTGACATTCGCCGGCGCGACTAGCGGAGCCCCTGGGGCGAATGTCAAAGCCACCGCACGACGCATTCTGCCTCAGCCGCCGATGATTCGCGACGATATCCGCAGCATGTGGGAATGGAGCGCGTCCGCCATGAAAGGTAGCGCCAGTAGCATCGTGGCGAAGATGGCCAGGATCTTCGGCACATAGACCAGCGTCTGTTCCTGGATCTGCGTCAGCGCCTGGAACAGCGACACGATCACGCCGACCACGAGCCCGACCACCATGAGCGGCGAGGACACGATCACGATGGTCCAGATCGCATCGCGTGCGACGTCGAGGGTCTCGGGTCCGGTCATTTTGGATTTCCGCGGTTAGCTGGTTTCATGACTTGAGAATGCGAATGGCGAGTAGCGAATGGCGAACAGGAGATCCCCATTCGCTACTCGCCATTCGCCACTCGCCCCCCAATCAAATCGGCATCTTCATGATGTCTTCATACGCCGCGATCACGCGGTCGCGGACCGAGACCAGCGTCGACACCGCGACGTCGGTGTCGGCGACCGCCGTCACCACGTCCATCACGTTGGCCTTGCCGTTGGCCATCGCCACGGTCTGCGCGTCGGACTTGCGGCCGGACTCCAGGACGCTGCCGACAGCATCCTTCAGCAGCGAGGCAAAGGACTGTCCGTTCGGCTCACTGCCCTTGCCGGCGCCGCCGTTCTCCAGCACGCGCGCAAGGTTGGCATAAGCATTGGCTGCGATTGTCGGTGTTGCCATGGCCTAAGAATTCCTGTCAGGTCTTGAGGATGTCGAGCGTGCGCTGGATCATGCGGCGCGTCGCGCTGATGATGTTGACATTGGCCTCGTAGGACCGCTGCGCATCGCGCATATCGGTCATCTCGACCACCGAATTCACGTTGGGATATTTGACGTTGCCGCTCGCATCGGCGGCCGGATTGTTTGGCTCGTATTTGACGCGGAAAGCGGATTGGTCGGGCTTGATCCTGCCGAGGGTGACGACCTGCGCATCGAGCGTGCGGTCGAGCGCCGAGGAGAACGTCGGCACCTTGCGCCGATAGGGATCGCCGCCCGCGGTCTGCGAGGTCGAGTCCGCATTCGCTATGTTTTCCGAGATCACCCGCATCCGCCCGGCCTGCGCCCGCAACCCGGAGGTCGCGATCGCCATGGAACGGGCAAAGTCACTGCTGTCATTGGCCATGATGAGGCTCCCCTAGCTCTAGCCCTTGCCGATCGCGGTCTTCAGAAGATGCAGGCTCTTCGCATAGAGCGAGGTTACCGCCGCGTAATCCATCTGGTTGTTGGCGGATTTCATCATCTCCTCTTCGAGATTGACGGCGTTGCCCGCGGGGCGGGTCTCGAAACCCGCATTCCTGTTCTGGTCGAAGCTCGAGGCCGCGCCGGAGGGCGTCATGTGCGAGGCGCTGGTGACGGTCATGGCCAGGGGGCCCATCGAGCTCGCAGGCGTGCCCGCCTTGTCGAATTTCGGTTCGACCAGCTCGCGCGGCCGGAAATTGGGGGTGTCGGAATTGGAGACGTTCTCGGACAGGACGCGCTGGCGTTCCTGGTGCCACTGCATCTTGGTGCGGAGCGCCGACAGGACCGGGAGATCGTTGATGGACATCGTTGCGGCTCCTTCCGCCTCGCAAGGGGTCCCAAGTGCAAACCTTGTCCCCAAGCTAGGCAGAATTTGCCGCGTGTATGGTTAACAGGTGGTTAAGGCACGGCGGATGCATGTTTCCGATTGAGACATGAAATGGCTCCCCGATGATTCGCCCCATTCCAAAAGCCGCATTAACCCAACCGCTTGGCGGCCTGAACACGGGCCAAGAAGTCGTTTTGGATCGAGCGATTCATAGGTTATTAAGAGGTGGGGACGGCAAAACTTGCCGTGGGACGTTAAGAAATCGCAGTTTTGGGGCATCGCAGGCCGTGGTCGGCCATCCGACCATAGGCACGAGAGAAGCGCCATTTACCGGGGACAGGTATGAACGGTAGCCCTATCACCTTCATCGTCGCGTTCATCGTCGTACTGGCGTTGATCGGCGTCGCGGCATGGCTGGTTCGCCGATTCGCGACCACCCGGCTCGGCGCCAATACCCAGCGCGGCAGGATGCCCCGACTTGCCGTAATCGACGCCGCGGCGGTCGATGGCCGCCGGCGCCTCGTGTTGGTCCGCCGCGACAATGTCGAACATCTCCTGATGATCGGCGGCCCGACCGACATCGTCGTCGAGCCAAATATCGTCCGAGCCGCGGCTGGCCGCGACCAGATTCCGCAACGCCCCAGCGCGGCCGAGGCGCCGCGCCTCGCCCCGATGCCCGATGCCGGCAGCTGGGCGGATGAAGCCCCGCGGCCCGAAGTGCTCGACCATCCCGAACCGCACATGCCGGAGCCGCCGCCGCGACCCTCACGCCCCTCTTTCGCCGATGAGGTCCGTCGGCCGGCGCCCACCCTGGCCGAGCGCCGCGGCGAGCCGCAGCTCGGCGGCTTCTCACCTGAGTCGATGCCACCGCGCTTCGAGCGCGAGCCCCGTCCCGAGCCGGTGCCGCCGCGTATTGCGCGCAGCGAGCCGCCGCCGATGCCGCGCCCGCCGCGCCAGAGCGATCCGGCGAAGGTGCCGCCGGTGCGCGCCGAGCGCGCAGCCGCGCCGCCGCCTACACCGCCCGTGCCGCAGGCCCCGTCCGGATTGCAGGCGCCGCCCATTGCGCCGCCGACCCCTGCTGCTGCCGCACCGTCGAGCGCCGAGCAAAATCTTGCCGAGATGGCGCAGCGCCTCGAGGCGGCCTTGCGCCGTCCGGCCGGTGAGAGCATCGCTCCGCCCGTTGCACCGGATGCGCCTCCGCCACGCGCCGCACGCGTCGAGCCGCCTCCTCCGGCGGCGCCGCCCAAGCCGGCCACGGAGAAGACCAGCTTTGAAAATCTCGAAGACGAAATGGCCTCGCTGCTCGGCCGTCCGAAGCCGTCTTCGTGAGGCTGCCGTCCTTCCCGCGTAGAGTTCTTGTCCCTTCTGTTCTGATCGCCGCGGCCTTGCTCGCCACGGCTTTCCTTGTCACGCCTGCGCACGCGCAGGACATCAGCATCAATCTCGGCGGCCAGGGCGGTGGCGGCGTCACGGAGCGCGCGATCCAGTTGATCGCGCTGCTCACGGTGCTCTCGATTGCACCATCCATCCTGATCATGATGACGTCGTTCACGCGCATCGTGGTGGTGCTGTCACTGCTGCGCACCGCCATGGGCACGGCGACCGCGCCGCCCAACTCGGTGATTCTTGCGCTGGCGATGTTCCTCACCTTCTTCGTGATGGGACCGGTGCTGCAAAAATCCTATGACGACGGCATTCGTCCGCTGGTCGCCAACGAGATCGGCGTCGAGGATGCGCTTCAGCGCGCCGCCGTCCCCTTGCGCGGTTTCATGCAGAAGAACGTGCGCGAGAAGGACCTGAAACTATTCCTGGACCTGTCGGGCGAGCCGCCGCCGGCGACGCCCGACGAACTCGCGCTGCGCATCCTCGTCCCCGCCTTCATGATCTCCGAACTGAAGCGCGCCTTCGAAATCGGCTTCCTGCTGTTCCTTCCCTTCCTGATCATCGACCTCGTCGTCGCCTCGGTGCTGATGTCGATGGGCATGATGATGCTGCCGCCGGCAACGATCTCGCTGCCGTTCAAGCTGATCTTCTTCGTGCTGGTCGACGGCTGGTCGCTGGTGGCGGGAAGTCTGGTGCAGAGCTACGGGGGCTAGCGTCCCGGCGACGGAGGGGCGATGCGCATGGTGACATCATGCCAGTGTTTTGCCCGACGGGTCAACTTTATTTCGTAAAATCCTCATTCCACGCGCAACATCGGCTAACCCGTTGATCCGGTTGCGGCCGCCTACTGTGCATGGGGTTGTTTTCGCTACCGCGTCATCTTGATCTGCCGCACCACCGGAATCGTCGGCAGCGAGCCGGTGTGCTCGGCCTCGTCCTTGGCTTGCGGCGAGCTAGGTGCGCGGGCGGTGGCATCGGGGAAGCGCTGCTTCATCTCGCGCAAGAAACCATCCAGCGTGTCGACGCTTGCGGCGAGTTTGGCGATCTCGGCGAATTCGGCGCTGGAGGCGGCGGCCGGCTTGCTGGCGATGTCGAAGGCGAGCCGGTCGGCGCTCTCGCTCATCAGGGGCGCGTATTTCTCGCGGAAGCGCGACAGCCCGATCGAATCATCGGCGAGCGCATAGCCGACGGCGGCACGGATGATGTCGCTCTTCTCCACCGCGTTGAGCGGCTTGAAGTCGCGGAACCGCTCGCCGTAATAGAGCTCGATCTGCTCGGCGGACTCGCGCCAGCGCCGCGCCGCCCAGAAGATGTCGGACCGCAGCCGCAGCACCTCGCGCCCCGAGACGTTGGAGACGATGTCAAGCGCGAGGTCATGGCGGCCGACGTCGCTCTGCGCGCGCGCCTCCAGCAACAGGCGCTGCTGCCTCAGCTCGCCGGAGAGGTCGCTGATGCGGCTCGCCCGCAGCGCCGTGATCGCCATGTCGGGCTTGCGGTTGGCAAGATAGATCATGGCAAGGCGCGCGGCGACCTGGGCCCGCGCCGCGCCTTCGAGGCGGTGGTCGACCTGGTATTGCAGCAGCTCGGCGGCCTGGTCGAGCAGATCGACCGAGGCGAGACGATCGGCGAGGCGCCGGATCAGCTCGTCGCCGCGGCGCCCGATCGGCGTCAGCTCGCGGAACTCGTAGAACATCCCGAGCGCCTCGACCGGCGGCAGCTCGTCGCCCTTGGACCCCAAGAAGATCTGCGTGAACAGGTCCGACGCCAGATCCTGCGCCTGGCGCGAGGCTTCCGCGTTGGGCTGCAGCCTGGTCGCCGTCCGCGCCGCGGTGAGCGCGTCACGGTAGCGTCCATTCTCGGAATAGAGCTGCGACAGCATCTGCAGCGTCCTGACCTCGATCGCATCGCCGCGCCAGGTCATCGACAGCGTCTCGAGCTCGCGCAGCGCCTCGTCCTTGCCGATCTCGTCGCGCTTCTGCCGCAGCGCGACCTCGAGCTGCTTGGCTTCGGCGGCGGCCTGCCGGTCCTTCGAGTCCACGGCGAACTTGTAGTCGTCGAGCGCGTCCTTGTCGTGGCCGAGCGCTTCGGCGAGCCGTCCGCGCAGCACGGCAAAGCCGGGCGCGGCCTCCGGTGGCACACCGATCACCTCGATCTCACTGCGGCGCTTGGAGGCGCCGGCATAGTCCTTGACCTCGAGCGAGGCGCGCATCGCGTCCATCGTCACGATGCGCTGGATGTCGAGCGGCAGCGAGGCGATGGCGAATTCGACGTTCTTGAATTTTTCGCGGGCATCCGCCCATTTGCCCTGGCGCGCATAGGCGAGCGCCTTCCAGAGCTGGGAATCGTGGCTGTTGCCGATCACGGGATTGGCGAGATCCTTCAGGCCCTGTGCCGGCCGCCCGATCAGGATGCTCGCGATCGCGTGGATGATCAGCGCACTGCTCTCCTCCTTGTTGAGGGGATCGGCCAGCATCAGTTCGGTCACGGATTTGGCTTCGTGATACATCGCGCGCGACATGTAGAACTGCGCGAGATCGAGCCGCGGCAGCGAACGCTGCGCCGGTTCGACAGCCGCGATCGCCGAGATCAGCTCGCTCTGCCGTGTCCAGAAATCTTCCGACTGGCCCTTGCGCCAGGCCTCGGGACTGAACACCGGACGCACCGCGGTAGGTGCGCGCTCGGCCGAGACGTCGACCGGCGACAGCGTCAGGCCGCCCTTCTTGCCGAGAATGACCTTGTCGGATCCGACCTCCACACCGACATCGTCGGAGTTCGGCCGGATCGCGATGCCGTGTGCGGATTCCAGCAGCGAGAGATCGACGAGGTCCTGCCGCTTGATGAAGCCACGGACCGGCCGCTGCGCCGTGACGACGTAGAGCATGTCGCCGGCATCGGGATCGGTGACCTTGTGCATCAGGCCCGGATTGGCAAAGGGGATCGCGATATTGGCGAGCGCTGGATCGGTGATGTTGCGCGACACCATCAGCGGCAGCGGCGTCGCCTGGATCTTGTCGGCCAGCGTGAGCAGCCAGTTGGTTTCCTTGCCGACCTCTTCGCTGGTCAGCGAATAGACCAGCGGGCGCGTGAGACGGATACGCACCGCCTGCCCTTTTTCGAGCGGAATGCGGCCGACCTCGCCGATCATCGCGCCGCCCCGGGCGCGGATCGGTTCGACGTCGATCGGTTTCGGCGAGTCGAACACCAGCCACACCGTGTCGCCGCGGCGGAACGCTGCTGCAGGCGTTGTCACGGCAAATGGGAACGTCACGCGCAGGCCGTCGCTGTCGCGCCGCGCATCGACGCTGGCAACGGAAGCCGATGGCGCAGATTGCGCCTCTGCAGGCGCGGGCTTGGCTGCAGGCTTCACGACCTCTTTCGGAACGTCCCTGACCGGCTCCTTGGCCACTTCTGCCGCGACCTGCTTTGGCGCTTCGGCAACGGCGGGCGGCGCCGGCTTGGCGGGCACGGCCGCTTCCTTCGTGGGCACCGCGGCCTCTTTGGGCGCATCGGTGGCGTGCGGGGCTTCAGTCACGGGGACCGCAACCGCAGGCGGCGGCTTCGGCGCCTCAGTGATAGGCATCGTGGCCGGCGCTTCCGGCTTCGCCTCCGACTTGACGTCGGGCTTGACGTCGATTTTGGCTTCGCGCGCGATCGTCTCCGAAGTCGGCGGCGTGATCTCGCGATGGGCGTCTTTCGGCTTCGCGGCCGCCGGCTTTTCCGCCGCGGGTCCGCGACCGCCAGCCCCGGCCTGTGCAATCGCGGCTTCAGGCGTTGCGGCCGCCTTGCTCCTGTCGGGCTGGAAAGCGACGTCGACGACATAATTCTTGTCGTCGCGGAAGGAGTGCACGTCGGAATCGCCGATCAACGCGATCTCGATGCTGGTCTGGTCGACGTCGGCCTTCTGCTTGATCGAGGCGACGTTCGGAGGTGCGGCAACGACGGCATCGGCGAGGTCGAAATTGAGGTTGGCGTTGAATGCGAGCGTCAGCTTCTGCTCGTTGAGCACCGACGAGACGCCGACGCCGTCGGGCATCTCGAACACGAAGCGCACGAAGGTCGGCTGCACTGAAGCGCGCACACGGATCGGCGGATGCTTCGTGGCCTCCGCCGCGGCGCGTTGGGCGCGCAGCGCGCGCTCGGCCGCACGCGCGCGCTCGGCGAGTTCCTTCACCACGTCCATCGGCAGGCTCGGCGGCGGGCCCTTCCAATCCTCCGGCAAGAGGTCGATGAAGGTTCGCTCGCCCGCGTTCATGGTGTTGACGGTGACGCGCCGGGCCAGCGACAGCCGGATAGCGCTGCCGTCGGGGTCGCGCCGGGCGGAGTTGACGTAGTCGGGCGCGCTTTCCGGCACGCGCTCGACAGGAACATCGACGGGGCGGTCGAAACGAATGATGAGGATGGAGCCGGCGGTCGTCACCTCGGAGGGAACATCCTCGCCAAGCTTGATCACGAGACGGGCAAAGCCGCCGCCGGCCGAAAAGCTCGCCTCGCCCCTGATCGCATCGGCCGCGCGGGCGACGGAGCTAAGGCCGATCAGCGCACAGGCCGATAGCAGGACAGCCTTGCGGACATGTCGCGACAGACCCAGCGCGAAGGCGCGGGCTCGCGACACAAATCCAGCGGCAGCCTCTCGCGCCATTGGCGGCATTTCTTCCGGCTCGACGGGTCCACGCCGGCACTGGTGCCGGCCCATGCCCTCGAATGTAGGTTTTGCGAATTAAGGACTTCTTAAGTATGAGCCCTCAATTCGGCTTTTGCGTCGGCTTGCCGTCGATCTTCGGCAGATCCCCGGCGGAGGCGGACTGATCCCCGCCGCCGCCGTTGGCCCGGCGAGCCATCTCGACGGTCAGGCGCTCGGCGGCCTCCGGCGTCATCAGGCCCAGAATGTCGGACATCTTGCGTGGTGCTATCGCCGAGGCGATCTCGATCAGCACGCCCATCTCGAGGCGGTCGAACACCCGCGCGGCATCCTTGGGCTTCATGCCCTCATACATGGTGACGAGGCCCTTCATGCGCTGGGCCTCAGCGGCCTTCTGCTCGGCCTGAGTCGCGGAGATGCGTGATTCCACCGCCTTCATCTCCTCGACTTTGCCCTCGATGCGCTTCTCGGCGGACTTCAAAAGGCTCTCGCGGATATCGATCTCGCGCTGGCGCGACTCGATCTCCTGGCGGCGCGCCTGCAAGCGCTCCAGGATCGCGCGCTCCGAGGCCGAGACCTGCGGCTGAGCCTCCTCCATCTTGACCGGGGTGCCCTCAGGCTTGCTCTCGGGCGCGGCAGGCTTGGGCGCTTCCTTCGGCTCGCCATGGGTCGAGCCAGTGATGTCAGGATCCTCGCGTCCGGTCGGGAAGTTCAAATTCTCCTGCGCCCACGACTTCTTCAGCGTGTTCGGCTGATAGTCGAAGACATAGCCGCCATTGATGACGAGCCCCGCTACTTTCAGCATGGCGAGACCTGCGACCGCAACGAGGACGACCGGAATGACGCGGATGTTACGAAAGGACTTCATACCCTGACTTTATGCGGCGAGACCGTTGGACCGTCGGCGTTCGGAGAAGGCTTCGGCGGCGGCTGCCACAGCCTTCGCTGGCGACGGCTTGGCCGCGGCGACGGTGGCGGCTTCCGGATTCGTGACCGGACGCGCCGCGATCGCGATCTTGGAGAGGCGGCGCACCACGTTGTCGGCCTCGCCGAGCTGCTTGTAGAGCTGGTCGGACATTTGCGTCGCGGCCGCGAGCTGGCTGCCGAGATTCTCGTTGACGTCCCGCACGGCGAGCTTCAACCCGCCGATCGCGCGCTCGGCGATCTCGGTCGCGGTGATCAGCTCGCCGATCACCGCCTTCAGCGAATGCTCGTCCGCCTTCAGCCGCGTCAGCCGCTTGTTCAGCAGGATGCAGTAGCCGATCGTGAGCATCAGCAGGATAGCCACCAGCGTCTCGATCGCCATTCCCAGGGAGTGGTTCATGGGGCCTCCATCAGCTTGTTCTGTTCGTCCACCTTCTCGAACATCGCAAGTGTCGTACTTGGCTTGCGCAAGGGTTTCGTCACGCGGATCGCGACGCGGTCGCCGACCCGACCCATCCGCCCTTCGGTAAGGATGACGTCGCCGCAGCGCACGGAGACGTTGGCGTCGGCGCGCATTTCCAGCGGCAGCGTGTCGCCGACCTTCAGCCGCATCAGTTGCTTGAGCGGAATATCGGCCTCGTAGAGCACGGCATCGACGGCGATCTCGGCCTGGACGATCTCCGTGGCGAAATGGCCCTCCCAGATCGGATCGCGGCCGAACTTCTCGCCCATGAACATCTGGAGCAGAACGGCCCGGATCGGTTCGATGGTCGCGTAGGGAAGCAACAGCTCGATGTTGCCGCCGCGGTCTTCCATGTCGATGCGCAGACGCACCAGGATCGCGGCATTGGCGGGACGGCTGATCGCGGCGAAGCGCGGGTTGGTCTCGAGCCGGTCGATCTTAAAGGTCACCGGCGACAGCGGCCGGAACGCCTGCTCGGCGTCGGCCAGCACCACCTCGACAAGGCGCTTGACCAACTCGGTCTCGATCGTGGTGTAGGGACGCCCCTCGATGCGAAGCTGGCTGTTGCCGCGGCGACCGCCGAGCAGCACGTCTATCATCGAGTAGATCAGGCTGGAATCGACCGTCGCCATGCCGAAGTTTTCCCACTCTTCGGCTTTGAACACCGAGAGCACGGCGGGCAGCGGAATCGAGTTCATATAATCGCCGAACCGCACCGAGGTGATGCGGTCGAGCGAGACTTCGACGTTGTCGGAGGTGAAATTGCGCAACGAGGTCGTCAGGAGCCGCACCAGGCGGTCGAAGACGATTTCGAGCATCGGCAGACGCTCGTAGGAGACCATCGCCGAATCGATGATCGCGCGAATGCCGGAATGGTCGTCGAGCGTGACGTCACCGACGGTGAAGCCGAGGAGATTGTCGATCTCCTCCTGCGACAGCACCCGCTCGCCGGAATTCTTGCCGTTGCCAAGATCGCGGCTGCCGTCCTCGACCATCGCCGCCCATTGCAGCGCCATGGTCTCCGATAGCTCGTTTTCGGCAGCGGCCTTTGCCGCCTCCGCGGGATCCTCGGAATCGAGCGACGCCTCCCATTGGGCGGCAATCGCATCCTGGTCCATCTGCTCGTTGCCGGCCATGACGCTAGCCCGTACCCTTCCGCAGCATCCTCACTGGAGCACGACTTCCTTGAACAGCACCGCGCTGACCTGGATCGGCGCGACTGCGGCGTTGACGCGCTTCGTCAGTTCCTCCCTGAGGCGGAAGATGCCGGCGGAGCCGTTGAGGTCGGAGGAGCGGAGCTCGCGCACATAGGTCTGGAAGATATCGGTGACCCGCGGCATCGACGGCTTGATCGCCTCGATCTGCTTCTCTTCCTTCAGCTCGAGCACGATCTTGAGCTTGAGATATTGCACGCGCTCGCCGGGCGCGCCGGCGAGGTTGACCATCATGTCGGGCACGTCGACGAAGGCTGGCGGCTTCGGCGGAGGCGCCGCCTCGGCGTGATGCTCCTCGTCGCCGTGACGGAAGAAGAAGAACCAGGTGGCGGCGCCGCCACCGAGGACGGCAAGCAGGCCGACGGCCATGATGATGAGCTTCAGCTTATTCTTCGGCGCAGCGGCTTCCGCGCCCTCAGTGGCTGCGCCTTCCGCTTCATTCTCTGCCATGGTCGTCCGGGCTCGCTCATCTCAAAACGGAATCGAAAGAGCGAAGCCTCCTGAAGACAGTGACGCGATACAAATGCCCCGGCGCGATGCGCTCCTCTTAAGCGCAAACGCTACGGTAATAATGGTTAACGGAACCTTTCCATCGGGCCTCCGCTAGGAAAAATCTGCCGGGCAAACATGGCTAACAGAACCTTTCTGCCTCCCGCCGGGACCGCCGAAAAATCTCCAATCGATTGTAATTACGCATCTTTCCGAGTTGGCACGGCTTTCGCTGAGGAAGGCCCGAGACCGAACGGTTTGGGAGAACCCGACGGCCTCGTTCACGGGATCGGCCAAGGCGCTTGGGAGAGCGAAATGGCGGACCCCACGCAGGGGAGATCGACCGATGCAGAATGCGCTTCTGATCGGCTTGTCACGGCAGATGACGTTGGAACGGCAGATGGATGTCATCGCCAACAACGTCGCCAACGTCAACACCAACGGCTTCAAGGCCGACCATTCGCTGTTCGAGGAGTATCTCAACTCGAACGCGCATGAGGACAATTTCACCGGCTCCGACCGCCGGGTCTCCTATGTGCAGGACCGCGGCACCTACCGCGACGTCGGCCAGGGGCCGATGGAGGCGACCAACAACCCGCTCGACATGGCGATCAGCGGCAACGCCTTTTTCGCCGTGCAGGCCAATGGCGCCGAGCGCTACACCCGCGACGGCAAGTTCGCGCTCAGCAGCACCGGCCAGCTCATGACCTCGGACGGGAATCTCGTGCTCGGCACCGGCGGTCCGATCGTGTTCCAGCCGACCGACCACGACATCAATGTCGCCCCCGACGGCACCGTGACGGTGCTGGAAGGCACGGCCAAGACCGACTCGATCCGCGGCAAGATCCGCATGGTGACGTTCGACGATCCGGCCAAGCTGATCAAGCTCGGCGCCAATCTCTATGACACCGGCTCGGCCACCCAGCAGACCGACACCAAGTCCACCCTGCAGCAGGGCTATGTCGAGAAGTCGAACGTGAACTCGGTCGGCGAGATGAGCCGCATGGTCGAGGTGATGCGCAGCTACACCGCGATCGCCAACCTGCTCCAGCAGCAGAGCGACCTCCACAAATCGGCGATCGAGAAGCTCGCCGACGTTCCGGCCTGATTGAAGGAGAACTGACATGCAGGCGCTTCACACAGCAGCGACCGGAATGGCGGCACAGGAACTGAACGTTCAGGTGATCTCCAACAACATCGCCAACCTGCGCACCACCGGCTTCAAGAAGCAGACCGCGGCGTTCCAGGATCTGATCTATGAACACATCCGCCGCGTCGGTGCCCAGGCTTCCGACCAGGGCACCATCGTCCCTGTCGGTGTCGACATCGGCGGCGGCGTCAAGACCGTGGGCACGCCGCGCAGCATGACTCAGGGCACGTTGTCGCAGACCGGCAACGACCTCGACCTTGCGATCTCGGGCGAAGGCTTCTTCAAGATCCTGATGCCCGACGGCACCTTCCAGTACACCCGCGACGGCACCTTCCAGATGGACAATCAGGGCCGTGTCGTCACCGCACAGGGCAACCCGGTGCAGCCGACCATCACGATCCCGAACAACGCCTCGGGCATCACCGTCAACGAGCAGGGTCAGGTGACGGTGACTCTGCCGGGCTCGTCGAGCAACACCGTTCTCGGCCAGATCGGCTTGACCCGCTTCATCAACAAAGCGGGCCTGCAGCCGGTCGGCAGCAACCAGTTCATTGAGACGACGTCGTCGGGCACACCGCAGGACGGCACCGCGAACTCCGAAGGCTACGGCAAGATCACGCAAGGCAGCCTCGAGCAGGCCAATGTCGATGTCGTCTCGGAGATGAGCGACCTCATCGCTGCACAGCGCGCCTACGAGATGAACGCCAAGGTCATCAGTGCCGCCGACCAGATGATGCAATCGACCACGGCGCTGTTCCGCTGAGGTGATGACCATGATTCGTACCACGCTCGTCACCCTCTCCGTGCTGCTTGCGCTGGCGCTCCCGGCGCAGGCTGCCGACGACGGCATCGCCGCGCCGACGCTGCGCGCCAACGTCACCGTCACCTCCGACGTGGTGCGGGTCGGCGACCTGATCGACAATGCCGGCTCGGCCGCGCTGATCCCGGTCTATCGCTCGCCCGATCTCGGCACCACCGGCGCACTGCCGGTCGGCCAGGTCCTGAGCGTGCTCCGCGCCAAGCAGGTGATCGGCGTGATGACCGGCGACATCAAGGAAGTCCAGGTCACCCGCCTTGCCCGCACGATCGCGAGCAAGGATCTCGAGAACGCGGTCGCCTCCGCGCTCGAGCGCCGCTTCGGCCTGGGGGATGCCGCCAACATCGCCGTCACCTTCGACCGCGGCCTCTCCGACATGCGGCTCGATGCCTCCAACACCGGCGCGCTACAGCCGGTCGCGACCCGCTACGATGCTCGCGGCGGCCGCTTCGACATCGCCTTCGAAATCAGCAACGACAGCAATCCGGTTCCGACCAAGCTGCGCCTGACCGGCACCGCGATCGAGACCGTTGAGGTCGCCGTCCTGACCCGCGACATCGAGCGCAGCGAAATGCTGAAATCCTCCGACGTCGCCCAGGAGCGCCGCCCGAAGGCGGACGTGACCGGCGAGCCCGCGCTGCGCGAGCGCGCGGTCGGCATGCAGCTGCGCCGGGCGATGCGCGCCGGCACGCCGATCCGCGTCGCCGACATCGCCAAGCCGGAATTCGTGTCGCGCGACCAGAGCGTCACCGTCATCTACCAGGTCCCCGGGATCTATCTCACCACCCGCGGCAAGGCCATCGAGAGCGGCGCCGAGGGGGACACCGTAAGCGTCCTGAATCTACAGACCAAGCGAACGCTGACCGGCGTCGTCACTGGCCGGGGGCAGGTGACGGTGCAGGGCGCCAGCCAGTCTGCACCGATGCCAGCGGTGGTCGAACAGACCTCCTCGGTGAAGCGCGACGAAGCGCCCGCCCCTGTCGACACCGCAGCCCTCCTCCGCAACCTGGTCCAGGCTCCCGCCTCGCCCGGCCAGATTGCAGAAGCCCAGATCCCGCAAGCTCGCGTCTCGCAAGCCCAAGCCAAGTAAGAGTTCGTCATGTCCGCTTTCAGTTCGGTTTCCCGTTTTCGTCGCCTCGCGATCTCCGCCCTGCTGCTGGCCAGCTGCGCGCTCGGTGGCTGCTCCTCGATCGACCGCCTGTCGCAGATCGGCGAGCAGCCGAAATTATCGGCGATCGACAATCCGACGACGCAGCCCGGCTACAAGCCGGTGCAGATGCCGATGCCCAAGCCGGAAGTCGCCTCCTACAATCCAAACTCGCTGTGGCGCAACGGCAGCCGCGCGTTCTTCAAGGACCAGCGCGCTACTCACGTCGGCGACCTCCTGACCGTGACCGTGAACATCACCGACAAGGCCAACCTCTCCAACGAGACCCAGCGCAGCCGCACCAACAAGGAAAACTCGGGCATCGACGATTTCATCGGCGCGAAGACCCTCGGCTTGCAGGCGCAGAAGGTGCTGCCCGGCCGCATCCTGACCGCCGACTCCACCTCGTCCAGCGACGGCAAAGGTTCAGTCAACCGAACTGAAGCGTTGCAGACCAACGTCGCCGCGGTCGTGACCCAGGTGCTGCCGAACGGCAACCTCGTGGTCGAGGGCAAGCAGGAGATCCGCGTCAACTACGAGATCCGCGAGCTCGTGGTCGCCGGCATCGTCCGCCCCGAAGACATCCAGAGCGACAACACCATCGATTCCAGCAAGATCGCGCAGGCCCGCATCGCTTACGGCGGCCGCGGCCAGATCACGGACGTGCAGCAACCGCGGTACGGCCAGCAAGTCATGGACGTGCTGCTGCCCTTCTAGCCTTACCCAGAGCTCCCACATCGTGTTCGCGAACCTAGGCGCGAACGACGATGTACTACGCGGCCCTCGCTAGCTCCCCTGGCGAGGGCCGCATGTATTTTTGCGACTGCGAGTCAGGCTGGCGCAACCGGATCGATGCTGCCGCCTGCCGCTCCCTCATTGCGAGCGAAGCGAACCAATCCAGACTGCCGCCGCGGACAGACATTGGTTCGTCGCAAGGGCTCCCGCAATAACGCCGAGATGCCGTTACGTAAACTCCGCCTCCACCGTCCCCAGCCCGGCCAGCTCCATCCGCACCTTGTCGCCGGCTTTCAGCCACAGCGTCTTCACCAGGCTTCCGGTCAGCACGAGTTGCCCCGCATGCAGGCCCTTGCCTTCCGCGGCGAGGTGGTTGGCGAGCCAGGCGAGTGCGTTGTGGGGATGGCCGAGCACATCGGCGCCGGTGCCGTGGCTGACCTCCTCGCCATTGACGAGGGCGCGGCCCTTGACCGCCCTCAGGTCCGGCACGGACGAGCGGGGCACCGCTTCGCCCAGCACGCAGCCGGCGGCGAAGAAATCGTCGGCGATCAAGGTCGGCGCGCCCATCGCCTCCCATTTCACATAGCGGTCGTCGACGATCTCGATGGCGGGATGATAGCTTTCAACGGCCTCGCCGACCCATTCGGCGGTGAAAGGCGCCTCGCCGGCAGCGAGGTTGCGCTTCAGACGCACCGCGATTTCGCATTCGACGCCGACGCGGACATAGTTGGAGGACGCGAGCTTCACCCCGCTCTTATGCACGCCCTTCTGGAATACGCCACCGCCGCAGGGATGCGGGATGCCGATATAGTCCTGCATCACCTGGCTGGTGCAGCCGATCTTGTAGCCGACCAGCGGGCCGACATGCGGCAGCAGGAGGTCATGCAGCGCGCGCTGGACCCGATAGCCCTCGGCCTCGTCATAAGGAGGATGGTCCAGCGCCGCGAGCGGCGCATGGTTGCGGCGCGCCAGCGCAATCGCCTTTGCGGCTTCGAGAATTTTGTCCATCGGCGCCGCCTCCCACGCTACGCGATCTCATTCGAGGTCGTCACTTCAGCATCCCCGCCCGGGCCTGACAAGCTCTGCGGACCCCTCGGCCGGGACGATTGCGGGTTGCGGCCGGTGTTTAAGGAAATATTGAGCGGGTCGAGGCTTTATGGACACGCGCGCCTCGCAGCGTCGCATGTGGCCTGATTGCACCGAAACATGATGCTGCTTGATCAGCGTCTCAGCATCCGGGTCGATCTCGTTGATGCGACTCGTAAAACCTCCCGCACCTGAAGTGAAGGTTGTTTCTCATGTGAACTCACGTGAGCTTGCAGCTTTTGACTCTAGCTCATTGATCGCGATTCACTTTTCGCGATCCCGACGATCACCGCGGTGTCGTGGCGCCTGAACCGCCGCCACGACACGACGAAACCGAACTTGCTCGCCTCAGGCGAGGCCAAGCGCCATCCGGATCGCGATCTCGACCGGCGAGTAACTGCCATCGGCGCGGTCGAGCCGGTACGGTTCGGCCGGAGGCAGATCCGGCTGCGCCATGAAACGCGGGGTCTTTCCGCGATGCTTTTGCGCAGCATGCACCAGGAAAGGGTGACACAGATAAACCGTTCCGGCCTCCCCGGTCGCAAGGGCGAGCGGGCAATCGGCACCCATCTCGTCCAGGATCATGCGCGAACGTCCGGCCTCGCCAGCAGGCGCCAGATAGCGCGCCATCGGCATGTGCGAGCCGATCCTGATCCGGGTCGGCGCATCGTCTTCGCCGACATCGGAGAACAGGAACAGCATCAACAGCGCGCGGCCGTGCGAGACAATGTTGGCCCGCCACGCCGAGAACTCGTGCCGCTCGTCGCGATTGCAATCCTCGCCGGGAAAGCTGACGTCGATATGCCAACCGGCGTCGCCAGGATCGTCGGGATGCGGGAAGCGCACCGCGAAGGTGCCGCCGATATCCTTGCGCGGCCGCCAGCGGCCGACGCCGACCAGCTGGTCGAACGCGCGATGCAGCACCTTTGTGTTGGCGATCTCCGGGAACGGCGGATTACCATAGCCGGACAGCCGGATCACCGGACGCGTCCAGGTCGAGGGGTCGTGCTCGCTGCAGGGCAGATCGCGCCACAGGATGGCGCGGCCCTGTTCGGCGAGCGCGCGCGGAAAGGCGTTGTCGATCCGGACAAAGCCCTGTTCGATAAATTGCACAATTTGCGCGGCGCTGAGCGCACGCGTGTCATCTCGATCGGTCATGATTGTCTCTCAAGCTGTCGCCAGCCATCGTCGGTCCGTCTCAGGCGGAACCGGGCCGGCTCATTCGGTTCACTGGAATCCCGCGCGCGAAAACGGTCGGCGTCGATCAGCGCTTCCGTGCGGAAGCGGGATCAGCCCAGGAAGAACACCGAAGCGATATTGAGAGTGCAAATCATCATGGCGGCGCGAATCTACGCGCCAAACCGGTGGCGCTCAAGCGGCACCGTGAGCCCAAAAACAAAGAGCCGCATCGCTGCGGCTCGGACTTTATTCGTCGCGATAGACCTTCTCGCGTTTCTCGTGGCGCTCCTGCGCTTCCACCGAGAGCGTCGCGATGGGCCGGGCTTCGAGCCGTTTCAAAGAGATCGGCTCGCCGGTGTCCTCGCAATACCCGTAGGTGTTGTCCTCGATACGCTGGAGCGCGGCGTCGATCTTGGCGATCAACTTGCGCTGGCGGTCGCGGGCGCGGAGTTCGATGGCGCGGTCGGTTTCGGACGATGCCCGATCGGCGAGATCGGGGTGGTTCACGTTCTCCTCCTGCAAAGCTTGCAGGGTGAGCTTGGACTCTTTGAGGATCTCATCCTTCCAGGCAAGGAGCTTCATACGGAAGTACTCCTTCTGCCGGTCGTTCATGAAAGGCTCTTTTTCGGTCGGTCGGTAGTTTTTCAACTTTTCCAAGGGCGGCCTATCTTCTTAAGCAACGACTCGCGAACGGAACGGGGTCCGTTGAGCCGGGCCTTATATAGTGGCCTCCTGTGACAGACAATATTTCCTTAATGGTGCGGTTAGCGCCCCCAAGCCCTTGCACAGGAAGGTTTATCCTGGAGGGCCTGGAGGCGGCCAAAAGCCTAGTAGCCGACCGTGAATCGCTGCCTTAGGTGGGCCGGCTTCTCGATCTCGTCGGCGAGTGCAATGGCGTAATCGGCAAAGCTGATCCAGCTCTTGCCGTTCGCATCTGCGAGAAGCTGGTCGGTGCCGAGCCGGAACTTGCCCGTGCGCGCGTCCTCCACGAACAGTGCCGAGGGGGAGAGGAACGTCCAGTTCAGCTCCTTTTCCTGCCGCAACAGGTCGAGGAACGCAGAGCCCGCCTCCGCTTCGGCCTTGTATTGGGCCGGAAAACCGGGAGCTGTAACCAGCTTGACGCCGGGGGCGACCTCAAGGCTGCCGGCGCCGCCGACGACCAGATAGCGCCCGATCTTGGAATCCTTCGCGGCACCGATCAGCTTGTGCGGGTCACTGGCCAGGAAGTGCACGGAACTCACCGCAACGTCATGCCCCGCCCAGATTTTGGCCAGACCAGCCTGATCGAGCACATCCCCCTTAGTCGGGGTCACGTTCGGCAGTGCGGCAATCTTCTCGGGGTTCCGGGCAATGGCGGTCACCGCGTGGCCGCGGCGTGACAGTTCCTTGGTGATCTCCGAACCGGCTCTGCCCGAGGCACCGGCAACTGCGATTTTCATGGAAAGCTCCTTCGCTTCTATAGTAACCAATAGTGACTAGATATCGCAAAGAATGCTGGTGTTAAGAGAGCACTTTGTGCTTACCTGCTTACGTAGGAGTAACCGGTGAGCGCAAGCGAGCACGAGGGGACTGAGATGAAACCGAATGTCTATGCAGCCGAGTGCCCGACGCGTCAGATCCTCGATCGTGTCGGCGACAAATGGGCCGTGCTGATCCTGTTGCTGCTGCGCGAAGAGCCGATGCGCTTCAATCAGTTGCGCCGCACGATTGAGGGCATCTCGCAAAAGATGCTGAGTCAGGTTCTCAAGTCGCTCGAACGCGACGGCCTGCTCAGGCGCCGCGCCATCGCCACCGTTCCGGTGACGGTCGAATATTCGATCACGCAGCTCGGCCTGACGCTTGCCGCCACAGTCGATCCGCTACGCGATTGGGCCGAGGAGAATCTGAAAGACGTGCTCGTCGCTCAGCGCCGCTACGACGCGCAGTCAAAGGAAGAGGCTGCCTAGCGCGCGCCGCCACTAGCAGATCCGTCATCCTGAGGTGCGAGTGGCGCGATGCAAAGCATCGCGCCGGGAGCCTCGAAGGATGGACGGCCGAGATGGCGTCGTGTCCAGGTGTCTCGCGGATACAGCCGGGCCCTCGCCCTTCGAGGATTGCCCTGCTTCGCAGGGCGCGCACCTCAGGATGACGGCTAACGTGACGATCAGCCCCGCCCGGCCTTCGCCAGCTCGACCTCGACGCGCAGTTCGATCTCGGACAAGACGGAATCCAAACCGGGATCGCCTGAGGACGATTTCAAGTTCGCCGCCGCATCGCGCAGCCGCATCACCGTCGATGCATCGAGATTGCCGGACAAGAGGCCCATCTTGAGATCGTCGAGCACGTCGAGCGCGGTCTTGCCACGGGCGACCGAGCGCTTGCGGCGCTCGATAGGATCCTCCTCGATCCCTTGCAGAGCGAGCAGCCCGTCGATGTTGGCGGTGGCCTTCGGTGCGGCAGCGCTGCGCGTCTCCTGCGCCGACGAGGTGTCCGGCAGCACGAAGGTGCCGGAGCTCGTACGCCTTGCCTGGCTGGCCGGCGTCCCAAGCGTGGTGCCATTCGGTCCGTAGATGCGCATCGAAGCAATCCGGGTGATCGATGCGCCACTTTCGCTGCTTTATGGTTAACGGGGCGTAAACGGCCCGGCAAAATCTGCCGGGAGGCGGCAGTTTCGCTCCTCAAGGCGAACGCCGGTTAGCACTGATCGAAAGAGATTTATTCAAGCTATTCAATCGCCTACCTTCGCCGCCCCACGTTGGCACAGCGCTCGCAAGGAAAGCGTCGGACCAGCTCGTCATGGGAGTGTCGCAGACGGTCCGACGTGTGCGGAGGCTCTTTGAGGAGCTTGGGGAGCAGAGAATGCCAGGCGTTCGTTGGGTGAGGATTCTGAGCGGGGCCGTTGCGGTGGCCTGCGCCGTGCTGTCAGCGCTGGCGCTCTCGGTCGCGCCCGCGAGCGCGACTTCGCGTATCAAGGATCTCGCCAATATCGAAGGCGTGCGTCAGAACCAGCTCATTGGCTATGGCCTCGTCGTCGGCCTCAGCGGCACCGGCGACACCCTCAACAACATCCCTTTCACCAAGCAGTCGCTGCAAGCGATGCTCGAACGCATGGGCGTCAACATCCGCGGCGCCACCATCCGCACCGGCAACGTCGCCGCCGTGATGGTCACGGGCAATCTGCCGGCCTTCGCGACTCAAGGCACGCGTATGGACGTCACCGTCTCAGCTCTCGGCGATGCCAAGGATTTGCGCGGCGGCACCCTGCTCGTCACCCCGCTGCTCGGCGCCGACGGCAACGTCTACGCCGTGGCGCAGGGCTCGCTGGCGATCTCGGGCTTCCAGGCCGAGGGCGAAGCGGCGAAAATCGTGCGCGGCGTTCCGACCGTGGGCCGCATCGCCAACGGCGCCATCATCGAGCGCGAGATCGAGTTCGCGCTGAACCGCCTGCCGAACGTACGGCTCGCATTGCGCAACGCCGACTTCACCACAGCCAAGCGCATTGCGGCGGCCATCAACGATTATCTTGGCGTCAAGAGCGCCGAGCCGATCGATCCCTCGACCGTGCAACTTTCGATCCCGCCGGAGTTCAAGGGCAACGTGGTCGCGTTCCTGACCGAGGTCGAGCAGCTTCAGGTCGATCCGGACCTTGCCGCCAAGATCGTCATCGACGAACGCTCGGGCATCATCGTGATGGGCCGCGATGTCCGTGTTGCGACCGTTGCGGTCGCACAGGGCAACCTCACGGTCACGATCTCCGAGACCCCGCAGGTGAGTCAGCCCAACCCGCTGTCGCGCGGCCGCACCGTGGTCACCCCACGCTCCAGCGTCGGCGTCACCGAAGACGGCAAGAAGCTGGCCCTGGTCAAGGACGGCGTCTCGCTCCAGCAGCTCGTCGACGGCCTCAACGGCCTCGGCATCGGCCCGCGCGACCTCATCAGTATCCTCCAGGCGATCAAGGCCGCCGGTGCGATCGAAGCCGACATCGAGGTGATGTGATGCAGACCGGCATGCTCAACTCCGCGCGCCTCGCCACCGCGGCTCTCTCCTCGAACCCGGCTTTCTCCGTGGAAAGCCGCAACGGCCGGCCCGATTTCGAGCTCGCCGCCGCGCTTCAGAAGGTCTCGCCGCAGCAGCAGGCCAAGGCGCAGAAGACCGCTACCGACTTCGAGGGCATGTTCCTCAACAGCATGTTCGCGCAGATGACCTCGGGCCTGAAGGGCGAAGGCCCGTTCGGCGACACACCGGGCACCGGCGTGTGGCGTTCGATGCTGACCGAGCAGTATTCCAAGAACTTCGCCAGCGCCGGCGGCGTCGGCATCGCCCGTGACGTCTACCGTACCCTGATCATGCAGCAGGCCAAAACCACTCTTCGTACGGCATAAGGTCAAACGAGATGAACCACTTCAATGCGTCACGTCAGCCGATGCCCGCGCGGCGAGCGATCAACGCGCCCGGCAGCGCCGAGGCGCGCAAGCTCGCAGAGGACCTGATGGACGCGATGAGCGCCCTGCTCGGCCTGATCGAGCGGGAGACCGAGCTGGTCCGTGCCGGCAAGGTCCGCGAGGCGATGTTGATGGAAAGCCAGAAGCAGGAGCTGTCGCGGCGTTACGTCGGCGCCGTCGGTCAGTTGAAGGCGAACCAGGACAAGCTTGCGAAATCCGCGCCCGAGCTGCTCTCGACGCTGCATCGCCACCACGATGCCTTCCGCGCCATGCTGCAGGTCAACCTCACCGTGCTCGCGACCGCACATGCGGTTTCCGAGAGCGTCGTGCGCGGCGTCAATGCCGAGATCCAGAAGCGCAACGTGCCGAATACCTATACGGCGGCCGGCCGCAGTGCGACTCCGGGCCCGCGCCACATCACACCGCTCGCGGTCAGCCGCTCGCTCTGAGCGCAAAAAAACTGCTGCAAATTTTACGAAAAACCGCGCGACAAAGGCGTCGCGCGGTTAGCTACGTTTCATAACCGGGTGTTCAATCCTGGTGTTCCATGGTTGCGTATTGAGAGGGGTTGGGATTTGACTCACGTAAGGCAACCAGGAGGCTGCCATGAGTACAGATTTCAGCATCAGGCCGGTGGGGATCCCGGCCGCCACGCAGTTCGTGACGACGTCCAATTCGGCGGCGAACGATGCCGTGCAAACCGATTTGCCGGTGAGTCAGACCGTCGCCGCGAGCGATACCAGCGCACCCGCGCGCAATGATTTGCAGAGCAACGAGAACATCTCGCGCCAGGTCATATTCGACCAGGCGGCGGCGTCCATGGTCTTCCAGGTCGTCAACGACAAGACCGAGGCGGTGGTCGACCAGTTCCCCGACGAGGCGATGCTGCGCCGGCGGGCCTATTTCCACGCATTGGATTTGAAGTCCGAGCCCTCGCGCCCGCTCAACACGGACCTCAGCGCCTGACCATCACTTCTCGAGAGTGGCCTGGGCCGTATCGAGATAGGTCGAGCCTGTCGCAGGATCCGTGACGACGTTTTTGATCTGCGCCTTGCCCACATTCGTCAGCGTGAACTTTGTGTTGCCGAAGCGAAACGAGCTGTCCTTGATCAGTACCTGCTGGTACTGCGACGTGCCGCCGCTTTGGTAGCGGATTTGCGCCCGAAATCCGTCGACCTGCGAGATGCTGAGCGAGAACTTCTTGCCATCCGGATAGGAGCCGCTCCAGGTTCCCTGGTAGAGCGTCGGGTCGACAGGAACATATTTGGTCTTGCTCGGCACGGAGACGTTGCCAGCCGCCTTGTACGAGCTCGACAGGATGCTCATGACGTCGGCCATGGCGAGGCTCCGTTACGGCCGGCCGGACAGGCCGGCGGCGATGTTGCGATTAATCTCGATCAGCGGACGGAAGTGATCGAACTGCGGGCTCATCTGCAGCGCTGCGGTCTGGCTCAGCACGAACACGCTGATATTGGCGATCTTCTGCCTGACGTCGAGCGGTTGCGGATTGTTGTCGCGCATGGCTTCGCTGAGGAAGATGGTCCAGAGCTTGCGGTTGAACATCAGCGCCTGCATGGTCTGCTCGCTGAGGGGATCGGCGCTGTTGATGGCGTCCTGCAGCTTGTTGGCGGCCTTCAGTAGCGTCTGCGCCTCAACATCGCGGGGAGATGCAGTATTCGTGGCTACACGCGCGTAGGCCGAAGCAGCAGAACTCGACATTGATCACCCTGGAGGTTACCTCGCCCGTGCATGGGCTTAAGGATTTCTTTCCCAACTCTAGGCAGCACCGCTTAAGATTTTGCTTATGTGAGAGGGTAGAGGGACTCCGGACAATTACGGGGCGGGGATTCTACCGCAGACTCAAAACTAGACGCGTGTGCGTGCGCTGTAAACGACTGCATTAATGGTGCGCTGGTTTCAGCTAATCGAGTCTTAGCGATCTCGATCAAAAGAGCGGCGAGGTCTCTGCTTCGCCGTTCTTCGCGGAATTGCAATGGTCAGCCTAGCGCTTAGCGGAGCAGCTGCAGCACGCTCTGCTGCGACTGGTTGGCGAGCGACAACGCGGAGACCGCGATGGACTGGCGGGTCGACAGCGCCTGGCTGTTGGCCGCTTCCTCGTTGGTGTCGGCGAGCGTCAGATTCGACGAGCCGGTCTGCAGCACGTTGATCAGGTTCTTCGAGAAGTCCTGCCGCACCTGCACGATCGAGAGATTCGAGCCGAGCGCCGACGCTTCCGAACGCAGCGTGCTCGAGGCCGAGTTCAGCTGGGTGAGCACCTTGTTGGTGGCGCCATTGTCGATGAAGTCGACGCCAGGGACCAGATTGCTGAGACCGAGGCCGGCCGAGTTGAAGACCACGCCGTTGATGTTGAGCGTCGAAGAGCCGGTTTCGTTGAAGATGAGCTTCAGCGTATCGCCATTGAGTAGGTTGACGCCGTTGAACGAGGAGTCCTGAGAGGTGGTGTCGATCTGCGCCAGGATGTTGTTGAGCTGGCCGACCAGATTGGAGCGCGCGGTCTGCGCGACTGGATCCTGAATCGGCGGCTGTGCAGTCGTGAAGGAGGCCACACTCGTGATCGTGCCGCCAACCGCGCCGCCGGCGAGCGTAGAGCCGAGCGTCGAAGAGGCGTACTCGTTGACCGTGGAGATCGTGAGCAGACCATTGGCGTCGACCGTCGCCGTCAAATGGTTGGCCTGGAGCTGCGCGTTGAGTTGGTCGAGCGTCTTGACCGTGCCGTTGGTGCCGTCGCCGAAGGTGACGTTCACCGGCTTGCCGCCGTTGAAGGAGGTGAAGGTCAGCGTCTTGCCGCTGATGCCTCCGACGCCGGAGGTCCGGGAGGCCGTGAACGCAGTGGCCGTCCCTGTCGCACCGGTGAGGCCAAGAGCGGAAAGCGCGTTGCCGGTGCCGGTGATCGACAGATCCGCGTTGGTGCCGGTGCTCAGCTTCAGGGTGCCGTTCGACGCGATCGTGGAGGCAACCCCGGGCGTGGCAATGGCGGCGACGCCACCAGAAATCGAGGCCGTCTTGGTGCCGGTCGCGAGGTCGATCGCGGTCAGCACGTCCTGCAGGGTGCCGCCTTGAAGGTAGATCGTGGAGTTGCCCGATCCGTCGGTGATCAGGTTGGTGTTGAAGACGCCCGAGCCGGTCGGCACGGCGCCGAGCGCGGCGGCATTGCCATTCTTGAACGTGATGATGTGGCCGTCGACGTTCAGGGTCGAGCCGTCGGTGATCAGGGTGCTGAGGCTGCTGCCAGTCGTCTGACGTGTCGCGGTGATCGTGGTCGGGCCGCCGCCCGTCGCCCCGGTGAGCTTGAGCGCCGCGAGACTGTCGGCCTTGCCGGTGAGTGTCAGGTCGGCACCGGTCGAACTCGTCAGGGTCGTGATACCTGCAGCCGTGTTGCTGGCCGTGCCGCCGAGCGTGGCGACTAGGGTCGAGGCGTTGATCGAGGCGACATACCGGGCGCCACTCGCAAGATCGAAGGCGGTCGTGAGATCCTGAACGGTTGCGGTGGAGTTCGCACCCGTGCCGAGATAGACGGTCGTATTGCCGCTACCATCGGTGACATCGTTGCCGACGATGCTCTGGCCGGCGGACAGCTGGGCGGCCGTCGGAAGCGCCGCAACTCGGATCGTGACGGTGTGCCCGTTGACGGTGAACGTGTCGCCGTCCTTGAACGACGACGCGGCCTGGGTGGTCAGAGCGCCGGCAGCACCATAGAGCAGAGTCGTGTTGGTGATGGGCGTCGCACTGTTGTCATTGACGACGGCCGACGAAGCCACAGTGCCGGCCGTCGCACCGAGGGTGTTGGTGCCGATTGCAGCCGTCGCGCCGCCGGCCGCGCCCGAGTAAACCACGTTGCTGTTGGCGACGGCGTTCGCATAAGAGGTCGTGCCGCGCAGGTCCGCTGGCGTCGCACCGGGAATGGTGGTCGAGATGTTCGACTTGGTGGAATAGCCGACCGTGGTCTGCAGCGCTTGGTTGGCGATCGACTTCGCACTGTCGATCAGTTTCGACAGCGAGGTGATGCCGGTATTCGCCGCCTGCAACACCTGCACGCCGTTATTGATGCCATCGAGCAGGTTGCTGATATCGCTGGCGCGGTTGTCGAGCCCCTGCGCCGTGAAGAAGTTGGTCGGATTGTCCAGCGCCGTGTTGACCTTCTTGCCGGTCGCAAGGCGCTGCTGCGTCGTAGCCAGCAGGTCGGCCGTTGATTGCAGCGACAACAGGTTCTGACGAACGGACGCCGAGAGAACGATGTTGGACATTGGCGGTCTTCCTCTTGAACCGGATACGAATCGGGCTCGCCGATCTGGAAAGCGGGCTTTGGTGGAGTCTTAGGGGCTCTCCTTTAAAGTATGGTTAACGGCGACTTAAGGGATAGGGTTAATGCCGGGTTACGCAACCATGGGCCGAAACGGCGCAACAAAAAGCGGCGGGGCCGAGGCCCCGCCGCTCTCTTTTGTTGCTTTAATTCAGATACTTATCGGAGCAGCTGGAGCACACTCTGCTGCGACTGGTTGGCCAGCGACAGCGCGGAGACCGCGATCGACTGCCGGGTCGACAGCGCCTGGCTGTTGGCCGCTTCCTCGTTGGTATCGGCCAGCGTCAGGTTGGACGAGCCGGTCTGCAGCACGTTGATCAGGTTCTTGTTGAAGTCCTGACGAACCTGCACAACCGAGAGGTTCGAACCGAGGGTCGAAGCCTCCGATCGCAAGGTGCTCGAGGCTGAGTTCAGCTTGGCCAGCACCCTGTTGGTCGCGGAGTTGTCGATGAAGTCGGTGCCCTGCACCAGCCCGGCCAAACCCAGACCCTTCGAGTTGAAGGTGACGCCGGTGATGTTCAGGCTCGACTTGCCGGTCTCGTCGAACACCAGCTTGAGCTGGTCGCCGTTCAAGAGGTTCACGCCGTTGAAGGACGAGTCCACCGAGGTCGTGTCGATCTGCGACATGATGTTGTTGTATTGGGAGACCAGGTTCGAGCGAGTGGCCTGGGCAACCGGGTCGACGGTTGGCGTGGTCGGATTGGTCCATGTCAGCGCCGTGGTAATCGTGCCGCCGATCGCGCCGCCAGCAACGGCCGAGCCGATCGTCGAGGACGCATAGTCGTTGGTGGCGGAGACCGTGAGCAGGCCGTTGGCGTCGATCGTGGCGGCGAGATTGTTGGCCTGAAGTTGCGTGTTGAGCTGATCCAGCGTCTTGACCGTGCCGCCGGTGCCATCGCCGAAGGTAACATTGACCGCCGTGCCGCCGTTGAAGGAGGAGAAGGTCAAGGTCTTGCCGGAGATGCTACCAGGGGCCGCAGCGCGGCTCGCGGTGAAGGCCGTGCCGGTGCCCGTCGAACCGGTCAGTCCAAGCGCAGACAATGCATTGCCTGCCCCCGTGATCGAGAGATCCTGTGTCGCACCGGTCGAGATGTGCAGCGCGCCGGCGACGATCGAGGAGGCGGTCTGGCCGCTCGCAGTGTTGACGGTCGCCGTACCGCCGGAGTTGGATGTGGTCCGCACACCGGTGGCAAGGTCGACCGCCTTCAGCACGTCGGCGATCGTTGCCTGGTTCAGGTAGATCGTCGAGTTGCCGTTGCCGTCAGTGACGAGATTGCCGCTGACGCCAGAGCCGCTCGCGACTTCCGCCGCACCCGGCGTGCCGCCGTTCTTGAACGTGATGATCTTGCCGTCGACATTCAAGGTCGAGCCGTCCTGCACGAACGTCCCGAGGCTTGCTGACGTCGTGAGACGGGACGCGGTAATGGTCGTGTTGCCCGTACCGGTCGCGGTGGTCAGCCCCAAAGCCTTCAGGGTGTCCGCCTTGCCGGTGATGCTCAGATCAGCGCCCGTCGAGCTGTTGAGAACCAACGCGCCACTGCCGTTGACGGTCGAGGGCGTCTGGCCGCCGTTGGACGTCAGGGTACCCGAGACGTTCCTTTGCGCGCCGCTGGCGATGTCAACTGCGGTCAGCACGTCACCGATCGAGGCTTTCGTCGTCGAGCCGAGATAGACGAGCGAGTTGCCATTGGCGTCGGTGAAGACGTTGCCGGTGGTCGTGTTGGCGATCGCAGTGACCTGGGTGTATCCCGTAGGTGCCGTGGTCGGAGCGTCACCCGAAGCAAAGGTGATCGTCTTGCCGTCAACGGTGAACGTATCGCCTGCAACGACACCGGCGTTGGCGTCGCCCGCACCTGCGCCGTTCAAGAGCTTGGCCGCGGTGGTGGCCGCGTTGATCGCCGTGCCGGTGACGGTCGCGACGGCCGCGCTGCCGAGCGTGGTCGTGCTCGATGCAGCGTGAGCACCACCGGC
>NZ_FOVU01000005.1 GCF_900115265.1 Bradyrhizobium sp. Ghvi | reverse complement strand
TGCGCGACGAGCTGCTCAAGGCCAAGGAAAAATTCCACGCCAAGGCCGCCTCCGGCCTCGTCACCAACGTCAACACCGGCGAGATCGTGGCCATGGTCTCGGTTCCGGATTTCGACCCGAACAATCCGAAGGAAGCCCACGACCCTGATCGCATCAACCGCCTGACCACAGGCGTCTACGAGATGGGCTCGACCTTCAAGGCGTTCACGCTCGCGATGGCGCTCGACACCGGCAAATACGGCCTCGATTCGCTGTGGGATGCGCGCGGGCCGCTGCACTACGGCAAGTTCGCCATCCATGACGACGAGCCGAAGGGCCGCTTCCTCAACATGAAGGAGGTGTTCACCTTCTCCTCCAACGTGGGCGCGGCGCGAATTGCGCTGTCGCAGGGCGTGGAAGCGCACAAGGCGTTCCTGCGCAAGATGGGCCAGCTCGAGCGGCTCCGCACTGAGCTGCCGGAAAGCGCCTCGCCGATCGTGCCGCGGCATTGGGGCGATCTCAACACCATCACCATCGCGTTCGGTCACGGCATCGCGGTCGCGCCGCTGCAGGCCGTGATGGGCGTCAGCGCGCTGGCGAACGGCGGCCTGCTGATTCCGCCGACTTTCCTCAAGCGCTCCGAGGAGGAGGCGCGGGCGATCGCCAAGCGCGTGATCAAGCCCGAGACGTCGGACAAGATGCGCTTCCTGATGCGGCTGAACGCAGAGATCGGTACCGCCAAGAAGGCGAATGTTCCCGGTTACTACATCGGCGGCAAGACCGGCACAGCAGAAAAGGTGGTCAACGGCCGTTATGCCAAGAAGAAGGTGCTGACGGCGTTTACCGCGATCATTCCAGCTGACAAGCCGAAGTACCAGCTCCTGATCATGCTGGACGAGCCGCAGCCGCTGAAGGAGACCTACGGCCAGATAGCGTCGGGCTGGAACGCCGTTCCGACCGCGGGCAACGTCATCGCCCGGATCGGACCGCTTCTCGGCATCGAGCCCCGCTACGACCTGCCGCCTGCGGACCGGCTTATTCTTGCAGCGTCAACAGCGCGCCAGCAGGAAAAGAGCGAGTCAGTGGCGCATTGATGAGCCCGCGGTGCTACCGATTGTGCTCGCTAACAAGCTCGCCCGGATCGCTGAGCAGGACCTACATGTGGGTCATTTTGACGGTGCCCGTGCCCGCAGGCGCCGCGCCAGGACCAGGCCCTGCGGCGTTGCCTTCGGTCAGCCTCACGTGATTCAAACTCTCAAACCGGGGGACGAATCATGCGCTATGAACTCGCCGACTTTGAATGGGTCGCCATCAAGCCGATGCTGCCCAACAAACCGCGTGGCATTCCTCGGGTAAACGACCAACGTGTCCTCAATGGTATCATCTGGATCTTGCGATCCGGAGCACCTTGGCGTGATCTGCCGGCGGCGTTTGGTCCGTACACCACTTGTTACAACCGCTTCGTCAGGTGGCGACGGGCTGGCGTCTGGGGCCGCATCATAGATGCACTTGCCGCTGCCCACGATGCTGCTGTCCAGATGATCGACACCTCCATTGTCCGCGTGCATCAGCGTGGAGCCTGCATCACGAGCAACCAGCGAGCCAATCGATGGGAAGGTCCCGCGGCGGCTTGACGAGCAAAATCCACGCTGTTGTCGATAGCAATGGTCTGCCGGTGCGGCTGGCGCTGAGCCCTGGTGAGACCCATGATGTTAGCCTTGCCGGAAAACTGCTATCTCGTTTGAAATCCGGGTCGATGCTGCCTGCCGACCGTGGCTATGACGCCGACTGGATTAGAGAGCTTGCCATGAAGAAGGACGCGTGGGCCAACATCCCACCAAAAAGTGGCCCATATCTCTACCGCGGTCGCAACCGGGTCGAGCGGTTCTTCAACAGGATCAAACAATGCCGTCGGGTCGCAACGCGCTACGACAAACGAACTATCTCGCTTTCATTCAGCTTGCCTCGATCAGGCTATGGCTTCGCGTTAATGAGTCCACGTCCTAAATCCGCTTTTCCGTGTCCCCTTCAGTTGGGGCCGTCTGAATATACCAGGGTCAAAGAGGAGATGTCTTTGATTGAGCGGTTTGCGACGTGGTCCACCCTCGGAGCAGTCTGACTGAGGCGCCCCCTCTCGGAAGCAAAAATGCGCGCACGAATTATAGGCCGTTTGGTCGGTTTTCTTGTGATCGAATTCGGAATAGTCATTTCGTGGCTATTCGGTCCACCAGAAAATCGATGAACAACCGCACCTTCACCGACAGATGCCGCGTCGGCGGGTAGACCGCATAAAGCGCGAGCGGCGGCGCGGAATAATCGTCCAGCACCGTCCGCAGTTCGCCCTTCTTCAACGCGTCCGCGGCGATGAACTCGGGCAGCAACGCGAGGCCCCTGCCCTTGATCGCGGCATCGCGCAGCACCTCGGCATTGTTGACGCAGAGCGACCAGGACGGCTGGATCCAGTGATCGCCATCGCGGCCGGTGAGCTTCCACTGATTGCCCGTCAGCAGGAAGCCGTAGGTCAGCGAGGTATGCTCGCGTAAATCCTGCGGATGCCTTGGCACACCGTGATGCGCGAGATAACCGGGCGAAGCGCAGATCATGCGCGACACCGGCATGATTTTTCGTGCGATCAAACTCGACGATTCCAGGTCTGCGATCCGCAGCGTCACGTCAAAGCCGTCCTGGACGGGATCGAGCAGGTCATCGCTGAGCACGATCTGGAGCTGAAGCTCCGGATACGCTTCCATGAAGTCCGCGAGGACAGGCCCGAGCCGCATCGTCCCGAACGACATCGGCGCGTTGACGCGGAGCAGTCCACGCGGCGCCGACTGGGCCTGCGTCACCGCCTGGTCGGCGGCCTCGATCTCCGAGAGGATCACCACCGCGCGCTCGAAATAGCGCTGGCCGTTTTCAGTCGGGCTGGCGTGCCGCGTGGTCCGGTTCAGGAGCTGGACGCCCAGGCTCTCCTCGAGGTCGGCGATGTATTTGCTGATGGCCGAGCGCGACAGCCGCAATTGCCGGCCGGCTTCGGCGAAGCTGCCGCTTTCGACCACTTTGACGAAGGCCCGGAGGCTGGCGACCTTATCCAAGCGCCGGCCTCGGCGATTGTTTCCAGATCATAGACATAGTCGTCATATTTGCATGGATTGTCTCCAATCCAAAGCAGAACAATATTTCCGCCCAGAGCAAGACCGCTCCCCGATTTCAGGAGAACGACAATGTCTGGACTGCACCATGTCACCGCGATCGCCGGCGACCCCATCCGCAATTTCGGGTTCTACACGCGGGATCTCGGCCTGCGCTTCGTCAAGAAGACGGTCAATTTCGACGATCCCGGCACCTACCATTTCTATTATGGCGACGAGACCGGCCGCCCCGGCACCATCCTGACCTTCTTCCCGTGGGCCGGCGTGTCCCCCGGGCGCCGCGGCGTCGGCGAGACCCATCAGACCGCCTTCCGCGTGCCGCAGCGCTCGCTCGGCTACTGGACGCAGCGCTTCACCGAGAAGGGCATCGCTTACGAGGCGCTGGAAAAGCGCTTCGGCGAATCCGTGTTGCCGTTCACTGACCCCGACGGCATGGCGCTCGCGCTGGTCGGCGTCCCCGGGGCCGAGAACGAGTCGGGCTGGAGCAATGGCGAGGTGCCGGCCGAGCATGCGATCCGCGGATTCCATGGCGTGACCCTGTTGCTCGACAGCGCGGCGAAGACGGCGGCCGTCCTCACCGACGTGCTCGGCTTCAAGGAGACGGGCCGCGAAGGCTCCGTGATCCGCTTCAAGGCATCGGGCGACACTGAGGGCAGCGTCGTCGACATCTACGCGGCCAAGGGCTTTCTGCGCGGTCATCAGGGCGGCGGCTCCGTCCATCACATCGCCTTCCGTGCGGCCGATGATGCCGAGCAGGGCAAGATGGCCGAGAGGCTCGTCAGCAATCACGGCCTGCACCCGACCGAGCAGAGGGACCGCAACTACTTCCGCTCGATCTACTTCCGCGAGCCCGGCGGCGTGCTGTTCGAGATCGCAACCGATATCCCCGGCTTCGCCGTGGACGAGCCTGTCGCGACGCTCGGACGCGATTTGAAGCTGCCCGGCTTCCTCGAAAAGCATCGCAAGGAGATCGAGGGCGTGCTGCCGAGCCTGGAAGAGACCGCGTCATGACCGATTTCATCCACCGTTTCGAGCCCGCGCGCGACGCGGGCTCACCCCCACTATTGCTGCTGCACGGCACCGGCGGCGACGAGAACGATCTGCTCGGGCTCGGCCAGATGATCTCGCCCGGTTCCGCCCTGCTCTCTCCGCGCGGCCGCGTGCTCGAGCACGGCATGCCGCGCTTCTTCCGCCGCCTTGCGGAAGGCGTGTTCGACGAAGAGGACGTGCGCCGGCGTGCGCGCGAGCTCGGCGACTTCGTCGCGGAGGCACGCAGGCACTACGGCATCGCCGCGCCAGTCGCGATCGGTTTCTCCAACGGCGCCAACATCGCGGCCGCGCTGTTGCTGCTGAAGCCGGACGTGCTGGCAGGCGCAGTGCTGTTGCGCGCGATGGTGCCGCTGTCGGATCCGCCCAACACTGATCAGGCAAAGCCGGAGCTTGGCGGCAAGCCGGTGCTTCTGCTGTCGGGGCAGGCTGACCCGATCGTGCCGTCGAGCAATTCCGCGAAGCTTGCGGCGCTGTTGTCGGACGCAGGCGCCCGTGTCGACCACAACGTCTTGCCGGCGGGCCATCAATTGTCGCAAGCCGACGTGACACTGGCCCGCAAATGGATCGGCAATATCAGCGCGAAAGCGGCATGAACCGACAAGCGGCGCATCGTTTCCGGACGGTGCGCCGCTGCTATCGCTCGAAGCGGCCGCACCGCTTCGTGAAGGATCAGGCAGATTTTTCGACGCGGTTCTCCCCCCTCGTCGACCAGCCGAGAATGGTCACATCATGCGCGCAAAGCGACGATCCGACCGGCTAAGGTTCCAAAAAATTGGACGATCGATCGACGTGTTCCAGCCCAAGAACACACGCATATGTTGTTGAACTATTAAGAGTTGCTGTGGCACGAACATTCCCGTAATGCAGGGAGTGGCCGAAAATGGCTAGTCGCAATCCGTCCATCGCGTTCGACGCTGTGCTGCGTCCGATCGCGTGAACCGATGGGACTGTTGCGATTGCTCCTGGCGCTGGCCGTTGTCGGCGACCATGTATTGCCGCCATTCACTTGGCTTCGTCTCACGACGGGGATCATGGCAGTTGAAGTCTTTTTCGTGATTTCCGGCTTCTACATGCAGATGGTGCTGTCGCAGCGATACGCGTCCCCAGGAGCGTTCTACCTCAGCCGGGCATTTCGCATTTTTCCGACCTATTGGCTCGTGGCTGCTCTGGCTTTCGCGCTCTGGCCCGCGAAAGGCTTCCACGACCTCGCCAGTCTGGGATGGCAACCAGCCATTCTGCTGTTGGCAACCAATATCTTGATTTTTCTTCAAGACACGTTGTTGTTCCTCGGAGTGGACTACAGCGGACTATTCTTCACAGCAGATTTTCATTCCACTACCCCTCAACTGTCCTCATATCTGATGGTGCGCCCATCGTGGACGCTGGCCCTGGAGTTGTATTTTTACCTGGTGGCGCCGTCTTTGGCGCGAATTCGCAGCTCCTACCTGGGTGCGCTCGCTCTCATCCTCACCGGAGCGAGGCTTGCAGCCTATGGCGCAGGACTGGATCACGATCCCTGGTTTTATCGCTTCTTCCCATTCGAGCTTCCTCTCTTTGTATTGGGCATGCTCAGCTTCCGCCTGTTCAACCGGATCGAATTGCTGCCGTTCTCGCAGTCCAGACCCCTGGCGTTGGTCGTCATCGCCGGATTGATCATGCTCGCACAGCTTTTTGTCTTGAACGTTCCGGTGCAGTACAGCTTCGTTGGAGCGACCATGGCGGCAGCGGTCGTTCCGATTGCCTTCGCCGCCTTCAAGGACGCCAGCGTCGATCGGTTCGTCGGAGATCTCTCCTATCCCATCTATCTCCTGCATTTCCCGATCATTCAGTTCCTGAGCGATAATTATGCCGTTGTGGTCGCGACAAGCCTGCTGCTGTCCTGCCTCATCGTCGTCGGTGTCGAGAGGCCCCTGGAGCGACTTCGCCATCACCTCACCGACGGCAGGACAAAGAACCAGCCCATGCCGGCGATCACGACCAAAGCGACGTTCAAATTGGCCAACACCGCCGATCAGAAATCCTGATCGATCTCGGTCTTCAAAAATGGACTTCGTCTGACGGGTCGGATGGCCAGCCATCGACGTCTCGGAACAGCTTCCTGATGACGTGCTCGCCCGGTGGTGCGTCCTTCGTCAAGGATGGCATCATGCCCGTGTTTTGCCCGACGGGTCAATCGATTTTTCGGATTTTCGAAATCGCCTGATCGGACCGCGCAAGCCATTGAAAGAACAAGGCCGGTCTACTGTGCATGGGGTTGTTTTCTCGTTTTTTCAGCCCGCACAAGAAAATGGGCCGCTCTCCGACGGAGAGAGGCCCATTTTGAAGCGCCAGGCTCGGCCTGACCGGGAGCCTATTCCCAGGACCAGGCCGAGAAATCGTTCTCGAACTGCGGGACTTCCTTCCAGACGCCCTTCAGCTTCTTGTTGATCACCGTCGGCCATTGCGGCTGGAACAGGAAGCCGGCGACCGCGTCCGTCGCCAGCATCTTCTGGGCATCACCGAGCAGCTTTGCGCGGGCAGCCTCATCCGGCGTCGACACGATCTGCTTGTAGAGCGCGTTGAACGCCTCGTTGTTGTAGCCGAGGTAGAAGTCGGGCTCGGTGATCTTGACGAGATCGAACGGCTCGACGTGGGAAACGATGGTGAGGTCGTAATTGTGCGGACCATTGCCAGCGAACACCTGCGACAGCCACTGCGCCCACTCGACGTTCTCGATCTTGGCGACGATGCCGACCTTGGCGAGCTGGGCTGCGAGGATCTCGCCGCCCTGCCGCGCGTAGGGCGGTGGCGGCAGCTTCAGGCTGAGCTCGAGCGGCGTGGTGACGCCGGCTTCAGTCAGCAGCTTCTTCGCCTTCTCGGGGTCGTACGGGTTGATGCCGGTGGTATCGACATAGCCGAGCGACCCCGGTGTGTAGAAGCTGCCGATCGGCGTACCGAAGCCTTCGACCGAGCCATCGATCAATGCCTTGCGGTCGATCGCAGCGAGGATCGCGCGGCGCACCCTGACGTCGTCCAGCGGCTTCTTCTTTTCGTTGATGGCGACGATGGTCTTGGCCTTCGAACCGCCGATCAGCACGGTAAAGCGCGGGTCAGCTTTGAATTGGGCAACAACGCGGGTCGCGATGCGCGGAAATGCATCCACATCACCCGAGAGCAGCGCCGCGGCCTGCGCGGCCGGATCGGAGATGAAGCGGATCGTCACCTTCGCGAGCTTGATCGCGGAGGCGTTGCGATAGTCGGCCCACTTGTTCAGCGTAATCGACGAGCCCTTGGCCCAGGCACCGAGCTGATAAGGCCCGGTGCCGACCGGCTGCGTGATATTGGTCGCCGCGCTCTTCGGCTCGACGATGGAGGCGCTCGCCTGTCCCATCAGGAACGGCAGGTTCGGCTCGGGATATTTCAGCGTGAGCGCGATCGTGTCGGCATCGGGCGCATCGATCTTCTCGAAAGCCTGGAACAGGCTCTTGTCCTTATTGGTGCTGTTCGCGGCTGCGTTGCGCTCGAACGAGAATTTGACGGCGGCGGAATTGAACGCCTCACCGTTCTGGAATTTGACGCCCTTGCGCAGCTTGAACGTATAGGTCTTCAGGTCAGGCGAGGCGGTCCAGCTCTCGGCGAGCAGCGGCGAGACCGAGCCGTCCTCGTTGATCTTGGTCAGGGTCTCGTAGATGTTGTAGAGCGTGACCTCAGCGATCGCTGCAGCCGCAGCGTTGGTGGGATCGAGCCCCGGCGGCTCCAGCGTCATACCCATGACGACGCTGTCCTTCTTGCTCTGCGCCAGCACCGGCAGCGGCGCCGCGGCTAGTGCTGCGGCAAAAGCGACGATCGATAGCTTCTTCAACATGCCCAACTCCCCGGCCTTCTTCTGTCCTTTGGGACGACGCCAATCTTGCCGCCGACATTAGCCTTCCATGGCCGCCTGCGGCAATGCCATCACGGCCTCCGCCTTGTGGCAGGCGACAAGATGTCCCGCGCCCACCCTGCGTAGCAAGGGCGGAACCTCCCGGCAATGCTGGTCGGCGAGCGGACAGCGCGCGACATAGGGGCATCCGCTCGCTGCCGCCGATTGCGAGGCGATCGCCTGCGCCCCGCGCCGGCGCCGGCCACCACCGGCACGAGCCCGCGGCACGGCATCGAGCAGTGCCCGCGTATAGGGATGGGCGCAGCGCTCGAACAAATCCTCCGGCCGCCCCTGCTCGACGACCCGGCCGAGATACATCACGGCGACCTCGTCGCAGAGATAATCGACAACGGCAAGATCGTGACTGATCAGGATATAGCTGAGGCCGAACTCCTCCTGGAGGTCCTGCATCAGGTTCAGGACCTGCGCCTGCACGGAGACGTCGAGCGCGGAGACCGGTTCGTCCGCGACGATCAGCTTGGGCTGGGTGATCAACGCGCGCGCGATGGCGATGCGCTGGCGTTGGCCGCCGGAGAACTCGTGCGGATATTTGTCCATGTCCGCTTCGCGCAAGCCGACCTGCTTCAGCACCGCGGAGACGCGGGCGCGAAACGTGGTGCGATCGACGTCATCAAGCACGGTGAGCGGCTCGGCGACGATGCGCGCAACCGTCTGGCGCGGGTCGAGCGACCCATAAGGGTCCTGGAACACCATCTGGAAATCACGCCGCGCGCGGCGCAGTTCATCGGGCGAGATGCGGTTGAGATCGCGGCCGAGCAGCGTGACCTCACCCGCGGTCGGCCGCTCCAGCGCCATCACGACGCGCGCAAAAGTGGATTTGCCGGAGCCGGATTCGCCGACGATGCCGAGGCTCTTGCCGGCCTGGACCTGCACGCTGACCCCGTTGAGCGCGCGCACCTCGCCGGGCGGACGGAAGAGGCTTTCGCGCGGCAGCGTGTAGCGCTGCTCGAGATTTTTGACGTCGAGAAGAGGTGCTGCGGTCATGCGGACAGGGCTCCGACATTCGCTGCCATGGAGACATCGGTCCTGATGCAACGCACGCCGTGCCGGGGGCCAACCTCGACCATCGGCGGCAGCGCCGCCCGGCACGCATCGATCACGAGCGGACATCGATCGGCGAAGGTGCAGCCCACCGGCAGATCGGCGAGCTCCGGCACGGTACCCGAGATCGTCGTCAGCCGCGTCCCCTTGCGCGCGCCGAGTTTTGGACGGGCGCGAAACAGGCCTTGCGTATAGGGGTGGCCCATGCGGCGGAACACTTCGTCGGTTGGCCCGCTCTCGACCACTGTGCCGCCGTACATCACCATCATGCGCTGCACGTTCTCGGCGATGACGCCGAGATCATGCGAGATCAGGATCATCGACATGCCGCGCTCCTCGACGAGATCGGCGATGAGATCTAGGATCTGGCCCTGGATCGTGACGTCGAGTGCGGTGGTCGGCTCGTCCGCGATCAACAGATCAGGCTCGCAGGCCAGCGCCATAGCAATGGTGACGCGCTGGCGCTGGCCGCCGGAGAACTGGTGCGGATAGGCGTCGATACGCCTCGCCGGATCGGGCAACCCGACGCGGTCGAGCAAGGCGATAGCTTCTTTCCGCGCCTGCGCGGCCGAATATTTCTTGTGACGGCGCAGCGGCTCGGCGACTTGATGGCCGATCGTGTGCATCGGGTTCAGCGCCGTCATCGGCTCCTGGAAGATCATGCTGATGCGGTTGCCACGCAGCTTGCAGTAATCCCCATCCGGCAACCGGACGAGCTCGTTGCCGTCAAGCTTGATGCTGCCGGTGATAACAGCGCTCTCAGGCAACAGCCCCATCAGCGAGAGCGCCGTGACTGACTTGCCGCAGCCGGATTCGCCGACGAGCCCAAGCGTCTCGCCGCGCTTCAGGGTAAAGCTGACGCCGCGCACGGCCTGCGCGGCGCCGCGAGAGGTGTTGAGGCGGACGCCGAGATTATCGACCTCGATCAGGGTTGCTGGATCAACCATCGTCACCGCTCCCGCGCCAGCCTGGGATCGAGCAGATCACGCAAGCCGTCGCCGAGCAGATTGAGGCCGAGCACGGCGATCGCAATCGCGGCACCGGGGTAGACCGCAAGCATCGGCGACTGGAACAACATGGTCTGCGCGTCGTTCAGCATGCGACCCCAGGACGGCTGTGGCGGTTGGGTGCCGAGGCCGAGATAGGACAAAGCGGCTTCGGCAAGGATCGCGAGCGCAAACTGGATCGTCGCCTGCACGATCAGGATCGACAGGATGTTCGGCAGCACATGCTCGATGGTGATGCGAAGGGCGCCCTTGCCCGAGGCGCGCGCCGCCAGCACGAATTCGCGCGCCCAAATCGCATTGGCCGAACCGCGCGTCAGCCGGGTCAAGGTCGGGATCTGGAAAATGCCGATCGCAATGATCGAAGTCACCATGCCTGGACCTGCGACCGCCGCCAGCATGATCGCCGAGAGCACAGCCGGAAAGGCGAAGGTGAAATCGGAAAAGCGCATGATGACCTCTTCGGTCCAGCCGCGCTTGGCCGACGCAATCAGGCCGAGGCAGACCCCGAAGGTGAGACCGATGCTGACCGCGATGATACCGACCAGGATGGTGGAGCGCGCACCTGCGAGCAGCAGCGAGATGATGTCACGACCGAAGGTATCGGTGCCAAGCCAATGCGTCGCCGAGGGCGGCCGCAGCTTCGAGGCGATGTCGATCTCGTAAGGCGACCAGGGCGTCCACACCAGCGAGAGCAGCGCCGAGGCAACTACCAGCAGGCTGAGAGCGCCGCCCAGCACGAAGCTGCGATGGCGCAGCGCGCGGCTCCAAAAGGTCCGCGCAGGCACGGGGCGCGTTGCGACCGGCGCGTCAACGGGCGTGGAAAGCTGCGCGCTCACAGGTCGTGCACCTTGATGCGGGGATCGATGAAGGCATAGAGCACGTCGACCACGAAATTGACGATGACGACCATGGTTGCCAGCAGCATCACGCAGTTTCGCACCACGATCAGGTCACGATTGGCAATCGACTGGAAGATCAACCGGCCGAGACCGGGTAGGTAGAACACGTTCTCAATCACGATGGTGCCGGCGAGCAGATTGGCGAATTGCAGGCCCATCACCGTCATCACGGGAATCATGGCGTTGCGCAGCACATGGCGCCACAGCACCTCGCGCTTGCCGAGTCCTTTCGCGCGCGCAGTGCGGACGAAGTCTTCGCGCAGCACTTCCAGCACCGCCGAGCGCGTGACGCGCGCAAGAATCGCGGCCTGTACCACTGCCAGCGAAATCGACGGCAACAGCAGCGATTTGATCCCTGGCCAGATGCCGTCATCCCAGCCGGCAAAGCCGCCGGCGGAGAGCCATTGCAGCCGCACGGCAAATAGCAGGACCAGGAGGATCGCGAACCAGAAGTTCGGCAGCGCGATGCCGATTTGGGTCAGCGACATCACGCCGACATCGCCGAGCTTGTTATGATTGGCAGCGGTGTAGATGCCGGCCGAGAGCGCCAGCACAACGGTGATCAGCATCGACATGATCGCGAGCGGAATGGTCAGCACCAGCCGCTCCGCGATCAGGCCAGAGACCGGCGTGCCGTAAACATAGGAATTGCCGAGATCGCCAACGACGATGCCCTTGATCCATTGCAGGTAGCGGACCGCGAGCGGCTGATCCAGCCCGAGCTTGACGGTGAGCGCACGCACCGCGTCGGCCGAGGCATCGGCGCCCATCAGCATTTGCGCGGCATTGCCCGGCAACGCATCCAGCACCAGGAAAATGATCACGGACGCGCCGACCAGCGTCGCCAGCAATGTCAGGACACGTCGGAGGAGAAATACGCTCATACGCCGTCGGCTTCAGGGCTCACTACCGGCACGATCAACATGTCCGCACGCCCGACGCAAGCCCTTTGCTATCCATCGTCGCCCCCTTAAGCCGGCCAGCGGGACAGAAGGTCACTCGAGGCTTCGAACAGGGCGCTGACGCGCAGCAATTCCGCGTCACGGCGAAAGCGGCCGACGAGCTGGAGCCCGATCGGCAGGCCATCACGGCCGAAGCCGCAGGGCAGACTGATCGCGGGGTGGCCGGTCATGTTGAACGGCATGGTCCAGGGGAACCAGTGCGGCCGGACGCTGTCAAACTGCATTCCGTCGATCTCGATCTTGCCGAACAGGTCCTGGTCGATCGGCAGCGCGGAGCGGGTGATGGTTGGCATCGCCAGAAGGTGCCCGCCCGCAAGCAGGGATTGCACGCGACGGAACAACGCGGTGCGCGCGAACATCGCCTCCTGGTAGTCGACGCCGCTGAAATTGGTCGCCAGGGCGATCTGCTTGAGGAAGGCTTCGCTGAGGGCGTCGCCATGCTCGGCCACCAGCTTCGAAAAGCGTGACCGCCAGACAGTGTGGTTGATTGCGCGCCAGATCGGCTCGACGTCAAAGCCCTCGCCGGAGAACTCCTCGAGCTCGGCGCCGAGATTGGCAAGCCGGTCGAGGCTCGCCTTGAAGGCGGTCGCGACATCCGACGACACTGGACGTCCCGGTGGTGAGGCGCAGAACAGGATCTTCTGCCCACGCAGATCACCGCGCGGGGCCGCAGTGCCGATAAAATCGGGCGCGGGCACGCCGATCGACCAGGGATCGCTGGCGTCCTCGCCGGCCATTGCCTGCATCATCAACGCGGTATCGGCGACGGTGCGCGTGGTCGGCGTCACATAGGTCTGGTTGCCGAACGCGTCGAGCGCCTGGCTGTGTGCGATCACGCCATTGCTCTGCTTCAAGCCCACGACGCCGTTGCAGGCGGCGGGAATGCGAGTCGAGCCGCCGCCATCAGTCGCGATCGCCAGCGGCGCGATGCCGCTCGCCACCGCCACCGCGGCGCCGCCGCTGGAGCCGCCGGAGGAGCGCTCCGCGCTCCAGGCATTGCGCGTGCGGCCAAACAGCGGCGAGTCGGTCAGGCACTTGCTGCCGAATTCCGGAGTCGTGGTCTTGCCGATCAGGATCGCGCCTTCGCTGCGCAGTCTTGCGACCGCAACGGCATCCTCGGTGGGAACGTTGTCCTTGTAGGGGGCGGCGCCGAAAGTGGTCTTCACGCCCTTGGTGTTGACGATGTCCTTGACCGTCACGGGAAGGCCATGCAGCAGCCCGAGCGGCTCGCCCGCCATCACCTTGCACTCGGCCTCGCGCGCCGCCGCCATCGCCTCGTCGCCACAGATCGTGATGAAGCAGTTCAGCTTGGGCTGGAGAGCTTCGGCGCGCGCGAGTACGGCGCGGGTAACTTCGACGGCGGAGATCTGCTTGTTCGCGATCAGGTGACGCAATTCGGTTCCGGAGAGCAGGCAGGGATCGCTGTTCATCGTCAGATCATGCTCCGAAGCGGCCGCCGTTGGCCCCATGCATTGACAATCAGAATGACAGTTTTGTTAACTCGGCGTCCAATACGATTTTGGTGGTCAACCCATACGGTTTCGGTATGCCCATGGATCTTCGCCGGCTCCGCTATTTCGTTGCCGTGGCCGAGGCGCGCAGCGTCGGCAAGGCTGCCGAACGACTGCGGATGGCGCAGCCGCCCCTCTCGGTCCAGATCCGCAAGCTCGAGGCCGAAATCGGCGCGCCGCTGTTCCACCGCGGCACGCGTGGCATGGATCTGACCGACGCGGGCCAGGCCCTGCTGGCCCGCGCTGGCGAAGCACTGGCGCTGGCGGCCGACGGCATCGAGGCCGCGCGTGCTGTTGCTGCGGGCCAGCGCGGGCGTATCTCGGTCGGCTACATGTTCGTGCTGGCGAACGCCGTGCTGCCGCGACTGATCCCCGAGCTGCGGCGATCCATTCCCGGCGTCGACCTCGACTTCGTCGACCTCAGCGCATCGACGCGCGAGGTACGGCTGCTCGACCGCAGCGTCACGGTGGCACTGTGCATGCCGGCGATCCACCATCCCGAGATTCAGGTCGCGCGGATCGGTGCGCAGCGCTTCATGCTGGCGATGCCGAACCGCTCGCCGCTGGCGCGCCTCGGCGCCGTGCCGATGGCTCGGTTGCAGGGCCGTCCGCTGATTGCGCTACCGCCGCCGGAGCGGGACCCCGCCTCCTCCGCGGTCGCGGCCTTGCTGCGGCGGCATCGGGTCGTGATGCCGATCGCGAGCCGGGTCGAGACGGCACATTCGGCAATGAGCCTTGTGCTCGCTGGCGAAGGCTTTGCGATCCTGCCGGCTTGCGCCAAGCTCGGCGCGCCGCGCGGCATCGTATTCCGGCCGCTGCGGGACGCGGTCGATTCCATCGACATCGCGGTGTGCTGGCGGCGGGATTCGCAGAGCCCGCTGATCCCCAGATTTGTAAAATGCGCCGAGAAGGTCGTCGCGCGGCTGTGACGAGACTACCAGCTCCAGCTGATCTCATGGCTCCAGGGCGGATCGGCACCTGGGCGGGTGCAGGTGAGACCGGCACAATTGGCGGCAAAGGAAAGCGCGCGGCGGAGCTCTTCCGCACCGATGTCCTTGAGTTGCGGCCGGGCGAGACGCCCCTGCTTGTGCAGGGCGAACAGCAGTGCAGCCTGGAAGCTGTCGCCCGCGCCGATCGTGTCGGCGACGGTGACCCTCGGCGCCTCGACCGCGATCTGCCCGGCCTTCGCGTGCCAAGCGATGGCGCCGTCGCTGCCGCGGGTGATGATGACGAGGCGGGTGCCCTGCCCAAGCAGCGCGTTCGCGCGCTGCTGATACGGCTCCTCGCCGAAGAGATAGGCGAAGTCGACATCCGACATCTTGACGAGATCGGCGGCCCCAGCGAATTCGGTCATGCGTGCAAGATAGGCCGGCCTGTCCTTGACGAGGTTGGGGCGGCAATTCGGATCGAAGGAGATCGTCGACGACGCCTGCGCATCCGCGATGAGGGCCTTCGTTTCGGCGGCGCCCTGGTCGTTGACCAACGTGGTCGAGCCGACATGCACGGCTTCGACGGTATCGAAGGGAATGCTCCCGCGCCGAAATGTCCAGTTCCGCGTCGCGGTGTCGGCATCATAAAAGGCGTAATGCGACTCGCCGGCGACGATGCGGACGAAGGCGAGCGTGGTCTGGTGATCGCTGCGGGTGGCGAAGCCCAGCTCGACATTCGACGCAGCGGCATGGTCGGCGATCATGCGCCCGAACATGTCGGTCGAGATGCCGCCGACGAAACCGGTCGGAGCGCCCAGCCGCGCGATGCCAATGGCGACGTTGAGGCAGGAGCCGCCGACCGCCGGCATCACGGCTTCGCGGCCGTCGGCGTTTTTCGTTGGCACGAAATCAATCAACGCGTCGCCACAGGAAATCAGCATATCTCTTGGCCCTCGACGATGTCACGCATTGCCGCTCGGCTGCCGCGATCGACCTCGCGCAACAGCTTGTACACCGCGCGCTTCCTGGTGTGAAACGCGGCCATGTCAGGCGTGGTCGGCTCGCTCTTGCGTCCGAGCGCCGACATCTTTGCCATGGTCTCGCCGATCGAGGCATAGGCGCCGCCAGCGACGGCACCTAGCATCGCGGCGCCTAGCAACACGGGCTCTCTGGTCTGCGGCAGCGCGACGGTCAGCCCAGTCGTGTCAGCCATGATCTGCCGCACGAGGGGGCTGCGGCTGGCGCCGCCGCCCATGATCATGATGCCGGCATGCACGCCATGCGCGGCAAAGGCCTCAATCACCTCTGCGAGCCCGTAGGCGAGCCCGCAAAGACCTGCGACGAACAGCCGTTCCATCGAGCCGATGTCGGTGTCGAGATCGAGGCCCGCGATCACCGCGCGGGTGTCAGGGTCGGCATAGGGCGAGCGGTTGCCGATGAACTCAGGAAGCACGTGGACGTCGCGTGCGAGCAGCGCAGCGCGGCTGGCATCGCCGGCGCGCGCGATGATGCGGCGCTCGAGAAACTCAATGAGATCGACGCCCTCGCTGCGCGCAGCGGCGCTTGCATCGGTGTGGCCCGGATGCGACTTGAGGAGATGATCGATTGCCGCACCTGCGGCTGACTGGCCGCCCTCGTTAAGCCAGAAGTCCGGCACCATGCCGGAATAATAGGGGCCCCAAACGCCGGGCACGAAGCATGGCTCCCTCGTCGTCGCCATGATGCAGGCCGAGGTTCCCATGATGTAGGCGAGACGATCGGTGACATCGGTCGTTCCGCCCGATCCGTCACGGCCGCCAATCGCGCCAATGCCGCCGGCGTGGGCATCGATCAAGGAGGCGCCGACCGGCGTGCCAGCCGGCAGGCCGAGATCGGCGGCGGACCCGCGGGTGAGACCGGCGCCGAGCCGCGTGCCGGGGGCGACGATCTCGGTGCCGATGCGTGCATATTTTTCGCTGACGAAATCAGACAGACCGATACGCTTGAAGAACGGTGCGCTCCAGCCCCCACCGTCATGGGCGAGATAGTTCCATTTGCAGGTGACGGTGCAGGTCGAGCGCTGCAGCGAGCCGGTGGCGCGCCAGGTCAGATAGTCCGCCAGATCGAAAAAGTGCCCGGCAGCGTCGAAGCTCGCGCGCATGTGCCGCTTCAGCCACAATAGTTTCGGCATTTCCATCTCGGGCGAGATAGAGCCGCCGACATAGCGCAGCACATCGTCGGCGGTTTCGTTGATCAGCCGCGCCTCCGCAATGGCACGATGATCCATCCAGACAACGACGTTGCGCTGCGCCTCGCCCGAAGCGCTGACCGTGAGCGGCTCGCCTTGCCTGTCGAGGACAACCAGCGAGCAGGTCGCGTCGAAGCCGATGCCGGCGACGCTGTCCGGCGCAATCGCCGCTTCCGCCATTGCCGCCCGCACCGATTTGATGCAGGCCTGCCAGATGTCCTCCGACGATTGTTCGACGATGTCGCCGGCCTCATACCAGATCCGGATCGGATGCTTGGCGGTCGCAAGCAGCGTTCCCGCCTCGTCAAACACCCCTGCCCGCGTGCTCGTGGTCCCTACGTCGACGCCGATATAGGCTCGCGACATTGTCACTCCCGGTCGCTACCGTCAGTTTTGACGGCAAGCCTACCAGCAAGTGTAGCCGCCATCCACCAGCACGATGCTGCCGGTCATCAAGCTCGCAGCCTCCGAGGCCAGGAACAGGACGACCGAGGCGATCTCCTCGACCTGCCCCATCCGCGCCATCGGGGTTCCACCGATCCAGGCGTCGTACATTCTCGGGTTGCTCTTCACGAAAGCGTTAAGCGGCGTCTCGATATAGGTCGGCGCCACCGCATTGACACGGATGCCGCGCGCGCCCCATTCCGCGGCCAAGGACTTGGTCAGATGATGCACGCCGGCCTTGGAGGCGTTGTAGAAGCACTGCTCCTGCGGCTTGTTAACGATGAAGCCCGACATCGAGCCGACATTGACGATGGCGCCGCTTCCAGCCTTGAGCATGTGCTTGCCGAACTCACGGCAGCACCAGAAGGTACCGTTGAGATTGACGTCGATCACGTTGAGCCAGTGCTCGTCGGTCACGGTCTCGGCCGGCGTTTCGCTACGGGCAATGCCGGCATTGTTGACGAGGATATCGACCTTGCCGTAGCGGCCGACGAGATCGTTCGCGACCTCCGCCACACGCTTGGTGTCGGTGACGTCCATGATCGCGGTCTCGGTATCAAAACCCTTGGCCCTCAGGCTGGCCCTGGCGTCGCCGGCGACCTTGCTGTCGCGATCGCCGATAATCACCCTGGCGCCGGCCTCAGCCAGCGCTTCCGCGCAGGCAAGGCCAATACCCTGGCCGCCGCCGGTGATGAACGCGGTCTTGCCGCTCAGCTTGAATTTCTCCAGGTACATGATCGTATTCCCGTTTCTTGTTAGTTCCTGATCGCATTGCCGCTCGCGTCGAAGCGGTGAATGCGCGCGGGGTCCGGCACGAGCGATACGCGATCGCCGGCATGCAGGCTCAGTTCGCCGATGTAGCGTGCTGTCAACATCCCGAGCGGCCCGGCATCGACATAGAGGAAAGTGTCGCTGCCGAGATGCTCGGCGACCGAAATGGTGCCCTGCCAGCCGCCCGTGCCGTCGCGCTCGATCTTCAGGTGCTCGGGCCGAACGCCGATCGTCGCGGCGCCCTTCTGTGCGGCGCTATCGCCCGTCACGAAATTCATCTTGGGCGAGCCGATGAAGCCGGCGACGAAGAGGTTGGAGGGCCGTTCATAGAGCTCTAGCGGCGAGCCGTATTGCTCGATCTTGCCGGCGTTGAGCACGACGATCTTGTCGGCCATGGTCATGGCCTCGACCTGGTCGTGGGTGACGTAGATCGCGGTGGTGCCGAGTTGCTTCTGCAGTCGCGTCACTTCGATGCGCATCTGCACACGCAGCGCGGCGTCAAGGTTGGAGAGCGGCTCGTCGAACAGGAACGCCTTGGGCTCGCGGACGATGGCCCGCCCGATCGCGACGCGCTGGCGCTGGCCGCCCGAGAGCTCGCGTGGCTTGCGATCGAGATAGGGCGTGAGGTTCAGCGTTGCGGCAGCGGCCTCGACCTTGTGGTTGATCTCGTCCCTGGCAAGGCCGGCCATTTTCAGGCCGAAGCCGATATTGCCGCGCACGCTCATATGCGGATAGAGCGCGTACGACTGGAACACCATCGACAGCCCGCGCTTGGCGGGCGGCGTGTCGACGACATTCTTGCCGTCGATCAAGATGCTGCCGCCGGTGACGTCCTCGAGGCCGGCGATCAGCCGCAGCAGCGTGGTCTTACCGCAGCCGGAGGGGCCGACGAAGACGACAAAGGAGCCGTCGGCGATGTCGAGATCGGCGCCCTTGATGATGTGCACCGGGCCGAATGATTTCTGCACGCCCTGAAGTGTGATCTGACCCATGATCCGGCAGCCCCTTTACTTCACCGCGCCGAAGGTTAGCCCGCGCACGAGCTGCTTCTGGCTGAACCAACCGAGGACGAGAATGGGCGCGATCGCCAGCGTGGAGGCCGCCGACAGCTTGGCCCAGAACAGCCCTTCCGGACTGGAATAGGAGGCAATGAACGTGGTGAGCGGCGCGGCGTTCGAGGTCGACAGATTGAGCGTCCAGAACGCCTCGTTCCAGGCCAGGATCAGATTGAGGAGCAAGGTCGAGGCCAGCCCCGGGATCGCCATTGGAGTCAGAACATAGACCAACTCGCGGCCGATAGTGGCGCCGTCCATGCGCGCGGCTTCCAGGATGTCGCGCGGAATCTCCTTGAAATAGGTGAACAGCATCCAGATCACGATCGGCAAATTGCCGAGGCAGAGGATGAAGACAAGGCCGATGCGAGAATCGAGCAGGCCGAAGCCCTTGTAGATCAGGTAGATCGGCACCAGCACGCCGACGGGCGGCATCATCTTGGTCGAGAGCATCCAGAGCAGGATGTCCTTGGTGCGCTTAGTCGGCGAGAACGCCATCGACCATGCCGCCGGTATCGCGATCAAGAGCGCAATCAGCGTCGAGCCGCCGGCGATGATGATCGAGTTCAGGGCGTGGAGGAAATAGTCGCTGCGCTCCTGCACGGTGGCGTAGTTCTCGGTGGTCCAGTGGAAGAACAGGAAGGATGGCGGAATGGCGAAGGCCTCGAGCTCTGTCTTGAAGCTCGCCAGCACCATCCACAGGATCGGGAAGAAGATCAGGAAGCCGAAGAACCAGGCCCCGATCGTCGAGACCACCACCTGCTGCGTCGTTGATTTGCGCGCCATGATGTCAGGCTTCCAGGTTGCGGCCGACGATGCGGACGAGGAAGAAGGCGACCACGTTGGCGATCACCACGGCGACGAGACCGCCCGCCGAGGCGCTGCCGACATCGAACTGGATCAGCGCCTGCGAATAGATCAGGAAGGCGATGTTGGTGGTTTGCAGGCCAGGCCCGCCGCCGGTGGTGACGAAGATCTCGGCGAACACCGTCAGCAGGAAGATGGTCTCGATCAGGATCACCACCGTGATCGGGCGGGCCAGATGCGGCAGCGTGATGTAAATGAAGGTCGAGACTGCGCTCGCGCCATCCATTTCGGCCGCCTCCTTCTGCTCCTCGTCGAGCGATTGCAGCGCGGTGAGCAGGATCAACGTCGCGAACGGCAGCCATTGCCAGGCCACGATCAGGATCACCGAGAACAGCGGCACGTCGTTGAACCAGTCAATGGGCGTCACTCCGACCAGCCTGGCGAGCCAGGCGAACAGGCCGGACACCGGGTGCATCAGCAAATTCTTCCAGACCAGGGCGCTCACCGTCGGCATCACGAAGAACGGCGCGATCACCATCAGCCGCACGAAGTTGCGCCCCACCACCGGTTGATCGAGCAGCAGCGCCAGCGGAATGCCGAGCAGGATCGTCAGCGCCAGCACCGAGCCGACCAGCACCAGCGTGTTCTGCAGCGAGGCAAGGAAGGCGGGGTCTGTCAGGAAGTAGCTGAAGTTTTCCAACCCGACGAACGATTCCGAGCCGGGATCAAGCAGGCTGTAATGCAGCGTCGAGAAGTAGATCGTCAGCGCGAGCGGGACGATCATCCAGATGAACAGCAGGCCGACGGCCGGGGTCAACAGCGACCGCGCAAGAAATTGCGTTTGCCGGGTTGCCATCCTCAGCCTCTCCTTCAGAGCGTTTTCGCGCGAAATGGAGACCGGTTCGCGGGAAGAAAACGCGTCAAGACAAAACCTCGGGAAGAAAGCGGCCATCCATCGCGCAAGGAGTGGATGGCCGCAAGTTTGAGCTCAGGGAGAGCTCGGGTTCATTTGATGTAGCCGGCGCGCTTCATCTCGCGCTCGGTGGCGGATTGCGCGGCAGCGAGCGCCGCATCGACCGTCATCGATCCCGCAAGCGCGGCCGAGAATTGCTGTCCCACTTGCGTGCCGATGCCCTGGAATTCAGGGATCGCGGCGTATTGCACGCCGACGTAAGGCACCGGCTTCACGGTCGGCTTGTTCGGATCAGCCGCGTCGATCGAGGCCAGCGTCATCTTGGCAAAGGGCGCGGCCTTCAGGTACTCAGGATTTGTGTAGAGCGAGGTGCGCGTGCCCGGCGGCACGTTGGCCCAGCCCTCCTTCGAAGCGACAAGCTTGGTGTAGTCCTTGCTGGTCGCCCAGGCGATGAACTTCTCGGCCGCTTCGGTCTTCTTCGAGCCGGCCGGGATTGCAAGGTTCCAGGCCCACAGCCAGTTGGCATTTTTGCCGAGGCCGGTGTTGGGCGCGAGTGCGAAGCCGACCTTGTCGGCGACCTTGGAATCCTTCGGGTTGGTGACGAAGGACGCCGCCACCGTCGCGTCGATCCACATCGCGCATTTGCCGGCGTTGAACAGCGCCAGATTTTCGTTGAAGCCGTTCGAGCTCGCGCCGGGAGGGCCCGCCTCCTTCATCAGGTTGACGTAGGTCGTGAGCGTCGTCTTCCATTCCGGCGTGTTGAACTGCGGCTCCCACTTCTCGTCGAACCAGCGCGCGCCGTAGGAATTGGACATGGCGGTGAGGAACGCCATGTTCTCGCCCCAACCGGCTTTGCCGCGCAGGCAGATGCCGTAGACGCCGCCGTTCTTGTCGGTCAGCTTCTTGGCGGCATCGATGACGAAATCCCAGGTCGGCTTTTCCGGCATCTTCAGGCCGGCCTTGTCGAACAGGTCGGTGCGATACATCACCATCGAGCTCTCGCCGTAGAACGGCGCCGCGTACAGCTTGCCGTCGACGGAGACCGCGTCGCGGATTTTGGGCAGGAGGTCGGCCACGTCATAGTCGGCGCCGAGATTGGCGAGCGGCACCAGCCAGCCCTTCTTGGCCCAGATCGGAACCTCGTAGGTACCGATGGTTAGCACGTCGAACTGACCACCCTTGGTGGCGATGTCGGTGGTGACGCGCTGACGCAGAACGTTCTCCTCCAGCGTCACCCATTTCACGGAAATGTCCGGGTTCTTCTTGGTGAATTCGCTGGTCAGGCCCTGCATGCGAATCATGTCGCCGTTGTTGACGGTGGCGATCGTCAGGGTCGTTTCGGCCATCGCGGGGACGGCAAGCAGTACGGACGCGCCGCAGACGGCGCCCAAAACGTGTTTCACGGTGACCTCCCTAGCCCGCGCATTTGAGCATATGCCCACGCGTTGAGCGTATGTTCGGACGAGCTACGCCAGATGTCAAGCGGACGCGCGGGCGTTTCAGCAACTTATGAGTGCTGCGGTGCGACAAACCTCCCCCGTCATGCCCCGCGAAAGCGAGGCATCCAGCCCTGCGTGTCCTCTACCGGTTTGGCTCACGCTTGGACGCGGCATACTGGGTCGCCCGCCCCGGCGCGCAATTGCGCACAAGGCGGACTATGACAGCGGTGCGGGTGGAAAGACCGCCTGCCCCTAGCGCTCCAGGATCGCCGTTGCGGTGGCCTCGTCGGTGATCAGGCCGTTGATCAGCCGCCCGTTCAGTGCCGCCGCGATCGCCGGCACCTTGGCTGCGCCAATTGCGGCGCCGATGGTCGTGGTCTTGGCCGGCGCCTCCGGCGGAATGCTGGTGAGGCGCTTGTTGGTGCCGGCTTTGAGCAGGCGGCCCTTGGAATCATAGGCCCAGCCGGTGATCTCGCCGATGGCGCCCTGCCGCATCATCTCGAACAATTCATCGCGCGTGACGAAGCCGTCGACATGGACCTGCGCTTTCTGGTCCATCTGGCCGATGCCGACGAGGCGCAGATCAGCCTTGGCCGCCACGGCCTTGACCTTGGCGATCGGCTCGATCCGCACCATCTTGTTGCGCTCGTCCTCCGACGACATCAGGAACGGCAGCGGCATCGGATAATGCCGCGCGCCGGTACGATCGGCGAGCCGGCCGACGGTGTCGTAAAAGCTCGCCGAACCATCGGCGGAGATGTTGCCGACCAGCGAAACGATCTGGTGGTTGGGCCGGTCGATTGGCATGACGCGCTCGACCGCGGCGCGCACCGCCCGCCCGGTGCCGAGCGCGACGATCACGGGCGTTTCCGAGCGCAGCGTCGCATCGAGCAGATTGGCGCAACGCTCCGCGATGCCGGCGGTGGCCTGCGGGGCCGCTGGATCTGTAGGCACCACCTCGCAATGCCTCAGCTCAAACCTCTCTTTCAGCTGCGCCGCAAGTTCCATGCAGGCGGCGATCGGGTGCTCGAGCCGGAAGGTAATGAGACGCTCCGCAAGGCACAGCGACACCAACCGCTGCGCCGAGGCGCGCGACACCTGGAGCATCTTGGCGATCTCGTCCTGGGTGTGGCCGGCAATGAAATAGAGCCAGCCGGCACGGGCGGCGTCGTCAAGCCTGGATTTTTCGTTCTCGGCGGCCACGGCCTCACGCCTCCCAGAAATCGCTCATCTGTGCGAACACCCGATCGGCTCCAGCTGCGGACAATATAGCGCGGCCGTCGCGGCTGCGATAATGGCCACCGCCGACAAATCCCCAGACCATCATCCCTGCCGCCTTGGCGGCCTGCACGCCGCTAATACTGTCCTCGATCACCAGCGTGCGCGAGGGTTGTGCGCCCATCTTCTCCGCCGCGTGGAGAAAGAGATCCGGCGCCGGCTTGCCGTGCCTGACCATCTGGGCGGTGTAAAGGCGGTCACCGAAATGCGACGCGAGACCCGTGACGTCGAGCGAGAGCGAGACACGATCGAGGTCGCTCGACGATGCCACGCAGAACGGCACTGATAACTCCGACACTACGGCAGCAACATCGGGAATTGGCCTGAGCGAGCGTGCGAACGTCGTCAGCACGCGGGCCTTCAGGCGCGGCAGAAAGCCGTCCGGCACGACCTGTCCGAGATCGCGGTAGTGCTGCTCGATGGCCTTGGTGCTGCGTCCGAGGAACAGCTCAAGCGCCTGCTCAACACTCAGCGCGATCCCGAATTCCGCCAACACCTCGGACAGGCAGCGACAGCTGAGCAGCTCGCTGTCGACGAGTACACCGTCGCAATCGAAGATGATCAGATCGGGTTTTGGACAGCCCTGGTTCATCCCGCCATTCGATCATATACCCACATGCTGGGCAATAGCTCGCCAAGGAACACCATGGCGCAGCCTCTGTCCGCTCGTTCAATGGGCCACCTGCCGATAGATCGCCGGCAGCGCGCCCGGGAGCCGCTTGATGTTGCCGACGATGGCGTAGCCGCCGCGGCCGAACAGCGTCGGAAAATAGGACTGTGCGGTCGCATCGACGGTCACGCCGAATGCGGCGATGCCGAGCCGGCGCGCTTCCTGCACGGATTTGCGGGTGTCCTCGAGCGCAAAGCGGCCCTCGTAATGATCGACGTCGTTCGGCTTGCCGTCGGTGAGGACGAGCAGCAGCTTCTTGCGCTGGGGCTGGCGGGCGAGTTCGGCCGCGGCATGGCGCACCGCGGCGCCGATCCGGGTGTAATAGCCGGGCTTCAGCGCGCCGATGCGGCGTTCCACTGTCGCGCTCATCGGCTCGCCAAACGCCTTGACCGTCTCGAGCCGCACCCAGGAGCGCCGCCGCGAAGTGAAGGTCAGGATGGTGTGGTGGTCGCCGCAGGCTGCTAGTCCATGAGCGAGCACCAGGAGGGCCTCCTTCTCGACGTCGAGCACGCGATAATTGTCGACCCAGGCATCCGTCGAGAGCGACACGTCAACGAGCAGCGTGACGGCGAGATCATGGCCTTGCGGCCGCATCGCCATGTGGACGCGATCCATCCCGGCATTGCTGCTGCCGGCGCGCAAGTCGCATCGCGCGCGCACGAGTGCGTCGAGATCGAGATCGTGTCCGTCGGACTGGGCGCGCAGCAATTCATGACGCGGCCGCAACACTTCGAAGCGGCGACGCACCTGGCGGATGTGCCGGCGCATGGCATCATCGGGCGCCCAGCTCTCGCCCTGTTCGGAGGCCGACCCCGCAAGCACGCGGCAATGATCGGGCAGATAGCATCCGCTGCGATAGTCCCATTCGGGATAGGTCAGGTCCGCGTTCAATCGCGAGGCATCGAGCGCTCCCGGCGGCAGGTCGAGATCGAATTTGAAGCGGCTCGCCGGCTTGCCACTGCGGCGGCTCAGCGTAATCTCCTCGAGATCATCGGCGGCCTTCTGCGCGTCCTCGTCGTCGCTGTCGTCGTCGGGGCGGTCGACATTGACCATCTCGGCCATAGCCAGGATCTTTTCGAAGCGGTTGAGCACGAAAGGATCGCGGCGATTGGCGCCATCTTCGCGTTCGCGCACGGCAAAGCGCTTGCGATTGTCCTGGGTCGCAACGTCCGAATCCGCCACACACTCATCGCCTCCAGAATTCACGGGCGAGAGCTCGCGCGTCCAGCAATCGCCCCAGAGCGGACAGGGCAGGATCGAACGATAGCCCGGCGGCGCCTTGTCCGGCAGCGGGCCTGTCCCCATCATCGCCGGCCATAGCGGGCCTGCGGGCGCATTTCCGGTTCCGAGCAGGGCCAGCACGATTTGCTCGACCTCCCGCTCCACGCGCGGCAAGGGGCGTTTCGGCCGAGCCTCGGCGGTCGCCGCGGCGAGCTGCGCATAGTCGGCGACGAGCCCGGGAAATTGCGTGAGCACCCAGACCGCCGTATCGCTTGCCCGGCGCAGCACCAGAAGATCCCGCCGCAGCAGATCGTCTTCCGTGATCGCTTCCACCGGCGCAGTAGCGAACCACGCCGCGAGCCAGCGATAAAGCGCGGCGTTCAGCGCGCGATCGGGAAAGATCGCGATGCGATCGGGCAGTAAGATGGTCGCGGCGTCGCGGCCCGGCTGCTCGAGACGCTCGTCGCCGAGCCCGATGCGCTGCCGCCAGCCGAGCCGGTGGCCCGACCTGCGCGCGCCTGCGCTCGCGATCTGCACGCCCGTCTCGCCGCCGAGCGCGCGGAACATGACCGCGATTCGGCCCCTCACTTCGGCAAGCGAGACTGCATGCTCATCGTGAACCGGATAGCTCGCGGTGCCGCCAACCATCCGGTGCCAGGCACGGCCGACCGTTTCCTCCAGTTCGAGAAAGTCGAGCATGGCTCACCCGATCACGGCGCGCGCGACATCCAGCAGCGCCGCCTTGACGTCGGCGTCGTCGGTCAAAGGTTCAATCATGCCGGCAAGGATCGCGTCCGCGACCGGCGTGCCCGCGGCGATCAGGGTCGCGCAATAGACGACGAGCCGGGTCGAGACGCCCTCCTCCAAATCGTGGCCCTTGAGCGCACGCAGCCGTCCGGCCAGCACGACCAATGGCCGCACGCGATCCAGCGGCAATCCGCTCTCGGCGGAGACCACTGCAATCTCCTGCTCGGCCGGCAGAAAGCCGAACTCGATCGCGACGAAGCGCTGCCGCGTCGACGGCTTCAATGCCTTGAGCAAGGTCTGGTAGCCGGGATTGTAGGAGACGACGAGCATGAAGCTCTTGGGCGCGGCGAGCTCCTCGCCGGTGCGCTCCAGCGGCAGGATGCGGCGGTCGTCAGTCAGCGGGTGTAGCACCACGGTGACATCCTTGCGCGCTTCCACGACTTCATCGAGATAGCAAATGCCGCCCTCGCGCACCGCGCGTGTCAGCGGGCCGTCGGTCCACACGGTGTCTCCGCCCTGCAGGAGATAGCGGCCCGTGAGATCGGCCGCGGTGAGATCGTCATGGCAGGCGACGGTGTGCAGCGGCAAGCCCAGCCGCGCTGCCATATGCGCGACGAAGCGCGTTTTGCCGCAGCCGGTCGGCCCCTTCAGCAGCACCGGAAGCTGATTCCGCCAGGCATGCTCGAACAGCGCGCATTCATTGCCGCTTGCGACATAGGCCGGGAGCGCTGGTGCTGAGGTCACGGTGTGGAGGGCGGGTTTCATGATATCTCTCCGGACGTTCCAGGAAGCAGGCTGCCGCAGCAAACCGCGGCCGCCGTTTCTCGTTTACTCGGCCGGCTGCAGCGCAGCCGGAATGACCGCCCGCTTCTCGCGGCCTGGCACCAGCACCGCCCAGACGAACATCAGCGCGGAGATGACGACGAACACACCGGAGCCGAGCCGGATCCAATAGAACATCGCGAGCTGGTCCTGCACGTCCATGTAGCTCTGGCCGAGCACGCGCTGGAGATGGACCTGGACTACGCCGGCGAAGGTCAGCGCGAAGGTCATCACCATCATGGCCGTGCACATGATCCAGAAGCTGGTCATAGAAAGCCACTGATTATAAGGCGCCCGTCCCTTGATTTGAGGAATCGCATAGGCCATCACCGACAGGTTCAGCATCACATACGCGCCGAAGAAGGCGAGATGCCCGTGCGCGGCGGTCACCTGGGTGCCGTGGGTGTAGTAGTTCACCGACGACAGCGTGTGCAGGAAACCCCAGACGCCGGCGCCCAGAAACGCCATCACCGAGCAGCCGACCGACCACAACAGCGCAGCACGGTTCGGATGCTTGCGGCCGGCCTTCCAGGTCATCTGCACGGTGAAGATCACCATGGTGAAGAACGGCGCGACCTCGAGCGTGGAGAACAGCGAGCCGATCCACTGCCAGTAGCCGGGGGCGCCGATCCAGTAAAAGTGGTGGCCGGTGCCGAGGATGCCGGAGAACAGCGCAAGGCCGATGATGACAAAGAGCCATTTCTCCACGACCTCGCGGTCGATGCCGTTCAGCTTGATCATCAGGTAGGCGAGCACCGAGGCCATGATCAGCTCCCAGACGCCTTCGACCCAGAGATGGACGACGTACCACCAGTACATCTTGTCGACCGCGAGATTCGCCGGGTTGTAGAAGGCGAACAGGAAGAAGATCGCAACACCCCATAGGCCGAACAACAGGATGTTGGTGACCGTGGTCTTGCGCCCCTTCAGCGCCGTCATGGTCACGTTGAACAGGAACATGAGGCAGACGACGACGATGCCGACTTTGATCGGGAACGGCTGCTCGAGGAATTCGCGGCCCTCATGAAAGTGGAAGAGATATCCGACCACGGCAAGGCCCGCAGCACCGAAGAACATCCAGAACTGGATCTTCGCGAGCAGCGCGCTGTACAGCTCGGTCTCGGTCTCCTCCGGCAGCAGATAGTAGGTGGCTCCCATGAAGCCTATCAACGACCACACGATCAACGCATTGGTATGGATCATCCTGACGATGTTGAACGGCAGCAGCACCGACAACGTGTTGGGCAGGACGTAGATGGTCCCGGCGAGCAGGCCGAACAGGACCTGGGCCATGAACAAGGTCAGCGCGCCATAGAAATACAGCATCGCGACTTTCTGGGTCTGATATTTCATCTCGAGTTCTCTCTGTCTGAAAGAAGAAGCAGCGCGCTCAGCCGGCCTGGTTCGGCGGCCAGTTCTGACGCTTGATCGTCGAGGTCCATTGCAGGAAATCGGCGAGATCGTTGAGCTCCTGGTCGGTGAGGTTGAACTGCGGCATCTGCCGCCGGCCCGGCGCACCCGAGGGTTGCGACTGCATCCAGGCCTTCAGCGTCTCGCGTGCCGTGGCCGGATCCTCCTTGCCGCCCCAACGATCCCAGACGTTGCCGACTTCCGGAGCGAAATAAGCGCCCTCACCCAGCAGCGTGTGACAGTTGATGCAGGAATTGCGCTCCCAGACATGCTTGCCGCGCGCGACCGACGCGGTCAGCGCCGCCGCGTCCGTGGAGGTCGTGGCCATGTAGTAATGGCTGTGCGCCGTCAGTCCGATGAAGATGGCGAAGAAGAAGGCCGAGCCGCCGTAGAAGATGTTTCGAGCGGCCGACTTGGTCAGGCGTTCAGCCATTGCCGATCCTTTCCGTTTGATTCTTTGGAGAAATGCGATCGTGTGATTTGTTGCCGATCGGCGCGGGTCGCTCTTTGTCGAAGCGCAAGGATAGCGGCGATGCGCAGCGCCGCCGTTAGACCAGGGCCACGATCGAGGATGCGAGCCAGGCGAACAGCACCACGACGAAGACCCAGGCGCTGACGAGACCGCGCCAGAGCGGCGGCGCTGCGCGAAGATCGAGGAAGTCGAGCACGAGACGACGACCCTTGAGTCCAGCGAAGATCAGCAGAAGAGCATTGCCGAGCAGCGGACGTGCGACGAGAGGTGGAATCAGGAGGGTCGCGAGCGCAAGGCCGATCAGCATGAGCCAGGTGATGTCGATGCGATCCGGAATCACTGCTGCACCAGATAGATGATCGGGAACATGACGATCCACAACAGATCGACCATGTGCCAGAGGGCGGCTCCCGTCTCCACGCCGGTCAGGCTGGCGCTTCGGGAAACCACGGCCAGAATCACGATGCCGAGGCCGACATGCAGGAGATGAAAGCCGGTCAGGAGAAAATACAGCGTGAAGAACGGGCTGGTCTCCAGACCGTTTCCCAGCGCGATCTCGCCGGCATATTCGAACAGCTTGATCCCGATGAAAAGCGAGCCGAGCGCCATGGCTCCGAACAGCCAGCCGCGCGCAGTCCGCCTGTGGGAGTCGCGCGCCGCCGTGCCGCGCGCCGCCGCCCAACCACTGGTCACCAGAACGAGGGTATTGAACCCGGCGAGACGCGAATTCAGTGTGGCCTGCCCCGCCGCAAACACCGCTGGATGGATGGCGCGGGCGACCATGAAGGCGCCGAGAAACAGGCCGAAGGCGACGAGCTCGCTGAAGATCAGCACCCAGATCATGGGATGGCCAGGAAGATCCTCCAGGATACCCCAGCCGGTTTCTGGTTGTTCGCAATCCGTCGCCGACATCTGATTTCCACATCAAAGCCGGCGCCCGGATATCCTACCGCTGCAGTTCCGACTTTGTCGCCGCAGAAATAGTGCAACCGGCCGGAGCAGCGTTTGCGCTAACGCAACGTTTTGCGGGTCCCTCCACAATATCGTGGGCCGATATATTGGTTCCAGACGACGGCTGATGATGACATGAGTGAAGCACAACTCGGGTTGATGACGGCGACGCCGATCATGATCGTCTTCGCCATCGCGCTGCAGCGGATGGGGGTGCTATCGACCGTTGCGGCGGTATCAGCGGTGAGCCTTTCCGTCGCGATCGCGGCGGTGCTGTTCACGACGCAGTAATCGTACGATGGGGAAAGTCGTTGCCGCAGGCGTAGGGCTGCTCGCCGTCTCTACCATGTTCGCGAGAAGATGGTGGGCACGGCGCGTTGCGCCTTTGCCCACCAGACAGCCCTGCCAATTCGGCTACCGCCGCTGATTATACACGTCGATGCACACCGCCCCGAGCAGCACAAGACCCTTGATGACCTGCTGATAATCGATGCCGATGCCGAGAATGGACATGCCGTTGTTCATCACGCCCATGATCATGGCGCCGACCACGGCGCCGCCGACGCGACCGACGCCGCCATAGGCCGAGGCGCCGCCGATGAAGCAGGCGGCGATGACGTCGAGCTCGAAGCCGAGACCTGCCTTTGGCGTCGCGGTGTTGAGCCGCGCGGCGAAGACGAGGCCGGCGAGCGCGGCAAGCACGCCCATGTTGACGAAGGTGAAGAAAGTCAGCCGCTCGGTCTTGATGCCCGACAGGCCGGCCGCCTTGGCGTTGCCGCCGACGGCATAGATCTGCCGGCCGATCACGGTGCGGCGGGTAACGAAGCCATAGAGCGCAATCAGGGCGCTCATGATCACAAGCACGTTGGGCAGGCCGCGGTAGGTCGCGATCAAATAGGTAAAATACAGCACGGCACAGGCGAGCACGACGCTCTTGCCGAGGAAGAATGCGTAGGGCTCGACCTCGATGCCGTGCGACACTTCACGCGCGCGGCCCTTGGCGCTGGCATAGACCAGTCCGAGCGCCAGCAGCGCGCCGATCAGCATGGAGGTCGGATGCAGCGTACCGGATTCGGGCAACAGCTCCGGAATGAAACCCGATGACAGTTTCTGGAACGTCGATGGGAATGGCCCGAGCGACTGGCCCTGCAGCACGGCAAGTGCGAGACCCTTGAACACCAGCATGCCGGCCAGTGTCACGATGAAGGACGGGATCTTGAAATAGGCGACCCAGTAGCCCTGTGCGGCGCCGATGGCTGCGCCGACCACGAGGCAGGCGATGAAGGCGATCGTGTAGTCGACCTTGTAGGTCACCATGAGGAGAGCCGCGACCGCGCCGACGAAGCCGGCGACCGAGCCGACCGACAGGTCGATGTGGCCGGTGACGATCACCAGCAGCATGCCCAGCGCCATGATGACGATGTAGCTGTTCTGGAGCACCAGATTGGTCAGGTTGAGCGGCTGCAGCAGCGTGCCGCCGGTCATGACCTGGAAGAACAGCATGATCGCAATCAGCGACATCAGCATGCCGTAGTTGCGCAAATTGTTCTTGATGAAGCTGCCGTGCCGGCGCTCCTCGGGCAGCGACACCGTCTTGTCGGTCATGGCTGCGATCCTCCCATTTCCGCGGCCGCGGCCGCGCCGTTACCGTTGCTTCGTTCGTTGCGCATGATGGCGCGCATGATCTTTTCTTGAGTCGCATCCGTGCCCGGGAACTCGCCGACAAAGGCACCGTCGTTCATGACACAGATGCGGTCGCAGATGCCGAGCAGCTCGGGCATCTCCGAGGAGATCACCACCACACCGCGGCCGGCTTCTGCCAGCTCGTTGATGATACAGTAAATCTCGTATTTGGCACCGACGTCGATGCCCCTTGTGGGCTCGTCCAGGATCAGAACCCTGGGATCGGTCATCAGCCATTTCGACAGCACCACCTTCTGCTGGTTTCCGCCGGAGAGCTGGCCGGTCTCCTGGTAGACGTCGGAGCAACGGATGCGCATCCGGTTCCGGTAGTCGCTGGCGATCTTCAGCTCCGCGATGTCGTCGATCACCCTGCCCGGCGCAACCTGGTCCAGGCTTGCCAGCGTAATATTCTTGCGGACGTCGTCGGCCAGGATCAGCCCAAGCTGCTTGCGGTCCTCGGTGACATAGGCAAGGCCGGCGTCGATCGCCGCGGCGACGCTCGGCAGCACGATCTCCCGGCCCTCAAGCCGGATATGGCCGCTGATATTGGTGCCCCAGGAGCGGCCGAACAGGCTCATGGCGAATTCAGTGCGTCCCGCCCCCATCAACCCGGCTATGCCGACGACCTCGCCACGCCTGACGCTGAAATTGACGTTCTTGATCACCTGCCGCTCGGGATGGATCGGGTGGTAGACTGACCAGTTCGAAACCTCCATCACCGGCTCGCCGATCTTGACGCTGCGCTCGGGGAAACGATGCGCGAGATCACGGTTGACCATGCTGCGGATGATGCGATCTTCCTGGATCGACTCGGCGCGACAGTCGATGCTGTCGACGGTGCGGCCGTCGCGCAGCACGGTGATGTGGTCAGCGACCTTCGCGACCTCGTTGAGCTTGTGCGAGATCAGGATCGAGCCGATACCCTGCTCGCGGAATGCCATCAACCGATCCAGCAAGGCGGCGCTGTCGGCCTCGTTCAGGCTAGCGGTCGGCTCGTCCAGGATGAGCATTCGCACCCGCTTGGACAGCGCCTTGGCGATCTCGACCAGCTGCTGCTTGCCGACCCCGATATCGGTGATCAGTGTATCAGGCGATTCCTTCAGGCCGACCTGCCGGAGCAAGTCTTGGGTGCGGCGATAAACCTCGTCGCGATCGATCACGCCGAACTTCGATGGCGGATGCGACAGGAAGATGTTTTCCGCGATCGACATCAGCGGAATCAGCGCCAGCTCCTGGTGGATGATGATGATGCCGAGCGCCTCGGAATCGTTGATGTCACGGAAGCGGCGCTCCTCGCCCTCGAAGACGATGGTGCCCTCATAGCTCCCTGCGGGGTAGACGCCGCTTAGCACCTTCATCAAGGTCGACTTGCCGGCGCCGTTCTCGCCGACGAGGGCGTGAATCTGGCCGGCCTCGACCGAAAAATTGACGTCGCGCAACGCCTGCACACCGGCAAAGCTCTTGCTGACGTTGCGCATCTCCAGCATGGCCGTCATCGTGTCTTGTCCCTTACGTTACTTCGCCTCTCCCGCTTGCGGGGAGAGGCCGGAATTCGAGCGCAGCTTGAATTCCGGGTGAGGGGGAGTCTCCACGAGTCCCATTGCCACCTCCCTCGCAGAGGCTCCCCCTCACCCTACCCTCTCCCCGCAAGCGGGGAGAGGGGAAGAAAGAAGCTTACTGGAACTGCGACTTCTTGTAATAGCCGCTGTCGACCAGCACCTTCTCCCAATTGTCCTTGTACACCACGACCGGCTTCAGGAGGTAGGACGGCACGATCTTGGCGCCGTTCTCGTAGGTCTTGGTATCATTGACTGTGACCTCCTTGCCGGCAAGCGCGGCGTCAACCATATCGGCGGTCACCTTGGCGAGATCGCGGGTGTCCTTGAAAATGGTGGAATACTGGTCACCGCGCAGCATGGCCTTGATCGAGGGAACCTCCGCATCCTGGCCCGAAATGATCGGCATCGGCTGGTCGGGGCTGCCGTAGCCGACGCCCTTCAGCGAGGAGATGATGCCGATCGAAATGCCGTCATAGGGCGACAGCACGGCATTGATCTTCTTGTTGCCGTAGTAGGCGCTGAGCAGATTGTCCATGCGGGCTTGCGCGGTAGCGCCGTCCCAGCGCAAGGTCGCGACCTTGTCCATGCCCGTCTGGCCGGACACGACGACGAGCTTCTTGCTATCGATGTAAGGCTGAAGCACCGACATCGCACCGTTGTAGAAGAAGAAGGCGTTGTTGTCGTCGGGCGAGCCGCCGAACAGCTCGATGTTGAACGGACCCTTGCCTTCCTTCAGGCCGAGCCCCTTCTCGATCGATTGCGCCTGGAGCACGCCGACCTGGAAATTGTCGAAGGTGGCGTAGTAGTCGACATTCGGCGTGCCGCGGATCAGGCGGTCATAGGCAATCACGGTGACGCCCTTGGCCTTAGCCTGCTTGAGCACGTCGGACAGCGTGGTGCCGTCGATCGCGGCGATCACCAGCACCTTGGCGCCCTTGGTCACCATGTTCTCGACCTGCGAGAGCTGGTTCGGAATGTCGTCCTCGGCATATTGCAGGTCGGTGTTGTAGCCGCGCTCCTTCAGCACCTTCACCATGTTATCGCCGTCTGCGATCCAGCGCGCCGAGGATTTTGTCGGCATGGCGATGCCGACGGTTCCCTTGTTTTGCGCGAAGGCGGTAACGCCTGCGGCCATCGTTGCAGCACCGGCCAGCGCCAATGCCAGAAATGTCGTCTTTAATTTCAACATGCTTCACTCCCTTTGGGTGTCAGACAGTTTCTACGTTTCGTCGAGTAGAGAGGTAGAGGTCGGCTTTGGATCTCCTATGCGAGCTTGACATCAGGCTCCGCACGCCCACGTGCGGATGCCTCCAACAGAAAGGTGCAGCCACCTTGCGGATCGGCGGCTCGCGCCTCAGCGTCCATATCCTGCCAGGCAGAGGTGACGAGCAGGCGCGACAGATCCGGGCCGACGAAGGCCGGACAACTCGCCTGCTTGGCCGGCACGCGCAGCGAGCGCAGACGCTCGCCTTGCGGGCTGTAGACATCGACCCGGCCGGCGCCCCAGCAGGCATTCCAGATCCGCCCGTCGGCATCGCACACCGAACCGTCGAGCCCGCCAATGCCGGTGTGACGCAGCAACACCTCGGGCTCACCGCGCGGCAGGCCGGTGGCGGGATTGAGTGGCACCGCATAGAGCACGGCGCGGGCCGTGTCGGCAAAATAGCCTGTCGCGCCATCCGGCGAGAAGCAGATCGAATTGGGAATGCTGATGCCGGGAAACAGCGTCGAGATCTTGCCGCGGTGGAGCGCATAGATCGCTCCAAGTCTCCGCTCGGCCTTGCGGCCCATGGTGCCGATCCAGAACGTCCCGGATTGATGCACGCGGCAATCATTGGAGCGCGTGGCGGGATTATCCGCTTCGAGCGGGCAGAACAAGGTCATCGCGCCATCTGAGAGAGTGCGGACGTAACACCCATCCTCCGCGACGACGAGCTGGCGCTCCGCATCGATCCGTCCAAGCGCGCTCGCCATCCGGCCAAGCGCGTGAATCCGGATGCTGCCTTCGCTAAGATGCGCCTCGAACAGGCGTCCCTCCCGAATATCGAACCACCAGGCGGTGTCGGTCGCGACGTCATAGGTCGGACCTTCACCGAGATGACAGTGCTCGGCGGAGAGAATGGAGGTCGGCACGTCTTCCATCATGGCGCCCTCACTGCAAAGCGATAGACGGTGTGATGGCGATAGATCCCGCCCGGATCGAGGCGCGGGCTCGGGAAGTCCGGCCGGTTCGGCGCGTTCGGCCAGATGTGCGGCTCCAGGCAGATAGCGTCCGATTGCCGGATCAGCTTGCCGCCCTTGCCCAAGATCGCGCCGTCAAGATAGTTGCCGGAATAGACCTGAAGGCCGGGCTGATCGGTGAACAGCTCCATGATGCGGCCCGAATGCGGCGCCTCCAGCCGGGCGGCGAGCGCGAGCTTGCCGTCGCGCGCCAGACAATACGTGTGGTCGTAGCCCTTGCCGCTAAGTAGTTGCCGATCGCTCTCACGGATGCGAGCACCGACGGCGCGAGCTTCGCGAAAGTCGAACGGCGTGCCGGCCACGCTGCGCGGCGGCTCCGGCAGCGGAATGGCGGTCGGGTCGATGGCGAGGAAATGCTCGGCCGCAACCATCAGCTTGTGATCAAGCGTGGATGTGCCTGACGTCGCACCTTCCAGATTGAAGAAGCTGTGATTGGTGAGGTTGACGATGGTCGGGCGGTCGGTCCGCGCTTCCATCGTCAGCGACAGCTCAGCCGGACCGGTGACGCGATAGGTCAGGCGCACGTCGAGCTTGCCGGGATAATTCTCCTCGCCATGCGGGCTCGTGTAGGTCAGCGTGACCGCCGGGCTGGCGCCGTCGTCGATCTCGGCAACGTCCCAGAGCTTGCGGTCGAAACCGTCGAGGCCGCCATGCAATGCATTCGGGCCGTTGTTGACGGCAAGCTGGAAGGTCTCGCCATCAAGCGAGAATCGCCCGTTGGCGATGCGGTTGGCATAGCGACCGACTGTCGCGCCAAAGAACTTTCGTTCGGCAAGATAGCCGGCAAAGGCGTCATGGCCGAGCACAACGTCATCGCAAATGCCCTTGGCATCCGGCGCAAGCAGCGCCTGGATCACCGCGCCATGGGTGATGATGCGGGCCTCGAAGCCGCCCTCTCCGCGCAGCACGATGCGCTCGACATCGCGTCCGTCAGGCAGCGTTCCGAAGACGTCTTTTGTTATTGTTGCGCCGGCCATGCCTAGTCCACGAACGGTTCGACGATGTTGCGCTTGCCGAGCAGGAAAGCGTCGGCAACGAGACGAAGCGGTGCCAGGTCGACATCGCGCGCGCCGGTCGCGGCGAGCTTGACGAAATGCCGGTACAGCTCGCGATATTCGTGATCGGGCGCCTCCGCAACAATCTTACCGTCGACTTCCATGATCCTGCCGCCACGGGACAATGTCATCCGGCCCTGATCCGTTTCCGCAACGATATCCCAGCTCTGGGGTCCGGTTTGGCGGAAGTCGAATTCGGCCGTCACCGGCAGTCCGTCGATATCGGTCAAGGTCAAGTTGGCGGCAATCGGCGATTGGCAATTGGCCGGAAAGGCGAGCTCGGCCGCGGTGACGAATACCGGCTTGGGCAGGATGCGCGTCAGGATCGAGAGCGCGTTGATGCCGGGATCGAATACGCCGAGCCCGCCCGGTTCCCAGATCCAAGCCTGGCCGGGATGCCAGACGCGGACGTCCTCCTTCCAGTTGATGTGCACCGCCTTGATCCGGCGCGTCGCCAGCCATTCGCGAGCCGGCTCGACCGCTGGCGCATGACGCGAATGCCAGGTCGCAAACAGGGTGCGCTTTGCATCCGCTGCCATCGCGACAAGTGGATCGAGTTCGGCGACGCCCATGCCGGGTGGCTTCTCCAGCATGACATGCTTGCCGGCGGCGAGTGCCGCGGCAGCCTGGGCGCGACGCACCTGCGGCGGCGTGCAGAGCGACACCGCGTCGATGTCAGGTCCCTTCTCCAGCAGCTCCTCGATTGTTGCGAAATGCGGCAGGCCCGGCAGCGACGCGTTACGGCTGGCGACGGCGGCGAGCATCGCACCTGGCGTCGCGGCAATCGCACCGACATGCTGGTCGCGCGCGATCTTGCCGAAGCCGACGATGGCGATGCGAAATTCAGTCACGCTCTACTCTCCACTCTTCGTCGACGGCAGCGGCTCGGCGGGGACCGTCTCACTCACGGTGTCCTCGTGGCGGCTCATGCCGTTGTGAATGACATAGACCATCGCCTCCGAGGCCGTCCCGGCATCGCAGGCAGCAATCGCATCGACGATCTTCTGATGCCAGAGCAGCACGGTGTCGCGGTCCTCCGGCTCGACCGGGGCACTGAGCAGGAACGAGGCGCGCAAGGCGGCCTCGATCACATGTCCGATCGAGCGCATGAACAGATTACCCGATGCCCGGGCCACTGCAACATGGAGCGCAAGATCGGCATCGGCAAAGCCAACGGAATCGGAAGCCTCGAGCCGCATGCGTTCAATGCAGCGGCGAAGCTCGGCGACATCCTCCTCCGACCGCTGTGCCGCCGCCAGCGCCGCGGCTCGCGGCTCGACGGCGAGGCGGATCTCGGCGAGATCGTTGAGGAAACGCTTGTCGATGCCGGCATCGAGATGCCAGGCCAGGACATCGGCGTCGAACATGTTCCAGGCGGCGCGCTCGCGCACGACGGTGCCGACCCGCGCCTTGGTGGTGAGCAGCCCCTTGGCGACGAGCGTCTTCACGCTCTCGCGCAAGACCGGCCGCGACACGCCGAACATCGCGGTCAGCTCGGCATCGCCCGGCAGCCGCGCTCCCTCGGCATAGCGGCCTGCAATGATGTCGACGCCGATCGAGCGGGCCACCTCCGCATGGTTGGAATGGGCCCGGCGCGTCGGAATCACGACAATGCGTGAGGTCATGAGACGGCTCCCGCACGTTTCGCCGCCGGCCTTCGCGCCAGCGCGACCAGCCCTTGCTGCAGGGCGATGAAGGCGAACAGCAGGACGCCGGTCGCAATCTTGGTCCACCAGCTCGACAGCGTGCCGTCGAAATTGATGTAGGTCTGGATCATGCCCTGAATCAGCACGCCGAGGAAGGTGCCGATCACAGAGCCCTGCCCGCCCGTGAGCAGCGTGCCGCCGATCACGACGGCCGCGATACTATCGAGCTCGACACCGACGGCGGAGAGCGAATAGCCGGCGCTGGTGTAGAAAGAGAACACGATGCCGGCGAGCCCCGCGAGCAGGCTCGACAGCATATAGATCTTCACGGTCATCTTGCCAACGGCGACGCCCATCAGGCTGGCGGTCGCCCGGCCGCCACCAAGCGCATAGACATTCGCGCCGAACCGGGTGAGGCGCAGCAGCAGGACGCCGCCGATCACGATCGCAAGCATGATGATCGCAATCGCAGTCAGCCTTCCGCCACCAGGCATGCGCAGCGCGAAGTCGGACACGGTCGAATAAACAGGCGCGGTGATAGGCACCGATTCCGTCGAAAGCAGGAAGCTTGCGCCCCGCGCGAGGAACATACCGGCCAGCGTCACGATGAAGGGTGGCAGGTCGAACACGTGGATGATCGCGCCCATCGCAGCCCCGAAGGCCGCCGAGAGTGCGAGGACGGCGACGAAGGCCACCAGCGGCGGGATGCCCCAGCGCTCGATGGCGAGGGCGACGAACACGGTGGTGAAGCCTATCACCGAGCCGACCGACAGATCGATGCCGCCGGAGATGATGACAAAGGTCATGCCGGTCGCGACGATGCCGAGAAAAGCGTTGTCGGTGAGAAGGTTGCCCACCACGCGGGTTGAAGCGATGTTGGGAAACTGCACCGCGCAAGCCGCAAAGCCCGCGACGAGAACGATGGCCGTGATCAGGACGGGCGGCAGGCCTTTCATGGTTTCGTCCTCCGCAGCCGCGCCATGATGCCGGCAAAGCCGGATAGTTTCGGCGATTGCAGCAGCAGCACGGCCAGCACAACCACAGCCTTGACCAGCAGGTTGAACTCCGGCGGATAGCCAGACAGCAAAATACCGGTGTTCATGGTCTGGATGATCAGCGCGCCGAGCACGGCCAGGATAAGGCTGAAGCGACCACCGAACAAGGACGTGCCACCGATCACCACCGCGAGGATGGCGTCGAGCTCGAGCCAGAGGCCGGCATTGTTGGCATCCGCACCCATGATGTCGGCCGCGGCGATCACACCGGCGAGCGCAGCGCAAACACCGCACCAGACGTAGACCGCCAGGATCATCGCACGCGTGCCGACGCCGGCCAGCTCGCTCGCCCGCGCATTGCCGCCGGTCGCCTCGATCAGGAGCCCGAGTGCCGAGCCGCGCACCACCGCACCTGTCAGGATCAGCATGCCGAGCGCAATCGCGACCGGTACCGGCACGCCGAGGATGGCCCCGTTGCCGAGCCAGACCAGATCGGGCGAGGTGAAGGTCACGATACGCCCTTCGGTGATGAGCTGGGCGATGCCACGCCCGGCGACCATCAGGATCAGCGTCGCCACGATCGGCTGCATGCCGAGCACGGCGACGAGGAAACCGTTCCACAATCCGCAGACGAGGCCCGCGCCAAGCGCCGCCGCCAGTACTACCGGCAGGCCGTGGCTGTCGGCGAGGCTTGCGGCGATCGCGCCGCAGATCGCCATCACCGCTCCCACGGATAGATCGATGCCGCGCGTCGCGATCACCAGCACCATGCCGAGCGAGAGCAGCGCCACCGGCGTACCTCGATTGAGCACGTCGATCAGGCTGCCGAACAGCCGGCCGTCCTGGAGGCGCAGGTCGAAGAATTGCGGCGACACCACGCGGTCGACCGCGAGGATGACGATCAAGGCCAGAATCTGGGCAAGGCCGCGGCGCGGCAATAGCGCTGTCATGCCCGCGCCTCTTGCATCGCAGCACCGTCGGCGGCGATGGCCGCGAGAATATTGGTAACGTCTATCGCCTCGCCGGCGAGCTCCTCGACATGGGCGCGATCGCGCAGCACGATCACGCGATCGGAATAGGTCACGATCTCGTCGAGCTCCGAGGAGATCACGAGCAGCGCCAGCCCGTCGTCGCAGAGCTCGCGGATCAGGCGGATGATCTCGGCATGCGCGCCGACGTCGATGCCGCGCGTGGGCTCGTCCAGCACGAGAAGCCGCGGCGCAGTCGCGAGCCAGCGCGCCAGCAGCACCTTCTGCTGATTGCCGCCGGAAAGCAGGCCTACCGGGCGCTCGGGATCGGGCGGGCGGATGTCGAGCATCTTGACGTAACGGGCCGCAAGCTCGTCCTGCTCGCGACGCGACAGCGGCCTGTGCAGCCCACGCTTGGCCTGAAGCGCGAGCACGATATTCTCGCGCACGGTGAGCTCGGCAACGATGCCGTCCGTCTTGCGCTCCTCCGGGCAATATCCAAAGCCGTGGCGCACACCGTCGCGCGGCGACTGGAGCCGCACGGAAGTGCCCTCCACCCTCGCCTGCCCACCATCGGCGCGCTCGGCACCGAACACCAGCCGTGCCGTCTCGGTGCGGCCCGAGCCGAGCAGGCCAGCGAGGCCGACGACCTCGCCGTGACGCAGCTCGAGATTGAACGGAGCGACATAACCGGCCTTGCCGTAATTCTCGAAACTGGCGCAGATCTCGCGCGCTTTGGGCTCGCTCGCCGCAGCCCGTGCGCTGGTTGTCTCCGCCAGCTCACGGCCGAGCATCATCCGGATCAGTTCGAGGCGCGGCAGCGAGGCGGTCTCGCGCTCGCCGACCAGGCGGCCATTGCGCAACACGGTGATGCGGTCGGAGATTTCGTAGACCTGGTCGAGGAAATGGCTGACGAAGACGATGCCGATGCCGCGCCTGGCAAGCTGGCGCATGATGCCGAACAGGATCTCGACCTCATGACGGTCGAGACTCGCGGTCGGCTCGTCCAGGATCAGCACGCGCGCGGAGAGATCCACCGCGCGGGCGATCGCGGTGACGTGCTGGATGGCCACCGAATAATTGCCAAGCGGCGCGGCGACATCGATATCGAGACCGAACTCCGTGAGCAGCGCGTTGGCGCGGCGACGCATCTCGCCTTCGCGCACGATACCAAAGCGCATCGGCTGGCGATCGAGAAACAGATTTTGCGCCACCGACAGGTTCGGCAGCAGATTGACCTCCTGGTAGACGGTGGCAATGCCGGCCTGCAGCGCCGCCTTGGCCGAGCGCGGCGCGACCTCCTCGCCGCCGAGCCTGACAACGCCGGCGTCGCGCGGGAACACCCCGGTCACGACCTTGATCAACGTGGATTTGCCGGCGCCGTTCTCGCCGAGCAGCGCATGGATCTCGCCGGCGCGAAGCGTGAAATCGACTTCCTGCAATGCGCGCACCGCGCCGAAGCTCTTGCTGATCCCGCGCACCTCCAGCAGGGGCGGAGCAGGATCAAGGCTGTTCTCCATGACGACGTCACTCCCACCGGGGCCCGCTCATGCTACGGACACCCAGCCTATTCGTTCGCGCAACGGATTCGAAGAGGGGATCGCCGGACAGCTGGAAGCAGTCCGGCGAGGCGCCCGCCTCAGTAACCGAGGCCCTTCTTGCTATCGTAGATCTTCTGCGGATCGTCAGCGGCAGTATAGAGCTTGGATTCGGTCTGGATCCATTTCGGCGGAACGGTGCCCTTGCCCTTGAAGGCCGCGATGGCATCGAGTGCCGGGCCCGCCATGTTCGGGGTCAGCTCGACCGTTGCATTGGCCTCGCCAGCAGCCATCGCCTTGAAGATATCGGGAACTGCGTCGATGGAAACGGTGAGGATGTCCTTGCCCGGCTTGAGACCGGCTTCCTTCATCGCCTGTATCGCGCCGACCATCATGTCGTCGTTGTGGGCGTAGACCGCGCAGATCGTCTTGCCGCCGCCTTCGGCCTTGATGAAGCTCTCCATCACTTCCTTGCCCTTGGCGCGGGTGAAGTCACCGGTCTGGCTGCGCACCACCTTCAGATTGGCGTGCTTGGCGATGGCGGTGTCAAAGCCCTTCTTTCGGTTGGCGGCGACGCTGGCGCCGACGGTGCCCTGCAATTCGACGATGTTGCATGCCTTGTCGCCGACGGTCTTGGCCAGCCAGTCGCCGGCGACCTCGCCTTCATGCACGCTGTCCGACGTGACGGCGGTGAGATAGAGGTCCTTGCCCGACGGATCGATATCGCGGTCGAGCAGCACGACCGGGATCTTGGCTTCCTTGGCTTCCTTCAGCACGGAATCCCAGCCGGTCGAGACGACGGGTGCAAGGAAGATCGCATCGACATTTTGCGCGATGAAGGAGCGGATCGCCTTGATCTGGTTCTCCTGCTTCTGCTGCGCGTCGGCGATCTTGAGGTTGACCTTGCGCTTGGCGGCCTCCTGCTTGGAAACCGAGGTTTCGGCCGCGCGCCAGCCGGATTCCGATCCGATCTGCGAAAAGCCGACGGTGAGCTCGGCGGCACTGGCCGGCAACGCAAACAGCAGTGCGGCCGTGGCGCTGGCCGCAAAAAGGGCTTTAGGGGTCATCAGGCGTTCTCTCCCAAGATGTTTATCTGAGGCACCAATCGGTAGCATGGCACCCTCAGGCCAGCCTCTGCGGCGGCTGGAGGCACTATTTCATGGAAGAGCGGTTCCGTATAGTCATATTATTTGACTATTTAGATGAATATTGGGATGCGCGCGCACGCTACGCAAACTACACGCCGCGCGCGATTTTGTGCCACAAGTGCAACGCTGAGGTGAAGAAATTTTTGTGGGCGATCGCTCCCTCCCTCGTTGTTGCAAGGTGAGGGCCTTATCCTTGCGAACAATGACAAGCGGGCTCGCAACGATTCTTGACCGTCATTGCGCGCGCCGCGGATTTCGACCAAGTGGCTCGCGGAGAAGCGAAGAAACTAGATCAACTTCCGCTGCGCGAGGTTCTTCATCAGCGCACCGATGCCGAAGGTCCAGGGCTCGCACTCGTCGCTGGTGCGCATGCGGTTGACGAGCTTGCCGAGCTGAGGCGCGGCGATGGTGACGATGTCGTCGCGCTTGTGGGTGAAGCCCTGCCCCGGGGCGTCACGATCCTTGACCGGCGCGAACATCGTGCCGAGGAATAGTACGAAGCCGTCGGGATATTGATGCACCTTGCCAATGGTCTGCGCGACGAGATCGGTGGGATCGCGGCTGATCTTGCTGATCGAGGAGTGGCCTTCGAGCACAAAGCCGTCGGTGCCCTTCACGTTCAGGCTGATGTCGAGCTTGCGCGCGTCGTCGAGCGTGAAAGTGTCGTCGAATAAGCGCAGCAGCGGGCCGATCGCACAGGAGGCGTTGTTGTCCTTGGCCTTGGACAGCAGCAGGGCCGAGCGGCCCTCGAAATCGCGCAAATTGACGTCGTTGCCGAGCGTGCCGCCGACGATCTTGCCGCGGCTCGATACGAACAGCACCAGTTCCGGCTCCGGATTGTTCCAGGTCGACTTCGGATGCAGGCCAGCATCCATGCCGGTGCCGACCGAGGACAGCGTCGGCGCCTTGGTGAAGACCTCGGCATCGGGACCGATGCCGACTTCGAGATACTGGCTCCAGGCGTTCTGATCGATCAGCACCTGCTTCAGATGCATCGCTTGGTCCGAACCCGGCTTGAGCTTCGACAGATCGTCGCCGATCAGTCGCGTGACTTCTTTCCGGATCGCTTCGGCCGAGGCTGGATTGCCCTTGGCCCGCTCCTCGATGACACGTTCCAGCATCGAGATCGCGAAAGTGACGCCGGCGGCCTTCAGGGTCTGAAGATCGACGGGTGCGAGCAGCCAGGGCTTACTCGGATCGCGCCCGTCAGGCGCCGTATTGGCGACGAGGGCTTCGAGATCGCCGATGCGCTCGCCCTTCACCGAGTTAAGCGCCTTGGCCGGATTGTCCTCCTCGCAGAGCGCACTGACGGTCGGAAACTTGGCGGTGACGTCGAAGACGCCCTCGGCGCGCACGGCGACGACGGCAGGACCGTTCGCCTGCGGCAGCCAGACACGACCGACCAGCGTTCCCTTCGTTCCGTCTTCGGGGAGAAGGTCTTTAACCGTCAAAGTCGTCATGGCAGGCGTCCTCGCTGTTTTTCCGACCGGCCACCTTCGCAAGCCGCCGATCCCATTGGCGAAGACCAATAAACGTCTGGCCGGGGAAGTCCAGCGCGGCAGGATGCGCCGCTGCTATGTCCCTGCCCGCGCCTTTCGCGCCGCAATCTGCTGCAGCGCCCAGCGTGCATTCTTGCGGACGTCCGGATCGGGATCGTCGGCGATCACAGCCAGGAACGCCTCGCCGTCGGGATGGGCGATCTCGCCGAGGGCTGCCGCCGCTTCCTTTCGCAAATTGGCCTGGTCGTGATTGACACAATTGCCGATCGGGCGCACCGCGCGCTCGACCTTCATCCGGCCGAGGCTGCGGATCGCCTTCAGGCGCACCTGCCAGAATTCGTCGGCAAGGCACGCGATGAGCTGGTCCGCCGCGATCGCGCCGTTGACGTTGAGGCCCAGCGTTTCCGCGGCCATTTCACGCACCATCCAGTCGCTGTCCTTCAGCGCGCGTGTGATCGTCTCGGCTGCGGGCTTCATCTGCGAGAACGCCAGCGCGCTCACCGCGGCACGGCGCACATGGGCGTCGGGATCGTTGATCAATGCGGTCAGCGCGGGAATGGATTCCTCCAGCTTGAGGAAGCCGATGACACCGATCGCCTGCACGCGCACCGCGGCATCAGTATCCTGCAGCGCTTCCAGCGCCGGCTTCAGCGTATCCCTGGACCGCAACTCCTTCAGCGCCCGCAGAGCGCCCATGCGGACGAAGGCATGGGCATGCTTGACCAGTGGCAGGATGATTTCGGCGCAGGCGGGATCCTTGAACTCGGCCATGCTGTCGGCGGCGGCGGCTGCGACGATCCGTTCCGGATCGACCAGCAGCTTGACCAGCGCGCTCGCGGCTTCCGGCCCGTCGAACTCGCCAAGGGCCATCGCGACCTGCTGGCGCACGCCGGCATCGGGATCGGCGACCATGTTGGCGAGATGCGCCACCGCGGCGGGATCACCGGAATGGCCGAGCGCGATGATGGCGACGCGGCGCTCGGCGGGATCGGCTGCCTGCAGCCGCTCATCGGCGTCCTCGAGATCGTCGTAGGATTCGAACGGGCTCGACATGATCACCTCAATAGATAGGGAATGTTGACGGTGACGGCGCCGGTCGGGCAATCGGCCTCACAGGGCATGCAGTACCAGCACTCGTCATAGGCCATATAGGCTTTGCCAGTCATGTCGCTGATCCGGAGCACGTCGAGCGGACAGACGTCGACGCAGACAGTACAGCCCTTGTCGGCAATGCATTTGGCGTCGTCGACGACCACCGGAACTGATGTTTGATAGGACGCGAGAGGCATTTGATGTCTCCTGTTGTTCTGTTGCGGTGGATCAGGCGGAGGCGCGGATGCGCTGCTTGTCGTAGAGGTCCTTCTCGTCGTCTGCGATCGGCACCACGTAAGGTTCCACTGCGCGCTTCTCGCTGGTCATCTTGCCGTTCTGCTTGCTCAGCAGCGTGTGGCAGAACCAGTTCTCGTTGTCCTTCTCCGGGAAATCGGTACGCCAGTGATAGAGGCCCCAACGGCTCTCCTCGCGATAGAGCGAGGCGTGCACAGCCATGTCTGCGCAGTCCATGATCGATTGCACTTCGAGTGCCCGGAGCAGTTCATGCGCGTTGCGCGCGATCATGCGCTCCTGCATGTCCTCTCGTGCCTCGGCGAGACGCCGCATGCCGAGCTCGTACTTGCGCGTGACCTTCGGCGGCTGGAGGTAGTCGTTGACGAGGCGGCGGGTCTTGTACTCGACCTGGTTCGGCGGGATGCCGTCCTCACGCTTGGTCGGCGCCATGACGCGATCACGCTCCATCGCGACGTCGGCGGCATCGAACTCCGCAAAATCGTGGCTATTGGCGAATTCCATCGCGTCAACACCCGCCACCGAGCCGTTGGTGAACGCGCCCAGCATGTAATTGTGCGGCACGCTCGCCATGTCACCGGCGGCATAGAGGCCGGGCACCGTGGTGCGGGCATTATCGTCGACGAACACGCCGGAAGCGCTGTGGCCAGAGCAGAAACCGATCTCGGAAATGTGCATCTCGATCGAGTCATTGCGGTAATCGACGCCGCGCCCCTGCTGGAACAGGCCACGCGTGGGCCGCTCGACCTTGTGCAGAGTGGATTCGATTTCCGAAATGGTGTCGGGGTGGAGATGCTTGAGCTGCAGGAACACCGGGCCTTTGCCTGACAGCAGTTCGTTGTAGAACTCCAGCATCATCTGACCGGACCAGTAGTCGCATTCGATGAAGCGGGAGCCTTCGTTGTTGGCCGTGAAGGCACCGAAGGGACCGGCAACATAGGCGCAGGCCGGGCCATTATAATCCTTGATCAGCGGATTGATCTGGTAGCATTCGAGGTTCGCGAGCGCGGCACCGGCGTGATAGGCCATCGAGTAGCCGTCGCCCGAATTGGCGGCATTCTCATAGGTGCCGAACATGTAGCCGGACGTCGGCAGGCCCAGCCGGCCGGCGGCACCCATGCAGAGGATCACGGCCTTGGCCTTGATCACCAGGATCTCGGCGGTGCGGGTGTTGACGGAGATCGCGCCGGCAATGCGACCATCAGACGATTTGAGCAGCCGCGTCGCCATGTAGCGGTTGGAGATCAGGATTCGGGCGCGGCGGAGCTGACGATAGAGCGCCTTCTTCACGGTCTCGCCGTTCGGCATCGGCAGCACGTAGGTGCCGATGTGGTGCACCTTCTTGACGGCATAGTCGCCGTTCTCGTTCTTCAGGAAGCGGATGCCGAAACTGTCGAGCTCCTCGATGATCGAGTAGCAGTTTTGCGCGTATTTATAGACTGCCTTCTGGTCGACGATGCCGTCATTGGCGATGGTGATTTCCTTGGTGTACTGCTCCGGCGTCGCATAGCCGGGAATGACGGCGTTGTTCAGCCCGTCCATGCCCATCGAGATCGCGCCGGAGCGCTTGACGTTGGCCTTTTCGAGCAGGACGACATTGGCCTTCGGGTTCTTCAACTTCGCCTTCAGCGCCGCCATCGGGCCGGCCGTGCCGCCGCCGATAACCAGCACGTCGCAGGAAACCTCCGAAAGTCCGTCGACGATCTGATCTAGTGCCATCGCTTGCTCCTGGTTCGCCGAATGTCCGGCGCCTTTGCAACAGATTTGTTCAGGTGACTTTCCGGCGATAGCAATTAGTTGTCGCCGGTACGCGATTTGCGCCTCAGCGCTCGACGAAGGCCTTCTCGATGACGAAATGGCCGGGCTGGCTATGGTTGCCCTCGACGAAGCCGCGATCGGAAAACATCGAGTGCAGTTCCTCGAGCATCGCCGGGCTGCCGCACAGCATGATGCGGTCGGTCTCGATATTGAGGCCGGATTGGTCGATGTCGTCGAACAGCTGATTGGACGCGATCAAATCGGTGATGCGGCCGCGATTGCGGAAAGGCTCGCGGGTGACAGTCGGATAATAGACGAGCTTGTCGCGGATCAGGGGGCCAAAGAATTCGTGATTGCGCAAGCCGTCGACGACGTGCTCGCCATAGGCGAGTTCGGAGACCTGGCGGCAGCCATGGGCGAGCACGATGGTCTCGTAGTTTTCGTAGACGTCCGGATCCTTGATCAGGCTGGCAAATGGCGCGAGCCCGGTGCCGGTCGAAAGCAGCAGCAGGCGCCTGCCGGGAATGAGGTTACCGGTGATGAGCGTGCCTGTCGCCTTGCGGCCGACCAGGATGACGTCGCCTTCCCTGATCTTCTGCAGGCGCGAGGTCAGCGGGCCATCCTGCACCTTGATCGAGAAGAACTCGAGCGCTTCCTCGTGATTGGCGCTAGCCATGCTGTAGGCCCGCATCAACGGCTTGCCCTCGATCTCCAGGCCGATCATAGCGAACTGACCATTCTGGAAACGGAAGCCGGGATCGCGCGTCGCGGTGAAGCTGAACAGGGACTCGGTCCAGTGCCGGACCGACAAGACCGTTTCCTTCTGAAATGCGCTCATCATCTCTCCTTCTCGATAGCGCAAAGGTCACGAAGAGAAGAGAGTCCGGCAATTCTGAAGTGAGTTTCCTGGTCGATTAGTTTCACATTTCGCGGGCGGCGATCGAGCTGAACGCGCGTAGTCATGCCCGTGGCGGCAATTAGTTGCTATTCGCGCACGCCCACCACGACATAGATAGAAGTCGGAGGTTCGTCATGACCATGACTGCATTGGTTGCACCGACCGTGGCCGATTACGAAGCAAGCGCCGACCTTACGACGCTCCTCATCCGTACGACCGAGGGCGATGCGCTCGGCGTTCCCGCCGAAACACTTCGCCTCTCCTGCAAATGCGCCCACTGCACCCGCGCTCGCTACGACGAGCGCTTCCCCGAAGCATTTCCGGGCATCGCTATCACTGAGATCGGTGATCTCGGATATGGCCTGAACATCTCGTTCTCGGATGGACACAACCGGGGAATTTACCCGAAACCGTATCTGCTGGGCCTGGCGGGGCGGTAAGCACCCGTTTGCCCACGCATCTGGCACGGACATTGCTCTTCTTTAGAACGGTTTGAACGTTCTGGAGGCAGACGATGTTGCAGGCGGCGAATGTGGTTCGCGGGACCGTTCCCCCGGTGGTCCGGTCTGCAGGCGGTTCCTCGCTCCTGCTCACCGAGAACCAGCAATGGATCGGCGGACCGCCGCCGCTGATGGACAAGCTCACCCCACGCGAGCGGGAGCTGGTGCTGAAGCAGGGCCGGCGGAAAGTGCTCAATCGTGGCCAGACGCTGTTCAGCCAGGGCGGCAAGCATGACGGCATCTGGCTGATCGAGAGCGGACGCATCCGCGTGTTCTACACCTCCCCACTCGGGCGCGAGATCACGCTCGCCTACTGGCATGTCGGCAATTTCGTCGGTGGACCCGAAGTGTTCGAAGGCACCGTGCATCAATGGTCCGGCGTCGCATCCAGCAATTGCAGCGTCGTGCACCTGCCCGGAAAGGAGCTGCGATCGCTTGCCGCAGAGATCCCGAATCTTGCAATCGGGTTGATTGAAGGCCTGACCTTCAAGGGCAAATGCTATTCGGCACTGGCGCAAATGCTCGGAACGCGTTCGATCACGCAGCGCCTTGCGCATCTGCTCCTGCATCTCGTCGAGCTCTACGGCGTCGCGGACGCCGACGGGCGCGTGATCGCGGCGGCCTTCACCCATGCCGACATCGCCCACATGGTCGGCGCCACCAGGCAATGGGTCACGATCAGCCTGAAGCGGATGCAGGAGAAAGGAATCGTCCTGACGAGGCGCTCGCAAATCGTGGTCTGCCGGACCGACGTGCTGGAGGAGATGCGCGGCCACGCATCCGACTGAGAGAATTTGCGACCAGGCCGATGCTCAGGCAAGCGGCTTTATAGTGCAGGACTGCCCAAGGAGTATGCAATCAACTTTTCCCGGCAACTAATCGACTACCGCGGTCATTCCGGATTTGCCCTGTCCGGGCCCTCCTCCAATCATGGCAACCACAGCACATCCAACCGAATGAGGATGAGAATGGCCCGCCATCTTCCCACGTTCTCGATCGCGATGTCGATGACGTCGCTGGCGCTTCTGATCACGCAGCCGGCCTCGGCGGAAACCGTCACGCTCGGCATTGGGACTCAGGACACCACGACCAACACCGTGACCGCCGGCGTCGTCATCCGCCAGCTTCATCTCCTCGAAAAATATCTCCCGACGACAGGCAAATACACCAACATCAAGTTCGAGCTGGAATGGCAGAACTTTACGTCGGGTCCGCCCGTCACCAACGCGATGATGGCGAACAAGCTGCAGATCGGCATGATGGGCGACTACCCGCTGATCGTGAACGGATTCACCTTCGAGAGTAACCCCGAAAGCAAGAGTCGGCTGATCGGCATCGCTGCCTACAGCCTCGAAGGCTCCGGCAACGGCATCGTCGTTCACAAGGACTCGCCCTATTACGATCTCGCCGATCTCAAGGGCAAGCTCGTCAGCGTGCCCTTCGGCTCCGCCGCGCACGGCATGGTGCTGAAGGCGATGCAAGACCGCGGCTATGGGAGCGACTTCTTCCAGCTCGTCAGCCAAAGCCCAGAAGTCGGCTCGACCAATCTCCAGGAGAAGAAGATCGATGCACATGCCGACTTCGTCCCGTTCGCCGAGCTGTTGCCATTCCGCGGTTTCGCCCGAAAGATCTTCGACGGCGTCGAGACGAATCTGCCGACCTTCCACGGCATCGTGGTCCGCACCGATTTTGCCGAGAAATACCCTGAAGTCGTCGTCGCCTACTTCAAGGCGCTGATCGCGGCCAACCAATGGCTGCGCGAGGATCCCAAGCTCGCGGCCGAAAAGATCCAGGAATGGACCGGCATCAACAAGGAGGTCGTCTACATCTTCCTCGGCCCCGGCGGCAACATGACCACTGATCCGACCGTCAAGCCGGCATTGGTCGATGCCGCGACCGCCGACGTCAAAGTGCTGCAGAATCTCGGCCGCATGAAGGAGTTCGATCCCAAGAAGTGGGTCGACGACAGCTATATCCGCAAGGCCTATTCCGAGATGAAGCTGGACTATGACGCGCAGCTTGCGAGCACCAAGAACTACGAAGTCGCAGGCGAAGACACCTTCTGCAAGAAGCCGATCACCGATCCGCGCAAGGCCGGCGAGGTCTGGATCGACGACACAGGCATTATGCCGTTTTCCTCCGCTGCCTGCACGCTCGGGGCTTATGCCGACTACAAGGCCAAGGGCAAGAAGATCAACGTCGCCTATGTCTTCGACACCAGTCGCGGCATCAAGCTGTTCGCGGACCAGGCCTTCTTCGCAGTCGGCAATGGCGACGTCGCACCGTTCCTGCTCAAGAAGGATGCGGAGGCCTATGCCGCCAAGATCAGCGGCAAGGTTCTCGGCTTCGACGACGCCGTGAAGGCCGCCGTGAGCGGAGGCAAGACGTGAGCAGTCCCGCCCTCGTCAGACATCCCGAGGACAACATGCCGGCAACAGCAGCACTTCCAGAGGCGGTCCCACCGCCCGCCACTACAACGCCCGCAACACCGTCCTCATTCGGCACGCTCGCGCTGCGCTGGTACCGACTGAACCAGGGCCGGCTGCGCGCCACCGCGATCGGCGTGATCTCGCTGCTCGCTTTCCTGCTGATCTGGCACCTGCTCACGACCTATCGCGTCGTGTTCTTCGTGCGCTTCACCAATGTGCCCTCGCCGCTCGCGGTCTATGCGAGCTTCACCAAGGCGATTCACGATCCCCACTTTCTGATGCACGTCGTGCTGAGCTGCCGGCGCATCTTCATCGGCTTCTCGCTTGCGGCGATCGTCGGGGTGCCGCTCGGCCTGGTCATGGGACGCTTCAAGCTGGTGCACGAGGTCGTCTTCCCGGTCGCTGAAGTGCTGCGGCCGATCCCGGCGATCGCCTGGGTGCCGATGGCGATCATGCTTTGGCCGACCAACGAGCAGAGCATCGTCTTCATCACCTTCCTCGGATCGTTCTTCCCGATCCTGGTCAACACGCTGCACGGCATGTCGCTGGTCGATCCCGTGCTGGTGCGCGCTGCGCAATGTCTTGGCGCGCGGGAGCGAGCGATCTTCCGGGAGGTCTACTTCCCCGCCTCGTTGCCGCACATCTTCACCGGCCTCACCGTCGGCATGGGCGTCGCCTGGGTCTCCCTGATCGCGGCCGAGATGATCTCGGGTCAGTACGGCATCGGCTACTTCACGTGGGAAGCCTATTCGCTGGTTCAGTATGCCGACATCGCACTCGGCATGATCGCGATCGGTGTGCTCGGGCTCGGATCAAGCGTGCTCATCCGGGGCGCGGGACATCTGGTGATGCCGTGGAGGTCGACGAGATGAGTGAGATTCTGGCGAGCGGATCGAAAGGCCATATCGAGGTCAGGAACTTCTCTCTCAGCTATGACAGCATCGAAGGTCCAGTGCAGGCGGTCACGGATACCCAGATCCACGTGAACCCCGGCGAGTTCGTCTCGATCGTCGGCCCCTCCGGCTGCGGGAAGTCGACGCTGCTCAACGCAGTCGCTGGATTCCTCAAGCCCACAACGGGCATTGTCACCGTCGACGGTGAGCGCGTGAACGGCCCCAGCGCCGAACGCGGCATGGTGTTCCAGCAATATTCGCTGTTTCCCTGGAAGACCGTGCGGGAGAATGTGGAGTTCGGCCTGAAGATGCGCGGCATGCCGCGTTCCCAGCGCGAGCGCGCCGCGCGCACACTGCTCGGGCTCGCTGGACTCGAGGCGTTCGAGAAGCATTATCCGGAAAAGCTCTCCGGCGGCATGAAGCAGCGCGTCGGCATCGTCCGCGCGCTCGCCACAGGACCGAAGGTTCTGTTGCTCGACGAGCCCTTCGGCGCGCTGGATGCGCAAACTCGGGTCATCATGCAGCAGATCCTCACCAACATGTGGCAGCGGTTGAAGATCTCCGTGCTGTTCGTCACCCACGATATTGACGAAGCGATCTTCCTGTCCGACCGCGTCTACTGCATGACCGCCCGCCCTGGCTCGATCAAGGCGGAGATTCCGATTCCCCTGGAGCGGCCGCGGCAGCAATCGATGATGATGTCGTCGGAGTTCCTGGCGCTGCGCCGTGGGTTGATGTCGCTGATCCGCGAGGAAAGCCTGAAAGCGATGGGCGGCGAGATCAACGATATGGGCATGCAGGGATTGAACATCGAGCTACATGGGCATTCACTGGCAGACGTGATCTGATCCTTACTTCCCTTCTCCCCTTACAAGGGAGAGGAGAGAGAGGAGGCCGCAGCTCCGCGTTCCTCACTTGAACCAGTGCACCAGCGCGATGCTGATTCCGAGCAGCAGCATCAGGGACAGCGTTACCGCCGCTGTCACCCTGCCCCCGACGTTCGCAAGCACGCGCACGTCGACGCCGAGGCCAAGCGCGGCCATCGACACCACCGTCAGGAAGGTCGTGATCTTCGTCACCGGCCCCACCACGGTCGCCGGCACAATCTCGAGGGAGCGCAACGTCGCAAGCGCGAGAAAGCCGAGGATGAACCACGGCACCAGGCGGAAGAAGCCAATATTGGTCTTCTTGGTATCCGCCTGCCAGCGCGCGGCGACGAGAGACAGGCCGACGACGACGGGCCCGAGCATCAAGACGCGCATCAGCTTCACGAGAGTGCCGATCTGCGTGGAAATCAGGCCTGCCGGTACCGTCGCCGCCAGCACCTGAGGCACGGCATAAACGGTCAGGCCTGCGAGGATGCCGTATTGGGTGGCGGTGAGCTGCAGCAGCGGGATCAGCAGCGGCAGGCCCAGCACCATCATCACGCCGAGAATCGCAGTGAAAGAGATCGAGGAAGCGATCTCGTCGCTGTTGGCGCCGATAATCGGCGCCACTGCCGCGATCGCCGAATTGCCGCAGATCGAGTTGCCACAGGCAATCAGGATCGACAACCGCGTCGACAGCCCAAGCATCCGGCTAAGACCGAAGGAGACGCAGAGCGCGACGACGACCACCGCAGCAATCGAAGCCAGCAGCGCGATGCCCGAGGCCGCGATGGCGGCAAAGCTGATGGAGGCGCCGAGCAGCATGACCGCAACTTCAAGCAGCTGCTTGGCGCTGAAGGCGATGCCGGCCTGCCAGCGCGGCGCCGGCCTCCAGAAACTGCGCAGCGCCATCCCCAGCAGAATCGCCATCACCAGCGCCTCGATATAGGGATGCTCGAACACGCCGAGCTCGGCCCGTTCCAGCAGGGCCGAAACGGCGGCGACCGCCATACAGAGGAGGATGCCGGGAATCAGCGCGACCACGCGACTGGCAGCGGTGGCGGGCTTGGCGTCGGCCGGGCTGGATGCTTGATTCTGCGACACAAATCTCTCCCTGAGGAGAAAGATTTATACGCAGCACTCTTCCGCTGGGGAATAAGTTTTCGACATATCAGGGCCGAGGGAAGTTTGATCCTCGGCCTGGAATAATCCGGTTTCAGACTGGCAAGTCGGTCTTAGAAGAACAAGTTCTTGGCAAGCGAGGCCACGTGGCTGAAGCTGTCATAGACCCCCGGCTCGAAGAACGCGGCCCGCGCGAACACGATGGCGGCGACCAGCGACCAAAACAGGCCCGTACCGGCCCGCAGCAGGACCTTTGAGGCACGCGACCGCGGCTGGGTGTCCGTTGCGGACACCAGCCGCTCGCCGAAGGGCTCAAATCCAGTACGTTCCATGGCCGTCAATCCACCAAATCCTGACAGGAATGTCGTCGTTTCGGACCCAAACGGCAATGGAAGCGATTGGCGTTTTTGTCCTCCGGAGGGGAAACTCCTTCCGTCAGACGGGCCCGGGGCAATAATTTTCTTCTTCGGCCCTATTGGGGCACCGGAGACACCGCGTAGACGACTGATCGAAAAATGCGGCCGACCTATCCGCCTTACGGCAAGCGCATCTTGCTCGACAATCAAGACCCTGACGCGGGACCATGTCGAGCTTGTCACCGACACGATCGACCATTTCGACCAAAGTGGCATCGTTACCGGCACGCGCCGTCCCGCCGACATCATCGTCGTCGCCACCGGCTTCATGCTCACCGAGATGGCCGCGCGTCTCAACATCAGCGGTCACGACGCCAAGAATTTGCGCCGAGCCTGGGCCAACAATGACGCTGCCGCCGTGGGCAGGACCCGAGTTGCCATCGACGTTCGCCCTGATGTGCTGGATGACGACGTCCGCAAGGTCGATGCCGAGCACGAGGCGATGATCTGGACCCATCCGGGCATGAGCACCTATTGCCGCAACGCCAGCGGCCGCGTGTTCTCGGCGATGCCGTGGCGGTTCGTCGACTACTGGCGGATGACGCATGACCCGGACGTGCGGCAGTACCGGCTGACGACGGCGTAGATCTGAAGGCTCTACGCCGCGAGCCCACTCCCGACCGGCGCGAACTCCATCCCGAGACTCTCGGCCACCGCCTTGTTGGTGATGCGACCGCGATGCACGTTCAGCCCGTTGCGCAAGTGAGGATTTTCCAGCACCGCCGCAAATCCCTTATTGGCGAGCATCAAGCCGAACGGCAGCGTCGCATTGTTCAGCGCCTGGCTCGACGTCACCGGCACCGCGCCAGGCATATTGGCGACGCAATAATGCACGACGCCATCGACCTCGTAGGTCGGCGCGGTATGCGTGGTCGCATGCGAAGTCTCGAAGCAGCCGCCCTGGTCGATCGCCACGTCCACGAGCACGGCGCCCGGCCGCATCGATTTGAGCATTGCGCGCGTGACGAGCTTCGGCGCACTCGCGCCCGGCACCAGCACGGCGCCGATCACGACGTCGGCTGCGAACACCTCCTCCTCGACCGACTCGATTGTGGAGAAGCGGGTGCGGACGCGACCGGTGAAGAGATCATCAAGCTCACGCAAGCGCGGGATTGAGCGGTCGATCAAGGTGACTTCGGCACCGAGGCCCGCGGCCATGCGCGCGGCCTGCGTTCCCACGACACCGCCGCCGAGAACGACAACGCGCGCCGGCTGCACGCCTGGGACGCCGCCGAGCAGCAGCCCGCGACCGCCAGCCGACCGCTTGAGCGCGGCGCCGGCGGCCTCGATGGCGAGGCGGCCGGCGACTTCGCTCATCGGCGCGAGCAGGGGGAGGTGGCCGGCCGCGTCGGTGACGGTCTCATAAGCGATCGCAGTACAGCCGGAGGCGAGCAGGCCCTTGGCCTGATCAGGGTCCGGCGCGAGATGGAGGTAAGTAAACAGGATCTGGCTTTCGCGGAGCTGGGCCCATTCGCTCTGCTGCGGCTCCTTCACCTTCACGATCATGTCGGATTTAGCGAAGACGTCGCGCGCGTTCGCGGCAATGGAGGCCCCTGCCCGCTGGTACACCTCGTCGGAGGCGCCGACGCCGCCGCCGGCGCCGGTCTCGACCGTCACCTGGTGCCCGGCTGCGACATATTCGCGAACAGCCCCCGGGGTGAGCCCGACGCGATATTCCTGGACCTTGATCTCCTTGGGCACACCGATGCGCATCCTCAGCTCCTCTTGATTCACTTTTGTAATCGTAGCGGCGCAGCCAGTTTGGTTTCGTGCAAATATCCGCTAGCTTTGGTCTTCCCGCGCCGGTTTCGGGCGCGGAAATGCCCTTTAACGCCGGAAACGAAACCTTGGCCCTCGACCGGAAAGATCTCGCCATTCTCGCGGAACTCACGACCAATGCCCGCGCCAGCCACACTGAGCTCGCCAACAAGGTCGGGCTCTCCAGCACGGCACTTGCGCGCCGGCAGAAGGCGCTCGAGGATGACGGCTACATCCAGGCTTATCAGGCCGCGCTCGACCTCGCGCAGTTCGGCCTGAATACGACGGTCCTGGTGCGCATTGCGCTGGAGAGTCAGAGCGACGAGGCGCTGAAGGCGTTCGAGGCCGAAGTGGTGAAGTGCCCGTCGGTCGTGCGCTGCTTCCTGATGTCGGGCACCGACGACTACATCCTGATCGTGCTCGCCCGCGACATCCAGGATTTCGAGCGCATCCACCGCACCGAACTGTCGCGCCTGCCGCGCGTGGCGCGCGTGCAATCGAGTTTTGCATTGCGCGATGTGGTCAATCGCGCCGTGCCGACGGTGGTGTTCGGCGAAGGAAGGCGGTAGCGGCGCCCCCTGTCATCCAACTGTCATCGAATGTGCCGAGAGCTGTATCTCCAGCATATTCGGGATCGACAATGGACTATTTCAAGCGCTTCAACTTCCTGTTCGCCGCACCGGTGTTCGACGCCGACGACCTCGAGGGCCTCCGCTTCAGCCAGATCATCGAGGAGATCCAGCGCTCCGGCTTCGAGGTGGTGCGGGCCCGCAAGCTGGAGGACGCCGAGATCGCGGTGCAGACCGATGCCGCGATCGGCTGCATGGTGGTGGACTGGGGCAAGAAGGGGCTCGAGGGCAGGACCTCGGCGCTGATCAATCTGATGCGGCGCCGCGGCCTCGATTTCCCCATCATCCTGTTGATCCGGCGCAAGCGGTTCGAGGACCTGCCGGTCGAGGTGCTCGACTTCATCGATGGCTATGTCTTCCTATCGGAGGAGACGCCGACGTTCATTGCCAAGAACCTGATCAGCCGGCTCAAGCAATATGCCGAGACGCTGAAGACGCCGTTTTTCGGCGCGCTGGTCGACTATGCCGAGGAAGGCAACCAGCTCTGGACCTGTCCGGGCCATAATGGCGGCGTGTTCTACAACCGCAGCCCGATCGGTCGGGTCTTCGTCGAGCACCTCGGCGAATCCGTGTTCCGCGACGACCTCGACAATTCCGTACTCGATCTCGGCGACCTCCTCACCCACGAAGGCCCTGCGCTGAAGGCGCAAAAGGAAGCGGCAGCAATCTTCGGCGCGGAGAAGACCTATTTCGTGCTCAACGGCACCTCGACCTCGAACAAGGTCGCCCTCGGCGCCCTCGTCACCGACGGCGACCTCGTGCTGTTCGACCGCAACAATCACAAGGCCGCCCATCACGGCGCGCTGATGATCAACGGCGGCATCCCGGTCTATGTGCCGACCATCCGCAACGCCTGGGGACTGATCGGCCCGATGCGCTGGGACGCGCTCGACGAGAAGGCCTTGCGCGAGGCGATCCGCAATCATCCGCTGGTCACGAACAAGGATGCCTGGCGCAAGGAGCGGCCTTTCCGCGTCGCCGTGGTCGAGCAGTGCACGTATGACGGCTCGATCCACAGCGCCGAGATGATTTTGAAGCGCATCGGCCATCTCTGCGACTACATCCTGTTCGACGAGGCCTGGGCGGGCTTCATGAAATTCCACCCGCTCTATGCCGGCCGGTTCGCGATGGGCCTTGCCGACCTTCCGCCGGAAGCGCCAGGCATCATCGCGACGCAATCGACCCACAAGCAGCTTGCGAGCTTCTCGCAGGCATCGCAGATCCACATCAAGGATCGCCACATCCGCGGCCAGAAGCGGCGCGTCGAGCATCGCCGCTTCAACGAAAGCTTTATGCAGCACGCCTCAACGTCCCCCTTCTATCCGTTGTTCGCGTCCCTCGATGTCGGCGCGCAGATGATGAAAGGCCGATCCGGCGAGGTGCTGTGGGACGACACGATCCGGCTCGGGATCGAGCTACGCAAGAAGATCCGCGCGATGCGCCGGGAATTCGAAGAGAAGGAGCAAAAGGAGGACCGCCGCTGGTTCTTCGAGCCCTTCGTTCCCGACCGTGTCGCCATCCCCGATGTCAGCCGCCCCGGCGCCGCGCACAACGTCGCCTGGGAGACGCTGTCGACCGACGAGCTCGCCACCAATCCGGCGCTCTGGCAGCTCGGCCCCGACAGCAATTGGCACGGCTTCCCTGGCATGGCCGAGGGCTTTGCCATGACCGATCCGAACAAGCTGACGCTGCTCACCCCCGGCTTCGACCGCGCGACCGGCGCCTATGCCGAGCACGGCATCCCCGCCCCTGTGGTCGCGCAGTATCTGCGCGAAAACCGCATCGTCCCCGAGAAGAACGACCTCAACTCCCTGCTTTTCCTGCTCACCCCCGGGGTCGAGGCGAGCAAGGCCGGCACGCTGATCTCCGGCCTCGTCGCCTTCAAGAAGCTACACGACGATAACGCGCTGCTCGCCGACGCCATCCCGGAATTCCATCAGCGGCGGCAGGCGCGCTATGCCGGCGTGCGGCTGCGCGACCTCTGCGGCGAGATGCATCGCTTCTTTCGCGCCGCCGATGTAAGCGGTCTCCAGGCGCGGCAATTCATGCCCGAGCACATGCCTGAGATCGCGATGTCGCCGCGCGATGCCGCGCGCTACCTGTTCAAGAACGACGTCGACTATCTGCCGATCGAAGCGATCGCCGGCCGCATTGCCACCACGCCCTTCGTGGTCTATCCGCCCGGCATCGCCACCATCGTGCCCGGCGAACGGTTGACGCAACGGGCCAAGCCGATGATCGATTACCTCAAGATGTTCGAGACCTGCTTCAATACATTCCCGGGCTTCGATGTGGAAATCCAGGGGGTCTACAGGGAGGTCGATGCGCAGGGGCGGATCGGGCTCTATACCTACGTCGTTGCCGAGTAGGTGCCGATGAACGAAACAGCTGTGCGCGCAAGCGACGAACCGGTGCTGGTCCGCGCCTCACGCGAGAGCGATGTCGAGGCCATGCTGGCGATCTACCGGCATCACGTCCGCAACGGCGTGCCCCGCGACGTCGAGGGAACCGGCGCACCGGAACCCGACGATCTGCGCGACCGGCGCAAGAATCTGAAGCAGACCCGCCTGCCGCATTTGGTCGCGACCTGTCGCGGCGAGGTCATCGGCTATGCCTATGCGGTGCTGTTTCGCAAGCGCCCGGCCTATCGCTACACGGCCAAGCACTCGATCTATGTCCACCACGAGCATCTCGGCCGCGGTGTCGGGCGGCTGCTGCTCCAGCAGCTGATCGATGCCTGTGCGGCGGCCGGCTTCCGACAGATGATCGGCTATATCGATGCCGACAACGCGCCCTCGCTGGCGCTGCATGAGAAGTTTGGATTTGCGCGCGTCGGCCTGCTCTGCGGCGTAGCCTATCGGCACGGCCGCTGGTCGGATACCGCCATGGTGCAGCGCTCGCTCGGCACCGGCGCCACGGCGCCGCCGCCTGTCACCGCACCGGGCCGATAAGTTTCACGAAGGAAAGTCAGCCGGTCTGACGTGGATGCGATCGGCATGCAGGGACCAGTGATGCAACGCCTGGTCCTCGCAGAATTTTGCTTTCGCCCGTTCCGTAGCCTCGTCCTCGTCGGCCGCGTCGATCTCAAGCGTGCCTTGGCAGACCTCGCACTGACGGCCGTACTCGCCAAGCACGTCCTTCATGAACCTGACGACATAAGTTGACATGGGACCTCCTGCTGGACCGGCAGCACTCTAGCCCCATTTAGAGCAGCGAAGGGAGAGAGATTTTGACGCGGATCAAAGCCCGGCAAGGTTCCCGAAGCCCATTCAGGCGGCGACCCGCCTAAGAAGTCATACGCGTTCACTCACGTCATCGGTAAAATCCGCCGCATTCTGTTTTCGTCCCCGTAACCAACGATCGGAGCGCGATCACTCCGCGCGCGCCCTACCCCGGCGTGACGCCAAACGCGTGCTTGAAGCGCTCGGCATAAACGGGCCAGACCTCGGGATTGATGATGCGCGGCGGGCGCTTGCCGTCGAGCGTCTCCAGCACCTGCTCGGCAGCGATGCGGCCCATGTTCTGGCGCGCCTCGACTGTCACGCCGGCGGTGTGCGGGCTCGCCAGCACGTTGTCGAACTGAAGCAACGGATGCTCCGGCGGCGGCGGCTCCTTGGACCAGACATCGAGACCTGCACCGGCGATTCGTTTGTCGCGTAGCGCCTGCAACAGCGCATCCTCATCATGGATGAACCCGCGTGCGGTGGTGATGAAATAGGCGTGCGGCTGCATCAGGCCGAACTCGCGCACGCTGATCATGTTGCGGCTGCCCTTGTTGAGCGGACAGGAGATCGAGACGAAATCGGCGCGGCGCAGGAGCTCGTCGAGCTCGACCTTCTCGGCGCCGCGCTCGGCCATCACCTCGGCCGTGAGATAAGGATCGTAAGCCAGTACTTTCATGCCGAGCAGGCCCTTGCACAGCGCGGCGATGCGGCGGCCGACATTGCCGAGGCCAACGATGCCGACGGTCTTGTGCTCGACCTCGTTGCCGATCAGCTCGTTGCGGTTGACGTTGGACTCGCGGCGCAGCTTGCGGTCGGACTGGATGATGCGCTTGGACAAGGTCAGCATCATCGCCAGCGCGTGCTCGGCGACGGAATGGGCATTGCCGCCGGACTGGTTCACGACCAGCACGCCCGCATCGGTGCAGGCTTCGACGTCGACCGGATCGAAACCCGCGCCGTTGCTGGAGACCAGCAGCAGGTTCGGCGCGCGCTTTAGGAAGGCGGCATCGATATGGAAATGCGGCGCCAGCTCGTCGCGCGCGGCGCCAATCTGGTAGACATGCGCCGCGCTCAGGATGGGGGCGTAGAAATCCTCGGGGCTCTCATTCTCGATGCGGTCGAGCCGGACGTCGGGCCGGGCCTTCAGGATGTCGATATAAACAGGGTTGGCCAGGTATTTGACGTAGAAGACGCGCTTGCTGTTGACCGACATCAGGACCCTTCCGTCTCTCTCACGGAGACCCGCAAGGTCAGCGCCATGTGCGCTCGTCCCCTAGCGTCCCTCCCGTTTCTCGTTATCCCGCTTATGACATGGCGGTGCTGGCCACGGCAGGCGATCTTGCGCAGATCACGGTACCGGCCCGGACATGTTGACAATCCCGCCCGCTCCGTCAAGTTCGGCAGACCGCCGCGACGGACCAACAAGAAGCATACGCGGCCGAAGGGAGAAAACGATGGCGGTGGCGGAACAGCAGCCCTCGTCCCAGGCGGGACCGGGGTCCGGCGACAAAAGCTGGCATGGCATCGTCCTGCAGACCCTGAAGCGGAACGACATCAGCCTGATCCCTTACGTGCCCGACCGCGTGTTGACGCCGCTGATCAAGAGTTTGCACGCCGATTCCTTCTTCACGACCTTTGCCACCGCGCGCGAGGAAGAGGCCGTCGGCATCGTCTCCGGTGCCTGGATGGGCGGACGGCGCGGCGCGGTGCTGATGCAAACCTCCGGCTTTGCCACGCTCGCCAACACGCTCGCCTCGCTGGCCGTGCCCTACCAGATTCCGCTGATCATGTTCGTTTCCGAGCGCGGCACGCTCGGCGAGTTCAATTACGGCCAGTCGCTGGTCTGCCGTACGATGCGTCCGGTGCTGGATTCGCTCGCGATCGAGCACCACACCATCACCCGGCTCGACGAGCTCGAATTCATCGCCGACCGCTCGATCAAGCAGGCCGTCACCACCCAGGCGCCGGTAGCGCTGATCCTCAACCCGCTGCTCACGGGCGGCAAGGTCTTCGACAAGTGAGCCGGTCATGACCACGCGCAACACCAAAGTGATGAACCGCTTCGACGTGACCTCGCGCCTGATCGCGAAGCTCAAGCACGAGGAAGCGGTGATCGGCGGCATCGGCAACACCAATTTCGACCTATGGGCCGCCGGCCATCGCCCGCAGAATTTCTACATGCTGGGCAGCATGGGCCTCGCTTTCCCGATCGCGCTGGGCGTCGCGCTGGCGCAGCCCGACCGGCGCGTCTTCGCGCTGGAGGGGGACGGCTCGCTGCTGATGCAGCTCGGCGCGCTCTCGACCATCGCGGCGTTGAAGCCGAAGAACCTGATCATGATCGTGATGGACAACGGCATCTACCAGATCACCGGCGCGCAGCCGACGCCCGCAGCTGGCGTCGCCGATCTCGTCGCGATCGCCTTGGGCTCGGGACTCACCAACAGCGCCTGGGCCGCGGACGAGGAGGATTTCGAACGGCTGGTCGACGAAGCCATGTCGGCCGACGAACCCAGCCTGATCGCGCTGCGCATCGACGACAAGCCCGGCGTCGGCACCACCCGCCGGGATCCGGTGCAGATCCGCGAGCGCTTTATGCACGGCCTCGGCGTGCGCGAACCGCTCTGACATCCTCACATGGACGACAGAGGCCCCGCAGAGCGTCGCTCTGCGGGGCCCATATTCAATTCGCCTTACGCGCCGATCAGTCGATGATCTTGATCACCCGGCGCGTGCGCGGCTCGACGATCACACGGCGATCGTTCACAACCGCATAGCGATACTGGGTGTAGTTAGGCACGGGCCGCAAGACCACGGTCGGCGGCAGCGGCTCGCCGACGACGACGCGCTCGTGAACCACGACGGAATCATCACGCGGGATTCCGCCCAAGATCGCATTCGGAATTTCAAGTCCGGCGCCAACCGCCGCACCCACGGTGCCGCCGACCATCGCGCCAACCGGGCCGCCGATATCACCGCCCGCGCGCGCACCGTTCGCGGCGCCCTCGGCGGTCGTCGACTGGGCAAAGGCTGCGCTCGACGCCAGCAGCGACGCAGCAGCCAACGTAATCGCAAGACGGGTTTTCATGACCTGATGTCTCCAGTGATTGTTGTGCGTCATCAACCGCGGGACCGGAGCATTGTTCCGGTTCCAGGGCGATGAAACACGCGTCAAACGGGCGACTGTTACCGCGTAACAGTTCAGGCTCCAGCGATCTCGTGCCCAGCCATCAGTTCCAGCGCCCGCACCATTGCCGAATGATCCCAGCCCTTGCCGCCATGCGCGGTGCAGGAGGAGAACAATTGCTGCGCCACCGCGGTACTTGGCAGCGACAGACCGAGCGCACGCGCCCCCTCGAGCGCAAGGTTAAGATCCTTCTGGTGCAGCTCGATGCGAAAGCCGGGATCGAAATTGCGCTTCACCATGCGCTCGCCATGCACCTCGAGAATCCGCGACGAGGCAAAACCGCCCATCAGCGCCTTGCGCACCAGCGCGGGGTTCGCACCCGCCTTGGATGCGAACAGCAACGCCTCGCTCACCGCCTCGATCGTCAGCGCGACGATGATCTGGTTGGCGACCTTCGTGGTCTGGCCGTCGCCATTGGCACCCACATGCGTGACGTTCTTGCCCATCTTGTCGAAGACCGGCTTCATGGTGCCGAAGGCCCGCTCGGGACCGCCGACCATGATGGTGAGGCTCGCCGCCTTGGCGCCGACCTCGCCGCCCGACACCGGGGCATCGAGATAATCCGCGCCGAGCGCCTCGATCTTCTTTGCAAACTCCTTGGTCGCGAGCGGTGAGATCGAGCTCATGTCGACCACGATCTTGCCCTTGGAGATGCCACTGGCGACACCGTCCTTGGCGAACAACACGGCCTCGACATGCGGGGTGTCAGGCACCATGACGATGACGGCATCCGCCTCTTCAGCGACCTCCTTGGCCGATTTGCAGGCGACGCCCCCGGCCGCAATGAGTTCCGGCGCGACCGGCGCGACGTCGTGCAGGAGCACGCGATGGCCTGCTGCCAGGAGATGGCCGGCCATCGGCCGTCCCATGGTGCCAAGTCCGATGAAGCCGATGTCGATCATGTCAGATATCCTCACGTCTCAAAGGTCTGCGCCGCGTGCCAGGACAGGCCCTCCAGCGTCGTGGTACGCGGCTTGTACTCGCAGCCGATCCAGCCGCGATATCCGATCGCGTCGAGATGGCGGAACAGGAAGGGATAGTTGATCTCGCCCGTGCCCGGCTCATGCCGGCCGGGATTGTCGGCGAGCTGGATGTGCGCAATCTGCGGAAGATACTCCTGCATGGTGCGGGCGAGATCGCCCTCCATGATCTGCATGTGATAGATGTCGTACTGCACGAACAGATTGCCCGACCGCACCTCTGAGATCAGCTGGATCGCCTGCTCGGTGCCGTTGAGGAAGAAGCCGGGAATGTCGAGCGTGTTGATCGGCTCGACCAGCAGCTTGATGTTCTCCCGCGCAAGCGTCGAGGCCGCGAAACGCAGATTGCCGACCAGCGTCTCCTGTAATTCGCGCGGATCGGCCTCCACAGGCGCAATTCCGACGAGGCAATTGAGCTGTTCGCAATCGAGAGCCTTTGCGTAGTCGATGGCGCGGAACACGCCGTCGCGGAATTCGGCTGTGCGATCGGGCATGATCGCGATGCCGCGCTCGCCGCCGGCCCAGTTGCCGGCCGGCAGATTGTGCAGCACTTGGGTAAGTCCGTGGGCCTCGAGTTGTTCGCGGAGCTGCGCCTTGTCGAAATCGTAGGGGAAGAGATACTCGACCCCGGCAAAGCCTGCCGCCTTCGCCGCGGCGAAGCGATCGAGAAACGGCATCTCGTTGAAGAGCATGGTGAGGTTGGCGGCAAATTTCGGCATGATGCGGTCCCCTACTCTGCCGGCTGCAATACGCCGGACCTTGTGGTCCCGACCTCGTCGAGCGGCAGGTCCAGCACCTCTTCGAACTCGACGATGTTGTCGATCTCCGTGCCCATCGCGATGTTGGTGACGCGCTCCAGGATGAACTCGACCACCACGGGCACGCGGTGCTTCTTCATCAGTTCGCGGGCGGTCGCGAAGGCAGCCTGCGCGTCCTTCGGGTCGGTAACGCGGATCGCCTTGCAGCCGAGGCCTTCGGCCACCGCGACATGGTCGACGCCATAAACACCGATCTCCGGTGCGTTGATGTTCTCGAAGGAGAGCTGGACGTGATAGTCCATGTCGAAGCCGCGCTGGGCCTGGCGGATCAGCCCGAGATAGGAATTGTTCACGACGACGTGGATGTAAGGCAGATTGAACTGCGCCCCGACCGCGAGCTCCTCGATCAGGAACTGAAAGTCGTAATCGCCCGACAGCGCGACGATGTCGCGATCCGGGCAGGCCGCACGCACGCCGAGCGCCGCCGGCAGCGTCCAGCCGAGCGGCCCCGCCTGCCCGGCGTTGATCCAGTTGCGCGGCTTGTAGACGCCGAGGAATTGCGCGCCGGCGATCTGCGACAAGCCGATAACGGTGACATAGGTGGTGTCGCGGCCGAACGCCTTGTTCATCTCCTCATAGACGCGCTGCGGCTTGATCGGCACGTTCTCGAAATGGCTCTTGCGCAGCATGGTCTTCTTGCGATCGCGGCAGGAAGCGGGCCACGCCTGGCGCTCGCGAAGGCTACCTGATCGGCGCCACTCCCTGGCGACGGAGACGAACAGCTCCAGCGCTGCCTTGGCGTCCGAGACGATCCCGAGGTCGGGATTGAACACGCGGCCGATCTGGGTCGGCTCGATGTCGACATGCACGAAGGTGCGGCCCTTGGTGTAGGTCTCGACCGAGCCGGTGTGGCGGTTGGCCCAGCGGTTACCGATACCGAGCACGAAATCGGATTCCAGCAGCGTGGCGTTGCCATAGCGATGGCTGGTCTGCAGGCCGACCATGCCGGCCATCAGCACGTGATCGTCAGGGATCGCCCCCCATCCCATCAGAGTCGGGACGACGGGCACGTTGGCGATCTCAGCGAACTCGACTAGCAGGTCCGAGGCATCGGCATTGATGATGCCGCCCCCTGCCACGATAAGCGGCCGCTCGGCGGCATTAAGCATCTCCAGCGCCTTCTCGACCTGCTTACGCGTCGCAGCCGGCTTGTAGACCGGCAGCGGCTCATAGGTCTCGTCGTCGAACTCGATCTCGGCGAGCTGCACGTCCAGCGGCATGTCGATCAGCACCGGTCCGGGCCGGCCGGAGCGCATCACGTGAAAGGCCTGGCTGAAGACGCGCGGCACCAGCGCCGGCTCGCGCACGGTGACCGCCCACTTGGTTACAGGCTTGGCGATCGACTCGATGTCAACAGCCTGGAAGTCCTCCTTATAAAGCCGTGCGCGCGGCGCCTGCCCGGTGATGCAGAGGATCGGGATGGAATCGGCGATCGCCGAATAGAGCCCGGTGATCATGTCGGTGCCGGCCGGCCCTGACGTGCCGATGCAGACGCCGATATTGCCGGCCCTGGCCCGCGTATAGCCCTCGGCCATATGCGAGGCGCCTTCGACATGGCGCGCCAGGATGTGGCGAATCGAGCCGCGCTTCTTCAATGCAGAGTAAAGCGGATTGATCGCAGCGCCGGGAACGCCGAAGGCCGTCGAGATGCCTTCCTTCTCCAGGATACGCACGGCTGCATCGACAGCTCGCATCTTCGCCATATCGGACCTCGCTCGGTTAAATCAGCGAGCGAGATCATCGGGTGCGCGCGATGCGATCTCAATGAGATGGATTTTATTTTCCACGATGCGGCAGCCGTGAAAAAAACTGTGGTCGTCTCAAGCTGTTAGATCAAGAAATACGTGAAAGCCGTTCACTCGAAGAGCGGCACCAGCTCCATCTGCGGCACCAGCACAAGGCCCTTGTCCGTGATGCGAATTTCCGGAATGACCGATAGCGGAATCAGATTGAAGCCCATGTAGGGGATGGTGCAGCCGGCCTCGGCCCATTCCCTCTTCAGCACCTTGACCTCATCGGCGACCTCGGTAACCCGCTTGTCCGAGAGCAGGCCAGCAATCGGCAGCGGGACCAGTGCCCTCACCTCGCCCTCGGCAACGACGCAGACGCCGCCCTGCTGCGCCTTGATCGCTGCGATTGCGACCTGCATGTCGTCCTCGTTGGTGCCGGCGACGATGATGTTGTGGCTGTCGTGGCCGACACTGGAGGCCACCGCGCCGCGCTTGAGGCCGAAATCCTTGAGCAAGCCGTAGGCGACATTGCCGGCCGACTTGCCGTGGCGTTCGACCACCGTGACAAAGCATAGGCCATAACGCTGAAACAACGAGGGCCAGTCCTTGGACGGTTCGATCGCGACCTTCTCGTGGATCAGCGTGATGCCCGGCAGCGCGGTCTTGATGACGTTGACAGTGCAGGCCTTCCCCGGCAGCTCCGGCGTCAGCTTCAGCTTCTCAGGCAGTTTCACTGTGGCATAAGCCGCCTTTGGATATTGGTAGCGCTGCGATAGCGCTTGATCCAACCGAGGAGTGATCTTCCGGTTCTCCACCACCAACTCACCGCCATACCAGGTCGATTGCGGCTTGAGATTGTCGTCCATCAGCACGAGATCGGCGCGGCGGCCACCGCCGAGCCCGCCGATATCGCCTTCCATATTGAACCGCGTGGCGCCATGCAGTGACCCCATCGACCAGGCCTGCTCCGGCGACATTCCCGCCTTCACGGCTTCGCGGACCACCCAGTCAAGGCCGAAAAGAAGCAAATCATCAGCATCGCGATCGTCGGTGCAGACCGCCGTGCGCTTATGTGAAGCGCCGAGCTCGGTGATCGTTCGAATCGCCTGCGGCAGCGAATGCCAGGGCGTGGTCGGCGGGCCGCCGCGCAAGAAAACCCACACACCGGCGTCGAGCAGATCGTCGGCGATGTCGCGGTCGATCGCCTCATGGGTGTCGGTGACACCTGATGCCGCGTAGGCCGCGACGAATTCGCGGCCGTAGACGTGGCCTGACACCGGCCGCCCGCGCTTCAATGCCGCGGCGAGGATCGCGTGGCTGCGCTCGTCGCCCATAGTGACAGGTACGAAATCCATCTTCTCGCCGAGTGCGACAGCTTCAGGCCAGCGGTCGAACAGGCCGGCGATCTTGTCGGGCGTGAGGTCGCCGCCCGCCGTCTCCAGTTCGGCCGATGTCGCAGGCACCGTGCTCGGTACCGTCAAAAAGATCGAGAGCGGCGCCTCGCGGGCGTCCTCCAGCATCGCCTCGACACCGGCGACATCCATGACGTTGCCGATCTCGTGGCTGTCGCAGAAGATAGTGGTGGTGCCGTTGAGCAGCGCGGCCTCGGCATAGGCGCACGCCGTCACCATCGAGGATTCGATGTGGATGTGCGGATCGACCAGCCCCGGCGCGATGATCCCTCCGGCGGAGTCGTATAGCGGAACTTCGCTCCACGCCTTTTTCGCCGAACCCACCGGCTTGATCGCCGCGATGCGGCCGCCCGTGATCCAGACCTCCCGTCCCGGATGGATGCGCTCGGAGTATGTCGAGAGCACGCGTGCGCCTGAGATGACGAGATCGGGCGCGACACGCGCTGAGGCGACGTCGGCAAGGCGCCGCGTCATCTCATGCAGCGGCGCGACGGCGAAGCGGGTGAGTATTCGCATAGGGGGCTCTCGCAAAACGGGAGTGATCAGGCAATGGTTGCCGCCGTGAGCCAGCGGGGCAACTCAAATAAAACGGCACTCGTGCTTACGCTTTGGGCAGCCGCGGATGCATCAAACTCAGGCTTGGGGTGACGGGACGACACCGCCCAGCGCGGCCGTGAGTTCCGCGGCGACCTCGCGCACAGTGCGGCCGATCTCCGGCAAGCGCGTGTCGGTGACGCGGCTGGTCAGGCCGGAGACGGAAATCGCGGCCAGCGGTTCGCCGAGCCCGTTGTAGACCACGGCGGCAACGCAGCGCAGGCCGATCTCGGCCTCCTCGTCGTCGATCGCATATCCCTGCTTACGGATGGTCGCGAGTTCCTTAAAGAGGTCGCTGGGGCGCACGATGGATTTTTCCGTCAGCCGCGGCATGCCGTGATGGCGGATGATGGCGCCGACATCCTCGTCGGAATAGGTCGCAAGCACGGCCTTGCCGACGCCCGACGTCACCATCGCGACGCGGCCACCGACCTTGGTCAGCGAGCGCATGATCTCGCGGCTCTCCATGCGGGTGAGCACGATGATGAACTCGTCGTCGACCACAGCGAGATTGGCGGTCTCACGGGTGAGATCGCGCAGCTTACGCAAATAGGGAATGGCCTGCGCCGTGAAATTGCGCCGGCGCGCAAAGCTCGCGCCTACGGTAAAGCTGCGCACACCGACATGCCATTTGGATTCGACGCGGTCGAACTGCACGAAGCGGCGGCTTTCCAGCGTCGCCAGCAGGCGATGCACGGTGGAGGCTGAGAGGCCGGTGCGCACGGCCAGATCGCTGAGGCGATAGCCTTCGTCGTCCTCGGCCAGAGTCTCGAGGATCGACAACGCGCGGTCGACGGACTGCACGCCGCCGTCACGATCGGCCTCCGATGCCGATCGTGTTTCGAGCGGTTTGCGCCGGATCACGTTCTTGCCCATCGCGACCTGACAGTTATCACCTCTCCCCGCGGACGGGGAGAGGTGAAAGTCTTTGTCTCAGAGCAGCCCTGCCCCACGGGCCCACTTGTACTTGGCGCCGAGCACCTCGACCGGCAGCTCGGTCGAATACGCATAGGCCGGGATGCCGTGCTGGTAGAGATATTCGGCGGCCTCCTCGACCTCGACGTCGCCGGCGAGCGAGGCGACCATCGGCTTCACGAAGCCCTTGGCCTCCATTTCCTTCTTCACCTCGACCATGTTGCGGGCGAACACCATCGGCGGCGTGACGATGGTGTGCCAGTAGCCGAGGATCAGCGAATGGATGCGATCGTCGGAGAGGCCGAGCTTCACCGTGTTCACGTAGGTGATGGGCGGCTCGCCGCCGGTGATATCCACAGGATTTCCGGCAGCGCCGAACGGCGGGATGAACTTGCGGAAGGCCGCATCGAGATCCGGCGGCATCGACATCAGCGAAAGGCCGTTGTCGACGCAGGAGTCCGACAACAGCACGCCCGAGCCGCCCGCGCCGGTGATGATCAGCACGTTCTCCCCCTTCGGCGTCGGCAGCACCGGCACGCCACGGGCGAACTCCAGCAACTGGCGCAAGCTGCGGGCACGGATCACACCGGACTGCTTGAACACGTCCTCATAGATGCGGTCGTTGCCGGCGAGCGCGCCGGTATGCGACGAAGCGGCCTTGGCGCCGGCCGAGGTGCGGCCGGCCTTGAGCACGACGACCGGCTTCTTCTTGGAGACGCGCTTGGCGGCTTCCGCAAAGGCGCGGCCGTCCTTGAGGTCTTCGCAGTGCTGCGCGATCAGGTTGGTGTTCGGATCCTGCTCGAAGAAGGCGAGCAGATCGTCCTCGTCGATATCCGACTTGTTGCCGAGGCCGACGATCGCCGAGACGCCCATCTTGGCCGAGCGCGAGAAGCCGATGATGGCCATGCCGATGCCGCCCGACTGTGACGACAGCGCCGCGTGGCCCTTGACGTCATAGGCGGTGCAGAAGGTCGCACAGAGGTTGGCCGGCGTGTAGTAGAAGCCGTAAATGTTCGGCCCCATCAGGCGAATGTCGTATTTCTTGCCGACCTCCACGATCTCGGCCTGGAGCTCCGGCGCGCCAGCTTCCGCAAAGCCTGACGGAATCAGCACCGCGCCCGGGATTTTCTTCTCGCCGCATTCAGTCAGCGCGCCCGCAACGAACTTCGCGGGAATCGCGAACACCGCGACATCGATCACACCGGGCACGTCCTTGACGCTCTTGTAGGCCTTGTAGCCGAGGATTTCTGCGGCCTTGGGGTGGATCGGGATGATCTCGCCCTTGTAGCCGCCGTTGATGAGGTTCTTCATCACGGAGTTGCCGATTTTGCCGTCCTCGGCGGAGGCGCCGATCACAGCAACCGCCTTCGGCTGCATGATGCGGTTCATGGCTGCGACGATCTCTTCGGTCGGACGCGGCTTCGGCTTGGGCTTGTAGGCGAAGTCGACGACGATGCGCACGTCAGCAGCGGTCGCGTCCTTCGGCGTCGCGAAAACCGGATTGAGGTCGAGCTCGACAATTTCTGGGAAATCGGTGACGAGCTGCGAGACCTTGACGATGACATCGGCGAGCGCCGTGCGGTTCACCGGCTCGCCGCCACGTACACCCTTCAGAATCTCATGCGCCTGAATCCCGTCGAGCATCGAGAGCGCGTCTTCCTTGGTCGCCGGCGCGAGGCGGAAGGTGATGTCCTTGAGCACTTCGACCAGCACGCCGCCGAGACCGAAGGCGACCAGCTTGCCGAACGAGCCGTCGGTGATCGAGCCGACGATGACTTCGGTGCCGCCGGCCAGCATTTGCTGCACCTGGATGCCCTCGATCTTGGCATCGGCCTTGTACTTCTTGGCGTTGCCGAGAATGGTCTCGTAGGCCTTCTCGGCATCCTCGGCCGTCTTGACGCCGACGATGACGCCGCCGGCCTCGGTCTTGTGGAGAATGTCCGGCGAGACGATCTTCATCACGACTGGGAAGCCCATCGCGGAGGCCATCTTGCCGGCCTCGCCCGCCGACTTCGCCACGCCCTCTTTCGGCACTGGAATGCCGTAGGCGTCGCAGACCACCTTGCCTTCCGGCGCGGTCAGGCTGGTGCGGTTGTCGGCCTTGACCTGGTCAAGGACCTTGCGGACGACGTCTTTGGAATTGGACATGAGCTTCTCCCTTGACCTTCAGTTCTTGCTTGGCAAAGCGCGCGTGATGCGGCTGCCGTGACACTTGCCATCGCCGCGCTCTGTTCCATCAGGCGGAACGGAGCGGCGAAAGGCCTTGATTACTCCGCCAGCTTGGATCAAAAATGGCTAGCGATGGCATTTGGTATGCCAGAAGCCAACTTGTCAAGCCAGAGCACCACCCGGAACGCCGCAAAAATTAGCCAGCTTGACATTCTGGCATGTGGTATGCCAAAAACTTTCCAGTCAATATTCCTGTAAAAGACGACTCCCACTGGAGGAGAATCGTCGTGTCACTGCGGAAACCAACCAAGGCGTTGCCGAACATGGCCGAGGCAGACATCGCAATCGTTCGTATTGCCCCGGAGAGCAGCTTCAAGAACAAGGCGTATGACGCCTTGAAGGAAGCCATCCTCAAGATGGACATCTATTCGACGCCCGAGCCGGTGATGCTGGACGAGCGCGCACTATCCGAACGCCTGGGTGTCAGCCGCACGCCGATCCGCGAAGCCATCGCGATGCTCGAGCAGGACGGTTTCGTGAAGACCGTGCCGCGCCGTGGCATCATGGTGGTGCGCCGGACCAAGAGCGAGATCGTCGACATGATCCGCGCCTGGGCGGCGCTGGAGAGCATGGCGGCCCGCCTCATCACCACGACCGCGCGCAAGAAGGACATCTCGGCGCTGCGCGATTTCTTCAAGGATTTTGGCAAGGACCGCCTGCCCGAGGATCACGTCGAGGAATATTCGAAAGCCAACATCGCCTTCCATCAGGCGCTGATCTCGCTGTCGGAATCCCCTGTCTTGGTTGATCTCACCAATGATCTCTTGCTGCACGTGCGCGGCTATCGCCAGCTGACGATCGGCCGCAAGGACCGCACCGCGACCTCCCTGCCCGAGCATCTCGCCATGATCGAGGCGCTGGAAGCGCGCGACACCGAGCTCGCCGAGAAGCGCGCCCGCGATCACACCCTTGGCCTTGCCGCTTACGTCGAGGCGCACGGCCAGGAACTGTTCACGTAACGACATTCACCAGAAGGGCGAAAAACTCGCCCCGCATCTTGAGACCAGGGAGACAAGCCCATGCTGAATACCGCGACCAAGTCCGAGGCACCGGGCACCGAGCAGGAACTGACAGATGGCTTCCATCTCGTCATCGACGCGCTCAAGCTGAACGGCATCAACACCATCTATAATGTGCCGGGCATCCCGATCACGGATTTGGGCCGCATGGCGCAGGCCGCCGGCATTCGCGTGATCTCCTTCCGCCACGAGCAGAACGCCGGCTACGCCGCGGGCATCGCCGGCTATCTCACCAAGAAGCCCGGCGTCTGCCTCACGGTCTCCGCGCCCGGCTTCCTCAATGGTCTCACTGCGCTCGCGCACGCGACCACCAACTGCTACCCGATGATCCTGGTCTCGGGCTCCTCCGAGCGCGAGATCGTCGACCTGCAGCAGGGCGACTACGAGGAAATGGACCAACTCGCGATCGCAAAGCCGCTGTGCAAGGCGGCCTATCGCGTGCTGCACGCCCAGGACATCGGCATCGGTTTCGCCCGCGCGATCCGCGCCGCGGTCTCTGGCCGTCCGGGCGGCGTCTATCTCGACCTGCCGGCCAAACTGTTCGGCCAGGTGATGAACGCCGAGGCGGGCCAGAAGTCACTGGTCAAGGTGATCGATGCTGCTCCCGCACAGATCCCCTCGCCTGCTTCGGTCAAGCGCGCCCTCGACGTGCTCAAGGGCGCGAAGCGCCCGCTCATCATCCTCGGCAAGGGCGCGGCCTACGCGCAGGCCGATGAGGAGATCAAGAGCTTCGTCGAGAAGAGCGGCGTGCCGTTCCTGCCGATGAGCATGGCCAAGGGCCTTCTCCCCGACACGCATCCGCAATGCGCCGGTGCAGCCCGCTCGACCGTACTGAAAGACTCCGACGTCGTCATGCTGATCGGCGCGCGGCTGAACTGGCTGCTCTCGCACGGCAAGGGCAAGAGCTGGGGCGATCAGCCGAAGAAGTTCATCCAGGTCGACATCGAGCCGAAGGAGATGGACTCCAACGTCGAGATCGTCGCGCCCGTCGTCGGCGACATCGGCTCCGTGGTCTCGGCCTTCAACCAGGCGATGGGAACGGGCTGGACCGCTCCGCCCGCGGAATGGACCAAGGCGATCTCGACCAAGCGCGAAGAGAACATCGCCAAGATGGCGCCGAAGCTCATGAACAACAAATCGCCGATGGACTATCACGGCGCGCTCGGCGTGTTGAAGAACGTCATCAAGGAGCACCCGGAGGCGATCCTCGTCAACGAGGGCGCCAACACGCTCGACCTCGCCCGCGGCGTCATCGACATGTACCGCCCGCGCAAGCGTCTCGACGTCGGCACCTGGGGCGTGATGGGCATCGGCATGGGCCAGGCGATCGCAGCCGCGCTCGAGACCGGCCATCCCGTGCTCGCAGTCGAGGGCGACTCGGCGTTCGGCTTCTCCGGCATGGAGGTCGAGACCATCTGCCGCTACAATCTGCCGATCTGCGTCGTCATCTTCAACAATGACGGCATCTATCGCGGCACCGACGTCAACGGCGCCAATTCCGATCCCGCGACAACAGTGTTCGTGAAGGGCGCGCGCTACGACAAGATGATGGAAGCGTTCGGCGGCGTCGGCGTGAATGCCACCTCGCCGGACGAGCTGAAGCGCGCCGTCGTTGAGGCGATGAAGTCGGGCAAGCCGACGCTCATCAACGCGGTGATCGATCCGGCTGCGGGCTCGGAGAGCGGCCGCATCGGCAACCTCAATCCGCAGAGCGTTCTGCAGAAGAAGAAGTAAGTCCACCCCTCAAGCCTTTACTCCCTGTGGTTCGCAGGGGCAGACAGAGTACGGAGCAAGACCATGACCAAAGCGCTCGAGGGCGTTCGCATTCTCGACTTCACCCACGTCCAGTCAGGACCGACCTGCACGCAGCTGCTGGCCTGGTTCGGCGCCGACGTGATCAAGGTGGAACGCCCGGGCGTGGGTGACATCACCCGCGGCCAGCTGCAGGACATCCCGAACGTGGACAGCCTGTATTTCACCATGCTCAACCACAACAAGCGTTCGATCACGCTCGACACCAAGAACCCGAAGGGCAAGGAAGTCCTGACCGAGCTGATCAAAAAGTGCGACGTGCTGGTCGAGAATTTCGGCCCCGGCGTGCTCGACCGCATGGGCTTCCCCTGGGAGAAGATCCAGGCCATCAACCCGAAGATGATCGTCGCGTCGATCAAGGGCTTCGGCCCCGGACCGTACGAGGACTGCAAGGTCTATGAGAACGTCGCGCAGTGCACCGGCGGCGCCGCCTCCACCACCGGCTTCCGCGACGGCCTGCCGCTCGTCACCGGTGCGCAGATCGGCGATTCCGGCACCGGCCTGCATCTCGCCCTCGGCATCGTTACCGCGCTCTACCAGCGCACGCATTCCGGCAAGGGCCAGCGCGTCACCGCCGCGATGCAGGACGGCGTGCTCAACCTCTGCCGCGTCAAGCTGCGCGACCAGCAGCGCCTCGCCCATGGCCCGCTCAAGGAATACAGCCAGTTCGGCGAAGGCGTGCCGTTCGGCGATGCCGTGCCGCGTGCCGGCAACGACTCGGGTGGCGGCCAGCCCGGCCGCATCCTGAAGTGCAAGGGCTGGGAGACCGATCCCAACGCCTACATCTACTTCATCACCCAGGCCCCGGTCTGGGAGAAGATCTGCGACGTGATCGGCGAGCCCACCTGGAAGACCGATCCGAACTACGCCAAGCCGGCGGCCCGCCTGCCGCGCCTGAACGAGATCTTCGCGCGCATCGAACAGTGGACGATGACCAAGACCAAGTTCGAGGCGATGGAAATCCTCAACAAGGACGACATCCCCTGCGGCCCGATCCTGTCGATGAAGGAGATCGCCGAAGACCAGTCGCTGCGCGCGACCGGCACCGTGGTCGAGGTCGACCACCCCACCCGCGGCAAGTACGTCTCGGTCGGCAACCCGATCAAGCTGTCGGATAGCCCGGCCGACGTTACCCGCTCGCCGCTGCTCGGCGAGCACACCGATGAGATCCTGCGCTCGGTGCTCGGCTTCAGCGATCACCAGGTCGCCGATATCCATAAATCAGGCGCGCTCGACCCGCCGCAGAAGCAGGCCGCCGAGTAAGCGGAAGCGCTTCGACCAAGACAAAGGGCCGCCCATCGAGGCGGCCTTTTTGCATGAGCAAGGCTGTGCGGCCACGGGCTCAAACCAAAAACTGAAAAACAACCCCATGCACAGTAGCCAATCCCTTGGCCTTAAAGCCAATTTCGTATTTTTCGAATTTCCGTTGACGCGTCGGGCAAAACAGGACTAAGATAACACAATCGGAAAGAGCGGCGCCCGCCACTTCGAGGTACTGGCGCAAATGTGTGATGGCAATTTCGCCGATGGCGCGATTACCGATTCAGCCGGAGTCTTTGCGCTGGATCGCAAGGCCTGCGGGGACGGGGGCAGCTGGCGCTCCGAACCCAGATTCCGCAAAAAAATGAAATACCGTGTCGGATCGGCTCCCGCCCGTTCGTCCTCGTGACGTAATTGGGCCCCAAACGCCCAATTCGCGCCCGACAATGCAAGAGGTAGAACAATCATGCCCGGCACCGTACGCCTGCACCGCGTTCTCACGACCAGTCCCGAGAAAGTCTATCGCGCCTTCATCGAGGCGGACGCGCTGGCGAAATGGCTTCCGCCCAACGGTTTCACCTGCACCGTGCACCATCTGGAGGCCAAGGTCGGCGGCACGTTCAAGATGTCATTCCGGAATTTCACGACAGGCAACGGCCATTCGTTCGGCGGCGAATATCTCGAGCTCGTTCCGGGCCAGCGCCTGCGCTACACCGACAAGTTCGACGATCCGAACCTGCCGGGCTTGATCGAGGTGACCGTGACCCTGAAGAAGGTCCTGGTCGGCACCGAGGTGGATATCACGCAGACCGGGCTTCCGGATGCCATTCCCGTGGAGGCCTGCTATCTCGGCTGGCAGGAATCGCTGCGCAATCTGGCGAAGCTCGTCGAGCCGGAGATCAATCAGTAGCGGCGGGATGGCTTTGCGGTCGAGGGGACACCTCTTCCGAAGGGAGAGGTGTCCCAAGCCCGGTCGAGCGTGCTTCGTTCAATGACGACCCTACCCGCCCGCCTTCTTCAGCCCGCCGTCCGCGGTCCAGCGGTCCGGTTCGGCACTGTGGCCGATCAGCGCGAGGCCGTAGGCGATCGACTCGAACTGGTCCCCTGACATCAGCCGCTCATTGCCGAACCGGTCGGCGAACAGTTTTCGCACTGCCGGCACGAACGAGGTGCCGCCGGTCAGAAACACCTTCTCGACGTCGCGCGCGGTGATGCCGGACTCATTCAGCACCTTATCGACTGTGGCGCCGAGGCGCGCGATGTCGTCGGCAATCCAGCCGTCGAAATTCTTCCGCGTGATGGTGGCGCCGATATCGACGCCGCCGCCCTTGAAGCGGAAGTCGACCTCGTCTCGGGCCGACAGCGCGACCTTGGCGTCGGACACCGCGCGATACAGCGAAAAGCCGAGGTCGAGATCGACGATGGTGATGAAATCCTCGAGCAGATCGGGCTTCAGCGCGGTGCGCGCGAGCTCCCTAAGCTCGCGCAGATCGCCGTTGCTCTTCATCAGCGCGAGCTGATGCCAGCGCGCGAGATTGGTGTAGTGGCTGTTGGGGATCGGCAGCACCTTGTCGAACGAGCGGAAGCTCGAGCCCTTGCCGAGCCGCGGCGAGACGACGTGGTCGACGATGCGATAATCGAACGTGTCACCTGCAATGCCGATACCGGCATGCCCCAGCGGCTCGGCGCGCAAATGTCCGCCGGCGCGCGAGAACCGCATCACCGAGAAGTCGCTGGTGCCGCCGCCGAAGTCAGCCACCAGCACGGTGGCATCGCGTTCCAGCCTTCGGGCGAACGAGAACGCCGCGCCCACGGGCTCGTAGACGTAGCGGGCATGGCCGGCGCCGAGACGTTCGAACGCGGCGCGGTAGCGCTGCATGGCGAGATCATCATCGGGATTGCCGCCGGCAAAGCGCACGGGACGGCCGACGGTGATGTTGGCCGCCTCGAAGCCGAACCGGTCGCCGCCGTGGCGCGCCAGCGTGCGCAAGAACGCCGCCAGAATGTCCTCGAACTTGAAGCGTTGCCGGAACACCTGGGTGGTGTTGAAACTGGAGCTCGCCGCGAAGGTCTTGAACGACTGGAGGAAGCGATAGACGTGGCGGCCTTCGAGGAACTGCTCGATCGCCCACGGACCGCCCTCGGCCTGGGCCCCGGCGCCCGGCCGATCCTCCCAGAAGCAGAGGGCCGAGACGTAGGTGCTGTGGCGGTGGCCGCCATGGTCGAAGCGGACGGCCTCGACCCGGCGATCGTCGGCCGCGAGTGCGACGACGGTGTTGCTGGTCCCAAAATCGATGCCGATCGAGACGGCGGGCGAGGCGCTCGACATGAACCACTCTGACGGATTGTTGGAAAGGGGGCGAACCACTAACCGTTTTGCAGTGCGGTGCCAAGAGCTCGGGTCAAGAGCGATCCGAAGTGGCCCGGCTGCCACTCTCATCCAGTTGAGCCGGAAACGACAGGTTTTGAGCCCCAAACCGGCTGTTTTAGGGAAGTGCTATGCTGCAATGCGGCAATTTATATGCTGCTATGCAATGGGATGCATGGACATTGGCATCTGGTATACATAGAACAACCTTCGAAATGGGACAGCAGTACTGTCTGTCCCAAGGAAAGGGAATTCCAATGTCCAAGACCGCTTCCGTCGCCCTCGCTCCCTCTGCCTCGCTGTTCGCCCGCTTCATGGCCGCCCTCGACCGCTTCCTGATGGCGAGCGCCGAGATCTCCAATCACAACGGCGATCTGCCCCGCTTCGGCCTTTAAGGCTCAGCGCCGGGAGCTGGCGCGTCGAATTGTCGCGCCGGTTGTAAAACCAGCGAACTCCTACTTTTGAAGAATGGCCCTGCTCTGCGGGGCCATTTCTATTTGGGATCAGGCACATTCGCGCAACCTCTCAAACGAGGTTGCGTCATAAGCGCACAATGGGCCGGCGCGCGCTTGATGCTTGGCATAATGAATACAAGAATGCCGCCAACGCTCACTCAAAAAAACACAAGCGCTATTGGAGGAAGCATGACGGACATGGTGCAAACATCTACGGCTCCTACGGCCGCACGCGTCAGCGATACCTATCGCTGGGCGCAATTGGCGATCGGCGTAGCGGCCATGGTGATGATCGCCAATTACCAATATGGCTGGACATTCTTCGTCCCCGACATCCAGAAGACATTCGGTTGGGATCGCGCCTCGATCCAATGGGCTTTTACTCTCTTCGTTTTGTTCGAGACCTGGCTGGTGCCGGTCGAAGGATGGTTTGTCGATAAATACGGTCCGCGCCTCGTCGTGCTCGTCGGCGGCGTGCTCTGCGCGATCGGCTGGGCGATCAACGCGCAGGCCACCACGCTCAACGGCTATTATCTCGGCATGATCATCGCCGGCATCGGTGCCGGCGGCGTCTACGGCACCTGCGTCGGCAACGCGCTGAAATGGTTTCCCGACAAGCGCGGCCTTGCGGCCGGCATCACGGCTGCAGGCTTCGGTGCAGGCTCGGCGCTGACCGTGGCGCCGATCCAGGCGATGATCAAGGATAGCGGCTTCCAGACCACCTTTCTTTATTTCGGCCTCGGGCAAGGCATCATCATCTGCGTTCTCGCCTTCTTCCTGCTGGCTCCGAAGGCGGGCCAGGTGCCGAACGTAGTGGCGAATGCCGCGCTGTTGCAGAGCCGGCGCAACTATCAGCCGACGGAAGTTCTGCGTCAGCCGATCTTCTGGTTGATGTATTTCATGTTCGTGATCGTCGGCGCCGGCGGCTTGATGGTGACGGCGAATCTGAAGCCGATCGCGGTGGACTGGAAGGTCGACGCCGTGCCGGTCACGCTTGTCGGCATGACCATGACCGCGGTGACGTTCGCTGCGACCATCGATCGCGTGCTCAACGGCCTGACGCGTCCCTTTTTCGGCTGGATCTCCGACATGATCGGCCGCGAGAACACGATGTTCATCGCCTTCGGCATGGAGGGCGTCGGCATCTGGATGCTCTATCTCTGGGGCCACGATCCGATCTGGTTCGTGATCCTGTCAGGCTTCGTGTTCTTCGCCTGGGGCGAGATCTACTCGCTGTTCCCCTCGACCTGCACCGACACGTTTGGCGCGAAGTTCGCGACCACCAATGCCGGCCTGCTCTACACCGCCAAGGGCACCGCCGCACTGCTGGTGCCGCTCGCCAACTATGTGCAGCAGACCTCAGGCCATTGGGACAACGTGTTCATCATGGCGGCCGGCGCCAACATCCTGGCCTCGCTGCTGGCGATCGTGGTGCTCAAGCCCTGGCGCAAGACGGTGGTCGCGCAATCGACCATCTGACACGCCTCACGACGATCTCGCTCACGACGCCCGGCCTTGCGCCGGGCGTTTTCGTTTTGCCGAAAACGCCTCATCGGAAACCGCGAAGGAACCGATCATTTTGCTGCGTCGCGTCAGAAGATAAGGCTTGCATTCTGGAATATGGTATACCAAGTTGCCGGCTACGCTTGCGACGATAAGCCACAATATTTGCGACACTCCGTCATATCGGCCGAGCCTGCCGCGACCAGACAAGCGCTTGGGAGATTGTTGATGATTTCCAGCACGGATGGCGCCGTCACGGCCGCGCCTCTTCGCACAGGTTTCCGTTGGCTCCAGCTCGTGATGGGCATCGTCTGCATGGCGATGATCGCCAACCTGCAATACGGTTGGACGCTGTTCGTCGATCCGATCGATCACGCCCACCATTGGGGTCGCGCCGCGATCCAGCTTGCTTTCACCATCTTCGTGGTCACCGAGACCTGGCTGGTGCCGGTCGAGGCGTGGTTCGTCGACAAATACGGCCCGCGCATCGTCATCATGTTCGGTGCCGTGATGATCACGCTGTCCTGGGTGCTCAATTCCTACGCTGACTCGCTTCCCCTGCTCTACACGGCGGCCGTCCTGGGCGGCATGGGCGCGGGCGCAGTGTACGGCACCTGTGTCGGCAATGCGCTGAAATGGTTTCCGGATCGCCGCGGCCTCGCGGCCGGGGCAACGGCCGCGGGCTTCGGCGCGGGCGCAGCCCTCACCGTGGTGCCGATTGCGAAGATGATCGCGACATCAGGCTATCAGAGCGCATTCTTTACGTTCGGCATCGGTCAGGGCCTGATCGTGCTCCTCCTCGCCTTCTTCATCCAGCCGCCGCGGATCTCCATCCCGCCGAAGAAGAAGCGGCTCAATCTGCCGCAGACCCATATCGACTTCACGCCGCCGCAAGTGCTGCGCGCTCCGATCTTCTGGGTGATGTACCTGGTATTCGTCATGGTCGCCTCCGGCGGTCTGATGACCGCGGCGCAAATCGCTCCGATCGCGCACGACTTCAAGATCGCCGACACGCCGGTCTCTCTCGCCGGCTTCCAGATGGCGGCGCTGACGTTTGCGATCTCGCTCGACCGCATCTTCGACGGCTTCGGACGTCCGTTCTTCGGCTTCGTGTCCGACACGATCGGCCGTGAGAACACAATGTTCATCGCATTCGGCACGGCGGCGCTCATGCTGTTGACGCTGTCGACCTATGGCCATGTCCCGCTCGTGTTCGTGCTGGCAACCGCGGTTTACTTCGGCGTGTTCGGCGAGATCTACTCGCTGTTCCCCGCGACTTGCGGCGACACCTTCGGCTCGAAGTTCGCGACCACCAACAACGGCATGCTCTACACCGCGAAGGGCACCGCCTCGCTGCTGGTTCCGCTCGCCAGCGTGATCTCGGCCGCCTATGGCTGGAAGGCCGTGTTCGTGGTGTCCGTGGCATTGAACGCGACGGCCGCGCTGATGGCGCTGTTCGTGATCAAGCCCATGCGTCGCTCCTTCATCCTGGGCAACGAGGCCGAGAGCGCCAGCACCGCACCCGCTCCTGCCGAGACCCGCGCCAAGACCGGGACGGCTTGAGCCGCCGCATACCGATACGACGAACGAAAGGGGCGCAGCGATGCGCCCCTTTTCTTTTGCCCGCTTCTGTATTTCGCGGCCGTGTTTCGCGATGACAAACGTCAGCGTTGCTGCCGCAAGATTTTTCGGATCAGCCAAATCCAGTGCTTGACGATTGGCATTATGTATACCACACTTGACTCATCATTCACCCAGGGAGGTTGCAATGCTGGTCGGAGACATTCTGCGCAAGAAGACACCGCGCGTTGTCACGGTGCGTATGAACGAAACGGTTGGGATCGCCGCCAAGCTGATGCGGGCCAACAACATCAGCGCGCTGGTAGTGAAGGACGTGGTCCGCTCCGAAGGCAACACGGCCGTCGGCATGTTCACCGAGCGCGACGTGGTGCGCGCGGTCGCCGAGCACGGCGCCAATGCGGTCAACATCAAGGTCTCGCAGCTCGTCTCGGTGCAACAGCTCGTCTCCTGCACCTCCTCCGATACGATCGAGCACGTCAGGCATCTGATGAACCGCAATCACATCCGGCACCTGCCGGTGATCGACGACTACAGCCTCGTCTCGGTCATCAGCATGCGCGACATCGCAGCTGCCGTCGACGAGGCGGCCAACTCGACGCCGCAAGCGGCCTGATCGTCTAAAGCAGCCACTCCCCTTGCCCCGCGACGACCGGCCCCGGCTCGGACTCGATCCGAGCCGGACCGGATCATTCGTCCCAAAATTCCGCTACCCCCGCGAGGATTTCATGAAGATCTGCATCTACGGCGCCGGCGCGATCGGCGGATATCTCGGCGTGCAGCTGGCGCGCGCAGGCGCTGACGTCAGCCTGGTCGCACGCGGCGCCCACCTCGCCACGATGCGCGAGCGCGGCCTGACGCTGCTCGCCGGCGAGGAGACATACACCGTCCATCCCCGCTGCACCGACGATGCGGCGGAGCTCGGCGTGCAGGACTACGTCATCGTCACGCTGAAGGCGCATTCGATCACCGGTGTGATCGAGAAGATGCAGCCGCTGCTCGGGCCCCACACCCGCATCGTTACCGCGGTCAACGGTATCCCCTATTGGTACTTCTACAAGCACGGCGGCGCCTACGAGAACGCGACGCTGGAGAGCATCGATCCCGGCGGGCGGCAATGGCGCGAGTTAGGGGCCGAACGCGCCATCGGCTGCATCGTCTATCCCGCCACCGAGATCGAGGCGCCCGGCGTGATCCGTCACGTCTACGGCAACAATTTTCCGCTCGGCGAGCCCTCCGGCGAGATCACGGCCGACGTGCAGCGCCTCGCCGACCTGTTCGTCGCAGCGGGGCTGAAGGCGCCCGTGCTCGACCGCATCCGCGACGAGATCTGGCTCAAGCTGTGGGGCAATGTCTGCTTCAACCCGATCAGTGCCCTCACCCATGCCACGCTCGACGTGATCTGCACCGATCCGTCCACGCGGGCGCTGTCGCGCGCGATCATGATGGAGACGCAGGCGATCGCCGAAAGCTTTGGGGTCAAATTCCGCGTCGACGTCGAGCGCCGCATCGAGGGCGCCCGCAAGGTCGGCGCGCACAAGACCTCGATGCTGCAGGATCTCGAGCGCGGCCGCCCGATGGAGATCGACCCCCTCGTCACCGTGGTGCAGGAGATGGGCCGCCTGACCAAGATTCCGACGCCGGCGCTCGATTCGGTGTTGGCGATGGTCACCCAGCGCGCCCGCGTCGCCGGCCTCTATGACGGCGTCTCCAGCGCCGGTCCGCGCGCATTGGTGGCGTGATGGGGGGCGAGATGAAACAGTGGCTCCGCTTCCGCCATGCCGGCACCACCGGCTTCGGCACGCTCACCGCATCCGGCATCAGCGTGCATGAAGGCGAGATGTTCGGACGCAATGCGGCCAGCGGCAAGACGCTGGCGCTGTCGGAGGTCGAGCTGCTGGCGCCCTGCGCGCCCAGCAAGATCGTCGCGCTCTGGAACAATTTTCACGCGCTCGCGGCCAAGCTGAACCAGCCCGAGCCGCCGGAGCCGCTTTATCTGCTCAAGGCCACCACCACCATCACGTCGCCGGGCGCCGTGATCCGCCGTCCCTCTTACTACGACGGCAAGACGACCTATGAGGGCGAGCTCGGCATCGTCATCGGCAAGACCTGCGCGCGCGTCTCGCCTGATGAGGCCGACGGCTTCATCTTCGGCTACACGTGCGTCAATGACATCACCGCCAACGACATCCTGACCAGCGATCCCACCTTTCCGCAATGGGCCCGCGCCAAGGGCATCGACGATTACGGCCCGTTCGGCCCTGTCATCGCGACCGGCCTCGATCCGGCAAAACTCACCGTCCGCACCATCCTCAACGGCGCGGAGCGGCAGAACTATCCGATCTCCGACATGATCTTCAGCACGCAACAGCTCGTCAGCAAGATCTCCCACGACATGACCCTGCTGCCCGGCGACCTCATCGCCGTCGGTACCTCGGTCGGCGTCGGCGTGATGAAGGAGCCGGTGAACACCGTGACCGTGGCGATCGACGGCATCGGCGAACTCACGAACGAGTTTCGGCTGTAGTCCTCGCTGTCATTCCGGGGCGCAACGAAGTCGCGAGCCCCGAATCCATAGGGCAGCAGAGATTGGGGAAAAATGGATTCCGGGCCCGGCGCTTGCGCCGCCCCGGAATGACGGCGGAGATGCGCCGGATCGGGTAAGTTCGAAGCGCGAATGATCTGCGCGCGACCAACAGCCCATGCGCTTCATCCTCGGCTTCCTCTCCGGTCTGCTCGCAAGCGAAGATCGAGATGCACTTTCAACTCAGCGCCGACCGCTGAAGAGCGCGTGAGCGCGGAAACATTCGGACACGTCATCACATCTGCGCGCGCCCATCCAATTGCCGCCATCATGTCCCGCGGGTGCCGCAACTTGGTCGCATTCGGCCGCCCATGTGGGAGCGTGTCTGGGGGCACGGCCCAGCCGTGTTTGGACCAAACCTTCTAGGGGTATGACTGTGAAGAAGATTGTATTTGTTCTCGGTGCGACGCTTGCTCTGGTGACGGCTGCGAACGCCGCGGATCTGCCGCGCCGCCAGCCCGTGCCGGTCTATCCGGCCGAGCAGGCCCCCATCGGCAAGATGCCGATCGGCAAGAGCCCGGTCGGCAAGGCCCCGATCGGCAAGGCACCTGGCCCGGTCGCTGCGCGCTACTGAGGCGCTGGCGTACCACACGCAGCAATCTGCGTAACGGCCTACAGTTGAGGGGCTCAACGTGACGAACAGACCTGATCGATCGGGATCCTGCATCCTTGCGGGGCTCGCGCTTGCGACCATGCTCGCATGCTTGATGTCCTCGGCCTCGGCTCACGAATCGAACAAGCGCATGGCCGACGCCAGTGCGTCTGTCTCGACCGAAGCCGCACCGCGCTCCGCGCCGCAAGCAACGCGGCGCGGAGTCGCGCGGACGGAGAAAGGTCCCTATTACGTCGATTTCCGCGCCCGCACGGCGGCGAGCTGGGGCCATGCCTTCGTCTGGTACGGCAAGTCCAGTGAAAAAGCCGTCGAGGTCGCCGGCCTCACGCCCGCCGGCGACACCTGGACTTACGTGCTCGGCTACTTCACCTGGGTGCCATCCGAGACCGGTGCGAGTTATGGCGATCTCGATCCGGACTATCTGACCGCGAGCTATCGCGTCTATCTCAACGAGGCCGACGCCAAGCGCGTGTTCGCCTACATCAAGAAGCTGCAGGCGAATTCGCCGGTCTGGAACGCCGAGACCACCAACTGCACCGGCTTCATCGGCGACATCGCCGAGTACATGGGACTGAAAGTCCCGAACCGCTGGCAGCGCCCGGAAAACTTCGTCAACAGCCTGAAAGAGATGAACGGCGGCCGCCAGATGGTGCGGTTGTCGGCGGAGTGATCCTCCGTCGTTTCAAGCTGGTTGAAGCAGCAGGTACTCATCCATAACCGTCACCCTGAGGCGCGCGCTCAGCGGCGCATCGCGCCGCTGAGCAAGCCTCGAAGGGCGACGCCCCGCTGCGTCTCGGCCGCGCATCCTTCGAGGCTCCCTGCCCGGCGCTGCGCACCGCGCAGCTCGCACCTCAGGATGACGGAACGAAGATCGAAATTATCCGCCTCGCGGAATCACCGCCACCGCCCGCATGACTCACCGCACGGCGGCGCAATAGACATTTCCGGACCCTGGCGGCATCCTCCTCCCCATCAATCGACAACAGAGCCTGCCCCGCAGGCGGGGGAAACATCATGCTGCAGACACGGTTCACCAAACTCGTCGGCGTCGAGCACCCGATCGTCCAGGGTGGCATGCAATGGGTCGGGCGGGCCGAGCTGGTCGCGGCGGTCGCGAACGCCGGCGCGCTCGGTTTCATCACGGCGCTGACGCAACCGACGCCCGAAGACCTCACCAAGGAGATCGCGCGCTGCCGCGACCTCACCGACAAACCGTTCGGCGTCAACCTCACCATCCTGCCAGCGATCAAGCCGCCGCCCTACGCCGAATACCGCGCCGCCATCATCGAAGCGGGCATCACCGTGGTCGAGACCGCCGGCAACAAGCCGCAAGAGCATGTCGACGAGTTCAGGAAGCACGGCGTCAAGGTCGTGCACAAATGCACCAGCGTCCGCCACGCGCTGTCGGCCGAACGGATGGGCGTCGACGCCATCTCGATCGACGGGTTCGAATGCGCCGGCCACCCCGGCGAGGACGACACGCCCGGCCTGATCCTGATCCCGGCCGCCGCCAACAAGGTCAAGATCCCGATGATCGCCTCCGGCGGTTTTGCCGACGCGCGCGGCCTCGTCGCCGCCCTGGCGCTCGGGGCCGAAGGCATCAACATGGGTACCCGCTTCATGGCGACCAAGGAGAGCCCGATCCACCAGCTCATCAAGGAGAAGATCGTCGCCAATGACGAGCGCGAGACCGAGCTGATCTTCCGCACCATGCGCAACACCTCGCGGGTCGCCAAGAACGAGATCTCGACCAAGGTCGTCGCGATGGAGAAGGAAGGCGCCAAGTTCGAGGATATCCGCGAACTCGTTGCGGGCGCCCGCGGCAAGATGGTCTACGCCACAGGCAATTCCGACGAGGGCATCTGGTCGGCCGGCCAGGTGCAGGGCCTGATCCACGACATCCCGAGCTGCGGTGAGCTCATCTCCCGCATCGTACGCGAGGCAGAAGCCATCATTCGCGGCCGGCTCGAAGGCATGATCGTTCAACCAACTGCACAAGCCGCGGAATAGTCACTGCAAGAAGCGAGAGCATTTCATGAAGGCTTACGTCTACGGTCCTGAAGGCGCTCGGATTTCCGACGTCACTCAACCAAAGCCCAAAGGCACGCAGGTGCTGGTGCGCGTCCGCGCCTGCGGCCTCAACCGCGCCGACACCGGCATGCGCAAAGGCCACGCTCACGGCGCCGCCGGCGGCGTCGGCACCGTGCTCGGGATGGAATGGGCCGGCGAAGTTGCCGAGCTTGGACCCGACGCGAACGGCGTCAAGGTTGGCGACCGCATCATGGGCTCGGGCAGCGCAGCCTTCGCCGAGTACACGCTCGCCGACCACGGCCGGCTGTTCCGCGCGCCCTCGAACATGAGCTTCGAGGAGGCCGCCACCCTCCCCGTTGCGCTCGCGACCATGCACAATGCCGTGGTCACCGTCGGCGGCGTGCAGCCGGGGCAAGCCGTACTGATCCAGGGTGCGAGTTCCGGCGTCGGCCTGATGGCGATGCAAATCGCCAAGCTCAAGGGCGCCAGGCTCGTGATCGGCTCCTCGACCGATGCTTACAGGCGCGGCCGGCTGAAGGAATTCGGTGCCGACCTCGCGGTCGACTCCTCCGACCCCAAATGGGTCGCGGAGGTGCTTAAAGCCACCGGCGGTGAAGGGGTCGACCTCATCATCGACCAGGTCTCCGGCAAAGTCGCCAACCAGAACCTCGCCGCAACGAAGGTCCTCGGCCGCATCGTCAATGTCGGCCGGCTCGGCGGCACCCATGCCGATTTCAACTTCGACCTGCATGCCGCCCGCCGCATCAGCTATATCGGCGTCACCTTCCGCACCCGCACCATCGAGGAGGTCCGCGCAATCTTCGACGAGGTCAGGAACGACATCTGGAGCGCGGTGGAATCGCGCAAGCTGCAATTGCCGATCGACAAGGTCTACGCGTTCTCCGAAATCGACCAGGCCTTCGAGCACATGGAGGCGAACAAGCATCTGGGCAAGATCGTTGTGACGCTCTAGCGGCCAGCGTCATTCCGGGGCGCCCGAAAAAGGGCGAACCCGGACTCTCGAGATTCCGGGTTCGATGCTTCGCATCGCCCCGGAACGACGTGTCTGCGTCGCTCCTGCAACTCACTCGCGACTACGCCTGTGGATGGTCGCTTGATGTTCACCGCCGCCCTGCTAAATCCCCCGCCATGAGCGGACAACACGACAAGACATCGGTCGCGGCAATATCGATCCTTGCCAGCGGCGGCATGGCGGCGGCCAAATTCGTGGTCGGCATTGCAATCGGCTCGCTGGCGCTGATCTCCGAAGCCCTGCACTCCTCGATCGACCTGGTCGCGACCGTCATCACCTGGGCCGTGGTGCGGGTCTCGGACAAGCCGGCGGACGACGAGCACCATTACGGCCATGGGAAGCTGGAGAGCATCTCCGCGCTCGGTGTCACCGCCCTGCTCTACGTGCTGGCCGGCGGCATTCTGGTCGAATCCTACGGCCGGCTGCGCGAGGGAACCCCGCCGCCGACCATCTCGGCCGTGCCGTTCGTGGTGCTGGTGCTCGACATCCTCGTCAACCTGTGGCGCGCCCGCGCCCTGCACCGAGCTGCCCGCGAGACGCACAGCCAGGCGCTCGCGGCCGACGCGTTGCATTTTGCCTCCGACGTCATGGGCTCGTTCGCCGTCATCATCGGCCTGATCCTCGCCGCCCTCGGCTTCTGGTGGGGCGACGCCGCAGCGGCCGCCGCAGTCGCCGTGATGATCGCCGCTCTCGGCCTGCGCATGGCGGGATCGACGGTGCAGACGCTGGTCGACCGCGCGCCGGAAGGGGCGCAGGAAAAGGCCACCGCTGCGATCTGCAGCGCGCCCGGTGTGATCGACGTCGAGCGCCTGCGCGTGCGCATGGTCGGGGCTACCACATTCATCGACAGCATCGTCAAGGTGCCCAGGACTTATCCGATCGACCGCGTCGAGAGCATCAAGCGCAACGCCGAGGCGGCCGTCCGCAAGGCGTTCGGCGATGCCGACCTCTCCTTCACGGCCGTCCCCGTCGCCCGCGACAACGAGACCGTGCGCGACCGCATCATGGTGATCGCGCGCAATTCAGGCCTCGCCATCCATCATGTCACGGTTCATGATCTCGGCGCCAAACTGATCGTCAGCATCGACCTCGAGGTCGATGCCACGATGCAGCTCGAGGCTGCCCATGACATCGCCAACACGCTGGAACGCAACATCCAGGAGGAGTTCGGCGCTGACGTCGAGGTCGACGTCCATATCGAGCCGCTGGAACCGGAATTGCCGTTCGGCGTCGATGCGGCGCCCGAGAGGGTGCAGACCATTGCCGCAGCGCTCGCCGAATACGCCGCCGGCGGCGAGATCCACGACATCCATAACGTGCGTGTTCGCAACACCGATGCCGGCGAGATCGTCAACTTCCACTGCCGCGCTGCGCCGTCGATGAGCGTGATCAAGGTGCACGAGCATGTCGACGCGATCGAGCGGGCGCTGCGCCGCGCGTTCCCGAGCGTGAAGCGCGTCATCAGCCACGCCGAGCCGCCGCGCGCGTAACGCGAAATGCGCGCAAGGTGCCGCGTTCTCGTTTCGGACTCGTCGCGCACGGGAGTTTGCGGGGTCGCAGCGCGCAAACTCTTCCTTGGATAAGAATTATTTCACGTTAACGTTTCGTTGACTCTCGACAGCCTGCGCAAACTGGATTCAAATCGCTGTGATTCGAAAGCGATGTGGGGCTGCTTTCGAAATGAGTAGCAAGCAGGTTTTCAGGGGGCCGAAGGCATGGCGCGTGCAGACGCCGCGAACGCATGCGTCCAATCCGATTCGATCAAGGGATTGGCGCAATCGATCGCGAAACCTGCCTATCATCGGCTCCTGATCGCGGAGCCGGCGCTTCGTCGCGCCGTACCGACGCTCATCATCGCCTTCCTCATCACGATCTGCCTCGGCGCATTCGTCCAGGTCGTCGACCAGACCCGCCAGAAGCGCCTGGTGATCCAGAACGACATCTCGATGCTCGCCGAACTGCTCGCCGAGCGTATCGACCGCCTCACCTCGATTCGGCAGGAGCGGCTGAAGAACATCGAGAACCTGCCGACGCTGCTGCCCGACATGATTCCGACCAAGGCCAGGGTCTCGGGCCGCCACGTCGTCGTCACCTCGGCCGGCCTCGACCGCCGCATCCTCGCTCGCATTCCGATCGACAGCGATCCCTCAGGCAACGACCGCCTGCTCGACGCGATCACCACCGCGCAGCTGCTCGCCGCGCCGCCGCGCGACAATGACGTCTCCAACATGACGCTGCCTGATGGTAACGCCGCGCTGGCGACCTCGCGGCCGATCAAGTCGCTGCCCGGCCTCGTGACCGTGATCCAGGAGCGCAACGAGCCGATCTGGGGTTCGGACGCCGCGCTCTCGGTGACGCTGTCGGCGACGACGGGCTTCGTCGTCCTGATCCTCGGTTTCGCCTTCCACTGGCAGTCGACCCGGGCCCGCGAAGGCGATCTCATCAACGATGCCGTGCGCGGCCGGATCGACACCGCGCTCAACCGCGGCCGCTGCGGCCTGTGGGATTGGGACCTGTCGCGCGGCCGGATCTTCTGGTCGCAATCGATGTTCTCGATGCTGGGCCTCGACGGCCGCAACGAGCTCCTCACCTTCGGCGAGGTCAACGCGCTGGTGAAGTCCGACGACATCGACCTGTTCGCGATCGCCGACCAGCTCATCTCCGAGAAGATCGACCACATCGACCAGACCTTCCGCATGCAGCATGTCGACGGCCACTGGATCTGGTTGCGCGTGCGCTGCGAGCGGACCCGGGGCGCCAGCGATTCCGGCATGCACCTGATCGGGATCGCGGTCGACATCACCGAGCAGAAGAGCCTCGCCGAACGCACCGTGGAAGCCGACCTTCGCCTGCGCGACGCGATCGAGACCATTCCGGAAGCCTTCGTGCTGTGGGACGCCAGCGACCGCCTCGTGCTCTGCAACTCGCACTTCCAGCGCCTGCACAAGCTGCCCGACACGGCCGTGATCCCCGGCACCTCCTACGAGACCGTGCTGGAAGTCGGCCGCATGCCGGAGGTGCGCACCCGCCACAACGAGACCGCGGCTCAAGGCCCGGGCGCCCGCACCTTCGAGGCCCAGCTCGACGACGGCAGCTGGCTGCATATCAGCGAGCGCCGCACCAAGGACGGCGGCTACGTCTCGGTCGGCACCGACATCACCCGCATCAAGGAGCACGAGCAGAAGCTCGTCGACAACGATCTGCGCCTGCGCGCCACCGTCATCGATCTCAAGCGCTCGCAGGCCGCGCTGGAACGCCAGACCATCGAGCTCGCCGATCTCGCCGAGAAGTACCAGCGCGAGAAGACGCGGGCCGAGGAAGCCAACCAGACCAAGTCGAAATTCCTCGCCAATATGAGCCACGAGCTGCGCACGCCGCTCAATGCCATTATCGGCTTCTCCGAGATCATGGGCTCGGGCATGTTCGGCGAGCTCGGCAGCGAGAAGTACCAGGAATACTGCCACGACATCCTGACCAGCGGCCATTATCTGCTCGAGGTCATCAACGACATCCTCGACATGTCCAAGATCGAGGCGGGCCGCATGAAGCTCGACATGGAGGAGCTCGACCTGTCGCGGACGCTGGCCGAATCCTTACGCGTCGTCTCCGGCCGGGCGCAGGACAAAAATCTGACGCTCGATGCCGATATCGAGAAATCGATCTCCGTCGTCGCCGACCGCCGCGCCACCAAGCAGATCGTCGTCAACCTGCTGTCCAATGCCGTGAAGTTCACGCCCGACGGCGGCCGCATCGTGGTGCGCAGCCGGCAGCTCGAAGACAGGATCGTGCTGATGATCGCCGACACCGGCATCGGCATCGCGCCGCACTCGCTGGCGCGGCTCGGGCGACCGTTCGAGCAGGTCGAGAGCCAGCTCACCAAGACCTATCACGGCTCCGGCCTGGGCCTCGCGATCGCCCGCTCGCTGGCGCAGCTCCATGGCGGCTCGATGCGGCTGCGCTCCAGGCTCGAAGTCGGCACCGTCGTCCGCGTGACGCTGCCGCGCGATGCCATCAAGGCAGCATCGAGGATCTCGGCTGCGGCGTGAAGATCAAGATTGCAGCGTCGGCGCCACTTCGCGCGCGACGTTGACGAGGGCCGCGATCAGCGGCGTCATCGGATCGCGCTGCGGGATCACGAGGCCAATGCTGTAGTTGACTTCGGGATCGACGATCGGGATCGAACGGACCTTGTCGGACGACAGGCCGAGCGTCTCCGCGAGCTTGGCGGGCATCACGCTGGCCCAGCGCCCGGTCTTGACGTGGGTGAAGAGCACCAGCAGCGAGTTCGACGTGAGCGTCGGCGTCGCCTCGGCGCCGACCGAACGTAGCGCGCGATCGATGATGCGGCGGTTCTGCATGTCGGGCGTGAGCAGACATAGCGGTACCTGCCCGACCTCCTTCCAAGTCACCGTTTCGCGGTCCCCGAACATCCCGTCGGGCGCCGTGAGCAGACGATAGCTCTCGTTGTAGAGCGGAATGGTGCGCACCTTCCCGATCGGCTCGTTCTCGATATAGGTCAGCCCTGCATCGACCTCGAGATTTTCGAGCAGCCCGAGCACCTCCGAGGAGGTCGTCGAACGGATGCTGAAGCGCACCTCGGGATGCCGCGCGCGGTATGGCGTCGTCAGTGACGCCACCATGCCGAGCGCCGTCGGAATCGCCGCAATGCGGATTTCGCCGGAGAGCTGATGCTTCAGTCCGTTGATCTCATCGCGCATCGCGCGGGCATCGCCCACGATGCGCCGCGCCCAGTCCAACGCCCGCTCGCCCTCCGGCGTGAAGCCTTGGAATCGCGACCCGCGCTGGACCAGCATCACGCCGAGGATCTCCTCGAGCTGCTTCAGTCCCGTCGACATGGTCGGTTGGGTGACACCACATGCCTCTGCGGCCCGTCCAAAATGCCGCTCCTTGGCCAGCGCCAGCAGCAGTTCAAGCTTGTCGATCAACCGTCCGTCCCCTACGTGTCCGTCCTGGCATACAAGCTATCACGACGGGCCTGCATCAACACGCAAAAACCGGCAACTGATACAAGTTTCATTACCGGATCGTATCGACCGATTGCGGTTGTAAATCGATCGGAATTCGCAATCGCAGCACGGGACAGCTTTATTGATCTTCGAATGATTCCAACTAGTTTGCGCCAAGGAAACGCTCTGGTTGAGAATGAAGAATGACAGCGGTTTTTGAGCCTGCTTACGAGCCTTGGGACGAGACGCGCGGCGCCGAGATCATCGCCGAACATGCCAGCCAGGAGGGCGCGACGCTCGTCATCCTCCACGCGCTGCAGGAGGCGTTCGGCTACGTGCCGGCGGCCGCGATTCCCCTGGTGGCGCAGGCATTGAACCTGTCGCGCGCCGAGGTCCATGGCGTCTTCACGTTCTACCATGACTTCCGCCACAAGCCGGCCGGCCGCCATGTGCTGAAGCTGTGCCGCGCCGAGGCTTGCCAGGCCGCGGGCGGCGATGCGCTGGCGGCGCGCGCCGAGGCGAAGCTTGGCCTTTCGCTCGGTAACACCACGGCAGATGATCGCGTCACGCTGGAGCCGATCTACTGTCTCGGGCTGTGCGCGACCGCGCCGTCCGCGATGCTCGATGGCCGCCTCGTTGGCCGGCTCGACGAGAAGCGTATCGACGCGCTGGTTGCGGAGGCGCAGCGATGAACATGCGGATCTTCATTCCTCGCGATGCCGCAGCGGTTGCCGTTGGCGCCGATGAAATCGCGCTCGCCTTCGAGCAGGTCGCGGCGATCAACGGCTTGCCCGTCGAGATCGTCAGGACCGGCTCGCGCGGGCTCTGCTGGCTTGAGCCGATGGTCGAGGTCGCGACCCCCACGGGTCGGGTTGCGTATGGCCCGGTCAGCGTGGAGGACGTCGCCTCAATATTCGAGTCCATGACGAGCAACGGACCACACGCGCTGCGGCTCGGCGTCGCCGATGAAATTTCCTGGCTGAAGCGTCAGACCCGCCTCACCTTCGCCCGCTGCGGTGTGATCGATCCGCGCTCGCTCGACGACTATCGCGCCCATGGCGGCTACAAGGGCCTCGCGCGTGCGCTGTCGCTCGACTCGGACGCGATCCTGAACGAAGTGACGGCGTCGGGACTGCGCGGTCGCGGCGGCGCCGGCTTCCCGACCGGAATCAAGTGGAAGACCGTGGCGCAGGCCAAGGCCGACCGCAAATTCATCGTCTGCAATGCCGACGAGGGCGACAGCGGCACCTTCGCCGATCGCATGATCATGGAAGGCGATCCCTTCCTCGTGATCGAGGGCATGACCATTGCCGGCATCACGGTCGGCGCGACCAAAGGCTACATCTACATCCGCAGCGAATATCCGCACGCGGTCGAGGCGATGAATGCGGCCATAGTGGCGGCGAGGCGCGGCGGCTATCTCGGCGACAAGATCGGCGGCTCGACCGCCTGCTTCGACATGGAAGTCCGCGTCGGCGCCGGCGCTTACGTCTGCGGCGAGGAGACTTCGCTGCTGGAGAGCCTCGAAGGCCGCCGCGGCATCGTGCGCGCCAAGCCGCCGCTGCCGGCGCATCATGGCCTGTTCGGCAAGCCCACCGTCATCAACAACGTGCTGTCGTTTGCGGCCATCCCCTTCATTCTCGCCGAAGGTGCCAAGGCCTATGCCGATTTCGGCATGGGACGCTCGCGAGGCACCATGCCGATCCAGCTTGCCGGCAATATCCGCCAGGGCGGGCTGTTCGAGACGGCGTTCGGCGTGACGCTCGGCGAGCTCGTCGACGACATCGGCGGCGGCACGTTCACGGGCCGTCCTGTTCGGGCGGTGCAGGTTGGCGGTCCGCTGGGCGCCTATTTCCCCCGCGCGCTGTTCGACACGCCTTTCGACTATGAGGCCTTCGCCGCCCGAGACGGCCTGATCGGCCATGGCGGCATCGTGGTGTTCGACGACAGCGTCGACATGCGCAAGCAGGCGCGTTTCGCCATGGAGTTCTGCGCGATCGAATCCTGCGGCAAGTGCACGCCCTGCCGGATCGGCTCGACCCGCGGCGTCGAAACCATCGAGAAGATCATGCGCGGCGAGCGGGTAGCTGAAAACCTCGCGCTGGTCGAAGATCTCTGCAACACCATGAAATTCGGCTCGCTCTGCGCGCTCGGCGGCTTCACGCCCTACCCCGTGCTCAGCGCATTGAAGCACTTCCGGGAGGATTTCGTACCCGCCCCGACCACGCTTCAAGCCGCGGAATAGGAGAACGACAATGTCTCTGATCGAAGAAATCGACTTCGGCACGCCGGCTTCCAAATCGACCACGATGGTCACCCTGACTATCGACGGCAACGAGGTCACGGTGCCCGAGGGCACCTCGATCATGCGAGCGGCGATGGACGCCGGCCACCAGATCCCGAAACTCTGCGCGACCGACATGGTCGACGCCTTCGGCTCCTGCCGGCTCTGCGTCGTCGAGATCGAGGGCCGCGCCGGCACACCGGCCTCCTGCACCACGCCGGTCATGAATGGCCTCGTCGTGCACACCCAGAGCGAGCGGCTGAAGAAGCTGCGCAAGGGTGTGATGGAGCTCTACATCTCCGACCATCCGCTCGATTGCCTCACCTGTGGCGCCAATGGCGATTGCGAATTGCAGGACATGGCCGGCGCCGTCGGCCTGCGCGAGGTGCGCTACGGCTATGAGGGCGAGAACCACGTCTTCGCGAAAACCAACGGTGAAATCAATGCCGCCTGGATGCCGAAGGACGAGTCCAACCCCTACTTCACCTACGACCCCTCCAAGTGCATCGTCTGCTCGCGCTGCGTCCGCGCCTGCGAGGAGGTGCAGGGCACGTTCGCGCTGACCATCTCCGGCCGTGGCTTCGACAGCCGCGTCTCGCCCGGCATGAGCGAGAGTTTCCTGGGCTCCGAATGCGTCTCCTGCGGCGCCTGCGTGCAGGCCTGCCCGACCGCGACGCTGACGGAAAAATCCGTGATCGAGATCGGCCAGCCCGAACACTCCGTCGTCACCACCTGCGCCTATTGCGGCGTCGGCTGCGCCTTCAAGGCGGAGATGCGCGGCGAGGAAGTGGTGCGCATGGTGCCGTACAAGGACGGCAAGGCCAATCGCGGCCATTCCTGCGTCAAGGGCCGCTTCGCCTGGGGCTACACCAACCACAAGGAGCGTATCCTCAACCCGATGATCCGCGAGCGGATCGAGGATCCCTGGCGCGAAGTGTCCTGGGACGAGGCGTTCTCGTTTGCCGCGGCGAAGATGCGCGGCATCCAGAAGAAATACGGGCGCGATGCCATCGGCGGCATCACCTCGTCCCGCTGCACCAATGAAGAGACATATCTGGTGCAGAAGCTGATCCGCGCCGGCTTCGGCAACAACAATGTCGACACCTGCGCCCGCGTCTGCCACTCGCCGACGGGATACGGTCTCGCCACCACCTTTGGCACCTCCGCCGGTACGCAGGATTTCGACTCGGTCGAGGACACCGACGTCGTCGTCATCATCGGCGCCAATCCGGCCTCGGCCCACCCCGTGTTCGCCTCGCGGCTGAAGAAGCGGCTGCGCCAGGGTGCCAAGCTGATCGTGATCGATCCGCGCCGGACCGAAATGGTGGACTCGCCGCATGTGAAGGCGCTGCATCTGCCCCTGCTGCCCGGCACCAACGTTGCCGTGATGACCGCGCTGGCGCATGTCATCGTCACCGAAGGTCTCGTCAACGAAGCCTTCGTGCGCGAGCGCTGCGACTGGAGCGAGTTCGAGGAATGGGCGGCGTTCGTCGCCCAACCGAACAACAGCCCGGAAGCGACCGCGATCCTCACCGGGGTCGATCCGAAGGCGCTGCGCGAAGCCGCCCGCCTCTACGCCACCGGCGGCAACGGCGCGATCTATTACGGCCTCGGCGTCACCGAGCACAGCCAGGGCTCGACCACGGTGATCGCGATCGCCAACCTCGCGATGGCCACCGGCAATATCGGCCGTCCCGGCGTCGGCGTGAACCCGCTGCGCGGCCAGAACAACGTGCAGGGCTCCTGTGACATGGGCTCGTTCCCGCACGAGCTGCCCGGCTATCGGCACATCGCGGGCGATGCCGTGCGCGAGCAGTTCGAAGCGATGTGGGAGGTCAAGCTCAACCCGGAGCCGGGCCTGCGCATTCCCAACATGTTCGATGCCGCCATCGAAGGCACGTTCATGGGGCTCTATGTGCAGGGCGAGGACATCCTGCAGTCCGACCCCAACACCACGCATGTGGTGGCGGCGCTGTCGGCGATGGAGTGCGTCATCGTCCACGACCTGTTCCTGAACGAGACCGCGAACTACGCCCATGTGTTCCTGCCCGGCTCGAGCTTCCTCGAGAAGGACGGCACCTTCACCAATGCCGAGCGCCGCATCCAGCGCGTCCGGAAGGTGATGTCGCCGAAGAACGGCATGGCCGACTGGGAAGTCACCATTGCCCTCGCCAAGGCGATGGGCTTCGAGATGAACTACAGCCATCCGTCCGAGATCATGGACGAGATCGCGGCGCTGACCCCGACCTTCGCGGGCGTCTCCTATGCCAAGCTGGACGAGCTCGGATCGGTACAGTGGCCCTGCAACGAGAAGGCGCCCGAGGGCACGCCGGTGATGCACATCGACGGCTTCGTCCGCGGCAAGGGCAAGTTCGTCGTCACCGAATATGTCGCGACCGACGAGCGCACCGGCCCCCGCTTCCCGCTGCTGCTGACCACGGGCCGCATCCTCAGCCAGTACAATGTCGGCGCGCAGACACGGCGCACCGAGAACGTGATCTGGCATGCCGAAGACCGGCTCGAGATTCATCCCCACGACGCCGAGCAGCGCGGCGTGCGCGATGGCGACTGGGTGCGGCTGACGAGCCGCGCCGGCGAAACCACCCTCCGCGCCGAGATCACCGACCGCGTATCGCCTGGCGTCGTCTACACCACCTTCCATCATCCGGACACGCAGGCCAACGTGATCACGACCGACTATTCGGACTGGGCGACCAACTGCCCCGAATACAAGGTCACGGCGGTGCAGATCTCGCCGTCGAACGGCCCGTCCGACTGGCAGAAGAGCTACGACGCGCAGGCGCGGCAATCCCGCCGCATCGTGCCCGCCGAGGCCGCGGAGTAACCGCATGCACGTGCCGGTTCAGGCCATCGACCGCGAAATCTGGCGCGACGGTGTCGCATCGGAGGGAACGCGGCTGATCCCCGAGGAGACGCCGCTGGCGCTGACCTACAATGGCGGCGCCTACGCCGTCATGATGGGGACGCCGCAGAATCTGGAGGATTTTGCGGTCGGCTTCAGCCTCGATGAAGGCATCATCACATCGGTCGACGACATCAAGTCGCTCGATGTGGTCCGCCTCGACGAGGGTATCGAGCTGCGGATGTGGCTGGCGCCCGAGGACGCCGCGCGCATCAGCGAGCGGCGCCGCCATATCGCAGGTCCGACCGGCTGCGGCCTCTGCGGCATCGACTCCATCGCCGAAGCCGTGCGGCCTGCTTCCATCGTGCCGCAGGGGCAGAGCTTCACGCCGCAGCAGATCATGGCGGCGATGCAGGCGATCGGCCCCCTGCAATCGATCAACATGCAGACCCGCGCGGTCCATGCCGCGGCCTTCTGGTCGCCCTCGCACGGCATCGTCGCCCTGCGCGAGGACGTCGGCCGCCATAACGCGCTCGACAAGCTCGCGGGCGCGCTGGCCCGCAGCCGGACGAACCCAAGTGCAGGAATGGTGCTGCTGACGAGCCGCGTCTCGGTCGAGATGGTGCAGAAGACGGCCGCCATCGGCGCACCCGTGCTGGTCGCGGTCTCCGCACCCACCGCGCTTGCGGTCCGCACCGCCGCTTCTGCCGGTATTACGCTGATCGCGATTGCCCGCAGCGACGGGTTTGAAGTGTTCACGCATGAGGGCCGCATCACGGCTCATCATGCTCAGGAGATTATCGATGTCGTCGCCTGACCGCCTCGTCTACATGGCCAACCAGATCGGTACGTTCTTTCGCAGCCAGGGCCACGACAAGGCCGTGCCCGGGATCGCCGACCACATCAAGAAGTTCTGGGATCCCCGGATGAAACGGGCGATCTTCGCGCATCTGGAGGCCGGCGGCGCGGGCCTGGAGCCGAACGTGCTCGAAGCGCTGACCGCGCTCAAGCAGACGACTTCCCTTCCAGAAGCGCACTGAACACGCGCCTACCCTGCGCTTCCTTTTTTCGGTTGAATGCCCCATCCTTTTGGTAACCCACCAAGAGGAAGCATTTTCATGCCTGACAACACCCGGCTTCGTCCCATTGCAATGCGCCTGACAGCTATGGCGTCGCTTTGGACGGCCGATACGGCACTTGCCGATGATCAGCCATGGCTCGACCGCAGCCGTACCGCGGGCGATCGCGCGCAACTTCTCGTCAAGCAGATGACCCTGGAGGAGAAATCCGCGCTGCTCTACGGCTACGGGACGCGGGAAATCGAGGGCCAGAAATGGCAGGTCTACGTCAAGGGCAATCCCCGTCTCGGAATTCCGGACATGGTCCAGGGCGATTCTCCGGCGGGCATCTGGCAAGGCAGCAACGATGTCACGCAACTGCCCGCCTCGGTCGCGCTGGCGGCCACGTTCTCGCGCGGTGCCGCGCGATCCTATGGTCGTATCCTCGGGCGTGAGGCCAGGGCGCTGGGATATGGCGTCATCCACGGGCCCAACATCGACGTTCAAAGAGATCCGCGGCACGGCCGAGCCCATGAGACGTTCGGCGAGGATCCATGGCTGACAAGCGCCATCGGCACGCAATACGTGCTGGGCGTTCAAGAGAATGGCGTGATGGCGGACGCCAAGCACTTCGCCGTCAATACCGTCGAGCAGGATCGCAAGACGACCGACGCGCGGCTGTCGCGCAAAGTCCTCGAGGAACTTTACCTCTTTCCGTTTCAGGACGCTGTCCAGGACGCCAACGTCGCCATGGTCATGTGCGCCTACACCAGGATCAATGGCGTGCACGCCTGCAACGACGCAGACCTGCTTCAGGACGTGCTTCGCAAGCGACTGGGGTTTGACGGGATCGTCCGCACCGATGCCGGCGCCGAACATTCATTGCCATCACTGTCGCTCGGCGTCGATCAGGAATTCCGGTCAGAGAAGTATTACGGCAAGGATTTGATTGCTGCCGTAACCAAGGGGGATTTCCCGGAACGAGACGTCGATGCGGCCGTCGTGCGGATCATCACATCAATGATCCGATATGGAATTTTCGACGATCCGCCGCAGCGTGTCGGGGCTGACCTTGCCGAAAGCGGACGGGAAGCGCAGGACATTGCCGCGCAGTCGATCGTTTTGCTGAAGAATGACAACGGCATCCTGCCACTCGATCCGTCATTGCGCTCGATTGCAATTATCGGCGCGGCGGCCGCGGATCTGCACATTCACGGCGGGCCGACCAATTCATCTCCCGCGGGGAAGATGAACTTCCTCGATGCCATCAAGGCGCGGATATCAGATGCGAAGATCGTCTTCAAAGCCGGTGTCGATCCGATCTACGGCATTGCGGCCGCAAGAGGCCTTCCTCAACTGCCCTCGGCTGCGTTGCGCACTTTGGACGATACGAAGGGGGCAGGCCACTTACTACGATAGCGACGGAACGACGATCGAGTCCCGCATCGACAGTTGCCTGTGCGTGAGCCAGGGTAGCCAGTTTTCATCGACGGTCACTACATCACAGGCAGCGCCGAAAGGAACGGTCTCAGCCCTATGGCGCGCGAAACTACTGGCCGATGTGGCCGGCCGCTATCAATTCGATGCGGTGACCGACGCGGCGGTCACGCTTTCGATCGACGGGGTGCGCGTCCTGTCCAAGGACAAGGGAGCGGCCGTCGCCGAGGGAAGCCTCGACCTGACCGCAGGACTGCATGATATCGAAGTTCGTATCGCAGGCGCCGGCAACCTCAAAGTCGGTTGGCATCCTCCCGCAGAATCGATCGATTCCGACATCGCCGATGCCGCCCGTGCCGCCTCAGCAGCGGATGTCGCGATTGTATTTGCCAGGGATCTGGAATCGGAGGAGCTTGATCGCCCATCTCTGAGCCTTCCAAATGACCAGGATCGTCTGATCGAAGCCGTGCTTCGCGCCAATCCGCGCACGATCGTGGTGCTGGCGACGGGAAGCGCCGTCACCATGCCCTGGCTGGACCGCGCGTCGGCCGTGGTGGAAGCCTGGTATGGCGGCACCAAAGGCGCTGCAGCCCTGGCCTCGGTCCTGTTCGGTGACGTCAATCCGAGCGGCCGGCTGCCGGTCACCTTTCCGGTCAGGGACGAGGACCTGCCGACCGCGGACAGGACGCAATTTCCCGGCATCGATCGCGTAACGGTCTATCGCGAAGGACTTGCAAGCGGATATCGCTACTTCAACGGCGCGAACGCCCCGCGGCCGTTGTTTGCCTTTGGCTATGGTCTATCCTATTCGACGTTTGCTTTCAGCGGCATCGTCGCAGACCGTCCAGATTTCAGGATCGGCGTTCCCGGGAAGGATGCGACCTTCAAGGGCAACCCCGGAGTTTCGGTCAGCGTCAAAGTGACGAATACGAGCAGAGTCAGAGGCGCTGCCGTTCCCGAACTCTACGTCACCTATCCCGAGGCCTCGGCGGAGCCGACGAGCTTGCTCCGTGCCTTCGACAAGGTCGACCTCGCGCCCGGAGAAAGCAAGGTCGTCACCTTCGTCCTCGACCAGCGCGCGTTCTCGAACTTCAGCGAGCAGTCCAATGCCTGGATCGTCAACCCGGGAGTCTACAAGATCTCCATCGGCGCGTCCTCCGTCGATCATCCATTGAGCCTCGATGTCGAAGCGAAAAACCGATCTTGAGAGGTTGCAACAGACGGACGCGTCGATTTGCTGGCGCACGGCGAGAACCTGCATACGCGATGCTGCCGCCCTACGAAATGCCAGCTTCTACGATCCCCCGAAAGACCCTTCTCACTTCGCTCTGCGTCTCCTTCACCCGCGCTTCCAGCGATGAGAAATCCGGCGCATCGCCGGCGCGCGCCATCAGGCGCTGAAGGTCGGTGCCCGCCGTCTCCGGCTTGAAGCGGTCGCTGACGCAAAGCCGCAGGATCTGCGTGAGATCATGATAGAGTCGCGCTGCGGCGCGCAATATCTCGGTCTCCGATTGTGCGAGCACGCCTAGTCTGCATGCATTGTCCAGCACCTGTATGGTGCCGACGTCGAGAATCTCCGGCTTGTCGTGGGCATGCACGAGCTGGAGATATTGCGCGATGAAATCGATGTCGACCATGCCACCGGCCGCATATTTGAGATCCCAATGGTCGCTCTCGCCCTTCTCCTGCGCGATCGCGCGCCGCATGTCGGCGACGTCCATGGCGATGATCGCGGGATCGCGGCGCCGGGTGAGGACTTCGCGGATGACACGCTGAATTCGCTCCCGGAATTCTCCCGATGCCGACACCACGCGCGCACGCGTCAACGCCATGTGCTCCCAGGTCCAGGCTTCGTTGGCCTGGTAGTCCGCGAAGGAGACGAGGCTCGAAGCTACCGGACCGGCGCGGCCCGACGGCCGCAGTCGCATATCGATCTCGTAGAGCACGCCATAGTTGGTGCGGGTCGTGAAGGCACTGATCAGACGCTGGGTGAAGCGGGCGAAATAATGCGCGCCCTGAAGTGATTTCTCGCCGTCCGAATCCGGATTCTCGCTGTCGAAATCGTACAGCAGGATCAGATCGAGATCGGAGGATGCCGTCATCTCGCGGCTGCCGAGGCGCCCCATCGCGATGATCGCCGTCTCCTGTCCCTTGATCCGGCCGTACTGCGCTGCAAAGCGATCGGCGACGAGGCCATGCACGGTGTGAACGATACCTTCGGCGACATCGGCGAATGCCGTGCTTGCCTGCTGCGCCGAGACGGTGCCGGAGAGGATGCGCGTGCCGATCAGGAACAGGCTTTCCTGTCCGAACAGGCGCAGGCGGTCCAGAAACTCCTCGTAGGAGCCGGCGTCCTGTACCGTAGTTGCGAGCCGGGCCGACAATTCCTGCCGATCCGGCATCGCACCGAAGAAGCGCGGGTCGATCAGGCCGTCCATCAGCTGCGGCTGCCGCGCCAGCATCTCGCCAAGCCGGGGGGCCGCGCCAAGCACGAGCGCCACAAGCGCGACGAGGTCGCGGTTCTGGCCGAGTAACGTGATCAGCCGCCCACCGCGCTGGAGCGCTCCGAGGAACTGATCGAATGTCACGACGGCGCGATCCGGCTCCTCGGCATGCGCGAGACCGTCGATCAGAGCCGGCACGAACTCGACGAAGGCGCTGCGCGTCGCCTCATTGCGGAACACGCGGTAGTCGCCGGTGATCCAGTCGCGAACCGTCTGCGCGACCGCAGCGGGCTTCTTGAAGCCGAGCGTGGCCAGGTGCTGCAGCATGCGCGGATCTTCGGGACCTGCACTGTAGTCAAGCGCCGGCAGTTTGGCCGTGCCGGTGGGATCGTCGCCTTCAAAAAGCTTCTCATAGTGTCCCTGGACGATCTCGAGCTGGCGCAGCAGGTCGCGTGCGAAGATCTCGCGGCTGTCATAGCCGAAGAACCAGGCGAAGCGCTCGACCGCCTCCTTGTCCTCGGGGAGCGTGTGGGTCTGCTCGTCGGCGATCATCTGGAGACGATGCTCGACCCGGCGCAGGAATTCATAGGCTGCGGTCAGTTCGTCGCGCGCGGCAGAGGTGATCCAGTTGCTGGACGCCAAAATGTTGAGCGCAGCCAGCGTCGGCCGCACCCGCAATTCCGGATGGCGACCGCCTGCGATCAGCTGCTGGGTCTGGGCAAAGAATTCGATCTCGCGGATGCCGCCACGACCGACCTTGACGTTGTGCCCCTCCACCGCGATCTCGCTCTGGCCGCGATAGGTCTGCATCTGTCGCTTCATGTCGTGCACGTCGGCGAGCGCGGCGAAATCGAGATGCTTGCGCCATACGAAGGGAGCGATTTCAGCCAGCAGGGCCTCGCCCGCCCTGGAATCGCCGGCACAGGCCCGCGCCTTGATCATTGCGGCGCGCTCCCAGGTGCGCCCTTCCCGCTCATAGTAGTTCAGCGCGGCATCTCGCGAGATCGCGACCTGCGTCGAGGACGGGTCGGGCCGCAGCCGCAGATCGACGCGGAAGACATAGCCGTCATAGGTCCGCTGCTGAAGAATGCGCGCCATGCCCTGCGTCACCCGGACGAAGAACGGCTGCGGCTCGATGTCGGGCGCAAGCGTTGTGGTGTCGGGATCGAAGAACACGATGAGATCGATGTCGCTGGAATAGTTCAGCTCGCCCGCACCCATCTTACCCATGGCAAGCACGATCACGCCGGAGCCCTCTTCCGGTGCCTCCGGATTGGGCGGCAAAAGCTTGCCACGTGCGGCTTCCTGTCGCAGCAGGTATTGAAGCGCCGCCTGCACCGAAGAGACGGCAAGATCGGTCAGCGCCGCCGTCACCCGCATCACCGGCCAGACCCCGCCGATGTCGCAGAGCGCGATCAGCAGCGCCGCCTCCGCCTTCATGCGGCGAAGCAGCCGCATGACCTCAGCCTCGGCGGGGGCGGCGAGCACGGCAGCCCTCGCCTCCGCGATCAGCGCGGCAAGATGTACGTCCGGATCGCATTCGAGCAGCCGGATCAGGCGCGACGCATCGGCGCGCACCAGATCGAACAGATAAGGCGAGAATTCCGCGATGCCGGCCAGGATGTCCCGGGCGAAAGGATGGACCAGCAGCGCTTCGAGACGGGCCTGATGTGCCGGCTCGAGCTCTGCCAACCATGCTTCAAGACGTCGTTCGAGGGTTGCGGAAGCGGCAATATGGGGAGCCTCCGCGAAGCGTGCGGCCAGACTCTTCCCAGTCTTGTCCGCGTTTCCCGGCGCGGAGTGGTTCATGCCACCTTCTGTGGCACATCCGGCATTGGCGGAGCAACCCTGTCGCCGGCGCCCGCCCGCGCCGGCAGCACCAGCGTGGCGATGAGACCCGGCTGAGCATCACCGAGCCGCAATTCGCCACCATGCAAGGTCGCAACCGCCGAGGCGAGACTGAGGCCGAGGCCGGAGCCCGGCAGCGTGCGGCTCGCTTCCAGCCGCACGAAACGCTCGACGGCATGCTTGCGGTCCGCCTCTGGGATGCCGGGGCCGCGATCGGCAACGCTGAGCAGCACCTGATCGCCCTCGCGCTTGGCCTCGATCGTGATCTGCCTGGAATCCATGCTGACCACGGTTCCACCGGTCTGCGCGACCGGCTTGCCGTACTTGATCGCATTCTCGACGAGATTGGCGAGCGCCTGGCTGATCAATTCGCGGTTGGCGTGAACCGGAGTCGGCTCCGCCCTCACCTTCAAGGTCATGCCGTCCTCTTCGGCGAGCGGCTCATAGAGCTCGTGGATGCCGCCCGCGACCTCGGCGGCATCGAAATCATCCATGTTGCCGCGGGCCTGGCCGGACTCGGCGCGCGCGATCATCAACAGCGCGTTGAAGGTCCTGATCAACCCGTCGGATTCCTCGATGGTCCGCTCCAGCGCGGCCCGGTAATCCGCCTCGCAGCCCGATTTCGCCAGCGCCTCCTCGGCACGATTGCGCAGGCGCGTCAGCGGCGTCTTGAGATCATGGGCGATGTTGTCGGAGACCTCCTTCAGCCCCGACATCAGCGCCTCGATCCGCTCCAGCATGGCGTTGAGGTTCTCGGCGAGGCGGTCGAGCTCGTCGCCGCTGCGGCCGACCGGCAGGCGCTCGCTGAGATCGCCGGTCATGATGCGATGGGCCGTACCGGACATCGCATCGATGCGCGTCAGCACCCTGCGCGCGACGAAGACGCCACCGCCGAGGCCAAGCACGACGACGATCAGGATCGACCATTGCGCCGCCTTGGCGACGATGCCGAACAAGCGCCGCCGCTCGGCGAGGTCGCGGCCGATCAGGAGGCGGAAACCGTTCTCGAGTTCGGTGACGCGCACCAGCGCGCGATGGTCGCGGTCATCGGCATCCTCGATCCGCCGGTAGGCGGTCTCCGACCAGCCACGCGTCGCCATCACGCCGGGCGCGAGCGAGCCGACATTGCCGGCGATCGCCTGCCCGGTCGGCGTGGTGACGAGATAGAGGTTGGCGCCGGGACGCAGCGCCCGGTATTCGATCGCGAGCACGAGGGCGCGCAAGCCGCGCCGACCGTAGATGTCGTTGATCTCAGAAGTCTCTGCATTTACCGTCTGCGTGATCTCTTCGGTGATCAGCCGCCGCGTATTCCAGGCGAAATAGCCGAGCAGCGAAGCCGCGAACATCGCGAACAGCAGCAGATAGACCAGCGTCAGCCGGAACGCAGTGGTACGAACGAGTTTACCGAATGCCGTCACGGATCATGCATCCAATTTCGATACCGCGTCTGATATCACCGAGCATCGCCACTCTTTAAATTCTGCTTTGTTTACAATGCCTTGGCTTCATAACCAGTGGTCTGCGATCGCCTAAGATCGCCGAACACGCGCAAAGCACCCGTGACGGTAGGTGGTAAGCGGAAGGGGAACGTTAAAGTGCCACTCAACTCCAACCAAGTTAATTCCCCGCAAGCTGGCGGTCACGCGGACACTGTGGGGACCCCACGCGGTGGACCGCAGGAGTGGTGACCGGTGTGGGCGTTCCGTCCCCCGAGGGCAAGCGGGCGCAGATGGAGTTCGCCAGGGCTGGCGACCGCGACAGCGCAGCCGAAGATGAATTTGACCAAGCCGCCTGACGACCGTTGGAACATTGAATTTGCATCGCTCACGCAGACACCGCTTCGTAGATATCCTCCTCCTGGGCTGTGTGCATGCGCACCAGCGTTTCGATCGCCTCGATCACCCGTTGAGCGTCGCGGACGAGATAGCGATCGACCTTCTCTGACGGCAGATCCTCCACGATCCGATCGAGCAGCCGAGTAAGGTGCAGAATCTCGCGATGGGCGCGGCTCATGGCGGAGAGGCCGTGGCGTTCGCGGAGCACCTCAGCAAGCTTCGGATAGACACTGTCCTCATCCGCACGCTCGTGCATGACAACGCTGCTCTGAACGATGCGCTGAGCATCGCCGATCAACGCCGCGGCAGATTCGGGGGCCGCATCATCGAGCGCATCGACGACCTTGCGCAAACGATCGAGGTCCTTGAACAGGGCCTGATGATCGTGATGAAGTGCCAGCCCCTGCTCCGCGCTGATGTGCGCTCCGCCCCTCATAAGCGCCGGAGTGAGCGCCCGCAGGGCGTTCAGGATGACCGCAACGTCGATGACCTCCTGGACGATGGCCGCAGGTACGGGATCAAGCCAGCCAACGGTGGCCGCCAGCATTGCCACCAATGACAACCCCATGCCGACAATGATGCTTTGCAAGGCAATACGTCGCGCCCGCTGCGCAATGATGATCGCTTCGCTGACGCGATCGAGCCGGTCGGCCAAAATCACCACATCGGCTGCCTCGGACGAGGCGGTCGCGCCGCGCGCGCCGAGCGCAACTCCGACATCAGCCACGGCAAGTGCCGGGGCATCGTTGATGCCATCGCCGACCATGATGGTCGGATGCAGCCGCTGTTCGGTGCGCACCGCCTCGACCTTGTCCGAAGGAACGCGATCGGCCAGCACGGCGTCGAGGTCAAGCGCTGCACCAATGGCTTGCGCTGCTGCCGCGCGATCGCCCGTGACCATCACCATTCGCGCGATGCCCGCATCGCGCAGCAGGCGGATCGCGCGCGGCGTATCGGCCCGCAACTCGTCAGCCAGCAGCAGCGCGCCGATCGGACGGCTATCCAGGGCGACGAAGACGATCAGTGCCGAGCGCCATGACGCGCGCCGGATCGCCCGCAGCTCCCAAGGCGACGGTTCGCCATGCGAGCGAAGCAGCTCCCGCGAGCCCGCGGTGACCTGGCGTCCATCGACCAGTCCCGACAAGCCGCTGCCCATGGTCTCCTTGACCTGTTCGGGTGCTTTGAGCTTGAGCCCGCGATCGAGCGCCGCGGCGACGACGGTCTTGGCGAGCACGTGATGCGAAGCCTGCTCGAGCGATGCGCCAAGCCAGAGGACCTCGTCAGGGTCCTCACCGGGAGCCACCTCTATCGAAAGCAGCCGTGCCCCTCCGACGGTCAGGGTACCGGTCTTGTCAAACAGCACCGTGTGAGCGCGGGCCAGCGCCTCCAGCGCCCCTCCACCCTTGACAAGGATGCCGCGCCGAGCCGCTCGCGCCACCCCGGCAATGAAGGCGACCGGTGCTGCCAGAATCAAGGGACAAGGCGTCGCCGCCACCAGCACAGCAAGGCTGCGCGTCAGATCACCGGATATGCGCCACGCCAGGAAGGCAACGACGAGCGTCACCGGTAGAAGGATCAGCGCAAAGCGATCAGCCATCCGAACAAAGGGAGCCTTCGCGGTTTGCGCCGCGGTCACCATGCGCACGATGCCCGAGTAGGTGCTCTCGCCTGCCGGTGCGGTCGCGGTCAACGCGAAAGTCTCGCCCACATTCAGCGAACCGGAGAGAACCGCGCTGCCGCGCGTCTTCTCGACAGGGATGGGCTCGCCCGTCACCGCAGATTCGTCGATGATAGCCACGAGCGAGCCAACGATGCCGTCGACCGGCACGATCTCGCCCGCCCTTACGAGGAGCTCTTCGCCGACCAAGACTGCGTCAACCGGAACGTCCTCGATCCTACCGTTGCTCTTGCGGTGCGCCTGCCGCGGTGCCCGATCCGCCAGCGAGCGCAGGTCGCGCTCCGCCCGTGCGATCGCAATCTCCTCCAGCACGTTGCCACCGGAATACATGAGCGCAACCACGGCTCCGGCAAGTGGCTGGCCGAGCGCCAACGCTGCGCTCATCGACAGCAGCGCAATCGCGTCCACTCCGAAGCGCCCGCTCAGAAGGTCCCTGACAATCGAGACCCCCAATCCACCGACCACGGGCGCGGTGCCGAGCTCCCACGCAAGATCCGCCAGATCGGTCCGGCCCGCCACTCGTGCAACAACACCCGCGGACAATCCCGCGATTGCGATCGCGACCAAGCTCCATCGCAGCACCCGCTCTATGGATTTGGTCTGGCTCCACATCGCATGATGATTATCGTCCGGAACCGGCCGGCTATTTGAGGAGAATCAACATCACGCCTCGAACTCTCGCTATGGAACGCTAAAACGGTTTCGGACCGCGCCGGTCCAGCTTGGCCTCCCAAGTAAGAAGGCTTGCAATCGCGATCATCAAGATAATTCCTGAGGCGCTGACAATGGCCTCCATTGCCAGTCCGCCGGAGATCTCTTTCAAGATGACGAAGCCGAGAAATGAAGCCAGTACGCTGCAGCAATAGATCGACAATGAGTTTTCTCCGCAGCGAACCATTGCAATCGCCCACGGCTTCAGCTTGCCATGCGTGATCGGTGATAAGAAGCGCAGTCCCACGAACATCAGGGCCAAGAAGTGCGCGAGCCGGGGCGGCGCCAAATGAGTTTTGTAGATCGGATAGATCCAACCCACAACTGCGTCCGGGACCAGCCATTTGAGCTGTTCGATACGCCAGCTCAGCGTGACGACAAGGCTGAATAGGACGACGCTCGCGGCAACCGAAACCACAACCGGAGACGACGAGATACCCGCGAGCCGGGCGGCGCCGGGAGTTGCGGAGTAAGCGCCGATCACGAACAACATCTGCCAGGCCAACGGATTGAAGTATGCTTCACGGCCCGGCCACGCCGGCAAATTCCAGCTATAGAGCTGCACCATAATGTACAGCAGAAAGGAGGCGCCGAGCGCGAGCGTTGCATTGCGAATCACGAGCCACAGCACGAGCGGAAAACAGAAATGCAGCATGACAAACAGCGGCAAGATATCTGTATTCACAGGTGTGTATTGCAGGGCCAGAAGATGGATGAGGGCAATTCCCGGATTGTCAAAAAAGACCCTGGTATTGGTCTCGTCGCGATAGAGGGCACTTCCAGTGACCCAGACCAGAGCGAGATAGGCGATCACCAGCAGCACAAATGCAGCGTAAATTTCCAGGCTCCGCCGCAGGCTGCGGACAACGACGGTTGGCCAACCCTGCCGCCGCAGCGCCCCGCCATAGGAAAGCATGCAGGTATAGCCGGACACGAACACAAAAATCTCGGAAGTATCGGAAAATCCGTAGTTCCGAAGGGTCAACCAGTCAAAAGTGTTGCCGGGAATGTGGTCGATGAAAATGAACCAGAGTGCGAGCCCGCGACAGGCGTCGAGACGCAAATCACGACGATCGTCATCAAGATAACCAACGTGATCGCATCCGTGCTTGGGACCGTGGTTCAAGTCGTTCGTTCCCGCATTGAGACGGTGCCGGCGCACCTGCGTTTTCCGTCTCTTTATACACGAAGCTCCGAGCTATCACGCGGCCTCTTTAATATGCGCGACCCCGGTGCAACCCGGTCGCTGGGATAGATACCGACCGCTCACAGATAAAAACCCCGCCTAGGCGGGGCTTTTGTTCTCGAACCGGACCTTACCTGATCCCGTCACGGATCATGTACCCGGCACCGCGGATCGTGTGCAGCAGCGGCCGCTCGAAACCCTTGTCGATCTTGGAGCGCAGCCGCGAAATGTGCACGTCGATCACGTTGGTCTGCGGATCGAAATGATAGTCCCAGACATTCTCCAACAGCATGGTGCGCGTCACCACCTGGCCGGCATGCTTCATGAGATATTCAAGCAGGCGGAATTCGCGGGGCTGGAGCGTCAGCTCGTCCTTGCCGCGCGCAACGCGGTGAGAGAGTCGGTCGAGCTCGAGATCGCCGACACGATAGAGCGTATCCTCCGCAGGTCCCCCGCGGCGGCGCGACAGCACCTCGACGCGGGCCAGCAGTTCGGCGAACGAATAGGGTTTCGGCAGATAGTCGTCGCCGCCGGCACGCAGGCCCTTGATGCGATCGTCGACCTGACCGAGCGCGGAGAGAATCAGCACCGGCGTCGTGTCGCCCTTGTCGCGCAGCGCTCCGATCAGCGACAGGCCGTCGCGCTTGGGCAGCATGCGATCGATCACCAACACGTCGTAATCGCCGTTCTCGGCCATCGCGAGGCCCTCCTCGCCGTCACCGGCGTAGTCGGCAATGTGTCCGACCTCGCGAAACGCCTTCACGAGATAGTCGGCGGATTCGCGGTCGTCTTCGATGATGAGGAGGCGCATCGTGCGTTCGGCGGCGGTCAAGGAGGTCACCCTTCTCTAAACATGGCGCGAGCGGCAATCGCATGCAAGCCAGGCGGACGAGACTTGGCTAGGCAAAAAGGCGGGCGGTGAAGCTGGGGGGACCTCACCGCCCTAGGCCTTCCGACGGAGGGGGGCGTGTTTCCACCGGAAGGTAGGCGTGGGGAGCGAGCGAGGCTCAGCTCCCCGGAAGAGCGTCGGCGGCGGGGGCGACTGATGCCGGCAACACCCTTCATCTCGTAAGCCTCCTGAGGCTGAGCCCTTCTCAGCCCTTGGCGATGGGCACGGCGACGAAGCGCGACTGGCCGCCGCTCTTCACTCGCATCAGGACGCTGTTCTTGTTGTCGGACCGCGCCGTGTTGATGGCGTCGCGGACATCGCCGGCGGTGCTCACGCTCTTGCCGCCGACCTCGAGAATCACGTCGCCCTCCTTGAAGCCGCGATCGGCCGCGGCGCTCTTCGGATCAACTTCGGTGACCACGACGCCGTCCTTGCCGGCACCGGCCACGGAATTGGCGGGCGCAACGGTCATGCCGAGCTTCGGCACGTCGGTGCCCTTGCTCGCGCCCTTACCACTGTCGTTGTCGGTATCGGCCTTGGCCTCGACCGTGTTCGGCAATTGGCCGAGGGTGAGGTTCACGACCTTGTCCTGGCCCTTGTGCAGCACGTTGAGCTTCACGGTTGCGCCCGGAGCCATGCCGCCGATGGTGCGGGCGAGCTCGCGGGCGTCCTTGACGGATTCGCCGTTGACCGCGGTGATCACGTCGCCGGACTCGATACCGGCCTTCGCCGCCGGACCGTTCGCCTGCGGCTCCGCCACCAACGCGCCTTCGGCCTTCTTCATGCCGAGGCTGTCGGCGATGTCAGAGGTCACCGGCTGAATCTGCACGCCGATCCAGCCGCGGCTGACCGAGCCCTTGTCCTTCAGCTGGGCGACCACGCTTTTGACGGTGCTGGCGGGAATCGAGAAGGCGATGCCGACGCTGCCGCCCGAGGGCGAATAGATCGCGGTGTTGACGCCCATCACCTCACCGTCGGTGTTGAAGGCCGGACCACCGGAATTGCCCTTGTTCACGGGCGCGTCGATCTGGATGAAATCGTCATAGGGACCGTTGCCGATGTCGCGTCCGCTGGCCGAGACGATGCCGGCGGTCACGGTGCCGCCGAGGCCGAACGGATTGCCGACCGCGAGCACCCAGTCACCGATGCGCGGCTTGCCGTCAGCGAGCTTGGCGAAGGGGAAGTTGGAGCCGCCCTCGACCTTGATCAGGGCGAGGTCGGTACGCTGGTCGGTGCCGATCACCTTGGCGCTGTAGGTCTTGCCATCGTCGGTGGTCACCTCGACCTTGTCGGCGCCGTCGACCACATGATTGTTGGTCACAGCATAGCCGTCAGCCGAGATGAAGAAGCCGGAGCCCTGGCCCTGCACGACGCGGCCACGGCCACCCTTCAGACCCGGGATGCCGTCCGGACCGCCGAAGCGACGGAAGAAGCGCTCCATCGGCGAGCCCGGCTGGAACGGCAAGGAATCATCGCCGTCGTCGTTGCTGGCGGTCTTCTCCTTGATGTTGACCTTGACGGAGATTACCGAGGGCTTAACCCGCTCGACGATGTCGGCAAAACCGATCGGACGCTCGACCTTCTTGACCTCGTTGTTGACCTGCGCGTGCGCCGGGCTGGAGAACAAATCGGCGGGCGACGTCGACGGGCTGAAGCCGTGGACGGCAACGCCGAGGCCGGCGACGACCGAGGCCAGCAGCGCAATCCTGCGGGCGGACAACACCGAACGGCGGGGCTGCCGGTAGGACGGAAGGTTGGTGAGATCGGGACGGTCGGTCATGCAGAGGTCTCCAGGGCCTTGAAATCCTTTTGGTGCCTGATGGCAGCACCTTACGGACCTGAAGATGGGGGCTTCCGCCTTACCGCGCGCTGGCTGCGGGGTTAAACTTTCGTAATAAAGGACGGTCGCGGATGCGGCAGTTTACCGCAACCCGAAAGTCACGTTTTTACAGGAACTTAACAGAGTTCCGGTGACGAGCGACGGATGCGCCTTTCCGTTGCCTCAGCTCGCCCTGACGCTGACGATGAATTCGTCGACTTCGCGCTTCAGGGTCTCGGCCTGTTGCGACAGATCCACGGCGGAATCGCGGGCCTCGGCCGCCATCCGGCCGGTCTCGGCCGAGGTCGAAGTGATCTGGACGATGTGATTGGAGACGTCGAGCGTTCCGCGCGCGGCGTCCTGGACGCTGCGGCTGATGTCCTGAGTAGCGTTGCGCTGCTGGGCGGTGTCCACCTCGATGCCGGACATGATCGACGAGATCTCCGACAGCGTCTTCGAGATGGCGTCGATCGCCCCGCGCGTCTCCGCGGTGATGCCCTGGATGCTGGCGACGTGCGAGGTGATTTCTTCCGTCGCCTTGCTGGTCTGATGCGCAAGGCTCTTCACCTCGGAAGCAACCACGGCAAAACCCTTGCCGGCCTCCCCCGCCCGCGCCGCCTCGATGGTGGCGTTGAGCGCCAGAAGGTTTGTCTGCGATGCAATCGCCTGCACGAGCTGCACGACCTCGCCGATCTTGTCGGCGGCATCCGAAAGCGTGTGGATGGTGTCGCGGCTCTTCTCGGCCTGCGTCGCCGCACCCTCGGCCCGCTGGGTCGCGTCGGTGACGCGGCGGCTGATCGTGCCGATCGAGTTCGTCATCTCCTCGGCCGAGCCCGCGACCGTCTGCACGCTGGCACTGGCCTGGCTCGCGGCGCTCGCGACGGCATTAGCCTTGGTGCTGGTGTCGTTCGCGGTCTGCGACAAAGTCTCGGCGTTGCGCTTCAGATGCTCGGCCGACGACGCCACGCTGTCGACGACGCTGGCGACGAGATCGTTGAAGCTCTTGATCCGGGCATCCAGGTATCTCGACCGCTCGGCCTGGTGCTGCGCTTCGTGCAGCTGCTGCTCCGTCAGATGCCGCCGCTCGATACCGCTGGTCTTGAACACCTCCAGCGCGCCGGCGAGCAAGCCGATCTCGTTGGTGCCGCCGAGGCCCGGGACTGGCGTCTCGAACTTCTGATCGGCGACCTCGCGCATCGCATGCACGATCGCCGCCAGCGGACTGAGGATGCCGTTGCGCACAGCGAACCAGGTGGTGAGGCAGATGGCAAAGGCGAGGACCGCGATGACGCCGCAAGCGACCAGGAACCAGGAGAAGGCACCCTGGGCCTGCTGGTAGATCTGCATCGCGTGGTCGCGCGCCGGACCGCTCAGCGCGGCGAAGTCCGACGACAGGCTGGTGATCTCGTTGTTGAGATAGAGCACGGCAACGAAGCCAGTGCCGCCGCCGATGCCCAGCAGGAACAATAATGCAGCGACGACGGCGCCGACCAGAAAGCGGATCGTCAGATTGCTGTTCGTGAACATGGGGAGACTCAAAATCTGGAAGCAAATCTTGCGACAAGCTTCCAGACAAAGATCAAGATAGCATGAACCACGGCGCCAGCCCGCGGTCTAAGTAGCACTACTTAGCCAGGACGATTTTGGTGCAGCCAGGGAGAGCGGCTAGGGAGACTTGGGTTCGTCCGCCATCAACGCGGCGAGCCGGGCCTCTTCATCCGGCGTCAGCGGGGGCGCCGGTACATCTACACCGCTTCGAGAGCGACGACGATTCTGCCGCCAGAGTGCAAAGCCGCCACCGGCCAGCAGCAGCGGCGCGAGCAGCCACAACAATAGGGTACGTCGTTCGAAGCGCGGCTTCAGCAGCACGAACTCGCCGTAACGCGCGACCAGGAAGTCGAGTACCTGCGAATTGCTGTCGCCGGCTGCGATCCGCTCGCGGACCAGGAGCCGCAGATCGCGCGCGAGCGGCGCGTCGGAGTCGTCGATCGACTGGTTCTGGCAGACCATGCAGCGCAGCTCACGCGACAAGTCGCGCGCGCGCGCCTCCTTCGCCGGGTCCGACATGATCTCGTCGGGCTGCACGGCGTGTACCGCAGGTACGGCCAGCAGCACGAGTGCAACGATCGCGGCGATCATCCGGCGCATCGGATCACTCCGCCGGCTGCAGGCGCTGCTTGGCCCGCGCCGGCTTCGGGGCGCCGACGCGCAGGCGCCGGTCCGACAACGACAGCATGCCGCCGAACGCCATCAGCACTGGTCCCCACCAGATCAGCAGCACGAAGGGCTTGTGATAGATGCGCACGGCGATCGCGCCTTCGGCGGTGACATCACCGAGCGAGATATAGAGCTGGCTCGCGCCACGGGTCAAAAGCGCAGCTTCCGTGGTGGACGCTCCGCGTGTGGTGAAGCTGCGCTTCGACGGCGTCATGACGCTAAGCGCTTCGCCACCCCGGCTGACATTGAACTGTGCGACCATCTCGCGGTAGTTCGGCCCCTGGCGCTCGAGCAGACCATCGAGCTTCAGATCATATCCAGCGACCTGTGCAACGTCGTTCGGCTTCATGGTCGCGATATATTCGCTGTTCCAGGTGGTCTCGCAGACGATCCCGATCAGCGCGATTCCGAGACCGGCATGGGCAAACGCCGTGCCCCAGGCCGAACGCGGCAGGCCACGGGCCCGGTGCAGCGCCGTTGCGAACGGCAGGCGAAACAGGCCGGTTCGTTCAACTATATCAGTCACGACTCCCGCGATGACGAAGACGCCAAGCCCGATCGCCAACGGCGCCAGCGCGCTGCCGCCCCGTGTCCAGGCCCAGACGATGGCGACCACGACGAGGCCTGCGACGCCGGCGGCAAGCAGGCGCTGAGTGACACCGAGCAGATCGCCCCGCTTCCACGCCAGCATAGGCCCGAACGGCACGGCGAGCAGCAGCAGCGCGAACAGCGGAACGAAAGTGAGATTGTAGAAGGGAGCGCCGACCGACATCTTGAAGTCGGCGAGCACTTCCATCGCCAGCGGATAGAGCGTTCCGAACAGCACGACGGCACAGGCCACCGTGAGCAGCAGGTTGTTCAGCACCAGTGCGCCCTCGCGCGAGATCGGCGCGAACAGGCCCCCTTGCTTGAGCGAGGTCGCACGCCCCGCGAACAGCGACAGGCTGCCGCCGATGAACAGGCAGAGGATCAAGAGGATGAACACGCCCCTGGTCGGATCATTGGCGAAAGCGTGCACGGAGGTGATGACGCCCGAGCGCACCAGGAAGGTGCCGAGCAGCGACAGCGAGAAGGTCAGGATCGACAGAAGAATGGTCCATACCTTCAGCGCGTTGCGCTTCTCCATCACCAGCGCCGAATGCAACAGCGCAGTGCCCGCAAGCCACGGCATCAGCGAGGCATTCTCGACCGGATCCCAGAACCACCAGCCGCCCCAGCCAAGCTCGTAATAGGCCCAGTAGGAGCCCATCGCGATGCCCAGCGTCAGGAAGATCCAGGCGACCAGCGTCCACGGCCGCACCCAGCGCGCCCAGGCCGCGTCGATCCGTCCCTCGATCAGCGCCGCGATCGCGAAGGAGAACGAGATCGAGAAGCCGACATAGCCGAGATAGAGCATCGGCGGATGCACGGCGAGGCCGATGTCCTGGAGCACCGGATTGAGATCGCGCCCCTCGATCGGCGGATTGGCGATACGCAGGAAGGGATTCGAGGTGATCAGGATGAAGAGATAGAAGGCACTTGCGATCCAGGCCTGCACGCTCAGCACATGCGCACGCAGCGACAGCGGCAGATTGTTGCCAAAGGCCGCGACGAGGCCGCCGAACAGCGCCAGGATCGACACCCACAGCAGCATCGAGCCTTCATGGTTTCCCCACACGCCGGTGATCTTGTAGATCAGCGGCTTCATGGAGTGGGAGTTCTCGTAGACATTGGCGACCGAGAAATCCGAGTTCACGTGTAGCGTCACGAGCGCAATGAAAGATGCGCCGACGAACAGGAGCTGCGCCAGCGCGGTGGAGCGCGCCACGTTCATCAGCGCGGGATCGCGCAAGCGCGCGCCGATGACAGGCACGAAGGACTGGATCAGCGCCAGCGCGAGCGCCAGCACCAGCGCGTAATGTCCGGCTTCCGCGATCACCGCACCGCTCCCTGCGAATTGCCTTGCGCCGTCGTCGCCGGCTTTGCATCGCCGGAAGGCTTGGCGCCACCAGACGCTTTGTCAGAAGCTTGGGCGCCGTAATCGTCTTTCCAATGCCCCTGCTTCTTCAGGGCGTCGGCGACGTCCTTGGGCATGTAGGTCTCGTCGTGCTTGGCAAGCACCGTGTCGGCCTTGAACACGCCGTTGGCATCGAGCGCACCTTCGGCGACGACGCCCTGCCCTTCGCGGAATAGGTCGGGCAGGATGCCCTTGTACGCGACGGGCAGCTTCGCACTGCCATCGGCAACTTCAAACGTCACGGCGAGATTGTCGCCGCGCTGGAGCGAGCCCGGTTGCACCAGGCCGCCAAGGCGAAAGCGCTTGCCGGGCTGAACGTGCTTTTCGGCCACCATGGTGGGGGTGGAGAAGAACACGATCGAGTCGCGCAAGGCATTGAGCACCAGCGCGGCCGCGAGCGCGAGAACGGCGAGCGAGCCGCCGATGATGGTCATCCGTCGCTGCTTGCGCGTCATGGCGTATCCGTTCTCCGCTCGGCCCGTTCTGCGACTTGTCATCCGTCGAGCCCGAGAGTCTTGAGGCCTTCGTTGAGCTGGCGCAGCCGCTCGGCGTTGTTCGCGACCGCCTGGCGAGCATCGGTCGAGGCGCCAAGCGCCTTGTCGCGATCGCCCATCACCAGATAGGCACGCACCAGACGCAGCCAACCATCGACATCGTCGCCGTTCTGCTTCAGCCGCGTGGCGAGACGTTCGACCATGCCGCGGATCATCGCGTTGCGATCGCCGTCGTTCATTTCCTTGGAGGCCGCGATCGTCTCGTCCGAGAGGGCCGGCATCGTGCCGCCACCGCCAACCCGGGCGAGCGAGGTCTGCACCAGCGGTCGCCACGGCGCGTCCGCCGGAGCCTTCGCCAGCAGCGCACGCCAGATGTTGGCCGCCTCATCCTTGCGGCCGTCCTGCTCGGCGGCGAGCCCGAGGAAATAGTTCGCCTTGGGGTCGTCGGCGTTGAGCGCGTGCGCACGTTCAAACTCGGCCTTGGCGTCCGCCGTCACCACGCCGCCGGCAGCGGCCGCGATGACCTCTCCAAGGTCGGAGCGGCGCTCCGCGCTCTCGCCGTTGTAGGTGATCGAATTGCGGTAGGCGCGCACAGCCTCGTCGAAGCGGCCGAGCCGCTCCAGCACCGGTGCAAGCACGTTCCAGCCGCGGCCATCGGTCGGATTTTTCTCCAGGTGCTGCTGAACCTGCGCGACGAGGTTCTCGAGCGACTGCGCCATGCCGGGACGGGCCGGCTCGCGTTGCGCCAGCGGAAAGTCGTGAAGCGCGGGCGAGCCGAGTGGAACATAGATCGCAGCCGCGACCAGCGGCAGGCCCACCAAGGCCAGCACGGCCGCCCCGCGGCGCCATTTGAGATTGGATGTCGGCGCAAGGGCGGACTCGCTGCTATCAGCGGCGAGCAGTCTGCGGCTGATCTCGACGCGCGCCGCCTCGGCTTCAGGTCGCGCGATCAGGCCTGCCGCGAGATCATGCTCGATCTCGGCGAGCTGATCCTTGTAGACCGTGACCTCGCTGCCTTGATTTTGGTCGCGCCCGCCACGGCCGAGCGGCCAGAGCACGGCGAATATCGCCGCGACCGTCATCAGCGCGAACACGAACCATAGCGTCATCTGGCAAGCTTCCGGCAGCGCGTAAACCGCGCCCATAGGTGCCTTTACACCACGGCCGGACGATGCGGCAATTGACAATTGTCAAATTGGCGCGAGCGCGCACAATCCCGAAACGGTGAAAATCCAACGACTTAGCTGATCTCGAAGTCTACGCTCTGCGCGGCGTCCTCGCCGTGCCCATTGAGGGCCCTCAAGAAGTATGTTCCAGGCTCGATCACATCGGGCAATCGAATGCGCAGCGCCCCGACCGGAACGGGTGATGCGACCCTGGTGACGGTCTCAGACAATTGCCGACCGCTTGCCTTATCAACCAGCACCACCTTCGCACCGACCATCAGCCTTCGATACTTGGCAACAATGACGCGGTTTTCGATTTCAATGGAGCTGATAACGGGTTTCATGCGCCCACAAATAGAAATTCCAAAAATTGCACGGCGACCGTAGAGCCCACGACCGGCACGGTCAACTATAAATTGTGATTCAAAAAAATGCGCTCGGATCAGCTCGCGCGTGTCGATTTGCGCTCGCCGGTCACCGCGTTCTCGGCAGCGCGGCTCATCAGCGATGCATAATCGTCCCCGAATAGCACCTGGCAGAAGCGGATCGCGGCCTGCACCTGCTGTTGCCGGTAGGTGCGAACCTTATGATCGGCGGCCCGCAGCGACTGCACCAGCTGCTCGGTTGATCGTTCGACATATTGCTGCAGGTCGGAATAGGTGCGCAGCGTCACCTCGTTGATCGCGAGCTCGCTGGCGTAATTGCGGCAGGTTGCGACGAAGTCGATCAGCGCGACCGTTTCCTCGACCTCGGTGCTGTCGATCCGCGCTCCCGGCGGAATATCCTTCTCCGGACGCTGACGCAGGATGCGGCGGACGCGGCCGGGAACACTGTCGATCTCCGATTGCAGCGCGTTGGAGATGTCGGCCCGGATCGAGGTCAGTTGCTTGCCCCAGGCGGAATCGTTGCGCAGGTCAAGTTCCGTGCGCAGGCCGCGGACACCGTCGTGCAGCGCCTTGAGATTGTCGGCGACATTTTCGAAATGGCCGCGCTTGATGTCCATGCGCAAAATGGCCGCAACGCGGGAGAGATCGTGCAGCGCTATCGTGACGGCGACGCCATAAGGCGTCGCCGCGACGCGGATCTCGTCGTCGGACGCTGCGATCTTGATGGCGAGGCGAATGATCTGCCACGGCGCGGTCATGCGCTGGACCACCACCGACAGTGCGAATGGCAGCATCTGCGGGGTCTGGAGCACGGGAATATTGAGCGCTGATGTCACCGAGGCGATCTGGGGATCGCCGAACGCGCGCAGGAAGCGCGGCAGCTTTTCATTGAGCGTGCCGAGGGCCTCGCGGACGGCGAGCACCGCGCCGATCGAATAGAGGTCCTCGATCACGTTGGGCGGACCGACGCGGGCGAGCGCGCGCGACTTATCGCCGCCGCCGGGCCCGGTCAGTTGGAAAATGGCGTCCGCGGCTACGGCCTGGAGCTTTTGCGCGAGCGCCTCCACCTGGCCCGCGCTGTCTGAAGCCGGCATGCGCGCCAGCGCCGCCTCGAATTCAGTGACCTTGTCCGGAGCACCATCACGGCCGAGCCATTGCCAGATCGGATGCAGCGAAGAGCGACGGATCTGGCCGACCCGGAGCGGGGCGCCCGCCTCGACCAGGAATGGTTCCACGACCTGGAACAGCAACCGCGACAGGTCGTCGGTGCGTGGCGGCGGTGCGTCGTCCGTCTCGCTCTTGCGTACGATCTTGCGCAGCTGCTCGAGTACGAGGGTCGCCACAGCGGTGTCCTGACCGCGCTCGAGCGCGCGCTCGAACTCCCGCATCAGCAGCGCCTGCGCCTGCGGCGGAAGCTGTGCGAGATATTCCCTCAGCCGCTCGATCGATGTCTGGCTCATGCGCCCGGGTGATGCACGGTAAAATGGCGGACGTGGGATCCGTCCTCTCCGATCATAGGTGAGGGTGCCTTAAGAACCAGTTGAGGACGTTGCTCCGAATCCCTCCGGTTTCACACGGGAACCAAAATAATCGTTTGAGATCAGAGGATTATATTCCCGGCAGCACCAGCTCGGCCCGCAGCCCCCCGATCGGCGCCCGGCCAAGCGAGAGGCTGCCGCCGTAGAGAGCGGCGAGGTCAGTCACGATCGACAGGCCAAGGCCCGAGCCCGGCTTGGACTCGTCGAGCCGCTGGCCGCGCCGGGAAACCTGGCCGCGCTCGGCCTCCGAGAGGCCGCGCCCATCATCATCGACGATCAGCCGCAGCCGGGGGCCCGCGCCTGCCTGCTGCGGGGCCTCTATCAAAACCTCGATGAAGACGCGCGAAGCGGCCCATTTGCAGGCGTTGTCGACGAGGTTGCCGACCATCTCCTCCAGATCCTGCCGCTCCCCCCGGAATTTCGCCGACGGATCGGCCTTGGCTTCGACGGCGATGCCGCGGCCGCGGTGGATCTTCTCCATGGTCCGCCGCAGCGCTTCGATGGTAGGCGCAACCTCTGTCACGGTGCCGACGATCGAGACCCTTGCCGCAATGCGGGCGCGTTCCAGGTGATGGGCGAGTTGGTTCCGCATCACGTCCGCTTGCTCCATCACCTTGGCCGCAAACGGGTCGGCCGTGTGCGAACCGGCCTCATTCACGATCACCGACAGCGGCGTCTTGATCGCATGAGCGAGATTGCCGACATGGGTGCGCGCGCGCTCGACGATCTCCCTGTTGGCATCGATCAGTGCGTTGGTCTCACGGGCCAGCGGCGCGATTTCGACGGGAAACTCGCCCTCGAGGCGCTCCGCCCGCCCGGAGCGGATATCGGCGATGGATTCCGAGATGCGCTTGAGAGGCGCGAGACCGAAGCGAACCTGGAACACGGTCGTCAGCAACAGCACGATGCCGAGCGCCGTAAAGGTGCCGCCGAGATAGTAGTCGAAGCTACGGGTCTCATCGAAAATCTCGGTGGAATCGCCGGCGACGCTGACCAGGTATTTGCCGTCGGCGCCGAGATCGACGGGACGCTCGACCATGCGGAGGTTCTGTCCTTCCGGCCCGTCGACGTAAGCCAGGCGAATGCCGGCGGCGGTGAGCTCGGCGCCCTGGTCTTCCAGTTTCGGCAGCTTCTTGTCCCAGAGCGAGCGCGAGGAGCGCACCTCCGGCTTCTCGGTATCGGTGCGCGTAATCTGCCAATACCAGCCGGACAGCGGCAGCTCGAACAGGGGCTCACCGAGCGACTGAAACTGGCGGTCCGGCGGCTCGTCGGGGGTGGCCACCTCGGCGATCAGGGTGCGGAGATAGAGATTGAGCCGGCGGTCGAAGGCGCGCTCGGTGGCGTTCTTGTAGACCGACGACAACACCACGCCGGTGATGGCCAGGATCACCACGAGCCAGGCGGTCGCCGACAGGAACAGGCGGTTCGCAAGCGAGCTGGCGGGCATCGGAATGATCCCGGGGGCGCGAGGGGGCGGCATGGCATCGGCAGTCATGACCGGACCAAGGCCCGTGTCGGGCCGCCCGTCAAGCCAAGATCCTTACCAAGATCCTTACCAAGATCCTTGAAGGGTTCCTCAGGCGCCGGAGGCCGGCGGGGTCAGGAGATAGCCGAGGCCGCGGACGGTCTGGATGATGTCGACGTCGAGCTTCTTGCGGATGCGCCCGACGAACACTTCGATCGTGTTGGAGTCGCGGTCGAAGTCCTGGTCGTAGAGGTGCTCGACCAGCTCAGTGCGCGACACCACGCGTCCGGCGTGGTGCATGAGGTAGGCCAGAAGCCGATACTCATGCGAGGTCATCTTGACGGGATTGCCGGAGACGCTGACCCGGCCGGTGCGGGTGTCGAGCGTAACAGGGCCACAGCTGAGTTCGCTCTGGGCATGGCCGGTCGAGCGACGCAGCAGCGCGCGGATGCGCGCCAGCACCTCCTCCAAATGGAACGGCTTGGGCACGTAGTCGTCGGCGCCAGCATCAAAACCCTGGACCTTGTCACTCCAGCGATCGCGCGCGGTGAGGATCAGCACCGGCATAGTGCGGCCGTTGCGGCGCCAAGCCTCCAGCACCGAGATGCCGTCCTTCTTGGGCAGGCCGATATCGAGCACCACGGCGTCGTAGGGCTCGTTGTCGCCGAGATAATGCCCCTCCTCTCCGTCGAAGGCCCGGTCGACGACATAGCCGGCGTCCGTCAGCGCCTTGGTGAGCTGGCGATTGAGATCGGGGTCGTCCTCAACAACGAGCAGGCGCACGCTTCTCTCCAGAAATAGGCTGCATGAACACCATGCCAGATGAGCAATTCCGGCGTGAACTGAATATGAACGCCGGGAACCGGCCGCGTTACTTTTTGGTCATATACGCTGAGTTCGCAGCTGACGCGACTGCGCCCACCACACCACCGGGCAGGCCGGCGGCATGATGGGCGCAATGTGCCGCGCTATGCGGCGAAGAGGAAGGTCCGCCCTTCCCGTCAGTTTGACCGTCAGGTTCGGAAGAACACGAACCAGATGACGGCGAGAATCAGGATCGCTAGCCCGGTCGAAATGGCGAGCAGCGCGGCCACCGACGGCCCAGGTTCGCCCTGGCGCGCCTCGGTCGCAGTTTCGACGATCTGACGGTCCTCGCGCGTGGTTGCCATGATGACCTCAATCTCTGGATGTCGTCTCCGATGGCCGCGACCTCCTCGCGGCCTCGTGTCCTGAGCCAACGCCCGATCCAATTTGATGTTCCGCCTTGGCCCTGGGATCGGGGGTCAACTCGCACGGTCAGCGACCGGTTAACACAGTTGCAAGATTCAGCACCCCGACTTGCTATGATTCGGTGTTCCCCGATGGTATCCTTATCAGGCTGTCCCTGTTGCGTTTGGAGTAACCCATGGCCCCCCGTGCCAATTGGAAGGGTTTTTTGCGCCTCTCGCTCGTGACCTGTCCGGTCGCGTTGTATCCCGCCACATCGGATACCGAGAAGGTCTCGTTCAACCAGATCAACCGCAAGACCGGCCACCGGATCAAGTACCTCAAGGTCGACGCCGAGACTGGTGACGAGGTCACCTCCGAAGACATCGTCAAGGGCTACAAGGTCGACACCGACACGTACATCGAGGTCACCAAGGACGAGCTCGACGACATCGCACTCGACTCCACCCACACGATCGACATCGACGAGTTCGTGCCGAAGGCCGACATCGACAACCGCTATCTGATCCGCCCCTATTATCTCGTGCCCGACGGCAAGGTCGGCCACGATGCCTATGCGGTGATCCGCGAGACCATCCGCAGCATGGACAAGGTCGCGATCGGCCGCGTGGTGCTGACCAACCGCGAGCACATCATCGCGCTGGAGCCGCTCGAGAGCGGACTGATGGGCACGCTGCTGCGCTACCCCTACGAGGTGCGCAGCGAACAGGAATATTTCGACGACATCCAGGACGTGAAGCTGACGAAGGACATGCTCGACCTTGCCAAGCATATCGTCGAGAAGAAGTCCGGCGCCTTCGAGCCCGAGCTGTTCGAGGATCATTACGAAACCGCGCTGATCGATCTCATCAACAAGAAGCGCGCGGGCACGCCGATCGCAGCCAGGTCCACGCCGAAGACCGGCGGCAACGTCATCAATCTGATGGACGCGCTGAAGAAGAGTCTCGCGAGCGAGAAAGATGCAGCTCCTGCGGCGAAGGTCGCCAAAGAGTCCGGCAAGGAAACCGCAAAGGCCAAGAAGTCCAAGAAGCGCGTCGAGGGCCAGCGCGAGATGTTGCTGCCGATCTCCGGCAAGGGCGGCAAGGAAGCTGCGGCCAAGGAAGCCGCCCCCAGGAAGGCCGACAAGCCTGTGCGCGCGACGACACGAACGAAAAAGGCCGGCTGACGGCATCTCATCACCGATCGCGCCGTGACGTCTCTCCTCACCGATCGGGCGGCCTGACATGCCCTGGTCGACGCCGTTCGACGACCCGATCGGCTTGCGCGGCGGACGCAAGCTGCGCACGTTGCAGGAGGCCGCCGACTTCATCATGCGGCTGCCCGAGGCCGAGCAGCAGGAGCCGCACTGGCAGATCGCGATCGAGATGCTGATCAATGCAGCGGAGACCGGCGGCGGCTGGCTGATGTTCGCCCGCATTGGCATGCTGCGCGCGTTGAGCGCGGATGCCCGGGCTCGGTGAGCTGCGATCGGCATGCTTGCCGACCGGTTGACGAACAGCATCAACAATCCCTTAAGCGGCCCAGTCAGTTTCACCACCACGGGTTGAGAGCGGCCCGCTTCCATTCATTTGATTGGATAATGAAACCTTCGCTTAACGGCTGTTACCTTAAGAGACATCAGGCCAGCTCGGCCAATCCTGCCCTTATTATTGCGCGCAAGAGCCTCGTCGATCACTTTACCATTTTAATAACACCGCACGCCTACACTGGACCGAATGAAAAGGAGTTGGCGATGAATTTGCTCAGGTCTTTTCTTGCCGATGAGAGTGCCGCCACCGCGATCGAGTATGGCCTGATCGCCGCCGGTATCGCGCTCGCGATCGTGACCGTCGTGACCAACACGGGCAGCGCCCTCCTCAGCAACAAGTTCAACTCGATCAGCGCGGCCACGAAGTAATTCCGCTCATCTTTGCGAGGACGGGGCCGTCCGATCTCGCACACCATGATCTGAGTCAAGCCTGTCGAACCGGCGGCAGCTAAGCATGACGGACCGAGCTTCCTGCGGTCCGCGCCATGCATCCAGATCTCTCTCGCTCCCAGCTCAAGATACGCCGCGTTCATCTCGATACCGGCCGCGAGAACGTCATCGTCATCTCCAGGCGCTCGAAGGCGTTGCGTGCGGACATCTTTCGCGGCTTCAGCCGGGTTGAATTGCGTCTCGACGACAAGTCGATGCTCGCAACGCTGCTGATCACCGATGATAACGCTTTGGCGGCCCAGGACGAGATAGGCCTTTCCGAGCCCGCATTTCACCGCTTCGCCAAACCGGTCGGCACCCTGGTCACGGTCGCACCGGCCGCGCCTCCCGAAAGCCTCGAAGCGGTGCGCGCCAAGATTCGCGGCCGAACGCTCGACAAGACCGAGATCGGGGCGATCATCAACGACCTCGCGCATTTTCGTTATTCCGACATGGAGATCGCCGCATTCCTGATCGGCTCGGCGAGCTTCATCACCAGTGATGAGCTGCTGGCGCTCACGGGTGCCATGGCGCAGGCCGGCACGCAGCTGGTGTGGCCGGACCCGATCGTGGTCGACAAGCACTGTATCGGCGGCATTCCCGGCAATCGAACCTCGATGGTCGTGGTGCCGATCGTCGCCGCTCACGGCCTGCCGATTCCGAAGACCTCCTCGCGCGCCATCACCTCTCCGGCCGGAACCGCCGACACGATGGAGGTGCTGGCGCGGGTGAATGTCGGCGTGGAGGAGATGAAATCGATCGTCTCGTCCTGCAACGGATGCCTGATCTGGGGCGGGCACGTGAACCTGTCGCCGGCCGACGATGTGCTGATCTCGGTCGAACGTCCGCTCAGCCTGGACACCCGCGAGCAGATGGTCGCCTCCATCATGTCCAAGAAGATCGCCGCAGGATCGACCCACCTGTTGATCGACATTCCGGTCGGGCCGACCGCGAAAGTCACCACCGCCACCGAGGCGATGCGCTTGCGAAAGCTGTTCGAGTTCGTCGGCGATCGCTTCGGCCGCACGGTCGAGGTGATCACGACTGACGGCCGTCAGCCGATCGGCAACGGCATCGGACCGGTGCTCGAGGCCAACGACGTGATGGCGGTGCTCGGCAACGATAAGGATGCGCCGCGCGACCTGCGCGAGAAGTCACTGCGGCTCGCCGCTAACTTGCTGGAATATGATCCGAAGCTGCGCGGCGGCGCCGGTTATGCACGCGCGCACGAGCTGCTCGAGAGCGGAGCCGCCCTGAAACAGATGCAGAAGATCATCGACGCCCAGGGGCCGTCGAAATGCAGCACCGAGCTCGGACCCAGCAGCTTCGACGTCAAGGCAGAACATGACGGCGTGGTATCCGCGATCGACTGCCTGCGCCTCAACCGCCTCGCCCGCACTGCCGGCGCGCCGCTCGACAAGGGAGCCGGGATCCGCCTCTTCAAGAAGATTGGCGACCGCGTCGAGCAAGGCGAACCACTCTATCGGGTCTACACGTTCGACGGGCCCGAGCATGATCTTGCCGCGTCTGCCGCCCTGCAGGAGACCGGTTACGTCCTCAACGGCCATGACGCTCTCCAGGTCAGGACGCCGTCGTGAGAACGATCGCACTTCAAACCCTGCCTTCGGCGACCGGCGCGGCGAAACGGCTGGCGGCCCGACTTGAACTTGGCTGCGACGAGATCGCCCTGCACCGCTTTCCGGATGGCGAGCTGCGCGTCACGATCGCCCCTGCGGCAAAGACGACCATCCTCTATGCGCCGCTCGATCAACCCAACGACAAGCTGCACATTCCCTGGAGACGACAAGATGAGCATCACCGTTCGCTTCTGCGGGGCCGCCCGCACCGTGACCGGCTCCAGCTATCTGTTCCAGACCGCCGCTGGCGCCTTCCTGGTCGATTGCGGCCTATTCCAGGGGCCGAAAACGCTCAAGGAGCTCAATTATGGCGCCTTCCCTTTTCGCCCCGCTAATGTCCGAGCGGTCCTGCTCACGCACGCCCATATCGATCACAGCGGCTTGCTGCCAAAGCTCGTGCGCGAAGGATTTGCCGGACCGATCCTGGCAACGCGAGGCACCATCGACCTCTGCTCCTACATGCTGCCGGACGCCGGCAGCATCCAGGAGTCCGAAGTCGCGCAGCTCAACCGGCGCAACAAGGCCCGCGGCCACAAGGAAGTGCAGCCGATATACACGCAGGCCGACGCGGTCGCATCGCTGCAATCGTTTCGCGCGGTCGATTATGAACACTGGACCGACGTGATCCCGGGTATCCGCGCGCGCTATTGGAACGCCGGCCATTTGCTCGGCTCCGCCTCGATCGAGCTCGAGATCGCCGAACAAGGTTCGCAGCGTCCGCTGCGCGTGTTGCTCTCCGGCGATGTCGGCCCGGAGGCAAAGCTGCTCCAGCCCGATCCCGAAGCGCCAAGCGGGCTCGACTATGTGATCTGCGAATCCACCTATGGCGACCGCCAGCGCGCCGCCACGACGCCTGCGGTCCGCAGGCAGCACCTCGCTACCGAGGTGCGCGAGGCGGCGAAGGCCGGGGGCGCGCTGCTGATGCCCGCCTTTGCGGTCGAACGCACGCAGGAGCTGATCGTCGATCTCGTTGAGCTGATGGAGCACGGCGAGATTCCGAGCGCGCCGATCTTCCTCGACTCGCCGCTGGCGATCCGCGCCACCGAGGTGTTCCGGCGGCACGCCGCGAGCCTCGACCCGACCGTCGACGCCGAGCGTCTGCTCAACTCGCCGCATCTCAAATTCACCGAGACCGCCGATGAGAGCAAGGCGATCATGCGACTCAGCGGCTTCCACATCATCATTGCGGCCAGCGGCATGTGCGATGCCGGCCGCATCCGCCATCATCTGAAGCGCTGGCTCTGGAACGAGCGCGCGACGGTGCTTCTCGCCGGCTTCCAGTCCAACGGCACGCTCGGCCGCTTCCTGCAGAACGGCGCCAAGGCCGTGCGGATCCAGGGTGAGGAAATCCGGGTGGCGGCACGGATTCGCATGATCGACGAATATTCCGGCCACGCCGACGGCGCCGGCATGGCGAGCTGGATCGCGGCACGCCGTCCCATCGCCCGCGGGCTGTTCCTGGTCCACGGCGAAGAAGGCGCCATCTCTGGCTTGGCCGAACGCGTCGCCGAACGCATCATCCCCGCGGCCAAGGTCTACCAGCCAAGGCTGGACGACATCTATGAGCTCGCCGCTGCCGAGCCGCGCATGATGGATGCCGATCATCGCCGGCGCCTCGCGCCGGAGGCCGTGACCCATCTCGACTGGCACAACGAGATGTCGGAGCTGATGCTCGACATCAACGACAGGGTTGGCGCCGCCGCCGACGACCGCGCCCGCGGCGTGATCATCCGAAGACTGCGGCGGGCGTTGCTGGAGAACGGATAGAGCGACACTCGACTCAACGCCGTCGGAGCCATCATCGCGGCGTCCTGGGTTCCCTTGACCCAGGTCAATCCGGAACCTCTCCTGCCCGATATATCTTTGCAGGTTTTCGATGGGCCGGCCAATGCGACGCAATTTCACGCTACCCGAGCTTGAGCAAGAGCTGTTCAATCTGCATGAAGGCGCGGTCCACCGCATGCTGCGATGCGATTACGAGCGGCTGTTTGGCGAGAATGATGCAGCTCTGGGGCGCTTGCGTAATTTCGCAAAAAGCCACGACTGTGTGGCTAACTTCGCCGAGGACGCCATCTTGTTTCGCAGGCGCCTCCAGGCTGACCGGACCGCCACTCCAACCGGATAATCGTTTGATTTTCGTTGTCGCGCTCCAATTGTTGCAGGCAGGATGTCCGCCTGCTCGCGGAAGCAGTCGCATGAATCCCTTCGTTACACGTGACTCAAGCCCCCCCAGAGGCCCGTACGCGACGACGTAGTGGAAATTTCGACAGCTCCAGCAACACCAGGGAAATCAACGCGGCCACCGCCGTAACGGCGAGGTCGTCCGGATGTAGGGGGCCAAAGCGAAACAGGTCCGCCGCGGCCGGCCACACCAGGCTGAGGGCAAGCACTGACGTCACGAACACGACGATGATGACGAGCGTGCGGTTCGGCCGGGTAAAGGCTTCGACAAGCGACGTCGAGAACGAGCGGTTGACGAAGATCAGGCTCACGATCACCAGCACCAGCGAGAAGAACGTCAGCGCGCGCACCTCGCTCGCCGGCATGCCGTATCGGTTTGCCGTCACCATCACGCCACCGGTCAGGACCAGCGCCAGGCCGCCCTGCAGCGCCGACCAGACCAGCAGCGACCTTGGCAGCAACGGCTCGTCCGGTGCACGCGGCGGCCGCAGCATCACGTCGCTCTCCTCGGTCTCGGCCTCGAAAACCAACGAGCAGACGGGATCGATGATCATCTCGAGAAACGCGATGTGAACCGGGCCGAACAACAATGGCATCCCTGTGACCAGTGGCAACAGTGCAAGTCCGGCGATCGGAACGTGGACCGCGAGGATGAAGCTCATCGCCTTGCGCAGATTGTCGTAGATCCGGCGGCCGAGCCGGATCGCCTTCACGATCGAGCCAAAATCGTCGTCGAGCAGGACGATCGAGGACGCTTCGCGCGCCACGTCGGTACCTCGACCGCCCATGGCGATGCCGATATGGGCGGCCTTCAGCGAAGGTGAATCGTTGACGCCGTCGCCTGTCATGGCGACGATCTCGCCCACGCCCTTGAGCGCATTGACAATGCGCAGTTTCTGGGCCGGCGCTATTCGGGCGAAGACGACTCGCCCTCGCGCCGCGCGGGCGAGTTCGGCATCGGTCATGGCTTCGACATCCGTTCCCGTCAGGACGCGTTCGGGGGCGAGGCCCGCCTGCAGCGCGATTGCGGACGCAGTTGCGGGATAGTCGCCCGTGATCATGACCACGTGGATGCCTGCGGAGCAGCATTCGACGATGGCGTCCTTAGCTTCGGGCCGCAACGGATCGGCAAAGCCGATCAGGCCGCAAAAGCGAAAGGGAAAACCGCGTTGCGTTTCGGGACAATTCGGCTCCGCCCAATTCGCCCGTGCCACACCGAGCACACGGAGCCCTTCGCGTGCGAGCGCGTCAACCCGCGCCCGCAATTCGGCCAGCTGGTCCGCACTCATTCCGCAAAGCATGCCGATCGCCTCGGGGGCGCCCTTCGCCGCGACGACGCAATCATCGCCGCTGCCGCGCCACACGTTCGACATGGCTAGGAGGTCGGGACGCAAGCCGTAGCTCTGCACCAGCCGTAACGCGCCGCCAGCATCCGGGCCGAGCGCGTGCAGCGCCTTCTCCATGGGATCGAACGGCTCGCGGGCACAGGCCAGCACGCCGGTTTCGATCAGCGCATTGAACGCGGGCTCCGTGCGGGTTGCGGCGTCCGGCGTATATTGCGTGCCGTCGGGCAGCATTAGGCGCGCGACCGTCATACGGTTTTCCGTCAGCGTGCCGGTCTTGTCCGTGCAGAGCACGGTCGCGGCGCCCAGCGATTCAATCGCCGAGGCGCGCCGCGTCAACACGCGAGCCTGTGAGATGCGCCAGGCGCCCATGGCGAGGAACACAGTGAGCACGACCGGAAACTCCTCCGGAAGCATCGACATGCCCAGCGCGATGCCGGCGAGCACTCCCTGCAGCCAGCCGCCGCGATAGAGTCCGTACAGCAGAACGGTCAACGCGATCACGAAGGCACTGGCGACGGCAAATGTCCCTACCAACCGCGTCGTCTGCTGTTGCAGGCGGGGCGCTTCGGTTGCCAGCGAACGCAGCGACTGCCCGATCTTGCCGATCTCGCTCAATACGCCGGTCGAGGTCACTTCGGCCAGTCCGCTGCCGCGCACCACGAGCGTGCCGGAGAACACGAAGGGCTGATCTTCGCCGCCGGCATGCGGCGCCATCAATTTTTCGTGCGCCGCTCGAGCCTGTTTTCGAACAGGAACCGATTCCCCCGTTAGCAGGGATTCATCCAGCAGGAGATCGACGGATTGAAGGACCACAGCGTCGGCGGCCACGCGATCCCCCTCGGAGAGAATGATCAGGTCGCCCCGAACGACCTCGCGACCGGGAATACGGATGCGTTCGCTGCCACGGATCACGAGCGCACGCGGGCTGGTCAGATCTCGCAGCGAGTCGAGTACGCGCTCGGTGCGCGCCTCCTGCACGATCGTGATGAAGATAGAGATCGACCCGAACGCCAGAAGCAGCAGCGCCTCGCCGAGATCACCCAGAACGAAATAGATCAGCCCGCCCGCCAGCAAGAGCAGCAGCATGGGCTCGCGCAGCACCTCGATGATGAGGCGGAGGATCGTCCGCCGGCCCGTGCGAGGCAGCTCGTTGAAGCCTTCGGCCTGCAGCCGGGCTTGTGCTTCGGATGCGGACAGCCCCTGCATCGCCGTCGATTTCATGAAGATTCCTAAGGGCCCTTGCACGATGAGAGCGCGCTATCTCGTCATCATGCCATGCTGCTACCGGCTACCGGCTTGACCTGGGTCAAACGTCCACGCGACATAGCGCCATCACTCCTATTTCCGTCGACTTTGACGGCCATAACAGGGCTGATATCTTCCCGGCGTGGCTCGATGAGCCTTGCGGTCAGCCGTCAAACCAGGGCTATTGAAGGATGCCGATGAAACGCGCCACGCTGCTTGCGCTCAGCCTGATGTTTGTCGGCGCATCGTCCCAGGACGGCGCGAGAGCGCAGAATTCGGCCGCGCCGCCGGTTTCGCTCACCCCGCCGAATGCATCGCCGCCGCGGGCGGGCGCCAACACCGCCAAGTCCACGAGGCGGCCGGGCTTGGGAACGAACGACAGCCGCGCATCGGCGACGTCCCGCGGAGAGCCTCCGCTGCCTGTGATCGGCGAGCCTGCGGCATTGCCCAACCCAGCGGCCGATTACGATGGTTTCAGTGCTGGCACCGACGACAACGACGCACCCAGCCAGGTGACGCCGCCCGTGAGGTCACGCGCAGCGACGGGCTCCAATCGGGATATGAATAGCCTCGACGCGCAGTCATCGATTGATCAGGAAGACGAAGCGTTGAAGCGCAAGCTGACGATCTGCAGGAACTGCAAATAGGAAGATTGATGGTTCGCTGCATGGCTGACCTACCGCAGCGCTTGCCACCTCCGCTTTACGCTCCCCGCTTTTCCTGATCCTCTCTCCCCAATCGGCCGGATCAACCGGCCTGCCTCAGGGAGAGAGACGCCATGAAGCTCGGCACCGCCATTGCGGAAATCATGCGGCGCGAGGGGATCGAGATCCTCTGCGGTTATCCCGTCAATCATCTGATCGAACATGCGGCAAAGGCCGAGATCCGTCCCGTGATGGTGCGGCAGGAGCGCGTCGGCGTGCACATGGCGGATGCGATCTCGCGTGTGACCTCGGGGCACACGATCGGCGCATTCTGCATGCAGCATGGGCCCGGCGCGGAGAACGCGATGGGCGGCGTCGCGCAATGCTTTGGCGAATCCGTTCCAGTGCTGGTGTTGCCGATGGGCTATCAGCGCCGGCTGGCGCATATCGAACCGAACTTCAGATCCAGCGAGGCGATGAAGCCGTTTTCGAAATCCTCGGAGCCGATCATCCTGGCCGCCGAGGTTACCAACATCTTCCGCCGCGCCTTCACCAAGCTCAAGAACGGACGCGGTGGGCCGGTGATCGTCGAAATTCCCGCCGACATGTGGAACGAGGAAGTGCCGGAACCGCTGAACTACACGCCGGTGCTGCGCACCCGCTATGGCGCGGATCCCGTCCATGTGAAGGAAGCAGCCGCCCTGCTCGTCAACGCCAAGCGGCCGGTGATCTATGCGGGTCAGGGCGTGCATTACGCGCAGGCATGGCCGCAGCTGAAACGGCTTGCGGAACGGCTGGCCATCCCTGTCACCACCAGTCTCGGCGGCAAATCGTCGTTTCCGGAGACGCATCCGCTCTCGCTCGGCTCCGGCGGCCTCGCGGTGCCGCGGGCAGTGCCGAAATTCCTCGGCGAGGCCGATATCATCTTCGGCATCGGCTGTTCCTTCACCGAGACGAGCTTCGGCATCGCGATGCCGAAGGGCAAGACCATCATCCACTCCACGCTCGATCCGAGCCATCTCAACAAGGATGTCGAGGCAAAAATCGGCCTCGTCGGCGACGCCGGGCTCGTGCTCGATGCCCTGCTGGAGGAGATCAATAAGACGGTCACCACGGATCGAGATGCGTCGGCCGTTGCGGCCGAGATCGCGGCCTCGCACAAGGAATGGCTGGCGAAATGGATGCCCAAACTCACCAGCAATGATGTGCCGCTTAGCCCCTACCGCGTGCTTTGGGATCTCCAGCACACCGTCGACATCGACAATACCATCATCACCCATGATGCCGGCAGCCCGCGCGACCAGCTCTCGCCATTCTGGAAAGCTGTGACGCCCCTCTCCTATCTCGGCTGGGGCAAGACGACGCAGCTCGGCTACGGCCTTGGCCTTGCAATGGGCGCCAAGCTGGCAAAACCCGACAAGCTCTGCATCAATGTCTGGGGCGATGCGGCGATCGGATTCACCGGCATGGATTTCGAGACCGCGGTGCGCGAGCGCATCCCGATCATGTCGATCCTCTTGAATAACTTCTCCATGGCGATCGAGTTGAAGGTCATGCCGATCTCGACCGAGAAATATCGCTCGACCGACATTTCCGGCGACTACGCCGCGATGGCGCGCGCCTTCGGCGGTTATGGCGAGCGGGTGACCAAACCGGAGGACATCATCCCCGCGATCAAGCGCGGCATCCAGAAGACAAGGGAAGGCGTGCCGGTGCTGCTCGAGTTCATCACCGGCAAGGAGACCGAGGTGTCGCGACCGGGGACGTGAGGCGACCGCAGCGCCGAGGGCGCTGGCTCCAACTGCAGGAGATGTGGTATCCGGCTCTCGTGCCGCGCATGCAGTGGCATCGAGCCGGATTGCGAATGACCATCCCGTCTAACGACATCGCCGAGATCGACGAGCTCAAGCGGCAAGTGCAGTTGGCCGCGGCCGAAAATGCCCGGCTGCGCGATCGGCAAAATGCCAGCGCCGAAATCTTGCGCACCATCGCAGCGTCCCCGTCGGATGCCCGGCCCGTGTTCGCGGCGATCGCATCGAGCTCGAAACGTCTCCTTGGCGGTTTCTCCGCCACTGTGCTCCAGTTCATCGGCGACGAGCTGCATCTGGTCGCGTTTACGCCGACCAGCCCGGAAGCCGACGAAGGGCTGAAGGCGTCGTTCCCGCGGCGGATCGAGGATTTTCCAACTTTCGCGCTGGTTCGCGGCGGCGAGACGATCCAGTTTCCCGATGCCGAGGCTGAGGACGTCCCGGAGCTGAACCGCAACCTTGCACGGCTGCGCGGCTTTCGCAGCGTGCTGTTCATGCCGCTGATGAATCGTGGCGCGGCGGTCGGCATGATCAGCGTCACGCGCATTCAACCCGGTGCGTTCACGCCGGATCTCGTGGAGTTGCTCCAGACCTTTGCCGATCAGGCCGTGATCGCGATCGAGAACGCCCGGCTCTTCAACGAGACGCGCGAGACGCTGGAACGCCAGACCGCTACCGCCGACATCTTAAGGGTGATGGCGGCCTCGCCCTCTGACGTGCAGCCGGTGTTCGACGCCGTCGCCGCCAATGCCAACCGGCTGATCGGTGGCTTCTCCACTGCGGTGCTGCGCTATATCGACGGCGAAGCGCATCTGGCGGCCTTCACGCCGGGCGATCCCGAGGGCGACCGCGTGCTGAAAGCATCGTTCCCGGTACCGTTCGCGCAATTCCCGGCCTACCAGCTCACGGCCAATGGTCGACAGGCGCAGCTGCCCGATACCGAACTCGAGCCGGCCGCACGCGACATCGCGCGCGCCCGTGGATTTCGCAGCATGCTGTTCACGCCGCTGATGAGCGAAGGCAAGGCCAAAGGCGTCATCATCGCCACGCGGCGCACGGCCGGCACATTCGCCGAGCATCACGTGCGGCTGTTGCAAACCTTCGCCGACCAGGCGGTGATCGCGGTCAAGAATGTCAGCCTGTTCAACCAGGTTCAGGCCCGCACCATCGAGCTCGCCAAATCTCTCGATGACTTGCGCGCGGCGCAGGACCGGCTGATCCAGACCGAGAAGCTGGCCTCGCTCGGCCAGCTCACCGCCGGCATCGCACACGAGATCAAGAACCCGCTCAACTTCGTCAACAATTTCGCCGCGCTGTCGACTGAGCTGGCGGACGAACTGAACGAGGTGCTTGCGCCGGTTTCACTTGCGGGCGAGGTTCGCAGCGAGGTCGACGAGCTGACTGGGATGCTGAAGGACAATCTTCAAAAGGTCGTGCAGCACGGCAAGCGCGCCGATTCGATCGTCAAGAACATGCTGCTGCATTCCCGCGAAGGCGGCGGCGAGTATCGGTTGAGCGACATCAACGCGCTGCTCGAGGAGAGCCTCAACCTCGCCTATCACGGCGCGCGCGCCGAGCAGCCGCAGTTCGACGTCACCTTGAAACGCTCGTTCGATCCGGCGGCAGGCTCCGCCGAACTGTTCCCGCAGGAGATCACGCGGGTGCTGCTGAACCTCGTCTCGAACGGGTTCTATGCGGCGGCAAAGCGCAAGGCGGAAAGCGGCGCGGGCACGTTCGAGCCGACCTTAACAGCCACGACCCGCGACCGCGGCGACAGCGTCGAGATCCGCATCCGCGACAACGGCACCGGCATTCCGGACGATGTGAAGGCGAAGATGTTCAATCCGTTCTTCACCACCAAGCCGGCCGGCGAAGGCACCGGCCTCGGGCTGTCAATGAGCCACGACATCGTGGTGAAGCAGCACGGCGGCACGATCGAGGTCGCGACGGAGCCCGGCCAGTTCACGGAATTCACGATTGTGCTGCCGCGAAAAAGCAGCTTCGCGGACGGCAGCGGCTAGCCGACCCTATTCCGCCATCTCGACGGCCTGCGTGGCGGAGGGACCGGCCAGCGGCCGCTCCTCCATCAGCATCAGGCAGAGCGAAGCTGTGGTCATCAGCGCCGTCGCGGCGGCGAAGACATAACGGAAGGCATGCCGCATGTCCTCCACAGGGATCGCGGGGATGCCGCCAGCGGCATGATGTTCGCCCGCCAGCGGAATGTCGGCGCCGAGCGCGATCAGCAAGATGGCGGCGAACGCAGCGACCGTGAACGAGGACATCAGCGCACGGAAGAAATTCATCGCGCCCGTGATGGTGCCGACCTGCGGACGTGCCACCGAATTCTGCAGCGAGACCACGCAAACCGGGAAGGTCGTGCCAAGCCCGAGCGCAAACGCGGCCATCAGCGTCAAGAGGCCCCAGAGCGGCAGCGTCGTGACCGTGAGCCCGAGGCCGCAGATCGCTGCCCATGAGGTGCCGATGATGGCGACCCGCTTGTAATGTTTGGCACGCGCCATGGTGCGTCCGGCGATCGCGGCACCGCAGGTCGAAACCGCCGCGAGCGGAATCAACGCAAGCCCCGCCTCGCTGGCGCTGAGGTGATAGACGGACTCGTAATAGAGCGGCAGCTGCACCGTGAGGCCGGTGATGGCGCCGAGCCCGCAGCCGCCGGCGGTCAGTGCGAACGGCGCGACGGATCCGCCGAGCAGCGGGAGCGGCAGGAACGGTTCATCAGCGCGGCGCGCGTGCCAGATGAAGGTGAGCGCGAGCGCGACCGCGCCGCCCACCATCGACAGCACGGTCGGCGAGAGCCAGGGATAGCGCGTGCCGCCCCAGGTCAGCACCAGCATGAAGACGACGGCGGAGGCCATCAGCAGCACGCCGCCGATCCAGTCGACCTTGCGCTTGCGGTGGAACACCGGGATCTTCTTCATCTTCGGCAGCAGCAGCGCGAGCGCCGCAGCTGCGAGCGGCAGGTTGATCCAGAAGATCATCGACCAGTGCAGATGCTCGGCGAACACGCCGCCGATGACGGGACCGAGGATGCCGCCGACCATCCAAACGCTGGAAAAATAGGCCTGGTACTGGCCGCGCTCGCGCGGGGAGACGACGTCGGAGATCACGGTCTGAACGACAGGCATGATGCCGCCGCCGCCAAGCCCCTGAAGGCCGCGCGCCAAGATCAGCATCGGCATGCTCGGCGCGATCGCGCACAGGATCGAGCCGGCAATGAACAGGCTGAGCGAGGTGATGAGCATGGCCTTGCGGCCGTAGATGTCGCTCAGGGTCCCGAACACCGGCGCAACCGCAGTCGAGGCGAGCAGATAGGAGGTGATGACCCAGGACAGGTTGGAGACGTCCTGGAACTGGCGGCCGATGGTCGGCAGTGCGGTGGCGACGATGGTCTGGTCGAGGGCGGCCAGGAACATCGTCAGCATCAGGCTCATGACGATGGTGCGGACCTCGTCCGAGGTCAGCGGCGCCGGCGGCGAGATCGAGGGCGAGTCGCTGACGCTCATGACCTCGCCCGGAAGGCGGCGGGTCAGTTCCTCGGCGAGATCGTCGGGCAATGTCTGGATGTCGGCAGACTGGCTGCTCTGCCGTATGAACTTATTCATCTCGGGCTGTCGGATCGTATTGCGGTGCAAAGCCGCGAGGGATTCGTGCTATGAAGCCAATCTAGACAGCAAAGTTCTTCTCGGGCAGGCACCGCGGCGCATGGGTGCATCCCGCACTGCGGTCATCCCGAACAAGTGATCTCAAATGGCTGGCGGATCAGGCCTTGATCAATCCTCGGGGCGTCGCTTCAGGCGTGCCCGTTTGGGGAGCTGCCCCGGCCATTGCACGAGGTTGTTCTCGAGCTCCTCGTCGGGGATCTCCTCTTCCGTACCGGCAACCCGGCCGCGCACGGAGACGCCGGCCTCGTGCACCGTGTTGGGATCGCCCGAGACAAGCGGGTGCCACCAATAGAGATCGCGCCCTTCCGCGACCAGCTTGTAGCCGCAGCTCGGCGGCAGCCATTTCAGGACGCGGACGCTCTCGGGGGTCATGACAACGCAGTCCGGAACGTGGTCGAAGCGATTCGTGTAGTCCTTGCAGCCCGCCGTGCAGGAATCGAGCATCTTGCAGCTGACATCGGTGAAATAGATCTCGCCGGTATCCTCATCCTCGAGCTTGCTCAGGCAGCAGCGGCCGCAGCCGTCGCACAGGCTCTCCCATTCGGCCGGCGACATGTCCTCCATCTTCTTGGTTTTCCAGAAGAATCCATCCTGATCTGAAGGTCGTTTGCGAGCTGCGGTCATGCGACTGATATTGATCCAAAGAGCTGCGGCCTGCACCATCTAGGGGGCGCAGGCGCAAAGCTGCAAGCAACGCGCCCAAAAGGCCCGTAATGAACCGGGGTTCAATTAGGCCTGTTGTTCAAAATTGCGAGCGTGACCATTGGTTTATAGGCCCTGCTCGGCTAGAAGAACAGCAAGTCCCCTGAGGTCCGCGAAACGGGCGCCTTGGGTTTGCCGCAACAATCCCGCAAGACGTCTCGATGCCGCCCCGGCCGGGTGCTTGAACGCTTTCGAACCGAGCCTCAAGGGTTCTAGGTGGTCCAGAACACGCCATCCAACTGGAAGAGCAGAGTCAGGAACTTCTTCCTGGACCTCGATGCACGCATCGACTCCTCGCTGTTCTCCTCGGCCAAGGGCATTCGCGAGCTTTACGAGCGCTACTCGACCTTCATGGACCGCTTCTATGTCGGCCGGTGGAAGCGCTGGGTGTTCATTGAGCCGCTGTCGGAGGCCGCCACCATCGGCCTCGGCGGCATGTTGCTGATGCTGATCCTCGCCATCCCCGCCTTCCGCGAGACCGCGGACGAGGACTGGCTGAAGAAGTCCGACCTCGCGGTGACGTTCCTCGACCGCTACGGCAACCCGATCGGCAGCCGCGGCATCAAGCACAATGACTCGATCCCGCTGGAAGATTTCCCTGATGTGCTGATCAAGGCGACGCTTGCGACCGAAGACCGCCGGTTCTACGACCATTTCGGCATCGACATCGCAGGCACCGCCCGCGCGCTCGTCACCAACGCCCAGGCCGGCGGCGTCCGCCAGGGCGGCTCTTCGATCACCCAGCAGCTCGCCAAGAACCTGTTCCTGAGCAACGAGCGCACCATCGAGCGCAAGATCAACGAGGCCTTTCTCGCGGTCTGGCTGGAATGGCGCCTGACCAAGAACGAGATCCTGAAGCTCTATCTCGACCGCGCCTATATGGGCGGCGGCACCTTCGGCGTCGACGGCGCGGCGCATTTCTACTTCAACAAGTCGGCGCGCGACGTCAATCTCGCCGAGGCCGCGATGCTTGCCGGCTTGTTCAAGGCGCCGACGAAATACGCCCCGCACATCAACCTGCCCGCCGCGCGCGCCCGCGCCAACGTCGTGCTCGACAATCTCGTCGATGCCGGCTTCATGACCGAGGGCCAGGTGTTCGGCGCCCGGCGCAACCCGGCCTTCGCGGTCGACCGCCGCGACGAGGCTTCGCCGAACTATTATCTCGACTACGCCTTCGACGAGATGCGCAAGCTCGTCGACACCTTCCCGAAATCCTACACCGAGCGCGTCTTCGTCGTTCGCCTCGCGATCGATACCAACGTGCAGAAGGCAGCCGAAGACGCCATCGAGAACCAGCTCCGCCAGTTCGGCCGCGACTATCACGCGACGCAGGCCGCAACCGTCGTCGCCGATCTCGACGGCGGCATCCGCGCCATGGTCGGCGGCCGCGATTACGGCGCGAGCCAGTTCAACCGCGCCACCGACGCCTATCGCCAGCCCGGCTCCTCGTTCAAGCCTTACGTCTACACCACGGCGCTGTTGAACGGCTTCACGCCGAACTCGGTCGTGGTCGACGGCCCGGTCTGCATCGGCAATTGGTGTCCGCAGAACTATGGCCATTCCTATTCCGGCTCGGTGACGCTGACGCAGGCGATCACGCGCTCGATCAACGTCGTGCCGGTGAAGCTGTCGATCGCGATCGGCCAGAAAGAGCAACCGAAGGCGCCGAACCCGGCCAAGATCGGTCGCGCCAAGATCGTCGAGGTCGCCCGCCGCTTCGGCATCAAGGCGCCCCTGCCCGACACGCCATCGCTGCCGATCGGCTCCGATGAAGTCACCGTGCTCGAGCATGCGGTCGCCTACGCCACGTTCCCGAACCGCGGCAAGGCCGTGACGCCGCATGCCGTCCTCGAAGTGCGAACCGGCGCGGGCGATCTGGTCTGGCGCTGGGACCGCGACGGCCCGAAGCCAAGGCAGGCGATTCCTGCGAACATCGCCGCCGACATGGCCGGCATGATGAGTCACGTCGTCAGCGAGGGCACCGCGCGGCGCGCAGCGCTCGACGGCATTCCGACCGCGGGCAAGACCGGTACGACGAATGCGTATCGCGACGCCTGGTTCGTCGGCTACACCGGCAACTTCACCTGCGCGGTCTGGTACGGCAACGACGACTACTCGCCGACCAACCGCATGACCGGCGGCTCGCTGCCGGCGCAGACCTGGCACGACATCATGGTCGCCGCGCATCAGGGCGTCGAAGTCCGGGAAATTCCCGGCGTCGGCATGGGCCAGAAGCTGCCGCGCGAGCAGATCGCCAACGCACAGGCCAATGCGGCGCCGAAGGTGCTGGAGACCAAACCCGGTCCGCCGCCGGTGCTGACCAAGCGCGGCGCCGACATCCTGGTCCGCGTCGAGAAGCTGCTCGACGACGCCGCCAGGACAGCGAACAAATCGGCTTCCGACGACAGCAAGCCGGCCAGGCCCGCATCGTCGACGAGCGCGCTCGCCTTCCCGCAGAACTATGCGGAAGAGAACGCAAACGCATCCGCCCCGCGCAAGAACTGATCGAGACCCGTGCGGCTGATCCTGATCACATTAACGGCCCTCCTGCTCGCGACCGTGGTCGGCGTCGGCGCCACCTGGATGACGACGACGCGCGGCACCGAAATCGGCGCGCTGACGATCGGCGCCTGGACCGCGCGTCCGCGCACCGGCACCGCCGACGTCGATCCCTATTCACGCGCCACCATCGTGCGCAACGGCGAGCTGCCGATCGGAACCGGCGACGGCGTCGCCTTCACCGCGACCACCGACGACAAGAAGAAGGCGCTCGACGGCCGCTGCGACGTCGTCGTGTCAGGCGTGACGCCGCCGGCACGGTTCTGGACGCTGACGCTATACGACCGCCAGGGACACCTCGTCGCCAACTCGCTCCAGCGCTACGGCTTCACCAGCCAGGAGGTCGTGCGCGCCTCCGACGGTTCGTTCGAGATCCACATCGCCGCGCGCTCGCGGGCCGGCAACTGGCTGCCGACCGGCGGCATCGAGCGCTATGCGCTGATGTTCCGTCTCTACGACACGCCGGTCGGAGTTGCGACGCGCACCCAGCGCGATGCGCCGATGCCCAGCATCTCCACTGTGGGTTGCTCATGATCCGTCTGGCGTTCACCATCCTTGCCGGTGTGGTGCTGGGCCTCGTGGTCCATCTCGTCAGCGTGCTGGCGCTGCCGCGGATCGCAACGCAAGATGCCTATTCGCGACTGACGCCGATGACCAAGCTCAACGGCGTGACGCAGCTGCCGCTGGCTGATCCGCAGACCTCGCCGATGCCGTTCATGGATCCGGCCTTTGCGCTCGCGATCTGCCGCTATGACCTGTCGGGCGGCCCGATCAAGCTGACCGTGCCGGTGAGCCAGGCCTATACCTCGGTGTCGTTCTACACCCGCAACGAGATCGCCTATTACGCCATCAACGACCGCTCGGCCGGCAAGAAGGTGATCGAGCTCGACTTGATGACGGAAGCGCAGCACAACGCGCTGCCCGAGGACGAAGAGGTCACCGCGGCCGACCGCCTGATCATCGACTCGCCCAGCACCACCGGCCTGATCGTGATGAAGGCGCTGGCCGCCGAACCCGGCCTGATGCCGCAGGCGCAAGCAACGCTTCAAGCCGCGACCTGCGCGCCGCAGACCGAGGCGCCGGCCAAGGCCGAGGCACCGCGCGGGCGGCGCTGAGGCGCGGGCGTTGAGCCCCACGCGTACCAAAAGCTGAAAACAACCCCATGCACAGTAGCAGAGGTGTTGAAACTATTGGCTAATCCAGACGACCGATCGACACCAGCGCGACGGCGGCAACAAGACCGCTTTGAACGCCTTTGACACGTCGGGCAAAACACTGGCAGAATGGCATCATCGAGAGTTTGTCAGACCCGTGCGGAAAAATCCGTCGCGGGTCTTTTTCATGCCTGGATGGAGGTGTCAAAATGAGATGATCGGCATTGCGCCCGCGGCTAGTCAAGTCGTCGGGCCAAAGTTCACCGCCATAAACTCAAGCTGGCGGAATCACGTCCGCAATCGGGTAGGAGCGCCGGACAGAATGCTCGATCCCTCGCCGTCGCCCGTCCGACTTCAAACGTCAATTATACATGTCGTACTCGTGCAACGAAATCCGGGTCTCACGTATGAGATTCGCAAGCGCCGCGGTGAAGACTCCGACTGCAGCAATGAACAGCACGGCCACACCGTACTCGTGCCGCAGCTGATAGAATGCGCTGACGAAGGCCACCATGACCAACAGGCACGTCAATATCGCGCTAGTCCCCGCGAAGAGAATTGCCTTGTTCAACAGTTGGGCACGGCGCTTCAACCGAGGAATGTCTTCCTTCAGACGCGCCCTGGTCTCATCGCCAGTCGATATAGAATTGAGCAGTTGTATGCGGTCGACGACCCGGTTCATGCGCGAAACGAGCAGTGAGACGAATCCAGCAACTGCTCCGAGGAGGAACGATGGCGCGGTGACCTGAACAATCACCTGCGAAAGTTGCTCGACGGACGGGGTGTCTGGAAACGGCATCGATCCCTCCCATGATCGTCGGTGCAAACGCGTAGAAGCCTCAAATCGACTGCGCAATCATCGAACTCCTAGTGAGCCCGAGCGGCGCGAACCGCCCGGGCTGGGGTGCATGAACTAGGTGCCGGCTACTTTCTGAACGGCTGGCGGCGACCAGCTTCCGTTGATGATCGACGGCGATTTCTCGTTCGGCCAGTACATTCGCAACATCAAGACGAACTTGCCGGCTGGTGCCGGTAGCCAGTTCGCTTCCTTGTCAGCTCCAGGCGAGTCTTTTTGAATGTAAAGATCCACGGAACCGTCGGCATTGGGCTTGAGGCTCTGGCGGGCACTGATCGAGTAGCGGTTGATGGGATTCGCCACGAAGAAATAGTTCTCATCGTACATCGTGAGGGACCAGAAGCCGCCAACGGGCGGAAGTTGTCCCTTCGGGAAGCGGAGGACATACTTGTTGCTGCCGACGTAAGCCCTGCCGTCGGCGTCCTTCTGGGATGTCGGATAGCAAGCGTCCTGAATGCGGTTAGCGCCAAGACCAATGGCCGTGACGAAGGCGCGATTGAGATACTCGGTGCCGTAGATGCCGGTTTCGGTGTCGAACATCCAGCCGTTGACGTTCTTGACCGCTTTGTTGACCTTGAACTGCAGCATGATCCGATCGAACGCGACCTGCGGAATGCGCTTGGAGAATGCGGCGTCGAGCTTGCTAGCGTCGAAATCCTTGCCGGGCACCAGCCCGATCTTCGCGAACTTCGCCACGTCCGCTGCATCAGCCGGCGCGGGTGGATTGCGCTTCATCAGCTGAGCAAGAAGCGTGAAATAGGCGACGGGATCCATACGGTTCACCTGATCGCGCACTGCCGTCTTCATGTCGATCGAAGGATCGACCTTGCCTGCTGGCGGCGCGAACGTCTTGCCGTAGGAGCTCAACGGCACGAGCTTGAACTCATCCTGCACAGCATGAACGGCCGCATAGTCTTCGGGTGTGCCCGTGCAATAGATGCGCCCCAGAATCCAGACGATGCTGGTCGGCGACTTGTACTCCTTGACACCTGACGGAAGCGTCCCTTTCCAGCCTGGGCCGGTGATTGCGTAGGTCTGAGCCTTGGTGCCCGTGGTTCGCTTTCCGGGGACCTGGAAGACGTTCGTCCAGCCATCGAGCATCGGAAACAGGAAATAGCGGTCCTTCATGTCGGGCATGCTCAGGACCCACGGCTCGTCTCCAACGTCGAGCCACGCCGTGGTGTACAGCGTATCGGCATTCGGCGCCGTGACGTCCCTGAAGCTGGCGTCGGGATAGGAGCGGAGCTTGATGAATTGCCCCAGCGGGCCTCGCGTGCCCTCGACCGCGGAGACGTTCGTGATCACCCGGCGAGTCAGTTCCATCGTCACGAGCGGATAGCCATAAACATAGGCATCGGTGGCGAGCCAGAACTCCTCACCCCCCTCGATCGCGCGAAGCAACGGCCCTTCATAGTCGGCGCGGCTCGACGATAGGGCGACAGCGGAAAACGCCGTGCCCAAAGCAGTCATAAGATGGCGGCGTGTGAAATGCATGAGCTTGCTCCGGTGTTTTGATCGTAGCTAAGGCATGAGAGATTCAGACCTGGTGTCCCCGCGCGAAGTTTTCATTCGTTGTAAGGCGTGCGCTCACCTGGCGCGCAGCTGCCCACCTGCAGTGAAACCTTGTGAAACATGCCGCGCGTTGATGCACATCAACGTCACGGCACGTCGTGTCCTCCGTGTGCTCGGTCGAAAATGCGTTTGTGGGACGCTCGTATGAACTTTCGTTCTGGTGCCTACGCACCGCTTCAGCTGATCGTCCCGAAAAAAGTGCCAACATGGCGCGAATGCCACGAAGCGGCGAGGATCTCGCTGATCTCTGGGCGCAAGTTGTTGAATGTACTTGTTCGCCCGCACTCAGCCCGGAATCCGCGAGGGCGCTGCCAGCTATTGAATGGTATTCGCTTGCCGCACGGACGTTGATCCAGGTCAACGCCTAAGTCGTCGTGCGATGTCTCGCTGCTTCCGAACTTAGGAGTTTTTCAAGGTCAAGCAAAAGGAGGCTGTTATGCGACGTGATAGAAAATGGTTGCTTGCCGCTGCCGTACTTGCGTTTGCAGCAACAGGTTCGGTGCAGTGGTCGTCAGACGACGGCCCTTCATTTTCCGTCCAGAGCGCACAGGCCCGCGTCGGACGGCCGGCCACTCCTGCGAGTGTCGCTGGCGTCGCGCGCCGAACAACGCGCCGGGCCGTAGTCGGCGGAGCGGCCGTAGGGGCAGCAGCGGCCGGGGCCGCTGTCGCGGCACCTGCCTGCGTCCGCGTGCTTGTCAACGGCGCGTGGGTGTGCCGTTAAGAAACCTCTTGCTCGGCCTCACTGTTTCCGCAGCAGGACGTTTCCCGCGTGCAACGTAGCGAAGCATCAGCAAATCGTTGCGAGCGCAGCGAAGATTTTGGATCGCTCCGCTGCGCTCGCAATGCCGAGAAGGTAATATTCTGAAGAGATGCAGCAACTCCCCTCCCCCGCAGCACTGAATCTTCGTCGCCTCTAGCTCCGTAAAATTCTAACGCTCCTCGGTCGGATGCACCCATCTGTAGGGCGTGATGCTCCGCGTTGCGATCAGCTTGATCATGCAGACCGACGGACCTTCCAAGCCTCGCTCGCTCGACTTTGACACTTCGGGCAAAACACCGGCAGAATGGCAACGTCGAACGTTCGTAACATCCGCGCGGAGAAACTCCGCCGCGGGGTTTTTCATGTTGGAGCAGACGTCGAGCACTCCTGCAACTACTTGACGGCGCCGCCGGTGATGCCGGCGATGAAGCGATCGAGGAATAGATTGTAGGCAATAGCCACAGGTATGGCGGCGATCAATGCGCCGGCCATGATCTCGCCCCAGAAGAATACGTCGCCGCGAATCAAGTCGGTCGATACGCCCAGCGTGATCGGCTTTTGGTCGGATGACGAAACGAAGGTCAGAGCGTAGACGAACTCCTGTAAGGTCAAGGTGAACGTGAAGATCACCACCGTGAGGATCGCCGGTACCGACAGCGGGACTGCCATCTTGATGAAGGCGCCGAACAAACTGCAGCCGTCGACGATTGCAGCTTCCTCGATCTCGACCGGTAGTGCCTTGAAGAATCCCATCAGCAACCACGAGCAGAACGGGATCGTGAAGGTCGGATAAACCAGGACCAGCGACCACATCGAGTTTTGCAGACCGAGTTCAGCGATGATCCGCGACAGCGGCAGGAATAGCAGGGTCGGCGGCACGAGGTATGTCAGGAAGATGAAGATTCCGAGAGCTTCGCCCCTCCGGCTGGTCATGCGAGCAAGGCTATAGCCAGCCGGCACCGCGGTTAGCAGCGTGATGGCTGTAACGCAGAGACCTATGATGAGTGAATTCAACAGCCACCGCGTGAACAGGGTCTGCGAGAACAGGTACTTGATGTGGTCCAACGTCGGCGGCTCATTGAACCAGAACGGAGTGTTGGCGATGTTATAGAGGTCGCTGTTCTGTTTGAACGCCGTGATCACCATCCAATAGAACGGAAACGCGGCCAGGATGACAAAGAACGCTATGCCAAGGAAAAATCCGGTCTCGCGGGCCGAGCGGGCAACAAAGCGGGACATGTCAGATCTCCCGACGACGAATGAAGCGCAGCATGAAGACCACCACGACGAGCAGCACCGGCAGCATGAACAGCGATATGGCAGCGCCGTGCGCCACGTCCCCGGATACGATGCCGGTCTGAAAGCCGGCAAATCCGAGCACCGAAGTCGCGCCGCCGGGCCCCCCCATCGTCAGCAAGAAGACGATGGAAAGGTCGGTGAACGTGAAGACGATGCCGAAGATCAGGCCGATAGCCATGATCGGCAGGATCATCGGCAGGATGATCTGGTAGTTGCGACGCCAGAAGCCCGCACCATCAACCGTGGCGGCGTCAATGACGTCCTGCGGAACGGCGGTGATGCCGGCCAGGAAGATCACGATGGCGAAGGGAAAGAAACGCCAGGCATTGATGATGACGATGCACAGCATCGCGAGGTGGGGATTGCCGAGCCAGTTCGGTGCTTGTTCACGCGTGAGGATGCCGGACGCAATCAGCGTCCAGTTGATCACGCTGTACAACGAATCGAACATCCATTGCCAGGCGATCGTAGCCAGCGCGACCGGCACCGCAAACGGCAGGATGATCAGCGCCCGCACGATCTTGCGGCCGCGGAACGGCCGCAACAACAAGAAGGCTCCGAATTTTCCGAGCACGAGGCCCAGCAGTTGCGAGCCGAACGTAAAAACAAAGGTGTTGCGCAGGGTATCGAAGAAAGTCGGATCTTGCAGAATCTGCTCGAAGTTCGCCAAGCCAACAAATTTCCAGGTCGGATTGTATATCGTATAGGCGCTGAGTGAGTAGTAGATCGCGAGCAGGAGCGGCAAGCCAACCAGAAGGAGAACATACAGTATCGCCGGTGCGACCAACACGGCTTCGAACACCCCGCGACGGTCGAAGATGAAGTGAAAGCGTGAAACCGGCTTGGCAACAGGTTCCGCGATGACGGCCATACAAGTCCCCCCGCCTCAATTGCGCGTGCGATGACGGCCGCTGCTATCGAAATGACGTAGCGCGCTGTTCTTCACCGCAAACTCGTGCCACTCGCCGGGGCGAATGCTGTCTTCAGCTACGTGGGCGGGGGGCAACTTGGCCGTGATCGGCTGCTTTGACTCGTAGCCATCAATCACGCCGTACACGATACGCTCGGACCCTAGGTATTCGGAACGATCGACGCGAAACGAGAATTCAGTCGCCGCGTCATCCTCGATCATACGCCTGGGCAGTAAATTTTCCGGCCGGAATCCGAGATAGCCGCCGCCATTGCGAGTAACGATATTCATTGGAGGTGCGCCGACGAAGGTGGCGACGAACAGGTCAGCGGGATTCTGGTAGATCTCGGTCGGAGTTCCCACCTGCCGGACCCGCCCATGGTCGATGACTGCGATACGGTCTCCCATGCCCATCGCTTCAACCTGATCATGGGTCACATGGATGGTGGTGAGATGAACCCGCTGCTGAAAATTCTTGATTTCCTGACGGGCCGAGGTGCGCAGCTTGGCGTCGAGATTGGACAGCGGTTCGTCGAGCAAGAGCGCCGTCGGTTCGCGAACGAGTGCGCGCGCCAGTGCCACACGCTGCCGCTCGCCGCCGGATAGCTGCCGCGGCCGCCGATCGAGAAGGTGATCGATACCAAGCAATTGCGATGCCCACTCGACCTTCTTCTTGATTTCATCGCGCGACACTCGTTGCGTACGCAACGGAAAGGCAATGTTGTTGCGTACCGTATAGTGCGGATAGAGCCCATAGCTCTGGAACATCATCGCCACGCCGCGGGCGCGTGGCGGGATGTCGTTGACGACGTTGCCGCCGATCAGGAGATCGCCGCTCGTCTGTTGCTCGAGACCGCAAATGATGCGCAGAAAAGTCGTCTTGCCACACCCCGAGGGGCCGAGCAGAACCATGAACTCGCCGTCCGGCACGTTGAGCGAAATGCCATTGACAGCGGCGACGTCGGCGAATGTCTTGACGATGTTTCTGGTTAAAACTGCTGCCATCAAACCTCCCGGAACCGATGCGCGGCGCGGCATCAGGTTTTCCCGTGCCACTTCGTGAAGATCGCCTCGGACTGTTGATGCGCCCACTTGACCGAGTCCTCGGCGGACATTTGGCCCGTCGCAGCCTTGGACATCATGTCGCAGATGACGAAGTCGTTGTAGACTTCGTCGACCGCGGGCCAGGATGGACCGGGATATCCCGGAGATGCCGACCACTGCTCGGAATCCTGCAGCACCGACAGTTTGTCAGCCGGGCTCGAGGTCGGATCGTTCGAGAGAATTGGCATCGGCTTCGGCACAAGGTTCGCAAAGCACGGATTGTTGTAGCCCTCGCTCGCTTTGAATGCCTCTGGCCAGTGATCAGCGTAATATTTGAGGAATTCGATTGCACCTTCCTGATTCCTGGCGAATTTCCAGACGCCGTAAAACTCGGAGGCGCCGCCCATGATCTGGCGTACCGGTCCCTTCGGCGGAGCCATCACGAAGGTGTCGTCAGCGCCTTTTTTGTTTGCCTTCTGGAACGTCCGATAGGCAGAGATCGGATTGACGATCATCGAGCCGATACCCGAAACAAGATAGCGGTTGTTGCTGGAGTCGTCCCACGACAGGACTTCCGACGTCATCGCCTCCTTGTAGAGCGCGGTGACGAACTTGACGGCCTCGACCGTCTCCTTGCTGTTGAGCACGACGCTCTTGCCTTCGGCATCTTGCAGCGCACCTCCAAAGCTCCACAGCAGGCCACGCCAAGTCGTGTTCGGGTCATTGCTGTGCCCGAGTGAGATTCCGACCGGATGGCCCTTGGCTTTCAGCTTGGCTCCGCCGCTGCGCACGTCGTCCCAGGTGTCCGGCTTCATGCCGATCTCGTCCCACATGCTCTTCCGATACATGGCGGGAAAGTTGATGTAGAAATCGGGAAACGCAGACCAGGTCCTGTCGTCCTGGTTGTAGCCGATCTGTCGGCCGATCGTGCTGACTTTGCCGTACTTCTTTTCAGTCGCTTCGACGAGGCTCGTCACGTCCACCAGGAATTTCCGGTAGAGATGTGCTCCGCCCGCGCCGTTCCAGCCGAACAGATCGTGACCTGATTGGGCCGAGGCTTCGGCAGCCGCACGCGCGGCGACGTTGCCGACCGGGATATGGTCGACGCTGACGCTGATGTTGTTTTTCGTACCCCAGTCCTTTGCGAACTGATCGAACCATTTGTCGTACTCCGGCACAAAATGGCTCCATTGCACAATGGAGAGCGACTTGGTGTCCGCGAGAGCTTTGGAGATGAATGGCGCGGTCACGGAGGTCGCCGAGGCGGCAGCAATGGAGAGACCGGCTTGCTCGAGGAAACGGCGTCGCGTGACGCGCAGGGATCTACCCATGCCCATCTTCAATCCTCCTCTGGATGTCGCCAGTTGGAGAAGGCTCATCCAGATGAGGGATCAGTCTGGCTCCGTCCTGGATCTCTTTGTTTCGAAATAACTAAAGCTTTCAGGCTCTGATTGCCGTTCTACTAAAGCCGGTCACTCGGTACGCTGCCGTACGGAGATCGGCAGCCGCCAAGTCGAACAAGGATTTGGAAGATGTTCGAATGATTGTGTCAGATGCAGCAAAGACAGCTGCGGATCAGTCCGATGTCAGCGGAAATGCAATGCTGATGCAAGCCGCCGCGGTTCAGGTATCCGTATTCCGATGCAATGATCCGATAGCATTCACAGGTTCGACGTTCGAGTGCTGCGCGATCGCACACATTGATCCCGCCGCGCTGCCTGACCAGTCCACCTGTCTGTTCCAGCTCGGCCAGCGTGGTCGTGATGCTGGCTCGCCGCACGCCCAGGATGACCGACAGCATGTCATGCGTGACGGGAATGATGTGGTCGTCCAGCCGGTCCACCGCAAGCAGCAACCAGCGGCTTAGCCTTTCTTCGAGGCCGTGGCGGGCGCTGCAAAGGTTTGTCTGGGCGTTCTGCACCAGCAGCGCATGGATATAGTTGAACAGCTGTTGCTGGACGTCGGGGCAACGTTGCGCGATCCTTTGCAGGTCGGAGACGGCGATGCGCAATCCATAGCCGGGGACCAACATGAGGCATCGGTTGGGGGACCGCTGTATGCCGAGCACGGCCGCCACACCGACGAAACCCAGCCGCCCAACCATCGAGATCTCCACCGGGCCGTCGTGCTGCGTCCGCATCAATATCGATGCAACGCCGCGCTCGATGAAGTAGATGTACTCAATCGGATAGTGATAGTCCTGAAGAACCGCGTGGCGCTTGAGCGCGATCGGCTCAAGGAAAGGGCGAAGTCGCTCGAAGGAAGGTGGCGCAAGTCCGGCCAGCAGGCGGTTCTGGACCGAAACCGTCTGCTCGCGGTTGGTGCTGCTCAGCGCACGATCAGGCGCTATCCCATGGCGCGCCTCCGAAACGTTCCGATCCCACCTTCTCAACCGGCTTTCGAATGTCTCCACTCCAAGCTACTCTTTCTTCGATCCGGAGTCACGGCCACGGCTCGGGCGGGCTTCTTCCGTGCCGCCCCGCGAGGCTTGGGCGGGCGGCCTACTTCGCCGCGATCTCTTCCCACTTCAGCCGCGCAAAACACCCTTAAACGTTGCACTGTCCCGAAATAGAACCTCGCGCATCTCCAAACCTGGTTCGGCGGCGCACAGTGCCGCCATCGAGAACCGAGAGGTTGAAGGGCCCGCGCGAGATGTCGCCGGTGGCCCCTGAATTTTCAGGACATTGCCAAAAATCGATGGCGCCGCCGGATTCGATAGATGGATGCCGGCGGAATGTTCATTGCCGTTCGTCCATCCGGAGCACGCGCGCTCTTGGGACACGCTCGTGCAACGACGGGATGATCGTTCCCGCCTTCGTCGACGCTTCGAGGCGCAAGGCGCTTCTCTCGCAATGAATAGACGTTACATTCGCGCCATCATTCGTGACTCGCTTTCCACGACTACTGCGTGTATGTAGTGCGCGCCGCTCGGGAAGCGGCGGGGGCTCGGGCCGCACATGTACGACGAGACGTCACCGCGCTACGCGGGCTGGCGGGTGGTGCTTGCATGTTTCCTGCTGGCGCTATCGATCTTCGGCTTTGCACTGTACGCGCAGGGCATTTACCTGATCGAGCTGGAGCGTCTGAACGGCTGGCCGCCCCCGCTGATCTCGGGCGCCAGCACGCTGTCGCTCTTGATCGGCAACGTCGTCGTCATCTTCACCGACGAGATCGTGGGGCAGCTCGGCCTGAAGCGCTTGGCGCTGGCAGGGATTGCGTGCCTTGCCACCTCCATGGTGCTGCTCCCCTTCGCGGCCGCACCGTGGACCCTGTACGCGGCATTCGCGTTGATGTCGCTCGGCTGGGTCGGCATGGGCACCGTCATCATTCCGGCGGTGATCGGCGCCTGGTTCGTGCGGCGCCGAGGTCTTGCAATTAGCCTAGCCTTCCTCGGTGCGAGCTCCGGCGGCATCATCGTGACGCCATTGCTGATGGTTCTGGTGAGCCACCTTGGATTTCAGACCGCAATGGTGGCCGCGAGCGCAGTCCTCCTGATCGTTCTGCTTCCGGCCACGTTCGCCTGGATCGGCCCGCCGCCGAATGTGAGCGCGACGGCCGCGAGCGCTGACCAATCTTCGCCGGCGCCTGGCACTGGTATCTCCCGTGGCGAGATAGTGCGCCGGCCGGCGTTTTGGACAATCGCGATTCCCTTTGCGCTCGGGATCATCGCGCAGGTCGGCTTCATCGTGCATCAGATCGCGATACTTGAGCCGAAGATCGGGGCTCTTAAGGCGGGGCTCGCGGTCAGTGTAATGACCTTGATGGCGATCGTCGGACGGGTCTCGCTCAGCGTCGTCGCAGACCTCCTCGACCCGCGGCTTGTTGCCGCCATTTCGCTGGTGAGCCAGTCCGTGGCGGTGTTCACCATCCACCTGAGCGACAACGTCCATCTCGTGCTGCTTGCTTCTGGAGTGTTCGGCTTTTCGATCGGAAACCTCATCACACTGCCGCCGCTGATCATCCATCGCGAGTTCGAAGTCCAAAACTTCACAGTGGTGATGGGGCTGTTCACCTCGATCAGCGGCACGGTCGGCGCTTTCGGTCCCGGATTGATCGGTCTCATCCGCGGCTGGAGAGGCGATTACGGCGCTGCGCTGCTGTTGACCATTGCGCTGGAAGTGATCGCCGCGGCGATCGTGCTCGCGCGTGCCGCAAACCCAGGAGTGGCCAAGGAGCTCGATTGTGCGCGAAGGTAAGCCATGCCATTTTAACGAGATCGCGTAGCTGCGGCGTTACTGCATTGTTGGTCCCTGGAAACGAGCGGACAATGGCTGGCCAGCAATCCAGCGCGCGGACGCTTACCTTTTCCCGATCTCCTCCAACCGGCCCCGGAGATCGCGGGTTTATGCGTCGGCGTGTTGCCGAGCCTCCGCTCTTCAGCCGCTCTCGAGATGACCGGACATCGCGTTTGATGAGTAGATGCTCCAGATCAAGTCGATCCTTGGCGCGCCTCGATCGGCAAATTCTAGCGCTCCTCGGTCGGATGCACCCATTTGTACGGCGTGATGCTCCGCGTGGCGGTCAGCTTGATCATGTGGACCGGCGGCGCGGACCGTCCCTTCCGGCATGACCGGCACTTCAGCGAAGCCTCCAGCTTCCAGATCGGCGTGTCGCGGGGACGACGGATCGCATCGAGCGGCAGGCTCGCGCGCGACTTGCACCTGACGCACTCGACCTCGAGCCAGCAGAGGCCGCCGTTGAGACATTGCGCGATCGTCGGCGACGGTTGCGCGGGACCGCCGTAACCTTCCATGCGCACCGACCACGCTTCGGCTTCGGCCCGGTCGGCCTCGCGCACGGCCTTCTTGGCCTCTTCACGGGCGTGCTTGGCGGAAATCTCCGCGCCCATGATGCGGCCGCTCCAGATGACCTCGCGCGACTTGGTGCTCATGCCGGGATTAAAAACGACACGCGAGCACGTTTTGCAAGATATCGATGGCTAGTAGGCTGGATCCGCGACTCGCTACTGCGTGTCGTGGGTGTGGACAAGTGATGCTGTGGAAATCCGCAGACGTGCGCGCGGCGGTGCTTCCAGCTCACACAAAACCGCCCTCGGCGCAGGCCAAGGGCGGTTTCCAAATCAAACCGGATTAGTGACCGGTGCCCGGCTTGGTGGTTTTCGGCGGCTTGCCGTCTTCCATGCGGCCTTCGTTGCGAAGATCACGCCCCTCCTGGGCTTTGCGCTGGCTCTTGGCATCCTTGCCGTGCTCGTTCATCTCTTCCTTGATATAGCCGGCGCCTTCCTTGATCTTGCCTTCAACACTCATGATGTCCTCCTTGCATATGAGAGGTAACGCGCCGGCGAAGCTCCCGTTCCGGCGCCGGAAGTCGTAGCGGGCCAAGCGGAACCGACGGATTTTTCCTGCGTTACGGGACAAATGAGCCAGGTACGACGAAGAGTCCGGCAGGAGAAGACGTTGAGCGAAAGGCTCGCTGACGCTGCGCGTGAAGCGCGCGAGCAGGCGCAGCTCCTCCCGGACGGGCAATTGCGAGACATTCTCCTGGAAAAAGCTCGCCAGTACGAAGCGCAAATTCCGCTCAATGCTTTCTTGGGACAGCGATGATCAATCCGAATTGCCGTCGGAAAGAAAAGAGGCCGCCAACGGGGACGGCCTCTCATGTCGCGAACGCGTTTAAAGGGATGAGATCAGAGCGGCGGGTGGCCGGGCCCCGACCCCGGACCGAATGGGCCGCGCAAATCGCCCAGGCCCTGCAAGGCACCATAGATCACGCCGCCGACCCACTCGGCGGCGCCCTTGATGGCGCCGCCGATGGCGCGGAAGGCGTCGCCGAGCCAGTTGCCGCCGACAATCATTTCAAGCTCCGCATCCGTCAGTTCGATGACGCCGGACTTTTCATGTTCCAGATTCAGCATGGTGGTCGCTCCTGTTCAGATTGTGTGTCAGAGATGTTGTGACGTTTGGTGCTCAGCCGTGAAAGATGCCGCCGGGCAGCCAGGGGTTTGGACCCATCGGCTGATGGGTGGTGATCTTTCCATTCACAATCCAGGGACCGATGCAGCCGCCATCATCGATGAAGCCACCGCACACGGCATCCAGTTCACACTCGTCCAGCTCTTTGTGCTTCCGATTGCTATGCTCAGTCATGTGTGTCTCCCGCTTCTCCTAGGAGGGGCCTCCCCCTCTCATCCGGTGGTCGCAGGTGTACCGTGAGCCGTTCGCTTCGACTGTGATACGGGTCACGCAGGCAAACGAACGGCTCTTTGTTCGACGGGGGCGGCGCGCCGCAGGCATCAACGAGGGCTCGCTTGGCCCTCGTACATGAAGGTCATGGGCTTCAGCCCGTTCATATATCCGGTGCGCATCTCGTCGATGCGAAAGCCGTTCCGGATCAGGATATCCGCAATATCCCGATTGAGGTGACAACCGCCGGAGATGCGCCTCCAGGCGGGCGTCAGGCGATCCTGCCACCAGCGCACGTGCGGTTCGGGCGCGCGACCATGCTCGACGAAGACCAGCTTTCCTCCCGGCTTCAGCACACGCCGCGCTTCCGTCATCGCGCGATCCACGTCCGGAATGCTGCACATGGTCCAGGTCGTCAGGACGGTGTCGATGCTGCGGTCCTCGATCGGATTCGCCTCGGCTGACGCTTCGACAAGCTCAACCGGAGTTTCCGGATGCGGTGCATGTCGCGCCATCTCGAGAAGCTTTGGACCGGGTTCAAGCCCCACAACCTGCTTCACCGTCGCGCCATAGAACGGCAGATTGCGCCCGGATCCGATGCCGATCTCAAGGACACGGCCCTGAGCCGAGCGGGTCGCGCGTTGCCGGTACGGCGCAAGTTCCTTGTTGCGCATCGCAAGATCGCAAAGCCGTGGCAGAATGACGTCGTTGTAGAAGCCCATGCGCATCTCCGACGATCGTGCTCAATGGTCTTTGACGATCAGTGCAGTGATCAATCCTGTCGAGCCCATCTCCCAATATCATTGATCGTGGCTCACCTCATTCGGCGGGCTCGATGGCTCGCAATCTTGTTACCGTCGGTTTCGTCCTCACGGGCGATGGTGGCTTGCTCTTGCTCTCAGGAGGCAAGCGGAAGCCTTTGACCAGCCCGAAGATCGCCGGGATCACGATCAGCGTCAGCAGAGTCGAGGAGATCATGCCGCCGATCATCGGCACCGCGATCCGCTGCATGATCTCCGATCCGGTGCCGCTGCTCCACATGATCGGCAGCAACCCAGCCATGATCGCGACCACCGTCATCATCTTGGGACGGACACGCTCGACCGCGCCTTCCATGATGGCATCGTGCAGATCCCGGCGCGTAACGGGGCGACCGACCGCACTTCGTTTCGCCTTCATCTCGGCGAGGGCCTGCTCGAGATAGATCAGCATCACGACACCGGTCTCGGCGGCGACGCCGGCAAGCGCGATGAAGCCGACGGCCACGGCAACCGACAGGTTGAAGCCGAGCCACCACATCATCCAGATGCCGCCGACCAGCGCGAACGGCAGCGACAGCATCACGATCAGGGTTTCGGTCGTCGCGCGGAAGTTCAGATACAGCAGCAGGAAGATGATGGTGAGCGTGACAGGCACGACGATCTTCAGGCGGGCGGCGGCGCGCTGGAGATATTCGTACTGGCCGCTCCACACGACGTAGGTGCCGGACGGAAACTGGATGCTCTCCGTAACGGCACGCTGGGCATCGGCGACATAGCTGCCGATGTCGCGATCCCTGATGTCGACATAGATATAGGTCGCAAGCAGGCCGTTCTCGGTCCGGATCGAGGTCGGCCCGCGCGCCGGCTCGACCTTCGCCACCTCCCCGAGCGGCACCGCGCCGCCCGCAGGCATCGGCACCAGGATGTCGCTGGCGATCGCCTTGGGATTGTCTCTGAGGTCGCGTGGATAGCGCATGTTCACCGTGAAGCGCTGCCGGCCCTCCACGGTCGTCGTCACCGTCTGGCCGCCGAGTGCGGCCGCGATGGTGTCCTGAACGTCCTGGATCAGGAGGCCGTAGCGGGCGAGCGCCTCGCGATCCGGCACGATCTCGAGATAGTAGCCGCCGATGCCGCGCTCGGCATAGGCCGACGAGGTGCCGGGTACGGTCTTGAGGACCCTCTCGACCTGCTTGGCGAGACGATCGATCTCGACGAGATCGGTGCCCATGACCTTGACGCCGACGGGGGTGCGGATTCCCGTGGAGAGCATGTCGATGCGCGCCTTGATCGGCATGGTCCAGGCGTTCGAGACGCCCGGAAACTGCAGCGCCTTGTCCATCTCGGCAATCAGACCGTCGACGGTGAGCCCAGGGCGCCATTGCTCCTTTGGCTTGAGATTGACGATCGTCTCGAACATCTCGGTCGGCGCCGGGTCGGTCGCCGTGGCAGCCCGGCCCGCCTTGCCGTAGACGGAAGCGACTTCCGGAAACGATTTGATGATGCGGTCCTGCATCTGCATCAGCTCGGCGGCTTTGGTGACCGAGATGCCGGGCAGCGTCGTCGGCATGTAGAGCAATGTGCCCTCGTTCAGTGCCGGCATGAATTCGGTGCCGAGCTGGCGAGCCGGCCAGATGGTCACGGCCAGGACTGCGATGGAGACGAGGATCACCAGTGTCTTGGCGCGCAGCACGCCCTTGATCACGGGGCGGTAAACCCAGATCAGAAAGCGATTGATGATGTTTTTGCTCTCCGGGACGATCTTGCCGCGGACGAAGATCACCATCAGCGCCGGCACCAGGGTGACCGACAGCAGGGCCGCAGCGGCCATCGAAAAGGTCTTCGTGAACGCCAGCGGGCCGAACAGCCGCCCCTCCTGCGACTCCAGCGTGAAGATCGGCACGAACGAGACGGTGATGATCAGCAGGCTGAAGAACAGTGCAGGTCCAACCTCGGATGCGGCATCGACCAGGATCTCGACGCGCGACTGATCGGGCCTGGCGCGCTCGAGGTGCTTGTGGGCGTTCTCGATCATGACGATGGCGGCGTCCACCATGGCGCCGATCGCGATGGCGATGCCCCCTAAGCTCATGATGTTGGAGCCGAGCCCGAGCAGCTTCATGGCGCCGAATGCCATCAGCACGCCCACCGGCAGCATCAGGATGGCGACCAGCGCGCTGCGGACATGCAGCAGGAATACGATGCAGACGAAGGCAACGACGATGCTTTCCTCGAACAGCGTATGCTTGAGCGTGTCTATGGCGGCGTAGATCAGGTTGGAGCGGTCGTAGACCGGGACGATCTCGACCGATTTCGGCAGGCTGCTGATCTCCTTGAATCGCTTCTTGACGTTCTCGATGACGTCGAGGGCATTGACGCCGAAGCGTTGCAGCACGATGCCGCTGGCGACCTCGCCCTCGCCATTGAGCTCGGCGATCCCCCGCCGCTCATCCGGACCAAGCTCGACGCTGGCGACGTCGCGCAGCAGCACGGGCGTGCCGCCAGAGGCCTTCAGGACGATGTTGCCGAGATCATTGATGTTCTTGAGATAGCCCCTGCCGCGGATGACGTATTCGAACTCGGAGAGTTCGACGGTGCGCCCGCCGACATCGGCGTTGCTGGCACGGATCGCCTCACGGATTTTTTGCATGCTGATGCCGCGGTCGCGCATCCGCTGCGGATCGAGCACCACATTGTACTGTTTGACGAAGCCGCCGATGCTGGCGACCTCGGCAACGCCTTCGGCCTTGGCCAGCGCAAACTTCAGATTCCAGTCCTGGATCGTGCGGGTGTCCGCAAGATTCAACTCCCTGGACATCACGGCATATTGGTAGACCCAGCCGACACCGGTCGCATCGGGCCCGATGGTCGGCGTGACGCCGGCCGGAAGGCGCGATGCTGCGCCATTGAGGAATTCCAGCACACGCGAGCGCGCCCAGTAGATGTCGGTTCCGTCCTCGAAGATGACGTAGACGAACGACACGCCGAAGAAGGAGAAGCCGCGCACGACCTTTGACTTCGGCACCGTCAGCATCGCCGTCGTCAGGGGATAGGTGACCTGATCCTCGATCACCTGCGGCGCCTGGCCGGGATATTCGGTGTAGACGATGACCTGCGTGTCCGAGAGATCCGGAATCGCATCCAGCGGAAGGTGGATCAACGCGTAGAGACCGGCTGCCGCGGCGAAACCGGTGCCGACCAGCACCAGCAGCAGGTTACGCGCCGACCAGGCGATGATACGGGCGATCATTTGTGCTCTCCCATCGCATGGCCCGGTTCGGATGCCTGAGGCGCGGCCTCGGCAAAACCCTTGAGCGCCGCCTTCAGATTGCTTTCCGCATCGATCAGGAAGTTGGCGGAGGTGACCACCGCCTCGCCTTCCGCAAGCCCGTCCCGCACCTCGATATAGCCGCCGCCGCGACGGCCAAGCTTGACCTCTCGCGGCTCGAAGCGCCCCTCCCCCTTGTCGACGAGGACGGCCTGCCGGCTGCCGGTGTCGAGCACCGAGCTGTCGGGCACCGCCAGCGCGGGCGCCGCGCCAGCCGTGTCGATGTCGGCATCGACATACATGTCGGGCAACAGCAGCGCGTCGGGATTGGCGAGTTCGACGCGGAGCCGAACGGTCCGGGTATCGCGGTTCACCTGGGGATAAACGACCGCGATCTTGCCGGTGAAGGTCCGACCGGCAAAGCTGCGCGCGCGCACCGCCACGGGCTGTCCGACCGCGATGTTTCCGAGATCGCGCTCAGCGACGTCGACCAGCGCCCAGACCACCGAAATGTCGGCGATGCGAAACAGCACATCGCCGGGATTGGCCCGCATGCCTTCGATCGCGTTGCGCTCCAGGACAATCCCGTCGCGCGGCGCCGACCAGCCGATCGTGACGGGCGCAACGCGCGTCTTCTCCATCTCGGCGATGACAGGCTCAGGCACATCGAGGTTGAGCAGACGCTGACGCGATCCGCGGCCGTACATCTCGACGCCGCCAACCACCTTGGAGGTGATCGTCGCCAGATATTCCGCGGCCGCCGACGTGACCGCAGAACTATAGATCTCCATCAGCGGCTGGCCGGCCTTCACGCGTGTGCCGGTGGTGACGTCGGCGACCCTCTGCACGAAGCTCTCCGCGCGCATCGCGATGACGGATACGCGGCGCTCATCCAGCTGGATCGTGCCCGGCGCCTTCACCGAAACGCGGATCGCGCGGCGTTCGACGGGCTCGGATTTCACGCCAGTGCGCTGGATCTTGCCCGGCGAAAGCTTCACCATGCCGTCGTCCGTATCATCCCCTTCGTAAACGGGGATGTAGTCCATCCCCATCGAATCCTTCTTCGGCATGGGCGAGGTGTCGGGAAGCCCCATGGGATTGCGGTAGTACAGGATCTTTCGCCGTGCCCCCGCCTGCAGCTGTGGCTTCATCTCCATCTCCGCCGGCACGGCCTGATGATCATCGTAGACCGGCAGGTAATCCTGTCCGCGGTCGTCCTGCTTCGGACCCGCTGACCAGAACGGCGCGCCGCTGGGGTCACGGTAGTAGAGCGGCGGTCGATCCGCCGCCGATGCAGCCGAGGTGAACCCGGCGCCGGCAAGCGAGCGCGCACCCTTTGAAGGCCAATAGAAGCTCAGGATCAGGCCACCGCCCAGCGCAAGAGCCATCAGGAGACGCAGCGTTTTCATAGTGGGTACTCCGCGCACCCTTCGAGCACGCGTCCGTGTGAATCAAAAAGGGGAATGTCGGGCGCCGCCAGGCAGCGCCCGAATGCTCACTTGGTCGCGGTGACGACCACCTTGCCGGTGACCGTCTCCGGTTCGCCCTGCACCTTCACGGACATCGTCACCTGGTAGCGGCCGGCCATCGGCAGGTCCGTTTTGAAGGCGTAGACACCTGGCTCCTTGGAGGGAAGCGGTGCGACCGCCGACTCCATTTCGGCCATTCCGTCAGGAGCCATGTCGACGCGGGTCTTGAAGACAACCGCGTCCGCTACCGGCTTGCCGGTCTGCTTGTTGGTCAGGCGAACGGCGAGCATGACGTCGTCGCCCTTCTTCATCTCCGCCTTGACCGGCTCAAAGGTGTAGTCGCCAGCGCCTGCCAGGGCGGCGGTTGCGGCAAGCGAAAGGGTGGCGGCCAGAGCCGCAGTGGTGAATTTGGAAAGCATAGTCCTGTCCTCATGATCTGATCTTCGCCGTGGCGCAGGGCTGCGCGCACGTCAGTCGTCGTCGCCAAGCAGGCATGCCGCTCGCGTCTCGGGCTCTTGGAGGATCAGATTCGAGGAGGTCGGAAAGGAGGACTGCTACCGCGGTAGGAGACGACCTGATCGGCAGGAATGGCGATCTTGGTCGCGGCGACAATAAGATGCTGGAAAGCAACGGGTCTGACATCGCCGAGCGCGATCATCCCGCCAACGCAGCAAAAGCCCATCGCGCACTTGTAGCCGGCGTGAAAGCCCGTGTTCTTCATATCGGGACAACAATCGTCCATCGACATGTCGGCATCGCCGCCCATGTGCATAGTCGTCTGCATGTCGCCAGGCGACATGGCAAGCTGGGCTGCGGACGTGCCAACGGGCAGCATCGCCAGGGATATGGCGATTGCGAGAGCCAGAATGGTACGGACGAACCGCATCAAGAACGACTTACCTTGTCAGGCCGGAACACGACCTCACTAACATATCCGGGCACGGAAAACAGTCGTTGATCCCGGTCAACCATCCGTGACCGGGACCTACCCGAGGCCACCGACCAGTCGCGGACGCTTTGCGCTTGCTTTCCCGGCGGCCTGGGCGCGCAGCCATTCGCGAAAGCTGACGATCTCCGGGCAATCTGCGGTGCCCTCGGGCGCGATCAGCCAATCGCCCAGACCGGATCCCTCGCCAATGCGGTCGCAGCGATAGCCGGGATGATGGCCGAGGCCGCGGGCGATCAGCAGATCGACCTTGCCTTCGATCAATTCGTGCAAGCCGGCAGGCTGGAGCACGCGCAAGCCGATCTCCACATGCGTCTCGCGAAACGCCGCCAGATCGAGGCGGCGCAGATCGAAGCTCGCATGCACGCCCAATTGCAGCAGCACCGCGCCTGCCGGTCTCAACTGCGAGGTCGCATCCGCGATGTGACGAAAACCTTCGGAGACGCCGGGCAGATAGGCCTGGCCTGCCGCGGTCAGGATGAGCTGCTTGTCGCTCGAACAGCTGCACGCCGAGGCGCGCCTCCAGCGCTTTCACCTGCTGTCCGACTGCGGCGGGCGTCACGTGCAGTTCGTGCGCGGCCAGCTTGAAGCTGAGATGGCGCGCGGCGGCTTCGAAGGCGCGCAGTGCGTTGAGTGGCGGAAGGGCATAGGTCATCGCGCCGCAGTTTGACACTGATGGGCTCCGATCTTGCAATAGATTTTCTAGTGCTGAAGCGAAGGAAAGATGCTTTGCGCCGCGAGGATGCCGCCGGATACGGTCAGCCAACAATCCGGAAACACCTCATGACTGCAGCTCACATCGTCAGCCACAATCCTGCAACGGTCTCTCCTCCCGTCGGCGGTTACAGCCTGGGCCTGGAGTTGACGCAGCATCGCCGCCTGCTGTTCGTCAGCGGCCAGGTGCCCGAGAGATCAGACGGCAGCGTGCCCGAAGGGTTTGAAGCACAATGCGAACAGGCTTGGCATAACGTCATGGCGGTGCTTGCCGCAGCCGGTCTGGGCATCGCGCACCTCGTCAAGGTCACCACGTTCCTGACCGACCGCAGCCAAGTCGTGGCCAACCGTATGGTTCGTTGCAGGATGCTCGGGGATCATCGGCCCGCGCTGACGGTCATGATCGCCGAGACCGTCGACAGCAAATGGCTGCTGGAGATCGAGGCAATCGCCGCCGAATGAGACGGACTTCACCGACTTTGCAATGAGGCAATCACGCGAGGATCCAATGGCCGAGACCGTCCATCCATTCTACGAGAAGCATCGCGGCGCCATGGAGGCGGCGATGCGCCGCCGACTCGACCTCGCCGAGGCGATGTTGCGCGAGCGCACGCAACTGTCCGACATCGACGGCATCAAGCGGGAGGTCATGGACGAACTCGAGATCGTGCTCACCCAGATGCCCTATGTCGGCGGTGCTACGAGCCGTATGAGCGATGTCTTCGTGCGCCTCACCGGCTTCATGGCGACCAGCCGCGTGCTGCGGCGACACGGCGTGCCGCTGCCTGACATCCGCGACATCGAACGGGAGACCTACAAGGCGCAATTGCTCGCGGTGCCCGAGGCCAAAGCGCCTCGCCGCGGGAGATCAATTCATGTCCCCGGAAAATCAGGCCGTGCTGCGCGAGCAGGCGACAAGAAGCACGACAGAGGACCACCAGGCCGAATTTCCGGAGGATTTCGTCTACGATTTCGTCGAGCCGGGCCCTGATGACAAGTTCGAATTCGGCATCAATTACAGGGCCTGCGGCTTCTGCAAATTCGCGAGCCGCCATGGCGACAAGGACATCCTGCCGGGCATATGCGGCCTCGATTTCGATGCCTATGCAACGCTTGGCATCCATCTGGAACGGACACAGACGCTGGCTGGCGGTGCCAGCCATTGCAATTTCCGCTTCTCGCGATTGGATCGCGACGGTTGACTTCGCGCCGCCGGCTAATGCGCCCCGCACCGGCAGTTCTCGTAGTCCTCGGGATCATGGCTGTTGAAAATCGTCACGCGGCCGCCATGGCTGAGCTTCAACTCGCGCAGCCTCGCTGATTGGCGAGGCCGGCGCTGCGATCCACGTCGGCACGGCGCTCGAAATAACCGAGCACCAGCGGCGCGCGGGGTGACGCATCGAGCTGGGCATGATGGAAATAGCTGTCGCCGGCATGCAGCAGCCGTTTGTCGTTCCCAATTCGGCCGGTGGCTCCATTGCCCCATATGTCGCGGCCCTGCCGCCGTCGCATCCGCTGACGCTGAAGGAGAAGCTTCGCGCCGCCGACCTTGCCGACGCGGACATGATCGACCGCTGTCATTGCGAACAGAGCGCGTTCTTCGGCCGCACTGCCCGGCGGCGCCAGCCTGCAGCGATCGCACAGTCGGAAGATTGGGCGATGGCCCTGGTCGCGGCCGCCGTCGGTATCGCCATCATCCCCGAGGGCGTTGCAAAGGGCCATCCGGACGTTGCGATCAGGGAGATCGATGTGAGGGTCAAATGGGAGGTCGGGTTAGCCTACCGCGCGTCAATGCCCCTCACGGACGCATTGAAAGACTTTGTCGGCAAGCTCAAGGGACGGCGCGCAGAGCCCCGACCTGCGCAACGTCGGCTCACCGAGCGCAGCATCGCCTGGATGCTGACGCTGGCGAGCAGCAACGCCAGCACGAACGCGCCCAGCGCCGAGACCCGATGCAAGGGATAGGCTGCGAAGCCGAACAGCAGGGGAACCACGATCGAGGCGATCCGCAGCGGGATCGGAGAGAGGTTGAAGGTGATGGTGATCAGAACATGCGTGATCGTCAGCAGGACGGCGGGAATGACGACATAGAGAACGGCATGCGTACCGAAATAGCGCAGCGGATTCTTGTAGCGCTCGAGCCGGACGTTGACACGGTCGAGATCGCGCTGGAGCCTGTCCAGCTCGGCAACGATGTCGTCGATCTCGAGAAGCGTCGGGCGAACGACGCGCAAATCGCGCGAGCAGTGCTTGCACGCGATGGCTTCGTCCTTGATCGTTTCGGCGCAGAACGGACACTCCATCGTCAGCGCGACTTCCCACGCCGCATGATGGCCTCGAGCTCGTCCCTGGCCTGTGCCAGCTCAGCGCGCAGCTGGTCGCGCTTGCGCAGCAGATCGTCGCGTTCCGCAATCAGCGTCGCAGGGACCGCGATGTCTCGCGCGCAGGATGCGCAAACCAGCGCGCTGTCCGCATTCTCGGCCTGGCAGTAAGGACACATCACTTCGGTGCGACCTTGAGGGTGAAAACGGCAGTGCCCGGCCGCCCGTCGCTGTCCTTGATGTCGACCCGGACGGTGTAATCGCCCGGCGGCAGCTCCGCATCCTGCATGTTGATCCCGTCAGCGTGCACGAACGGCTTGACCCGGGGCGTCAAATCGACATTCGGCGTGCGGAGAAAGATCACCTTGACCGAGTCAGGATCGATCTTGGCGCCGCCGAACGATTCGAACTTCAATTGAAGCTTCATGGGAGAGGCGACCGACTCGGCCGGCGAGACGAACTCCACCTTCGGGCCGCGCAGGATACCGCGCCGGTCGGCTGCGACCGCGCCTTTCGGGGGTGGCAGCTTGGCCTCCTCTTCGGTGATCAATTGCGTTGCCCGCGACGTTCCCGAAAACAGCAGACCCGCCGCGACGAGCCCAAGCATGATATTCCGCGTCATTGTCCCTTCCAACCCTCTCGTGTCACTCATCGCACGCCGCCGTCCCCGATGATCGTATACGGCGCCCAGAACAGCGGATGTGCATAGGCGAACTCGGTCTTGCCCTCGTTGTCGAGGTAACCGGGACCATCGACCAGGGCCATCATCGCCTGGCGCAGCGCTTCACTCCGCGACAGTTTCGGATCATCCGCCTGCCGCTTGAACAGGTCAGTGACCAGTTGCCGCGCCGATTGCGAATGCACCGACCAGTTCGTCACCAGCAAGGCGCGCGTTCCGGCGTAGAAAAACGCCCGGCCGAGGCCGGACGCCGCCTCCGCACCCGCACCCGCACCAGCGCCGGTGTTGCAAGCGGACAGGATGACCCAGTCGGCATCGAGCTTGAGGCCGAGAATCTCCTCCATCGTGAGCAGGCCGTCGCCGCTCTCGCCGGTCACCGCCGGCGACGACAAGGCAAGAGCCGGCTGGGTCAGGCCGTTGAGCTCGCCCGGCACGAGACCGTGGGTAGCAAACGCCAGAATCCTGAAGCCGGAGAGATTCATCGTCTTCACCGCGCTCTCGGTCGCGTTCTTGCCGAGGAACAGCACCTTTGAAGGATCTGCCTGCAAGGCCAGCGCGATCGATTTGAGCTCATCGGCCGTGTCAGGAAGACGCGGCAAGAGGCCGATCTCGGCGCTGTCGACGCCTTCGAGCTTCGGACTGCTGCGGCGCTTCAGCGGCATGCCGCGGGTGACGTTGCCGCCGACATCGGCGACCTGGACCTTGGCCTCGGCGCTTTCCGCCTCCGCCAGCTGATCCCTGTTGAAATAGGGATCGCCGAACGCCACCAGTTCGCCACGGCCGGGCTTGCCCGGCGGCAGCTGCCGGAGCGTGCGCAACGCAGCCGCAGACGGCACCGTCGAGACCGCATGGGTCCGGGCCAACCACGGCACCTTGCGATAGCCGACGAACAACGGATCGTCATCCGCCGCCACCTCGGCAGGCGCGGTCGGCAGCAGCGACAGCGGCAGCAGGCCGAGCGCGCCGTTGGTCACCACGATCAGATTCTTGGCCGGCTTCCATCCGCTCTCGACCGGCTTCAGCAACAACTCGTAGAGCTCATAGCCGAGCTTGAGATCGAACGGCGGAATGTCCGAGATCATCGCCGCCTGCGGCTCGAGCGCCTCGCGCAGCTTGCGGATCTTGGTCTCGATGTCACCGATCCCCGCCTTGACGGCGGCGAACGCCACTGAGCCCGACTTCGGCACGGCCCAGACGAAGCTGCCGTTCTGGCCGAAATAGAACGACAACATCGCCTCGTTGTCGGCGAGCGTCGCGCGAATCTCGGCAACGCTCGGCGGCTTCGGCGAGACGAGGTCGGCGTAAACAGGGAATTTCTGCTTGATCTCCTGGCGTGCCTTGTCGCGCTCGGTACGCAAGGCGGCGATCGAAGCCTGGATCTGCTGCGCCCCCTTCTCGTCGCGCTCCGCGGAGGGAATGGCAAGCACGTTGTTGAGCGTGCCGAGCTGGGCGTTGACCTGTTTCGTCAAATCCTGCTCCTTGCGCACGAGCTCGGCGAGGGCCGGATCCTTTGCCGCCGCACGGGCGCTGGAGGCCGCCAGCGCTTGTTGCACCGAGCGGCCGCGAACGGCGTCAGCAAGGCTGAAGGTCTCCTCGCCGACTGCGCCGCCGGTGCCCTCGGCGCGCGCGAGCAGCAGCAGGTAGCTCTCGACGATGGTCTGCAGCCGCTGGCTGCGCGCGGCCACCACGGTCGTGTTCTCGTCGTCGGCGTTCTCGTTCGCATTCGCCATCATGGTCGGGATGGCGGCCTTGAACTCGCGGATCGCCTCGGCATCGCGCCGCGCGCGCATCAATCCAATGGCCAGGGTGCCGCGCGCCGAAGCGGCGTCGAAATGGTTTTCGCCCACGCGTCCGACCTGCTTCTTGACCAGCTGCTCGGCCGCAGCGATGCCGGCATCGAGCTGCCCGGAGGCGTAGAGCGAGAGAATGCGCGACGGGTTGAGCTCGAATACCTGGCGGCGCTGCGGATCCCAGGTGGCGATCGCTTTGTCGATACGCGCAAACATCTCGTTGGCTTCGGCATTCTTGCGCTGCAGGTTCAGAATGCCGGCGAGTTGAGAGAGCAGCTGCACGGTCGATTGCGAGTCATCAGGCACGCCGACCGTCTTGTTGATCTCGAGCGCGACGCGGCCGAGTTGCTCGGCTTCATCGTAGCGGCCCTCGTCGACCAGAACTCCGGCCAAACCCATCACATAGCGCGGCGTCACCGGATTGTACTTGCCGGTATCCTTCAGACGCGACAACAGGGCCCGGCGGGCATCGACCTCGGCTTCGGCAAGCCGGCCCTGCCGCGCCTTCATGCGGGCCTGGCTCAGAACCATATAGTCGATCGACTGCAACATGACGGTTTCGGCGGGTGGATTGTCGGAGTCCATAACGCCCTGCATGCCCGCGCGCTTGCGCTGCTCGGCCAGGCGATAGGAGACTTCGGCTTCCTTGAACTGCCCGCGCGCCTCGAAGATCATGGCGCGGGTGCCCTCGATTTCCGCCTCCCAATTCTGTCCCAGCTTCGCGTAGGAGGCGCGCCATCCCGGGAGGCCGCTCGTGCGAGCCTCCTGGATGCTGGCCAAGCTGCGGCGCAGATAGGCTTCGGCCTGCGGGATGTCGCCCATCTGAATCAGTATGCCAGCAACCGAGCGATTGGCGTTGAAGAGATACCCCTTGGCGCCCGGCATGATGGCGACCTCGCGCAACTGCCGTTGCATGATCTCGAGTGCGCGCTTTGGATCGCCGACGGCCTGATATTGCAATGCGGCAAGCTGTGTCAGCCGACCCATCATATTTGCGCTGATGGCGCCGCGTCCGACCTCCACCGCTTTGTTGGCGTCGGCGAGGGCTTCGGCAAGCCGCCCGAGCTGGGAGCGGGCATTGGCGCGGTCGAAATAGAACTGCGCCAGATCCTCCCGCGATTCCTTCCCCGTGGGTGTCGACTCCGCGTCCGCCTTCAGTTCCGCGATCAGCTTCTCGTCCGGCTTTTCGCCATCGAGGATCGCGGTGATGTCGGAGATGGTTCGCGGCGGGGCGACGAACCCCTTCGGCAGGGCCGTACCAGGCTCCAGCTTAGGCGCAGCTTCCTTGGGAAGCTCGACCGCCACGTTGGCACGTCCGTTGGCGGCGTTTAGAGCGGCAAGCACACAGGCCTTGACCTGCGGCGAAGCCTTGGCGCGGCATGCTTCGCGATCGGCGCCGCCACCCGAATGCATGCAGGCCTGCACGATTGGCTTGCCGACCGTCATCCGGCAGTTCTCGAGTGCGGCCTCCTTGGTCAGCGCGGCAGCCGAGCCTGATGATCCCAGGAGGACGGCGAAGGCCAGCAATTTTAGCGGCAGGATGGCGCGGCTCTTAAACGGACTCGCGGCGTTTAAGCTCATCATCGCGAAGGCCTTGGGTGAAATGAATTCAAAAACGAGACAATTCTACCCCTATCGCCCGGGAGCACAATCACCAATCGGTAGGGTGTTGGATGACCCGGGAGGTCAGCGGCTGCGGCAAACAGCGGCTCCTGCGACGCGCATTCCGGACAGGCCCCGCGTCTGCGCGACGACCCGCGCTCAGCCCTTCGAGACGACAGCGCGGCCGTCAGGAGGCTGCGACTGAACCGGCGGATTGGCGGTCTGGGCCGCGAGCTCGCCGATCAGGCGATCGGCGTCGGCGGCCATGCCGTCGGGCGCCTGGATCACCAGCCGCTCGAGCGCCCAGCGATAGGAGGAGACGCGCTGCTCGAGCGACAGCTGCACCCACTGGATGATCAGCGCATTCTCCCGCATGCGTTCGACCGCATCGGTCCTCTCCTGCGGCGAGAGCGCGGACACGCGCGCCATGCTGGCGTCGCGTTTCCTGTCGAGATCGATGACGCGGATGGCGCTGGCGAAGAAGGGCTCGAAGCGGGTGATGTCGTTGCGGACGTCCTCGATCAGCTGCGCGTAGCGCGAGGCGTGCGAGCGGTGCGGCTCGTCGATCAGCGTGCGACCGTACATGGTGCGGTCGAACACGATCTTCTGGCGCCACGGCGAGGGGATTGCCTTGTAGTCGCCGAACACGCTCTTCCAGGCCGGCCGCGACAGCGGCGGCTCGATCATGGGATAGGCCAGGTCGCGAAGCTGGCGCTCTTCGTCGGTGAGCTGGAATTGAGAGGGTTGCAGGCCGAGACTGCCGGTAACTTCAGCGCCGAGCCAGCGATGCATGTCGTCGCTGCGCATGTCGGCGCGGGTGCGGCCGAAATCACCGCCGCTGCACGCGGCAAGCGAGGCGCCGACCGCTGCGAGCAGGATGGCCGACGTAACGCTGCGAATCTGGCGGATGGAGTCCGGCATTGCAACAGCCGCAAAGCTAGCGGCGACGACGACGGCGCCCCGGCGCGGTGCCCTGCTCCGGTCCACGGTCGCCGCTGGTTTCGTCCGCTTCGCGCTCGATACGGATGACGGGAAGAATCAGGATCGTTCCCATGTCCGTGCGCGGTGTGACATCCCCCGACGAGCCCACCCGGCGACCGGCCGGAAATTCGATGATGGTCCCCATGTCAGCTCTCTCGATTGCCGCGCGACCGAACGCGCCCCCCGCAACATGGAGGTCATTAGGATCAGTTTATGGTTAACGGGATGTAAACGCAGTGTTCGGACCGTAGCCACACGGGCCGGCGCGAGCCGTCCCGCAGCGAGACGAGAACGATCGAAATGCGCCGATTTGCTTCACACTTCGTTTTCCTTAAGGAGCCTTTAAAGGAACCGCTGATAGGCTGATGCAACAGTTCTTCCGAGTTGCGTACGCCTTCATGACCAAGTCGCTGTTTCCCGGATTCGACGGGCTGATGACACTCTCCCGCCGCGAGGGCGTCGACGTTCGCCCGACGCTGCTGCGCGTGCTGACCGATCTGTATGTCCAGGCCAGCACCCACAGCGACGACGAGCAGCGGCAATTCATCGAGCTTGCGACGCGGCTGATCGACCAGGTCGACGACGCGACGCGCGCGGCCGTCAAGGCGAAGCTTGCGGTCTATCCACAGACGCCGGTCCCGGTCCTCCAGAAGCTTGGGCTGGTCGCAGCGCAGGAAGGCCGCAGGGTGCCGCTCGCGCGCGAAATCCCGCAGCCCACGCCCGCCCCCTCGCCTGCCCGCACGCCGACCGAAGCCGAGCAGCGCATGGCCGCCAGCATGGCGATGCAGCCGAAGGAAGCGGCCGAAATTCACGACATGTTCTTCCGCGCCGATGCGACCCAGCGCGCGCAGATCCTGCACAATCTGGCGCAGACGCCGCTGAAGGCCGCGCCGCGGATTCCGACCGTGCACGCCAAGCGGGCGATCCAGATCCTTGAGATGGCTGCGATTGCCGGCGATGTCGAGAGCTTCGCCTACGAGCTCGGCGACACGTTGATCCTGCCCTCGCGCGTCGCGGCGCAGATCGTCGACGATGCCGGCGGCGAGGCGCTTGCGGTCGCCGCACGCGCGCTCGACATGCCGAGCCCGAACTTCCAGCGCATTCTGCTGTTCTTCAAGCCCGCGATCGGCAATTCCGTGAACGAGGTCTACCGCCTGTCGCGGCTCTACGACCGCCTCAGCGACCGCTCCGCGCTGGTGATGCTCGCCGCCTGGCGCGGCTCGACCCTCGCCGTCACGCGCGCCAAGTACCAGCCGTCGCTGCATGACAGCGACCGCCAGCGCGCACGCGCCGGCGCCAGCCAGTCCCGGCCAAGCGTGCAGCCCGGCTCGAACCCGGCGGTGCGCACGGGCAGCAGCGGATCGTCGGAGCGATAGTCAGGTCCTTGCGAGATCGAGAAAGTGCCGCCCCGCGCGGTCCTCGGTCTCCACGATCCAGGCATCCGGATCGAAGCGAAGCTCCTTGGCCAGGCGCTCCTCTACGGCGGACTCCGGCATCGGCTGCGGCGCCGCCGGGACGAAGAAGCGATCGGCGGGCCGGCCGTCGTCATAAGACGTCTGCGGCGCCGGCACGTAGAGCATCGCATTGCCATCGAGCAGCGACACTTTGACGAACACTGCGCCCGCCTCCTCGGCGCCGCGATGGCGCACCGCGCCGAACACGCCGTCGGTCTGGCACCGGCGCAAATAGGCAGAGACCCAGATACTTGATTTCAAACGCATGCGCGCAGGATAGGCCAGTGCTGCAAGCAGCACCAGCCTTCCGCCTTTGTCAGATGCTGCCGATTATTCGACGGGATGGCCGATCGCCGCGGCAAGCTCGCGCAACAGACGCTCCGACACCTGGCCGGTGACGGGCATCTTGTGCTGGCGCTCGAAGGTCTGGATCGCCGACTGGGTTTCGCCGCTCATCGTGCCCGTGATCTTCAAATTGCCGTAGCCATATTCGGACAGCGCGCGCTGCACGCCGGCGAGGCGACGCGCCGCCGGGCTTTGTTGCACCGGGATCGGCGCCGGCGGACGCGCGATGGCGACGGCCGGCGGCGTCGCCGTGGTGGACTTGATCACCAGATTGGTCATGGGATCGCCCGAGCGCGGTGTCGAAGCCGTCGTCTCGGCGGGCTTCTCCGCCGGCTTCTCGGCCGGCTTCGGCTCGACGCGAAACTCGGTCGCCTTCGGCTCGAGCGGCGACGTGTCGGCGCCGACGGGACGTGGGCGCGGCAAGGGATTGGCGAGCGACACCGAGGACGGCGCAGGAAGGTTGATCACGGTGCCGAACATCGGCGCCGGATGCCGCCCGGTCTGCAGGAACAGCGCGTTGGCGACGATGGCGCTGATGGCGGCGGCGGCGACGAAACCTGCCAGCGTATCCTTGGGGCTGTGCAAGAGCACGCGCATCACGAGATTGCGCTCGGTCTCGACATCCACGACCGCGGCCTTGACACCAGCTTTGGCGCCACGGCGGCGCGGAACGGCTTCGTCGTTGGCAGATTTTCTAGGCACTTTTCTTCACCGGAGCAGGTTGGTCCTGAATTTCGTGACGGAGCGCCGGCGCCAGCGTCGCGACCTTGCTCTCGGCCGGCTTTGCTTGCGGCGGCATATAGACGAGCGGCAGCTTGACGGTGACGGCGGTGCCCTCGCCGAGCTTGCTTTGTACCGTCAATTCGCCGAGATGCAACGCCACGAGGCTCTTCACGATCGAAAGGCCAAGGCCAGTGCCTTCGTGACGGCGTTGATAGGTCTTGCCGCACTGGAAGAACGGCGCGCCGATGCGCTTGAGATCGTCGGGCGCGATGCCGACGCCGGTGTCGCTGATGCGCAGCGTGAGTTGTGAGGCCGATGCCGATGCCGACACGGTAACCTGGCCGCCGCGCTCGGTGAATTTGACGGCGTTGGCGACGAGGTTGAGCACGATCTGCTTGAAGGCCCTGGGATCGCCCGTCATCACGGGCAGGTCCTGAGGCGCGTCGGTGATGAGGTCGATGCCGTTCTCCCGCGCCTTCAGCGCCAGCAGATTGCAGCAATGCATCAGCGAGGCGCGTGGCGCGAACGGCTCCGCCGAAATCTCGAAATTGCCCGATTCCATCTTCGACATGTCGAGGATGCCGTTGACGACCGAGAGCAGGTGCTGGCCGGAGGCGTTGATGAGCTCGGCATATTCCTTGCGCTGGCCGGCGGCCAGCATCAGGGTCTGCTCCTGCGCGATCATCTCGGAGAAGCCGATGATGGCGTTGAGCGGCGTGCGCAGCTCGTGGCTCATGGTGGCGAGGAAGCGCGTCTTGGCGGCATCGGCGGCTTCCGCCGCGCTGCGCGCCTGATCAAGCGCCTGCTCCGACAGCTTGCGATCGGTGACGTCCCGCATCACGGCGACGACTTCCGCCTCGCGGGCGGGATCGCGGCCGGGATCCTGATCGAGCGGCCGGCAGCGCATCTCGACCCAGATGAAATCGACGTGATAATTTCCTTGGCCAGGCTCGGAACCGGAAGCCTCGCGCCGAAGCCGGAATTCGACGCTGCGCACGTCGCCGCGCGCGGCGTCGGACAACGCGGTGAGATAGGCCGGACGATCGGCGACATGGACGCGATCGAACAGGCCATGGCCGAGCAATTGGGCGACCGGAATGCCGAGCATGGCTTCCGCCGCCGGCGAGACGAACTGCGCCGCGCCGTTGCGCTGATGGCGCGAAATCACGTCGCTCATATTGCGCGCCAGCAGGCGATAGCGTTCCTCCTCGCGCGACAGCAGCGTAACGCTGGTACGCGTGAGCGACTCCGCGCCGAAGGCGAGGCCCGTGGCATAGAGCGTCGCCGAGGCGACGCCCAGCGCCATCATCACACCGCGGTCGACGGCGCCGAGCTCGCCGTCCGGCAGCCAGCCGAGCTGGCTGAGCAGGATCAACAGGCCGACACAGGACAGCGCGAGCAGGGAAGCAAAGGCCGCAACGCGGCGCGAGGCCGACAGAGCGGCCTCCAAGGGAACCACGACCAGCCAGATCACAGCGAAGGATTCGATGCCGCCGGTCGTGGCCGCGATCGCCATGATCAGGCCGGCGAGCGCCAGCGACGACAGCACATGGGCCCCTTCATAGCGGCCGGTACGCGACAGGAACCAGGACAGCAGGATCGGCGCGACCAGCCAGGCAAAGGCCGCGACTTCAATGGCGCTCGGCGCGCCGCGCAGCACGAGATAGACCGGGAATGCGGCGAAGGCAGCCAGGCTTCCGAGAAGCCGCGGCGCCATGAAAGCCCGATGACGTGCACGCGTCAGCGCATCGTAACGCGCGGAGGGATGCAGCAGTGCATCGAGACAATCGCGGATGATACTCAAAACTGTCACGGGTCTCGCGCTTCGGCTCAATCGTCTTTAGAAGACGCGCCGGAACGCCTCCTTGTCGTTGAGCCACCGTGTCAGAGCGACCTTAAACGAGTGCTAAGGCGGATCGGGCCGCCGCCCGCCACCGTGTCGTCGCGGAGATTTTTAGGCGATTTGGCGATGTCATCATCGGATGATGGTGAACACAGGGTTTCGTCGCCCCGCTCATGGTTTCGAATTGGTGGACATGCAGCGCCGGACAACCACGGGCGCCCGCGTCAATCGAATATTTACGACAGCTCGATCCGCGAAGATTCTTGCGTAAATTTTCCGCGAATTAAGCTCAAGGCAATGACTTGCGATCTATCGAGAGTTGCTAGGTCGAAACGCGTGCGGAAATCGCCCTCGCGGGATCTAACATACAGGTCGATAGGATGCGCTTTCTACTTCGCATCACATTCTGGCTCGGGCTGGTGCTGGTGCTCCTGCCGCGGGACAAGACGCCCGAATCGGAGAAGCTGCCGCAGATCGGCGCCGCCGATGCGGTGCAGGCTGCAACTGCGGCCGTCTCCGACATGACTCAATTCTGCAAGCGCCAGCCGGCGGCCTGCGAGGTCGGTGGACAGGCCGCGACCATCATCGGCCAGCGGGCCCAGGACGGTGCGCGCAAGATCTACCAGATCATCAACGAGAAAAAAGAGCAGATCAGGAACGAGAAGAACGACAAGAACGACAAGAAGATGCCCGACCGCACTGGTTCGATCGCGGTTGCCGGTGAAGGCGAGGCCGCAGCAACCGAGGCGCCGCACGACACGCTCACGCAGGACGATCTCGCGCTGGAATGGCACGGGCCGGAGACGGCGAATTAGGCCCCCAGTCCTATCGATTTCGAGGCTTCGCGTGCCTATATTGGCCTGAACTGGAACCACGGGCCATCAATGACGACGATTGACGAAATCAGGGACAATTTCGAGCTTTTGGACGAGTGGGACGACCGCTACCGGTACGTCATCGAGCTCGGCCGTACCCTGGAACCAATGCCTGAGGAAGAGCATTCGGCCGAGAACAAGGTGCAGGGCTGCGTCAGCCAGGTCTGGCTCCAGAAGCTGGTCGATCGCGACGGCGGCGCGCCGGTCCTGAAGTATCGCGGCGACAGCGACGCACATATCGTGCGCGGCCTGGTCGCTATCGTGCTAGCGCTGTACTCCGGCCGCACGCCGCAAGAGATCCTCAATACCGACGCGATTGCCGTGTTCAACGAGTTCGGCTTCCGCGACCATCTGACGCCGCAGCGCTCCAACGGCCTGCGCTCGATGGTCGAGCGCATCAAGACGGATGCGAAAGAGGCGCTCGCCGAAGCGTCGTGAGGGAGCTTCGTAGCTTCATAGGGCGGGTTAGCGCAGCGTAACTGCTGTTTCCGCCGAAATCCAAGAGGTGGGTTACGCCTTCGGCTAACCCCACCCTACGACATCTCGGGCACCGCACTACTTCCCCTTCTTTCGCTGCTGCTGTCCGAGCCCCATCTTCTTGGCCAGCTGCGAGCGCGCCACCGCGTAGTTCGGCGCGACCATGGGATAGTCGGCGGGCAGGCCCCATTTCTCGCGGTATTGCTCCGGCGTCATGTTGTACTGGGTGCGCAGATGACGCTTCAGCGACTTGAAGCGCTTGCCGTCTTCCAGGCACACCAGATAGTCCGGCGCGATCGACTTCTTCAGCGACACCGCAGGCTTTGCCGGCTCGAGCGGCGTCGTCTCGGTACGGCCCGACGACACCCGCGTCAGCGCGCCGTGCACCTGGCTGATCAGGTTCGGAATCTCGGCGGCCGGCGTCGGGTTGTTGCCGACATAGGCCGACACGATGCTCGCCGTCAGCTCGATGAAATTCTTGGCCCCGGCATCCGACATGGGCGCGACCTTTCTCCAGTCAGGGGTGCGTCGCTGCATTGGCGACAGTGAAGTAATTCCTGTCAACAATACGTTTGGCCGAAATAGGACAACTTACCAACAGGAACTAATTACTGATCTCGCCACAAGAATTGCGAGACTTTACTTGAACGCCAGGGGGACTTGAACGCCGGGGGTCTTCAGCCGCGTTGGTCGAGATGGGCGCGGAGCTCGTCGATCGATGCAAAGCGCATCATCCCCTCCGGCATCTGCGCCTCGATCGAGCCGTCGGAATAAAGCGAATAGGCCATGCCGTCGACGATACCGGATTTCAGTACGGTCACGGCCGGCTGCTCGGGCGCCGACGGCTGGGGCGCCGGTGGTGGGGCGGCAGGCTGAGACACAGCGGGTTCGAAGGTCGACGACGGGCGCGGCGGCGGCCGGCGCGCCGGAGGCGGCTCCGGCGGCCGCGCGCGGTCCAGCTTCGGCCAGGCGTCGTCGAAGCTCGCGTGCGGAGCATCAGGCGCCGCAGGCTCTGCATGTGGTGGGGATGGCGCGCTCTCCGCCGCTTTGGATTCGGCGCGCTCACGCTCCTTGCGCGAGCTCGAGGCGAACAACAGGTTGCGTCTGCGCGGCGCTTCCGGAGCTGCAGGCGAGGGCGGAGGCACTTCCGGCTCGGCAGGTGCCTCGGCGCCCAGGCGCGCCGGCGCCTCGGCCTGCCATGGCGGCGCGGCCGGCGATGGCGGCGGCGCCGGCTCAGCCCGCATCACTGGAGCGGGCTCCGGCGCTGGCGCGCCCGATCCGGCAAGGCCCGGCAGCACCGGCTTGACGCGAACCTCCGACGCTGCGGCTGCTCCGGCCAGACGGCGCGCGATGGCTTGCAGCTCGAGCAGCACGGCATAGAGGCCGACCAGTAGCATTCCGGTGCAGACGCCAATCGTTCCGCTCGTTATGAGCGTGCTGCCGAGGCTGAAGTCCCGGATCGAATAGCCGAACGCGACCGCAAGGAGGCCCGCCACGACGGCGAAAATCCCAGCGATCAACAAAGCCACGCTCATCGAACACACCCCCGGCCGCGCATCCACGCGCGACACCCGTTACGCCACGATACCGTCATCCTGCGTTGCACGCCAACGACCATTTGCCGCCACCGTTCCCAAAGGGAAGGATATCAGGGACTTATTCACATTCCCTTCAGCAACGGTCCGCTAGGTGTCATGTGCTCCCAAGTTATCGGAAATTGCTGCGTCGCATCAGGAATTTAGCCATAATGCCCAATTACTTGGTAATGGAACTGCGCTATAGGGATTCCGGGGAACAGGCCCGCGCGCACCGACGGGGCCAAGAGGGGATTCCGGGTCACCAATAGCCATGACATCCATCACGACCTCGGCGATCGACACGCCTCTCGGGCGCTCGGTTGAACGGACTTGCGACGATCTCGCCATGTTGGTTCTGGCTGCGGTCGCCGTCGTCGCAGGCGTGACCTTCCGCGATTACGGCCTCGGCTGGGACGACTACACCCATGCCGAATATGCCGACCTGCTGCTGCGGATGTACGGCTCCGGTTTCAGGGACACCGCCGCGCTCTCGTTCGCCAACCTCTATATGTATGGCGGCGGCTTCGACATGGTCGCAGCGCTCCTGCACAAGGTCATTCCGCTCGAGCTGTTCGAAACGCGACGCCTGGTCGGCGCGATCGTCGGCGTGATCGGACTTGCGGTGACCTGGCGGCTCGGTCGTCGCGTCGGGGGACCTCTTGCCGGTCTTGGCGCGCTGTTGCTGCTCGCGCTCTGCCCGATCTTCTACGGCCACATGTTCATGAACCCGAAGGATGCGCCCTTCGCGGTGGCGATGATCGTCCTGATGCTCGGCCTGGTCCGCCTCGCCGAGGAATATCCAAATCCCTCGCCGCGCACGATCCTGATCGTCGGCCTTGGTGCCGGCCTGTCGATCGGCTCACGCATTCTCGGCGGGCTCGCACTGGTCTACGCAATGATCGGCTTCGTCCCGCTGTTCCTGGAGGAACTGCGCACCGAAGGCGCGCGCGAGGCTGTCAGGCGCTTCGCCCATGTCGTTTACGTGCTGCTGCCCGGCCTCGTGCTCGGCTATCTCGTCATGGGCCTGATCTGGCCGTGGTCGATCATGGAGCCCGGCAACCCCTTCGAGGCTTTGACCTATTTTTCGCACTTCTTCGAGAAGCCCTGGAAGGAGATGTTCGACGGCGCGATCGTGTCCGTGCCCGACATGCCCTGGTCGTATCTGCCGACGCTGTTCGCGCTGCAATTGCCCGAGGTGATGCTGGTGCTGATGGCAGCCAGCGTGATCGGCACCTTCGTGCTGCTGCCGCGCCGTGGGGTTCCGGCCCGCCGCAAGACCATCATGCTGATGCTGACGCTGGCAGCTACCCTGCCGCTCGTGATCGCGATGGTGAAGCGTCCGGCGCTCTACAACGGCATCCGCCATTTCGTCTTCGTGATCCCGCCGATGGCGGTGCTCGGCGGCGTTGGCTTCGCCTGGACCATGGAGCGCCTGCGCGCCAATCACCGCGCCTGGCAGCCGGCCGTGCTCGCCCTGTTCTGCTTCGGCCTCGCGTTACCGCTCGCCGAGATGATCCGGCTGCATCCCTATCAGTACACCCACTTCAACTACATCGCCGGCACGGTGCGCGGCGCAGACGACCGATTTATGCTGGACTATTGGGGCCTCGCGCTGAAGCAGGCTTCCGACGGACTGCGCGAGCAACTGGTCGAGCGTCAGGAAGTGCCGCCGCGCAATCGTAAATGGAAGGTCGCAGTGTGCGGTCCGCAGCGCCCGGCCCAGGTCGCGCTCGGCCCCGATTTCACCATCGGATGGGATTCCAACGCGGCCGATTTCGCGATGACGCTCGGTGAGTTCTACTGCAAGGGCCTCAGCGCGCCCGTGATGGTCGAGATCAAGCGCGACGACGTCGTGTTCGCTCGCGTCTACGACATCCGCGGCCGCAGCATATCCAGCCTGCTGTCGATCCCGGCGCCGTAATAATTCTCGTCAGAAGCCCGGACAGAGCGCAGCGCAATCCGGAACCGTGATCGTGGCTCCCCGCATTTCGCTACGCTCCATGCGGGCTACGCTGAACAGCCGCGCTTTAGGCGGCTTGCCGCCACTCCAGGGCACGACTAGGCTCCCTCCCCGCAACAATGAGGTTCGGAGAGACTTGCCATGTCGCCAGCTGAAGCCCGTCTGAAGGAATTGCCGTCTGATATGACGGACGCCGAGTGGCAGCAACGGGTCAATCTCGCCGCCTGCTATCGGCTCGTCGCGCTGTACGGCTGGGATGACCTGGTCGACACCCACATCTCCGCGCGCGTGCCTGGCCCCGACCATCACTTCCTCATCAATCCCTACGGCTTGATGTTCGACGAGATCACGGCCTCGAGCCTGGTCAAGGTCGACCTGCACGGCAATCAGCTCTCCGAGAGCGAGTACAGCATCAACCCGGCCGGCTTCACCATCCATTCGGCGATCCACGAGGTGCGTGAGGACGCCATCTGCGTGCTGCATCTCCACACGCTGGACGGCACCGCAGTGTCGAGCTGCGCCGAAGGTCTCTTGCCGCTGAACCAGACCGCGCAGCTCGTCACCCACGATCTCGCCTATCACGACTATGAAGGCATCGCGCTCGATCACGACGAGCGGCCACGCCTCCAGAAGGACCTCGGCGACCACAACCACATGCTGCTGCGCAACCACGGCACTCTGACGGTCGGTCGCTCGGTCGCCTCGGCGTTCGAGCGCATGTACCACCTCGAGCGCGCCTGCTCGATGCAGGTGCGCACCCGCGCGCTGGGCACGCCGGTCTATCCGGTCGAGCCGATCGCGATCGAGAAGAACACGGAGCTGCTCGCCAATCGCGACCGCGCCGAACTGCGCGCCACGAACCTCGTCTGGCCGCCGCTGCTGCGCAAGCTCGACCGCGAGCTGCCGGGCTACCGGTCTTGAGATTTTCGAATTTTCGTGTAGGGTAGACGCCAACGACCTCTACACATTTCGGAATGAAACGCCGTCCAATCCCGGGCGGCGTTTTTATTTTGGGCCTAAGCGCGATCACTATCGCCGTCACCCTGAGGTGCTCGCCCTCCTCGGCGAGCCTCGAAGGGCGACGGCCCAGCTGCAGCAGCGGGGCCGTGCATCCTTCGAGGCTCGCCGTGAAGCGCGTTGCGCTCCACAGCTCGCACCTCAGGATGACGGAAGGAACAATTCAGTTGTTGCCAGATTCGTAGGGCGGACTTTGCCCCCCACGTCGCCTTGCCCTACTTCACCTCCGCCAGCGCGGCGAGGATGCGGGCCCAGGAGCGGATGCCCTTCTGGAAGCTGCGCAGATCGTACTTCTCGTTCGGCGAGTGGATGTTGTCGTCGTCGAGGCCGAAGCCGACCAGCAGCGAGTCGAGCCCAAGCGTACGCTTGAAATCGGCGACGATCGGGATCGAGGCGCCCGAGCCCATCAGCACGGTCTCCTTGCCCCATTCCTCCGTCAGCGCCTGCCTGGCAGCAGCAAGCGGCTTCATGTTCCAGTCGAGCGCCACCGCGGGCGCGGCGGAGTGGTCGCCGAACTCGACCTTGCAATCGCCGGGCAGCCGCGCCGTGACGTAGTCGCGGAACGCCTTGCGGATCTTCTGAGGATCCTGCCCCTCGACCAGACGGAACGAGACCTTGGCGGAAGCATGCGAGGGGATCACCGTCTTGGAGCCTTCGCCGATATAGCCGCCCCAGATACCGTTGACGTCGCAGGTCGGACGCGAGGAGGCCTGCTCGATCAGGAGCCGGCCCTTCTCGCCGGCCGGGATCGATAGCCCGATCGGCTTCAAGAACATCTCAGGCGTCAGATTGAGCTTCTTCCATTGCTCCAGGATATCCGGCGGCAGGTCCTTCACGCCGTCGTAGAAGCCGGGAATGGTGATGCGGTTGTCGTCGTCGAACAGGCCGCCGAGGATTTTGGTCAGCACCCGGATCGGGTTCATCGCGCTGCCGCCGAACACGCCGGAATGCAGATCTCGGTTTGCGGCGGTGATCTTCAGCTCCTCATAGAGCAGGCCGCGCAGCGACGTCGTGATCGCCGGCGTGTTGCGATCCCACATGCCGGTGTCGCAGACCAGCACGTAGTCTGCCTTGAACTCGTCCTTGTTGGCCTCGATGAAGGGCACGAAGTTCTTGGAGCCGACCTCCTCCTCGCCCTCGATCAGGAAGGTGATATCGATCGGCAGCGAGCCCGTCACCTTCTTCCAGGCGCGGCAAGCTTCGACGAAGGTCATCACCTGGCCCTTGTCGTCCTCGGCGCCACGCGCCACGATGATCTTGCGGCCGTCGGCATGGTCGGTCACGACGGGCTCGAACGGCGGGCGATGCCAGAGGTCGAGCGGATCGACCGGCTGCACGTCATAATGGCCGTAGAAGATCACATGCGGCCGTCCGCCGGCGCTGGTTTTGCCGACGATGGCGGGATGACCGGCGGTCGGCCTCACCTCGGTCGCGACACCGAGGCTGGCGATGTCCTTGGCCAGATGCTCGGCCGCCGCTTTGCAATCTCCAGCATAGGCGGGATCGGCGGAAATCGACTTGATCCGCAGCAGCGAGAACAGGCGCTCAAGGCTGTTGTCAAAGTCCTTGTCGATGTGGTCGAGCACGGATTGAAGCTGCGCGTTGGCCATAGTCGGATATCCCACTTTTCGAGTCTCACGATGGGTGTGGTTTTAGCCCTGCGGCGGCATCGGAGCTAGCCGCAACTGGCGGATGCCGCATATGCCAGGCGAGGCTGACGGCGAGGATTGCCGTGGCCGCGAGGTTGTTGCCCCAGGCCTGGAAGGCGATCGGAAACCACGGCAGCGACAGCAGCATGAGAATGCCGGCAGCGCCGAGCGCGAGCCAGGTTCCCAGCCGAACCCTCGGCCGCATGTCGAACGCGGCTCGATGCATCAGCACCGTGAACGGCAGGAACAACCACATGAAGTAATATTGTCGCGCCAGCGGCGAGGCCACGCTCATCAGGCAGAACAGGATGCCGAGCTCATCGGCGTCCGATCGTGCCGTTCGCCTGTGCGCCGACGGCATGACAGCGATGAAGCCGAGCCCGACCAGCATCGACACCGCGAGCACGATCCAGTTCGCCGTCCAGTAGCCGACATCGATGACGTTCATCGTGCGCGTCGGCTTGCTGGGATCGTCGAGATTGTAGTTGATCGGCCGGACCAGCCGGTGCGTGACCGCGATGATGGACTGGTTCACCCATGACCAGTTCTGCTCGTCGCGCTGGCCAAAGCCCTTTTCCGAGCTCGAGCCGACCATGCCCTGGTACCAGGTGTTGAGCTCGGCGGCGTTGCGCTCGAAGCCGCGGATCGGCGCCGGCACCACGTAGAGCAGGATGCCGATGAAGGCGATCATGCTGACCACGGCCGCCCACTGCCGCCGCCAGACCAGATAGGGCAGCACCGCGATCGGGAACACCTTGATGGCGGAAGCGAGCGCGAACATGAACCCTGCGAACCAGGATCGCCGATACCGAAGACTCCAGAAACCGTAGAGCATCATCGCCAGCAGCACGAGGTTCGGCTGACCGAGGTCGAACATGTCGAACACGAAAGTTACGGTGGCGAACGCCGGAAGCGCCTCGAGCCATGGGCCCGGCCTGCGGTTCGAGCCGGTCATCGCATTGGAGATGATGCCCGTGTACCACCAGGCGATAGCGTTCAACACCGACAGCACCAGGTAGAGCGGGATCTTGCCGAACCAGCTCGGAATCGCCAGCAGGATCGCCGGCAACGGCGGATAGATGAACTCGAACTGCTGATGGATATCGCTGGGATAGAGCGGGCCGCCATTCAGCACCTGCTGCCCGGCCCAGTACCACAGCGCATAATCCTTGGTCTTGCCGTGGCCGAAGATCTCGGGACCGAGGACGTCGGCGGTGAGGATGACGCAGCAGACCAGGAAAAGCAGGTCGAGCGGCGCACGCAGCGAGGGCAGCCGCAATGCACGAGGCTTATCGGATGAAATCCAGAGTGTCACATGATGTCCAATCGGAAACAAACTGCACGTAGCAGACCGACGGACGATTGGAGAGTCCCCCTCACCCGATTGTGCACCGTCGCGCGCGACCTCCGTCCCGGCCCCGATCGAGCCGCCCCCCATTCGCGGATGAATCGCCTCAATTGCGGGCCAGCTGCCTACCTTCGCAGCAATCCGCCGAGCGCGCCGCGGACGAGCGCGCGGCCGACCGAGCCGCCGAGCTGGCCGCCGACCGATTTGCCGAGATCGGCCACGACGCCGCCGACCACCTTGTTGGTCACCGTGCGCGTGACATCGCGCGCGATACGCTGCCCCGTCGTCAGCCGGTTACGTCCGGTATTGGTGCCGAAGATGGTGCCGACGATCGAACCGATCTGGCCGATTATGCCGCCGCTTGCTCCCGCCTCGCCGTCGGCCGGCGCCGCGGTGCCGGCGATGCGCTTCTGAAGGATCTCATAGGCGGACTCGGCATCAACAGCGGTGTCGTATTTGCCCTTCACAGGGCTCGCATCCATGATCGCCTTGCGCTCCTCCGGCGTAATCGGCCCGATGCGGGCTGACGGCGGACGGATCATGACACGCTCGACCATCGCCGGCGTGCCGTTGCCTTCCAGGAACGACACCAGCGCTTCGCCCTTGCCGAGCTCCATGATCACCTTCGCGGTGTCGAGCTTCGGGTTGGGCCGGAAGGTCTGGGCGGCGGCAGCGACCGCCTTCTGGTCGCGCGGGGTGAAGGCGCGCAACGCATGCTGCACCCGGTTGCCCATTTGCCCGAGCACGCGGTCGGGCACGTCGATCGGGTTCTGCGTGACGAAATAGACGCCGACGCCCTTGGAACGGATCAGGCGAACCACCTGCTCGATCTTGTCCATCAGCGCCTTCGGCGCGTCGTTGAACAAGAGATGCGCCTCGTCGAAGAAGAACACCAATTTGGGCTTGGGCAGGTCGCCGGCCTCGGGCAATTCCTCGAACAGCTCCGACAGCATCCATAGCAGGAACGTGGCGTAAAGCCGTGGGCTCTGCATCAGCTTGTCGGCGACGAGGATGTTGATCATGCCGCGGCCGTCGCGATCGGTCTTCATGAAGTCCTTCAGGGTCAGCGCCGGCTCGCCGAAGAATTTGGTGCCTCCCTGGTTCTCCAGCACCAGGAGCTGGCGCTGGATGGTGCCGACGGTGGCTTTGGTGACGTTGCCAAAACCCTGGGCCGCCTTGCGGATCGGTGCGAGCGGATCTTCCTCCGCGTCCGGTCCCTTCTTGCCGCTGTCGGGCACGATGGCGTCGAGCAACGCCCGCAGGTCCTTCATGTCGATCAACGCAAGACCGTTGTCGTCGGCGACGCGGAAGGCGACGTTGAGCACGCCCTCCTGCACGTCGTTGAGATCGAGCATGCGCGCGAGCAGCAGCGGCCCCATCTCCGTGATGGTGGCCCGCACCGGATGGCCCTGCTCGCCGAACACGTCCCAGAACACCGTCGAGAACTGGTCGGGCTGGAACGTCAGCCCCATCTCGGTGGCGCGCTTGACGATGAAATCTTTTGCCTCGCCGACCTCGCAAATGCCGGACAGGTCGCCCTTGATGTCGGCAGCGAACACCGGAACACCGGCGCGTGCAAATCCTTCCGCCATCACCTGCAGCGTGACCGTCTTGCCTGTTCCGGTCGCGCCCGTGACGAGGCCGTGGCGATTGGCGAGCGCCAGCGTCAGCCAGGCCTGCTCGTCTCCCTTGCCGACGAAGATCTTGTCGTCGGTATCGCCGAGCTTGTTGTCCTGCGCCGTCATCACTCTCTCTATCGTTGATTTCGCGGTTTGAAACCCGAGCCCGCCAGTTCCCCAGTTTACCGCATCTCGCAAGCCGAATGAAACCGTTCAAGGCGCCGCCGACATGCGACTTTATCGGAGAAGATGTGCCTGGCATGCGCCAAAAGTCGGAAGCGCGCATTCGCATCGCGGCAATTTCTCATGAATTTCTTCTCCGCTCTTGCATCACTGCAACACCTTCCGCGTCTTCGGGACGTTGCGTGCGTTCATCGCTTGAATTTCACATCGCACCGGCTCAAGATCGTTTTTCGAAATAATCTCCGGCGTGCAAACCGGCTGAGGGGCGGTCAATATGGACGAGCTGATCGGGCGGCTGGCGACAAGCGCCAGCATAGATAGTGCTGTCGCTGAAAAGACTGTCGGCATTATCCTGGGTTTCCTTCGCAGCGAAGGCCCGTCCGGCAGCGTGCAGGCCCTGATCGACCAGATTCCGGGCGCGGAAGGGGCGATCGAAGCGTCCAGGAGCGGCGGCGGACTGTCGCGGCTGATGGGCGGCGGTCTCATGGCCGTCGGCACCCGCCTGATGGGCCTTGGGCTCGGCATGTCCGACATCCAGATCGTGGCCCGTGAACTTTTCCGTTTCGGTCGAGACAAAATCGGAGCGGATCAGATGGGCAAGATCATCGCAGGGACGCCAGGCCTCAGCCAATTCGCCTGAAGCTGTCGCAATTTTATACCGAGTATCATGACATATCCGATCTCCGAGATTGAGGGCCTGCCGGCCTTTGCCGCCAACAAGCTGAAGGCGCACGGCATCCGCACCACCGACGCGCTGCTGGACGCCGCCAGCACCGCCAAGGGCCGCAAGGCGCTCTCGGCCAAGACCGGCATCAGCGAGCAGCAGCTCCTGGAGTGGGCCAACGTCTCCGACTACATGCGCATTCCCGGCATGGGGCGGGCCAAGGTCGGCCTCGTCCGTGCCGCCGGCGTCACTACGGTGCGCGAACTCGCCTATCGGAATCCGGCAAGACTGGCGCAGAGCATGCGCGAGGCCAACGACCGGAAAAAGCTCGTCCGCATGCTGCCTTCCGAGAAGTCGGTTGGCGACATCATCGCCAAGGCCAGGAAGCTGCCGCCGAAGATTACGTATTAGACGTCTCTCTCGGCATACGACCTCCAACCTTAGCTCTTGGTGTCATACCCCGCGAAAGCGGGGTATCCAGTACGCTGCGGCTCCTCCATGTCACGGCACTGCCTCGGAATACTGGATTGCCCACTTTCGCGGGCAATGACAGCCAAGGGTTGGTCTTGACTCCCCCTGCCCGACCGCGCACATCGGGCCCATGATCGCCTCGCCCTCCCCATCCGTCCCGCCGGCCGGCTCGGCCGGGCCAGATGCGCTGCGGATCCTGCTGGAACGGCCTCTGCCGGCGGTGATGGGCGTGCTCAACGTGACGCCGGATTCCTTCTCTGACGGCGGCGATTTCATCGCGCCGGACCTGGCGCTGGCGCGGGCACGAGCGATGATCGCTGATGGCGTCGACATCATCGATATCGGCGCCGAGTCCACCCGGCCCTACAAAGGGGCGCAGCCGGTGACGGCGGCGGACGAGCTGGCCCGGCTGAAGCCGGTGCTGGCCGATATCATCGCGCTCGGTGTGCCGGTCTCGATCGACAGCATGAAGGCGGAGGTCGTGGACTTCGCGCTCGATCAGGGCGCGGCCATCGCCAACGACGTCTGGGGATTGCAACGCGATGCCGGCATGGCGCCGCTGGTTGCCGCGCGAGGCGTTCCCGTCATCGTCATGCATAACCGCGACAGCGTCGATTCCGCCATCGACATCATCGCGGACATGAAGACGTTCTTCCTGCGCTCGCTCGATATCGCCGCCAAGGCCGGCATCGCGCGCGAGAAGATCGTGCTGGATCCCGGCATCGGCTTCGGCAAGACCGCCGAGCAGAGCATGATCGCGCTGGCGCGCCTGCGCGAGCTCGAAATGTTCGGCCTGCCGATCCTGGTCGGCGCCTCGCGCAAGCGCTTCATCGCCTCGGTGTCGCCATCGGAGCCCAAAGAGCGGCTCGCCGGCTCGATCGCCGCGCATCTGATCGCCGCGCAGAAGGGCGCCAAAATCATCCGGACCCATGACGTCGCCGAGACCTTGCAGGCCCTGCGGGTCGCACACGCAATCGAGAGCAAGCAATGACCGATACGATCTTCGTCACCGGCCTGTCGATCCACGCCCGCCACGGCGTGATGGATCACGAGACCGAAGTCGGCCAGCGTTTTGTGATCGATCTCGAACTCTACACCGACCTGTCGGAACCCTCGCGCAGCGACCGCCTCGCCGATACCGTCTCCTATGCCGACGTGGTAGCGACCACGACGGCGGCGTTCAAGAACACCAATTACAAGCTGCTGGAGCGCGCGGCCGGCGCAGTGGCCGATGCCATCCTGTCGCACTTCCCGCGCATCCGTGCCGTGAAGATCACCGTGCACAAGCCGCATGCGCCGATCGCCGCGATCTTCGACGATGTCGGCATCATGCTGACGCGCTCGCGGCATCCCTGACATGGCAAGCGTGCTGATCGCGCTTGGCGGCAATGTCGGCGATGTCCGCGCGACATTCGCTAAGGCGATCGTCCAGATCTGCGGCATGGCGCAAGGTGCGGTGGTCGCGCGCTCGTCCGACTATGCGACGCCGCCCTGGGGCGATGAGGACCAGGATCCCTTCATTAATGCCTGCGTCGAGATCGAGACCGACCTCGATCCGCATGCACTGCTGTTCGTGCTTCAGAGGGTCGAACAGAAATTCGGCCGCACGCGAACCAAGGAGCGGCGCTGGGGTCCGCGCACGCTCGATCTCGACATGATCGCCTATGACGACGTGTCGCTGCAAAAGCCCGATCTGACCCTGCCACATCCGCGCCTGTTCGAGCGCGCTTTCGTGCTGGTGCCGCTGGCCGAAATCGCACCGGACCGGGTGATCTCAGGCATTCGTGTGCGAGACGGGCTTGCCAGCGTCTCGACGCAAGGCATTGAGCGGCTTCCGGATACCGGTTAACCAAAAACAACCGTTTGCAGGGGCGGTCCGCCGTGGCAATTTCGCCTGCGAATAACAAGCCGCTTGGGAGCCCTTGGCCGTATGACCTCCGTGACCGACGATCTGCCGCTGGCGGCCGATTTTCCCAAGGCGACCGTCGAGGATTGGCGCAAGCTCGTCGACGGCGTGCTGAAGGGCGCGCCGTTCGAGAAGCTGGTCGGCAAGACCTATGACGGTCTGAAGATCGAGCCGCTCTATCCGCGCGCCAAGGGCATTGCGCCGGTGGTCGGACGGCCGGCCGCCGCACCATGGCAGATCATGCAGCGGATCGACCATCCCGATGCGGCTCTCGCGAATGCGCAGGCGTTGCAGGATCTGGAGAACGGGGCGACGGGACTTGCGCTCGTCTTCGCCGGCGCCAACGGCGCGCGCGGCTTCGGCCTGGAACCTTCGGCCGATGCGATCGCAAAAGTGTTGAAGGACATTCATCTCGATGCCGACATCGGTATCGAGCTTGAGATCGGTCCGCAATCGCGGATGGCCGCGATCCATGTCGCGGAATATGTGAAGAGCAATGGTCTCGATCCTGCCGCCTGCAACATCCGCTTCGGGCTCGATCCGCTTGCGGCCGGCGCGGTGTGGGGTCATAGCCCCTACACCTGGGATGAGATCGTTCCGGCCGTCACCGGCGCCATCGAGGGCCTTGCCGCGCTCGGCTTCAAGGGACCATTCGCCTCCGCCGACGGACGCGTGATTCACGATGCCGGAGGCTCCGAAGTGCAGGAGCTCGCCTTCGTGCTCGCCTGCGCCGTTGCTTATCTGCGCGCGATCGAAGGGGCCGGCATTCCCCTCGAGCAGGCGCAGGGCATGGTCTATGCGCGGCTTGCCGCGGATGCCGACCAGTTTTTGACGATGGCAAAGTTCCGCGCGCTGCGGCTGTTGTGGGCGCGCATCGAAGCCGCATGCGGCCTGACGCCGAAGCCGTTGTTCATCGCCGCCGATACCGCCTGGCGTATGCTGACGCAGCGCGACCCTTACGTGAACATGCTGCGCGCGACCATTGCGACGTTCGCAGCCGGCCTTGCCGGCGCCAACGCGATCACCGTGCTGCCGCACACGCTGGCACTCGGCCTGCCCGATCCCTTCGCGCGCCGCGTGGCACGCAACACGCAACTCGTGCTGCTCGAAGAGAGCAACCTCGCCAAGGTCAGCGATCCCGCAGCCGGCGCCGGCGGCATCGAAACCCTGACTGCACAGCTCTGCGACGCCGCCTGGGCGTTGTTCCAGGAGAGTGAGAAAGCCGGCGGCGCCTTTGCGGCACTTCAGCAGGGCCTGTTCCAGAGCAAGGTCGCCGCCACGCGCAAAGCACGTGAGGCCAATATCGCCAAGCGCCGCGACGTGCTGACCGGCGCCAGTGAGTTTCCGAACCTGCATGAGAGCGAGGCGACCGTGCTGAAGGCGGCGCCGATCGCGCTCGCGCCTTATGGCGAGCAGAAGTACAAGTTCGATCCGCTGCCGCCGATCCGGCTGTCGCAGCCGTTCGAAGTGCTGCGCGACAAATCCGATGCAGCCCTCAAGGCACGCGGCGCGCGGCCAAGCGTGTTCCTGGCCAATCTCGGCACGCCCGCCGATTTCACGGCGCGCGCGACCTTCGCCAAGAGCTTCTTCGAGGCCGGCGGCATCCAGGCCACGGACAGCGAGGGTTGTGCCGATCCCGCCGCGCTGGCCGCGGCCTTCAAGGCTTCCGGCGCCGGGCTTGCCTGCCTTTGTTCCAGCGACAAGGTCTATGCGGAACACGCTGAAGCCGCGGCAAAGGCCCTGCAAACGGCGGGTGCGCGACATATCTATCTGGCAGGCCGCCCCGGGGAGGCCGAGGCTGCCCTGCGGGCCGCTGGCGTCACGGGCTTCGTCTTCGCCGGTGGCGATGCGCTTGCAACGCTACAGGACGCTTATCTTCGGATGGAGCAGGCATGACCGAGGCCAGCAAACCCGTTCTCACCGGCGGCTGCCAATGCGGCGCGGTGCGCTTTGCGCTGACCGCGGCACCGAACCGGGTTTCGATCTGCCATTGCCGGATGTGTCAGAAGGCGAGCGGCGCGCCCTTCGCTTCCTTTGCCGACATCAACAAAACCGACTTCGCCTGGACCAAGGGCGAGCCGTCATTCTTCCGTTCCTCCACGATCGCCGACCGCGGCTATTGCGCCGCCTGCGGCACGCCGCTGAGTTTTGGTCGCATTGACGGTGACCGGATCGAGATCATGACCGGCGCGTTCGACCGCCCCGACCGGGTTATCCCGACGCGGCAGTACGGAACTGAATCCCGCCTTGGCTGGGTGGTCGGCATCTCCAATTTGCCGAGCCAAACCACGCAGCAGAATTACGGACCGGAGAAGATGGCGACGATCGTCAGCCATCAGCATCCGGATCATGATTGAGCGTTTATGATGGTTGAAGCCATGAGCCGCATTCCCAACTTCGCCGATGTCGCCTTTGAGCGCACCGCAGCCGCCGCGCCGTCAGGCAGCGCCGAGCCGTGGCTGACGCCCGAGGGCATTCTGGTGAAGCCCGCTTACGGCGAGGCTGATCTCGCCGGGCTCGATTTCCTCGAAACCTATCCGGGCATCGCGCCGTTCCTGCGCGGCCCTTACCCGACCATGTATGTCAACCAGCCCTGGACCGTCAGGCAATATGCCGGCTTCTCCACGGCGGAGGATTCCAACGCGTTCTATCGCCGCAACCTCGCGGCCGGCCAGAAGGGCCTCTCGGTCGCCTTCGACCTCGCCACCCATCGCGGCTATGACAGCGACCATCCGCGCGTCGGCGGCGACGTCGGCATGGCCGGCGTCGCCATCGATTCCATCTACGACATGCGCACGCTGTTTGCGGGCATTCCGCTCGACCAGATGAGCGTATCCATGACCATGAACGGCGCGGTGTTGCCGATCCTCGCGCTCTATGTCGCAGCGGCCGAAGAACAGGGCGTGCCGCCGGAGAAGCTGTCGGGCACCATTCAGAACGACATTCTGAAAGAGTTCATGGTGCGAAACACCTACATCTATCCGCCTGCGCCCTCGATGCGGATCATCTCGGACATCTTCGCCTACACCTCGCAAAAGATGCCGAAGTACAATTCGATCTCGATCTCCGGCTATCACATGCAGGAGGCTGGCGCGACGCAGGACCTCGAACTCGCCTATACGCTTGCCGACGGCGTCGAATACTTACGCGCCGGCCTGGCCGCCGGGCTCGACGTCGACCGGTTCGCGCCGCGGCTGTCGTTCTTCTGGGCGATCGGCATGAACTTCTTCATGGAGGTCGCCAAGCTGCGCGCCGCGCGCCTGCTCTGGGCGAAGCTGCTGAAACCGTTCAACCCGAAGGACCCGCGCTCGCTGTCGCTGCGCACGCATAGCCAGACCTCGGGCTGGTCGCTGACCGCGCAGGACGTGTTCAACAACGTCATGCGCACAACCGTGGAGGCGATGGCGGCGACGCAGGGCCACACCCAGTCGCTGCACACCAACGCGCTGGACGAGGCGCTGGCGCTGCCGACCGATTTCTCCGCGCGTATCGCCCGCAACACCCAGTTGTTCCTGCAGCAGGAGAGCGGCACCACCCGCATCATCGATCCCTGGGGCGGCTCGTACTATGTCGAGCGCCTGACGCGCGATCTCGCCGCCGAGGCCTGGGGTCATATCCAGGAGGTCGAGGAGCTCGGCGGCATGGCGAAAGCCATCGAGGCGGGCGTGCCCAAGCTGCGCATCGAAGAGGCCTCGGCCAAGACCCAGGCCCGGATCGATGCCGGCAAGCAGGCGGTGATGGGCGTCAACAAGTACAGGCCGACCGACGAGGACAGAATCGAGATTTTGAAGGTCGACAATACCAATGTCCGCCGGCTTCAGATCGACAAGCTGAAGCGGCTGAAGGCGGAGCGAAACCAGAAGGACGTCGATGCCGCGCTCGCCGCGATCACGCGCTCTGCCGGCGAAGGCAACGGCAACCTGCTCGCGCTCGCGATCGACGCGGCGCGGGCCAAAGCCACCGTCGGCGAAATCTCGGACGCGATGGAGAAAGTGTTCGGCCGGCACCGCGCCGAGATCAAATCCATCACCGGCGTCTACAAGCGGGAAGCATCCAGCATGGGCAACCAGGTCGAGAAGGTTCAGGCGCTGATCGACGCCTTCGAGGAGGCCGAGGGCCGCCGCCCGCGCATCCTGGTCGCCAAGATCGGCCAGGACGGCCACGACCGCGGCCAGAAGGTGATCGCGTCGGCCTTTGCCGATATCGGCTTCGACGTCGACATCGGGCCGCTGTTTGCTACCGCCGACGAAGCGGCGCGGCAGGCGGTCGAGAACGACGTCCACATCCTCGGTGTCTCCTCGCTCGCCGCCGCGCACCTCACCGCCGTGCCTGAACTCAAGGCCGCGCTCAAGAAGCAGGGACGCGAGGACATCATGATCATCGTCGGCGGCGTGGTGCCGCCGCAGGATTACGACGCGCTCTACGCCGCCGGCGCCGAGGCCATCTTCCCACCGGGCACCGTGATCGCGGACGCCGCTGAGGAGCTGATCCGCAAGCTGAATGCCCGGCTCGGGCATAGCGAGGCGGCGGAGTAGATCGGCCGCGCTCAATCGGTATCAAACCGCCAAGCACGCCGCCGCGACCAATCTCCACGATCCGGTCATTCGCGTCGCGCGTTCTGCGCCGGTTCATCTTGCAATCACTACGTTCACGCAGGGATCCGAGCACCTTGACGGCGGTCGGATACAGATTGATGGATATTGAAGTGACATATCTTCGTGCAAATGCGCGGGCCGGCTTCCTCGCAATCCTTTCTGCTGTCGCGACGATCGCCCTGGGCTACCCTTCCCTCGCCGCCGATCCCAAGCCCGATGCCGTCGTCAAGAACAGGAACATCGACGCGCGAATCTTCCTCGACGACAACATCAAGGCCGATGCTGCACTCGCCGCCGATTGCCTCGCCGAAGGCAAGAAGTGGCTCGACAAGAACGCCGCCGAAGCTGCCGCCTCGCGCAAGCAGGATCCGCAATTCTTCAGGGATGGCGGCTGGGATTTCGAGCGCAAATATTCGATCCGCTCGGTGGTTGGCGACCGCTATATCAGCGTCCTGCGCGACGACTACATGGATACCCACGGCGCCCATCCCAATTCGGACGTGAATACGATCTTTGGGACAAGGCCGAGAACAAGCGGATCTCGATCCGGCCGTTCTTCACCGAGACCGCCGACAATGGCCCGACCATGAAGGCGATGGTGAAAGCCGTGATCGCCTCGCTGAAGATCGAGAAGAAGAAGCGCGACAGCAGCGAGACCGCGACCGAGGAATGGTTCAAAGACCTCACACCTAGCCTGCTCAAGATCGGCGCCGTGACGCTCGCGCCATCGACCGAAACAGGCAGGAGTTCCGGCCTCACCTTCCACTACCCGCCCTATGCGGTCGGCCCCTACGCCGAGGGCCAATATGTCGCGTTCGTCCCGTGGGAGAGCCTGAAGCCCTTCCTTGCGCCGGAGGGGACACGCATTTTCGGCGGCGCGCGACCAAAGGGCGACTCTGACGAACAGCCATGAGCTCCGACGAAACCCGTTGCTCATGGCGCCGCGGAGCGGCCGCCTGCGACATCCGTACAAGGCCGCGTAAAATGGCGGCTTGACACCAGCCCGATTCCCGAGGGCGCCGCCAGGTTCATCGATGCCAGGGATCACCCGCCGGGTTTTTGCGGCTTCTTCTGTGGCCGCCGCCGCGTCCACTCTGTTCACGCCCGCACGCGCGCAGGTCTATCCGGCACGGCCGGTGAGTTTGATCGTGCCCTGGGGCGCGGGCGGCGGCTCGGATGCAACGGCGCGCATCATCGCCACGCTGCTGGAGAAGGAGCTCGGCCAGCCGTTCAACGTCGTCAATCTCACCGGCGGATCCGGCGTCGTTGGCCATGGCGAGATCGCAACCGCGCGGCCGGACGGCTACACCATCGGGATGCTGACCGTCGAAATCGCGATGCTGCATTGGCAAGCCATGACGCATTTGACGCCGCGGAACTTCACTCCGTTGGCGCTGATGAACGAAGACCCGCCCGGCGTCCAGGTCTCCACCTCCTCGCCATACAAGAGTGCGAAAGATCTCGTGAATGCCATCAAGGCTTCGCCCCCGGGACGGTTCAGGGCATCAGGCACGGGACAAGGCGGCATCTGGCATCTCGCGCTGGTCGGCTGGATGCAGGCGATGGGAATGCCGGCAAATCAAGTCGCCTGGTCGGCGTCGAACGGCGCCGCACCCGCCATGCAGGATCTCGTCGCGGGCAACCTCGATCTCACCACCTGCTCGGTGCCTGAGGCGCGCGCCACCATCGAGGCCAGTCAGGCGCGAAGTCTTGCGATCATGGCGCACGCGCGCAATCCGAGCTTCCCGGACGTCCCGACGCTGAAAGAGACGCTCGGCGTCGACTATTCCACCAGCTCCTGGCGCGGCATTGCCGCTCCCAAGGGCGTGTCCCCGGAAATCGTCACCAGGCTCACCACGGCCTTGAAGAAAGTCTCCGACTCCTCCGCGTTCAAGGACTTCATGACCGGACGCGGTTTCGGCACGGTGTGGCGCGATGCCGGCGAGTTCGAGACCTTCATGGAGCAGGCGGATCGCCAGATGGGTCAGGCCATGAGGGCGGCCGGTTTTGCCAAGTCCTGAATGACGAAGGCCTGCTGGCCCCTCGCCTGCCTGCTTCCGCCGTTGTAAAGCAGGGCATGGTTGAGAAGAAGACGCCTATGGACATTCCCGGCCTCGCTCGCGACTTGCGCGCCGGCCATCGCGCGGCGCTGGCGCGAGCCATCACGCTGGTCGAGAGCCGGCGCAATGACCATCAGGCGCTGGCGCGCGAGCTGGTACAGATGCTGCTGCCGGACACCGGCAAGGCGGTTCGCGTCGGCATCACCGGCTCGCCCGGCGTCGGCAAATCCACCACGATCGATGCGCTCGGGACCTATCTGATCGAGCAGGGCCACAAGGTCGCCGTGCTCGCAGTCGATCCGTCCTCCGCGCGCAGCGGCGGCTCGATCCTCGGCGACAAGACACGGATGGCACGATTGTCGGCGTCCAACGACGCGTTCATCCGCCCGTCGCCGTCGTCTGGCACGCTCGGCGGCGTCGCCGCCAAGACGCGCGAGGCGATGCTTTTGTGCGAGGCGGCCGGCTTCGATGTCGTGCTGGTGGAGACCGTCGGCATCGGCCAGTCGGAGACTGCGGTCTGCGACATGACCGATTTCTTTCTCGCGCTGATGTTGCCTGGGGGCGGCGACGAGCTGCAGGGCATCAAGAAGGGCCTGGTCGAGCTCGCCGACATGATTGCGATCAACAAGGCCGATGGCGACAATCTCAAACGCGCCAACATCACCGCCGCCGACTATCGCGGCGCGCTGCATATCCTGACGCCACGGTCGGAGCATTGGCATCCGCCTGTCGTCACCTATTCGGCGCTGGCCGGCACCGGTATCGCCGAACTCTGGCAGAAGGTTTTGGATCACCGCAAGGCAATGAACGCGTGCGGCGAGTTCGCCGCGCGCCGGCGTTACCAGCAGGTCAAGTGGATGTGGTCAATGCTGGAGCAGCGCATGCTGACGCGGCTGCGCAGCGAGGCATCGGTACGGACCAAGGTCCGCAAGATCGAGACCGAAGTTGCCGATGGCCATCTCGCGCCGGCGCTCGCCGCCGAGGAGATCATGAAGCTTCTGCAATGAAGCCGCTTCACCCCTCGCCGGCGGGGGAGAGGTGAAGCGAAGTCCAACTCGCGATGACCTAACTGATCTGCCCGGCCAGCACTTTCGAGACGAAGCGCGCGGTTGCTTCGCCGACCTCCTGAGGCGCCTCCTCCTGCAGGAAGTGCGATCCCTTCACCAGGACGGTCTCCTGGTTGGGCCATGCCCTGCAGAACTCGCGCTGAGCGCCGATCAGGAAGCCTGCCGGCTCGGCATCGATGAACAGCTTCGGGATCCGGTTCTTCGACATCCAATCCGCATAGGCCTCGACGATCGCGATCACATCGGCAGGCTCGCCCTCAATCGGCAATTCGCGCGTCCAGGTTAGCATCGGCTGGCGGCTCGGACCGGGATTGCGGAAATAGCGGCGATAGACCTCCAGCGCCTCCGGCGCGATATGGCGCAGCGGCAGGAGATATTCGATGAACAGGTTCTTCTGCAGGATCATGTCTTCGCCTTGCGGACTCCGTTGCGCCTGGAAGAAGGCGCGCGTCGCGTCGGGCCATTCGGCCCAGGAACGGAACGGGCGCACGATGCCCTCCATGTAGACGATCGCTTTGACCCTCTCGGGATGACGATGGGCCCAGTGAAAGCCGAGCGCCGAACCCCAATCGTGCACGACAAGGATCACGTTCCTGCTCAGCCCCATCGCATCGAACCAGGCGTCGAGATAGCGCTGGTGATCGACGAAGCGATAGGAGCCCTTCGGTGCAACGCCCGAATTCCCCATGCCGACATAGTCCGGCGCGAGGCAACGGCCGTACGGCAGCAGATGCGGGATGATGTCGCGCCACAGATAAGACGGCGTCGGATTGCCGTGCAGGAACACGATCGGGTCGCCGGTTCCGACGTCGACATAGGCCATCTGCGTATCGAGCACTTCGATGTATTTCCGGTAAGTGACTTCCTCGGTGGAGATCGGGGGATGGTTGACGTGCAACATGATGAAACTCCGTTCTCTGTCTTGCACACCAGTAAACGATCTATACCTGTTACTTGTTTCAACCGGTAAACAAGATTAAATGGTGTTCCATGTCGAAGGAATCGCGCAAGTTCCATGTGCCGGATGCGCTGGCGAATCTCTACGATTTCGCCAATACGCTGGATCTGCGGCACTTCACCCATCGCGGCGTCCAGCATCAGCAGGCGGACGCGTTGCAAGATCCCGCCGCGCTCGGCGAGTGGATGCGTCAGCATGGGCTGATCGAACGTGCTGCGCCATCGCAGAAGACATTCGAGGCGGCGTTGCGACTGCGCGCCGCGATCCGTGACTACCTCAAATGCGAGCCCACGGAGCGTCATCGCAAACCGGCCGTCACCGCCCCTCTCAATGCCGCGATGGAGCCGTTTGCACTGCGTGTCGCCACGATCGGCAAGGATGGTTTCGCGCTCCGGCCGGTGATGAGCGATGCGCAAGCGGGGCTGTCGGCGATCGTCGCCGAATTGTACGACGCGGCGTCGGCCGGCATGCTCGGGCGGCTGAAGATGTGCGCCGCCGACGAGTGCCAGCGGGTGTTTTTCGATCGCTCGAAGCCCGGCACACGGCGCTGGTGCCAAACCACCCTGTGCGGCAATCGGGAAAAGACGCGGACCTACCGCGAACGCCACCGGCACGATCCCACATCGGAGTCCTGACCACCTGCGCGCTTGGAAGTCGGCTGGTCCCGGTGTTTACTGGATGCCAGCGTCCCGGCAGGATCGAGAGGATCACATCCATTGTCCGATAAGCTCCGCATTCTCCTCACCGGGTTCGGACCGTTTCCGGGTGCGCCGCATAATCCGACCCAACCGCTGGTGGCACGGCTGGCGCGGCTGCGCCGTCCCGCGCTGGACGGTGTCGAGCTATCGCAGCATATCTTTCCGGTGACCTACGCCGCAGTCGACCGGCAATTGCCGGAGGTGCTGGCAAAGGTGAAGCCGGATGCGCTGCTGATGTTCGGCCTCGCCGCGCGCACGCCGTACCTGCGCATCGAGAGCCGCGCACGCAACGCCGTCACCATGCTGTGGCCCGATGCCGCCAACACCCGCTCGAGCAAGCGCGGCATTGCCGGTCACGCCGACGCCATGACGTTCGGCCCACACACGGCAAGGCTGCTGCGCGCCGCGCGCCTCACCGGCATCGATGCGCGGCCCTCGCGCGATGCGGGGGCCTATCTCTGCAACTACTTAAGCTGGCGCGCGATCGAGAACGTGAGGGTTGGCGGGCCGCGGCTGGCGGCGTTCGTCCACATTCCCCTGCTCACGCGTAGCGGCGCCGCGCGGCGCAAGGGCGCCCCGCGGATCACACTTGAGGAGCTGGTGGATGCGGGCGAAGCGATGCTGATGGAGATGGTGCAGCTGGCAAGGAAGGCGCGGAACACGCACACCTTGCGGTAAACATTTAACCCTACCGCGAACATTCCTCACGGTCCCGCACGCCCTGCGCTACCTAACCTTCTGCGGACACTCCCGCGTCCGCCGGAGGACCCGTCATGGACCTCAATCGCCGTCATCTCATCGGAGCTTCGACCGCCGGCATCGCCGGCGCGCTCGCCATGCCTGTAGACGCTGCCCGCGGGGCGCCGCTGACGTCGCTGCTCGGCCGCGATGCGACCCAATATGGCGTACGAGCCGGCAGCAACGAGGATCAGACCCGCGCGGTGCAGCGGGCGATCGACGCGACGGCCCGCGCGCAGGTGCCGCTGGCACTTCCGCCTGGTGTCTACCGCACCGGACTATTGCGATTGCCTGATGGTGCTCAGCTGATCGGCGTGCGCGGCGCGACGAAGCTCGTCTTCACTGGCGGAGCGTCCGCGATCCAGAGCGATGGCTCTGATGCGATCGGCCTCACCGGTCTCACCTTCGAGGGCGGCGGCATTCCGCTGCCGACACGGCGCGGGCTGATCCATGTGCTCGGCGGCCGCGATGTCCGCATCACCGATTGCGAGATCACCGCATCCGGCGGCAGCGGGATCTGGCTGGAGCAGGTCTCCGGCGATATCTCCGGCAACATCTTGACCAACACCGCCGTGACCGCCGTGGTCTCGTTCGATGCCAGGGGCCTCAGCGTGTCCCGCAACACCATTGTCGGCACCAGCGACAACGGCGTCGAGATCCTGCGCACGGCCATTGGCGACGACGGCACGCTGGTCGCGGACAACCGCATCGAGGATATCAAGGCGGGCCCGGGCGGCTCCGGCCAGTACGGCAACGCCATCAACGCCTTCCGGGCCGGCAACGTGATCGTGCGCGGCAACCGCATCAAGAATTGCGATTACTCAGCCGTGCGCGGCAACTCGGCCTCCAACATCCACATATCGGGCAACAGCATCAGCGACGTGCGCGAGGTCGCGCTCTATTCCGAGTTTGCGTTCGAAGCCGCGGTGATCGCCAACAACACCGTGGACGGCGCCGCGGTCGGCGTCTCCGTCTGCAATTTCAACGAAGGCGGCCGCCTTGCGGTGGTCCAGGGCAACATCATCCGCAATTTGATCCCGAAGCGGCCGATCGGCACCGCGCCTGACGACGATGCCGGCATCGGCATCTATGTCGAGGCCGACACCTCCGTCACGGGCAATGTGATCGAGAATGCGCCGTCCTACGGCATCGTCGCCGGCTGGGGCAAATATCTGCGCGACGTGGCGATCACGGGCAACGTGATCCGCAAGGCGCTCGCCGGAATCGGCATCTCCGTCGTACCCGGCGCCGGCACCGCCCTCGTCAACAACAACATGATCTCGGAAACCCCGCGCGGCGCCGTGGTCGGCCTTGACCATGCACGGGCCGTGACCTCCGACCTGACGGCGGACGGTGCGCAACGTTTCGCGCAGGTGATGGTCGGCGGAAATGCTGTGCGGCAGTAGGCAGGCGGTCAGCAGCTGGGCTGTTCATCCTTCGAGGCTCTCCATGGGACGCGCTGCGTCCCATGCTTCGCACCTCAGGTGATAGGTCGGAGAGGACGCGGACGCCTTAGCGGCGTTTAGAACGTATTCCGCAGCAAGGGGTACTTCGCCTCGATGCCGTCGAGGCTGAAGGTGAATTCGACCACGCGCTCGGGAGCCGCGACGATTTCATCGGCAGGCGGCGAGAACGTCTGAAGGAAGGACGCGATCGACGGCGCGGCTGGCGCCAGCGGAGCCGCCGGCGCCGCCATCCGCCCGGCCGGCGCCGCCCGAGTGACCGGCGCTATCGGTGCGATCGGCGCCTCGACGATTTCGGCCAGCACGTCCGGCTTCGGCTCGAGCCTGACCGGAACGGCGCTCTCGGGCGCGATGTGCACGGCCTTTGGCTGCACAGTCTGAGCCTGCACAGTCTGAGCCTGCACAGTCTCGGCCTGATCGCGCGGAAACACGCGCGGCATCGTCGCCGGCGACCAGCCGAATGCCGAGGTCACGCTCGCGGCGGCCGCGGCGACGTCCCCACCGGTTGCAAGTGCGCGCCAGGTTTCGACCGCACGTTTGGCTTCCTGGATGTTTTCGAGGAAGGCGAGCTCGGAGTGGTAGCGGCGCCAGCGTCCGGTCTCGAACATTTCGGAGAGATGCTGCAGCCGCTGCTCGGCAAGAGCACACCAACGTGCAGCGATGTCGCGACCTGCAGCCGCGGCACGAACCGACTCTTGGCGATGTGTCATAAATAAGCCCGTTTGGAGAAAACACGGACGCGACGCAACGCACACGAATCAATTTAGAAGCGACATGAATATTTTGTGGAAAAGATTTGACTTGTCCAGCAACGACACGGCTCTCGTCAAAAAACTCCGTAGTCGTGCGGACTTTTAAGAGGTTTGCGAGTCAAGCTTCGCACAAGCATAGCGGGCTTGCCGCGCGGCGCTGCCGAGTCCCGACAACGATCACACCTGCGGGCTCAACCGAAAGCTGATCTCACACGACGTTCCAGAAATCAGATGCCCGAAAAGAAAAGACCCGTCCGGGGGGACAACCGGACGGGTCAAGCCATATGGGCGCTTGGGGTGGATGGGCGCTCGCGCCTGATATGACTGATGGGGAGGGATGACCGCTCCCACATAATTTGGTCGTGACAGCTGGCTGAACGTTCAAAAGCGGCGTTCGATTTTTTAACGTTTGACCCGCGCGCAATGTTGTCGCAGGCGCTAGCGCGCCGCCGGTCTATCTACCTGAGAAATCGTGGATTTATCGTCCGCACTGGATAGCGAGGGCTGTTCGATCGCGCGCACACCGGGGTCCTCGCGGCGCTTCTCGGCGTCTTCACGTTTAGTTGTACCTGATGAAGATGCGAGCGGCGTCGCGCTGTCGGCTGGAACGGCCGACACCGCGGCAAACGCATCGACCTCGCCGTCGCCGTAGAGATCGTCACGCCCGGGGGAACCGAGGTCACGCGCGGTTTTTGCCAGCGTCATGCGCAGCGCTTCCGGCGTCAAGGCGTAGTTGCGCTCGAGCAGCAGTGCCGCAACGCCGGAGACATAGGCGGCCGAGAACGAGGTGCCAGACGTCATCTGGTATTTGCCGTCCGGCGCCGGCAGGAAGATGTCGACCCCGGGCGCAGCCAGCGCGATGTAGTTGCCGCGGTTGGAGGCGGTGAACAGCCTGTCCTGCTGATCGGTCGCGCTGACCGCGATCACGTTGGGATTGGCGGCGGGGTAGAGCGGCGGCGATTTGGCGCCGGCATTGCCGGCGGCCGCAATCAGCACCAGGCCCCGGCCGGCGGTTGCCGCGATCGCGCGCTCGATCACCGCGTCCTTCGGACCAGCAAAGCTCATGTTGACGATCTGGGCGCCGTGCTCGGCGGCATAATTGAGCGAGCGCAGGATGATGTAGGACGAGCTCTCGGCGCTGCCGGTGGTACCGCCGAAGGCCCTGATGGCGATGATGCGTGCTTCCGGCGCGCTGCCCATCAGCTTCGCATGCGCCACGATGACGCCTGCAATGCCGGTGCCGTGGATATGGGTCCCCTCGCCGCTGCCGAGCGCGTCGAAACTGTCGGCAATCGAATTGGCGAGTTCGGGATGCCCGGCATCGATCCCGGAATCGATCACTGCGATGGTGACGTTGGTGCCATGCGCCAGCGTGTGCGCCTGCGGCAGGCGCAGCTTCGACAGCGCGTATTGCGCCGGATCGCCTTCGCTCGGCACAGGCGGCTTCTGATCCTGAAGCAGATAGCGGAAGTTCGGCTGCAGCGAGCGCACGCTGCCGTCGGCGGCGAATTCGCGCCGCACCGTCTCATAGGGCCGGCCGTCGGTAATGCGAAACAGGCCGACCGTGGCTCCGATGAGCAGGAAATTCTCTGACGAAACGCGGGTCAAGCCGTGACGTCGGGCGAGCTCGTCGGCTTCGGTCGGTGATAGCGCGCTGTCGATCTCGGCGACGAATTCGTTGGCGAAGCTGCGCGCGTCGATGGTGGCGGGCGTATTGTTTCCTCGTCCTTTACCGGTGCTCTTCTTGGCCGATTTGCCGGATCCGGAGCCGCCGCCGCTTGGCTGTCCGAGGCACTCGCCGTCGGCATCGCGATAGGGCGCGGAGCACGCCGGATAGAGGTTCGGCGAGTAGTGCACATAGGGCTGAACCAGGTTCGGCGCCATTCGCGCGGTGATATGAGCCGTCGGCGGCGTCACGCGCGGACCGCGATCGACGTTCATGGCGCGTGCCGCGACGTTCGGCGATATCGTTGGCGTGCGCGAGGGAACGCTGATCGTGGGCGTTCGCATGATCGCCTGGGCGTGCGCCACCTCGATACCAAGGCAGGCGGCCAGCAGGAGCGCAGCTCCGACCGACGAAGCATGAGCCCCGGCTCGCAACTGACTCTCGGACTTGCGCGTCATGGGTGCAGAGGCGGGTTTAAGGCGACGCCACGGCGAGGTTGACGAACTTCTCGCGCTGCATCCTGCCGAGCAGCGCGGTGAGCTCTTCCTGGCTCATCGCCTTGTCGAACTGGAGGCGGAACATGCCGCCTTTGGCATCGCCGATGATCGAGGCCTGGTAGCTGTCGAGCAGCGCGGTGATGTCGGCAACGCGCGCCTCGGGCGAGAAACGCACCAGCGCCCGCGAAGGAGCAGCTATCCCGAGCTCGCGCGTGACCGGCGTACCGGTCGAGAGCGATGCGGTCTGGAACGTCGCTGTCTGGGTCTTCATCAGCACGGCGCCGATGATGCCGGCCTGCAGCAGCAGCGCTATGGCGCCCAAGCTCGCCGACCAGGCCAGTGTGCGCGGCGAAAGGCTCGAGAAGAACGTCGCAACACGAGCCGACAGCGGCAGCGCGCCCGTCGTGCGCGCCGGCTCGGCGTCGATCGCAGCAAACAGCTTCTGCATCGCGCGGGCCGAGGGAGCACCCAGGCTCTCGTTCAGGTGGATGGTCTCTTCGTATTCGCCGCGTATCACCGCATATTGTTTTGCAAGCTCCGGATCGCTGGCGAGCGCTTCCTCGACGCGGCGGGCATCACGTGCGTTCAGCGTGCCGGCGGCGTGCCAAGGCAGCAGCATCTCGATCTCACTGGGCTCTTGCTCCAGCATCTTCTTGCTCAATGCCATCATGGCCAGCCTCGCTCAACGCCGGCTGCCTTCAGCAGTTCGGCCAATTTCTTGCGCGCATAGAACAGGCGCGTCTTTACCGTGTTCTCCGGGATGCCGACGATTTCGGCTACCTCTTCCACTGACTTCTCGTGGTAGTAGACGAGGTCGACGATTTCCCGATGGTCCGCCGAGAGGCCCGTCAGACACTCCCGCAACGCTTCACTGGTATCCTTCTTCTGCACCACCGTTTCGGGATCATCGGATTGGTCCTCGATCGCGTTGGCGGCTTCGTCGTCCAGCTCAAAATCCTTTCGGCGCCGAAGCGCAGACAGGGCCTTGAATCGGGTGATGGCCAGGAGCCAGGTGGAGACAGCGGACCGCCCCTCGAACTTGCCGGCCTGACGCCAAACGTCGAGAAACACCTCACTGATGAGGTCTTCCGCCGTCTGCTCGTCCCGCACGAGCCTGAGCCCGAATCTGTAGACCCTGACATGGTGCCGCCCGTACAGCACCTGCATGGCGAGCCGGTCACCTTGGGCGATCCTGGCGATGAGGACCTCGTCCGTAGCCGCCTGTGTCACGCTCAAAGGCCGTCTCGCAAAGTTGGTCGGGTCGATGCGGGGGACGGTTCGACGGGAGGTGCAAAATTGTTCAATCTACCGCGGTCATACGGGGACCTGTGTGATCTACCCCACATGCGCGCGGTTCCCTTGTCCCACCCTCGGTCCGCGGCTTTTCTCCGGAACGGTAACATAATATGGAAACACTCTCTTCGGACTGGACCGTGGGCCGGAACAGACGGCTCCATCGAGCCGGTCCATAACACGCCCTTGCACCTTATGTCGCACGGCGCCGGCTTTGGTCCGCGATATCGCCTGCGATGCCTAACTGGCTGCAAAATTCCGCGCCGCCGAAGACCCCTCACGGGCGCAGTGTCCCCTTCGGATTCGGTTCGAAAAGGATACCAAACCTAAAGGCTTGCCACGTAGATTTTTTCGACTGACATCCACCATTGGCGGGACCATGAGCACGGCCGCGACGTCCTTTCCGGAGCGGAATGCCGCTGAGGTGGCGGATATCGTGCTCGCGTCCGATGCCGCGTCCCCGGACGTGCGCGCGCGACGGATACGGCAGCGCCGCCAGATGTATGTCGGCCAGGTCGCAAGCTATTCGCTCGGCGCCTCGGTGCTGCTGCTTTACGCCTTCGACGGCGCCGTCTCGACCAATGTTCCGACGCTGTTCTGGTTCGGGGGCCTGCTGATCATCGGCACCTTCACGGTGCTGTCGGAAGCCGGCGTCGGCGACAGGTTTGCCGACCACTATCTGAGCGTCTTCCAGATCTCGGCGCATATGGCGCTGCAATTCGTGTTCCTGGTGTCGGTGCCGACCCTCGGGATCGCCTTTTTGGCGGTGCTGTTCCTGATCTTCGCATTCGGCACACTGCGCATGACTTCGCGGCAGGCGATGATCACCTGGGGGCTCGCCACCTGCGGGCTCGCCTTCGTGTTCCTGGGCTCGGACCTGCCGATCGGGCTACCGGTTGCGAGCCGCCTCGAGCGCGCCGCTTCGATGCTATGCTTCGCGTTGGTGATCGGGCAGTGCGCCTTCCTCGGCCTGTTCGGCGCCACGTTGCGCAAGATCCTTTACCGGCGCAGCAACGAGCTGAAGGCCGCCTATCGGCGCATCGAGGAGCTCGCCGAGCTCGACGAGCTGACCGGCTCCTATAACCGCCGCTGCATCATGCGGCTTCTCGATCTGGAGATGGAGAAGTCGCGTCAGAACGGCAGCCCTTGCGCCATCGCGCTGATCGACCTCGACTGGTTCAAGCGCATCAACGACGTCTACGGTCATCCCGTTGGGGACGAGGTACTGCGGACCTTCGCCCTCACCATCTTCGCCAACATCCGGCCCGACGACCGCTTCGGCCGCTATGGCGGCGAGGAGTTTCTGCTGCTGCTGCCGGGCACCACGAGCGAGGCCGCATCGCGTATGCTCGACCGGCTGCGCAGCATCGTCGCCGAGCTCGACTGGAGCGCATTCTCGCCCGGCATGAGCGTGACGATTTCCGCCGGCGTCGTGATGCTGCGCGACGTTGATACTGCCGACACGTTCCTCGCGCGCGCCGACAGCGCGCTCTATTCCGCCAAGGCGCAAGGGCGCAACCGCATTGCCACGGGCTGACCACTTCAATTGCCGCCGGCGCGTGAGAAGACGGCGCCGGACTGAACGCTCCAGGACAGGGCTATGAGATCCAGATCCGTCAAATCACCCGCAAATTTGCTCGAGGAATTGCAGACCGCGCTCGCGCACGGCACCGTCGCGCGCCGGGTCGAGACGCTGCGCCGCATCACCGATCTCTTTGTTGGCAACGCGGTGGATTACTCCGACGACCATATCCGCGTGTTCGACGACGTCTTCCAATGCCTGATCGAGCAGATCGAAACATCGGCAAAGGTGCTGCTCGCCGATCGGCTCGCGCCGATCAACACCGCACCGCCCCAGATCATCCGCACGCTCGCGCGCGACGACGTTATCGAAGTCGCCGGCCCCGTGCTGTCCAGGTCGGAGCGGTTGGAAGAGATGACCCTGATCGAGATCGCGCGCAACAAGAGTCAGGCCCATCTCAAGGCGATCTCGTTGCGGCGGGTGCTGTCGGAGGCGCTGACCGATGTGCTGGTGACTCGCGGTGATCAAGACGTGGTGCAGTCGACCGTCAGCAATCCGGGCGCGAGGCTCTCCGAGGATAGCCTCGCCGATCTCGTCAACCGCGCCGAGCGTGACGACGACCTCGCCGCTTGCATAGGCCTGCGGCCCGACCTGCCGCGCCACCATTATCTGAAGCTGGTCGCCCGGGCGTCCATGAGCGTGCGCAGGAAGCTGCAGGCCGCCCACCCCGAACTTGCCGACGAGGTGTCGAGCGTGGTCCAGGAGGCGGCGCAGCGGGTCCGTACCGCCGCCATGACCCGGCAGACCGAGATGGCACGCGCGCTGGTAAAGTCGCTTCACGACGACGGCCGTCTCGACGAGTTCCAGATCACGACCTTCGCCGAACAGGGCAAGTTCGACGAGACCAACGCAGGCCTCGCGGCGCTGGCCGGCGTCGCGGTCGAGACTGCCGAGAATATTATGGTCGAGAGCCGCACCGAGGGCGTCATGATCCTCGCCAAGGTCGCCGGCATGCAATGGTCGAGCGTGCGCGCGATCATCGCCATGCGCGAAAAGCTCTCGGGCGGCTCGCAGACCGACATGCTGTCGCTGCGCGATACCTATGAGGCCTTGCGCAGCTCCACCGCGCAGCAGGTGCTGCGCTTCCATCGCATGCAGAACACGACGCCGGCGGCCTAATACCGCAACACCCTCGACCCAACCGCCGCGCCGATCGCCGTCACGACCGCGGTCGCGATCGTGTACCAGGTTGCGACGAACAACGGCGAATCGTCGGTGCAGTGCGAGGCGTAGAGCGTGGCGGCAAGCCCGGCCGACAGCAGGCCGGCGAGTGCGCCGGCAAGTGCCGGCCGCGACGGCGCGCCGTGGCGCAGGCCGAACAGGGCGCCGGCAAGAAGTGGCAGCGACATTGCGGGGATCGCCGACAAGCAGGCCCGTGAGTTCTTGCCGACGAGCCGCATCGTCATCGGCATGGCCGGCGCCATCATCGCCTCGCTGCCGATGGCAACCGCAAGCAGTCCGACGGGCAGCAGCAGGAGCCAGCCCCAGCCGCGCATCAAGGCCTCGGGCCGCGACAGATGCAGGCTGATGATGATCGCGGGGATCGCGAGCGATAGCGTGACCGCGAACTTCATATCGAAGAACGGATTATGCATGGCGCTCATCACGTCCGAGCGCACGCCCAGGAATGTCGCGAAAATCAGGATCGACAACGGCGCGGCGACCAGCAGTCCCGTGGTCAGCAGCACACCGACGCGCGGGGCGCGATGGGTATTGTCGGCCGCGAGCGTGCGGATGAGTTGATCGGTGTCCATGACTAATGGTCCCGTAGTTTGGCGGTCAGGGCTGCAAGCCCCCGATGCAGCGCGACCCGCACCGCACCTTCGCTCATCGAGAATTTCGTCGCCGTATCCTTGATCGAGGCGCTGTCGACGGCGATCGACTGCAACACGTCGCGCTGGCGCTGCGGCAGCGTGTTGAGCTGCGCGGTAACCTCGCCCGCGGACGCCGTCTCCTGCGGCGCTTCGCCGGGCAGCGTCTCGGCGAAATCGTCGATGTTGACGAAGACACGCCGGCCGCGGCGCCTGAGCGCGTCGATGAGCTTGTTGCGCGCGATCGCGAACAGCCAGGGGGCGAAGGGCGCTTCGCTGTCCCAGGTGTGCCGCTTTAGATGCACCGCCAACAAAATCTCCTGCACGATATCCTCAGCCTGGTCGGGAGGCTGCCCGGCCCTCGCCAGGCCGCGCCTCGCGGCGGCGCGCAGCACCGGCGTGACCGCCTTCAGCAGGCGATGATACGCCGCATCATCGCCAGCCATGGCCGACCGCATCAGGCCGGTCCACTCGTCCTCACGTCCGCGCACGCGCGCCCCTCACCATTGCAATTCGGCCGCTCTTTCAACTTGTTACGCCACGACGCAAGAGATCACGAAATCGTGATGTCGCCAGGCCCGCCCCGAAGCAACCGCAGAAATTCCGGTCAGGGCTCATAACACCGATCGGTCCCTGCCGCACGCGGCCGGACGGCTCGGGCCGACCGCTTTGCCCCGGTTTTGCCCGGTGTGGCCCGAAGATTCCCATTTTTTGCCCCGCTGTCGTCATGCGCCAGGGTCTCTGTTCGCTCCCGGGACGGGCGTATTGGGGAGATCGTCAACATGATGAAAGCCAGCGAACGCGCGGCATTGGTCATTCTGGCCGGACTATTGCTGCTGTTTGGCGCGGCGGCGCAGGCCGCGCCAAGCTCTGCGGCCAGCACGAGCGCCAGCAAACAGGCCGATGCGAGCAAGCCAGCCAAGCAGCGGAGCCATTCGTCTCGCCGTCATACCGACAGCAAGACGGTGCAGAAATCCGACGACAAAGCCGACAAGCCTGACCAGACGGATCCGACGGCGCAGCCCGACGAGACCAAGGCTGGCAAACAGGCCGGCACCGATGTGCCGGGCTCGAGCCAGATGCCCCCGCAAGTCGCCAATGCCAATGCGCAGCTTGCTCCCGCCGATACGCCGCCTGCAGCAGCAGCCTCCGCAATGACGGGCCGCGCCAACGACAACGTTCAAGCGGCAGCCGATAATACCGCGGGCCCCAATGCCGAGAACCAGGTGGTCGCACCCGACCAGCTCAACGACCTCGATCGCGCCCTGCAACAGGACAACCCGCCCGCCCAGAAAGCGGTGATCGCCACAACCGATGCGCAGCCGCGTCCGGCGCCCGTGATGGCGAGCAGCCAGCTCAGCTCTTCGGCCTGGGACCAGAGCTCGCTGATCGGCAAGATCTTCATTGGCGTCGGTACGCTGCTAACGCTGGCCTCCGCCGCGCGCATGTTCATGGCCTGAATTTTTGGCCCGATTTTTGGCCTGAGCCCCTTTTCTGGAGCGCGCGTCTTGCGCGCGTTCCAGCGGCTTCTGACCCCTTGAAGCCCACCCCGCCAGCGGGCACATTGCCCACTCAATCAGAAGCGTGGGTGGAACATGAGCACGTTCGAACACATCATCGTCGAAAGCATCAAGGCGGTCGGCATCATCAAGCTGAACCGGCCGAAGATGCTCAACGCGCTCTCCTTCGGCGTTTTCCGCGAGATTGCCGCGGCCGTCGACGACCTCGAGGCCGACGACGCCATCGGCTGTATCGTCGTGACCGGCAGCGAAAAAGCCTTTGCCGCCGGCGCCGACATCAAGGAGATGCAGCCGAAGAGCTTCATCGACATGTTCTCCGAGGACTTTGCCGCGATCGGCGGCGACCGTATCGCACGCTGTCGCAAACCGACCATTGCGGCGGTCGCCGGCTACGCGCTCGGTGGCGGCTGCGAGCTCGCCATGATGTGCGATTTCATCATCGCCGCCGACACCGCCAAATTCGGCCAGCCCGAGATCACGCTCGGCACCATCCCCGGAATCGGCGGCACCCAGCGCCTGACGCGCGCGATCGGCAAGTCCAAGGCCATGGATCTCTGTCTCACGGGCCGTATGATGGATGCGGCGGAAGCGGAGCGCAGTGGCCTCGTCAGCCGCATCGTACCGGCCGATAGGCTGATGGAGGAGACCATGTCGGCCGCGGAGAAGATCGCCGCGATGTCGCGGCCCGCGATCGCCATGGCCAAGGAGGCGGTCAACCGCGCCTTCGAGACCACGCTCAATGAAGGCATGAGCGTCGAGCGCAACCTGTTTCACGCGACCTTCGCGCTCGAAGACCGCTCCGAGGGCATGGCCGCGTTCATCGAGAAGCGTAAGCCGGTGAACAAGAACCGGTAAAGCCGACGAATGGTCAGGCTGGTGTAAGGCTGCGTCCCTTTCCCGCAGAACCCCTGTGACGCGCCTGCAACAAGCACGGATTTCATGGGGGTTTCCTCCGCGGCAGTTTGCCTGCGCGACCAGCGCTGGGTAAACAGTTAAGAGAGCCGCCGTCGGCGGGGGCGGACAGCCGGGGTTTGCGGGATTACATGATTGGGGGTGGCGCCAGAATTGGTCGCGTGAGGACGCGGCGTCGATCGGGCGTGGGTCCTGTCCTGGCGACATGGACCACACTGGCGCTCTGTTGCACCCTGCCCGCTGCAGCCTACGCCGAGGCTCTGCCCGAGGCGCTGGTCAAAGCCTACCAGACCAATCCGCAACTCAATGCCGAGCGCGCAAGACAACGCTCCACTGACGAGAACGTGCCGCAGGCGCTCGCCGGCTATCGGCCACAGATCGTGGCGAGCCTCAGCGCCGGCTTGCAGGCGGTGCGCAACCTGCTTCCTGACAACACCATCCAGACCGCGACGCTGAAGCCCTGGACCATCGGGGTCACGGTGTCGCAGACCCTGTTCAACGGTTTCCGCACCGCCAACAGCGTGCGGGTCGCCGAACTCCAGGTGCAGTCCGGCCGCGAGGCATTGCGCAATGTCGGTCAGGGCGTGCTGCTCGACGCGGTCACAGCCTACACTAATGTGCTGGCGAACCAGTCGCTGGTCGAAGCCCAGCGCTCCAACGTCGCCTTCCTGCGCGAGACGCTTTCCATCACCCAGCGTCGTCTCAACGCCGGCGACGTCACCCCAACCGATACCGCCCAGGCCGAGGCGCGGCTCAATCGCGGCCTTGCCGACCTCAACGCCGCCGAGGTCGCTCTCGCTGTGAGCCAGGCGACTTATGCCCAGGTGATCGGCAATGCGCCCGCCGCGCTTCGCCCCGCCGAAGTGGTCGATCGCTATCTGCCGAAGAGCCGTGAGGATTCGATCGCGATGGCGATCCGCGAGCATCCGGCGGTCATGGCTGCGAGCTTCGACGTGGACGTCGCCTCGACCAACATCCGCGTCGCCGAAGGCGCGCTGCTGCCGAGCGCCACCCTCCAGGGCAGCGTCAGCCGCAGCCGCGACAGCGACCAGACACTCGGCACCCGCGCCACCGACCAGGCCTCGATCGTCGCCAACGTCACCGCGCCGATCTATGACGGCGGCCAGGCCGCCTCGCAGACCCGGCAGGCCAAGGAAGTCACGGCGCAGAGCCGGCTCGTGCTCGACCAGGTGCGCAACCAGGCGCGCACCGCCGCGGTCAGCGCCTGGGTTGCCAATGAAGGCGCCAAGATCGCAGTCTCGGCCTCGGAGTCCGAGGTGAAGGCGGCGACCGTCGCGCTCCAGGGCGTACAGCGCGAGGCCGCCGGAGGACAGCGCACCACGGTCGACGTGCTGAACTCGCAAGCCGATCTGATCCAGGCCAGGGCCCGCCTGATCGGCGCCCTGCGCGATCGCGTCATCGCCTCTTACACGCTGCTCAGCGCGGTCGGCCATCTCGACGTCAAGACGCTGAGCCTGAACACCCCGGACTATCTGCCCGAAGTGCACTACCATCAGGTCCGCGACGCCTGGCACGGCCTGCGTACGCCGTCGGGGCAGTAATTTTTCGGTCGGCATCGATGAAGAGCCGCCGCATTCATCTGATGGGAGCTTCGGGTTCCGGCGTGACGACGCTGGGTCGCGCGCTTGCGAACCGGTTGGCCCTGCCGCATCACGATACCGACGATTATTTCTGGCTGCCGACTGCGCCGCCTTGTCAGACGACCCGCCCTGCCGCCGACCGGTTGCGCCTGATGCGTGAGATGTTTCTGCCGCGTCTCGATTGGGTGCTCAGCGGCACCGTCACCGGCTGGGGCGACGAGCTCGTCCAGTTCTTCGATGTTGTCGTCTTCGTGGCCACGCCGCGCGAGCTTCGCATGCAGCGTCTGCGCGCCCGCGAAGCTACGCACTTCGGTGCCGACGCTGTCGCGCCCGGGGGCTGGCGCGGCCAGGAGATGGAGGCGTTCGTAGAATGGGCCTCGCACTACGAAGCCGGTGATCGCGACGGACGCAGTCTGATAAGAGATGAGGCATGGCTCGCTCCCCTACCCTGCCCGGTGGTCCGCGTTGACGGCTCACGCCCCGTTGCCGAGCTGGTCGATCTGCTATGCAGCGAAGCACAGCGACTGCTCGGATGATGTGATACTGTTCTTCACAACAAGACATGAGGCAACGAAGCAGGGAGAGAAGCCATGCTCAATCGACGCAGTGTCCTGCTTGCCTCTCTCGCCGGCGGAGTAGCCATGACCACCAGAGTCCACGCCCGTGCGTCGCAACCCGGAACGCCGGTCAATTTTGACGTCCCGCCGCATGCCTGCGACTGCCACACCCACATCCACGGCGATGTCGAAAGATTTCCTTTCTTCCCGGGCCGGGTCTACACGCCCGAACCGGCCTCGCCGGAAGAGATGGCCGCCCTGCACAAGGCACTACATATCGAGCGCGTCGTAATCGTCACCCCGAGCGTCTACGGCACCGACAATTCCTCGACCTTGTTCGGCATGAAGGCGCGCGGAGCGAACGCGCGCGGCGTCGCCGTGATCGACGACAAGACGACGGAAGCCCAGCTCGACACGATGCAGCAGGAGGGTTTTCGCGGGATCCGCATCAATCTCGCGACCGGCGGCATCAGCGATCCCAATGTCGGTCGCGCCCGCTTCACGGCCGCGGCCGAACGCATGAAGGCACGCGGCTGGCACGTACAGCTCTACACCACGCTGCCGATGATCTCCGCCATCAGGGATCTCGTGCTGGCTTCACCGGTCCCCGCCGTGTTCGACCATTTCGGCGGTCTCGACGCCTCGCTCGGACTGGAGCAGCCCGGCTTTGCTGACCTCGTTGCGCTCGTCAAATCCGGCAAGGCCTATGTGAAGATCTCCGGTGCCTACCGCTCCTCGAAGCTCGCGCCCGATTATCAGGACATGGTGCCCTATGCCCGCGCGCTCATCGCTGCGAACGCCGACCGCATCGTCTGGGGCACCGACTGGCCGCATCCGGATTCGAGTCACGTCGAGGGGCGGAAAGCCACCGACATCGCGCCGCTCTATCAGATCGACGACGGCCGTCTGCTCAACCAGCTTCCGGCGTGGGCGCCGGATGCCGAAGTGCGCAAGAAGATCCTGGTCGATAATCCTGCGCGACTGTACGGCTTCTGAGTCGCGGCGGCTGTCAGCGCGCGCGGCGCGAGAAGAAGGAGATCAGCACTGGCAAGGTGACGAGGATGACGACCGGCGCCAGCATCATGCCCGTGACGACAACGACCGCGAGCGGCTTCTGCACCTGCGAGCCGATGCCTTCCGACAACGCGGCCGGCAGCAGGCCGACGCCTGCGACCACGCAGGTCATCAGCACGGGCCGAAGCTGCAACTCGCCGGTACGGATCACTGCGCTCATGCGGTCCATGCCCTCTTCGATCAGCTGGTTGAACTGCGAGAGGATGATGATGCCGTCCATCACGGCGATGCCGAACAGCGCGATGAAGCCGATCGCCGCGGAGACGCTGAAGGCGGTGCCGGAGATCAAGAGGCCAAGCACGCCGCCGAAGATCGCCATCGGGATCACGCTCATGGCGAGCAGCGTGTCGGTCATCGAGCCGAAATTGAACCAGAGCAGGATGCCGATGAGTGCCAGCGAGATCGGCACCACGATCGACAGGCGTCGGATCGCATCCTGGAGGTTGCCGAACTCGCCGACCCATTCCATGTGCGAGCCGGGCGGCAGTTGCACCTGGTCGGCGATCTTCTGTTGCGCTTCGCGGATGGCGCTGCCGAGGTCGCGCTCACGCACCGAGAACTTGATCGGCAGATAGCGTTCCTGCTGCTCGCGATAGATATAGGCGGCGCCGGAGACGAGGCTGATGGTGGCGACTTCGCTTAAGGGAATCTGGGTGATCGAGCCGTTCGGCCCCGGCGCGCCGATCCGGATGTTCTGGATCGCCTCGGCGCTGCGGCGATATTCCGGCGCAAGGCGAACGATGATCGGGAAGTGGCGGTCGGATCCGGGCTCGTAGAGATCGCCCGCCGTGTCGCCGCCGATCGCCACCTTGATGGTGGCGTTGATATCGCCGGGCGCGAGCCCGTAGCGCGCGGCCTTGGCGCGATCGATATCGATCTGCACGGTCGGCTGCCCGAGCGAGGTGAAGACCGCGAGATCGGTGACGCCCTGCACCGTCGACAACACCTGTTTGATCTTGTTGGCGGTGTCGGTCAGCGCCTGCAGGTCGCTGCCGAACAGCTTGATCGAGTTCTCGCCCTTCACGCCGGAGACGGCTTCGGAAACGTTGTCCTGCAGATATTGCGAGAAGTTGAACTCGACACCGGGGAAGCGGTCGTCGAGCTGCTTGAGCAGCTCTGCCGTCAGAACTTCCTTGTCATGCGTGCCCGGCCACTCGCTTGCGGGCTTCAGCGGCGCGAAGAACTCGGCATTGAAGAAGCCGGCGGCGTCGGTGCCGTCATCAGGACGGCCGTGCTGCGACACCACGGCCTCGACCTCGGGCCGCGCACGGATCAGCTTGCGCATCTCGTTGACGTAGGAGTTGCCCTCCTGGAGCGAGATGGTCGGCGGCAGCGTGGCGCGGATCCAGAGGTTGCCCTCTTCAAGCTTGGGCAGGAATTCGAGGCCGAGCAGCCGGCCGAACACGATCGTCATCACCACGAGGCCGGCTGCGCCGCCGAGCACGATGGTGCGGTTGGCGACGGCCCAATTCAGCACCGGCATGTAGAGCCGGTGCAGAACCTGCATCACCCGGGTCTCGGTCTCCTCGACATGCGCGGGCAGGATGATCGCGGACAGCGCGGGCGTGACGGTGAAGGTCGCCAGCAGGCCGCCGGCGAGCGCATAGGCATAGGTGCGCGCCATCGGCCCGAAGATGTTGCCCTCGACGCCCGACAGCGTGAACAGCGGCAGGAAGGCTGCGATAATGATGGCGGCGGCAAAGAAGATCGAACGCGACACGTCGGCCGCGGCGCTGAGGATGGCGTGGCTCTTCATGCCGAACAGCGTCTCGGGCGACATATGCTCGGACTCCGTCGTCGGCGTCGTCTGCGTCAGGCGGCGGAAGATCGCCTCCACCATGATGACGGTGGCATCGACGATCAGCCCGAAATCGATGGCGCCGACCGACAGCAAATTGGCCGATTCGCCGCGCAGCACCAGGATGATCACGGCGAAGAACAGCGCGAACGGAATGGTGGCGCCGACGATCAGCGCGCTTCTGAGATCGCCGAGGAAGATCCACTGCAACAACACGATCAAGAGGATACCGACCACCATGTTGTGCAGCACGGTGTGGGTGGTGAGGTCGATCAGGTCCTTGCGATCGTAGATGCGCTCGATGTGCACGCCCGGCGGCAGAATGGTGGAATTGTTGATCTGGGCGACGAGTTGCTCGACGCGATTGATGGTCGGCGTGCTCTGCTCGCCGCGACGCATCAGCACGATGCCCTGCACGATGTCGTCGGCATCGTCGAGACCGGCGATACCGAGACGCGGTTTCTGGCCGACGGTAACGGTGGCGACGTCCTTCACCAGCACCGGATTGCCGTTGGTCTGCGCCACCATGGTGTTGGCGAGGTCGTCGATCGAGCGGATCAGGCCGACGCCGCGGACCACGGCGGATTGCTGGCCGATATTGACGGTGTTGCCGCCGACATTGACGTTGGAATTGCTGACCGCCTGGAGCAGCTGCGGCAGCGTCAGGCCGTTGGCGACCAGCTTGTTGTTGTCGACCTGGAGCTCATAGGTCTTGCTCTTGCCGCCCCAGCCGGTGACGTCGATCACGCCGGGCACGGCGCGGAAGCGGCGCTGGAGGATCCAGTCCTGGACGGTCTTGAGGTCCAGCACACTGTAGTTTGGCGGGCCGACCAGGCGATAGCGGAAGATTTCGCCGATCGGACTCAAAGGCGAGATCTGCGGCTGCACATTGCCCGGCAGCGGCGCAAGCTGCGCCAGCCGGTTCAGGACCTGCTGCAACGCCTCGTCATAGGTGTAGGCGAACGAGAACTGGAGTTTGACGTCGGAGAGACCGTAGAGCGAGATGGTGCGGATGGTCGTGAGATTCTTCAGCCCCGCGACCTGGGTCTCGATCGGGATCGTGATGTAGCGCTCGATCTCTTCCGCCGACAGGCCCGGGCTCTGCGTCACGATGTCGACCATCGGCGGGGTCGGATCGGGATAGGCCTCGATGTTGAGCTGGTTGAACGCGATCAGGCCGCCGATGAACACGGCGACGAACATGCCGACCATCAGGAAGCGCCGGTTGACGGCAAGGGCGACGAGACGGTCCATTCAGGTTTTTCGCAGTTTCTCGGGGCTCGTCGATCAGCTACCGGACGCCGCGCGGTCGATGAACAGACTGCCCTTGACGACGATCTGTTCGCCGGGCTTCAGGTTGTTGGTCACCTCGACGAGGTTACCGTTGATCAGGCCGATCTTGATCTGGCGGAGCTCGACCGACTTGTCCTCATGCGCAACCCAGACCCTGACCTGGTTGCCTTCGTAGATCAGCGACTGTTTCGGCACCGCAGGCGCCGCGCGGTCACCGGCCGAATAGATCGTGACGTTGGCGAACATTTCCGGCTTGAGCGCGCCGTTCTTGTTGTCGATGGTGGCACGGACAAGCAGGCGGCGGGTGCTGGGATCGATCGCTGCGGCGACGTAATTGATCTTGGCGGTCAGCGGACGGCCCGGCAGCGCCATCACGTTCACGGAGATGTCCTGCCCGACGCTGACCTGTGCGGCGTCGCTCTCGCGCACGAAGGCGGTGAGCCAGACCGTGGAGAGATCGCCGATTACGAAGACCGGATCGCTGGCGCCGGCGCTAACATATTGTCCGGGACCGATCTTGCGCTGCACGACCGTGCCCGAGATCGGCGCATAGATCGTGATCTCCGGATTAATGGTGCTCTTGCTCTGGAACGCCTTGATCGTCTCGTCGGTGAAACCGAGGATGCGCAGCTTGTTGTTTGCAGCCTCCAGCGCCGTCACCGCGGAACGCATGTCGTTCTGCGCCTGGACCTGGGTCGCTTCCGCCTGCTGATAGTCCTTGAGCGGAATGGCGCGGCCCTCGTACAGATCCTTGGCGCGCTTGTACTGGATGTCGGCAAGCTCGAGCGCCGACCTTGCCTTGTTCTGCGATGTCATCGCCGCGATGAAATCGTTCTGGGCCTGCACGGTGTCGGCGGCCTCGATTGTGAACAGCGGTTGACCTTGGGTCACGCTCTCGCCCGGCTTGGCGAGCAGCTTGGTTACCCGGCCCGCATAGGGCGAGAACACCGGCGTCGAGCGGTCCTCATCGACCGCGACCTTACCTTCGGTGACGTACTCGGCGCGGAAGGTCTTGGCATTGACCGGTTCGATCGTCAGCGTCGCCCATTCTGACGGGGTCGGCGTGAAATTCTGAGCGTTCTTGCGCGACTGGCTGGAGACTTCGGAGTGCTTCTTCTCCTTGGCTGCGCCTGCAAACATCAAGCCGTAGACACCCGCCCCGGCAAGCGCCAGTAAAACTACGGATGTGATCACCCGTCGCTTTGTAAGCACCTGCAATCGTTTGGTATTTTCAGCTACCATGGGGCCCGGACATGTCTGCGACGATCTCGGCAGACGACTGCCTCATCGGTCGCGCTAATAGTGCCGAATTGAGATTTCAGACAACCTAAAAAACGCAGCTCGTCTTTCGGTTTGCGTTAAAATTTTGCGACACCGTCAGCTTCACGTCAGCTTCAGCGCGGCCATTGCGGCAGATGGCTGCCAAGCGGCATCGCTGGACGGCTCCAGTGCGCGGGCGTCCTCGACAACACGGCCGAATGGCGCACCGCCTTCAACGTGCCGAAGCCAGATGACACCGTTTCCATGAACGCAGCATGTACGGCCTCGCCCCTGATATCCGGGGTGTTGAGGCCGCCGTCGAGCCGGCCGAGATTCCACAGCCAGCGTCCGGTCTGCGCCAGCGACACGCGCACGTGCCAGCTGCCGCCTTCGCTCGCCTGGCGCGCCTTCGCCATCATCGCGCCAAACGCCATCAGATAGCCGGTGGCGTGGTCGAGCATCTGTGCCGGCAATTCCTTCGGGCTATCGATGCCGGCGGCCTTCCCTTCCGCATCGTTGAAGCCGGTCGCGGTCTGCACCAGCGAATCGAATCCGCGCCGCTCGGCCCAAGGGCCGACATGGCCATAGGCCGACAACGTGACGTAGACGATGCCGGGATTGATCTCCGCGGCGTGCTCCGGCGAGAAGCCAACAGCTGCGAGTGCGCGCGGGCGATAGCCCTGCGAAAAGACGTCAGCGTCTTTCAGCAGTTCGCGCATTTGCGCCCGACCTGTTTCGCTCTTCAATTCGACAAAGGTGGTGAGCTTGCCGCGGCCGGTGTCGATGGTGAGCCAGGGAATGGCCGGCAGATCGGGCCCCGAAACGAGCAGCACATCCGCCCCGTGCGCCGCGAGCGTGCGCCCGGCGACCGGCCCTGCGATGACGCGGGAGAGATCGAGCACGCGGAGGCCTGCGAGCGGCCGATCGCCTTCAGACCACGGCTTTTTAGACCAAGGCTTTGGCGGGGCGTCACCGATCTTCTCGATCGAGATCAGCGGCAGCTGGGCGAGCGCGCGCGCTTGCGGCAGCGCGGACCATTCGTCGTAGGAGCGCATCAGCGCAACGACTCCGCCGGCGGCATAGACCGCCGTTTCAAAATCTTCGCCTTTCCATTGCTTCAAGGCGGCCTGCACCTTGTCGCGCTCCGGCGCGCAGCCAAGCACCTTGCAGACGGCATCGCGATGGTGCGGGAAATTGGTGTGGCAGCGGACGAAACGGTCGTCGCCGGTCTTGTAGACGCCGGCAATGGCGTCCCAGGCCGGTGGAGGCGGCTTGTCATCGAGGCGCAGGTAACGCTCGGAACGGCATTCGACGACGGCGTGACGCATATCGACGGTGACATCTTGCGCCTCGCCACTGCGCAATCTCCAGATTTCGGCAGCTGCAAGACCGGCGGCGGCGATCGTTGCCTGCCCCGCGACGGCAACGCGGAAGGAGGATGGAATTTGTGGCTCCTCGCCGGTCAGGCGCACGCGATGAAGCGCGGCCGCGTCACCGCCGACGGAGGTCCAGATACCCTTGAGAATGTCGGCGGGGCTTTGCATGGCTTCTTCTCTCCCTTTAGCTTTGCCATGATCCCATTAGCACGGAAAGGATTGCAATGGCCGCCATCGATCCCCTCACCGCAGGCGCCGTGTTCGTCGCGACAGCGGCCACCGACGCAGTCTATGTGATGTTCACCTCAGCGGTCGTCGCGCGCAAGCGCGTGCCGGCGGCGAGCTGGAGCGCGATCTGGTATCTGCTCTCCTCCTACGCCGTGATCAGCTACACCGAGAACGCCATCTATGTCGCTTTCGCGGCGGCCGGTTCCTGGATCGGCGCCTATGCGTCGCTGACCTTCCTGCACCGCCCGCCCGGCGGTCCGCCGGTGGGGGCTGCGCCGGAGTGAGGGGGGCACTCTTAGCAATCTTGCGCGATGTCATCATCCGCGAAGGCGGATGATCCAGTATTCCAGAGACGCTGGTGATAGAATCGAGACGTCGCAGCGTACTGGATACCCCGCTTTCGCGGGGGGGTATGACACCGAGAACGAATTCGACATCTTGGCTTAAACAATTAAGCTCCCTGCGATCAACAAGAAGGAAAACCCCACAATGGATCTCGGTCTCAAAGGCAAAAACGCGGTCGTGCTCGGCGGCACGCGCGGCATCGGTCGGGCGATTGCGGCGACGCTGGCTGGTGAAGGCGCCAATGTCGCGGTCTGTGCGCGCAACGCGGAGCAGGTCGCAGCGACCGTCAATGAACTGAAAGCGAGCGGCATTCGGGCCACCGGCGGCGCGCTCGACGTCACCGACGGCGCCGCGCTGAAAGCGTGGGTCGAAGACACTGCAAAAGAGCTCGGCGGCATCGACATGCTGTTTTCCAATGCCGGGGCCATGGCGCAAGGCCATGATCCCGCGTCGTGGGAGCAGAATTTCCGACTCGACGTGCTCGGCGCCGTGCATGCGTTCGACGCCGCGCGGCCGTTCCTCGAAGCCAGGGGGGCGAGCAGCGGCGATGCCGCCTTCGTCATCATCTCCTCGATCTCGGCGGCCCAGGCCGACACGGCCAGCTCCTACGGCCCGATCAAGGCGGCGCTGATCCACATGGCCAAGGGGCTGGCACGGCAATACGCAAAGAAGAAGATCCGCGTCAACGTGGTCTCGCCCGGCACCGTCTATTTCAAGGGCGGCGTCTGGGAGATGATCGAGAAGAACATGCCGGAGCGTTACAACGACGCGATGAAGCGCAATCCGACGGGGCGCATGGCGACGCCACAGGAGATCGCAAGTGCCGCGGTGTTTCTGGCGAGCCCGGTGTCGGCATTCACCACGGGATCCAATCTCGTCGTGGATGGCGCGATCTCGAACCGGGTGAATTTTTAGAGGGTTGGCGCGCGGGCGCATCTCGCCCCGTCATCCTGAGGTGCGAGCGGTGCGGCGCAACGCGGCGCACGGGGAGCCTCGAAGGATGAACGGCCCGGACGCAACCGAGCCGTCGCCCTTCGAGGCTCGCCGAAGAGGCGAGCACCTCCAGCAACAACGGCTCCGCCGTTGCGCGGGGGTGACGGTGAGAGGTTTGTGCGTAGAACCAACCTCAATGAAAATCCCGCGACGGCGGCAGGATGCGGACGTTGCGGGGGTGGCGGATTTTTTGCGCCGGCATGTCCGCGAGGGCGCGAGGGTCTTCGTTGAGCGGTTCGACTACCGTGGCGCCTGCGGGCACCGGGTGCTTGCGGCTCAGGGCATCATTGGCGAGACCGATCAGATCGTGTGAGCGGTCGATCATGCGCTGGGCGATCAGATGCGTCACCTTCTCGGGGCTGCTCTGGATATAGCCCTGCACCTCGATAAGGCGCGCGCCCATCACCTCCTTGCGGTACTGCTCCATAATTTTTGGCCACACCACGACATTGGCGATGCCGGTTTCGTCCTCCAGCGTCATGAACACGACGCCACTGGCGCTGCCCGGTCGCTGCCGCACCAGCACCACGCCGGCGCAGCGGACGCGGCGCCGCTCGTTGTCATGGCTGATGTCCTTGCAGGCGACAATCCGCTCGCGCGTAAACATCTCGCGCAGGAATTCCATCGGATGGCCTTTGAGTGACAGCCGGATGGTCTGGTAATCGGCGACAACCTGCTCGGGGCGCGGCATCTCAGGCAACGGCTTGGCATGCTCATCCGGCTGCTCGCGCGCGGTGGCCGCTTCGAACAGCGGCAGCGCGACGTCATCGGGCAGCCGCCGCACCTGCCACAGCGCCTCGCGGCGGTCGAGCCCGAGCGAGCGGAACGCATCGGCATCCGCCAGCAGGATCAGAGCGCGCTTGGGCAAGCCGGTGTCGCGGGCGAAGTCCTCGAGCGAGGTGAAGGGCCGGCGATTGCGCGAAGCAATGATGCGGTCGGCCCAATCTTCTTTCTTGTCGTTCCGGGGCGACGCGTCAGCGTCGAGCCCGGAATCCATTCCGCCGAGCGTATGCGGCCCGACGGATTCCGGGCTCGCGCTACGCGCGCCCCGGAATGACGACTGTGAGCGCTTCAGCCTCTCCTCATCCTCGTCCAGCCAGTGGAAGCCGTCGATCTGACGAAATCCGAGACGCACGGCACAATATCTGTCGTCGGTGTTCTCCAGCGTGTTCTGCGCGCAGCTGTAGGACACGTCGATCTCGCGCACCTCGACGCCGTTCTTGCGGGCATCGCCGACGATCTGCGCAGGGGCGTAAAAGCCCATCGGCTGCGAGTTCAACAGGCCGCAGCAGAAGGCGTCGGGATGATGGTATTTCAGCCATGACGAGATGTAGACCAGTTGGGCAAAGCTCGCGGCATGGCTCTCCGGGAAGCCGTAGCTTCCAAAACCCTTGATCTGGTCAAAGCAGCTTCTGGCGAAGTTTGCATCATAGCCGCGCGCGACCATGTTGCCGATCAGCTTCTCCTCGTATTGGCCGATGGTGCCGACATTGCGAAAGGTCGCCATCGAGCGGCGCAGGCCGTTGGCTTCCTCGGGGGTGAATTTCGCCGCCTCTATCGCGATGCGCATCGCCTGCTCCTGGAACAGAGGCACGCCCAGCGTTTTGTGCAGCACATTGTAAAGCTCATTCTTGTCGCCGTGATCCGGCGACGGAGACGGATAGCTCACCTTCTCCAGACCATTCCGCCTGCGCAGATAAGGATGCACCATGTCGCCCTGGATCGGCCCCGGGCGTACGATTGCGACCTCGATGACGAGATCGTAGAAGGTCCGCGGCTTCAGCCGCGGCAGCATGTTCATCTGGGCGCGGCTCTCGACCTGGAAGACGCCGAGTGACTCGCCGGCACACAGCATGTCGTAAACTTTTTCATCATCCTGCGGGACGGTCGCCAGGACAAGCCGCTCGCCCTTATGCTGATCGATCAAATCAAAACACTTCCTGATGCAGGTCAGCATGCCCAGCGCAAGCACGTCGACCTTCATCATATTCAGCGCGTCGACGTCGTCCTTGTCCCATTCGATGAAGGTACGGTCGTCCATCGCGGCATTGCCGATGGGAACATAGGTGTCGAGCCGATCCTGCGTCAGCACATAGCCGCCGACATGCTGGGAGAGATGGCGCGGGAATTCGATCAGCTCGGTCGCAAGCTCGACCGCGAGGTTGATCATGGGATTTCCGGGGTCGAGCCCGGCCTGCCGGACCTGCATGTCGTTGAGGCCCTTGCCCCAGCTGCCCCAGACGGTGTCGGCGAGCGCGGCGGTGACGTCCTCGGTCAGCCCCAGCGCCTTGCCGACATCGCGGATGGCGCTGCGCGGACGATAATGGATGACAGTGGCGATGATCGCGGCGCGGTGGCGGCCGTAGCGGCGATAGACATATTGCATCACCTCCTCGCGCCGCGAATGCTCGAAATCGACGTCGATGTCAGGCGGCTCCAGCCGCTCCTTGGAGATGAAGCGCTCGAACAACAGATCGACCTTGGTCGGGTCGACCGAGGTGATGCCGAGCACGTAGCACACGGCCGAGTTCGCCGCCGAGCCGCGGCCCTGGCACAAAATGTTCTGGCTGCGCGCATAGTGGACAATGTCGTGCACGGTGAGGAAGTAATGCGCGTATTTCAGCTCAGCGATCAGCGCGAGCTCCTTCTTGAGCGTCGCGCGCAGCTTGTCGTCGATCTTGCCGCCGAAATATTTATCGACACCCGCCCAGGTCAGATCCTCCAGATGCCCCTGCGCAGTCTTACCCGGCGGCACCGGCTCGTCCGGGTATTGGTATTTGAGCTGGTCGAGCGAGAAATCGATACGATCGGAAAAGCGCATGGTCTCCGCGATTGCATCGGGGAAATCGCGAAACAGTCGCGCCATCTCGCGGGGCGCCTTCAGAAAGCGTTCGGCGTTGGCTTCCAGCTTGCGTCCGACCGCCTCGATCGTGGTCTTTTCCCGGATGCAGGTCAGCACGTCCTGAAGCGGACGGCGGCCGGGATCGTGGTAGAGCACCTCGTTGGTCGCGAGCAGCGGCACCTTTGCCTTGGCGGCGAGATCGTCGAGCCGCGCCAGGCGGCGGCGGTCGTCGCCGCGATAGATCAGGCTCGCCGCTAGCCACACGCCCTCGGCACGGCTTCCTTTCAGCTTTGCGAGAAGGTCCAGCGCTTGCGCCTGATCGAACCGATGCGGCAGCTTCAGGATCAGAAGTTGCCCCTCGGAGAACTCGAGCAGATCCGCGAAGCTGAGATGGCATTCGCCCTTCTCGATCCGTGTGATGTTGTCGCCGCGCTTGCCCCGGGTGAGAAGCTGGCACAGCCGGCCATAGGCAGCACGGTCGCGCGGATAGACGAAAATGTCGGGTGTGCCGTCGATGAAGACGATGCGGGCACCGATTAACAATTTTGGTTTATGCAATACCTTGTCATTGTCGAGCTCCTTGTAGGCCCGCACCACGCCGGCCAGCGTGTTGTGATCGGCGATGCCGATCACGGGGATGTTGAGCCTGCTGGCCTGATGCACATAAGCACGCGGATCCGAGCCGCCACGCAGGAAGGAGAAATTGGAGGTGATGCCGATCTCGGCATAAGCAGGCGTATTCATGCGAAGAGACCATGCACATACCAGTTGGGAGACGCGGGCTTGCCGTCGGCGTCGAACACCTCTCCCTCGTAAAGACCGTCGCGAAAAATCCAGAAGCGCAGCCCCTCGGCATCCTCGATGCGGAAATAATCCCGCGTCAGCTGCTTGCCGTCCTGCCGCCACCATTCCATGGCGATGCGCTCGGGTCCTTCCACCCGCACCACCGCATGTTTCGCTCGTCGCCAGGTGAATTGATGCGGCGGGCCGTCAGGCACCGTCGCGAACGGCACTGTGACCGGCTCCGGCTGGCCGAACAGCCTGAGGGGGCGCAGCGGCGGCTCGCTCTCGGCGTGCGCCGGCCATTCGGCCTGCATGGCAGCAGTGAGATGATGCTGGGCCGGCGCGGCCAGCACCGCCTGCTCGGGGATGTGCGTGTCTTGCGGCAGGTGCACGACAACGCGCTTGCCGCCGATGCGCGCGGCGATGCGGTCGATCAATGCGGCGAGCTCGTCATTGTCATGGACATGGGCATCGAGATCGCGCTGCTCCTGCACCACGATCTCGGTGCGGCTCGCCGACAGCCGCACCATGTCGAAGCCGAAGCCGGGATCGAGGGGATCGGCAAGCGCATCGAGCCGCTCGCGGAACAGGCGGTCGATGACCGCGCTTCGCGTCACGGGGCGTCCGGTCTCGACCATGATCGCCCGCACCGCGCCGTCGGTGCGGAAGAACGCCGCCTCCAGCCGTCGCGCGCCCTTGCCCTGCTTCTCCATGGATGCGATCAACGTGTCGGCCAGCCGCGACAGCGTCATCGCGATCATGGTGTCGGTCGCGATCGGCTCGGCAAAACGTTTTTCCACGATGTAATCGGGCAGCGGCTTTCGCGGATTGATCGGCGCATCGCCCTGTCCCAGCGCATGCGCAAGCAGCGTCGAGAACCGCGCACCGAACCGCGCCGTGATTTCGCTCGGGGCGCGCGAGGCGACATCGCCGATGGTCTTCAGGCCGGCGCGGCGCAGGCCGGTGGTGATGGCCTCGTCCGCACCGAGCGCGGACACCGGAAACCTATCGATCGCCGCCGCCTCTCCGCCGTCGGCGACGATGCTGGTTGTGGCTTGCCGCGTCAGCGTGCGCGCGCAGACCGAGGTGCCGGCGATGGCCGCACTGACGGCAAAGCCCTGGCGCGCCAGCGCATGAATCAGCGTCTTTAGCAGCGCCGCCTCGCCACCGAACAGATGCGCGCAACCGGTAATATCGAGGAACAACCCATGCGGCGGATCGAGCGCCACCAGCGGCGTGAAGCGGTCGCACCAATCGGCGATGTCGCTGAGCGTCTTCGCATCGGCCACGACATCGGCGTCGAATACTTTCAGATCCGGGCACATCGCCCGCGCATTGGCCAGCGGCTGCCCGATATGCAGGCCGAGCCGCTCGGCGGCCTCGTCAAGCGCGTGGATCACCAGCGCATTGTTGTTCTTGATGACAACGATACTCGGCTCATTGGTATTCTTACCCAGCCCGGCGCTGTTGAAGAACCGCTGGATCCGGTCGATGGGCAGGCGCGGCAGCCACAGGCTGAGAATACGTCGACGGTTCACTGAACTGGCACTCATCACAATTCCATTCCATGATCCAGCGGCCGCAGGGGCCATGACGATTGCGCAACAGCTCGGCATCGAAGCGCGGCGCACCCCAGGCACTCCACGCAGGTCCCGGCGGCGAATGCGCCGCGCGCAGCATCCATCGGGTTTCGGCAGTCGAGGGCAGCGGCTGCGCGGCCATCCGCAGCAACAGGCCGGTGACTCCGGACGATTGCGCAGCCAGCGTCAGCTTGCGACTCGCCACGAGATCGAACTGTCTTGTCTCGCCCCAGAGCTCGAGCACGACGGCACCGAGCGCATCGCAGGCGAGCGCGTCGGCCGAGGTGCGCAGCGCGCTCTCCACGTCAGCCGCACGCACCATCACCACGCGGCGCGGATCGAGGCCGAGTTCGGCAAGCCCGCTCATCGATAACGCGCCCGCTTCAAGCTCCGAAAAATCCTGCCGTACCCAGAGCAGCGGCCGCTGTGTCGTGACGCGGCCCGCAAGCCCCATCACGAAACCGGTGGCGGCGGCGCCCTGACGCCCCTCGCAAAACACCTCGTGGATTGCCGCGCGCGCGAGCCCGCCCTTCAAGACGTGGTCGACCTCGTTATGGCCGAGCGCGACCCGGTCGTGATGATGCACGACTTCCGCTGTCTCGATCCGTTCGATCTGGCTGCGCAAGGTCGCAAGCGCGCTCATGCGTGCGCCACTCATGCTCGCCGCTCCCTAAAGATGGATGCCGTGGCCTCAAAAGAAGAACCAACGGCTGGCTCATTTGTTCATGATATGTTCTAATATAAAGCTAACGGCGCGCAGAGAGTCAATCGAATTGGCGCGCAAATGGATTCATGAGCTGAATCAAAGGGATTCTGGGATGGACGTACAACGCAAGCTGGCAATTCTCGCGGACGCCGCCAAGTACGATGCGTCCTGCGCCTCCAGCGGTACGGAAAAGCGGGATTCCAGCGACGGCAAGGGCATGGGCTCGACCGCGCCCGGGATGGGCATCTGTCATTCCTACGCGCCGGACGGACGCTGCATCTCGCTGCTCAAGGTCTTGCTGACCAACGCCTGCAATTACGATTGCCTCTATTGCGTCAACCGCGCCTCCTCCAACGTGCCGCGCGCCCGCTTCACCATCGACGAAGTGGTCAAGCTGACGCTCGACTTCTACCGGCGCAACTACATCGAGGGACTGTTTCTCTCCTCCGGCATCATCCGCAGTCCCGACTACACGATGGAGCAAGTGGTCAGCGTCGCGCGAAAGCTGCGCGAGGAGCATCACTTCCGCGGCTACATCCACCTCAAGACCATTCCGGAGGCCGACGACGCGCTGATCACGGAAGCCGGCAAATATGCCGACCGCCTCTCCATCAATATCGAGATGCCTGAAGCCGCGAGCCTGCAGCAATTCGCGCCCGAGAAGGACGTACGCGCGATCCGCCGCACCATGGGCCGGCTGCGGCTGAAGCTCGACGAGGCCGAGGATATCAGCAGCACAAAGACGAAGACGAAGCCACCGCGTTTCGCGCCGGCCGGTCAAAGTACGCAGATGATCGTCGGCGCCGATAGCGCGAACGACCACACCATCCTCCACACCAGCGCCAATCTCTACGGCTCCTACCGACTGCGGCGCGTCTACTACTCAGCCTTCAGCCCGATCCCAGATGCCAGCCGCACGTTGCCTCTGGTCCAACCGCCCCTGCTGCGCGAGCACCGGCTCTACCAGGCCGACTGGCTGATGCGGTTCTACGGCTTCGACGTCGGCGAAATCGTCGACGACAGCGCGATGCTGCCGCTCGACATCGACCCCAAGCTTGCATGGGCGCTACGTCATCGCGACCGCTTTCCCCTCGATGTCAACCGCGCCAGCCGCGAGGAGCTTTTGCGCGTGCCTGGCTTCGGCACCAAGGCGGTCGAACGCATCATCGCAACGCGGCGCACCACCACGATCCGACTCTCCGATCTCGCGCGGCTGCACGTGCCCAAGCACAAGGCGCTGCCGTTCATCGTTCTCAGCGATCATCGCCCCTCGCCGCATCGCCTCGACGAGGCGCGGCTGATCGAACGGTTCAAGCCGAAAGCAACACAATTGGGATTTGGCTTCTGATGCAGTACATCACCCTCGACACCGAAACTGATTTTGATGGCTGGCGCAACGCCGCGCGGACGCTCGTGCTGCATCATGTCGAGCCGCGCGATGTCACCTGGGTCGTGCGGGGCGGCGAAGCGGAGTTGTTCGCGCCACCCGCGCCGTCGCCGATACTCGAGGTGAACGACGGCACCTTCAGCGTATCAGGCAAATTCATCGACCTCGCCAAGGCTGCGATCCTGCATCGGGGCGGCGAGCGCTTCGCGATCCTCTATCGCCTGCTGTTCCGGCTGAAAAACAATCACGATCTCATCGAGGTCGCGACCGACACTGATGTCGCGCAGGTCACGGCGATGGCAAGGGCGGTTCATCGCGACGAGCACAAGATGCACGCCTTCGTGCGGTTCCGCGAGATCGGACGCGAACGCGAGGCGCATTACGTGGCCTGGTTCGAGCCTGAGCATCACATCGTCGAGCTCGCCGCGCCGTTCTTTGCAAAGCGCTTTGCCGATATTCCCTGGTCGATCCTGACGCCGGATATCTGCGCGCATTGGGACGGCCACGCGCTCTCATTCACCCCGGGCGTCAACAAGAGCGAGGCACCGGGCAAAGACCACCTGGAGGAAACCTGGCGGCGCTATTACGCCAGCATCTTCAATCCGGCCCGCCTCAAGGTGAAAGCGATGCAGGCCGAAATGCCGAAGAAATATTGGAGGAACCTGCCCGAGGCTTCGATCATTAAGCCCTTGATCGAAGATGCCGAACGCATGACCGGTGCCATGATCGCTAACGCCGCGACCGATCCGCACAAGCCTCAGAAGCGGCCGGAGGCTCCGATGAAACGCAAACCTGCCAGTGACACTCTCGAAACGCTTCGCGAGGAGGCCGCGCATTGCCGCGCCTGCCACCTCTACAAGGATGCGACCCAGACCGTGTTCGGCGAAGGCCCGAAGTCTGCCAATATCATGCTGGTCGGCGAGCAGCCCGGCGACAAGGAAGACCTCGCCGGCCATCCCTTTGTGGGCCCTGCCGGCCAGATGCTCGACCGTGCACTGGCGGAGGCCGGCGTCGATCGAAAGAAAGTTTATGTCACCAACGCAGTGAAGCACTTCAAATTCGTACCGCGCGGAAAGATCCGCCTGCACCAGAAGCCGGCGACGCCGGAGATCAAGGCGTGCCGGCAATGGTATGAGCGGGAAGTTTCGGCAATCCAGCCCGACCTCATCGTGGCGATGGGCGCAACCGCCGCACAGAGCGTGTTCGGCAAGATCACGCCCATCGGCAAGACCCGCGGCCGGATCATAGACCTTCCCGACGGACGCAAGGCTCTGGTGACGGTGCATCCGTCCTATCTGCTGCGGCTGCCTGATCCGGAGGCGAAGGTGCTGGAATATCAGCGCTTTGTCGCAGACCTGAAGATCGCCGCGTCCTTGCAGCGGAAATCCTCGCACGCCGCCTGACGCAAGCCGCTCGTCACCGCACAAGCCGTGGATGACTCGCGTCATTGCACTCATCTGCCCGTCATTTCAACCGCCTGTCACATGCCACGCGCAAAATCGGGGTCTTGGGACAGGAGAAATTCCGATGAGTGACGTTGCTTTGCCGGGCTCCATCGAGCCGGCCTTGAGTAAGGGGCCAGACCTCAATCGCGGATTCCATCCGCTCACCGGCGTGATCTACATGGGGGTGATTGCGGCCGCACTGCTCTTCGTGGCCTACAGCATCTGGGTCGATGTCGATGCCACCGGCACGCAGGTCAAGGCTTTCGCTCCCTTCCTCCTGCTCTTCGTCGCGCTTCTCATCGCGCTCGGCTTCGAGTTCGTGAACGGCTTCCATGACACCGCCAACGCGGTGGCGACCGTGATCTACACCCGTTCGCTGCCCGCCCACGTCGCCGTGGTGTGGTCCGGCATGTTCAATCTGTTCGGTGTGCTGCTGTCGTCAGGTGCGGTCGCGTTCGGCATCGTCTCGCTGCTGCCGGTCGAGCTGATCCTCCAGGTCGGCTCGAGCGCCGGCTTCGCCATGGTGTTCGCGCTGCTGATCGCCGCCATCATCTGGAACGTCGGCACCTGGTATTTCGGCCTGCCGGCTTCGAGCTCGCACACCCTGATCGGCTCAATCATGGGCGTCGGCATCATGAACGCGGTGCTGCACGGCCGCAGCGGCACCTCGGGCGTCGACTGGACCCAGGCCACCAATATCGGCAAGGCGCTGCTGCTGTCGCCGCTGTTCGGCTTCGCGCTCGCGGCCGGCCTGCTGCTGGTCCTGCGCACCGTGCTGCTGCGCGCGACGCCCGCTCTGTTCGGCGAGCCGAAGGGCGACCAGCCGCCGCCGTGGTGGATCCGCGGCATCCTCATTCTCACCTGCACGCTGGTGAGCTTCTTCCACGGCTCCAATGACGGCCAGAAGGGCATGGGCCTGATTATGCTGATCCTGATCGGTACCGTGCCGACCGCCTACGCGCTCAACCGCGCGCTGCCGGAGGACCAGATCGCTGCGTTCAGCCAGAACTCGGAGGCCGCCAGCAAGATCATCGAGAGCAAGGCCGCCGGCTACAGCGTGATCGGCAATCCGCGCCCCGCCGTGACCAACTATGTCGCGCAGCACGAAATCAACGGCGGCACGTTCCCTTCGCTCGCCGTGCTCGTGCGCGACATCTCCAAGCAGGTGACCACCTACGGCTCGCTCGCCAAGGTGCCGGCCGATCTCGTCGGCAATACCCGCAACGACATGTACCTCGTCTCGGAAGCGCTGCGTTTCCTGATGAAGGACAAGGAAGCCGAGCTCAGCGCCGCCGACGTCACCGTGCTCACGGCCTACAAGGGCTCGCTCGACAGCGCCACCAAGTTCATCCCCGGTTGGGTAAAGATCGCGGTCGCCATTGCGCTTGGCCTCGGCACCATGGTGGGCTGGAAGCGCATCGTCGTCACGGTCGGCGAGAAGATCGGCAAGACCCACCTGACCTATGCGCAGGGCGCCTGCGCCGAGATCACCGCGGCTGCCACCATCGCCGCCGCCGACGTCTACGGCCTGCCGGTCTCGACCACCCACGTGCTCTCCTCAGGCATCGCCGGCACGATGGCCGCCAACGGCTCGGGCCTGCAATGGGCGACGATCCGCAACATCGCGATGGCCTGGGTGCTGACCCTGCCGGCCGCGATGATCATCTCGGGCGTGCTCTACTATCTGTTCTCGCACCTGTTCTGAGCCGCGACACGGCACACGAACAAAAGGGCCCGTGCGATGCACGGGCCCTTTTCATTCATGCTTCCGCTCGGCCAATCATGACGCCGCGAGCTGTTCCTCGACCAGCTTGACCCAATAGGACGTGCCGAACACGATCGCCTCGTCGTTGAAATTGTAGGCGGGGTGATGGAGGCCGGCGCTGTCGCCGTTGCCGCAGAAGATGAAGGCGCCGGGCCGCGCTTCCAGCATGTAAGCAAAGTCCTCGCCGCCCATCAGCGGCGGCATCTCGTGCACATTGGCCTCGCCCGCGACCTGCTTGGCAATGCGCGTCGCCACCTCGGTTTCCGCGGCGTGGTTGTTTACAACGGGATAGTTGCGCTTGTAGTGCAGATCGATCTTGGCGCCGGTGATCTGCGCGACACCCGCCACCACTTCGCGGACGCGCTTCTCGACCAGCTTGCGCACCTCCGGCGACAACGTGCGGATCGTGCCCCTCAGCGTCGCGGTCTGCGGAATGACGTTGCGGGCGTTGCCGGCGTGGAATTCGCAAATCGAGATGACAGCCGATTCCAAGGGATCGACACTGCGCGCGACGATCGACTGCAAGGCCGTGATCACCTGTGCACCGACCAGAACGGAATCGATGCATTTGTGCGGACGCGCGGCGTGGCCGCCGAGGCCCTCGATCATGATGTCGACTTCATCGGTCGACGCCATGATCGGGCCGGGCCGGATCGCGAACGAACCGATCGGAATGCCCGGACCATTGTGCATGCCGTAGACCTGCTCGATGCCGAAGCGCTCCATCATGCCGTCCTTCACCATGGCTGCGCCGCCGGCGCCGCCTTCCTCGGCCGGCTGGAAGATCACGATCGCCTCGCCGGCGAAGTTGCGGGTCTCGGCGAGGTAGCGCGCTGCGCCGAGCAGCATCGCGGTGTGGCCATCATGGCCGCAGGCGTGCATTTTGCCCGGAGTCTTGGAGGCGTAAGGCAGGTTGGTCTGCTCCTCGACGGGCAGCGCGTCCATGTCGGCGCGCAGGCCGATCACCTTGAGCCCCTCGCCGGCTGGCTTACTGCCCTTGATCACCCCCACCACGCCGGTCTGGCCGATGCCAGTCACGACCTCATCGCAGCCGAACTCACGCAGGCGATCCGCGACGAATGCTGCGGTGCGGTGGACGTCGTACAGCAATTCAGGATGCTGGTGGATGTCCCGCCGCCAGGCCTGGATATCGGGTTGAAGGTCGGCGACGCGGTTCACGATCGGCATGGAGGGGTCTCAAGCTTTGTTGAAAATACAGGACTGTCTATCATGCAAGTGCCAGTCCAGCTAACTCCCGCAGATCGAGGGTAGTCCTGTCCCCTGCTCATGGCCGGGCTTGTCCCGGTGGTCGCCCTCTGCCTATTAGAACGGAACGTTTAGGGACCATCCGGGTGGAAGCAGAATGCCAAGACGGCTCGAAGGTGAGTTTGACTACATTGTCGTGGGCGCCGGCACGGCCGGCTGCATCCTTGCCAACCGGCTGTCGGCCGAGCCCAAAAATCGCGTCCTCATTCTCGAGGCCGGCGGGGACGACAACTGGATCTGGTTCCACATTCCGGTCGGCTACCTCTTTGCGATCGGCAATCCGCGCTCCGACTGGATGTTCAACACCGAAGCCGAGCCGGGACTGAACGGCCGCGCGCTTGCCTATCCCCGCGGCAAGGTGATCGGTGGCTGCTCGGCGATCAATGCCATGATCTCGATGCGCGGCCAGGCTGCCGACTACGACCACTGGCGCCAGCTCGGCCTGACCGGCTGGGGTTATGACGATGTGCTGCCACTGTTCAAGCGGCTGGAGGACCACTTCCTGGGCGCAAGCGAGCATCACGGAGCCGGCGGAGGCTGGCGCATCGAGGCGCCGCGGCTGTCCTGGGACGTGCTCGATGCCGTCGGCGACGCCGCCGAGGAGATGGGCATCAAGCGCATCCCTGACTTCAACACCGGCGACAACGAAGGCACCAGCTATTTCCACGTCAACCAGAAGCGCGGCCGGCGCTGGTCGTCGGCCCGTGGCTTCCTCAAGCCTGCCTTGAGGCGCCCCAATCTGCGACTTGAGAAGCATGTGCTGGTCGACCACCTCATCATCGAGCAGGGACGCGCCGTCGGCGTGCGCTTCATCCAGAACGGCGAGATCATCGAGGCGCGCGCCAGGCGCGAGGTGATCCTCTCGGCCGGCTCGATCGGCTCGGTGCAGGTGCTGCATCGCTCCGGCATCGGGCCCGCCGACTGGCTGTCGCCGCTCGGCATCGACATCGTGATGGACAAGCCCGGCATCGGGCGCAATCTGCAGGACCATCTCCAGCAGCGAGCAATCTACAAGGTCGAGGGCGTGCGGACACTGAACGAGACCTATTACAATCTGTTCCGCCGCGGCCTGATGGGCCTCGACTATGCCTTCCGCCGCCGCGGTCCGCTGACCATGGCGCCGTCGCAGCTCGGCATCTTCACCCGCTCCGATGCCACGCGCGCGCGCGCCAACATCCAATTCCATGTGCAGCCGCTGTCACTCGACAAGTTCGGCGATCCGCTGCACCGCTTCCCGGCGATCACCGTCAGTGCCTGCAATCTCCAGCCGACTTCACGCGGCACCGTGCGCCTGCGCTCGGCAAGCCCGGACGAGAAGCCGATCATCGCGCCGAATTATCTGTCGACCGACGACGACCGCCAGGTCGCCGCCGACGCCATCCGCACCACCCGCCGGCTGATGCGGCAGAAGGCGCTGGCAAAATATCGCCCGAGCGAATATTTGCCCGGCCCAACGGTCGGCGACGATGATGCCTCGCTCGCAAAAGCCGCCGGCGACATCGGCACCACTATCTTCCATCCGGTCGGCACGGCGAAGATGGGATCGGCGAACGACCCCATGGCCGTGGTCGACGAACGGCTGCGCTTCTACGGCCTCGGCGGTCTTCGCGTCGTCGACGCCTCGATCATGCCGACGATCACCTCGGGCAACACCAACACGCCGACCGCAATGATTGCCGAGAAAGGCGCTGCGATGATCTTGGAGGATGCGAGGTAGTCTGGCGATGCTGATGGAATTCGGCCGCAATATCTGGATCTCAGACGGCCCCCACGTCTCCGTCGCGGGATTTCACTACCCGACGCGAATGGCCGTCATAAGACTCCTGGACGGGAGCGTCTTTGTCTGGTCGCCGACCGTGGTCACGGAGAGCCTGCAAACTGCCGTCGATGCCATCGGCGAAGTCCGGCACATTGTTGCGCCCAATTCGCTTCATCATCTCTTTCTTCCCGAATGGAAGCGGAGCTATCCCAAAGCCAGGCTCTACGCGCCTCCGAGGCTGAGAAAGAAGCGGACCGACATCGACTTCGACGACGATCTCGGCGACACACCGAGCCCGGATTGGGTCGAGGAGATCGATCAGGTTCAGATGCGCGGTAACCTGATCACGACGGAAGTGGTGTTCTTTCACGCCGGCAGCGGGACCGTGCTCTTTGCCGATCTCCTTCAGCAAATTCCCCCGCACCTGCTTTCGGGATGGCGCGCCGTCGTTGCGAAGCTGGATCGGATGACCGGGCCTGAACCGTCGGTGCCGCACAAATTCCGGATCGCCTTCGCCAGCCGCCGGCCAGCGCGAAAAGCGCTCGCGCGAATTCTCGCATGGCCTGCCGAAAAGGTGTTGATGGCCCACGGCACGCCGGTCGAGACGGATGCACCTGCTTACTTGCGCCGGGCATTCGGGTGGCTGGCCTGAAGCTGAGCTGTCGGTCACCACCTCACGAAAACGTCATCGCCACCCGCGAATAAATCCACCTCTCCCCCGATCAGCTCCTCGACGCCCAATTCCGGGCCAAAGGAGACGTGCGATGAGCGGACACGATCACGGGGAAGACGGCGTCAGCCGCCGCAAGGTGCTGGAATGCATGACTTGGGCCGGCACCGGGGTGCTCTGGACCGTCACGGGCGGCGTGCCGCGCTCGCTCGGCATCATCGATTCGGCCGAGGCCGCAACCGCCGCCGCGCCCGGCATGACCTTCCTGCAGATCAGCGATAGCCATGTCGGCTTCGACAAACCGGCCAACCCCAATGCGCTGGGCACGCTGGAGGAAGCCGTGGGCAAGATCAATGCGATGCCGGCCAAGCCGTCGTTCATGATCCACACCGGCGACATCACCCATCTGTCCAAGGCCTCGGAGTTCGACAACGCCGACCGCATCATCTCGCAGTCCAAGCTGGATGTGCACTACGTGCCCGGCGAGCATGACTTCCTCGACGAGGAGGTGAAGTTCTATCGCGAGCGTTACGGCCGCGGCACCAAGGGTGCGGGCTGGTACTCCTTCGATGCCGGCGGCGTACATTTCATCGGCCTCGTCAATGTCGTCGACCTCAAGGCCGGTGGCCTCGGCAATCTCGGCACCGAGCAGCTTGCCTGGCTCGAAGACGATCTCCGCGGCAAGTCGAAATCCACGCCTATTGTCTTGTTCGCACATATTCCGCTCTGGACTGTCTATCCGGAATGGGGCTGGGGCACCGAGGACGGCGGTCGCGCGCTCGAATATGTCAAGGGCTTTGGCTCGGTGACCGTGCTGAACGGCCACATCCACCAGGTGATGCAGAAGGTGGAAGGCAACGTCACCTTCCACACCGCGCGTTCGACCGCCTTCCCGCAACCAGCGCCGGGCACCGCCCCCTCACCCGGACCGATGAAGGTCGAGGACACCAAGCTGCGCTCGATGCTGGGCGTCGCCAGCGTCAACTTCAAGCAGAACGAGCAGCGGCTCGCGATCATCGACACCCCGCTCCAGGGTTAATCCAGGGTTGAAGAGAAGCTGACCATGAAGACACTCAATCGCCGCGACTTCTCAGTCGATTTCGGTCTCACTTTGGCCGCGGCCATCCTGCTCCCCATCACGACCGCCCGTGCCGACGACACCAACATGGAGGTGCACATCGACAATTTCGTCTTCCAGCCGCCAGAGCTCAAGATCAAGGTCGGCACGACGGTGACCTGGACCAACCGGGACGACATTCCCCACACGGTGGTGTCGGCCGGCAAGTTCCGGTCCAAGACCCTGGACACAGACGACAAGTTCACGTTCACCTTCACCGATGCGGGCGACTACAAGTATTTTTGCTCGTTGCACCCGCACATGACCGGGATGATCAAGGTTGAGTAACGTCTCCAACCAAGGCATCTCTGTCTTGCCCGGCCGGTGGTCCCATGCCGGCCGGGCTCGCGTGCCTTCGGTCAGGCCCAGAGGCGCAACGACCTACGAAACGCAGCAAGAGGCAAAGCGAGAGGCGATGCCCGTCAGCGACGATTTCCAGAAGGCGCAGCGCTTCCGCGAGGCGGCCCTGCCCTATCTCGACGACGTCTACACGCTCGCACGCTATCTGCTGCGCGACGCCTCCGACGCGGAGGACGCGGTGCAGGAATGTTATCTGCGTGCACTGAAGCACTTCGACAGCTATCGCGGCCCGGCGATGAAGCCGTGGCTCTTCGCGATCCTACGCAATGTCTGCAACGCCGAATATGCCAGGCGCGCGCACTCGCACGCCGCGATCGAGGACACCCCTGGCGCGGCCGACCAGACGCCGATGTGGCAGGAGAGCGAGGCGAGCCCGGAGACCGAGGTGCTGCGCAGCCGCGACGCCGGAGCCATCCGCAAGATGATCGACGGGCTCGCAGAGCCGTTCAAGGAAACCTTCGTGCTGCGGGAGATCAGCAACCTGTCCTATCGTGAGATTGCAGAAGCCGTCGGCGCCCCCGTGGGAACCGTGATGTCCCGCCTCGCCCGCGCCCGCGCCATGCTGCGCGCGGCCTGGATGGCGGAAGAGGAGCACTCGAAATGACCTGCGACGAAGCACAGATCCTGCTTCACGCGCTGCTCGACAACGAGCTCGATGCCGGCCATGCGCGCGAGCTCGAAGCCCATATCGCCACTTGCCCGGCCTGCACGGCCGAGTTTGCGGCACAGCGCGATATGAAGTGCGTACTGGCGGGCACCACGCTGGGCTACAGCGCGCCTGCCACATTGCGTGCTCGTATCGAGGCCTCGATGCCGCAGGCGCGTCCGCAGCCGAGCCGTCGCTCCGTGCTGCGCGGTTTCGCGATGGGGTCGGCGGTCTCGGCGCTCGCCGCCACCGGCATCGTCGCCGTCGTGCTGCGCCAGGACGACCAGCAGCGCATCCTCTCCGAGGTCGTCTCCGCGCATCTGCGCTCGCTCCAGGCCGGCCACCTCATCGACGTCGTCTCGACCGACCAGCATACGGTCAAGCCCTGGTTCAACGGCAAGCTCGATGTCGCACCGCCCGTGATCGACCTCACCGCGCAAGGTTTCACGCTGGTCGGCGGCCGGCTCGACTATGTCGATGCGCGCGCGATCGGTGCGGTGGTCTATAAGCGCCGGCAGCACATCATCAACCTGTTCGTGGCGCAGACCGCGAGCACCGAGCATCGGCCGCCGAAGACGCAGACCATGCAAGGCTTCAATTGCCGCCGCTGGGGCGAGCGCGGCCTGAATTTCTGGGCCGTCAGCGATATCGGCGGCGACGAACTCACCGAGTTCGTCGATAAGTTCGACGCGGCGATGAAGGCGAATGTGGAGGGGTAGTTTACTTCACACTGTCATTGCGAGGAGTGAAGCGACGAAGCAATCCAGGCTGCCTCCGCAGAGACAGCCTGGATTGCTTCGCTTCGCTCGCAATGACGATTGCCGATTTACTTCGGCAGAGTTTACGCCGACCGCCGCACCGCGTTGTCCACCAGCGTCTTGCCGAGCGACCAGATCGCGCCGGGGACCTTGTGACTGCCGGCGATGACGTCGTCGAAGGCGCGCTCGATCCAGCTGCAGTCTTCTTCGGTGATGGTCAGCGGCGGCAGCAGCTTGATGGTGTGACTGCCGTGGCCCGCGACCTGCGTCAGGATCTTGTGATCCTTGAACAACGGCACCGTGATGAGCTGGCAGAACAGGCCCTTATTGGCGGCCTCCAGCACGTTCCAGGAGGCCCGCAGCCTCAGCGATTTCGGCGGGCCAAACTCGACGCCGATCATCAGCCCCTTGCCACGCACCTCCTTCATCAGCTCGTAGCCGGGCACCATCCGCGTCAACGCGAGGCGAAGCTCGGCGCCGCGCTTGGCGGCGGCCTCGATCAGCTTCTCCGATTCCATCACGTCGAGCGTGGCGATGCCCGCAGCCATTGCGAGGTCGTTCTTGGAGAAAGTCGAACCGTGCACCACGGCCCGATCCATCTGATTGAAGATCTTGTCGAAGATGTTCTTGCGCGTGAGCACGGCGCCTACAGGCACGTGGCCGCCCGACAGCGACTTCGACAGCAGCACCATGTCGGGCTCGACGTTCCAGTGCTCGACCGCCAGGAAGCGGCCGGTACGGCCCATGCCGGTCTGGATCTCGTCGGCGACGAACAGCGTGCCATACTTCTTGCAGAGCGCGGCCGCGCCGGGCAGGAACTCATCGGAGGGCATGTTGACGCCCTTGCCCTGGATCGGCTCGACGACGAAGGCCGCGACCTCGCGCGAGGCCAGCGCCTTCTCGAGCGCGGCCAGATCGTTGAACGGAACCGGGGTGCAGCCCGGCAGCAGCGGCTCGAAGCCGGCGCGGAAGTTCGAATCACCGGTCAGTGACAGCGCGCCATAGGTCAGGCCATGATAGCCATGGGCGCAGTAGACGATGCCGGGGCGCCCGGTGGCACCCCGCGCGAACTTGATCGCGGCCTCGACGCATTCGGCACCGGAATTGGCGAAGAACGCCTTGTCGAGATAAGGAACGTATTTCAGCAGCCGCTCGGCCAGTACGCCCGCCAGCGTCGAGACGTCGAACTGAACGAGATTGGGCAGATCGGCGTCGAGCACGCTTTTCAGCGCCTCGCGCATCACTGGATGATTGCGCCCGATTGCGAACACGCCAAAGCCGGACAGAAGGTCGAGATAGCGTGCCCCCTCGCGATCGTAGAGGTACTGCCCCTGCCCCTTCTGGAAGCCGACGTCATAGCCGATGGTCTTGAGAACCCGGACGAACTGCTCGTTCAGGTACCGATTATGCAGAGCGCTGCGCTGGGCCTGACGGTCCGCGAACAAGTGGGACATGTCTGGATTTGGACTGTTCATCCGCTACATACTTCGGTTGAGGGCCGCTTCGTCAACTGAAAACGGTCAGCAAACAGAAAAGGGCCTGTGCGGCCTTTTGCCCTTTTTCGGACCATCTTCGCAAGCACAGCTTTAGACCATGTTGCACTGCCGAGGAACACATATGCGTTTGGCCATTTACACCGGGATAATACTGGCTGGCTGTTACGCCGGCCTGACACCGGCGCTCGCCGCCGATCCCACCGGCGACTGGCGGGTCGCCGATGGCGTCGCCAATATCCGCGTAGCCCAATGCAATGGAAGCGTCTGGGGCGCAGTTTCCTGGGAAAAGCAGCCCGGCGGCCGCGACGAGAACAACCCGGATGTCTCAAAAAAGAACAGGCCGACACTTGGCATGGCGACCCTGATCAACATGAAGAAGACAGCGGGGGCCGAGCAGTGGGAAGGCCAAGTCTACAACGCCAAGGATGGTCAGATGTATAGTGCGACCATCACGCCTGTCGGCACCGACCAGCTCGAGATCAAGGGCTGCGTGCTGGGCTTCCTGTGCGGCGGCGAGACCTGGACCCGCGTCGGTCCGCCGATTCCCGCGAGCGCCGCCAATGCCATGGCCAAGGGCGGGCCAAAAACCACCGGAGCGGCGCCCAAGGCTGCGCCGGCACCGGCTGCCGCAGCAGCGGCTCCGAAGAGCACCGCCGCGGCCAAGCCGGCTCAGAAGGGCGCCGCCGATCCCGTCGGCGACATCTGCCTACTCCCTGAGATTGCGGGGTTTGCCCATTAGGGCCGGCTGGAACAGCAGCACTGCGGCAAGCGTCGTCACCAGCGAGAGCGCGAGCAGCTTGCCCATGCTGGACGTGCCCGGATGGCTCGACAGCCACAGGCTGCCGAACGCGGTTGCCGTGGTCAGCGCGCTGAAAAAGATCGCGCGCGTCAGACTGGTCTGCAACAGATTCGTCCTGCCGGAGCGCCACGCCACGACATAATAGATCTTGAACGCGACGCCGACGCCGAGCAGCAGCGGAAACGCGACGATGTTGGCGAAGTTGAGCGGCAGGCCGATCAGAACGCAGATCTCCAGCGTCACTGCCCCGGCAACCAGCAGCGGCACGAGGGTCATCAGCACGTCGACGATGCGGCGCAGTGTGATCCACAACAACAGGCCGATCACCAGCAGCGCATAGATCCCGGCATGAATGAACGCCCTCACCACGGTATCGCCGGATTTCAGGATCGAGACCGGGCCGCCGATGGCGGTCGGCTCGGCTGCGAGCACGGCTGCAGCGAATTTGCGCAGCGTATCGTTGTCGTTGGGATCGCCCTTCGGCTGAGCTTCGACGCGGATGATGCCATCCTTGCTCTTCCAGGCGTTGACGAGATCCGCTGGCAGTGACTTCAGGGTGACTGGTTCGGCCTGCATCGCGTTCCTGAGCTGATCAAACACGATCTTCATCGGCGTCACAAACACGTCCTGCGCCTTGTTACGGGTCGCCTCATCCGCATTGGCGAGCTTCTCCAGCGCGTCCGCGAGGCGGCGCGAGGCAACTGCGCCCGGGCCCTTGGCGTCACCCGCGGTGCGGCGCAGATTGTCGACCGAGGATTTCAGCGACTCGACGTTCTCCTGATCCGATGGCGCCGCGTCGATCTGATCCGGGTTAAGTGCGGGGTTCAGGATCTTGGCGCCCTGGGCAATCAGCTTCAGCTTCGGCTGCTGGTCCTCCGGCACGAAACTGTCGAGCGACATTACCCGCAGCACCTCCGGCACCTTCTCCAGCTTCGCCTCGACCTGCTTGGCCTGTTCTTCCGACGTGGTCATCACGTTGATGGCATTGGCGCCCGTATTGGGATCCTTGCGCAGATCGAGGAAGGTCGCGATCGACTCCGCGTTCGGGTTGCGCAGGTTCATCGGATTGAAGTCGAACTTCATGAAATAGAGCAGCGGGAGGCCGGCGACCGCAAGGAACAGCGTGCCGCCGACGACCAACACGCGGTGCTTCTCGAGGAAATGATCGAGCGGCGCGAGGAAGGCGTAGCCCACCGGCTCCTTTTCGCCGGGCGGGTTCAGCAGCTTCAGGAGCGCCGGCAGGACGGTGATCGAGGAGATGAACGCCACCAGCATGCCGACGCCGGCGATCTGGCCGAGCTCGGCGATGCCCTTGTAGTCGGTCGGGATGAAACAGAGGAAGCCGGCCGCAGTGGCCATCGCCGCGAGCGACAGCGGGATCGCGGAGCGTCTGGCGGCAAGTATCAGCGCCTTGCGCAGATCATCGACCTTGTAACGCTCCGAGCGGTAGCGGACGCTGTATTGGATGCCGAAATCGACGCCGAGGCCGACGAACAGCACAGCGAACGCGATCGACAGCAGATTGAGCGAGCCGACCATCATCAGGCCGGCGGCGGTGGTGATCGCGAGGCCGACGAAGAGATTGACGAACACGGCGAAGATGATCTTTGCCGAATGCAACGCCAGCCACAGAATGAACAGCACGACGAGCACCGTACCGACGCCGTTGACGACAGCACCTTCCTGAACGGTCGCATATTCCTCGTTGGCGATCGGGACCGGCCCCGTCAGCCGGACCCGCGCCTGATATTTGGTCGCAAAATCGAGATCGACGGCAGCCTTGCGGATCGCGTCGGTGGCGCCCTTGCCGGGCTCCAGCGCGTTGTAGTCGAGAATCGGCTTGAACTCGATGAAGGCGCGCTTGTCGGAATCCTTCAGCGGCTCGTCGCTGACGAGCTCCCGCCAGGAGAAGCTCGCATTCTCTTTGTTGAGCACGGTCTCGACCGTCTGCGCGATCTGATTGAACGGCCGCGCGGTGTTGTCGAGCTTGACCTGGCCACGCTTGACGCCGGCAAGCCCGGTCTCCAGGGCGCCGGTCAAGCCGCGGATCGAGGGATCGCCGGCCATGATCTCGATCAGGGGCGCTGCGGATTCGAACTGGCCGGTGATCTTGGCGACTTCTTCAGTCGGCAGGAACAGCAGGCCGTTCTTCTCGAAGAACTCGCCGGTGCCGAGCTGCTGCATCGACTGGAAGTTGGCCTTGTCGTCCTTCAGCCTCGCGTAAAGCGCGTCGGACGCTGCGGTCGCCATCTCCGGCGTCTTGGCCTCGACGACCGCGAGAATCGTCGCGTCGCGGTCGAAGGCGCGGTCGAATTGCTGGTCGCGCTGCCGCCAGTCCAGATTCTGGGCAATCAGGGAGTTGATGTCGGTGTTGATGGCGAAGTGCCGGGACGTGTAATAGCCCGCCCCCACCGCCAGCAGGAGCCCGAGAACGACGACGAGGGAGGCAAACCGGGTACAGGCCCTGACGATGGCAACGACTACGCTCTGCAGCACATCTTTTCTTTCTAGTGTTAACGGCTTGCCGGAAACGCCCGCTGTTTAGCGGAGTTCCCCGGCGAAACCTATTGCCGTTTTGGGTCGTCTCACCGGAAAAGGTTCGAGGTAAACGGTGAAAGACGATGGCAAAATCATGCGGGCGGCCGGTATAGCCGCCGACTTGAGGCGGTAAAGTGACGAAGGGGTGAGCACGGATGTCGTCGTCTTGCCCGCCCGAAATGCCGCATTATAATACCCGGAAATCGACCCTCCCCGGGCCCGCTGGAACATTCCCACCTTTCCTGGTTGCCGATTTTTTGACACAAAGTGGTGCCGGAACCCCATATGGGGTGGGCCGTTACCGCGGTCGCGAAACCAATGGTGCGGTTATTGCAATATTCGCCCCGTACAGCATGCGCCGCTAGCGGGGTGCTGAGGGGACAGTTGAGCGGATTGGTGCAACTTGCGTGATGGGCGTCCAATGGAAGTTTATCTGGCGCAGCCGCGCGGCTTTTGCGCGGGCGTAGTGCGCGCAATCGAGATCGTGGAGCGGGCGCTGGAGAAATACGGCCCGCCGGTCTACGTGCGCCATGAGATCGTCCACAACAAGTACGTGGTCGAGAGCCTGAAGAACAAGGGCGCGATCTTCGTCGAGGAGCTGTCCGAGGTTCCGCCGAAGGCCGTGACCGTTTTCAGCGCCCATGGCGTCGCCCGCAGCGTCGAGGAAGAGGCCGCCGCGCGCGACCTGCCGGTGCTGAATGCCACCTGCCCCCTGGTCACGAAAGTTCACAATCAGGGGAAGCGCTATATATCCAAGGGCCGGACCCTGATCCTGATCGGCCATGCCGACCACCCCGAGGTTGAGGGCACGATGGGCCAGGTTCCAGGGCCGGTTGTCCTGGTCCAGAGCGTCGAGGAGGCCAAGGCCCTGGCGCTGCCGGCAGATACGCCAGTGGCCTACATCACCCAGACCACCCTGTCGGTCGACGACACAAGGGACATTATCGGGGCTCTTCAAGCCAAATTTACAGATATTCAAGGCCCTGACATCCGGGATATCTGCTATGCGACACAGAACCGCCAAACTGCGGTAAGGGACTTGAGCAAGCTGGTTGACGTGATCTTGGTGGTGGGCGCCGCCAATAGCTCGAATTCGAACCGGCTCCGCGAAATCGGCACCGAGGCCGGCGTCGCGAGTTATTTGATCGCCGATGGCCGCGAGCTCAATCCGGAGTGGTTGAAAGGTGCCAGGACCGTCGGCCTCACGGCCGGCGCCTCGGCGCCCGAGGTGCTGGTGGATGACGTGATCGAAGCGCTGCGGCGGATCGGACCGGTGACGGTCTCGGTGCTCCCCGGCCGCGAGGAAAACATCGAATTCAGGCTTCCGGCCGAGTTGGCTGCAGGCTGACCAACCGAATTTCAAGCCCAGAAAGAAACGTGTAATGGCAATCCCCTTCTTCAAGGAAATGCGTATCGGCGGCTATTTGCTCAAGCAGAAACTGCTTGGCCGCAAACGCTATCCGCTCGTGCTGATGCTGGAGCCGCTGTTCCGCTGCAACCTCGCCTGCGTCGGCTGCGGCAAGATCGACTATCCGGATGCGATCCTCAACCGCCGCATGACGGCGCAGGAGTGCTGGGACGCGGCCGACGAGTGCGGCGCGCCGATGGTGGCCATTCCCGGCGGCGAGCCGCTGATCCACAAGGAGATCGGCGAAATCGTGCGCGGCCTCGTCGCCCGCAAGAAGTTCGTCTCGCTCTGCACCAACGCGCTGCTGCTCGAGAAGAAGCTCGACCTGTTCGAGCCCTCGCCCTACCTGTTCTTCTCCGTGCATCTCGACGGCCTGCGTGACCATCACGACAAGGCCGTGTCGCAGCAGGGCGTGTTCGACCGTGCCGTGTCGGCGATCAAGGCAGCCAAGGCGCGCGGCTTCACCGTCAACGTCAACGCCACCATCTTCGACGGCCACCCGGCCGAGGAGATCGCGAAATTCCTCGACCTCACCGTCGAGCTCGGCGTCGGCGTCTCGATGTCGCCCGGCTACGCCTATGAGCGCGCGCCGGACCAGGAGCACTTCCTCAACCGCACCAAGACCAAGAAGCTGTTCCGCGACGTCTTTGCGCTCGGCAAGGGCAAGAAGTGGAATTTCATGCACTCCGGCCTGTTCCTCGACTTCCTCGCCGGCAACCAGGAATACGAGTGCACGCCGTGGGGCATGCCGGCGCGCAACATCTTCGGCTGGCAGAAGCCGTGCTACCTGCTCGGTGAAGGCTACGCAAAAACCTTCAAGGAGCTGATGGAGACGACCGACTGGGACAGCTACGGCACCGGTCGCTACGAGAAGTGCGCCGACTGTATGGCGCATTGCGGCTACGAGCCGACGGCCGCGACCGCCGCCCTCAACAACCCGCTGAAGGCGATGTGGGTGTCGCTGCGCGGCATCAAGACCACGGGTCCGATGGCGCCGGAGATCGACATGTCGAAGCAGCGCCCGGCGCAGTACATCTTCTCCGAGCAGGTCCAGAAGAAGCTCTCCGAGATCCGCAAGGACGAAGCCGAAGCGGCCGCGGCGAAGGCGGCGCGAAAGGCTTCGACGGCCGCGTAAGCGCGCCAGTCGGCACGAACGAACGAGGCCCGGTCGCCGATGGCGATCGGGCCTTTTGTTTTGCTCGGCGCACGCAGCCTGCCCGTCCGCCTTGGGCCTCTCCTGCAAAAAATGAAAAACAACCCCATGCACAGTAGAAGCGCGGTTGCTCGCCGGCACAAGTCGGGCCGCAATTCAGATCGCCGCAATTTCGTTTTTAACGAATTTCGTTTGACCCGTCGGGCAAAACAATGGCACTGTGCGATGCTGGGGCTTTCGGGGCGGGCGGCACGGTGGCGCGCGCATCCGTTTCCTCCGCCGATTTGATCCTCAGTTTGTCTTCAACAAGGTATCTACACCCTTGTCATTGAGACACTTCTTCTTGTCTTTGTCCAAAAGACATCCCGACGCAGGAGCCAGCCGTTTATGTGTGACGGCGGGCGTTGTTGTGGGCGCAGCTTCGATCGCCGATGATGTTGGTTCAAGGTCCAGCTTACAGCAATCGTGTACATCCCGGACTGAACCATGCCCTCGCCGCTTACGAATCCTGTCGAGGGCAACGAGTTGTTTGCGAAGTTCAATTCGGCGAGGTCGCTCCCAAGGATTCTCAATTTGCCGTTATTTCTTACCAAGGGTGCAAATATGCTGCGGATATCGATCGTGGTGTTTGCCTCGGCCAAGAAGCGCAGATGGATGTTGTAAGTCTTGTCCTTGGTGTTCACGCTAATCTTGGTGCCGCAGAAATCGTTGGTGTCGTTTGTCTTTTCGAGAGCGGGAAGGATTGCATCTCCCGTGATCTCTCCACTGATGTCGAACCAGCCTTTGACGGAATCAAGCTCTCTTCCCTTGAGACGATCGCTCACGCGGACATGGCCACTCCCAACGCACCCATGCTGATTGCGGACATCCGCAACGAACGGCGTGTTGAAATCGACAAACCTCGTCAAATCAGGCTTCACGCCTGCCGTTGGCGGCTTGAAGTTTTTCGCGTTTGCCAGCGCCGCCGATTGCGCACAAGCCTGCATTTGCCGCTCGCAGGCAGCAGACTCCCCACAGGCCTCGAATTTCTGTGCACACGCAGCTATCGCATTGCCCGGCTTGCCGATGAATTGAGGTTGCCTGATCTCAAGGACAATCTGGAGACCCGCTTGCTGCTCCTTAGATGGCGGCTCGAAGAAAAGGCAGCTCCAATCCGCTTACGACAAACGGGGCGAGGCAAGCTCAGATTGGAATTGGCCGGACCTGCGCTTTTGGAATCGAGGTGAGAGTTTCTGAAAAATGAAAGGTCAGGAATTCGCGCAAACCGAGCCCTTGAGAGTGCTGGTGAGCCGGACAGAACTATTGCGGTGGCAATCCAGCACTGTCACCGTAATTCCAAGGAAGGCGGCACTTGCGGCTCGGGTCCGTATTCGTAACCAGCCGCCGCAGTCGGCCGCGATTCAGAGCGGTGCTATTTCGTGTTTTAAGAAATGGCATTTGAGGCGTCGCGCTAAGAAAGTGGCACTATGCCAGGCTGGCCTTTTCGAGGCAGCACGCTCTGGACGCCCACCGCGACCCGCGGGGTCGCGTTTTACTCGGTGGAAACGCCGCGCCGTGACCGCGTACCATAGCCACTTCGTTATCTGCTTGGCAGCACTAGTCCATATTCCGCTCGAACCAAAACGGAAGCTATCGCGTTCAAATCGATCGTTGCCGATTTGGCTTACCGGAACAACCGTGCCGCAATTGTGGAGTTCTCATGTCTGTTTCAAACCGTAGCCGACCCAAAGCGATCGCCTTCGACATCATAGGCACCGTGTTCCAACAGGCGCCGTTGCGGTCCAAGGTCATCGCACTCGGTTTGCCCGGCGCAGCACTGGAAGGATGGAGCGCCGCCGCCGACCGCGACGCGGCTGCCATAGCCGCGACCGGCGATTACCGCCCCTTTGCCGAGGTCCAGCGTGCGGCGCTGGACTCCGTACTCGCCGAGCAGTCTCTCGAACCGCCCAAGGCCGATCGGCAGGCGCTGCTCGATGCGGCCAGCACCGATATGGCGCCGCGCGACGGCGCCGGCGAGGCGTTGGCGCGGGCAGCCAAAGCTGGAGTCACAGTCATCGCGCTTACCAACGGGTCAGCCGACCCGACCCGCAGGCTGCTGGAAAAGGCTGGTTTCGCCTCGTCCGTCACGCACGTCATCTCGCCGGACGAAGTACGCCTCGCGAAGCCGCGGGCCGAAGTCTATTTGCGTGCGTGCGAGGTCGCCAACGCTCAGCCGGAAGAATTGGCGCTGATTGCCGCACATGCCTGGGATATTCAGGGCGCAGCGGCGGCAGGGCTGACGACAGCCTATCTCAATACTGACCGGCCCTATTCCTCGGCGATGCGTCCGCCTGATTTCGAAGCCGAAACACTGACGAAGTGCGTGGAGAAGCTGCTGACGCTCTAGAAGGAAGATCGGAACGACCTCGCGTTGTCGTTCATCGATTTTCCGTGCGCCGCCGTGAACGCGCTTGATCGTCGAAGGGAGTGTCCTCCTATGAGCATGTTCTCTCGTTTATCGACGTCCCCGCGGGCCTGCAAGGCTCGGCCTGATCGGCTGGACGAGGTGCTTGGCTCCTGGCTTGACTATGCCGGCGTGGCTACGTTCGCGGCCAGCAGCGCCGCTGTTTCCCGCCGCGGCGGCGTGGATCTTACCGCGACGCTGCTGGTCGCATGTATGGCGGCGATCGGTGGCGGCACGATGCGTGATCTCCTGATCCAGCATCCAGTATTCTGGATCGTCGATCCTGCCTACGTTCTCTCCTGCGTCGTGGCAGCCGCGACGATCTGGTTGGTCGGACTAGGCCGGCGGAGCAGTGCGCTCGTGACGCTGCTGGAAGCGATAGGAATCGGCAGCTTCGCTGTTGTTGGTACGGCCAAGGCGCTAACGTCGGGCACGGGTCACGTTGCCGCTATCATCATGGGCGTGTTGACTGCGACCTTCGGCGGCATTGTCGCCGACGCACTCGCCGGACGCCGGACAGTGCTCGTCCGTAAAGACGTGTACGTGACGGCGGCACTCACCTCGTCCGCGGCCTACGATCTTTTGGCACTCCTGCAATTGGACGGGCCGTGGGCAAAGCTGTTCGCCGCTGGGTGCGGCATACTGCTCCGGCTGCTTGCCATTCATTTTCGGTGGCGGATGCCCGCACCACGCGAAACGTGACCTTGGCCTCTCCTTCTCGCCGCCAATTACGGTGACGATGCTGGCCTGCACTCCTGAAGTGAGACACGCTATTGCCGTGCCGGTGCTGGTGAACCCGAATAGCGGTCCGCTCCATCAAGCTCGACCGATCGAAAACAGAAAGGCCCGGACGCCATCAGCGACCGGGCCTTCTCTTTCTCAGCTCGCGCCGAAACCGCTCAGGCCGCCTCGGACACCAGCGCCTCGCTACCCACCAGCTCCGTCCCGATCAGGAAGTCGCGGCAGCCGCGCAGGCTCCGCAGCGCGCGGTTGAAGTCGATGCCGGTCGAGACCAGCGCATGCAGTGTCGCCGGATTGCGGACGATGCCGCGCAGGACGGCGACGAGGTCGATCTGGCCATTCGGCTTGATGGCGGCGCGGGCGAGCGCCGGCAGCGCGCGATGGGCGGGGTCGCTGATGACGCGCACGGCCGCGAACGGCAGGCCGGCTTCGGCGGCGTAGGCCGCGGCGATGTGGCTTTCCATGTCGACGGCGGAGGCGCCGGTCTCCGAATGCAGCGCCGCCTTGCAGGACGAGCCGGTGACCACTTCCTCGGCGCCGGCGAGGCTGCCGCGGACGACGCGGCGGCGGCCGGAGGTCAGCTTGTCGATGAGGTCGTCGCTGAGCGACAGGCCTGCGGCCCAGCGGGCATCGCCCGCGAGCACCTCGGTCGCCACCACGACGTCGCCGGAGCGCAAGCTCGGGTCGAGCCCGCCGGCCACGCCGAACGAGATCACGCCGCGTATAGTTTCGGGATCGACCACGGTCAGCAGCGCCCGCAACTGGGTCGGGCTGCTGGATGAGCAGATCACGGCCATGCCCGGCCCGGCCGCGATGCGGGCCTCCTGAACCAATCCAGTCACAATCAAGATCGGCCGCGGATCAATGGCATTGCCCGCGGTAAGATAGTCCCCCGTCCCCAAAGTCACATTCCGACCCCTACCACCCTGCTGTTGGTGTTCCGCAAGTTCCGATATCGCGCCAGCGCCCACAGCGGAAAGAACTTCGGGTAACCATGATACCGTAGATAGAACACGCGGGGGAAGCCTGTGGCGGTGTACCGCTGCTCATCCCACAGTCCTTTTTCGCCTTGTGTTGCAATCAGGTACTCCACCCCGCGGGCGACGGCCGGGTGATCAACCTCGCCAGCGGCCATGAGGGCAAGCAAGGCCCATGCCGTTTGCGAGGCGGTCGATGGGGCCGCTTCCCAGCCCTTGTAGTCCAGCCGGTAGCTGACGGCGTCCTCGCCCCAGCCACCGTCCTCGTTCTGGATCGAGGCCAGCCACGCCGCGGCCTTCCGGATCATGGGGTCCTTGTGGTCCACGCCCGCCATGTTCAGGGCGCAGAGCACCGACCAGGTTCCATAGATGAAGTTCATGCCCCAGCGGCCATACCAGGACCCCTCCGGGTGCTGGGTCTTTCGCAAGTAGGCGACGCCGGCGGCGACCTGCTTGCTGGTCGCCTCGGTCTGGCCGAGCTGGGCCAGCATCGAGATGCAGCGCGCGGTGACGTCCTCGGTCGGCGGATCGAGCAGCGCGCCATGGTCCGAGAACGGGATGTTGTTCAGGTAATATTCGAGGTTGTTGACGTCGAAGGCGGCCCAGCCGCCGTCGTCGCTCTGCATGCCCTCGATCCACTCCCGGCCGCGGTCGATCGCGGCGTCATAGCCGGCGATGCCGTGCTCGCGTCGCATGCGGTCCATCGACATCACCACCACGGCGGTGTCGTCGAGGTCGGGGTAATGGGCATTGTTGTACTGGAACGCCCAGCCGCCCGGACGCACGTCCGGCCGCTTCACCGCCCAGTCGCCCTTCACCTCGAGCTCCTGCTTCGGGATCAGCCAGTCGAGGCCCTGCTTCGCCGCAGGCACCGCCTTGTCGCCGCCGGCTTCCAGCAGCGCATGCGCCGTCAGCGTCGTGTCCCACACCGGCGAGACGCAGGGCTGGCAATAGGCCTCCTCGCCCTTGATCACGAGCAGCTTGTCGATGCCCCGGCGCGTGGTCGCGCGCGGCGGATAATTCTCGTCCTTGCCGAGCGCGTCATACATCATGACGATGTTGGCCATGGGCGGATAGATCGCACCCATGCCGTCCTCGCCGTTGAGCCGTTCCTCGATGAAGGCGAGCGCGGCATCGATCGCGCGCTTGCGCAAGCTCTTCGGGAACATCGGCTCGACCACCCGCAAGATCGCATCGAGGGAGCGAAACAACAGGAACCAGGCCATGCTCTGATGCGGCGCCTTCGCGGTCATGCCGATCGAGCGCGGATCCTGCAGGAACAATTCGTCGATGCCGACGCCTTTGGGATTCTTCGCGCGCGGCTTCAACGCGGCGATCACCATCAGCGGCACCATGGTGGTGCGCGCCCAATAGGAGATCTTGTTGAGGTGGAACGGCGACCAGAACGGCAGCAGCACGATCTCGATCGGCAGCACCGGCACCGCGCGCCAGGTCACAACGCCGAAGGTCGCAAGCAGGAAACGGGTGAAGACGTTGCTGTTGATCGCGCCGCCGCGCGCGTGGATCGCCTCGCGCGCACGCACCATGTGCGGCGCGTCCACGGAATCGCCGATCATCTTCAGCGCGAAATAGGCCTTCACGCTGGCGCTCATGTCGAACTCGCCGTCATGCACCAGCGGCCAACCGCCATGGGCGCCCTGGACGCGGCGCAGATAGTTGCCGATCTTGGCTTCGAGCGCGGCGTCGACGGGCTCGGCGAGATAATGGCGCAGCAGGACGTATTCGGCCGGAATGGTGCAGTCGGCCTCGAGCTCGAAGACCCAATGGCCGTCGGGCTGCTGGAAGCCGAGCACGCCTTCCGTGGCTGACGCAATGCTCGATTCCAAAGCTTCACGGCTGATCGCGTTCACAGCATCCATGTCGCTCGATTGCTCCTGACGTCGATTGAGAATGACCGGCACATTGCCGTCAGGGCCGCTTTGCGGCCAGAACCAGATCGGCGGCGCGATCACCCGACCGGACCGATCCCTCGATCGTTGCAGGCAACCCCGTAGCAGTCCAGTCGCCGGCGAGGAACAGGTTTTTCAGGACGGTGACCGGCCCCGGACGCAGGGCATTCTGGGCCGGCGTCGCCGCAAATGTGGCACGACGCTCGCGCACGATCTGCCAAGGCGGTAGCTCGCCGGAGACGCCGCCCGCCTTGCAGACGTCGTTCCAGATCGCCTGCGCCAGCTCCTCGCGCTGGAGGTCGACGAGACGGTCGCCATTGCTGATGGTGACGGACAGCCGGTTCGGGAAGGCAAACAACCATTCCACCACGCCGCCGATCACGCCAAGGATCGGCGGCGATCCCGGCGGCGGTTCAATGCGGAAATGCGCATTCACGATGGCGCGGAATTCGGTCGGTGCGGTCAGGCCCGGCAGCAGGCTCGTCGCCGCGCGCGGCGGCACCGCCATCACGATCGCGTCACCTGCAGCGAGCTGGACCACGTCCTCGCCGCCGAAATTCAGCGCGCTGACCTTGCCGTCAGCGCTGACAAAGGAGCGCAGCTCATGGCCAAGCTGAACGGTGTGGCCGCGTTCGGTCAGGAATTTGACGGCAGGCTCGATCAGCACTGCGCTGAGCCCGTCGCGCGCGATCAGCGGACGGCAGGCCTGCCCGCCCGCAAGCAGCGTCTCGCGCACGATCGCGCCGGCAAGCCCGGCCGAGCCCTCGGGCGGATCGACATTGAGCGCGGCGAGCAGCAGCGGCTGCACGAGGCGCTGATACAGAATGCCTTCGGTCGGAATGGATTTGCCGACCAGCGTCTGTTCGGAGGCCCAGACCAGCGGCGCCAGCTTGAGATAATCGGTGAGCCCCGTGTCGGGGACGCGGCGGCCCTCGTCGAGCACCCAGGTCGGCCACCGGCTATTGCCGAGATCGATCTGCCAGCGCTGCCCGGTCTTGATATCGACGAAGGGAAACTGCGCGGTTTCAGGGCCGACCAGGCCGGCCTCGGTGCCGATCGCGCGCGCATAGGCGCGCGCGTGGCTGTTGCCGGACAGCAGCAGGTGATTGCCGTTGTCGATGGTGAGGTTGGTGGCGCCGTCGAAATAAGAGCGGCAGCGGCCGCCGGCCTGGTGCGTCGCCTCGTGCACGGCGACCTTGTAGCCGGCATTGGCGAGCCGCACAGCGGCGGAGAGGCCGGAAATTCCAGCGCCGATGATGTGAGCTGTGTTTTGCATCAGATGAAAGCGTAGCGGAGCAGGATCAAAATGCGCGTGACCTTCGACACACGCACAGGCTCGCGCGGCGCATTGAAGCCGCGCGCGATCAGGAGGTCCAGGATGGAATGGTAGTATTTCGACATGATCCGCGGCGCGCGCACCGCGCGGCGCCTGTTGCGGTTCATGATCTCGTCCGACTTCTCGAAATGCGCCTTCGCACGCTGCGTCAGCGGCAGGCACACTTTCGGCAGCGCGCGCTCGGCGATCACGCGGTTTGGATCGGTGGAGGTGATGCCGGCATGCAGCAGCGCCTCGCGCGGCAGATAGAGCCGGCCGAGGCCTGCGTCCTCGTCGATGTCGCGCAGGATGTTGGTGAGCTGGAGCGCGCGGCCAAGATGATAGGCGAGCAGGATGCCGTCCTCTTCCGGCAGGCCGAACACCCGCACCGACAGACGTCCCACCGCGCTGGCGACCCTGTCGCAATAGAGATCCAGCGTCGCCATGTCCGGCGCGCGGATATCCTGCGGCACGTCCATCTCCATTCCGTCGACGATGGCGAGGAAATCCTCGCGTTTCAGCCCGAAGGTCTTCACCGAGGCGACGTAGTCCTTCAGCCGCGGCGGCGGATTGCCCTGATAGAGCGCGTCGATGTCGTTGCGCCACTCCTGCAGCGCAGCGAGCCGCTCATCGCGTGGACCGTCGGAATCGGCGATGTCGTCGACCTGGCGGCAGAAGCTGTAGATCTGGAACATCGCCTCGCGCTGGTCGCGCGGCAGGATGCGCATCGCAGCGTAGAAGGAGCTGTTCGACGCGGACGAGCCATAATTGGCGCCGGGCGCGGTCGCCTCAAGCGTCATGGGCAGCCCCCGGATTCGAGATGGGCTTGCGGCCGATCGCGCGGCGGCCGAGTTCGCCGGCGATGCCGGCCAGGCTGAAGGTGAGCAGTTCGAACTTGTTCAAATGCACGCGCTCGCGCAGGGGATCGCGCTCCTTCAAGAGGCGCACGATGCGGTCGGCGTAAGCCTGGATCACCGCGACATCGACGCCGAGGCGGACATCCCGGATCTCGGCAGCCAACGACCTGCCCTCGCCCAGCAGCGCCTCGTTGCGCGCGGCGAGCGACTGCAGACAGGTCAGCATCGCCGGCGGCGACTGCGCGAGGCCGAGCTGCTCGACCGCGGCGCCGTGTGCTGCCAGCGCATCACGCGGCAGATAGACGCGGTTGAGCTCGCGGAAATCCTTGCCGCAGTCCTGGAGGTGGTTGTTGATCTGAAGGCCCGCGCAGAGCGCGTCCGAGGCCGCCCAGGTCGATGTGCTCTCGCCATGGACGTCGAGCATGAAGCGGCCGACCGGCATCGCCGAATAGCGGCAATAATGGATGACCTCGTCCCAGCTCTCGTAGCGCAGCTTGGTCACGTCCATGCGAAACGCGATCAGCACGTCGAGCGCGTGGCGCGGCGCCATGCCGCGTCCGGCAAGCGCGCGCCGCAGCGCGACGGCCTCGGCCTGGGTGTCGCCCTTGCCGAGCAGTTCCGCCTCGAGCAGGTCGAGATAGCGGAGCTTCTCGTCCGCCGGCAGGCTCGCGTGATCGGCGATGTCGTCGGCGGTGCGGACAAAATTGTAATAGGCCAGGATCAGCGCGCGATGACGCGGATGAATGATCCAGGACGCGACGGGAAAATTCTCGTCGCGGTCACCCTTGCCGGATCGCAATTCGCTCGCAGAGGTCATCGAGGGCTGATCAACAATCGTTTGGACAGAAAGGGTTTTTGCGCTCGCGGGCTCATGCCGGCGACGCCGCCGCGGCCCCCATATAGGGGAATACGGCCGCAAAACCAATCCTGTCTCGCGACGGCAGCCCTTCCCGATCCGGCGTGAAAAAGGCGGCCCGGGGCCGCCTTTGTGGGCCAGTGGCCGAGCTTACTGGTTGTGGTTCTTCAGGACCTGGTCGCAGGCCTGCGAGATCTTGGCCCGGTTCTCCTTGAGGCAGGCCAGGACGGTGAAATCACCCTGGTCGATAACCGGACGGCAGAACTTCTGCACATCGCGCGTGCAGGCCTTCTGCTCGGCGTCCGTGCCACGCCCCTGCTGAGCGAACGCAGCCGTGGACAGGGTTGCCGACAGCACGGTGAGAGCGACGAGAAGCTTACGCATTGTATTCCTTCATTTCGACGGCAGAATCGCACCAATCCCGAACAGCACAGGGCCGACGGAACAGATTGTTCTGATGGCAAGTTACCGCGGGATGAGAGCGGCACCGGAGAAGGCCACAAGCGCTGGCAAATGCGGCCAAATTGGCGCCGCGCCCGCCAGATCAGGGCTTCCCTCAATCTTCATTGACAGATGTAAGGGATTGATACTACGTCATAATTCTGGAACGCGGTGTTTTACTGCATACCTGTTGCAGAGCTGCATCTGTCAGGTCGGCCATTTCAGCCAGAAACACGTGGAAATAGACAGAAACCGGGGTGGATCGTGGCAGCCGCTCCGCGAGCAGGACGCCATGAATGGCCACGCCTTGAACCCGGTGCGGCCTCTTGAACCTGTCACAGGCTCACAACACTAAACTTTCGATATGGCGAGATGGCCCGTGATGAACGGGACGTCGTTCCAAAACGGGATATTGATGATGAAATTCATTGGGCGATCTGAACTGGCGATCAAGGCAGCGGGCATTGGTGCGGCGCTGCTCTTCTCAGTTGCGGCAAGCCATGCTCAGTCGTCCGGGCCGTTCGCCGGCTTCGACGGGGCGTGGACCGGCACCGGCACGGTGTCGCTGTCCGACGGCTCGACCGAGCGCATCCGCTGCAAGGCCGACTACAAGGTCGCCGGCACCGGCCTCAACCTCAAGCAGGCGCTGCACTGCGCCTCCGACAGCTACAAATTCGATCTCACCAGCGACGTGACCAGCCAGGGCGAGCGGATCTCCGGCAATTGGAGCGAATCCAACCGCAACATCTTCGGCAATTTGCAGGGCACTGCCGGCGGCGGCCAGATCGACGTGTTCGTCGAAGCCAACGGTTTTGCCGCCAATCTGTCGCTGCGCACCAACGGCGCCAAGCAGACCGTGCAGATCTCGTCCAAGGGCGAGATCCGCGGCGTCAACATCACGATGACGAAGAGCTGATCGCCCGTCTCCATCTCAAGGAAAAAGCCCCCGGCTCTCGCGAGCCGGGGGCTTTTTGCTGACACGTGTTTGTCGCCCCGCTCAGATCGCGGGCTTGTCCGGGCCCTGCAGCCTGGCGTGGAGGTTGATCAGCCACATCGCAGTCGGCCGCAGGATGAAGAGGTCGGCGACCAGCGCCGCCACCATCGAGAAGGCGCTGAGCCAGCCGAACAGCCGCAGCGACGGCAGGTCGGAGAACACGGTCACGACGAGGCCGCAGGCCAGCACCACCGTCGTCAGGATCAGCGCCGGGCCGACCAGCACGGTGGCGCGCTCCACCGCGAGCGCGGAGCCGACCCCCGGCTTGCTCTCCAGCCGCAGGCGATTGAGGAAGTGGATGGTTGCGGACAGGCCGAGGCCGAACGAGACGGTGAGCGCGACGACGCTGGCGAATTGCAGCCCCTCGCCCATCGCCCACAGCACCGTTCCCGACATCACCACGGGGAAGATGCCCGGCAGGATGCAGGCGAACATCACCACCCAGGAGCGGAAGGCGAGGCCGATAAAGATCGCGACCAGCGCGAATTCGACGGTGAGGCCGCGGTTGAGCTTCTCGATCATGCCGGCCGAGTTGCGCGCGGCGATGGCGGCAAGACCGGTGACGGCGATCTCGTAGCCGGGATGCTTCTTGCGGACGGCGTCGAGCTCGGAATCGAGCTTGTCGACGATCGGCAGGAGCTGGCTGGAATCCTTGTCCGGCACGCGGCCGGCCACGACCACCGCGTCCTGCTCGGCGTCGATGAAACGCCGCACCAAATGTTCGGGGATGACGCCCACATATTCCTTCAGCGTCGCGACGTCGCTGCTGCCGGCCTTTTCCGCCAGCCAGCGGCGCAGCGTCTCCAGCGACCAGACGTTGCCGACACCGGCCGCCTTCTCCACGGTCGCGTGGACGTCGGCGATGGTTTGCAGCGTCTCCGGCGAATAGAGCGATTCCCCCTTGGGGAACTGGATCAGCACGTTCACGGGATTGGCGCCGGTCAGCTTGGCATCGAGCCGATTGCTGGCGGCAACCGCCTGGCGCTTGTCCGGCACCTGGTCGGCGAGCCGGTAGCGCGGCTGAAGATTGGCGTAGATCACCCCGAGGCTGGCCACGAACAGCAGCGCGATCAGGCTGAATAGTCCGGGCCGGCCGACCATGCGCACCGCGATCCAGTAGCAGAAATTGCGCAGCGCCTGCACGCCGGCATCGGCGCTCTGGAACCTGACTGCAAAGATCTTCTCGTTGCGCACGAACAAGACGCCGAACACCGGCACCAGCGACAGCACCGTGACCAGCGCGATGATGGTCGCGGCAAGACCGGCCTCACCGAATTTGCGGATCAGGTCGGAGTTGGAGAACTGCAGCGCGATGAAGGAAATGCCGGCAGTGCCGTGCGTCAGCACGCAAGCCGGGCCCACCACCAGCACCGCGTTCTTGAACGCCGTGAACTTGTCCTGGCCCGCGATCAGCCGGTCGCGCGCGGCGAAGGTGAGCTGCATCGAGTCGGAGAACGAGATCACCATGATGAGCGGCGTCATCACGTTCAGGAACATATTGAGATTGAAGTTGGCCCAGCCGAGCGCGCCGAGCGCGATCAGGATCGCGATCATGGGCGGGAACGCCGCCACCACCATGAACGAGATCTTGCGGAAGAAGATGATGGCGATGATGCAGCCGGCGAGAATGCCGAGGATGTTGTAGGTGAGACCGTCGCGCTCGACGGCGTTGCGGATCTCGAGCTGCATCACCGGCACGCCGGAGAGCTGCACGCTGAGGCCGGTGTCGCCGAGATCTTCCTTCATCAGCGCGCGGATGTCGCCGACGACCTTGCCGAGCTTGCTGGAGGCGACCACCTGCGGATCGAGCGAGAGCACGATGAGCGCGAGCGTGCCGTCCTCCGACAACAGCTTGCCGCGGATGATCTCGTTGTTCTTGACGGTCTCGATGAACCGGTCATAGGCCGCCCCCTCGGGCAGTTCGGAGGGGAACAGCGCGGCCGGCAGCTTGCCCGGCGCCGGGGCTTGGCGCGCCGAGAACAGCGAGACCAGGCCGCGGGTGCCTTCGACCAGCTGCATGTCGGTGACGAAGTCGCGCAGCTTCTCGAGGTTGTTCCGCGCCAGCAGGGTCTTGCCCTCGACCACGACAAGGACGTCGAATTCCTCGGCCGGAAACTTCTTCGTCACCTCTTCGTACTGGTGGAATTCGCGGGTGTTGGAGCGGAACAGCTGCGACAGCGAATCGTCGATCTTGATCCGCTCGATGCCGAACACGGCGGCGACGATCAGCGCGAGCAGGATGATGCAGGAGACGATCGGCGCGCGGATGGCGATCAGTCCGAGGCGCTCCAGCCCGAAGGCGATAGAGGACGTAGGCCCCTGCTCGACCTTGTCGACATGAACCTCATTCTCGCGGTGCTTTTCGAGCATGCCTTGTCCAGTTCCTCAATCGGCTTTAGCTGTGAGCTTATTGCGCTCCGCGAACGGCTTGAAAACGCCATACCAATGGGAGGCTTGCCCTTTGAAAATGCGCGGAAAATCGCCGGCAGCGGTTTAGCAGGTCAATCGCCCTTCTCGCAAGCGCGCCAAGGCTCTCCAAATCGATCAAGATGCGGCGATTTTGCCCGGAATGCCCCCTATTCGGATCAAGCCGTTCCGATTCGACGCGGCGCGCGGTCGGCGCTCTCGTCCTTGAGCGCCACGCCGGTGACCTGCCGCGCCAGTCCCTCGCGGACAAGCCAGTCGATCTTGAGGGCGGCCTCGTCATAGTTCAACCCAGCCTTGTGGATATTGGACACGCAGTTGCGCTCGGCATCGGTCAGGCCAGGCTTGGGCCCGTAGGTCAGATAGGCCCCCAGGCTGTCGGGCGCCGACAGGCCCGGCCGCTCGCCGATCAGCATCAGGACCATGCGGGCGCCGAGAATGGCCCCGATCTCGTCGCCAAGCGCGACCCGCGCGCCTGAGGCGACGGCGACGTGGCCGGTCGCGACGGGCTCGCCTTCGCCCAGTCGCCGCAGCAGGCCTTGCAGCAGCGCGAGCGCATGGGCATGGACCGCGGCGGCCGACAATCCATCGCCGATGACGATCGCAAGCTGGCAAGGTGCCGTGGCGGCATCCGCCAGCGCCGCAGCCGAGCCGGCATCGAGCTGCCGTCCGAGATCCGGCCGGCGCAGATAATCGCTGCGATCGGCCGCCTGGCTCGAAACCTCGGTGGCGGCAAGGCCGAGCGCCCTCACCCCGGCAGCCAGACGCGGCGCGTCGAAATCGGCATGCACGGCATCGCGGGCACGGGCATGGGCCAGCGTGAAATCGAGCAAAGGCTTTGTCGGCAGGCTCGCGCCGCTGCGGCCGAGCGCAACACGCGCAGGCGTGAGCGATCTGAGGTCGATGACCGGGCGCGCCGGAACAGGCTCGTCGTTCATTCGGCGGGAACGGAGGCTTCGCGCAGCCGGATCGAATAATTCGACGCGTTCTGCTCACCGCTGGAGGCCGCGCGCGCAAAGGTGATGAGATGATGCGCAATGACGGTGCAGCCGATCAGGCCCTCGATATCGCCGCGCCTGATGCGCCCCAGCGCGAACTTCCAGAATACGCGCCTGTAGTCGCCGAGCACGCCGACCTTCCAGAAGATGTTGCGCAACATGACGAGGCCGCGCCGGATGTTCGGCCAGGTCTTCATCTCGTCCGGCACCGGCATCTTGAGGCGATGCACATAGACGTTGTCGCACTGGTACTGGAAGCGCGCATAGACCTTCTCGGGTTCGTAAGCCACACCCATCGCGTGCTTCCAGGACGCGACGACCTCGTCATAAGGCAACAGGAAGTCGACGTTGGAATCGCGCCCCTCGTCATCGATCAAGCGCCCTTCGCGCTCCAGCCGGTCCCATAGCGGGGTCTTCGGCAATGCCTGAAGCAGGTTGATGGTCAGCAGCGGGATCCGCGATTCCTCGACGAAGGCGAGCAGCGCCTCCGACGTGTTCGGCTTGTCGGTGTCGAGCCCCATGATGATGCCTGATACCACCTCCATGCCGTAGGAGTTGATGGTGCGCACGCCCTCCAGGATCGGGACCATCATGTTGTGGTCCTTGTGCATGGCCTTCAGCGCGTCGGGATCCGGCGTCTCGATGCCGCAGAAGATGGTGATGAAGTAGGCCTCGCGCATCTTCTCGAGGATCTCGGGCCGCTTCGCGATATTGAGCGTCGCCTCGCAGGCGAGCCGCGTCACATAGCCGGTCTTCTTCTGCCATTCGATCAGATGCGGCAGCAGGTCCATCGCCGCCTTGCGGTTGCCGATGAAATTGTCATCGACGAAATAGACCGTATCGGTCATGCCGCATTCGCGCAGGCGATCGAGCTCGGCGATGATCTGCTCCGGCGTCTTGATGCGCGGATTGCGGCCGTAGAGGCCGGGAATGTCGCAGAACTCGCACTGATAGGGACAGCCGCTGGAATACTGGATGCTGCCGAGGAAATAACGCTTCACGTCGGCGAGCTCATAGGCCGGAATCGGAAACTCCGTCATCGGCACACGGTCCTTGGTGGCGAGCACCACCTGGCTCTCGGGCCGCGAGGTATCGCGCGACAGAATCTCGATCAGCTGGTTGGTCGCATCGCCGAGCTCGCCGACATGGAGATAGTCGAACGAGGGATAATAGTCGGGACAGGCGCTGACCGAGGGGCCGCCGAGCGCAACCGGCAAATCGAATTCATGGGCGCGGCGGCAGATGTCGTTCATCTGCTGGCGTTGGATGTGCATGCCGCTGACGAAGACGGCTTCTGCCCATTCGAACTCTTCCTTGGTCGTGCGGCGAAGATTCTCGTCGACGAACTTCACCTGCCACTCCCTGGGCAGGTAGGCGGAGATCAGCAGGAGTCCCTGCGGCGGCATGAAGGCGCGAACGCCATCGGTCAGCGGATAGGCATGCTCGAAGGTGCCAAACGAGGACGTGTAACGCGGAAAAACGCAGAGAATCCGCCGGGACGTACCGTTGCTTTCAGCTCGCATTCAAGCTCCCCCGCCACACTCGACCTGGTTGCGGAAATTGCCAGCCAGACACACAGCGTAATGCTGTCGCCGGAATTTCTCAATATTGTGGCGTGAGCATAATTCGTGGAGGGACGGATGGTTTCCTTCGCTCCGCCGGCTCCCGCAACGTCACGCAATCAGCCGCGCAGCAAAATCGGGCAGCAGGCCTGCATCGCCGGCCAGACGGAAATCGGCGCCGACAATGCCTGACCGTGTCAGCCAGTCATCGAATTCCGGCGCGCGGCGCAGGGCGAAGACGTCGCGGACATAGAGCGCGTCGTGGAACGAGGTGGACTGGTAGTTCAGCATGACGTCGTCGGCGCCGGGCACCCCCATGATGAAGGTGACGCCGGCAGCGGCGAGCAGCGTCAGCAGATTGTCCATGTCGTCCTGATCCGCCTCGGCATGGTTGGTGTAGCAGATATCGATCCCAAGCGGCAGGCCGAGCAGCTTGCCGCAGAAATGATCTTCCAGCCCCGCCCGGATGATCTCCTTGCCATCGTAGAGATATTCGGGACCGATGAAGCCGACCACGCTGTTGACCAGCAATGGCGCAAAGGCGCGGGCCACCGCATAGGCGCGCGCCTCGCAAGTCTGCTGGTCGACACGATGATGGGCATTGGCCGACAGTGCCGACCCCTGCCCGGTCTCGAAATACATCACGTTTGCGCCGACCGCGCCGCGCTTCTGCGACAGACCGGCGGCCTGCGCCTCTCTCAGCAGCGCGAGGTCGATACCAAAGCTCCGGTTCGCGGCCTCGGTGCCGGCGACCGACTGGAAGACGAGGTCGACCGGGATGCCCTGCTCGATCAGAGCCAGCGTCGTGGTGACGTGGGTCAGCACGCAGCCCTGAGTCGGGATCTTCAGCCGCGCGATGATCTCATCGAGCAGCCGCAGCAATTGCGCGATGACGGCGGGATCGTCGCTCGCCGGATTGATGCCGATGCAGGCATCGCCGGCCCCGAGCAGCAGGCCATCGAGAATCGAGGCGGTGATGCCCCTGACATCGTCGAACGGGTGGTTGGGCTGGAGCCGCGTGCTCATCCGGCCCTTCAGGCCGATGGTGTTGCGGAAGGCGGTGACGACCTCGCACTTCCGCGCCGCCAGAATCAGATCCTGGTTCCGCATCAGTTTTGAGACCGCGGCCGCCATCTCGGGCGTGATTCCGGGCGCCAGCTTGCGCAAGACCTCCGGTGTGGCCGCGTCCGACAGCAGCCAGTCGCGGAAAGCCCCCACCGTCAGCGAGGAGACCTGCGCAAAGGCCTTGGCGTCGTGGCTGTCGATGACGAGCCGGGTGACCTCATCGGTCTCGTAGGGGATGACGACCTCATTGAGGAATTGGCCGAGGGGGACGTCCGCAAGGGCCATCCGCGCGGCGATCATCTGCTCGGCGCTGCCTGCGGCAATGCCGGCCAGCCGGTCGCCGGAGCGCGGTGGGGTCGCCTTGGCGAGGAGGTCGCGCAGGTCCGGGAAGGTGTAGGTCGCGGCGTCGATGGTGTGGCGGTAGACCAAAGGCCCCTCCGGGGTTCGTCGGCCAGTGGCCGAGTTCAGATCGATCTTGAAGGCGATGCAGGCGTCAGGGAATACGCGCTTGCCGGCCTCCGTGCACGCCGATGTTTGGAGCGCACCGTGCAATCCGGACGAGGATGACCTGCCGGAAACTCACAAGGCTGGGACAACTAACTGAAATAGCGGGCATTTCCGTGGGCGTAGCCGGCGTCCAGGGACCCCGCGTTAACGCCGCGTCCATCTTCATTCTGCATAGTTTTCCCTAAACTTAATACGACCACGCGCACCGGCCGCTCCTGGCCAATCGGGCCCCGAACACCATGCAAATCGATCGATCTGCGAATGCTGCCAGCCTGGCAGGCCGTTTCACGCTGGCGAGCAAGCTCTACGCAATCTTCGCGCTGTTCGCCGTGCTCACCGCCGCGATCGCGATGCTGTCCGACTACAACAGCCGCCGCGCCGCCGAACTGACCAGCGCCATCGAGACCGCGAATGCGGCCGCGCTGAACGTCGAGCGCGTCAACTCGCTGGTCTACGCGGTGGTGATGGAATCGCGCGGCGTCTACATGTCGACGGAGCCGAAAGTCGTGAAGAAGTTCGGCGACGGACTGCTCAAGTTCAACGCCCAGATTCTCGATGTCGTGAAAGGCTGGGAGACCATCGTCAAGGCCGACGACGCTGAACAGTTTGCGACCTTCAAGAAGCGCATCGAGCAGTTCGTCGAGTTCCGCAAGGAGCTGGTGCGGCGAGGCGTCGAGATCAATGCAGCCGTCGGGCGCGAATGGGGTGACAACGACGCCAACCGCGCCGTGCGCTCGGCGTTGAACAAGGATCTCGAGGCGTTGTCCAAGGTCTATGCCGAGCGCGCCAAGCAGATCGCGCGCGAGACCGAGACCAACCGCACGCTGTCCTTCGTACTGACCTGCCTCGCTGGCGTCGCGTTGGCCTTGGTCGTGATCGGCATCGTCATCATTGCCCGTTCGATCGCCCGGCCGCTCGCCGCCATCACGGCGACTATCAAGCAGGTCGCCGACGGCGCCGAGAACGTCACGGTGCCGCACATCGAACGCGCCGACGAAATCGGCGCGCTCGCCCGCGCCATCCAGATCTTCCAGGACGCGATGGGCCGCAACCGTAAACTCGCCTCGCAGGTCTCGCAGGATTCGGCGGCACGCGAACAGCGCGCGCGCCACATCGAGCAATCCGTCGAGGCCTTCCGCGAAGCCATCGGCGCGATCATGCGCGGCCTCAGCGACAACGCCGGCGTCATGCGCGAGACCGCCCAGACTATCACGCGCGTCACGGCGGATGCCAGCAACCGCGCCGGCACGGCGGCCAACGCCACGAAGCAGGCCTCGCACAACGTCACCGCGGTGGCGGGTGCGGCCGAGGAGCTGTCGGCATCGGTGGAGGAGATCGGACGCCAGGTGCGGCAGAGCGCGGGCGCGGTCGAGCAGACCGGTCAGCGCACCGAGAAATCCATCGCCGAGATCGAGAGCCTCGCCGCCGCCACGCAGCGCATCGACGGCGTGCTGACCCTCATCCAGGCAATCGCCGAGCAGACCAATCTGCTCGCGCTCAACGCCACCATCGAGGCCGCCCGCGCAGGCGACGCCGGCCGCGGCTTTGCCGTGGTCGCGCACGAGGTGAAGGCGCTCGCAGGGCAGACCGCGAAGGCGACCGCCGACATCAGCGAGAACGTCGCGATGATCCAGTCCTCGACCCGCAACGCAGTCGATGCCGTGCGCGAGATCGGCGGCGCGGTACGCGAGATCAACGAGGTCACCACGGCCATTGCCGGCGCGGTCGGGCAGCAGGACGCCGCCACGCGCGAGATCTCCTCCAATGCGCAATCGGCAGCCCAGGGCAACGAGACGCTGGTGGCGAACATCACCTCGCTACGCGATGCCATCGGCGAAACCGACGCGGCCGCAGCCTCCGTGCTGACCGCCGCGAGCAGCGTGACCGCGACCGCGGAGACGCTGTCGCGCGAGGTGGAAAAATTCTTCCAGAACCTGCAGGCGGACAGCCGCATCGCGAAAGCGGGATGACGACGTAGCCGCCGTCCGCGAAGCGCGGCGGGAAACGAAAAGCCCCGGCACGCGGGCCGAGGCTTGCGATCCAGCCCGCGTACATCCGGCGAACCAATCGTCGAACCGGAGCCTAGCCGCGAATCTTGTACGGATGATGACGGAATCTGGCGCCGACAAAATGTCGCGGCGAGGTCGGAACCGGGTCAACAGATCTCGGCTGGGCGCTCCTGCTAGCCGCGCCGCTTTAAGGCGAGGCCGAGACTGATCCAGCCCGCGCCCGCCATGATAAGGTCGATGCCGAGGAAGAGGCCGAGGATGTAGACGCTGTTGATCGGCCAGCGCGCGACGATCAATAGACCGAGCAGCAGCGTGATGGCGCCCGACAACGCCACCCACACCCACGGGCTCTCGCGCTTCATGCTGAAAGCGAGAAACAGCCTGACGGCGCCGGAGGCGATCAGCGACACGCCGAGGAACAGCGTCAGCAAAACTGCCGCGAACAGCGGGTTGTCGAAGGTGAGAATGCCGGCGATGACATAGAGCGCGCCGAGCAGTACCCAGATCGTGAACTTGCCCCAGCTCTTCATCTGGAAGGCGCCGATGATCTCGGCGGCGCCGGCGACGATCATCATCGCGCCGACCACGATCACGCTCGCGACCGTCGCCATCACCACGCTGCCGAGCGCCACGAAGCCGGCGATGAGGTAGACGACGCCGAGGGCGACAATCCAGCCCCATTTGCCATGCAACGCTGCGATGCCGGAGCCGAGGCCGAGATGGGGAGAGGTATCCGAAGCAGACGTCATGACGCACCTCCTGCGGGTGATGCCCCGGAGCACATCCGCGCCGGGACCCAGCAACCACAGCAGCCCGGCGGCCGCCCGCATTGACGCAGATCAAGCGCGCGACCGCTCCATCTCGAGCTCGGCCTTGAGATTGTCGAGATCGCGATAAATCGAGGCGACCGCCAGGACCCGGCCGTCCTTGCGGTATTTCAGCAGGCAATCCCGATCCTTGATGCTGCCGTCGATGGCGATGTCGTCGAAGCTCTCGGCGTGGCCAACATAATTGATCGGCACGTCGTAATGCTGGCTCCAGAAGAACGGCACGGCATCGAAGCGCTCGCGTTTGCCGAGCATGTTGCGCGCCGCGGTCTGACCCTGTCGTTCGGCGACCACCCAGTGCTCGACGCGGATGGTTTGGCGCGAATGCGGGTCGGGCCAACGCGCGATGTCGCCGGCCGCGAAAATGCCGGCAATGCTGGTCTCCAGATATTCGCTAACGCTGACGCCGCGATCGGCTGCAAGCCCGGCCTGCTCGGCCAGCGCGAGGCGCGGCTTGACGCCGATGCCGACAACGACGAGATCGGCCTCGATCACGCTTCCGCTCTTCAGCGTCGCGCGCGTGCCGTCGAGCTTCTCGACGGTGTCCTTCAGATGAAAGATGACGCCGTTCTCTTCGTGCAGCGCGCGAACGAAATCGCCCATGTCGGGCCCGAGCAGCTTCTGCATCGGCCGCTCTTCCGGTGCGACCACATGCACCTCGAGCTCGCGCGCCCGCAGCGACGCCGCAACCTCGAGGCCAATGAAGCTCGCACCGATCACCAGCGCGCGCCTCGCGCTGCCGGCGGCCTTGATGATGGCGCGGCTGTCGGCGACCGAACGCAAGGTGTGGACATGCGGCTGGTCGGCGCCTGATATCTGGAGCTTTACGGGCTCTGCGCCGGTGGCGAGCAGCAGCCGGTCGAACGGCAGCTTGTCGCCATTGCCCAACGTGACACTGCGCGTCTTGGGATCGATCGCCGAGACGTTCGTGTTGAGCCGGAGATCGATGCCGGCGTCCTGATAATAGTCCTCGCCCCGCAACGGCAGCCAGTCCTCCGGCGCATTGCCGGCGAGATAGTCCTTGGAGAGATTTGGCCGGTCGACCGGCATCGCGCCGTCGCTGCTGAGCATGGTGATCGCACCGGCAAAGCCCTCGCGACGAAGTGTCTCGGCCGCCGCGAAACCGGCCGCACCGCCGCCGATGATGACGAATTTGTCCGGCGACGGAGCGCTGCGGTGCGCCGTTGAAGGCTTGGCGGCCTCGCGCTTACGCGCAACGATGATGCTGTCGCGATCACGCGTGACGTCCCACACAGCGAGCGCATTGAGCGCCGGCGGACGCGTCGCCTCGCCTGACCGCAAGGCGAAACAGGCGTGGTGCCAGGGGCAACGGATGGTGTCGCCGACCACGAGACCCTCGGCGAGCGGACCGTGATAATGGCTGCAAAGCGGCTCGATGGCAAAGACCTCGCTGCCGGCCTGCACCAGCAGAACGTCCTCCTCGCCGACGTGACCGAGCAACTTCCCGTCCTTGAAATCCGCGAGCACAACACCTTTGGTCAAGTCCGGCCCGCTTGGCTTCTTGTCCTCGGTCATGGTAGCGTCTCCTTCGCTGGCGCGGATCAATCGTCCGAGTTGGCCAGCCCCAACAATTCCTGGCGCGTCAGCGCATTGTCGCGGAATACGCCGAGCATGCGACTGGTGACGAGATCGGTCCCCGGCTTGTGGGCGCCGCGCGTCGTCATGCAGTGATGCGTCGCCTTGATGATGACGCCGACGCCTTCGGGTTTGAGCACATCGTTGATGGTGTTGGCGATCTGAGCGGTCATCTTCTCCTGGATCTGAAGGCGCTTGGCGTAGATGTCGACGACACGGGCGAGCTTGGAGATGCCGACGACGCGTCCCTGCGGGATATAGGCGACCCAGGCGCGTCCCACGATCGGGGCCATATGATGCTCGCAATGGCTTTCGAAGCGAACGCCCCGCAGGACGATCATCTCGTCGTAGCCTTCGATCTCCTCAAAGGTCTTTTGCAGGATTTCGGTCGGATCCTGCGCATAGCCGGAGAAATATTCTTCAAAAGCACGCGCGACGCGATCGGGCGTGTCCCGTAAGCCGTCGCGCGCGGGATCGTCGCCGGCCCAGCGGATCATGGTCCGGACCGCCTGCTCGACCTCGGCCCTCTCAGGCCGCTCGCTCGGCGCCTGCGCGACTGCGACACGTTCCAGCCTGCGCGCTTGTGACTTCATCGAAAACCTCCCCTGCAACGGGCCGCACACGGAAGCGGCCCCACAGCTTGGACGGCTGCGACTGAAAAAGGTTCCCGAGATCAGGAAAAATCGGAGGCCGGCCTTAGATCCTCATGGTGAGGCGCTGGATTCAGCCGCTTTTTGCACGTCGAGCACCGCCCGCGCCCATTCCGCCGGTCGCTCCTGCGGCAGATTATGACCGGCATCGGCGAAGACGCGCCGCTCGAACAAGCCTTCGAACTTGCTCGCGTGATGAGCCGTGTCGGGAATGACACCGTCGCTGTCGCCGTCGATCGCGATCGTCGGGACGCGGACCGGCGGCTGCGCAGCGAGCCTGGCCTCGATCGCGGCGTAGGCGGGATCGCCTTCGACCAGCGCGAAGCGATGGCGGTAGGAATGGATCACGACGTCGACGAAATCGGGGTTGTCGAACGAGGACGCGCTCCTTTCGAATGTCGCATCGTCGAAAGTCCATTTCGGCGACCACATCGTCCAGAGCTGACGGGCAAAGCCGCGGCGGTTGCGCTCCAGCGCACGGCGGCCGCGCTCGTTGTGGAAGAGATATTGATACCAGAGCGCCGCCTCCTGCGGCGGCGAGGCGGGCTCCATTGCGCGCGCGATGTTCTGGATGTTGTAGGAATTGCCGGACACGAGTCCGACCACGCGCTCGGGATACAGCACCGAGACCACGCAGGCCGCACGGCCGCCCCAATCATAACCGCCGACGACGGCGCGCGCGATGCCGAGCGCATCCATGAAGGCCAGGAGATCGGCGCCGAGCGCCGCCTGCTCGCCGGAGCGCAGCGTCGCCGGGGAGCGAAAGCGCGTCGGCCCGTAGCCGCGCAGCCATGGCACCAGCACCCGCGCACCGCCTTGCGCGATGAGAGGCGCGGCCTCGGCATAGGCGTTCACGTCGTAGGGAAAGCCGTGGCCTATGATGCAGGGCCAACCATCCGGCTCGCCATATTCGCGATAGGCAATGTCGAGGACATCGGTGGCCACTGTTTTTTGTTGCATGATGACTCACGACGTTGGGAGGCCGTAGCCGGGTGGCGCGCAGCGTAATCCGGGATTCGCGGAAGGAGGCCTCCCGTATTCCGCTTCACTGCTTGCGGGGCCATGGAGCTACTTCTGCGGCCCTGACAGCGAGATATCGCGCTCGGCGCGGAAGACGTTGCTGTAGAGGTTGGCGATCCACTGCCGGCCGATCTCGGTCTTGTTGAGATAGCCGATCTCGGTCTGGATGTGCGGTGCGACGCTGTTCCAGTAGAATTGTGGATAGCGGTTGACGATGTCGGCAGGCGAATCGTAGCCGAGTTGTCGGTTGATGCCGACCTCCTCGAACTCGTAATAGAGCGCATTGGCCTTGCGCAGATAGTTGGGATCGCCGAGCTGTCCGATGAAATCGGCGGCGCGCAGGATCGAGGCGTCCTCGTCATAATCCTGGCCTTCTCGGGCAGGAAAGCGTGTCCCCTCGATGGCACGGGAAATGCGTTCCGGATCGAGCCCAGGAATATGCCGCAGCCGCCGTGTCACATAGAGTTTCGATCGGTCGACGTGATACATCATCAGGCTCGCATCCGACGCGCCGCGCGGCAGCGAGATCTTGGTGTCGGCCGCATCGATCACGAATCCGTCGGCGTCATCCTCCTCGAACAGACCACGGACATAGCCGATATCATGGGCGAGGCAGGCGATCAGGACATGGACGTAGTCCGCAGCCGACAGATGCGCATGAAGACTTCGGCCACAGAGGATGGAATGGCCGGCCAGCGTCACCAGCATCGTATGCTCGATATTGTGGTAGAGCGCATCGCTATTGCCGATACATTCCATTGCGGTGCGGGTCGCGCTCTCGACGATACTTGCGGACGTTTCATCGTACCGGCGGCGCATGAACGTTCCCAGTAACTTCTCCAGGGATTCGGCCGCTAGTCTCGGTAACGTGATCATGGATGCAGCCCCGTCTGTCGGTGGTGTCCCACGCCAACTCCCGACGTCTCAATACTCGCCCTCGACGCAGGCTCAGCATAGCCCAATCTGGAGCGACTGGCCAAACTCGGGAGTAAAAATACGTAAATATGCTGCCGTGCGGTCCCCCGGCAGGATCACGGTTGGCCACGGTTCGGTACATTTTTGGGCTGGGCCGCGGCCCGGCCAATGGCCGACCGCAAAGGATCGATGACGGGGGCGTGAGCCATACGTTCCTCGCTCTCGGACCAGGACCTCTGCACCGCATTGCGGACAGGCGCGTCAATTCCCTCGCGGATGGCGATCGCGAATGACTCGCAACGACCTCCACCGTCACTCCACCAGCAGCACGTCCACGGCGACGCCGAGCTTCTGCTTCGGCGAGCCGACGATGACGCCGTCGATCGGCGAGACATCTGAGAAGTCGCGGCCGACCGCCAGCACGATGTGGTCGTTGGCGACCAGCAGGTCGTTGGTCGGATCGAAATCGATCCAGCCGAGCTCCGCCCCGCACCACAGTGATACCCAGGCATGGGTCGCGTCCGCGCCCTGCAAGCGCGGCTGGCCCGGCGGCGGAATGGTGCGCAAGTAACCGCTGACATAGGCCGCCGGCAGGCCAAGCCCGCGCAGCCCCGCGATCATGACATGGGCAAAATCCTGACAGACGCCGTGACGCTTGTCGAAGACCTCGTTCAGCGGCGTCGAGATCACCGTGGCCTTGGCGTCGTAGCGAAATTCGGTGCGGATGCGATGCATGAGATCGACCGCACCGGCGAGGATGCCCGCACCGGGCGCAAAGCTCGAAGCCGCGTAGGCGCTGACGGGACGCAGCACCGGCACCAGCGGACTCGCGAAGACATAGCCGACCGGCGAGGACGGCCCGAGGCTTGTCGCTTCAAACGCGATGTCGCGGATGCTCTCCCAGGACGGGCTGGCGACATCGCGCGCCGGCGGCTTCCGATCGACGGAGACGCGCGAGCGCGAGTCGATGCGCAAATTGCGATGCGCGGCGTCGATCACCACACTCTCGGTCAACGTGCCGAAGAAATCGCGGCGAACGTGGCGCTCGGACGGGCGGGGACGGATCTCGACCCTGTGCGAGATCAGCTCCTGACCATTGCCGTCCTTCGGCTCGAGTCGCAGCGTACAGCGAGCGAAGCTGACCGGGCTCTCATATTCGTAAGTCGTGACGTGCCTGATGTCGTAGATCACGCCAGCCCCGTCAGCTTTTCCGGCCGGCTGGCGTTGGGGCCGTGCGGGAAGTAGTGCAGCCCGATCACTTCGGCGAGGCTGAGCAAATCCTGCTCCAGCGCAAACAGCGTCTTGACCTCGAGCTTCTCGGCTTCGGCGGTCGCCAGCATCGCCTGCACCGCCACGGCGAGGCGCTGCGGCTTTTCGATCAGCCCGTGCTCCTTCAGGCTCGGGAGTGCCGCGATGTGCTCGTTCAAGGTCGCGACCTGGAACGCGACCGAACGCGGATTGTAGGGATCGAGCACCGCGAGATCCCGCACCGGCGCCAGGATCGGTGCCAGTAGATAGCGCGAGCGATAAGTGATCTGGGAATCCACCAGCGTCAGCAGGATATCGAGATCCTCGTCGCCGGCCTCGTCATATGCAAATTGACGGGCAAAACGCGTGGTGTTGATGGCGCGCTCGGTACGGCGGCCGATATCGAGGAAGCGCCAGCCGGCGGCGCGGTTCATGTTCTCCTGCGCAAGGCCCGCAAAGCTCGCAAGCTCCTGCAGGGTCAGCTCGGCCGCGCTCAGCACGCTGTCGTCGTCCTCGACCTGATAAGACAGGCGCTCGGCCATCTCGGTGATGACCTGCCAGGCATCGGGCGACAGCCGCTCGCGCAAGGAGGTCGCGGTGCGCAAGGCCGAGCGCACCAGCGACAGCGCCGAGCCGAAACGCGCCTCGCTCTGCAACGCTTCGGCAACGATGCGCGCCGGCGTCGCGCGCGAGGTCTGCGAAATTGCGCCCCAGGTTACCAGCAGGCGCTGGATCCGTTCGGCCGCTTGCAGCGAGGCGGCGGTGCCCTTGTTGGGTCCGCTCGGCGAGCCCAGAGCGCGCACGAGGCGCAGCGTCGCCTCGGCGCGTTCGAGATAGCGGCCGAGCCAGAACAGATTGTCGGCGGCGCGGCTCGGCAACACGCCAGCGATGCGGCGGATCCGCACCTTGTCGGTCGCCGGCAGCAGCGACGCGGTCGAGACCTTCTTGTCCGAGACCACCCAGACGTCGGCCGCACGGGCCCCGTCGCCCATCGACACGGCGCGCGCGTCCGGCTGCTCCGCGATCCGGCAGAAACCGCCGGGCATGATGGCCCAGCCGTCCGGCGTCGCGGCTGCGAACACGCGCAGCACGAAGGGGCGCGGCTTGAGCTGGCCTTGCTCCCACACCGGCATGGTTGAAAGCCGCACCACCTCCTGGCCGACATAATCCATGCCGCGCGCGCCGATGGCATCGACCAGGTGCTGACGCCCGGCCGCATCGAGTTCGCTCGCGAGCACCGGCCCCGTACTCTCGAAGCCCGGCACGCCGCGCTGATAGGCACCTTCGATCGCGACCTCGCCGAGCCGCGATAATACCTCATCGCGCGCAGATTTCTGGCCGCACCACCAGGTCGCGATGTGCGGCATCTTCAGCTCTTCGCCGAGCAGGCGGCGGCTGAGCGCCGGCAGGAAGCCGAGCAGCGCCCGCGCCTCCAAAACGCCCGAGCCCGGCATGTTGGCGACGACGACACCGTCCTTGCGCAGCACGTCGATCAGGCCGGGCACGCCGAGATGCGAGGACGCATCGAGCTCGAGCGGATCGAGCGAATTGGAATCGACGCGGCGCAGCAGCACGTCGAGCCGCTTCAGCCCGGCAACGGTGCGGATGTGGATCCGGTTGTCGCTGACGGCGAGATCGTCGCCCTCGACCAGGAGGAAGCCGAGATAGCGCGCCAGCGTCGCATGCTCGAAATAGGTCTCGCTGAAACTGCCGGGCGTGAGCACGCCGATGCGCGGCTCGTCGCGATCGGCGCGTGCGCGAAGCGAGTCGCGAAACGCCTCGAAGAACGGCGCAACGCGCGGCACGTTCATCGACTTGTAGAGATCGGAAAAGGCGCGCGAGAGCACGAGGCGATTCTCCAGCGCGTAGCCCGCGCCGGAAGGCGCCTGGGTGCGGTCGCCGAGCACCCACCAGCGGCCGTCGGGCCCGCGGCCGACATCGGCAGCATAGAGCGAGAGATAACGCCCGCCCGGCGGCGGCACGCCGCACACGGGCCGAAGATATTCCGGGCTGCCGGCAATCGCGCCGGCCGGCAGCGCGCCTTCCGCGACCAGCCGCCCCTCGCCGTAGATATCGCGCAGCACAAGCTCCAGGAGCTCGGCACGCTGGGTGATGCCGGCGCAAAGTTGCGTCCAGTCGGCCTCGTCGATCAGGAGCGGCAGGTGACTGAGCGACCAGGGCCGGTCGGCGCTGTCGCCCGGCGCGCGGTAGGTGACGCCGGCCTCACGGAGATGGCGGTCGGCCATGCCGAAGCGGCGCTCGACCTCGTCGGGCGCGAGCGCGCCGAAAGCATCGAAGAAGCGGCTCCAGACCGCGCGCGGAGCGCCGTCGGGCCCGAGGAACTCGTCGGGGATACCAGGCAGGCGGCGATAGTCGCGGACCCATTGCGCGAACCGGCGCTGGCCTTCACGCTGGCCTTGCGCTTGCCCCGCCCTGTCCTCTTCGGCTGCGCCCTCGCCCATGCGCCTCTCCCTGCCCCACCATCATACTCATTGCAGGAGCGGGGTCCGCAAGTCGAGGGTCAGCGGAAATTCACTTGTGCGTTCCTCGGGCGGCGGCCGCATCGGCCCCGGCGTATGGCCGTGGTCCTGGAAGCGTGCCAGCCGCCGCGCCTCGGCCTCGTAGGTGTTGACCGGCTTGGTATCGTAGTTGCGGCCGCCGGGATGGGCGACATGGTAGACGCAGCCGCCGAGCGAGCGGCCGTTCCAGGTGTCGATCAGGTCAAAGGTCAGCGGCGCGTGGACCGGGATGGTCGAGTGCAGGCCGGAGGCCGGCTGCCAGGCCTTGAAGCGGACGCCGGCCACGGCCTCGCCCGAGCGGCCGGTCGAAATCATCGGCAGGCGGCGGCCGTTGCAGCTGATGACGTGGCGGCCCTCGACAAAACCGTCCGCCTTGACCTGGAGCCGCTCGACCGAGCTATCGACATAGCGCACGGTGCCGCCGGCCGAGCCTTCTTCGCCGAGGACATGCCAGGGCTCCAGCGCCTGCCGCAATTCCAGCGTCACGCCGCCATGGTGGACACGGCCGAAGGCTGGGAAGCGGAATTCGAGCTGGGCCAGGTACCATTCGGGTTCGAACGGATAGCCGGAGTTCTTCAGCTCCGAGAGCACGTCCTGGAAATCTTCCCAGATGAAATGCGGCAACATGAAGCGATCATGCAGCGCGGTGCCCCAACGCACGAACTTGCCGTGTTGCGGCTCACGCCAGAACTTTGCGATCAGCGCGCGGATCAGGAGCTGCTGTGCCAGCGACATGCGTGGATCCGGCGGCATTTCAAGCGCACGGAACTCGACGAGACCGAGGCGGCCGGTGGGACCATCTGGCGAATAGAGCTTGTCGATGCAGATTTCGGCGCGATGGGTGTTGCCCGTGATGTCGACGAGCAGATGTCGGAACAGGCGATCCACCAGCCATAGCGGCGTCTGGTAACCCGGCGGCGGCACATGCGAGAGCGCGATCTCGAGTTCGTAGATGCTGTCGTGTCGGGCTTCGTCGATGCGCGGCGCCTGGCTGGTCGGACCGATGAAGAGGCCGGAGAAGAAGTAGGACAGCGAGGGATGCCGCTGCCAGTACAGCACCAGGCTCTTGAGCAGATCGGGCCGGCGCAGGAACGGCGAATCCTGCGGGTTCGAGCCGCCGATCACGACGTGATTGCCGCCGCCGGTGCCGGTGTGGCGGCCGTCGAGGAGGAAGCGGTTGGCGCCGAGTCGCACCTTGCCGGCGTCCTCATAGAGGCCGGTGGTGATCTCGACCGCATTGCGCCAGCTCTGCGCTGGCTGGATGTTGACCTCGATCACGCCAGGATCGGGCGTGACCTTGATGACCTCGATGCGCGGATCGAACGGCGGCGCGTAGCCTTCGACATGGACGGCAAGCTGCATCTCCTCGGCCGTCGCCTCGATCGCTGCGATCAGCTCGAGATAGTCCTCGATGCGCTCGACCGGCGGCATGAAGGCACAGATCACGCCGTCGCGCACCTCCACCGACATCGCGGTCCGGACCGGAATGGAGGTGTTCAGCTGCTCGGGCGCGACCCGCGGCGGCGCTTTCGGCCGCTCGGGGAGCGTGAACACCGGCAGCTTGTCACGCGCCTCCATCGGGTCCTGTTCGACGATGTAAGGGTATTGATTAGGTGGGACGTACCCGAGCGATCCGATCGGCAGGCGCAGGCCGAGCGGTGAATCGCCCGGCGACAGGAACAGATGACCGCGGCGAAGCTGCCAGCGCTCGCTGCGCCAGCGCGGCGGCGCATTCCAACGCTGCACCGGCAGCACGAATCCGCGCGGCGCGCGCAGGCCCTGATTGAACACCCGCGCCATGCGCGCGCGCGCCTCGGGATCGGACAATTGCGAATTGGAGGGATCGACGTTGATCGGAAGCTCGGCTTCCTTCTGCAGCCAGTAGACCGTATCCTCATAGGCCGGAATGATGTAGCCGGGATCGAGCCCGAGCCGCACCGCCGTGCCCTCCATGAAATCCTCGGCGTCCTCGGTCTGAGCACGTTTCGGACTCTCGACCTTTGCGATGAGATCCGCGTTCTTCCAGATCGGCACGCCGTCCTTGCGCCAGTACAAACCAAACGCCCAGCGCGGCAGGCTCTCGCCCGGATACCATTTGCCCTGGCCGTAATGCAAAAGGCCGCCCGGTGCGAAGCGCGTGCGCAGGCGGCGGATCAGATCGTCGCCGAGCGCCCGCTTGGTGGGGCCGACGGCTTCCGTATTCCACTCCGGCGCTTCGAGATCATCGACGGACACGAACGTCGGCTCGCCGCCCATGGTGAGGCGCACATCCTGCGCAGCGAGATCGCCGTCGACCTGCTCGCCGAGATCGTTCAGCCGTGTCCAGGAGTCATCGGAGAACGGTTTTGTGATGCGCGGCGCCTCTCGGATGCGCTTGACGCTCATGTCGAAGGCGAACTCGACCTCGGCAAAGCCGGCGCCGCCCGAGATCGGCGCGGCCGAGCGATAATGCGGCGTAGCGGCAACGGGGATGTGCCCCTCGCCCGCCAGCATGCCTGATGTCGCGTCGAACCCGATCCAGCCGGCGCCCGGCAGGTAGACTTCCGCCCAGGCGTGCAGATCGGTGAAATCGTTCTCGACCTCAGGCGGTCCCTCGATCGGATCGATGTCGGGGCGGATCTGGATCAGATAGCCCGAGACGAAGCGGGCGGCGAGACCGAGATGACGGAAGGTCTGGATCAACAGCCAGGCGGAATCGCGGCACGAGCCGGCGCAGGAGGTCAGCGTCTCCTCCGGCGTCTGGACGCCGGGCTCCATGCGGATGATGTAGCTGATCTTCTTCTGCAGCTCGCGATTGAGCTCGACCAGGAAGTTGACGGTATTCGGCGCTTCGCGTGGAATCGAGGCCAGATATTTTGCGAAGGCGGCGTCGGGCTTGATGGTCTCGAGATAGGGCGCCAGCTCGGTCTTGAGATCCCGGGGGTATTCGAACGGAAAGCTGTCGGCGTAGGGCTCGACGAAGAAGTCGAACGGATTGACCGTGGTCATCTGTGCCGTGAAGTCGACCTCGAACTTCAGCTCGGTGGTCTTCTCCGGAAAAACGTAGCGGGCGAGCCAGTTGCCTTGCGGGTCCTGCTGCCAGTTCACGAAGTGATTCGATGGCGTGACCTTGAGCGAGTAACTCAGGATCGGCGTTCGCGTATGCGGTGCCGGCCGCAGGCGGATGGTCTGCGGTCCGAGATCGATCGGGCGGTCGTATTTGTAATGCGTGACGTGGTGTAATGCGACGTAGATCGACACGGGGTACGGTGCTCCAGCAGCTTTTTTGAGCAGAACACCTGACGTCAGTGCGATCAAGCACTAACAACGGGCAGAGGGTGCCTAGGCAAGGTGCTGAGGGGATGCTTTCTTCCTTCTCCCCATATGGGAGAAAGTGGCGCGAAGCGCCGGATGAGGGGTTCTCTCCACTCGCGAGTCCGCTCGTGAGGGTAGAGACCCCTCACCCGGCTTCGCTTTCAGCGAAGCCACCCTCTCCCACAAGGGGAGAGGGTTACAGCATGCTCTTGAGCAAACCTCACGCCGCCGAGGTCAGCCGCTGCAAAAACTGCGCGACCTCGCGGCGGAGCGTCTCGACCTCGTTATGGACGCGCTCGGAGGCGCTGTTGACGCGGGCAGCGACACGGCCGGTGTCGGCGGCGGCTTCGCTGATCCCCGTGACGTTGGAGGACATCCGCGAGGTTCCGGCCGAGGCCTCATGGACGTTGCGTGCGATCTCACGCGTAGCGGAGCCTTGCTGCTCGATCGACGCTGCAATCGAAGCGGTGACGCCGTCAATCTCTGCGATGGTCTGCGCGATCGCCTCGACGGCCGCGACCGAATTGGTGGTCGACTGCTGCATCTCGCCGACCTTGGCGCTGATTTCCTCGGTCGCCTTGGCGGTCTGGTTGGCGAGGCTCTTGACCTCGGAGGCGACGACGGCGAAGCCGCGGCCCGCCTCACCCGCGCGCGCAGCCTCGATGGTGGCGTTGAGCGCCAGAAGGTTGGTCTGCGAGGCGATCTCGCTGATCAGCTTGACGACGTCGCCGATCCGCAATGCCGCGTCCGCAAGCGTGCGGATCTCGCTGCCGGCGCGGTTGGCTTCGTTCACGGCGCGGCCGGTGCTCGCGGTCGAGCCCGTCACCTGGCGGCCGATCTCGGCAATCGAGGATGCGAGTTGCTCCGCCGCGCTGGCGACAGACGCGACGTTGCGCGAGGCCTGATCGGAGGCGCTGAGCACGCCCGACGTCTGGCGGCTGGTCTTCTCGGCGGCGGCCGCCATCTGGCCGGCATCGGATTCGAGATCGGTCGCCGCGCCCATCAGCGAACCGGCAACCTGATCGAGATGTGTGCCGAACTGCTTGGCGAGATCGGCGATCTCCACCACCCGGTGGCCGAGGCTGTCGGTGCCGGAATTGATGACGAGGGCCGAACGGCGGAACGAGCCGGGCAGGCCGCGCGCGAGAATCTTGCGAAAATACTTGCCGCGGCTGGCGTAGTCCATCGACGCCGAGGCTTCGCGGACGAAGGCATCGGCGATGTCGAGCATGTCGTTGACCGATTTCTGCAGCGTGCCGATGCGTCCGGCCTGCCGCTCGCTCAGGATGCGCGCAACGAGATCGCCGTGCGCCGCCTTGCGGCATACCTCAGCTACCTCATCGATAGCGGCGGTGGTGCGCTGCTGGTTCCAGGCAGCAAAGCCGAGCAGCACGACGGTCGCGCCGAGCATTGCCGCAGCGGGGATTCCGCTCACGTCGAGAAGCGAGAGGGCGAACGCAACGACGACAAGGCCACACGCGAGCGTGGTCGCGCCTTGCGCCTTAGAGAGAGAGCACAAATTCATCGTAACCGACACCCTGCTGCTTCAAAAGTCCGACCATCGCCTCGAAGCTCGCATGCATGCCCTCCTTGGCATTGGCATGCCGCGCCTCTTCCTCGCACAAGGTCTTGTAGATCGGCTTGATGCGCTCGACCTGCTTCGGATCCGGCTTGCGACGGTTGGAGTGATAGCCGACGATATTGCCGCGCTCGTCGAAGGTCGGCGTGACGTGGGCGAACACCCAGTAGTGGCTGCCGTCCTTCGCCAGATTGACGACGTAGGCGAAAATCTCCTGCTTGGCCTGAAGCGTGTCCCAAAGCAGCTTGAAGACGGCGCGCGGCATGTCGGGATGGCGGATCAGGCTGTGGGGGGCACCCATCAGCTCTTTCCAGGAATACTTCGCCATCCGGAGGAAGACGTCGTTGGCGTAAGTGATGCGGCCCTTGAGATCGGTCTTCGACACGATCAGCTCCTCCTCACCAAGGAGATTTTCCACCCCCGCGGGACGTATCGCTTGCATCGTTCGATCCTCGGATTCAGGCCGGCTCGCACCGTTGCGCAGCCGCATCACTCCCGTGTCTAGGACAACAGTGTTAACCAGATGTAAGCCGGGGAACTTTTGATGGAGACGCCTGCCTCCGTATCATTACCTAGCGAAAGATCGTTGCAATTCGGATCATCACACGCGCCGCCGCGCGGTGCGCAAACACCGGTTTTTAGACCTCGTTTCAGTGCATTTGCGTGATCGGCGCACGCAACACGGCTACATCGTCGCGCCGAGCACCCAGGGCGCAAATTCGGCGCCGCCGAAATCGAAGCTCTCGCTCTTGGTGGGCTGGCCGGAGGCCGTCTTCAAAATAAGATCGAAGATGCGCTGGCCGCACTCCTGGACGCTCTCCTCGCCTTCGAGGATGGTGCCGCAATTGACGTCCATGTCCTCTTCCATGCGCTTGTACATCGGCGTGTTGGTGGCAAGCTTGATCGAGGGTGCCGGCTTGCAGCCGAACACGCTGCCGCGTCCCGTGGTGAAGCAGACGAGATTGGCACCGCCGGCGACCTGCCCGGTGGCTGCGACGGGGTCGTAGCCGGGCGTGTCCATGAAGACAAAGCCCTTCTTGGTGACGGGCTCGGCATAGCGCAGCACCTCGACGAGATTGGTGGTGCCCGCCTTCGCCATCGCACCGAGCGACTTCTCCAGGATGGTGGTGAGGCCGCCGGCCTTGTTGCCGGGGCTCGGATTGGCGTTCATCTCGGCGCCTTCGCGCGTCGTGTACTCATCCCACCAGCGCATCAGATCGACCAGTTTCTCGCCGACCTCGCGGCTGACGGCGCGCCGTGTCAAGAGATGCTCGGCGCCGTAGGTCTCAGGCGTCTCCGACAGGATCACGGTGCCGCCGTGACGCACGATTAGATCGCTGGCCGCGCCCAGCGCCGGATTGGCCGACACGCCGGAATAGCCGTCCGAACCGCCGCATTGCAGCGCCACGGTGAGCTCGCTCGCCGGCACGGTTTCGCGCTTGACCTTGTCGGCATCAGTGAGTGCCTCGCGCACGAAGGCGATGCCGGCCTCCACCGTCTTGCGGGTGCCGCCGACCTCCTGGATGTCCATCGCGCGGAGGCGGCCGGCGAGCTTCTGCTCTTCCATGAGGCCGCCGATCTGGTTCACCTCGCAGCCGAGGCCGAGCACGATGACGTGGGAGAAATTGACGTGCCGCGCGTAGCCCCCGAGCGTGCGGCGGAGCAACGCCAGCGGCTCGTTCTGCGTCATGCCGCATCCGGTCTTGTGGGTCAGCGCGACCACGCCGTCGACATTGGGGAAATCGGCCAGCGGATTGTCGCCGGTGAAAGGATTCTTCTTGAAGACATCGGCGACGAGGCTTGCGACATGCGCGCTGCAATTCACCGAGGTGAGGATGCCGATATAGTTGCGCGTGGCGACGCGGCCATCGGGGCGGCGGATGCCTTCGAAAGTCGCCGGCAGATCGAAATTCGGCGTCGGTTTGACGTCGGCGCAATAGGCATAGTCCTTGGCGAAATCGCCCATGCCGCAATTCTGCACGTGCACGTGCTGGCCCGGCGCGATGGCCTGGGTTGCAAAGCCGATGATCTGGCCATAGCGGATCACAGGCTCGCCCACGGCGATCGGCCTGATCGCGACCTTGTGGCCGGAGGGAATGCGCTCGACCGTGGTCACGCCGTCGGCGACGACCGTCCCCGGCGGCAGGCTCGCGCGCGCGATCAGCACGCCATCATCGGGATGCAGGCGGATGACGGGACTGATGGTCATGTGAATCTCCTTCGGAGGCGAGTAGCGAATAGGGAGTGGCGAATGGAAAAGGGGAGTAGCCCATTCGCTACTCCCCACTCGCCATTCGCGGGACCTGTCAGGCCTTGCCGGCCGAATCCTTGCGGGTCGCATTGACCTGCATCTTGGCATAAGTCGTCATCAGGCCGACCTCGTTCGAGAGCGTCACGAGCTTGAATCCCATGTTGATGGCGCGCACGGCGCCTTCGGCGCCGCTGCAATGGATGCCCGGGTTGAGGCCGCGCTTGCCGCATTCCTTGATGATCTTCTCGTAGATCGCAAGGATCTCGGGCTCGGAGCGGTCGAGCTTCGGCTCGAGACCGTAGGAGAAGCCGAGGTCGGACGGACCGATATAGACGCCGTCAATGCCCTCGACGTCGAGAATTGCCTCCATGTTCTCGACCGCCGTCTTGGTCTCCATCATCGGCAGCAGGATGGTGTCGGCATTCGCGGTCTTCTGATAGGAGCCCGCGGTACCATACATGCCGGCGCGAATCGGGCCGTTGGAGCGGACGCCCTGCGGCGGGTATTTGGAATAGGAGACCAGGTTCCTGGCTTCCTGTGGCGTGTTGACCATCGGGCAGATCACGCCGTAGGCGCCGCCGTCGAGCACCTTGCCAATGATGCCGGGCTCGTTCCAGGGCACGCGGACCATCGGGGTGACCGGATGCTTGTCCATGGCCTGGAAGCACTGCACCATCGACAGATAATCCTGCACGCCGTGCTGCATGTCGACCGTGACGCTGTCGAAGCCGCATTGCGCGATCATCTCAGCCGAGAAGCCGGAGGGAATAGCAAGCCACGCGTTGACTACGGCTTTGCCCGACTTCCAGATTTCCTTGACCTTGTTCGCCACGTTGCCTTTCCTTCCCTGTTGCTTTCACTCGCCGCGGATTGGGTTGGGCTGCACTTTGAGCGAAAAAAAGCGTCAATGTCCATGGCTCTCGCCGCGCACGCACGCATATCTGGGGTCACTCCTCCGCGCGTGTATCATCCGCGCTTCCGAGCCCGGCGAGGGTGTGTTCGAGCTCGCCTAGCATCTGCTGCAATTCGGCGAGCTTGCGCGCGCCGAAGCGCCGCGTGATCTCGGCATAGATGGCCTCCGATGTCGGCGCCACGGAGGCCATCAGTTTCACCCCGTCTTTCGAGATCGAAACCATGCTGCGGCGCTGGTCCGCCTTCGCTGTCTTGCGCTCGATCAGATTGCGTGCCTCCAGATCGCGCAGGATGCGCGACAGGCTGGGCCCGAGCAGAAAGGCCGTGCGCGCGAGTTCCGTAACCTCGGCGCCCTCGAGGGCGGCAAGCGCGCGCAGGATGCGCCATTGCTGCTCGGTCAACCCATGCTGGCGCAGCGATGGGCGAAATTGCCGCATCACCGCCTCACGTGCCCGCAGCAGCGACATCGGCAGCGAGCGCGAGAAGTCGCGCATCGGCACCTGGTGTGCGGCGGGCGTATTACCATTGGTGGAATCAGCCGGTCTCTTCGCCATATCGCCCCTTCAAAGCCGCGCTTCAGACCGCAAAACGTTTGCAGTGCAGCATACCCGAATTGTGTTTGACGCATTCACTTAACATGTTAAGCATCTTCGGGCACCACGTTTCGCGTGATCATAGATGGCGCTTTCCGAGGACGATATCCAAGCCTGCGCGAGCCGCCTGCACCAGGCGGAGAAGACCCGCGTGCAGATCCGGCAGCTCTCGCAGGATTTCCCTGACATCAGCGTTGCCGATGCCTACGCGATTCAAAAGGCCTGGGTCGACGTCAAGATCGCCGAAGGGCGCGCGGTCAAAGGCCACAAAATCGGCCTGACCTCCAAGGCGATGCAGAGCGCGCTCGATATCGACGAGCCTGACTCCGGCGTTCTGCTCGACGACATGTTCTTTGCCGACGGCGGGATCATTCCCACCGAGCGCTTCATCGCGACGCGCGTCGAGGCCGAGCTTGCCTTCGTCATGAGCAAGCGGCTGTCGGGGCCCGGCTGCACGATGTTCGACGTGCTCAACGCCACCGACTTCGTCGTGCCGGCGCTGGAGATCCTGGACACCCGGATCGAACGCCTCGATCCCTTGACCAAGGCCACGCGGAAGATCTTCGACACCATCGCCGACAACGCCGCGAATGCCGGCATCGTGCTCGGTGGAAGACCGATCCGGCCATTGGATGCCGACCTGCGCTGGATCGGTGCGCTCTGCTTCAGGAACGGTCAGCTCGAGGAGACCGGCCTTGCCGCCGGCGTGCTCAATCATCCCGCCACTGCGGTCGCCTGGCTCGCCAACAAGATCGCGCCGCTCGGCCTTGCGCTCGAACCGGGACAGGTCGTCCTCGCCGGCTCCTTCATCCGTCCGATCGAGACCCGCAGGGGCGACACAATTCAAGCCGACTATGGCCCCTACGGCTCGGTCAGCTGCTACTTCGCGTAAAGCAGCGAGAATAGACAGGGAGCGAAACCGCGATGCCGCATTTCACGATCGAATATTCGGCCAATCTCGATGGCCGGCTCGACATCGCAGCGGTGTGCGAGGTCGTGCGCAAGGCCGCGGTCGAGACCGGCATCTTCCCGCTCGGCGGCATTCGCGTTCGCGCCGTCAGATGCGAGCATTATGCGATCGCGGACGCGCGGCAGGACTACGGTTTCCTCGACATGGTGCTGCGCATCGGTGAAGGCCGCGACCTTCCCACCCGCCAGAAGGCCGGCGAGCACGTGTTCCGGGCGCTCTCAAAGCATCTCGATCCCGTCTTCGCCGCAAGCAAGTTCGCACTGTCGTTCGACGTGCAGATCAACGACAAGGACACCAGCTGGAAGCGCAACAACATCCACGATGCCCTGAGAGTGGAAGCCACCCATGGATAAGCCCATACCAAAAGCCGATGTGTTCCAGGCCAATCGCGAGCGTGTTGCGCCGCTGCTGAAGACGCTACGCGCGGACGGCATCGGTCACATGATCGACGGCAAGGTCGTCCCCTCGATCTCAGGAGAGACCTTCGAGACGAAGTCGCCCGTCGATGGCGCGGTGCTCGCAAGCGTCGCTCGCGGCAATGCCGAGGACATCGACCGCGCCGCGACCGCGGCTGCGCTTGCCTTCAAATCCTGGCGCGACATGGGTCCGGCGATGCGGAAGAAGCTGCTGCATCGCGTCGCCGACGCGATCGAGGACAATGCCGACGACATCGCGGTGCTCGAATGCATCGACACCGGCCAGGCCTATCGCTTCATGGCCAAGGCAGCGATCCGCGCCGCCGAGAATTTCCGCTTCTTCGCCGACAAATGCGCCGAGGCGCGCGACGGTCTCAACACGCCGAGCGACGAGCACTGGAATATCTCGACCCGCGTGCCGATCGGCCCGGTCGGCGTGATCACGCCGTGGAACACGCCGTTCATGCTCTCGACCTGGAAGATTGCTCCTGCGCTGGCCGCCGGCTGCACCGTCGTGCACAAGCCGGCGGAATGGTCGCCGGTGACGGCGTCCATTCTGGCAAAGCTCGTCAAGGACGCCGGCGTCCCCGACGGCGTGCTCAACACCGTGCACGGGTTCGGCGAAGAGGCCGGCAGGGCGCTGACCGAGCATCCCGCGATCAAGGCGATCGGCTTCGTCGGCGAGAGCGCGACGGGCTCGGCCATCATGGTCCAGGGCGCGCCGACCTTGAAGCGCGTGCATTTCGAGCTCGGCGGCAAGAACCCTGTCATCGTGTTCGACGATGCCGATCTCGACCGCGCGCTCGATGCCGTCGTGTTCATGATCTACTCGCTCAATGGCGAGCGCTGCACCTCGTCCAGCCGCCTGCTGGTCCAGCAGAACATCGCGGGGACATTCGTGGAGAAGCTGACTGCGCGCGTGAAGGCGCTCAGGATCGGCCATCCCCTCGATCCCGCCACCGAAATCGGGCCGCTGATTCACGAGCGGCACCTGGCAAAGGTCTGCTCCTATTTCGATGTCGCGCGGCAGGATGGCGCCACGATCGCGGTGGGCGGCAGGGCCTATGACGGTCCGGGCGGCGGACATTATGTCGAGCCGACGCTGGTGACCGGGGCGCATGGCAAGATGCGCGTGGCGCAGGAAGAGGTGTTCGGCCCGTTCCTCACCGTGCTGCCCTTCAAGGACGAAGCAGACGCGATCGAGATCGCCAACGACATCCGCTATGGCCTCACCGGCTATGTCTGGACCAACGATGTCGGCCGCGCCCTGCGCGTCGCCGATGCGCTGGACGCCGGCATGATCTGGCTGAACTCCGAGAACGTGCGCCATCTGCCGACACCGTTCGGCGGCATGAAGGCCTCCGGCATCGGCCGCGACGGCGGCGATTACTCCTTCGACTTCTACATGGAAACCAAGCACGTCTCGCTGGCGCGGGGCACGCACAAGATCCAGAAACTGGGGATTTAGAAGCCACCGTCGTTTCGGGGCGGCGCGCGAAGCGTCCAACCCGGAACCTCGAGATTCCGGGTTCGGCTCTTCGAGCCGCCCCGGAATGACAGAACCGAGGGGAAACGCAATGCCCGTACCGCAACACACCTTCGAGCCGCCGTTCAACATCATTCGCTCCAGCCACGTCGTGCTCGACGTGACCGACCTGAAGCTGAGCCGCGAGTTCTACGAGACCACTGTCGGCTTGCATGTCGAGGACGCCGAAGACAAGGTCGTTTACCTGCGCGCAGCCGAGGAGCATCAGCATCACTCGCTGGTGCTGCGCAAAGCGGCCGTGCCGGCCTGCGCCCGACTGGGCTTCAAAGTCGGCAATGACGCCGATCTCGACAAGGCCGCAAAGTTTCTGTCCGAGAACGGCCTCGCTTACGCGTTTGCTGATCAACCGTTCCAGGGCCGCACGCTGCAGTTCACCGATCCCTTCGGCTTCCAGATCGAGCTCTATGCGTCGATGGAGCGACGCCCGCATCTCCTCCGCCGCTACGACCTCTACCGCGGATGCCACCCGCAGCGGCTCGACCATTTCAACGTCTTCGCCGCGGAAGTGCAAGACACGGTCGAGTTCTACGCCCGGCTCGGCTTCCGCCTCACCGAATACGCCGAGGAGGACGGACCGAACGGGCGCATTGCCGCCGCCTGGATGCACCGCAAGGGCAATGTCCACGATTTTGCGATCACCAACGGCAAGGGCCCTCGCCTGCACCACTTCGCCTACTGGACGCCGACGGCGATGAACATCATCCATCTCTGCGACGTCATGGCTTCGCAGGGCTTGGTGAAGAACATCGAGCGCGGGCCCGGGCGCCACGGCATCTCGAACGCGTTCTTCCTCTATGTGCGCGATCCCGATGGGCACCGCCTCGAGCTCTATACCAGCGACTATTTCACCGGAGATCACGACCACGAGCCGCTGCGCTGGTCGCTGCGCGATCCGCGCCGCCAAACATTGTGGGGCGCGCCCGCGCCGCGCTCCTGGTTCGAGCAAGGCTCGCCCTTCACGGGCCAACCCGTGCGCGAGCCGAAATTCGTCGCCGACGTGCTGGTAGCGGATTAAGGCATGAAGCTCCCTCGCCTCGCCACCTATTCCGTCAAGGGTGATATCCGCTACGGCGCCGTCCTGGAGGGCGGCATCGTCGATCTCTCGGCGCGCTACGCAAAAGACTATCCGACGCTGCGCGAGGTGATCGCCGCCGGAAAGCTGGTGAGCTTCGCCGAGGAGGCCGCCAGTCGCACGCCGGTTTACGCGCTCGGCGAGGTCACCTGGCTGCCGCCGGTACCGGCGCCGGAGAAGATCATCTGCATCGGCGTCAACTACCCTGATCGGAATGCCGAGTACAAGGACGGCCAGGACGCGCCGAAATATCCGAGCATGTTCATGCGCTCACCCCGGTCCTTCGTCGGCCACGACACGCCGCTGGTGCGCCCCCGCGCATCCGCGCAGCTCGACTATGAAGGCGAGATCGCGCTGGTGATCGGCAAGTCCGGCCGGCACATTGCCGAAAGCGCCGCGCTCGAACACGTCGCCGCACTCACGCTTTGCAACGAAGGCTCCGTGCGTGACTGGCTGCGGCACGCCAAGTTCAACGTCACCCAAGGCAAGAACTTCGATTCCAGCGGCAGCCTCGGTCCGTGGCTCGTGCCCTACACAAGGGAAGCGCAGATCGCAGACATCAGGCTGACCACGCATGTCAATGGCGAGCTACGGCAGGACGACCGTACCAGCCGGCTGATGTTTCCATTCCGCTATCTCATCAGCTATATCTCGACCTTCGCAACGCTCGTGCCCGGCGACATCATCGTCACGGGCACGCCGACCGGCGCCGGTGCGCGGTTCGACCCGCCGCGCTATTTGAAGCCTGGTGATGTGATCGAGGTCGCGGCCGAGGGCATCGGCACGTTGCGCAACGGCGTCGTCGACGAAGCCTGAAACATCTATTGAACTGGAATAGTGCAATGACCACCCTCACTGGCGGCGAAGCGATCGTAAGCGGCCTCGTCGCCCATGGTGTCGACACCGTGTTCGGCCTGCCCGGCGCGCAGGTCTATGGCCTGTTCGACGCCTTCCATCAGGCGCAGCTCAAGGTGATCGGCGCGCGGCATGAGCAGGCCTGCGGCTACATGGCGTTCGGCTATGCGCGCTCCAGCGGCAGGCCCGGCGTGTTCAGCGTGGTGCCCGGCCCGGGCGTGCTCAACGCCAGCGCGGCGCTGCTCACTGCGTTCGGCTGCAACGAGCCGGTGCTGTGCGTCACCGGGCAGGTGCCGACGCAGTTTCTGGGCAAAGGTCGCGGCCATCTGCACGAAATGCCGGACCAGCTCGCCACCTTGCGCACCTATGTGAAATGGGCCGACCGCATCGAATATCCCGGCAACGCGCCGACGACCGTGGCGCGCGCCTTCCAGGAAATGACGTCAGGCCGGCGCGGACCCGCCTCGGTCGAAATGCCGTGGGACGTTTTCACCCAACGCGGCGACACCGCCGCGGCGCAGGTGCTGGAGCCTCTGCCTGCGCCACAGCCCGACCCTGACATGATCAAGCAGGCGGCTGCGCTCATCAAAAGCAGCAAGGCCCCGATGATCTTCGTCGGCAGCGGCGCGATCGAGGCGCGCGAGGAGATCCTCGAGCTCGCCGAGATGATCGACGCGCCTGTCGTCGCCTTCCGCAGCGGCCGCGGCATCGTCTCCAATGCGCACGAGCTCGGCCTCACCATGGCCGCCGCCTACAAGCTGTGGGCCAAGACCGACCTGATGATCGGGATCGGCACGCGACTGGAATTGCCGACGATGTCACGCTGGCCTTACCAGCCCGATGGCCTCAAGAGCATCCGCATCGACATCGATCCGGTCGAGATGCGCCGCTATCCGTCCAACACGGCAATCGTCGCCGATGCCAAGGCCGCAACCGCCGATCTCGCTGCCGCCGTGCGCAAGGCCGGCTACAGCAAGACCGCGGGCCGCCGTGCTGCGATCCGCGAAGCGACCGCGACTGCGCTGGCGGAGATCCAGCGTATCCAGCCGCAGATGGCGTACCTGAACATCCTGCGTGAAGTGCTGCCGGCCAATGCGATCGTGACCGACGAGCTGTCGCAGTTCGGCTTCGCCTCCTGGTACGGCTTTCCGATCTACCAGCCGCGCACCTTCATCACCTCGGGCTATCAGGGCACGCTCGGCTCGGGCTTCCCGACCGCGCTCGGTGCCAAAGTCGCCAATCCCGACACGCCCGTGGTGGCGATCACCGGCGACGGCGGCTTCATGTTCGGCGTGCAGGAGCTTGCGACCGCCGTGCAATTCAACATCGGCGTGGTGACGCTGGTGTTCAACAACAATGCATACGGCAATGTCCGCCGCGACCAGCGCGAGCGGTTTGAAGGCCGGGTCGTGGCGTCGGATCTGGTCAATCCTGATTTCGTCAAGCTGGCGGAGTCCTTTGGCGTTGCGGCGGCGCGCGTGACTGCACCCGATCAATTCAAGGCCGCGATGGAGAAGGCGCTGGCGCATGGCGGGCCGTATCTGATCTCGGTGGAGGTGACCAGGGATTCGGAAGTCAGCCCCTGGGCGTTCATTCATCCGCCGAAGCCGTAAACGACGCATCGTCATTTCCGGGACTCTTCCCTTCTCCCCTTGTGGGAGAAGGAACATCAGCGCGTCCTGCGAAACGTCAGATTGATCCTGATGCGCCCCAGCAGCGGATGCTCGCCATCGGCGAGCGGCGCAACGCCGTGATAAGCAAGCCTGGACGGGCCGCCCCAGACCACGACGTCGCCATGGACCAGCCGAAAACGGCGCGGCTTGTCGCTGCGTACGAGGCCACCGAACAGAAAGGTCGCGGGCAGACCGAGCGAGACCGAGACGATCGGCGCAGAAAAATCCAGCTCGTCCTTGTCCTGGTGCAGCGACAGCCGCGTGCCGGGCTCGTAGCGATTGACGAGACAGGCATCGGGCGCGAAGCCGGCGAAGCCGTCCTGCTCCGCCGCCCGGCGGGCGAGATCGTGGAACACCGGCGGCATCGCCGGCCATGGTGCGCCGGTGCGCGGATCGACGGGATCATAACGGTAGCCGGTGTGATCGGTGATCCAGCCGCGCTCGCCGCAATTGGTCATCGCCACCGACATCTGGTAGCCGCCTGGCGTCGTCATGCGCCGGAACGGCGACTGCGCGACAATCGCGCGTACGGCTTCGATAAGCTCGCTCTCGATCGGCTTGACGAAGCCGCGCAGCAGCACGGCGCCATCGGCCATCTCCTCGCGCGACGGCTGCGCCTCGGCAACGTTGTCGAACAAATCAGCCGTCACCAGGAACTCTCATTTGGCATCGTGAAAGATCACACCGAGCGTGTGGCGCCGGCCGGACCTGATACGGCTGACGCCGTGGCGGAGATTAACGCGATAGGTGCCGCGTGTCCCCTGCACCGGGCGATGATGCACGGCAAAGGCGACTGCGTCACCTTGCATCAGCGGCACGACCTCGGCACGCGATTGCATGCGCGGGCGCTGTTCGGTCAGCACGAACTCGCCGCCGCTGAAGTCGCGCCCCGGCTCTGACAGCAGGATCGCGACCTGAAGCGGGAACACGTGCTCGCCATAGAGATCCTGATGCAGGCAATTGTAGTCGCCCGCTTCATATTGCAGCAGCAACGGCGTCGGTCGCGCCTGACCTGCCGCATGGCAACGCTTCAGGAATGCCGCGTGCGCTGCGGGATAGCGGACGTCGATTCCCATCTCCTCATTCCAGCGGTTAGCGACGCCCTGAAGGTGCGCATAGAGCGCCGGGCGCAACTCGGGGATCAGACCGGGCAACGGATAGGAGAAATATTTGTATTCGCCGCGGCCAAAGCCGTGGCGATCCATGACGATACGGCTGCGGAAGTGCGCGTCGTCAGGATAGAGCGCGGCGATGGCGCAGCACTGCTCGGGCGTGAGCAGGCTCTCGAGGACGGCACAACCTTGGGAGTCGAGTTCGGCGGTGATTTGGGGCCAGTCGAGGGTGTCGACGTGGGTGACGAGGTCGGCTTCAGAATTGGGTCCAGCAATACGTTTGGCAACGGCCATGGCGATGTCCTATCCGCTTCCGTCATTCCGGGGCGCGACGAAGTCGCGAGCCCGGAATCCATTCCTCCACCGACAATGACGCACGATGGACTCCGGGTTCGCGCCATGGCGCGCCCCGGAATGACGGATGTGGGTGTGACAGGCCGCGGCCACCACAACCACCCGATTTCCGACTCTCTCGCCGTCATTGCGAGGAGCCCTTACGACGAGGTGAGAACTAACCCCGTACCGGCAACGTCACCACATCATACCCGTGCCTGATCGTGCGCTTCCGCACGGGATCTTCCAGCTCGAACTCGAAGCGTTCGGCGGGGCGGATGCCGCCCTTGGCAGCGAAGGTGCCGCCGAACATGGCGCAACCGTCGGGGAACTTGCCGCCTTCGAAGCCGCGCGCAATGAGGTCGGCGACCGGCAGCATCGCATCCAGCGTCCCCTCCTGGTAGAGCACGCGTTCCCCATTGATCGTCGCGTAGGAGCGCAAGATCATCTTGTCCCAATGGCCGATGACGTCCTCAAGCTCCCACAGCGTCGAGGCGATCGGCTTGTCGCACATCTGCTTGGATACGGTGACGTTATAGGCCTCGACCCTGCGGTCGGTGTGGTCGGAGCCGCAGCCGACGAAGATGCGGCCCTGCCAGCCGATCAGCACGAACTCGACCTCGCCTGAGGAATCGCCGCCGGTGCATTCGATGCTGTCTTCCTGGGTCAGCCGCCGCGCCGAGGCGCGGTAGTAGATCGGCGTGGACGCCGGCGGGGCGATGCCCATCTCCTGCAACTCGGCGATGTGCTTGTCGCGTGCGACAGGATCGCGGCCGGTCCAGCCGGCGATGACCATCTGGTCGATCGCCAGGGTCAGCGGCGTGGGGGCATCATGGGCGTCAACGGTGAAAGTGAGGTCAAACACGAATGACGGCCTCCATGCCGGCGGCAAGTTCAAAGATACGGCGATCGGACCCACCGGCACCGGCGAGCATCAAACCGACGGGAATATCGCCCTTCCGATGCGCCGGCAGCGAGATGGCGCAGCCGTCGATCATGTTGATCAGGGTGCAGTTCCGTAGCGCGCGGAGATTTTGCGTGGTGAACGCCTTGTCGTCGGCAAGGTCTGCAATCTTCGGCGGCGTGTTGGCCGTAGTCGGCAGCACCAAGGCATCATAGGGCGCGATGCGCGCATTGACACGCGCGATCAGCGAGCGGCGCTCATTGAGCAGGTCGATGTAGTCGGCCGCGCTCTGCGCCTCGCCGCGCATGATGCGGACGGCGACGCGCGGATCGTAGATGTCGCCCTTGGCGGTGATGAGATAGCGGTGCCAGGCGTAGCTCTCGGACGCGGCAAAGCCGCCCTTGGCGTTCATCGGGCCGATGTCATGGAACTCCGCCATCTCGATGCGTTCGATGACGGCGCCGTGGTCGGAAAGTGTCTTCAGCGCGCGCTCGAAGGTGTCGGCAACCTCTGCATCGAGATCGTCGAGCGCAATCGTGGTCGGCACCGCCAGCCGCATGCCCTTCACGGGACGCGGCTTCGGCGCGACGATCGGCTCGTTGGCTAGGACCGCGTCGAGAATGGCACAACAGCTGACCGATCGTGCCAACGGTCCGATACTGTCGAGCGAGAAGGACAGCGGCACGGTGCCGTCGAGCGGCACGCGGCGCTGCGTCGGTTTGTAACCGACGATGCCGTTGAAGGCCGCCGGTATCCGGCAGGAGCCGCCGGTGTCGGTGCCAAGCGCGCCATGCGCCATGCCGTCGAGCACGGACACCGCCGCACCCGAGGACGAGCCACCGGGCACGTGGCCCTCGGCCCGGTTCCAGGCGCCCTTCGGCGTGCCGTAATGCGGATTGATGCCGATACCGGAATAGGCGAACTCGGTCATGTTGGTCCGCCCAATCACGACGAAGCCCGCCTTGCGCAGGCGCGCCACCGCTGGCGCGTCGTGCTCGGCCGGATCGGAATCGTCGAGCGCGCGGGAGCCGGCCCGCGTCGTCTGCCCCTTGACGTCGAACAGATCCTTGATCGAGATCGGGATGCCGGCATAGCGCGACGGCGCGGCTTTGGCTCTGCGCAGTCCGTCCATCGCGTCCGCAACCGCCAGAGCGGCGTCCTTGTCGACATGCAGGAAGGTGCGCTGCCCCTCGCCGGCGGGATCGGCGATCCTGGCGATGCAGGCTTCGACCAGCTTGCGGGAGGTGGTGCGACCGCTTTCGAGGTCTTCGGCGAGCTTTGCCAGTGTCGGGAAATCGGGCATGTCTGTCTCACGGAATATTTGCGCGGGCAATCTATAGCGCTGCCTTAGTTCGACACAAGCATTGTGCGCATGATGGCATGCATGCGCATTGCTGGACCGTTGACGCTCGATAGCCGATTGTCGCATCAAGATCGAAACAGGCGGGGCATGAAGCCCGCCGTTGGGAGGGTTTCCGACATGGCCGAACCGCAGCGTGCGCGACCGAAACCGACGCCGGAGACCCAGCATTTCTGGGACGGCACGAAAGCGGGTGAACTCCGCCTGCAGCGCTGCGACGCCTGCGCGCATGTTTATTTCCCGCCGCGCCCGTTCTGCCCGTCCTGCGCCTCGCGCAAGGTCTCCGTATTCAAGGCGAGCGGCAAAGGCTTCCTCTACAGCTATGTGATCAACCACCGGCCTGCCGCGCCCGGCTTCACCCCACCCTATGCCATCGCAGTGGTGGAGCTCGCCGAGGGGCCGCGGATGATGAGCAACATCGTCGATTGTCCGCAGACACCGGAGGCGCTCGAGCTCGACATGAAGCTCGAGGTCGCTTTCCAGGAGCTCGACGACAAAATCTCCCTCCCCGTGTTCCGTCCGGCGAAGGGGTAGACCATGCGCAAGAACCAGGTTGCCGTCGTCGGCGCGGCAGAGACCACCGAGCTCGGCGTGATCCCCAACGCCTCGCAGCTCCAGCTCCACGCGGACGCCGCGCTCAACGCCATCGCGGATGCCGGACTGAAACTGTCCGACATCGACGGCTTCGCCACCGCGGTCGAAACCCCACAGCAGGTCTGCCACTATCTCGGCATCAAGCCGACCTGGGTCGACGGCACCTCGGTCGGCGGCTGCTCGTTCATGCTGCATGTCCGTCATGCAGCTGCGGCGATCGAGGCCGGTCTGTGCAAGACCGTGCTGATCACCCACGCCGAGAGCGGCAAGTCGATGATCGGCAAGCAGCCGCGCTTCACTCCGGCGGACAGCCTCAACGGCCAGTTCGAGGCGCCCTATGGCGTCTACGGGCCGCCCAGCATGTTCCCGATACCCGTGCTGCGCTTCATGAAGACCTATGGCATCACGCATGAGCAGCTCGCCTCGGTCGCGGTGGTGCAGCGGGAATGGGCGGCGAAGAATCCGCGCGCGATGATGAAGGACCCGATCACGGTCACTGACGTCCTCAACTCGCGCATGATCGCCTATCCGTTCCGGCTGCTGCAATGCTGCCTCGTCACCGACGGTGGTGGCGCGCTGATCCTGACCTCGGCCGACCGCGCCAGGGATTTTCCACGCAAGCCCGTCTACATCATGGGCACCGGCGAGAGCGTGGAGACGCCGATGGTCAGCCAGATGGAGACCTTTAATTCGTCGCGCGCATTCAAGACTGCGGGGCCCCTTGCGTTCAAGGAAGCTGGCATCGCACACAAGGACGTCGATCATCTCATGATCTATGATGCCTTTGCGCATCTGCCGCTGTTCGGCCTCGGCGATCTCGGTTTCATGCCGTACGAGGAGACCGGCAAGTTCATCGCGGACGGCAACACGCGGCCCGGCGGCAAGCTGCCGCTCAACACCAATGGCGGCGGCCTCTCCTACATGCATTCAGGCATGTACGGCATGTACGCGCTTCAGGAGAGCGTGCGCCAGATGCGCGGCATCGCGCCGGCGCAGGTGCCGAACGCGAAGATTTCAGTGTGCCACGGCGTCGGCGGCATGTTCGCCGCGTCAGGCACGATCGTGTTTACGAACGAGAGGTAAGCACCGTCATTCCGGGGCGCGCGCAGCGCGAACCCGGAATCCATCGGACCGCAATGAAGGTCGCACGATGGATTCCGGGCTCGTCGCTTCGCTCCGCCCCGGAATGACAGCGGAATTTGGAACGGCTACCGGAGAACCCACATGAGCAAATCACTGCAGGACAAGGTCATCATCGTCACCGGCGCAGGCCGTGGCATCGGGCGCGAGATCGCGTTGCTTTGCGCGGCCGAGGGCGCCAAGGTCGTGGTCAACGATCCCGGTGGGGCTGCCGACGGCGCCGGTTCGAACGCCGCGCCCGCCGAGGAAGTGGTCGAGGAGATCAAGAAGCGCGGCGGTACGGCCGTGGCCAATTTCGAATCGGTCGCCGAAGCCATTCCCGCCAGCAAGATCGTCAAGACCGCGACCGATCATTTCGGCCGGCTCGACGGCGTCGTCAACAATGCCGGCATTTTGCGCGACATGATCTTCCACAAGATGAGCGTGGAAGCGTTCGAGGCCGTCATCAAGGTGCATCTGATGGGCTCGTTCTATGTCAGCCACGCCGCGGCGCGCATCTTCCGCGAGCAGGAGAGCGGCTCCTTCGTGCACTTCACCTCGACCTCGGGCCTGATCGGCAATTTTGGTCAGGCCAACTACGCCGCCGCAAAACTCGGCATCGTCGGCCTGTCGAAGTCGATTGCACTCGACATGGGCCGCTTCAACGTCCGCTCCAACTGCGTCTCGCCGTTTGCCTGGACCCGCATGATCGGCACCATCCCGACCGAAACTGAGGCCGAGAAAGCGCGCGTCGAGAAGATCAAGCAGATGGGCCCGGAGAAGATCGCGCCGCTCTGCGGCTATCTGCTCGGCGATTCCGCCAAGGACGTCACCGGCCAGATCTTTGGTGTGCGCATGAACGAGATTTTCCTGTTCAGCCAGAACCGCCCGATCCGCTCGGTGCAGCGGAGCGAAGGCTGGACGCCGCAATCGATCGCGGAACACGGCATGCCGGCTCTGAAGGGATCGTTCTACAAGCTCGACCGCTCCGCCGACATCTTCACTTGGGATCCCGTTTGAGTTTGCGCGAATAGTGAGTGGTGAATGGCGAATAGCAGTCTATTCGCTACTCGCCATTCGCAATTCGCCCCTACCCCGTATTCCTCAACCCCGCCGAGATGCCGTTGATCGTCAATTGAATCCCGCGCAGCACCTGCTCATCCGGGTTCTGCGCGCGGTGCTCCCGCAAGAGTTCGACCTGCACGTGATTGAGCGGATCGAGATAGGGGAAGCGATGGCGCACGGAGCGTTCAAGTAATGGATTGCCCTGCAGCAGCCGATCCTGGCCCATGATGTCGAGCAGCGTCTCGATGCAGGAATGCCATTCGCGGCGGATGCGACCGAAGATCTTTTCGCGCAGGGCCTCGTCAGGCACCAGCTCGGCATAGCGCGAGGCGATCGCGATCGAGCTTTTCGCCAGCACCATGTCCATGTTCGACAGCAGCATGCGGAAGAACGGCCATTCCTGATAGAGCTCTTTCAGGAATGGCATGCCCTTGTCGGGATGTTCGGCGATCCACTGCTCGACCGCGCTGCCGAAGCCGTACCAGCCGGGCAGCATCAGGCGGCATTGCGCCCAGGAGAACACCCAGGGAATCGCGCGGAGGTCCTCGATGGCGCGGGTCTTCTTGCGCGAGGCCGGCCGGCTGCCGATGTTGAGCGTGGCGATCTCGTTGATCACGGTCGAGGACCAGAAGTAGTCGACGAACCCGTCGGTCTCGTAGACGAGCCCGCGATAGGCTTTGAAAGCGAGGTTCGACAATTCGTCCATCGCGGTGAGATATTCGCGGCGGGGCGCGCTCTGGCTCGGCTGCAACAGGCTCGCATCCAGGGTCGCTGCCGCCAGGATCTCGAGATTGTTGCGGCCGACTTCGGCGTTGGAATATTTCGAGGAGATGATCTCGCCCTGCTCGGTGATGCGGATCTGGCCGTTCACGGCCCCGCCCGGCTGCGCGACGATGGCGTCATAGCTCGGGCCGCCGCCGCGGCCGACCGAGCCGCCGCGGCCGTGGAACAGGCGCAGCCGCACATGGTGGCGCTCGAACACTTCGACGAGGCCGATCTCGGCCTTGTAGAGCTCCCAGCCCGAGGTGACGAAGCCGCCATCCTTGTTCGAGTCGGAATAACCGAGCATCACCTCCTGCACGCTGCCGCGGCTGTCGACGAGGCGACGGTAGTCGTGCAGCGACAGCATCCGATCCATGATGCCTGATGACGCCTGCAGATCCTCGATTGTCTCGAACAGCGGCACGATGTTGATGGCGCTACGGCCGGAGGGATGGACGAGGCCGACCTCCTTCAGCAGCACTGCGACTTCGAGCATGTCGGACATGCCCTTGCACATCGAGATGATGCATTGGGGGATGGCATCCGAGCCGAACATCGCATGCGCCTCCGCGGCGGCATGGAAGACGTTGAGCTCGCCCATGGTCTCGTCGCTGTATTTGACGAACGGCGAGACCAGCGCGCGCGTCGAGCGCAATTCGTTGGTCAGCAGCGAGATGCGCGCCTCCTCGCCGAGCGCGAGATAGGACATGCCGGGATTGGCGGCATCCATCAGCTCCGCGATGGTGCGTTCGTGCACCGCCGAGTTCTGGCGGATGTCGAGCCGCGCCAGATGGAAGCCGAAGCAATCCACCGCGCGCCGCAGCAGCCGCAGCCTGCCGCGGGCGATGACGCGGGCATTGTTGGAGATCAGCGAACGGTGCAGCACGTCGAGATCGGCTTGCAACTCCTTCACGCTCGTATACGGCGCCCCCTTGCCGACGGGACGGCGTGTGATCTCGACCTCGAGCTTTTCGGCCGTCGCAGTCAGGCGGGCATAGATGCCGGACACCGCGAGACGATAGGGCTCGCCGCTGCGGTGCGGCGAGGTGTCGGGGGAGCGCTCCGCCAGCGTGCGTAGCTCCTCGGAGACATCGGCGAGATGGGCTGCGATCGACAGTTCCGAGCCGAGCACGTGCAGCTCTTCCAGGTAGAACTGCATCACCCGGCTCGATTGCAGCCGCAGCGTGCCGCGCATCACGTCGGCGGTGACGAAGGGATTGCCGTCGCGGTCGCCGCCGATCCAGCTTCCCATGCGCAGGAACGAGGCGAGCTCGCCGGCCGCCTTCTCGCCGCCCTCCTCCAGCCGGTCCTCCAGCGCGTTGACCAGCCGCGGCACCTCGCGCAGGAACGTGTAGTCGTAGAACGACAGTCCGTTGGCGACCTCGTCGAGCACGGTGAGCTTGGTCCGTCGCAGAAGATTGGTCTGCCACAGCGTCAGGACCTCGCGGCGAAGCTGCTCGTCGCTGGCGGCCGCCTCCTCTGCGGTCAGCGCAACGCGCTCGCGGCGATCAAGCAAGGCCGCGATTTGCATCTCGCGGTCCATCGTGCTCTTGCGCCGGACCTCGGTCGGATGCGCTGTCAGCACCGGGCTGACGAGCGCGCTCCTGAAGAACTTGCGCAGTGCGTCGGCGCTGATGCCTGCGCCCTTAGCTTTGGCGAGCGTCTGAGCCAGGACACCGGAACTGCCGTTCTTGCCGGCGCGCATCTGGCGGATATTGTTCTGGTCTTCCGCGATGTTGGCGAGGTGGGAGAAATAGCTGAAGGCACGGACGATCCGCACCGTCTCTGAGGTCGACATGCTGTCGAGGATCTGTTCGAGCTCGCGACGGGCGAGCCGGTCCTCGTCGCGGTGGAACCGGATCGAGGTCTGCCTGATGCGCTCGACCAGGTCGAACACATCCGCCCCCTCCTGGTCGCGCACCGTGTCGCCCAGGATACGCCCGAGCAGGCGGATGTCGTCGCGCAGGCGCGCATCGGCCTCCAGCGCCTGGACGTCCTCAGGGCGGTTCGAGCGAAGATCGGCGGCGTCGGACGATACGGTCTGGAGGGACATGGCTCGCTCCCCTTGCAGAGCTCCCAATGGCTCCTTGATCCGGAGGAGTGTGCGATATTTTTCTGCCGCAGTGCAAGATGAACTTCGTGGCGGCGCACACGCCCGCCGGATCAGGCCGGGACGATCACCTTGCCGATCGGCCAGAGCGCGATACCGGCGAGTTTCAGATGGGCCCAGGCGAAGGGAAGGCCGATGATGGTGATCGCAAAGAGCACGGCGGTCAGCAAATGGCCGAGCGCCAGCCACCACCCAGCCAGCACGAGCCAAATGATGTTGCCGATGACCCCGAGCGGCCCGGTGCCGATATCGCCCATGCCGGTGACCTCGTCTCGGCTCACGGCGCGCGAACCGAACGGCAGCAGGGTGTAGATGGCAATGTTGAAGGCCGCGCGGGCCCACGGCAGGCCGATGATGGTGATGGCCATGATGATCGATGCCACCAGCCAGCCGAATGCCATCCAGGCACCGCCGATGAGAATCCAGATGATGTTGAGGAGAATGGATACGGGGGCCATGGGATGATCCGCAAAAGGATGATTTGACCATATAGGTACGAACATTGTCGTAGCGAAGACAACGCCCGTGTCCACTCCCGGTTTTATCCTTCGCAGCCCCAACGACCTCAACCACGAGCACCGGCGTCATCCTGAGGTGCGAGCCTTACGATGCTCCTGCATCGCAAGGCGAAGCCTCGAAGGATGGGTCACGGCCTCGCGACCCATCCTTCGAGGCGCGCAAGGGCGCGCACCTCAGGATGACGGTAGAGTTCGCGGAGAGGATTGTGGTCTTAGATCTTCCGCCCTGCCTGCTCCCAATAGGGATCGCGCAGGCGGCGTTTGAAAATCTTACCTGAATCTTCGCGCGGCAGGCCGGAGCGGATCTCGATGTGCTTGGGCACCTTGTAGTCGGCGAGCGAGGTCTTCAGCCGCGCACGAATGTCGGCGGCATCCAGTGTAATGCCCGGCTGCGGCTCAACCACCGCCATCAATGCCTCGCCGAATTCTGCGTCGGGGATGCCGAATACCGCGCAATCGTGCACGCCAAGCAGGGCGTGCAGCACGGATTCGATCTCGGCCGGATAGATGTTGACGCCGCCGGAGATGACCATGTCGCGCTTGCGGTCGCAGATGAAGACGTAGCCGTCCTCGTCGATATAGCCGACGTCGCCTGACGTGATGAAGCCGTCGCGATCGATCTCGACACGCTTCTCCGGCTTGTTGTGATAGGTGAAGTCGGCCATCCCGCGCATGCGGGAATAGATCTCGCCGATCTCGCCGACGCCGAGCACGCGACCATCATCGCCGATGAGGCGCAGCTCGGCGCCGGGCGCAATCTTACCGACGGTGCCCGGCTTCTTCAGCGCATCCTCTGACGTTGCGAAGGTGACAGCGCTGGATTCGGTCGAACCGTAGAATTCATAGATCACCGGCCCCCACCATTCGATCATGGCACGTTTGACGTCCGCCGGACATGGCGCGGCGGCGTGGATCACGTGGCGCAGCGAGGAAACGTCGTATTTCTTGCGGACCGCCTCGGGCAGCTTCATCAGGCGGATGAACATGGTCGGCACCATGAAGATGGTGTCGATCCTGTACCGTTCGATCAGTTCGAGAAACTCTTCGGCTTCGAAGCGCGGCATCAACACCAGCGCGCCGCCGAGCTTTCCGGCGCGGATGCCGAACGAATTCGGCGCAGAATGATAGAGCGGGCCAGGCAGGATCGCGCGGGCGCCGGGCTTGAGGCCGTAGATCATCGCGCGCATGCGCTCGCCGGCGACCTGCTGCTCCGGCGTCGGCGCATTGCGGCGCACGCCCTTGGGATGGCCTGTCGTGCCGGACGTATAGATCATGTTCATCGGCTGCGGTACGACCGGACCGTCATAGGGCTGATGTTGCCCCAGCCAGGATTCGAAATCGACCGCGAAGTCGGGTGTCCCCAGATGATCGGGATCGATCTTGTAGCTGGACAGGATCTCCGGGGGCGTCGGCACGCTGAGCACGGTGATGCCGGCAGGAATCGCATCGCGCAAGGCGTGCAGCATGTCGGCGTGCCCGATCAGCACGGACGTGCCGGTGTCGCCAAGGATGTAGTTGATCTCCTCCGGCTTGAAATGCCAGTTGATAGGCACGCCATAGGCGCCGAGACGCATAGCGGCGTAGGCCGCTTCAAGGAAGGCGATGTCGTTACGCATCAGCATGCAGACGCAGTCGCCTTGGCGAACGCCTGATACGGCGAGACCGGAGGCGATGCGGTCGGCGCGATTGGCGACTTCGGCGTGAGTGCGATGGCGCTCGCCAGAGACGATGCCAAGGAAAGGGGACGTTTCGCTCATTGTTGTTTTCTTCGTTTTGTTTGGAGCCGTCATTCCGGGGCGACGCGAAGCATCGAACCCGGAATCCATTTCACAGCGGATGTTGGAGCTCGATGGATTCCGGGCCTGCGCCTTCGGCGCATCCCGGAACGACGAGCTCAATCCGCAAACTTGGGCGCGCGCTTCTCCAGATTGGCGCGCACCGCCTCGGTCTGGTTGGCGCCGCCGATCAGCTTCTGCTGCTCGACCGATTCCGCCAGCAACGCCGGACCCGGATCGACCGAGAGATTATTGAGCAGGCGCTTGGCCGCGCGGATCGCGTCGGGACTCTTGCCAGCAATTTCGCGCGCGGCTTCGAGGGCGGCTGCGCGCGGGTCGTCGCAGATGCGAGTGGCAAGGCCGTAAGCCATCGCTTCCTGCGCGGAGAAGATGCGGCCGGTGTAGGTGAGATCGCGCAGGATGTCGTCGCGCACGAGGCTCGCCAGGATCGGCGTGCCTGCCATGTCAGGCACGAGGCCCCATTTGATTTCCATGATCGACATCCGCGCATCCGGCGCGAGAAAGCGCATATCGGCACCAAGCGAAAGCTGGAAGCCACCGCCGAAGGCAACGCCGTGCACAGCCGCGATCACGGGAACCGGGAGCTGACGCCATCCCCATACCGCCTGCTGCGGAAAGTTAGCCTGGCCGTGCGTTCGCTTGGTGAGATCGCGATTTTCACCACCCGGAATTCCGTTGCCGCCCTTCTCCTTCATCGCGGCGAAACGTCCCATGTCGAGCCCGGCGCAGAAGGCGCGCCCCTCGCCCGAGAGCACGACGACGCGCACGCCTGTTTCCTTCGAAAGCCGCTCGGTTGCAGCAACAAGGGCCTCGAACATGGGCTGATCGAGCGCGTTCATCTTGTACGCGCGCACCAGGCGCACGTCGGCGACGCCTTCCGAGATCGAGATCGAGACGCGCTCTTCCATGGATGAATTCTCCCCTGTTCTTGTTCGGTGCCGCTTTACAGAAAGCTGTCGGCCGGATTTAGTCAATCGACCAATTAACTGACAATCCGTACGGGAGAAACAGCCATGTTCAAGGAAAATCTTCTGGCTGGGCGGCGCATCCTCGTGACCGGCGGCGGCACCGGGCTCGGAAAGTCGATGGCGGCGCGCTTCCTCCAGCTTGGCGCCGAGGTGCACATTTGCGGCCGGCGCAAGATCGTCTGCGACGAGACGGCGACCGAGCTGATGGATCTCTATGGTGGTCGCGTCACCAGCCATGGCGTCGACATCCGCAACGCGCTTGCGGTCGAGGAGATGGTCGAGAACATCTTTCGCGATGGTGGCCTCACCGACCTCATCAACAACGCCGCCGGCAATTTCATCTCGCGTACCGAGGAGCTGTCGCCGCGGGGCTTCGATGCGGTCGCCAACATCGTCATGCACGGCACGTTCTACGTGACCCATGCGGTCGGCAAGCGCTGGATCGCAGACAAGCAACCCGGCAACGTCGTCTCGATCACCACGACCTGGGTGCGCAACGGCTCGCCCTATGTGGTGCCGTCGGCGATGAGCAAGTCCGCGATCCACGCCATGACGATGTCGCTCGCGGCCGAATGGGGCCGCTACAGCATCCGCCTCAACACCATCGCGCCAGGCGAGATCCCGACGGAGGGCATGAGCAAGCGCATCAAGCCGGGTGACGAGGCCGGCGCGCGCACCAGGGCGATGAACCCGATGGGCCGCGTCGGCACCATGGAAGAATTGCAGAACCTCGCGGTGTTCCTGATCTCGGGCGGTTGCGACTGGATCAACGGCGAGACCATCGCCATGGACGGCGCGCAGGCGCTCGCGATGGGCGGCAATTTCTACCAGCTGCGCGACTGGAGCGACGACGACTGGAAGACCGCACGCGAGAGCATCATGGCGCAGAACGAGAAGGACCGGGCGAAGCGGGGGTAGTCTCTCGTGCCCCGGACGCTTCGCACAGGCCGCCTTCGGCGTGCTGCGATACTGAGCCGGGGCCATCTCTCCTTACGCATAACAATAGCGTCGTCCCGGCTCTGCGCAGCAGCGCAAGAGCGCTGCAGCGCGTCCGGGACACGAAACCGTGACGCTGTGGATAGAGATGCGCACCTCTCTCGTCGTCATGCGAGCGCTGCGAAGCAATCCAGTGTCCCCGCAAAGAGAGCCCCGGAATGACTTCGTCCACAAACCTAGTGCTTCCCCGGCCCCATATACCCGAACAGGAATCCCGCCACTTTCCGCATCTGGATCTCCTCGCTGCCCTCGGTGATGCGGTAGCGTCGATGATGCCGATAGATATGCTCGAATGGCTTGTGACGTGAATAGCCCATGCCGCCGTGGACCTGCATGGCCCTGTCCGCGGATTTGCAGCAGAGGCGGTTTGCCCAGTAATTGCACATCGAGACGCGGTTTGAGAGCGTGCGCTCGATCTGCTCCTCGGTCAGCTGGTCCATCTCCCAGGCAGTCTTGCGGATCAACAGGCGCAGCATCTCCGCCTGCGTGGCAAGCTCGACCAGCGGGAACTGGATCGCCTGGTTCTCGGCGAGCGCCCTGCCGAACGGCTTGCGCTCGCGCGCATATTTGACACTCTCGTTGATGCAGTACACGGCCGCGCCGAGCGAGCTGGCGGCCTGGCGGATGCGGTTCTGGTGGACGAAGCACTGCGCCAGCGACAGGCCGCGGCCGACCTCGCCGAACTGCGCTTCTTCAGGGACGAACACATCCGTGAAGCTGACGCGGGGGTGATCGGTCGGCATGTTGAAGGTCCACATGTACTCCTCGATCCTGACGCCGGGCGTCCTCGCCGGCACCAGGAAGCAGGTAATGCCGCGCGCGTCGCCGTCATTGCCTGACGTGCGCGCGAAGAGCGCGCAATGCGTGGCGACATGCATGCCGGTCGTCCACATCTTCTCGCCATTGATGATCCAGCCCTTGACGTTGTCGCGGGTCGCCGGAACCGCACGCGTCTCCATGTGGGTCGCGTCCGAACCGTGATGCGGCTCGGTGAGTCCAAAGGTGATGCGGTACTTGCCCCTGATCGAACCGTCGATCATCGCCTTCTGGTCGTCGCGGCCGTAGCGGTCGAGCATGGTGACGACGGGGAAATTGCCGACGATCGAGTGCTCGTTCTGCAGGTCGTTGTGGAGGCCGAGGCCCTTGGCCGCAAAATGCTCGCGGATCACGGCCATCCAGAGGTTGGAGCCGTCCCTGCCGCCATATTGCTTCGGCACCGGAAAGCGCAGATGGCCGGCGGCGTCGCCGAGATCCTTGGCCTTGCGCAGCAGTGCTTCCCATTCGTGACGCGGCAGGCCGCCATTTTCGAAGTCGGTACGTGCCCATTCGCGGCGATGATCGAAGAAGCGGATGTTGTCGTCGGCCTCTTCGAGCGGCTTGATCTCGCGCTCGATGAAACGATCGAGCTCTCCGAGATAGGCGACGAGATCGGAAGGCAATGAGAAATCCACAGGTTCTCTCCCGGATTGATTTTTGTCTTTTTGCGTTGAGGCGCTAGGCGCATCTTTGCTTTGCACGAATTAGGTGAGAAGAGCGCGCGCAAGTCAAGCAAGCCCGGATTCGCGAGGCGCGCAAAGCGCACCCGCGCAATTCGATGGTGCGCCGGCGCCATCGCGCGGTAGTATGGCGCCGATATTCCTTGACAAGAAAATGCGGGAGCGCGCGATGGAGCTGAAATTTTCCAAGGTGGAACGCAAGGGACCGATCACGATCGTGACGCTGTCGCGGCCCGAGGTCTATAACGCGCTGCACATCGATGCGCATTTCGAGCTCAACGGGGTATTCGACGATTTCTCCGCCGATCCAGAGCAATGGGTCGCAATCGTCACCGGCGCAGGCGACAAGGCGTTCTGCGCCGGCAACGATCTGAAGTGGCAGGCGGCGGGAGGAAAACGCGGCTGGGACAAGGGCGGCTTTGCCGGTCTCACGTCGCGCTTCGACTGCGACAAGCCGATCATCGCCGCGGTGAACGGCGTCGCCATGGGCGGCGGCTTCGAAATCGCGCTCGCTTGCGACCTGATCATCGCCGCGGAGAACGCGACCTTCGCGCTTCCTGAACCACGGGTTGGCCTCGCCGCGCTCGCCGGCGGCCTGCATCGCCTGCCGCGACAGATCGGGCTCAAGCGCGCCATGGGCATGATCCTCACCGCGCGCCACGTCAGCGCGAAAGAAGGCCATGAGCTCGGCTTCGTCAACGAGGTGGTGGCTCAGGGCGAGGCGCTCGCGGCCGCGCTGCGCTGGGCGGAGATGATCACCAAGAACTCGCCGATGTCGATCCGGGCCTCGAAGCAGGCGATCCAGAGGGGACTCGGCGTCTCGCTCGAGCAAGCCATCACGGAGCAGCGGGAGTATCCGGCGGTGCAGGCGATGGTGGCCTCGCAGGATTACATCGAGGGGCCGAAGGCGTTTGCGGAGAAGCGGCTCCCGAAATGGGTGGGGAAGTGACCGCGCATTGCGCGGTCATTCCGGGGCGCGCCGAGAGGTGCGAGCCCGGAATCCATCAGGCGGCAGAACGCGCGGATAAATGGATTCCGGGCTCGTCGCTATGCGACGCCCCGGAATGACAACGGGGAGAGTTGCGCCGCTTACCCGCCCCGCCCCAGCTCCCGCTTGTAAGACGCATAATTCGGCTGATCGACCGCGAGCTTGTCCATCGTCGTCGCCCACAGATGCTCCGCAAGCCCCGGCGTTGCGAGATCAACCTCGCCCCTGGCGATGCGCTCGGCGAGCGCGCGGTTGAGCTCTGTCACCGAACCATCCATGTTGAGCAGCGCGCGCAGGCGCTCGACCTCCTTCGCATCGCTGCCCTCCTCCAGCGTCAGCTGCCGCGTGAGGAGATCGAGGATGTTGATGGCGACGCGCAGCTTGAAGGCCTGGTGGCCGGAGATCAGCGGCGTGATGTCGTTGCGGAGAAAATCGGCGACTGATTTGGTCAGCTCGATGGGTGTCGGCTCGTCCTGCATGGGTCAGCTCCCGCGCGGCGCCAAAAGCCGCAACAGATCGATCTCGGTTTCGCTGGCGCGGCGGCCGATCATGGCGCGCTCCATCGAATGGTCGGGTCCCTGGCGAAACCGCTGCATCATGCCGCCGCACATGATGCCCCAGCGCAGCGTGCCCATGACTTCCCAGAATCTGACCCGCGCCGCATCGACCTTGCGGGCCGCCGCTTCATAGCCGGCGAACAGCTCCTCGCGCGAGCCAAAGCCGCCGACGGGCTTATCGATCTCGCCGAAGCGCCACGAATTGACGCAAACCCAGCCGAGGTCCTCCATGGGATCGCCGAGATGGGCGAGCTCCCAGTCGAGCACGGCACGAACTCCATCGGGGCCGATGATGAGGTTGCCGTTGCGGAAGTCGCCATGCACCAGCGTGGTCTCGATCGAGGGGCCGGGATCGTGGTCGCGCAGCCAGCGCAGCGCCAGCGCGAACACGGGCTTCGGCCAGCTCAGGCTGCGATAGTCGCGCTCGAAATCGGAGATCTCCTGCGTCGTACCTCGACTGCGCAGCTCCGGCAGTTTGTCCCGCGGTAGTTGATGGAGACCTGCGAGAATGCCGCCGATCTGTCGCGCAAGCAGCGGCCGCGCCGCGGCGAACTCATCGTCGCGAAGAATTTTGCGTGCGATGGTTTCGCCCTCGACCCGCTGCATGATGAAGCCGGTGCCGAGGTCATCCTCCGGCGTCAGCACATGCATCACGCGGGGCGATGGTACGCCGGCCTCATAAGCGAGCTGCATCAGCTGCGCTTCGGCTGAGAGACCTGCCGCGCGCGTTGGCGCTGCGCCATACCCCTTCGGCGAACGGCGCAGGATCGCGCCGATCGCGCCACTGGGATGCACGATGTCGAAGCGCCAGGTTTCCTGGCTGGCGCCACCCGACAGTTTTGCTGTCCCAGTGACGGCGGTTGCGCCGCTGCACCAGCGCTGAACGCTGCGTGAAAGCTCCGCCTCGATCATTTGCCCTTGAACTGCGCAGGCCGCTTCTCCAGGAACGCGCCGACACCCTCGCGAAAATCCTGGGTATCGCCGGCGCGAAGCTGACACTGGAATTCGAGGTTGAGCTGATCTTCGAAGGAATTTTCGGGGCTGTCCCAGTAGAGCTTGCGGATCAACGACAGCGCGACCGTAGGCCCGCTGGCGAGCTCGCGCGCGAGCTTCATCGCCTCCTCCATCAGCACGCCATCGTCATAGACGCGGTTGACGAGCCCCCATTCCAGCGCCTTCTCGGCCGGCAGCCGCTCGCCCATCAGCGACAATTCGATCGCGCGCGCCTTGCCGACGAGGCGCGGCAACAGCCAGGTCGAGCCGCAATCCGGCACCAGGCCGATGCGGCGGAAGGCCTGCAGGAAGTAAGAAGAACGTGCGCACAGGATCATGTCGCCGAGCAACGCGAAGCTCATGCCCGCGCCTGCGGCCGGACCGTTCACCGCAGTGACGATGGGACAGTGCAGGTTACGGATGCGGCGCAGGAACGGATGGAAGCCGGTCTCGAGCGTCAGGCCCGCCTTGGTCTTCTTCGACTGGTTGTTGCGCCCTTGCAGATTAGCGCCCGTGCAGAAAGCGCGGCCCGCGCCGGTGAGCACGACGCAGCGCACCTCGTCCTTCTTCTCCTCGATCGCATCGAGCGCTTCGCCGAGACCGCCCAGCATGTCCACGGAGACCGCGTTCATCACCTCCTGATGGTCGAGCTTGAGGATTGCGACCGCCCCATCGACATCCAGCGTGACGTGTTTGAACTGCATGGTTTCCTCGTGCGTTGCGGCCCGCGCCAGTTTCGCAGGCCGGAATTACTTTTGCCGGGCCGCATATTTGATTTTTGGCACGGTCTTGTCCATGGTGATTCACGGCATAACAAGCAATCTTACGCGTAGCGGCTGATGCGCTGCAAGGAAACGCGCCACATACTCTGAGGGGAACGGGCAAATGTTTTCACACATCATGATCGGCACCAATGACCTCGACAAGGCCAAGGCGTTCTACGACACGCTGCTCGGCACGCTCGAGGTGCGCCCGGCCAAGGTCGACGGCCATCGCATCTTCTACTTCACCAGGACCGGGGTGTTTTCGGTGACCAAGCCGATCAACGGCGAGCCGGCGACCTGTGCGAACGGCGGCACCATCGGCTTTGCAGCCAACTCGCCTGAACAGGTCGACAGATGGCACGCCGCCGGCATTGCCGCCGGGGGAACGCCGATCGAGAATCCGCCCGGCATCCGAGAGGGCGGCGGAAACAAGCTCTATCTCGCTTACCTGCGCGATCTCGACGGCAACAAGATCTGCGCAATGCATCGGATGCCGAGCTGATTCAGCCGCGACTATTGTTGTCATGCCCCGGCTTGACCGGGGCATCCAGTACGCCGCGGCTTCTCTGTTCAATCACGGCCGCCTCTGGAATACTGGATCGCCCGATTAAATCGGGCGATGACAGCGCAGAGTGAGGCGCTTGTCCGGGACGACGCCGGCGAGAGATCTCCCCATTCAAACAACATTTCAAACGCCCTCGCGATATTCCATCGCATGGCATGGCTCGCGAAAAAATGCGCGCTCGCACTTTCGCCGCGCTGCGACTATTCTCCGCCCCAACGCGATCTTAACGCCCCGGGAGGAACAATGACAAAACACACCTACATTCCCCGCACCACCAACTACACCCTCAATCCCGGCGACGAGCTCAACGACCTGCGCATGTCGGACCAGGTCCGGCCGCTCTACGATCACGTCAAGAAGTTCATCCGCGATACCGTCGAGCCGATGTCGATCGAATTCGCCAAGGCGGCCGAAGGCAAGGAGGATCGTTGGAGCTTCACGCCGAAGCAGCTCGAAGTGCTGGAGAAGGCCAAGAACAAGGCCAAACAGGAAGGCCTCTGGAATTTCTTCCTGCCCGATGACGAGACCGGCCAGGGCCTGAAGAACCTCGACTACGCCTATATCGCCGCCGAACTCGGCAAGAGTCCGCTGGCGTCCGAGACCATGAACTGCTCGGCGCCCGACACCGGCAACATGGAGGTGCTGGAGCGCGTCGGCACCAAGGAGCAGAAGGAGAAGTGGCTGAAGCCGCTGCTCAACGGCGAGATCCGCTCGGCCTATGTCATGACCGAGCCCAACGTCGCCTCCTCCGACGCCAAGAACATTTCGACCACGGCAAAACTCGTCGGCGACGAATGGGTGATCAACGGCGAGAAGTATTACATCTCCGGCCTCGGCGATCCCCGCTGCAAGATCCTCATCGTGATGGTGAAGACCAATCCGGATGCGGCGCCGACCAAGCAGCAGTCGCAGATCCTGGTGCCGCGCGACACGCCCGGCGTCGAGGTGCTCGGGCCGATGTATGTGTTCGGCCAGGACCACGCCCCGCGCGGTCACATGCATATGCGTTTCAACAATGTGCGGGTTCCCAAGGAGAACATGCTTCTCGGCGAAGGCCGCGGCTTCGAGATTTCCCAGCTTCGCCTCGGCCCGGGCCGCATCCATCACTGCATGCGCACCATCGGCAAGGCCGAGAAGGCGCTCGATCTGATGGTGCAGCGTGGCCTCACCCGCGAGGCCTTCGGCAAGAAGATCGCCCATCTCGGCGGCAACATGCAGATCATCGCACAGGCCCGCTGCGAGATCGAGGCGATGCGGCTGATGGTGCTGAAGGCCGCCAAAGCCATGGACGTGCTCGGCAACAAGGAGGCCCGCGTCTGGGTCTCCATGGTCAAGGCCATGGTGCCGGAGCGCGCCTGCAAGATCATCGACCAGGCGATCCAGATGCACGGCGCCACCGGCATCTCGCACTGGACTCCGCTCGCCGAGATGTACCAGGACGTGCGCCATCTGCGCTTTGCTGATGGTCCGGACGAGGTGCACTGGATGGTTGTCGGCCGCCACGAGCTGAGCATGGCGTGACCTCTTTCTTTCCCCTCTCCCCAATTGCGGGGAGAGGGGAAGCAGGAGACTTAGGTCGCCGGCGCGATCTTGTCCTGCGTTTTCGTCTCGAAGTCACTCGCATCGTGCCGCTCGTGGAGCTGGCTGGCGGGATCGCCGGAGACGCGGTTGACCATGCGGCCGCGCTTCACGGCCGGACGCTGTGCGATCCGGTCCGTCCAGCGCTGCACGTTCTTGTAGTCCTGCACCGACAAGAACTCGCCGGCGCCATAGACCAGACCCTTGGCGAGCGCGCCATACCACGGCCACACGGCCATGTCGGCGATGGTGTACTCCTTGCCCGCGAGATATTCGTTGTCGGCCAGGCGGCGATCGAGCACGTCGAGCTGACGCTTGACCTCCATTGCGAAGCGATCGACGGCGTATTCGATCTTCAACGGCGCGTAGGCGTAGAAATGGCCGAAGCCGCCGCCGAGATAGGGCGCGCTGCCCATCTGCCAGAACAGCCACGACATCGCCTCGGTGCGGGTCTTGACGTCCTTTGGCAAGAAGGCGCCGAACTTTTCGGCCAGGTAGAACAGGATCGAGCCGGATTCGAATACACGGATCGGCTCCGGACCGGACCGGTCCATCAGAGCCGGGATCTTGGAGTTCGGATTGATATCGACAAAACCGCTGCCGAACTGGTCGCCGTTGCCGATCTTGATCAGCCAGGCGTCGTATTCGGCGCCCTTGTGGCCGAGCGCCAGAAGCTCCTCCAGCATGACCGTCACCTTCACCCCGTTCGGCGTCGCCAGCGAATAGAGCTGGAGGGGATGCTTGCCGACCGGCAACTCCTTTTCATGGGTCGGGCCGGCGATCGGCCGGTTGATGCTGGCGAACTGCCCGCCATTCTCTTTGTTCCAGGTCCAGACCTTGGGCGGCACGTAGGCGGGGGCGTCGGTCATGCGAAGGGCTCCGGCAGAAAGATGCGTGTGCATTAATTAGCCCGACAATGCCCGATGGCAAGCCCCGCCGGCTCTGCGCCCCACGCGGGCCTCGGGGCGGCGTCATGCATCCGAGCTGACCCGCGCCATCCTGCGGGCGCACGACGCAACGCCTGCGCGCAAGATGCTCAGTCAAATCCGGCGTGGCATCATAGGCGACGAAGGACTGGCGTCGAACGGCCCTCGCAAGGCAGCACGAGAGAAGAGCAATGAAGGCCGCAGGGAGAGACACATGAAATCGCCGATCTGCGACATGCTGGGGATCGAGTTCCCGCTGCTCGCCTTCAGCCATTGCCGCGATGTCGTTGCCGCCGTCAGCCGCGCCGGCGGTTTTGGCGTGCTGGGTGCGACCGTGCATACGCCCGAGACGCTCGAACGCGAACTGAAATGGATCGACGCGCACGTCGATGGCAAGCCATACGGCATCGACGTGCTCATCCCGGAGAACATCTCGACATCGGGCGAGAAAGACGTCACCTGGAAAAGCCTGGAGGCGCGCGTGCCGCAGGCGCACCGCGACTACACGCGCGACCTCCTGAAGAAGTACGACATCGAGCTGACGACGACCGAGGTCGCCGCTGACCAGCCGCAACCATTCGACGCCAAGACGGCGCTGAAGCTGCTCGAAGTGTCCTTCAATCATCCGATCCGGCTGATCGCAAATGCGCTCGGCGTGCCGCCGAAGGCGATGATCGAGATGGGCAAAAAGCACAACGTGCCGGTCGCAGCGCTCGTCGGCGCCAAGGAGCACGCGTTGCGCCAGGTCGCAGCTGGTGTCGACATTCTCGTGGTGCAGGGCACCGAGGCCGGCGGCCATTGCGGCGAGGTCTCGACCATGGTGCTGGTGCCGGAGGTGATCAAGGCCATCAAGCCGATTCGTGACGTGCCGGTGCTGGCGGCGGGCGGCATCATGACGGGCCGACAGATGGCAGCCTGCATGGCGATGGGCGCAGCCGGAGCCTGGACCGGCTCGGTCTGGCTTGCCACCGTCGAGTCCGAGACCAGCGAGATCTTCCGCGAGAAGATGATCGCGGCGTCTTCGCGCGATGCGATCCGCTCGAAGGGCCGCACCGGAAAACCGGCGCGGCAGCTCCGCTCGGTCTGGACCGATGCCTGGGACCGCGCGTCGGAAAGTCCTGGCGCGCTGCCGATGCCGCTGCAAAGCATCATCAGCCGCGACGCCTTCAATTCGATCGACCGTGCTGCGGCGGGTGGCAATGCCAGGGCGGGCGATCTCGTCAGCTATTTCGTCGGCCAGGGCGTCGGCCTGATCGACAGCGTGAAATCGGCGGGCGCCGTGGTGCAGGAATTCAAGGAAGAGTTCGCCGAAGCCGTCGAGCACATGAATGCGCTGGTGGCGGAGTAGTTGCGCGGCCGACATGGTGCTCGTGGCCCATCCTTCGACGCTCGTCCGACGGCGCGGTGCGCCGCCGGCCTCGCACCTCAGGATGACGCTTTCTCCGTAGCCGTCACCCTGAGGTGGTCGCTCCTTCAGCGGCCCTCGAAGGGCGACGGCGTGCTAAAAATCTGAAATGTGAAGTAAGAAGAAATGACTAACGTTCCCGAAGACCGCATTCCCGTCATCGTCGGCATCGGCGAGATCGTTGATCGCCCGAAGGAGATCGCCGAAGGGCTCGAACCTCTCGACCTGCTCGAACAGGCGCTACACCGCGCTGAGGCTGACGCCGGCGCAAAGCTACTCGGCGAGGTCCAGTCTCTCGACGTCGTTAACTTCCTGAGCTGGCGTTATCGCGATCCTGAAAAGCTGTTGGCGCAGCGCCTCGGGATGCAACCTGCGCATTGCTACTACGGACCCGTCGGCGGCGAAACCCCGATCCGCTACATCCATGAGGCCGCAAAGCGCATCGCACGCGGCGAATGCGCGGTTGCGGCGATCTGCGGCGCCGAAGCGCAATCGACGGTGACGAAAGCCGATCGCGCCGGAGTCAAGCTGCCATGGACGCCGTTCGCACGCGATGTCGCGGAGCCCAAGCGCGGTGCGGCGTTCCAGAAGCCGCTCGCCGTGAAGCTCGGCGTATTCCGCCCTGTTACGGTCTATCCGTTCTACGAGGCCGCCTCCTCCGCACATTGGGGGCAGACTCCGCGCGAGGCGATGGCGGAGTCGGGAACGCTGTGGTCGCGCTATTCGGAGGCCGCCGCACAAAATCCGAACGCCTGGCTGAAGCGGCGCTATGCGCCGGACGAGATCACGACGTCGACCGCGGATAACCGGCTCGTCGCTTGGCCCTACAACAAGCTGATGGTGGCCAATCCCAGCGTCAACATGGGTGGCGCGCTACTGCTCACCAGCCTTGCCAAGGCGCGCGCGCTCGGCATCGCGGAAGACAAGCTGGTCTATCCGCTCGGTGGCGCCTCAGCCGAGGACCCGCCCGACTATCTCCTGCGCGACCAGTTCTACGAGAGCCATCCGCAGAACGCGGTGTTGAAGGCGGCGATGGATCTCGCTGACGGCGATGGCAAAAAGTTCGACGCGATCGAGCTCTATAGCTGCTTCCCCTGCGTGCCGAAAATGGCGCGGCGGACGCTGGGCCTTTCCGCCGACGTGCAGCCCACCGTCACCGGTGGTCTGACGTTCTTCGGTGCGCCGCTCAACAGCTACATGACTCATGCGGCCTGCGCGATCGTGCGGCGCCTGCGCGAGGGCGCCAGGCTCGGCCTGCTCTATGGCCAGGGCGGCTTCGTCACCAAGCACCATGCTCTGGTGGTTGCGAAGGCGCCGCCGCGCGAGGCGCTGGCGCAGGAGACCAACGTGCAAGGGGATGCCGACCGCAGCAAGCGCGCGGTGCCGGAGTTCGTCACGGAAGCCTCGGGTAAGGGCAAGGTCGAGAGCTTCACCGTGCTCTATGGCCGTGGCGGCGATGTCGAGCACGGCGTGGTGATACTGCGTACGCAGGATGATCGGCGCACGCTGGCCCGAATCCCGGCCACGGATAGTGCGACGCTGACGCACCTGCTCGACATGAACCGTACGCCGGTCGGCTCGCTGGGCGAGATCACGATGGCCGCCGATGGCGTACCGGCGTGGCGGGTGGCGTAACTCTCGCAAAGTGGGCAAAGGCGCACTTGCGCCGTGTCTCCATCCTTTTCACGATCCCCTGACGACGGGAGGCACACTTTGCTTTGCCCACTGTCAACCCGGAGCCCGCTCTCTGCCGCCTGCTATTCCGACGTCATTCCATGCGTCTCCTTCACGCAGCGCGGACGTTGGTCAGGAATTTGGTGACTTCGGTCCTGAGCCGGCTGGAGTCGTTCGAGAGCATCTGTGCCGCCGACAGCACCTGAGAAGAGGCCGTGCCGGTCTCGGTCGCACCACGCTGCACGTCGGCGATGTTGGAAGAAACCTGCTGCGTACCATGGGCTGCCTGCTGCACGTTGCGGGCGATTTCCTGAGTCGCCGCCCCCTGCTCTTCCACCGCAGCCGCGATGGCCGAGGAGATTTCCGAGAGCCGCTCGATGGTCGAGGAGATCTCCTTGATGGCGCCGACGGAATCATTTGTCGCCGCCTGGATGCCGGCGATCTGCGTACCGATCTCGCCTGTGGCCTTGGCGGTCTGCTCGGCGAGCGCTTTCACCTCGGAGGCAACCACCGCGAAGCCGCGGCCGGCCTCACCGGCGCGGGCCGCCTCGATGGTTGCGTTCAACGCCAAGAGATTGGTCTGGCCGGCGATGGTGTTGATGAGCTCGACCACATCGCCGATGCGGGATGCCGCCTTCGACAGCTCGCTGACGCGCTCGGTGGTCGCACGCGCCTGGCCGACGGCATCGCCTGCCATGCGTGCGGATTCCTGCACCTGGCGGCTGATCTCGCCGACCGACGAGGCCATTTCCTCGGTGGCCGAAGCCACCGACTGCACATTGGTCGAAGCTTCTTCCGACGCGCCCGCAACGGTTGTTGCCAACCTCTGCGACCGGTCGGCAGTCGACGTCAACGTCGAGGCGGAGGCCTCTAGCTGGGTGGAGGCCGACGACACGGTCTGGACGATCTCGCCGATCATCGTTTCGAATTCGCGGGTGATGTTGTCGACGCGGCGACCGCGCTCGATTTTTGCTTCGGCATCTGCGGCCGCGGCTTCGTCGGCGGCCTTCTTGGCGATGAGTGCCTCCTTGAAGATCTGGAGCACGTCGGCCATGGCACCGATCTCGGTCTTCTCGCCGCGATGGGGGACCTCGGCGGAGAGATCGCCCTCGCCCAGCGCCTGCATCGGCAGGGTGATGGAATTGATGCCGCTGGAAACGTCGTGGACGAGATAGAAGCCGACGCCGAGCCCCGAGACAATGGCAGAGCCGAGGATGATCGAGACCAGCATGAACGCGAAGGAATAACTATCAGCCGCATCCTGCGCAGCCTGGTCGCCTCCCCTGGTGTTGAGCTCGATATCCTTGGTAAGAACCTCATCCGCCGCGAGGCTGATCTTGTTGACCGTCTTGGTGTTCAACTCCTGGGCTTCGTGCGGGACCTTGCCGGCCTCCTTGCGCGAGAGCGCCATCACCTCCTCGGCGCCCTTTTTGTAGTCGTCCCAGAGCTTCGCCCATTGGCTGTACAGCGCCCGCTCCTCCGGCGAAGTGATCATCGTCTCGTAGCTGCTGCGAATTTTGGCAAGGCCCTCGATCACGGTCGCAGCCGTCTTTTCGTTCGCGAGCTTCTCGTCCAGCGTCTCGGACAGCATGTGCTGGCGGACCACATTGCGGTAGGTGATGACGCTCGCCCGGAGTTCGCCCAGCACGCGCACACTCGGCATCCAGTTCGTGGTGATGTCGACGGTGTTGGCATTCATCGAACGCATCTTCGCGACGGCGAGCAGACCCATGCCAGTCATCGCGACCAGGAGGAACGCCACGACGCTGATGATCTTGGCGCGAATGGAAATGGAAGCGAGCATAATGGTGGTCTCTTTGTGTGGCGCGACGCGCGTCCGAAAGGTTTACGAATCAACCAAAGGGAGTAGCACCAACATTCAACACAAGAGCACCTGCGCAGATGTTAACGACGACTCCATACGCGTACGGAGCCTCAAACAAGTGAACAGGCAGCTAAAAATGCCCTGCGCTCAGCGCATGAGCCTAAGCGCGTCCGTGAAAAACTCGGCGCCGCCGAAATTGCCTGATTTGAGGGCGAGCAACATGCCGCTTTTTTCAGCATCCACCGCGCGCAGCACCGGGACGCCCGCGGCGATTTCTACCCCCACGAGAAATCCAGGAATCTTCAGCCGATCGACCACAGCGCCCGAGGTCTCGCCCCCCGCAACGACCAAACGGCGCACGCCGGCGCGCACCAGGCCTTCGGCGATGTCAGCCATGGCCTGCTCAATCGCATGCCCGGCGGCATCGCGGCCGTGGCGCGCCTGAACGGCGGCGACAGCTTCCGGCGTGGCGCTCGAAGCGATCAGAACCGGACCATCGGCAAGCCGCGGTCGCGCCCAGGCCAGCGCGCGCTCCGCCTCGCTTTTCCCCGCGACAATTAGCTCCGGGTCGAGATGAAGAACCGGCATGGCGCGCTCGGCATTGGCGATCTGCTGAAGCGTCGCCTGGGAGCAGCTTCCGGCAAGGCAGGCCGCAGGCCCGCCGACGACGGCGCCCATCTCGTTGCTCGCCGAAGCCGGCTTGACCTTGCCCGTCGAGACCAGCGCCCGCGCCAGTCCGAGGCCGATGCCGGACGCGCCGACAGACAGCCGGTGCTCGGCGGCGACGAGGCCGATGGTCTCGAGATCGCGGTCGAACACGGCGTCGATGATGGCCGCGCCGATGCCCTTGCCCGCGAGTTCGATGAGCCGCGCCTGCACGGCGTTCACGCCCCGGGCGACGGTGGCGAGGTCGACGAGGCCGATCTGCGTCTTGCTCTGGCGCGCCAGCACGCGCACCAGGTTGGAATCATGCATCGGGTTGAGCGGGTGGTCCTTCAGCGGACTCTCGTTCAATGGAACGGCGCCGACAAACAGATTGCCCTGATAGACGGTGCGGCCAGTTTCTGGAAACGCCGGCGTCACCAGCACGGCGGTTTCGCCGCAATCGGCGCGTAGCGCGTCCATCACCGGGCCAATATTACCGGCATCCGTGGAATCGAAGGTCGAGCAAATCTTGAACAGCACGTGACTCGCGCCGCGGCCGCGCAGCCATGTCTCGGCGGCGCGCGAGCGCGACACCGCAAGTCCGGCCTCGATCGAACGGCTCTTCAGCGACACCACGACGGCATCGACTGCAGGCAGCGCCAGATCGTCAGCGGGCACGCCGATGGTCTGCACGGTGCGCAGGCCCGCGCGCGTCAGCGTATTGGCGAGATCGGAGGCGCCGGTGTAGTCGTCGGCGATGCAGCCCAAAGCAAGGGTCACGGCTTCACTCCCGCATACGGTTTGAACCAGGCAAGACCATCGGTGGTCTTGCCGCGCGGATTGTATTCGCAGCCGACGAAGCCGGCATAGCCGAGCCGGTCGAGCTCTTCGAACAGGAACGGGTAGTTCAGCTCCTCGCCATCGGGCTCGTTGCGCGAGGGAATGCTGGCGATCTGGACATGGCCGATGATCGGCATCATCTCGCGCAGCCGCATGGTGACGTCACCATGAATGATCTGGCAGTGATAGATGTCGAACTGGAGCTTCAGGTTCGGAAGCCGCAACTCCTGGATCAGGTCGCGGGCGAAACCGAAATCGTTGAGGAAGTAGCCGGGCACGTTGCGCGCGTTGATCGGCTCGAGGACGATATCGATGCCGTGCGGCGCGAAGAATTCCGCGGTCCAGGCCACCGATTTATAGAACGCCTCGATGGCGAGGCGCTCACCGCGATTGGCGATGCCCGCCATCAAATGCAGCCGCTTGACGCCGGTCGCCTTGGCGTAAGGCAGCGCCGTTTCCAGGCTCGCCTTGAGATCGGGGAAGCGCGATGGCAGCGCCGCGAAGCCCTTCTCGCCCGCATTCCAGTCGCCCGGCGGCAAATTGAACAGCGCTTGCGTCAGGCCATTGCGCTTGAGCCGCTCGCCGACGATCTCCGCCGGATGCTCGTAGGGAAAGAGGAATTCGACAGCGGTGAAACCGGCTTGCGCGGCAGCATCGAAGCGATCGAGGAACGGCACCTCGGTGAACATCATCGAGAGGTTGGCTGCGAAACGGGGCATTGCAGATCCTCTTCTCTACTTGTCGCCAGGCAACTTGACGCCGGTGACCTGCGCGTACATCCGCGCCACCGACGCATCGTCGTCACGGCCCATGCCGGCGGCTGATGTCATCAGGAACATCTGGAGGGCTGCGGCGGAGACGGGCACCGGGAATCTGGCGCTACGCGCCATGTCCTGGATGATGCCGAGGTCCTTGACGAAGATCTCCACCGCGCTGCGCGGCGTGTAGTCGCCATCCAGCACGTGTGGCATGCGGTTCTCGAACATCCAGGAATTGCCGGCAGATGCGGTGATCACCTCGTAGACCTTGCGGATGTCGAGGCCCTGCTTGGCCGCGAACGCCATCGCTTCGCTGGCGGCAGCGATGTGCACGCCCGCCAGCAACTGGTTGATCATCTTGAAGGCGGCGCCCTGCCCGGCCGCATCGCCGAGCTCGTAGAGCTTTGCGGCCATGGCATCGAGCGCGGGCCGCGCCTTCGCAAAAGCTGCCGGGCTGCCGGACGCGAGAATCGTCAGCTCGCCCTGCGCGGCGCGCTGCGCCCCGCCGGAGATCGGTGCATCCAGGTAATGCCTGCCGGTCGTTTCCAACTGTTTCGCGAGGCGCCGGGCCACGTCGGGATCCATGGTGGCGGAGGAGATGAAGACACCATCCTTCGGCAGGGTCTCCGCGACACCATCCTTGCCGAACAGGATCGCTTCCGTCTGGGCGGCATTGACCACGACGCTGACGGCGATGTCAGCATCTTTGGCGGCTTCGGCCGGCGTCTTCGCGCCGGCGCCGCCCTCCTTCACAAAACGCGCCACAGCGTCCGCCGAAACATCGCAGCCGGTCACGGCGTGGCCGGCCCGCTTCAGCGAGGTCGCCATGCCGTACCCCATCGAGCCAAGCCCGATGACGGCGATGCGCTGGTGTGGTGACGTGGAGGTGGACATACAACTAACCCTTGCGAACGTTTCCTGGACGGCCGGCCTTTGCGACGGCTCGCGATCTCGAATAACACGGCTTGGCCGCGCTGCCAAAGCGTGAGACAAGCGGGCATGACGGCCATGAAATCTGAAACAAGCAACGAAACAAGGCTGCGCGAGGATATCTGCCGGTTCGGACGGTCCCTGTTCGAGCGCGGGCTGACGCCGGGCTCCTCCGGCAATATCAGCGTTCGGCTGGACGGCGGCGGCTGGCTGGTAACGCCGACCAACGCCTCGCTCGGTTTCCTCGATCCCGCAAAACTGTCGCGGCTGGACGAACAGGGCCGGCTGGTGTCGGGCGATGCGCCGACAAAGGAAGTTCCGCTGCATACCGCACTCTACGATACGCGGGGCAGTTCGCGCGCGATCGTGCATCTGCATTCGACGCATTCGGTCGCGCTCTCGATGCTCCCCGAGATCGACCCGCGTGCGGCGCTGCCGCCGATGACGGCCTATTATTTGATGAAATGCGGCGCCACTGCGCTCGTGCCCTACTACCGTCCGGGAGATCCCGCGGTTGCGGACGCGATCAAGGGACTGGCCGGGAAATATTCATCCGTGCTGCTCGCCAATCACGGCCCTGTCGTCGCCGGCGACACACTGGAAGCGGCGGTGTTCGCGACGGAGGAGCTGGAGGAAACGGCAAGGCTGTATCTGCTGCTGCGCGGGATGAACCCGCGGTATCTATCACCGGAGCAGGTGAAGGATCTGGTGAAGGTTTTCGGGGTGGCACTGCCGGAGCACGGGCACTGAGCCACGCCGCTTCGCTGCGCTCGCAATAACGGAGAACGTGGCAACGCCTGCCACATACACCGCCGTCATCCTGAGGTGCGAGCCTTGCGATGCACCGCATCGCAAGGTGAAGCCTCGAAGGATGGGCTACAGGCACTCGCGGCGCATCCTTCGAGGCGCGCAAGGGCGCGCACCTCAGGATGACGGCGGAGTTTTTGGCGCCAGTCCGGAGAGCTACAGCCCCAGATACGCCTTCCGCACATCCGGGTTGCCCTTGATCTCCGCGGCGGGCCCCTGCATCAGCACGCGGCCGGTTTGCAGGATGTAGGCGCGGTCGGCGATCTCGAGGCACTCGGCCATGCGCTGCTCGACGATCAGGACGGTCATGCCGGAGTCGCGAATGAGCTTCACCGCCTGAAAAATCTCGTCGACGAGCTTCGGCATGATGCCCTGCGAAGGCTCGTCGAGCATCAGAAGCCGCGGACGCGTCATCAGCGCGCGGCCGATCGCGAGCATCTGCTGCTCGCCGCCGGAGAGCGTCTCGGCGCGCTGATCGAGCCGTTCGGACAGGCGCGGGAACAGCTTGAAGACGAGCTCCAGCGGTCCCTCGCGGTCGGCCTCGCCGCGGTAGAGATAGCTACCGAGGCGAAGATTGTCGCGCACCGACAAGCGGGGAAACAGCCGGCGATTCTCCGGAACATAGGCGATGCCCGCCGCCGTGATGTGATGCTGCGCCATGCCGTTGAGCCGCTTGCCGTCAAAGGTCACCGTGCCCGAGCGCGGCCTCTCGGCGCCAGCGATCGACTTCAGCAGCGTCGACTTGCCGGCCCCGTTGGCACCGGCGACACAGACGATCTCGCCCTTGGTGACCTCGATGCTGACCGCGGAGATCGCGACCAGGCCCTGATAGGCGGTCGTGACTTCATGCACTGACAGCATGACGATCTCCCAGATAGGCCTTGATCACCTTGGGATCGCGGACGACCTCGGCGGGCTTGCCCTCGACGAGCACCTTGCCGAGGTCGAGCACGATGGCGCGATCGACCAGCGGCATCACGATCTCCATGACGTGTTCGACCATCAGCACGGTAATGCCGGCATCGCGCACCTTGCGCACCAGCGCCACGCCGGTCTGCGCCTCGGTCGGCGTCAGGCCAGTGAGGACTTCGTCGAGCAGCAGCAATTTCGGTTCGGTCGCGAGCGCTCGGGCGACTTCGAGGCGGCGCTTCTCGGCCGGAACGAGATCGCTTGCAAGCACGTCGGCGCGCGCGGCAAGGCCAGTAAACTCGAGCACCTCGTACGCCTTGCGGCGCGCCTCGCGCATCACCGTGTTGCGCACCAGCGCGCCGACGATGACGTTGTCGATAACAGTCATGGTCTCGAAGCTCTTGACGACCTGGAACGTTCGCCCCACCCCACGCTGGCAGCGCTCGGCCGCGGGCATGTGGGTGACATCCTCGCCGTCGAACCAGATCGAGCCTTGCGTCGGCGGCAGGACGCCGGCGATCAGATTGAACAGCGTCGACTTCCCGGCGCCGTTCGGACCGATCAGGCCGACGATCTCGCCGCGTCCGACCGAGATCGAGACGTCGCTGTTGGCGATAAGGCCGCCGAAGCGCTGCCAGACGCCGCGGGTTTCAAGTAGCGCGGTCATCGTGTGGCTCCCTTGGCCTTGGAGCGGGAGAACAAGCTGACCAACCCTTGCGGCAGGGCCAGCGAAATCAGAACGATCAGCGTGCCGTAGACGATGAGATCAACGCCGCGCCCGGAGCCGCCGATGAAGGATCGCGTCAGCTCCGTCATCGGAATCAGGATGGCTGCCCCTAGCACCGGCCCCCAGAGCGTGCCGATGCCGCCGAGCACGGCCGGAAGTGCCATCAAGAGCGAGAACTGGAACCCCATCACGCTTTCCGGATCGATATAGGCGAGGAACTGCGCGTAGAAGGCGCCGCCGATGGCAACGAGAAAGGCGGAAACCGCGGCCGCGCCCATCTTGGAATTGAACACGACGACGCCGAGACTCTCGGCCGCTTCCGGATTGTCCTTCACCGCGCGCCACCAGAAGCCCCATTTGGAGTCCTCCAGCCACCAGGTGACGAACCAGGCGAGGCAGCATAGCGCCAGCGCGAAATAGAAGTACGGCAGCTTGCTGCGCAGGAACTGGAATTTCAACCAGCTATCGCCGCGCACGGGAACGGTGATGCCCATCGCAGCCCCCGCCCACTCCCAGTTCTGGAACAGCAGCAACCCGATCTCGGCAATGACGATGGTCGCGATCACGAAGTAATGGCCGCGCAGCCGGAAGAAGGGATAGCCGAGCGCCATCGCGATGACGGCCGCGATCATGCCCCCGGCGAGCATGCCGAACCAGGGCAGCACACCGAACTTGGTGAACAGGAGCTCGGTGGTGTAGGCGCCGATGCCGAAATAGAGCGCATGTCCGAGCGAGATTTGCCCGCAATAGCCGGAAAGGATGTTCCAGCTCTGCGACAGCGCCGCATACATCAGGGTCAGGATCAGGATGTTCTGGACGTAGACGTCCTTCACGAACAGCGGCACGAGCGCGGCCAGCGCAGCCAGCACCGCGGCGATGATGAGGTCGCGGCGACGCCGCGCGGCAAAATTCTTGTCCATCACATCGACCCGAACAGGCCACGCGGCCGGATGAAGACGACGAGCAGGTACACCGCATAGATGCCGACCGACTTCAGCGAGGGTGGCAGCATCAACGCGGTCATCGCCTCGACCAAGCCGACGATGATGCCGCCGGCGAAGGCTCCAAACACGCTGCCGAAGCCGCCGAGCGCCACGGTGACATAGGCGATCAGCGCAAAGGACGCACCGACATCGGGATAGATGTAGAAGAAAACCGCCATGATCGCACCGGCGAGGCCGACCAGCCCCGCGCCAAGGCCCCAGCCGAACGCGAACACGCGGTTTTTGTCGATGCCGACCAGCGCGACCGCGCCAGGATCTTCACGCGTGGCCTCCAGCGCGCGGCCGAAGTCGGTGCGGTGGATGAAGAAATAGAGGCCGGCGAAGGCAGCAATCGAGACCAGCGCACCGACCAGCTGCGGCTCCGGCAGGAAGATGCCGGCAAACGAGATGGTTTTGCCACCGAGCCAGGACTGCGGGATGCTGCGATAATCGGGCGTAAAGAAGAACTGCGCCAATCCGCGCAAGACGATGGCGAGGCCGAACGTGGTGAAGATCTGCACCATGCCGGCATTGGTCTTGGCCCGCATGGCAAAGCGTACGATCAGGAGATAGATCACCGCTCCGAATACGAACATCGCCGCCGCAACCAGCGGCGCCGAAAGCAAGGGGTCGATGGCGAAGAACGTGAACAGGAAGAACGACACGTACATCGCGATCATCAGGAACTCGCCATGGGCGAAGTTCGTGACGTCCATCAGGCCGAAGATCAGCGCGAGGCCGACCGCGATCAGCCCGTAGAGCAGGCCCATGAGGAGGCCGCTCGCGAGGCTCTGGATAATGGCTTGGGCTGTCAAAAGTCGTCCCCCGAAATGCGCTCAGAATGAGAGCCGAAGCTACCTCCTCCGTCATTGCGAGGAGCTCTTGCGACGAAGCAATCCAGACTGTCTCCGAGGATAGTTTTCTGGATTGCTTCGCTTCGCTCGCAATGACGTCGCTGGGAGGCAGCTCGATTGGCTACTCCGCCCAAGTGCTTGGTCCCCGCCTGCTTACTTCATCGGCCAGATCGCCTCCGCGATCGCGGCCTGCGGCGGGAAGATGGTGACGAACTTGCCGCCGACATATTGCAACAAGACCGGGTCGGCGTCGTTGTTCTGGCCCATCTCGTCGAACTTGACGCGCTTCCAGGGCATGATGGTCTGCTCGCCCGGGATGTCGGTGGCGGCGAGCGCATCGCGGATCTTCTCGCCATCGGTTGACTTGGCCCGGTTGATCGCGTCGGCGAGGATGATCAGGCCCATGAACTGGCGGGAAGTGAGGTCGTTGAAATCCTTGCCCGAGCGGGCCTTGAACATGTCGTTGATCTTGCCGACCATCGGGCGCTTCTGCGCGAGATCGAGCGAGAAAGTGCCGCGCGAGATCACGCCCTCAAGCTTGTCGCCGACGGCGTCATAGAGCGCCTTCTCGGAGAAGCCGGCGTCCTGCGCCACGATTGCATTCGGCTTGTAACCCAGCTCGGCCATGGTCTTGACCAGGAGGATGCCGTCGGTGGTGTAGCTCGAAGGCATCAGCACATCGGCATTGGCGGTCTTGAGCTGCTGCACCTCGGCTGAGAGCGAGGGCGAGTTGGCGCGGTACTTGATATCGGTGACGATCTTGTAGCCGCGTTCGCTGGCGATCTTGGTCTGGGCATTGCCGGAATCGGTGCCGAAGATCGTATCCTCGTGGAACAGCGACAGCGTCTCGATCTTGGTGCCCTTCTTCTTCATGGCGTCGAAGAAGTCGAACATCGCGGCCGAGTACATCTCGTCATGCGGGGCGGCGCGGAAGTAATATTTCAGGCCGCGGCGATGCAGGCTGGGCGAGGAGTTGTCGGCCGAGACGAACGGGATCTGGTAGCGCTCGCAGATCTGGCTGACGGTGACGGCAACCGCGCTCTGATAGGTGCCGATGATGGCGCAGACCTTCTCCTGCGTGATCAGGCGCTCGGCTTCGGCGCGGCCCTTCTGCGGATCCGCCTGGTGATCGGCAAAGACAAGACGGATCTTCGCGCCGCCGAGGCCGGGCAGGCCCTCGCCCTTCGCCAGCGGCAGATCAAAATCGGCGCTCTTGTTGATGACCTCGAGCGCGGTCTCGTAGGCCTTCTGCGCATCGACGCCCTGCTGCGCGCTGCCGCCGGAGAACGGATAGATCACGCCAATCACGACTTCGGAAGTCTGGGCGCGCGCAGCGAGCGGCACCAGCGCGGCAGTGGCGGTAGCTCCCAACAGCACGTCGCGTCGAGTGATTGTCATGGCAAAGTCCCCTGTTACTGAATTTCGGCTGATCGAATGAAGCGATTGATGGATGCAGTAAAGCCCGAAGAAGCAGCGGAGGCTGCCCACTAAATCACGGCCATGGCCCTGTTCTTGAGATCCGTCACCAGCATCAGGCCGGGCGAATGCGTGATCGCGAACGGAAGTTTTGCGGCGTTGATGATCGATTGCGGCGTCACGCCGCAGGCCCAGAACACCGGGATGTCGTCGTCGGCGACACGCACGGGATCACCATAGTCGGGCTTGGCGATGTCCTTGATGCCGATCAGATGCGGATGACCGAGGTGCACGGGTGCGCCGTGCACGGCCGGATAGCGCGAGGTGATCTGCACCGCGCGGATCGCGTCCGCCGGCTTGAACGGGCGCATCGAGACGACCATCGGTCCCGCGAACGGACCTGACACGCCGCAGGCGATGTTGGTGCGATACATCGGCACACGCACATTCTGCTCGATGTGACGGATCGGCATGCCCTCCTCGAGCAGCGCTTCTTCAAATGAAAACGAGCAGCCGAGCACGAAGGTCACGAGGTCGTCGCGCCAGTGGCTGGTGATGTCGGTCGGCTCGTCGACGACTTCGCCGTCGCACCAGATCCGGTAGCGCGGCACATCGGTACGAATGTCGAGATCTGCGCCGAGCGCGGGAATGTGCGGGCTGCCGACGTCGGACATGCCGATGATCGGGCACGGCTTCGGATTGAGCTGGCAGAAGCGATGAAAGGCGCTGGCGTATTCCGCCGGCAGGATCGCCAGATTGCCCTGGACGAAGCCGGGGGCGACGCCGGCGGTCGAGCCGACCTGGCCGCCGCGATAGGCGAGCCGCGCCTGGCGGCTGGGGAGCGTGTCGGGCGTTTCAGTTTGCTGCGCTGCCACCAAAACAGTCATGCGATCGACCTGCCTATAAACTCGACAAAGACAGCCAACACCAAGCGTGCTATAAAGTCTAATCTTCCTTTCTAATCGATATCGATAAATTCATTTTATCGATTTGGAAAATCCTTCCAATGCTGGACTTCAGATCGATCGAAACCTTCCTCTGGGTTGTGAAGCTCGGCAGCTTCCGCGGCGCGGCGGCGCGGCTCAATACGACCCAGCCGGCGATCTCCCAGCGCATCGCCCAACTCGAACGCGAGATGGGCGTGAAGCTCCTGAACCGCGATCATCGCGTGGCGTCACCCACCCCGAGCGGACGACAGATGATGGTCTATGCGGAAAAACTGATCGGCCTGCGCGCCGCGATGATGGCGGAGATCGGCGACCGCTCGGCGATGCGCGGCGTGATGCGGCTCGGCGTGGCCGAGACCATCGTGCACACCTGGCTGCCGCGCCTGGTGAAGAGCGTGAACGAGGTCTACCCGAACCTGTCGCTGGAAATCGACGTCGATATCACGCCGAACCTCACCGCGCGGTTGCTTGCGCAGGAAATCGAACTGGCCTTCGTGGTCGGGCCGCTGTCGGCCTCCGGCGTGCACAATCGCGTGCTTGCGGATTATCCGATCGGCTTTCTCGCGAGCCCCTCGCTCGGGCTCGGCGACGGTCCGGTGACGCCCGCCGATCTCGCGCGGTTTCCGATCATCACCTTCCCGCGCAAGACCAAGCCTTACGAGGTCGTGCGCGAGGTGTTCGACCGGCCGGAGCTGCCTCCGATCCGTCTGCATGCGTCCGCTTCGCTGGCCACCGTCATCCACATGGCGGTCGAGGGGCTCGGCATTGCCGTGATTCCGGACGCCATCGTCGAGAACGAGCTCGCCGACGGGCGGCTGCAACTGCTCGACACCGATCTTGCCATCGCGCCGCTGACCTTCACCGCAAGCTGGCTCGCCTCGCCCGACGTCGTCGCGGTTGAGCGCGTCGCCGAGCTTGCACGGCAGATTGCGCAGAGCAGCCTCGCGGTTGACGCGGCCGCAGCGGCGCGTCATTGAAAAAGGCGCCGGACAACCTTTCCCGTCATTCCGGGATGGTGCGCTAGCACCAGACCCGGAATCTCGAGATTCCGGATTCGATGCTTCGCATCGCTCCGGAATGACAGCGAATAATGGAAGAGACGCATGAGCCGAGCCGCCACCAACCTGCAAATCGATTCCGCCCGCCTTTGGGGCTCCATCCACGAGACCGCGCAATTCGGCGCGACGGCCAAAGGTGGCGTCAGGCGGCTCACGCTCAGCGGCGAAGACAAGCAGGTTCGTGACTGGTTCCGAAAAGCCTGTGAGGAGGCCGGGCTTGAAGTTCACACCGATGCACTCGGCTCGCAGTTCGGTCTGCGCAAGGGCCGCGACATGTCGAAGCCGCCCGTCGGCATCGGCTCGCACCTCGATACCCAGCCGACCGGCGGCAAGTATGACGGCATTCTGGGAACGCTCGGTGCGCTGGAAGTGATCCGCACACTCAATGACGCCGGCATCGAGACCGAGGCACCGATCTGCATCGTCAACTGGACCAACGAGGAAGGCTCGCGCTTCGCACCTGCGATGATGGCGTCCGCAGCTTACGTTGGCGACTTCACCACCGACGACATCCTGTCGCGCAAGGACATCGAGGGCACCACTGTCGGCCAGGCGCTCGATGCCATCGGCTATCGCGGCGACAAGCCGGTCGGCTTCCAGAAGCTCGGCTGCTTCGTCGAGTTGCACATCGAGCAAGGCCCGATCCTGGAGGCCGAAGGCAAGACCATCGGCGTGGTCGATTCCGGCCAGGGCGTGCTCTGGTACGACGGCAAGATTTCCGGCTTCGAGAGTCATGCGGGCTCGACACCGATGCCGCTTCGGCGTGATGCGCTGGCGACGCTCTCCGAGATCGTGCTGGCCATGGAGGCCATCGCCAAGAAGCACGGGCCGAACGCGGTCGGCACCATCGGCGAGGCCGTGATCGCAAATCCGTCGCGCAACGTCATTCCCGGCGAGATCGCCTTCACCATGGATTGCCGCAGCGCGGATGGTGCCATCATGGATGCGCTCGACCGCGACCTGCGCGCCGCGATCGCCGAGATCGCCGCGCGCCGCAAGGTCGAGGTGAAGATCGATCTGGTCTGGCGCAAGCCGCCGACGCATTTCGATCCGAAACTGATTGCAGCGGTTGAGAACGCAGCCAAGACGCTTGGCTATTCCTCCCGGCGCATCACCTCCGGCGCCGGACATGACGCCTGCAACCTCAACACCGTGATGCCTGCGGCGATGGTGTTCGTGCCGTGCAAGGACGGCATCAGCCACAACGAGCTGGAAGATGCCACGCAGAGCGACTGCGCCGCGGGCACCAACGTGCTGATGCACACCGTGCTGGCAATTGCCGGCGTCGCGTCCTGATCGGAGAAAGACATGCGCGGAGTTTTCGTCGACGCCAACGAAGCCCTGGCCGTGATCATGGAGCGGCTGGAAAAGCCAGGTGATCCCAAGGTGCGGATCCACAGGAATCCCGACATCAAGCCCGAGCAGTATCCGGAAATCCTCGATGGCGCAGAGATCGCCATCGTCGACCACACGGCCCTCCCGACCGACGTCGCCAGGAAGTGCACGGGCCTGAAGCATGTCGTGTTCCTCGGCACAGGCGCGCGCAGCTACATGAATCCGGAGGAGCTCGCCGAGCTCGGCATCTCCGTGCACCTGATCAAGGGTTACGGCGACACCGCGGTGGCTGAATCCGCGATCGCCCTGATGTGGGCCTCGGCCCGCGTCATCGCCATGATGGACCGCGAGATGCGCGCCGGAAACTGGCTGCGCGAGGATGGCATGCAACTCACCGGCAAGACGCTCGGCCTGATCGGATTTGGCGGCATCGCCGCGGAGGTCGCACGCATTGCCTCCGGCAGCGGCATGAAGGTGATCGCCTGGAACCGCTCGCCGAAGAGCCATCCCGCCGTCGAGTTCATCGATCTCGACACGTTGCTGGCGCGGAGCGACGTGGTGTCGCTGCATCTGCTGCTCAACGACGAGACCCGCGGCATGATCACGCGGGACATGATCGCCAAGATGAAGTCCGGCGTCGTCTTCATCAACACTGCCCGCGGCGCCATCGTCGACGAGCAGGCGATGATCGACGCGCTGAAGTCCGGCCACATCCGCCACGCGGGCCTCGACGTCTTCAACATCGAGCCGCTGCCCGCCGACCATCCTCTGACGAAGATTCCCAACGTGACGCTGTCGGCGCATTCGGCATTCCGCACGCCGGAAGCAAGCGAGAACCTGATTGAGGCGGCATGGGTCCACTGCCGCCGCATCGCGAATTCGTAGGTGGGTTAGCTGTGCAGATGCGCAAAGCGTATCTGCTCGGCGTAACCCACCACTGTCTATTTCCGCGGAGGCAAAAGAGGTGGGTTACGGCTTCGCCTAACCCACCCTACGAGCCCCGCCAGATCGCAAGAGGATGAGAGCAACAACAATGGCCGATTATCGCACCATCAAGGCAGAGCCGCTCATCAACGTCGTCCACGCCATCGTCAAAGCGGGTGGGTCTACGGACCGCGAAGCTGAGCTGGTGTCCACCAATCTCGTCGAGGCCAACCTCAAGGGCCACGACTCCCACGGAGTCGGCATGATTCCACGTTATGTCCAGAGCGTCACCAATGGCGGTCTCGCGCTGAACCAGCACGTCAAGATCGTGCTCGACACCGGTCCACTCCTCACCCTGGACGGCCTCACCGGCTACGGCCAGGTCATCGGCCATGAAGCGATGGAGCTGGCGGCCGAGCGGGCCAAGCGCAACGGCGTGTGCCTCGTCGGCCTTTCCAACGCGCACCATATCGGCCGCATCGGCCATTGGGCCGAGCAGTGCATCGAGCACGGGCTGGTCTCGATCCACTTCGTCAACGTGATCTCGCGCCCCATCGTAGCACCCTGGGGTGGCAGCGATGCGCGCCACGGCACCAATCCATTCTGCGTCGGCATCCCACGCAAGGGCAAGGATCCGATCGTGCTCGACTTCGCCACCAGCAGGATCGCGCAAGGCAAGACGCGCGTCGCCCACAACAAGGGCATCGAGCTCGAGCCCGGCACCATCATCGACAACGAAGGCAAGCCGACCACCAATCCGCGCTACACCGTGATCCCGCCGCACGGCGCCATCCTGCCGTTCGGCGAGCATAAGGGCTCGGGGCTCGCTCTCGTCTGCGAAATCCTCGGCGGCGCTCTCTCCGGCGGGCAGGTGGTCAAGGGCCCTTCCGACGGCAAGTACAACGTCCTCAACGGCATGCTCTCGATCGTCATCGACCCGACCAAGCTCGGTACCGCTGAAAACCTCGCGCGCGAAGTCGAGAGCTTCGTCGCCTGGCACACCGGCTCGCCGCCCGCTCCAGGCGTCGACAAGGTGAAGATCGCGGGCGAGCCCGAGCGCGAAACCAAGAAGAAGCGCCTTGCCGAAGGCATTCCGGTCGATCCGACCACTTGGCAGGAGATTGTCGAGGCCGGCAAGAAGTTCGGGCTGGATCAGGCGGCGATCGAGAAGATCGCGGGCTGAACAGCAGCGAAACGAATCTCACGGCGTCGCCCCCTTAAGCCGGACGACGCCGTCTTTATTAGCTCGTTTTAATCCACCATATCCGCAACCGCCTTGCCGCACGCCGTGGTGTCGGCATTGCCGCCGAGATCCTTGGTGCGCAGCGTGCGCTCGGCGAGCGTGCGCTCGATCGCCTCGACGATCGATTTTCCGGCAACCTTCTCCCCGAGATGCTCGAGCATCATTGCGCCCGACCAGATCGCACCGATCGGGTTGGCTATGCCCTGCCCCGCGATGTCAGGCGCCGAGCCGTGCACCGGCTCGAACACCGACGGGAAATCGCCCTCGGGATTGATGTTGCCCGATGGCGCGATGCCGATCGTGCCCGTGCAGGCCGGCCCGAGATCGGAGAGGATGTCACCGAACAGGTTGGAGCCGACCACGACGTCGAACCAGTCCGGATGCAGCACGAAATTCGCCGTCAAGATGTCGATGTGGTACTTGTCCCACTTCACGCCCGGAAACTTCTTCGCCATCGCCTCCACGCGCTCGTCCCAATAGGGCATGGTGATGGAGATGCCGTTCGATTTGGTCGCCGAGGTCAGATGCTTCTTCGGCCGCGACTCCGCGAGCTCGAAGGCGAACTTGAGGATGCGGTCGACGCCGGTGCGGGTCATCACCGTCTGCTGGGTCACGAACTCGCGGTCGGTGTCGGGGAACATGCGGCCGCCGACGGAGGAATATTCGCCTTCGGTGTTCTCGCGCACCACCCAGAAGTCGATATCGCCGGGCTTGCGGTTCGCCAGCGGCGACGGCACGCCCGGCATCAAGCGCACGGGACGCAAATTCACGTACTGATCGAACTCGCGGCGAAACTTGATGAGCGAGCCCCACAGCGAAACGTGGTCCGGAATTTTTGCGGGCCAACCGACCGCGCCGAAATAGATCGCGTCGTGCTTGCCGATCTGCTCTTTCCAGTCGTCCGGCATCATCTGACCGTGCTTCTCGTAATAGTCCCAGGACGAGAAGTCGAAATGGTCGAACTGCAGGGATACGCCGTGCTTCTTTGCGGCTGCCTCCAGAACGCGCAGGCCCTCGGGCATCACTTCCTTGCCGATGCCGTCGCCGGGAATGACCGCGATCCGGTATTGCTTCTTGCTCATCGAGAATATCCTTGGTTGGTCCGGCAGTCGCCGCCTTGTGACCGCACTGCAATGGACCAAAGTCAGCGGCAGCGCAACGCTGCACTGCAATGTTGACCATGGCGCAGCCAAGCGCCTACTGATTTCATCCTTGTTCCTCTCCTGCGAGTATCTCACATGGATCTGCATCTGCGTGGCAAGCGCGTCCTGATCACGGGCGCATCCAAGGGCATTGGCGCAGCCGCTGCCGAGGCGTTTGCCGAGGAAGGCGCGAACCTCCTGCTCGCTGCACGCAGCGGCGACCAGCTCAAGGCGCTGGCCGACCGCCTGCGCTCGGCGCATCAGATCGACGCTGCGACGAGCGTCGTGGATCTGCGCAAGGCCGATGACGTCGCGCGCCTCGCCCAGGAAGCCGCCGACATCGACGTGCTCGTCAACAATGCCGGCGACATTCCAGGCGGCTCCATCGACAATATCGACGAGGCCACCTGGCGGCACGCGTGGGACTTGAAAGTGTTCGGCTACATCAACCTCACGCGGCAGATCTATGCGCAGATGAAGGCGAAGGGCGGCGGCGTCATCGTCAACGATATCGGTGCGGCCGGCGAAAAATTCGACGCCAACTACATCTGCGGCAGCGCCGGCAATGCCGCGCTGATGGCCTTCACCCGCGCGCTCGGGGGAAAAAGCCTCGCCGACAACATCCGCGTCGTCGGCATCAATCCCGGCCCTGTCGGCACCGACCGTCACGTCACGCTGCTGAAGACGCGGGCAAAGCACCAGTTCGGCGACGAGAGCCGCTACAAGGAATTTCAGAAAGGCCTGCCGCTCGGCCGCCCCGCGCATGCGCGCGAGATCGGCGACCTCATGGCGTTCCTGGCGTCGGATCGCGCCGGCTATACGTCCGGAGTGATCTACACGGTCGACGGCGGCATCAGCGCCGGCTGGGGCTAGTTTCTTGAAAGTTTTTAGACACCGTCGTTTCCGGGGCGATGCAAAGCATCGAACCCGGAACCTCGAGATTCCGGGTTCGCCCTTCGGGCGCCCCGGAATGACAATCCAGAGGTAGGAGTTAAATACTTGTCTCAAGACCTGATCCGCGAAACCGCCTGCACCGTCGTCGACATCTTGCGTTCCGGCGACGTTTCTCCACTCGAGCTCCTGGATGTGGTGGAGAAGCGCGTCAAGGAGGTCGACGGCAAGGTCAACGCGCTGCCGACGCTCTGCTTCGATCGCGCGCGGACGCACGCGAAGACATTGATGCAGAAGCCGGCCGGGGCGCGCGGCCTGCTCGCGGGCCTGCCGCTGCCGATCAAGGATCTGACCGACGTCGCGGGCGTCCTGAACACCCAGGGTTCGCCGATCTTCAAGGACAATATCCCGGCGACATCCGATCTCATGGTCGAGAACCTCGAGGCCAACGGCGCGGTGGTCTACGCCAAATCCAACACGCCGGAGTTCGGCGCCGGCGCCAACACCTTCAACGAAGTGTTCGGCGCGACGCTCAACCCCTGGGATACGACCAAGTCTGCGGCCGGCTCCTCCGGCGGCGCCGCGGTGGCGCTCGCCACGGGCATGGCCTGGCTCGCGCAGGGCTCGGACATGGGCGGCTCCTTGCGCAGCCCTGCGGCCTTCTGCGGCATCGTCGGCATGCGGCCGAGCATCGGCCGCGTCGCGCACACCCCCAAATCCGGCATCGATCGCAATCTCGGCGTGGTCGGACCGATGGCCCGCAACGTCGAAGATCTCGCGCTGCTGTTGGACGCGATGAGCGGCGATTATGCAGACGATCCGCTCTCGCTGCCGGCGCCCACAACTTCATTCCTGTCGGCGGCGCAGTCCGGCAGGAAGCCGAAGCGCATCGCCTATTCGCCCGATCTCGGTATCACGCCCGTCGATCCCGAGGTGAAGGCGATCACGCGCAAGGCCGCCGAACGTTTTGCCGAGGCCGGAGTGATCGTCGAGGAGGCGCATCCGGACTGGCGCGAGGCGCATGAGTGCTTCCACGTGCTGCGCGCCTTCGATTTCGCGATCACCAAGGCCAATCTGCTGCGTACCAAGCGCGATCTGCTCAAACCCGAAGTGATCTGGAACATCGAGGAAGGCCTCAAGCTCACCGTCGAGCAGCTCGCGCGCGCCGAGGCGCAGCGCGTCGGCATGACCGCGCGCGCGATCGAGTTCTTCAGGACATACGATCTGCTGCTGACGCCGACCACGATCGTGCCGCCCTTCCCGATCGAGCACCGCTATGTCGCCGAATGCGCCGGCAAGCGGTTCGAGAATTACATCGAATGGCTCGGCATCGTCTACGCCATCACGCTCGCCTGCTGCCCCTCGCTGTCGCTGCCCTGCGGTTTCACGGCTGCGGGCCTGCCGGTGGGCGTGCAGGTGGTCGGCGCACCGCGCGCGGATGCACAGGTGATCGCGGGCGCGAAAGTGTTGGAGGACATTCTGGGCTTGCGCGGCCAGACGCCGATCGATCCGCGGGTCGAGAAGTAACCTCTCTCGTGCCCCGGACGCAGCGCAGCGCGCCTTCGCGGTGCGCTGCAGAGCCGGGGCCCACCTCTCCGAGGCCTCCCATGCAGCCCTGGCCCCGGCTCCGCGGCGCAAGCTATCGCGCCGCAGCTTGTCCAGGACACCAGAGCGTCACCTCCCGCTCCTCGCCTCCAGACTGCGGCTATAGCGCGACATCGCGAAGCAGAAGACGAAATAGATCGCAGCGACGAAGATGTAGACCTCGACCGAGAACTGCTGCCAGGCCGGATCGATGATCGCGGTCTTCGCCGTCGTGAGCAGGTCGAAGATGCCGATGATCAGCACCAGGCTGGTGTCCTTGAAGAACGCGATGAAGGTATTCACCAGCGGCGGAATCACGTGGCGGATGGCCTGCGGCAGCACCACCAGCCGGTGCTTACGCCAGTAGGACAGTCCGAGCGCATCCGCCGCCTCATACTGCCCGCGTGGCACGGCCTGAAGACCGCCGCGGATCACTTCCGCAAGGTAAGCGCCCGCGAACAGGATGATCGCGATCTGCGCGCGCAGCAGCTTGTCGATGTTGAATCCGGCCGGCATGAACAGCGGAAACATCACGCTCGCCATGAACAGGAGGCTCACCAGCGGCACACCGCGGATCAGCTCGACATAGAGGACCGAGAGGGAACGGATCGCCGGCAGCTTGGAGCGCCGGCCGAGCGCGACCAGAATGCCGAGCGGGAAGCCAAATGCCAATCCTGATGTCGCCAGGATCAGCGTCACCGGCAATCCGCCCCAGCGATCCTGCGAGACGAAAGAGAGCCCGAACAAACCGCCCCACATCAGCACGCTGATCAGCGCGAGCGCACCGATCCAGAGGAAAGCGAGCTCGCGCCGCCAAAGCGCGCGCCGCGTGGAAAGATAGAACAGCACGATGAACAGCAGCACCGACAGCGCTGGCCGCCACTGCTCGTCAAAGGGATATGTGCCGAACAATATGAAGCGGTATTTTTCAGGGATAACGGCCCAACACGCGCCGAGGCCGCGCACCACCTTGCAGGCAGCGGAATCATTTGCCGGCGTGAGCCACACCGCGTTGGCGACGCCCCATTGCACGAAGCTGAATAGGCCCTTCACCAGCACTGTCAGCAAAACAAGCGTGAGGATGCCGTTAGGAATTGACGAGAACAGATTGGCACGCAGCCAGCGCAGCACCGGATTGCCGATCTGCGGACGGCGAGCCGCACGCGGTACGTCCGGCATGTCGGTGATAACAGTCATGCTCAACGCTCCGCCAGCGCGATGCGCGCATTGTACCAGTTCATGAAGAAGCTGATGGAAAGGCTAATGGTGAGGAAGACGGACATGATCAGCGAGATCGCCTCGATCGCCTGCCCGGTCTGGTTCAGCGTGGTGTTGGCGATCGAGACCACGTCCTGGTAGCCGATCGCGACCGCGAGCGATGAGTTCTTGGTCAAGTTGAGATACTGGCTCGTCATCGGCGGCACGATCACGCGCAATGCCTGCGGCAGGATGATCTGTCGCAGCATGAAGCTGCGGCGCAGCCCGAGCGCGCAGGCGGCATCCCACTGCCCGCGCGGCACCGACTGGATGCCGCTGCGCACGATCTCGGCGATGAAGGCCGAGGTGTAGGTGACAAGGGCGATCAGCAGCGCGAAATATTCCGGCGCGAGCGTCAGTCCGCCGACGAAGTTGAAGCCGTGCAGCTCCGGCCATTCGATCCTCCAGGACACGGCGAGCGACAGCGACACGGCCGCCGGCAGCACGACAATCAGGCCGAGGGCAAAGGGCCAGGCCGGCCGCGGCTTGCCGTCGCGCATCTGCTGCGCGACCAGCCATCGCCGGATGAAAAAGAATATAGCGCAGCCCAGCACGGCGGTGCCGAGAACCCAGAGTTGCGGCGCGCCAACCGGGATCGCCGGCAGGATCAGTCCGCGATTGGAGAGGAACACGCCTTCGACCGGCCGCCACGCCGCGCGCGCTGCCGGCAGCGCCTGCATCAGCACGTACCAGAACAGCAATTGAAGCAGCAGCGGGATATCGCGCAAGACTTCGACATAGACTGCGGCGAGGCGCGACAGCAGCCAGTTCGCCGACAGTCGCGAGATCCCGATCAGCGTCCCCAGAATGGTCGCAAGCACGATGCCGATCACCGCGACCCGCAGCGTATTGGCGAGGCCGACGACGAAGGCCCAGAGATAGCTGTCTCTCGGATTATACGTCAGCAGGCTGTCGGCAATCGGCATCCCCGCCTCTCGGCCGAGAAACGCAAAGCCGGTGGTAATGCGGCGCGCCGAGAGGTTGGTGACGGTGTTGGACCAGAGGAATAGAACGATGGCGACAGCGACGCCGACCACCAGGACCTGCCAGAACAAGCCCTTCATCTCGTTTGGACCGAGCGCCCCGAAGCTTCGGCGCGGCGGCGGCCTGCGTATATCTGAGGTCACAGCACAAAAATCCTTTCTGAAAACAGCGATTTCCGGCGGCGCACATCAAATGTTGCATCAAATTCCGATCTATGCAACAAATGTTTCATGGCCGTGTCCGCGAAATCCTCTCCCTTGAGCGAACTCCGCATCGCGCTGCCCTCGCTCCCCCTGCGCTTGCAGGAGGTCGGACGTTTCGTCGCAGCCAATGATTACGACGCCACCACCCGCTCGATGCGCGATCTCGCTGCGGAAGCGGGCGCCGATCCCGCCGCATTCACGCGCCTTGCGAAGGCGATCGGCTATTCCGGCTGGGACGAGTTGCGCGCCGCGCTGACCGAGGCCCGGCGACCGTCGCAGGCCTCGCCCTTCTCGGCGCGCGCGAAGGGCCGCCGCCAGGGTCCGAACGCGGACGTCACGCTCGTTACCGACAAGCTGGAAGCCGAGGCCGCGGGCTTGCCGCGCATCTCGGCTCACGCGATCGCGGACGCGGCCCGCAGCCTCCACGATGCACAGCGGATCTGGATCGCCGGCTATCGCAGCTGTCGCAGTGTCGCGGAATTGCTCAACTACGAGCTCCGGCTGTTCCGCCCCGAGCAGGTGCAGATCGTCGGCGGCTCCGGCCCCGACGATCTCGATCTCGGCGCGTTTCGCCCCGGCGAGGCCGTAATCGTCATCGGCTTCATGCCCTATACAAATGCCAGCGTCCGCGTCGCACAGGCCGCTTATAACGCAGGCGCGACGCTGGTCGCGGTCGCAGATAGCGTCACCGCGCCGATGGCCGAAGGCGCCGACCATGTACTGCTGTTCGAGGCAGCCTCCTCGCCGGGCTTCTTCCCGAGCCTCACAGGCGCGCTCGCGATTGCGCAATCGCTGGCCGCGGTGACGTTCTCGCTCGGCGGCGCCGCCGCCAGGAAGCGCCTTCAGGATACCGAAGCCCGGCTCGCCGCGGCCGCCGCCTACGTTTCAGAGAAAGGTTGACCATGAGCACCCGCACCAGCCGCGTGCTGCATCGCTCCTTGCGCGAGACACCGCCCAAGGCGATCGCCGGCGAGGGCGTTTATCTCTTTGCCGAGGGTGGTCGCCGCATCATCGATGCGTCCGGCGGCGCGGCGGTCTCCTGCCTCGGCCATCAGCACCCGCGCGTGATCGCGGCAATGGCGAAGCAGGCTTCGACCCTCGCCTATGCTCACAACGCCTTCTTCTCGTCCGAGCCGGCGGAGGCGCTCGCCGAGACTCTGGTCGGTCACGAGCCGGGCGGTCTCGCCTACGCCTATTTCGTCAGCGGCGGATCGGAAGCGATCGAAGCCAGCATCAAGCTGGCTCGTCAATATTTCATCGAGCGCGGCGAGCCGCAGCGGCAGCATTTCATTGCGCGGCGGCAGAGCTATCATGGCAACACCCTCGGCGCGCTCGCCGCCGGAGGCAATGCCTGGCGCCGCGCGCCGTATGCACCGCTGCTCTCGACCGCTTTCAGCCATGTGACGCCGGCCTTTGCCTATCACGAGAAGCATGAAGGCGAATCCGATGCGCAGTTCGTGGCACGTCTCGTCGCGGAGCTCGAAGCCGAGTTCCAGCGACTTGGCCCTGATACCGTCGCCGCATTCCTCGCCGAACCCGTGGTCGGCGCCACCGCCGGAGCCGTGACCGCGCCGGAGGGCTACTTCAAGGCGGTTCGCGAGATCTGCGACCGCCATGGCGCACTGCTCGTCCTCGACGAGGTCATGTGCGGCATGGGCCGTACCGGCACCACGCATGCCTGGCAGCAGGAGGGTATCACGCCCGACATTCAGGCGATCGCAAAGGGGCTCGGCGGCGGCTACCAGCCGATCGGCGCAATGCTTGCGAGCGGCAAGATTGTCGACACGATCCGCTCGGGCTCAGGCGCGTTCCAGCACGGCCATACTTATCTCGCGCATCCGCTTGCCTGCGCGGCGGCGCTCGCGGTGCAGGACGTGATCCGCGAGGATCGCCTGCTCGACCGTGTCAAGGAACGTGGCAAGCAGCTCGAGCAACGGCTCACCGAACGCTTCGGCAATCACCGCAATGTCGGCGACATCAGGGGCCGCGGCCTGTTCTGGGCGATCGAGCTCGTCGCCGATCGCGCCAGCCGCGCCTCGTTCGATCCGGCGCTCAAGCTTCATCAGAAAATCAAGGCGGAAGCATTCGCGAACGGGCTCGGCTGCTATCCCGGCGGCGGCACCGTGGACGGCATCCGCGGCGATCATGTGCTGCTGGCGCCGCCCTATATCGCGTCCGCTGACGAGATCGATCAGATCGTCGACAAGCTCGGCACGGCCGTCGACAACGTGTTGCGTGGTGTCAATCACTGAGGGGAGAGGTGCATGATGAGGAAAGTGGTTATCGCCGCGGGCGTACTCGCGGCATCAGCAATGGTCGCGCAAGCGGCGACGCTCGACACGGTCAAGAGCCGCGGCACCCTGGTGTGCGGCGTCAGCGCCGGCTTTGCCGGCTTCTCGGCACCGGACTCGCAAGGCAACTACCGGGGACTCGACGTTGACTATTGCCGCGCGCTGGCGGCCGGCGTGTTGGGCGATCCCAACAAGGTGCGCTACGTGGCACTGACCGCGCAGAACCGTTTCACTGCGCTCCAGTCCGGCGAGATCGACGTGCTCTACCGCAACTCGACGCAGACCTATTTGCGCGGCGTCACGCTGGGCCTGCGCCAGGGTCCGATCAACTTCTACGACGGTCAGGGTTTCGTCGTGAAGAAGGACCTCGGCGTGAAGGACCTCAAGGACCTCAAGGGCGCCACCGTCTGCGTCGCGCAGGGCACCACGCACGAAGTCACGCTGGGCGATTACGGCCGCGCCAACGGCATCGACTGGAAGCCGCTGGTGTTCGACCGCGTCGACACCATGTACCAGACCTTCTTCGGCGGCCGCTGCGATGCCATGACTCAGGACGCCTCCGCGCTCGCCGGTGCCGTCACGACCGCGGCGCCGAACCCGGCCGATTACGTGGTGCTGCCGCAGACCATCAGCAAGGAACCGCTCGGACCGTTTACCCGAAACGGCGACGAGGTCTGGAGCGACATCATCACCTGGCTGCACTATGGTCTGATCGAGGCCGAAGAGCTCGGCGTGACGCAAGCCAATGTCGACGAGATGACGAAGTCGCAGACCCCGGCGATCCAGCGGCTGCTGGGTACCTCCGGCGATCTCGGCTCGCGGCTCGGGCTCGACAACAAATGGCTGGTCGCGGCGATCAAGACCGCCGGCAATTACGGCGAGATCTACGAGCGCAACGTCGGCAAGGCGAGCCCGCTCAAGCTCGAGCGTGGCCTCAATGGCCTCTGGAGCAAGGGCGGCTTGATGTACGCGCTGCCATTCAAGTAAACGATGCTTTCACCTCTCCCCGCAAGCGGGGCGAGGGAGAAGAGACGCTCCCATGCGCATCGCCCTGATCCACGCTCTCAAACACTCCATCGCTCCGATCGAGGCTGCGTTCGCGGCCGCGTGGCCGGAGGCGCGGCTGATGAACCTGCTCGACGACAGCCTGTCGGCGGACCTGGCGCGCGATGGCAAGCTCAACGAAGCCATGACCGAGCGCTTCCTCGCGCTCGGCAACTATGCGGTGGCGACCGGAGCCAATGCGATCCTGTTCACCTGCTCGGCCTTCGGTCCCTGCATCGAGGCCGTCGCACGTGCGCATGCGCCGATGCCGGTGCTGAAGCCGAACGAGGCGATGATCGAACGGGCGGTGACGATGGGCAAGCACATTGGCCTGCTCTCGACCTTTCCGCCGACGCTGGTCTCGATGCCGCCGGAGTTTCCGGCCTCCGTCCGGATCGTGCCGAAACTTGCCGAGGGCGCGCTAGCCGCACTCGATCGAGGCGACCGCGCCACACATGATCGCCTGATTATCGAAGCCTCACGCGATTTGCGCGACTGCGACGTCATCGCGCTCGCCCAGTTCAGCATCGCATCAACCGCGCCGCTGGTTGCGGAAGCCACGGGTCGGCCGGTCGTGACGACCCCGGACAGCGCGGTCGAGAAGCTGATGCGACTGCTGGAGGGGACGGCCTAGGCGCCTGCCTTTTTCTGGCGCCGCGCGTCCTTGATCGCAACCGCAAGGGCGGCTTTCGTCTCGTTCACGAAATCCTCGACCAATTCTTCACGCGTGGCATGCGCCGCCTCGCCGGTGAACATTCCCTGCTCGGCCAGCATCACCACGCCGTGCAGCGCCGCCCAGATCTTGAGCGCCTGCCGCTCGCGCAAATAACCGACCGCCGGAGCCTCCAGCGCTTCGATCACGAGCTCAAAAGTCTCGCGCGTGGCCTCGTGGAGTTCGCTGCCCTTGGCTGCACATGAGACGGTGCGTGAGGCGAACATCAAACGATAGATGCCATTGCGGCGCAGACCAAAATCGAGCGTTGCCTGCGCCAGGTGCGACAGCCTTGATTGCTTCGACGCCTTCGCCATCGCCTCGCGCAACATCGCGCTGAACTGCCGGAACGCCTCTGCCGTCACCGCGGCAAGCAGCGCCTCGCGATCAGCGAAATGGCGATAGGGTGCTGGCTGTGAGACGCCAAGTTGCTTTGCAAGCGCTTTGATGCTGATCGCTTCAGCCCCGCCCTGCTCCGCCTCGTGCAACGCAGCCTTGATCAAGGCGTCGCGGAGATCGCCATGGTGGTAGGTGTTCCCGGGCTTACGAGCAACTTTTGAGCGCATGTCGCGGTGAAGCCTATAAGTTTGCGCTTGACAGGGGAAGCCCGACCCTAATGTAATAGCATATAACTTCGCGACAAAAGCCGCGGATAAGACTCGGATAAGACTCATAGGAGGAACGCGCCACCTTTCGGGGTGGCGCGCATGCGACCAAGGGAGCCGCCATGACAGAGCGACTGAGGATTCACGTCGATCCTGACAAATGCCAGGGCCACGCACGCTGCAAGGCGCTCGCGCCGGAGCTGTTCGAGCTGGACGAATATGGCAACGCCCATGAGGCAGGAGACGGCGCCGTTCCACCCGGCCTCGAAGACAAGGCCTGGCTTGCGAAGTCCAATTGCCCGGAAATCGCGATCGAAGTGATCGAGGAGTAGCGCGGCCCTGCGCGCGCTCCGCGCGCCTTCAGCGAACACGAGCCAAGGGATTTTCTTGAGATGTCCGACATCAGCCAGCCTACCGCCCATCCGCCTGTGACCGACTGGGTCAACGACTTCGACCATACCGATCCGCAATGGACGGAAGATCCCTTCCCGATCTGGGACGAGATGCGCGCCGTAAGCCCGGTGGTGCATACCGACCGCTTCCTGGGCTGCTATATGCCGACCACTTATGAGGCCGTGCGCGAGATCGCCCACGACACCGAGCATTTTTCGTCGCGTCGAATCATCGTCCGCAATGTCAGACCCGAGATCGCGCGAAACGCAGCCCCACCAATCACATCCGATCCGCCTGAGCACAAGCCGGCCAAGCAATTGCTGCTGCCGCCGTTCACACCGGATGCGATGAAGAAGCTGGAACCGCGGATGCGCGCGATCTGCAACGAGCTGATTGACGGGTTCATCGCGGACGGCAAGGTCGACGCGGCTGCGCGCTACAGCAAATACATTCCCGTCCAGGCCATCGCGCATATGCTCGGCATTCCCGAGAGCGACAGCGATCTCTTCATCAACTGGATCCACATGATCCTCGAGCTCGGCATCAAGGACGAGAGCAAACTGCTCCAGGCCGTGCAGGAGATGAGCGCGTATTTCACGGCCCACATCGAGGCCCGCAAGGACACGCCGACCGACGATCTGATCTCCTACCTGATGAACGCCAGGAACAAGGATGGCCAGCCGCTGGAGGACTCACACGTGCTGGGCTCGCTGCGCCTACTTCTGATCGCGGGCATCGACACCACCTGGAGCGCGATCGGTTCCTCGCTCTGGCATCTCGCCCGGACGCCTGTAGACCGCGAGCGCCTGATCGCCGAACCCGAGCTGATGCCGACCGCCGTGGAGGAGTTGCTTCGCGCCTATTCGCCGGTGACCATGGCCCGCGAGGTGGTCAAGGAGACCACGATTTCGGGCTGCCCGGTCAAAACGGGCAACATGGTGCTGCTGTCCTTCCCGGCCGCCAACCGCGATCCCAAGATGTTTCCGGATGCTGACAAGGTCGTGATCGACCGCAGGGAGAACCGCCATGCCGCTTTTGGCCTCGGCATTCACCGCTGCGTCGGTTCCAACCTGGCGCGCATGGAGATGCAAGTTGCCCTGGAGGAATGGCTGAAGCGGATTCCGGACTTCCGGCTGGATCCGGCAGGCACGGTGACCTGGTCCCAGGGCACGGTGCGAGGTCCCCGCCAGTTGCCATTTCTGCTCGGAAAGGCGATGTAGGCCTTCCGAACATCAACGAGGGGCCGGCCGTGTCAGAGCAAGCAACCCAACCGGCCTCCGACCACATCGATCTCGCCGACGCCAGGCGGCGGATCAAGGCGATCTTCATCGGCTCGATCGGCAACCTCGTCGAGTGGTATGACTTCTACGCCTATACGGCGTTCGCGCTCTATTTCGCCCCGGCCTTCTTCCCGGGCAACGACCCCGTCGTCCAACAATTGAACGCGGCCGTGGTTTTTGCGGCGACCTTCCTGATGCGCCCTCTGGGCGGCTGGTTCTTCGGCTATCTCGCCGACCATTTCGGCCGCCGCATCTCGCTGACCCTGTCGGTCGTGTTCATGTGCTTCGGCTCGCTGATCATCGCGCTGACGCCGACCTATGCCACGATCGGCTTTGCCGCGCCGGTGATCCTGGCGCTCGCCCGCGTGATCGAAGGCCTGAGTCTCGGTGGCGAGTATGGCGCCAGTGCCACCTACCTGAGCGAGGTTGCCGATCCCAAGCATCGCGGCTTCTATTCCAGCTTCCAGTACGTCACGCTGATCGGCGGCCAGCTCACCGCCATCATTGTGCTTTTGCTGCTGCAAAAGGTTTTTCTCACGCCCGAGGAACTCAAGGCCTGGGGCTGGCGCATCCCGTTCGCGATCGGCGCGGCCCTTGCGATCTTTGCCGCCGTGATGCGGCGGGGCCTGCATGAGACCGAGGCGTTCGAGGAGGCCAAGAAGGTGGTGAAGCCGACCGGCTCGATAACCAATCTGCTGCGTTATCCGCGCGAGCTGCTGCTGGTGGTTGGCCTCACCGCCGGCGGCACGGCGGCGTTCTATACCTTCACCACCTACATGCAGACCTTCGTCAAGCTTTCGGTCGGGCTGACCGAAGATCAGACCACCTTCGTGATCTTCGGCACGCTGATCTTCGCGACCATCCTCCAGCCGATCTACGGCGCAATCTCCGACAAGATCGGCCGCAAGCCGCTGTTGATCTTCTTCGGCGTCGCCGGCACGCTCGCGACCGTCCCGCTGCTGATGACGCTGAAGGAGACCAAGTCGCCGTTCATGGCTTTTCTCCTGATCTGCGCCGCCTGGCTGTTCGTGGCGGGCTACACCTCGATCAACGCGGTGGTGAAGGCCGAACTGTTCCCGACCAATGTCCGCGCCCTCGGCGTCGGCCTGCCCTACGCCATCACCGTTTCGGTCTTCGGCGGCACGGCACCGGCCATCGCGCTTTATTTCAAGACCATCGGGCGCGAGGAATGGTTCTATTACTATCTTGCCGGAATCATCTGCCTGTCGCTGATCATCTATTCTTCGATGCGCGACACCAAGCACGCCTCGGCGATGCATCGCCACGAGTAGCCCATTCACGAGTAGAACATGGCCGACGAAACGCCATCCGACAGCAAGCTGACGCGCACCAAGGAAAAATGGGCGCGCGAAGGCCGCTTCCTCACCGGCAAGCTCACGCGCCTGGAGGATCAGCGCCTGCCGCCCGGCCAGCATCTCACCAAGGACTGGCCGGTGCTCGATCTCGGGGTCATGCCGCCGGTCTCGCGCGAGCGCTGGCGGCTCGACGTCTATGGCGCGATCGAGAATCCGGTGTTCTGGACGTTTGCGGAGTTCGCAGCGCAGAAGCAGGACCGGTTCACCTCCGACATCCATTGCGTCACGACGTGGTCGCGCTATGACAATGAATGGGAAGGGCTTGCGACGCGCGAACTGCTCGCGGCCTGCCAGCCGCGCGAGGATGCGCACTTCGTCGTGCTGCATTCCTATGACGGCTACACCACCAATCTCGCGCTGGAAGACTTTGCCGCCGAAGACGCGCTCCTCGCCCATAGCTGGTCAGGCCAGCCGCTGACCGAGGAACACGGCGGCCCGGTACGGCTCGTCGTGCCGCATCTGTATTTCTGGAAGAGTGCGAAGTGGCTTCAGGCCATCGAATTCCTGACCAAGGACGCGCCTGGCTTCTGGGAAGTCCGCGGCTACCATAACCGCGGCGATCCCTGGGCCGAACAGCGTTATTCGAGCGATTGAATCCAAACAAGCACGGGGAAACTCATGCCGACCGAACGCTTTCAATTCACCGGCGAGGGCGGTCATCAGCTCGCGGCCGCGCTGGAGCTGCCGGATGGCGAGCCCGCAGCCTACGCGCTGTTCGCGCACTGCTTCACCTGCGGCAAGGATACGCTGGCCGCCAAGCGCATCTCGGTCGCACTCGCAGCGAAGGGCATCGCCGTGCTGCGCTTCGACTTCACCGGGCTCGGCTCCAGCGAAGGCGATTTCGCCAATTCGACGTTCTCCTCCAACGTCGCCGATCTCGTGCGTGCTGCCGACCATCTGCGTGCAACGCGCAAGGCACCGTCGGTCCTGATCGGCCACAGCCTCGGCGGCGCCGCGATCCTGGCGGCAGCCGGACAAATTCCGGAAGTCAAGGCGGTTGCGACCATCGCGGCGCCTTCCGATCCCGCGCATGTCACCGGTCTCTTCAAAGAGCATCTCGATGACATCCGCGCCCAGGGGGAGATCGAAGTCTCACTCGCGGGACGCCCGTTCCGGATCAGGCGCGAATTTCTCGACGACATCGCCGAGCACGAGCCGATGAAGGACATCACGGGACTACACAAGGCGCTGCTGGTGATGCATTCGCCTGTCGACGACACCGTCGGCATCGACAATGCAACCAGGATCTTCGTTGCGGCGAAACATCCCAAGAGCTTCGTCTCGCTCGATCATGCCGATCATCTGCTGACCAAACCGGCTGACGCACTCTATGCGGCCGATGTGATCGCGGCCTGGGCGAGCCGGTACATCGACACGGCAAGTCCCGCGAAGACGGTGGACCTTCCCGAACAGCCGCGCAAAGTCGTGGTACAGGAGACCCGCAAGAGCAAGTTCAACCAGATCATCACCGTCGGTCCGCATCATCTGGCGGCGGACGAGCCGAAAGCTGCCGGCGGCGAGGATGCCGGTCCCGGTCCCTATGACTTCCTGCTGGCAGGTCTCGGCGCCTGCACCTCCATGACCATGCGTCTCTATGCCGACCGCAAATCGCTGCCGCTCGATCGCGTCACGGTCACGCTGAAACATTCCAAGATCTACGCCAAGGACTGTGCGGAGTGCGAAACGCGCGACGGCATGCTCGACCAGATCGAGCGCGATATCTCGATGGACGGCGCGCTGGATGCCGAGCAACGCAAGAAGCTGATGGAGATCGCGGACAAGTGCCCCGTGCACCGGACGCTGACGTCGGAGATCCGTATCGTCACAAGAGCCGTGGACTAGTGTGCTAGAAGCACGACGCCATCGTCCGTAGCGCCGCGCTGATCTCGCTCTCGCGCCAGGCCGCAAAGCCCAGCAGCAGGCCATGATCGCGCGGCTTGCCGAGCGCCAGGCTGGACAGGGCACGCGTTTCAACGCCTGCGTCGACCAACCGCTTCACCGCCGCCCGATCTGCACGACCGCGCTTGAGGCGGGCGACGAGCTGGATGCCGCCCGAGGGCACCTCGACGTCGAGCACATCCCCGAGATGGCGCTCCAGTCCCTCGACCAGATGATCGCGCCTCGCATGATAGAGTCGGCGTACCCGGCGCAGATGCGCGAGGAAATGCCCATCGCCGATGAACTCGGCGAGCGCTTCCTGGACATGGCTGGACGCGATCAGTCCGATATGGCGCTGCGCGATCTCCAGGGTGCTGACCAGCGCCGGCGGCGCGACCAGATAACCGAGCCGGATATCCGACGTCATCGGCTTCGAGAAGGTGCCGACATAGAACACGCGGCCATGGGCATCGAGCCCTTGCAAGGCCGGCACCGGCCGGCTGTCGTAGTGGAATTCACCATCATAGTCGTCCTCGACGATCCAGGTCTTGCCGGGCCTGCATGACCTCAAGAACTCAGTACGGCGTGCCAGAGACATCAGCCGTCCGGTCGGGTGCTGGTGCGATGGCGTCATGAAGATGAGCTTGGGCGCAGCCAATCCCGGCGTCCTCACCATGCCCTGTTCGTCGAGCCGCACACCCGTCACATGCGCGCCGGATGCACGGAAGGCCGCTGCGGCGCCGGGATAACCGGGATCCTCGACCCAGACCCCGTCGCCAGGCGTGATGAGGACAGAAGCGATCAGGGTCAGCGCGGCCTGCGCACTCGGCAGGATCATGATCTGGTCGGCCCTAGCGCGAACGCCCCTGCTGGTCGCCAGATAATGCGCCAGCGCCTCACACAGGCGAATGCGGTTGATCGGACCAAGCTCACGCTTGGCGGCGCGCACCGCACTGCGGCGCAGGCAGCGCGCCCAAATCTCGTCCGGAAACTCCCTGAAATCTCCATGCCCTGGACGCAGCGGCCTGAGCGAGGCCTGATAGGACATCGGCCAGTCGGTCTGCTTGAGCTTCGCAGCCCATGGCGAGAGCCGCGGTTTGGCCGAGCGAGCGCGCGAAGCGATGGCGCCGACCCCTGCGATGCGCTCGCCGCCGTCGACCGTCACCACGGGACGGCGGCCGTGCGATGCCTCGAGATATCCCTCGGCGGCGAGCTGCTCAAAGGCGTAGGTGACGGTGTTGCGCGAGACGCCAAGATCGCTCGCGAGCCGTCGGCTGGACGGCAGGGCGCTGCCTTTCGCAAGGCGGCCGGCGGCGATCAGGCTTCGCAGCTGGCTCGTCAGTTGCGCGACCAGCCCGTCATCGCCGGCGCGTTTCAGATCGATCAGCGCGGAGATCATGCCTTCCGAAACTGGCACCTTGTTCCTTTCCTATCTGGCTCTTTTTTGGGAGCCAGAGCGAATGCTATCCACCGGACCGGACTGCTTCAAGGACCCTGCGATGAACTCCTCCCTGTCTCCCCGCACCGCCGTCGGCCTGTTTCTCATCGTCGTGCTGGCCTGGGGCGTGAACTGGTCGGTGACGAAGCAGCTCGTCCAGTTCCTTCCGCCGCTGTGGACCTCGGCGATCCGGAGCTGGATCGCGCTGGCCGGCTTGTTCGTGATCCTCGGCCTGAGCAACAATCTGGTGATCCCCGAGCGGCGCGACATTCCCGTCATCTTGAGCGTGGCGCTGCTGCACATGACGGTGTTCTCGGTGCTGGTTGCCGCCGGCGTGCGCTTCCTGCCCGCGAGCAAGGCCATCGTGCTCGGCTACACCACGCCGCTCTGGGTCGCGATATCAGCGCCCCTGCTCGGGAAAGATACGCTGACGGCGCCAAAGCTCGCCGGCGCCCTGCTCGGGCTGGTCGGACTTGCCGTGATCCTGAATCCGACGTCCATCGACTGGACCAATGCGAATGTCCTGCTCGGCGCCGGCATGGTCATCCTGGCCGCGATCTCCTGGGCCGGAAACATCATTTATATCCGCGCGCACCGCTGGATCGCATCCCCGCTCCAGCTCCTGATCTGGCAGGTGCTGGTCGCAACCATCGTATTGACCGGATCCGCAACGGTGGCGGATGGCCTGCCGCACGCGCAATGGTCGTGGCGGCTCGTGCTGTTGTTCCTGTACTCCGGCTTGATCGGAACAGCACTGGCCTATTGGGCGATGTCGATGGTCAACAAGAGCATCTCGGCGCTGACGACCTCGCTCGGCACCACGGCGACGCCGCTCGTCGGCATTGCCACGGCCGCGATCCTGCTGGGTGAGCCGATCGACATCAGCCTTGGCATCGCGGCCGCGTTGATCGTCACCGGCATTGGTCTTGCAACGCTGGGTGACCGGTTATTGCGCCGTCAGGCGACCGCGAGCGGCTGAACCCGCAACGCGCCGCGCAGGCCTGCCGTCGTGCCAAGCAGAATGCCGGCGACCGCGATGAACGAGCCCGCCGCAAGCGTCGACATGCCGGTGAGCCCCTGCCCGATCGAGCAGCCGAACGCCATCACGCCGCCAATCCCCATCAAGGCGGCGCCACCGGCCGAGCGCAGCATGTGCCGCGGCGAGGAATAGCCTTCGAGGTGGAAGCGGCCGGTCACGATCGCAGTCACCAGACTGCCGACGAAGACGCCGCCAACGGTCGCAATGCCGAAATTCAGCGTCAGGCCGGTCGAGAGCATGGCGTATTGCAGGCTATCGGCGATCGGCGCGATGAAGGTGAGCGAGGTCACCGGCACCGGATTGAAATCGTCAGCACCGAGATAGCCGGTCGCGTACCAGCCGCCGGCGACGAGGAGACCGACAACGACGCCCGCCGCGATCTGGCCCGGTGAGCGGCGGAACCCCGCATGCGCGAAAGCGAACAGGATCAACGCGAGGACGATCACAGCCGCGGCCAGCACGCGCGAAAGCCCTTCCGTGACACCGAGCGTCGCCAGCACTGACGGCAGCGTGTTCATGCTGACTGTCGCCTGCGTTGCCTGGACCAGCGCAATGCGCGCCGGCGCGATCAGGCCCTTGAGTGTCATCTGCGCGGCAATCGCAAGCACGATCACGACGACGAACGAGCGGAGATTGCCTCGGCCGAGCAGCACCAGCGCACGCGAGCCGCAACCGTTCGACAGCACCATTCCGTAACCGAACAGGAGTCCGCCGAGAAACAGCACCGGCACCGAAAAGGTTGGTTGCAGATAGATCGACTTGCCGAGATCGACCATGCCCTCGCCGGCGAGGATCTGGCTGGCCGCGATCGCAACTGCGAGCGCCAGCGCATAGCTCCGCACCAGCCGCCCGTCGCCCTGCCCCAGCCAGCCGCGCATGCTGCTCATCAGGCAGAAGCCGCTGAGCAAGCCGACGGAGCCGTAGACCAGGCCAATGACGAGACCGGCGAAGATGACGAGTTGGGTCGAGTCCATGACTACGGCTTCAGGATCACGCGGTCCCGCGAGGAGCCGGCGACCGCAACGTACGCCTCCTTCGCTCGCTCAAGCGGATAGGTCGCGTTTGCTTTGATTGGAAACGGCCTCAAGTGTCCGCTCGCAAAGCCGGGGCCGAGATCCCGCAGCACCGCACCGGTCGCGGACGAGGAGAGGCCGAGCGTGTCGATGCCGACATAGGTGTGCTGTCCCCGATAGAATTCGAGGATGTTGAACTGCACGATGCGGTCGATCGCGGCGATCAGGATCTGGCGGCCGCGCAACGCGAGCGACTTGTGCGCCGCCTGGAAATAGGGGTCGCCGACCGTGTTGAAGACGATGTCGGCGCCCTTGCCACCCGTCAGCTCGCGCACGCGCGTGGCGACATCGGCGGCCGAGGCGTCGATCACCTCGATCGCCGCGTTGGCGTGGCCCGCGTAGGCCGCCGCCTTGCGCACCACGCCGATGACTTGCGCGCCCTGCCAGGTCGCGATCTGCACCGCAGCCTGGCCGACCTTGCCGTTGACGCCGAACACCAGAACGGTTTCGCCGGGCTTCGGAATCCCGGCACGCCGAAATCCCTCCATTGCGGTCACGAACGGCACGCCGATTCCGGCGGCCTCTTCCCATGACAACCCCTTTGGCTTCTCCACCACCGCATCCGCCTCGACAATGAGATGGCTGGCATGGGTGCCGTCGCGGCGAATGCCGAGATCCCCGGAGGAACCGAACACTTCGTGGCCGATCGTGCCGGCGGGCCCGTCGATCACCACACCGGCGTAGTCACGGCCCGGCGTGCGGGGGAAGACGGCATAGGGCATCAGCCCGGTCGCGGCCTTGACGTCGGACGGATTGACGGCCGCGGCCTTGACTTCGATCAGCAGATCATTGGGACCGCGCGTGAGCGTGTGATGCTCCACGACCAGCGCGACCGAGGCGGCGTTCTCGGCCTTGGCATTGAGGCGAACGCAACGCGCCTCGACGGCTTTGGGATCGGCTGGTGACATGGAAAGGCCCGCGATTTCTCGTGGGCCTTGTCGCCTTTGGGGCTGGTCGAGTCAATCCGTCAAGTCAGTCCTTGGGCCGCTTGTCGTAGAGGCGCCGTGCCTTGCCGAGCGAGCGCTCCAGCGTGGCGGGAGGAACTATCTGGACCCTCGAGCTGATCCCGATCGTGTTCTTGATGTGGGCCGAGATCCGTTCAGCGTGGTCGATGAGACCCCTTCCGTCCCAGCTTTCGGTCCGCGCCTCGGCGATGATGGTCAGCTCATCCATGCGGCCTTCGCGGGTGAGCTCCAGGATGAAATGCCCGCCGCACCACTCGGTCGCGAGCAGTATCTCCTCGATCTGGGTCGGGAACAGGTTGACGCCGCGCAGGATGATCATGTCGTCCGAGCGGCCCGTCACCTTCTCCATCCGCCGCATGCCCGGCCGCGCCGTTCCCGGCAGCAGCCGCGTCAGGTCGCGGGTGCGATAGCGGATCACCGGGAAGGCTTCCTTGGTGAGGGAGGTGAACACTAGTTCGCCCTTCTCGCCATCCGGCAGCACCGCGCCGGTTTCAGGGTCGATCACTTCAGGATAGAAATGGTCCTCCCATATATGCAAACCATCCTTGGTCTCGATGCATTCCTGGGCGACGCCGGGGCCGATCACCTCGGAGAGACCATAGATGTCGGTCGCATCCATGTCGAAAGCGTCCTCGATCTCGGCGCGCATGGCGTTGGTCCAGGGCTCGGCACCGAAGATGCCGATCTTGAGCGAGCATTGCCGCGGGTCGAGCTTCTGGCGCTTGAACTCGTCGAGGATCGCCAGCATGTAGCTCGGCGTCACCGTGATGATGTCAGGACGGAAATCGTTGATCAGCTGCACCTGCCGCTCGGTCATGCCGCCCGAGATCGGCACCACGGTGCAGCCGAGCTTTTCGGCGCCGTAATGCACGCCAAGGCCGCCCGTGAACAGGCCATAGCCATAGGCGTTGTGGATGATCATGCCGCTGCGGCCGCCTGCGGCGCGGATCGAGCGCGCCATCACGTTCGACCAGGTGTCGATGTCGGCTTGCGTATAACCCACGACGATCGGCTTGCCCGTCGTGCCGGACGAGGCATGCACGCGCACCAGCTTTTCGCGCGGCACGGCGAACATGTTGAAGGGATAATTGTCCCGCAGGTCCGTTTTCACCGTGAACGGAAATTTGGCGAGATCGGCGAGCTCCCGAAAATCGGACGGATGCACGCCGGCCTGATCGAACGCCTTGCGATAATGCGCGACGTTGTCGTAGGCGTGTTTCAGCGACCAGGCCAGGCGTTGCTTCTGCAACGCCATGATCTCGTCACGCGATGCGCGTTCATGCGCATCCATTTCGACGCTGTAGGCGCTGGCGCCAATCTTGAGCCTCGTCACGGCCATCCTCGTTTCCCCACATTGATCCGTTCTTTTCTTTTGATCTTTTTATTTTCCTTGCGCCGGCAGCCACGTGCCGGGAATGACACGTGAGTGTCCGCGAAATTCGGCAATCACTGTGTCGCCGGCGGCGACGCGCACGTCGTAGATGCCGGAGCGTCCGCCGCGGGTCACCTCGCGCGCTTTCGCGACGAGGCGGTCGCCGAGCTTGCCCGGCTTGATAAAGGTGATCTGGCCTTGCGCCGCCACCACGCGCTCATTGTGCGAGTTGCAGGCAAATGCAAAGGCGGAATCGGCGAGCGTGAAGATGAAGCCGCCATGGGCGATGCGCTGGCCGTTGACCATGTCCGGCCGCACCACCATCGCCAGCGTCGCAAAACCGGGGCCGATCTCGACGATCTCCATGCCGAGGCCCTTGGAGGCGTCGTCCTCTGCCCACATCGCCTCGGCGCAGGCGCGGGCGATATCCTCTGGCGACAAGGCGGCTTTGACGTTCACGCGCTTCTCCAGGCAAGGTGTCTGCACATGATGTTCTGCTGGTCGCTCCATACTGTCAAATAATGCGACGCATTAGCATCGTTCAGGTCCAACGCGGGCCGATCAGACCTGGTTTCAGACATGATCGTAATCGACCACGACGCGCTCCGAGGATGGCTTGGCCTGGCAGGTGAGCACAAAGCCCGCCTTCAGTTCCCAGGGCTCGAGCGAATAATTGATGTCCATCGGCGCCTCGCCCTCCACCAGCTTGGCGCGACAGGTCGAGCACATGCCGCCCTTGCAGGCAAAGGGCAGATCAACACCGGCGCGCAGCGCAGCATCGAGGATCGCCTCGTCCTCGGCGACCGGCACGTCGCGGCGTTTGCCGTCGATAATCAGCGAAGCGATCGCCTTTGGTGGAGCGTCAGGCGCGACAACCTTCTTCGGCCTCGGCTTGCCGCCGTATTCGGAGACGAAGCGTTCGACATGGATGCGCTCGTCCGCAATGCCGAGATCGCGGCACGTCGCCTCGATCTGCTCGCTCATGCCAAGGGGACCGCAGATGAAGACGTGATCGACGCTTGCGGCCGGTACCAGCGAGCGCAACAGCACCCTCACCTTGTCGCCGTCCAGCCGGCCGTGCAGGATCGGGATATCCTGCTCCTCGCCCGAGATGACGTGGAAGATCGAGAGGCGATCGATGAAGCGATCCTTCAGTTCCTCGAGCGTCTCGCGGAACATGATATTGTCGGTGGTGCGGTTGCCGTAGAACAGGAAGAAGCGGCTGCCGGGTTCACGCGCGAGAACGCCTTTGACGATCGACAGGATCGGCGTGATGCCGGAACCTGCAGCAAATCCGACATGGATGCGCCCGACATCGGCAGGCGGAACAACGCCAAAACGCCCCGTCGGCGTCATCACATCGAGTTCGTCGCCGTGCTTCAGCTCGTCCGCCGCCCAGCTCGAAAACGCGCCGCCATCGACCTTCTTCACGGCGATGCGGATTTCCCCGTCATCCGGGCCGGAGCAGATCGAATAGGAGCGGCGCACCTCCTCGCCATCCAGCGTGGTGCGGAGCGTGAGGTACTGGCCGGGACTGAAAGCGTAATCGCTGGCGAGTTCGCCGGGAATGGTGAAAGTCATCGAGACGGCGTCCGACGCCTCGCGGCGCAGATCGTTGACGGCCAGGCGATGGAAGCGTGGTGCGGCTGCGGACATGGTCAATGACACTTGAAATAGTCAAAAGGTTCGCGGCAAGTCTTGCAACGCCACAGCCCCTTGCAGGAGGTCGAGCCGAATTCGGACAGCAGTTCGGTCTTGTCGGAGCCGCATTGCGGGCAGGCGACCGTCTGCTCGCCGAACAAAGCCCGGCGCGAGCCCGAGGCCTGCGGCGGCGCGATGCCGTAGGCGCGCAGCTTGCTGCGGCCGTCCTCGCTCATCCAATCGGTGGTCCAGGCCGGCGACAGCACGGTTCGCACCTTCGGATGGCGGAAGCCGGCACGCTCCAGCGCGAGCTCGATCTCGAGAGCGATCAGGTTCATAGCCGGGCAACCCGAATAGGTCGGCGTGATCGCGACGTCGACCCGGTCTCCGTCGAGAACGACATCGCGCAGCACGCCGAGATCGGCAATGGTGAGCACCGGAATTTCGGGATCGACCACGCTCGCGGCCGCATCCCAGGCGCGCTGGCGCAGCTCGGCGTTGGCATCGAGCACCGTTACCATGTCAGCCCCGGGAAGGTCCGTTGCATCGATTGCAGCTCGGACAGGAGATGGCCGAGATGTTCGCTGTGCCGGCCAGCGCGGCCGCCCTGCTGCATCCAGTCATTCTGCGGGAGGCTGAGCGTCGCTTCATCGATCACATCCGAAAGCGTCGTCAGCCAGCGCCCGCGCAAAGTTCCGGGATCGATGGCGACGCCAGCATGGATCAGGGCGCGCTCGCCGTCATCGACGGCGAACATCTCGCCCGTGAAGGCCCAGAGGTCGTCGATCGCAGCTTGTACCCGTCGATGGCTTTCGTCGGTGCCGTCGCCGAGCCGGATGATCCATTCCGAGGCATGGCGCAGATGATAGGCGCTCTCCTTCTCTGACTTGGCGGCAATCGCCGCCAGCGTCGCATCGCGCGAACTCATCATCTCGCGCCAATAGAGATCGGCGAAGGCGGAATAGAAGAATTGCCGCACCATGGTGTGGGCAAAATCGCCGTTCGGCTGCTCGACCAGCAACAGGTTGCGATACTGCCTGACGTCCCGCAGGTATGCGAGCTTGTCCTCGTCGTTGTCCCTGCCTTCGCTCTTGGCGGCATAACCGTAGAGCTCGCGCGCCTGGCCGATCAGGTCGAGCGCAATATTGGACAGCGCCATGTCCTCTTCCAGAATCGGCGCATGCCCGCACCATTCCGACAACCGGTGGCCGAGGATCAGCGCATCGTCGGCGCGTCGCAGCGCATAGAGCATCAGCGGCGTTTCGGAAACCTGGATGTTCGCGCAAGACATCACATCAACCCCATCACATGTGCCCCACTTCGTCAGGGACCTCATAGAAGGTCGGGTGGCGGTAGATCTTCGACTCCGCCGGCTCGAACATCATGCCCTTCTCGGCCGGATCGCTCGCGGTGATCGCCGTCGACGGCACGACCCAGATCGACAGACCCTCGCCGCGACGGGTGTAGATGTCACGGGCAGCTTGCAACGCCATGGTCGCATCGCTCGCGTGCAGCGATCCCACATGCTTGTGCGCGAGCCCGTTGCGGCTGCGAATGAAGACTTCCCACAGCGGCGTGTTCGGCGTGGTCATAACGAGCTCTCCTATTCGGCGGCTTGCGCGGTCTGGCGCTGTGCGCGCTTGGCCGCATAAGCGGCGGCAGCCTCGCGCACCCAGGCGCCCTCATCATGTGCCTTGCGACGCGCGGCCATGCGGTCGCGATTGCACGGGCCGTTGCCGGCGAGAACCTGCTTGAATTCGGTCCAATCGATCTCGCTGTAGCGCCAGTGACCTTCCGCATCCTGAACCATGCCAGGATCTGGGATGGTGAGGCCGAGATATTGCGCCTGCGGCACGGTGGCATCGACGAATTTTTGACGCAGCTCGTCATTGGAGAAGCGCTTGATCTTCCATCGCGTCGAAGCGTCGCTGTGCTGGCTCGCCGCATCCGGCGGCCCGAACATCATCAGCACCGGCCACCACCAGCGGTTCAGCGCATCCTGCGCCATCGCCTTCTGCTCGTCGGAGCCGCGGCACAGCGTCACCATGATCTCGTAGCCCTGGCGCTGGTGGAACGACTCCTCCTTGCAGACGCGGATCATCGCGCGCGCATAGGGACCGTACGAGCAGCGGCACAGCGGGATCTGGTTCATGATCGCGGCGCCATCGACCAGCCAGCCGATGGTGCCGATATCGGCCCAGGTCAGCGTCGGATAGTTGAAGATCGACGAATACTTCGCCTTGCCCGCGAGCATGGCGTCGACGAGCTCCTCGCGCGAGGCGCCGAGCGTCTCGGCCGCGGCATAGAGGTAAAGCCCGTGACCGCACTCGTCCTGCACCTTGGCGAGCAGCGCACCCTTGCGGCGCAGTGTCGGCGCGCGCGTGATCCAGTTGCCTTCGGGCAGCATCCCGACGATTTCGGAATGGGCGTGCTGGGAAATCTGGCGGGTGAGCGTCTTGCGATAGGCCGCCGGCATCCAGTCGTTCGGCTCGATCCGTTCCTCGGCATCGATGCGCGCCTGGAACTGCGCAGCCTTAGCGGCGTCCTCAAGACCGCGATCGTCGGTCTCGGCCGTGTTCAGCGCCTGGGTGTACATGCGCATTCCTCCCGATGTATTGGGAGACAATATATAACAAGAATTACATCATGCAAGATATTTCTGTAACATAATAAAAAATGGAGCTAGCCCTTATTCCCTTCTCCCCTTGTGGGAGAAGGTAGCGCGAAGCGCCGGATGAGGGGTTCTCTCCGCGCATTCACGGCAACAGAGTCATGGGCGGAGAGAAACCCCTCACCCCAGGGGGAGCGTGTCTGGCAGCGGAGCTGCCCTCTCCCACAAGGGGGGAGGGCGCAGCAATACGCAGTTCGCGCGGCTTCAGCTATCGAACCTTCGCTCCAACACCTTTCGCGCCGGCGGCAGCGGGCCCTTCTCATTGGTCGCGTGGACGTCGAGCCATTGTTCCGAGGGAGCCAGCAGGGCGCGATAGATCTCGCCGCAGAGCTCGCGAGCGGCCGTGCCCGGCCAATCCGCCGGCAGCAGGCTCTCGGGCAGCAGCGGGTCGCGCAGCACGACCCGGCGATAATAGTGGATCAGCAGGATACGCGCGGTGAAGGCGTCGGCCTCGGACAGGTCCGTGCCGCGCGCAAGCGCAGCGCGCAGTGGCTCGAACGTCTTCATGAATTTCAGATAGGCGTCGGCGGTGCGCTCCAGCGGCCAGCTGGCACTGAGCAGACGACGGCCGCTGTCATCCTCGGCCGAGACTTCGAGACGGATGGCACCTGCAGCCTCCTCCGGCACCGGCACGCCCGACGGCGCGACCCACACGCCCGGCAGCGGACTGCCGAAGCCGGCATTGCGCAATGCTTCGCGCGAGGCGTCGCGGTCTTCGCCATTGCCGATCAGCAGCAATTCGAAGCGACCGGTCCAGTCCGGCGGCGGCGGATCGTAGATGTGGCGCGTCGCCGCTTCGAACGTCTCGCGGCCCTTCTCGGCAAGGCGATAGAAGCTGTTGCGACCGATCTTTTCGCGCGTCAACCAGCCGTCGGCCGCGAGACGCGACATCGCCGTGCGCACCACGCCGGCGTCGATATCAAGACCGGCGAAAAATTCCAGCAGCGTGCCGAGCCACACTGAGCCGCCGCGCGGCACGATGGCATCGCCGAACATGGTGATGACGATGGAGCCCGTGCGTGACGGTTCACGCTTGAGCTGGTCGATGATGCGAGAAAGCGGATGCGCCATGCGCAAGGCTTAGCGCGTTTGGTGCAGCCGCGACAAGGAACGCGAGCGACGGTTGGATCTTCCGCTTCTCCCCGCTTGCGGGGACGAGACGAGCAGAGCGTGCTCTGAGAAGATCGGGATGAGTGGGAGTCTCCGCAGAGTCGGTGAGAGTTGGACTCGCGGAGAGTCCCCCTCGCCCGGAATTTGCGCCGCAAATTCCCGGCCTCTCCCCGCAGGCGGGGAGAGACGAAGAAGCTACCTGTGCGGATCGGGATACGCCAGGCTGCGCCAGCCGCTGCGATCGAAGGGTCGCCACTGGCCTTCCTTTTGCGCGAGGCGGTCGGCGACGGCATAAACCACGGCGGGATGATGGCCCATGCCGCAATGGCTGCTCTCGACCTCGATACTCTCGGTCTGCGCGCCCTTCTTCTCCATGCAGCCCTGCCAGGCGCAGACGCCGTCGGTGCGGCTGAAGATCGCGGTGGTCGGCACCGGCGGCGGGACGGCGAGCTCGCCGCCGAACTGCGGATCAACCTCGTCGGACTTCCGCCCGCTCGCCCATTCATAGACGCGCCAGGCATTGGTCGAACGGGGATTACCCGCGAAGGGGCTGCCGAGCGTGATCACCTGGCGCACGCGGTCGGGCATCATCTTGGCGAGCTGGCGCGCGTAGAGGCCACCTAAGCTCCAGCCGACCAGGCTGATCTTGCGACCGTGTGTGTGGTTGAGCTCCTCGACCAGATCGACCATCGCATGCTGCACGCCGTCGCGCAGGCCATAGTTGCGGCCCTGGCGCCAGCCACTCACCGCGTAGCCCTTTGTGGTCAGAAAGCTGCGCAGTGCGCGCGTGGAGGCATCGGAGGCCACCAGACCCGGCAACACCAGCACCGGATGCCCGTCGCCACGGGGTGCGAGGCTCAGCAGCGGCAGCGCGCCGAGGAATGCGCCGAACTCGTGGATCGCGCGCCCTTCCAGGAACATCAGAGTACGGGACGGCGGACGCAGCGTCTGGGCAGTAGCGGTCATCAATGGATCCCCTTGGGAAGAATTCCTGAAGAGCCCGCCGGCCGCGATGCCGGCAAACGGGCACGAATTCCAATACGCCGGCTTCTTGATCGTTCCGCAGCGCAACATGAATCAGCTAGGTGGCCGGTTCCACCCATTCAAGCGGGAGAGACGCACGGCGACAATAGGTCCCGGCGTTAATGCTGTCGGTCGTGACGCAAAAGTCACAACAATCGGAGCAGGAATTCTACGGAGTAGAGTGCCAATCCCGCGAGGCCGCCGATCAGCGAGCCGTTGAAGCGGATGTATTGCAGGTCGCGCCCGATGTTGATTTCGATCAGCGAAATCAGCTGCGCCATATTCCACGCCTTGACCTGGTCGGAGATGAAGGTGGAGACGCCGCTCTTCTGGTCGGCGACGAAGCTGCGCAGCACCATCACCAGGCCCTTGTTGATCTCGCCGCGCAGCTCGGCATCGCCGGCGAGGGCTTCGCCCGCCGAGACGAACATGCCGGCGAGGTGATGCTGCAGCACCTGCGTCTCGCCGCTCGCGCTGCGCTCGATGAAAGAGCGCGTGTTGGCCCAGACGGTGCGGGCGAGTTCGCCAAGCTCCGGCCGCGCGAGCAGATCGCGCTTCAAGCCGTCGATGCGATCGATATAGGCCTGATCGGTGCCGAGCCGATCGACGAAGCTCAGCACCATGCGGTCGAACTCGCCGCGGAAAGGATGCTTGGGATCGCTCCGGACTTCGTTGAAAAACGCGGTGGCGGACGCCACGATCTTGTTCACCAGAAACTTGTCGGCGCGATAGAGCTTGAGCAGGGTCGGCAACTCCGCGCGCACCTTCTCGCGGATCATCGCCATGGTCTCTTTCTGGTTCAGCGTCTCGTGCATCACGCGCAGGAGGTCGTCGAACAGGATTTGATGCCGTCCCTCCGCCACGAAGCCGCGCAGCGTGCCGGCCGCGAGCGGCGCGAGGTCGATCGCCTGAATCTGCGAGGACATGCGGCGGATGATGAAACTCATCAGGCCCGAGCTTTCGGTCGCCGAGACGGCCTCCGGCAAGAGACGGAGCGCAAAGCGCGCAAGGTCATCGCTACGCTTGCGGTCGCGCAGCCAGTCGGAGACGAAGGCGCCGAAATCGATCTCTCTCAGCTTGGCCTCGACCGGGGCGGCCTCGAGGAAATGCACCTGGATGAACTCGCCGAGCTTGTCGGCAATGCGGGCCTGGTTGCTCTGGATGATCGCGGTATGGGGGATCGGCAGGCCGAGCGGCCGCTTGAACAGCGCAACCACGGCATACCAGTCGGCGAGCCCGCCGATGGTCGCCGCCTCCGCGAAGGCGGCGATGAACCCGAACACGGGATGCACGGGCAGCAGCCATTTGGCCAGGACGAAAAGGGCGAGCGTCGAAGCCAGCACCAGCGTCGCCAACGCTTTCACGCGGCGCAGCTCGGCCGCGCGTTCGGCATCGGCGGGGCTATCAAAAGAGAAGGTGGATTGAATCGCCATGATACGAACTTAGCGTGCCGATCTCTGCGTGTCCCGGACGCGGTGCAGCGCGAAGCGATGCGCCGCTGAGCCGGGACCCAGCAAACGATGGGCCCCGGATCAGCAGTGCACCACGCCGCAGGAGCGGCGCGTCGCACCGCATCCGGGGAACGCAAGAACCAAAACAAAAGGCCCGCCGAAGCGGGCCTCAAATTTCAGTTTGGTCTCAGGCCGCGCCGGAATCAGGCGGTCTTGCTGTAGACCTTGGCAAAGTTGTCCTGAGCGGACTTGGCACCGTTGGCGGCGAGCTTGCCGAGATAGTCGGCGGTCGCCTTGGCGCGCGAGACGAACACTTCGCCGCGGGCGCGGAGCAGGCTCGACTGGATCTCGACGGCTTCGCTGACCGACTTGGCGGACGCGAGCTTGTCGATGCCCGAGAAGAACGCCTCGGCGTCCTCGTAGATCGCCTGCTGGATGTTGCGGCTGATCTTGCCGGCCTCAGTGACGGACTCGGTCACTGCGTTCTCGACGGCGGCGGTCACGCGCTCGGAGCCAGCGAACACCTCGGCAGCACGGTCCTTGGCGGTGTTGGCGGTCTTCTTGACGAATTCGCGGGCAGCCTCGGGAACTTCCAGATTCTGGATGTTCTTGAAAGCGTCTTTGAAGCCCTCGAAGGCGGTATTGGTTTCAGTGGTCATGGGGTTCTCTCCATCCTCATTGGTCTGAGCTATGGGCTCACCCCGTCCTCGATGGCCCGGGGCACGGCTTATATGCCATAGTTAATTGTGCGATGCAATATTCATGTTGCATCGCGATATCACGAAATCGTGAACAGCCTTAATAGGAGGCATTCTGATGCCTCCCTGCCCCCGCCGCCTACTGTGCATGGGGTTGATTTGCAGTTCTTGATCGCAAGATGGCGCGGCGTCTTTTAGTGCCGGACGGCGCCTGGCAGCCCATAGGCCTCCATCTGGGCCCGGACCTGCGCGACATTGTGCCCAAGTACGACAATGTCGTGGGTCTTGCCGTCGACGTCCCGGACATGATCCCGCAGCAGCGCCTCGGCCTTGAAGCCGAGGCTCTCGAACAGCGCGATCGCCGCCTGCTGGTCGACCGTCATCTGCACCGAAAGCTTCTCCAGCCCCGCCCCTAGCGCGAGCGCAAAGGTCTCCTGCGACAGCGCCTTCCCCACCCCTTTCCCGCGCACCCCGGACGAGACCACCATCCGGATCTCGCCGACATGGGGCGACCAGGAATGCGGATCGCGCACCAAGGTGCCGCAGCCGACGACCTTACCGTCCTGCACCGCGAGCAGGCTCTGGATGGCGCCGCGCTCGATCTCCTTGACCCAGGCGGACAGCACCTTCGGTTCGCTGATGTTGCGCGGCAGGAACAACAGGTCGTGGGTCGGCAGCGCCTTGCCGAAGGCCAATACGGCGGCTTCGTCGGGGGGCGACATCAAGCGGATCTCGATATCGCCGGCATCCGTCTTGACGTGACGCGGATAGGAACGCTGCTCACTCATGTTGATCTTGTCCCCAGCCAGGAATCCAGTTTCGGCCAAAGCCGCTTGATTGCATTGGCGCCGGCGACGAGGGAGACGTGCCCGCCCTTCAGCACCACCTCTTCCTTGTCCGCCGAGCCGATCTTGGCGATTAGGTGCTTTGCCGCGTCATAGGGGACGATGTGGTCGTGCTCGGCGACCGCGTGCAGGATCGGCACCTTGATGTTCTCGAGCTTTGCGGGACGGCCGCCAACCGACATCGTATCGTTGTAGAGCTTGTTGTCCCACATCAGGTCCTTGGTGATGGTGCGGAAATATTCGCCCGCCAGCGGCAGCGTATCTGTCGCCCAGCGGTCGAACATCCGATACGATTTCACAAACTCGTCGTTCCAGATGTTTTCCCAGAGCTGGATCTGGCTGACCGCGCGCGAGGCCGGGCGCAGCATCTCGAACGAGGACAGGATCATCTCCGGCGGCACGTTACCTACGCTGTCGACAAGGCGGTCGACGTCGAAATAGCGGCGATCGGAGAAATTCGAAAACAGCTTCATCTCGCGAAAGTCGATCGGCGTGGTGAAGCAGATCAAATTCTTCATCGGCCCGTCCGGAAAGATCGAGCCATAGAGCAGCGAGAGCACGCCGCCGAAGCAATAGCCGATGACGGAGACATCCTGCTCGCCGGAATCGGCCTGCACGCGGCGGACGCAATCCGGGATGAAGTCGAGGACATAATCCTCCATTCGCAGGCTCTTCTCCTCCGGCCGCGGCGCGCTCCAGTCGAGCATGTAGACGTCGTAGCCGTGCTTCAGCAGGAACTCGATGAAGCTCTGGCCCGGCACGAGGTCGAGGATGTAGCCGCGATTTGTGGTCGCCATCACGATCAGCACCGGCACCCGATAGATCTCGTCGGACATCGGCCGATAGTGATAGAGGCTCATCGTGCCGCGCGAATGCAGCACGTCCTTCGGAGTCGATCCGAGCATCGGACCGGAGGTCGAGAAATATTCGACGCCCTTGATGCTGCGCTGGATCGCACGCTGCACCTCGGCCTGGATGCGGTCCGGGATTGCTGCGAGATCAAGGCCCGTCAGCGCATTCATTTGTGCCCTCCGCCTTCCGACGGCGGACGTTTTGTACGCGGCGGCCGCGGTGCGGCATCGATGGGCGATCCGCCTGATGCCGCCGACATCTGGTTCAGCATCGACCTGATCTCGCCGAGTTGCCCTTCGATCGACTGCAGCCGCTCGGCGATGCCGGTCATCTGCTCGCGGCTCGGCAAATTCATCGAGAGCAGATACTTCTCCATAAGATCGCCGAACTGCTTCTGAGCGCCCGCAGCAGCGCCGCCGGCCCGGTTCATGGCCTGCGAGAATTCGGGGGTCTCCATCGCCTTGGTGGCGAACGAGTTGAAGCCCTTCTCCATCTCGCCGACCATCTTCTGCCACAGGGCGACAGGGTCGGTGATCTTGTCGGTCATCGGCATCCTCCAGGTCACGGGGGCTTCTTGCCCCTCTTTTGTCGCCATACCACACCGTTGCGACGGGCCGGTCAACGGCTAAGCGACAGGTTGATGTCACGCGCACGGCTTCTTTGCGGCGGCAAAACCATGCGATACAATTCCGACCTGGAAGCCAAAGGAACACACCGGTGAACGCCTCCGCCCATCAGCCGCCCCGGACCGTCCGCGCCAACGGCATCGACATCTGCTACGAGATTTTTGGCAATGAAAACGCCGAGCCCCTGCTGCTGATCATGGGGCTCGGGGCGCAGATGATCCATTGGGACGATGCATTCTGCGAGCAGCTCGCCGCACGCGGCTTTCGCGTGATCCGTTTCGACAATCGCGATATCGGCAAGTCGAGCCATCTCACCGGTGGCAAGCGGCTGACGCCGCTCGAGCTGCTCAAGCTGCGCTTCCTCAGAATTCCCGTGACCGCAACCTACAAGCTGATCGACATGGCCAGGGATACGATCGGCCTGATGGATGCGCTCGGCATCAAGTCAGCCCATCTGGTCGGCGCCTCCATGGGCGGCATGATCGCGCAGGAGGTGACATTGTCGTTTCCCCAGCGCGTGCGCTCGCTGACCTCGATCATGTCGACCACAGGCAATCCGCGCGTGCCGCCGCCTACGCGTGAGGCCGCCGCCATGCTGATGGCGCCACCGCCACGCAGCAAGGAGGAGTTCATCGCCCGCTTCGGCCAGACCTGGAAGATCTTGCGCGTCGGCTCCTTCCCGGAGGAAGAAGCGCTCGATCCGGGCCGCGCCGAACGCGTTTTCGCCCGCGGGCTCAATCCGGCCGGGGTCGGCCGGCAGCTCCGCGCCGTGCTCGCCTCCGGTAGCCGCAAGGAGCGCCTGCACGCCATCAAGACGCCAACGCTCGTGATACACGGCACGGTCGACCCGCTGGTCCATCCCGACGGTGGCAAGGACACTGCCGCATCGATTCCGGGTGCGAAGCTGCTGATGATCGAGGGCATGGGTCATGCGCTGCCAATGCGGTTCTGGCCGGAGATCATCGGCGCCATCGACAAGCACGCACATGGGGCGGCGGCGCAGGCGGCTTAAGCTTTTTTCGCGATCCAGATCACGTGACGCGCTCCGCCGCCTCTGCCGGTGGCGCGCACATTGACTTCGTTGACATCGAAGCCGGCTCGACCGAGACGCTTGGTGAAAGCGGGGTTCGGTCCCGACGACCAGACAGCCAGCACGCCGCCCGGCCGCAGTGCCGCCTTGGCCGGCGTCAATCCGCCCGCACTATAGAGCGCATCATTGCCCTTCCGGGTCAGCCCTTCCGGTCCGTTATCGACGTCGAGCAGAATGGCGTCGAACGCCGAGTTCTTCGCCCGAATGATTTCGCCGACATCGACTTCGCGGACACTCACCCTGGGGTCATCAAGACTGTCGCCGAACACCTCCGCCATCGGGCCGCGCGCCCAGGTCACTACGGCAGGCACGAGCTCGGAGACGACAATCTTCGCTTTGGCTCCGAGCACGCCAAGCGCCGCGCGCAGGGTAAAGCCCATACCCAACCCACCGATGAGAACGACGGGCTTTGGGACCCTCTCGATCTGCTTCGCCGCAAGCGTCGCGAGCGCTGCTTCCGAGCCCGACAGGCGGTTATTCATCAGCTCATTGGTGCCGAGCTTGATCGAAAACTCCTTGCCCCGCCGCATCAGGCGAAGCTCCTCGTCGGAGCCGGGGATTTTGGCGGTGTCGAGCTTTTCCCAGGGAATCATGGGAGTGCTTTAGCACGATCGGAAATCGTAGGGTGGGCTAGCGAAGGCGTAACCCCACCTCTCTAATTTCCGCGGGAGCAGAAGTGGTGGTTTACGCTCCGCTAATCCACCCTACGGTGTATCTATCCGCCCGCCCAGACGTCGAGCACATAACGGTTCTTCGTGCCCATGTCTTCGATCCAGCGCGCGCCTGCAGCCGCGTCGTTGCCGCTCTTTTCGCGGTAGATCGCAACGAGCGCGGCCTTCACGTCGGGCTCCATCTTGCTGCCGTCGCCGCAGACATAAATGATTGCGCCCTGCTCGATCAGCGGCCAGACCCTGTCCTTCTGTGCCGCAAGGATGTGCTGGACGTAGGTCTTCGGGCCATCCGCGCGAGAGAACGCGGTGAAGAGCTCGGTGATGCCACTTTCGGCGAGCGCCTTCAGCTCATCCGCGTAGAGGAAATCCTGGTCGGGATGGCGGCAGCCGAAAAACAGCATGGATGGTCCGAGGCTGGCGCCCTTCGCCTTGCGCGCGGCACGCTCCTGGAGGAAGCCGCGAAACGGCGCGAGACCGGTGCCCGGGCCGATCATGATGATCGGCACAGAGGGATCGTCCGGCAGCCGGAAGCCAGCCTTGGTTTCGCGCACCGTAGCATAAACCGTATCGCCCATGCGCCGATTGGCGAGATAATTCGAGCAGATGCCTTTGTAGATGCCGCGTCCAGAAGCAGCCGGTCCTTCGACCACGCCTACCGTGACGCTGCAGCGCGTTGGATCCACCGACGGCGAGGACGAGATCGAGTAGTACCGCGGCGCCAGTAGCGAGAGCATTTCCAAATAGGCATGGAACGGCAATTCGGAGGCGGGATATTCGAGCAGCAGGTCGAACACCGATTTGCGCCTGGCCAGAATCTCGCTGCGATAGCGCTCCAGCGGCTCTGCCTCGTCGCCGACAAAGGCCAAAAGCTTCGGCTTGGTAACCGGGCAGCGGGTATGTTCCGCCATGATCTGGATCTGCTTGCGCGTCGCAACCTGCTGCAGCTCGACGAACTCGCTGAGCAGACGTCCAACCGATACCGCCTCGCCGACCGGCAATTGCGCGCGGCGCCCCTCGGCAACTTGCAGCCGGATCTGATCAGCCGGCAGGAAGCCGAAGCGGCGGGCGACGGAATCCACCAGCGTCGGATCGTTGCGCGGAACGACGCTCAGGTGATCGCCGACGCGATAGCTGACGTTGGTCGGCAGTTGCACCTCGATATGACGCGTCGAGCGCTCCGATGGATTGGCCCCGCTCTTGTTCTGAAGCTCGTCATTGGCGAGCACCTTCATCGCCACAGCGCCACCCTGCGCCACAATGGTGTTGACGGCGGTCACCGCGACCGGCTCGATTGCATAAAGCGGATCGTCCTCGGCGGTGCGGGTGAAATTCCAGTCGATGCCGAATTCCTTGGTCGCAACCTGCGCGGCCGCCGGGAACCACTTCTGGAACTGGCCGTCGAGATCGCTGCGCGCGTCGCCCTCGCCGCGCGGATAGACCGCGCGTCCGCCGTGCTTGGACAATTGCTCATCGATGAAGCGCGGCACCGATTGATAGGTCGCAGCCCAGTCGCTGTTGCCGCAGCCGAACACGGCGTAGCGCACGTTGGCGAAGGCATCTTTCGGCAAATCACCGCCGAGCCATTTCACGAACTGCGTCGCATTGTCGGGCGGCGCGCCGTTATAGGAGGCGCAGATGATCAACACGCCGCCTTCCTGCGGCAGCTTACCGACGTAGTCGTCAAGCGGGCCGAGATTCACGGCAAAGCCGTTGATCTCCGCGAGATCGGCCATCCGCGTCGCCAGTTCCTCGGCCGTGCCAAGGTTGGAGCCGTAAAGAACCAGCATCGGCGTGTTGTGGCCGGGCCGCGTGGTCGGCTTGCGCGGCGCTCTCGGCGCAGACAACGCGGCCGCAACAGCGCCGCCATAAGCACCGCGCTCGCGGTCGGCGCGCGGACGCACCTTGATCTTGAAGCCTTCCGGCTTCATCGTCAGCGTTTCCTTCAGGTGCATCTGGTAGCGCTGATGGTCGATCAGCTTGAAGCGCTGCAGGATCATGCCTAGCGCGAGCGCAGCTTCGTGCATGGCGAAGCCGCGGCCGATGCAGGCGCGCTGGCCATTGCCGAACGGCTTCCAGGCATTGATCGGCCGCTTGGCCTCGGCTTCCTTGCTGAAATTCTCGGGATCGAACGCATCGGGATTTGGTCCCCAGACGCTGGCATCGCGATGCAGCGCGGTCACCAGAATCGTGGTGAAGGTGCCCTTCCGGAGCTTGTACTTGCCGCCGCCGATGGTCTCGTCGCTGAGCGGCGAGATGCCATAGGCCGGCGCCGGCGGCCACAGCCGCAGCGCCTCTTTCAGGATCTGCGTGATGTAGGCGAGCTGCGTCACCTGCTGGTACGTCGGCCTCGCATTGACGTCGGGGCCGAAGACGCGATCGACCTCGTCATAGGCCTTCTTGAGAATGTCGGGATGCTTCAACAGCGCATAGAGCGTGTAGGACAAAAGGCCGCTGGTGGTCTCGTGCCCCGCGATCAGGAAGGTGTTGATCTGGTAGCGGATATTGACGTCATCGAGTTGCTCGCCGGTCGAGCGGTCGACGCCGGTCATCATCGCCGCGAGCATGTCCTTCTTGTCGTCGATCCCTTCGGCGCTCTTGCGGCGCTCGGCGATGATCTCGTCGACCATCTTGTTCATGAAGGCGACGTCCTCGACAAGCGTCTTCCGCCGCTTCTGCATCCAGAGCTGCTCGAACGGCAGACCGCGCGTCATCATGATGGTCTCGAGCGAGCGCACCAGCGACTCGACGAAGGGATGGTAGTCGCGCCGGTAGAACGAGTTGAAGCGGTAGTCGAAGCCGCACAGGCCGATCGTGTCCAGCGTCAGCGCGGTCATATCGTGGACGACGTCGATCTCGTCGTCGGCGTTCAGACGCTCCCATTTCTGGACGAGCTGCTCGGCGATATCGACCATGCTCGGATGATAGGATTGCATGGCGCGGTTTCCGAAGGGCTGGAGCAGGATGTTGTGCGCCTTGCTCCAGTTCGGCTCCTTGGTATCAGCGGTGAACAGGCCATCACCGCCGACCGCGCGCACCCGCCGCAACGCGCCGCGCACCGTCTTGTCGAAACGCTTCTCGTCGGAGAGCTCGTCGACCAGGTCATGGCCGGAGACGACGACGATCGGCGAGCCCATCATGTCAAGCCAGAAGATCGGACCCAGCTCCTTCGCAAGCCGCGTCAGGTGCTGCACCGGTGCTGCCGCGTCCAGCGATAGCATGTTGCCGACGATTGGCTTGGTCGGCGGATGCGGAATCGGATCCAGACGGTTCTTCGATGACATTAAAAGCGTTTCCCCCTGATCACGTCATTCCGGGGTGATGCGCAGCATCGAACCCAGAATCTCGAGATTCCGGGTCTGGTCCTTCGGACCATCCCGGAACGACGTCTGAAACTCACACATCGACGACTGCGGCGTCACCCAAACCGTCTTCTACGCCATTCGATCAAGATGGCGCTGACCTCTTCCGGCTTCTCCTGCTGCGTCCAATGGCCGCTGTCCTTCACCAGATACTTCTCGAGGTCGGATACCAGTTTCTCCATGCCGTCGGCCGCCGACGGCGGCAGCACCGCGTCATTCTCGGCCATGATCATCAGCGAGGGCACGGCGATGTGGTGATCCAGCCCCTTCGAGCGCTCCCAATTGCGGGTGAAATTGCGATACCAGTTGATCCCGCCGGTGAAGCCGGTCTTCATGAAAGTATCGACGAACACCTTCTTCTCGTCTGCCGACAGGATCGGCGTGCGCGGATCGACCTTGGCGTCATAAGCAGCGATCATCTGCGGGAATGCCAGGTTGGTCTTGGACGACGCGCCGACGCCCGCGATCGGCGCCTCCTCCGATTTCACCGCCGGCCGCGGCAGCGGCTTGCGCATAAAGGCATCAAAGGTCTGCTCGACGCGGCTGCCAAAAATCCTGTCCGGCTCGCGCGCGGGATCCTGGAACTGGACGATGTACATCTGGTCGCCAAAGCGCTGGCGAAACAGCGCAATCGGATCCATCGGCGCGCGGTCCCAATGCGGCGTGTTGACACCGACCACGCCGGCAACGCGCGAGGGATGCCGCAACGGCATTTGCCAGACGACGAAGCCGCCCCAATCATGGCCGACGAAGATCGCCTTCTCGATGTTGAGATGGTCGAGCAGCCCGACGAGATCACCTGTCAAGTGCTCCATGTCATAGGCCTCGACCGGTTCAGGCCGGTCGGTCGCGCCATAGCCACGCTGGTCCGGCGCGATCACGCGGATGCCCGCCTCGCTCAGCGCCTTGATCTGGTGGCGCCAGGAGAAGGCGAGCTCGGGCCAGCCATGGCACAGCACGATCGGCGGCTGGTCCGTGACTGGGCCCGCTTCGTAATAGCCCATGCGGATTCCGTTCGTCGTCGCGAACTGAAGCGGCGGCATTTCAATCATTGCGATGATCCTGACAAAGCTTGCTATTCAGCCGCGCCTTTGATGTCCGTCGCCGGCGGCGCATAGGCCGCTTCGAGCGCGGCAAATTCCTCCGGCAGCATGTCGCACATCACCTGCACGTGCGGAATGATGTTGGCGCCGACGATGAAGCCGAAGTCGAGCTGGTCGCGGTAGCTCTGCACGGTGATGTTGAGCGCCTGCCCGTGCGTCGAGATCGACACCGGAAAGATGTGCAAAAGCTCGGCGCCGGCAGCGTACAGCGTCTGCCGCGGCCCCGGCACGTTGGACACCGTGATGTTCGCTGCCGGCGGCAGCACGTCCGACAGGTTGGAGCGGCTGTAGAGCAGCGCCAGGATCTGCACCATGATGGGCGCGCCCAGCATCGAAATGTTGGAGACCTGAGGCATCAGGGCGCGAAGCGGATGCGACATCTCCTTAGACTTGGTCGATTGCGCAATGATCGCCTCCAGTCGCGCCTTAGGATCCTCGACGTTGGTCGCGATCGAGCAGATCATGCCGAACACCTGGTTGTTGGCCTCGGTGTTGCCCTCCTCGCGCAGCGAGATCGGCACGGCGGCGGTCAGGGATTTCGCCGGCAACGTGCCATATTGCTGAAGATAGCGGCGGACGACGCCCGAGGCGAGCGCCAGCACGACGTCGTTGAGCTTGCCGCCGGCCTGCTTGGCTAGCGCCTTGGCCCGCGAGAGCGAGATCGACACACCGGCAAAGCTCCGCTCCGATGAAATCGTCTTGTTGAGCATGGTCGGCGGCGACACCATGCTCGCGAGGCTCTCGCGCGATTTGGGATCGGCGATCTTGCCGAGCACGTCGGACACGCTCTTGAGCACGGTCGGGATATTGCCGGCAAAGCGCACCGCGCTCTCGATCTGGTACATTGCATTGTCGAACAGGATCGAGCCGATGTCGCTCTTGCCGGTGCGCGGCAGTTGCAGGTTTTTCGCGGCCGCCGAGGCATCGAGCGGCTGGCTGAACAGCTGCTGATAGGAATCGAGCAGGTTCGCGGCGATGTCGCGCGGCTCCTGGCCAGGCTTCGATCCGCCCGTCGGCGGCTCGACCTTCCGCGGGATCGGCGAGATATCGTAGATCATGTTGGTCAGCGCCGCACCGGCGCCGCCATCGATGGCGGCGTGGTGCATCTTGGAATAGAGCCCGACCTCGTTGTCCTTCATGCCCTCGAACACGTAGAACTCCCACAGCGGGCGGGCGCGATTCAGGAGTTTTGCGTGCATCCAGCCGACGATGCGCTCGAGCGTGGCACGGTCGCGCGGCTGCGGCAGGCTGGCGCGGAAGATGTGACGGTCGATGTCGAATTGATCGTCCTCGACCCAGCTCGGATGATCGATATCGAGCGGCGCCTTCTCCAGCCGCGCCTTGAGGATCGGCGCGATATGCAGCCGCGAGACGATCATCGCCTTGAAGTCTTCGAAGAAATCGCCCTTGTAGTCGTCGGGCAGGCGAAAGATCGCCATGCTGCCGACGTGCATCGGCATCTCAGGCGTTTCCAGATACAAAAACGATGCGTCCAGCGACGACAGCTTCTTACCGTCAGCCATAGTTCCCTCCCGAACAATTTGACGGGCGCTCTTGGACGGCGCTGCTCGTCAGACCGATACTGCCCGCTCTGGCGGGGCATATGCAATGGCAAACGGCCCTGCCCGATCAAATGGCCAGAACTCCCCTTCCGGTTGGGCCAGGCGGTCCGCCACGGCCCACAACGCTGCAGGGTTGACGCCGAGCCCGACATGGCTCGCGAGATACACCTCGATGTTCTCCGCTCGGCCCGACGGGTGCAGCAGGCAAGTCCGCCAGTTCACGACACCGTCACCGCGCGAATAGATCGAGGTCGCCGGCACCGGAAGTTCGCCGGCGATCGCCTCGCGCAGTTCGGCGAAATCCTCGACCCGCTCGCCGGAGAACGCCTCGTAGAGTGCCGTCGCATTGGTCGCCCGCACGTCGTTGGCAAACGGACTACCGAGCGTGATGACGTAGCGGACCATGTCGGGCGCCTGGAGCGCGAGATCGCGAGCGTAGACGCCGCCGAGACTCCATCCGACCAGACTGACTTTTCGTCGGCTTGCGCCGTGGATTTCGGCGAGGCGGGCGCGCAGACCTTCGCGCATCCGCGCCAGTCCACCGAGATTGCGGCCCATCCGCCAGGCATGGGTCTCATAGCCGAGCTCACCGAGATAGCGCCGCATCGGCGCCATCGAGAGATCGCTGGCGAGAAATCCAGGCAGCGCCAGCACCGGATGGCCATCGCCCCTGGGTGCACGCATCAGGAGCGGCGACAGCAGGAGGCTGGCGTTGAATTCGAACAGAGCGCGTGTCTCCGCGAGCAACAGGCCGAGGCCCGGCGGACGAAGCCGACCCGGGCCCGGCACCCCGTCGCGCGTATCAGGCATTACTTCTTCTTGTCGCCGCCGCGCGGGCTGCCGAGACCGGCCATGGTCACGAACATGTCCTGAAACCGCTCCGCGATCTTGGGATCGAAGGTGAACCAGCTCTGGATCAGCGATTCCGGCGAGACCTTCTCGATGTTGCTCAGGACCTGCTGCTGGAGCTTGTCCATCACCGCGGTTTGCATCGGCGCCACATCAGGCAACCCGAAGAATTGGCGGGCTTCGAGGGGGGTGCAGTCGATTTCGATATTAACTTTCATATCCCCTCCAGACGAGATTCGAGCGGCCTGGTGGCAGTATCGCCGCGAGTTGTGGTGCGACGCAAGCGACCTGATGCGGGCGCCGCCATGGCCCATCCGGCAATCGGCTGATATGGTCAACCAAGGTCGAAAATGGCGGTGCTCCATGCGGGGCCGCACGGTCAGCATTGCTGCACAGCGGTGCAACTTGGCGCGTTCCTTGCTGGAATGGCGCTTGCACGGGTCGAGAACTCTGGGCAACATGGATCGATCAGCCCCACCGAACAATCAAAAATCACGGCGCGGGCGAGTGGAGAGGGTCAAGAATGTCAGTCGGACGAAGTTTATTTGCGGCGACGCTCGCCGGTGTGCTTACGTTGGCAGTTTCGCCGGCGTCGAGCCAGACGCTGCGCTACGCCAACCAGGGTGAGCTGAAGTCGCTCGATCCCTACACACTGAATGAATCGACCACCAGTGCGCATCTCGGGCACGTCTATGAGGGCCTGGTTGCCCGCGGCAAGGACCTGAAGATCATCCCGGCGCTCGCCGAAAGCTGGGAGACGCCGGAGCCGACGCGCTGGCGCTTTCACCTGCGCAAGGGCGTGAAATTCCACAACGGCGATCCTTTCACCGCTGACGACGTGGTGTTCTCGGCCGAGCGCGTGCGGGCAAAAGGCTCGAATTTCCTCAGCCGCCTGCCTGCTGACGCCAAGGTCGTCAAGGTCGACGACTACACCGTCGATTTCATCCTGACCTCGCCCAATCCCATCCTGACGGCGCTGTGGGCGACCTGGTACATCATGGACAAGAAATGGGCAGAGGCGAACGACGCGGTGGCACCCACCCCGGCCGCCGCCACGACTCCGAGTTACGCCTCGCTTCATGAAAACGGCACCGGCCCTTTCACCATCGAGAGCCATCAGCCCGGCGTGAAGACCGTCTTCAAGGCCAACCCGAACTGGTGGGGCAAGCCAGAGCACAATCTGAAGGAGATCATCTTCACGCCGATCGCCAACCCCGCCACGCGTGTTGCGGCGCTATTGTCAGGCGAGGTCGACGTGATCGAGCCGGTTCCGGTCCAAGACATCGAGCGTGTCAAAGCGAGCCCCAATGCCACCGTGCTGACAGGGCCTGAGCTCCGCACCATCTTCGTCGGCATGGACCAGGCGCGCGACGAGCTCTTGTACTCCAACGTCAAGGGCAAGAACCCGTTCAAGGACGTTCGCGTCCGCGAAGCCGTCTACCGGGCGATCGACGTCGACTTGATCAAGAATCGCGTCATGCGCGGGCTGTCCACGCCGTCCGCATTGATGGTCGCACCGGAGATATTTTCGCTCTCGAAGGACTTCACCCGGCCGAAGTTCGACCCCGATGCCGCCAAGAAGCTCCTCGCGGATGCCGGCTATGCGGACGGCTTCGAGGTGACGATGGATTGCCCGAACGACCGCTACGTCAATGACGCCGCGATCTGTCAGGCCATCGTCGGCATGCTCGCCCGCATCAACATCAAGGTGGACCTGCTGGCGCAACCCAAGGCCCAGTATTTCGCCAAGGTGCTGAAGCCCGGCGGCTACAAGACCTCGCTGTTCATGCTGGGCTGGACCCCGGATACGCTCGATTCCCACAACGTGCTGCACGACATCATGGGCTGTCGGGACGATCCCAAGGATCCCAACCGCGGCGAAGCCAACCTCGCCGGCTATTGCAACAAGCAGTTCGACGAGCTCGCCGACAAGGTTCTGGTGGAATCTGATACGGTCAAGCGCGATCAGCTGATCAAGCAGGCCTTCGAGCTCTCGATGAAGGATTGGGCCTATGTCCCACTGCACCAGCAGGCCCTCGCCTGGGGCGTGTCGAAGAAGGTGAAGCTGACCCAGCGTGCAGACAACATGGTCATGCTCTACTGGGCGACCAAGCAGGACGAGTAGGTGTCCACATCTTGTTGAGTCCCGGAAGCCATCGCTTTCAAGATCTGGCTTCCGGGACTTGCTGTTTCGGGCTAACGCGATGATGCGTGCTGCTGAAGACATGTGAAAGGAACAGATGCTCGCTTTCACACTGCGTCGGGCCATCCAGGCTATCGGCGTCATGATCGCCGTCGGAATCATCGCGTTCTCGATGTTCCGATTTGCCGGGGATCCCGTAAACCAGATGGTCGGGATGGACACGTCGGGTGCCGAACGCGCCGCGATCCGCAAATCGCTCGGCCTCGACGACCCCGTGGTCGTACAGTTTGGCCGCTATATCGGGAACGCCGCGCAGTTCAAGTTCGGCGTGTCCTATCAGTTCCGGCTGCCGGTCACGAATCTGCTGGTGGAGCGGATGCCCGCGACGCTGGAGCTCGCGATCTGCGCCACCATCTTCGCGATGGTCAGCGGCATCCTGATGGGCGTCTATTCGGCGCTGCGCCGCGACAGCTGGCTCGCTCATCTATTCCAAGCCGTCTCCCTGATCGGCATCTCGCTGCCGACCTTCCTGATCGGCGTTCTCATGATCTACCTGTTCTCGGTGACCCTCGGCTGGTTGCCTTCGTTCGGGCGTGGCGACGTCGTGCATATCGGTTGGTGGACCACCGGCCTGCTGACGGTCTCCGGCTTGAAAGCGTTGATCATGCCCGCGATCACACTTGGCCTGTTCCAGATGACGCTGATTATGCGCCTCGTCCGCGCGGAGATGCTGGAAGTGATGCGGACGGACTATATCCGCTTTGCCCGAGCCAGGGGCCTGACCACGCGCGCGATCCATTTCGGCCATGCGCTACGCAACACGTTGGTCCCCGTGATCACCGTGGCAGGCCTGCAGTTTGGCTCGGTCATTGCTTTCGCGATCATCACCGAGACCGTTTTCCAGTGGCCGGGCATGGGACTCCTGTTCGTGCAGGCCGTTCAGAACGTCGATATCCCGATCATGGCGGCCTATTTGATGATGGTGTCGCTGATCTTCGTCACCATCAATCTCGTCGTTGATATCCTCTATACCATCGTCGATCCGCGGTTGCGCTCGACGGTCAGCCGGGCGCACTGACATGAGCGAAGCCGTCGTTCCCCACACGACAGAAAAGCGCGCTGCGGCCGCGCCCGGCTGGTTCCGGCGCGCGCTCGACAGCGACCTGTTCTATTCGTTCCGCCGTTCCAAGATCACCATGATCGCAGCCGGCGTGACGCTGCTGTTCTTCCTTCTCGCGATCTTCGCCTCCGTGCTGTCGGTGCAAAATCCATTCGATCCGGCGCAGCTCCAGTTGATGAATTCGCGCATCTCACCGATCTGGACCGCCGACGGCCAGAGCCCGTTCCTGCTCGGCACCGACGAGCAGGGCCGCGACGTGCTGTCTGCGATCCTCTATGGCCTGCGCATCTCGCTGCTGGTCGGCGTGCTCGGCGTCGTGCTCTCCGGGGCGATCGGCATCCTGCTTGGGTTGACAGCCGGCTATTTCGGCGGCGCCGTGGATGGATTGATCATGCGCGTCGCAGACGTGCAGCTCTCCTTCCCGGCCATCCTGATCGCGCTCTTGATCAACGGCATCGCCAAATCGGTTTTTGGCAACAAGCTCGACGAGATGAGCATGCTCGCGGTCCTGGTCTTCGCGATCGGCCTGAGCTTTTGGGTGCAGTACGCGCGCACGGTGCGCGGCTCGGTCCTGGTCGAGAAGAACAAGGATTATGTCGCCGCCGCCCAATTGATCGGCCTGCCCGCCCCTGTGATCATGCTGCGCCACGTGCTGCCGAACACCACCGGGCCGATCCTCGTGATCGCCACCATCAACCTTGCGCTTGCCATCATCACCGAGGCAACGCTGTCGTTCCTCGGCTCGGGCATGCCCGAGACCATGCCGTCGCTCGGCACGCTGATCCGTATCGGCAACGGTTATCTGTTCGCAGGCGAATGGTGGATCGTCGCCTTCCCTGGAATCGCGCTCGCCGCGTTGATCCTGTCGATCAACCTGCTCGGCGACTGGCTGCGCGACGCCCTCAACCCCAAACTCCGATGAGCATGCAGCGTTCATGACCGAACCCGTCCTCTCCGTGCGCAATCTCCAGGTCGAGTTCGCCTCTCGCCGCGGTACGCTGCGCGCCATCAACGGCGTCTCCTTTGATATCGCCAAGGGCGAGGTCCTCGGCGTGGTCGGCGAATCCGGCGCCGGCAAATCCGTCACCGGACTCTCGGTGATCGGCCTGATCGATCCACCCGGCCGCATCGCGGGCGGAGAGATCCATCTCGCGGGCCTGCGCATCGACAATCTGCCGCCGGAGGAAATGCGCCGCATCCGCGGAAAACGCATCGGCATGATCTTCCAGGATCCCCTCACCTCGCTCAATCCGCTGTACAAGGTCGGCGACCAGATCGTGGAGACGATCCGGACCCACCTCAATCTGTCCGAACAGGCAGCGCGCCGCCGCGCTATCGACCTGCTCGCCGAAGTCGGCATCCCTGCCCCCGAAAAACGCATTGACGGATATCCGCACGAATTCTCCGGCGGCATGCGCCAGCGCGTTGTGATTGCGCTCGCGATCTGCGCCGAGCCGGAGCTGATCATCGCCGACGAGCCGACCACCGCACTCGACGTCTCGGTACAGGCGCAGATCATCTCGCTCATCAAGCGGCTCGGGCGTGACCACGGCACCGCCGTGATGCTGGTGACGCACGACATGGGCGTGATCGCGGAAACCTCCGATCGCGTCGCGGTGATGTATGCCGGCCGCGTCGCCGAGATCGGACCGGTGCAGGACGTCGTGCGTAACCCGCTGCATCCCTATGCCAAGGGCCTGATGGGCGCGATCCCGACTCTTGCCGGCGACGACAAGCGCCTCGTGCAGATTCCCGGCTCCATGCCGCGTCTCTCCGCGATCCCGCGCGGCTGCTCGTTCAATCCGCGCTGCGCTTTCGCTTTTGATCGTTGCCGTGCCGAACGACCAGAGCCCCTGGCGCGTGGCACACAATCGGTCGCCTGCCATCTCTACGATACCGCGCCGGCGGAGACCGCGGCATGAGCACGCCTTTCGTCCAGGCTACAAACCTGCGCCGCGTCTTCGATGTTTCGAAACCCTGGCTCAATCGCGTGCTTGAAGGCGGGCAGCTCGAATATCTCAAAGCTGTCGATCACGTCAGCTTCGACATCAAGAAGGGCGAGACGTTTGCGCTGGTCGGCGAGTCCGGCTCGGGCAAGACCACGGTGGCGCGCATGGTGGTCGGCCTGTTGCCGCCGAGCTCCGGGGACGTCCTGATCGACGGCGTTTCGATGACCGACCCGCGGCAAGGCCAGGCGCGCCGAAAGCTGCGTCGTCGCATCCAGATGATCTTTCAGGATCCCTATGCCAGCCTGAACCCGCGTTTCCGCGTCGATGCCATCATCTCCGAGCCGATCCGCGCCTTCGATCTGATCCAGGGCGAGCGTGACATCCAGGCCCGCGTTGGCGAGCTGCTCAGCCTCGTCGGCCTGCATCCCGACGACCGGCTGAAGTTTCCGCACGAATTCTCCGGCGGCCAGCGTCAGCGCATCGCGATCGCGCGAGCCCTCGCCTCCGACGCCGAGTTTATCGTCTGCGACGAGCCGACGTCGGCGCTCGACGTGTCCGTGCAGGCACAGATCCTGAACCTGATGCGCGACCTCCAGGACAAGTTCGGGCTGACCTACATGTTCATCAGCCACAACCTCGCCGTGGTCCGCCACATGGCGAGCCGGGTTGGAGTGATGTATCTCGGCCGGATCGTGGAGATCGCGGAAGGGCGCGAACTGTTCGCCAGTCCCCGCATGCCCTACACCAAGATGCTGCTGGGCGCCGTGCCCGATCTCGCCATGAGTGGCCGCCAGCGCATTCCGGTGAAGGGCGAGATCCCGAACCCGATCAATCCACCGCCCGGCTGCGCCTTCAACCCGCGCTGCCCGCTGGCGTTTGATCTTTGCCGCAAGGAAGCGCCGGAACTGATCGACGGCGTCGCCTGCCACGCCGTAAACACCGCATCGGTCCCGGCGTGACGCGCGCGTGCCATGCTGGCAGCGCATTGGCGGCACGGCATCGCCTGTGATCAATTGCGCGCGCCGCAAATGAGGTAACCCATGGCCAGCAATGTCAATCCCGATCCCTTCACGACGCGCCCGGAGATCGAGGGCACATTCGGGGTTGTCGCGACCACGCACTGGATCGCGACCGCGGTCGGCATGGCCATCCTGGAAAAGGGCGGCAACGCCTTCGACGCCGGCGTCGCTACCGCCTTCACGCTTCAGGTGGTCGAACCGCATCTGAACGGCCCCGGCGGCGATGTGCCCATCATCGTGCATGACGTGAAACGCGGCCGCACCGAGGTGATCTGCGGTCAGGGCCCGGCCCCGGCGCGGGCCACCATTGCGCACTACAAGAGCGAAGGTCTCGACATGGTGCCCGGGACCGGCCTGCTCGCCGCCTGCGTCCCCGGCACCTTCGAATCCTGGATGATGCTCTTGCGCGACTACGGCACCATGCGCGTGCGCGACGTGCTGGAACCCGCGATCTCCTACGCGCGCGACGGCTACCCACTGGTCGAGCGCGCCTGCGCCACGATCCAGACCGTCGAGCAATTGTTCCGCAAGCATTGGCCGACCTCCGCAGCCGTCTACCTGCCGAATGGCGAGGTGCCGAAGCCCGGTTCGATCTTTACCAATAAGACGTTGGCCGCGACCTATACCCGTATCCTCAGCGAGGCCGAGAGCGGTGGCGGTGGTCGCGACGCCGAGATCGAGCGTGCGCGCAAAGCTTGGTCGCAAGGGTTTGTCGCGGAAGCCATCGACGGATTCTGCCGAACCCAGGAAGTCATGGACGTCAGCGGCTCGCCGCATCGCGGCGTGCTTTCCGCCGACGACATGGCGCGCTGGCTGCCGACGGTCGAAGCGCCGCTGACCTACGACTATGGCCGTTACACCGTCTGCAAAGCCGGCGTCTGGAGCCAGGGGCCGGTGACGCTGCAGCAGCTCGCGCTGTTGAAGGGATTTTCGCTCGGCGGGCTCGACCCGACCGGGCCGGAATTCATCCATCTCCAGATCGAATGCGCAAAACTCGCGTTCGCCGATCGCGAAAAATTCTACGGCGATCCAAAGTTCTCCGACATCCCGATCGCGACGCTGTTGTCGGATGCCTATAACGACCAGCGCCGCAAGCTGGTCACCGACAAGGCCTCGCTCGATTTCGTACCCGGCACGGTCGAAGGCTTCGGCGGCGTGGTCAATCTGCGCCGTGCCGAAGGTCAGCGCGAAGCAGTCGGCGCCCTCGGAGCAGGTGAGCCGACGGTCGGCCGCTTCGGCGAAGTGCGCGGCGATACCGTGCATTTCGACATCATCGACAAGGCCGGCAATATGGTGTCCTCGACGCCATCGGGCGGCTGGCTGCAATCCTCACCGATCATTCCGGAACTCGGCTTTTGCCTGGGCAGCCGCGCTCAGATGTTCTGGCTGGAGGAAAATCATCCCGCTGCGCTCGCGCCGGGTAAGCGGCCGCGCACGACACTGTCGCCGACCATGGCGTTGCGCGACGGCGAGCCGTATCTCGCCTGGGGCTCACCCGGAGGCGACCAGCAGGACCAGTGGATCACGCAGTTCTTCCTGCGTCACGTGCACTGCAATCTCAATCTTCAGGAAGCGATCGACGCGCCGGCTTGGCATTCCGAGCACTTCCCGATCTCATTCTGGCCGCGCACGGCACGTCCCGGCGTGCTCGTAGTCGAGAACCGTGTGCCCAAGGCGACGATCGAGAATCTTCGCGAGCGCGGACACATCGTCGAAATCGGCCCCGATTGGTCGGAGGGCCGCCTCACCGCGGCCTCACGCGTCGGGGTACGCCGGCGCGCCGCCGCCAATCCGCGCGGCATGCAGGGCTACGCCGCGGGACGCTAAGAGCAGCACATGACCTGGTCGATCATCGCGCGAGACCCTGCCACCGGCCAGTTTGGCATTGCGGTAGCTACGCGCTTCTTCGCCGTCGGCGCCCGTGTGCCCTACATCGCGGCTGGCTTCGGTGCGATCGCGACCCAGGCCCTCGTCAATCCCTATTACGGCATCGACGGCGTCAAGCTGCTGCGCGACGGCCTGAACGCGCATGACGTGCTCGCTGCGCTTCTGGCGAGCGACGAGGGCCGCGAGAGCCGCCAGGTCCACATCATGGATGCCAGCGGCGCGATTGCCGCACACACCGGTCGCGATTGCGTCGACTGGTGCGGGCATATCGCCGGCAGCGGCTTTTCGATCGCCGGCAACATGCTCGCAGGGCCCGACGTGCTCGCCGAAACCGCGAAGACCTACCTCGCCAATGACAGCCTTCCCTTCCCGCGACGCCTGCTCACGGCCATGCGCGGGGGCGAAGCCGCGGGCGGTGACAAGCGCGGCAAGCAGTCTGCGGCGCTGTTGATTCATGGCGAGGAGGAATGGCCCGCGCTGGACATCCGCGCCGACGATCATGCCGATCCACTTGGCGAACTCGAACGGCTCGAACGCGTCAGCCACGAGCTCTGGGTCCACTTCCGCGCCTCCATGCCGACGCGGCAGAAGCCGGCCGGCAACACTGACCGCAGCGTCATCGAGGCCAGCATCAAAGCGGCGCAGGCAAGACAGGCATGACCGCGAGCCCTCTCATTGAGATCAAGGATCTACGCATCCGCTTTCACGGCGACGACAGCCGCATCACCCACGCGGTCGACGGCGTCGATCTCAGCGTTGCCAATGGCGCGACGCTCGGTCTGGTCGGCGAATCCGGCTGCGGCAAGAGCGTGACCTCGCTGGCAATCATGGGGCTGCTGCCGAGGCGGACGACGGAGATATCAGGCGCGATCCGCTTCGACGGTTTCGACCTGCTGAAGACGGCGGACCAGACCCTGGGGGACCTGCGCGGCAACCGGCTCGCGATGATTTTTCAGGAACCGATGACGTCGCTCAACCCGAGCTTTACGATCGGCGACCAGATCACCGAGACCATTTTGCGGCACCGTGGCGGCTCGCGGAAGGGCGCGCGCGAGCGCGCAATTGAGCTGCTGCGTCGCGTCCACATCCCTTCGCCCGAGCGGCGGATCGACGAATATCCGCACAAGCTCTCCGGCGGCATGCGCCAGCGCGTGATGATCGCGATGGCGTTGGCCTGCGATCCGCAGCTCCTGATCGCCGATGAACCCACGACCGCGCTCGACGTCACGCTACAGGCCCAGATCCTGGAGCTGATGCGCGAGTTGAAAGCCGCGAGCGGCGCCGCGATCATCTTGATCACTCATGACCTTGGGGTCGTCGCCGAGGTCTGCGACGAAGTCGCAGTGATGTATGCAGGGGAGATCGTCGAGCGCGCGCCGGTCGATGAGCTGTTCTCCGCGCCTCAGCATCCCTACACCGTCGGCCTGCTCGGCTCGATCCCGCGCCTCGACCATCGCGCCGAGCGGCTTGCGACGATCGAAGGCATGGTCCCGAATATGGCCCGGCCACCCGCGGGTTGTCGCTTCGCCGCGCGCTGCCCGTTCGTGCTTGAGGCCTGCACCAAGGCGCGGCCACCGCTGGTGGAGGTCGGCCCCGGCCACGTCACGCGCTGCATCCGCGCGCCGCTCGAACTCCTGGTGTCGTGATGCCGTTGTCCTCTCCGCTCGTGCCCCGGGCGCGGTGCAGCACAAGCGAAGCGCGGTGGTGCACCGCTGAACCGGGGCCCATGCGGCGGCAATCTGGGTCCCGGTTCAGCGTCGCAACACTTCGTGCTGCGCCGCGCCCGGGACACAAGACCGATATTCGCAAGGAGCAGAAGCGGTGATGGCACTGCTCGAGGTCGAGGGCCTGGTCAAGCACTTCGTCGCCGAACGCTCGTTGCTTGGTCGGGCACGGTCGCATGTCAAAGCCGTCGATGGCGTGTCCTTTTCGCTCGAGGCCGGCAAGACCCTCGCGTTGGTCGGCGAGTCCGGTTGCGGCAAATCGACCGTCAGCCGCCTGGTGCTGCGGCTGATCGAGCCCGATGCAGGCAGCGTGCGGTTCGACGGCCGCGACCTGCTCTCGCTTGATGCCGACGCGCTCCGAAAATTCCGCCGCGAAGCGCAGATCATCTTTCAGGACCCTTATGCCTCGCTCAACCCGCGCATGACCGTCGGCCAGATCCTGACTGAGCCGCTGGCGCTGCACGATCTCGTACCGACCGCGCAACGCCGTGAGCGGGTTGCGGAACTGCTGCGGCTGGTCGGGCTGGAACCGCCGCTGGCCCGGCGCTATCCTCACGAGTTCTCCGGCGGTCAGCGCCAGCGCATTGCCATCGCGCGCGCCCTCGCGGTCGAGCCGAAGCTGATCATCTGCGACGAGCCGGTCTCGGCGCTCGACGTCTCGATCCGCTCGCAGATCCTCAACCTCCTGCGCGAGCTGCAGGACCGGCTTGGGCTGGCCTACATTTTCGTGTCGCACGACCTCGCGGTGGTCAAGCATATCGCCGACCGCGTTGCGGTGATGAATCTCGGCTGCATCGTAGAGGAGGCCGATGCCGACGAGTTGTTCGCCCGGCCCGGTCACCCCTATAGCCGCGCGCTGCTGTCCGCGATCCCACTGCCGCAGCCTCACGCCAAGCGCGCCAAGGTCGTGCTGCAAGGCGAGATCCCGAGCGCGCTGAATCCTCCGGCCGGCTGTCGCTTCCACACCCGCTGTCCCTTCGTGATCGACCGTTGCCGCACCGAAGCGCCGGCGCTGACGGCCGATCGCGCAGGCCACGCCACCGCCTGCCATCGCGTCAACGAGCTTCCGCCGGCCGACACCATCCTGCCTGCAGCGGGCGGATTCACCCCAGCGCTGGCAAAATTAGTCGCGGCTTTCAGCCGAAAGACGGAAGGCGCGAGCCCGGCTGGTGTTGGTATACAGAGTACAAGGCCTACACCGACCTAGCCGGAGCAATGGGGACTGTCCGATGAAGATGTTTCGCCTGGCCGCAACGGCCGCCGCATTCCTGCTGTCGCTTGGCGCCGCCCACGCTCAGACCACGCTGCGCATTGGTCTTGCCGAGGACCCCGACATCCTCGATCCCTCCATGGCGCGCACCTATGTCGGCCGCATCGTGTTCGCCGCGTTCTGCGATAAGCTGTTCGACATCGACGAAAAGCTCAACATCGTGCCCCAGCTCGCCCTGTCGAGCGAAACGGTCGATGAGGGCAAGGGTCTCGTCATCAAGCTGCGGCCCGGCGTGAAATTCCACGACGGCGAGCCGTTCGATGCGGAAGCCGCCAAATTCTCGCTGGAGCGCCACCTGACGCTTCCTGGCTCGTTCCGCAAGCCGGAGCTAGCCTCGGTCGACCACATCGATATCGTCGATCCCCTCACCATCAAGCTGGTGCTGAAGTCGCCATTCTCGCCGCTGCTCGCCCAGCTCACCGACCGCGCCGGCATGATGGTCTCGCCGAAAGCAGCCAAGGAAGCCGGCGACAAGTTCGGCCTGCATCCGGTCTGCGCCGGCCCGTACAAGTTCGTCGAGCGCGTGCAGCAGGACCGCATCGTGTTCGAGAAATTCGCGGACTACTGGAACAAGGACAACGTCTTCATCGACAAGATCGTGTTCCAGCCCATCGTCGACGCCACGGTGCGGCTGGCGAACCTGAAATCGGGCGGCCTCGATCTGATCGAGCGCGTGCTCGCGACGGATTTGAAGGAGGTGCGCGCGGATCCACGACTGAAGGTCGCCACCGCCATCGAGCTCGGCTATCAGGGCATCACGCTCAACATCGGCAAGGACAAGGCCAATGGGCCGCTCAGCCAATCCGCCAAGGTACGGCAGGCGCTCGACCTCGCGATCGACCGCGAGGCGATCAACCAGGTCGTGTTCAACGGCGAGTTTCAGGTCGGCAATCAATGGGTCAATCCCGATCACCCCTACTACCAGAAATCACTTCCGGTCCGCGGGCGCGACGTGGAGAAAGCCAAGGCGCTGCTGAAGGAAGCCGGCGTGAAGCCGCCGGTCAGCGTCGATTTCCTGGTGCCGAAAGGCGCCGAAAACGAAACACCGGCGCAGGTGATCCAGTCGATGGCCGCAGAAGCCGGGTTCGACATGAAGATCCGCCTCACCGAGTTCGCGACCGGGCTCAAGCAGGCCGAGGCCGGCGATTATCAGGCCTTCTGGCTCGCCTGGAGCGGCCGCATCGATCCCGACGGCAACACCTTTATCTTCCTGCACAGTGGCGCGCCCCAGAATTACGGCGATTGGACCAATGCTCAGGCCGACAAGGCGCTGGAAGACGCGCGGCTCGTGACCGATTTCACCAAACGCAAGGCCAGCTACGAGACGCTCGCGAAGCTGGTCCAGGATGAGGAACCCATCCTTTATCTCTACCACCGCCGTATCATCATCGCGCATACGACGAAGCTGGAAGGCTACAAGCAGATGCCGGACGGACTCGTGCGCGTCGTCGGCCTCAAGCTGAAGTGATGCCACAGGGATGCTGAACTTCCTCGCCCGCCGGCTTGCCCAGATCGTGCCGACACTGTTCTTCGTTTCGGTATTGATTTTCTCACTGCAGCAATTGCTGCCGGGCGATCCCGCGCTGGTGATGGCCGGCGAGGAGCGCGATCCCAATGTGATCGAGCAGATCCGGCACCAGTACCGGCTGGATCGGCCGGTGCCTGTGCAATACGCCTACTGGATCAAGGGCGTGCTCTCAGGCGATTTCGGCGAGTCGCTGCGCAACAAGATGCCGGTGCGCGAACTGATCGCGCAGAAGCTGCCGGTGACGTTGCAGCTCGGTTCGATGGCCATCATCATCGCGTTCCTGATCGGCATTCCCGCTGGAATTATCGCAGCCGTGAAGAAAGGAACAGCGTGGGACTATGGCGCCAATTTCTTCGCGCTGTGGGGCATCTCGACGCCGAATTTCTGGCTCGGCATCATGCTGATCTTCCTGTTCTCGATCGAGCTCGGCTGGCTGCCGGCCTCAGGCTATGTGCCGCTGACCGAGAACTGGCGCGCAAGCCTTGCCGCCACCATCATGCCGGCCTTCGTGCTCGGCAACGCCATTGCCGCGGTCCTGATGCGTCATACCCGCAGCGCCATGCTGCAGGTGCTGGAAAGCGATTATGTGCGCACCGCGCGCGCCAAAGGCCTGTCCGAGCGGACGGTCATCCTCAAGCATGCCATGCGCAATGCGCTGACGCCGATCATCACACTCGGCGCGCTCGAGCTCGGCACGCTGCTGTCGGGTGCCGTGCTGACCGAGCAGATCTTCTCGATTCCCGGCTTCGGCAAGCTGATCGTGGACGCCGTATTCAATCGCGACTATGCCGTCGTGCAGGGCGTGGTGCTGGTGACCGCCACGATCTACATCACGCTCAATCTGGTTGCCGACGTCGCCTACATCCTGGTCAATCCAAGGCTGCGGGGCTGATTGCCATGACCGATGCCGCCTTGTCTGGCCCGCATGTGCAAGCCGACGAGCTGGACAGCCCGGCGCGCCGCGCGCGGCGGCGGCTGTTCAAGCGCAAGGCAGCGGTGTTTGGGCTCATCGTGCTCACGATGTTCATCTTTGTTGCAGTCCTGGCACCACTCATCGTGCCCTACGATCCCATCGCGACGAGCTGGAGCCTGGTGCGCAAGCCGCCCACGGCCGCGCACTGGTTCGGCACTGACGAGCTCGGCCGCGACATCCTGAGCCGCATCGTCTACGGCGCTCGCGCCTCGCTGCTGGCCGGCCTGATCTCGGTCGCGATCGCGCTTGGCATCGGCGTGCCGCTCGGCCTGCTCGCCGGCTATCGCGGCGGCTTCGTCGATGCGCTGATCAGCCGGATCACCGATGCCATGCTGGCCTGTCCGTTCCTGATCCTGGCGATTGCACTGGCGGCGTTTCTCGGTCCGAGCCTTGGCAATGCCATGATCGCGATCGGCATTTCAGCGACGCCGGTCTTCATCCGCCTGACGCGCGGGCAGGTGCTGAGCGTCAAGGCCGAGGACTATGTCGAGGCGGCACGTGCACTCGGCAATCCGCCTTGGCGGATCGCGTTCTCGCACATCCTGCCGAACATCCTGCCCGCACTGCTGGTCCAGGCAACGCTGTCGATCGCCGCAGCCATCATCGCGGAAGCCGCCCTGTCGTTCCTCGGCCTCGGGCAACAGCCGCCGGCACCATCCTGGGGCAGCATGCTCAATGCGGCGCAACGCTTCCTGACCCAGGCGCCCTGGATGGCGATCTGGCCGGGGCTGGCCATCTTCCTCGTGGTGCTGTCGCTGAACCTGCTCGGCGACGGCCTGCGCGACGCGCTGGACCCGCGCCAGCGTTAGATGACCACCTCGCGCATCACCCGGCGGCAATCCATCTCGTATTCGAGGTCGACCACGGGCGGTCGCGCGAAGTGGCAGGTCAGGCCGGAACGCAGCGCGCCGCGACGAACCAGCTCGTCGGCCAAAGCGTGGTGGAAATCGCGGATCGAATAGGCTTGCACGCCCGTGGTGTCCTTCCAGCCAAAGCCGAACGCCGCCATCCGGCCTTCCATCTGCGAGGTCGTGAACCGAACCTTCTCGCGAAGTCCGTCCGGACTGAGATCGCGGTAGCGCACGGTACGTTCCACATAGCTGCCGCCGCCCTCCCGCGCTTCAGCGCCGCCGGCGATCACGAAGGTGGGCGTCGTCGCACGCGTCGGGCGGGTGAAGGAGAACGCATAAAACGACGGTTCCGAGGGCGGATCGATCTCGGGGCAGACATTACTGCGCGCCACCGGATTGGTGGTGCCGTCGAAGATGCCCCACTCTGACAGAGTTTTCACGTAATGCAGATTGAAGGTACGAAAACCTTCCTCGGTGAAGGCCGCGGGCGAGCGCAGCTCGCAGGCGCAGAAGGCCGTCAGCGGGCGCCCCGCCTCCTGGATGAACTTCGCTGCGAGCGCAAATCCCTCGGCGAGCGGCACGAGACGGTCGAACCGGACACGCTCGATCTCGTAATCATCGTCCGCGACGGCACCAGCCGAATATTGGAACACCGACGGAATGAAACGATAGTTGCCGGCGGCGAATGCTTGCGTCATGGCGGCCTCCTATTCCAGTTGCATCCGGACGCCTTTGGCGCCGTTGAGCAGACGCTTCAGGTGAAAGCCGGCCAGGGGATCGTCGGCATGCATGCCGACCAGCGCGGCAAAGGCGGGCATGGCGGCGGCATCGCCAGCCTCCATCTTGGCGAAGGCCTCGGAATAGAGCGCAGTTGCCGGCGCCTCGAATTTGGCCTGTGGCAGCGGCTCAAAGGCGCGCAAGGCTTCGCGGCGCCCGCGCAGCACCAATTCGCCGACGGGGCGCCCCTGAAAATTCCCAGCCCTCTCGGCAACGCTGGAGCTGACGCAAATCCTCGTACCCAAGTGCTTGTTGGCGGCCTCCAGCCGTGCCGCGGTGTTGATCGTGTCGCCGTAGGCGGTGTAGTCGAAGAAGCGGTTGCCGCCGAAATTGCCGACCAGCGCCGGTCCGGCGTGAATGCCGATCCTTGTGGTGCCGAAGTTCACGCCCCTCGCCTTCTGGCGCGCGCAAAAATCCTGCGCCCAATGATCGAGGTCGTGCGCACAGGCGACGGCACGCGTCGCGTAATCCGGCTGATCACCCGGTGCATTGAACAGCACCTGGATTGCATCGCCGATGATCTTGGCGACCGTCCCCTCATGCGCGAACACCACTTCGGTCATCCCGCCCACATACTCGTTGAGGAGCTCCCCGAGCGTCTCGGGCGCCGCGCTCTCGACCAGCGACGTGAAGCCGGTGATGTCGGTGAAAATGGTCGCGACATCGCGCCATTGGACTGCGATTCCCTCGCCCTCACCACCTGCCGCCAGACGCTTGGCGAGTTCAGGTGAGAAATGGCGCGACAGCGCCGCATGCGCGCGCTCGGCTTCCATCTGGCGCCGCCGCACCTCGCGAAGCATCTCGATGTGACGAACGGTCTTCTGGATCGTGGCTTCAAGGTCGAGGAAGTCGATCGGCTTGGTCAGAAAGTCGAACGCGCCGCGGTTCATGGCGGTGCGGATGTTGCTCATGTCACCATAGGCGGACACGATGATGGTCGACTTCTTGTCCTCCGCCTCCTGGAGCTTCGCGAGCAGCGACAGCCCGTCCATGCGCGGCATGTTGATGTCCGAAACCACGAGGTCGACAAGCGGGTTCTGCTCGATCGATTCCAGCGCCTCGACGCCATCGCGCGCGAAGATGAAGTTGACCAGCCCATCGCGGATCTGCCTGCGGAACTTTTGCAGGATCAGCGCTTCCAGGTCCGGCTCGTCGTCAACGAAGAGGATGGTCGGAATCATGCCGCCTGCTCGAGCCTCGTGTCGATCTCCTGGCGCAACAGGGCAAAATCGATCGGCTTGGTGAGGAGCCCTGTGGCGCCGCCTTCGATCGCCTTCCGGCGCGTCTCGACGTCGCCATACGCCGTGATCATGATGACCGGGACATGCGGATGCTCGGCGCGCACCTTGGGCAGCATGTCGAGCCCGCTCATGCCGGGCATGTTGATATCGGACAGGATCAGGATCAGCGAAGGATCCCGCACCTCGGCCGCGCGCTTGATCGCATCGGGCGCCGAGAGCGCGAATTCCATATGGAAGCGGCCGGCGCGCAGATCGCGCCGGAACTGTTGCCGGAACAGAGCCTCGACATCGGGCTCGTCATCGACGACCAGAATGTAAACGTTCAAGTCTTCCCTCCGGAAGGACCGCCAGCCGCCATCGCGCGCGGCAGGGTGATGATGAATTCAGTGAATACACCGGGTTCTGTGTTCACGGCGATCGTGCCGCCGTGCTGTTTCACGACGATGTCGTGGCTCATGGAGAGGCCGAGGCCGGTTCCCTCGCCGGCCGGTTTGGTGGTGAAGAAGGGATTGAACATCTTCTCCCTCACCTCCTGCGGAATACCCGTCCCGTTGTCACGGATGCGGATCTCCACCCTGCCACCGAGATTCTTCGTCGCGGCCCTCAAGGTCGGCTCGAACCCTTCTGCGGCACTCTCCTTGCGTTTGGCTGCCGCATAGAAGCCGTTCGAGATCAGATTGAGGAAGACGCGGGTAATTTCCTGCGGGTAGATGTCGGCCATACCAGCGGTCGGATCGAGGTCGCGCTCGAGCGTCACATTGAATGATGGCCTTTCGGCGCGCGCGCCGTGATAGGCCAGATTGAGGCTCTCCTCGACGATCGCATTGACCTCGGTGGCGCGATGCTCGCCGGAGCCTTGGCGTGAATGCAGCAGCATGTTCTTGACGATGGAATCGGCGCGCTTGCCGTGCTGCACCACCTTCTCCAGGTTTCCGCGCAGCATTCCGGTCAGCTCGTCAACCTCGTTCTTCGTCTTGCCGTCGAGAGTAGCCGTTTGCAGAACCTCGTTGAGCTCGTCGATCAGCTCGGTCGAAACCGAGGAGAAATTGTTGACGAAGTTGAGCGGGTTCTTGATTTCGTGGGCAATGCCCGCCGTGAGCTGGCCGAGCGATGCCAGCTTCTCGGTCTGAACCAGGCGGTCCTGTGCCGCGCGCAGATCGTCGAGGGATTGCCTCAGTTCTGCGGTCCGCTGCTCGACCTTGTGTTCCAGGTCGGCGTAGGATTCCTGCAAGCGCTCGCCCATGTGGTTGAACTGGTTCGCGAGCTCCTCGAGTTCGTCGCCGGTCTTGATCGAGATGCGCTGGGCGAAATCGCCTCCGCCAATGCGCATCGCGCCCGTGCGTAGCGCCTGGATCGGGCCGACCATGCGGCGCGCGAGGAAAATTCCGGCAAGCACCGCGAAGATCGATGCTCCAAGCAGGACAATCGCGAGCCGCTCCAGCGAGGCATAGAGCGCGGCATAAGCCTCCTCGACCGGCAGCTCGACGAACATCGTCCAGCCGAGCGGGCTGATCGGCGCCGACGTCGTCAGAACCTTCTGTCCCTGGATGTTGGTCGCTTCCTGCAAAGCATCCGGCATCGCACCGCCGCCAGCCAGCGCGGCGCGCACTTGCGCCAGGCCGGACAGGTCCGTATTGCGCAGCACCAGGCTGATATCGGGATGCGCGATCAGGCGCCCCTCCGGGCCGACCACATAGGCGTGTCCGTGCTCGCCGACCTTGATCTGGGACACGACGTCCCAAATCAGCTTCAGATTCACCTCCGCGATACTGACACCGGCATCCTTTCTGGCGCCGGCAAGCGCCAGCGTCATGTACGGCTCCGACTCGCGGCGGAAATAGACCGGCCCGTAATAGATCTTGTGCGCAACGGCCTGGGTAAATTTGGGATCGTCCGACAGGTCGATGCCGCTGTCGACCGCATCCATCGCCAACCGCGAGACACGAAGGCGCTCCCTTCCGGTCGCGTCGACCTGGGCGAGTTCGGTGATCGCCGGCACCTGACGCAGAAGCCGCAGCGCGTCGAACCGGCGCGGCTCGATCGAGGATTGGTCGGTTTTGTCCGGCTGGCGGACCGCCGGCCACGGCAGTTGCGTGGTCCAGCCCAGCTGACTCTCGATCTCCTTGACGAACTGGCTGATCTTCGCCGCGGCCGCCTCAGCCTGCTCGTGCTGGACCCGGATCAGCGCGGCCTTGTGCTCCCGATAATAGAAGAAGACCTCGAACAGCCCATTGGCCAGCAGGGCGACGGCGACCACAGCCACGAACAACGCGACATATTTGGTGAACAGCCGGGTTCTGATGCCCCCTCCCATCTCCTCGGACAGGACGCCGTCCCCTGCCGTACGTGGCAGGGTCCCGGTTTGCGGGGTGTCGGAATGGACGGAAATGCTCATTCCTTCAAGCCTAGCAAGAAGGCCGAACCTTGTCTTCCGCCGCAGCGGACAGGGTTACTCGATGACCTCGTCGGCAAGGGCCAGCAAGGTCGGCGGGATTTCCAGTCCGGTCGCCTTGGCCGTCTTGAGATTGATCACCAGGGGATAGCGGGTCGGCAGCTCGAACGGTAGATCGCCGGGTTTGGCTCCGTTGAAAATCCGGGCGACGAGCGCTGCAGCCCGCTCGAAGGATTCCGGCACATCCGCTCCGTAAGACATCAGTCCGCCGTCGCGGGCAAGGTCAGCATTTTCGTAGATCGCCGGCATCTTCCGGACGGCGGCGAACTCGAACACCCGCTTGCGGTTGAGAATGGTAAGCGCATCGGCCACCATCAGGATGCCGTCCGGGGGATCGCCGTTCATCACCGAGAACGCCTCATCGAAGTCGTCAGGCTCGCGGACGCCGAGCGCCTGTACGGTGAGGCCGAGCGCCTGGGCCGCCTTCGCGGAAGCCTGATAGCGCGTGGTCATGCCGAGGTCGTCCTTATTCCAGAGCATTGCGACCTTGGTCAGTTTCGGTGACATGTCCTTGAGCAACGACAGCCGCTTGGCGCTGAGCGTTGCCGCGACGTCCGAAATCCCCGTGATTTGGCCGCCCGGATGCGCCAGGCTCTCGATCAGCTTGGTTTCGACGGGATCACCGATGCCGCTTGCCGCCACGGTCGCAATGCCAGCCGCCTTGGCGGCCATTGCCGTCGGGTAGCCCACAATCACCACTGCATCGACGTTCCTGGTCTTCAGCTCGGCAATCAGTGCGGGCAGCTTGGCGACATCGCCTTGGGCGCCGCGCGCTTCAAAGGTCAAGTTCTGATCGATCTTGAAACCGCGCTCGCCGAGAACCTTGATCAGGATCTTGCCGCCTGGACTTGTGTCCGTAATTGGCGTGATCGGAGTCAGGGTGCCCAGATGGAACGTTCGGCCGCCCTCAGCCGCAGCAGGGCTCGGTCCCAACAGCGACACACAACCGAGCCCTCCGAGGAATTCACGCCGCCTCATCGTATCTTCCCTGATATTTTCCCGGTACTGGCGCGATAGCGCGCCGGACAAGTCTAGCACGGGACAAGAAAAAAGCGGCAATGGCGAAAAGCCATTGCCGCTTCGCAATCTTCGCTTCGGACGATCTCAGGTGGGTCGTAATGCCTTGCCACTGAGGTCGAGTTCGTTGACCTGCTTGTTGCGCTCGGAATCGGCAGCCGCGCGATGGTCGGTCGCCAGGACGACGTAGACGGCCGGCAGCACGAACAGGGTGAACAACGTACCGATCGACATGCCGGCGACGACCACAAGGCCGATCGAGAAGCGGCTGGCCGCACCGGCGCCGGACGCCGTCAGCAGCGGGATCAGGCCGGTCACCATCGCAGCCGTCGTCATCAAGATTGGCCGCAACCGGATGCGGGCCGACATCTCGATGGCCGAGCGGCGATCAAGCCGCTCGTTGACCTGGAGCTCGTTGGCGAACTCCACCATCAGGATGCCGTGCTTGGTAATCAGGCCGACCAGGGTGAGCAGACCGACCTGGGTGTAGATGTTCATGGTCGCCGCGCCGAAGAACAACGGGATCAACGCGCCGACGATCGCCATCGGCACCGAGATCATGATCACGAGCGGGTCACGCAAGCTCTCGAACTGCGCGGCCAGCACCAGGAAAATAATGATCAGCGCGAAACCGAAGGTGATCGCGAGCTGGTTGCCTTCCTGCACGTACTGCCTGGAATCGGCGAGGTAGGCGTGGCTGAAGCCCTGCGGCAGCTTCTTGGCCTCGCCTTCGAGGAAGTCCACGGCGGCGCCGACGGTCACGCCGGGCATCGGCACGGCCGAGAACGTCGCTGAGTTGAGCTGATTGTAGTGCGTCAGCGAATTCGGGTCGGTCTTCGTCTTGATCGAGACCACGGTCGACAGCGGAAGCTGCTGCCCGGTGTTGGTCGCCACGTAATAGCCCCCGAGCGATTCCGGAGAGAGGCGCTCGCTGCGCGGCACCTGCGGGATCACCTGGTACGAACGTCCCTGGAGATTGAAGCGGTTGATATAGTTGCCGCCGAGCAGAACCGCGAGCGTCGAGCCGAGATTTTGCATATTGACGCCAAGATCCTGCGCCTTGGTGCGGTCGATCGTGACTTCGACGTTCGGTTGGTTGTAGGCGAGGTCGCTGTCGGAGACGATGAACATGCCGCTCTTGCGCGCTGCGTCTTTCAGCTTCTCCATCTGCTCATAGACGGTCTGGAAGCCTGCGGTCGAGTTGATCACCATTTGCACGGGCAATCCGCCCGGCCCGCCCGGCAGCGGCGGCAGATTGAACGCGAAGGCCTGCACGCCCTCGATCTTGGAAAGCTCGGCCTGGACCAGAGGCTTCAGCGCGATCGACGAGCGCTTGCGCTCGTCCCACGGCTTGAGCAACATGCCGGCGATACCGCCCTGCGGGCCGTTGATGCCGTTGAGCACGAAACGCAGGTCGGTCTCGGGGAATTTCTGGAATGCCTTGTCGAGCTTGTCGCCGTAGAAATCGACATAGTCGATATTGGCATATTTTGGTGCCTTGGTGACCGCGAACACGATGCCCTGGTCTTCCTCGGGCGCCAACTCTTTCGAGGTGTGCATGTAGAGGAAGCCGACAAGTCCGAGGATCGTCAGCGCGAACAGGCCGGTGATGGCCTTGTAGTCGAGCGAGCGGTCGAGCCGGCGGCCGTACCAACGCGTCACAGCGCCGAACACCCTGTTGACGAGCCTGGCGAACCGGCCTTCTTCGGTGTTCTTGAGGAGCACCGAGCACATCATCGGCGACAGCGTCAGCGCGATCACGCCCGACACGATCACCGAGCCCGCGAGCGTGAAGGCGAATTCGCGGAACAGCGAGCCAGTGAGACCGCCGAGGAAACCGATCGGCGCGTACACGGCGGCGAGCGTGATGGTCATCGAGATGACGGGACCGACAATTTCTCGTGCACCTTCTAGCGCCGACTGTATCGGCGTCTTCCCCTCCTCCAGATGGCGATGGATGTTCTCCACAACGACGATGGCGTCGTCGACCACGAGGCCGATCGCGAGAACCATCGCAAGCAGCGTCAAGAGATTGAAGCTGAACCCCAGCGCCAGCATCAAGGTGCAGACGCCGATCATCGACAGCGGAATGGTGACTACTGGGATGATGACCGAGCGGAGCGAAGCCAGGAACAGGAAGATCACCACAATCACGATGATCACGGCTTCGCCCAGCGTCTTCTCCACCTCGTCGATCGAGGATTGGATGAATTTGGTCGAGTCGTAGGCGACCTTCATTTTCATCGACGGCGGCAGGTTGCGCTCGAGCTCGGGGAACAGCGCGCGCACGCCCTTGACCAGCGTCAGTGGGTTGCCCTGCGGCGTCGCCTGCACGCCGATGAAGATTGCATGCTCGCCGTTGAAGGCGACGCTCGCGTCCGTGCTCTGGGCGGCAAGCTCGACGGTGGCGATGTCCTCCATGCGCACGAAGCCGCCGTCCTTGGCCTTGACGATCATCTTCTTGAACTGGTTGACGTCGGTCAGACCTGTGTTCGTCGAGATGTTCGAGACGATGAGGTAGCCCTTGGTCTGGCCGGCCGCAGACTGGAAGTTGTTGGCCGTGATCGCGGCGGCAACGTCCGCCGGCGATACGTTGCGGCCGGCCATCTTCACCGGATCAAGCCAGAGTCGCATCGCAAAGGTCTGACCGCCCAGGATGTCGGCCGAAGCCACGCCATCGACGGTCGACAGCACCGGCTGCACCACGCGTGTCAGATAGTCCGAGATCGCCGAGCCCGACAGCTCCTCCGAGGAGAAACCGAGATACATCACGGCCGTGGTCTGGCCCGTGGTCTTGGTGACGATCGGGTCGTTGGACTCCTTCGGGATCAGGTATTTGACCGAGTTCGTCTTGGCCAGCACCTCGGTGAGCGCCTGGTTCGGGTCGAAATTCAGCTTGATGTAGACCTGGATCGTCGAGGTGCCGAGCACAGAGGACGACGTGATGTAGTCCACGCCCTCGGCGGAGGCGACGGCCTGCTCGATCGGCGTCGTAATGAACCCCTGGATCAGGTCCGCGGATGCGCCAGGATAGATGGTCGTGATGTTGATGACCGTGTTCGACAGTTTCGGATACTGCCGGATCGGCAGCACCATCGCCGCGCGCAGTCCGATCAGCAGGATCAGCAAGCTGACAACGACCGACAGAACCGGGCGCTTGATGAAAATATCAGTAAAGGCCATCGCGGCGATCTCGATTTCTATGTCTCAAGAAACGTGATCCGGCCAGGCCGGATCACGCACATGTATGCTCAGTAGCGCGGCGGCTGCGCCGGAATCTGCGGAGCCGGGTCGGTCGAAATCGCAACGGCAGCGCCCGACTGCAGCTTGAGCTGGCCGACGGCGACGACCTTGTCGCCCGCCTTGATGCCCTTGATGATCTCGACGCGACCATTGACGCGGTTACCGGTCTGCACGAACGTGCGCACCGCGCTCAGGCTTGTCTTGCCGTCCGCTTCCTTCTTCTCGGTGATCACGAATACCGAGTCGCCGTACAGCGTGTAGTCGACCGCCGTCTCCGGAACGGTGATCGTGGCCGGCTTGTCCGGCAGCACCACGGTGGTGGTCACGAACATACCGGGCTTCAGGATCTTCTCCGGATTGGCGATCGTCGCCTGGACGCGGATGTTGCGAGTATCGGTCGCGATCTGCGGCTCGATCGTCGTGATCTTGCCGTCGAAGGTACGGCCCGGATAAGCGTCGACCTTCAGCCGGACCGGTTGGCCGACCTTGAGGCTTCCGGAGTCCTTTTCTGTCACCGTGAAGTTGGCCCACAGCTCCGACAGATCGGTCAACGAAACGATCGCCGTGCCGGCCGTCAGATACTGGCCGACCTCGACCTTGCGGACGCCGAGCTCGCCCGAGAACGGCGCACGCACCAGCTTCTGCGAGATCAGCGCTTCGGTCTTGGCGATGCCGGCCAGCGCCTGGTCGTACGCGGCCTGCGCCTGGTCGACGGTTGCCTGCGGGCCGAACTGGCGCGAGGCCAGCTGCTTGGCGCGATCCAGCGAAAGCTGCGCCACTGTGGCCTGCGCCTTGTAATTGGCGAGGTCGCCCTGCTCCGGCGCGTCGAACAGCTGCACCAGCGGCGTGCCGGCCTCGACATGCGTGCCCGGCTCGAACTTGATCTCGGTGACACGGCCGTTGACGTCGGCGGTGACGTCGACCTGGTGCACGGCGGCGAGACCGCCGACCGCGGTGAGCAGGTTCGGCACCACCTCGGACTTCGCTTCCGCTGCGCTGACCAAGGTCGGCGGCGGCTTGTTGTTCGCGAAGAACTGCTTGATCATCTGGCCGCGGAAATAATTGAACCAGACGAGACCGCCAACGAGCGCGCCCAGGAGCGTGCCGACGATGACGAGCCAAAGCACCGGCCGGACCGGACGCTTGGGAGCCTTGCTGTCGATTGGTTCGCCCGAAATCTTGTGTTCGGTTACGATGTTCATTGTCATACGCTTTCTGCAATCGCCGTCTTGCCAGCACGAGCGGCCTGATCGCGGCCCAGATGCGAAGCAATTGCGGCGTCGTTAAGTCCGATGCCTCTGAGGAGAAACTCACAAAGCTGCCGCTCGAGATCGTTCGGCCCGCCATAGGCAAGACACGGCACCGAGGGCAGCCTGGTCAGCGCAGCTGTCATCATCGTATGATGCGCAAACCAGAACAGGTTGAGCGGTTCATTGCCACAGGCCCGCGCATCGCCGGCGGCGACGGCGCGCTCGAGCGAGGCGACGAAGATCGGGCCGATCAGCGTCTCGATCTTGGCATACAGCAAACGCGCGAACTCGCCGTCATCCAGATGACTGGTGGCCATCAGTCGAAGGCGCTGCGCCTCCTCCTGATCGGGGCCGTCGGCAATCAGCAGGAAATGCTCGACCATGCCGCGGATCAGCTCAACTAAGGTAGCCGTCGACGGCTCCCGCTCGAGAAGCTCGGTCAGCGCCGGGTCTGCTTCGCATTCGTCGCTGAGGATTTCGGCGTAGAGCGCCGCCTTGGACGGGAAGTGCTTGAACAGCAGCGCCTCGGAAATGGCAGCCGCGGCCGCCACGCTCTTGGTCGTGGTGCCGTTATACCCGTGTCGGGCAAAGCAGCGTTTCGCGGCACCGAGGATCAATTGACGCCTCAGGTCGCTCGTCATACGCAATGAGCTCATGCTAGTGAGTAAGCACTCACTAGCGCGAAAGTCAAGCACTATGCTGCATCGCAACCTGAGTGCGTTGTAAAATCAGTGGAAATAGGCCTCACCTACACGGCCTGCGAGCAGGACCGCGGCGACCTAGATAGGCTGAAAGCCGAGGTCCCCCCGGATCCGGTTGAGGATGTAAGTCCCGTCCCGGGTCGGCAAGATCCGCTCCAGATTGGCGCTGTCGATCTTCACATCGGCAAATCGCGGGCCCGCCGAGACGTCCTGGACGGCTTTGGCGAAGGCCTCCACCTCGGCCATCGTCGAGATCGCCCGGCTGTCCTTGATGCCACAGGCCCTGGCAACGCCGACGAGGTCGACACCGGCAGAGGTGTGGCTGGTCTGGCCGCCGGTCTCACCATAGGCCTCGTTGTCGAGCACAGCGATCGAGAGGTTGGACGGCTTTTGAAGGCCGACGGTGGCAAGGCTGCCCATGCCCATCAGCATCTCGCCGTCGCCGGTGATGACCAGCACCGGCAGATTCGGCTGCGCCAGCGCGAGCCCGAGGCCGATCATCGCCGCGCCGCCCATGCCGCCCCAGAGATAGAAGTTGCGGGCGTGGTCGCCGGCGGCGGTAATGTCGTTGGTCGAGGCCCCTAGGCCGCCGATCGCAACGACGTCCCCGCGGTTCGCAAGCAGCACGGAGACAACCTGGCGGCGGTCGAGGAGATTGGCCTTGCTCATTTGGTGAAAACCTTGGCGCCGATCAGACGCTGCGACAGCAGGACGGCGGTGGGCGTGAGGGCGTTGTAGGCCTGCGCCGCAGCCGCTTCCAGCACCGCCGGCACCTCGGCCGCGTTCGAGGCGCGCAGCACCTTGACGCCTGAGAGCTCGAGCACGCCCTGCGTGGTCGAGCCCATCGGCACCTGCCACGGATTGAACTCGCCCCACTCGCCGCGCATGGTGATGAGCGTGAGGAACGGAAAACGCAGGACCGGGATCAGCGACAGCATGTTGATGCAATTGCCGACGCCGCTCGATTGCATCAGCAAGACGCCGCGCTGGCCACCGGCCCAGGCGCCGGCGAGCAGCGCCACCCCCTCCTCTTCCGTCGTTAGCGGAATGCCGCGCATCGTGGAGGAGCCCAGCACGCGGTGGATCAGCTTCGCATGGCCGGCATCCGGCACGTAAGCCACCTGCCGGACGTCGAAACGTTGCAAGGTTGCGAAAATATCGTCTGGCCAGTTCGGGGCCGTATCGGCAGCGTCAGCGCGTGCGTGCATTTTCCTGTCCGGTCGGCTAGCAAGGTGCGCAGACTGTAGACGCGTGCACGCATCGACCAGAACAACAAAAACGGCATAACGGCTTTAACCGGCGAGTATAACGGGATGAACGCAGATGCGAAGGAGCTGGCGGCGAGCTTCGACCTCGAGAGGCTGACGCCGGAGTTCTACGACAATCCCTATCCGACCTATCGTGCACTGCGGGAGAATGAGCCGGTCAAGCGGCTGCCGAACGGCACCGTGTTCCTGACGCGCTACGACGATCTCGTCACCACCTACAAGAACACGAAGTCCTTCAGCTCCGACAAGAAGCGCGAGTTCGCGCCGAAATATGGCGACACGCCCCTTTACGAGCACCACACGACGAGCCTTGTCTTCAATGACCCGCCCGCCCACACCCGCGTGCGCCGCCTGATCATGGGCGCGCTGTCGCCGCGCGCGATCGCCAACATGGAGGGCGACCTCATCAAGCTGGTCGACGGCCTGCTCGACGCCATCGCCGCCAAGGGCCATTGCGAGTTGATCGAGGATTTCGCCGCCTCGATTCCCATCGAGGTGATTGGCAATCTGCTCGATGTGTCACATGACGAGCGCGGGCCCTTGCGCGACTGGTCGCTGGCGATCCTTGGTGCGCTCGAGCCCGTGGTGTCGCCTGACGCGGCTGCGCGCGGCAACAAGGCGGTGACGGACTTCCTTGGCTATCTCGAAACGCTGGTCGCGCAGCGGCGCGCGAAGCCGGGCAATCCCGACCGTGACGTGCTGACGCGCCTGATCCAGGGCGAGGACAACGGCGAGCGGCTGACCGAGAAGGAGCTCTTGCACAATTGCATCTTCCTGCTCAATGCCGGCCACGAGACCACGACCAACCTGATCGGCAACGGCCTCGTTGCGCTGCATCGGCATCCTGACCAGAAGCAGTGCCTGATCGACGACCCCAACCTGATCAAGACCGCGGTCGAAGAGGTGCTGCGCTACGAAAGCTCGAACCAGCTGGGCAACCGCATGACCACCGAGCGGGTCGAGCTCGGCGGCGTCGTGCTCGAGGCAGGCACGTCGGTCACTCTGTGCATTGGAGCAGCCAACCGCGATCCCGCACAGTTTCCGGACCCGGAACGTTTCGACGTCGCGCGCACGCCGAACCGTCATCTTGCGTTTGCCACCGGCGCACATCAATGCGCGGGCATGGCTCTGGCGCGACTCGAAGGCGCGATCGCGATCTCGCGCTTCCTGGCGCGCTTTCCGGACTACGCCGTGAACGGGCAGCCGATACGCGGTGGACGGGTGCGGTTTCGGGGTTTCTTGAGTGTGCCTTGCGCGATCGGGTGAGGCCTCAAAGTAAAAAGTCGAAAACAACCCCATGCACAGTAGACCGCGGGTTGGCCAAGGATGAGCTGTGGCTCGGCAGAACCATCTGACATTTCGAGCAAATCTGGCCGTGCCGCATCATTGGGCGTATGAAAGCTTCCGCACGTTCCGGCCGATACCCACATCAAGCTGAGCGCGGCCGGCGCAGTCGGCCAACGCTCGCGCGTAGCAATGGAGTGACGACAGATGAGCTCGTCGGTCATTGATTTCCTCGCAACGGAACGGCGCCTTGGCACCTACAATTACGAACCGATCGGGGTCGTCCTGTCGCGCGGCGAAGGTGTCTGGGTCTGGGATATCGAAGGCAACCGCTATCTCGACTGCCTCTCCGCCTATTCAGCGGTCAGCCAGGGCCACTGCCACCCCAAGATCCTGGCGGCGATGGTGGAGCAGGCACACCGGCTGACGCTCACCTCGCGCGCCTTCCACAACGACCAGCTCGCCCCCTTCTACGAAGAGATCGCGGCGCTGACCGGCTCCCACAAGGTGCTGCCGATGAACAGCGGCGCCGAGGCGGTCGAAAGCGCGATCAAGTCGGTCCGCAAATGGGGCTATGAGGTGAAAGGCGTGCCTGATGGCCAGGCCGAGATCATCGTCTGCGCCGACAATTTCCACGGACGCACGCTGGGCATCGTCGGCTTTTCAACTGACCCTGAGACTCGCAAGCACTTCGGCCCGTTCGCGCCGGGCTTCAAGATCATCCCGTTCGGCGACGCCGCTGCTCTGGAAGCAGCGATCACGCCAAACACCGTCGCGTTTCTGGTCGAGCCGATCCAGGGCGAAGCCGGTGTCATCATTCCCCCAGCCGGCTATTTCACGAAAGTGCGCCAGCTCTGCACGGCGAGCAACGTGATGCTGGTGCTCGACGAAATCCAGACCGGGCTCGGCCGCACCGGCAAATTGCTCGCCGAGCAGCATGAGGGCATCGAGGCGGACGTGACGCTGCTCGGCAAGGCCTTGTCCGGCGGCTTCTATCCGGTGTCGGCCGTGCTCTCGAACAACGACGTGCTGGGCACATTGAGGCCCGGGCAGCATGGCTCGACCTTCGGCGGCAATCCGCTTGCCTGCGCGGTCGCGCGCGCGGCGATGCGCGTGCTCGTCGAGGAAGGCATGATCGAGAACGCGGCCAGGCAGGGTGCGCGCTTTCTGGAAGGCTTGAAAGACATTCGTGCCAACACGATCCGTGAGGTGCGCGGACGCGGCTTGATGCTGGCGGTCGAACTGCACCCCGAGGCCGGCCGCGCGCGCCGCTACTGCGAGGCGCTCCAGGCCAAGGGCATCCTCGCCAAGGATACCCATGAGCACACGATCCGCATCGCCCCGCCGCTGGTGATCACCAGCGACCAGGTCGACTGGGCGCTCGAGCGGTTCGCCGCGACCCTGACGCAGGATTTCTCGTGAGGTTGCCTGCGTCGGAAAATCGCAATGCCGGCCGTGGCCAGCAACGAACGATTCCGTTCGCGGTGCGTTGAAACGTCGTGGGCAATTACGAGTTGGGAGCGACAATCATGCTTCCGCGTGGCGTTTGCTTTACGGCTGTCTTCGTTGGTATCTCGATGCTGGTGCCGGGCGTCGCGTTCGCCCAAGGACCAGGCCACGGAAGGGGCGGACCACCCGTAGCGCCAGCGGCCCGGCCCGCACCGCCACCCGCCATGGCTCGTCCGGCTGCGCCGCCAGCCATGGCCCGTCCGGCGGCCCCGCCCGTCATGGCACGCCCCGCCGCACCGGCGTTCCATCCGCCTTCCATGGCGCAGCGGCCGGCCATGGCGCCACACTTCGCCGCACCGCAACCGCGGCCGGCCCCACACTTCGCTGCGCCCCCACCGCGCGCTGCCCCGCACTTCGCAGCGCCGCGGCCTGAATTCCATCGGGCGCCGGCGGCGCCGCAGCGTCCCGCCATGATATCGCGGCCGTCGCATATCGCCGCCCCTTCGCGCCCAAGCGCACCGCCAGCCGCGACCGAGCGGCTGTCGCGACGGAATCAGATCGAACAGCGCGCGCAACAGCATCAGCAGCAGATCCAACAGCGACAGCAGATGGTGCAGCAGCGCCAGCGCGAGATGCTGTCGCGCCAGACCTCGGAGCGCCAGACCCGCATCGATCGCCTGCAGCAGCGCGTGCAGCAACTCCAATCGCAGAAGCCTGAGGGCGCGCGGGCGTTGCGCGAGCAGCAACGGACATTGCAGACGCAGAATCGCCTGCTCGAGCGTGAGCAGCGTGCGCAGCAAACCGATCTGGCGCGCCAACAGCGGCTTGGATTACAGGCTCCGGCCGGGCGCACGCCAGCAACTGCCGCGGCCGTGCAGGCCGCCGAGCGCGGGCGATTTACCGAGCCCTTCCGTCAGCAGACGACTGCGCAAACCCAGGCGGCGCTCACCACCCGCGAGAGCGGCTGGGCGCCGCGCGAGGCCTGGCGGCACCGCCATCCCGCGGTGTTCGTGGCATGGCTCGGGCCCGTGTTCTGGCCGTACGCCTATTCCGACATTTTCGACTACACGTTCTGGTCCTACGCTTACGAGCCCGACTACTGGGCGTACGCCTATGACGACTTCGTCGATACCGTGTTCTGGAGTGACCAAAGCCCCTATTCCGCCTACGCCAGCATCAGTCCGTATGACACTCCGCAAGTCGGCGGTGGTTCTCGCCCGCGCCAGCGCGCCAGCGTGAGCCCGCGAACGCTACAGCAGATGTGCGGCACCCCGGACAAGGGCGTCACCGCCTGGCCGCTTGCCGATATCGCAAGAGCGGTGCAGCCGACGCCGGAGCAACGCGCGCTGCTCGACGACTTGAAGGCGGCCGCCGCCAAAGCTGCCGACGTATTCAAGAACTCCTGTTCGGAGACCTATGCGTTGACGCCGCCCGGCCGCTTGCGGGCCATGATGAACCGCATCAGCGCGACGTTGGAAGCCGTCAAGATCGTGCGACCGGCGCTGGAGAATTTCTACAACTCGCTCAGTGACGAGCAGCAGGCCCGCTTCAACGCGCTCGGCCCCAATGTCGGCGACCGCTCGCAGCAGCAACAGCAAGCCAGCGCCGAGACCTGCAGCGCGCCGAAATCCGGCCTGACCCAATTCCCGGTCCAGAGGATCGAGGCTGTGCTCCACCCCGCCGGCAAGCAGAAGGACGCACTCGACCGCCTCGGTGAAGCGACGGCCAAGGGCGTCGAGGACCTGCAGGCGTCCTGCCCGAACGATACGCCGCTGACGCCGGTCGGACGGCTCGAGGCGATGCAGCACCGGCTCGAAGCCATGCTGACGGCCGCCAACCTGGTCGAGCCCGCGCTCGACGAGTTCTACGCCACGCTGAGCAGCGAACAGAAGGCGCGATTCAACACGCTGCAACAGGTCGCCGGCCCGTGAGGGCAGCGCGCGACTGAACCGTGACGTGGACTCGTTCAATTAGCGCCGAACCTCAACCTGACCGACACGAGTCCTGTTGAAGAGCCGCTCAACTCGATTGCGAGCGCGATACAGCCAAGGACTGAAGCAAATCGCTTCCTTGCGATTGCTTTTCAGCGCGATGTCGGCTCATGCGCTTTTCTTGATCGCAAGTTCTCCAATCCAATCGGCGTCGTAGCCACGGCTCGCCAGCATTGTCGCGTTTGACCGATCTCGGACATCAGCCCTCTGGCACCCCAGCCAAGCGCAGCCCCTCATAGAAATCCTCCCGTCCAGCGACGTAAATCGGATTGTCGCTCGGCAGGTGGGTACGCGCACGGCGAATGGTGAAACCCGGGTTGAGAGCAAGTGCCACCCGCGCCGCGCCCTTCGCCTCGTCCACCGCGCCGAGCCGCGCCAACGCCGCGGCGAGCCAAAAATACGCGAGCGGATGATTTCGATTGGTCTCAATGCTACGGCGTAGCCAAGCTACTGCCTCGTCGTCGGCGCGAAGGTGAAACTTGGCCAGGCCAGCGATCAGCAGCCAAATATAGGAGCGGGTATCGCGAGGGGACAAGCGGAGTGCCTCATGGACGTGTGTCTCGGTTTCGGCAGCATGACCGACATACACTTTGGCGAGCCCGATCCAAGCGTGAGCATGGGCCAAATTGCGATCCAGCGCCAGCGCGCGCTGACATTCAGCAATACCTCGAGCCGCGCGGCTCGTCAGAATCAGGACGATGCCCAATCGCAGGTGTGCCAACGCATGCTGCGGGGCCAGCGATAGGGCCTTGTTCAACGTCGCCTCAGCTGCCGCGAGGTTCGGGGCCGGATCATCAGTCAACAGGGCGGTGGCAGTTGCCTCATCCACGCCTGCTCTGCCTACCAGCGCCTCAATACAACCGGGGTCCAGCGCCAGAGCCCGTTCAAAGAAGCCGCGCGCTTGCCTCAGGTACTCTGGAGTGGTCCCTCTGTTCGCGAAAGCGATGCCTTGGAAATATAGGTCCATCACGTCGGGGTTTACAGAGTGTTCGGCTCGCCGCGCCTCGGCTGCAATGAGCTCAGCATCCAGCGCGTTGGCGAGCCGGGCAACGATCTCGTCCTGCATATCGAACAGGTCGGCGAGGGGCTTATCAAACCGCTCGGCCCAAAGGTGATTGCCACTTTCGGCATCGACAAGCTGCACGTTCACCCGAAGCCGGGTGTTGTTTCGCTGGACCGAACCTTGGAGTACGTAGCGGACGTTCAACTCGCGCCCGATCTTCTTGAGGTCGACCGTCTTGCCCTTGTAAGCGAATGCAGTGTGTCGGCCGATCACGAACGAACCCGAGATGCGCGACAAGTCAGTGGTCAGACTCTCGGTCACGCCATCGACGAAGTAGTCTTGCCGGGGATCGCCACTGAGATCGGCGAAGGGCAGCACAACGATGGAAAGATGAGGCGGCGCAGGCGGGCTCGGCTTCGCGCGGTCAGCCTGGAATGCCGGACGAAGTCCGTCACGGACCATGGCATAGGCTCGGACGGGGCGGGAAATGTTCTTGAGGTTCTGCTCTCCCAGTTCGGTGAACGCGACGCCGACCTTGCCCTGGATATAATCGTAGGCCGAAGACGAGATGCAGATGCCGCCAGGCTCCGCGATACTCTCAAGCCGTGACGCGATATTGACGCCGTCGCCAAAAATGTCATGCGGCTCGACAATGACATCGCCGACATTGATACCGACACGGAAAGCAATACGCCTATCTTCCGCGTCCGCTTTTGTAAGCTCCTTGATGCCGGTTTGGAACTGCACAGCAGCCCGAACCGCCTCGACCGCGCTTGGAAACTCTGCCAAGAACCCGTCACCGGTATTCTTCACGATGCGACCGCCGTGCTCGAAGATCGCGGGCGCGACGCTGACGCCCAGGAGCGCAGTGAATTTGGCATGCGTAGCTTCTTCGTCATGGTGCATGAGTCGCGAATAGTCAGCTACGTCAGCAGCCAATATCGCCGACAACCGCCGCTCTATCCGGACTGGCCGCTCCTGCACCATGGCTCGCCATCCAATGACAGCACAGCGTACGACGGATCAGATGGCAATGCCAAACACGTTTTGACAGACGCCCGCCCAACCTGACGCCCGCTTGTGGCCCATCTGCGACACCAGAGAATGTTCGCGATCAACCTCTTACCGCTTAGACCACGGTCCTGTGGCGTTCGATGCATGTGCGCAGCACCTCGTCCATCGGTTTACTCCACCAGTCGTTGGAGAAAATCTCGATCTCCGAATAGCCGGCAAAGCCCTGCGCTTCGACTGCCGCGCGAACCGATTTGATGTCGATGACGCCGTCGCCCATCATGCCGCGGTCGTTGAGAATGTCTCTTGTCGGCACCAGCCAGTCGCAAACGTGGAAGGCGAGCAGACGATCCTTGCCGGTCCGCGCGATCTGGTCCATCAGCTCCGGATCCCACCAGATGTGATAGACGTCGAGCGCGACGCCGAGCATGCCGGTACGATCAGGGTCGAGCCGGTCGCAAATGTCGAGCGCCTGCTTTGTGGTGTTCACGCAGGCCCGGTCGGCGGCGTAAGCCGGATGCAAGGGCTCGATCGCCAGCGGCAGCTTTGCCTGCCGGGCGTAGTCCAGCATCTCGGCGAGCGTTTCCTCGACTTGCCCACGCGCCGCCGCGAGATCCTTGGACGCCTCGCTGCCCGGCCGCGAATATTGCGGCAGGCCGCCCACGACGAGCACGATGCAGGGCGCGCCCAGCGCCTTGGCTTCATCGACGCAGCGCCTGTTATCGTCGCGCACTTCAGCGCGGCGAGATGCATCCGAGGTGAACATGCCACCACGGCAATAGCCTGACAGCTCGAGGCTGGCGTCGCGCACCGCACGCGCGGCGCGATCGAGGCCGACGGCAGCGACCTGGTCGCGCCAGGGATCGATGGCGCGAATGCCGTGCCTGGCACAGGCCTCGATGATCTCGACGATGTCGCCCTGCTTACGGACCGTTGCCGTGTTCAGCGACAGCCAGCGGTGGTCGGAGGAAAAATCGCGCATCAGGGTTCGATACCGTGGGTGGCGAGCACGGCCTTCATCCGCTGGGTCGCGAGTTCGGGGTTGGCGAGCAGGCCGGCCTTGTCGGCCAGGCGGAACAGCTCGGCTAGATGCAGCGTGGAGCGCGTGCTCTCCTGGCCGCCCACCATGGTGAAATGATCCTGGTGACCATTGAGATAGGCCATGAACACGACGCCAGTCTTGTAGAAGCGCGTCGGCGCCTTGAAGATATGGCGCGACAGCGGCACGGTCGGCCCCAGCACGTCGTGGAAGCCGGCCTCGTCACCAGCCGCAAGCCGCGACAGGGCATACGACGCTGCCGGCGCGATCGCATCGAAGATGCCGAGCAGCGCGTGCGAAAAGCCTTCGCTGTCACCGGCGATCAGCTCCGCGTAGTTGAAATCGTCGCCGGTATACATCCTGATGCGCTTGTCCAGGCGCCGACGCATGTCGATCTCGCGCTGCTTGTCGAGCAGCGAGACTTTCACGCCGTCGACCTTGGCGGCGTTGCCGTTGATGATGGCGACAGCAATATCCATCGCCTTGTCGAGATCTCTTGTGCCCCAATATCCCGTCAGCGCCGGATCGAACATGTCGCCGAGCCAGTGGATGATGACGGGCTCGCGGACCTGCGACAGCACGCGGTCATAGACTTTGGCGTAGTCGTCGGCATTGCGGCCGAGCTTCGCCAGCGCGCGCGAGGCCATCAGGATGATGCGGCCGCCGACCTTCTCGACCGCCGAGATCTGCTCCTCATAGGCGCGGATCACGTCGTCGATGCTCCTGGCGTCCTCGACCGCGAGGTGGTCGGTGCCGGCACCGGAGAACACCAGCGCATTGCGGCGCTTGGCGGCGCCGACCGAGCGCGTGATCAGCTCCAGGGACGTCGGCCAATCCAGCCCCATGCCGCGCTGTGCGGTGTCCATGGCTTCGGCAACGCCGAGGCCGAGATCCCAGACATGCTCGCGGAAGGCGATGGTCTTGTCCCAGTCGACGGCGACCGAAAGCCAGGGGTCATTATCGGCAAGGGAATCGGCGACCGTGTGCACGGCCGAGAAGGCGATGCGGTTCAGCGGCCCTTCGAGTTTGGCGGGAAACGTGCGCGAGGCAGCCAACCGGTAGGTTTCGATCGAGCGATCGGCCTTCGGCAGCTTGAGCGACAACGAAGACATCGGCTGGACGGACTTGTTCATATGTCCCTCCTCATGCCTTGATCGGGGCGACGTCGATCCAGCGCCGCTCCTTCCAGCTCTTCAGCGCGCATTCGGCGAGCTGGACGCCCTTGGCGCCTTCAAGCAGGGTGAACTTGTAGGGTGCATCCTCATAGACGTGGCGGATGAACATCTCCCATTGCTCTTTGAAGCCGTTGTTGTAGCTGACGTTGTCGGGCAGCGTCTGCCAGTCGCCGTAGAAATCATGCAGCCGCTTCTCGTCGGGGTTCCACACCGGCCTCGGGGTCGCCTGCCGCGCCTGGATCATGCAGTCGCTGAGGCCCGCGACCGCCGAGCCGTGCGTGCCGTCGACTTGAAAGGTGACGAGGTCGTCGCGATAGACGCGCGTAACCCAGGACATGTTGATATGGGCGATGACGCCGCCTTCGAGCTGGAAGGTCGCGTAGGCGGAATCGTCCGCGGTCGCCTTGTAGGCCTTGCCCTGCTCGTCAAACCGCTCGGGAATGTCGGTATTGCCGATGCAGACCACGCTTTGCACGTTGCCGAAGAGATTGTCGAGCACGTAGCGCCAGTGGCAGACCATGTCCAAGATGATGCCGCCGCCATCTTCGCTGCGATAATTCCAGGACGGCCGCTGCGCTTCCTGCCAGCCGCCTTCGAACACCCAGTAGCCGAACTCGCCGCGCACCGAGAGGATGCGGCCGAAGAAGCCGGAATCGCGCAGGAAGGCGATCTTTTTCAGGCCGGGCAGGAACAGCTTGTCCTGCACCGTGCCGTGCTTGACGCCCTTGGCATTGGCGAGCTTGACGACCTCGAGCGCCTCTTCAAAATTCGTCGCGATCGGCTTCTCGCAATAGACATGCTTGCCGGCATTGATGGCCTGGGTCAGCAGGCCCGGCCGCGCCTGCGTGGTCGCGGCGTCGAAGAACATGGTGTCGTTCTCATCAGTGAGCGCGGCATCGAGATCGGTGGTCCAGCGCGTGATGTTGTAGCGCTTCGCGAGCGCCTCGACCTTCTCGGCGCTGCGGCCGACCAGGATCGGATCTGGTATGACGCGGTCGCCGTTCTTCAGGCGGACGCCGCCCTGGTCGCGGATCGCGACGATCGAGCGGATCAGATGCTGGTTGAGCCCCATGCGGCCGGTGATGCCGTTCATGATGAGGCCGAGGCGTTGGGTGGTCATGCCAAATACTCCTGAAGTGATCTTGGCTGTTCGAGCGGACGAAGCGTCGACCAGTCCGGATGGACCGACGTCGCAAAGCCCACTGTGTCGAGCGATCCGGTCAGGAGATCGCCATTGTGAATGCTGAGGCGGATGCCCTGCCCGGCATCGGCATAGAGATCGGGATGCGCAGCGGCGAAGGCCTGCACTTCGGCAGCCGGCGTTTCGCCAAAGCCGTCGACATAGTGGTGACCGTTGCGCTCGGCATGGGTGACGCCGATGAAGGCGCCGAGTGCGAGGTCCTGCTGCACGGCAAGACCCGCCTGGCAGGTCAGGTCCTCGCCAGTGATGAGGAACGTCTCGCCGCTGCCACTCCATTTCGCTGCACGGGTCGCATTGACGATGGACTTGTACAGGCCCTTGCAGGATTTCGCGGAAATGCCGTGATAACCGAGCGCCCGCGCCGCGGGGAAAGCGTCATAGGAATCGTCGGCCTCGTCGATGATGAAATCGCGCGTGGCCAGCGAGCCAAGCGGCGACTGCCGAGTGATGTCGCGCGGCATCGGCTGTTCGACATAGAGCAGGCGCGAGGCGATCGGCCGCAATGCGGCATCGCGATCGAGCCGGTCGATCAATGCCCGTAGCGCGGCCAAGTCGGCATATTGCTCGTTGGCATCGAGCGTCACCTTGGTGTCGCGCCCGAGCGTGTCGAGCTCCTTGCCGATGCGGACCAGCCGCGCCGCATCGGAGGCGGGATCGCCACTCAGTTTCAGCTTGAAATACCGTGCACCGGCGTTCTCACGTCCGTCGGCAACACCGCCCTTGCCTTCGATGGTATCGTCGAGGCCGACCGTATGCCTGATGGCAACGCGCGGCAGCGGTTTGCGGCCGGCGAGAAAGGTGGCGAGATCTGCATCCTTCAGATCGGGTGAAAGCCGCGCATCGATACCGGCAATGTTGCCCGCCATTCCATTGGAAAAGTCGGTCTCGGCCACACGCAAGAGCGCATCGAGAATGGCCTTGTCGATCTCCGCGGGGCCATAGACGCTCGCCAGCGCCGGAATGTTCTCTTTCGCGCACCTGTCGGTCTGCGCACCGATGCACGAAGCATGCAGCTCGAACGCAGTCATAAATCCGGTCCGCGCCAGGTAATGCCCGCGCGCGATCTGGAGCGAACGCCGCAACCCGTCGACCGTCTGCGCCGGCGACAGCTCCGGCCGCTTGTCGAACCATTTCGGCACCAGCAGCTCGGCGCTGGCGCCGACCGCTACCCCCCTGCCCTCGACCTCGATCTCGACGCGCACGAACAACTGCGGCGTCGCGTTGATGGTCACAGCGCCAAAGCGGAACGGCCGCGCGAACTGCACGGGTCGTTCGAAGAAGGCGATGTCTCGCAGCTTCAGGCGCGGGGGCATGGCTTCAGTCTAGCGAACCTTGCGAGAAGAAATGCTTGCGGATGCGCTGCACCAGCTCGGTGAACGCAGGATCGGCCATCACGTCGAGCGAGCGCGGGCGCGGCAGCGGGACGTCGTAGATCGCGGCGATCGCGCCGGGGCGCTCGGTCATGACCAGCACACGGTCGGCGAGGAACACGGCCTCGGGAATCGAATGCGTGATCAGCAGCACCGTCTTCCTGGTTTCCCGCTGGATCCGCATCAGCTCGACATTCATGCGCTCGCGCGTCAGCGCATCGAGCGCACCGAACGGCTCGTCCATCAGCATGATCCTGGGATCGTGCACCAGCGCACGGCAGATCGAGGCGCGCTGCTGCATGCCGCCGGAGAGCTGCCAGGGCAGCTTCTTCTCGAAACCTTCGAGGCCGACGAGATTCAAGAGCGACCTGGCACGATCGAGATATTGCTGCCGCGGCAGCCGCTTCATGTCGATCGGCAACATGACGTTGCCCAGGACGTTGCGCCAGGGCAAGAGCAGCGCGTTCTGGAAGACGATGCCGACATTGCCGTGCGGCGCGGTCACCTTCTCGCCCTCGACCAGCACCTCGCCTGATGTCGGCGGCAGCAGGCCCGAGATCAGCTTGAGCAGCGTGGACTTGCCGCAGCCTGACGGGCCGACCACGACGAAGAACTCGCCGTCATCGATGTGGAAGTCGAGCGGCCGCAGCGACGGCACGTCGCCGTCGCGCGTCCGGTAGGTCTTCGAGACGCCTGATAATGTGATGCCCGACGTGTCGCCGGCCCGGTCGCTCACCAGGCGCAGATGAGCGGCGGGCTGCACGGTTTCACTCACGATCGACGCAGCTTTCACGTGCCGCTCTTCGGCAGATAATCGTTGGTGTAGAAGGCCTTCGGGTTCTCCTTGGCCTTGGCATCGAGGCCGCCATATTCGACCATCAGGTTGACGCTGTCGGTCATGTTCTGGTCGGTGACCTGGAACGGCCGCTTGGTCTTGGTCTCCGCGGTCCGGTAGAGCGGAATGGTCAGCTCGAAGCCCTGCGTCAGCGTGTCGATCTTGCCGCCCTTGGGGTTGGCATCGAGGATCGACTGCGCCGCCGCCTTCGGATCCTTCTCGGCGGCTTCGACCGCTTTCGTCGTCGCCGACATGAAGCGACGAACGAGATCGGCGTTGGCCTTCACATAGTCGGTGTTGGCGATGATGCCTGAGGAGACCATGTTGATGCCGTAATCGGCGAACTTGATCGGGTAGACGTCCTTGCCGGTGGCGTCCTTGATCTTCATGGACTGGTCCATGACGTAGCCAAGCAGGAGATCGGCCTGGCCATTGATGACGGCATTGAGCTTGGTCTGGCCGTCCCCGGCAACGGTCTTGAAGTCGCTCTCCTTCAGGCCGGTCTTCTTCAGGAACAGCGGCCAAATCTGGGTCATGGAATCCGCAGGCGTGATCGCGACCGTCTTACCCTTGATGTCCTCGGGCTTCCTGATGTTCTTGCCGGCAAACCCCATGACGGACATCGGTGAGGTCTGCAGCAGCACACCGGTCGCAATCACGGGCGCCCCCTTGATCGCGGCGCGCATCATGGTGGGGACGTCGACATAGCCGAAATCGGCGGTCTTGGCCGCGACGGCCTGCGTGGTCGCAGCCGAACCGCGACCTTCCTGGATTTCGAGATCGATGCCCTCAGCGGCATAGATGCCCTTGGCCTTGCCGTAATAGAACGGCGCGTGCTCGCCATAGACGTACCAGTTGAGCATCAGCACGACCTTGTCGGCCGCCTGCGCCGGTACAGCCGCAAAGGCCATCAGCGTCACAGCTGCAGCCCCGATCCACCGCTTCATCGTCACTCTCCCTTGCCTCGTTATGTTTCGGCCGTTGGTGGCCGTTGCTTTGATCAGGATGCGAAAATCACGTCCTCGCGCTGGCTGACATGCCAGGGAATGACCAGCTTCTCGATCCGGTCGACGATCCAGAACAGGATGACGCCGAGCAGTGCGAGGAGCACGAGCGCTGCGAACATCGTCGGCAGATCGAACGTTCCGATCGAGCGCTGCATCACATAGCCGATGCCGGAATTGGAGCCGACGAACTCGCCGACGACGGCGCCGACCACGGCGAGCGTCACCGAGACCTTGAGGCCGGAGAAAATCGCCGGCAGCGCATGCGGCAGATTCACCGCGCAAAACACCTGAAAGCGGCTGCCCTGCATGGCGCGGGCGAGATCGACCATATCAGGGTCGACCGATTTGAAACCCTGCACTGCCGAGACGACAACGGGAAAGAAGCCGAGCAGGAACGCCGAGATCACCTTCGGCAGGATGCCGAAGCCGAACCAGACCACGAACAGCGGCGCGATCGCGATCTTGGGCACGGACTGGGAGAACACCAAGAGCGGATAGACGTAGCTCTCCACCGTCTTCGAGCCCGCGATCAGCATCGCCACGGGAATGCCGAACAGCGCCGAGAACAGGAAGCCCCAGACGGTCGCATAGGTCGTCGGCCAGCACTGGCGCAGCAACTCCGGCCAGTCGGAACGCAGCACAGCCACGACATCGGCGGGCGCCGGGATCTGGTAGGCGGGGATCCTGAACAGCCGGATCGACAGATCCCAGGCCACGACGATGAAGACGAGGAACAGAAACGGCCGAACCCAGGCCGCGTTCAGCATCTTGGACGCCGCACTTTGCGGCTTCGGCTCGGCCAATTTTCACTCCCGGCGGTCTTCTTCGTTGTCAGGAGAAATTAACCCGTTGGATAAATACTGTCCAGAGGATTCCCAGTGGCGTTTTGCGGCGGGTTCCGGGGATTTGGTTGATACGCGGAGTCGACCGTCTCGTGTCCCGGACGCGCTGCAGCGTGCAACGCTGCTGCGCAGAGCCGGGATCCAGAGAGACGGGCTCTGCGGTCGCATGGGCCCCGGCTCTGCAGCGCATCACTTACGTGCTGCGCTGCGTCCGGGGCACGAGGTCGCTACGCCGTCTGCGCCACCGCAACCCGCGACTTCGGTGCTTTCGCGATCCCGAACAACGCGGCCGACTGGCCCGTCAGCGCGGCGAGCACCAGACCGACCATGTGCGCGAGCCGTTCGTCCTTGGCGTCCTTGGCAAGCAGATCCCGGCCGAAGATCACGCCTAAGGTCGCCGAGTTCGAGAGATAGAAGAAGCTGAGCGCCGCGATCGAGATGTAGAGCTGCACCGGATCGACCGCGACCTGGAAATCGCCGCTCTCGACGCCGCGCCGCACCACGGTGCGGATCATCTCGATGAAGGGCGAGTGCATCGACTTGACCTTGGTCGAGCGCTTCAGGTGCTTTGCGCGCGCGAGGTTCTCGGTCTGGAGCAGCGACAGGAACTCGGGGTTGCGCAGGAAGTAATTCCAGGTGAATTCGATCAGGCGGCGGATCGCCTCGGGCGGATCGAGATGCTCGAGATCGAGCCCCCGCTCCTCGCTGCGGATCTTGTCATAGGCGCCTTCGAGCACGGCGAGATAAAGCTCGTCCTTGTTGCCGACGTGGTAATACAGCATGCGCTTGTTGGCGCCGGCCTTGGCCGCGATACGGTCGACGCGCGCACCGGCGAGCCCGTGCGCGGAAAACTCCTGCTTGGCAGCCTCGAGAATGCGCAGCCGCATCCCTTCAGGATCGCGCTGCCATTTCAGGGTTCGCTTTGCGGTTGTCTTGGCCAAACCGGGTGCTCGCTGGGTGTCTTCGGTCTGCCATGTACCACACGGGCGGACGGTTGAGAACGCTCCGTCATTCCGGGGTGCGCCCTCCTGGGCGCGAGCCCGGAATGACAGAATCAATCCACCGGCTTCGGCGAACGCTCCAGCAGCACGGTCTGGATCCCGCAGGTGCCGCTGCGTACCGTCATGATGCGCGTGCCGGGCTTGCGGCCGTTGCGAACCTCGCTGACGTTGAGGCCGGCGGCGATCAGGCGGGCGCGGGTGGCGTCGATGTCGGCGACACGCCAGCTCAGACCCCAGAGCCGGTCATGATCGGGATCGCCGCCCGCGACGGGGCGGCGCACCACCTCGACGATGAGATCGCCGCAGCGGAAGAACATCAGCTGGCCCCAGTCGTGATGGGAGCGGTCGAGCGCGAGATCGAGCCCGAGCCGCGCGCCGTAGAGCGCGGCGGCGCGATCGGAATCCTCCGACGTGATCACGACGTGATCGAGCCCGTCGATCGGTGCAAAGTCAGTTGCGACCGACTTCGGACGCTCCTCGGCAAGCTCGAGGAAGAACATGCGCACGCCGCGCGTCAATTCGGTCGCGGCGCGCGTGCGCTTCCAATGCAGCACCGCACCGCTCGCATCGTCGCTGCTCTCGACCTCGGTGACGGGATCCGGCTTCAGCGCCACCCGGTCCAGCCGCCGGTGCATCTTGCCGATGTCCGCAACACGAAAGCACAGGCTTGCGAGCATGCCCTCCTGGTCCTCGAGCAGGGCGCGCATCCGGTCCGCCGTCGCGGTGAAGCCGCTCGGCGCCATCAATTCGATGGTCATGTTGTCGAGGGTGAACAGCACGCGGTCGGCGCCCTCGCCGGAATTCTGCCACGCCGGGGCGCGGGCGAGGAGCGTCTGATAGGCCGCCTCGGCCGCTGCGATATCCCTGACCAGAACGACGATGTGATCGAGGCCGGTGATCATGTTCTTCCTTTTTGATCGACCTGGAACCCTGGCTGAAAAGCGGCATTTGTCCGGGCTTGGCATGGACCTGACATGGTCGTATTCCGGCCTCATACCGACCTCAAGCGCTCAGGGACGGTTTTGCGAATAATTTCAGCGTCTCCGGCACGGAACCGGTGCTAGAGTAAACCCGTCGGCCGGGACCACCACGCGCATCACGGACAAGCAATGCAGGCTCTCTTTATCGGACAGACTTATATCGACGTCGTCTTCATCACCGATCACATGCCGACTGGCGACGAAAAGCACGTGGCTTCCGACTACGCCGTGTCGTTCGGCGGCAATGCGGTGACGGCGGCGTTCTGCTGCGCCAAGCTCGGCATCGTGCCCGACCTGATCGCCACCGCGGCCAATGACTGGCTGGGACGCATGTTCCAGGACATGTGCGCGAAATATGCGATCTCGCTGCACGGCCGGAAGGTGAACCAGTCTTCGCTGTCCTTCATCATGCCGAAGGACGGCAAGCGCGCCATCGTCCGCTGCCGCGACGACGAGCACATCCACCCGTTCCCGATGCTCAATCTCGGCGGCTGCCGCGCGCTGCATGTCGACGGCCACCAGCCCGATGCCGCGATCCACTATGCTAAAGTCTGCCGCGAGGCCGGCATCCTGACCTCGCTGGACGGCGGCGGCCTGCGCACCAACACGCACGAGCTCCTGGAATTCATCGACGTCGCCATCGTTGCCGAACGGCTGTGCGAGCAGATGGACCTGACGCCGGAGAAGATGCTCGACTACCTCAAGAGCCGCGGCTGCAAGATCGGCGGCGTCACCATGGGCGAAAAGGGCCTGCTCTGGTACGACGAAACCGGGACCGTGCAGGTGATGCCGGCGATGCCGATCCCGCGCGAGCGCGTGATCGACACCAACGGCGCCGGCGACGTCTTCCACGGCGCCTATGTCTATTCCTATCTGGCCCATCCCGGCAAAAGCTGGCGCGAGCATTTCGACTTCGCCCGGGCCGCCTCGACCTTCAAGATCCAGCGCCTCGGCAACGAAGCCGGCCTGCCGACCCTTGTCGACATCGCCAAAGTCAGGCACGAGTTCGAGGTCAGGGTCTAGGGATCCATCATGGGGCGCGTCTTCGTCGCCGGCAGCATCAACATGGATGTGGTGGCGACCGCCGATCGCCACCCCAGGGTCGGCGAGACCGTCGCTGGCCGGCAGGTGCTGTATTTTCCGGGCGGCAAGGGCGCGAACCAGGCGGTCGCAGCGTCCAGACTCGGCGCGAAGACGACGCTGATCGGACGGCTCGGCAAGGATGCGTTCGGCGCCGAGCTGAGGACCTTCCTTGGCGCCCAGGGTATCGATCTCGGCTCCGTCCGCGCGGCTGACACGCACACCGGCACCGCGATCATCACGGTGGCCGCTTCCGACAATACCATCGTCGTCATTCCCGGCAGCAATGCGTTGGTCAGCGCGGATGACATTGCGGAGGTGCCGCTGACGAAGGGGGATGTCGCGGTCAGCCAGTTCGAGATTCCCCTGCCGACCATTGCCGCATTCTTCCAGCGCGCCCGGAGCGTCGGTGCCACGACGCTGCTCAACCCGGCGCCGGCGCAACAGATGCCCGGCGAGCTGCTCGCGCTGGTCGATATTCTCGTGCTGAACGAGACCGAGCTTGGGTTCCTGGCCGGTGTAGAGCTCTCCGACGTTGACGAGGCCGCAAAGATCATCGCGGTGGCGCGACAGCTTCAGGCGCGGGCGGACCAGACCATCTGCATCACGCTCGGAAAACGCGGCGTGCTCGCTCTTGCCGGAAACGAGGAATTTGCCGTGCCGGGCCGGGTGGTGAAAGCGGTTGATACCACCGGCGCCGGCGACTGCTTCGTCGGCGCGCTGGCCTCGCAGCTCGCTGATGGCGTGCCTTTGCGCGCCGCGCTCGCCTTCGCCAATGCCGCCGCCTCGATCAGCGTGCAGCGCATGGGTGCCGGGCCGTCGATGCCGACGGCCGCGGAGGTGGCGACGGTGCTCGGCGCCGGCTGATCAGGCCAGCGCGCTCTTGAGATCGAAGCTTTCGTCCGCAGCCTGCTCCGGCGTGATCTGGCGATCCATTGCCTGCAAGCGGCGGCCGAACATGTGATCGCCGGCGCGGTTGATCGATTCGATGCCGAGCAGTCTGTCGCCGTGATAGCAGAACGCGGAAAACGCCTTCCTGGCGGGATCGCCGCGCAGCACGACGCGGTCGTAGCCGGTGGTGAGGCCTGCGATCTGGAGTTTGTCGTCGCCCTGGTCGCTCCAGAACCAGGGATGGCCATCATAAGGCTTCTTGTCGCCGGTCAGCCGCGCCGCGAGGCAGCGGGCGTGATCGGTGGCGTTCTGCACTGACTCCAGCCGCAGCGAGCCGCCGAAGCGCGGGCTTGCGAACAGAGCGCAGTCGCCGATCGCCGCGATGTTCGGATCCGACGTCGACAGATATTCATCGACGATGATGCCGGCCGCGACCGGCAGCCCCGCCTCGGCCGCAAGCTCGATGTTCGGCAGCACGCCGACGCCGACCACGACGAGATCGGCTGGCAGATGGCGTCCATCGCTCAAGGACACGCCGGTGACCTTGCCGTTCTCGGCCTCGATCGAGGTCGCCTGCACGCCGAGGTGAATGCGGATGCCGGCCTCGCGATGCCGTGCTTGAAAATACTCCGAGACCTCCGCCGTCACTGCGCGCGCCATCACGCGCGGCGCGAGCTCGAGCACGTCGACCTCGAGGCCCTTGATGCGCGCGGTGGATGCGAATTCGAGGCCGATGAAGCCCGCCCCGATGATCACGGCGCGCGTCTTGGACGGCATGATCTGTCGCAGCGCCTCGCTCTCGTCGAGGATGCGCAGATATTTCACGTCGGGCAGATTGGCGTTGGGCAGGTCGAGCAGCCGGTTGCGCGCGCCCGTTGCCAGCACGAGGTGGCCGTAGGCAAGCGTCTCGCCGGAGGCGAGCAGCACTTTTCGCGCCGCGCGGTCGATCGAGACCGCCCGGCCGGCGATCAGCTCGATCTTCTGGTCCTGGTAGAATTTTTCGGGACGGAACATCAGGCTCTCCGGCCCGGCCGAACCCTTGATATAGGCCTTGGACAAAGGCGGCCGCTGGTACGGCAGATGCGCCTCGTCGTTGATCAGGCAGATCCGCTCGGCAAAGCCCGCCTGGCGCAGGGACGCCGCGACCTGGTAGCCGCCATGACCGGCCCCGACAATAATCACGGGACCTTCCGTCATTGGATAGCCCATTTCTGCGAGACACGAGCGTAACCCATGTTGCCTCCTCTCTCCTGGTTTTGGCTTGGCCTGCCTAGGAGGAGCCGGCGCTCGTGTCCGTCCCTAAACGAAGGCGCCTGCATATGAGCCTATCGTTCCGCCCGACGCAAGAGCGGCGAGCGGGGCACTGCCGGCCAGGGATTGTCACCCCCCGCCTTCTGCGATTTAGTTGCAGCAACGAACCTCGAGCCGAGGATATTCCAGATGCCAGCTCCCGTCTCAAAGCCCGATGATCCCGCGCTGCTGCGGATCGACGGTGCAATCGCAACCATCACGCTCAATCGCCCCGCCGCGTTCAACTCGGTCAACCTTGCGATCGCGCAGAAGCTCGAACAGCTCGCGGCGTACATCGAGGGCGACGACACCATCCGCGTCGTCGTGCTCGAGGGCGAAGGCCGCGCCTTCTCCGCCGGCGGCGATCTCCAGACGATTGGGGCCGCGGCCGAAGCGGGCACCGTCACGCCCGTCGTCGGCGAGCTGCTCAAGCACTATCATTCCTTCATCGAGATACTCAGGCGGATGCCAAAGATCTCGCTGTCGAGCGTGCACGGCTCGGCCGCCGGTGCCGGCATGGGCCTCGCCTTCGTCACCGATCTCTGCATCGCCGCCGAGGATGCGAAGTTCACGCCCGCTTACGCCAAGATCGGCGTGTCGCCCGATGGCGGCTCGACGGTCGGGATCGTCGGCACGGTCGGCTCCCGCCGCGCGCTGCAACTCTTTCTCGCTGAGGACAATTTCACCGCGCAGCAGGCCTATGAATGGGGCCTGGTCGCGAAGACCGTTCCAGCGGCCGAGCTGAAGGCCGCGACGCGGCAGCTCGCCGAGCGCCTGGCGCAGAACCCGCCGGCAGCCATCGCCGGCACCAAGTCGCTGGTTTATCAAGCCGCCACCACGCCGGTAAAACAGCAGCTCGACGCCGAGGAGCACAAGATCATCATGGCGATGAACACGGACGAGTTTCGCGCCGCCGTGAAGAAGTTCACCAGCAAGAGCAAGTAGCGCGCTACTGCGGACAGATGTAGCCCGTGCCGGCCGGCGACTTGAAGCAGCCGACCGACTCCGGCAGCACGTGCCGCGGCAACCACAGCACGACGCTCGGGAAATAGATCGCGAATGCGATGGTGGCGAAGAACACCACATAGATCGGCAGCGCCGCGCGTAGCGCTTTGGCAAAACTGATGCCGACGAATTTCGAGGCCATCAAGAGCACCAATCCATAAGGCGGTGTGATCAGGCCGAAAGCGAGCGTCGCGATCAGCACCACGCCCATGTGCACGCCGTTGATGTCGCCGGCCTCCGTCAGCGTGTTGACCAGCGGCATGAAGATGATGATCGTCGGCACCGGCTCGATGAAATCGCCGACAACGGTGAACAGCAGCACCATCAGCAGCATGATAAGGTGCGGATCGTGGCCCGCGATCGAGGTGATCATCTCGGCGATGTAACTGGCGCCGCGCAAGTACGCGAGCATCCAGCCGAAGGCGTTGGCGGCGCCGATGGTGATCAGCGGCAGCGAGAAGATCAGGCCGGCGAGGCAGAAATCATAGGGAATCTTCTTGAAATGCCCGCGGTTCAGTGCGGGGATCACCACCAGGATGATCCACACCACGGCGACGACGCCAGCCTCCGTCGGCGTGAACCAGCCGGTCAGGATGCCGCCGAGCAGGATCACCGGGATCATCAGCGGCAGCGCCGCATCGCCGGCAGCGAACACCACCTGCCGCAGCGGCGCGCGCGGCTTGCGCAGGCCGGAGGGGCCGAAGAAGTAGCAATAGATCATCAGCCCGAAGCCGATCATCAGGCCGGGCACGACGCCCGCCATGAACAGGCCGGCGATCGAGACGTTGCCGACCGCGCCATAGACCACGGCGGTGATGCTCGGCGGCACCAGAGCCGCAATGGTCGAGGCCGAGGCAATGATCGCGGCGATGAAGGCGGGCTCGTAGCCTTCGCGCTTCATCGGGCCGCCGAGCGCGCGGCTCATCACGGCAACGTCGGCCGTGGTCGAGCCCGACATCTCCGAGAAGAACATGCTGAAGACGACCACGACCTGCGACAGTCCGCCCCTGATATGACCGACCAACGATACCGAGAGGTTTGCTATTCGCACCACCACATTGGCCGAGCTCATGAGCTCGCCGACCAGCAGAAAGAACGGGATCGCGAGCAGCGCCTCGGAATCGACGCCGTCAAAGATCTTCTGGATGATCGCGGCGAGCGACACGTCGGACAGGATCGCGCCGATGAAGACGCCGGCCATCAGCGAGAACGGCACGGGCACGCCGAGATAACCGAACGACAGGAAGCAGATCGACATCAAGGCCAGGACGACGGGTGCGCTCACGGCTGCGCCCTCGCCTGCGCTTCGGTGACGGCAGGCGCGGCATCCTCGTCCGGCGGCTCGGGATGATCAAAACCGTTGCGCAGGCCGTTGACGAGTTGCTCGATCGTGAACAGGCCGACCAGGATGCCGGACAGCGGAATGATCGCATAAAGCGATGCGATCGGCGTGCCTGACGGCAGGCGGAAGCTGCCAAAGCCGCGCAGATAGTTCTGATAGCCGTACCAGATCAGGCAGAAGGCGACGCCGAGCACGATGAGGCGGATGATCACTTCGACAATCGTTCGCGGCATGCCGTGCATCGCCTCGGAGATCGCGGTGAGATAGAGGTGATCGTTGCGCCGGGTCGCAGCCGCGGTCCCGACGAAAATCGCGTAGATGAACAGCGTCGAGGTGACCTCCTGGAGCCACAGCCAGGGATGGCCGATGGTGCGGGTGACGACGTCGGCAGTCACCGACAGCGAGAAGCCGAAGCACAGCACACCGCAGAAGATCATCAGCGTGAGCTCGAGCCAGTCGAGCCAACGCCATTTGAGATGGCGCTGGCGTTGGAGGATGAGCTTGTCGGCGATGGGCATTGATGTCCCCGGCTGCAAATTGGCTTCACCTCTCCCGCTTGCGGGAGAGGTCGCCGCGTAGCGGCGGGTGAGGGTTCTTTCCTCTGGGGGATTGTCCCAATGCGGAGACACCCTCCTCCCCTGCCCTCTCCCGCAAGCGGGAGAGGGAGCGCACCGTCTTCCGGCATGACGTTAATTAATCGACCGGATCAAATTCTTGATCTTCTCGGCGTGCGGGCCGAGCTCCTTGGCGAGCTTGTCGAGATAGGGATCGGCGATCGCCGTGAAGCCGGACTTGTCGACATCGGCAACGATCTTGACGCCGATCGCTTTCAGCTTGACTTGCGATTGATGCTCAAGCTCGATCGCCTTTGCTGGCTGCGTCTTGTTGACCTCGTCCGCCGCGGCCTGAACCCAGCCCTGCTGCTCGGGTGTGAGGTTGTTCCAGAGCTTGTCGCTGATCCAGACCAGGCTGTTGTTGGCCTCATGCTCAGTCATCGAGAGCACCGGCGCCACCTCATAATGCTTGTTGGCGAGATAGACGTTGACGCCGTTCTCGGCGACATCGACCACGCCGGTTTGTAAGGAAGTGTAGACGCTACCGAAGGGCATGTGCACGATTTGCGCGCCATAGGCCGGGAACATGGTGTCCTCGGTCGGCGTCGCCTGCACCCGCACCTTCAGGCCCTTCATGTCGTCGACCTTCTTGATCTCGCGCTTGGAATACATGTTGCGTAGACCAAGAGTCGCGAGCGCAATCACGTGGGCGCCCTGGACCGTGTCCGAGATCATCGCTTTGACTGCAGTAGCCACCGCGGGATCCGCCATTGCCTTAATCAGATGGTCTTCCGAGCGAAACAGGAAATGCATCGACATCACGCCGGCCTGCGGCGAGAGCGTCGCGGCGTTCGCGGACGATGAGATACAGAATTCGATATCCCCCGCCTTGACGAGCTGCAGCACCTGCGGCTCCTGCCCGAGCTGCGCGCCGGGATACTGGTCGATGAGCATCGTGCCTTTGCTCAGTGCCTTCAGCTTTTCGGCAAAGATGTCGCCAAGAATTCCATAGCCCGTGATCTTGGGCTGGTCGTAGGCGAAGCGATAATGCTTCACCTCCTGTGCCCCCGCGCCCGTGACGAACAGCATGGCGGCCGCAGCCACCAATGCACGCATGGATCGTGCCATCATCGTCTCCCCCTGTTTCATCGCCCGCCGCTTCAAGCGGTCTGAGCTCGTTGTCAGTCCTTACTCGGTCTTCTTCCTAGTCCTCTGCATGAAGTCGAAGTCGCAGCCCTCATCGGCCTGCATGATGGTCTCGTTGAACAGCCAGGCGTAGCCGCGCCGCGCTTCCTCGCGCACCGCGGCTGGCTTCAAGGCCGCGCGCCGGCGCTCCAGCTCGGCTGCATCGACCAAAAGCTCGATGCTGCGCCTGGCCACATCGAGGCTGATCTTGTCGCCGTTCTGCACCAGCGCCAGCGGTCCGCCGACCGCGGATTCCGGCGTGATGTGCAACACGATCGTGCCGAACGCGGTGCCGCTCATGCGTGCATCCGAGATGCGGACCATGTCCTTGATGCCGCCGCGCGCGAGCTTCTTTGGAATCGGCAGGTATCCCGCCTCGGGCATGCCGGGTGCGCCCTTGGGGCCGGCATTGCGCAACACCAGCACGTCGTCGGCGGTGACGTCGAGATCGGGATCATCGACCCGCAAGGTCATGTCCTCGACGGATTCGAACACGACGGCCCGTCCCGTATGCTTCAGCAGTTTCGGGCTCGCCGCTGACTGCTTGATGACAGCGCCGCGCGGCGCCAGGTTGCCATGCAGGATGGCGAGGCCGCCTTCCTTCTTGATCGGATTGTCACGCGAGCGGATCGCGTCCTGGCCGGGCACGTCTTCCGCATTGGCGACGACGTCGCGCAGCGTCTGGCCCGAGATCGTCCTGGCATCGAGATCGACGAGATCGCCGAGCTGAGCCAATAGCTTGGGCACGCCGCCGGCGTGATGAAAGTGCTCCATATAGTGCTCGCCGGACGGCTTGAGATCGACCAGCACCGGCACCTCGCGGCCGATCTGGTCGAACGCTGCGAGATCGAGCCGGTGCGGCGAGCGATGCGCCATCGCCGTCAGATGGATCAGGCCGTTGGTCGAGCCGCCGATTGCCTGCAGCACGACCTGCGCGTTCTTGAATGAGGCCGGCGTCAACAGCTCGCTCGGCTTCGGACCCTTGGTCTTGGCCATCTCGGCGGCCACCCGGCCGCTGGCCTCGGCGAGGCGGAAACGCTCGGCATGCGGCGCCGGGATGGTCGCGCTCATCGGCAGCGACAGCCCCATCGCTTCGATCATGCAGGCCATGGTCGAGGCCGTGCCCATCACCATGCAGGTGCCGACCGATGGCGCGAGGCGGCCGTTCACCGCTTCGATCTCGGCATCATCCATGTCGCCGGCGCGATATTTCGCCCAGAGACGCCGGCAATCGGTGCAGGCGCCCAGCACCTCGCCCTTGTGATGTCCGACCACCATCGGTCCCACGGGAATGACCACTGTCGGCAGATCGGCGCTGATCGCCGCCATCACCTGCGCCGGCAGCGTCTTGTCGCAGCCGCCGATCACGATCACCGAATCCATCGGCTGGGCCCGGATCATCTCCTCGGTGTCCATCGCCATCAGATTTCGCAGGTACATCGAGGTCGGATGCGCGAAGCTCTCGGCGATCGAGATGGTCGGGAACACGAACGGCATCGCACCCGACAGCATCACGCCGCGCTTGGCGGCTTCGATGATTTGGGGGACATTGCCGTGACAGGGATTGTAGTCGCTATAGGTGTTGGTGATGCCGACGATCGGGCGCTCCAGCGCGTCGTCGGAATAGCCCATTGCCTTGATGAACGCCTTGCGCAGGAACAGCGAGAAGCCGGCATCGCCATAGCTCGTCAGACCCTTGCGCAAGCCACTCGTCATCACGTCACTCCCTAAGCTGCCATTGTGGTACAGGCTACCCATCGATTGTCAATAAGATAGGCGCCCGACCTGCCATTTCTGGACCAACGCACCGCTAATCGACCAGATTATTGACAATCTGCCCGTTCCCTGCTCCCTAGGACAAGCCGGCGGGCGCCGGGAGGCTGAGCGCATGTCCGATATCCGCACCGCAGACGCCATGCCTATCAGGCGCGACGATCCTGATGACGTCGTCGCGCGGCTGGAGGAGGACATCATCTTCGGCCGTCTTGCCCCGGGCGCGCGCCTGACCGAGGACGCGCTGATGTCGCGCTACGGCACCTCGCGCCACTTCGTGCGCCAGGCGCTGGTGGATGCCGAACGCCGCGGCATCGTCCGCCGCGGGAAGAATGTCGGCGCCACCGTGCGGTTCTATTCGGCCGAGGAGGTTCGGCAGATCTACGAAGTCAGGGAGATGCTGACACGGCAGGCCGCGCTGATGATCCCCCTGCCCGCGCCGCAAGGTCTGATCGACGAACTGACAGCATTGCAACGGCAATATTGCGCGAGGGCGGATGTGAAGGATCTGCGCGGCATCCACGAGGCCAACGACGCCTTCCACCTCGCACTGTTCTCCGCCTGTGGTAATCCCTATCTGGTGCGCTCGCTGCAGGACTATATGAGCCTGACGCTGCCGATGCGCGCGAAAAACCTTGCCGACCGCGACGGGCTCGCGCAATCGCGGCGCCAGCACGAGCTGATGATCGAGCTGCTGAGGGGACGCGACAGCTGGGCGCTGGCGCAACTTTGCGTGGACCACATGCAGTTCAGCAAGGAGGATTATCTGGCGAGAATTTCGGGCGAAGCGAGATAGCACGGGCTTCGCCTGTCCCCGGACCTGGCGCGAGCACGAGCCGACGATCTGCTAGCCGGCAAACTTCTGCTGCAGGCATCCATCGCGGAACGCTGCTGCCCCGGGCGCGTTGGAACGCCAAGCCTTAGCTCCCGGTCTTGCTTCGGACGCGGCAGGTGGCAGTTTCCCGGAGCATGTCACGCCCCCGGGGAGAGCCGACCGAGCAGGTTGAACAATGAGGGTCTGCGAAGCGATGCGGGCCGGTTTGTTCATCGCATTGATTGCAGCGGCCTGGCTTGGCGGCCAGGTCCAGGAGTCCCTCGCGCAAAAGCCGAGCGATTCCACGAGGGCGTCTTCGGGAAAGGAAACCATCCCCAGGAAGGAAATGGGACGATCTGCGGACCCTTATACGATCGGATTCGTAACCGGTACGCCGCAATGCACTGAATTCGCGATGGCTCAGGACATTGCGACCACGCTCGCTAGCGGCCAGGAGACCGGCCCTCATGGTGAGGTCGCCTTGCGGGTTCTGCCCATCGTGGGAAACGGCGGTATTCGCAACATCCTTGACGTGCTCACGCTTGCTGGTGCCGACGTGGCGATCGCGCCTGTCGTTCTGGTCGACCGGCTGCGAGAGACAAGGACCTTCGGAGATATCTCCGACAGGCTGACTTACATTGCCCCGCTCCATATCGAAGAGTTCCATCTTCTCGCGCGGCCGGAGATCGGAAGCCTGACGGAGCTGGCGGGAAAGAGGGTCAATCTCGGGGACGACGGCAGTGCCAGCGCAATTCTTGGCCGCGAAGTGTTCAACCGTCTGGGCGTCAAGATCAGCGAGTCGAACCTGGGACCGGAGGCCGCACTGGATGGTCTGAGGAAGGGAGATCTCTCCGCCGCTCTGTTGGTCTCAGGAAAGCCGGTGAGCTTCCTGACGCAGGTCTCGCAGCTCGATGGTATTCGCCTCCTGCCCATCCCTTACTCCAAAGAGCTGCTGCAACAAGATTATCTGCCATCGACGCTTCGCCATCAGGACTACCCGAATATCATCGCGGCTGAAGCAAGCGTCGATACCATCGCGATTAAATCCGCTCTGTTCGCCTACAACTGGCCGATCGGCAGCGAGCGATATCGGTTGCTGGATTTGTTCGTCCAGACATTGTTCACGCGCTTTCCCGAGTTTCTCGGCGGCGCGCATCACCCTAAATGGCGCGAGGTGAACCTGGCCGGGCTGCTCCCAGGATGGCGACGATTCCGACCGGCAGAGCGCTGGCTCCAGCAGCAATCGGGAGGCGAAGCCGCACTTCGAAAGGCGTTCGGCCGGTTCCTCGAGGGAAAGCCAACCGCCAATCCGTCCGACCGCGAAGAATTATTCCGGGACTTCCTGCGCTGGAGGGAACGCAATCCGGCCAAGTGAGCGAACCGCAAACGAATCTCGGGAGGTGTCGATGCGCAAAGCGCTGGTGAGCGCAGCCCTGGTTGCGTTGCTCGCCTTGATCGCCGATGTGAGGCGTCCCGCCGCGCAGTTTGCGCCCTTCTGGCCACAAGCGCCGCAGCAGCTTCCACCGGCCGCCGCGCGACCGGCCGACAATGTCGAGCAAATCAGGACAGCTCCTCATCGAGTCCGCAAGGCGCACAAAAAGCACGAAGTCGTTCGCCCGTCGCCCGATCAGCGGAAGGTCGCGGAAAAGAACGGATACCAGCGGGTCAGCGACCTGGTGAACTTCCCGAAGTTCTTTCCTGGCCTCGGCATCATCTTCGTCAAGCCCGACAGTTTGCCGCTAGGTCCGTTCCTGTGCTTCGATCGCAGGGATCGTCTGGTCGCGACCGTGTACATGGTCCCGATCAAGGATATCGACGATCACAAGTCATTGGAGGCGGTGGGATCAGCACAGCCAGTCGACCACGTCAGCTTCTATTTCAACCCGGGTCACCCCGGCGTGGATGTGCCGCATTACCATGTGGTGCTCTGGCATGTGACCAAGCAACAGGAAGCGCGCGTTGCGAAATGACGACCTGCGCCGCAAGCCCGGCGAGGCTCGCGAATGCGCCGCCCTGGAAATGGCCGCCGATCGATTGGGCTTCAGCTTAGCCTGCTCGGCCGTCGGGTGGGCCACGTCATGGAGCCGGCGGAACTCATGCAATTGAACCACTAACCCCGGGTCGAATCGCCGCAGTCGCTCAACCGATTAACCGTTTGTTAGAAAACGCTACCGCAAATGGCTTCAGAAGCAAACGACAACCATGCCGGGTTCCATTGCCCGGAACAGTCCCATGAATGTACCCGGTCTCCTCGTCGCAGCGGCCTTCGGCGGAGCTTTTTTCGCCATTGAGTATGGATTGTACTATCAACCCGACATCATCAACCCGGACGTTCTGATCAGCGCGTTCTCCACAGAACATAAGAAAGCCCGAGCAGCAGTCCGGCATGCGCTGATAAACCCCGACTCGGCAAAATTCGGCACATTACAGTCAGTCGAGGCCGACGCGGCGCGGTATGTCTGTGGCGCCGTCAGCGCGACGGACAAGTCCGGCCACATCATCAATGCCGCGTTCGTGTATACCGTGGCCGTCGATTTTGCTCGCATCGATGACGACGGACGGATCACGCAATATCGATCGGGATACAAACCTTGCCCGAGCGGAGAGGACAAAGTCGCGCAACAGCGGCCGGTTCTGCCACCCGGGGCGTCGTCGGTCATCAAGGCCGTTCAGAAGGCCGCGCCTGAAGGACTGACGTCGGCTGCGACCGTGTTGGGGACATCCGCACCCTCGGCGGGCGGATCTTCGTCTGGCGGCACAATCGAGCAGCAGGTCGGCGAACTCGCCGCCCGCACCGTTCCGCCAGATGCTGCCGATCGACAGCAACCAAGTCCGGCTGCGAAGGTCGAAGTTGCCAAGAAGAGCGAGTGGCGCGCCGATCGGCCGCCCGCCGCATGGCCCAAATTCCCTGGGGATCACGCGCTGGCAAAGCCAACCCGGAAACGAACTCCGTCCGAAGCACTGAAATTTGCGGAAGACGTGGAGGACCGCTGGAATCAGGCGGAGCGGTCGGCCGACACCTCAATGCGTCCGTCAGCGGAAGACATCAACGAGGCATGCCGCGCGCTGCTCGCGATCGATCCAAAGGACACCGAATATCCAAAAGCGTGGGCAACGTTCACGCGTCTGCAGAAGATAAGCCTCGATATCGCCCGCGGTTGATTTAGTCAGCGACCCGCTGATCTGGTTCAGTACCGTCACAGCAGGCGATCCCTACCGTTTATTCCAATCGATGATCCGGCTCGCGTCGCCGTCGAATTCCTTGCTGGCGAACGCGCCGCCCTGGAAATGATCGCCGATCGGGTCCGGCTTCAGCTTGGCCTGCTCGGCCATGGCATGCGCGACGTGATCCTCGGAGCGGCCAATGGGACGATAACCGAACTCGTAGGCGCGATGATTGTCCCACCACGCGCGCTCGTTCAGCGACACGCCGTAGAACACCTCGAAATGGATGTCGGGATGCTCGAGCCCGATCCGGCAGAGCTGCACCAGATCTTCCGGCATCAGCCACATCGCGATGCGGCGGTGATCGAGCGGCTTCTCGTCGCAATTGCCGATGCGAATGCAGGTGACTTTCAGGCCGTGCTTGTCGGCATAGAGCGCGCCAACCGCTTCGCCGAACACTTTGCTGACGCCGTAGCGGCCATCAGGGCGCACAGTGACGTCGGTGCCGATCTTGTGGTGGCGCGGATAGAAGCCGACGACGTGGTTGGACGAAGCGAACACCACGCGCTTGACGCCCTTGCGGTACGCGGCCTCGAACAGATTGTAGCCGCCAATGATGTTGGCCTGGAGGATGTCGTCCCAGGGGCCTTCGACCGAATAGCCCCCGAAATGGATGATGCCGTCGACGCCGTCGCAGATCGCCTCGCACTGCGCGAGGTCGGAAAGGTCGGCTGCCTTGAACTGCTCGTTCGGCCCGAGATCCGCAGGGGGACGGATGTCGGAGAGCAGCAGGTCCGGATAGATCGGCGGCAGCAGCTTGCGCAAGCGCGTTCCGATTCCACCCGAAGCTCCCGTCATCAAGATGCGCGGCATGTCTTTCCTCGTCGTTGGCGACCGATTTGCGGTCACGTGTCTCTAATGATAGCTGGATTGTCCAGAGGGAACGAAACGAGAGAACCGACATGAATGAGGCATCGTCCCACACCCGGGATGCCCGCCAGGGCTGGCGGCCGGCGACTTATTACCCCGATCCGGCCATTCACGCGCTCGATCCCCGTTTCGAAAAATACTGGCTGAAGCTTTCGGCCGTGGAGCGACTGGCGACCGGCCTGCGCTGGGCCGAGGGGCCGGTCTGGTTCGGCGACGGGCGCTATCTGCTCTGCAGCGACATCCCGAACCAGCGCATCATCAAATGGGAGGAGGAGACCGGCGCGGTGTCGGTGTTCAGGAAGCCTTCCAATTTCGCCAACGGCAACACGCGCGACCGCCAGGGCCGCCTCATCACCTGCGAGCATGGCGGGCGCCGCGTCACCCGCACCGAATATGACGGCGAGATCACCGTGCTGATGGATCAATTCAACGGCAAGCGGTTGAACTCGCCGAACGATGTCGTTGTTAAATCGGACGGCTCGATCTGGTTCACCGATCCGACCTTCGGCCTGCTCGGCAATTACGAAGGCTACAAGGCAGACTCCGAAATCGATCCGAATGTCTACCGGCTCGATCCCGCGACGGGCAAGGCGACCATCGTCGCCGAGGGCGTGCTCGGCCCGAACGGGCTGTGCTTCTCGCCGGACGAGAAGATTCTCTACGTCGTGGAATCCCGCGGCGTGCCGAACCGCAAGATTCTTGCCTATGACGTCTCGGCGGACGGCACCACGATCTCCAATAAGCGCGTCCATATCGACGCCGGTCCGGGCACGCCCGACGGCATGCGCTGCGACATCGACGGCAATCTCTGGTGCGGCTGGGGCATGGGCGATCCCGAGCTCGACGGCGTCGTGGTGTTCGCGCCCGACGGCGTCATGATCGGCCGCATCGCGCTGCCCGAGCGCTGCGCCAATCTCTGCTTCGGCGGCGTCAAGCGCAACCGCCTGTTCATGGCGGCGAGCCAGTCGATCTACGCGCTGTATGTGAATACGCAGGGAGCGCTGGGGGGATAGGGGCGGAATCGTAGGGTGGGTTAGCCGAAGGCGTAACCCACCGCGGTCTGCTTCGCTGGAGAAGGAAGAGGTGGATTACGCTTCGCTAATCCACCCTACAAGCTCCGCAAGAAACAAGAAACGCCGGAGCGGTGCCCGCTCCGGCGTCATGTTTGTTCTCGCGCGAAATCTCACGCCGCGTTGAATCCCGCGACGGCCTTCACCTCGAGGAAGTCCTCGAGACCGAACTTGCCCCACTCGCGGCCGTTGCCCGACTGCTTGTAGCCGCCGAACGGCGCGGTGCGGTCATTCGGCACGCCTTGGAGGTTGACGTTGCCGGCGCGGATCTGGCGACCGACACGCTTGGCGTCCTCGACCGTCGCGCCGGAGACGTAGCCGGCAAGACCGTACGGCGTGTCGTTGGCGATCTTCACGGCGTCGGCTTCGTCCTTGGCACCGATGATGGTCAGCACCGGCCCGAAGATTTCTTCGCGCGCAATCGTCATGTCGGGGGTGACGTCGGCGAAGATGGTCGGACGGACATAGAAGCCCTTGTTGACGCCTTCGGGCAGGCCCGGGCCACCGGCGACGAGCGTTGCGCCCTCGTCGATGCCCTTCTTGATCAGACCCTGGATCTTGTCCCACTGGCCGCGGTTGACCACGGGGCCGATCGTCGTGCCTTCGGCGCGGGGGTCACCCGCCTTGGTCTTGTCGGCGACGGCCTTCGCGATCGCGGCGACTTCCTTCATCTTGGACAGCGGCACGATCATGCGCGAGGGCGCGTTGCAGGACTGGCCGGAGTTGTTGAACATGTGCATCACGCCGCCGGTCACCGCCTTCGTGAGGTCGGCGCCTTCGAGGATGACGTTCGGCGACTTGCCGCCGAGCTCCTGGCTGACGCGCTTCACGGTCGGCGCAGCGCGCTTGGCCACATCGATGCCGGCGCGGGTCGAGCCGGTGAAGGAGATCATGTCGATATCAGGATGCTCGCTCATGGCGGCGCCAACCTCGGGGCCGAGGCCGTTGACGAGATTGAACACGCCCTTCGGCACGCCGGCCTCATGGAGGATTTCTGCGAAGATCAAAGCCGAGGTCGGCGTGAACTCCGACGGCTTCAAAATCATGGTGCAGCCGGCGGCGAGCGCGGGCGCGACCTTGCAGGCGATCTGGTTGAGCGGCCAGTTCCAGGGCGTGATCATGCCGACCACCCCGATCGGCTCGCGCAGCACCATGGCGGTGCCGACCGGCTCCTCGAAATGATAGTTCTTGAGCACGTCCAGCGTGGTCATGAGATGGCCGAGGCCGGCGCCGGCCTGCAGCTTCTCCGCCATCGGCAGCGGCGCGCCCATCTCGTCGGAGACGGCGGCTCCGATCTCCTTGAGGCGGGTCTTGTAGACTTCGATGATTTTCGAGAGCAGCGCAACGCGCTCCTCGCGGCTGGTCTGCGAAAAGGTCGCAAAGGCGCGCTTGGCAGCGGCGACCGCCTTGTCCACGTCGGCCTTGGAGCCAAGCGCAACCTCGTACATCGCCTCTTCCGTCGCCGGATTGATGACCGGAGTGGACTTCTTGACGGCGGGGTCGACCCAGGCGCCGTCGATGTAGAATTGCATGCGATTGACCATCGTTAACCTCTTCTTGCGGGCTTGGAGGGGGCGTTTCGGCAGGCATCCTTGCACGAAAGCACCGCCGGTTGAACCCGCCATATGCGGGGCCAGCGTTGCGGCGGACGGAGGTTATATGGAACGCGATTTGGAGCGAGGCAAGCGGCGTGGGTCCGGCTCTGCGCAGGAGCGTTTCACGCTGCAGCGCGTCCGGGACATGAGATTGTAGCGAGTCTCGTGCCCCGGACGCAGCGCAGCACTGCTTTAGTGGTGCGCTGCTGAGCCGGGGCCCATGCGTTAGTTACCTCCCTACACCGCCATTTTCCGATGCAGCACCGGCGCACCGGTGGTGAGGCTTTCCGCCGCATCGATGATGGCATTCGCGTCGATGCCATAGTGGCGATAAAGGTCAGCGATCGTGCCGGTCTGGCCGAACTGCTCGACGCCGAGCGCCTCGACGCGATGGCCGCGGACGCTGCCGAGCCAGCCAAGCGCGGTGGGATGGCCGTCGATCACGGTCACGATGCCGCAGTCGCGCGGCAGCGGTGCCAGCAACTTTTCGATGTGGCTGAGGTGCTGCACGCCGCGCCGATCGCGGCGCAACTTTCGCGCGGCGGTCCAGCCGGCATGCAAGCGGTCGGCCGACGTGATCGCGAGCAGGCCGACGTCGCGGCGGCTCTCGCCGATGAAGCCGGTCGCCTCGATCGCCTCGGGCGCCACCGCGCCGGTATAGGCGATCACGACCTCGGCATTCGGGCCCGGCTTACGCAGCCAATAGGCGCCATCTGTGATGCCCTGCTGCAGTTCGGGCGTCATGATGCGCTGTACCTGCTCGATCGCGCGCGTCGAGAGCCGCAGATAGACCGAGCCGCCCTCACCCGGATCGCGCTGCATGTGCTCGAAGCCCCAGCCCATGATGACGGCTAGCTCGTCGACAAAGGCCGGCTCGAAAGAGGCAAGCCCGTCCTGTGCCATGCCGATCAAGGGTGTTGCGATCGATTGGTGCGCGCCGCCTTCGGGCGCCAGCGTGATGCCCGATGGAGTCGCCGCCACCATGAAGCGCGCATCCTGGTAGCAGGCATAGTTGAGCGCATCGAGACCGCGCTCGATGAAGGGATCGTAGAGCGTGCCGACCGGTAGCAGCCGCGCGCCGTTGATCTGGTGCGACAGGCCGAGCGCCGAGAGCATGATGAAAAGATTCATCTCGGCAATGCCGAGCTCGAGATGCTGGCCCTTCGGCGAGGCGTCCCAATTGTATGTCGAGGGAATTTTCTCGCTGCGGAATAAGTCCGCCTTCTCCGCGCGCGCGAACAGGCCTCGCCGGTTCACCCAGGGGCCGAGATTGGTCGAAACCGTAACGTCGGGCGAGGTCGTGACGATGCGCTTTGCCAGCTCGCTGTCACCGCGCGCGATCTCGTTCAGGACGAGGCCGAAGCCTTGTTGCGTGGACATCTGCGGCGACGGCTTGAAGGCGAGCTGCTGGGGCACCTCGACAACAGGCGCGGTCAGCCGGCGGCCATCCCTGTTGAACGGCACGCGCGCGAGAAAGGTCTCCAGCTCGGCAGCGCTTTGCGTCAGACCCTCGAACTTGTCCCATTCGTGCCCGGGCCGGATGTTCTGGCTCTCGCGATATTTCTCCATCTGCGAGACCGTCATCAGGCCGGCGTGGTTGTCCTTGTGGCCCTGGAACGGCAGGCCGACGCCTTTGATGGTGTAGGCGATGAAGCAGACCGGACGATCGTGATCGATGGACTCGAACGCCTCCAGCATACTCGCCATGTCGTGGCCGCCGAGGTTCGACATCAGCGCCAGCAGATCCTCGTCGCTGCGCTTATCGATCAACTTCGTGATGGGACCCTGATCGCCGATCTCGTCATGCAAATGCTTGCGGAAGGCTGCGCCACCCTGGAAGCACAGCGCGGCATAGAGCGCGTTCGGGCAATTGTCGATCCAGCGCTTCAGCGCTTCGCCGCCTGCTTCCGCGAATGCTTCCCGCATCAGGCGGCCGTATTTCACGATGACCACGTCCCAGCCGAAATTGCGGAACACGGTCTCGAACTTTTCCCAGAGCCCCTCGCGGACGACGGCGTCGAGCGACTGCCTGTTGTAGTCGACCACCCACCAGGTGTTGCGCAGGCCGTGCTTCCACCCTTCCGCGAGCGCCTCGAAGATGTTGCCTTCGTCCATCTCGGCATCACCGACGAGCGCGATCATCCGCCCGTCGCGGCGATCCTTCATCCAGCCATGGGCCTTGACGTAGTCCTGCACCAGCGAGGCAAACAGCGTCTGCGCGACGCCGAGGCCGACCGAGCCGGTGGAGAAATCGACGTCGTCGACGTCCTTGGTACGCGAAGGATAGGACTGCGCGCCCTTGAAGCCGCGAAAGTTCTCGAGCTTCTCGCGGCTCTGGCGGCCGAACAGATATTGGATGGCGTGGAACACCGGGCTCGCGTGCGGTTTCACCGCGACACGGTCCTCGGGCCGCAGCACGTGGAAGTACAAGGCCGACATGATGGTCGCGAGCGAGGCCGAGGAGGCCTGGTGGCCGCCGACCTTCAGGCCGTCCGCATTGGGGCGGATGTGGTTGGCGTGGTGAATGGTCCATGACGACAGCCACAACGCCTTGCGGCTGAGGGCGATCAGGGTTTCGAGACGTGCGGAATCGACGGGCATGGCGATGCTCCGGGAAATAAGGCGGATCATACGCCGGGCGGGGACGCCAAAATTCTCAATTTTTCGCGCTATACCGCCATTTATTGGGATACTTTACCAAGATGACCGCTAAAACATAGGTTCCATCCCAATGTCTGACCTCGACGCCATCGACCGCAAGATCCTCGGCTATCTCCAGAACGACAGCCGCCTGACCATGCAGGAACTCGCCGACAAGGTGGGGCTGTCGGTCTCGCCCTGCCATCGCCGGGTCAAGCTGCTGGAGGAGCGCGGCGTCATCTCGCGCTATATCGCCACCGTCGACCAGAAGGCGCTGGGCCTGCATGTCAGCGTCTTCATCTCCATCAAGCTGGCGCGACAGAAGGAGGAGGATCTCAACCGCTTTGCCCGCGCGATCTCGAAATGGGACGAGGTGCTGGAGTGCTATCTGATGACCGGCAACCGCGACTATCTCCTGCGCGTCGTCGCCGCCGATCTCGCCTCCTATGAGACCTTCCTCAAGACCAAGCTGACCCGGCTCGACGGCATCGCATCGATCGAGTCGAGCTTTGCGCTCAGCCAGGTGAAGTATTCGATCGCACTGCCGGTGTGATGGTTGTGGTCACCTCTCCCGCTTGCGGGAGAGGTCGGCGCGTAGCGCCGGGTGAGGGTTCTTTCCTCTAGGGGATTGTCCCGATGCAGAGACACCCTCTCCCCAGCCCTCCCCCGCAATCAAGCGGGGGAGGAGTGCACCGCCGTTGCGGCAACACCGTCATCGCCACGGCTGCACCATGATCTTGGTCTGGGATTCAGGGTTGGCGAGATCGGCGAACGCCTTTGCGACACCGTCGAGACCGACTTCCGCCGTCACCATCGCTGCCGCATCCACCTGCCCTTCGGCGATCAGGCGCAGCGAGGCCGCGAACTCCTCCGGCGTGTAGCCGAGCACGTACTGGATGTTGAGCTCCTTCATGATGCCGAGCATGGGCTCGTTCCTGTCGCTCTCCATGCAGACGCCGACCACGACGATCCTGGCATCGCGCGGAGCCCCTTCGAACACCTGTTGCAGCAGGCCAGCAACGCCGACACACTCGAAGATGATCGCGGGCTTCAGCGCCGGCAGCATGGCCTGGAACGGCGGCCGTGCCGCCTTCTCCGCCTCCGACATCTGCGCGTGCTCGGCCCAGGTCGCGTAGGGCTGCGATATCCTGGGATCGACGACGATATCGGCGCCGAGCTTTGCCGCGAGCGCGCGGCGCGCTGGAGAATAGTCGGCGGCGACGATCGGATGCAGGCCTTTGATCTTGAGCGCGGCGATCACCGCGAGCCCGACCGGGCCGCAGCCGATGACGAGGGGCACCTCGCCGCCGCGGATATTGGCCTTCGCCACCGCGTGAACGCCGACGGCCAATGGCTCGGTCAGCGCGGCATGTTCCGGCGCGAGGCCATCAGGCACTTCCAGCAGCAGCGGCTCGCTGAGCAGCATCTGCTCGGCATAGCCGCCGACGAACTCGTTGGAATAGCCGATACCCTTGATGCCATCAGGCGTCAGCAGCGCGGGCAGCGAGCACACATGCGTGCCCGGCTTGAGCTTGCGCGTCGTTCCGGGGCCGTAGTCGACGATCTCGCAGCAGAACTCGTGGCCGAAGACGACGTCGCGCGACAGATCCATCGGCGTTCGCCCGGTCTTCTTCGCCATCTCCACCATTCGCGGCGCATGCTGACGCGCGTGCAGGTCGGAGCCGCAGATGCCGCAGGCGAGCGTCTTGACCAGCACCTGGCCGGGGCCGGGCTTCGGCTCGGCCATCTGGCCAACGACGATGTCACCGTTCCTCAAAATCGCAGCGCGCATCCGGCTCCTCCGATCCTTTGGAGCGTTGATAGCACGAAGCGGGACGGCAGACTTGCGTCAGGGGTTCGGGGAACGCTCTTCCAGGGCCAAGAGCTGGGCCCGGCGAACGCGCTCGCGATGGGCGATGTAGAGGCCGCTGGCGACGATGAAAGCTGCGCCCGTGACGGTCCAGACGTCAGGCACCTCGCCGAACAGGAAGAAGCCCAGGATGCTGACCCACAGCAGCTGCGTGTAGGAGAACGGCGCCAGGACCGAGGCATCCCCGTAGCGATACGCCAGCACGATGATCCACTGGCCGACGGTGGAGGCTACCCCGATCACGATGCCAAGCCCGATCGCGGTCCAGCTCGGCGTAACCCAGACGAACGGCACCATCAGAGAGAGAATGGCCACACCTGTCAGCGCGGAATAGGCCATGGTGGTGAGCACGGCTTCGCGACCGCTCATCATGCGCGTCAGGATCAGCGCCGCGGCCCAGCAGAACGCCGAAACGATCGGGAAGAACGCGGCGACGTGAAATGCACTCGAGCCCGGCCGCAGGATGATCAGCACGCCGAAGAGACCTATCGCGGTCGCGATCCAGCGACGCATGCCGACCTTCTCGCTCAGGAAGATGATCGACAGCGCGGTGACGAACAGCGGCGAGACGAAACCGGTGGCGGACGCCTCCGCGATGGGAAGGAACCGCAGGCCGGTGATGAAGAACAAGGAGGAGCCGAGCAGGGCCGCGCCGCGCATTAACTGCAGGCCAAGACGCCCGGTGCGCATCGCCTGCAGAGGCGAGCCCGGCAGCATCACCGGCGTGAACATCAGCGCGAAGGTGACGAAGCGGATCCAGGTGATCTCGATCGAGGGCAGGCTGGCGGAAAGATATTTCGCGGTGACATCGGAGGTGCCGAGAAACACCGTCGACAGCAACACCAATGCAATGCCCTTGAAGGGATGATCGACGCGCGCAGGCGCACGGCGAGCCTCCTGCTTCTTCTCCGACACGGGCATGGGAATACTGTCGAGCCTTGCGGCTGCGGCGGGCGGCGGTGTCACTGTGGGAACCCGGCAAAATGCGAATCGAGAACGTCAGTAAAAAACGCCAAATGTGCCGCGTTCACAACTTCCGAAAACAGGATGCCGATATGCGCTCACATCCGCGCGCGTCAATACTCCATTAATAATGGGCTTTGTGCATTACAGCATGGGCAGGCTGCGCGGCTTCGGACCGCGCGGAAACGCCGCATCCAGCGCCGAAATCTCTTCTTTCGTCAGCGCGAGATCACCGGCGGCCGCATTTTCGCCGGCATGTTCCGCGGACGACGCCTTCGGGATCGCGAACACCGTAGTCGCACGGGTGAGGAAGCTCAGCGCGACCTGACGCGGCGTCGCGCGACGCGCCTGTGCGATGCGCGCCAGTACGGAGCCACCTTTGCTGCGCTCGTCGGGAAAATCATCGTGCCCGAACGGCGAATAGGCGACGACCGAAACGCCATGCCGCTCGCACCACGGGATCACCGCATGCTCGATCGCGCGTTCCCTGAGATGATAGAGCACCTGATTGCAGGCGATCTTGCCCTCGCCTGAAACCGCGAGAATTTCGTCGAGATCGTCGGCGTCGAAATTCGAGACTCCCCACGACTTGATCTTGCCTGATGTCACCAGCTCCTCGAAGGCAGCCACGGTGTCCTCGAGCGCATACGCCCCACGCCAGTGCAGCAGATAGCAATCCAACCGATCTGTCTTCAGCCGCTTCAGCGAACGCTCGCAGGCCGTGATGGTGCCGCGGCGCGAGGCATTGCTCGGCAGTACTTTCGAGACGAGGAACGCCTTGTCGCGGCGCCCCGCGATGGCATCGGCAATGACGAGCTCGGCATCGCCATACATCTCGGCGGTGTCGATATGGGTCATGCCGAGATCGAGCCCGCGCTGAAGCGCGGCGATCGCGCGCTTGCGATCACCGTGGTCGAGATACCAGGTGCCCTGCCCGATCACGGAGACGTTGGCGCCGGTCTTGCCGAAGGGATGCCTGTTCATGCTTGTCTCCAATGCAGCTCATTCAAGTCAGGCAAACCGCCATCGAGCTCAAGAGTTCAATCCGCTGATATCGGCGACCAGGATACTGCCGGTCGCCGATTCCGTGATATAGAGCCGATCTCTGTTCGCGCCACCGATGGCGACATTGGTGCAGTTCGGCCCGGCGCAGGACTTGATCCGCGCAATCAATTCCCCGTTTGGCGCGAACACGAAGACGTGGCCGAGCGAGGCATGGCCGACGAACAGACGGCCCTTCATATCCATCGTCAGGCCATCGGGACCCGAAGTGCCGAACAGCGAACAGAACCGGCCGACCTTGGACACCGTGCCGTCTCGCATGAACGGCAGCCGCCACACTGCATTGTCGCGCGTCATGGCAACAAACAGCACAGTCTCGGTCGGATCGAGCACCAGGCCATTCGGGCTGACGCCGGTACTGATCAGGCATTCGAGCCGGCCGTTCGGCGTCAGCCGGTAGACGCGCCCGCTCGGATCGTGCAGGCCGGTCTGGCCCTGGTCGGTAAAGAAGATGTCGCCGTTGGAGCCGAGATGCAGATCATTGCAGCCTCGAAACGATTCCGAATTGCGCGACGTCAGGATCGGCTTGATGCGGCCGGCCTTGGCGTCGAGCTCCATGATGCCATGCATATAGTCGGCGACCAGAATGCGGCCGTCGGCTGCAATCTTCAGCCCGTTCGGCCAGCCCTCGTATTCGATCACGAGCGACCACGCACCACCGGGCGCGATACGAAAGATCCGGCCGAAGGGAATGTCGACGATGTAGAGATTACCGTCCTTGTCGAATGACGGCCCTTCAACAAAGCTGTCGGTCGGCACACCCGGCCGGTTGGCGTCGGCCCAATCCGTCCGCACGCCCTTGCGGCGGAAAGTGTCGGGCATGGCTGAGAAGATCGTGGTTTCGATCAGGCGCGGTGGCGTTTCCAGGTACATTATATTTGTTGTGATTATTGAGGGGGAGCGCGCGGCAGCATAGGACACTGTCGCGGACAGGTCGATTGGGGCGGACGCATGGCACTTCGCCCTCACTGTCATTCCCCGCGACCCGGCTACGCCAAGGCTTCGCCAAGGCCCACGGGGGTGCTCGGCCCGCCGAAGCTTCAGCGAAGGCGGCAAGCCGGGCGATGACAGCGGAGGATGCGGCGCAGCGGGAGAATGTCGGCCTACCCCGCCGCGTTTGCGACCTTGGCCTGCTTCGCGGGCACGTCCGTCGTCGCGATCAGCCGCTTCAGCTCGGGGATGCAGGAGCCGCAATTGGTGCCGGCCTTGAGCTTTGCGCCGATCTCGGCGGCGCTGCGCGCACCGCCCGCGATAGTATCGCAGATGGTGCCGCGACCGACGCCGAAGCAGGCGCAGACGATCGGGCCGGTCGAGGCGGCATCCTCGCTGGACTTACCTGACAACAACATGCGGCGCTGATCGTCGGTGACGTGGTCGGCCGCGAACAGGCTCTTCACCACCTCCCAGTCGCCGGCATCATGTCCGGGGCCGACGAACAGGCAGGTCTCGATACGATCGCCCGAAAACGAGGCCGCGCGATAGACGCCGCCGCCGAAATCGCGATAGTCGGCGACGTCCTCGCCGGCGACACCATCGAGCCACGCCGGCCAGCGCGACAGATCCGCATTGTCGGCGAAGAGATAGCCGAAACCGCCAGTGACCGTAACGCGGGTCCACAACAGGTTTTGCGGCAGGTCGAGCTGTTTGCGGGACAGCGCAAAACCGCGGAAGACGAATTCGTAAGAAGCGATCGCGGCCGGCGTTGCCTTCGACTCCGGCTGGCCCGAGAACGGATCGGTGAAGGACTGCACCAGCGCGCCGACGCGGCCGTGCGAGCTGTTCATCGCGCTCCAGTGGATCGGCACGAACAGCGCGCCGCGCTGCTGGCCTTCGCTCACGACGACCTTCAGGACACACTGGCCGTAATCGGTGGTGACGCGGGCATAGCCGTCATGAACGATGCCGTATTTGCTGGCGTCGTCAGGGTGGATCTCGACAAAGGGTTCCGGCAGATGCGCACCCAGCCGCTGGCTCAAGCCCGTACGCGTCATGGTGTGCCACTGGTCGCGGATGCGCCCCGTGTTCAACCGCAGCGGACGCGAAGCGCCGGTCTCGCTGCGCAGCGCCGGCACCTCCGGCGCGACGAAGCGGCCCTTGCCGTCATTGGTGTAGAAGCCGCCCTCGGCAAAGAAGCGCTCGCCAGGCGCCTCGCCTTCGCGCGCCGGCCATTGTATCGGCTTCAGCGCATCGAAGGCGTCGTCGGACAGCGAAGTCAGCGCGCCGATGTCGAAGTCGCGGCTGCCGCCGTTCTCGAACGCCGAGAGCGCAGCATGCTCGCGGAAGATCTCGGCGGCGGATTTGTAGTTGAAGCTATCGCCGAAGCCGAGACGCTTGGCAGTCTCGCTGAGGATCCACCAGTCCGGCCGTGCCTCGCCTGGTGCCGGCAAGAACGAGCGCTGGCGCGAGATGCGGCGCTCGGAGTTGGTCACGGTGCCGGACTTTTCGCCCCAGGCGAGCGCGGGCAGCAGCACGTGCGGGCCGGCCTCGACTGTATCGTTGGAGAGCACGTTCTCGGAGACCACGAACAGCTCGAGCTTCTTCATGGCATCGCGGACCATGTCCGCGTCGGGCAGCGAGACCGCGGGGTTGGTACCCATTACCCACAGCGCCTTGATCTCGCCGCGGTTGATCGCCTCGAACAGCTGCACGGCCTTCAACCCTTCATGGGTGGCAATGCGCGGCGCCTTCCAGAACCGACGCACGCGATCAATGTCGGGCGGTGTAAAGCCCATATGGGCAGCGAGCATGTTGGCGAGCCCCCCGACCTCGCGGCCGCCCATCGCGTTGGGCTGGCCGGTCAGCGAGAACGGCGAAGCCCCTGGCTTGCCGATGCGCCCCGTGGCGAGATGGCAGTTCAGGATCGCGTTGACCTTGTCGGTGCCCTGCGCCGACTGGTTGACCCCTTGCGAATAGAGCGTGACGACCTTCTCGGTGTCACGGAAGATCTTGAAGAAGGTGGCGACGTCCTGCTCGGACAGGCCCGTGGCCAGCGCGGTCGCGGTGATGCTGCCGGCGATGTTGCGTGCGCGCGCCAGCGCATCATCGAAGCCTGAGGTGTTTTGCGCGATGTAGTCCCGGTCGAGCGCGCCGTTGTCGGCGAGATGGACGAACAGGCCGGAGAACAGCGCGGTGTCGGTGCCGGCCTTGAGGCCGAGAAACAGCTCGACGTCATCAGCGGTGTCGGTGCGGCGCGGATCGATCACGATCATGCGCGCGCCGCGCTCCCTACGGTTCTTCAGCATGCGCTGGAACAGCACCGGATGGCACCAGGCGGCGTTCGAGCCGACGAAGACGAGCAGATCGGCCTGGTCGAGATCCTCATAGCAGCCGGGCACGGTATCGGCGCCGAAGGCGCGGCGATGGCCGGCGACCGAGGACGACATGCACAGCCGCGAATTGGTATCGACGTTAGCGGTGCCGACAAAGCCCTTCATGAGCTTGTTGGCAACGTAGTAATCCTCGGTCAGGAGCTGGCCGGAGAGATAGAACGCGACCGCGTCGGCGCCGTCGCGCGCCACGATGTGCTGCATGCGGTGAGCGACATGGTCGAGCGCATCGCTCCAGGCGACGCGTTCCAGCACGCCCTTGCAGCGGATCATCGGATAGAGCAGACGATTTTCCAGCCCGACGGTTTCCCCGAGCGCGGAGCCCTTGGAGCAGAGCCGGCCAAAATTGGCGGGATGGTCGGGGTCGCCCGCGATCGCCGCCCCGCCCATGCCGTCGGGCGTCGCCAGCACGCCGCAGCCGACGCCGCAATAGGGACACGTCGTTCTGATAGCGCGGAGCGTCGGATCGATTGCCGTCATTTCAAACTGCCTTATCAAGCCGCCCTGGACGGAAGCGCCAGCGCGCGGCCGAACATCATGTCGGTGCGGATCGCAGCGACCTTCTCGCGATTGCGGATCAGCTCGAGATACCAGAGCGCATCGACAGTATCGCCGATCAACACGGCCCCGGTGAGCCGGCCGTCGGCAATGACGAGCTTCTTGTAGGTGCCGCGCCTGCGATCGGTGAGAACGAGGCTCTCGCTGCCGTCGCCGCCCGTGAAGTCGCCGGCGGAGAACACGCTGACGCCGGACACCTTCAGATTGGTCGAGACGATGCTGCCCTGATACGCCGCGGAACGGCCGGCAAGATGCCGCGCCAGCACACGCGCCTGCTCATAGGCGGGTTCGACCAGGCCATAGCAAGTGCCGCGATGCTCGGCACATTCGCCGAGCGCGAAGATATCGGGCAACGCCGTCTGCATCACGTCGTTGACGACGATGCCGCGGTTGACGGCGATGCCGGCGTCCTTGGCGAGCGCCACGTTGGGTTTGATGCCGGCGGCGAAGATCACCGCATCGGCTTCGATGCAGCTGCCGTCGGCGAGCTCGACGGCTTCGACATGGCCCTCGCCGTGAATCCGCGCAGTCGAAGCGTTGAGCAGGATTCGGATGCCCTTGCGCTCCACCAGCGTCTTGAGCAGCTCGGCGGCCGGCAGATCGAGCTGGCGCTCCATCAGCCGGTCCATCAGATGCAGCAGTGTCACCGGCGCGCCGGCCTTGGCCAGGCCATAGGCCGCCTCGAGGCCGAGCAGGCCGCCGCCGACCACGACGACGCGCTTCCTGGCGGCTGCGAGCGTCAGCAGCAAATCGACGTCGCGGCTGTCACGGAAGGTGTGCACGCCGGAGAGATCAGCGCCCGGCACGTTGAGCCGCAACGGCGTCGATCCTGTGGCGAGCACGAGCTTGGAGTATTCAACGCTCTCCTCGCCCTCGATCTTGAGCTCGCGGCGGCCGGTGTCGATCTCGGTGACGCGATAGCCGTAGCGAACGGTGACCCCGCGATGGCGCCACCAGTCCGCCGGTCGCAGTTCGATCTCGTGCGAGCCGGTCTCGCCGGCCAGCACGGAGGAGAGCAGCACTCTGTTGTAAGCGAGCCGAGGTTCATCGCCGATAACGGCAACCGCGTAGCGGCCGAGTGCGGTCTTGGCGAGTTCATCGACCAGACGCGCTGCCGCCATACCGTTACCGACGATGACGAGGGGCTCACTCACGAGACATCTCCTATTCGGCGGCCTGCGCCTGTGGGCCGTAGGCCTCGGAAATCATGTAGCCGGATAGCACGCCATAGGCGTCGGTCCAGGCGGTGGCGAGCTCGGGCGTCCAGGCCTCGCCAAGGCCCTTCTCCAGGGTCCAGAGCAAGGTCGCGCCGACCACGGGATAGTGCTCGGCCTTGGCGCCGTAAGCGACGTGACGTTTGGCCAGCGCGGAGGCCGCGGGAAGAATCGTTTCGAGATTCGACAGGCCGCTGACCACGGCGGCGAGCATGCCCATCAGCTTCTTGCGCTGCTCGGTCATGTCCTGCGGAAACATCGCGCGCACGGACGGGGCGACCTCGAACAAGCGGTCGTAGAACAGCTGGGAGGCTGCCTCTGAAATCGGTGCGACCTTGGAAAAGCTCTGCTGCACGAGGGCGATCTGCTGAGGAGTCATGATGTTGTCCTGTCTGTTTCGGTCTGTCTTCGTCCGCGCCGTTGCGGAAAAAGTTCATGGGTCAAACGTCATCAGAGCGAACCTCTCCCCGCGTACGGGAAGAGGTGATTTTCGTGCCAGATGTCAGACGCGCGCCTCGGCGAGGCTTGGCGCGCCTTCACCCTGCGGGCTGCGACGCAGGTAGAACCACCAGGTCATGGCGAGACAGACGGCGTAGAACGCGAGGAAGATGGCCAACGCGAGCTGCGGACCGCCGGTCAGCGCGATCGACTTGCCGAAGCTGCTCGGGATCAAATAGCCGCCGACCGCACCAATCGCGCCGATGAAGCCGACAGCTGCACCGCTCTCGATGCTCGCCGTTTTCAGCGCCAGCACGCGTGCCGCCTCGCCCTTGCCGCGCACCTTGAACAGGTTTTCTTCGCGGAAGATCGAGGGGATCATGCGGTAGGTCGATCCGTTGCCGATGCCCGTCGTCAAGAACAGGATCAGGAACATCGACAGGAAGCCGATGAAATCCTTCTGCCCGACGAAGTAGAGCACGCCGATCGTCGCCGCCGCCATCGCGATGAAATTCCAGAAGGTGATGATGGACCCGCCGAGCTTGTCGGCGAGCCAGCCACCGAACGGACGCGACAGCGAGCCGACCAGCGGACCGAGGAATGCGATCGAGATCGTCACCGTCGGAAACTGGGTCTTGATCAGCAGCGGAAACGCGGCGGAGTAGCCGATGAAGGAGCCGAACGTTCCGATGTAGATGAAGGCCATGATCCAGGTGTGCTTGCGCTTGACGATGGCGAGCTGGTTCTTGATCGACGACTTCGCCGAGGTCAGGTTGTTCATGAAGAACACGGCACCGAACACCGCGATCGCGATCGGCAACACCCACATCAGACCGGCGTTCTGGAGATAGACGCCGCCGACCGGCGCTGCCTGGAACAGGTTGATGACGGCGAGCGTCATCAGGATCGGCGTCAGCAGCTGCACGCTGGAGACGCCGATGTTGCCGCCGGCAGCGTTGAGACCGAGCGCCCAGCCCTTCATCCGGTCAGGGAAGAAGAAGGAGATGTTGGTCATGCTGGACGCGAAATTGCCGCCACCGAGACCGGCGGACGAAGCGATCAGCAGCATCAGCCAGAACGGCGTGTCGGGCTGGCTCACGAAATAGGCGAGAGACAGCGTCGGGATGAACAGAACGGCTGCGCTAAAAATGGTCCAGTTGCGGCCGCCGAAGGTTGTTACGGCGAAGGTGTAGGGAAAGCGCATCAGGGCGCCGATCAGTCCCGGCACCGCCACGAGCTGGAACAGCTCGTCGGTCGAGTAGTGGAAGCCCGCCTGCGGCAGCTTGGTCGCGACGATGCTCCAAATCAGCCAGACGGAAAAGCCGATATGCTCGGCGACGATCGACCAGATCAGGTTACGCCGGGCGACGACCTTGCCGCCCGCATTCCAGAACGCCTCATCTTCGGGGCGCCAGTCAGAAATCCACGTCGGATTGCCTTCCTTCATTGGAAATAGTCCCTTTCGCTAGGAAGCGGGACACCGCCTCACGCGGAGGCGTAAAGTTGCACGCTCGGGGAAGCCCCCCGTTTTCGGCGGTGTCACGATTTGAATGATTGCTCGGTGACGGCGTCGATGGCGTCGAAACCTCTAATTCAAGCCGCATGCCAAATTGGAATTCCCAAGAAACATCAATATTACCAGTCGCTTGTACGATTTGATTAAAAAATGGTCACGCCTATAATTGCATCAAAAGTTTGCTGGTCGCTTATTTCTTGAATGCCGATTCGCCCGTTGATTGTGCGTCGCACAAGCCTTGGGCAGGAGCCCGTTTTCGCGTCAACTCGCCGCGGAGAGAGAACAAATGCGATGGTCCCCGCGGGGCTATCCGCTTCCGGCGCCGGCAAATTCGGCTTCTGGTAGATGCGCGACATCCCCCGATCCCTTGGCACATCGATTGCTTCCATCCTGCCTAGTCAACGATGACTGACAGTGAGCCGGAGCATCAAGCCACCGAAGGCCACTGGGAAGCCTGTTCGCTGGTCCGCCAAGCCGCGGTCATCGTGACGCTATCCCCTTGCCCATGTCGGTGCCCCACTTCGATCCGCGTCCCGCTCGCAAGGGCGCGCAGCTCACTGCCTGGCAGAGGCGTCGATCCGGCACGTGCCTGATCGATCGCGCAGATGAGCAAAGGAGCTGTTGATGTCGTATCTCGCACCCTCGGAATTCGTCACCAAGATGGTGGACGCCGGCGAATCCAAGATCTTCATGTCCACCCGGGATACGGTCATCCGCGCCTACATGGCCGGCGCCATCCTGGCACTCGCGGCCTGGTTCGCCGTCACCATCAACGTCAACACCGGCCAGCCGATCATCGGCGCGCTGCTGTTTCCGGTCGGCTTCTCCATGCTCTATCTGCTGGGCTTCGACCTGCTCACCGGCGTCTTCGTGCTATCGCCGCTTGCGCTGATCGACAAGCGCCCGGGCGTCACGATTGGCGGCGTGCTGCGCAACTGGGGTCTTGTCTTCATCGGCAATTTTGGCGGCGCGCTCACGGTCGCCTTCATGATGGCGTTCGTCACGACCTTCGGCTTCACCCAGGACCCGGACAAGGTCGGGGCCGCGATCGGCAATATCGGCGAGGGCCGCACGCTCGGCTATGCGGCGCATGGCGCCGCCGGCATGGCGACGCTGTTCATCCGGGGCATGCTGTGCAACTGGATGGTCTCGACCGGCGTCGTCGGCGCCATGATCTCCACCACCGTGCCCGGCAAGGTGATCGCGATGTGGATGCCGATCCTGGTGTTCTTCTACATGGTGTTCGAGCATTCGGTCGTGAACATGTTCCTGTTCCCGTCGGGCCTGATGCTCCACGCCAGGTTTTCGATCCTCGACTATTTCATCTGGAACGAGATCCCGACCGTGCTGGGCAACTTGGTCGGCGGCCTCGCCTTCACCGGCCTCACGCTCTACGCGACGCACGTGTTGACCAAGCCGAAGCGCCAGCCGGCAGCCAACCCGTCGAGCCGCGCAGCGGCCTGATCGAATTGGTTTGAGCAACAAGGGAGCTTTGCCTGATAAGGTAGGGCTCCCTTTCTGTTGGTGGCGAGGATGGGTCGGGGCTTGCAAATCTCGATCGGGCAGCACTCCGACCAGGGGCGCAAGCCGGTCAACCAGGACTTTCACGGCGCGCTGATTCCGACGGAGCCGCTGTTGAGCCTGAAGGGGATCGCCGTCGTCCTGGCCGATGGCATCTCGAGCAGCGCGGTGAGCCAGGAGGCGAGCGAGTCGGCGGTCAAGAGCTTCCTGACCGACTATTACTGCACCTCCGAATCCTGGACCGTGAAGACTTCGGCGCGGCGTGTGCTTGAGGCCACCAATTCATGGCTGCACGCCGAAACGCGACGCAGCCAGTACGCCTACGATCGCGACAAGGGTTACGTCTGTACCTTCACCGCGATGGTCGTCAAATCGACCATGGCCCACATCTTTCACGTTGGCGACTGCCGGATCTACCGCGTTGCCGGCAAGGCCCTCGAACAGCTCACCGATGATCATCGCATCATCGTCTCGTCGGAGCAGACCTATCTCGGCCGGGCGCTCGGGATCAACCCGCAGATCGAAATCGACTACCAGGCTCTTCAGATCGAAAAGGGCGACATCTTCGTGCTGGCCACCGATGGCGCTTACGAGTTCGTCGATCATCGCTTCGTCACGGGCACGCTCGATGCGTGTGCCGGCGATCTCGACGCCGCGGCGAGGAGCATCGTCGAGGAGGCCTATCGGCGCGGCAGCGACGACAACATCACCGTGCAGATCCTGCGCATCGACCAGGTGCCGCAGACCGGCTCATCGGACATTTTTGGCGGCACTGCCGAGCTGCCGCTGCCGCAATTGCCGGAGCCGAGGGCGCTGTTCGACGGGTACCGCATCGTGCGCGAAGTGCATGCCTCCAGCCGCAGCCATATCTATCTGGCGGTCGACAGCGAGATCGACGAGATGGTCGCGCTGAAGATCCCCTCGATCGATCTCCGCGACGATCCCGCTTATTTGAAGCGCTTCCTGATGGAGGAGTGGATCGCGCGGCGGATCGACAGTCCGCACGTCCTGAAGCCGCGCTCGCGCTCCAAGCGGCGCAACTATCTCTACGTCGCGACCGAGTTCATTGAAGGACAGACGCTGCGGCAATGGATGCTGGACAATCCGCGTCCCGACCTCGAGACGGTGCGCGGCATCGTGGACCAGATCGCGTCAGGCCTACGCGCCTTCCATCGCATGGAGATGCTGCACCAGGATCTCAGACCCGACAACGTCCTGATCGACAAGACCGGCACCGTGAAGATCATCGACTTTGGCGCGGTCAAGGTCGCCGGCGTGGCCGAGGCGTCACCCGATCCGACAGACGCTGACATCCTCGGGACGGTGCAGTACACCGCGCCGGAATACTTCCTTGGCGAAGGCGGCTCGCCGCGCTCGGACATGTTCTCGCTGGCGACCATTTGCTACCAGATGCTCACCGGAGAGCTGCCTTACGGCGCCCAGATTGCCCGCATCAGGGGACGATCGGACGCGTGGAAGCTCCGGTATCGTCCTGCCAGCCACGACGACCGCGCCGTCCCGATCTGGATCGACGGCGCGCTGCGCAAGGCGCTGCATCCCGATCCCAACAAGCGGCACGAGGACCTGTTCGAATTCACCTACGAGCTCAGGACTCCGAATCCGGCCTATTTCGCCACGCGGACCACGCCCCTGATCGAGCGCAATCCGCTGCTGTTCTGGAAATTGACGACGGTGCTCCTGGCCTGCACCGTCGTCGCCTTGCTTGCCCTGCTGCACGCGCGTTAGCAGGGCTGGCCCGGTCAGGCCGGCTCTGCCGCCTTCGTCCCCAGCGGCTTGGGCGCGACGCCGCCGCCCGGCTTGAGGTGGAATTCGTAGGTCATCAGATGCCACTTCCCGTTCGCCTTGGTGCCGTCGGGCATCGTGGGGTCATTGCGCGGTTCGACCTTGGCGACGAGGTCGTCCTTGACCCCGAACACCACGTCGGAATCCAGATATTTGTCGCCATCCATGAAGACGTGGGTGATCAGCGGCTCGTAACCTTTTGCGTTGACCAAGAAGTGCACATGCGCCGGACGCATCGGATGGCGCCTGGTCTGGACGATCATCTCGCCGACCGGGCCGTCGGTCGGGATCGGATAGCTGCACGGCAGAATGGTGCGGAAGAAGAAGCGGCCGTCGGCGTCGGTGATGAAGCGCGCCCGCGCCGAGGCGCCGACTTCATCATAGTTCGCCTTCTGGGAATCGTAGAAGCCGTCATCGTCGGCATGCCAGACGTCAACAGGGACATTGGGGAGCGGCTTGCCCTTGAGATCGGTGACGCGGCTCTGCACGAACATCCGCTCACCGGTGAGATTGTTCGGCGAGATGTCGGTGCCGTGGGCGGTCACCTTGTGCTCGCCGACATAGAACGGGCCGAGCACCGTGGTCTCGGTGGCGCCGTCGCGATCCCTGTGATTGACCGCGTCGACCAGCATGGAGACGCCGAGCACGTCGGAAAGCAGGATGAACTCCTGGCGGGTATCGGTGCATTTCTGGCCGGTACGGGTCAGGAAATCGATGGCGTATTCCCACTCCTCGAAAGTGAGACCGGTCTTGCTCACATAATCGTGCAGCGACTTCACCAATTCCTGGAGCAGGAATTTCGCGCGCGGGTCGGGGGTGTTGTCGAAGCTTTTGACGACGGCTTCGGTAAGCTCGGTCTCGTTGAACTGGGTCATGTTGCGTTGCCCTTGGTTTTTCTCGTTGGCCCGTTGAGGTTCCTTGGCGGCGTTCCAAGCCGGAGCCTACACCATCGGGCGGGCCAGCGTTAAGCGCGACCCGCTTGGAAGAGGGACGCCATTTCGGCTATCAACGTCGGACAAAACTGCCCGGAGGAACTGATGCTCGCCCCCACCCCCGCCTCGCCCGAATCCGTCGGTATGTCCAAGGCCGCGCTCGACCGCGTCGATGCCCATCTGAGGGCCAGGTACATCGATGCCGGCCGTTTCCCGGGCACGCACTTGCTCGTCTACCGCCGCGGCAAGATCGCCCACAGCTCGGTGCAGGGCTTCGCCGACGTCGAGCGCAAGGTACCGGTCAGGGACGATACCATCTATCGCATCTATTCCATGACCAAACCGCTCACCAGCGTCGCCTTCATGATGCTGGTCGAGGAAGGGCTGGTCGCGATTGACGAGCCGGTCGCAAAGTACATTCCGGAATGGAAGAACCTCGGCGTGTTCGTCGCCGGCACCTCGCCGTCCTTCCTGACCCGGCCGCCATCCCGGCCGATGCTGATCGTCGACCTGCTGCGCCACACGTCCGGCCTGACTTACGGCTTCCAGCAGCGCTCCAATGTCGATGCGGCCTATCGCGCCGAGAAGATCGGCGAGGTCGAGAAGTCGGGCACGCTCCAGGGTATGATCGAGGGCCTTGCAAAGATCCCGCTGGAATTCTCGCCGGGCGAGGCCTGGAATTACTCCGTGGCGACCGACGTGATCGGTTATCTCGTCGGCAAGATTTCGGGCATGCCGTTCGAGCAGTTTCTGAAAGCACGAATCCTGGATCCGCTTGGCATGACCGACACCGATTTCCACGTGCCGGCCTCCAAGGCACATCGCTTCGCTGCGTGCTACTCGGCAGACCCTGGCGGCGGCATGACCTTCCACGCCGGCCAACGCCGCGAGGGCATCACGCTCCAGGACGATCCGGCGACGAGTTCGTTTCTGTCCCCGCCCTCCTTCATCTCCGGCGGCGGCGGACTGTGCTCGACGGTTGCCGACTATCTGACCTTCTGCCGCGCGCTGCTCAACGGCGGCGAGCTTGGCGGGGTGAGGCTGATCGGGCCGAAGACGCTGGCGCTGATGACGACCAATCACATTCCGGGCGGTCGCGCTCTACCGGAGGTGTCCCGCTCGCTGTTCTCGGAAGCCACCTATAATGGCATCGGCTTCGGCCTCGGCTTTGCGGTGACCATGCGCCCCGCCGAGACGCTGATCGCCGGCAGCCCCGGCGAATACAATTGGGGCGGGGCCGCAACCACCTCGTTCTGGATCGATCCGGCTGAAGAGCTGATCGCGATCTTCATGACGCAGGTGCTGCCATCGAGCGCCTATCCGCTCCGCCGCGAACTGCGCAGCATGGTCTACGCCGCGATCACCGAGAGCAATCTCTGACGTCCCAGAATTTGTCGCAACGGGCTTCGCGAGCGATCGCGGAGCCCGTTGCTCATCTTATCTAGTGAAAATGGCCGATCAGATAAATTCCGCCGCCAATCACCAGCACGGCCGGGACGGCCCACAAAATAAGGACTGGCATTCGCTATTCTCCTCAGTTCGACGTGCAGACCTTGACGGTCTTCATGCTGCTCTCAGCCTCGGTGCGCGACTTGTAGATCGTGCCCGAAGGACTGACGACCGTCATGGACGAGTCCGTCGGCTTCTTGTCGACGACCGTGCATTTCTTGGTCTTGACGTCCTGCACGACGTAGAACTCGTCGGCCGCGAACGCCGGCAGAGAGAATGCAGTAATCATCAGCGCTGCTGTCATCATCTTCAGCTTCATCTGGTTCCTCCTCCAATCGCCGGGCATTTGGCACCCGGCCAATTCAGGAACGGGAAAAACTAGCAATTTGTTCCTATTGGCCGGAACGACCCCTTCGGCGAGATGTTGACGGAGCGGTCATCTTCTCGGAGTCGATCGCATGTCACCGCATCGCGAGGCCCGGATCGCCGGGCTGAGCTTGGCGGCCATTTATGCTCTGTGCCTGCTGCTCACCGCAATCAGCATGAGCTGAGATGGCACCATTCGCGACAGCGTCGCAAAACTCCTGTTCCGCTCTGCTCGCCGGATGCGAAAGTCATGGCGCCCCGCAAATCCTGCCCGTATGGTCAGACAAAACCATAATCCGGCGCTGAAGCGCTGGTACCGGGACGCCCGCGTTGTCAAAGCTCACTCTGCCGGTCCGGCTCGCTCTCCTCGTCATGGGGACGATGTTGCCCTTGATCGTCTTCGCGGTCGGTATTGCCTATTTCAACTATCGCCAGGACCGCAGCGACGCGACACGCCGGGTGCTCGAGACGGTACGGAGCATGCGTCTCGTGCTCGATTCCGAAGTGCAGCGGATGACCGGCGGCTTGCAAGTGCTCGCGCTCAGCGATTCCCTGCGCAACGGAGACTTCGATGGCTTCCGACGTCTCGCCGTCGGCTTCATCAGCCAATATGGCAAAGACAGCGTCCTACTGCTGGCCGACAGGTCCGGGCACCAGCTGTTCTCAACGGTCACGACCGAAACGAACAATCTGCCGTCGCGCAACAACCACGAAATCGTCGAACGGGTCTTTACGAGCAAGGCGCCGCAATTTTCCGATCTGTTCGTTGGATCAACCAAGAAGCGCCCGATCGTCACGGTCGAGGTCCCCGTGCTGCGCGACGGCGAGGTGGTCTATGCGCTCTCATTCAGCCCACCGATCGACATCTTCCAGCACCTGATCGAGCGACAGCGACCGGACGAGCGATGGACCGTATCGCTGCTGGACAGCAAGGGCATCGTGTTCGCGCGCACTCCCAACCCGGACGATACTTTTGGCAAGCAGGCATCGCCATCGCTCTTCGACGCAATGTTCCGCTCACCCGAGGCGGTTCTGTCGAGCGTCTCGCTCGATGGCGTCGCCCTCGCCTCGGCCTATACGCGATCGCGGCTGACGGGTTGGACCATCGCGGCGGGCGTCACCGAGAGCTCGCTGATCGCGCCGCTCTGGCGCAACATCGCGATCACGAGCCTGATCGGCGGCGTGCTGCTCCTGGTCGGGCTCACCTTTGCGATCAGGATGGCAACGACGATCGCGCGCGGCGAGATGCTGCACAGTCTTCTGATCGAGGAGCTCAATCATCGCGTCAAGAACACACTGGCGCTGATGCAGGCGATCGCGGTGCAGACTTTTCGCAGCGCGAGCCGCGACGAGCGAACCAAGTTCGAGGGGCGCCTCGGCGCCCTCGCCGAAGCACATAACCTTCTCAGCCAGGAGAAGTGGGCAGGCTCGGAACTGAGGGACGTGATCGCACGCGCGCTCCAGCCGTTCCTGCTTGCAAATCCCGATCGCATCCGAATGGCCGGTCCCGCCGTGCCGCTGTCGCCGCGGCTCGCCGTGGTGCTGTCGATGATCGTGCACGAGATCGCGACCAACGCCGCGAAATACGGCGCCTTGTCCAACGAGACCGGCCGGGTGACGCTTGACTGGGAGGTCATCGCCGATGCACCGAAGCCGCGGCTGCGGCTGATCTGGACCGAGCTCGGCGGTCCATTGGTAACAGCGCCAGTGCAGCGCGGCTTCGGCTCACGCCTGATCGAGCGCAGCGCGCGAGACCAGCTCGGCGGCGAAGCGACCGTCGACTTCCTGCCACGCGGCGTGGTCTGCACGGTTACCTGCGGGCTGGACGGAGAGCGGTGATGGAAGGATATCGTCTTACCCGCAGTGCTGCCGCCGCAGACACCGACATCGCCTGGCGCCGCTTACGATCCGCCACGGCATGAGAGAGCCCAGCGCCCTACCCGATCGTCTGCAGTGACGGAAACGTCTCCAGCAGCCAGATGCTCACATTGGAGACCGCGCCGGTGAGGAAGCCGATGCCGGTGATCACCATCAACACGCCCATGGCGCGCTCGACGTTGACGAGGTGGCCCTTCATGCGCGCGAACAGTTTTGTGAACTGCTCGATCATCAGCGCCGCGATCAGGAAGGGAATGCCGAGGCCGGCGGAATAGACCGCGAGCAGGCCGGCGCCCTTCGTCACGGTGGCTTCAGCCGCGGCGATCGAGAGGATGGCGGCGAGGATCGGACCGATGCAGGGCGTCCAGCCGAAGGCGAAGGCGAGGCCCATGATGTAGGCGCCCCAGAGCCCGATGGGCTTCGGAATCGGAAGCCGGCCCTCGCGCATCAACAGGCCGATGCGCGTCAGCCCGAGGAAGTGCAGCCCCATCACGATGATGACGATGCCGGCGAGGATCGACAGCTCCGCCGACCAGGCGCGGATCAGTCCGCCTATCAGCGAGGCGCTGGCGCCGAGCGCGACGAACACCGTTGAGAAGCCAAGCACGAACAGCAGCGCCGAGATCATGATCGCGCGCTTCGAGGCCGTGTCAGGCTCCTCGCTCTCGACATGCTCGATCGTGGCGCCGGTGAGATAGATCAGATAAGGCGGGACCAGCGGCAGCACGCAAGGGGAGAGGAAGCTGACGAGGCCGGCAATCAGCGCCGCCGTAATCGAAACATTTTGCATGATGCAGTCAAGACCATCCCGGGCCCTCGGGTTGGGCGCGGGGAACGCGCACGTGTCTAGGGCCGAACCGGCTCCGGTGTAGCCGATGCCGGGGAATGCGCAACAGAGGCGCGATCAAACCAGGGCTCCTCCCGATGCCATCTGCGATCACAGATGCGGCACCGGGACGCGCACAAATCTCGCCAAAAAGCGAGACCCGGCGGCGCGGCTACTTTACCACGCGGAGCAGCGGACGCCGGGGCTGGTCCTGCGTCTGCTTGGAGGGGGACGGCGGCTCGCTGGCAGCGCTCCGCAGCATTTCGTCGCACAGCGCCTTGAGGTCGGCACTGTCAATTCCTTTGAGCTTCATCCTGACGTCGAGGATGACGATCGAGAGCAACTCGGCCGACTCGCGGCTGTTGCTCTCGTTGAGAACCTTGCGGCACTCCTCGAGCGTCTCGAGCACCGACTGCAACTGTTCGTCTGAATGCGACACCGGCGTTCTTTCCGTTAATTCGGCCTGCGAGACGTGCTTGAAACGATCCCCTCGGCCCCCAAGGTGCACGAAGGATAACACGAGGAGTCCGCGCCTTCGAAGACGAATTCAGAGTGTTTCTGCGTTGATACCGCGGTTCCAGACGGCATCGCTCGGCGCAGCAAGCCGGAATGGTCAAACGTGAAACGCTTGAGCGGGCGCGATCGATCCGTCTCATCGGGGCGCATGACGTCGTGTACGCCTACCTTTGGTCCGCCGGGACCCGGCAATCCCGCAGCCATTCTAGGGCTCGCAACGGAACGCACGCCTATCCCTCTTCCGGACGGAAATTGGCCCGATTCCCCAACCCCAGGACACACCCAAATACCGTCCCGGCGCAGTAAGTATGGCGTTCAAAACTCACCGCTCCCCAACCCGTCGTGGTTGTGGTTTGCGCTAGATTCTGCCAGTTTAGCGGACCGAAGGGACTTGTATGCATTCCTTGGCGGAAAGGGGCGTTCCACGAGAGGAACGCCTAAAGACCAATATCAGCGGCCTCTCGGACTGGGATGCCGCTCGCATATTCCTGGAAGTCGTTCGATGCGGAAGTTTCCGCTCGGCGGCTGAAAGCCTGTCGCTGTCGATCAATGCTGTCCGCCGCCGAATCGACGATTTCGAACGCCAGACCGACACCACCCTGTTCACCCGCGATGTCCACGGCACCCATCTCACCGATGAAGGTGCGCTGGTGGTCGCAGCCGTCGAGCGCATGGAGGCCGCCGCCTTCGACGTGATGCGCACCAGTGATTCGACCGCCAACGCCCTCACCGGCGAGGTCCGCGTCGCCGTCACCGAAGGATTGGGCACGTTCTGGCTTGCCCCGCGCTTGGTCGAATTCCAGCAGGCCTATCCAAAGATCCTGATCGATCTGCATTGCGCGATGCGCTCGGCCGACGTCTCCCGCCACGAGGCCGACGTCGCCATCCATCTGTCGCGCCCCTCGGCGCTCGACGTCAAGCTGGTGCGGCTCGGCCGCATGCACCTGATGTTCTGGGCCTCTGAGAAATACATCGCAAAACATGGCGCGCCGCGCTCGCCCGCGGAATTGATCAAGCACCGCTTGGTGCTGCAATTCGCCGATCAGATCGCCGCCAAGGAAACATTCGAGAGCTTCTTCCCGGGCGTTCCGGAACGTGACCTTTTGGTCATGAAGACCAACGTCTCGAGCGCCAACTACTGGGCGGTCGCGAATGGCGCCGGCATCGGCGTCTTCCCCAGCTACGCCATTGCGCTTGGCGGGAAGTTGATTCCACTGGAGGTCGAGTTGAACCGGCCGCTGGATATCTGGTTGTCCTACCATCCCGGTAGCGGCCGGATTCCCCGCGTGCGGCACATGATTGACTGGCTGATCGAAGCTTTCAATCCGGCTCGCTTCCCGTGGTTTAAGGAAGAATTCGTGCACCCGCATGAATTCAAGGACTCGTATATGGGCGAACCCCTGACCCAGCTCTTCGGGGGATTTTCAACCGAAGAACAAAGGTGAAAACAGCGATGAAAGCAGCGGCGAAAAGGATGAAGCAGCGCAGTGCCGGCAAGCCGGACATTGAGCTTGGCAAGCGGATCCGTCTGCGGCGCGTCGAGATGAAGATCTCGCAGGCTGAGCTCGGCGAAAAGCTCGGCGTCAGCTTCCAGCAGGTCCAGAAATACGAGAAAGGCGTCAATCGCGTCGGCGCGGCTCGTCTTCAGCAGATCGCCTCCGCCCTCGATGTGCCCGTGACCTTCTTCTATGACGGCGACAACAAGGCCCGCGAAGTCGAAAGCCTCCTGTTCCTGGATTCGGCTTTCAGCCTCCGCCTGCTGCGCGCCTACAGCAAGATCAAGGACCAGACGGTGCAGCGTCAGCTCGTCTCGCTGATGGAATCGATCGCGGCGAACGAGGACTGAGCCGGTCGACGGTCCGGCCTTTCCGGTCGATGTTCAATCCGCCGCGTCGCGGGGGCGCGGCCGGATTGGGCGAGATATGACGACTCCAGTTTGGGCCCGCGCGCCATCCGCGCGCACGGTCTTGGCTTTTCGGGGCGGCCTAGCCGTCCTTTTCTTTGCGTTCTGCCGGCATCCGCCTGTCTTAGTTCGCTGATTTCGCGAACCCGTCCCGACCTTGCTGCGACCTATCGAGAGCCCGGTGCAGGGATGCACCGGCTTCGATGTGCCACGCTTAATGGGACCGCAACCTCGATGCCCTAGCGTCCCGCCGATTTCAGCGAATCGGCGCGTGTCGCGTCGGCGACCGGGACGTGCCAACGCGAGTGCCCGTTGCGGGCCTCGTCCTCATGGGAAAACCAGATAAATGTCGAAACGCCATGCCGTGATCATTGCCATGGGCCTCCTTGCCAGCGCTTCCGCGCTTGCGCAGACCGAGACCACGGGCCAAAGCAGCCCTAAGACCAACAGTTCGTCCGGCGCGGTGCCCGCAGCCGCCAACCCGGCTCACGCCGCCGCCCCCACAGCCGCAGCAGCACCGGCGTCGACCGCCGAGAGCCGCTCCGCCGCGGCGCTCGCGCTGACGCACGAGCCGACCTATGACGAAGGCACCGCCCAGCGGATCAAGGACGCGGCACTGAGCTATTCCGACCTTGCGGTGCGCGGCGGCTGGCCGACGATTCCCGCGGACGCCAAATTCACGCTCGGCGTCCACGGCCCCAATGACGACCTGCTCCGCAAACGGCTCATCCTCAGCAGTGACCTCGCCGCCGACAGAGCGAGCGGCGCCTTCGACCAGGATCTCGCCGACGCCGTGAAGCGCTTCCAGGCCCGCCACGGTCTCGCGCCCACGGGCATGATGACGCCGCGCACGCTCGCGGCCATGAACGTCCCGGTGCAGAAGCGCATTCGCCAGCTGGAAGCCTCGCTCGAGCGGCTCGAGAATACCAATTTCAGCTTCGGCCAGCGTTATGTCGTGGTCAACATCCCCGCCGCCTACGCCGAGGCGGTCGAGAACGACGTCGTGGTGCGGCGCTATCGCGTCATCGTCGGCAAGACCGAAAAGCCGTCGCCGACGCTGACCGCGCAAATCACCGGCGTCGTGCTCAATCCGACCTGGACGGTCCCCTCCTCGATCGCCAAGACCGAGATCTCCGCGCACATGCGCAAGGACCCGACCTATCTGTCGCGCATGCACATGGAGGTGCTCGACGCGCACGACAATCCGATCGATCCGCATGCGGTCGACTGGTCGGGCACGCACACGCCGAACTTCACCGTGCGCCAGCAGAACGGCAGCTTCAACGCGCTCGGCGCGGTCAAGATCGACATGCCGAACTCCTATTCGGTCTACATGCACGACACCAACCAGCGCAATCTGTTCAGCGACGACTACCGTTTCGATTCCCACGGCTGCTCGCGCGTCGACAACGTACGCGATCTCGCCGCCTGGCTGCTCAAGGACCAGCCGAAATGGACCCGCGCCGCGATCGACGCGGAAATCGCCACCGGGCAGCATCAGGAGGTCGCCATGGCCAAAAAGGTGCCGGTGGCCTGGATTTATCTCACGGCGTGGATGACCAAGGACCAGACCATCCAGTTCCGCAACGACGTCTATAACCAGGACGAGCAGTTGCTGGAGGCGACTGCCGAGGAAGCGGCGTTCTTCAGCAATGCCGGCAATCACCCGCTGACCGCACATATGGCGCAGTAGGCATGCAATGGCAGCAACGGGTGGATGCAGATCTCTTCACCCGCCGCAGTTGACCCGGGCCTCGGGCTCACAGCACATTGCGTCTCGCCCGAAGACAAGCGAGCGCGCGATGCCTGACCTCTCCCAAGATACTCCCTACGCCGACGGCAAGATCCTGAAGCAGGTCATCGACGGCGTCGGCGTGATCACCTTCAACAATCCGGACAAGCGCAACGCGATGTCGCTGGAGATGTGGGAAGGATTCGGCGAGGCGCTGATGGCCTTGCGCGACGACGAGACGGTGCGCGTCGTGATCCTGCGCGGTGCCGGTGGCAAGGCATTCGTGTCGGGCGCCGACATCAGCCAGTTCGAGAAGGTCAGGCACAACGCCGCCGCATCCGAAGAGTACGCCAGGCGCAGCGCCGCCCAACGCGCGCTGCTCGCGAATTACCCGAAGCCGACCATCGCCTGCATCGAGGGTTTCTGCCTCGGCGGCGGCATGCAGGTCGCAATGCTTGCAGACATCCGCCTCGCCGCGCATGGCAGCCAGTTCGGCATTCCCGCGGCAAAGCTCGGCATTGCCTATGGCTATGACGGCCTGCGGCACCTGGTGTCGCTGGTCGGACCGTCCTGGGCAAGGCTGTTGATGTATACGGGCATGCGCATCGACGCAGCCGAAGCGCTGCGCATCGGCCTCGTCGAGCGCCTGTTTCCAATCGATCAGCTGTGGGGAGAGACGATGGCGATCGCGCAGACCATCTCCGAGAACGCCCCGCTCGCGATCAAGGCCGCCAAGATCACCATCGCCGAGGTGCTGAAGGACGAAAGCGCCCGCGACATGGACGCGATCAAGGCAATCGGCACCGCCTGCATGGACTCGGCGGATTTCCGCGAGGGCCGACAGGCCTTCATGGAGAAGCGCAAGCCGCAGTTTCAGGGGAAGTGACGCCTCAAGTAGCTCCGGCGGCTCGCGCTTGTCTCGAACTTGCGAACCGGGGGCTCTGCAAGATCTCGTTCAAGGCCTGAACGTTGGCGGAACGCGCACCTTTGCGCCAGATGAGCACGGTCCACGCCCGATCCTCGGTTCTTCCCAATGGATGGAGACTCAAGAGCCCCCGGTCAGGAAAAGTGGTCAGGACGCTCTTTGGGATCAGGGCCACGCCCATTCCCGCAACGACACAGCCCAGCATGGCGTGATATGAGCCCAGTTCGATTAGGCGCTCCGGCATTTCGTTTCGTTTTGCGTACCAGTCCTCAAGCCGCTTGCGATGCGGGCATCCGTGCTCGAAGACGATGATTGTCCGTGGCAGGTTGCTACTTTTCTTGCCAATCGGCGGGTGATCGGCAGCCGCGATCATTACCAACTCCTCCTCGAAGGCCGGCACCTTCTCAAAGGGCTCGTCGGCTATCGGCTCGGCCACAAGCGCCGCATCGAGTTCGCCGGCTAGAATGGCGCTCGCGAGAACCTGCGGATTGCCGGTGCGAAGCTCCAGAACCACCTCTGGATGGCGCCGGTGGTATTGGCTGAACAGCGCCGGCAGCCTGACTGCTGCCGTGCTCTCCATCGCGCCGAGACGAAACGTGCCGCGGGGCTTTGCGTTCTGCAAAGCATCGCGGGCTTCGTCCGCGAGCGCAAGCAATCGATTTGCGTAGCCGAGCAGCAGCTGTCCCTGGGGCGCCAGATGCAGGCGCTTGCCCTCGCGTATGAAGAGCGCAACCCCGAGATCCTCTTCAAGCTGCCGGATACGGGTTGTGACATTGGACTGGACGCGGTGCAGCCGCGCGGCTGCTCGGGTCACGCTGCCTTCGCGCACGACGGCGGCGAATATCCGTAAATCGGACAGATCCATATATCTCTCATCATGATGAACTATATCACAATTATTCATTTTAGGTGATTTAGCCCTTCCGGTAAAGATCGCAGTCCCACACAGGAGCTTGTCTGATGATCGTCACCGTATTTCGCACCCGAATTAATCCCGGCGTACAGGATGAATATGGGCCGATCGCAAAACGCATGAGCGAACTGGCGCGGACGATACCCGGCTACATCTCACACAAAGGCTTCGTTGCTGACGATGGAGAACGGGTGACGATCGTCGAGTTCGAGACCGAAGAGGCGCTTCACCAATGGCGGATCGATCCCGAGCACGCCAAGGCCAAGAGGCGGGGCGTGGAGACGTTCTTCAGCGAGTTCAAATTCCAGATCTGCAGCGTGATCCGGGAGCGGATGTGGACGTCAAGAGCAGCCCGCGGTGCTTGAACCGGCGTTGAAAGATGCCGATCCGATATGAACTGCCGCATCGCGACGACAACCTATTGATCCTCCTCGATTGGCACCGCCTGCATAGACTCAGCGGATTTTCGCGAGGGCCGGCAGGCCTTCATTGAAAAGCGCAAGCCGCAGTTCAGGGGGAAATGAAGAACAGCGGAGGTGAAGCTGAACTTCCATTCAGGAAGATTAAATTCCTCGCCCGGTTTGTCGCGATAGCAACCACTTGATCCCTCGCAAGTTCTTCCGCCACCAACGAGGGAGATTGCGATGAAACTCAAATTTGCTGTTCTTGGTCTGGCTGCCTTGGGGGGTGCCGCGCTGGCGTCGGGACAGGCGCTCGCGGCAATGCCGAACGGCATCCCGCAGGCGGACCAGATTGCGAGCGGTCCGGCCGCGCATGTCGATCAGGTACGCTGGGTCTGTAACCCCTGGGGCCGCTGCTGGTGGCGTCCGAACTTCTACGGCGCCTACGGCTATTACGGCCCGCGCCCGTTTTACGGACGCCCCTGGGGCTGGCGCCATCGCTACTGGCACCGCTGGTGAACGAGAAGGGGCCGCAAGGCCCCTTGCCATGGCTTCTAACTACAACGCCCCAAGCACCGCCTTCGTGATCTCGGCGGTGCCATTGCTGCCACCAAATTCCATCGGCTTGAGGCCGCCGGCATAGACCTGATCGACCGCCCGCTCGATTTGCTCGCCCGCTTCCGTCGCGCTCTCGATGCCGTGCTTGTCCGCGAGCCAGTCCAGCATCATTGCCGCCGACAGGATCATGCCCGTGGGGTTGGCCTTGCCCTGTCCCATGATGTCAGGTGCGGTGCCGTGGCACGGCTGGAACACCGCGTAGGTGTCGCCGATGTCGGCCGAGGGTGCCATGCCGAGGCCGCCGATCAGGCTCGCGGTGATGTCGGAGACGATGTCGCCGAACATGTTCTCCATGACCATCACGTCGAAATCCCAGGGACGCTTGACCAGCATCGCCGAGCAGGCATCGACATAGAGCCGATCGGCCGTCACGCCGGGATGCTTCTGCGCGATCTCGTCGAAGATGCCGCGGAAGAACGCAAAAGCCTTGAACACGTTCGCCTTGTCGACGCAGGCGAGCGAGCCGGGCTTGCCGCGCGCCTTGCGCCGCTCGGCCAGGCGAAACGAGAATTCGAACAGGCGCTCGGAGGTCTTGCGCGTGATCACCATAGTTTCGCGCGCGTCTTCTTGGGTGACGACGCCCTTGCCCATGGAGGCGAACAGGCCCTCAGTGGACTCGCGGATCACCACGAGATCGATGCCGCGCTGGTCGGCACCGACGATGGGGCTCGGCACGCCAGGAATGAGGCGTGCGGGCCGCACGCCGGCATAGAGATCGAAGATGAAGCGCAGCTCGATCTGCGGCGCGATCTCGGTGTTGTCGGGGTAGCGCACCGACGGCAGGCCGCAGGCCCCGAGCAGGATCGCGTCCGCCTCCTCGCAGAGCTTGATGGTCGAGTCCGGCATCGATTTGCCGGTCGCAAGATAGTTGTTGGCGCCGGCCGGCGCCTCGGTGAAGCGGAAGCTCAGGCCCGACTTGTCGCCGACCTTGCGCAGCACTTCGAGCGCGGGCGCCATGACCTCGGGACCGATACCGTCACCGGCGAGCACGGCAATGTGGAAGGCGTTGTTTGCGGGCATGGGGATTCCTGTATCGGGGACGTCATCCCGGGGCGGCTCGAAGAGCCGAACCTGGGATCTCGAGATTCCGGGCTAGGTCCTGCGGACCGCCCCGGAATGACAGAACAAACTACGGCGTCAGCACGGTGCGCCCGACCACCGCGCCCTGCTGCAATTGCAGCAGCGCATCGTTGGCCTTGTCGAGCGGCGCCTTCGTCACCGGGATCGGCGGCACCTTCTTCGCACGCACGAGATCGAGCAGTTCCTGCGTCTCGCGCAGATTTCCGACATAGCTGCCCTGGATCGTCACCGCCTTGATCGGGATCAGCGGCAGCGCCCAGGTCGCGCCGCCGCCGAACAGGCCGACGATGACGAGCTTGCCGCCCTTGGTCAGACAGTCGAAGCCGAGCTGCGTCGTCGCGGCATTGCCGACGAGATCGATCACGGCGCGGATCGGACCACCCGCCTTCTTCGCCAGCTGCTCCAGCGCGTCCGGGGCCTTGGGATCGACGGTAGCGAGCGCACCGGCCTTCTCGGCGGCTTCGCGCTTCCTGACGTCGATATCGACCATGATCGCGCCCTTGCCGCCCATGGCTTTCAGGAGCGAGAGCGCCATCAAGCCGAGGCCGCCGGCGCCGAACATCACGATCGGCGTATCGAAATACTGCTCGACCTTCTTCAGCGCGCTGTAAGTGGTGACGCCCGAACAGGCATAAGGCGCCGTCGTTGCGGGATCGAGTCCTCTGAGATTGAGCAGGTAACGCGGATGCGGCACCAGCATGTGATCGGCATAGCCACCGTCGCAATAGACGCCGAGCGAGCGCGGCGTCAGGCACATGTTCTCGTCTCCCGCGAGGCACGTCGCACATTTGCCGCAGCCGATCCAGGGATAGACGAGGCCGACGTCGCCGACCTTGAGATCGCCCTGCTCGGTCGGCTTCACATCGGGTCCAAACGCCAGCACTTCGCCGACGGTCTCGTGGCCCATGGTCAGCGGCAGATTGATGCCGCGATCCTTCAGAGACAGCGGCTTGCGCCCGTGGCCGAGATCGTAGCCGCCTTCCCAGATGTGGAGATCGCTGTGGCAGACGCCGGCGGCTTTGACCTTGATCAGCACCTGCGTGCCCGACGGCTGCGGCGTCGCCTCGTCGAACTCCTGCAGCGGCGCCTTGAAATCGGCAACCTTGAAACTCTTCATCGGAATCCTCCCGGCATTCGTCTTGTTATCGCATCACCTTGCCACGCCTGGCCGGGCGCGACAAACCCGAACCTGTCTAGTTGACGTCGCTGGAGGCCGGCAAGCCGAGCGCGCGCAAGACCGCATTGCTTGCCGCGCGATGCCGTTCATCAGCCCTGCACGGCTGTTTTGCCTGTCGGAATTGGCGCGTCGGTGAGAAGGCCGATCTCGTCGCGCAGCACATCGGTATGCTCACCAAGCACGGCGATCGTTTTGGCCGGCGTGGTATCGGCACCCGTCATCCGGAACGGCAGGTTGAGTACCCTAAAGGAGCCGCCCTCGTCCCGCACCTCGGAGAGCGCCTTCCGGTGCGCGAGCTGCGGATCGGCCAGCGCCTCGGCCACGGTGCGATACGCCGAGGCCGGCACACCGGCCGCCCCGAGCACCGCAAGACACGCGTCGGTTGCGAGCCGCCGCGACCAGGCTTCAACGCCATCCATCATCTCCACCCAGTTCTCGCGGCGCGCGCCGTAGTCGGAGAAGCGCGGATCGGAGATCCATTCGGAACGACCGATCACGCCCATCAAAGCCTGGAACGTCTTCTCACTCGCGACGGTGATCATGACATAGCCGTTGGCGGTCTCGGTCGGCCCGAACATCGGACGCGGCGGCGGCTTCACAGCGAATTGGGAGGTCTGCAATTCGGTCAGCGTCAGCGACAACATCGATTCCAGCATCGAGACGTCGATGTGCTGACCGAGCCCGGTCACGCTGCGCTGATAGAGCGCGGAGGCGATCGCACCGAAACCGTAGGTGCCGGTGACGACGTCGGCATGATAGATGCCGCAATAGTCCGGTCTGTTGCGGCCGGGCTGATAAGCGAGATGCGCCATGTCATAGCCGGAGGCGGCATGGATCACCGGCGCGTAGGCCGGCAGCTCGGCCGAGGGGCCGCTCTGACCGTAGCCGGAGATCGAGCAGTAGATCAGCCTGGGATTGACCGGGCGGAGGCTGTCGTAGTCGAGCTGCAGGCGGCGCATCACGCCGGGGCGAAAATTCTCGACCAGGATGTCTGCTGTCGCGGCCAGCCGGCGGACCGCCTCCTTCCCATCCTCGGATTTGAGATCGAGCACCACGCTCTTCTTGCCGACATTGAGCTGGCCGAACACGGTGCTGCAGCCCTTGCGCAACGGTGGCCGGGTGCGCATCGTCTCGCCGCCATCGGTCTCGATCTTGATGACCTCGGCGCCCATGTCGGCTAACATCCGCGCGCAATGGGGACCTGCGATGGTGGTCGAAAAATCCAGCACCCTGAGGCCCGCAAAGGCCTTTGTCGTCGTCCCCTCATGCTTATCTGCTAGCTGCATCCCCGAAGCCCCCTTTGGAACCTTCATTGTTCTCTCTTGTTGATGCGGCGACCCTAGAGGGCGGCGGCTACGTAGGAAAGTATTTACCGAACGGATGCGCCGCGTGGGCGGGCTTTGAGAATTCCTGGACAACTGGACCCGTTCTTGCATAGCAGCAAAACGGGATCGGAAGAAGGCAGCTGTTCTTGAGGGTCTTGTTCGTCACCACGGAGATGGACGACTTCGTCCGCGTCGGCGGACTTGGTGCCGTTTCTGCTGCCCTCCCCCGAGCGCTCCGCCCCTTCGCCGATATCCGGATCATGCTGCCCGGCTATCGGGATATCATCGAACAACTCACGCATATTCAGATCGTTGGCCGCTGTCCGGCTTTTGCGGAAATGCCGGCCTGCTCGCTCGGCCGGGCCGCGACCAAGGACGGAATGCCGGTCTATGTGCTGCTGTGCTCGCAGCTCTACGACCGGCCCGGCAATCCCTATGGCGACGAGTCCGGACGCGACTGGCCTGACAACGACATCCGCTTCGCGCGGTTTGCATCGGCGGCCGCTGAGCTTGCCATGGGCATGCTGGACAAGAATTGGGCAGCAGACTTGATCCATGCCAACGATTGGCAGGCCTCGCTCGTGCCGGCCTATCTCGCCTGGCGCGGCGCCAAGCTGCCGTCGATCCTGACCATCCACAACCTCGCCTATCAGGGTCTCTTCCCGAAGGAGTCGTTGCGTCGGATCGGCGTCCCCGAAAGCTCCTTCCACATCGACGGCGTCGAGTTCTATGACCAGCTCTCCTTCTTGAAGGCGGGGCTGGTCTACGCCTCGCATCTCACCACCGTCAGCGGCACCTATGCGCGCGAGATCACGACCGAAGAGTTCGGCTGCGGACTGGAAGGCTTGTTGCGCGTCCGCTCCGAGGCGTCCGAGCTCACCGGCATCCTCAACGGCATCGACGAGAGCTGGGATCCGCGCTCCTGCGCCCAGCTCGCGCAACAATTCGGTGCCGGCGACTGGGTCGGCAAGAAGGCCAATGCCGATTACGTGCGCAAGCAGTTCGGTCTGGCAGTCTCGCGCGGGCCGATGTTCGGCATCGTCGCTCGCCTCGTGCACCAGAAGGGGATCGACCTCGTGCTCGCAGCCGCCGACGAGATCGTCGATGCCGGCGGGCAGATCGTCGTCACCGGCTCCGGCGAACCCGCGCTCGAGCAGGCGCTGATCGATGCCCACCGCCGCCGTCCTGACGCCATCGGCGTCACCATCGGCTTCAACGAAGCCCAGGCGCGGCGCATCTTCGCCGGCAGCGATTTCACCTTGATGCCGTCGCGGTTCGAACCGTGCGGGCTGAGCCAGATGTACGCCCAGCGCTTCGGCTCGCTGCCGATCGGGCACCAGACCGGCGGCCTCGCCGAGACCATTACCGACGGCGAGACGGGCTTCCTGTTCTCGAGACCGTCGCATGATTCTTTCCTCGGCGGCGTCCGCCGCGCCTTCTCCGCCTTCATGGCCCAGGACCAGCTCGACACCATGCGCCGCAGCGCCATGGGCCGAACATTCTCCTGGAGCATCTCGGCGGGAAATTACAACAAGCTGTACCGGAAACTTGCGACGGCGTGAGCTGCGCACTCTCTCGTGCCCCGGACGCAGCGCAGCATCTGTTCGACGATGCGCTGCTGAGACGAGGCCCATGTCGCACCGGATTTCGAGGCTCCTGGGTCCCGGCTCTGCACCGCAACGCTCACGCGTTGCAGCTTGTCCGGGACACGGACATCATTCCTCACCCCTTCCCGCGCACGTCCATCTGCGACCGCCCGATCCAGGCGCGGTTGAGGCAGCGGGTCATCCAGTCCGGCCGCGGCTCACCACGCAAGCGCGCCAGCGCTTCCTGGTAAGGACCGACATAACGCAGCCGGTCGGGCAATTTCGGATAGAGGCGCTTGATCCACCGCAGCGCATTGTCGGCGGATCTCTTGTCGCGCGCGTCGAGCTCAAACCCGAAACCTAAGCGCAGGCGCTCCGGCAGCAGGCTTGCCGTGAGCGCGCGGTACCATCGCGGCGGCCGCAGCCACGGACGTGCGCCATCAAAAATCTGCGCAGCAATCGTACGCGCAGCGGGGCTGACGGTGAGCGTCTCCGACTGCACCATTGCGGTCGTGTAGGCCGCAAAGCCGGACCAGTCGGCCGGCAGATCGTCCGCCGTCAATCCGAACAGCGCGCCGAACGTCCTGCTCTCGATCCAGTAGCGCTCGCGCTCCTCCACCGAGAACGGCGGCAGAACCAGATCGTGCGCCATCAACGCAGTCTCGACCAGCGTGGCATGAACCCAGCGCAGCGAAGGGATGTCATTGGCACAGTAATGCGAGCCTGCCGCGAACGGGCCAACGGTCTCCGGCATCTCGCCGACGATCATGCTATGACGCCGGTGCAGCTGCCGGGATGACAACAGCGCCCGGTCGAGCGAGCCGAACACCATGGCAAAGACGATGTCGAAGGTGCGATGGAAGCGCCCGATCGGATCGGCAAGGGTGTTGGAATGCTCGGCGATGGCGGCCGCGACCCAGGGATGCGCGAGCTGAAGCAGCAGCGCCCGGCCGGCGCCGAGAAAGATGACGGCCTCCCGGTCGAGCCGCCAGGTCAGCGTGTCAGGACCGAACACGCCGGCGACCGGTCCCGCCGCGTGGGCGCGGACCTGGTCGAGCGCCAATTCCAGATCGTTTCCGGACACCACTTGCAGGGACCTCATCGACTGCTGATTGGTACGATCCGCAACGCCTGTGGCAATTCGATGAAGCAAATGACCGCCTGCGCCGCTATTCCGCGGCCATCGGCATCTCGTCCAGATGCTCGTGCAACACCACGCCCGACAGCGGATCGAATTCGCCGACCCACGGCGCACGCGCCAGCACCGAGCGGGTATGCGCATAGCCCGCACCCCACCGCTGCATGATCCCGGACGGACTGAAGTCGATGTCCTTGGTGTGGCTTTCGCGGTCGAGCTGGGGGGCGAGCAGCCGCATCACATGCATCCGAGTCGGACAGCCGTAGCTGGTCAATTCCCTCACCGCGGGATCGGCGCGCTCGCTTTCGGGTAGACGCGCGGCGAGCTGGTTGATGACATGGCGGAGACGATGGGCCTGCTGCTGGCGGACGATCTGGCTCGCGATGCGGCTGGAGTACTGCACGTCCTTGTGACGGTTCAGCACCTCCGCCATCGTGGTCGGCTCGGCGCCGACGGGATTCCACAAATGCACCGCGAAGATCAGCGAATTCTTGCGCGGATTGTCGTCGAAAACAGCCTCGGTCGGCGTGTTCGACAGGATGCCGCCGTCCCAATAGAGCTCGCCATCGATGCGCACCGCCGGAAACGCCGGTGGAAGCGCGCCCGAGGCCATGACGTGCTTCACCGTCAGCTCGCCGTCGCGGCTGTCGAAATAACGCATCTGGCTGGTACGGACATGAGCCGCGCCGACCGTCAGCCGCGGCACGCAGCGATTGACCAGGCTGAAATCGACGAGCTCGCGCAACGTCTTCTCCAGCGGTGCGGTCGAATAGAAGCCGGCGTGATCGGCCCCCAGCGGATAGGAATCGCCCGCATGCGCCAGCGGATTGGGACGGAAGAAGCCGGGAATGCCGTTGGTGACCGTCGACCAATAGGCCAGCTTGTCGTTGAAGCCGGGAAACGCGCTGCGCAGATTCCAGACCGGGTTTTGCTCCATCCGCTTCCAGAATTCCTTCAGCCGCGCCAGCCGCTGGCCGGGCTCGTTACCTGCAATGAGGCTCGCATTGATCGCGCCGATCGAGGTGCCGATGATCCAATCGGGCTCGATGCCGGCCTCGTGCAAGGCCTGGTACACCCCGGCCTGGTAGGAGCCGAGCGCTCCACCGCCCTGAAGGACCAGCACGACCTGGCCCGGCAGGCCCTTGCCCTTTGCGTTGTCCTGTGTGCCGTTCATGGTTCGCTCCTGATGAGCCTGCATCGGTCGAATATTCGTTGGCGGCCGCGACTTGTTACGCAGGCCCGCGCGATGCCGTTTCATGTCAATGCGCGGTCCAGCCGCCATCGACGGGAAGCGCAATGCCGGTGATCGAGGCGGCTGCGTCGGTTGCCAGGAACACCGTGAGTGCGCCAAGCTCCTCGACAGTGGCGAAGCGCTTGTTCGGCTGCTGCGCGAGCAGCACGTCGCGGATCACCTGATCGCGAGAAATCCCGTGCGCCGTGGCCTGTCCATCGATCTGCGCTTCGACCAGCGGCGTGTAGACATAACCGGGGCAGATCGCATTGCAGGTAATGCCGTCTTCCGCCGTCTCCAGCGCCGTCACTTTGGTCAGACCGACGATACCGTGCTTGGCCGCGACATAGGCTGACTTGAACGGTGAGCCGACCAGGCCGTGCGCGGATGCGACGTTGACGATACGGCCAAAGCCGTTCCGGCGCATCGCAGGCAGCGCGAGCCGTGTCGTGTGGAAAGCCGAAGACAGGTTGATTGCGAGGATCTGGTCCCATTTTTCGGCCGGAAACTGGTCGAGCGGCGCGACGTGCTGGATGCCGGCATTGTTGATGAGGATGTCGAGCCGGCCGGATTCCGCGATGGTGGCCGCGATCATCTCGGCGATCGATTTCGGGCTCGTCATGTCGGCCGGCGAATAGCTTGTCTTGACACCGAACTCGGCGGCGATCTGCTCGCGCGTCCGACCGATCTCGCTGGCCATGCCAAGGCCGTTGAGCACGATGTCGGCGCCGGCGGCGGCCAGCGCACGCGCGATCCCAAGGCCGATCCCGCTGGTCGATCCGGTGACCAATGCCACCTTGCCGGCGAGCACATGCGACGGAACGGACGCCTGCGTTTTGATGGGAATATTCATGATCCAACCTCTTTCGGAGCAAACAGCGGGCGCAGGGTCAGCGCCGTGGCCGGGGCGAAATGTGCCTGACCATCCCATCTTGCGGAAATGCCGGTTGGCTTCCGAGTCCATACGTCCGGGCTATCGCAGGTGGGATGTCATTTGCTGCCCTGATCCGCTAGATTTCGGGTCGGTCTTGCTGGGAGCCGATCCATGGAAATGCACCAGGTCCGCTATTTTCTCGCGGTGGCGCAACTGCTCAACTTCACGCGCGCCGCCGAGGAGTGCAACGTGACGCAGCCGTCGCTGACGCGCGCGATCAAGCAGCTCGAGGCCGAGCTTGGCGGCGACCTGTTTCGCCGCGAGCGTCCGGCGGCCCAATTGACCGAGCTCGGCCAGCGCATGCATCCGCTGCTCAAACAGTGCTATGACGCCGCCGCCGGCGCACGCTCGCTCGCCTCCTCCTTCAAGAGCGGCGAAATCGGCGCGTTGCGAATTGCGCTGACGCATTCGGTCGACCTTGCGCTGCTGATTCCGCACCTCAACGAGATCAAACGACAGTTCAACCGGCTCGAATTTCGCTTCCTGCGCGGCTCGAGCAAAGAGGTCGGCGACTTCCTGAAGAAGGGCGAGGCAGAGCTCGGCATTGCGGCTGAGATCGACGAGGCCTGGGACCGGCTCGACACCTGGCCATTGTTCACCGAAGGCTTCGAACTCGTCGTCAGCAGCGGACACCGGTTGGCAGGTCGCAGCAGCATATCGCTGGATGATTTGCGCTCCGAACAACTGCTAAGCCGAACCTTCTGCGAGCATTCCGGCCGTATTTCCGTCAGCCTGCATGAGCACGGCATTGATCATGGTCACGAGATATCGAGCGAGCGCGACCTGATCGAGCTGGTCGAAGCCAACGTCGGCATCGCCATGGTCCCCCACACGTCGCCCGTGCCGGAAACGCTGACGCGCGCCGCGGTCGCAGGCCTCGACGCCCGCCGTACCGTGAGCCTCTACGGCGTGGCCGGCCGCCAGCGCACAGCGGTGGCCAACGCCGTGATGCGGATGCTGCGCGGCGCGGACTGGCGAGCGGTTGCGGGCTGAATTCGCTTAAAGACGTACAGGCCGCGTTAGCGATCGGCGCTTGCGCTTTCGAGCGCTGCAAGCAGATCGTCGACCTCCATGCGCTTGCGGAAATCCGGATCGACGAAGCGAGCCTTGACGATGCCGTCGCGGCCGACCACGAACACGGCCGGGATCGGCAGCATCCAGCCGTCATTGCCGTGAAACCTGGCCATGTCCTGATAGGACAACAAGCTCTGGATTTCTGCGCCGAGCCAGATCGCCAGATTCAACGACAGCGCGTAGCCATTGTCGAGGTCGGTCAGCACCGGGAACGGCGCCCCCGATTCGGCCTTGAACTTCTCCGTGAACTCCTGCGTTTCCGGCATGATCGCGACAATCTGGGCGCCCATTGCCTTGATGTCGTCTTGGGCCTGGATCACCGCGCGCACGTTCAGTCGGCAATAAGGGCACCAATGGCCTCGAAAGAACATGACCGCTACCGGGCTGCGCGAAGTCAGCGAAGGCAAGGTGACCAGATGCCCATTCTCGTCCGGCAACATGAAGGGCGGCATCATCTCGCCCGGCCGGGGCGCGTTTTCCCCACCGCCATTCCCGGCTAGTCTTGCCACGAGCCGATCGACAGCCTCGCCGTAAGCCGGAAAGATCTCACGACCGGCATTCGCGTACGCCCGAAGCTGTTCGTTCAGGGTCCCCTCCATGTCACGGCAGCGCTGGAAGGCAAGCTTGAGCCGCTCGGCATCGGCTGTGGAAAGGGATGTCATTTTCCGCTCCGGCATTGGTGAACCTATTATTTGGCATTTCAGCCGCCCCGCAAGGGCTGCCGGTCGATCGAATGCTTGATCCCTGTCAAACGGAAATGCCGATCCACAATCGGTTCGATAGCCGCCACGCATCAACATAGCGCTCGGCTATCGCATCGAGAGCAAGCCGGCATTTCAGGGCCGACGCGGTTTCGGCGACACTCCTGCCATAGCCGGCAACCAGCGGGGTTGCGGCCAACACAGGAGACCTCCCCATGTCGACGAGCCACACCTTGTCACGCCTGATCTGGCCCGGGCTTGCCGTGTTCGGCGCTCTCACTCTCTCGGCGCAGCCGGTGCTCGCCGGCGAATGCCCGGCCGATAAGATCAAGCCGAACGCGCGGCAGATGGTTGACTATAAGCCGGCCGGCGTCACTGACGTCACGCTCGGCGCGATCGACCTCGGCAAGCAGCCGGCGCATCTGGAAGGCCGCGAGCTGCGTTTCCGCAAGCTGACGATCGCGCCCGGCGGCATCGTGCCGTGGCACAGCCATGATGACCGCCCGGCCCTCATCTTCGTGCAGCAGGGCGAAATCGTCGAATACGCCTCCAATTGCATCGATCCGATCGTGCACAAGGCCGGCGATATCCGCCCGGAAGTGTTCGGCACCTCGCATTGGTGGAAGAACCTCGGCAAGGAGACGGTCGTTCTCTATGTCGGCGATGTCCGCAAGGATCCGCACGATCACAACATGTGACGGTACCGAGTGTGCAGTCGTTCCGGGGCGCGAAGCGAACCGGAACCTCGAGATCCGGGGCTGGTGCTCCGGACCACCTTGCGGTCCCGTTCGCACCAGCCCGGAAATGACAGACCGAGGAGGGCCATGCCATGACCGATCTTTCCACGCCGATCAAGCCGTCCGCAATGGCGATGGACGCACATTTGTCCGGTCTCGTACTTCGGTCGGTCGTGATCGGCCTCACCGCATTCCTGACCGTCGTCGACTTGTTCGCGACTCAGGCGATCCTGCCAGCGTTGACGCGCCACTATGGCGTCACGCCTGCGGCGATGGGCTTCGCCGTCAATGCGAGCACCTTCGGCATGGCCGTCGCAGGTCTGGCGGTCGGCCTCTTCAGCCCGCATATCGACCGGCGAACCGGCATCTTGCTCAGCCTCGCGCTCCTCGCCATTCCGACGAGCCTATTGGCGACTGCACCGAATCTTGCCGTCTTCACAACCTTGCGGATTGCGCAGGGTCTGTGCATGGCGTCGGCCTTTGCCTTGACGCTTGCTTATCTCGGTGAACAATGCAGTGCCACCGATGCCGGCGGCGCCTTTGCCGCCTACATCACCGGAAACGTCGCCAGCAACCTCGTCGGCCGTCTGGTTTCGGCAGCGCTCGCCGACGGCCTCGGCCTCGCCTGGAATTTCTACGTATTCGCCGCGCTCAATTTGGCGGGAGCGGCGCTAGTCTTTTTCACGATCAAGCGGGTCGAGCCGATGCGTCCGACGATGTCTGCACCGTCGCCGCTGATCGCCGCGCTCGCGCACTGGCGCAATCCGCCGCTGCGGGCCGCATATGGCATCGGTTTTTGCATCCTGTTCGCGTTCATCGGCACCTTCACATTCGTCAATTTCGTGCTGGTTCGGCCACCGCTGTCGCTCGGCATGATGCACCTCGGTCTCGTCTATTTCGTCTTTCTGCCCTCCATCGTCACAACGTTGCTGGCCGGCAGGATGACAGCCCGCCTCGGCACGCGGCCGACGATCTGGGGCGCGCTTGCGGTCGCCGCAATCGGCCTGCCGCTGATGCTGGGAGCGCATCTGGCTGAGGTACTCACCGGCATGGTCCTGGTCGGCGTCGGCACCTTCTTCGCCCAAGCCGCTGCGACCGCCTTCGTGGGACAAGCGGCGACCGACAACCGCGGCATCGCCAGCGGCACCTATCTCGCCTGCTACTTCTGCGGCGGCCTCGTCGGCACGGCCGTGCTCGGACGTCTGTTCGACGCGTATGGTTGGCATGCCTGCGTCGCCGGTGTCGGCGGGGCCCTCGCCGCAGCGGCCCTGCTGACGCTTAGCCTGAAACGTTAGCGCCTGGCCTTCGCCATCTCCGCCGGCGCTTCCTGCGGCGGCGGGTCGTCATCGGCGATGGCCCGCCAGGCGGCGCCGTCGAGATCGTCGTACTGGCCGCTGCGGAGCGACCAGAGGAAGGCGGCGAGGCCGGCGCCTCCGAGCAGCAAGGCCAGCGGCACCAGGTAAACCAGGATCTCCATCACACGATCTCCCGCGAGGCGCTGCGGGCGCGCAGCGAATTGAGCATCACCAGGATCGACGATCCGCTCATGGCGGCTGCCGCGATCAGGGGGGTGACGACGCCGCTGATCGCGACCGGCACGGCAAGCACATTATAACCGATCGCAAGCCAGAGGTTCTGCCGCATCAGATGCAGCGCCTTGCGCGCGGAATCGATCGCCGCGACGACCGGAGCCAGGGGCCGCCCGAGGAAGACGAGATCGGCGGTCGCCTGGCTGAGATGCGCGGCCGAGATCGGCGACATCGAGACATGGGCGGCCGCCAGCGACGGCGCATCGTTCATGCCGTCGCCGACCATCAGCACCTTTGCACCGCGCCGCTTCAGCTCCTCGATCCGCGCGATCTTGTCGGCGGGCGTGACGCCGGCCCGCCATTCGGCGATGCCAAGCGCGTGGGCCGCTGCAATCACGGCGGGTTCACGGTCGCCGGAGAGGATCTCGATGCCGATATTGCGTGCCTTCAGTGCCGCGATCACGGCCTGCGCGTCCGGACGCAGGCCCTGGCGCACGGAGAGGATGAACTTTTCCTCTCCCCTGCTGAAGGCCACGATGGACGCCTCAGGATCGAAACGGGTCGCATCAGCGACCAGCGCCTCGGCGCCGCAGAAGGACGGCCGGCCGAGACGGAGCTCGACGCCATCGACCATGGCGCGGACGCCTTGCCCGGCCTCCTCGGCTGCGCTGAGGATCGGCGACGTCGCGCCCACGGCCTGCGCGACCGCAGCGGCGACCGGGTGATGGCTCGACAACGCGAGGCGGCCGGCGAGCTCGAAAACGTCGGAGGGGATATCGTCGGCGTTCGTGACCTCGAGATCCGGGAGCGTCAGCGTGCCGGTCTTGTCGAAGATGACATGGTCGGCTTCGGCCAGCCGCTCGATGGCATCGCCGGAATTGAGCAGCACGCCCGCCTTGAACATCGTACCCGAGGCCACCGTCTGCACGGTCGGAATCGCAAGGCCGAGCGCGCAGGGACAGGTGATGATCAAGACGGCGATTCCGGTGACAACAGCGTCACGCCAGGTGGCGCCCGCGATGACCCAGCCCAAAATGGTGATGAGCGCGGTCGCATGAACCACCGGCGCATAGAGCCGCGAGGCGCGGTCGGCGAGCCGCATGTAACGCGAACGCGCCTGGAGCGCGTTGTCGAGCAGCCGCGTGATCTCGGCGAGCAGTGTTGCTTCCGAGTCAGCCGAGACCCGCACCCGCAACGTGCCGGAGATGTTCATCGAGCCGGCATAGATAGGCGTGCCCTGCCCGGCCGTGACATAGAGCGTCTCTCCGGTGATCAGGCTCTGATCGATCTCGGAACGCCCCTCGATCACGCTGCCGTCGACCGCGCAGCGCTCGCCGGGCCTGAGCAGCACGATGTCGCCGGGATGGATCGCGGCGACCGGCACCTGCGAGATTTCGTCGGGTCCGACGAATTTGGCCGCCGTCTCCGCTTTCAGCGCCGCGAGGTTGCCGGCAACAGCGCGGGTCCGCCGCCGCATGTTCTGGTCGAGGAAGCGGCCGACGAGCAGGAAGGTGAGCAGCATGATCGCCGCGTCGAAATAGGCGTGCTCCGCATGGTTGATGGTCTCGACCACGGACATGCCAAGCGCGAGGCACACGCCGATCGAAATCGGCACATCCATGTTGGTGGTCTTGTTCGACAGCGCGCGCCAGGCCGCACGGAAGAACGGCTGGCCGGCATAGGCAGCGGCCGGCAGCGCAATCAGCGCCGACAGCCAGTGAAAGAAGTCGCGCTGCTCGGGCAGCATGTCCGAGACGTTGCCCGACCACACCGGGATCGACAGCATCATCACGTTCATGGTGGCGAACGCGGCGACGCCGAGGCAGCGGAGCAGGAAACGCGATTCCGCGACCTCGGTCGCTTCCGCGCTCTGGGTCTCGTATGGATAGGCCTTATAGCCGAGCTCCTCGAGCCGATCGATGAAGCGGGCAGGATCGAGCGTGCCCTCTTTCCATTCCAGCGCGACGCGCTTGTCGGTGAGGTTGACCCGCGCCAGCGTGACGTCAGGAATGGCAGAAAGGCCGCGCTCGATCTTGGCCATGCAGCCGGCGCAATGAACACCCTCGACCGCGAGATCGATATGCTGAACGCCTGCGCCCGCGGCGCGGACGTAGTGAGAGAAATCGCGCGTCACCTGCATGGCAAGACCTCAGTTCAGGATCACGCGGTTGCGCGACAGGAACACGCGCTCGCCCCTGGCATCACCCTCGATCACGAGATCCCACTGGCCCGGCGCGACGGAGGCGGCATTGCCGCGATAGACGCCGCTGCCCGCCTCGGTGAGCTCGACCGCGAGGTCGGCGCGCTTGTCGGTCGGCCGCTCGAGGCGCCCGCCGAATTTCAATCCGGTCACCGGCTGGCCCGACGCGTCGCGCGCCTCGACCTGAAGCACGGCATTGCCGTCGGCGCGCCGCTCGATATGCGCGCTGACCTTCCATTTGCGCGCCGCCTGATCCTGCGCCGCCGAGATCTCGCGGTCATAGACGAGGCCTGCGGCATAGGGGCTGTCGACCTCGGTGCCGGGTAGCGTCGCGATCGCGAGCTTCATCATGGTGACGTTGACGCCGATGACGACCCCAAAGAAGGCGACCAGCATCAGCAACACCTTGGTTCCGGTCAGCGGCTTGGCGGCCATGGCGATCTCCTGAACTTACGGCGCGACGAAATTGTCGGTGCTGGAGGCGACCACGCCGAGCCCGATATCGGTGACGTGGAAGTGGACCGGAATCGATTTTTCCGGATTGTTGTCGGCCGGCGCGGTGACGAGCAGCCGCAGCTCGCTGGTGGAATCGCGCGGGATCACGATCATCGGTCTGTCCGGCGTCACCGAATCAACGCCGACGACGTGAATCGTGGGATTGGCCGGACCGTCCGCGTCGATCGCGATGACCCGATCATAACCGCTCTTGTTCAAGAGCCGCACCGTATAGGCGTTGCGGATCGAGCCATCGCTGAGCTTGACCGCAAGCGGGTTGCGGTCGTGCAGCACGTTGATGTCAAGCAGGCTGCGGGTCGCGAGCGTATAGATCATGATGCCGCCGACCGCGGCGATGATCGCGCTGTAGACCACGGTGCGGGCGCGGACGAAGCGGTAGATCGGCGCCTTGCCTTCCTGGCGGCGGTGGATGTTGATGTCGTTGTCGTAGCCGATCAGCCGCTTCGGCCGGCCGATCTTGGCCATCACGTTGTCGCAGGCGTCGATGCAGAGTCCGCACTGGATGCATTCGAGCTGCGGTCCGTTGCGGATGTCGATGCCGGTCGGGCAGACCGCGACGCATTGGTAGCAATCGACGCAATCGCCGACCTGCTCGCCGAGCGCGCGCAGCTCTGCGGCCTTCTTGACCGAGGTGCGCTTCTCGCCGCGGTCGTAGCGATAGGTGACGTTCAGCGCCCATTCGTCGGTGAGCGCGGCCTGGATGCGCGGCCACGGGCACATATAGGTGCAGACCTGTTCGCGCATGTAGCCGGCGAGTATATAGGTCGTCGCGGTGAGGATGCCGATCCAGATATAGGCGACCATCGGCGCCTGGAAGGTCAGGAGATCCTTCACCAGCGTCGGCGCGTCGCTGAAATAGAGCACCCAGGCGCCGCCGGTCCACCAGGCGATCATGAGCCAGATCGCATGCTTGGCGGCGATCTCCGAGACGCGCTCGGGCGTGAGTGAACCGGCCTGCTTGTCCTTGCGCATGCGCTCGCGGCGGTCACCCTCGACGAAGCGCTCGACGGCGTAGAACAGATCGGTCCAGACCGTCTGCGGGCAAAGATAGCCGCACCAGATGCGGCCGCCGACCGAGTTCATCAGAAACAGCGCCACCGCAGCGACGATCAACAGGCCGGTGAAGTAGTAGACCTCCTGCGGCCACAGCTCGATGAAGAAGAAATAGAAGCGGCTGTTGGGCAGATCGATCAGCACCGCCTGGCTGGGGGCGCCAAGGCCGCGATTCCAGCGCACGAAGGGCAGGAAATAATAGACGCCGAGGCAGAACGCCATCAGGCCCCATTTGATCCGGCGGAAGGTGCCGGAGACGCTCTGGGGATAGACCTTCTTGCGGGCAGCGTAGAGCGGCGCGTTGTCATCAACCGGTGTGAGGTCTTTCGGGTTTACGGTCTTGTTCATCGCTCAGCGCTTCCTGGAAGGTGCGATTGAACCTAGACCCCACGGCAATGAGACCATTGATCCAACGCAAACGGGGGCGGATTTCTTCGCCCCCGTTGGAACCGTTGACCGCTGATCGGCTATTTGCCGCCGCCCAGCGAGTGGACGTAAACCGCCATCGCCTTGATGGTGGCGGGGTCGAGACGCCCTTCCCACGCCGGCATGACACCGGCACGGCCGTTGGTGATGGTTTCGATCAGAACCGCCTCGTCGGAGCCGTAGAGCCAGATCTTGTCGGTCAGGTTGGGCGCGCCGAGCTCCTGGTTGCCCTTGCCGCCGTCGCCATGGCAGGCGACGCAATTGTCGGCGAAGATCTTCTCGCCCTTGGCGGCGTCATAGCCGCTCCGGGTCGGCAGGCCCGACAGCGAGCGCACGTAATTGGCCACCGTGACGATCTCGTCCGGCTTCAGCACGCCGTCCTTGCCGAAGGCCAGCATCTGGCCCTCATGGGTTTTGGGGTGGCCGGAGCGTGCGCCGAACTGGATGGTTTGCATGATCTGCTCGAGCGAGCCGCCCCAGAGCCATTCGTCGTCGTTCAGGTTCGGGAAGCCCTTGGCGCCGGCGGCGCCCGAGCCGTGGCACGGCGCGCAATTGTCGCCAAACACGGTCTTGCCCTTGGCGCGGGCGAGCGCCAGCAAGGCCGGGTCCTTTTCGATGTCGGCGAGCGACGCCGTGCCCAGCGCCGCCATCTTGTCACCGCGGATCTTCTCGAGATTGGCAAGCTCGACCGCGACGTCGGCGCGCGATGAGTAGCCGAACAGGCCCGTCGTGTTGCTCGAGATCAGCGGCCAGGCCGGATAGACGACCCAGTAGGCGATGGCCCAGACGATGGTCAGGTAGAAGCAGATCACCCACCAGCGCGGCAGTGGCGTGTTGAGCTCCTTGATGCCGTCCCATTCATGACCGGTCGTGGCCCTGCCGGTGACGGAATCGATTTCGCTATGATGGTCGGTCATGATCTCTCACTCCTCCCGCAGGGGCAAGCTGGCCGCATCGTCGAACGCAGCCTTGTTGCGGGGCCAAAACGCGTAGGCGATGATCGCGAGAAAGATCGCGACGAAGACCGGCGTCCAGATCGTGGTCACGAGACCGGACGCGAGATTGTCGAGTGTCAGGATGGCTTTCATCGGGGATGCCTTCTCAGCGAAGATTGGCTTTCTCGTTGTAGAGCTTGAAGTCGACGAGCGTGCCGAGCATCTGGAGGTACGCGATCAGCGCATCCATCTCGGTCGGAGTGCCCGGCTTGCCGTCGAAATTGCGCACGACGGCCTTGGCGTAGCGCTTGGTGAAGGCGTCAGTGCCGGCATTGTCCGGATCGGCCTGGGCCTTCATGTCGGCGGCCGCATTGGCGATCTGGTCGTCGGTATAGGGCACGCCCACCGTCCGCAGCGTACGCATGTGGTCGGCGATCGCGTCCGGATCGACTTCGGTCCTGGCGAGGAACGGATAGCCCGGCATCACCGACTGCGGAACGATCGCACGCGGGTTGGTCAGATGGGTGACGTGCCAGTCGTCGGAATATTTGGCGCCGACGCGGGCAAGGTCAGGACCGGTGCGCTTCGAGCCCCATTGGAACGGGTGGTCGAACATGCTCTCGGCGGCGAGCGAGAAGTGGCCGTAGCGCTCGACCTCGTCGCGCAACGGGCGGATCATCTGCGAGTGGCAGAGATAGCAGCCTTCGCGGACGTAGATGTTGCGCCCGGCGAGTTCCAGCGGCGTGTAGGGCCTGACGCCGTCGACCTTCTCGATCGTGCTCTTGAGGTAGAACAGCGGGGTGATCTCGACGAGACCGCCGATCGCGACCACGAGCAGGATGCCCAAGACCAGGACGATCGAGTTCTTTTCGAGAATTTGGTGGCGTGTCCAGAACGACATGGGAAGCTCCTCACTCCGCCGGCTGAAGAGCGACGGGCATCTGGACTTCCTGTTCGCCGACGCGAACCGTCATCCAGAGATTGTAAGCCATGATCAGGGCGCCGATCAGGAACAGTGCTCCGCCGGCGGCGCGGATGATGTAGAAGGGATGCATCGCCTCGACGGTCTCGATGAAGGAATATTCGAGGAAGCCGAGCGAAGTGTAGGCGCGCCACATCAGACCCTGGAGGATGCCGGACACCCACATCGCCGAGATGTAGAGAACGATGCCGAGGGTGGCGATCCAGAAGTGCCAGTTGACGAGCTTGAGGCTGTAGAGGCCCTTGCGATTCCAGACCCACGGCACCAGGCAGTACAGCGCGCCGAAGGAGACGAAGCCCACCCAGCCGAGCGCGCCGGAATGCACGTGGCCGATGGTCCAGTCGGTATAGTGGCTAAGCGAGTTGACCACCTTGATCGACATCATCGGACCTTCGAAGGTCGACATGCCGTAGAAGGCGACGGAGACGACGAGCATACGAAGCACGGGATCGGTGCGCAGCTTGTCCCAGGCGCCCGACAGCGTCATCAGGCCGTTGATCATGCCGCCCCAGGAGGGCATCCAGAGCATGATCGAGAAGGTCATGCCGAGCGTCTGCGTCCAGTCCGGCAGCGCCGTATAGTGCAGATGGTGCGGGCCGGCCCAGATGTAGAGGAAGATCAGCGCCCAGAAGTGGATGATCGAGAGCCGATAGGAATAGACCGGCCGTTCCGCGCGCTTCGGAATGAAGTAGTACATGATGGCGAGGAAGCCGGCGGTCAGGAAGAAGCCGACCGCGTTATGGCCGTACCACCACTGGAACATCGCATCCTGAATGCCGCCCCAGACGATGTAGGACTTCGAACCGAACACCGACACCGGCAGCGCGGGGTTGTTGCCGAGGTGCAGAACCGCGATCGTCACGATGAAGGCGAGATAGAACCAGTTCGCGACGAAGATATGCGGTTCCTTGCGCTTGAGGATGGTGCCGAGAAAGACCAGCAGATAGCAAACCCAAACGACGGTGAGCCAGAGATCGGCATACCATTCGGGTTCGGCATATTCCTTGGACTGGGTGACGCCGAGCAGATAGCCCGTGCCGGCGATGAGAATGAAATAGTTGTAGCCGAGCACGACGAACCAGGGCGCGAGGTCGCCGGCAAGGCGCGCGCGGCAGGATTTCTGCACGACGTAGAACGACGTGCCGATCAGCACGTTGCCGCCGAAGGCGAAAATCACCGCGGAGGTGTGCAGTGGCCGGAGCCGGCCGAATTGAATCCATTGCAGGTCGAAGTTCAGCGCGGGCCAGGCCAGCTGCGAGGCAATGATGAGCCCGACCAGGAAGCCTGCGATGCCCCAGAACATCGCCATGAAGGCGGTGAACTTGATCGGGCCCAGATTGTAGTTGGGCCGGCCGTTGATCTCCTGGGGCGGCAGCGACGCCGGGCGGTCGTAATAGCGGTTGATGATGAAGAATACCGCGGCCAAGCTCGCCGCCGCACTCAGCGCAGCATGGAAGGCGAACGGCGCATCGAGCGCCTTGGCCGAAGCGACCAGGCACAGGAAGGCAGTGACCGCGAATATGAACGCCAGGCCGCTTTCGCCTGTCGTCATGGTTTTCGAGATGGAGGGCTGGGGCATCGCGGATTCTCTCTGAAAGAACACGCTGCCAGAAACCACATTCGCCCTCGCGGGGAATTGATTGAAATCAAGATAGATGGATTTCTGTTAATGCGGGGCTGCTTCCGGTCGGCGAGCGATATCAATCTCTTGGATGTCGGGCCGAGTCGATGACGTGCCACAGCCTCCGGAAAATCACGGAGGTGGAACCGCAGGATTCAAGGAGGTCGCGTCAGTCGTTCGCGGTCGCCTTCAGTGCTGCGATGACATCCTGGCGTGCGACGATTCCGACCAGCTTTTGGCTGCTGTCGAGCACGATGATGCTCCGGATGCGGTGTTCGACCATGATCTGGAGCACGCGTGTCAGCCGCGTGTCGGGGCTGACATAGATGAATTCGGGCGTCATGACGTCGCCGACCTTGCGGCTCATCAGATCGCGATAGCGCGGCAGCATCTGGCTCGGCGTGAACGCAAAGCACTTCAGGATGTCGAACTTGGTGACGATACCGACGACTTGACCATCGTCCTCGACCGGATAGGAGTTGAAATCGTCCTGCTCGAACATCTCGCTGAGAGCGAGCAGATTCTGGTCACGCTGCACCGTGCTGACGTTGCGCGTCATGTAACCTTCGACGGTCTGCTCAAGAAATTTGTACACGGCGCGTCCTCATCGATTGTTCTCTGCCGGTCTTGCCGTCAGTGCGACAACAGCACGCAGCGGGCGGTTTGCGTGACCAGATATTCAGTGACGCCGCCGAGAATGAGCTCGCGGAAGCGGGAATGACCGTAGGCACCAGCGACGATCAGGCCGGCGCCGAGATCGTCTGCTAGTCTCTCCAATTGCACGGCGGCGGCTTCGTTCCCCGCTTCCGGGACGCGCGCCGTCGCGGTGACGCCGTGGCGGGCGAGCCATGCGGCGACGTCGCTGACATGCGCCATGACCGCCGAGCGGTCATCGTCCGCTTCCGGAATCTCGATGATGACGACGTCCTTGGCCTTGCGCAGCAGCGGCAGCGCGTCGGCCACCGCCCGTCGCGCCTCCGGCGTGTCCTTCCAGGCCACCAGCACGCTGCGCGCATCGAGCCAGTTGATCCGGTCGGGCACAACCAGCAGCGGTCGGCCGGTCTGCATCACCAGATCCCTGGGGCTGACCAGCGAAAAGGCGTCGGAGAAGATCGGGCTCTGCCCGCCGCTGACGACGATGTCGGCGCAGCGCGCCTGCGCCAGGACGTATCGTGCGGGAAAATCCATGGCGCTTCGCCATTCGGCGCGCGCGCTGCGCGTCCTGGTCGCGGCACGAAATTGCGCCTCCAGATCGGCGAGGCGCCGCTTGACCGAGCCCTCTCCCTGATCAATCAGTCGCTGGGCCGCGATACCATCAGTGAAATAGAGCGGCGGGGCGTAGCGCGCCGCGGCGATCCCGACGATATCCGCCTCGAATCGTTCGGCAAGCTCGCCTGCGACCTCGAGGCGCGCGTTGTTCGGCTGATCCAGCGCCAGGCTGACCATCACGGTCGCGTATGTCATGTGGATCCTCCAGTGCAATCAATCCAAGCAAATTGTACGCCTGCCCCCGTGCCGGGAGATGAGATAGATCAATCGCCGGTCTGCCGGGGCGCGACACCAGCCGGGGAAAGACGACGGACCTTGCCTCCGGGTCGGGCTTGGGCGACATTGCGGCAAGCGGTAACGGCATCCGGAGCCGCCGCATCAGGATAGGAGCATCGCTTGTCGCCGACCCGCGTAACGCATCCGCCAGACGATCATCGCGGCGAGCATTTCCGGGTCCGAATCGAGGGGTTCGGCGTCGGCACCTGGGATCTCGACCTCACGACGCGTGAGCTGGAATGGTCGGAAACCGCGCGGATGCTGCTCGGCGTCGCCCAGGGTCAACCGGCAAGCTATGACCTTTTCCTGTCATGTCTCGAGCCGGCGGACCGCGAACGGGTCGAGAGCGCGATCGAGCAGGTCACCGGGCATGGCGGCGGCTTCGACGTTTCCTTCCGGATTGCAGGAACGTCCGACCGGGGCAAATGGATCAGGGCCCGCGCCGGGCTGATCCGCGACGAGGCCGGCCTCGCCCGCCATCTCAGCGGCATCTTCCTCGATATCGACAACGAGAAGCAGGTCGAGGAAGCGCTGCGCACCCGCGAGACCCATCTCCGGTCCATCCTTCATACCATTCCCGACGCCATGATCGTCATCGACGGCCATGGCATCATGCAGCTGTTCAGCACGGCCGCCGAGCGTCTGTTCGGCTGGTCCGAGCAGGAGGCGATCGGCCAGAACGTCAGCATCCTGATGCCGGAGCCGGACCGCACCCGTCATGACAGCTACATCGCGCGTTATCGCACCACCCACGATCCGCACATCATCGGCATCGGCCGCATCGTGACCGGCAAGCGGCGCGACGGGACCACCTTCCCGATGCACCTGTCGATCGGCGAGATGCAGTCCGGCGGCGAGCCCTATTTCACCGGCTTCGTGCGCGACCTCACCGAGCACCAGCAGACCCAGGCGCGGCTCCAGGAGCTGCAATCCGAGCTGGTGCACGTTTCGCGGCTGACGGCGATGGGCGAAATGGCCTCGGCGCTCGCCCACGAGCTCAACCAGCCATTGGCGGCGATCAGCAATTACATGAAAGGGTCGCGGCGGCTGCTCGCCGGCAGCGTCGATCCGAACACGCCGAAGGTCGAAAGCGCGCTGGACCGCGCGGCCGAGCAGGCCCTGCGCGCCGGCCAGATCATCAGGCGGCTGCGCGATTTCGTCTCCCGCGGCGAATCGGAGAAGCGGGTCGAGAGCCTCTCCAAACTGATCGAGGAGGCCGGTGCACTCGGGCTCGCCGGCGCGCGCGAACAGAACGTGCAGCTCCGCTTCAGCCTCGATCCCGGCGCCGATCTCGTCCTCGCAGACCGGGTGCAGATCCAGCAGGTGCTGGTCAATCTCTTCCGCAACGCGCTGGAAGCGATGGCGCAGTCGCCGCAGCGCGAGCTCGTCGTCGCCAACGCCCGCGTCGCCGACGGCATGATCGAGGTCGAGGTCTCCGACACCGGCTCCGGTTTCCAGAGCGACGTCCTTCCAAACCTCTTTCAGACCTTCTTCACCACCAAGGAAACTGGCATGGGCGTGGGGCTGTCCATCAGCCGCTCGATCATCGAAGCTCACGGCGGCCGGATGTGGGCCGAGAACAACGCATCGGGCGGCGCAACATTCCGCTTCACCTTGCCGGCAACGGATGAGACCTGATTCATGACGACCAAGGGACACATCTACGTCATCGACGACGACGCCGCGATGCGGGATTCGCTGAACTTCCTGCTGGATTCCGCAGGCTTCGGCGTCACGCTGTTCGACGACGCACAGGCCTTTCTCGAGGCCCTGCCGGGCCTTGCCTTCGGCTGCGTCGTCTCCGACGTCCGCATGCCGGGACTTGACGGCATCGAGCTCTTGAAGCGCATGAAGGCGCAGCAAAGCCCGTTTCCGATCCTGATCATGACCGGTCATGGCGACGTGCCGCTGGCGGTCGAGGCAATGAAGCTCGGCGCCGTCGACTTCCTCGAAAAGCCATTCGAGGACGATCGTCTCACCGCCATGATCGAACAGGCAATCCGACAGGCCGAGCCGGCGGCCAAGAATGAGGCCGTTGCCCATGACATCGCTGCTCGTGTCGCGTCCTTGAGTCCCAGGGAACGCCAGGTCATGGAAGGGCTGATCGCCGGCCTGTCCAACAAGCTGATCGCCCGCGAATACGACATCAGCCCCCGGACCATCGAGGTCTACAGAGCCAACGTCATGACCAAGATGCAGGCCAACAGCCTGTCGGAATTGGTGCGGCTGGCGATGCGCGCCGGCATGCTGAAGGACTGAGGCAATCGGATTTAGGCCAATCCAATTGAGGCAGGTCAAGGCCCTTCCCAGGCGCCGTGCTAGCCAATCAGCATGATTGAGATCAGCGCGCCCCCTGAGCGGCTGCCGTCTCCCACCACAAAGCCCACCGTTTTTGTGGTCGACGACGACGCCGCCGTGTTGGGATCCCTGCGATTCCTGCTGGAGACCGACGGCTTCGCCGTGCGGACGTTCAGGAATGGCACGGCGCTGCTCAACGCCCGCGGTGCGCCCGAGGCGGATTGCTTCGTGATCGACTATAAGATGCCGGATATCAACGGCATCGATCTTGCCGGCCGGTTGCGCCAATCCAACGGCGACACGCCGGTGATCCTGATCACCGGCTATCCCGACAGCAATATCTCGGCCCGGGCGGCGGCGGCAGGCGTGAAGGACGTGATCTTGAAGCCGCTCCTCGACGAAAACCTGATCAAGCGCATCCGCCGCGCCATCCAGGACCGATCGCGGTAACCGGGATAGGCCTCAGAACGCGCTTCTGTACTGTGTGATCTCGCTGCGAGGACCATAGATCCACATCGGCTCGCCGCATTCGCTCGGGCCGTGATCCGTCATGCAGGCGGCGCTCCACGGCGGAGCCGCGATCTGCCGGCCCTCGATCGGGTTCGAGTGCGGGTGGCTGTGGATGGTGTTGAGTCGAGGCCGCGCTGTCGCTGACATGTCCGGTAGCAGCGCAAGCAACAGCGCAGCCAGAAGAGGCGGGATAGATTTCGATATCATCTGGTGTCTCCGTTGGCGTGAAGGCTTCCGATGACCAGACTTGCGTTGGAGACACGATATTTCCCGGACACCGAAGTGTGAGAACACCGGCCCTGTGGGTCGCCTACGGAATACTACGTAGGTAACCCCCCTTAAGATATCTCGCGAAATTTTCGAAGCCCGGGATACCGCGTAGGAAAGCGTCATCACAACGGAGATGGCGCAGATGCTGACCCAGACGTTCAACACCCCGGCGATCAACACCCAGATCGGTGGCAAGATTGCCCCCGCCCATCCCGTCTCGGACCAGTTCGGCGCAATCGCTGGCCATGTCGGCCTGGTCGCCACCGAGTTCTCCTACCGCAAGGACGAGGAGATCTACGGTGAAGACGAGCCGGCCGAATACGTCTATCAGGTCGTCTCCGGCGCGGTCCGCACCTACAAGCTCCTCTCCGACGGCCGCCGCCAGATCGGCGCCTTCCATCTTGCCGGCGACGTGTTCGGCCTCGAATCCGGCGCCAGCCATCGCCTCGCCGCTGAAGCCATCATCGACACCACCGTGCGCCTGGTGAAGCGTGGAAGTCTCGAGAAGGCCGCCGGCACCGACGTGCAGGTCGCCCGCAAGCTCTGGGCCATGACGGCCGGCGAGTTGCGCCATGCCGAAGACCACATGCTGTTGCTTGGCCGCAAGACCGCGATGGAGCGGGTTGCGACCTTCCTGCTTGAAATGGACCGCCGCCTCGCCGTTGCCGGCATGATGGCGCTGCCGATGTGCCGCCGCGACATCGGCGACTATCTCGGCCTCACCCTCGAGACCGTCTCGCGCGCGCTGTCGCAGCTCCATGCCCAAGGCATTCTCGGCTTCTCCGGCGCCCGCCAGATCGTGCTGCGCAACCGCCAGCGCCTGCACACTCTCGACGCCTGATCTTTTCGTCCTCCCTACCGACTTGGCCGGTTGAAATCGTTCAGCCGGCCATTTCTTTTGCGGCGGTCAAGCCCGTGCGCCGGGTTTCCGGCATCACGAAGAGGATCAGCAGCAGCCCGGTCGCAGCGATGCCCGCCAGGCCGAAGAAGGCGGTGGCATTGCCGAACTTGTCGCTGACATAGCCGCCGAGCGCGGTGCTCAGGGAGGCGCCGATCCCGGTCGCCGTGCCGACGATGCCCTGCGCCAGGTTGAAGTGCCCGCTGCCGAACGCGACATCAGCCACGATCAGGGGAATCATCACCGCGAACACGGCCGCAGTGATGCCGTCGAATACTTGCACCAGCACCAGCAGATAGGGATCGCGCACGGTCGCAAACAGCACGCCGCGAATCGCAAGCGCGCCGAACCCGATCAGCAGCAACGGACGGCGGCCCCAGAGTTGCGCCTTGCGTCCGACCGAGGGCGACAGCAGCGCGACAATGGCCTGCGGCACGACGATACAGAAAGCGACCAGCACCGTCGCCCACTGGCTCGACCGTGCCGTCACCGCGCTTGCCATCAGCGGCATCATCGAGGCGTTGGCGAGCTGCAACAGTAATACGCTCAGCGCAAAAACAATCAGCGGGCGCTGCCGAATCAGGTGCCAGATATTGGTATCGCCAGGAACAGGTGCCTCGCGCGGCATCTCGCCGTGGCAGCGCGCGATGTCGACCTCCTCCTCGCGGATGCGCGACAGCGCGATCAGGGTCGGGACCGCGAGCAGGAAGGTGACCAGGAACACCGAGCGGCTCGAGAGAAGATATCCCGCCGTCCCCATCACCGCGGCGGCGACGCCGTTGCCGAGCGAGGCAAAGCGGGCATTGCGGCCGAGCCGCTCGCCGATCGCCAGCGGACCGACGAGGCCAAGGCTGATCGCCGCGATCGCTGGCCCCAATACGCAGCTCGCCGCCGCATGCAGCGTGGCTGCGGTCACCACCACCGCAAAGATCGGCATCGCCGCATAGGCCAGCGCACAGCAGCCGATGGTCGCGATCGCAAGTGCCGCGACCAGCCGCTCGGATTTGGCGGCGTCGATGATGGCGCCGCCCGGCATCTGCCCGATCAGCGCGACGATGCCGCCGATCGACAGCACGAAGCCGATCTCGACCTGCGTCCATTTCTGCGTCGTCAGATAAACGGCGATGAACGGACCGAAACCGGTCTGCACGTCGGCGAGGAAGAAGATGAACCAGTCGAGACCGCGCAGGCTGCGGCGCGACGGCGCCGGGACGGCCGCAAGCATGGGGACGGCGACGTTGTCCTGTTCAACGTGTCGCTCGCGCTTCTCATGATCAGGCTTCCTCGACAAGAGCACAGGCGGTCAGCCCTCCCCGCACCTCACTGGATGGCTTGCAGCGGTTGAAGACTGCCGGACGCCCCTAGCACGACCATCGGCGTGTCTTCCTTGTATTCAGGCGCGGCCGCGACCTGCGCCTTCGTCAATTCCAGCGTGATGCTGTCCTTCTTGTTGGCAATCTTGCCAAAGCGCAGCGCATTCCAGTCCACCACGATCTTGCGGCTCCCGACCCCGAGGAAACCGCCGAAATCGATCACAGCGGCGCGGACACGACCCTCGCGATCGACGATGACGTCGACGATGCGGCCCATGTCCTCGTCCGCCGCGCTGCGCACGTCGCGGCCGAGCACGCCATGGGCGTCGCTGGCCCCGATGATCGTCACCGAGGGCGGCGGCGCGGCGTCCTTCGGCGTCACGGGCACAACCGATGCCGGCGGCTGAACCGTGGGAGGCGCGTTCGCCTCGTTCGTGGCCGCGGGCTGCTCCTCTGCGGCCCGCGATACGGCAACGGTCGCACCGGCGACGATCGCCACACTCAGGATCAACCATCTGCCGGTACGCATGACTCCTCCTTGCCGGCCGCTAATGCGCCAGCACGATCGACACCTGGATACGGCCGCGCGTGCGCAGAACCTCCAGCGCGACGTCATGGCCGTGGCGGCTGACGCGCAAATCGACGCTGGATTCGCCGAGACGCAGATCGCGCAGGATGACCTCGTTCAGGAACGCCGGCAGATGCGGATTGCGTAGGCGAATCTCGCAGCGCGGGACGTCGAACTCGATGCCGAGCGCCGCCTCCAGCAGCGTGAACGGCGTCGCGCTGGCCCAGGCCTGCGGCGCGCAGGCGACCGGATAGAGCGTCGGGCCGCGGCGCTTCTCCCGGCGGAAGCCGCAGAACAATTCCGGCAGCCGGCGCAGATCCATGTAGGTTGCGGCATCGAACAGGCCCTTGAACACATGTGCGACCGAGTGCTTCAGCCCGTAATGCGCGAGCCCGAGCGCGATCAGCGCGTTGTCATGAGGCCAGATCGATCCATCGTGATACGACATCGGATTGTAACGCACTTCGCCGCGCGCGACGGTGCGGATGCCCCAGCCCGAGAAGAAGTGCGGGCGCATCAGATCGGCGGCAACGAGGCGGGCGCGATCCTGGCGAATCATGCCGCTGAACAGCACCTGCCCGGCATTCGATGTGCGGACCTCACACCGGCGCTTGTTGCCGTCGAGCGCGAGCGCGTAGGTACCGAGCGCCTCGCACCAGAACGCCTGTTCGAAGCGTTCGGCCAGCGCCTTGGCTTCCGCCCCGAGCTTGCTGGCGAGATCAGGCTTGCCGAGCTTCAACGCGCAGCGGGCGGCAAGCTGCTTGGCAGCGTAGACATAGCCCTGGACTTCCGCGAGCGCGATATTGCCTTCCGCGAGCTTGCCGTCGGCGTGAAAGATCGCGTCGTAAGAGTCCTTCCAGCCTTGGTTGGCGAGGCCCTTTTCGGTGGCGCGCTGGTATTCGACGAAGCCGTCCTGGTCGGGATCGCCGGGACCGTCGATCCAGGCGAGGCCCGCCTCGATTGCCGGCCACAGCTCGACCAAAGTCTGCTCGTCGCCGGTACGTTCGAAATAGCGCCCTGCAAGCAGGACGAACAAGGCAGTCGAATCCACGCTGCCGTAATATTGCGAGAACGGGACCTCGCGCAGCGCCGCCATCTCGCCGCCGCGCATCTCGTGCAGGATCTTTCCGGGCGCGGCATCGGCGAGCGGATCGACCGCCTTGGCCTGGAAATGCGCGAGCCGCCGCAGCACGCCCTTGGCGACCCGCGGATCGACCCACAGCATCTGAAGCGCGGTGATCAACCCGTCGCGGCCGAACGTCGTCGAGTACCAGGGAATGCCGGCATAGGGATAGCGCCCCTGCGGCGTCTCCGTCATCAGCATGTTGAGGTCGGCCATGGCTTGGCACAGCACCTCGTTGAGGATGTTGTTGGAGGTCTCGATGCTCGCCGCGCCGATCGTGGACTGGCGCATCTCGCGGCGGTGGGCGAGCAAGCCCCTGAAGAAGCGCGCCGGTTTCTCCGCGACCGGCCGGTTGCAGGAGACGGCTACGAAAAGCGACTTGGCCTCATGCGGATCCAGCTCGAGCTGCCAGGTCGCAGCATTGACCGAGAGCCGGGTCGGACGCGGATCGAAATGCAGGCCGGTGGTGCGCTCGGCATCGTCGAGGCCGCGATATTCGAACAGCACGTCGGTCGGCCCGAGCAGCTTGCTGGTGCCGGTCCCTCGGCGCGGCCGCCGCTCGCCGCGGACCTCGAACAGATCGGCAAAATCGTTGTCGAACAGCAGCGTCAGCTCGAAGCTGGCGCGCTGCTCGCCGTGGTTCTGCAGCCCGATGCGCTGATACGCGGTGCCGCGCCACAGGAAGATCGTACGCACGATGTGCAGCAGGTCCTTCTGCAAGACGAGGCGGTCCTGGCGATAGATGTCGGGATTGGTGAGATCGACCGTCAGTCCCGAATTGTCGTCGCGCAGGTTCGAGCCGAGCAGCAACGGCTGGAGATCGTCGAGCACGAGCTCCAGCCGCGCCAGATAGCGCGTGTCGCAATTGAACAGGCCGTCCGGCCCGCCCGCGGAGGCGCCGATGTCGCCATGGCTGTCCAGAACGATGAAAGTGTCGTCGTGCTTGAGCGACCGCCGCGGTCGCGCGGCGGGGCCCGTCATCGGAATGTAGAACGCCTGCTCCGCGACGGATTCCACCGTCTGCGATACCGAAATGATCTTGGTGACGGCTTCGGCTGCCATGAGCTGCTCCCCTGCGTCTTGATTTCGAACGCGACCAACGCAAACGCGACTGTTTGTGTTACGCGGCGAACTTCGCGAGCCGGCTCATTTCCTGGGTCACCAGCTCGCGATAGGGGCCGTGGCTCTGCATCAGCCGGTCGGGCGCGCCATCCTCGATGATCTTGCCGCTTTTCAGAACGACCACGCGGTCGAAATTGCGCAGCGTCGCCAGGCGATGCGCAATCGCGATCACAGTGCGGCCGCGCATCAGCCGCGTCAACGCCTCGCGGATCGCTTCCTCGGATTCGCTGTCGAGTGCGGCGGTAGCCTCGTCGAGCAGCAGGATAGGCGCATCCTTCAGGAAGGCGCGCGCGATTGCGATCCGCTGACGCTGGCCGCCGGACATCTTCACACCGCGGTCGCCGACCATGGTGTCGAGACCTTCGGGGAGGCTATCGATGAAATCGCAGCGCGCCGCGATCGCGGCGCGCAGCACCTCGTCGTCGGTCGCGTTCGGCCGGCCATAGCGGATGTTCTCGCGGATGGAGCGATGGAACAGGGAAATGTCCTGCGGCACCACGGAGATCGCCTCGCGCAGGCTCTGCTGCGTCACCATGGAAATGTTCTGACCGTCGACCGTGATGCTGCCCTCGTCCACGTCGTAGAAGCGCTGGAGCAGCGTGAACAGGGTCGACTTGCCGCCGCCGGACTGGCCGACCAGGCCGACGCGCTGGCCCGGCTGCAGGCGCAGGCTGAAGCGCTCGAAGATCTTTTCACCGCCGGGATAGCCGAAGGTGACGTTGTTGAACGCGATCGCGGCGCCGCTCTTGACCAGCGGCCCGGCCTCGGGGTGATCGCGCAGCTCGTGCGGCACCAGGAGCGTCGCGATCGCCTCGGTCAGGCGCGCGACGTGCTGGGTGACGTCGACCAGCGCCACCGCGAGATCACGCGTCGCGTTGAGGATGGAGAGGCCAAGCGTGCAGACCAGCACGACATCGCCCGTGGTGGCCTCGCCCTGCTGCCACAGCGTGATCGCCCAGGCCATCAGCGCCACTGTCAGGACGACGGTCACGGCGGCGTGAGTGAGCCGTAACTTTTCGAGATAGCGCAGGCTGCGCCCGCGAGCCGTGAGCTCCCGGTTCACGGTGGCATCGAACCGTTCATGCTCGTGGCCGATGCCGCAGAAAGCGCGGACCAGCGGCATGTTGCTGATGACGTCGATCATTTCACCATCCACGACCGCCGCCTTGTCGGCGAAATCGTCATGCAGCGGCTTGCCGGCCGCGGCCAGATGGAACATGGCGACCACCATCCCGCCGGCAACCACGATCAGGCCTGCCGCCATATAGGGACTGACGGTTCCAATCAGCATGATGGCCGCAATTGTGGCGATGCACGGCGGCAACACATTCCAGACGAACATGTTTTCGACGGTGAAGACCGCGTTGGAAGTGGCCGTGATGCGGCTGGTCAGCATGCCCGGCATCCGATCCGAGAAGTAACTCGGCGCATGTCCGGTCAGATGACGAAATATGTCGCGGCGTAAATCGCCCGTGACCCGAACGAAGGTGAAGCTCGCCGTCCAGCTCGCGATCCGCCACAGAAAATTGTCGGCGGTGATCAGCGACATGAGCAGAATGAATGCCAGCCATACGCTGCCGCCATGCGAGGTTCCCGCCGACAAACTGTCGACAAGGGATTTAACGCCGTACTGCGTGCCTACGGAGCAGGCAACCGCCGCAACGACGGCGATCAGGATCACCAGGTGCGATGCCAATCGACGTCGCAGATAGCGCAAGACAAAGGCAAATGGCCTGCGCGCATACCGAGAAAGATGATCCATGTGACACTCGACCCCATCGTGATGAGTACATTTTTTCTACTGCTCGACTGAACATCGACCAGTTCGCCTCGGTTCCCGGGCAATGCCATCACGACATGCGGATGCGGACGATCTGAGAAGATCAGATGGCGGCATCGAGACACAGTGCGCGATGTGTCGAATAAGTAACGTTTGCTGAGAGGAACTTCGCAACTGCGGGAACGTTCCCTTGTCGGCGTGCCGGTGCCCGATACACGGCGGGGGTTTCAACGTTCACATGATCGCAGAGGAGATGGTGAGATGCGCATCGCGCAGGTAGCTCCGTTGACGGAGGCTGTTCCACCCAAGCTGTATGGCGGCACCGAGCGGGTGGTGCATTGGTTGACGGAGGAGTTGGTTGCCCTCGGACACGACGTGACACTGTTCGCCAGCGGCGATTCGCAGACCTCGGCGAAACTGGACGCGCTCTGGCCGCGGGCGCTGCGGCTCGACGGTTCCGTGCGCGACCCCAACGCGCTGCACATGGTGCTACTGGAGCACGTGCGGCAGAAATGTGACGACGAGGAATTCGACTTCGTTCACTTCCACCTCGACTATTATCCGTGGTCGCTGTTCTACCGGCAGCCGACGCCATTCCTGACCACGCTGCACGGCCGGCTCGACCTGCCAGAGCATCAGCCTGTCTTCAACACCTTCTCCAAGATGCCTGTCATCTCGATCTCGAATGCGCAACGCAGGCCGGTGCCGCAAGCAAACTGGGTGTCGACCATCTACCATGGGCTTCCCGAGAACTTGCTGACGCCAAAGCCCGCCAAGCAGGAATACCTCGCGGTGCTCGGCCGCATCGCGCCGGAAAAAGGCGTCGACCGCGCCATCAGGATTGCGACCCATTGCGGCATCCCGCTGAAGATCGCGGCCAAGGTCGATCGGGCTGACCAGGATTACTACGACGAGTTGATCAAGCCGATGATCGAGAACAATCCGCTGGTGGATTACATCGGCGAGATCGGCGATCACGAGAAGTCGGACTTCCTGAGCGGTGCGCTCGGTCTGTTGCTACCGATCGACTGGCCTGAGCCGTTCGGCCTTGTGATGATCGAGGCGATGGCCTGCGGCACGCCGGTCGTTGCCTTCAACCGCGGCTCGGTCCCTGAAATCATCGACGAGGGCCTCACCGGCTTCGTGGTCGAGGATGTCCTCAGCGCCGCCGGCGTGGTCAATCACCTGGCAAAGCTCGACCGCACCGCCATCCGCAAGCAATTCGAGAAGCGCTTCACCGCGCGGCGAATGGCGCTGGATTATCTCGCGGCCTATCGCAGCCTCGCCGAAGAACAGGCGCCGCGGATCAAGCTGGTGAGCAGCGCGGAGTAAGGATCGTTCTGCCGCGACATTGCGGCTGCCAGTCGAAGCGCCCTCTCCCCTTGTGGGAGAGGGCTCCGAGGTCTGGCCACTAACTCGATTAGGTGAGGGGTTGCCTCCTCATCGTAAACCATCTCCGCGGAGAGATACCCCTCATCCGGCGCTTCGCGCCACCTTCTCCCACAAGGGAGAAGGCAAAAGGCGCGCCCCTAAACCCCCGCCCGCTTCGGCTCGACGATCTCGAACATCCGCGGGAATTCGTCCATCAGCCCCATCAGCTCGGCGAGCTTCATCGGATTGCCCGACAGCTTGACCTTGCCGGCCGTGACGGCTTCCGGAAAACTCGTCAGCTTGGCGATCACTTCATCCAGTGTCGCGCGCGCCAGCGTGAAGCTGGCATCGGCGTCCCCGGCCTGCACGCCTTCGGTATAGGTGAGCGCACAGTTCTCCAGGTTGAGCACGAACGTCTCGCCGGTATCCGAAAAGCTCCAGTTCAGCACGATGCGCTTGCCTTCCGCCTTGGGACCGTTGAGGCGGATGCCGAGCACGTCCCACAGCTGTGAGGAGCGCAGCGCGGCCAGCGTCTCGCGCGGCATGGGCGGACGCGGCGGCGCCTTCGGCATGCCTTGCCGAAGCTCCTGGGCACCGAACAGATAGGCGTTGCGCCAGGTCGAGCTCTCGGCGGCGTAGCCGAGCTGCTCCAGCGTATCGGCGAGCAATGCGCGGGCCGCCTGATTGTCCGGCTCGGCAAAGACCAGATGGCCGAGCGCCTGCGCCACGAAACGAAACTCGCCCTTGTCGAAATCCGCGCGCGCCCGCGCGAGGATCGCATCGGCGCCGCCCATATACTCGACATATTTCTTGCCCGCTGCGACCGGCGGCAGCGGATCGAGATTGACCGGATTGGCGTCGTACCAGCCGAGATATTTCTGGTAGATCGCCTTCACGTTATGCCTGACGTGGCCGTAATAGCCGCGGCCGTGCCAAGCGCCTTCGAGGCTTTTCGGCAGCTGGATCGTCTCGGCGATCTCGGCCGCGGTGAGGCCGTGATTCATCAGGCGGATAGTCTGGTCATGCGCGAATTTGTAGAGGTCGCGCTGCTGCCGGATCATGGTGTCGATGCGCTCGCGGCCCCACACCGGCCAGTGATGCTGGCCGCACATCGCCTCTGCCTTGCCGCCCCACAGATGCAGCGCCTCACCGAGGTACTTCGACCAGGCCAGCGCGTCGCGCACGTCGGCGCCGCGGAACGGCAGCAGGTTGTGAAAATTGTGCGTGCAGTTCTCGGCGAGGTTCAAGAGCTTGTAGCGCGGCAGGAAGAAGTGCATTTCAGCCGGCGCTTCGCTGTTCGGCGCCATCTGGAATTCGAATTCGACGCCGTCGATGACGCGCCTGTCGCCGGTCGCCATGATCAGGTCGGTCGGCCGCAGCAATGCGACCGCGCCCGCCGCCATGGTCTTGCCGAGGCCGCAATCGACCTGCCCGCGCACGCCCTTGGCGAGGAACGGCCCGAACTGGTACTGCGCCCGGCGCAGCATCGCAGGTCCCGCGATGATGTTCTCGGAGACGGCGTGCTCCATGAACAGGTTCGGCGCGATGATCGGTACGCGACCCGTGGCGAGCGCATCCTCTTCCAGCACGCCGCGCGCCCCGCCCCAATGGTCGGTGTGCGTGTGGGTGAAGATCACGGCCGCGACCGGCTTCAACCCGCGATGCTTGAAATAAAGATCGAGCGCGGCGCGCGCGCCCTCGATCGAGGTCAGGGTGTCGACCACGATGACGCCGCTGTCGCCCTCGATCAGCGTCATGTTGGCGATGTCGAGCCCGCGCACCTGATAGACGCCGGGCACGACCTCGAACAAGCCGTGCTGCATATTCAGCCGCGACTGTCGCCACAGGCTCGGATTGACCGTCGGCGGCGCCTCTTCAGCCGAGAGAAAACCATAAGGCTCGAGGCTCCAGACCGTCCGCCCTTGCGGGTTGGTGATCTTCGCATGCTCGATCGTACCGAGGAAGCCGCGCGCAGCGTCGTCGAAATCCCGCGTGTCGGAAAACGGCAGCGCGTTCAGCATCGCCTGATGCTGCGCAATCACCGACGGCGTTGCATCCTTCGGCTCGTTGCTGGTCATTTTGTATCCTCCCGGCCTGACGCGCGGCATCTAACCGCATCTCGCGGTCGATTGCCATCGCCGGCGCGGGGGCTTCACTTACCCTCCCCTGGAGAGGGTCCTCCAGGGGAGGGTAAGAGTTCAAGCCGCTCGACGCTCAATGCATCCCGAGCACCCGCGGCAGCCAGAGCGTCAGATCGGGCCAGTAGGTTACGATGACGAGGAAGCCGAGCATGGTCAGCAACCACGGCATCACCGCTCCCGCCAGATCGGTGATGCGCATGCGCGCGATCATCGATGCGACGTAGAGGTTCAAGCCGACAGGCGGATGGCAGAGGCCGACCTCCATGTTGACGTCCATGACGATGCCGAAATGGACGAGGTCGATCCCGAGCTTCTTGGCGGCCGGCGCCAGGATCGGCGCCATGATCAGGATGATCGAATTCGGCTCCATGAAGTTGCCGGCGAGCAGCAGCAGCACGTTGACCAGCAGCAGGAAGCCGACCCAGCCGAGGTTCTGCGCCGCGATCCAGTCGGCGAGCGTCGCCGGCAGGTTCTCGTTGGAGAGCACGAAGGAGAACAGCACCGCGTTGGTGACGATGTAGAGCAGCATCGCGCTGGTGTTGGCGGCACGGAGCAGCACCCGCGGCACGTCCTTCATCCCGATCGCCTTGTAGACGAAGACCGAGATGAAGAAGGAATAGACCGCAGCCATCGCTGCCGCCTCGGTGGCGGTGAACAGGCCGCTGTAGATGCCGCCGATGATGATGACGACCAGCATCAGGCCCCAGACGCTCTCGCGAAAGGCGTGAACGGTTTCCGCCCAGGTCGCCTTCGGCAGCCGGGGATAATCGCGATTGCGCGCAAGCCACCAGGTCACGATGCAGAGCATGGTGGTGAGCAGGATGCCGGGCAACAGGCCCGCGACGAACAGCGCGCCGATCGAGGTATTGGTCGAGACCGCGTAGACGATCTTCGGGATCGACGGCAGCATCAAGATGCCGAGCGAGCCGGCGACCGTGATGATGCCGGCGCCAAAGCGCATCGGATAGCCGTGGCGGACCATCTCCGGCAGCACGATGGCGCCGATCGCGGCGACCGTCGCCACGCTCGAGCCGCACACCAGCGCGAACATCGCGCAGGCGACGATGCCGGCGAGGCCGAGACCGCCGTGCCAGTGCCCGATCAGCGAGGTCGCGAAGTTGATCATGCGCCGCGCGACGCCGCCATGGGTGAGGAAATTGCCGGCGAGGATGAAGAACGGGATCGCCATGATCTCGAAGCCTTCGATGCCGGTGAAGAGCTTCATCGAGACCGCTTCGATCGGCACCGCGGTCAGCGTGAACAGGAACGTCATCACGGTGAGGCCGAGCGCGATCGAGACCGGGATGCCGGTCAGCATCAGCGCGATCAGCAGCGCGAACACGGTCGCCGCGCGCATCCAGTGCGGCAGCACGATGAATCCGGTCTTCTCGGCAAGGCAGAGCGCGAAGATCAGGATCGGGGTCAGGATCAGGATCACGCCGAGCGGTGAGACTTTTCGCGCCGCCGCTTTCGTCGCCGCGCCCGCGGGTTGCGGGTGCAGCGCCGGCGAGACGTCGGCCTGGACGCCTTCGACATGGGTCTCGTCGTGATGCGGCAGATCGCCGGTCCAGAAATAGAACCAGGAGACCTGGAGGAAGCGGAAGCACATCAGGCCGGAGCCGAGCGGGATCGCCAGATAGACGAACCACATCGGCGCTTCCAGATCGTTGGATTGCTGCCCGGTGTGGAACATCTCGCCCACGAAGGAGGCGCCGAAGGCGGCGATCATGCCGGTGAACAGTGCGCCGCAGAGCAGCGCGAACAGGATGACGTGCTTGCGCGAATGCTCCGGCAGGCGATTAACGAGCAGGTCGACGCCGACATGGATGCCGGTCCGCACGCCATAGGCCGCGCCGAACTTCGCCATCCAGATGAACATGTAAATGCAGAGTTCCTGCGCCCACGAGAGGTCCAGCTCGGACATGAAGGTGAACACTGCCATCGCGAGCGACGCCAGCCAGGTCATGCCGTGTGCGGTCGCCCATCGCGCGAGGTTGATCGATTCGCCCGCACCGTAACGGTGCACGACGGCGATGAAGATCAGTCCGGTTGCAGCGGCAATGAGCGTCGCGATCAACCATTCTTCGAGATGGTTGAGCGCCTGGTTGAGCACGCGAAGCAAATCAGAGTCCCCCTATCGATACGAAACGGCCGGGAGTGCATGCACTCCCGACCGTTCGTCTTGTTCTCCCGGACAACGCGTCAATTCATCTTGACGTCGAGTTCCTTGGCGACGAGATCGAGCACCTCCTGCCCGACCCGGCCCTTGGCCCATTTATAGGTCGGCTGCATCGCTTCCTGCCAGGCCTTGCGATCGGCATCGGTCAGATAGTGCAGCGTGGTCTTGCCCGACTTCTTGATCTCGGCCAGCGCGTCCTCGTTCTCCTGATGCGCGATCTGGTTGGTATAGTCGGTTGCATCCGCCATCGCCTTCTCGAGCTGGGTGCGGATATCAGGCGGCAGGCCCGACCAGAATTTCGAATTGACGATGACGGCGTATTGCAGATGCGCGTGATAGGACACGGTGATGTCCTTCTGCACTTCATAGAATTTCTGCGTGAGATAATTCGACGCCGTGTTCTCGCAGCCGTCGACGACGCCGGTCTGCAGCGCCTGATAGACTTCCGAGAACGCCATGATCTGCGGGATCGAGCCCATCAGGCGGAAATACTGGTCGGCGATCTTGGATCCGGAGATGCGGAATTTCAGACCCTTGAAATCCTCCGGCTTGATCAGCGGTCGGTTCGAGGACACCATGTGGAAACCGTTGTCCCAATAGGCGAGTCCGGTGATGCCCTTGGTCTCCAGCTTCTGGAACAACCACTTGCCGACCGTGCCCTTCATCGCGGCGGAATAGGTCGCCTCGTCCTTGAACAGCCAGGGCAGATCGAGCGCCTCGAATTCCTTGATGCCGAGCGGGGCGAATTTCGCGGTCGAAGGCGCCAGCATCTGCACCGATCCGAGTTGCAGCGCCTCGATCTCTTCCTTGTCCTTGTAGAGCGAGGAGTTCGGATAGACTTCGACCTTGACCTTGCCGTCGGTGTACTTCTCGGCAAGCTCCTTGAACTTCAGCGCGCCCTTGCCCTTCGGAGTGTCGTTGGCGACAACGTGGCTGAACTTGATGATGATCGGGCTCTGGGCCTGAGCAACGGCCGGAGCCAGAGCGAACGCGGCCGCAGCGGCCGCAAAGAGCAGTTTGCGCATGAAAGACCTCCCCAACAACCCAGGAAACCGGATTCTTTTTGTTTTTAGGATTTCAGTAGTGGCAGCAATCCGGACCCCGAACAACTAGACCTAAGCCCAATTTGCCACAGCGAAGCTATGCCGCAGGCAGGCTAGCTTGACGGCGGTCGCATGCGCAACCCAGCGCCCGCTTCATCGCGATCGAGCGAGCGCTTATGTCGCATTGCCAAAGGTCGTTAACCTTTGCGCTGGGCGACCATGAACAGCCGCCGGAACGGGAACAGGGTCTGCCCCGCCGCATTCTTCGGATAGGCCTTTGCAACCCGCATCCCATAGGCGGCTTCGAACGCGGCCTTCTCGTCGCCCTCGAGCACGTCGAGGTAGCGCGTCAGCCAGGTGCCCTTGGTCCATTCCTTCACGGGATTTTCGCCTTCCAGCACCTGAAGATATTCGGTCTCCCAGATGTCGATATTCTGAGACAGCGGCGCGAGCACGTCGTGATAGAAGGCCGGGCCCTCGATCGGCGGCGGCGTGACGAGGTGCTCGACCTTGGATCGCCATGGCCCGTCCAGAGCGGTCTCGCCGATCAGGACATGCGATGGCGCCAGGAAATTGCGCGGCATCTGCACCGCAAGGATCCCGCCGGGCGCGACCCTCTCCATAACCGACGGAAATAGTGCCGCATGATTGGGCAGCCAGTGCAGTGCGGCATTGGAATAGACGACGTCGTATTGCTTTGCGGGACGCCAATGGCCGAGATCTTCGTGTGACCATTCCACTTCGGGCGCGGCTTTGCGCCCGGCGGCAACCATCTCGGCCGAGCCCTCGACGCCGGTCACGGCGGCCGAGGGCCAGCGCTCCTTGATCAATTTTGTCACGTTACCGGCGCCCGCGCCGAGATCAGCGACCGCATGCGGGCCGATATCCGGAATTCGCATCAGCAGGTCCACGGCGGGCCGAAGCCGGTGGCCGGAGAATTTCAGATATTGCTGCGGATCCCAGACCATCGGTCGAGCCTTTTCTTTTTGGTGTTTCCTTCGCTGTCGCTCTTGGTTACCACTGCTCGTCCTGCCCAGGCAAATTCGCAAAGCCGGCGAGACGGGCGGGAAACGAAAGCAAAAAGCAAGAACCACCAAGAGAGCGTGTGACCATGGACCTCGGCCTCAAATCGAAAACCGCTGTTGTCACCGGAGCGAGCATCGGCATCGGCCGTGCCATCGCCAAGGGCCTGGCGGCCGAAGGCGTCCGCGTCGTCGGCGTGGCGCGCCGCACCGACCTGCTGGCCGAGCTGGTAACGGAAGTCGGCGGCGGCCTGATCACCCCGCTCGAGCAGGACGTGATGGCCAAGGACGCCGCCGAGCGGATCGCCACCTTCGCGCTGAAGGAGCTCGGTCATGTCGACATCCTCGTCAACAATGCCGGCGGCAGCCGCCCTCTCCCCGTCGATGCGCCCGACAGCAAATGGGACGAGGCGATCGCGCTCAACTTCACCAGTTATCGCCGCATCGCACACGCGCTCTTGCCGCAGATGATCGAACGCAAATGGGGCCGCATCGTCAACATCACCGGCAAGTCCGAGCCGGAGGGCCTCAACGCCGCGTTTGCGGCGAAGGCCGCCGTGCACGCCTGGGCCAAGGGACTGTCGCGCGAAATCGGCGAGCACGGCATCACCATCAACTGCATCCCGCCCGGCCGCATCATGAGCGAGCAGATCCGCCGCAACTATCCCGAGGATTATCGCGAGCGTTTTGCCGAGGAGGAGATTCCGGTCGGCTATTGGGGCGAACCGGAAGACCTCGCCGCGCTCGCGGTATTCCTGGCCTCGCCCGTGGCGCGCTACATCACCGGCACGGTGATCCCGGTGGATGGGGGCTTACGGCGGTATCAGTTTTAAGGCGGGGCCTCGTGGCCAACTTCTGGCACGCCGCTGACACTCGCTCTGACGATCATCGGAGTCGAGGTCCCTGCTCCATGATGCTCTAGCTATGGATCCGGCGGCCAAACCTGCCGGCGAACCTCAAGGTTTGACATAGGTCCATCCCTGCTCCTGCAGCTCCATGACGCGCACGACACCAGATTTGACGACGGTCGCCTGCGGAATCAGGCTGATGTCCTTGTTTTCCGCCTTGCGCATGTTTTCCCGGGTATTGCCGCAGGCTTTGAAAGAGATTTCGGGATGGCTCATCGCGAGCACTTCGATGCGCGGCTTTACCGGCGAAGTGTCATCGCGCAGCATGTGGAGGCCAGGACCAAAGGTGACGACCTCGATTGACACTGCCTCACCGAGGTCGTGGTAGTATTCGGCGACGTTGGTCGCGTTGTTGAGGACCAGGTTCATCGTAGCGGGGTCATTAGAATTGACCTGCAATATCAGCTGATGCGGCTTCTTGGCGATCTCGGATTTTGTCGCCTGATCCAGCGCCGCCCTGGTCGCAGGGGTTTGCGCGCCCGCGCGTGTCTGCCCCGGCTTGCTCGTCCGCATCTGTCTGGTCGGTTGCTTCTGATTGTTCGCCTGGTTCTTCTCGCTCGCGTGGGCGATCGCCAGGTTGTCGAGCTGCGCCTGCGCGCGTGAGCCGACCAGGAGCAGCATTGCCACGCCGCCGATCATTGCCATCGCCAACTTCAGATTGATCATCTTGCGTCTCCTCGTTCCCTGACTATCACCTTCCCGGCCTGGCGACGACATGTGGCCATTTGCATGCAGCCGCCATTTTCTTGCGTACATTTTCGAATCCGCTGAGCAAGAATTGTCCGTCTTGCACCGGACCAGTGCGGGTGAAAAGGCGCACAACGATGTGACCGTCCTCGGGTAGCGTGCTCAGCAACTTTACGACGTCGCCTCCGAAAGCGACGCCGGAGCCGAATGACGGCGAGGCTGCTGCGAGCTGAATCGGCGTATCCGCATTCAGCCGAAAGGAGATGACGTATTCGTTGGCGCTCCGAGACAGCGCCGCTCCGGCGACCGTGACTTCCGTGCGGCCTTTGCGGCAGTGGATTGCGAGCTGCATCGCGGGTCCATCGGAGCCGCTGACAGAGGATGTGGTGGCCGTGACGATCGGCGAATAGTCAACCGGCGAGGTGGTCTCGCTGACCAGCCAGTTATCGTCGGACACCCGCCGGGCAGGCGGTGGCGACTCGCGTGATGAATCTCGAAGACATTCCAGCCGAGCCGATCCGTCCATCGCCGGACAAGCCCGAGGTGATTCCATGGAACCGGGCGCGCTTTGCGCGTAGGCAATTCCGCACGCAACGTTGAAGGTGACCACGAGCGGAGCAACGGGAGTCTTCATGGCTTCGCCTGGGCACTGCGCGCCTGGCGATCCAGCCATTCCTGCGCGGCCTGGAAGCGGGTGAGTCCCGGGATGGTTGCAGCAAGATTGATCGACCGCCATTTCGGATCAAAGCCTGCCGCCTGCAGACGGTCAATCCGCGAGAACAGGTAGTCGACGAGGCGCGCCACGCGTTGATAGCGATTCGAGCCTGGCCGCCAGTTAAACGCAACGAGCGCTGTCGGGACCGCGATGGTCGAGACCCGATCGCCCTGCTTGATCAGATTGGGATACTCGGTCGAGTCCAGGGTCGCGGGCAGATAATAGTCCTCGAATCTCCTGTCGTAGTGGACCGGCAAAAACTTGAATCCCGCCTCCCAACGACCGCGCACGAAGGCATCGACGGGCTTCGACGTGATGAACACGACCGCCGAGATCTCCCCCTTTCGCATCTGTTCCAGGGCAAGCTGGTGCGGAATGAACGTCTTGTCGACGTCGATGCCGAGGCGGCTGAAGATCATCGGTCCGGAATAGGCCGCTGCGGTGCCCTGGGTATTGAAGTTCACTTTCTTGCCGGCAAGGTCCTGCAGGCTCGTGATCTCCGGCCGTGCGAAGATGTGCAACTCGGACGGAAACAGATTGAGCAGGTAGGTGATGCGGCTTTGGATCTGCGGAACCTGAAGCTTGTACTCGTCGAGCGCGTCGGAATTGATGATCGCGGTATCCACACCGCGCAAATAAAGCAACGCATTCAGATTGTCGGTGGCGCCCCGGGTGACGATCGGCAGGAGATGCAGCTCCGCTCCGTCATCGACGACACGGGCCATTTCTGCCGCGAGGCGGATCGGCGCGCCCTCGAGCAGGCCGCCGGCGAGCCCGACGGTCCAGGCGTTCATCCGATCCTTTTCCCTCTCCTGTGGCAGCGGCCGTCGAACCATTTGTGCATCCGCCTTGGCGGATCTTGCGGTTTGTGCTTCCAGGCAAGCCGGTTGAATCAGCACGGCAATCGGCACCAGCGTGGCGAGCAGGAGCGAGGAGAGCGATCTTGTCACTTTGTTCATGTCCTTCCCTTCCGGACTACCCACTGCAACGACTCGTCCCAGCATCAGTGCAAGCCCACTCTCAGTGATCCAATGCATCCAGTCGTTCTCTAGCTGCGCGAATACCGCTCCTCTGCGCCTTCGCGTAGAGATCTCGCGCCTTGGCCGTCTCGCCGCGCGTTCCATAAGCACCCCACGCGGACAGAACCGCTGGATCGTATGTCTCCGCGAGCATGAAGGTTGCCTGCGCAATATTCTTCTCAGCAGCGAGCTCAAGTACGATCCGCGCTGCACCGATATTGCCCTGATCGAGCAACGCTCTGGCACGCGGGATCAATCGGGCCTCCACCTCGTCTTGAGCTGGACTCGTCGGCGGCTCCGCTGCGGTCACGTTCTTCGCCGTCGACAAGATCGGGCCGCCGTTTATTTGCGACGCCGGGGCGCCCTTGTCGGTGGGGAGGGATACCGAGGCGATGTCTCTCTCCCTGGCATCAGTCCTGCTCCGCTCCCGTTCCAGCGACTGCCGCAGTTCGTCAATCTCTCGGTTCGCTGCCTGTCTCTGCTGCGAGGCTGCATCGCTCGCCTCGCGCAAACGCCCGTTCAGGATTTCGATGTCCCCGCGCGCTTGCGCAAGTTTGCCTTCCAGCGCGGCAGCGTGAGCCTGGGCCTCTCCGAGAGCACGGCGTTGTTGCTCAGCATCCGTCGTTGCCGACCGCGCGGCGTCCTCCTGTTGCGCGAGGGCAGCGTTCCTTTCGCGCTCCTGCTGCAAGGACTGCCGCAATTCCGCGATCTCCCTGCCCGCCGCCTCGCTCTGCTCGGTCGCCGCACCGTCGGCCGTGGCCGATCCGTGAGTCATGCCGGCAAGCTCGCTCGCGAGTGCCGCGGCACGTGCCTGCGCCTCGTAGCGTTCTTGCTCAGCGCGTGCCGCTACCGTCTGCGCGGCGCTCGCTTGCTCCGCCAGGACGGCGCTCTTTTCCTGCTCCTGCTGCAGGGATCGCTGCAGCTCATTGATCTCTCGCGCCGCCGCATCTCTCTGCTGCGCGGCCACCTCGTCCGCATCGCGTGCCTGCGCGATACGGGCCTCGATTTCGCGGCGGGTTCCGGCAAGTTCGTCTGCGAGCGTCGCGCTGCGGGCTTGCTCATGTTGAAGAGACTGCTGCAGATCCTCCGTGGCACGTTCCGCTGCGTGCGTGCGCTGGTCCGCCTCTTCAAGCTCCCTGCGCGCACCGGCGAGGTCACCGGCGAGTCCGTCACTGCGCGGAGCGTCGGCCTCGAGCCGTGGTCGAGGTGCCGCCGTGCTTGCCGAGACTGCCTGCATCAGGGCCTCGGAGGTTTCGCTGTCAGGGAGTGCGAGCGATCCGGTCCCGATCTCAGGCTGCCGGTCGAGTCCGGCGGCGCTTCCGCCGTCGATGTGCATCGTGTCCAGGGCCGTTTGCGCCTTGAACGGGCCGAGCGCACCGAGCAGGGCTATCGCAATGAAGATGAGGGGGACCAGAACGACAGCCGCAAGGAGCGAACTACCCGACGTTACCCCCTCCAGATCGACATCCTCGGTCTCACCACAGCGTTCGGTCGGTGAACCGCAGATCGTCGAGTCATCCCTTGCGGCCCATCTGTCCGTCTCGGGCGACCCGTGGCCGAGCTCAGCGGCGCCCGCCGCATCTTCTATCCGGATGTTTTCTCGATCCCTGGGTGTAATATCGATTGATCGGCGCATGTATCACGCCTTTCTCAAGAGCAACTCCAATGGAGCAATCGCCCAGCCTGTTTGCATGGTTTCGGCACTCGATCAGAACACCCGCACATAATGATGTTGCGGCGCCGCGAGGCGCTCAAATTAAACATAATAATTAATTGAAATACATATAATTTTGACTGCATTTAAAGTCAAATTAAATATGCGCGTCTTATGCCGTACCACGCTGAAGCTCATACATCGCATGGAATATAGGGCTGCCGCCCCGAATACGCGTATCTGAGCATGTTCTCGTCGCGTCTCGGAATCGAGGAGTGACCATGCGCACGGCATTGCCGTATTTGGGAATCGGCATCTGCTTGTCTGTTGCCACGTGGCTGGTGCTGGGGCTTGTCCTCTAGAAGCGGTATTCCGGAGTTCGGGCAGTCGCTCGAAATCACCGGCCCGGCGGTTTGATCTTTCGTGTCCGAATGCGGTCGGACACCTGTCCTCCCGCGCCTGTCGACCAATTTCGCGCCTTGGGAATGAATCGTCGGTGCCGTGATCGGCGCCCCCCTCCCGCAAGCGGGAGAGGAAGCTCACTGACGATGCCGCAGCATCCTGGACACCATATGCGCTTATCGTGTCGGTTGCTCGCCGTCGCAGACCTCGCTTGCCTCAATAGCAAGGCGGATACGGATAATATCCGCAGGCCCTCCGGTAGCCATACGCGCCGTAAGCCCCGGCAGCACCGACCGCCGCTGCGCCGTAATACGCGCGACGGTGTACTCTGCGGTTCACGCCGGCGACGCTCATCGGAGTCAGCGGTCGCCCTACCCTCGCTTCAGCGCGGTCGATTGAGACTGATGGAAGTGTTGAGGACGAAGTGTGCAGCGACAATGGTGCGGCGGTCGACAGGGCCACCGCCACGACCAGCCCAAGACGCTTGACGTTGAAGATCATGTTGTTTCCTCCCATGCGAACGCTGGTCCGCCCAACGTGACGTGCCCCACGGCCCGACCTTTGATCAGGATCAACACCAGGCACAAATGTGAGACAGAGGTGCCGACGCGCCTCCGATAGCCCAGCGGCCCCTCTCCTAGGCGCGAACGAGCCCGTCGGTTGCCTCGCAAGGCGTCGCCTGGAAGCCGAGATCTACACGATCACAAAGTTCGATGCGTGCAATTGGCTGATCGCGGTATCGACGAAATCGATAGACCCCGCGTTAGGCGCACTGCCCAGGGCCAGCACGGTCCCGCCATGCCCATCACCTTTGAGCGCGTTCATGATATCGGCAACGGAGTGGTAATTGCCCACGCCGTTTGCAAGATCGACGACGCCGAGCACGTCATTTCCAAATCCGGAGATCGAATCGATCTGGGTGCTGGAGTTGATCGAGACGGTCAGACCCGTACTGTGATCAATGATGTCGACATGGGCCGGGCCATTGATGATCGCCTGGTTGCCGAACCCGACAAAGTTGAACTGATCTGATCCGCCATTGGCCGTCATGACGTCCTGGCCGATCTGGTTTGTCACATTTGCCGTGGAGCCGTTGAGCACCACGTGGTTGGCGACCCCGCCGAGGGCGATTGTATCGTGGCCCGCGCCGGCCACGACGTTATCCAATCCGTTGCCGGCTATGATCGTATTCGTTCCCGATCCAACGGTGATCTGGTTGACCATCCCGCCGAGATCCACGGTGTTGTTGCCATCGCCGAGCGTGACATTGTTGGCGCCACCTCCGCCCGAGACAACGTCATCGCCATTTCCCAGCACGACTTTGTTGCCAAAACCGGAGAGCGTCACCTGGTCGTTGCCGTTGCCGGCCGTCGTTGTGCTGGCGCCGTCACCCGGATGGACGATATCTTTGCCGTCGCCCAGCGTGATGATGTTTCCGTATCCACTCGCGTCAATGGTGTCGTTGCCATTGCCGAGCGCAATCATGGTCGCGCCGGTTGCCCCCTTCACGGCGACATTGCCGTCGCCGCCGGATACGCGGTTGTCGAAACCCTCGAGAAAGACGGTGCTGTCGCCACTTGGCACATCAACCGTGCCGTACAGGCCGGCGTAGATCGCGTCGTTGCCGCCATTGCCGTGGATGGTATTGAAGATGCCATAGGCGTGGATGATGTCGTTGCCCGTCGTGCCCTCAATGATCGCATAACCGGATGCCGGCCCGTTGATCATCGTGGGACCGGTCTGATGCGTATCCGTGACGGAGGTGTTGGCGTCGGTGACAGTCAAGCCAACGCTGCTTGTGTCGCTTAGTGTGAAATTGGTCGTTGCGCTGCCGTCGCCGTGCGGTGAGGATACGAAGGTGAGGCCGTGCAACTCGGCGGTCAGCTTGGCCGGGTCTGTCGCCGCCAACTCGTAGGTTCCGTTTCCAAGCGAGATCAACCCTATCCCGGAGAGGATGCCCGGCGCCCCGGCCAGCGTGATGATCAGGCCATCCGTCGCGGCTGCGTTTGGATCCGTGATCGCTACGGTCGCGAATGGATTGATCGCAGCTTCGTTGCTGGTCGTTTGTCCCGACACGGTTCCAACGATGGCCGGCAGAGCCGCGGCTGTCAGCAAAACGCCGCCGGCGCTGTCTTTCGTGATGCCGAAATGTGCCACCGACGTATCCGCCAACGTGAAGGTCTCGCTCGCCGTGCCGTTGCTGACCGTGAGTGTCGAACCGGATACAGTCGCCGTTGCACCGCTCGCATAGGACAGCCCGGCGAGGTCGATCTGGTCGCCGATCGCAAGGCCCTTGATCTCGCTTGCAAAGAACGATGGGCCCGAGACCAGCTTCTGCTCGATCTTGAGCGTGCCTTGGCCGGCAAAGGTGATCACATCGTCAGCGATCGCACCCGCCTTGAGATCAAGCATGCCGCCGGCGATCGTGGTCGCGCCGACCATGCCGCCCGCTTCGACGAGTTCTGTGGCGCCGTGATCAATCGTCGTAGCGTTGGCGGTGCCTTGAGCGAGCACGTCAAGCGTGCCGCCATTCAAAGTCGTAGAGGTGACGATGCCGCCGTCCGAGACGGAGATGCTGCCTGACTTGACGATTGTTCCGCTCGCCTCGCTGGCGTCGACCGCCGGTGCGTTGGGGTCGTTGGTTATGGGATCCGGTATCGATCCCGAAACGGTCATCACCCCGCCATCGATGATGGCGTTTTTGGCGATCCCCGCCCCGGTCAGGTGCAATTGGCCGCCGCTGTTGACGTCTGCCGAATCGAATTCACTTCTGATGACGGTGGCGTAATAGCCGCCGGGCGAATAATAGACCGTCTCTCCCGAAGCATTGATGACGCCGCCCGATTCGACGATGGTGTTGCTGGCAATGCCCCCGTTGGTGAGATTCTGGACGCCGCCGGCATTGACTGTGGTCAACAAGACGATGCCGGTATCGACATTTTGTTCGCCGCCATTGTTGACGATGGTGTGGTCGGCCCGTCCCGGTCCCGGCTCATCATGGACGTAAAGGCCGGCGACATGCTGAATGCCGCCCATGTTGATCGTGGTGTAGCTCGCGGTGGCGAGAAGCTCGACATCCTGTTCGCCGCCATTGATGACGGTATTGGTGGCGGAGCCTCCGTCGCCGAAATTACCGACGATTTGTTTGCCGCCCGCCAATATCGTCGTGTTCGCGGCTGTGCCGCCGAATACTTTGAACGTTAGGCCGTTCGATACGGTGAAGTCGCTTTCTGCATAGCCATACTCGATGATGAACGTCGCGCCGCTCTGGAAAGTCGTGTCGGATAATTTCGCGCCAGCTTCAAGCATGAGCGTTCCGCCTGCGGCGACAATGCCGCCATGGAGGGCACCTCCGTCCAAAACGTCCAGCGTGACGCCGTTTGCGACAACGAAACCGGTTTCGCTCGCGCCATCTCCGATCTCCAAGGCACTGCCGGCGTTGAAGACGGCGCCAGAAAAATTGGCCTGACCAAGCACGACAAGAATGCCATATTGATTGACTGTTATGTCAGTCGCCGTCGCGCCTGCGGACAGCTGCATCGTTCCGAAATTGATCGTCGTGCCGGTCGCCGTGCCGCCGGCCTCGACGTCCAGCTTGCCGAGGTTTTGGAGTATCGTTCCGGATACCAATGCTCCGTCCGACACCGTCAAGGTTCCACCCGAAACGGTGGTGCCGGTCGCTGTGCTGGCGTCGACGGCCGGCTGGCCGGGGACGTTGGCGAACGGATCCGGTATCGATCCCGAGACCGTCATGACGCCGCCATGAACGACCGCATTCACCGCCGTGCCGCCGCCCGTGACGTCGAATTCGCCCTGATAGTTGATGGTTGCAGCGGTCGCGACGCTTCGGATCACCGGCGGCGGATACACCGGCGCCGTTTCCACGGTTTCACCCGAAACCCTGAGAACCCCGCCGGAATTGACGATCGTTTCGCTCGCGCTGCCCCCATTCGTCACGTTCTGGGCGCCGCCGGAATTGACTGTTGTCGCCGATGCGATGCCGGTGTCGACGTCCTGCTCGCCACCATCGATGGCGGTGTGATCAGCTTTGCCGGGAGATGGTCCCTCATGGACATATTGGCCGGTAACGCGCTGGACGCCCTGGTAGATGATCGTATGGCTGGCGAGGCCGTTGAAGACGACGTCCTGCTCTCCGCCAAAGATGTTCGTGTTGGTTGCCGTACTCGTCGTGGAGGAGCCGCCGACTGTTTGCGAACCGCCAGTCAGGATCCACGTGCCGTCGACAGAAGCGCCGTAGCTGACATCCATCGTGTCGCCATCATGGAGCGTGACTCCACTGGCGGGAGGAATAACCGTCATATGAATGCTCCGCGTTTGGTTCCCGAGAAATCAAACCAGCAAAGCGAAAATCATTCGAAGGTTATTCAACCTGAGACTGCTGGAGTTGAGGATGACTGTCAAGCAAGCGTTGTCGTGCACCGAAGTTTTGAAGGGATGCTCGCGCGGTAGCAGCTTATGAAAATCATGACGCGCGTGTGCATGCGGGTTGGCGGGTCAAACCTTGCCTGTGTTCGGGGGTGGTTACGGCCGCCGCTGAAAAAACCCTTTTCGATCAAAGGGCGTCCTACTGTGCATGGGGTTGTTTTCGACACTTCGTTCAGACGCCAGAGGGAAAATGCGGTCAGAGAGCGGCGACTGACCTTCGCGCATACAATGCATGCAAGCCTATGTCTGTGGAAGCCGTCTCAAGCGTAGTACATGGCCTAGGATCATCGATGCCGGACACGCTGGAGCGAAGCGCAACGCAATGACCATGACGTTACCTGCCGCTGCGCGCGAGCTCGATCATCACAAAGCCGATGGCCTGCCCGCCGAGCAGCGCCGCTGGGCGATTGCCGCGATCTTCACGGCACTGGCTATGGCCTCGCTCGACACCGCGATCGCCAACATCGCGCTGCCCGCCATTGCCGCCGACCTGCATGTCAGCCCGGAGCAATCGGTCTGGGTCGTCAACGTCTACCAGATCGCGCTGGTGGCAACGCTGTTGCCGCTCGGGGCGCTCGGCGAGATCGTCGGGCACCAGCGCATCTATCTCGGCGGCCTCGTGCTGTTCACCATCGCCTCGCTGTTCTGCGCAGTGGCGTGGTCGCTGGATAGCCTGCTGGTCGCGCGCACCCTGCAGGGCTTGGGCGCCAGCGGTATCATGAGCGTCAACACCGCGCTGGTGCGCTTCGTCTATCCCGGACGGATGCAGGGCCGCGGCTTCGGCCACAACGCGCTGGTGGTCGCCACCGCCTTCACCTTCGGCCCGTCGATTGCTTCGGCCATCCTGGCGGTGGGCCCGTGGCCGTGGCTGTTCGCGGTCAACATCCCCTTCGGCCTCGTTGCCATCGGCATCGGCTTTGCGATGCTGCCGAAGACGCCGCGCGCCGATCACGGTTTTGATTTCCTCGGCGCGCTGCTCACGGCCGTCTGTCTCGGCCTGTTCATCACGGGCATCGGCAGTGCGGCGCATAATCTGTCGCCGGTCGTTGTGGCCGGCGAACTGGTCACGGCAGTCGCAGTCGGATTCATCCTGACGCGGCGTCACGCCGACCATCCGGCGCCCATGCTGCCGATTGACCTGTTCGGCCGGCCGATGTTCGCGCTGTCGGCGGCGACGGCGGTCTGCTCCTTCGCGGTGCAGGGCCTCGCCTTCGTCTCGCTGCCGTTCTATTTCGAGGATGTGCTCGGGCGGTCGCAGGTCGAGACCGGCTTCTTCATGACGCCGTGGCCCCTGGTAGTCGGCATCATGGCGCCGATTGCGGGCCGCCTCTCCGATCGCCATCCGGTCGGCCTGCTCGGCGGCGTCGGGCTCATCCTGCTCGGCTTCGGCATGGCGCTGCTCGCGCTGCTTCCGGCGAACCCGGGCATCCCCGATATCGTCTGGCGGATCATGATATGCGGCGTGGGATTCGGCTTCTTCCAGGCGCCGAACATGAAGGCGATCATGTCAAGCGCGCCGCCGCACCGCGGCGGCAGTGCCTCGGGTATCGTCGCCACCGCGCGCCTGACCGGGCAGACCACCGGGGCGGCGCTCGCCGCGGCCTGCTTTGCGCTCGCCGGCCACAACGGCGCCACCGTGGCGCTGGCGTTAGGTGCAGGCTTTGCCGCCCTCGGCAGCGTGATGAGCTTCTTGCGGCTGGCGGTGAAGTAAATCGGCATTCACGGTGCCTTCTGCACCATCGGCCGGCTTACGACCTCCGCTGCATCGAGCGGCTCGCATGTGATCGTCCGTCTCAGTTTTGGCGGACCGTTCCACCCCGCGGTGTCTCTCACGGGCGTGAACGTATCCCCCTTGGGTGCGAGAATGATCGGCTCCGACTTCAGACAGGCATCGGGAAACGCGATGGCATGGCCGGCGCTTTTCGAGAAATGCCCAACCAGCATCTGCGAGGCATGCATCCGCGCGGCCGGCGAGGCCCGCATCGAACGATCGGGGTCGAACGCGCGATAGCATGGCCAGTCGGTGTGGCGGGCTGCGAATTCATAGGTGATGCTGCAAGCCGCGCCAGCCGATCTGACGAATGGCGCATCCGCAGGCGCAACTGCGTCGCGTTCGAATACGAGGGTCTGCAATGTCAGCGCTTCCGTCGTGGCGTCGGGGGCGATGGCCTTGCCCGGGTCAATCGCGATCTCGCCACGCGAGAACACTAGCTTGGTCTTGGGTTGAGCATCCCTGGTCTCCAGCACCATCACGGGCCTTGCGGCCCAGGATCGGTCCAACTCCACGTCGGCACCTCCCAATATCAACCGGACATTGCCCATGGCGGGGTTGTCCCTGGCGAAGTCGATCTGCCGAAGGCGCACGGTTTCTTTCGATGCTTCCAGGCTCAGGAAGCGCAAATCATCGACTTTGCGCGTGATCGGCATCATCGGATCGAAGCGATCATCGATGTTGAACCGGACGATCTTCTTCAGCCTGGCCGAAGCGGGTCCTTTGGGCGTGGTCGGCGGCGCGACGTCGATCACGAGCAGGGCGCCTCCCGGTGAATAGGTGTCGCCGAAGGCACGCTGCAAGATCGCCGCCAGCGGCGAAGTCGTCCGCTGGTCGACGTCCCGCGCGAAGACGATCTGCTGTCCGGAACGAATGATGGGAAAGTCCTGAAATGCGCCGAGGGCAGCGCCCTTGCTGACGTCGTCTCCGGAGAAGTTGATGCACGCGGACCGGTCGTCGTTCCCGGATCGATCGACCGGCCGCGATGCCGAGCGCGAGCAGAAACTGAGACCGTTGTCGGCCGTCCTCTGCGGGCTGATCGCTGTCGCGTAGATCGGGTCCGGCGCGCCTGGAATTTCCATCGGCAGCGGCGACGTCGCGAACATGTCGACCTCCACCATGGTCAGCGACGAGCCGGAATCGATCGAGCACAGGTCCCGCCGCGGCAACGTGTTGGTCAGAAGTCGCGCGGCATCGGAACCAACGACGCAGGACATGGTGTCCTGCGGATTGTTCCGGCTCATCCAGATCAGATGATCCTTGCCCGCAGCATCCACCAGCAAATGCGGAGCCGCATGATGGCGGCGTGGCGGCAGCCAGATCGGAACGGTTTCCGACAACATCGGCTCACGCTTGAGCAACGCCTCCGGCAGTTTCGTCACGCCGACCGAGCGCAGCTCGGCGTCGACCTGGTTCGGATCCTGCGTGTATTCAAACACCGGCAGTTGCCCGCAGGTCATGCAGGTGACGGCAATATCGGATCGGACGTTCTCGAACGACAGAATGACTTGATCTGGATCGTCGCGATATTTGACGGGATCGACGGCCTTGAACGGATGATCCACCACCCGGCTGGCCTGGAAGCCGTCCGAGCGGAAAGGATCGGATTCGAATTCGAAATAGGTTGATCGATCCCAGCCACGAAAGGCGTTGTATCCGCCCATGCTGACACCTGCCAGGACCATCTTCGAGTCGGTCTGGCACCGCGTTGCGCTGCCGGTGCCACTGCCGTTGCGGATGTAGGTGCAGAGCCGGAACGCCGCGTTCTGCAGGATGCGATCGCAATCATTCTGGTTATAGCCATAGGTGGCAAGGCCATGGCGGTAGCAGAGGTCGTGGAAGACGCAGGCCTGCCGGAACCGCTGCAGCACGAGATGGCGTCTGCCCCGAGAATCAATGCTTCCGTCGAAAAAGAGGTTGGTTGGTGCGGGAAGGCTGCAATTCAACCCCTCTCCGCTGCCGCCGATCGTGCTGACGACATCGGGCCCCGATTCAAACGAGGTGACGGTGGCGGGCATCTCCCCGTCGGTGATGTCGTCGACGTTTTTGTAGAGAGAGTCGGCGACGAACGAAGGCAAATAATTGAAGATCAGAAAGATTGCGACGATCGCCGCAATCGACCAGCCGATCACCTTTCTGGACATGACGCACTCCGCTGCCACTGCAACTGGCGTTATCCAGAGAACGATCGCCCTGAGGTTGTCAGGCTGTCAAGCGGCGGGCTCACAAGTGCGTTTGAGAATTTCGACTTCTGTCTCCGGTATCAGGCCAGATTTCCCGCTGCGGTTGCGCCATCGGCAAGGACCGGAACCGGCAGTTGCTCGTCGAGCGCGGCGAGGCGCGCGTCGATGGTGTCGATGACCTTGCGCGAGAACGGGCCGAGATGCGCATAGGCCGCGATCATCTGCACCGCGATCCGCGCCGACGAGGTGTCCCGCTTGGCGCAGTTCATGAAGGTCTGCCACAGCGGCCCCCGTGCTTCGGGAAGGGCCGTGACCACCCGGTGCACCGTCTCCATCGCCCCTAGCCTGGCGCGGATATCTCCTTCGGCGAGTTCGGGGCGCTGCCTGGATCGGTCGAGCAGGGTCATCAAACGGTCAATGCGTCCTGCATAGGCAGCCGGACTATAGATGTGCTCCAGCACCCGCTTGTAGTCCATCAGGATGTCGCGCAACGGGCGGATAGGATCGAAGTTGATGCCGGCCGTGCACTGATCGGCGCCGATCGTCGGCGCCAGATCGTGGCCCGGATGCAGCCGGCCTTCGCGCTCAAGCCGCCGCGTGAGCTGCGTGTTCGGCAAGGCGTAGAGCAAGCCGACCATGGCGACGGGAATCGCGGCCTCCTCGATGAAATCGACCATGGCATCTGCCATCGAAACCTTCTCATTGTCGAAGCCGACGATGAATCCGGCGGTGACGAGCATGCCGGCGGCATAGATCTTGTGGATGCTCTCGGCGATATTGCGTCGCGTATTCTGCTTCTTTCGCATCGCGACCAGCGTCGCGGGATCCGGACTTTCGATGCCGACGAAGATGCCGAAGAAATTCGCCGCGCCCATCAGCTCGAGCAATTCAGGGTCGTCGGCGAGATTGACGGAGGCCTCGGTGGACAGCTCGAAGGGATAGCCGTGTGCGCGTTGCCATTCGGCGAGTTGGGGCAGGAACTGGCGCAGCGACTTCTTGTTGCCGATGAAGTTGTCGTCGACGAAGTCGAGATGGCCGCGATAACCCATCTGGTAGAGCCGCTCGAGTTCGACGAACATCTGCTCGGTCGTCTTGGTGCGCGGCACACGGCCATAGAGCTCGATGATGTCGCAGAACTCGCAGGTGAACGGACAACCGCGCGAATACTGCACACCGAGATAGAGGTAGTCCTCGAACCTCAGCAGGTCGAAGCGCGGCACCGGCGTCTTGGTGACATCGGCCTGGAATTTCGGCGCCGTGAAGACGCCGGAACGTTTCCCGCTGTCCCAGGCGGCGATGAACTCGTCGATGACGCCCTCGGCTTCGCCGAGAACTCGGAAGTCCGCCTTCTCGTAGATGTGAGGGCTTGACGTCGCATCGGGTCCGCCGACCACCACCGGCTTGCTCGCCGCGCGGCACTTGTCGATCAGCCGCAACGTATCGGCCTGCTGCGGCAGCATGCCGCCGGTGAAGACCACGTCGGCCCAGGCGAGATCCTCATCGGCGAAAGGCTGCGTGTTGCAGTCGATGAGCTTGACCGTCCAGCTCTCCGGCAACATCGCCGCAACCGTGATCAGCCCCAGCGGCGCGGCAGGGCGCCGCACCCCCATCAGCTTGCAGGACTCGCCAAAACTCCAGAAGGACTCCGCGGTGAACAGCGGATAGAGCATAAGCACGTTGCAGGGCACGTTCACGGAACTCCCAGGGAACTTTTGAATGCGTTGCCGTCAGTGTAGCAAAGCAGCGCGGCCTTGCACCCCGGCAAAAGGGACAAGCTGTCGCACGTCGCTCGCCGGGACGTCGCCCCAGACCATCCCGTCGGCGTTCAGGGAGATGGCGCGACCCAGGCCCCTCGCGAGGCCTTCCCAAAGCGCGCGTAACACCGTCCTCTCCATAATCTTCCCGCAGCGGCGAGAATCTTCGATAGCCGCCCTCAGACTCTTGATTTGAACAGTCCCAGTTGGCCGGACACATTGCCGCTGAGTCCATCGGTGGATGGGCCAATCAGGGGACTTGCGATGGCAAACCTAACAATCAACGGAAAAACCTTCACGCTCGATGTCGAGCCAGATACTCCGCTCCTTTGGGCAATCCGCGAAAATGCCGGCCTGACCGGCACCAAATACGGCTGCGGCATTGCACAATGCGGTGCCTGCACCGTGCACGTTGACGGAGTCGCCACCCGCTCCTGCGGCATTTCGGTGGCCGAGGCCGAGGGCAAGAAGATCACCACGATCGAAGGACTCGCCTCCGGCGCTACGCTGCACAAGGTACAACAGGCCTGGATCGCCAAGGATGTCCCGCAATGCGGCTATTGCCAGAGCGGCATGATCATGGCCGTGGCGGCCCTGCTGAATGAGAAACAGAAGCCGACCGACGCCGACATCGACGAGGCCATCACCAATATCTGCCGCTGCGGCACCTTCCAGCAGGTGCGCGAGGCGATCCACACGATCGCAAGCGCGTAAAGGAGCCGGCACATGAACAAGCACGTTTCCCCAAGGATGAACCGCCGCGCTTTCGTGATCGGCACCGCTGCAGTCGGCGCCGGCCTTGCCATCGGCCTCGATATCCCGTTCGGCGGCCCAGCCGTGGTGCGTGCGGCCGACGGCTCGCCTGAAGTCAATGCCTGGGTGGTGGTCAGGCCCGACGACACCGTGGTGATCCGCATTGCCCGTTCCGAAATGGGCCAGGGCTCGCTCACCGGCCTCGCCCAGCTCGTCGCCGAGGAACTGGAATGCGACTGGTCGAAGGTCACGACCGAATATCCGACCCCCGGCCAGAGCGTCGCTCGCAGGCGCGTCTGGGGCGATTTCTCGACCGGCGGCAGCCGTGGTATCCGCAGCTCGCAGGACTATGTCCGCAAGGGCGGCGCCACCGCGCGCATGATGCTGATCCAGGCCGCCGCCGACGAGTGGAAGGTGCCGGCCTCTGAATGCACGGTCGACAAGGGTGTCATCACCCACAAGGCTTCGGGCAAGACGACGACTTACGGCAAGGTCGCGGAAGCCGCGGCGAAGCTGACGCCGCCAGCCGACGTCAAGCTGAAGGATCCGAAGGATTGGACCATCGCCGGCAAGGGCCTGCTGCGGCTCGATACCACCGACAAGACCACTGGCGCGATGGTCTACGGGATCGACTTCAAGCTGCCCGGCATGCTGAACGCCGCGATCAAGGATTGCCCGGTATTCGGCGGCAAGGTGAAGAGCTTCGACGACAGCAAGGTCGCCAGCATGAAAGGCGTCAAGAAGGTCGTCAAGATCGGCGATTCCGCGGTCGCAGTCGTCGCCGACACCTGGTGGCACGCCAAGACCGCCCTGGAAGCCCTGCCGATCGTCTGGGACGAAGGTGATAACGCCAAGGTCTCGAGCGAGACGATTGCGAAATGGCTGGCCGAGGGCCTTGACGATGCTCAACCGGCCTATGTCGGCAACAAGAACGGTGATGCCAAAGCGGCGATTGCCGGCGCGGCAAAGAAGATCGAGGCCGTCTACAATTATCCTTACCAGAACCATGCCACCATGGAGCCGATGAACGCCACCGCGCTCTACACGGCAGACAAATGTGAAGTCTGGTGCGGCACCCAGAATGGCGAGGCGGCCTTCGCGGCGGTGCTGGAGGCCTCGGGCTTGCCGGCGGAGAAGTGCGACGTGCACAAGCTGATGCTCGGCGGCGGCTTCGGCCGGCGGGGCATGACGGACTATGTCCGCCAGGCCGTCGCGATCGCCAAGCAGATCCCGGGCACGCCGATCAAGCTGTTGTGGTCACGCGAAGAGGACATGACGCACGGAAAGTATCACCCGGTCACCCAGTGCAAGATGACGGGCGCGTTCGATGCCAACAACAATCTGATCGCGCTGCACTACCGACTATCCGGGCAGTCCATCCTGTTCTCGGTGCGCCCCGAAGCGCTGCAGAACGGCATGGACCCGGCGGCCTTCCAGGGCGTGGCACAATCCGGCGAAGCGGCCTTCGGCTACTCGGTGCCGAACCTGCTGATTGAGCATTCGATGCGTAACCCGCACGTGCCACCCGGCTTCTGGCGCGGCGTGAACGTCAATCACAACGCGATCTACATGGAATGCTTCATGGACGAGCTCGCCCATGAAGCGGGCCAGGATCCGCTCGAGTTCCGCCGCAAGCTGATGGGCAATCACCCCAAGCATCTGGCGGTTCTCAATGCCGTGGCCGAGAAAATCGGCTGGGATAAGCCGGCCCCGCAAGGCGTCTATCGCGGCATTGCGCAGGTGATGGGCTATGCCAGCTATGTCGCCGGCGCTGCCGAAATCTCGGTGACCGACGGCAACAAGATCAAGGTGCATCGCATCGTCGCCTCCACCGATCCCGGTTACGTCGTCAATCCGGCACAGGTGGAGCGGCAGATCGCGGGCTCTTTCGTCTTTGGTCTCTCGGCGCTGTTCTATGGCGGCTGCACTGTCAAAGATGGTCGCATCGAGCAGACCAACTTCGACAGCTACAACTCGATGCGGATCAGCGAGATGCCGAAGGTCGAGGCGGTGATGGTGCCAAGCGGCGGATTCTGGGGCGGCGTCGGCGAACCGACCATCGGCGTTGCCGCACCGGCGGTGCTGAACGCCTATTTCGCGGCGACCGGCAAGCGTATCCGATCGGTGCCGCTGCGCGACCAGAACATCACCTTTGCCTGAGAAACGCCGCGGCGGCCATCATGGCCGCCGCGGTCTTTTGCCTGGATGATCCTGATGACTACGCGACCGGTGACGCGGCGAAGTGCCGTGCTCGGTATTACCGCCGCAGCCGCAGCATTGGCGTGGCCGCGGCTCTCGCGCGCGCAATCAACGGCCCGTGTCGTCGTGGTGGGTGGCGGGTTTGGCGGAGCAGCCTGTGCCCGTGCTCTCAAGCGCGCACAAGCTGACCTGCAGGTCATCCTGATCGAGCCCAATGCCGTCTTCACCTCCTGCCCCTTCAGCAACGAGGTGATTGCCGGCCTGCGTGACATCGAAGCGCAACAGTTTAGCCATGACAAGCTCGCGGCCAACGGCGTCACCATGATCGACCAAGCGGTGACCACCATTGAGCCGCGGCTGCGCAGCGTCATGACCGCCGACGGCGTCGTGATGCCCTATGATCGGCTCGTGCTCTCGCCCGGCATCGACTTCCGCTTCGAGGCGTTACCCGGCTATGACGACGCCGCATCGGAAAAGATGCCGCACGCCTGGAAGGCGGGAGCGCAGACGCTGCTGCTGCGCAGGCAGTTGGAGGCGATGGACGATGGCGGCACGGTCGCCATCGCGATCCCCGCCAATCCCTCGCGCTGTCCGCCCGCGCCCTACGAGCGCGCCAGCCTGATCGCGCATTATTTGAAGACCAGGAAGCCGCGCTCCAAGGTCCTGCTCCTCGATGCCAAGGACAATTTCCCGCAGCAGCGCCTGTTCGAGAAGGCGTGGAAAGAGCTCTACGGCGACATGATCGAGCGCGTCGGCCTGTCACAAGGTGGCCGCGCGACATCCGTGGATCCCTCGACCAAGACCATTATCACCGAGTTCGGCAATTACACCCCTGACGTCGCCAACGTCATCCCGCCCCAGCGTGCCGGTCGCATTGCGGAAGCCGCCGGCGCGACTGATGCCACCGGCTGGTGTCCGATCGATCCTGTGACCTTCGAGTCAAAGCTCGTCAAGAACGTCCATGTCATCGGCGACGCCTGCCTCGGCGGCGGCATTCCAAAGTCGGCATCGGCGGCGAGCGCGCAGGGCAAGGCTTGCGCCGCCGCGATCGTCGCTCTGCTCGGCAGCCGGGCGCCGGAAACACCGCGGCTCACCGGCATCTGCTACAACACCGTGGCGCCCGGCTACGGCTTCTCGCTCGCTGGCAACTACCAACCCCGGGGAAACATCTTCGCGGAAGTCGAAGGCGGCGCGACGAGCCCGGTCGATGCGCCGCGCGAGCTTCGCGCCCGCGAGGCAACTGAAGCCGAGCGCTGGTTTGAAACGATCACGGCGGACACCTTTGGCTAGATCTGACAATTACATCGCTGTGCTGCTGGTCGGTCTCGCGTTCATCTCCGATGCGCACGCGGAAGGACTCGTGCCTTTCAAAATCACCGGCGACGGCATTGCGGAATCGCTCACGGGCGAGCCCGGCGACGCCGCGCGTGGACGCGCGCTGGTGCTGACACGCACCACGACCTGCATCCTCTGCCATTCCGGACCCTTCCCGGAAACGCGGTTCCAGGGCGACCTCGCGCCTGATCTCGCCGGCGCCGGGAACCGCTGGACCGTGAGCCAGTTGCGACTTCGGCTGGTTGACGCCGCGCGGTTCAACCCGCAGACCATCATGCCATCTTATTATCGAGACGATGGGCTTGTGCGGGTTGGACGCAATTTCGCCGGCAAGCCGATATTGTCGGCAGCGGAGATCGAGGACATCGTGGCCTTTCTCGCAACGCTCCGGGACTAGGACTGCTCATGCCGACGACCCGACGACAATTCCTGAGCCTGGCGGGCGGCGTCACCGTCATTCCGATCGTGACGCTTCGGCCGGTCGCAGCAACGCCGGCGATGCTCAACAGCGCGATCCGCAACGTCGTCGGCGAAGCGCCCATTCGCACAGGCAAGGTCAAGCTCGACATTCCGCCACTGGTCGAGAACGGCAACACGGTGCCGATGACGGTGAGCGTCGCAAGCCCCATGACGGCGACCGAGTACGTCAAGAGCATCCACGTCTTCAACGAGAAGAACCCGCAGCCGAACATCGGTAATTTCTATTTCACTGCCGCCTCCGGCCGCGCCCAGGTCTCGACCCGGATCCGGCTCGCCGACACCCAGAGAGTGGTCGCGATTGCGCGCCTCGCCGACGATACATTTTGGCAGGTTGCCGTCGACGTCGTCGTCACGCTGGCCGCCTGTACCGAGGAGATGAACTGATGGCTGCGCTCATCAATGTTCCGGCAAAAGCCAAGCGGGGCGACGTCATCGAGATCCGCACGCTGACCTCGCACATCATGGAAACCGGTTTCCGGCACACCATGGACGGCGCGCTGGTACCGCGTGACATCATCACGAGCTTCACGTGCCGCTTCAACGGCACCGAGATCTTTCGCGCCGATCTGTTTCCGGCCATCGCGGCCAATCCTTACTTGTCGTTCTTTACGGTCGCCAAGGAGAGCGGCAAGTTCGAGTTCGAATGGATCGGCGACAACGGCTATTCGTCCACAGCATCGGCATCGATCGCGGTCGAATGATTTCTTGGCGCGCCATAGCTGTGGCGACACTTCTTGCCACAACCCCTGCCCTGCTCGCAGGAGAAATCCCGCTCGATGCGCGTCGCTCCGGCTATTCCTTCATGGGCCCTGACACCCGCGCCATGCAGGATGACGACACGTCCAACCCGGGCATGCTGTTCGTGCTCGACGGCGAAGCACTATGGATGAAGAAGGAAGGCAGCGGGGACAAGGCCTGCGCGGACTGCCACGGCGACGCCAAGAGCAGCATGAAAGGTGTCGCTGCGCGTTACCCCGCCTTCGACAAGGCACTGAGGCGCCCCGTCACGCTCGACCAGCGCATCAATCTCTGTCGCGCCAATCATCAGGACGCCCCGCCGCTGCCCTTTGAGAGCCACGATATCCTCGCGCTGTCCGCATTCGTCGCCCACCAGTCCCGCGGCGCCGCGATTACGGCAGGGGACGACCCGCAGCTGAAGCCTTTTGTCGAACAGGGCCGCCATCTTTTCATGCAGCGCGAAGGTCAGCTCAACCTTGCCTGCACCAATTGCCACGACGACAACTTTGACAAGCGCCTCGCGGGCTCGCCGATCACGCAAGGACAACCGACCGGCTATCCGCTCTACCGGCTGGAATGGCAGACGCTGGGATCGCTGGAGCGGCGCTTGCGAAGCTGCATGACCGGTGTTCGCGCCCAAGCCTATGACTATGGGGCACCCGAACTGGTTGCGCTCGAGCTCTATCTGATGTCGCGGGCCCACGGAATGCCGATGGAAACGCCTGCGGTGCGACCGTAACGCCCAAATTAGGACTAGGCAGACGCGGAACGGTCGCTAGTATCCCCCCAAAATGAGTCACAGGGAGGGACTGACGTGGCTGACCATAAAATCTCGCGCCGCACGCTTTTGACGGGCACTGCCGCGGCTGGCGCGCTCAGCTTGACGGGATTGCCGGCACGCGCCGAGGTGAACTGGAAGAAGTATGCCGGGACCAAGCTGGAGGTGATCCTCGCCAAGGGACCGCGCGGCGACAATCTGCAAAAGTACGTCAAGGAATTCACCGAGCTCACCGGCATCCAGGTCGAATCCGAGCAGATTCCCGAGCAGCAGCAGCGGCAGAAATGCGTGATCGAGCTGACCTCGGGACGGCCGAGCTTCGACGTCGTCCATCTCAGCTATCACGTGCAGAAGCGGCAATTCGAGAAGGCCGGCTGGCTCGCCGACATGACGCCCTTCATGAAGGATCCGACGCTGACCGCGCCCGATCTCGTCGAGAGCGATTTCTCGGCCGCCGGCTTGCAATACTGCAAGAACGACAAGGGCCAGATGCTGTCCCTGCCGTGGTCGGTCGATTATTTCATCCTCTACTACAACAAGGAGCTGTTCCAGAAGAAGGGTGTCGCGGTGCCCAAGACGCTGGACGAGATGGTTGCAGCCGCCGAGAAGCTCACTGATGCCAAGGACGGCACCTATGGCTTCGTCGGGCGAGGCCTGCGCAACGCCAACATGACGTTGTGGACCAACTTCTTCCTCGATTATGGTGGCGAATTCCTCGACGCCAAGGGCAACATCCTGACCGACGGTCCGGAGGCCGTCGCTGCGACCAAGCTCTACCAAACTCTGCTGACGAAGATGGCTCCGCCCGGCGTCGCCGGCTTCAACTGGATGGAGTCCATGGCCTCCTTCACGCAAGGCAAATCGGCGATGTGGATCGACGGTGTTGGCTGGGCGCCGCCGCTGGAGGATCCGGCCGCCTCGCGCGTTGTCGGCAAGGTCGGCTACACCGTCGTCCCGGCCGGTCCGAAGGGGCAATACTCGGCCACCTACGGCGACGGGCTCGGCATTGCCGCCGCGAGCAAGAACAAGGAGGCGGCCTATCTGCTCTGTCAGTGGGCAGTCTCGAAGGCGCAAGGCGCGCGGCTGTTACAAGCCGGCGGCGGCGTGCCGTTCCGCAACTCGATCCTGAATGATGCCGAGGTCCAGAAGGGCGTGAAGATGCCCAAGGAGTGGCTGCAATCGGTGATCGATTCCGCCAAGATCAGCAAGCTCGGCCTGCCGGTGATCATTCCGGTCGCCGAATTCCGCGATCTCGTCGGCGCCGCTGTCACCGCGACCCTGGCTGGCTCCGATCCCGCGGCAGAGCTGAAGAAGGCTCACGACCAGTTCCGGCCGATCCTGGAGCGTAGCGAAAAGGCGTGAGTGCGTTGACACAATCGACTCCGGCCGCGGCACAGTCCGATGCCGCGCCGGAGAAGGAGCTGCGGCCGCCGTCCTATTGGCCGTTCGTGGTGCCGGCGCTGATCGTCGTGCTCGCGATCATCATCTTCCCGTGGGTCTTCACCATCTGGATGAGCCTGAACGAGTGGAAGGTCGGCTCGCCGACCACGTTCGTCGGATTCTCCAACTATTTGCGCCTGACTGGCGATCCCCGCTTCATCGAGGCAGTCGGACACACGCTGGTCTACACCGTGCTGTCCGTGGTGCTGCCGCTGGTGTTTGGCACATTCGCGGCCGTGGTATTTCACCAGAAATTCGCCGGTCGCGGTTTTCTGCGCGGAATCTTCATCATGCCGATGATGGCTACCCCCGTCGCAATCGCGCTCGTCTGGACCATGATGTTCCACCCGCAGCTTGGCGTGCTGAACTATTTGCTGTCGCTGGTCGGAATCCCAGCTCAGCTCTGGGTGTTTCATCCGGCCACCGTGATCCCCTCGCTGGTGCTGGTCGAGACGTGGCAATGGACCCCGCTGGTGATGCTGATCGTGCTCGGCGGCCTGGCTGCGATTCCGACCGAGCCCTATGAAAGCGCGCAGATCGATGGCGCTAATTTGTGGCAGGTGTTCCGCTTCATCACCCTACCGCTGATCATGCCATTCCTGTTCATCGCCGGCATGATCCGCATGATCGACGCCGTGAAGAGCTTTGACGTCATCTTCGCGATCACGCAGGGCGGACCTGGATCAGCGTCGGAGACCATTAACCTCTACCTCTACAGCGTCGCGTTCGTTTATTACGACCTCGGCTACGGCTCGGCGATCGCGGTCGTATTTTTCCTTCTGATTGTGCTACTTGCGGCGGTGATGCTCTACGCACGCCAGCGCATGCTGTGGACCGAAATCGCGAGCGACGCATGACGCCACGTCAAATCATCGGCAAGATCGGCCTGTGGTTCGCGGTGCTCGTCATCGTGTCGCCGGCCATCCTGTTCTTCCTCTGGATGCTGTCGTTGTCTCTCAAATTCGAGGTCGACAACGCCGCATACCCGCCGGTCTTCATTCCCGAACATTTTGCCTGGAAGAACTATGCCGACGTGCTCGCCTCCAACCGCTTCGTAACCTATTTCTTCAACAGCCTGATCGTCACCGGCGGCGCGACTGCGCTTGCGCTGATGGTTGGCGTTCCCGCCGGCTACGGCATCGCACGCATGGCCGCGCACAAATCCGCGATCGTGATCCTGATCGCTCGCATTACGCCCGGCCTGTCCTATCTGATCCCGCTGTTCCTGCTGTTCCAGTGGCTCGGCCTGCTCGGCACGCTGGTGCCGCAGATCATCATCCATCTCGTGGTGACGGTGCCGATCGTGATCTGGATCATGATCGGCTATTTCGAGACGACACCGATGGAGCTGGAGGAAGCCGCCCTCATCGACGGTGCGGGCCGCTGGCAGGTGTTCAGGCACGTCGCGCTGCCAATCGCCAAGCCTGGCATCGCAGTCGCCTTCATTCTTGCAGTGATCTTTTCCTGGAACAACTTTGTGTTTGGTATCGTACTGGCGGGACGCGAGACCCGCACCCTGCCCGTCGCCGTCTACAATATGATCTCGTTCGACCAGCTCAGCTGGGGCCCTCTGGCCGCGGCCGCACTGATCGTCACGCTCCCGGTGCTGCTGCTGACGGTGTTCGCGCAGCGGCAGATCGTGGCGGGGCTCACGGCAGGGGCCGTCAAGGGCGGGTAGTCACGCTGCAAATGAAATGGCCGGGCCACACAATGCCGCCCGGCCATTTGCTGATATTGGCCTACTCCGCCGGCGCGGCGTGCATCTCCGGATGCGCGGCGTAGTGCTCGGTGGCGCCGAGCTTGCTCGCCGCGAACAGGCCGGCGGCCATCACGGCATAGGCGAACGCCACGGCCGGCGTCACACCAAAACCACCGCCGATGCCGACGGCTTCACCATGCATGAAGCCGAAATAGGTCAGCACGGCACCGACCAGTGCGAAGACCGAGGCTTTCTCGAAGTCGCGCTCGATGATGAAGACACCGATCGCACCCAGGATGAGGCCGCCGAGGATGGAGCCGCCGCCCATCACTTCGAGGCCGTGATAGAACACGCCCTGCTGCGGCAGCGCGGCGATCGCAGCAGCCTTGACGGCGTCGGCCTTGTCGGCGGCGAGGCCGCCGACGCTGGTCGCGGCCATCATGGTCGAGCCGAGCATGGTGTCGATCTGGAGCTTGGCCCAGGCGGCGAGATGCGGCGTCAGCGCCAGCACGATTGCGGGGGCGTGCTTGACCGGCGTGGTCTGGAACGCCTGCGCGCCGATCAGCATGCCGATGTAGAGCAGGATCGGCGAGATCGCGACCACGGGCACGAGCGCCAGCAGCACCGAGATGATGCCGAACCAGGCCAGCACCACCACCATGATGCCTGTCGCGGCCGAATAGCCGATGCGTCCTCCCATCGCCTTCCAGCCGGGATGGCCGATATAGACGGCGTTGATAAAGGGATTGCCCATCAGGCAGCCGATCAGGCTGACGATGCCGTCGGCGGTGAGCACGCGCGTGGTCGGATATTCGTCGCCGGCCGCCTCCGCGCTCTCGACATTGTCCATGGCCTCGACGAGATCATAGATACCGAACGGAATGGCGGTCACCAGGATGATGCCCAGGAATTCGAAGCCCGAGAAGACGTAACCCACGGCGGGAAGCGGCACTGAGAAGCCGAAATTGGCGAAGGCTGCGCCGACACCCGCGACGCTCAACCCGCCGAGACCAAGCCCGAACAGGTTTGAGCCCCAGGCGATGACCATGCCCACTGCGATGGCAACGAGACCTGCGGGAATGCCGCGCCAATATTTCACGCCGCCGAACCAGCTCACCAGGATGATGGCGAAGCAGACCAGACCGATCTGCGGCGTCATGTACATCTCAAGCGCCGGCCGCATCGAGATGAAGGTGACCGAGACGCCGGCAAGCGTGCCGAGCAGCGCCGCGCGCGGCGTGATCTTGCGAATGAACGGCGCGATGAAGCCGCCGATCATCAGAATGAAGCTCTGGAAGAAGACCCAGACGAGGCCGGCCGACCAGCCTTTCAGGGGATCGCCGGTCTTGATCGTGATCGGCAGCATGATCACGAAGGTGACGATGAACATGTGCGGCACGCTGACGCCTGACGGCAGCGCGCAGACATCGTTGCGGCCGGTCTTCTGCGCGAGGCGATAGGCGAGGAAGGCATAGTAAAAGGTCGAGAGGCACATCATCAGCCCGAGTGCGGGCAGGATGCGGCCGAACACGAGACTGTCAGGCATCTTCAAGACGAAGCGCAAGAGACCCGTGAGCACCAGCATGTTGACGAGGATGTTGGTGCCGAAGCCGAAAAACGCGTTCCAATCGCCCGATGTCCATAGCGCCGGCTTGAACCCGGATTTGTTCATCTCAGATTTGCCGGCCGTCCCCGTCAATGTGCTCATGATAATACCCCTATGTGGTCGAAGTCTTCATCGCCTCCAGAACTGCGGCTGAGTCCGCGACCCAGCCGAAGATGCCGCCCTGGGCCTTGATCATTTTCAGGCCCATCTCGTGAAACTCGGGGAAATAGGATGCGCAGCCGTCGGAGAGGACGATGCAGCGATAGCCGCGATCATTGGCCTCGCGCACGGTGGTGTTCACGCACACTTCGGTGGTGACGCCGCACACCAGCAGATTTTCGATGCCGTGATTCTCGAGCACATCCGAGAGCTCGGTGGCGTAGAACGCGCCCTTGCCGGGCTTGTCGATCACGACCTCGTTGTCGAGCGGATAGAGTTCGGGGATGATGTCGTGGCCGGCTTCGCCGCGGATGAGAATGCGCCCCATCGGGCCGGGATCGCCGATGCGCAACGACGGCGCGCCGCGCTCGACTTTTGCAGGCGGCGCATCGGAAAGATCAGGAAGATGCCCCTCGCGCGTGTGGACGACAAGCATGCCGGCGTCGCGCACCGCCTTCAGCATCGCGGCGATCGGCTTCACCGCGCGCGCAAGCTGGCTGACGTCATTGCCGAGCGTCTCGCCGAAGCCGCCGGGTTCCATGAAGTCGCGCTGCATATCGATGACGAGAAGCGCGGTGGCGACCCAGTCGAGCTTGATCGGCTCGGGCTCGGCATTGATGACGCCCAGTGTCGGCTTAGCTGAGTTCAACATCACGCCCCTCGCGAGAACTCTCTTGGCCAGGAGTTCTGCAAGCGCCGTGCCATTGTGTACAACTACGGTTGGAAGCGCAGCGTTGAGAAATTAACTGCACTATCAAAACGTTACTGAAAGGGAGCGCGTCTGCTTATTCGCTGTGCGACCGCTTTGCGACGTGCATTTGCTTAAGCGATGAGCGGCCTCTGTCGTCATTCCGGGGCGACGCGAAGCGTCGAGCCCGGAATCCATCGGCGACGATATCCGCGGCGAAATGGATTCTCAGATGCGCAATTGCGCATCGTAGTTCGCGCTGCGCGCCCCGGAATGAGGAGGATAGTGCTATCGGGCCGCCCCATACAGCCGCCGATGCTCCTCTTCATACGATGCATAGGAATCCTTCAGCGTCGCCATGTTGAGCAACATCGTTGCCACCATCGCGCCCGCCTTGTCGAACACGCGCGTCTTGACCCAGGCGCTCTCGGTCCGGCGACTGCCGGACAGCGCAACCACCTCGCGCTCGGCCTCGTACTCCTCGTCAACGAAGAGCGGTCCCCTCACCAGCCTGATCTCCTGGTCGGCGAACAGGCCGACCGCCGGCCCCTTCGCGGGCAGTGGATCATCCTTGGAGCGGTACTGGAACAGCACGCTCAACATCTCCATCGGGATGATGGCTCTGCCCCACGGATTGTCTGCGTCAGAATAATAGGGCGAGTTCTCGGTGATGACGGCGAGCTTCTGCCGCAGCGAGAATGGATAGAGGTCACCCATGTTCTGGTCGAACGCCATCCGCACTGTCTGCCGCTTGCTGGTGTGAGCCACCTGCACGTCACGCAGGATCACGGGATCGGCAAGCGGCTTGAGCTCGGAGAGGCGCGTCTCCAGTGCTGTGGCAGCGCCGGAATCGCCGACCGAGGCCGTGCCGCGGAGCACCTCGGTGCCGTCGCGTTTCACCATCTGGATCTGGGACTGGCGCGCTCCGGGCAACGGTTTTGACAGCATCGCCTGCACATCCTCGCCCTCATAGCAGACACTGCGATAATGCGCGGAGAGACAGCCGCTCTCGAACCACGCATGTCCCCACAGACGCGCGCCGAGCGGGGCGAACTGGCTGAAATGCGTTGGTCCCTCGATGGTACCGCCCTTGAAGCCGAGCTTCTGCGCGGTGGTATCGTCGTGGATCGAGGCGTGCGCGTCGTAGGTCTGGGCTTGCAGCATCTGCCGCGGCCGGCGCCACGGTCCGATCAGAGCGCCCCCAGTCTCGGTGATCTCAGTATCGAACGCGATTGCAGTCTTCCACAGGCAGCCATGACTAGCAGGCCCGCCACGGATGCGGCCAGCGATATTGACTTCGGGGCTCCATGCTTTTGACTGCCAACATCCGCTTCGCAGATCGCCCTTCTTTCCGCGGCGCAAAATTCCCACCGGACACGACGACGAGGACTCCTGAAATGACGCTGTTGCAGGTCGAGCTGGACGATAAATACCGGCTCGAATCGAAGCGGATCTACCTGTCCGGCACGCAGGCCCTGGTCCGCCTGCCCATGTTGCAGCGCGAACGCGACCGGCTTCAGGGGATCAACACCGGTGGCTTCATCTCGGGATATCGCGGCTCCCCGCTCGGCATGTACGACCACGCGCTGTGGCGCGCGAAGTCGCACCTTCAGCAGCACGACATCGCCTTTGTGCCGGGCCTGAACGAGGACCTGGCTGCAACCGCGGTCTGGGGGAGCCAGCAGGTCGGCCTGTTTCCTGGCGCCAAGGTCGACGGTGTGTTCGGCATCTGGTACGGCAAGGGCCCCGGCGTCGATCGCTCGGTCGACGCGCTCAAGCATGCCAATGCGGCCGGCACGTCGCGCAACGGCGGCGTGCTGGCGCTCGCCGGCGACGACCATGGCTGCCAGTCCTCGACACTCGCGCATCAGAGCGAGCAGGTGTTCGCCGCGGCGCTGATCCCCGTGATCAATCCGGCAACGCTGCAGGACTATCTCGACCTCGGCCTCTACGGTTTTACGCTATCGCGCTTCTCCGGCTGCTGGGTCGGCTTCAAGGCGATCAGCGAAACCGTGGAGAGTTCCGCCTCCATCGACAGCGATCCCGAGCGCATACGGATCAAGCTGCCCGATGATTTCGAGATGCCGCCCGGCGGTCTCAACATCCGCTGGCCCGATCCGCCGCTGGAAGCCGAGAAGCGCCTGTTCGGCCCGAAGATGGAAGCGGTGCAGGCCTTCGCGCGCGCCAACCGGCTCGACCGCATCGTGCTGGATTCAAAGCCAGCCCGGCTCGGCATCGTCGCTACGGGCAAGGCCTACCTCGATCTGCGCCAGGCGCTCGCCGACTTAGGCATTACCGACAAGGACGCGCAGGACCTGGGCCTTCGCATCTACAAGGTGGCTCTGACCTGGCCGCTGGAGGAAAGCGGCGCGAGGCGTTTCGCCGAAGGCCTTCAGGACGTGCTGGTGGTCGAGGAGAAGCGCGGCTTCATCGAAGACCAGCTGATGCGCATCCTCTACAACATCGATGCATCGAAGCGTCCGACCGTCACCGGAAAACGCGATGAGCGCGGCGCGCCACTGCTGCCGAGCGAGGGCGAACTGACGCCGACCATCGTTGCTGGCGCGCTGCTGGCACGCTTGCGCAAGCTCGGGCACCACAGCCCGGTGCTGGAGCAGCGCCTCGCCCGGCTCGAGGCCTTCGACCATCCCGTCACCTCAAGTGCGCCGATCAAGCTCGCGCGCACGCCGTACTTCTGCTCAGGCTGTCCGCACAACACCTCGACCCGCGTGCCCGAGGGCAGCCGCGCCATGGCCGGTATCGGCTGCCACGGCATGGCCCTGAGCATGCCGACCCGTCGCACCGATCTGATCTCGCATATGGGCGCCGAGGGCGTGAACTGGATCGGTCAGTCGCCCTTCACGAGCGAGAAGCACGTCTTCCAGAATCTCGGCGACGGGACCTACACCCATTCCGGCCTGCTTGCGCTCCGCGCCGCTTCTGCCGCCGGCATCAACATCACCTACAAGATCCTCTACAACGATGCCGTCGCGATGACCGGCGGCCAACCGGCCGAAGGTGCCTTCAATGTCGCGCAGATCGCGCATCAGGTCTGGGCCGAGGGCGTCAAACGGCTCGCAATCGTCTCGGACGATCCGGACAAATATCCTGACGGCAACTACTTTCCGCAGGGCGCGACCATCCATCACCGCCGCGAACTCGATGCCGTGCAGCGCGAGTTGCGCGACATCAACGGCCTCACCGTCGTGATCTACGACCAGACCTGCGCCGCGGAAAAGCGCCGTCGCCGCAAGCGCGGGCTCTATCCAGATCCCGCCAAGCGCGCTTTCATCAACGAGCTCGTCTGCGAAGGCTGCGGCGATTGCTCGCAGGCTTCCAACTGCGTCTCCGTGCAGCCGCTGGAGACCGAGTTCGGCCGCAAGCGCCAGATTGACCAGTCGAACTGCAACAAGGACTTTTCCTGCATCGAAGGTTTCTGTCCGAGCTTCGTGACCGTGCATGGCGGCTCGCTGAAGCGGATGAAGACCTCGGCAGTCGATTCCGGCCAGCTCTTTGCCGATTTGCCGCTGCCGCCCATGCGTGAGCTGGATGGATCCTACAACATCCTCGTCACCGGTATCGGCGGCACCGGCGTTATCACCATCGGTGCCCTGCTCGGCATGGCCGCGCATGTCGACGGCCGTGGCTGCTCGGCGCTGGACTTCACCGGCCTGTCGCAGAAGAACGGCGCGGTGATGAGCCATGTGCGCATCGCCCGGAAGCCGGAAGACATCTCCGCGGTCCGCATCACCACGGGCGGCGCCGACGTCATCCTCGGCTGCGACATGATCGTCTCGGCCGGCCCGGGCGCGCTCAGCCGCGCCGAGCGCGGCGTGACCAAGGCCTATATCAACGCCGATCTGCAGCCGACGGCGAGCTTCGTGCAGAATCCCGATCTCGATTTCGAGATGGGCGCGATGCAGACCGTGCTGCGTGATGCGGTTGGCGACAAGAACCTCGACATCATCGACGCGACAGGCATCGCCTCCGCGCTGATGGGCGACAGCATCGCCACCAATCCCTTCATGCTCGGCTTCGCCTTCCAGAAGGGCGCGATTCCGCTGACACTGGAGGCGCTGCTCCGCGCCATCGAGATCAACGGCGCCGCGGTCGAGATGAACAAGCTCGCCTTCACCTGGGGCCGCCTCGCCGCCCACGACATGTCGCGGGTGCGCAGCGTGCTGCAGTTCAAAAGCCGGACCTCGGCGCCGAGCAAATCGCTCGACGACATCATCGCGACGCGCGCCGAGTTCCTGACGCGCTACCAGGATAAGGCCTATGCCGACCGCTATCTCGCGGCCGTCGCCAAAGTGCGCAAGGCGGAGGCGGCCGCCTCGCCGGCGTCCACGGAGCTGACGGAGGCAATCGCGAAGAACCTGTTCAAGCTGATGTCCTACAAGGACGAGTACGAGGTCGCGCGGCTCTACACCGACGGCAGTTTTGCGAAGAAGGTCTCGGAGAAATTCGACGGCGACTTCACGCTGAAGTACCACCTCGCCCCGCCGATCTTCGCAAAGCGCGACAAGGCGACGGGACGGCTGCAGAAACAGGAGTTCGGCGGCTGGATGATCCATGCCTTCCGCGTGCTGGCCAGACTGAAATTCCTCCGCGGCGGCGCATTCGATCCTTTCGGTCGCACCGAGGAACGGCGGACGGAGCGGAAGCTGATCGCAGATTATCTGGCAATGATTGATCAGCGCGTCGTCGGGCTGCAGGCGGAGCAGATCCCGCTGCTGGTGCGCCTGGCCCGTGTGCCGCAGAGTATCCGCGGCTTCGGTCACGTCAAGGAAGCCAACGTCAAGCTGGCGGCGGCCGAGACGGCGCGGCTGGAAGCGGAGCTGGAGAACAGCCGTTTTGCCGCTGCGGCTGAGTAGATTGTGGAACGCGCTCGCCACTTACTCACTGTCATCGCCCGGCCTTGATCGGGCGATCCAGTATTCCAGAGACAGTCGAGATAGAATCGAGACGCCACGGCGTACTGGATTGCCCGGGTCGAGCCGTGGCATGACAGGGGTGGAAGTCGCTAGACTGAGGCTGGCACGCCGGCAGTCGTCTTACACGCCGCCGCCCCCTCCGCCAGATGCCGCCCCGCGATATACCCGAACGTCAGGGCCGGTCCGAGCATGATTCCCGGCCCCGGACAATTCCCGTTCATGATCGAGCCCATGTCGTTGCCACAAGCGTAAAGCCCCGCGATCGGCGAGCCGTCCTCGCGCAGCACGCGCGCCTGCGCATCGACCTTCATGCCGATCGCCGTGCCAAGATCCGCCGGATAGATGCGCATCGCGAAGAACGGCGGCCCGACGATCGGCGCGACGCACGGATTTGGCTTGTGTGCGGCATCGCCGAGATGGCGTTGATAGATGGTGCTGCCGCGTCCGAATTCGGGATCGCGGCCCTCATTCGCACCGGAATTGTAACTCGCAACCGTCGCTGTGAGCACAGCCGGCTTGATGCTGATCCTGGCGGCAAGCCCTGCGATGTCGGGCGCCTCGATCAGCTCGCCGGCCACCACAAAGCGCCGGACATTGTGCGTGAACGGCTTGATGCGGCCGAGGCCGTAGCGCCAGAGGAATTGACGATCACAGATTAGATAGAACGGCCTGTTCGGCTCACCGTGGCCATCGCGCAGCATGGCGAGCACGAACTCATGATACGACAGCGCCTCGTTGACGAAGCGCCGGCCCGCAGCATTGACGGCGATCACACCGGGCTTGGCGCGGTCCGTCACCGTATGCGGAAACACACCGCGGCTGCCATCGGCACGGCGGAATAACGAGGCAGGCACCCAATAGGCCGGGCTCGTTGCGTCCGTGTTGAGCGCCGCGCCGATAGCGGTCGCAAGGCGGAGCCCATCGCCCGTAGCAGCGGCGTTGGTCGCCGAGACTAATCCAGCCGCAGTTGGAAAGAAGCGCTTGCGCAAGACCGCATCGTGCGAGAAGCCGCCGGTCGCCAGCACCACGCCACGACGCGCTGCAATGGAACGGTCGCGTGAGCCATGGCGAATGACCACGCCACCGACGCGATCGCCTTGCATGGACAAATCCACGACGTCGGCACTGAAGAGGATTTCGACCTGCCGCGCCAGGAGCGAGGCATAGAGCCGGGCCGCGAGCGCGTTGCCGAGATGCAGCATCGTCCCGCGCGGACTGCGCAGCCGCTGCAATGCGTATTCGGAGACGAGCCGCGCCGCGCGCATGGTCGAACGCAGTGACTTTCCGGTCCGCCGCAGATGCGGGATGTCGAGCCGGTTGACCATCATTCCGCCGAACAGCGTGAATTCCGGCAGCGGCGCGCGCAGCCGCGCGAAATGGACACCCAGCCGCGTGCCATCGAATGCAACCGGCTCCAGCACGCGTCCGCCTGATGTCGCTCCCAGCCGCTCCGGATAATAGTCCGGACAGGCTTTCACCGGCTGAAGGCGCACGTCTGTCTTGGCTTCGAGATAAGCGATCGCCTCCGGCCCGCGCGCAAGGAAGGCCGCGCGCAAGCCCGCATTGACAGTCTCAGGCACCGTGCTCGACAGATACTGGACGGCATCGGTGATGCTGTCGGCGAGCCCCGCTTCCCTCATTTTGGGATTGGCGGGAATCCAGACCATGCCGCCGGACCACGCAGTCGTGCCACCGATCAACGCGATCTTCTCGATCACCAGCACGCGCAGGCCTTCAGCGGCAGCAACAGCGGCCGCCGTCATGCCACCGGCACCGGCGCCGATGACAATGACGTCGTAAGTCTCCTGGGCCGGCATCATGCGGCAAAGGTCCGAAGGTGGAGCATGACACCGTCATATCCTGCCCCCAGGCTCACAGCTAGCGCTGCGGCCTCCGCTCGACCGGATCGATATCAATCGACCGCAGGCGGCCGAGCCGCAACACGTCCATGGCGAGCCGCCGGCCGATCCGGTCGCGGTCGAGCACCCGGATCAGATCGTCGACGCCGTTGATCTCGACGCCGTCGAGCCTGATCACGACGTCGCCGGGCAACAGGCCCGCCTTCGCCGCCGGTCCGTCAGGCTCGATCTGCATCATCAGCGCGCCCATCTTGTTCTCGACGCCGGCCAGCACCGCATGCCGCCGCGGAACCGGCGCGGTCTGCCCGGCAACACCGATGAAGGCGCGGCGGACGTAGCCGTGGCGGATGATCTCCGACAGCACGAATTGCGCGGTGTTGCTGGCAACCGCGAAGCAGATGCCTTGCGCACCGTTGATGATGGCCGTGTTGATGCCGATCACCTCCGCATTCGACGACACCAGCGGTCCACCGGAATTGCCGGGATTGAGCGCGGCATCGGTCTGGATCACGTCCTCGATGGTGCGCCCGCTGACCGACCGGATCGAGCGACCGAGCGCCGAGACCACGCCGGCGGTCACAGTCGATTCGAAGCCGAGCGGATTGCCGATCGCGATCACGAGCTGACCACGCCGCAAACTCTTGGAATTGCCGAGCGCGGCATAGGGCAGATCGCGCACGCCGTTGGCGCGCAGCAGCGCTAGATCCGTGTCGGGATCGACGCCAAGCACGCGGGCATCCCCGACATGGCCCTCGACATCTCGCAGCCGGATCTCCTTGGAGGCGCCGACCACATGGCTGTTGGTGAGCACGAGCCCATCAGGCGAGATCACGATGCCCGAGCCGAGCCCACCGCGCTCACGGCCATTCGGCGTCTTTGGCCCGGTCTCGACGCGCACGACGGCGGGACCGACGCGGTCGGTCACGGCGATCACGGCATTGGAATAGGCGTCCAGCAGGGCCCGGTCATCGACCGGGACAGCAGCTGTCGTTCGCGATGACGCGGCGTCATCGGCGATATCCGAGGTAAAATCCAGCATGGTCGGAGTCCTTGAGGCTCACACAGATGGTGGCCTGTTCCCCCTCCCGCAAGTGCCGCGGCCCGGGTTCAGGGCTGGACTGCCCAAGTGGCTAGGGCACGCGCCGCAGCGTGCCGCCCCTTGCCTTGACCGGGTCGAGCAGCGACCAGTCGCCATCCGGGAGTACATGACCCCTGGGGAATGGCGCGCGCAGCTCGAGCCCGAGCGAAGTCAGCACGCGGTCATCGCGGTAGTAGCATTGCAGGACCACGCGGATGAGCGTTGCCGCGGCTGCACCACCACTCTTGCGAAACTCCTGCGCCACTGCATCGCGCCGGGCGGCATCGAGCTCCGCCAGCGGCTGCCCTGCCAGTCGGGCCAGATGGTCCAGCGCCGCGGACACCAGTTTGATGTCGCGGCCGAGCGTCGCCAACATATCGGCCTGGATCGCAGGATCGTCGGCGCCGGGCACCTTGTACTCGTCGCTGGGCGGCACGATCATCCCGGCGACGGTGCGGAGGTCGTCGCGCTGCGTGCGCGTGAGTTGAAGACTTTCGGACATGGCAGCCTCAGTCGAACAAATTGGCGAGGCGCTGCTTCATCTGGTCGGCGATGTAGAGCGCAAGGGCCTGGATGGTGGAGGTCGGATTCACGCCGCCCGAGGTGACAAAGATGCTGCCGTCAACGATGAAGAGGTTCTTGACATCGTGTGCGCGGCCCCATTCGTTGACGACGGATTTCTTGGGATCGGTGCCCATCCGCGCGGTGCCGAGCAGATGCCACCCGCCCCACGGGATCGGAGAATTGATGCAGATGTCGGTCGCGCCCGCCATCTCCAGCACCTCGCGGCCGCGCGCGAGCGCATGCTCCATCATCTTCCGGCTGTTCTCGGAGATCGTGTAGTCGATCTTCGGCGCGGGGATGCCGTGGCTGTCCTTCAGCACGGGATCGAGCGTGACCTGGTTGTGCTCCTCCGGCAGATCCTCACAGATCGCGGAGAACCCGAGCCGATGGCCATTGAGCTTGCGGAAGACGCGGTGATGATCTTCGCCCCACGGCAAAATGCCCTTCTGCTCGCTGACGACGGCCTCGAATACCGGCCCGGCGCCGCGCACGAACTGCACTCCGTAGCCGCGCACGAAGCCGCGCGACAGATCTGTATCGTACCACTGCTTGCTCCACAGACAGGTCGGCGGCGCCCGATTAGAGTCGGTGGGTTCCTTCACATAACCGTAGATCTGCGCATAGGGGTGGAACATCAGGTTCTTGCCGACGAGCCCCGACGAATTGGCAAGACCATTTGGAAAACGGTCGGATTTCGAATTGAGCAGCAGCCGCGGCGTGCCGACGCCGTTGCAGGCGACGATCACGACATGCGCCGGCTGGAATTGTTCGACGCCATTCTTGTCGTAATAGACCACGCCAGAGGCCATACCGTTCTCGTCGGTGGCGATCTCGCGCACCCGGCAATGCGTGCGCAGCTCGACCCCGGCGCGGATCGCATGCGGCCAATAGGTGATGTCGGTCGAGGACTTTGCACCTTGCGCGCAGGCCGGCGTACAATGGCCGAGATTGATGCAGCGGGCACGGCCCTCATAGTCCATGGTGGCGACCGTCGTATCCGACGGCCACCAGTGCCAGCCGAGCTTGTTCATGGCCTTGCCGATGATGGCGCCCGACAGGCCGAGCGGCTGCTGCGGCATCGGCGGATGGGTCAGCGGCGAGAGCGGATCGCCTGACAGGCCCGATGTCCCCATCATGCGGTCGTTCTCTTCGTAGAACGGCGTCAGCGCGTCGTAGTCGATCGGCCAATCGTCGGCGACGCCATCGAGCGTCTTCACCTTGAAATCGGAGGGATGCAGCCGCGGCCAGTGAGCGGTGTACATCACGGTCGAACCGCCAACGGCGTTATAGTTCACGACCTTGATCGGGGAATTGTCATCGTTGATCGGATAGTCCTCGGGACGGCCGCGAACGTTGGGGCTCGACGACCACTCGCCGAAGAACTTGGCTTCCCAGTCGCGGCCCGTGCTGGGATATTCGGCGGGGTTCATCCAGCCGCCCTGCTCCAGGCAGACGATGTGCATCTTGGTCTCGGCCAGCGACCATGCCACCGCCGCGCCCGAAGCGCCGGCGCCGATGATCAGGACGTCCACGGGGTCTTTCATCAAACCTTCTTCCTCCCGCCCTCGCCGCTTTCCGGGCGATTCGGCCATCACGGCTTGCAAAGCCTGAGAACGATAGGGGCAGACCGGCCGGCGAGTAAAGGCTGGCCGGCGAATGTCGCACTTCGCACAGCGCAGACCATTGGTCTTGCGTCTGCCGGATGCTAGGAACGAGGGGCAAGAGCAATCGATAGCGAGAAATTATGTCCTTCGAGAATTCATTGGCCGTCGCACGCGCCTTCGCGCTTATTATATTTCTCGCGCTGTCCGGATTTCTGGCGACTTCCAGCCCTGCCGCTGCTTTGACCGGGACGGCGACAGTCCGGGACGCCAATTCGATCCAGCTCGGCGACGTCACGTACCGGCTCGACGGCGTCGACGCGCCCGAGCTGGACCAGGTCTGCATCGACGATCATGCCGATCCCTGGACCTGCGGCATCGAGGCCCGTGACCAGCTCACCAAGCTGATCGGCGGAAAGCCGGTGCGTTGCGACGACGTCGGTCCCGAGAAGAACTTTGGCAAGCGCCATCGCGCGATCTGCACGGTTGAGGGCGACAAGGTTTCGTTGAACGAGCAACTGGTCAGACTCGGCTTTGCCATCGCGCGCGAACCTCTCAAGGCCAATGTGAAGCCGGCGGCCGCCGAGGCCAAAACAGCATCGGCAGGCATCTGGAAGGGCTGCTTTGTTGCACCGCAAGAATTCCGTACCGGCAGGAAAGACGGCGCATTGCTCGGCGCCGCCTGCCGCGCCGATCGCGACAAGGAGATTCGCGCGGTGCTGTTTCCTGAGGATCTGACGGCGCCGCCGAGCTGCGCCATCAAAGGCAAGCTTGCGGCGCGTGCGCGCGTCACCGGCAATATCGGCATCTATCATCTGCGGGGCTGCCCGAGCTATGCGGCCACCACCAAGCCGGACCGCTGGTTCTGCTCGGAGGACGACGCCCAGGCGGCTGGCTTCCGCAAGGCCTATAATTGCCGCCGGCCAAAGTGAAACAACGGCTTCACTCATCCGTGAGTGGTAGTCCGAGACCGTATTGATCCGGAATTGAACCGAAACGGGAGTTGCTGCACTTACATGTGTACGCAAGCGCTTCGCGCGAGCGTTTCCTTGGCGGCAATCCGGCTTCGGTCCGATTGCTTTGCTCGGGCGTTTCCTCCCTAGACTTGGGCCGCTTGTCACAAACAAGCGGCTCTTCTTTTGTGAAGAGACGCACTGGATCGGCCCTGCGCTTGAACGCCGCAACTCAAGCCCGACCGCGGATGAGTCGGAACGTCAGAGCGAATCCGACCTCGACAACGATGATGCCAATAACCGCAGTAGAGGCCGCGGTCGCCGGATCGACATGACTTTCGCGCAAACCGTAGCCCAGCAACAGGAAAGAGGCGTTCCAGGCGAGGGCTCCGACGAACGTCGCCGTAGCAAAGCGCATCAGTGGAATGGCCGCTGCCCCGGCAGGAAGAGCCATGTAGACGCGGACAAGGGGAATGACTTGGGCAGCAACGGAAATCCAGAACTGGTTGCAGTGATATGAGCTGGTCAGACGGCGATATCTTTCGACCCTGAGGTTCAGATAGCATCCTGCGCTTTGCACCAGTGCCTCGGCACGTTGCGGGCCGAACCACCGCCCGACCGCGTACCAAATCAGCGAGCCAAGAGTTGACCCGGCTGTGGTCGCCGCGACGGCCCAAGGCAAGGCGGCGAAATTCGGGATGACGAACATGCCCAGCGCGATCAGCATGCCGTAGGAAGGTACGATCGGGAGGAGCTTTTCTGCTACGGCGCACATCGTGAAGCCGAATAGTCCCCAACCAGCTAAGCCGGAAACCAGGACCGACAAATCGGACAGGTCAATCATCTTCCGACCTCGTGCAACGTCAGTGGCTTGCGCCGGACAAGCTTGTAGACTCGGGCGGGCGGAAAATTCCGCAGGACCCGACCATGAAGGCTCGCCTTGAGGCCGAGGCGGTCGAGCAACCGCCGAGACACCGGGCAGCGAACGCCGTAGGTGAATTGGTAAAGTGCGCCACCCTTGCGCAGAAGCGAAAACACGCCGGTCAGGACGGCGCTGACCTTTCTGGGGGACATGTTCAGCAAGGGCAGCCCGCTGATCGCACTTCCTAGAGGTGTATTGCCAAAGAGACGACAGACGCCGAGCCGCGCCGCATCCATCCGGAGCACGCGGGCTTCGGGGAAACGTAGACGTAGAACGCTGGCAAAGTCCGAAACGGACTCGACGAGCGTCAAGTCCGTCTGACGGACTCCGCGCGCAAGCAGGGCCTCGGTAAAGATCCCGGTGCCGGGGCCCAGCTCAAGAACGGGTCCATCCGACGGATCGATCCCGCTCGTGATGAGACTTGCAAGTGCGGGTCCTGAGGGAGCGATGGCACCGACCATCAAAGGATTGGACACGAGGGTCCTGAAGAAGAGAAGCGTATCAGACATGGAACACCATTCGAACCGCCGATTGATTCGGCAGCCTGAGCCCATGAGCAATACGGTCGGTGGATTGCGAGAACATTGCGCATCAACCAGACCTCCGCCGCTACTCGCGGCAAGGTAGATGCCATTCCCCGATCGTGGCGGCGCCTTTTCAGCTGTGCATCTGAATGAACTGATCCATCGGCGGCATGTTCTGATTGAGATGCGCCATGATCCAGACGGTTCCTCCGACCACCAGGAAGACGATCAGCAGGCCGAAAGCCAGCGCCAGTACGTTGTTGGTGTTATCAGGCCCCGTCGTGATGTGCAGGAAGAAGACGAGATGCACACCCATCTGCGCGATCGCGAGCACGATCAGCGCAACGGGGATCGAAGGCTGCCAGACCAGATCGGTGCCCGCGATGAAGAACGAGGTCGCGGTGAGCAGCAGCGCAAGGCCGAGACCCACCACATAGCCGAGAATGCGCTCGCCGACGCTGTGTTGCTCTTCTTCGCCCGGGGCGAGGTCGTGTTCGACATGCATGTGCGTCTGATCGCTCATGCGCCACCTCCAAGCAGGTAGACGACGGAAAACACACCGACCCAGATGATATCGAGCGCATGCCAGAACAGCGCAAAGCACATCATCCGGCGCAGCACGTCGGCGCGAAAGCCCTTGGCGAAGACCTGAGCCATCATGGTGAGAAGCCAAAGCACGCCGGCCGAGACGTGCAGGCCGTGGCAGCCGACCAGCGAGAAGAACGCGGTCAGGAAAGCGCTGCGCGAGGGGCCGTAGCCGCGGCCAACCAGGTCGGCGAACTCCTTGAACTCGATGGCCAGGAAGATCAGCCCGAGCACGCAGGTCACTGCCATGCCGAGATAGAACCAGAACCGGTTGCGGACATCGGCCGCGACGCTCGCCATGCCGCAAGTGAAGCTCGAGAGCAACAGGCAGACCGTCTCGATTGCGACATTGCGTTGATCGAATATCTCCGATCCCTTGGGTCCACCGGCGGTCTGGCCGGACAGTACCGCATAGGCCGCGAAGAAGCAGGAAAACATCACGATGTCGGAGAGCAGGAAGACCCAGAAGCCGTATGCGGTGACGATCCGCTTCGGCGCCGGCCCGGGGTGTTCGGCGGCTCGGCCGATGTGGTGGGGATCAGCGTGAGCGTGCCCGAGAGTCGCAGTCATTGTCATCAGAGCGTCCCCGCTAGGCTGACGAGGTTACGACGCTCCTCGACGTTGATGCGATCGATCCGTTCGACCTCGGCTGCGGGTATGACGTATTCGTCGTGATCGCGCCACGCGAACACGACGAAGGTCGCGAACGCGCCGACGCCGCCAAGGATAACCATCCACCAAATGTGCCAGATCAGCGCAAAGCCCATGACCGTGGCAAAGAACGCACACACGAACCCGGTCGGCGAATTCCTGGGCATCTCGATGTCCTGATATTCCGGCCCCGAGTGGTCCCCGAGCTGCTGCTCCTGGGCGTGCTGCTTCAGCGCCCAATAGGCATCCTCGCCACGGACATCGGGATAGAAGGCGAAGTTGAAGACGGGTGGGGGAGACGAGGTCGCCCATTCCAGCGAACGGCCGTCCCAGGGATCTCCGGTGCGGTCGCGCAGAGCTTCGCGGTTCCTGACGCTGACCACGACTTGCGTGATCTGCGCGAGCACGCCGATCGTCAGCAAGAGCATGCCGAACGCGGCCACCAACATCCAAGGTCGCCACTCCGCGACGTCGTAATGCTGCATGCGCCGGGTCATGCCCAACATGCCCACGACATAGAGCGGCATGAAGGTCACCCAGAAGCCGATGAAGGTGAACCAGAACCCCACCTTGCCCCAGCGCTCGTCGAGACGGAAGCCGAACGCCTTGGGGAACCAGTACTCGAAGCCCGCAAAAGCGGCGAATAACACGCCGCCGATGATGACGTTATGAAAGTGAGCAACCAGGAACATGCTGTTGTGAAGCATGAAGTCCGCCGGAGGCACCGCGACGAGAACGCCGGTCAAACCGCCGATGATGAACGTCACCATGAAGCCGACCGACCACAGCATCGGCGTCGCGAAGCGGATCCGGCCGCCATACATCGTGAACAGCCAGTTGTAGATCTTCACCCCGGTCGGCACCGCGATGATCATGCTGGCGATGCCGAAGATGGCGTTGACATCGGGCCCGGCCCCCATCGTGAAGAAGTGATGCAGCCAGACCATGAAGGAGATGATGCAGATCGCCATGGTCGCGAGCACCATGGAGCGATAGCCGAACAGCGGCTTGCTGGAGAAGGTCGACACCACCTCGGAGTAGATGCCGAAGGCCGGCAGCACCAGGATGTAGACTTCCGGATGTCCCCAGGCCCAGATCAGGTTCATGAACATCATCACGTTGCCACCGGCTTCGTTGGTGAAGAAGTGGAAGCCGAGGTAACGGTCGAGCAGCAGCATCGCGAGCGTAGCAGTGAGGATCGGAAACGCCGCGACGATCAGCAGGTTCGAGGCCAGCGTGGTCCAGCAGAACATCGGCATACGCAGATAATTCATGCCCTTGGTGCGCAGCTTGAGCACCGTCGTCACGAGATTGATGCCGGCCACCAGCGTGCCGACGCCGGAGATCTGCAGTGACCAGGCATAATAATCAACCCCGACGCCGGGCGAATAGGATAATTCCGACAGCGGCGGAAAGGCGAGCCAGCCGGTACGGGCGAACTCGCCGATCACCAGCGACAGATTGACCAGCAGCGCGCCGGTCGCAGTCAACCAGAAGCCGACGGAATTGAGCGTTGGGAAAGCCACGTCACGCACTCCGAGCTGAAGCGGCACGACGAGGTTCATCAACCCGATCACGAACGGCATCGCCACGAAGAAGATCATGATGGTGCCGTGCGCCGAAAAGATCTGGTTGTAGTGCTCCGGCGGCAGGTACCCCTGCGACTGGTAAGCGATCGCCTGCTGGATCCGCATCATGATGGCATCACTGCCGCCGCGCAGCAGCATCACCGAGGCCAGCAGGATGTACATGACGCCGATACGCTTGTGATCGACGCTGGTGATCCATTCGTGCCAGAGATAGGGCAGATGCCCCTTCACTACGACCCAGATCAGCACCGCGAGGATGCCTGCCAGCACAACGCCACCTGCAATGAGCGGAATGGGCTGATCGAACGGGATGGCCGACCAGTCGAGCTTACCGAGCATCCTGGCCTCCACTCTGCGATCGGCCGGCTTCGGATGCGAGCTGCGGCCCTGGGCCTGGGGGAATGTGCTGGGTCGCGATCAGGTCGAACAGGCGCGGGTCTTCGAGCCGATAGGTCGGCCTGCCCTTCTCGATGCCCTGCTGCATCAGCTTCTTGTAGCTCTCCTCGTTCAGCACCGCGTCGGTCTTCGCGGTGGTCGCCACCCAATCCGGAAATGACAACGGCGAGATCACGTTGACGTCGAACATCATGTCGGGAAAGCCGTCGCCGGAGAAGTGCGCCGACAGGCCCTTAAGCTTTCCCTCATTGTCGGCGCGCAGGTTCAGCTTCGTCACCATGCCGTTCATGGTGTAGATCATGCTGCCGAGCTGAGGAATGAAGAACACGTTCATCACGCTCGATGATGTCAGCTGGATGTTCAGCTCGGCTCCCGCCGGCACCGTCAGCGTATTGACGGTGGCAATGCGTTGGTCCGGATAGATGAACAGCCACTTCCAATCGAGCGACACGGCCTGGATGCGCACCGGGCTGCCGGTGCCCGGCACGGGTGCTGCGGGATCAAGCTGATGCGAGCCGATCCAGGCGACGCCGCCGAGAAGGATGACTGTCAGCGCGGGAATCGCCCACACCACCATCTCGACGCGTCCGGAATAGACGAAGTCTGGCTGGAAGTTCGCTCTGGGGTTGGATGCGCGAAACCAGAACGCAAAAGCCAAGATCGCGACGATGGTCGGCACCACGATCGCAAGCATGATGAAGACGGAATCAACCAAAATGGTGCTGTTGGCCGCAGCCACAGGGCCTTGTGGATCGAGCAGATTCATCGGCAAGCCACTGGCGGTTTGGGAGCCCCGGGAAAGAGCCTAGCGTGGGGAAAGGCTCCGCAACAAACGCGATCGCGTGAACTCGGTTCCTACAGCCGCCGGGGCAATGTTAGGGGCGGCATGCAAATTCATGCGATGTCAATGACATGAGAGAGGGACGCCCGGCCTTCTCACGCTCGCAGTCCGTTGCTATCGTCGAAAAAAACAACGGGATGGAACGAGGTACTCGAGCGGTACCGATGCCGGGAGTGAACTGACATGCGCCTGCAGGACAAGGTTGCGATCGTCGTGGGCGCCGGCCAGAGCCCCGGCGAGGGCATAGGCAACGGCCGCGCCACCGCACTGACCTTTGCGCGCGAGGGCGCGAAGGTGCTGTGCGTCGACCATCATCTGGAATCAGCGCAGGAGACCGTGAATCTGATCGCCGCCAGACAAGGCACCGCCGCGGCCTTCGGGGCCGACGTGACCAAGTCTGCCGACATCAAGGCGATGGTCGCCGACGCAAAATCGCGCTGGGGCCGCATTGACGTGCTGCACAACAATGTCGGCGTCAGCCTGTCCGGCGGCGATGCCGAACTGCTAGAGATCACCGAGGAAGCGTTCGACCGCGTCGTCGCCATCAATCTGAAAAGCTGCATTCTCGCCGCGAAAGAGGTGATCCCGATCATGCGGGCGCAGAAGAGCGGCGCCATCATCAACATCTCCTCGATGGCCGCGATCACCACCTACCCTTACGTCGCCTACAAGGCGACGAAGGCGGCGATGATCGCCTTCACCGAACAGCTCGCCTACCAGAACGCCGAATACGGCATCCGCGCCAACGTCATCCTGCCCGGCCTGATGAACACGCCGATGGCGGTCGACACCCGCGCTCGTGAGTGGCACAAGACTCGCGCCGAGGTCGAGGCCGAACGCGATAGCAAGGTGCCGCTGCGCAAGAAGATGGGCACGGCTTGGGACGTCGCGAATGCCGCGCTGTTTCTCGCATCCGACGAGGCGAACTTCATCACGGGTGTGACGCTGCCGGTCGATGGCGGGGCGAGCGTGAGACGCGGGTAGGTCTCGTTCCCCCCGCTTGCTGCCAGAGGCGAAAAAAGCTCGCTCAGTGCGAATACGTCACCCGCCAGACTGTGCCCCCGGTGTCTTCCGAAATCAGCAGCGATCCATCCTTGGCCACCGCGATTCCGGCCGGCCGTCCCCAGACCTGGGCGTCGTTCACGACAAAGCCGGTGACAAAATCCTCGTACTCACCGGTTGGCTTGCCATCCTTCATCTTGATACGGATTACCTTGTAGCCGGTGCGCTTCGAGCGATTCCAGGAGCCGTGCTCGGCGGCGAAGGCGTCGCCCTGATATTCGGATGGAAACTGCGTGCCCTTATAGAAAGTCATGCCGAGCGAGGCCGAATGCGCCTGCACCAGCACGTCCGGCACCGTCACCTTGTCTTTCAGATCCGGCCGCGCACCGGCGTGGCGCGGATCTTCGTTGTTGCCGATGTAGAACCACGGCCAGCCGTAGAAGGCGCCTTCCTTCACGCTGGTGACGTAGTCGGGCACGAGATCGTCGCCGAGACCGTCGCGTTCATTGGTCGAGCACCAGGGCAGCCCGGTCTGCACCTGGATCGCGAGGCCGACGCAGTTGCGAATGCCGGTGGCGTAGAGCTTGCGGTCCTTGCCTTCGGGATTGAAGCTGAGCACAGCGGCACGCTCCGCTTCATAACCCCAGGAGGCGCCGAGGGCTTGCGTGTGCGACCAGGCCTCGAGCCCGCCGGGCGGGCTCCCCATGCCTTCGGCGACATTGCTGGCGGACCCGACCGACACCAGCATGCGCTTTCCGTCGGGCGTGAACACGATATCGCGGGTGGAATGCCCCGATCCGTGCGCCAGGTTCGCCACCATGATTTCGGGCTTGCCCGAGGCCTTCAGATCCCCGACGTGATAGGGAAAGCGGACGAGGTTGCCGGCATTGGCGACATAGATCCATTGCGGATTGTCGCCGTTCGGGAAGAAGGCGATTCCGAACGGGCGGTCCAGCCCGCTGGCAAAGATCTCGTTGGTCGCGACTTTGCCGCCCTCCCCGAGGCGCAGCACGCGAATGCGTCCGGGTCCGGTCTCGGCAACGAAAATGTCGCCGTTCGGCGCGACGCGCAGCACGCGCGCATCGGACAGGCCGTCGGCCAACAGTTCGATCTTGAATCCCTCCGGCACGAGCGGCGTAGCACCACCACGCGCCATCACACGCGTAGGATTGGAGACCGAGCGCGAGGCGCCGGGCGCCGGCAGGTCCTGCGGGCGGATCAGCCTGACGGTGCCGGGCCTGTCGGCCTGCCAGTCGCCAAAAGCGTTCTTGCCTTGCAGCACGGGATCCGCTTGCGCGCCAATGCAGCCAACTCCCAGCCATGCGGCTAGCGCAATGTGCGAGACACGAGATATCACGTCACCTTCCTCCCGACTTTAGCTGCTGCATCCCACGTCAGCTCATGCCCGCACGATGTGCATTTGGCGTGACCCATCGTACTGGAAAACGGCGCGGATCGGTGCAACACATTGTAGGGACACGACCGCCGGTTGCGGTCATCAAAGCTGCGGCATCGGCGTCGCGGTGGTGGGGTGATCATGTGGGGATCAATCGTAACGGAATGGGCAAGCCTGCTGCTGCGCTGGCTGCACGTGGTGGCCGCGATCGCCTGGATCGGCAGCTCGTTCTATTTCATCGCCCTCGACCTCAGCCTCAAACCCGGAAGTGATCTGCCTGACGGTGTGCAGGGCGAGGCCTGGCAGGTTCATGGCGGCGGCTTCTACCGGATCATGAAATATCTGGTGGCACCAAGCCACATGCCGGATGAGCTGACGTGGTTCAAATGGGAGGCCTATACCACCTGGCTGTCCGGTTTCGCGCTGATGGTGGTGGTGTATTATCTCGACGCCGATTTGTTCCTGATCGACAAGTCGGTCCTCGATTTGACACCGGCCCAGGCCGGCTTGTTCAGCTTCTGCAGCCTCGCGCTGGCCTGGCTTCTTTACGAGGCCGCCTGTCGCACTGGCCTCGCGCAGCGCGAGCTGCCCTTCGCCATCGGCGGCTACCTGTTCCTGGTCGTCCTCACCTACGCCTTCACCCATGTGCTGAGCGGCCGCGGCGCCTTCAACCAGATCGGCGCGATCATCGGGACCATCATGGTGGCCAACGTCTTTGCCGTGATCATCCCGAACCAGAAGAAGATCGTCGCCAGCCTGATCGCGGGAGAGGCGCCCGACCCGAAGCTCGGCAAGACCAGCAAGGAACGCTCGGTCCACAACAATTATCTGACGCTGCCGGTCGTCGTGCTGATGATCAGCAACCATTATCCGCTGCTCTATGCCACGCGCTTCAACTGGATCATCGTTGCGATCGTGCTGGCGCTGGGGCCGGTGATCCGCCATTTCTTCAACGAAGGCCATGCCGGACGCAAATCGCCATGGTGGGTGTGGGGTGTCGCAGCAGCGGGTGCGATCGCGATCCTCTTGCTGTCCGCAGCCGGCCCGCGCGAGGTCAAGACGAGCGCGCTGTCGGCACAGCCGACGCTCGCCAATGTCGAGGACATCGTGATGTCCCGCTGCAGCATGTGCCACGCCGCCGAGCCGGTCTGGGCCGGCATCGTGACCGCGCCGAAGGGCATTCTGCTCGATGCGCCGGAAAACATCCACCGCAACATCCGCCTGATCGGGCGCGTCGCCGCATGGTCCAACGCGATGCCGCCGGGCAACATCACCGAAATGACCGGCGAGGAGCGCGCCACCCTCGCCGCCTATATCGGCAAGCAGGATCGCTGACACCGTAACGTGTCGATGCCGCATTCGCGGAATGAAATTTCTGACCTCCCACTGAATTGAAAATGACTTGATCGCCCATCCGGCGTAGACAGGGACAGCGGCAGCTCAAGCCGTCCAAAATCACCGGGGAAATCACAGTGGCCCTCAAGAACATCATCGGTATCGACCACGCCGTGGTCATGGTGAAAGACCTCGACAGCGCCGCCGAAAACTACCGGCGGCTCGGCTTCACCCTCTCGCCGCGCGGCACCCACAGCGCGCATATGGGCACCGGCAACTACACCATCATGTTCGACCCTGACTACATGGAGCTGCTTGGCGTGCTTGTCCCGACCGAGCACAACGCGCCGGCGCGGGCCTTTGTCGATCGGCACGGCGAAGGCATCGAGCGCATTGCCTTCACCGCCATCGATTCCGCTGCAGGCGCCGAGGAGATCCGCGCACGTGGCCTTACCCCGATCGGTCCGACCGATTTCGAGCGGCCGGTGACGCTGCCCGATGGCACGGTCGCGGCCGCCAAATTCCGCACCTTCATGTGGCCGACAGCGGAAGCGCCGGGCGGCGTGCGCATCTTCGCCTGCCAGCACAAGACCCGCGAGACGGTGTGGATCCCCGAGCTGATGACCCACGCCAATGCGGCCAAGCGGATCAGCGAGGTGCTGATCGCAACGCCTGAGCCCGCGAAGGAAGCGGCGCATCTGGCGCGGCTGATCGATCGCGAATCGAAAGCGGAGAACAACGGTGCGGTAACTGTGACCTCAGGCGGCGACCGCGCCGACTTCGTGTATCTGACGCTCGACCAGCTCGGCAAGCGCTATCCCGGCGTGCCGCTCACTGGCCTCTCCGAACGCGGCGGCGCGGCGCTGGTGCTCGTCAGCGGCGACCTCGCGGCAACCGAGAAGGCGCTCGGCTCGGCAGGCGTCCGCAGTGGGACGGCCATCGTCGTGCCGCCCGCCAAGGCCAACGGCACCCTGCTCGCCTTCATTGCCGGCTGAAATCGAACCGGCACCACGTTCCCGCGACGGGAACACCGTACTAACACCGGAAGTCCTCAGCCATCGCAGCTTCGCCGCAATTGCGGTTAAGAAGTCCTTGTCACCGGCGCGCCGCTGGTCGTTCCCCACAGTTCGAGGACTCTTACCGAGATGCGATTTCTCGTCGCGGCTTGCGCTGCGTTCCTGATTCTGATGTGCGACGTCAGCTCTCCGCCGACCCAAAGCTCTCACTTCGACAATGCGACGCCAAAGTCCGATCGCGCCCCCTCGCTGGTCCCCTTGGCCGAGCTCTTCCTCGCAAGCGTGCAGGCCATCGAGCTCGCCAATGCGCGCGCCTCCTACGAAGAGACGATCGAACCGCCGCCCGTGGTCGAAACGGCCGAACTGGCTCCGGTTTCGCCGACTGACCAATTCTGCCGCGCCCTCAAGGAAGCGGCCGAGGAGAGCGGCATTCCCGTGCCGTTCTTCGCCCGCCTGCTCTGGCAGGAGAGCCGGTTCAAGTCCAACGAGGTCAGCCAGGCCGGCGCGCAAGGCGTTGCGCAATTCATGCCGGAGACCGCCGCAGAGGTCGGGCTCGATGATCCCTTCGATCCCATCAAGGCGCTGCCCGCATCGGCAAAATTCCTGCGCAAGCTCCGCGATGATTTCGGCAATCTCGGTCTCGCCGCGGCCGCCTACAATGCCGGCCCCGGCCGCATCCAGAAATGGCTCGCCAAGGAGAGCGACTTGCCGCGCGAGACGCGCGACTATGTCCGCATCATCACCGGCACCAAGGCCGAGGACTGGATCGAGCGTTCGGGAGCCCTGGCGATCCGGATCGACCTGCCGCGCGAAGCGCCGTGCGAAGGCGTTGGCAGCCTGTCCAAGAGCAAGGACGTCGCCTGGGTACCCGCGAACCTTGCGCCTTCGACCGTCACCATCATTCGCAAGGCCGAGCAAATGGCGGCACGGCTTTCGGCAAACCGCGCCCGCAAGCGTCTCGTTGCCCTGCTCCACAAAAACGGTGCGGCGCATGGCAGGGGGCGCAGCATGATTGCGGCCCGTGCGAAGGGCGCGAAAGCCCACGCCATCCGTGTCGCGGCACGCGAGCGCTCCGCGGGCTAGGTCAGGCCGGCTTCTCGTCTCGGTCATCTTCGCGATCGCGGCAGGCGGGCGCCGCCATCCAGCAAAACGCGAAAACAACCCCATGCACCGTAGCCCTCGCCTGCCGGAACGGGGGGCGTCGCGAGGCAACTGCTGATTTTCAGAATCTCGGTTTGACTCGTCGGGCAAAACAGGTGCACAATGGCATCATCGCGAGTATCGGCCGGCGTCTCCCTGCCCCTCGATCATTAGGCACCCCGCCTCCGGTTGCTCGTAAACCCGCCCATCGACCTCTGAAAAATCGCAACCGCCGCAGAGCAAGCGCGCGATCGGCTCGCCGCGCGGCGAGCCTTCGCGCTTTGCGGCGGCAAAGGATCCATCGCATGATGACTTCCCCGACACATACCGAGATGATGCCCGTCGCTGCAGGCACTCCCGCCGCGATCATCGCAACCCCGAAAGTCAAGCTCCGCCGCAGCCGCCTCGTGATCGAGCATCCCGATACGCGTGCCGGGGAAAAGCTGCTCGCCGATGCACTCGGTGCCGTCGACCGCGACGCGCTGCATGGCTTGCTCAGCCAGCTGGTCAAAGCCAGCGCGGTTGCGCGCAAGCCCGACCAGGGCAATCTGTCCTTCATGGTCTCGATGCTGAAGAGCATGACGCCGAAGGACTCGCTCGAGGCCATGCTGGCGACGCAGATGGTGAGCATTCACATCGCCTCGATGCGCTGCGCCTGCCGCCTCGCCTGCACCGACGACGTGCCGCAGCAGGAAAGCCTCACGCGCACCCTGACCCGGCTGGCGCGCACCTATGCGGCCCAGATGGAGGCGCTGAACCGTCATCGCAGCAGTGGTGCCTGTGCGATCACGGTTCAGAATCTGTCGGTGCAGGACGGCGGTAAGGCCGTCGTGGGCCATTTCACGCAGCACGCGAACGTGATCGCGGCGCAGCCGGGCCTCGCGGATGCGGTCACGGCGTGAGCCACAGCCGCAACACCGATCCGATGCAGGCAAGCCCGCGCTGTGGCGCGCGGACACGCAACGGTGAAACCTGCCGCGCACCGGCGCTGCGCGGCAAGCTGCGCTGCCGCATGCATGGCGGAGCATGGGGATCGGGAGCGCCGTTTGGAAACGGCAATGCCGTCAAGCACGGCTATTTCACCAGCGAAGCGATCGAGGAGCGGAAATTTGTACGGACGGTGCTGATCGAAGCGGAAACTTTTCTGCGCAAGCTTCCCGCGGGATCTCTGTCAAACGGCAACCCCGACGTGAGCGGAACCCCACACAGCGCGGCGGGAACGGATTCCCCTCGTCCGCACTTAACAAAAGCTGGGAAGTGAGGTGCAACATGGGCCAATCAAAGCCGATCCGGCCGATCGCGATCGTCGTCGAGGATGACGATATCCAGCGCGAGATGCTGACGATGCTGCTCGAGGATAACAATTTCGACGTGCTCCAGTGCGAGGACGCCGAGACGGCCGCTCTAGCGGTGAAGGCACGACATCCATCCCTGATCGTCACCGACATCAGCTTGGTCGGGAAGATGAACGGCGTCGATCTCGCTCACTTTGCCCAACAGCAGAACGCCGGCATGCGGATCGTCGTGATCTCGGGTCGTCCGCTGCCTGGGCCTCTGCCGCCGGGGGCAAGGTTCATCACCAAGCCGGTCTTTCCGACGGCGCTGCTCGCAGAGACTGCGCAATAGCGGCAGTTTGCTGCCGCGCGTCCTCGCGAGCTCATCGTTCAACCCAGCCGCTGGCAATCGCGCTGGCCCAGCTCGGCATGCCCTTGTCGCGCGCAAGTGCAGCCATGGCCGTGCTGTCGTAGGGCACGTAGCGGAGCGTCGCGGACCAGCCGGCGCGGGTCCGCTCCAGAATGGCGTAGCAGGCGTGGGGCGTGCCGACCTCGACCACATAGGGAACAGGCGTCCGTCCATCGTAACCTGGCAGCCCGACGCTGCCGGGATTGACGACCATTCGCCCATCCCTCAGGCGGACTACGCGCGGGATATGCGTGTGGCCGCACAGAATGAGTTCTGCGTCGATACCTCCGGCGCCGGTCTCGATCGTATCGATCGGACTTGCGCGGACGCTGCCGTCGGCAGTGACGTGATCGAGCCAGAAGGCCGCGTCGTCCTTCGGGGACGCATGGCAAAGAAACACGTTCTCGCGATAGGCGAGCGTCGGCGGCATGCCCGCCATCCATTCGAAGTGCCTGCGCTCCAGCTGCGAAAAATCGCTCCTTGTCGATTTCCCTCCCCGCCAGAGCTCGACGAGAATGCGATCCTGGTCGCCCTGCACCGATGGAAAGCCCCGCTCCATCAGCAGGTCCGCCGTCCTGACAGCCTCGAGCGGGCCGCTGACGTGATCACCGAGGTTGACGATCTCCCTGATGCCGAGCTCGGCGATATCGCCGAGTACGGCTTCGAGCGCCGGGCAATTGCCATGGACGTCGGCGATCGCAGCAAATTTCATCTTGTCCTCCCCTGCGGGACGACCGACGATGCTCCTGTTGCGGGACGATGCAGAACTGGCCATTCGCTTTAGCTGCATTTTGAGAAGCGCCCGCAAGCTGAGTGTCAAATCGGCGCCGGGTGGAAACGTAGCACTGCCTTGATGACGCGAGCAAGCTACGGTTTTGACGGCTTCGCCGTTGATCGCGGCACGGCGCGGCGCGGCACAGTGCCGCATGCATCGGGGCGCCTGCCTTGCCGCGCTCGCGTGGATCAACGAACCACGTCCCGGTGTCCGTACATTGGGGACTGGATGGGTCGTGCTTGCGCAATTGCCTGCTTATTGTTACTTCGAGCTTGACTTGCATTTCTTTCGGTGCCGAAAGCGTTTCCTTTGAAGTTGGTTATATTCGATTTTGATGGAACGCTCGTCGATAGCCGGGCACTCATATTGCAATGCCATCGCTTGGCTTTCACGGAATTCGGCCTGCCGGTCCCGTCGCCTCAGGACAGCCTCGCGCTGATCGGTATGTCTCTCGAACGCGTTCTTGCGCAACTTGCTGGACCACGAGCTCCGGTCCAAGACATGGTCAGAGCCTATGGACGCATCTTACGTCAGCTCAGGTCCGAGCCGGACTTTGCGGAAAGGCCATTCGATGGGATCGCGACACTGCTTCGCGATTTGAACAATGCGCCTCCCGTCACGCTCGGCATCGCAACTGGTCACACCTCTGCTGCCGTCATTCCGGCCTTGGAAGCGCTGGGTTGGCGACAATACTTCAGGACCGTCCAGGCCGCAGACATGGCGCCCTCCAAGCCGCATCCTGGGATGCTGCTTCAGGCGCTTGACGCGACAGGTGCGAGAGCTGAGCAGGCCGTCTTCATCGGCGACACCTCCTTCGACATGGAGATGGCGCGGGCGGCGAAGCTTGAAGGCATTGGGGTGACCTGGGGATACCATTCGGCCGATCGCTTATTCGCAGCTGGTGCACACCGCATTGCGCGCTCGGTCGAAGAACTCAGGAGCCTGCTTTGTGTCCACTAAGGAACTTGTTCGCACGCCGAGCAGTGATGATCGGCGCCTTCCGCCGTTGTGCGAAGTTGCGCTGCCTCTGACGGAGACCAGATCTGCTCAACCTGAGTTCTTCGCATTTTGACCCTCAACAGACATTCTGGCCGTTCGCCGTTTTTCGGATGAAGTTCGTGCAGGAACCTTGCCCCTGCCTCGGATGTTGGAGTGCAATTGCAATGACTTAGGAGGAACTCGTATGAGAACTCTGTTATTGGCAGGTGTACTGGCGGTCGCTGGCTTCGCTATCGCTACGCCGATCTCCATTGCACCCGCGTCAGCTCAGGTTGAGGTTGATACGCCACTCGGCGGCGTGAGAGTGGGCCCGGAGCGACGCTACTACCGAGAGTACGATCGACCTGCTTATCGCGCTTACGGATATGATCGCGGATATCGCGGCGGATGCCGCACCGTCACGATCGAGCGCGACGACGGTTCGGTCCGCAGGATCCGCCGCTGCGATTAGCGGTGCCCGACTAGAAGATTAATACCCGGCGCTTCACAAAGGAGCGCCGAAGGAATTGGGAGCTATACTAGGGCCGCTTCAGTTGGCGGCCTCTTTCATTTTGCAAAGCCATTGGCGACGATGACTCCGAACCGGCATCAGCCAGCCGCTCTGTCCTGCGCGCGAAGGCATTCTCAAGAACGAACGCTTGCTTGCAAACAGCGGGAACCAAAAGGCCGGAGCTAGGTTGACAGTCCCGGCTCACGCCTCGACAACGTGATGCCGACCACGGCCTCAGCTCGGCGTCAGCCGCGGAGCTGAGGCCTTTTTGTCGCCTGTGTACATTTTTGTACAAAGCCCGGAACGCAATCCGGGTTTGTGACTCATCCCATGGGGACTTCGATGGGATAAAAAGACGTGCCGCGTTATACCTCTTTCGCCCGAGAGGCGGCAGCAACGTTGCTGCGAATGGCAAAAACCACAAAGGACCCGCGGGTTGCGTCGGGACTGATCCAGCGGGCGGCCGACTTGAAGGACCGCACGAGCGAATTACCCGCGGCTGATATTGACGCGGCCGCTGAGGGGCCAAAAAAGCCGCTAACGAAGAACTAAGCTCGCCCTACACGCAGAAACTGGTGCGAAGAAATGGCCCCAGCTCCGTAGGCAGGGGGCGAGCTGGGGCCTATCGGGGTCGCCCTTGGGGAAGGGCATCGGGAAAACTCGGCAATCCGCAAAGCGTTCCCTCTCTTCCATGTTTTCCGCCGCAGCAGCCGTTGCTCCTGGCTGAACTCTGCAATTTGAATCTGTAAGTGACCTGAAATGCTTGCTAGCATTCCTGTGGGCAAGCCTCCCTAAAAGAGGGTGGCGTAACGGGGCTAGAAGCAATGCCGATCAATGGGCTCTTGGGAAATGCCAGCTCGGCAGACGCTAAACGACTCCGTCAGGCGTTCGTTGCCGCGCTGAAATCACTACATCTGGTCGATCGCAACGATCCGATCTGCGAGATCGTCGCGCGGAAGGTGATCGAGATCGACGCCGCGGGCACTCATGACCCGGACGAGATCGCAAAGACGGCCGCGAGAGAACTCGGCCCCAATTGATTGAGGCCGCCCTGCAAGGCGGCCTCATCGTTCCTTTGGAAAGATTACCGGCCCTAGTCCCGGTCGTGGTCGTGGTCGTGGTCGTGGTGCTCGTGCCGGACGCCCGCACCTCCGGAGTGCGCAATTGCGTTTGACGTGAGGGAGGTGGACAGCAGCATGGTCATGGCTGGCGGCGTGACTGCTGCGAATTTTCCGCAAGTCTTGAGAAACTCACGCCGGTCTTCGTCTTCGGAGGGCATCACATTTCTCCCTGACCTTCAACTTGGGGTAGTTTAATATAGTCCAAATTAAATGAATTAAATTATGTTAAAAAGGTTCAATCACGAAATGTAACTGACCCTGCGACTTGCACTTCCTCTCGATTGCATACTTGACGAGCGTCAGCGCAGAGGTTGTACTGCGTTGCATATTTTTCCCGCGCTTTTTAATGTCGGCTGGGGCATTCCATGAGTAAGCGTGATTGGGCCGCTATCCTCCGCCAGGATCTTGATGCACTCGCTTCTGAGCTATCAGAACTGGAAGACCTTCGATCCCGCGTGCGGAAGGCCGAGCAAAGAAGACTAGGCCCTGCACTTCCAAGAAGGCGAGGATCAATCAGGAAGGCTAGCCGAGTTCGTTGGAGAACGCGACCCCACTGCTTCCACGTCTGAGACCTGCGTCTCGGTCACAAGTACCCGCTACGTAGGTGCGGTCTCGATGAAGCTTGCGGGGGCTGCCAGCGCGCAGCCTGAGGTTCGACCTTGTGCTGAAAGGTCTCAGTACGAGCAAGGTCCAGCCATGCCAAGGCAACGCAAAGCCATTTCGCGCGATGACTGCGCAGATCGTGCGAGTGGCTTGGGATCTCGTCCTCGCTTTAACACTTCGCAAGTCGCGGAGCCGGCGGAGCGGTTGCGGCGATGACCGAAGCACTCCGCTCCGCCTCAAGCACGCGGACGCGAAGACTTTCCAGTTCGCACAGTTGAGACGTGAGCTGTTCCAGGTGCTCACGCAGCAGCACAGCGGCATCAACCGCTTGACGATGATGTTCTCGCATGTCGTGGAAGCCCCCAAACCAAGCTTCGAAGAAAACTTGGATCATGGCCCGCCATTGGACCAATCGGGAAAATGATGCAATCGAGATTAAAATCCCGCGGCGTTGTTCCGACCTCAACATATGTTGCTTCAGCCAAAAGTTAATGAAGGCGGGTGCGGCCGGCCGTCGGCATGCGTTGGCGTGTGGCGTCGAAAGCGTGGCATGGCGTCGAGGAAGCGTGGCGCCGCAAGTGATCAACTTTTCGATTCCACGGAGCGCAAGGCTTCCTGCGCGCCACCGATCTCTTTTCAGGCGCCGACCATTGGGCGATGCTACTGTGGTGAGACCGCTCCGACGCAGCGAATTCAAGGCTTGTACCAACGCACGCCAAAAGAGATCAGCGCCGGCAGCTCGGCCTCCCGATCCGGACGGCTTCCTTATACGTGTGGGTGCAGACGGTCCTCTCCTGGGCTTTCTGCACCCTCTCTTGGAGGTTCTGGAGCTCAGCAAGCTGGCAAACGAGCACCCGAACGCGTTCGTGCAGAACGGTCGCACAATCATAGTCCTGACGAAGCTTTCCGAGGCGCAATTCAAGTTCACTTTTAAGTGCAATTAGCCTCACGGTGAGGACTTCATCGAGGTTTGTGTGAAGGGCCCACAACCGATCAATGGACATGCCATTCAATTGCCGCCGGTCCATGATGAAGGGCTCCTCCACTTGCTTTGAGCCGGCCCCCGGCTCCTGCGGCGCCCCGAGCGTGCTACCCACTCGAACGCCATCGGGTTCCATTCTATCAATTAAATCTAGTATATTCTATTTAATTTATTTATCTAGATTTAATAGCTATATTTAATGTAGATAGCGCCGTGGAAACAAGCGCTTACCTGCCGTCGTTCCGGCCTTGGAAGCGCTGGGTTGGCGACAATACTTCAGGACCGTCCAGGCCGCTGCCATGGCGCCCTCCAAGCCGCATCCTGGGATGCTGCTTCAGGCGCTTGACGCGACAGGTGCGAGAGCTGAGCAGGCCGTCTTCATCGGCGACACCCATGCATCTCGTGTGAGCCGGTAGAGAACTTGTGGCCGCAATGGATCACCTTCCGGGATGCGGGGATGATCGAAGTTCTCTGCAGGGTCGTGAGACATCTCAAGCTTCGCCATCAGGCGTCTGGACCGCGTATTTCGAATGCTTGCATGCGCAACAATCTCCGCGAGATGAAGCTGCTCAAAACCAAAGCCGAACGATGCTCGCGCAGCTTCGATGGCAAATCCCTGCCCCCAGAACGGCCGGGCCAGCCGCCACCCGACTTCGACCGCAGGCGTGAATCGTGCGGCAAAGCCAATCCGCAAGAGTCCGACCGCTCCCATGAATATGCCAGATGCGCTCGACTCGACGGCCCACATACAAAAGCCGTGAGACGACTGGTGGCTCTTCTGGAAGTCGATCCAAGCGTCCGCTGCCGCCCGCGTCGCCAGCGGACGGAGGAATTCCATCAAGTCAGGATCTTCAGACATTTTTGCAAAAGGCAGCCTGTCTGAATCCGTCCATGGCCTAAGGATGAGCCGCGGCGTCAAGAGCTGCATTGGGCTTGCTTTGACTGAAATATAACGGGACGCTCCTAATCCTGAATCACACAGATTGTGGCGACAGTATCACTGATCTCGTGGCGCCGTCACTTCCGCTTCTTTCCACATGCGAGCCGCCTGCCTTTGTTCATCTCGACAATGGCCTCGTTGGCTTCAACAAGAACGCCCCATTGATTCAATCGTGCGGTGTCGCTGCTCCGATCACCACGCGCGCAGCGAGTTCCCTGACGTTCGATGACGTGCAGCTCGCACGCGTTGCTCGAACCAAAATGCTCGCAAGCGGGGAACTTCCCGCGCCTGCGCCACTTTGGTTGGGCAACGGAAGAGCTTGCCATGAACGCAGAGACGGAACTGAAATTCCGGATCGCGCCGCGGCGGATATCGTCGGTCTTGAGCAATCACGGGCGGCGCCGCGACCGGTCCGAGCAGACGCTCCTATCGACCTACTTCGATACGAACAAGCACAAGCTCAGGCGCCACGGCGCGACGCTGCGGGTACGCAAGATGGACGGCCGCTTTGTGCAGACCGTGAAGGCGGGCGGCTCCGGTGGCGTGACGCGCGGCGAATGGGAAAGCGAAATTGCCGGCGCGAAGCCCGATCTCGCCAAGGCGAAGAATTCCCCGCTCGATGACTTCGCCTCCAAAAAGCTTGCCCGCAAGCTCAAGCCGGTGTTCCAGACCGACATTCATCGCACCGCACAGGCGAAACGGGTCGGGAATAGCGAGATCGAACTCGCGCTCGATCGCGGCCGGATCAGTGCCGGACGCCGCTCGCGACCCGTTTCCGAGCTCGAGCTGGAGTTGAAGTCCGGGCGCATCGCAGATCTGTTCCACCTGGCGCGGCGTCTCGAACGCACCACGGGGGCCGAGCTCGACCTGCGTTCGAAATCCGAGCGGGGCTTCAAGCTGATCGCGGGAGGCGGCGGCGGCGCGCAGCATGCCGAACCGATCGCGCTGAAACCGGCGCTGTCTGCGCGCGAGGCGTTTTCCGTCATCGCGCATTCGACGCTGCGGCAGATTACGGCGAATGCCGATCCGGTGCGCGCGATGGACTCCGAAGGCGTCCATCAGATGCGTGTCGGCTTGCGGCGGCTGCGGGCCGCGATCTCCCTCTTCAAGGAGATGCTGCCGCGCGCGAGCACCGCGCGGATCAAGAGCGAGCTGAAATGGCTCACGAGCGAGCTGGCGCCGGCGCGCGAGATCGACGTGTTTCTCAACGAGAGCATCGCGCCCGTGGCCGGCCAGGGCCTGCCGAGACGAGGCGTCCGCGCGATCCAGAAGAGGTTTTCCAGGCAGCGAACGACGGCCTTCGCCCGCGCGCGCGACGCGATTGCATCGCCCCGCTACCGCCGATTGCTGATCGACGTGATCGAGTGGATCGAAACCGGGCGATCCCGCTCCGATGGCGGGCGCACGATCGCCGCCTACGCCGCCGAGGTGCTCGACCGACGGATCAAGAAGGCGCAAAAGCAGGGGAAACACCTCGACGACCTCGACCCGAGACAGCGCCACAAGCTGCGGATCAAGGTCAAGAAGATCCGCTATGCCGTTGACTTCTTCGAGAGCCTCTACGCCGATCGCGACCAGAAGCAGCTCGCAAGCCTCTCCCGCCGACTGAAGCAGATTCAATCCGCACTGGGATCGCTCAACGACTTCATGGCGCATTGCGAGCTGGCGACCGAGGCGGCGTTGACCGCGCCGCCGACGAACCGACGTGCCCAGGCTTTTGCGTCGGGGTTCATCGTCGGCCATGAGCGCGAAGCGGCTCATGGCCTGATGAGGGACGCCGAAAAGGAACTGCAGCGGCTGCACCGGCTCAGCGTCGCGCCGCGCAAATGACCAGGGAGAACCGACATGGCATGGATTGGCACCTGGCGAAATCAGTTCGGCTCCGTCTTGCGCATCATCAGCGATGCCGAGGGCCGCGAAGGCAATTATCGGACTTTGTCGATCCGGCCGAGACCTCACGAAGGGTTTACGCGCCGCCTGATCCTCGCGCCATTGTCACTGGCCCTCGCACGGTCTCGACATTGGCGCTTTGCAACGTGGTCCGCCTCTCGGCGATGGCGTTGCTCAGCAGCTCGAGCACCAGCCCGAATGCCGCAAGCTCCTCATCCTCGATCGCGCCGTCATCGTAGCACGCAAGTGTTTCGCGGATGATCTCGTCGGCCTCGCGCTGCAGGGTCACAAGCTGCTGGTTGGACTCCGCGGTCCGCGCGCTGGACACCATGGCGAGGATTCTCCTGCGATGGCTGGTGTTTTCCTCTCTTTCGTCGCGGTTCAGATAGCGGCGCAGCCAGGCGGCGGCCGAGCCGATGCCGGACAGAAGCAGCAGCCCGAACCAGAAGTAATCGCCGTAGCGGTCGAGAAAGGTGCGTTCGTTGCCGTCGATCACGGCTGCCGCTCCGCGATGGACCGGCAGCTCCGTGTCCTTCTCGAGGTCCGGCTTGGTGATGTGAGCAGCGCCGGGGACCTGCCTGGCGATCGCCTGGCGAACGGCAAAGAGCTCGCGAAAGAAAGCGGCGACCGTCGTTTCGGACAGGGCCTTTCTCGCCACGATGAGATGGCTGACACTGACCGTCTCGACCTTGTCATCCGGCCAGGCTGGCTCGGCATTGAAGACGCTGGGCGGAATCTCCTCGGATTCGTAGCGGGGGTGCTTCAAGGCGATCGCTTCCGAGGTCTCGACGGCGAGAAATTTCGGCTCGCCGCGCAGGCGCGCGGTCGCAGCAATGGCGTCCGATGTGATCTTGCTGTCGAGCGGCCCGACCGCCATGAAGGCATCGAGATGGGGATCGCTCGCCAATTCCTCGAGATGCTCAGTGCCGAAGTGCGTCACCGCGACCTTGTCGGCGTCCACCCCGGCAGCGCCCAGGATCACTCGCAGCAACGCGGCATTCGCCGGAGTCTTGCCGATGATGCCGACATGATGGCCGGCGAGATCGGCAACCTCCTTGATTTTCGGCGTCGGCTTTTTCTTCGAGCGCTTGGTTGCCAGTCCGGACGGCGCCCACAGCACAACGAAGTTCTTGCGCACGACCGCCACTTGCTGCGCTTCGGCAGGCATGTCCAGGTCGCCGCGGCCGACGGCCAGGTCCGCCTTGCCGGCGCCAAGCAGGGCAAGGGACTGCGCCGCCCCCTCGGTCCTGACCGGCGACAGCCTGACAGTTCGGCTCTCGGCAGCGAAGGCATCAGCCATGGCCTGAATGACCTTGTCATCGTCGCTGCCCGGCGGTCCCACGGCGATGCGGAGCACGTGCGGCCGCAACGCGTAATAGAGGGCACCCGACGCCGCGCCAAAAACAAGAAACCCGACCGCGAGAGCCAACAGCAAGGAATTGCTTCTTCTCCGCTGCCGGCGGGCCGAGTCACTGGTCGTCTGGCTTGTACTCTCGGACAAAGACATCACCGCTGGCAACCGCAGATCAGGAGCGCTTGCTCTCCATCATACCACGTTTTCCCGAGGACAACGTCTTGACGGTCGAGCCGGTTCATCGGCCTGACGTCTGAAACGGGCCGAGCTCGATCGCCGGGGTCGGCCGTCATGGAACGGCTGCCAAACCCTTTGCTGGCGTGATCTGTCCCCAGATCCGGTCCGCCCTGCGCCAACGCCTGCCTCCGGCGGTTGGCACGGGCCATCCGATCGTGTACGGCACGCAAAAAGCTCAGGGGATGGGACGCTGATGAGTGCCAGTGAAGAGGCGGGACATGGCACCCGCACGCTGATCTTCGCGCTGGTCGCGCTCGCCTGCGGGCACATGCTGTCGACCTTGCTGCGCACCATCCCGGCGCTCAGCCTCGACCTGATGGCAGCTGATTTCCGCATTGACCCGCAGGCGCTGGCGAGCCTCACCTCGGTCTATCATTTCGCCTTTGCGGCCTCGCAAATCCCGGTCGGCGCGGCGATGGACCGCTTTGGCGTGCGGCCGGTGTCGCTCAGCCTGCTCGCGGGCACCGTGATCGGCGCGATCGCCTCGGGCTTTGCGACGGGGCCTTCGAGCTTTGCCTTCGGGCAGCTGCTGCTCGGAATTGCCACCTCGGGCATGCTGATGTGCCCGATGACGCTGGCGGCCAAGCAATTGTCGGCGGCGCGCTTCGGTCTGTGGTCGGGCGCGATCCTGTCGATCGGCAATATCGGCATGCTGCTGTCCGCGAGCCCGCTAGCCTTCGTGGTCGACACGTACGGCTGGCGCGCCGGATTCTGGATCGCCGCAACAGGCGGCGTCGTGGTGGCGCTCGCGGTGTTCGCGCTGGTGCCGAACCAGCCGGCCGAGCACAAGGACGACTCCTCGCCGCTATCGCAGATGATCGAGGTGCTCAGGCTCGGGCTGTCGCGCCCCTTGCGCGGGCTCATCGCGCTGGCGCTGGTGTCGCTCGCGACCTCGCTGGTGCTGCGTGGGCTGTGGGGCGGACCGTGGCTGATGCAGATCAAGGGACTGACGCGGGTCGAGGCCGGCAACCAGCTCGGCGCCTATACGCTGGCGATGATCGCAGGCCCCCTTTGCATGGGCATGATCGATCGCAGGATCGGCCGCCGCAGGGAGCTCGTGGCCGGCGCGCACACGCTGGCGGCGCTGCTGGTGATGCTGATGGCGTTGGGAGCGCCGCATTATGCGGTCGCATGGCTGTTCGGCGTACCGGTCATGCCGCCGCAATATGACCTGACGCTGTTCGTGCTGATCGGGCTCGCCTCCTCGGCCCAGCCGCTGCTGTTCGGCATGTGCCGGCAGCTGGTCGACGCGCAAGTCGCGGGCAAGGCGCTCGCGGCGGTGAACCTCGCCTTCTTCCTCGGCACCGCCTTGATGCAGTCGCTCACCGGCGCGGTCGCGGCGGTCGCAGGATTGCCGGCCGTGCTGCTGTTCATGGCGGCGGCGCTGGTTGCGGGGGTGGTGATCTTTTTGACTTACACCTCGTCGACTTCGTAGGGTGGGTTAGATTAGCCTTGCGACTGCGCGACGCGCAGTTCGTTGGGCGTAACCCACCCTACGAATCCGCGCATCAAAGGAATGCCCATGCCCGTCGACACCAAGGCCGCCACCGACCGTCTCATGCGCTTTCTCTCCGTCGAGGGCGTCACCGGGCAGGAGGCGGCGATCGGGCGCGAGCTCGCTGCCGCGCTGAAGCAGGTCGGCGTGCCTGATAAGGCGATCCGGCTCGACGATGCCAACGCGCGCATCCCCGTGCCGACCGAAACCGGCAACCTCATCGTCGACCTGCCCGGCCGCGGCGCGCTGCACAACCAGCCGCGCATCATGTTCATGACCCACATGGACACCGTGCCGCTCTGCGCCGGCGCCAAGCCGAAGAAATCCGGTCGCAAGATCGTCAACGAGGCCAAGACCGCGCTCGGCGGCGACAACAGATGCGGCTGCGGCGTGCTGGTGACGCTGGCGGCCGAGCTGGAAAAGCAGAAGCTCGATCATCCCCCGATCACGCTCTTGTTCTGCGTGCGCGAGGAAAGCGGGCTCTATGGGGCGCGCCACGTCAAGCTGGACGAGCTGGGCTCGCCCGTGATGGCCTTCAACTATGATGGCGGCTCGGCCTCCAACGTGGTGATCGGCGCTGTCGGCGCCGACCGCTGGACCGTCGAGATTTTCGGCCGCGCCTCGCATGCCGGCGTGGCGCCGGAACGCGGCATCTCCGCGACCATGATCATGGCGCTCGCGCTGGCCGAGGTGAAGGCCGGCGGCTGGTTCGGCAAGGTGGTGAAAGGCAAGGGCGCGAGCGCGCGGATGGGCACCAGCAATGTCGGCCCGGTCACCGGCGGCGAAGGCCGGCCCCCGGGCGATGCCACCAACGTCGTCACCGACTACGTGCATGTGCGCGGCGAATGTCGCAGCCATGACGGAAAGTTCTTCAAGGAGATCACGAAAGCCTACAAGGCCGCGTTCGAGAAGGCGGCGAAGAAAGTCACGAACGCGCAAGGCAAGTCCGGCAAGGTCAAGTTCAAGGCCGAGACCGACTATTATCCGTTCCGCATGAAGGAGAACCTGCCCGTCGTGAAGCGCGCGATCGAGGCCGTGTCCGCCGTCGGCGGCACGCCGAACGTGCGCGCTGCCAATGGCGGCCTGGATGCCAACTGGATGGTCCGCCACGGCATTCCGACCGTGACGTTCGGTGCCGGCCAGAACGAGGCGCACACGGTCGACGAGTGGATCAATCTCGACGAATACGATCGGGCGTGTGCACTTGCACTACAGCTCGCGACGATGAGGTCGTAGAGTGGGTTAGCCCTGCAGATGCGCGAAGTGCATCTGCAGGGCGTAACCCACCCTACGAAACACCAAAAAGAAAACATAGGGAGGTCCCATGCCAAACATCGCAACAATCGAATCCGCCCTGTACCGGATTCCCCTCCCCGTCACGCTCTCCGACTCCACCCATGGCGACATGTCGGCGTTCGAGTTGATCACCTGCCGCATCCGCGACGCCGACGGCGCCGAAGGCGTCGGCTACACCTACACGGTCGGGCGCAACGGCGGCGCCGTCGCCGACATCCTCAAGCGCGAGATTCCGCCGCTGGTCGAGGGACGCGAGGCCGACGATACCGAAGCGATCTGGCACCATGTCTGGTGGGGCCTGCATTATGGCGGCCGCGGCGGCCCTTCGGTGCTCGCGCTGTCCGCGCTCGATATCGCGCTGTGGGACCTGAAGGCGCGGCGCGCCAAATTGCCGCTGTTTCGGCTGCTCGGCGGCTTCGATGCGCACGTGCCGTGCTATGCCGGCGGCATCGACCTCGATCTCTCGGTCGATGCGCTGGTGAAGCAGACCGACGGCAACCTCGCCAAAGGTTTTCGCGCCATCAAGATGAAGGTCGGCCGGCCCGATCTGAAATCCGACGTCGCACGGGTCGCGGCGATGCGACAGCATCTCGGCGACGGCTTTCCGCTGATGGCGGATGCCAACATGAAATGGACGGTGGAGGAAGCCATCCGCGGCGCCCGCGCGTTCGCGCCCTACGATCTGACCTGGCTGGAAGAGCCGATCATTCCCGACGATGTCGCCGGCCACGTCCGCATCATGCAAGCCGGCGGTGTGCCGATCGCGGCGGGCGAGAATTTGCGCTCGCTGTGGGAGTTCAAGAACTACATCGCATCGGGTGCGGTATCCTATCCCGAGCCTGACGTCACCAATTGCGGCGGCGTCAGCGCCTTCATGAAGATCGCCCGGCTGGCCGAAGCCTTCAACCTGCCCGTCACCAGCCACGGCGCCCACGACATCACCGTGCACCTGCTCGCGGCCTGCCCGAACCGCTCCTATCTGGAGGCGCACGGCTTCGGGCTGGACACATACATCGAGCATCCGCTGGTGCTGGAAGACGGCAAGGCGCTGGCGCCGGACCGCCCGGGCCACGGCATCAGCTTCGACTGGAAGGGGCTGGCGAAGCTTTCGCCTTAGGGCTCCGTCAAGCCCGGCCATGACGATGCGGCTGCACGCGAGGCATTCCCTGAGGCGGGATGCACGCCGCGGACAATCCGCTATGGTAGCCGCAGCCATCACCATCAGAGAGAGTCGCGCCTTGACCCCTGAGCTGCACAAGAAACTGACCGCGTGGCGGCAGCATCTGCATGCCCATCCCGAACTGTCGCTGCAGGAGAAGGCGACCGCCGCCTTCGTGCAGGAGCGGCTCACCGAGCTCGGCATTCCCTTCGAAGCCGGTATCGGCGGTCACGGCGTAGTCGCGACGCTGACGCGCGGATCGGCACGAGCGCGCGTCGGCCTGCGCGCCGACATGGACGCGCTGCCGATCACCGAGGATACCGGACTCAGCTACGCTTCGAAAACGCCTGGCGTGATGCACGCCTGCGGGCATGACGGGCACACCGCCGCGCTGCTCGGTGCCGCCGCGCTGCTCGCCGCGGACACCAGTTGGAGCGGCACCGTCGATTTCATCTTCCAGCCGGCCGAGGAAGGTTTCGGCGGCTCGCGCGCGATGGTCGCGGCCGGGCTGTTCGAGCGCTTCCCGATGGACCGGGTGTTCGGCTTCCACAACTGGCCGGGCCTGGAGGCCGGTACCATCGCGGTCCATGACGACGTGGTGATGGCATCAGGCGGACGCGTCACCATCACCATCGAGGGCCATGCGGGGCATGCCGGCATGCCGCACCTCACGCGCGATCCCGTGATGGCGGCCGGTCATCTGATCGTGGCGATGCAAGCAATCGTGTCGCGCAGCGTCGATCCGCTCGATACCGCCGTGCTCTCGCTCTGCACGATCGAGGGCGGCACCGCGCCCAATCAAGTCGCGGGCAAGGTCGTGATCCGCGGCACCTTGCGGCATCACCGCAACGAGGTGAAGGACATCATCCTCAAGCGGCTCGGCGAGATCTGCGCCGGCATCGCCACGAGCTTCGACGTCAAGGTGACCCCCGACATCGTCATGGGCGTCGGCGTCGTCGTCAACTCGCCTGATGAAGCCGGCTTCGCGCGCATGGCCGCGGACCGGTTGCGCGCGCCCGTGCGGCGCGATCTCGCACCCAGCATGGCCGGCGAGGATTTCGCCTTCTATCTCCAGCATCGGCCCGGCGCGTTCGTCTGGATCGGCAACGGGCCCCTGCGCGATGGCGCCGAGCTGCACGGCCCGCGCTACGATTTCAACGACGCCATCCTGCCGGTCGCATCGGGCTGGATGGCCGAGGTCGCCAAGACGGCGCTGTCGGCGAACTGACCGGCGCAACACCGCGGAGGGGTCCGGGCCTGACGGCCCGGCCCGATGCGTCTCTGCAACCCTCTGGACGGTCTGCAGCAATGCCGGCGCGCGGCAGGTGCGCTTGACGCATCGCGCCCGAGCAGGTCTAATAGTAATTAACAACAATTGTTCGCATTCCGAACATTATGCCGTCGGGCAAAAAGCGGGCTCACAACACCGCGCCCCGCGCCACCAGAGGAAACGTCAGAGATGCAAGCCCTGCTCAACGGCGAAAGCACGCTCATCGTCACGATGATCGTCGCCTATATCGCATTCACCTCATGGCTCACGTACAAGCTGCGCAGCCGCACCAGCGATCAGTTCATGACCGCCTCCCGCGCGATGCCGGCCGTCGTGGTCGGCGTGCTCATGATGAGCGAATTCGTCGGCGCCAAATCGACCGTCGGCACGGCGCAGGAGGCGTTTCAATCCGGCATGGCCGCCGGATGGGCCGTGCTCGGCGCCTCGATCGGCTTTTTGCTGTTCGGCCTCTTGATGGTGAAGAAGCTCTACAATTCCGGCGAATACACCATCTCGGCGGCGATCGCGCAGAGATACGGCAAGTCGACCATGCTCACCGTGTCGGTGATCATGATCTATGCGCTGCTGCTGGTGAATGTCGGCAACTATGTCAGCGGTGCCGCCGCCATCGCCACCGCGCTGCATGTCAGCCTGCCGGTTGCGATGTGCATCATCGCCGTGGTCTCGACCTTCTATTACGTGTTCGGCGGATTGAAGGGCGTCGCCTGGGTGACGATCCTGCATAGCGCCTTCAAGGTCGTCGGCGTCATCATCATCTTCGCGGTCGCGATGTCGCTGACCGGCGGCATCGCGCCGATGCAGGCCAAGCTTCCGGCCTATTATTTCAGCTGGGACGGCAAGATCGGCTTTGCGACCATCTTCGCCTGGACCTTCGGCACCGTCGGCGCCATCTTCTCGACGCAGTTCATCGTCCAGGCCATCGCCTCGACGCCGAGCGCCGATGACGCCCGCAAGGCGACCTTCTATGCCGCTGCGTTCTGCCTCCCGCTCGGCTTCCTGCTCGCCTTGATCGGCGTCGCCGCCAAGTTCCTCTATCCCGATATGAAGAGCCTCTACGCATTGCCGGTTTTCCTGGAGAAGATGCCGCCGCTGGCCTCCGCCTTCGTGACGACCTCGCTGGTCGCCTCGATCTTCGTCAGCGTCTGCACCGTCGCGCTCGCGATCGCTTCGCTCGTGGTACGCGACTTCTACGTGCCCTATTGGAAGCCGACGCCCGAGCGCGAGCTGAAGATGACTCGCGTGTTCTCGGTTCTGATCGCGATCGTGCCGCTGGTCTTCGTGTTCTTCATTCCGGAGATCCTGAAACTGTCGTTCTTCACCCGCGCGCTGCGCCTGTCGATCACGATGGTGGCGATGCTCGGCTTCTATCTGCCGCTGTTCGCCAGCAACCGCGGCGCCACCGCCGGCCTGATCGGCGCCGCCGTCTCGACCACGGTCTGGTACCTGCTCGGCAATCCCTTCGGTATCGACAACATGTACGTCGCCGCCCTGACGCCGCTGGTGGTGATGGCGATCGAGCGCCTGGTGCTGGGCCCTGCTCCCGCCGCGCCGCAGGCCGCGCAACCCAATGCATTCGTTGAAAGGACTTCGACATGACCATCGGTACCGAGGTCGTGACCACCGACATCGAGATCGCCGCCGACGGCGCCGTTCGCCCGGCAGCCGGCGATCCCGATAGGTTCGACGCCTTCATTCCCTCGCCTTGCGTGCAGAACCACGCTGCCAACCTGATGCCGCTCGCGGGTGGGGATCTCGCCTGCGTCTGGTTCGGCGGCACGCAGGAGGGCATGTCCGATATCTCGGTGTATTTCTCGCGGCTTCCGCGCGGTGCGACTGAGTGGTCAGCGGCCGAAAAACTGTCCGACGATTCCACCCGCTCCGAGCAGAACCCGGTGCTGTTCCCTGCCCCCGACGGCACGCTGTGGCTGATGTGGACGGCACAGCTCGCCGGCAACCAGGACACGGCGCTGATCCGCCGCCGCCTCTCGCGCGACGACGGCAGGAGCTGGGGCCCGATCGAGACGCTGTTTCCCGAGCAGCGCGGCCGCGGCACCTTCATCCGTCAGCCGATCGTCGTGCTCGACAATGGCGACTGGCTGCTGCCGGTGTTCTATTGCCACAGCACGCCGGGCAAGAAATGGAACGGCGACGAGGACACCAGCGCGGTCAAGATCTCGTCCGACGCGGGCGCCACTTGGCGCGATGTCGATGTCCCCGGCAGCCGCGGCTGCGTGCACATGTGCATCGAACGCCTCGACGACGGCTCGCTGATTGCGGTGTATCGCAGCCGCTGGGCCGACAACATCTATCAGAGCCGCTCGACCGATCACGGCCGAACGTGGTCGGCGCCCGTGGCGACCGCGCTACCCAACAACAACTCCTCGATCCAGCTGACGCGGCTCGGCAACGGCCACCTCGCACTGGTCTTCAACGATTCCAGCGCCAGGGATGCCACCGGACGCAGGCTTTCGCTCTATGACGAGATCGAGGACGACCTTCCGCCCGTGCTTGCCGGCGACGACGGACAATCGGACGGACGAACCGCCTTCTGGGGCGCGCCGCGAGCGCCGATGACGCTGGCGATCTCGGCTAACGGCGGACGAACATGGGCCAAGCGCGACGTCGAGACCGGCGACGGCTATTGCATGACCAACAATTCGCGCGACCAGACCAATCGCGAGCTGTCCTACCCCTCCGTCAAGCAGACCGCCGACGGCGCGATCCACATGGCCTTCACCTTCCACCGCCGCGCCATCAAATATGTGCGTGTGAGCGAGCCGTGGGTGACGCGAGGCTGAGGCATGGACAAGCAGCCACACGCTCTCGTCACGGGCGCCAGTTCGGGCATCGGCGCTGCGATCGTCGAGCGGCTGTTGCGTGATGGCTGGCGCGTCACCGGCATCAGCCGCCGGCCTGTGACCTTCGACCACCCGGCGTTCGTGCATTTGCCGCTCGATCTGGCCAATGTCGATGCGATTGCGACCGCAGTCGCCGATCTCGCCCCGACTGCGCTGGTCCATGCGGCCGGCCTGCTGAAAGTCGCTCCGCTCGGATCGCTCGACCATGACGACGGCGCCACGATGTGGCGTCTGCATGTCGACGTCGCCGCGCGTCTCGCCGACGCATTGGCGCCGCGCCTGGCGCAAGGCGGCCGCATCATCTTCATCGGCAGCCGCACCGCATCGGGCGCCGCGGGGCGCGGTCAATATGCCGCGACCAAAGCGGCGCTGGTCGCGCTGGCGCGGTCCTGGGCGAGCGAGCTCGCGCCCCGCGGTATCACGGTGAATGTCGTCGCACCGGCCGCGACCGAGACGCCGATGCTGAAAGATCCGACGCGCACCGCTGTCGCGCCAAAACTGCCACCGATCGGCCGCTTCATTCAGCCGGAGGAAGTCGCCGCCGCGGTGGCCTTCCTGCTCTCACCGGACGCCGCCGCCATCACGGGACAGCAACTGGTGATCTGCGGCGGCAGCTCGCTTTGAGCTTGGACCTTTGTGAAGGTGAGCTTGCTCCAACCTCTCCCCAGCGGGGAGAGGTCGGAATTTGCGAGAGCAAATTCCGGGTGAGGGGCCGCAGCATCCGGTGAGGTCGTAACCCCTCACCCGGATCGCATCTTACGATGCGATCCGACCTCTCCCTGCGGGAGAGGTGTCCCCTTGGCTCGCATCGATTCAACCGAAGCTCACCGTGCTTTAGCTGAGGGCTGGCGGCGGACTTAGCTCTGCGGGCTGATCGAACCGGGCGATCCGCTTGTCCAGACGCCATAGCTCGATGCGGTGGACCAGCACGAGAGCGGCGGCCTGGCGCTTGGCGTCCTCGTCGTCACCGCAAACGAGATTGATGCAGCCGAATACATGGCCGTCGGGATCGATCTGGAAGGCGCGGTAGTGCTTGACGGATTGCATCAGGACCCGCCGTGTCGTCTGTAGCCCGGCGCACTCAGCAAATCGGTCAGGTTGGAGGCCACCTCGTTCTGCTTGGCGCGCCTCAGCAGAGTTTCGCGCTCCTTGCCGGGCGGCATCCCGCGAGCGCGCTCCCTGGCGAAATCAGCTGATGTCATCAGCCGCTCCTGGAGCGATTGCGTCTGTTTCCTTCGATTACGTTTGGCCGTCATCAGATACCTACGAACTGACTGTCGAAACCGCTGGCCCGGCGGGGAATTTAGTGCCGGGGCCTTTTTCTGCCGGACGAATGAAGCGAGCCGGCAACGTTCGTAGCTTCCGGCGCGACGGGAGTTCCGGCATTTTCATAGGTTAACTGGCGAGGGCAAATGATCAAATGATCGCGATTCCGTGCTGTCTTCCCCTACCCCCGGCAAGGATCATCGGCAGCAAAGCCGCGACTCGATGCGCGCGCACTCTTGATCACCCCCCCCCCGTAGAGTTGCAGATATCCCGGCGAGAACAGCGCCGCACTCTTGAGTGCATCCAGATCGGGGATCGTGAGCATCCGTTCCCGCAGCGTGATCAACCCGGCTGCCCTCAGCTCCTGGATCGTGCGGTTGAGGTGGACGACGGAAAGCCCGGTCGCGTCGGCCAGGTCCATCTGGGTCACCGGAAAGTTGCATGAGGCGCCATCGACCAGACCGACCGGGCGAAGCCGCTCGTAAATCTCGCAGAACAGGTGAGCGACCTTCTCCAGGGCGGCGCGCCGTCCCAGGTTGATGGCCCATTCGCGCTGAATCGCACTGTTGAGCACCGTTTCGCACAGGAACGCTTCGGCGAGCGTGCGATCGCTTGCCATGAGCTTTTCGAAGCGGGGGCGCTTGATCTCGGCGTAGGCAACCGGCGTTGCCGTCGTGATCGAATGGTCGATGGTGGGCAGGAGATAAGCGTATGCGTCACAGGTCTCGCCGGGGAGGATGAAGTTGACGATCTGTCGCCGGCCATCCTCGAGCGTCTTGTGACGGAACAGCCAACCCGAGAGCACGATTCGGACGCCGTCGACCGAATCGCCTTCCACAACCAGATCTTCCCCGGGACCGGCCCGGAACAGGCCTTCGAGAATGGCTTGCTCGAGGGCCGCAACGGCTTCCTCGGACAAAGGCCGCAACAGGTTGAAGCGGCGTACGACCGCCTGTGCCAGACCTCCCTCTTTGCTCTGGGCGCGCATCAGCCGTCCATCGAAGGCGTGTGAAAGGTTCGCTTGGTCAAGGGAATTGCAATCTCGCAGTGAAACCCTGAGAGGTTGAAGGACAACGTCGTGTGACCCTTGAGGTCAAACGCCAAAGTCCGCTCCAGAAGCTCCGAGCCAAAGCCCTTCCGCGTCGGCTCCGCGACAGGCGGCCCGCCCCGCTCGCGCCAGTCGAACAGCAGTTGCGGCGGATCGGCGGATTCATCGATGCGCCAGGAGATTTCGAGGCGGCCCGAGGGATGCCCGAGCGCGCCGTATTTGAGCGAATTCGTCGCCAGCTCATGGATCGCGAGCGCAAAGGTCTCGGCCGCCTTGGGCTGGAAGCGCACCACGGGGCCGGACACGCGCATCTGCTCGCCCTCGCGGGCGTTGTAGGCGAGCAGTTCCTCCACGACGAGGTATTCGAGATCGACGCCGCCTTCCGGATCGCGCGTCACCAGCGCCTGGGTTCGCGCAAAGGCGTTCAGGCGGCCGTCCAGATGCGCCGAATATTCCTCGACGGTAGAGCTCGTCTCGGCCGAACGGCGGGCGATCGACCTGACGACGCCGAGCGTGTTGCGCACGCGGTGCTGAAGCTCTGCAAGCAGCAGCCGTTGCCGTTCCTCCGCACGCGTGATCGCGGTGACGTCGATGAAGGTGATGACCACGCCGGCGATGAAATTGTCGATGCTGCGATACGGCAGGATGCGCACGATGTAGCGCGTGCCGCTGTCAGGCGCGGTCAGCTCGCGCTCGGCGCTGGCGAGGGTGCGCAGCACGCGCCGGATTTCGTCATAGAGCTCCTCGATCGGGATCCGCGCCTTGATGTGCGCAATGGGGCGCCCGGTATCGGTCTCGACCAGATGCAGGATCTGGGTGATCGCCGGCGTGAAGTTCATCACGCGCAGGTCGTTGTCCAGGAACACGGTTGCAATCTGCGTGCTCTCGAGGAAATTCTTCAGGTCGCTGGTGGCGCGCGTCAGCTCCTGGACGCGATGCGCCAGCTCGCCGTTCACGGTGGTCAGCTCCTCGTTGACCGACTGCAATTCCTCGCGCGAGGTTTCCAGCTCTTCATTGGCCGATTGCAACTCTTCGTTGAGGGACTGGTACTCCTCGTTCGAGGATTTCAGCTCCTCGTTGGTGCTTTCGAGCTCCTCGATCGTGGCCTGCAGCCGCTCGCGCGTCGCGCGCAAATCGCTTTCGAGCCGCTCGACATGCTCGGTTCGCACCAGGCTGCCTGGATTGCTGTCGCTTGCTTCCGGCCCGCGCGCCGGACTGTCCTTGAACAGGACGACAAAATTGCGATGGGCGTTCGCACCCTCCTGGATCGGCTCCACGGTGATGTCGACGAGCACCCGATGACCATTGACGCCGAGCTGGATCTGGTCGGCGTGGGCGGGCTCGCTGGTTTCGGCCGCGCGGCTGAGCGCCGTACGTAATTCCAGACGGAGGTCGCGGTGCACGAGCTGAAGCAGGTCGAGCGAAGCGGCCCCCGCCGTCGGCTCGATATAGCGTCCGGTGCGGCCGGAGAAATGGAGGATCTGGAAATTGTCGTCCGTGATCACATAGGCCGGCGCATAACGCTCGGCGATCCGCTGCGCGCGGCGCTCCAACCCGACGTCGGGCCCGAACGAACGAACCGGCGGCAGCTCGACCGGAACACGGCCCGCCGAGGTCGAGATCGGGAATTCCGGCGGCAGCCGCGTGCCCGTATCCAGCTTCTTGAAAATGCGCGCACGGCGGTCGACCGGCGCGAACAGCTTGGGATGCCGCGTCACGTTCTCGGAATTGCCGAGGAACAGATAGCGCTCCGGCAGCAGGGCAAAATGAAACAGCGGGATGACGCGGTTCTGAAGCTCGGCGTTCAGATAGATGAGCAGATTGCGGCAGGAGACCAGATCGAGTTTCGAGAACGGCGCGTCCTTGATCACGTTGTGCTGGGAGAAAATACACATCTCCCTGAGCTCCTTGACCACGCAATAGGTATCGCCTTCACGGACGAACCAGCGCGCCAGGCGCTCGGCAGTCATGTCCTGCTCGATATTGGTGCGGTAGCGACCGACGCGCGCGGCCGCGAGCGCCCTTCCATCGATGTCGGTCGCGAAGATCTGAACCTGCGGGGCGGAATCCATCCTCGCCATATGCTCCCGCAGCAGAATGCCGATCGAATAGGCTTCCTCGCCGGTCGCGCAGCCGAGCACCCAGACTCGAACCTGCTGCCCCATTGCCTTGTTCTCGAAGATCTTCGGAATGATCTGGCTCTCGAGCACCTCGAATTCGCGCTTGTCGCGAAAGAACTCGGTGACGCCGATCAGGAGATCGTTGAAGAGATGCTGGGCCTCGTCCTTGTCGTTCCTGAGGAAGTCGACATAGGAGGTGATCTCCTCGATCTGCACCACCTGCATGCGTCGCTGCACGCGGCGCAGGAAAGTATTCTGCTTGTAGCCGTGGAAATCGTTGCCGGTCTTGTTGCGCAGGATGTCGGCAATCCGCGACAGCGAGGTCGCGGCGGCCGCCAGCACCTCGTCAAAACCCTGTTTCTCCTCCAGACGCCGCAGATGGCGTGCATAGACCTGGATATGTTCGGGAATGTCCTCGGGCGCCAGCACGTAGTCGGCGATGGCGGCCGGCTTGCTGCTGTCGATCAGATGCTCGGCATCCTCTTCGCCAAGCTTTTCAGCGATTGCGAGACCGCCATGATCCTTCAAGGTGGCTGCACCCAACGTGCCATCGCCGTCGGTCCCGCTCAGCAGCACGCCGATCGATTGCTCGGCGCGCTCTTCCGCCAGCGACACCAGGAAGCTGTCGATCGTCGCCCGCTCGCCGGGCCCCTGCTCCGCCTTCCGGACCGCGAGGCGACCGCCCTGGATGGTGGTGATCATGGCCATAGGGCTCAGGTAGATCGTTCCACCGTCGAGCGTCATCCCGTCGGTGACCTCGGAGAGTCCGGCTCCCTCCGCACGCTGGATGATCGCCTTCAGCCGCTCGTCGGAGAGCGCCTCACGATTCTGAAGCACGAGCACGACCGCCTGGTCGTCGCCGAGCGCCAGCTTGCCGAAGAAGCGCTCGATGCTGTCGATCGCGCCGGCCGAGGCACCTACGCCAATGACCAACGGGGCCTTGATCTGACGCTCCCCAGCACCCGGCGCTTTGCCGACTTCATCCATAATTGCCGTTACTCTCGTTGTCGGGCATCAAGGAACCCAGCCGTCTGCAGATAGCAGAAAACCAGGCTATCCCAACAGCTAAATGGCGGAAATAGCTCCGCGTTCCGCCTGGAGACAGGTTCATGAGACAGACGGAAAGGCTGACCGGATTCCCCGGAAAAACGGCGGGTTAGCCGGCCGCGGGCGGGACGGAATCGACCTCGCGCTGGAGGTAGTTGACCCGCTCGACGATCAGGCTGCGATGCCGCTCCCATTCCAGAAGCGTCTGCTTGAGCAGTTCGACCAATCGTTCGGCTTGCCGCGTGTCATGTCCGCCGGCCTGGAGCTCGCGCACCCGATCCTCCTGGTTACGGATCCGGAGCCAGCCCTCGTCGATGTCGGCATCCGCCTTCACAAGGAGGCGCTGCTCGGCGTGGAGCTGTTCAATCCGCTGGGCTAGGGAGCTCGCCATCGCTAACGCCTTACGTCTCTCGCGGGCGGATCGCCGGATCGAAAGATTGTAGCACTACACGCCGGATCATGTCGGCATATTCGCGATATTCGGCGGCGCGCAGGTCGTACATTTCGGCGACCGCAGGCCGGCCGCTCCGCCTTCCATCGTCCGCCATGCGCTGCACCAGCTCGGCGCGTTCCTCGATGATGCGCAGCGCCACCCGCAGGGCCTCATCGACTTGCCCTTCCTGCTCCTTGGCGAGGGCGTCGGCGGTATAGGCATGCCCGACCTGACAGCGAAACCGCATGGGCTGGCCACCCTTCACCGCGGACAGCACGCCGCCGCAGCTGGGACAAGTCAGCGCCGCGGGATCGGCGATCCTGGCGAGGCTTGCGGCGCCGATCCTTTCGCCGGCTGCGATTTCGACCTCGAGGCGGATGTCGGGAGCCACCGGAAGGGGAGCACCCGGCACCTCCCGCGCGAGATCGGACAGGACGTCACCGAGTTTTGCGGCGGGGACGCAGAGATCGGCGATGGTCGCTTCCAGGGCGCGCTGCGGCATTTCCGGCGAAATCGCGTCGGCGGGATCCTGGACCAGAGCCACTCCGCCGCAGCGCTTGACGGTGTGGAGCCCGGCGGCGCCATCGGACAACAGGCCGCTCAGGACGATCCCGATGACGCGGGGCCCGTGATGTAACGCAGCCGACCGGAATAGGGCATCGATGGCTGGGCGGACCATGTTCTCGCGCGGACCACGCCCAAGCTGGATATGATTTCCTGAGAGCAGAAGATGATGATCGGGAGCCGCCAGATAGACGTGGCCGCGCTCGAAGGCCATTCCATCGACGGCCTGATGCACCGGCAGCCTTCCGGCGGCGGCGGCAACCGTCGACAGGATGCCGATGCCCTGGGCCGGTATGTGCAGTACGATGAATATGGCCGCCGGCAAGTCGAGCGGAAGTGCCGCCAATATCTGCTTCAACGGGGCAGTGGCGCCGGCGGAGCCACCGATCACAATGATGTCGCGGTTGCTCATCGGGAACCCACCATCGCATGCTTCGTTTGCACCAAGGCGGCCCTTCGCCGTATGGTTCCTATGTCTTTCGGGCGCTGGAGGAAGCATGATGATATCGGCAACGCTGTCACGTGAGCGCGCATCATTGTCCGGACGCCGGGTTCTCGTCGTCGAGGATGAATATTTTCTCGCTGACGACATCAGCCGTGCGTTGCGATCTGTGGGCGCCGATGTCGCCGGACCTGTCGGTGAAATCGAGGACGCGCTACGCATCCTCCATGACGGCTCGGTCCTCGACGGTGCCGTGCTCGACGTGAACCTCCGCAACGAGATGGTGTTTCCGATCGCGCAAGAGCTCAGGACGCGCCATGTGCCGTTCGTGTTCACGACGGGGTATGATCCGGTCAGCATTGCACCTGAATTCCAGGACGTCCTGCTTTGGGAAAAGCCGATCGACATCGCGGCCATGATCCGCGGGCTCGGCGGACTGATCGGTCCGCGCCAGCTGTGACGCGCGGCGACTGCCTGCGTCGCGGTAGATCCTGGCCTGCCTAGAGCAACCTGCTCCAGGTCAGCCACGCAGCGACCGCAATGCAAACGAAGATTGCAAGAAATGGCAGGGCGATGCGAAGGGCCGAGGCTGCCCGGCCCGCTAGCTCAACATCATCCATATGATCGCCCCGAGCATAATGAGAAAGCCCGTGATCGCTGTCCCGACGAATACCTTTTCGACGCGATCCATTGCCGTCGTAGCCCCGTTCCCGGAACGATTGTGGCTTGTCCAGGTGTTTTCCGCATTAGGCTATGTGAATCCGTTGAGCTTTAGCGCCTGATTGCGTTGACGCGATCACGCTTCGTCCAGAAGCTCCAGAAGCTCCTCGACCCGGTCGAACGGAGCATCGCGCATCGGTGCGTGATAGACGACGCGATCGCCGTCACGTTGCAGCGACTTCCCTTTGGATTTCCGCAATCGTCCCGGCAGGAACGTCGCAGCCACCGCGCTTGGGCCGACATCCAGGCGGATGATACCTCTGCGCTTGCAATCCAGCCTCAATCGCGCCGCCGCAAAGAAATCGCGGGCGGCCTGCGGCAATGGTCCGAAACGGCGCGAGGTTTCCTCCTCGAGATCCTCGAGCTCGTCCTCGTTGGCGCAGCGCGCGGCACGGGCATAGAGCTCCAGCCGCACCGGGGCGGATTGCACGTAGCTCGCGGGGAGCATGTCGGCGACCGGCAGGTTGAGGTCGGGCACCCACACCACGGACCTGCCGTCATCGACCTTCTCCGATGCCATTTTCAACAGGTGGCTGTAGAGCACGGGGCCGAACACCTGAACGTGACCGGACTGCTGCTCGGAGAACAGATCGCCCGCGCCGCGGAGATCGAGGTCGCGCTCACTGATGGCAAAGCCCGCACCCGGCCGGCTGAATTCCTCCAGCACCGCGAGCCGCTTCTCGGATTGACCCGAGGCCGACTCGGTCAGGAGATAGGCGAAGGCGCGGATGCCGCCGCGACCGACACGCCCGCGCAACTGATGCAATTGGGCGAGGCCAAAGTTTTCCGGCCAGCACACCACGATGGTGTTGGCGCGCGGGATGTCGAGACCGCTCTCGACGATGTTGGTGGCGAGCAGAACGTCGGCCTTGCCCTCGACGAAGGTCATCATGCGGTCGTCGATCTCGTCGGCCGGCAATTTGCCGTGCAGAGAGACGATCTTCAGATCGGGCGCCACCGCCTGCACGCGCGCCAGCATGGGCTCCAGATCCTGGATGCGCGGGCAGATCAGAAAGCTCTGTCCGTGCCGCCGCTGCTCACGCAGCAGCGCCGAGGCGATCGCGGCATCCGACAAGGGCGCGATCTTGGTTGCGACCGGCAGGCGATGAACGGGCGGCGAGGCGATGACGCTCAGATCCCTGAAGCCGGCAAGGCCCGCGGCGAGCGTGCGCGGGATCGGCGTGGCGCTCATCCAGAGCGTATGTGCATTCTTGGCAAGCCCGGAGAGCTTTGCCTTCTCGGCGGCGCCAAAGTGCTGCTCCTCGTCGATGATGACGAGGCCGAGATCGCTAAACTTCACGTCCTTCGAGGTCAGCGCCTGCGTGCCGACCACGACCTTGATCCGGCCGCTGCGCAAGCCCTCCTTGGTCTCCCGCACTTCGGCGCCAGAGGTGGCGCGCGACAGGCTGCCGACCTCGATATCGACGGGCGCAAACCGCTTGCGGAAGGTCGCGACGTGCTGCCTCGCCAGCACGGTCGTCGGCACCGCGATCGCGACCTGCTTGCCCGACAGCACCACGGCCGCCGCCGCGCGCAGCGCCACCTCGGTCTTGCCGAAGCCGACGTCGCCGCAGATCACCCGGTCCATCGGATGGCCGGATGCGAGATCATCCAGCACGTCGTTGATGGCCTTGGCCTGATCGACCGTCGTGAAATAGGGGAAGCGCGCGACGAATTTTTCGTAAGGCGCGCCCGGCGGGACCAGCTTGGCCGCCTTGCGCCGCTTGCGCTGGCTGATGTGCTTGGCAAGCACCCTGCCGGCCGCCTGGATCTCCTGTTCGGCTTCGCCGCGGCGGGCCCACCATGTGCTGCCATCGGCCTTGTCGAGCGCGAGCTTGCCGCGCTCCGTCGAGTAGGGCCACATCTGCGCCAGATCGGGCGGCGGCACCAGGACCGCGTTGTCGCCGGCGAAGGATAGCCTGACCATCTCACGCATCGCACCGCCGCCGGTGTTGATAGTCTGCAGGCCGTCGAGCACACAGATGCCGCGCTGGAGATGCACGACCACCGTGCCCTGCTCCGGCACGTCGGCGTGATCGAAGGCCGCACCCCAGCTTCGCGCCATCGGCTGCGGATGATGCGCGCGGCTGCCGAGCACGTCGCTCGCGGTGAGGACAACGGCAGACTTCTTGCCTAGAATGACGAAGCCGGCGTCGAGATCGGCCAGCAGCGCCACGTCGCGCTGGCGCGCGCTCTCGACCTCGTCCCAATCCGCGACGCGCTCCACCCTGACGCCGCTCATTCGCTCCATCACGCGCAGATCGTCCTCCTGCGCCGCGACGAAGATCAGGCGCGAGCCCGCGCGCCTGACGTCCTCGACGAAGGCGCGCAGGGCTTTCCTAGCGGACGACAGCTTGGAGAATTCCGGCGTTGGCTGGAACGGAGCGCTGCGCGGCAGCACTTTCATGCCTCGGATCGCCTGCTTCCAGTCGCTCCGCCCTAGATATTCGCGCTCCCGGTCCGCGCGGCCGGCGGCCTCTTCGATCGTGCTCAGCCAGGCATCGGCGTGCACGGGAGCGCCGGCATCGGCGATCCACCTGGCTTTCCCGCAATAGTCGAACAGCGTCACGCGCCTCGCCCGCGCGCCTGACATCGCTATTCGTTCAGACATGGGATCGACGAGAAGTTCCTTGGTCTCGAAGATGATCTCGTGCTCTTGCGGATCGAACGCCACGATCCGCTTGATCGTGCGCGCCGAATGCTCCACCCGGAACGGCCCCAGGGCGCCTGCGGGAAAGATCTCGAAGGTCTGGCCGTGAAACAGGGCGCCGCCCGGATAGTCCGGTTCGTCGTCGAGGTCATAACCCAGCTCTTCCAGCCGGAGGCGAAGCTCGGCTTCCGAAAACGAGCCGCCGACCTTCAGGCTCGTGTTCAGGCGCAGCAAGCTCGCCGGCGGCGGCAAGCGCTCCATCACGGCTTCCGCGGTGGAGATGAGAAAAATCGGCTGTTTGGATTTCGCAAGACGCCGCAGCACCTGGGCTCTGCGGCCTGCGATTTCGCGCGACGGCTCCAATTGATCGAACGGCAAGGTGTTCAGCCGGGGAAACACCAGGACTTCGCAGGACGGGTCCAGCGCATGAATGACGCTGCCGAGCCGTTCGGCCCTGTTCTCGTTCTCGGCGAGGAAGACGACGCCGCTACGGCCAGAGTCCTTCCACTGCGCCAGCAGATGCAGCGCCATCATGCCGAGCGGCGACGACGACGAGATCGCTGCGCGCTGCGGATTCTTGCTCGGCTTCGGCGAAGTCTTGGCTGGTGTGCGCCTGCTTGTGGAGCGCTTTGCTGGACTCTTGGCGAGCGAGCGCTTGTTGGGCGAACTCTTGGTCGGCGAGTTCTTTGCTGGCCGCACTTTCTTGGAATGACGCACGTTGATCCATTCTCGTCGTAAGCAATCGTCGATGCACGCGCAGCCGGGCTCGTGTTGATTCGGTCGCGGACATGCAATGGGACAAGGCGCACGAACATGCGCCTCCCATAAACCTCAGACGACGCAAAGGTCGTCGGCCAACGCACAAGCGCGAGGACAGGCCGCCAGTCGTCTAGCAGACGTGCTGGCCCATTTCCACTCTTGTCTCGATGCAGCGACTAAATGATACCGCCCTGCCGAAGTGCTGCAATCGCAGCCTTGTCGTAGCCAAGTTCCGCCAGCACGGAATCAGTATGCTCGCCGAGTGTCGGCGGTCGTGCCGCAATCTCCCCCGGCGTTTCCGACAGCCGGATCGCGACGCGGGCAATTGGTGCCTGCTTCGGCAAGCCGGGATAGTCGACCTCGTGGAGAAAGCCTGCGGCTCGAATGTGTGGATGATCCAGCGCCTGCTGCGGGCTCAAGACGGGCCCAGTCGGAATCATCGCTTTGCCGAGAGTATCCACAGCCTCTTGCGTGGTGCGCTCGGCGCACCAGCGCGCCATTCGCTCGCTGATGACGGCGCCGTTATTGCCGCGGCTGATGTCGTCGGCAAAGCGCGGATCATTCAGCCAAAGCTCCTCTTCGCCCATCAGCCTCGCCCAGCGCTTGAACAGCGGATGTCCGGTGACCTGGCACAGCACCCAGCCGTCCCTGGTGCGGTAGATATCGGCGGGCGCGGCTGTCTGGCCGAGATTGCCAGTCGGGACACGATTGACATTGATGACCGCCTGCTCGATCAGCGTGGCATTGGTGAAGGACAGCGCGGTCGCGAGCAGCGCGCCCTCGACGATCTGCCCGCGGCCGGATTTGCCGCGCTCGATCAGCGCGGCAAGCGTGCCGAACGCGCAGTGCAGCGCCGTGCCGAAATCGACCCAGTTCACCGCCGCGCGGTAAGGCGGGTCGCCCGCACCGGTCATGTAGACCGAGCCCGACATCACCTGCCCGACGCCGTCGAAGCCGACGCGGTCGGACCAGGGCCCCGGCCCGCCGAATGCGGTCGCCGTGGTCAGGATGATGTCGGGCTTGATGACCTTCAGGGAATCGTAATCGAGCTTCATCGCGCGCAAGGTCTGCGGCGGCAAATTGGCGACGACGACGTCCGCGGTCTTGACCAACCGGCGCGTCACCTCCTGCCCCTCCGCCGTCATCGGATCGAGCGTGATGCACTTCTTGTTGCGGTTGATCTGCAGGAACAGCGCGCCCTCACCGCCTTCGCCGACCGGCGCCACGAAGCGATCCTCGCTGCCGTCGCGCTTTTCGACCCTGATGACCTCGGCACCGAACTCGGCCAGCAATGTCGCGCAATAGGGCCCTGCGATATAGCGCCCGAAATCGAGGACGCGCACGCCTTGCAGAACTCCCCCCATCGACCTCATTCCCTCCAGCATTTCCGCGCAGATTACAGGGAATGAGTGCCGCGGCAAGGTGGCAGCGCATGCTATGCAGTGCCTTGCAAGATGTGATCGGCCGGCCAGTTCGGCTGGCGGACATTCTGCTCTAGTATGAACCCATCCGCCCCTCCAGCCAGAGGCTCATCCATGCCGCAACAATTCGATCGATCCGCAGAAGATCTCGGCAACGCCATCCACTTCGAGCACGTCAACATCCAGGTTCCGGACCAGCGCCTTGCCACGCTGTTCTATGTCACTGGCCTCGGACTTACCCGCGACCCCTATCTGATGGTGTCCGACACCAACATGTGGATCAACGTCGGCCGCAGCCAGTTTCATCTCCCGAGCGGCAAGCCGCAGGTGCTGCGCGGCCATACCGGCCTCGTCGTCGAGGGACGCGAGGCGCTGCTGGCACGATTGGCCTCGGTAGCGGGAAAGCTCGAAGGCACCGCCTTCGCCTACGCCGAGCGCAACGACTATGTCGAGGCGACGTGCCCGTGGGGCAACCGCCTGCGCATTTACGAGCCCGACGCGGCGCGCTTCGGCCGCATCACGCTCGGCATCCCCTATGTCGAGTTTGAGGTGCCCGCCGGATCGGCACAGGCGATCTGCGCGTTCTATCCTGAGATCATGGGCATGCCGGCGGCCCTGCGCAACGGCGACGGCAAGGTTGCGGCGGTGAAGACCGGCCGTGACCAGTATCTCTTGTTCCGCGAGACCGATCGGCCGCAGCCCGCTTACGACGGCCACCATGTGCAGATGTACATCACCGATTTCTCCGGTCCTTACCGCAAGCTGCTGGCGCGCGAGCTGATCTCGCGCGAGGACAACCAATACCAATACCGCTTCTGCGACATCGTCGATCTCGACAGCGGCAGGCCTGTCTTCACCGTGGAGCACGAGGTGCGCAGCGCGACTCATCCGATGTTCATGCGGCCGATGGTCAATCGCAATCCCGTGGTCAACAATCGCAACTACGCGTTCGGCCACGATCAGGCCTCGTGGGCGATGGGGCCGGATCAATACGACGGATAGGACTTTCGCGACGAAATTCGCGACAGCGAGCGCAACGTGATACCGGTCACGGCGCTCGCGTGAACCATGCGGCATGCTGTCCACAGTTGCGGGGATCATCCCGCGGCATCAAAAAAAGGAGAGACAACATGACTCATGAGTTCAACGACGCCAGCATCAATTGCGAACTCTCGATGGAGGAGCTCGACAACGTCGCCGGCGGCGGCTGGTTCGGCAGCCTCGTGCACAGCATCGAGCACGGGCTGAAGTCGTTCTTCACCAACCCGGTCGTGGCAGGCATTGCCGCCGGCGTCATTCTGGTCGGCGGGATCGTCACCGGGGCCGGTGGTGGTGGCGGTGGTGGTTCCAACATGAAGTTGAACTGAGGGCCCGATCGAACAGAGCTGGCTACCTCGAGAAACTCCCGGACAAGGACGTCCGGGAGTTTTTGTTTTGCGCGAAACCCGGCGAGCCGGTCAGAGCATCTGACGCCGCGCGAACGAGGCGAACATGCCGGAGGCGGCATTCAGCTCGGCGAACGTCCCGGTTTCCACGATCTTGCCGTCGACCAGCACGATGATCCGGTCGGCCCGCTGCACGGTGCTGAGCCGATGCGCGATCACGATGCGGGTTACGTTCAGGTTCTCCAGCGCATCGCTGACGATGGCCTGGGATCGATTGTCCAGCGAGCTCGTCGCCTCGTCGAACAACAGGATGCGCGGCCGCCGCGCGATGGCCCGTGCGATCATGATGCGCTGGCGCTGTCCGCCCGAGAGCGTGCTGACACCCTCGGCCACCTGCGTGAGCATGCCCATCGGCATCGCCTTGATGTCGTCAGCGATGCCGGCAAGACGCGCCGCCTCCCAGGCCTGCTCGAGCGGCAGCCGGATTCCGCCGCAGATGTTCTCGTAGATGTTGCCGTTGGCGAGCCTGGCGTTCTGCAGGACGACGCCGAGCTGGCGCCGCAGCGCGCTCGCATCCAGCGTCTCGATCGACTTTCCGTCGTAGAACACCGCGCCAGATTCCGGCCGCTCGAACCCGAGCAGCAGCCGGAACAGGGACGACTTCCCGCTGCCGGACGGCCCCACCACCGCGACATACTCGCCCGGCATGATCTTCAGGCTGACATTGTCGAGCACCAGAGGCCCGTTCTGGAGATAGCGGAACGAGACGCGCGCGAGCTCGACCGATCCGGATAATTCTCCCGGTGACTTCCGGTCATCGGGGATTTCGGTGGGGCTCGCGATCAGGGGCCGCAGCCGAAGCAGCGGCGGGATGGCGATCAGCGCTTCGCTGACGCCGGCGGCCCAGGAGCCGACTGATCCCATCGACTGGCCGAAAGCGGAGAAGAACGCGAAGAAGGTACCGATGTCGGTGAGCAGGCCGCTGCTCGAATAGGACGCGTAGGCGTAGATGATCAGCGTCGCGATGGTGGGAAACGCGGTCTCGAACGCGCCGAGGCCGTTGCCGGCCAGCTGAGACGAAACGAAATACTGCTTCTGGGTCGCAAACTGCTTCGACCAGATCGCGAGCGCGCGCGACGTCGCTGCCGAGACGCGCAGTTTGCCGACGCCGGTCAGGAGCTGGAGGACAAATCCGCTGACCTTGCCCTGCTGATTGAAGTGCTTGCTCTCGAAATGCAGCCGCACCAGATTGGTGCCGATGATGGCGACCGCCCTGAGGAATGTCAGCGCGATCGCGACCAGTGCCAGCTTGAGATTGTAGTAGAGCATCAGGCCGAGGCTGAACAGGCAGAACAGGCCGGCGATCATGCCGCGCAAGGCGTGACCGGTCAGAGCCCGCCGCGCCGCATCGATGCCCATGGCGCGGTCGACCAGTTCGCCGGCCGTGTACTCGCGGAAGATGGCGGTCGGCAGCCGCAGCAGGCGGTCGATCATCGCCGCCTGGAGCCGCCAGTCGATCGTGGCCTCCATCCGCAGCATGACAAAGCCCTGCATGACCTGGACGCCGGCCACCGACAGGCCGGCGAGCACAAGCGCGAGTGCGCAGAAGGCGAGCTGGTCGAGCTCCGATCGCGGAATGATCGAGCTGATCAAAAGGTTGGTGACGAACGGCGTCACCAGCGACAACAGGCCGATCATGACGACCGACAGTGCGATGCGCAGCCCGCTGCCGCGGGCATGGCGCAGCGCGAATCGCAGAAGGTCGGTGAATTTCAGCGCGCGTGAGGGCAGCGGCGGATAGAACGTGGCCGCCTCCGGCGCCATTTGCGCTGCTATGCTGCGATCAACCGGCCGGCGTACCTTCGTGAGCGGGTCGATCATCAGATAGCCGCGGCGTGGCTCGTAGACGAGCGCGACCGGGGCGCGTGTCTCACCGTACCAGCCGACAAGCGGTCCCGCATCCAGTCTCCACCAGTTCGATCGCAGCAGGACTTGGCGCAGCCGCAGGCGCGCCGCCTGCGCGATTTGTGCGAGGCCAGCAAAATCCTGCGCGCTGCCATCGACACGGCCGGAGATCGCAATCGGCGCCCGCATCGCGCTGCCGACGATCTGGCAGGCGCCGGCCAGCCTGTCAGACCAGGAGGCGTCGACCGCATCATGATCGAAGCGCCGCACGATGATGCCGGAAAGCCGGTCGAAGGCTTCGACCGCCTGCGACGCGACGAGCCCGGTCCGGCTCTCCAGCCGCGCGCTCTCGTTCTGCGTGTCGCGGATCAGGATGTTCTGGATGCACTCACCGAACCACAGGTGGAACTGATCGAGCGCCGGCCAGATCAGATCGGCCGCCGGCGCTCGGGCGGCAGCGCTCGCGGCGCATCCGTCGGTGCCCGCCTCGATCCACAAACCGGACGTCAGAGGCAGCGGCGGACTCCCGGCGGCATAGGGCACGCCGGTCCCGACAAGCCTCAGCGAACCACGCGCCACATTGAGCCAAAGCAGACCACGCATCGGACCGCGACGCGACTCGCCGGCGGCTAGCGCCACCTCGCCCTCCGGCAGTTCGGCCATCTGCCACGACGGCGCCGGCCCTGCGATGAAGCGGGCCAGCCGCTCGATCCAGCGCACCGCCTGTTCCGGCACCAGATCGGTCCTGGCCACGACGGACGCCCGGGTGTCCTGCGCGCCGACCGCGATGAAGCGCAGACCGTCCGGGGACGACGCTGGGAAGCCAGGCAAATCGGGAATGACATCTCCGCTTTCGACGCGGAATAGATGATGGCGGCTGCCGGATTGGCCATCCCTGACCTCGATGGCAAAGACGTCCGCATGGCCGCTGACGATTTCGAACACATAACCGTGGTGGTCGAGCAGAACGGGCCGGCGGCCGTCGAGAGTCACCTCCCCCGCCCCCACGAGGCTCGCACCTGACACGATATTGTCGATGGCGACCGTCATTCCTGCGACACCAGCCGGGCATATTCGCCGTTCAGGGCAAGAAGTGTTTCGTGCGTGCCGCGCTCGGCGACCTTGCCCTGCCGCAGGACGATGATCTCGTCGCAGTCCCTGATCGTGCTGAGGCGATGGGCGATAATGATGCAGGTGCAGCCGCAACGGCGCAGATTATCGTCGATGGCCTTCTCCGTGACGGGATCGAGCGCCGCGGTCGCCTCATCGAGCACGACGATGGAGGGATGGCCGACCAGCGCACGGGCGATCTCGATGCGCTGGCGCTGGCCGCCGCTGAAATTGGTGCCGCCTTCGTTGACATAGGAATCGTAGTTGCCGGCGCGAATCGCGATGTCGTCCTGGATCTCGCCGTCCTTGAGCGCGCGGGTGAGATCGATGTCCGGAATGGTCCGGTCCCAGAGCGTGAGATTGTCACGGACCGTTCCCTCGAACAGGAAGATGTCCTGATCGACATAGGCAATGGAGTTGGCGAGAATGTCGGGCGGGATGTCCGCGAGCCGCGTCCCGTCGACCAGAACCTCTCCCGCCCAGGGTTTATACAGCCCGCAGACCAGACGACCCAGGGTGGACTTGCCGCTGCCGGAGGCGCCGACCAACGCCACGCGCGAGCCCGGGGTCACGGTGATCGAAAGATCCGAGATCAGCGGCGGCTCGAGCAGCGAATAGCCGAACTGCACGTCCTTGAATTCGATGCGTCCAGCGAGCCTCGCAGGAAAGGCCTTGTCCGATGGGCGCGCGGGATCGCCGAGCGGATAATTGTAGACGTCTTCGAGGCGGTCGAGCGCGCCCTTGATCAGCTGGAAGCTGCCGGCCTGATTGACGAGCGTCGCCACCGGCTCGGAAAAGCTCGCCATCAGTGCCTGGAAGGCAACGAGGCTGCCTAGGGTGAGCGAGCCTTCGATCACCCTGAGACCGCCGAGGACCAGGATCGCGGTCATGGTCAGGCCGGCGATCAGGGTCGGGATCATGTCGAGGATGATCGACGACGACGCCAGATCGCGTTCGGCGTTCAGGACCTTGGCCTGGACGCCGGCCCATTGTCCGAACGCCTCGTCCTCCAGCCCGCTCGCCTTGATGGTCTCGATCGACCTGACGATGCTGACGACGGCCCCTAGCAGCTTGCCGCGTTCCAGCGAGAGCCCGCGGCTGAGATCCTCCCTGCGCCGCATCGACAGCCGCAAGGTGAGAACGTTGAGCAGCGACAGGCTGATGCACACCGCGGCCAACCAATGATCATAGACGATCATCGCGAAGGCGAAGAACACCACCGAGGTGAGGCTGAGCGCATTCGCGGCGATGCCGCCCGCCAGCAGTCGCGCAATCTGATCATTGGCCCCGACCCGCGCCGCGATGTCGCCGGCGTGGCGCTGGGTGAAGAACTCGATCGGCAAGGCCATCACGCGCCAGAGGAAGCGGCTGATCATCACCACCGAGAGCTTCGTCTGGAGCCGTAGCAGCAGGGATTGCTGCAGCAGCGCCAGGATGGTGCGGATCAGCGCGGTGGCGGCCATCCCGATCAGCAGCGGACGCAGCCACCCGTTCAGATGCTGAATGAGAATGTCGTCGATGAAGATCTTGGAGAAGCTCGCGGCGACGAGACCGGGCACGACCATGACGAAGCTGAGCAGGATGAGCAGCCCGACCGCGGCTTTCGACCCGCGCAACTCCCGCAGCAGCAGCCGCAATCCGGCCGGCTTGGCGCCTGATGGCGCAAAGCCCGGCCCCGGCTCCATGGTGAGGACGACGCCGGTGAAGCACCTGTCGAGTTCGTCGATGCCGATCTGCCGGCGTCCGAAGGCGGGGTCGTTGATGGAGGCGGACTTGCCCTTGATGCCTTCCAGGACGACGAAATGATTGAAGTTCCAATGAATGATGCAAGGCGTCGGCGCCGAGCCGAGCGCGGCAAGATCGAGCCGAAATCCTTTCGCCGACAGCCCGAAACGCTTTGCCGCCCTGACGACGTTGCTGGCCTTGCTGCCGTCGCGGGAGACGCCGCATTCGACGCGGAGGCGCTCGAGCGGCACCCACGCCCCGTAATGCGCCAGCACCATGGCAAGGCACGCGGCGCCGCATTCGGCTGCTTCCATTTGCAGGATTGTCGGCGTGCGCTTGACGCCTGCAGTCGGCGGGGCACGACTATCCATCGATCCCCGTCCACTTACGCAGCAAGGGGACAACGAGGTCGATCGGGCGGCGGCTTCGCGTAGTGATCTCGGCTTGCGCCAGCGTGCCGCTGGTGAGATGCACCAGCGGTCCCTGACCCACAGCCCAGCGATAGCCGCTTGCGGTCGACGGATCCTGTTCCAGCGACACCGTAACGGCGTACGGCGCACCGTCGTGCGAAAACACTTTCACGAGCTGGTCGTTATGAAGCACGGCGGTCATGCCCTGCGGCGTCACCGGAAATTCCGAGACGCTCGAGACCACGCCGATCATCGTTCCGAACTCCTCGCGCTTCACCGTGCTGGGCGCGACTCGCACCTGATAACCCGGCTTGACGCTCTTGCCCTGTTCGGCGGGGATGTAGACCACCGCCTCCAGCCGCGCGCCCTCGTCTTCGATGAGCACCACCGGCGTGCCCACGCCGAGCACCGATCCGGAAGATGTCTTGATCTCCAGCACGCGGCCTGCAATCGGACTGAGCACTTGCGAATTGCGTCCCAAAGTACCGGCCAGCGCCTGCATCTCACGGCGCGCATTGTTGGAAGCGAATTCGGCCTGCTGCAATTCGCGCTCGCGCTGGGTTTCCAGATCCGTCTTCTGCGCGTGAAGCTTGAGGATCTCGTTCTGCGAATCCGTCCGGCGCTGCTGCGCCTCGGTCAATTCGAGGCGGCGATCCTCCAGCGTCTTTCGCGTCGTCAGGCCCTTGACCATCAGCTGTTCGAGATTCTGCACGTCGACGGCAAGGGCCCGGACTCGCTGATCGGTCGCTTCGATGACCTTGTTGAAGGCTGCTTCGAGCTTCTCGAAATTGGAGGCCTTGATCGCGAGCTCGGCGGCGACTTTTGCGGCCATGTCGTCGTGCTCGCGCTGACGTTCCTTGTAGGTTTCGACGGCGTTGCGGTATTTCTGTTCGATCTCGGTCTGCGAGATCTGGGCGATCACCTGCCCGCGCTCGACATGATCGCCGACAGAGACGCTGAGCGAAGCCAGCCTGCCTTCGGCAGAAGAAACCGCATCGACCACGCGACCGCTGCCGACCAGGATTCCCTGGCCGGAGACGCGCGACGGGATCCGGCCGTAAATGCCCCACACGAGCGCTGCGAGCATTGCGATCGTCACGATCGCCGTCAGGATCCAGTCGGCCGGCCTGGTGATCGCAACGAGATGATCAAGCTCCTCCGGCGAGGCCGCGCGCTGCAGCGCGCTGGCGCGGAAGATTCTGTCAGTGCCATCGGTCACGCTGCGCCCCTCCGCGAAAATATTGCAGCGCCATCATCCACGCACACGACGCCGAGAATAGGATTGAGCGAAATTGTCAGCGGGGCTAAGCTTACTACGAGAACTGCATTTGTCGAGGCAGAGGACATCGGGCCCATCAGATGAATTGGCAAGCCGATCGCATCACGCCCGTCGCAACTGCCCGCGCTCTGACTGCTCGGCTGACATGGCCCGGGCTTGCGCTGCTGCTCGCCACGAATGCGTGTCTGGCCGGCGTCCTGAGCCAGGCCGACCTGAAGAGGGTCGAAGATCTCAGGCCGATGTTCGCGGGCCTGATGGGCGATCTCGTACAGACCTCGAAGCGGCCCGACATCTCCGCCGTCGATGCCGATTGCGTGAAATCCACAATTCAGAATCTCGTCGAGATTTCTCAAGAGCTGTCCAGTTTCGAATATCTGATCACGATCGAGAAAGATCTCACCAATGTCAGTGAGAATGACCCGACCCGCGACGTGGTGAAATTCGCCGTCGAGCAGTCGACCAATATCCTGACCAGCCAGCGCAAGAAGATCGCCCAGCTGCCCGATCAATGCGCGAGGTCGCCCCTCGCCTTGGCCAAGGCTCAACAGGCTCTGCAAGTCGTCGACGCGACGACCGGAATTTTGAGTTCTATTCGGTCTCGACTTTGAGGGTGGTGTGGGCAGTTGGAATGTCGGACAAGGTTACCGGGTGGCCGATCCAATGAGGTCATCCGAACGAATGACATCGGCGCACATTGTCGCCTCCGAGTTCTCGGAGCTCTCGGACCTGGTCATCACCATCTCCTGTTCGCCTTAGAAGGAGCTGCCCCTCTCGATCAGTGGTGATACACATAACATCAGGGGAGCATCGGTGCTGTGAGGCCAATCACACAGCGACATGCGCCGGAACCCGCTACAAGTTTGCGACCTCAATCGACTTCCCGCCCCGCAGGCCGGGAAAAAGCGGGTTCGACGGATATTGGCCCTGGTCTGTCGTCAGGCTCCGGCCGGCTGGACGCCATAGGCTCGGTAGGCATCACGCTGCAGCTCCTCCTCGCTGCGCTCGGGATAGAAGCGGTAGCTCGGGGCAAGGATCGGCGATACGCGCTCGACGCGGACGGAAATCACATGGCGGATGGCAAACTTGCTTCCGCTCATCGCGAGCAACGGCGCGGTCAGCCTGGCGAAATCAGGATGATCCGGCGCGATGATCCCGGCCGTGCCCTCCAGCTTGCGTCCGCGCTGCAGGAAAATATCGATCAGGCTGACGCAGACTGCTGGATTGACCCTGATGTTCTGGACGCTGCGCGCCGACGCGATATCGGCAATGACAAGCGCGCCATCGCCGATTTCGGCGAAAATTTCCTTTGGTGTCACGTTGGGTCTGTGCGCGGCATCGACGGTTGCCAGCCAGCACAGGACGACGTGTTCAGCCCTCGCAAATCTCTTCGTCATGCCCCTCTCCCAAATCCGACGATGCTATTCGAAGCGCGCTCTGACCATTGCCGGCGATTCCGTCAGCCCCTCCCAGCGCGTGTCCAGCCGCAGGCCTGGCGTGGGCCGCACCCGCGACAGGGCGCCGAGCCCGAGGCGATCGCCAGGCCCAATTTCGCCTCGACGATCGGTCGGTTGCCGTAGCTGACGGGAATCGGAGCAATGTTCGCGAAACTGAACATGCCTGCGAGATAGATGCCGCCCAGCGGTTCCCTGATGCCGAGATCTCTTTGCGCAGGTGGTGTGATCGCCGCCACCTTGTATCCCAGGGGCGCCCCAAGCAGCGGCTGAATCAGACCGAGAAATTTGTCTCTGACGCGCAGCGCCGTCTCCATCGACAGTCTCTCGTCGATGAGGGGAAGAGACCTGCGTTCCAGCCAGCGGCTGGCCACGAGCTGGGCCAACGCCTCAATCCCGTCTTCTGCCGACACGATGTTCGCAGCGTCGGCCATCGTCGCACCTGCCATGACTGCACCCCAGCCGCTCACGATCCGGCGGGCCGAACCGCGACCAAGCCTCCACTTGCAACGTACACGCCACCTGAGATCAGAATGGTTGCGATCCAGTCGCCCGCTGCCGGCCACTCGCCGAGCAGCGGGATCGACACGAGTGCCGTCATGGCTGGACTTAAGGCTGCGAACGCCGAGCCGTTCGATGCGCCAAGCATGGCGACCGCGCGTCCATAAAGCCAGTACGACACGATGGGCGTGAGAATTCCCTGGACAAGGACTTGCAGCGCGACATCGCCCCAGGGCGCGTTGAACAGACCGGCCCCGGACATGACGGTGTACACCGGCACGTAGACCAGCAGTGATCCGACCGCCGCGATCGCGGCCGCGTGGAGCCCATCCAGTCTCGCCCTCCGCATCGCGACCGTGTAGCAGGCCCACAATGTGGCCGCACCGATGAACATGGCATGGCCGATGTTCTGCCGGGACCCGATGGTGCCGCCCGCGCCGCCGACGATGAGGAGCGCTCCCGTCACGATCAGGGCGAGCCCGACCTGCCTTGCAAGCGTGAACGTCTCGCCAAGGACGATCGCGGCGAGGATCGCGACAAGCAGAGGGATCAGTGCGGTAAAGAGCGATGCAGCGTGGGCGGCCGGAGCGAACTGCAGACCACCATAGGCAACCAGCACCATCGGGGCCCCGCCGCCGACTGCAATCGCCGCCAGCCCCGATCCCCGCAGCTGACGTAGAGGGACGCCAACTTTCAGCAGATACGGCAGCAGGATCAGTCCCGAGACACCACAACGAATGGCGGTGATGTCCCAGGGCGTGAGGCTCGTCCGCAGCCCAAGCCGCGCGGCCACGATCCAGGAAACCCAGATGCAGACGGTCGCAAGCCCGTAGAGCGAGCCACGCCAATAGTCGGAGCTTGATGGTTTCGACACGGGATGAATGTCCGTGATCTCTCGTGCGCCCTAGGGTAGCGGGCGGCCTCGCACCCGTCAACATTTCGGACAAATGTCCGATAATCGGACGAGCTTGAAGAATTGGACAATTTGTCCGATTATTGGACGAAGGACATCGGGGCATGAAGACGGTCAAGCGCACGGGCCAGAACAAACAGCCGGGCTATTTCATCCAGGGTCTGCAGCGCGGCCTCGAGGTGATCCGGGCCTTTGATCGTGATCATCCCTCGCTGACGGTCAGCGAGGCGGCGCGGCAAACCGGCTTGAGCCGCGGCACCGTCCAGCGCTTCCTCCTTACCCTGACCGATCTCGGCTATGCCAGCTTCGACGGGAAATCATACACCCTCCGCCCGAAGGTGCTGGATCTCGGCTTTGCCTATCTGTCCTCGCAAAGCATGTGGGAGACGCTGGAGCCCTTCGTCGAGGAGGTCGTGAAGGAGCTGAACGAATCTTGCACCGTCGGCGTGCTGGATTGGCCTGACGTCATCTATGTGGCGCGTGTCCAGGCCCGGCGGGTGGTCAATGCCACCCTCAGCATCGGATCGCGCATCCCGGCGCACGCCTCCTCTCTGGGGCATGTCGTGCTGGGAGCCCTCGACGCCGCGGCGCTCGATGAACTGCTTGGCAAGGCGAAGCTGGCGAAGCGAAGTCCCAACACCATCACGGACCCGACGCGGTTGAAGAAGGCGATCGCGCTTGCGCGTCAACGCGGCTGGGCCTTGGGCGACCAGGAATTCGAAGAGGGCGTGCGCTCGATCGCCGTCCCGCTGTTGGGCCGGAACGGGCAAATCGTTGCCGCGATGAAAGTGGTGGCGCCGACCAGCCGGGCCTCGATCGACGATCTCCAGCGTCGTTTCCTCCCGGTCCTGCAACGCGCCGCGGACAAGGCCAACAGCGTCCTTCGCGTTCGCATGTGACCTCGCGATTTCCGCGGCCCGATTGTATCATCCGCGCATGGGCGACTCGGACACCGTGGAAGGCGAGGCGACACGCGTTCGCAAGATCATCCATATCGATATGGATGCCTTCTACGCATCCGTGGAACAGCGCGACAATCCGGAGCTGCGCGGCAAGCCCGTCGCGGTCGGCGGCTCGGCCGAGCGCGGCGTGGTCGCGGCGGCGAGCTATGAAGCGCGCAAATTCGGTGTTCGCTCCGCCATGCCGTCGGTCACCGCGAAGCGGCAATGTCCGGACCTGATCTTCGTCAAGCCGCGCTTCGAGGTCTACAAGGCGATCAGCCGTCAGATCCGTGAGATCTTTGCCGAGCACACGGACATCATCGAGCCGTTGTCCCTCGACGAGGCCTATCTCGACGTAACCGAAAACCTGCAGGGCATCGAGCTCGCCCGCGACATTGCGCGGCTGATCCGCGAGAAGATCAAGGCCGAGACCGGCCTCAATGCATCGGCGGGCATTTCCTACAACAAATTCCTGGCCAAGCTCGCCTCCGATCACCGCAAGCCCAACGGGCAGTTCGTGATCTCCCCGGAGATGGGACCCGCCTTCGTGGAGACGCTGCCCGTCGGCAAGTTCCACGGCATCGGACCGGCGACCAGTGCGAAGATGAACGCGCTCGGCCTGTTCACCGGTCTCGACATCCGTAACCAGACGCTCGAATTCATGAACGCCAACTTCGGCAAGTCGGGCGCCTATTACTACTGGATCTCGCGCGGCGTCGACGACCGGCCGGTGCGGGCCAACCGGATCCGCAAGTCCATCGGCGCAGAGACCACGTTCTCGAGCGATCTCGCCGAATTCGACGCGCTCGTAGCCAGGCTCAGGCCTCTCGTCGACAAGGTCTGGCGCCATTGCGAGACCACGGGCAGCCGGGGCCGCACCGTCACCTTGAAGATCAAGTTCGCCGACTTCGAGATCATCACGCGCAGCCGCTCCCTGCTCGCGCCGGTCGCGGGCCGAGACGAACTGGAGCGCCTCGCCTGCGGCTTGCTCGAAGTCGAGATGCCGTTACCCAAGGCCGTCAGGCTGCTCGGCGTCGCGCTGTCTTCCCTCCAGGCCGGAGACGATGCGGAGCCACAATTGACGCTGGGAATTTGACGGGCGCTGCGCGCAGTTCGATCAAGCAGCAATGTCTTCAGACCCGTCTCGTCCCTCGTCGCGCTTTGCATTGATCAGATTGAGAAGATGCGCGGCCGCGCGGGCGTCGCAGAGCGCGCGATGGTGGTCTTTCAGCTCGATATTGTAGGCACGGGTGAGCTTGCCGAGTCCGTAAGATTTGTGGCCGGGGTAGTGCCGACGCATGCCCGCACAGGTGCAGAATTTTGGAAAGCGGAAGCGCCGTTCGAGGCGTTCGTATTCGGCGGAAATGAAGCCATAATCGAAGTTGACATTGTGGGCGACGAAAACGCCGTCGTCCATGAACTGCATGAAGCTGTCAGCGATTTCCGCGAACAGAGGCGCGCACCGCACCATGTCGTTGGTGATGCCGGTCAACGCGACGATCTTGGCCGGGATCGACCGCTGCGGATTGAGCAGCGAATGCCACTCCGCCACGACCTCATGATTGCGGATCTTGACGGCGCCGATCTCGGTGATGCGATCGCCCCCGGTCCAGCCGCCGGTGGTCTCGATGTCCACCACGACAAAATCCTGGTGCGGATCGAAACGGAAGTCGGCACGGCCGATCTCCGCGTGAATGCCTGAATTACCGAGCTGGCGAAGCCGCGTCAGCTGGTTGCGCCTGATGACGTCGCCCTCGGCCTTCACTTCCATGAACGAGACGGCGCCATTGGCGACGAGCATGAGATCGGGAAAGCCATCGCGCATGGCGCGATAGTCTTCGCACATCAGGCGAAGCATCGTGGCGAGGCCGGTCGCATTCGCGCCTGCAAGCAGGGCCCGGAGGGCATCCATATCGACATGGTCCCAGGCGAACACGCCGTTCGGCTTTCCCCATTTCCCGGCGACGATGCGCAGGATCTGGGGCAGCGCGGCGTTCGACGCAACGGCCTCCAGCTTCGTCTCGATCTGGGGAGAGAACATCAGCGCAAAAGTTCTGTCCTTCAGGCAATGCGGCATCCAATCGAAGCCGCTGTGCAGCTGCCCGGATTCGAACAGCTCGTCCCAGAACAGCAATCCGAACAGGCAATGCCAGAGCGTGTTTTCCGCGTGGAAGACCTCAAGGCCCTGCCGGCGCAGGACGCCTGCGATCCCTGCTTCCGGATAGCCGCGCCAGATATCGTCGACCCTGAGTGTCCGCCCTGCGCGCAGCAGCTCGGTGCATAGCCCGGTCCGGCGCCCATCGAACTTGCGGGCATAGAAATCGCTTGCAAAGACGAATTCGTCGTCGCTTGCGGGATCGTCGATCATACGGCGCAGCAGGTCCTCGGCGGCATCCCTGTCGCCTTCCGCATAAAGCAGGCGCGCGAGGCGCTCGCGGCATTCGGCGGAGGCGCCGGCGCGATAGAGCTGGACGGCGAGCCCGGCCTCGCCCTTCTTTTCAAAATGCAGACCCGCCTTGTGCGCCGCGCGGCTCCTCAGATCGCCGGCGTAGTCCGTCGGACAGACGGGGCCGCCGAGAATGCCAGCAACGGAATTGCGGTAGACCTCGTCCGATTTGGTCTCGAGGTGGCGCAGCAGGCGGGCGTAGTGGAAGCAGGCCCTCGCTTCATCCGCGTCGGCAAACCGGGCGCTGAAATCCGCCTGGTCGTTGGTGCGCAGGATGCCGAGGTCGCGCAGCGCGAAGTTCTTGAGGTTGTGCTCTGTCTTGCCAAAGTAGAGGTAGAGCAGAAACTCCAGCGGCTCGGTGTCGCCGAGCGCGACGAACGCCTCGCCACCACAGTGCCGGAATGCCGTGCCAAACGACAAATGAGCGAGACAATACTCCGCCAGTTTGCCCTTCGGCCACGATGCCCTGACCTCGCTCATGCCGGCAGCCTTCGCGCCTTCGAACAGCACCGGCTTGGCGAGGCACGCCACGAAGGCAGCGTAATCCTGTTCGACCAGGCCTCGAACATGACCGGCGGCAGCAAGCTCCCCCAGCGCGCCGACGGGATCCGCGATCTCCGTGTATTTGAACGTCGTGGGATTGAACACGGTGCCGTTCCGATTGACCATCCGGATGAACAGGCACTGGGCGTCTTTCGACAGCGACGAGAAGCGAGCGACGAAGGCGTGGTGCCTTTCAGCCAACACCGGACCGTACGTCTCGCCAACGAAGCTCAACATCTCCGTGAAGTGGTCGTGATAGTAGTAGAGCGGCAGGACCGGCAGGCTCATCGACGCTTCGCCCTCGGCGCGGCGCACTGAAATCCAGCTTTGGTCAAACTTGCGCGGACGGCGGAGGCGCCGGCCACCCTTGATTCGTGGGCGTGCATGTTCGACTTCTGTTCTTTTCGCCCGGCAGTGTCAAGGCGCATTTGGAAAGATGCGGACAAAGCTCCGTCTACTAGCAATTTCAATAGCTTCGCAGCCAGGGAAGACGGCGTCTTCGAGTCCCGTCACGCTGCGACGTCTATCGGTGCCCTTGCGCCGGTCATGAAGGCAACCGCATCCGACATCGTGTAGGCCTTGGGATCGATCACCGTGAGCCGCCTGCCGAGGCGATGGATATGGATGCGATCGGCTATCTCGAATACGTGCGGCATGTTGTGGCTGATCAGGACCACCGAAACGCCTCGCGCCCGCACATCGAGGATCAAGTCCAGCACGCGACGCGATTCCTTGACGCCGAGCGCCGCAGTCGGCTCGTCCATGATGACGACGCGCGAGCCGAAGGCCGCGGCTCTTGCCACCGCCACGCCCTGGCGCTGACCGCCCGACAGCGTCTCGACACGCTGGTTGATGCTCTGCACGGTCATGAGACCGAGCTCGGTGAGCTTCTCGCGGGCGATGCGCTGCATCGCCTTGCGATCGAGCATGCGGCAGAACGTGCCGAGCGCACCGGGACGGCGCAATTCGCGGCCGAGAAACATGTTGTCGGCGATCGACAGGCTCGGCGATAAAGCCAGCGTCTGGTAGACAGTCTCGATGCCGGCCGCCTGAGCGTCGAGCGGCGAACGGAACGCCACCGGCTTGCCGGCGAGCTTGATCTCGCCGGCGTCTGGAACGAGCGCGCCCGAGAGCGCGCGGATCAGCGATGACTTGCCGGCACCATTGTCTCCGATCACGGCCAGGATTTCGCCTTGGTAGAGATCGAAGTCTGCGTGATCGAGCGCCGTCACGCGGCCATAGCGCTTGTTGAGGCCGCGTGCCTGAAGGAGCGGTACTGTCCCGGGAACGTTCGGTCCTGCGTTCATGCTGACACCTTGCGAATCCATTGATCAAGCGCCACGGCGATGATGATCAGCCAGCCGACGGCGAATTCCTGCCAGAGCACATCGACATCGGACAATGCGAGCCCGTTGCGAAAGACGCCGACGATCAGAGCGCCGATCAGCGTGCCGATGATCGAACCACGCCCGCCGAACAGGCTGGCGCCGCCGACGACCACCGCTGTGATGCTATCCAGATTGGCCGTCTGGCCGGCCTGCGGGCTGATCGAGCCAATGCGCCCGATCAGCGCCCACGCACCAAGCGCGCAAATCACGCCGGCGATCACATACACGCTGAAGAGGATGCGGTCGGTCCGGATGCCGGCAAGACGCGCCGCATCAGGATCGTCGCCCACCGCATAGAGATGGCGCCCGAAGGCCGTGCGATTCAGCACGAACCAGATCAATGCCACCAGACCGAGCATGAAGAACGAGCCGTAGGTGAAGCGCGCGCCGAGAACGTTCACCGGAGTTCCCAGTGCCTGCAGCAGCGGGGCAATCTTCGCGACCTCCTGCGAACGAAGGGTCTCGGACGCCGAATACCAAAGATTGAGCGCGAAAAAGATCGACCACGTCCCGAGCGTGACGATGAAAGGCGGCAGCTTGAGCCGGGTCACGAGCGTACCGTTGAGCACGCCGCAGCCGGCACCCGCGCCGACGCCGACAAGGAGCGCGATTGGTGCCGGCAGTCCCATGGTCACCGCGAGCTTGCCCATGATGACGGAGCACAGCACCATGATGGCTCCGACCGACAAATCGATGCCGGCGGTGATCACGATCAACGTCTGTGCCGCCCCAATCACGCCGATGATGGTGACCTGCTGGATAATCAGCGACAGGTTGAACATCGAGAGAAAGCGCGGGCCGACGGTGAAGCCGAACGCCGCAACGCCGAGCAGGAGCACAATCGCCGGCACCGCCGTCGGATTGGCGTGCAGAAAGTGCTGAAGCTTCTGCAGCGGCGATCTTGCACGGACTTCAAATTCCACCACGCGGCTCTCGCCCTTGTCGAGCACGAGCTCGAAGGCCTGGGCAGCCGGGCGGCTAGTGCCGATATCGGTCATGGCCGTTTCCTCGTTGCATGCGGAGCACTGCCCGATTCAATTTCGGGCGAGCGCCCTCGACCTTTATCTGGAGCCCGGATTGCGGGCGCCAGTCCTTCAGAGGCTCCAAGTGGAGGGCGCGATCAGCCCCAGCACTTTTTCAAGGCGGCGGCGCTGTCAATCGACGGCAGGTCCGCAGCCGGCTTGTCGGTCACGAGTTCGACGCCGGTGTTGACGAAGTCCAGGCCCGGTGACGCCTTCGGCTTGCTGCCCTCGGTCGCGAAGGCCTTCACCGCCTCGACGCCTTTCGCCGCCATAAGCAGCGGGAACTGCATGGATGTGGCACCGATGACGCCGTCCTTCACATTGCGCACGCCGGGGCAACCACCGTCGACGGAAACGATCAGCACGTCCTTGTCGCGGCCGACCGAGCGCAAGGCCTCATAGGCTCCCGCCGCTGCCGGCTCGTTGATGGTGTAGACGAGCGAAATACCGGGATCCTTCTGCAGCAAGTTCTCCATCGCCTTGCGGCCGCCCTCCTCGCTGCCGAGCGTGACATCATGACCGACGATGCGCGCATCCTTCTCATCGCCGATCTTGGCGGGGTTGCCGAGATCAATTCCAAAACCTTTCAGAAAGCCCTGATCGCGAGCAACATCGACCGAGATCTGGTTCACGTTGAGGTCGAGGAGCGCAATCTTCGCCGACGCCGCCTTGGCACCCAGCATCTTGGCAGCCCATTGGCCGATCATCTGACCCGCCAGGAAATTGTCGGTCGCAAACGTCGCATCCGCCGCGTTCGGCGGATCGAGTGGGGTGTCGAGCGCAATGACCAAAATGCCAGCCGCCCGCGCCTTCTCGACAGCCGGAACAATGGCACGGGAGTCGTTCGGCGTGATCAGGATGCCCTTGGCACCAGCGGCGATCAGATTCTCGATGGCCGCCACCTGGCCCTCGTTGTCGCCGTCGACCTTTCCGGCAAACGAGCGCAGCTCGATGTCGTTCGCCTTCGCCGCCTCGTCGGCGCCGGCCTTCATCTTCACGAAGAACGGATTGGTGTTGGTCTTGGTGATGAGACCCACGATGGGCTTGTCGGCAGCGAAACTGCTGGTGCTGCCCAAAGCCAGCGCGAACGCCGCGATGAGTCCGAGTGATTGACGCATTTATTCCCTCCGATTGGACGTTCTTGTTGGCCCGTGCGGTTTCGACCGCGTGTGGGACATCCTAGAGAGGGCCCAACGGCCTTGTCAATAAATAAATCATCCCGACTTATTAATTGACACCAGGAGCTCAACGCGTCCATTGTAGTGATCGGCTGCCGGGGAACAGACCGATAACCTGTCGCGACAGCAGACCCGAGTTTGCGGAGCCGAGGATGGACGAAACAGCAGCGGTTGCGGGAGCCAACCTCCCGGTGGCCTTGGCGGGCGACAGCCGAGGCACCACCCAGACGGGCGTGAGGCTGTATAACGAGCGCCTGGTCCTGTCCCTCATTCGGCGCCACCGTAGTCTTGCCAAGGTCGAGATTGCCCGCCTCACCGGCCTTTCGACTCAAACCACGACCGTGATCATCAATCGGCTGGAAGCCGATGGGCTGCTCCTTGCGGGCGAACCGCAGCGAGGCCGCATCGGCCAACCCTCTGTCCCCTACTCGCTCAACCCGGACGGCGCTTTTGGACTGGGCCTCATGATCGGCCGTCGCAGTTCCGATCTAGTGTTGATGGACTTCGCCGCCGGCATCCGGGCCAGACGACGCATGATCTATTCCTTCCCGGCACCCGAAGAGATCATGGCATTTGTCGAACGCGAGATGCCTGGTCTTCTCGCCGAATTACCAGAAGCCCGGCATGGCCGGATCAGCGGCATCGGCGTCGCAATGCCATTCGAGCTATGGAACTGGGAAGCTGATCTGCAGACACCACCTGGCGCGCTCGGGAAATGGCGTGAATTCAATGTTGCCGCTGAACTGTCGCGCCGTTTCGCCCCTTGGCCGGTGCGCGTCTGCAACGACGCGACGTCAGCATGCGCAGCCGAACTCACCTTCGGTGCCGGCGCCGCGTATCGGGATTTCGCCTATTTCTATATCGGCGCCTTCATCGGCGGCGGCATCGTTCTGAATGGCAGCCTCTTCCCCGGCCGCAGCGGCAATGCCGGCGCACTCGGCTCGATCCCGATCATGCGACGTGAGGAAAACGGTGAGACGAGCCTTCAGCAGCTGATCCGCACCGCTTCCATCTATCAGCTGGAGCGCCGTCTGATCGCCGCCGGTCGACCCGGCACGGATATCTGGCTGTCGCCCAACGATTGGTCGAGCTTCGAGGAACCACTGGAAGCGTGGGTTTCGGATGCGGCCGAGGCGCTGGCGCAGGCAATCACCGCCTTGCTCGCCGTGATCGACTTTGAAGCCGTCGTCATCGACGGGGCCTTTCCGATCGAAGTGCGCCGTCGCCTCGTCGAGCGCACGAACGAATGTTGGGCCCACATGGACCGGCAGGGTCTCACCGACGCTGTGGTGGTGGAAGGCTCGATCGGCCGTGATGCTCGGGCAATCGGCGGCGCGGCCCTGCCATTGCTCGCGGCGTTCGCTCGCGACCACGACGTGCTCTTCAAGGATTGAGCATGATCGACGACACGGCTCTCCGCTCCGAACGCAAGAGCGTGCCTGGCGCGGATCCGTCTTCCCGCAGGTGCCGAACCGCTTCGAGGCTTATTGTGATGAACCAGGGTGAGGAATCGTGATTCTTGTCTGTGGCGAAGCCCTGATCGATCTATTTGTGAGGGCGCGCGGCGGGTCCGATATGTCGACCCACGCCGTTGCCGGCGGCTCTCCCTTCAATGTTGCTGTTGGCCTCGCTCGGCTGGATGTTCAAACGGCCTTCCTGAGCGGCATCTCGCGCGATCACTTCGGCGCATTCCTCGTGGACAGGCTCGCTCGCGAAGGCGTGGATGGTCGTTTCATCGTGCGCACCGATCGGCCGTCCCCGATTTCGATCGTGGCAACGACCGATGACGGCCAGCCGAACTACACTTTCCACGGCGAAGGCGCGGCAGATCGCTCGCTTCGGCTTGCCGACCTGCCCCGCGAGCTGCCGGACGATATTCAGGCTCTGACCTTTGGCTCCTATTCCATGGCTGTCGAGCCGGTCGGCACCACCTTTGCCGCGCTCGCCGAGCGCGAGCATGGACGCCGCGTCATCAGCGTCGACCCGAACGTGCGGCCGACGGTCGCCGGCGATATGAAGAGCTGGGCCGTCGCCGCGGAACGCTTCTACCGGACCGCAACGATGATCAAGGCGAGCGACGAGGATATCCGCCTTGCGTGGGGTGGTCGTGCCTCGATTGCAGACGCAGCCGCCTACTGGCTCGCGTGCGGCGCGCACCTGGTCGTCGTGACCGAGGGAGCAAAGGGAGCAACCGCCTTCTCGACCACGGGCAGCGTCTCGGTGCCCGGTCGTTGCGCGGTCGTGCGCGACACCGTGGGCGCCGGCGACACATTCCACGCCGCGCTGCTTGCCCGGCTAGCGAAAACCGGCCGTCTCCGTCCCGAGGCGATCGCAGCGCTCGATCCGCCGGCAATCCGCGAGTTACTGGCTTACGCAACGGCTGCTGCGGCCATCACGGTATCCCGCGAAGGAGCCGACCTGCCGACCGCAGCCGACATCGATGTGAGTACGGAGCCATGCCATGCTTGACAGAGTGACGGACGGAACACGGCACGTCGGAGGGGCTCGAATCGAAAAGGCGGCAAGTATGACAAGCCGCGTAATCCCGGTGGCTCCCTTCGTCCTGACCGTTTTCGGCGTGACCGGTGATCTCGCGCGTCGCAAGCTGTTGCCCGCACTTTTCCGCCGCGATTTTGCCGGCCAGCTGCCGGATGAAGCCGCCATTCTCGGCGTCGCGCGCGGTGCAATGTCGCGGGATGACTTCCTCGCGATGGTGCGTGCGGCGATCGTGAAACACGTGCCGGCATCGGAAACGACGGGCCCCGAACTCGACCGCTTCCTGGCCCGCATATCCTACATGGCTGCCGATGCGGAAGGCGAGAGCGGCTGGACCGAACTCGCCACCGCTCTATCGGCCTGTGCGGACCGCATCCAGGTCCACTATCTGGCGACGGCACCGCATCTATTCGGGCCGATCTGCGAAAGGCTGGGCCGCTACGGTCTTTCAAAAGGCGATTCCCGCATCGTCATCGAGAAGCCAATCGGCAAGGATCTCGAATCAGCAATCCGGCTCAATCAAACCATCGGGATGATTTTTCCGGAGGAACGCGTCTACCGGATCGATCACTATCTCGGCAAGGAAACGGTGCAGAATTTGATGGCGCTGCGGTTCGCCAATGCGCTGTTCGAACCGCTGTGGAATGCCGCCCACATCGACCATGTGCAGATTACGGTCGCCGAGTCCATCGGCGTGGAGGAACGCGGCACCTACTACGACAAGTCAGGCGCGCTGCGCGACATGGTTCAGAACCATCTCTTGCAGCTGCTCTGCCTTGTGGCGATGGAGCCGCCACACTCGCTCGAAGCCGACGCCGTACGCGATGAAAAGCTCAAGATCCTGAAATCGCTCGAGCGGATCGACGAAACGAACGCCGTATCCCTGACCGTCCCGGGTCAATATCGCCCCGGCGCTTGCAACGGCATCGCCGTCCCCGGTTATGCGGAAGAGATCGACGATCGCCAAAGCTCGACCGAGACTTTCGTCGCGCTCAAGGCGGCGGTTGCGAATTGGCGCTGGACCGGCGTTCCCTTCTACCTGCGCACCGGAAAGCGACTGCAACAGCGCAGCTCCGAGATCGTCGTGACCTTCAGGAAAGTCCCGCATTCGATCTTCAATTCGAATTCGGGAAAAGCGCTGCAGACACGGCTGGTGATCCGTCTGCAGCCCGACGAGGGAATCAAGCTCTGGCTGATGATCAAGGAGCCCGGCCCGGGCGGCATGCGGTTGCAATATGTTCCTCTCGACATGAGCTTTGCCGAAGCATTCGACGTCTCCGTGCCTGACGCATACGAGCGGCTGTTGATGGATGTCGTCCGCGGAGATGCGACCTTGTTCATGCGACGGGACGAGGTGGAAGCGGCATGGCGCTGGATCGATCCGATCCGTCAGGCGTGGAGCCAAATCAATGACCTCCCGCGCCCCTATGTTGCCGGCAGCTGGGGCCCCTCCGCCGCCGTCGCGCTTATCGAGCGCGACGGCCGAACATGGATGGAGGACGGTCCGTGACCGCGGAGCAGCGCACGACCGATGCTCAACCCGCAAACAGGAGTCTGGTATGACGATCGATGCAAGGGTCAATGCGCGGGTCGCCGAAGTGACGGACCGCATCGCTCGGCGGAGCCACGAGCGCCGGACACGCTACCTGGACCGCATTGCGGAGACGGCCGTCACGCCGGTGCGGCGACGGCTGGGATGCGCCAACCAGGCCCACGCCTTCGCGGCTTGCGGCGCACACGACAAGACTCTGATGCAGGACGGCCACGTTCCCAGTCTGGGAATTGTCACGGCCTACAACGATATGCTCTCGGCGCATCAGCCCTACGAGCGTTTCCCTGAGCTCATCCGACGGAGCGCGCGCGCAGCCGGTGGTGTTGCCCAGGTCGCAGGCGGCGTTCCCGCAATGTGCGACGGCATCACCCAGGGCGAAGCGGGAATGGAGCTGTCGCTGTTCTCGCGGGAGGTCATCGCCTTGTCCACCGCGGTCGCGCTGTCACATCAAACGTTCGACGCCGCGGTGTTTCTCGGCATTTGCGACAAGATCGTGCCGGGTCTCGTGATCGGCGCGTTGTCGTTCGGGCACTTGCCCGCGGTCTTCATTCCATCCGGCCCGATGACCTCGGGTCTGGCCAACGACGCAAAGGCGAAAATCCGGCAGGCTTTCGCGGAGGGAAAGGTCGGTCGCGACGCTTTGCTGGAAGCCGAGGCGCAAGCCTATCACGGCGCGGGGACCTGTACCTTTTACGGGACCGCCAATACCAACCAGATGCTGATGGAGATCATGGGCCTGCAGCTGCCGGGCGCATCCTTCGTGAATCCGAACACGCCTTTGCGCGATGCGCTCACCTGTGCAGCGACCGAGCGCGCCTTGGACATCACCTCGCTCGGCAATCAATACATCCCGGTTGGTCGGGTGCTCGACGAGCGCGCCTTCGTCAACGGCATCATCGGCCTGCATGCCACCGGCGGTTCGACCAATCTGACGCTGCACCTGGTCGCCATGGCTGCGGCGGCTGGCCTCACGCTGACCTGGGACGATTTCGCCGACCTCGCGCAGGTGACGCCGCTGATCGCGCGCGTTTATCCGAACGGCTCCGCAGACGTGAACCATTTTCATGCCGCCGGCGGAATGAGCTTCCTGATCCGGGAATTGCTTGCTGCCGGGCTCTTGCACCGCAACGTCCTGACCGTCTGTGGCGACGGTCTCGATGCGTACCTGCAGGAGCCGCTGCTCGATGCCGAGGGCAGGCTGAATTGGCGCGACGGACCGGCCGAATCAGGCGATTCTGCCGTGCTTCGCAAAACCGCTGACCCGTTCCAAACCACCGGCGGCCTTCAGCTTCTGACCGGCAATCTCGGACGCGCGGTCGTCAAGACATCTGCGGTCGCACCGCAGCGCCACGTCATCGAAGCGCCGGCTCGCGTATTCCATTCTCAGGACGATCTGCAGCGGACCTTCGCCGCAGGTGAGCTCTCGGGCGATGTGGTCGCGGTGGTCCGATTCCAGGGCCCGAAGGCAAACGGAATGCCGGAGCTTCACAAGCTGATGCCGCTCCTTGGCGTGCTTCAGGACCGCGGATCGAGAGTCGCGCTCGTCACAGATGGGCGGCTTTCGGGCGCCTCAGGCAAGGTTCCCGCAGCCATTCATGTCACTCCTGAAGCGGCGGATGGCGGCGCGATTGCGCGGATTCGCGATGGCGACGTCATTCGACTCGACGCCGAAACCGGTCGGCTTGACGTGCTCGTCCCCCCGAGCGAATGGGCCGCACGAACCTGCGCGCAAGCCGATCTCTGCGCGGCGCATGTCGGGATCGGCCGCGAACTCTTTGGCGTCTTCCGCGAGCGGGTCAGCTCCGCAGATTGCGGCGCAAGCGTTTTTGTAGCTTCAGGCATTTCGCCATGAATCAGCCCTGACGCGCCCAGCGACCGGCTCTCTCATATTCGCGATACATTAGCATTCCTGCGGCGTCTTCCCGTTGCGAGCAGCACCAGCACGAAGGAAGCCGCCGTCATCAGCGTCGAGATTGCTGCGATCGTGGGATCGATCTCGTCGCGCAGCGCGGTGAACATGCGCTTTGTCAGCGGCTGATACTGGCCGCCGGAAATGAATAGGGCGACGATGGTCTCGTCCATCGCGGAGATGAAGGCGAAGATGCCTCCCGCAACCACGCTCGACTTGATCTGCGGCAGCGTCACAGCGAAGAAGCTGCGCAGGCGGTTCATGCCCAGGCTGCGCGCCACCATCTCCTGCGCGGGATCGAAGCTTTGCAGACCCGCCAGCGCAGATATGACGACGTAGGGCAAACCCAGCATCACATTCGCCAGCACGAGGCCAGGCAGAGTCGCGACCAGCCCGATCTTGGCGAAGACGAAGAAGATGCCGACCGCGGTGATGATGATGGGCACCACCAGCGGCAGCAGCAGCACCATGTGGATGATCCGCATGATGCGCAGTTTTGATTGGCTGATGGCATAGGCAGCGGCCACCCCGAACGGGGTCGCGACCACCACGGTCAGGAACGCGACCGTCAGCGTCACCCGTGTCGCCTGCATCCAGGCCGGATTCGAAAAATACTGCTGATACCAGCGCATCGAGAACGATGGCGGCGGGAACGTCAGGAAACGTGCGCTGGAGAACGAGATCGGCGCGATGATCAGCACCGGCAGGATCAGATAGACCAGCACCAGCGCGCTGATCACATAGAGGGCGATTCGAGCGGGTGAGATCCGTGTCATTTCTGCCCCAACACGCGATCGAGCGAGATGAAGCGGCTGACGACGGCGAAGATCGCGAGCACGCCGACGAGCAGCACCACCGCGACCGCGCTCGCAGCGCCGAACTGGTTATAGAGCTCGACATTGCGGCTGACCAGCATCGACACCATCACGGTGCGGCCGCCACCTAACAGCTCGGGCGTGATGTAGAAGCCGAGGCAGAGCACGAACACCATGGTGCAGCCTGCGAGCACCCCGGGCAGCGACAGCGGCAGGAACACGCGAAAGAAGGTAAGCGACGGGCTCGCACCCAGGCTGGCGCCAGCCTGCATGAGATCGCCAGGGATCTTCTGCATGGTGGCATAGAGCGGCAGCACCATGAACGGCAGCAGGATGTGTACTGTCGCGACGACAGTGCCGAAGGTGTTGTGCACCATGGCCAGCGGCTCGGAGATCACATCGAGATAGCGCAGGAATTGATTGATCACACCGGTGCGCTGGAGCAGCGCCAACCAGGCGTAGGCGCGCACCAGCACCGACGTCCAGAACGGCAGCACCACCAGCGAGAGGATCAGGATGCTCCAGCCCTTCGGCACCGAATTGGCGAGGTACGCGACGGGATAGCCGAGCAGCAGCGCGATCACCGTCACCCCAAGGCTGATCTCGAAGGTCAGTGCGAAGCTGCGCCAGTAGATGTCCTCGGTGAACACCCGGCGATAATTCTCCAGCGTGAAGCCGTCATGGTAGATCGACTGCCAGGCCAGCCAGCCGACCGGCAGCACGATCAGAGCCAGGATCACCAGCAGCGCCGGCGACACCAGCGCGAGCATCAGGCCGTGTTCGCGGCGCTGATGCTTTTGGGAGGGATCTGGCACTGATCTCGTCAACGCTGCCTCGGCTGTTTGAGTGGTCCGGTTCGGCCGCCGCCGAACCGGCTGGCTCACTTCTGCATGAACGCTGCCCAGCGCTTTTCGGCGGCTTCGCCCGCGGGCGAGGACCACCAGGCGTAGGACATCAGCGCTTGCTTCGACGCATTCGCCGGCTCGCTCGGCAATTGTGCCGCGCGCTCGGGCTTGATGATACCGGTCTCGAACGCCTTCGGATTACCCGGGCCGTAGTCGATATTGAGCGGCAGATTGGCCTGGTGTACGGGATCGACCGCCTCGTTGAGGAATTTCACCGCTGTGTCGAGGTTCGGCGCGCCCTTGAGGATGCAGAGTGAGGTGCTCTGCAGAATGCCCTGGTTGTAGGTGAAGGCGACCTTGGCGCCTTCCTTGGCGACCGCGCTGACGCGGCCGTTCCAGGCCATCTCCATGTCGACCTCGCCGTCGTTGAGGAGCTGCGCCGACTGCGCGCCGGACGTCCACCAAACTGTAATGCTCGGCTTGATCTCCTCGAGCTTCTTAAAAGCGCGATCGACATCGAGCGGGTAGAGCTTGTCGGGCGCGACGCCGTCGGCCATCAGCGCGGCCTCGAGAGTCGCGATCGGATGGTTACGCAGCGCGCGGCGGCCGGGGAATTTCTTCACGTCCCAGAAATCGGCCCAGCTGTTCGGCGCGCCCTTCGGGAAGGTCTTCTGGCTGAAGGCCAGCACGCTGGAATAGAATTCGTAGGAGACCGAATAGGGGCTGCGATAAGCCTCCGGCATCGCCGCCGCATTCGGGATTTTCGAGAAGTCCAGCTTCTCGATCAGACCCTGCTCACCGCCGCGCATGCAATAGCCGGTGGGCGTGTCGACGACGTCCCAGATCGGCTTGCCGCTGCCGACCTGGGTCTTGATCGCGGGCCACGCATCGGGAATCGAATCCTGGTTGATGGTGATGCCGAGCTTCTTCGCGGAGGGATCAAGGATCGCCACCGTCTGCGCCTCTTGATAGGCGCCGCCCTGCGAGACGAAGGTGATCTGCTCGGCCGCGTTTGCCGCACCGGTCAATCCGATTGCGCCCAGCAGCGCGCATCCCAATCCAATAGTCTGCTTCGTCGTCATCCTCGCCTCCTCCAAAGTAATCTCACCGGCCGATCGCATCGAGAAACTGGTACCAGCCGGCGACCATGCGCACGGCGGGCTCGCGCAGCGGATAGAACGGAATGGGTTTCATGCGGCTGACGTCGAGCAGCCCGACATCCGGCCTCTCGCCGCGCACGAAGGCGGCGAGATAGCGGCCCATCAGGCTCGACATCGCGACGCCAGCGCCGTTGTACCCCAGCGAGACGAGCGTGCGATCGTCGATCCGGCCGATATGCGGTACCGAGTCCAAGGTCATGGCGACGAGGCCCGACCATTTGTATTCCAGCGGGACTTCGGCGAGATCCGGAAAGATACCGACCATTGCCTTGCGTAGCGCGTCGAACGCCGCTTGCGAATCCTGCTTGCCGAAGGCGCCGCGGCCACCAAAGATCACGCGATTGTTGACCATACGGAACCAGCGCATCATGCGCTTGGTCTCGGTGTAGGTGCGGCCGGTCGGCATCAATTTTCCCGCGAGATTGCGTGGCAGCTTTTCGGTCGCAATGAGAGCGCTGCGGAACGGAATCAGCGTGCGCTGCATCTGCGCGGTCGCACCGGTCAAATCGGAATAGCTGTTGGTGGCGATGATCACCTGTTTGGCGCGTACCGCGCCTTGCGGCGTCTCCGCGACGACGCCGTCGCCAGCGCGCCTGAGTCTCATGACCGGCGATTCCTGGAAGATGGGAACGCCGCGGCGCGCCACGCCATCCGCGAGACCGCGCAGGTAATTCAGCGGATGGATGCCGCCCGAGCCGGGATTGAGCACGCCGCCCACGAAAATGTCGGAGCCGGTCTCGTCGCGCACGCCGTGCTTGTCGAGGATACGGGTCTCGGCCGAACCCATCTCGCGCGCCATCCAGTTGGCTTCGTCGATGGCAGCCTTCAACGTGGTCTCGTTGTGCGCGGCCTTGACCTGGCCAGTGCGGGTCAGGTTGGCGCTGGCGATGCCGTATTCCGAGACCAGCTCCTCGACCATGTCGGTCGATTCATGTGCGATCTCGTACATGCGCTTGGCCACTGCGCGACCGTGCACGGCGTCGATCTCGCGGAACGACAGGCGAAACTTTGCGGTGATCACACCGCCATTGCGGCCGCTGGCGCCCCAGCCGGGCCTGTTAGCCTCGAGCACGACGGGGCTAAGCCCGCTCTTGGCGATGTGGTGCGCGGCGGAGAGGCCCGTATAGCCTGCGCCGATGATCACCACGTCCGCCTGTTGCTCGCCAGACATCACCGGAAAGGCGCGCGCCGGCTCCGCTGTGGCTTCCCACAGCGAGTTGGCCGGTGGCAATGCGCGCCAGTCCCGTGTCATGCCCGTGCTCATTCCTTACGCCGGTCCGATGGCGGCGTCGGCGAGCGCCTTCAGCGTCGGGAAGTGGAAGTCGGGCTTGGTCAGCGTCTCAACCGCCGGCGTGCCGCCGAAACCGGGAATGCCCTGGCGACGCTCGATCCAGCACACTTTGTAGCCGAGCTTCCGCGCAATCGCGATGTCGTGATACTGGCTCTGCGCCACGTGCAGAATGTCGGACTGTTTGTAGCCGAAAGCCGACTGGCGTCCCTTGTTATAGGCGAAGAATTCCGGGTTCGGCTTGGCGACGCCGGTGTCGTCGGCGCAGACCGTGTCGTCGAAGGGATTGCCCAGCGCATGCGCGTAGCAGGACAGCGCGACGCGGTCGGCATTGGTCATCGCCACCAGGCGGAATTTCGTCCGCAGACGTTTCAGCGCCTCGACCGAATCCGCGAACGGACCCCAGCGCAGCACCGAAAGCTGGAACACGTCGCAGGACGCATCGTCAGCCGGCAGGCCGAGCTCGGTGGCGAGATGACGATAGACGTGGAACATCGCCTCGCTGGAGCGCTCGTAGTGCTTGTCGCGGCCACGCTTGTAGGGTTCGAATATCTGCTCGTCACTGAGATCGGCCGCCTTCTTGCCTCCGATTTTGCGCACGGCTTCGAGCACGCCGGTCTCGAAGTCGATCAAGGTGCCGACGACGTCGAAGGTGAGAACCTTGAAATTGCTGAACGCAGCTTGGGTCGACATGGGCTTCTTCTCTCAGGTTGCAACAAGGCTTCAGTCCACCCGGGGCACGACGATGGTGTCTTCGGGGTGGAGGGTGACGGTGAGGCTGCCGCCGAGGGGCGGAATGCGGCCATAGGCCTGGTGATAGCTGGGCTGGCGCAGGCTGAGCGCGATGCCGCCTTCGAGCGCCAGGAAGATGCGCAGGCTTTCGCCCTGATAGACGATATCGGTGACGGTCCCGGTCAACCGGTTGCAGGCGGCATCCTGCGCGCCGTCGTCTATCAGCAGCTTTCCGCTGTGTACGGCGAGCATCAGGGCGTCGCCGTTGGGAACGGCGCGGGCACTGCGCAACAGTGCGTTGCCGAGCGCGACGCTTGTGGCATCGACGCGGCGTACCGGCAGCATCGTTGCCTCACCGATGAAGCTGGCGACGAAAGAGTCGGCGGGATAATCGTGCAGGCGCGCCGGCTCGTCGATCTGGATCAGCCTCCCGTCCTTCATCACGGCGACGCGGTCGCTCATGGTCAGCGCCTCGCGCTGATCATGAGTGACATAGATGATGGTGGCGCCGATGCGCCGGTGCAGCGCCCGCAGCTCGATCTGCATTGTCTCGCGCAACTGCTTGTCGAGGGCAGACAGCGGCTCGTCCATCAGGATCAGCCGCGGCTCGAAGATCATGGCGCGCGCCAGCGCCACGCGCTGACGTTGGCCGCCAGAGAGTTGCGCGATGCCGCGTGCCTCGTAGCCGGAGAGGCCCACCATCGACAACGCCGCGCGCACCTTGTCGGGCCAGATCGCCTTCGGCAGACGCCGTGCACGTAAGGGGAAGGCGACGTTCTCGCCGACGCTCATATGCGGGAACAGCGCGTAGTTCTGGAAGACCACGCCGATTTCGCGCTTGTGCGGCGGCATGTACGTGACGTCTCGGGCGCCGAACAGGATGGTGCCAGAGGTCGGGAGGATGAAGCCGCCCAAAATACCGAGCAGCGTGGTCTTGCCAGAGCCGGAGGGGCCGAGCAGCGAGACGAATTCGCCGGCGCCGACATTGAGGGACACGTTGTCGAGGGCGCGAACGGCACCGTAGGCCTTGCTGGCCGACCTGATCTCGACGCTTTCCGCTCGTTTGTCCAACGATCGACCCCGTCAATCCCTAGCAATGCTGTGCCTCACTGCACGCCATAAGCCTGCTTTATAGACAGGATTTCGGAGCACTGGTGGTTGCAGCGTGCACCGCAACCAAACTTCTCCGGAAATTCCTATCTTTAGGCTGTCGTGTCGATGACACCAGACTTGGCAAAATCAGGCAATTGCCAAATTCTCACGCGCCTCATAACATGACGTTATGCCCGAGCTGCGCCGCATGCTGCCCTCCAGCAACGCCCTGTTCGTCTTCGACGCAGCGGCGCGCAATGGCAGCTTCACGGCCGCGGCCGCCGAATTGAACGTGACGCAGCCCGCGGTGAGCCGCATGCTCGGACAATTGGAGGAGCATCTCGGCGTACGGCTGTTCGACCGCAAAGCGGGCCGCGCCGTGCTCACCGAGGAAGGCGAGCTCTTGTATCGCCGCGTGCTCGAAGGCTTCCGCAGCATCGAGACCGGCCTCGTCGAGATCGAGCGGCGCCGCAAGGGCACTGAGACGGTGACGCTGTCGGTCTCCTCCGCCTTCACTACACATTGGCTGATGCCGCGCATCGACAAGCTGCAGAAGCAGTTTCCGCAGGTCGATTTGCGCTTCCAACTCATCTCCGGCGCATTACGGGGACCGGTAGAGAATGTCGATCTCGGCATGCGCTTCCGCGATCGTGACGAGCCATCCTCCGGCGGCACGCTGGTGATGAAGGAGGTCATGCTGCCGATGTGCAGCCCTGCCTATCTCGGCGAGACCGATCCCGCCGAGGGCAACACCATCATTCGCCTCGCCGAGACGCCGGGCGACTGGTCCGCCGATTACGCATCGCTGCTGACCGGACGCCGCGGCGCAGCCAAGGGGCTGAGCTTCACCGATTATGCCGTGGTGGTGCAGGCCGCGCTGCTTGGTCAGGGAATTGCTCTTGGCTGGCTGACTGTGACCTCGCATTGGCTTCTGACAGGCGCACTGGTGCCGGCCTCCGATACACTAGCCACGACGCGCCGCCTCTGCGAGTTCCTGCCGCCCCGTCACCGGCCTATGCGGCCCATCGCCGCCGAAATTCGAGATTGGATCGTCGCACAGATGCGACAAGAGGTAGCCGCGATCGACCGGCTGTATCCGCAACTTGGATTAATGTCCGCTTGCTACGGATTAAGCGCTGCGTCCTAGAATTGATCGTTGATCGCGAAGCGCACCAAAAATCGCCTGCGAGCCCGTTCAAATCGGGATCAAATTCCCAGCGCGTGAGCAGCTTAAGGTTTCCTCATAGAACCTGTCGAGCTCGATCCTCCTGCCGCTTTGCGCTGATGCGCCGGCGGACATGACAGCGCGGAAGCACTGGGGGTCCTCGCCCAGTCGTCTGCTGACACATTGGTTCACTTGGTGCGCATCAGGCCCGACTTCCGGCTCGATCTTCAGATGGCGGCGATGTCCAGCTTGGAGCCGTCGACCAGACGCGACAGCCGGAACGGTGTGGGGTCGACGCAAGGCGTATCGTTGACGACAAGCTCTGCGGCCAGATAGCCGAGCCCCGGGCCCAGACCGAAGCCATGACCGGAGCAGCCCGCCGCCAGGACGAGGCCCTCCACCGCGTCCACCCGCGATACCACAGGCACTGCGTCCGGCGTGCAATCGACGAAGCCGCCCCAGGCGCTGTCGATCTTAATCTCGCCGAGTTGGGGGAAGGTCTTCCGGACACTCTCCATCACTTGGCTCATCAGCCATTTCAATGGCGGAGGATCCAGCACGCGATTCTGTTCGAAGATTCGATCATCGTTGGTCAGAAGCGCTGAAATTGAATCAGGCCCCGAAACGAACGACCGGTCGACGCCGAGCCTGACGTTCTTCAGGCGACGCAAGAACTGCGGCATGAACTCCCGGCTATACCGGATAGCCTGGGGCGTGATTTCGAGGTTCGCCTTGCCGCTGATCGCAAGCGTATAGCTGCCGTCCAGTCGGCGCGTGATCGTGCAGTAGGGTGTGGAGACCGCCTCTCCTATGTTGATTGTCGGCGTGGAACGCAGTGCAGTCTGCCGGATGCTAGCTTGGGGGAAACTGATCCCGAGCGGCCGAAGGAAGCGCGAGGACCAAGCGCCGGCGGCGCACAGCACTGCGCTGGTTCTGATGTAGCCCTTCTCCGTGTGCACGCCCGCAATCTTGCCATTGGCCAGGTCGAGCGCCCGCGCCGCGCATCCCTGATGGATTGTGGCGCCCAGCACTCTGGCCGCATCGGCGATAGCCGGCGCGGCCAGAGCAGGTTCGGCCTTGCCGTCCCGCTCCGAATAAGTCCCGCCAACCCATTTCGCTCGCGCTTCGGGGACGCGCTCGGCCACCTCCGCCCGGCTCAGCACGCGGGTGTCGACGCCGTACTCCCTGGCGACCTTGCGCCACTTTTCCCAACCGGCGAGCACGGCCTCGTCGTGGGTCGCATACACGAGACCGCAGCGTCGAAATCCGAGGTCTCGATTGATATCGCGCGTGAGCTCGTCCCACAGCCGCATGGAGAGCACCGAGAGCGGCAGTTCGCGCCGATCGCGGTTCTGCTGACGGCACCAACCCCAGTTTCGGCTCGATTGTTCACAGGCGACGTGGCCCTTCTCGAGCAGCGCCACAGAGAGGCCGCGCTTCGCCAGGTAATAGGCGGCCGTAGAGCCGAGGATGCCGCCGCCGACGACGACGACGTCCGCCTCGACCGGAAGACGCTCATCGCTGTGAATGCGCTCGACGTGGGGGGACATGTTTCAACGAACCTCTGCTGCCGAGGATACGGAAGCAACGTTCCGATCAGCCTTTCATCGCATCGCGCGCTCGATAGAATGTGCTGAAATCATCCAGGACGTCGCAAGATATTCGGTATTTTGGCCGCTTGATTGAACGAAACTGCTCAAGCCTGACCGAGTATCGTTGCAAGGCAAGAGTTTCATTTAAAGCGCGATGCTTTTTCGGACCCGATATCGAGCTATCGGGGAGAATCCAATAACTGCCTTCGTCTCCAGATACTCTTCCATGCCCTCAACGCCGTACTCGCGACCGTTGCCGGAGCGCTTGTATCCGCCGAAGGGAGCATTGGGGTCCCAGTCAGGATAATTAAGATGGACTTGACCCGACTGGATTCGCGCGGCGACTGCCCGTACCGTCTCCATATCAGTGCCCTGCACATGGGCGCCCAGCCCATAGAGGGTGTCGTTGGCGATCTCGATCGCTTCGTCCACGGTGTCGTACGCGATGATCGACAGCACCGGCCCGAAGATTTCCTCCTGCGCGATGCTCATATCGCGATGGACGTTCGAGAAGATGGTCGGTCGCGCATAGAAGCCAATCTGAAGGTTCTCGGCCCGTCCAGGCCCGCCAATGACGAGCTTTGCGCCTTCTTCCAGGCCGACGCCGATCATGGTCTGCACGCGCTCGAACTGCGGCCGGTTGGCGATCGGGCCATGGGTCGTGTTTTCCGCCAGGGGATCGCCGACCACCAATTCCGATGCGGCGGCCGCCGCCAATCCCTCGACCTCCGCGAGCTGTGAGCGCGACACGAGCATGCGCGTCGGTGCGCTACAGGATTGGCCCAGATTGCGGAAGGCGGCGCCGACACCGAGCGGAACAGCACGGCTGAGATCGGCGTCCGGCAAGATGAGGTTCGGCGACTTGCCGCCGAGCTCTTGGGCGACGCGCTTGATCGTGGGCGCTGCCGCTTGCGCGACGAGAACGCCGGCGCGCGTCGAGCCGGTGATCGAGATCATGTCCACCTGCGGATGGGACGCCAGAGCGGCGCCAACGATCGGACCTGTCCCATTGACGAGATTGAACACGCCGGGCGGGCAACCGGCATCGTCCATCACCTCGGCAAACAGCAAGGCACTCAGCGGTGACAATTCGCTCGGCTTCAACACCATCGTGCAGCCGGCTGCGAGCGCCGGACCGACCTTGGCGGTGATCTGGTAGAGGGGCCAGTTCCATGGGGTGATGAGACCGCAGACCCCGATCGCCTCGCGCATGATCGCGGTGCTGCCGCGCCGGGTGACGAACGGATAATTCGCGAGATTGTCGCGGGCAACGCGGATATGTTCGGCGGCCAACGGCACCTGAGCGCGGCGCGCGTAGGTAATCGCTGCTCCCATCTCACACGTAAGCGCCTGCGCGAACAACTCCAGACGCTCAAGGACCAAGGCGTGAATCCTATCGAGCAGCGCCGCACGCTCGGCAGGCGGTGTCATGGACCAGCCGGCAAAGGCTCGTCTGGCGGCTGCGATGGCGCAATCAACGTCATGGTCATCGCCAAGCGCGACGTCAGCGATCGGCTGCTCCGTCGCCGGATTGACGACGGCCGTTGCTGCCGCGACTGATCCGATCGGCTTCCGCCATTCTCCGTCGATGTAGAATTTTCCGAGGAAGCCGGCTTCCGTCAGGTATCGAAGGGGCGAGGCCATGGGAAGCGATCCTTTCGGCGGCCTACCAGCCGTGCATCCGGGGCCATCGCGCTTCGATCGCATCGCTGTCGGCGGAGACGACGTTGTACAACTCGTGTTGCGACGCCGTCGCACAGGCGTGATTGGGGAAAATCCTGACCTTCGCACCGATCGGAAGATTGGGCATAGCGTGAGCCGAGCCGGGCCTGATGGCGAGGATGCCGTGCTCCTGGCTCGCCTGGGAGACGATCAGGTCCGGATAGACCTTGCCGGCCACGTCGCAGACCAGACCATACCCCTGGTCAACCCGCTGCGCGGCGGTGCCGCGGTCGCGCGACAGCGCCATCCACCCCGCATCGACCAAGATCCAGCCCTTCTCGGGCTTCGTGCCGATCACGGTCGTGAGCACCGAGATTGCAATGTCGTCCGTCGTGCACACACCAACACCGTGCATGACGAGGTCGAAGAACATGTAGACGCCGGCCCGCATTTCCGTCACGCCGGTCAGGTCTTCGGCGAAATGGGCCGTCGGGGTCGAGCCAACGCTCACGATGGGGCATTCGTGCCCCGCCCCCCGCAACGCTCCCGCCGCGGCGATCGCCACCGCCCTCTCGTTCTCCGCGGCAGCGACGAGAGACTCGGGCGTGAAGAGGCTGTAGGATTCACCGGCATGGGTGAGGATCCCGGCGAGCTTGACGCCGGCCTCGCTCAGCGCGGCGGCGACTGCAATGAGCTTTGGATCGCTCGTTGTCAGCCCGCCGCGGTGACCATCGCAGTCGATCTCGATGAACGCGGTCGGGGTCACACCAGCGGCAAGACCGACGGCGCCGAGCATTCTTGCCTGCTCCGGCGAATCGAGCAGCACCTTGAGGTCGACGCCTGCTTTGCGCAGACGCATCGCTCTTTCGGCGGTGTGAGGTGCAAGACCCACCGCATAAGTCATGTCGCGAAAACCGTGCCGCGCGAAGTACTCGGCTTCCGCCAGCGTGGAGACGGTGATAGGCCCCGGTTCGGACGGATAGACGCGCCGAGCCACATCGATCGATTTCGCGGTCTTCATGTGGGGACGCAACACGATGCCCCGCTCCGCCATGCGCGAAGACAGGCGAGCGAGATTGCGATCCAGCCGATACTTATCGAGCAGGAGAGCCGGCGTTGCCAGCCTGCCGAGCGTGACAGCCGTGTCGGCGTTCTGGTGGTCCGTTCCGCTTATCTCCTCGCGTAGCACGTCGATATCTCCTAGCCGAACGACTGATTGGGAATCGCAAAGACGCGCGCCGGCCCGCTCGATGGTGCCGGCGTGCCCAGGATCATGGTGGTGGCATCCCCGACCTGCTCGAGGCCAATGCGTTCCAGCCACTCCCCGATTTGCGATGTGGCGGAGGTGTCAATGCGGACAAAAGCTTTGCCGAGCCGCGCGAGCGCAGCCTCGATCAGCGCCCGTGCATCGGTCGCAGTTTCGGCGACCACAGGACCGATGACATGACCGCGGCCGAAAAGCCGGCAGATAGCGTAGCCGCGTGCCATGCCGTCGCGCTGCAGGACATACCCATCACCGCTGTGGAGCAGCTTTTCGAGCATTCGTCGCCTCTCCAAGCCCGTAGCATCGCGATCGAGACGCATGATCGCCTCAAAATCGGTTACTGTCATCGACCTCACGAGGTCCGACCGGGACGTCTTGTGTCGTTCGCCGGGAATTCCCTGATGCTGATGGATCACCCCGACGGGGACGAAGCCGCGCCGCTGGTAAAGCGCCTGGCCTTCGGCGGTCGAATTCAACGCAATGCTTCTTGGACGCGCGGACGTCAGCAACGCATCCATGAGCCGGGCACCATAGCCACGGCCCTGAGCGGTCTTCGCGACGATGATCATACCAGCGGAAGCATGGGTCTCACCATATGGCCACCATGCCGCGGTCCCGATCACCGTCCCGCCGCGCTCCAGAACAAAGCCTTTTCCCAGCTGCAGCGCGACATCCCAATCTTCGAGCCGATAGGGCCAGGACATCTCCCGCGAGAGCTTCAGGGCGCCTTCCAGATGCGATCTGGCGAAAGGGAGGAGGACCGCATCTTCATCGTTGCGGCCCAGGGCCTGATAAGCTGTGGTTGTCATGATGCGTCGGCGCCTTTTGCTCGGATTGCCAGCCCGATCGCCGGCAGCTCCGAGACGAGGACCATTTGGACGATGATCCTCGCATCGTCTGCAGCGTACCTCCGGTCCGGCAGCATTTCGCAATCAGGCAAGCGCGATGTTCAGCAGAGTATTTCGTTGATGATGCGACGGGACGACCAATCTGCCGTCAGCGGCTGGCGCGCCACATCGCGATCCGGTCGCGCATCCGGTAGCCTTGAATGAAGGCAGGCATGAACCACGGATTGCCGCGATAGAACGGGATGAAGGCCGGAGGCCTGAAGTCGAACGCGGTGCGCGCCCGCTCCTCGTGACCCATGAGCTTGTGGGCCGCATGCATACCGACCCATGGCGCCCAGACCACGCCCGACCCGCAGAAGCCGCTGGCATAGACGACACCTTCCTTCTCGAAGATGCGCGGAATCATGTCGCGGTTCATGGCCACATTGCCGAACCAGCTGTGCGAGAGGCGAATGGCCTCCAGCTCGGGAAACAGGTTCACCAGGCCCTTGCGCAGAAGCAGCTTCGGAGCGACGGGGTCGCCGACCCGAGAGCTGTCGCGACCGCCGAGCAAGATGCGTTTGCCATCAGGCGAGGGGCGATAGTAGAAGCCGACCTCCCGGTTCTCCGTGATCATCATGCGTTTCGGCATCAGCCGCGCCATGACTTCGGGCGCAAGCTCCTCCGTCGCAATGATCCGGCTGCGAACCGGGACCAGCCGACGGCGCAGGAAGGGCACGGCGCCCTCTGTGTAACCGTTGGTACACACCAGCACCTGACGCGCCTGCACCGGACCGGCCGCGGTGACGACGCGGAAATCGGAGCCATCTCTGTCGATCGAGGTCACGGGCGTCCGCGCGTGGACTGTCAATCCGGAAGCGAGCGCGACCCGCAGCAGTTCGGCGTGGAATTTCGCCGGATGCAGTCCGCCGATGTCCATCCGAACCGTACCGCCGCGATAGACATCGGTGCCGATGTACTTGCGCTGCTCGGCATAGGGAACTGCGTAGGCCTCGATCCCAAGTTTCTTTGCGAGCCTCTCCGCAGTGCGCACCATGGCCTCGTATTGCTCATAGCCGAAGGCGCCCTTGAACTGCCCCACCCGCTGGAAGTCGCAGGCGATCCCTTCCGTCCTGATGAAATCGTACAGGAACTCGCGCGCGGTCTTGCCTTCCGCCTCGATCGCCAGCGCCTTCGCTTCGCCGAACCGGCGCGTAAGGGCCGCGTAATCCGGACGTATCGTTCCGCTGGTGATTCCGCCGTTGCGCGTCGAAGCCCCCTCACCCGGATCCATCGCATCGAAGGCCGCCACCGAGCGTCCCTCGCGTGCGAGCACCAGACCAGCCGAAAGTCCGGCGTAGCCCGCACCCACAATCAGCACGTCGAGCTTTTTGGGCAGCGGTTGCGGCGGCAGCGGCTTGAGCGGGGCGGCTTCCCACCAATACGGCGTCGTCTTCTCGTCTACTCTGGGTGCCTGCATCGCGTTTGCTTCTCTTATATCTGTCGTGCTCGGCCGAGCCCGAGCTGATCAGATGTGATCGTTTCGAACGTCGAGAGCATCTCGCAAGCCATCGCCGATGAAATTGAAGCTCGTTACCGCCATCGTAATGGCGGCACCGGGGATGATGGCGAGCCACGGAGCGCTCGCCAGATATTGCTGGGCGCCATTGAGCATGTTGCCCCAGCTCGGCAGCGGCGGCTGGATGCCGTAGCCGAGAAAGCTGATATAGGCTTCCAGAAGGATTGCGCGGGCGACCGCCAGGCTTGCGGCGACGATGATCGGGCCCATGGCATTGGGCAGTATCTCGCGGAACATGATGTGCGCCCTGCTGAGACCGACCATGCGCGCAGCCTGGACGAACTCGCGCTCGCGCAGCGAACGGACCTCGGCCTCGACGATTCGCGCAGTCTCCATCCAGCTCGTGACGGCGATGATCACGGCGATCATCACCGGGCTAGGCCGCAACGTTGCGGCCAACGCCAGCACGAGGAAGATCGAGGGATAGGACAGGAAGCCATCCACCGTCCGCATCAGCGCCGCCCCGACCCAGCCCCCGCGATAGCCGGCCGTCACGCCGACGAGCGTACCGATCAAGGTCGACAGCAACATCGCGGAGAATCCCACCGCCAACGAGACCCGCCCGGCCATCAACAGCCGCACCGCGAGATCACGCCCCAAGGGATCCGTGCCCAGATAATGATGGCCTGTCAGGGGCGGAGCAAAGCGGGCGCGCAGATCGATATGGAGCGAGTCGTAGGGCAAGGCATAGGGACCGATGGCGCACGCCAGCACGAGCAGCGTGATCATCGCGATTCCCAGGAGCGCCAGATGGTGACGCATGAAACGATTAACAGCACGGCTGTGCCACCAGCGGGCCGGAGCTGAGTGCGCGACGATGGCGGTCATGTCTACTGGCTCCTCTTGTCTAGCGTGAATCCGCAGGCTCAGGCCAGGCGAATGCGCGGATCGACGGTGGCGATCACGATGTCTGCGATCAGATTGCCCAACACGACCAGGATGGCCGAGAAGATCAGCAGCCCCATCACGACCGGATAGTCGCTGTAGCCAAGGCTGTCGAGAAACAGCCGGCCCATGCCCGGCCAGGTGAACACGGTCTCCGTGACCAGCGCGCCGGTGAGAATGCTGGGCAATTGCATCCCCGCCAGCGTGATCATCGGCAACAGCGCATTGCCGATGACATGTTTCAGCAAGATGCGGCGCTCGCTCACGCCCTTGGCGCGGGCCGTCTTGATGAAGTCCTGGCTGAGCGCATCGAGCGTTGCAGTTCGCATGTAACGGCTCCAGATCGCGACATGAACGAGCGACAGCACCAGGCTCGGCAAGATCAGGTGATGCAGATAGTCCAGCACCGAGCCGTCGCCGATCGTGTACATGTTGCCTGCAGGCACCCAGCCCAGCTTCAGGGTGAAGATGTAGATCCCGATCAGGCCGAACCAGAACGTCGGAACGGACAGCGCCACCATCGCGCCGACCGTCGCGCAGTAGTCGAAGAGAGAATAGCGGTGGGTGGCACCGCGGATTCCGATCCACGTGCCGGCCGCGATCGCCAATGCGGTGGAGGTGCCCATCAGCAGCAGCGTCGCCAGCAGATGATGACCGACCACCGACAGCACCGCAGAGCCATCGCGGAAGGAGTGCCCCCAATCGCCCTGGATCAGCCGCCAGGCCCAGTCGAGATACTGAATCCACAGCGGCCGATTGAGGCCCAGCTGCGCTGCGAGGCGCTCGACGTCCTTCTGCGTCATGCCGGGATCGAGACCGAATTGCGCGAGGGGCCCGCCCGGCATCAGGTTGAGGACCGTGAAACCGATGATCGAGACGATCACCAGCAGCACGATGCTCTGCAAGAGACGATTCAGCAGGAAGGCGGACATGCGCGTCCTCCATTAGCGTGACAATGCCGTCCGGCGCGGTCCGTCCGGCAGGACATCAGCTCGCCCAATACCAGGCAAGCGCGTTCCAGGACTCCGTGCGGGTATTGCCATTCGGCACGAATCCGCTGATCCCCTTCTTGAGACCTTCGACCGAGTTGCTCTGATACAGCGGCAGGAAAGGCAGGTCGCGGCGCACGAGTTCCTGTACGCGGAAATAGATCGCTCGCCGCGCTTCGGGATGAAAGGTGCGCGCACCCTTGTCGAGCAGAGCATCGACTTCCGGATTTGCATATTGAGCATTGTTCGAGCCGCGGCCGCCCTTCGCAGCGATCGAGCGCGAGTGCAGGCGATTGGTGACGTCTGGATCGGCGCCAATCAGATACGAGCTGCCGACGATCACGGAATCGAACTGCGATTGCACCCAAAAATCGCCCCACATCACGGCAGCGGGCAGATTCGATATCTTCATCTCGATGCCGAGCTGCGCAAACGTCTGCTGCAGGAACTGCTGCACCTGCTCGCGAAGGGGATCGCCCGACGTGGTCGAATTGGTAAAGGACAGGCGAACACCGTTCTTGGCACGAATGCCGTCCGCCCCCTTTGCCCAGCCGGCCTGATCAAGGATCTTGCCCGCGCGATTCACGTCAAATTGGTGCATTGGCAGATTGGGATTGAAGAAGAAGGACTGCCGCGGCATGAACGTCTCTGTCGGGGAAGGCACGCCGTAGTAGAGCCCCTGGATGATCGATTCCTTGTCGATCGCCGCGTAGAGCGCCTCGCGAACGGCAAGCTCCTTGAACTGCGGGCGCTCGAGGTTCAGGTAGAAGGACTCGAACGAGGTCCTCGGGACGAGCGTCACCACGCGGTTCGGCAGCGTCTTGGCTTCCCCATAATGATCGGGCGTGATGTAAGGCTGACCTACGAGATCAATGTCGCCGCTCTTGAACTGGGTGTAGAGGACGGTGAGATCGGGAATGTATTTGAAGACCAGCTTCTCGATGTGAGGGCCTTCTCCAAAATAGTCAGCGTTAGCCACGAGCTCGAGATGATCGCCCGCGACCCGCTCGCCCCACTTGAACGGACCGGTTCCGACGGGCGCCTGATTGAAGGCGGCGGTATTTGGATTGGCTTCCTTCGCGAGGATGTGCTTGGGGACGATGAAGGTTTCGGTCAGGAACGACAGATAGGGCGCAAACGCCTCTTCCATGCGCCACGAGATCTCCGTGGGCGAGATCACCTTGATGTCGCGCACGAGACTATGACCGGCCGTGCGCCAGCTGCGGAAGTTGGGATTCATGATCAGCTCGAGCGTGAACTTCACGTCCTCGGCGCTGAACGGCGTGCCGTCGTGCCAGCGCACATCGTCACGCAGACGAATACGCCAGTTGAGACCGTCCGCCGTAATGCCGCCGTTCTTCTGGTCCGGCACTTCCACGGCAAGGTTGGGCTGAATGACGCCTTGAGGATCGATGCGGAACAGCGCATCGAAAACCGAGAAATGCACGCCATCATCGACTTCGATGTGCACCATCAGCGGATTGAAGACGGTCGGCTCCTGTCCAAGCCCGACGACCACGCGGCCGGTCGGCTTTTCCGGCGAGGTGCGCGCGAGGGCCGACTTCCCCAATAGATTCGGCGCGATGAGGCCCGCAGCCCCGCCGATCGCCACCATCCGCAGAGCATCCCGCCGCGAGTAGTTCGATGTCGTCGCAGAACGCTTGATCATAACGTCTCTCCTCCGAAGTAATGTCCGCCGTAGCCTACGTGTTGGGGCATGCTTCCGGGTTGCTCGCCCGGGATCGCTGCCACCAGTTCTCGCGTGTAGGTGGATTTCGGATCGAGGAAGATCTGAGACGGCGGTCCGCGTTCAACGATCTGTCCCCGATGCATGACGGCGATTTCATCGCAGATCTGGCTTGCGACGCGCAGGTCGTGCGTGATGAAGATCATCGAGACGCCGGTCTCCCGCTGGATCTGGTCCAGCAGCTTCAGGATCTGGGCCTGGATCGATACGTCGAGCGCAGAGACCGCTTCGTCGGCAATCAGCAATTTCGGCTTGAACATCAGCGCCCGGGCGATGCCGATGCGTTGGCGCTGGCCGCCGGAGAACTCGTGCGGATAGCGGCCAAAGGCTCCGGAATCCAGGCCGACATGAGACAAAAGCTCCCGCGCTCGCTCGCAAGCCTCACCGTAGGTCATGCCATGCGCGACCGGACCGACGGTGAGGATTTGCCCGACCGTCGAGCGCGGATTGAGCGATGCAAAAGGATCCTGGAAGATCATCTGGATTTTCGGCCGCAAGGGCCGAAACTCGGCTTCGGAAAGCCCGGCGATGTCGCGGCCTTCGAACAGAATCGAGCCGCCGTCGCTCTCCATGAGCTTGATCAGGAGCCGGCCGAGCGAAGATTTGCCCGAGCCGCTTTCCCCGACAACGCCCAGCGTGCGCCCGGACGCGAGCTCGAAGGTGACGCCGTTGACCGCCGCGACGATGCGCTGCTTGCCAAACAGCGCGCTGCCGCTGCGATAGGTCTTTGCGAGCGATTCGACCTTGAGGATGGACACCCGCTCGGCCACTTCCAAGGGAACGCGGTCCTTGCCGGTCAGGTGCGGCACGGCCGCGATCAGGCGGCGCGTGTAGAGATGGCCGGGCGACTTCAGGACCTGCGCAGCGGTGCCGTGTTCCACGCAATGGCCCTTCTCCATGACCACCACATAATCGGCAATCTCCGCCACAACGCCGAAATCATGGGTGATGAACATGACGCTCATTCCCTTGCGGCGCTGAATGTCGCGGATCAATTGCAGGATCTGCGCCTGGGTCGTCACGTCGAGTGCGGTGGTCGGCTCGTCCGCGATCAGGATCGCAGGTTCGAGGGCCAGAGCCATGGCGATCATCACCCGCTGCCGCTGCCCGCCCGAAAGCCGGAAGGGATATTGGTGATACATGAGTTGCGGATCAGGCAGACCCACTTCAATCAACAAGTCTATGGCCCGGCTGCGACGCGAGGCCGGCGTGCCGACGTCGTGCGCGGCCATCACCTCCTCGATCTGCGCACCCACGGTCATCAGCGGGTTGAGCGCCGAGAGAGGATCCTGAAAGATCATCGAGACGATCCGGCCGCGCAGGCTGCGGAGCTTCTCGGGCGCGAGGCCTACGATGTTCGTCCCATTCAGGTGGATCGCCCCCGAGGTGACCCTGATCACCTTCGGCAGAAGCCCCATGATCGCATTGGCGGTGACCGACTTGCCCGATCCAGATTCCCCGATGATGCAGAGAATTTGTCCGCGCTTCAGATCAAAGGAGATGTTCTCGATGGCGTAGGTCCGCTCCATTCCTTGCGGCAGACTTACGCTCAGCTCCCGCACCGAGAGCGCGACATCGGCGGGGGCTGCAGCCGGGTTGCCAGAGGCCATCGGAACATCCTCCCTTTTTAGTTTCGTTCGGCCATTCTGCTGCGGGCCGCGCCTTCGGTTCTTTGCCTTGCCACGCTTCTTCGACAGGTCAATGATTTGACGCTCAACGTGCCATTCCCCCATCGGAGGCTGCGACATGATTCAGGCCTCCCCGCGCAAGCGGCAAGAACTCTTCTTCGGAGCGCGGCGCCGACCGAACAGGTCAGTTCGATCGAAGCAAGGCATGGATGGCGCCGACCTCATAGCTCGATCGCTTCCGCCAAGATCTGTACCTGGACAAGGCTCATGCGGGTCGCCACCATGAACTTCGATCCTTCGATCCGTTCTGCCGATCTTGATGATTTCGATCACCGCGGAGTCGCCGAAAGGCGGCATCCGGGCAGCACGAACTTCTGAAAACGAAGTCCGATTTGGCATTTCAATCTGCGCCGCCAAGCCTGCCGCGGCCCCTGCCAGGGAAGGCCCGCGACGGATCGCAGGAGTACGTGCATCAGTCTCGCCGCCTGCAAGCTGCGACGCAAGCAAGGTATTTTTGCAATTTTGGCCTGCCTCTAAGGCAGTAAACCGCAGGATATTCGGTCTCACGACGAAAGTCCGCGGAGGCTGCCGCAATTTCTCGGTTACGCTATGGCGACAACCGGAGATCCTGTCGGATGAGCGCGCCGCTCCTGCACATTGAATCCAGTCCATCCCTTCCTCGTGAAGCGGACGTCGTCATCGTCGGCGGCGGCGTCGTCGGCGTGTTCACAGGCTACTATCTCGCGCGCCGCGGCCTCAGGGTTGCGTTGCTCGAGAAGGGCCGCGTCGCCGCCGAGCAGTCCAGCCGCAACTGGGGATGGTGCCGCCAGCAGAACCGCGACGCACGCGAGCTGCCGCTTGCGACCAAGAGCCTCGATCTCTGGGAGCGAGTTGCCCAGGAAACGGGTGAAGACACGGGCTTTCGCCGCTGCGGCCTATTGTATTTGTCGAACGACGAGAATGAGCTGGCAGGCTGGGCCAAGTGGCGCGACTTCGCCAGGACCGTTGGCGTCACGACGCATATGTTGAACTCGGAAGAGGCGAGCGGTCAGGGCAAGGCGACGGGTCGCAAGTGGAAGGGCGGCGTCTTCTCGCCGACAGACGGGACGGCCGATACTTCAAAGGCCGTGCCCATCGCCGCGCGTGCGATCATGGCGGCGGGCGGCACGGTGCACCAGTTCTGCGCCGCGCGCGGCATCGAGCTCAGTGCCGGCCGGGTCAACGGCGTGGTGACCGAGGCGGGCACGATCCGGACCAAGACGGCGGTCATGGCAGGAGGCGCATGGGCATCTTCGTTCTGCAACCAGCTCGGAATTCGCTTCCCGCAGGCATCGGTGCGCTCTTCGATTCTCGCCCTGGCCCCCGGCGCGGCCGGGCTGCCTGACGCCCTTTACGCAGGGCTCGTTTCGGCCACGCGACGCGGCAATGGTGGATACACGCTGGCCATCAGCGGGCGCGCGCGGCTAGATCCGACCCCGCAGCAGGTCAGGTTCCGCCGCGAATTCCTCCCCATGTTCGCCCGCCGCTGGCGAAGCCTCAGCCCTGGGGCCTTCGAGGGCATGCGGCAAGGCCACGAATCCCTGGCGAAATGGAGGCTCGACGAGGTGACCCCGATGGAGCTGAACCGCACGCTCAATCCTCGTCCCGACATGAGGCAGATCCGGCAGACACATCGACGAGCCTGCGAGTTGCTGCCGGAACTCCGGGGCCTCACCATCTCAAACGCCTGGGCCGGCTACATCGACAGCACGCCGGACGGCATTCCCGCAATCGGTGAAGTTGAGTCTATTCCAGGGTTCATCCTTGCGGCGGGGTTCAGTGGTCACGGCTTCGGAATTGGGCCAGGCACCGGGCACATGATCGCCGACATCATCACCGGTTGTGCGCCAATCGTCGATCCGCGCCCGTACAGGCCGGAGCGGCTGAAAGGAAGCGCCTGGGGCAAGGTCAGCGAGTTCTAGATCCGGTGTCTGCCCACGTTGGGAAAAGGTGCTCGTTGATGTTATGAAGATGCATATGACGCTGAAAACTCGAAGCCTTGACGCCGTTGTCGGCCCCATCTGATGGCATGGTTATGAAGCTCGATAAGATCGACATCAGGATTTTATGCGAACTGCAGAAGAACGGGCGGATTTCCAACGTCGAGCTCGCAGAGCTGATAAATCTTTCGCCGAGCCCGTGCCTGATGCGCGTCAAGAGGCTGCAGACGGAGGGCTTCATCACCGGCTATTCCGCCCAGATCGATGTTGCCAAGCTGGGACAAACTCTGACGGTCTTCGCTGAGATCACCCTGAAGAACCACCGGCAGATCGATTTCGCCCGCTTTCTCACGACGATCGAAAAGATCGATTCGGTCGTCGAATGTCACCTGGTTTCGGGCGGATACGATTATCTCGTCAAGTTCATCACCGCGGGAATCAGCGAATATCAGGCCGTCATGGAACGCCTGGTCGAGATGGATATCGGTATCGACAAGTACTTCAGTTTCGTCGTGCTGAAGTCCCCGATCGTGAAATCCCATCTGCCGCTCGAAAGCATCTTCAACAGCTGAGAACAATGGCGCCGACTGGCAGCGCGGTGATCATCCCTTCATCGCCGCGCGGACGTCGTTGTCTTCGAGCGTCTGGTCCAGCGTAGTCTTTGTCCGCTCAATAATGCCGTCGATGTCGTCATCGGTGCAGCACAGCGGGGGCGCATAGCCCAGCACGCCTTGCGCGAAGGCGCGGATCACGAGACCATTGTCCCATGCGCGGTCGAAGATGCGGCGCGCCGCGTCGGCTTCCGCCGGCAGAGGCGTCTTGAGCTCCTTGTCAGTCACGAGCTCGATTGCAGCCAGCATGCCGCGACCGCGTACGTCGCCGACGAGCGGATGATCGGCAAGCGCGCGAAGACCTTGCAGCAGGCGGTGCCCGGCCTTGCGGCCGTTCTCCAGCAAACCGTTTTGGTAAAGGTCGAGGCACGCGAGCCCGACGGCTGCACTGACGGGATGAGCGGAATAGGTGTAGCCGTGGCCGACGGCCGCCTTGCCGGCGCGGTCGGCAATCGTGTTGTAGACGCCGTCGGACATGAGAACGGCCCCCATCGGCACGTAGCCCGAGGTCAGCCCCTTGGCCGTGGTCATGAGGTCAGGCACAACGTCGTCCTCTTCACAGGCGAAGAGCGGACCGACACGGCCGAAGCCGGTGATGACCTCGTCGGCAACGAAGAGGATATCGTGCTCCTTGCAAACAGCGTGCATGGCCTTCAGCCAGGACGCGGCGGAACGAGGACGCCCCCTGATCCCTGTATCGGCTCGGCATAGAAGGCGGCGACGCGTTCGGCGCCGAGCTCGGCGATCTTGGCCCGCAGAGCAGCGACCGACGCCGCAATGATAGCCTGGGGATTGGGACCAGCAGGATTGCGATAGGCATAGTGCGAGGGGATCTTGTGCTGCCAGTTGTATGGTACGCCGAAGCCCGCATGAAAGGCCGGCAACGCAGTCAAGCCGGCCCCTGCAGTCGACGATCCATGGTAGCCAGACCCGACGGAAATGAACTGATCCCTCTGTGGCGTACCCTTGGCATGATAGTAGTAACGGATGAACCGGATCGTGCTGTCGACGGCATCGGAGCCGCCCAAGGTGAAATACACATGATTGAGATGGCCAGGCGCCAATTCGGCCAGCCTTGCGGCCAACCGGATGGCCGGGTCCGAGCCCAACCCGAAATAGCCCGTCGCATATGGCAGTTCGCGTAGCTGCCTCAAAGCCGCTTCAACGATGCTGTCCTGTCCGTAGCCGGCATTGACACACCACAGACCCGCAAAGCCGTCCAGCAATTGACGTCCCGCAGCATCGGTCAGCGTCGCGCCCTTGCCTGACTTCAGCACGCGGACACCCGTCGCCTCGTGGCTGCGATACGATGAGACCGGGTGAATCAGATGCGCGCGATCGAGCTCAATCAGCGAGTTGCTCAACATATTGTCCTCCAGACCGGCCGCGATGTTTGTGCGAGCAGCCCCTTGTGTCCGGACTAAACATAAATTGCCGAAGACAGCACTTGCTTCCAGGCGGGACGCGGACGGTAGGCGTTTTGACTTTGATTGGGCACCAGTGCGGCATCTTATGCGGCGTGGTGCGGCGACGGCATCGAGGCTAAACGAGGAGAGCCGTCGTCGCGCAACTCTCTGCCACGGCTCAGATGCGATACGACACAATCTGCTCCCGACCACCGCGACATCGGCGCTTTATCTCGTCGGCTGCTCGCTAAGGTGCGTGTCGTACCGGCAAAGCGGTGCGAGATCGCAAGGATTGGAGCTATGGCGACGTTCAGACCCAAATACATCACCTTCGACTGCTACGGCACGCTGACCAATTTCGACATGGCGGGCGCCGCGACCCGTGTCTATGGCTCGGAGCTTTCTGCCGAGGCGATGGCAAAGCTCATCAAGGACTTTTCAGCCTATCGCCTGGACGAGGTTCTTGGCGCCTGGAAACCGTACTTCGAGGTGGTTCACAACGCGCTGGAGCGCGCCTGCAAGCGCAATGGTGTGGTCTTTGAGCCGGAGCATGCCCAGCGCGTCAATGATGAGATCCACACGTGGGGTCCACATGCCGACGTCCCGGCTGGTCTGGCCAAGGTTGCCAAGGAGATTCCGCTGGTCATCTTGTCCAACTCCATGAAGAACCTCATCATGTCCAACGTGGAGAAGCTCGGTGCTCCCTTCCACACGGTCATCACGGCCGAGGAGACTGGCGCCTACAAGCCGCACATGAAAGGCTTCGAATACATGTTCGACAAGCTGGGCTGCGGCCCGGAAGATATCACCCACGTCTCCTCCTCGTTCCGCTACGATCTGATGACCGCCTACGATCTGGGTATCAAGAGCAAGGTATGGGTGAACCGCGGTCACGAGCCGGCGAATCCCTTCTATGAATACACCGAGGTCTCAGACATCGGCGGCCTGGCAGCCGCAGTCGGCCTGCAGCCTCTTCGCAAAAACGCCTGAGCGCAGTTCTGTCGGGATCTCTCGCAGCGCTTCATTGATGGAGATCTGCGCTGGTCAAGAAAAAGGGGCGGTTCAGCCGCCCCTTTTTCTTGTTTCAGATACAGATCCGATGGGCGCTCAGTTCAGGCCGCCGACATGGAGGGCCTTGCTCTCGAGATATTCTTCTATCCCGAGCTGAGATCCCTCGCGTCCCAAGCCCGACTGTTTGACGCCGCCGAACGGCGCAACCTCGGTCGAGATCAGGCCGGTGTTCAGGCCGACCATGCCGAACTCCAGCGCTTCAGCAACACGCCAGGAACGCTTCAGGCTTTCAGTATAGAAATACGCCGCGAGACCGAAGGGCGTACCATTTGCGATCGTTATCGCCTCCTCCTCCGTCTCGAAGCGGAAGAGCGGTGCGACGGGTCCGAAGGTCTCTTCTGAAGCGAGCAGCATCTCGGTCGTCGCGCCACCGAGCACGAGCGGACGGGCATATTGCCGGCCTTCCGGCACCGTTTTACTCTCCGCGACGATCTTCGCGCCCTTGTCCAGGGCATCCGCAACGTGCCGCTTGATCTTCTCGATTGCCGCGCCATTGATCATCGGCCCGATTACGACCCCGTCTTCGATGCCGGCGCCGACCTTCATGTTCGCGACCCGGCGAGCGAGCTTCTCCGCAAAGGCATCGTAGACGCCCGATTGCACGAGAATGCGGTTGCAGCAGACGCAGGTCTGGCCGCCATTGCGGAACTTTGACACAATCGCACCTTCGACAGCGCGCTCGATGTCGGCATCGTCAAACACGATGAACGGCGCGTTTCCGCCAAGCTCGAGGCTCAGCCGCTTGATGTTGTCGGCCGCGCCCTTCATCAGCAGCGCGCCGACGCGCGTCGATCCGGTAAAGGAGATCTTGCGGACGGTTTCGTTGGCCATCAGCTCCTGGCCGATCTCCGCCGGCATGCCGGTCACGATATTGATCACGCCCGCCGGAATCCCCGCCCGCTCGGCCAGGACAGCGATGGCGAGGGCCGAGAACGGCGTGAATTCAGAAGGCTTGATGACGACCGTGCAGCCCGCGGCAAGCGCAGGTGCCACCTTGCGGGTAATCATCGCGTTCGGGAAATTCCAGGGCGTGATGATGCCGCAGACGCCGACCGGCTCTTTCAGCACCAGAATCCGGCGATCCAGCGTGGGCGAAGGGATCGTTGATCCATTGATCCGCCGCGCCTCCTCGGCGAACCATTTGACGAAGGAGGCCCCGTAGCGGATCTCCCCGAGCGATTCAGCAAGCGGCTTGCCCTGCTCCAGCGTCAGCAGAAGAGCCAGATCCTGTTCGTGGCGCCGCATCAGTTCATACCAGCGCTCCAGCAGCAAGGCGCGTTCTGCATGGGCCTTCGTCTTCCAATCCCTGAACGCAGCCGCCGCGGCGGCGATCGCCGCCCTGGTTTCGTCTCGTCCCATGTCCGGAATGGTGCCGAGCACGTTCTGGCTCGCAGGATCGATGACATCAACGGTGGCTTTCGTGCTCGCATCGCGCCAGTTGCCGCAGATCAGCGCCTGCTGGCGAAACAGATCCTTGTCCTTCAACGCAATCATGGGATTCCTCCTTGTCCTTGTCCTCGTGCGCTCAGTGCAACCCTCAGCTCGTCTCAGTCGTAATGACAGACGTAGATCTTTCGCACCGTCTCGATCGTGCGCCAGATCCCGACAAAGCCAGGCTTCATCACAAAGCTGTCGCCGGCGCGAAACCTCCTGGTCTCGCCGCCCTTTTCCTCGATCTCGATGAGGCCCGAGAGGATGTGGCAGAACTCGAAGGTGGTGCCCTTGATGGAATGGGTCTCGCCGGGGGTTGCCTCCCAGACGCCAGTCAGCACCTTCTCGCCTTTCGAGGCGTCCTGCGCCCAGGTCTTGAAGGACGGATTGCCCGAAATGAGCCGTTCCGGAGCCGGCACGGCCGTCTTCGGTACAAAATCCGGATTGGTGTCGATGGCAATCAGAAGTGACATGGCATCTTTCCTGTTAGTAGCCCAGCGTTCGATCGACGAGGCCGATCGGATTTCGTCCGGCGCGGTGGCGCCGGATGTTCTCTATGACGGATTGCGCGGCCGTATGCGGTTGCGTCACGGACGCGATATGCGGCGTGATGATCACCTTTGGATGCGACCAGAGCGCATGGGCTCCCGGCAGCGGCTCGGGATCGGTCACGTCGAGCATCGCTGCGGCAAGGTGACCGCTGTCGAGCGCTTCGATGAGTGCGCCCTGGTCAAGCTGCGGACCGCGGCCGACATGCAGCAGCCTTGCACCCGCCGGCAGGCGGGAGAACAGCTGTGCGTTCAGGATGCCGCTTGTTTGCTCCGTCAGGGGCAGAAGACAGACGAGGATATCGGTTGTTCGCAGGAAGTCGCCAAGCTGACCATCGCCGTGGAAGCAGGTGACACTTTCGATCGTCTTGTGGCTGCGGCTCCACGCGGCAAGCGGAAATCCAAACGGCTTGAGGCGATCAATCGCAGCTTGCGCCAACATGCCGAGGCCCAGAAAGCCGACGCGCCGATCGGCAGCCTGGGGGGTTGCAAGAGCCTGCCATAAGCCTCTTCCCTGCTGCTCCCGATAAGCAAGCATCTCGCGATGAAGTGTCAGCACCCCAAGCGCGACGTACTCCTGCATCATGCGTATGATGCCACCCTCGATCATGCGAACGAGCTTGACGTGGCCAGGTAGGGTCTCCGGCTTGAATTGATCGACCCCCGCACCGGTGGAAAAGAGCATTTCCAGATTTCGAAAGCGCGAGAGATCGTCGGGCGCGTTCCAGGTTATCAGGTACCGTACCTTTTCCGGCTCGAAGCATTCGCTGGAATGATAGAATTCGAGATCAGGGAGCTCGCGCGCAAAGGCCTGCCGGAATATAGCCGCCCGAGCAGCATCGGAATTGAAAAGGAACGCCATCGACATGGTCCTCTCAGGTCCTCGCCCGGGATGCGGCGCGTTGAGACCGGTATGGCCGGCCAGCGAGGGCTGGCAAGGCGAGCCCTCCAGCGAAGCCTTCAACGTTCACTGGGGTCACCCTGCCTGCTGTTGCCGAAAATTCGATAGGCCGCAACCGGTAGCTTTCCCTGCTGAATCGAGTTGCACTAGCGGCGAAACATTCCGAATAGCGGCCACCAAACAGGCGAAACCTGCTGGCCTTCCGCGCTATGCTGCTGCAAAAGAGGGCTTGTGCGGCACGCAGCAGAAGGCCGGGGGGATAGGTTGCAGGCGTTGAGTCCCGCGAAGGAATGGATGAGCTGAATGGGACGAACGGTACGCGTGAAGTCCTTTGAACTGGTGGCCAAGGACATCAACGACGTTGATGTGAAGCTGCTCCACGCGCTTTCGATCGGTGTCGGCTGGCCGCATCGCCCCAAGGACTGGGATTTCCTGCGCCGCGCCGGCCACGGCATCGTCGCCGTTGATGGCATCGACCGCGTTTTCGGCAGCGCGATGTGGTTCCCTTATAGCCAGGAATTCGCAACGATTGGCCTGGTGATCACATCGCCCCGAACCCAGGCACAAGGTACTGGCCGCTGGCTGATGGAGCAGGTCTTCGAGCGGTGTGGCGACCGAAATCTGGCCCTCAACTCGACCCATGCCGCCTACCACCTGTATCTGTCGCTGGGGTTCACGAAGGAAGCCACCGTGTATCTGTGGCAAGGAGAACTCGTCGCACCACCTCCGCCGGTGCCGGCTCTGGCCGGCGAATTGAGCTCGCTGTCCACGGCGAACATCGGAGAGATCGCGGCACTGGATGAACGCGCGTTCGGAACTAACCGGCAGAAGCTGCTCGCATTGCTTTCTGAAGGTGCGTCAATCTCCGTCCTGCGCCGGGGCGGAGCGGCCGTCGGTTTTTCGATGAAGCGCGAATTCGGCCGCGGTCACGTGATCGGCCCGATCGTTGCCAGCGATGATTGTGACGCGATCCATCTCACCGCTGTGCATCTTAGGGATCTCGCGGGACAATTCGTCCGCGTCGATACGCGGGAGCAGACGGGTCTGTTTGCCGACTTCCTTCAACAGAGCCGCCTCGGGATGAATGACACAGTTACGACCATGTCAAAGGGAAAGCGATTCCTGAACCGGAAGGAAAACGAGCCGTGGGTGTACGGGCTCGCCGGTCACGCGTTGAGCTGAGGCTACGAAGCGGCTCGCGGAGCGTCCTTTAGACGACCCTGTCCAATTCGTTCGCTGCAATGCCATATTCTGCGATGACGGCAGAAGAGACGTGCCGGAGTAGCCTCCGCGGTATATGTCGGGTGCAAACGATGCAGCCAAGCCATGTCATGCTCGACGCCGTTTTGTCCTGCGCAGTTGGCCGGATTCTACCCTGCGGCCGCTGCAATCAACGCTACGCCCTCCGGTAAATCTGTTAACCCCACCGGATGGTCTAGTAATTCGTGCCGGACTTCTCGTTCGGAATGCCGTCAATTGGGCATTCTTCGGTGCCAACAGTCGGGCGGGTCATCGCCTCCACCATGTCGCGCGTACCTTCGGGGTCGGCGATCCACTTTGAGTAAAAATCGTAGGGACAGGCGGCGAGACCCTTCGCAGCCTCGCCGGAATTGATCATGCCGGTATAGCCGCGGTGCAAGAGCTTGAACAGGTGGTTCTGCGACTGGCCGTTGCGCCGCGCATCGCGGATCAGATTCTTCGAGAGCTGGGCGTACTGGATGCCGTAGTCCTCTTCACCGCACTCGCCGAGCGTACGTCCGTCGAAGCCGATGATCGCGGAGTGGCCGAAGTAAGAGTAGACGCCGTCGAAGCCGGCGGCGTTGGCAACCGCGACATAGACGTTGTTGGCCCAGGCCATCGCCTTTGAGATCATGACCTGCTGCTCCTTGGCGGGATACATGTAGCCTTGACATCGTACGATCAGCTCGGCGCCCTTCATGGCGCAGTCGCGCCAGATCTCCGGATAATTGCCGTCGTCGCAAATGATCAGGCTGACCTTGAGGCCTTTCGGACCTTCGGAGACATAGGTGCAATTGCCGGGATACCAGCCCTCGATCGGCACCCAGGGCATGATCTTGCGATATTTCTGAACGATCTCGCCCTTGTCGCTCATCAGGATCAGCGTATTGTAGGGTGCCTTGTGCGGATGCTCTTCGTGGCGCTCGCCGGTCAGCGAGAACACGCCCCAAACCTTCGCCTTGCGGCAGGCTTCCGCGAAGATAGCGGTCTCTTCGCCCGGCACCACGGACGCCGTCTCGTACATCTCCTTGGAGTCGTACATGATGCCTTGGGTCGAATATTCCGGAAAGATCACGAGATCCATGCCGGGCAGACCGACCTTCATGCCGACGATCATGTCAGCAATATTGCGGGCATTGTCGAGCACCTCGGCCTTGGTGTGCAGGCGGGGCATCTTGTAATTGACCACTGCGACGCCGACGGTGTCATTGCTGCTGGAGATATCGCCGTGAAGCATATTGGACGCTCCTGTCTCTTGTTCGTTTGAGGTTTGCCGCGAGAGCTAATGGCTGATCATCCAGGGACGCGCCGTGGGAAAGCCCTTGGCGCCGCTCTTGGTCTTGGTCATCAGCCGTGCGGGCTTCCTCTTGTCGGCCGCGTTCTTGTCCTTCGCTGTCTTGCCCGACGAACAGCAGCCACAGCCCGGCCCGTGCGAGGCCTTGTATTGCGCAAGCGTCTGCGGCGCGTGAGTGCTGCGCTCGTTGACGGCGTGCGCCTTCCGCTTGTCGGCGGGCATGCAGAAGAAATTCGGCGCGGTCAGGATTACGCGCGGAGCGGATGCCTCGCAATGCGGGCAATCCTGCGGATTGTCGCATTCCGCCATCGGACGCAGATCCTTGAAAGGTCCGCATTCGTCACAGAGATATTCATAGACCGGCATCGCATCATCCCTACGCTCTTGCCTGTTCAACACGGCTCGCCGCCACCGCTCGTGCGGAGACAGCGCCTCACTCCAACCCTCTCCCCGCAAAACGGGGAGAGGGAGCGCACCGATCATTTGTCGGGCGAGATCGGCATCTGGATATCGCCGGTGATGTGCTTGATGGGCCCGGCCGCCGACGGCATCACGTCGAAATCGAAGATTTCGGTCGGCAGCCACAGCGTGGCGCAGGCATTGGGCACGTCAACCACGCCGGAGATGTGGCCCTGACACGGCGCGGTGCCGAGGATCGAATAGGCCTGGGCGCCGGAGTAGCCGAACTTCTTGAGATACTCGATCGCGTTCAAGCACGCCTGGCGATAGGCGATGTGGACGTCGAGATAATGCTGCTTGCCGGCCTCGTCGACCGAGATGCCTTCGAAGATCAGATAGTCCTTGTAGTTCGGCGTGATCGGCGACGGCTTAAAGATCGGGTTCTTGATGCCGTATTTCGACATGCCGTCCTTGATCACCTCGACCTTCAGATGCAGCCAGCCGGCCATCTCGATCGCGCCGCAAAAGGTGATCTCGCCATCGCCCTGGCTGAAGTGCAGATCGCCCATCGACAGACCTGCACCCGGCACATAGACCGGGAAGTAGATCTTTGAGCCGCGCGACAAATCCTTGATGTCGCAATTGCCGCCATGCTCGCGCGGCGGCACGGTGCGTGCGCCTTCCGCACCGATCTTGGCCTTCACGTCGCCCTTGGCGCGGCCGCCATGCGCCGTCGCGGCGAACGGCGGGTTGGCCAAACCAGGCACACGGGTCGGGTTGGTGGAGATCAGCTCGGCCTCGCGCTTATTCCAGGTCTCCAGCATCTTCGGATCGGGCAGACAGCCGATCAGGCCGGGATGAATCAGGCCTGCAAAATTGACGCCGGGCACATGGCGCGACGAGGTGTACAGGCCCTTGATGTCCCAGATCGACTTCTGCGCCAGCGGGAAATGGTCGGTCAGGAAGCCGCCGCCATTCTGCTTGGAGAAGAAGCCGTTGAAGCCCCACAGGCTCTCCTTGAGCGGGCCGACGTCGAGCAGATCGACGACGAGGAGATCGCCGGGCTCGGCACCCTTGACGCCGATCGGACCGGACAGGAAGTGCACGATCGACAGATCGATGTCGCGCACGTCGTCGGCGGAATCGTTGTTCTTGATGAAGCCGCCAGTCCAGTCATAGGTCTCGATGATGAAATCGTCGCCGGGGTTGACCCAGGCCACGATCGGGATGTCGGGGTGCCAGCGATTGTGCACCATGTCATTATCGTAAGCCGACTTGGTGAGATCGACCTTGATCAGTGTCTCTGGCATCGAGATGCTCCCCTTTTACTACTGATGGTTAGACGGACAGATACTTCGAGACTTGCGCGGCATCCACGGCATCGCGCGGATCGTCACGGACGATCGCGCCGTTCTCGATCACCAGCACGCGGTCGGCGATGTCGAGCGCGAAGCTCAGGACCTGCTCGGACACGACGATCGAGAGGCCCTTCTCGTCGCGGATGCGCTTCAGGGTCCGCGCCATGTCCTTGATGATCGAGGGCTGGATGCCTTCGGTCGGCTCGTCCAGCAGCAGCACCTTCGGCTTGGTGGCGAGGGCGCGGGCGATCGCCAATTGCTGTTGTTGCCCACCGGAGAGATTGCCGCCGCGGCGGCCCTTCATCTCCAGCAGCACCGGAAACAGCTCATAGATGTCGCTGGGCACCTCGGAGCCGCCGGAGACGACGAGGCCGGTCTCGATGTTCTCCTTCACCGTCATGGTGGAGAAGATCATGCGGCCCTGCGGGACATAAGCGAGGCCCTTGGCGACGCGCTCGTAGCTCGGCAGGCCGCCGAGCTCCGCGCCGTCCATGGTCACCGAGCCGCTTTTCGCTGGCAGGATGCCCATCAGCGATTTCATCAGCGTGGTCTTGCCCATGCCGTTGCGGCCCATGATCGCAACTATCTCGTTCGGTGCGACCTTGACGTTAAGGCCGTGCAGCACCTCGCTCTGGCCGTAGGCGACGTGGAGATCGGAAATTGCCAGCATCGTTGCCTCCTAAGCTCGGTATTGCTTCACTTCGCCCCACCGGGGAGAGGTCGGCGCGTAGCGCGGGGTGAGGGGGCGCAGGTCCATCGAGGGAGCGAAACCCCTCACCCGAATGGCTGCGCCATTCGACCTCTCCCCTTGGGAGAGGTGAACCGACTGCGCCGCGCTTGCCTGATCCTCACGCGCCATAGTCAGTGCCCCAGATAAACTTCAATAACCTTGGGATCGTTCTGCACCTTCTCCATGGTCCCCTCCGAGAGGATCTGCCCCTGATGCAGCACGGTGACCTTGTGCGCGATGTCCTCGACGAATTTCATGTCGTGCTCGATCACCAGCACCGATCGGTTCTTGATGATGCGATTGAGCAACTCGGCCGTCTTGGCGCGCTCGGAGACGCTCATGCCGGCGACCGGCTCGTCCAGCATCAGCAGGTCCGGATCCTGGATCAGCAGCATGCCGATCTCGAGCCATTGCTTCTGGCCGTGGCTGAGCAGATCGGCGCTCATGTTCAGCTTGTCCTTCAGAAAGATCATCTCCGCCACCTCATGCACCCGATCCCGCACGGCGGCATCGCGGGTGAAGGTCAACGCGCCGAACACCGAGCGTCCACGGGGATAGGAGATCTCCAGATTCTCGAACACGGTGAGATCGTCGTAGATCGAGGGGTTCTGGAACTTGCGACCGACGCCGGCCTTGACGATCTCGTTCTCCTTCATCCGCGTCAGCTCCTTCCCGCGGAACTGGATGGACCCCGACGTCGCTTTGGTCTTGCCGCAGATCAGGTCGAGCACTGTGGTCTTGCCGGCCCCATTGGGACCGATGATGACGCGAATCTCGTTCTCGTCGACATAGAAGGAGAGATCATTGACCGCCTTGAAGCCGTCGAACGACACGGTGAGAGCCTCGACCGCGAGCAGGAATTCCTTGGGCTGGTGTCCTATGAGCATGATGTCTCCTCACTCCGCCGGAGCGCCGTCGGCGACCGAGCTGTCGGTCCAGCCGTCTGGTTTGCGTTTACGCGAGGCGATCAGGCGATCGATGCGCGGCTGCACATAGTCGCTCCAGATCCCGGCAAGGCCGTTCGGGAAGGCGAGCACCACGGCGATGAACAGGCCGCCGAGACCGAACAGCCACAATTCGGGAAACGTCTCTGAAAGACTGGTCTTGGCGAAATTGACCAGCAGCGTGCCGTAGATCGCACCAAGGATCGACAGCCTACCGCCAACCGCGGTGTAGATCACCATTTCGATCGACGGCACGATGCCCACAAAGGACGGCGACATGAAGCCGACGTTGAGGGCGAACATGGCGCCGCCGATCGCGGCGAACATTGCGGCGATGGAGAAGGCGAAGATCTTGAAGTTCGCGACACTGTATCCGGAGAAGCGGACCCGGTCCTCCTTCTCGCGCATCGCCACCAGGATGCGTCCGAGCTTGGCGTGCCGGACGAATTGCGCGATCATGATGCAGACGAACAGGCAACCGACCTCGAAGAAATACAGCATGATCTTGGCGTGATCGGGCCTGATGTCCCACCCCTTCAGCGTGCGCAAATCTGTCATGCCGTTGATGCCGCCGGTGTAGCCCTGTTGGCCCACGATCAGGATGGTGAGGATCGCCGCAACCGCCTGGGTAATGATGGCGAAGTAGGTGCCGCCGACGCGGCGCTTGAACATTGCGGTGCCGATGATCAGCGCAAAGATGCCCGGGACCAAAACGATGGCGGCAATAGTGAAAGTGAGGCTGTGAAACGGCTTCCAGAAGAACGGCAGCGCGGTGAGCTGATTCCAGTCCATGAAGTCGGGGATGCCGGGCGTCGACTGGATCTTGGTGTTCTCCACGCTCGATGCTTCGAGCTTGAGAAACATCGCCATGCAATAGCCGCCGAGGCCGAAGAATACGCCCTGACCAAGGCTGAGAATGCCGCCATAACCCCAGCAGATCACCAGCCCCAACGCGACGAAGGCATAGGTCAAATATTTTGCGACCAGGTTGAGCCTGAAGACATCGAGCGTGAGCGGCAGCACCACCACCAGGAATACCGCGAGCACCAGGATCCCGATGAGCTCCGATCGATTGAAGAACCTGTTGTCGGTCATTGCATCAGCCTCACATTCTCACTTGCGGACCTTGAGGGCGAACAGCCCCTGCGGCCGCAGCATCAGGATTCCGACAACGGCGAGCAGCGTCAGCACCTTGGCCATCGAGCCCGACATGAAGAACTCGAGGGTGGATTGCGTCTGCGAGATCGAGAAGGCCGAGGCGATGGTGCCGAGCAGGCTTGCAGCGCCGCCGAACACGACCACCAGGAACGTGTCGACGATGTAGAGCTGGCCCGAGGTCGGTCCGGTCGAACCGATCATGGTGAAGGCGCTGCCCGCGACGCCGGCGATGCCGCAGCCGAGACCGAACGTGTAGCGATCGACCTTTTCGGTGTTGATGCCGACTGCGCCGGCCATGATGCGGTTCTGCACCACGGCGCGCACCTGGCGGCCCCAGCGCGATTTGAACATCACATAGGCAACGCCGATGGTGATCAGCACCGTCAGGCACATCACGAAGACGCCGTTGATCGGCACTTCGATGCTGCTGGTCACCTGCAGCGAGCCGAGCATCCATTGCGGCAGCTCGACGCCGACCTCGCGCGCGCCGAACACGGAGCGATAGGCCTGCTGCAACATCAGGCTGAGACCCCAGGTTGCGAGCAGCGTGTCGAGCGGACGCTTGTAGAGATGTCGTATCAGCACCCATTCCACCAGCATCCCCAGCGCACCCGAGGCGAGGAAGGCGAGGATCATGGCCAGGAAGAAGTAGCCGCCGAACAGACCAGGCATATAGGTCTGGAACAGATTGGAGGTCATCCAGGTGACGTAGGCCCCAAGGATCATGAACTCGCCGTGGGCCATATTGATGACGCCCATCTGGCCGAAGATGATCGCGAGACCGAGCGCCATCAGCACGTAGACAGAGAACAGGATCAGTCCTGCAAAACCCTGCATGACGAAGATGGAGCCAAGATCACCAAGCGAGTAGTCGCCGAACATCGATGTCCTCCGTCAGGGAATAGGGCCCCGCGTCGCGCGCGAGTGCGCGACGCGGGGGTCGTGGGCATGGACTTGCAATCCACGCCAGGGAGCAGCTTGAGCTCGAGGGAGGCTGCGACGAATGCCGCGACTTACTGGTAGCCCTTCGGGAACGGATCCGGCTCGACGAGATCGGCGGTCTCGTAGATCAGCTCGAACTGGCCATCGAGCTTGGCGCGGCCGACGCGGGTCTTCGACCAGAGGTGATGGTTCTCGTGGATGCGCACATAGCCTTCCGGCGCGCCCTTGAACTCGACGCCGGGGGAAGCCGCCGCGATTTTATCGACGTCGAAGGAGCCGGCCTTCTCGACCGTCAACTTCCACAGCCACGGACCGAGATAAGCAGCCTGGGTGACGTCTCCGATCACGGTCTTTTCGCCCCACATCTTCTTGAACGCGGGCACGAAGGCCTTGTTGTTCGGGTTGTCGAGCGACTGGAAGTACTTCATGCAGGCATAGGCGCCCGCGATGTTCTCGCCGCCGATGCCGTCGATTTCGTCCTCGGTCACCGAGATGGTCAGCAGCGGCTGCTTGGCGAGGTCGATACCGGCGGCCTTGAGCTGCTTGTAGAAGGCGACGTTGGAGCCGCCGACGACGTCGGTGAAGATCACGTCGGGCTTGGTCAGCTTGATCTTGTTGATGACCGAGTTGAACTGGGTGTTGCCGAGCGGATAATACTCCTCGCCGACCACCTTGCCCTTCAGCACGTTCTCGACATGCTTGCGCGCAATCTTGTTCGAGGTGCGCGGCCAGATGTAGTCGGACCCGATGAAGAAGAAGGTTTTGGCGCCCTTCTCCTTGGCGATCCAGTTCAGGCCGGCGAGGATCTGCTGGGTAGCTTCCTGGCCGGTGTAGATCACGTTCTTGGACTGCTCGAGACCTTCGTAGAAGGTCGGGTAGTAGAGCATGCCGTTGTACTGCTCGACCACAGGCAGCACCGCCTTGCGCGAGGCCGAGGTCCAGCACCCCATGATCGCCGCAACCTTGTCGTTCACGAGCAGCTTCTTCGCCTTCTCCGCGAAGGTGGGCCAGTCGCTGGCGCCATCTTCCTGGATGAACTTGATCTTGCGACCGAGCACGCCGCCGGCGGCGTTGATCTGCTCGATGGCGAGCTTTTCGGCCTCGATCGAGCCGGTTTCGGAGATGGCCATGGTACCGGTCGCAGAATGCAGGATGCCGACCGTCACCTCTGTGTCGGTGACGGCAAGGCCGGTGGTGTTGACCGCCGAAGTCGCCGGGGCCTGCGCAAACGACGCCCGCGGCAGCATCGTGATGGCCGGGACGGCCGCCATTCCCACCAATAGTTTGCGCCGGAGCGGCGACAACAAGCCCTTGTTGGTTTCGTCTGACATGAGCACCCCACTGTTTGTTCGAGGACACGCGATTGGTGTCGTGAGGATGGCTCGAATTTGTGCACCGCAAGCATACGCAAGATCGCGTATACTGCACCGCAAAATACCGACGTAGGCTTTTGGTACGGGATTTGCGAGGGCTCCGGGTCCGTATCGGGAGTGGGGTAAAGCGTGGCAGGGCGGCAGCGAATAGACCGCGTCAGGCGCCAGTACAATCAATGGGTCGCCAACCAGACGCTGGAAGACTACGCGCTGCGCTTCACCGCCAAGAGCGCGCGACGCTGGTCCGCCGCGCGCGTCGCCAACACCGCCATCGGCGCAATCTCCTTCCTGGTGCTGGAGGCGATCGGCGGCACCATCACCCTCAACTACGGCGTGACCAACGCGGCATCTGCAATTCTCGTCGTCTCCGCCATCATCTTCTGCTGCGGCGTTCCGATTGCCTACTACGCAGCCAAATGCGGCATCGACATTGACCTGCTCACGCGCGGAGCCGGCTTCGGCTATATCGGCTCGACCGTCACCTCGCTGATCTACGCCTCCTTCACCTTCATCTTCTTTGCCATCGAGGCCGTGATCCTGGCGACCGCGCTGGAGATGTGTCTCGGTATCCCTCGCCCGATCGGCTATCTCATCAGCGCGATCGCGATCATCCCGCTGGTGACCTACGGCATCACGCTGATCAGCCGCTTCCAGCTCTGGACCCAGCCGCTCTGGATCATCCTGCACATCCTGCCCTTTGCCGCGATCGCATGGGCGAGCCCGCACTCTTTCACGGAATGGCACAAATTCGCCGGCGAGCACGGCGATTCCGGCGGCCATTTCGATCTGTTGCTGTTCGGCGTCGCATCCTCCGTCGTATTCTCGCTGGTCGCGCAGATCGGCGAGCAGGTCGACTTCCTGCGATTTCTGCCGCGCGACCGCCGCACCTCCAAGGCCTCGTGGTGGATCGCGCTGATGTCCGCAGGACCAGGCTGGATCGTGCTCGGTGCGGTGAAGCTTCTGGCGGGTTCGTTTCTCGCCTTCTTTGCGCTGAGCCACGGCGTGCCGCCCGAGGAAGCCGCCGAGCCTGCGCATATGTATCTCGTGGCGTTTCGCTACGTGCTGTCGGATCCGGATCTTGCACTGGCACTGACCGGCTTCTTCGTGGTGCTGTCGCAGATCAAGATCAACGTCACCAATGCCTATGCCGGCTCAATCGCCTGGTCGAATTTCTTCTCGCGCCTGACCCACAGCCATCCCGGACGCGTGGTCTGGCTGGTGTTCAACGTGATGGTGGCGCTGCTGCTGATGGAGATCGGCGTCTACAAGGCCCTGGAGCAGACGCTCGCGCTCTACTCCAACGTCGCCATCGCCTGGGTCGGCGCGCTGGTCTCCGACCTCGTGATCAACAAGCCGCTGGGCCTGCGTCCGCCGCAGATGGAGTTCAAGCGGGCGCATCTCTACGACATCAATCCGGTCGGCGTCGGCGCGATGACGCTCGCGATCATCGTCTCGATCGCGGCATTCTACGGCCTGTTCGGCCCGACCATGAAGGCGCTCGCCGCCTTCGTCGCGCTGACCGTGGCCTTCGTCACCGCGCCCATGATCGCCTGGCTCACGGACGGAAAATTCTACATTGCCCGCAAGCCGAAGCGGAGCTGGGCCAATATCGAGGCAATCCAGTGCTGTATCTGCGAGCACAGCTTTGAGCCCGAGGACACCACCTCCTGCCCGGCCTATGCCGGCCCGATCTGCTCGCTGTGCTGCTCGCTCGACGCCCGCTGCCACGATCTATGCAAGCCCCATGGACGGGCGCAGGTGCAGTTCTCCGAGGCACTCGGAAAGATCCTGCCGCAGCCGATCTATCAGCGCATCAACTCGCAGTTCGGCCACTACATCGGCGTGTTCGTGGTTTCCGCAGGCCTCGTGGCGCTGGTGCTTGGGCTAATCTACCTGCAAACATCAGCAAGCGTGCACGGCGAGAACGCGCTGGTCTCCAACGTGCTGTGGAAGGTGTTCTTTTCGCTCAGCATCATCATCGGCGTGGTCGCCTGGCTGTTCGTGCTGGCACAGCAGAGCCGCCGAGCAGCGGAGGCCGAGACGCGGCGGCAGACTGCGCTCCTTATCCAGGAAATCGACGCGCACAAGCGAACCGACGCCGAGCTGCAGCGCGCCAAGGAGGTCGCCGAATCCGCCAACCTCGCCAAGAGCCGCTATGTGGTGGGACTGAGCCACGAGCTGCGCTCGCCGCTGAACGCGATCAGCGGTTATGCGCAACTTCTGGAGCAGGATGCGACGCTGAACACCAAGCCGCGCGACCAGGTTCGTGTCGTCCGCCGCAGCGCCGACCATCTCTCCGGCCTGATCGACGGCATTCTGGACATTTCCAAGATCGAGGCGGGCAGGCTCTATCTCTCCCGCGACGAAGTCCGCCTGAGCGAATTCCTCGATCAGCTGGTCGGCATGTTCCGCCTCCAGGCCGGCGCCAAGGGCATCGATTTTGTCTTCAGGCGGCCGGCAACATTACCGAGCGTCGTCTATGCCGACGAGAAGCGGCTGCGTCAGGTGCTGATCAACCTGCTCTCCAACGCCATCAAATTCACCCAGACCGGCAGCGTCCAGTTCGTCGTGCATTACCGCAGCCCGGTCGCCGAGTTCGAGGTGATCGACACCGGACCCGGTATCCAGAGCGACGATCTCGAACGCATCTTTGCGCCGTTCGAGCGCGGCGCGCTCGGGGTCTCGCAGCCGCAGACGGGCACAGGGCTGGGCCTCACCATCAGCCGGTTGCTCGCCGGCGTGATGGGCGGCGACATCAAGGTCACCAGCACCGTCGGCCGCGGCAGCACATTCAAGGTGAAGCTGCTGCTGTCGGAGGTCACCAATCCCCGGCGCACCGCGCCGGTGGAGGCGCCGGTCTCGGGCTATCATGGCGCACGCAAGACCATCCTCATCACCGACGACGACCCTGTTCATCGCGATCTCCTGCGCGAGGTGCTGACGCCGCTCGGTTTCATCCTGCTGAGCGCCGCCGACGGCCCCGGCTGTCTTGCATTGGCGCAGCATTGCCGGCCCGATCTATTCCTGCTCGACATCTCCATGCCTGGCATGGACGGCTGGACGGTGGCGGAACAGCTGCGCGCAACAGGCCACCACCAGGCTCGCATCCTGATGGTGTCGGCAAGCGCGCTGGAGGCGCATGGCGCACCGCTCGCACAGCCATTCCATGACGGCTATCTCATGAAGCCGATCGACATTCCGCGATTGCTGGAGACCATCAGACAATTGCTCAAGGTCGAATGGCAGTACGGCTCGGAGGAGACGGTCGTGCCGCTGTGGCGGCCGGAGAGCGGCTCGCGGCCGCCGGTCAGGCACATCGAGGCGCTGATCGGGCTCGGCCAGATCGGCTACGTCAAAGCCATCCAGCTCAAGCTCGACGAGATCGGCAGCGAGCATCCTGAACATGCAGATTTCGTCGCCGAAATTCGATCGCTGGTCGATCGCTTCGACCTTGATCAGTACATGACAACATTGAAAACACTGCATGCTTATGAGCATTGAGCCGAAAAAGCGCGACGTCGCGCTCGTTGTCGACGACTCGCCGGAGACCTTGAGGCTGCTGACCGACGCGCTCGACGGCGCCGGAATGACTGTGATGGTGGCGCTCGACGGCGCCAGCGCGATGCGCATCGTCGACCAGATCACGCCCGACATCGTGCTGCTCGACGCCGTGATGCCTGGTCTCGACGGTTTCGAGACCTGCCGGCGGCTCAAGCGCGACGCGGAACTTGCCAATGTCCCTGTCATCTTCATGACGGGCCTGGCCGAAACCGAGCACATCGTGCGCGGGCTGGAGGCCGGCGGCGTCGATTACGTGACCAAGCCGATCGTGATCGAGGAGATGCTGGCGCGCATCCGCGTCCATCTCGGCAATGCGCGGCTGACCCAGAGCGCCCGGGCCGCGCTGGACGTCTCCGGCCGCTTCCTGTTCGCGGTCAACCGCCAGGGCCACATCCTTTGGGCAACACCGCAGGCACAGAAGCTGCTGGCCGATCATCACGGCGCGCAGGCCGATGACTTCGTGCTGCCGCCATCGCTGCTGCAATGGCTGGAGCAGGCGAAGGGCAGAGGCAGCGCGAAGTCGCAGGCAGCGTCCCTACCCGACAATCCGCAGCTCCGCATCTACTACATGGGCGAAACCGCGCCGAACGAGTTTCTGCTTCGGCTGTCCAAGGAAGCCGGCACGGCGCTGCCGCCGGAATTTACCAGCGAACTCGGCCTCACCACGCGCGAGGGCGAGGTGCTGGCCTGGCTTAGCAAGGGCAAGACCAACCGCGACATCGCGCAGATCCTGGGGTTGAGCCCGCGCACCGTCGACAAGCATCTGGAGCAGATCTACGCCAAGCTCGGCGTGGAGAACCGGACCGCAGCGGCGGCGATTGCGACGAACGCAAGCCGGCGCAATTCATAAGAGTGCATCTTTTAATGAAGCAACGCTCCCAATCGGAAGGATTGCTGTCGTGGAGACGTTGCCATTTGCAAAGCCGAACCAAACGCCGATTTTGCGCTGCATCATTACCAGTGCCACGAACGCTCAATTTTTGAGCGTGCAACCACGGCGGAGCTCAGGCTTAATCGCGACAACGTCGAATCGTGTTCGCCGATAGTGGGCAAGAACACCAGCATGTGGCGGAGGATCGGATGCGATGGCTCGCGCAGCTCACTCTGCTGGCGTTCGTCGCTACGCTGACTAGCTCGGCGCTCGCTTTCGATAGCGGACAATACGACAACGTCTCGCCTGACATCCGCTCGTGGTTCAAGGCGGTCACGGCGCCGAACGGCGTGCCGTGCTGCGACATGTCGGACGGTCATCGCACTGACTATGATTATCGCGAGGGCGCCTACTGGGTTCCAATTGAAGGACAGTGGATGGTTGTGCCCGAGCGAGCCGTCATCCGCAATCGCGGCAATCCGGTCGGTCAGGCCGTGGTGTGGTACGTACATCACCGCGGCATGATCATCATCAGCTGTTTTGTGCCAGCCGACGCCGTATAGATCGTCGAATTGACAGTCGGCGAGCGTGCTCGCCAGCGCTCAACGTGGACTCATTATTCGCATTGAGGTCCGACGGCTGTTTGCTACCGCGAGCACCTTACCGAGTTCGCATCTGCTTCTTTTGGTGCGCTAAGCCAACACCGGGCACGCCCCTCACAAGACCCGCTCACATTGGCACCAATGGGATTTTTCTTGATCTCCCGGTGCACACGTCGTGCACACGCAGCCCAGCAACAATTGAAACACTTGAATTTTCGTTCCAATCCATCATGGGCAAGCTTGAGCTAACTAGCACCGGGCGAAGCCAATGAAGAGTGGTCCATTTTGCGCCATAACAGGCAACCGCGATCTCAGGAACAATTGCCCGCGCCGCATCGACGGTGGCGCGGGTCTCGCTGGCCACGCTCGACCAGATCTCGACCAAGGTCTGCGCCACCTTCCAGCTCCGCAACAGGCCGGCGGCCGGACCGCGCGCCTGTGCTTCCCTTCATTGGTGTCGGCTTGCCGACGACATTGTCGGACATCCGACAAAGGATCACCCTCCTGCCGGCACAAGATGCCATCACTCGCTACGGCCAAATGAGCTGCGATGCTGCGCGCCTCGGAAAGGTCCCGCGTTCTTAGGCTAATCGCAATCAGCGCAAGTTCTCTCCCCGGTTTTCTTGAGAAGCCGCCGACGCCATCAGTAAACCGCGCCACGCCTGAAGACATGTTGGACCACGCGCACGTAGATACTCCTGTGGTACAGGCGCGTGATACAGTCGCGAGACAATTCCCCAGCCAAATCCGGCGAATTGCATTATTTCAAGGGGTTAGAGGCTGCCTGGCTGGGGCGGGAGGGATCGAACCTCCGAATGGCGGAATCAAAACCTGCTTGATTATTCAACGATTTCAACGCGCGTTTGGAAAAAAGCACAGAATTGTGCCTCAGCAACATCAATAGGTTGGCGGTTGTTTCCAAATGAAGTGGGCTCGGAGACGGGCGCAGATTTAGCAGCCACGGCACCCGTTCTCTAGCAACCCCTCAGCGATAGGCGATGACGCCGGGTAAGTTCAAATCCGGGAGGCGCAACCACCGATACCGACATTCGGTTCAGGTTGAGATCTAACCGATTGTTTTTTCGTCATTTTTAGCACCCGACGTCGAGCCACTTGCGCTTTGCGGGTTAAGTTCTCCAGTACGTGCCTCCGTCTCCCTGTTCCGAAGCTACGGTTTGCGCGGTGACTACGGATAACATCAGGCCTGTCCGGAACGCCTTCGTCTCTGAATGCTACAGTTCATCCAGCTCATCGTGCCCTGGGAATGAACCCCGGCACACCGGTCTCGACCACGGCATTGAACCGGACGCTTGTGGTGATGCGGTTCCGAATCTCCTCCATGGCGTCTTCAGGAAGGGCCGAAATGTCAAAGCTCTCCTGGATACGCTGAGGTTTGGTCGATGTGGTCAGGAAAGCGGTGCCGCGCTGGACGGCCCAGGCCAGGGCCACTTGAGCCGGTGTCTTGTGCACACGCTGCGCGATGGCTGTAATCACCGGGTCGGCCAGCACGCTTGGCTCCATGGCGTGTCCAAGCGCCGCGAACGCTTGCAGCACGATCCCATGCTCGCGGCAGAACTCGAGCAGGTCCCATTCGGGGAGATATGGATGCGATTCGACCTGCACCATGGCAGGCCTGATCCGTGCGACCGCAACGATCTCGCGCAGCTTCTCCAGTGTGATGTCCGATAGACCGATCGACTTGCAGAGACCATCGTCGACGAGGCGCTCCAGTGCACGCCATGTCTCCAGCAACGTCACGCCTCTGTCATAGATTACCCGGCCGCGATCGTCCCTTGGATCCTGTTCGTCGCCGGGTTGAAAGGCAAACGGTGTATGGACGATGTAGCAATCGATCGTATCAAGTTGCAGCCGGCGGCGGCTCGCGTCGAAGGCCGGCTTGACGCGCTCGGGACGGTGATTTGTGTTCCAGAGCTTCGTGGTCACGAACAGATCCTCTCGCCGAAGCGTTCCCGCCTCGAAGGCGTCCTGGATGGCTTCGCCTACCGCTGCCTCATTGCGGTAGCGTTCCGCGCAATCCAGATGTCGAAATCCCGCTTCCAGTGCTGCCCTGGTGGCCTGTTTCGTTGCGTTCTGATCCGGAATGAGTGTGCCAAATCCCGCAGCGGGAATTGTCCCGGATTCGTGGGTGGAAATCCTCGTGTAGCGGAGCGCATTGGATGTCGTCATGTTCCTGCTTCCTTGTTTAGGCTCGGCCGCCGCAGATGCGGCGTCCGCCGAGTGCGACAGACTGAGGCTGTTCGATGCGGTGTCATCTCACCATTCCACGGCCCTCAACCTGCCGGGCGCGGTTTCCGCAGAAAAAGCACGAGCGGGCTCACGACGAGCATGGCGAACATTAGAATCTTGAACTGACCGATGACCGCGACGACAGCCGCCTGGTGGGTAACCATGCCGTTGAGCGCTGCAAGGCCGGGCTTGGCGATCGATCCGGCGACATGCGCGGCGGTCCGGTAAGGCATGAGGTTCTTAGCGAGCGCGACATGCATGGCCTGGGTGTTGCCGTAGAAGAAGATCTGCACCACGGCGATGCCAATCGTGCTGCCATAGAGCCGCGACAGGTTGATGAGCGCACTGCCTTCTGGACGGAGCTTCGGATCGAGCGTACTGAACGCGGCTTTGGCGAGCGCCGGAATCACCATGCCGAGCCCCACACCTTGGAGGAAGCCGGCCTCGGCCACCGCGCGCCAATCCATCGCTGGTGAATATCCGAGCATCAGCCAATTGGCGTAGACCACCAGTGCCATTCCGCCAACCAGGAACGGGCGGTAGTCGACATGCGCCGGAACTAGGCTCGTCAACAGCACCCCTCCCACGAGCGCAACACCCCGCGGGATCGTCATGTAGCCCGTGGTGTCGACAGGGTAATTGAGCAACTCCTCCAGCATCGGCGAGGTCAACGCCAGGGTCGGCAGCAGGACTAGGCCCACGGCAAAGGAGATCATCGTTGAGAGGACGAGATTGCGGTCCCTGAACAGCGCCGTGCGGAGAAAATGCTCCTTAGTCGTCATGACGTGCACGACGAACAGATAGAATCCAAGAACGGAGACGACCGCCTCGATCCAGATTTCCATGGAGTCGAACCATTCCAGGCGCTCGCCGCGGTCGAGCAGCACTTGCAGGCCGATCATGCCGAGCGAAAAGGTCGCCAGCCCGAAAAAGTCGAAGGGTTGCCTACGCTCCGCCCTCTTCTCGCTAAGCCAGAACGCCATCGCGAGAAATATGAATGCCGTCATCGGCAGGCTGAGATAGAAGATCGAACGCCAGCCAAGATATTCACTGAACCAGCCGCCGATACTCGCTCCGCTGCTGATGCCGAGCAGGGAGCACACCGTCCACGCCAGGCTCAGGCGGGCATGCCGCGTGGGTGGCTGCACCTCGAGCAGGATCGCCAGCGAAAGCGGCGCAAGCGGGCCGCTTGCAACTCCCTGGACGATCCGGGCGAGCACGAACTGCACGGACGTCGTCGCCAGCGTATCCAGCACAAGACCTAGCGCGAAGATGACGAGGGAGAATTGGTAAACCGATTTCCGTCCATAGCGTCCCGCAAGCCAGCTCGTGACCGACATGGCTACGGCGCTTGCCGCGATATAGGAGGAAAACGCCCACCCGACCTCGTCATTGGCCATCGAGAGCGTTCCCTGGATATGCGGTAGCGCCGCATTGGGCAGCGAGATGTTGACGGCCTGCATGTAGGTCGCCATGAGAGCCGCGAGCGTGATGGCGCGATCGCCAGCCGCAGCAGCCGTCGATGGGACGACGGCACTCATCTTAGCCCCGCTGCGTAGGTCGGCTGCAGTAGATGGCGCAAGCTGCCGCGATAGCCGGTATCGACCCGCGCGGTGACACTGATGCCCGAAAACAATGGCCTGCTCGCATCAACGTCATCGAGCTCGAGACGCACCGGCAAACGCTGGACGACCTTGACCCAATTTCCGGTCGCGTTCTCGGGCGGCAGCACCGAGAAATCTGATCCGGTGCCGGGACTCATGCTGACGATGTGCGCCCTGAATTTGCGATCGGGATACGCGTCGACATCGATCGTCGCCTCCTGACCCGGACGCATATGGGTCAGCCCTGTCTCGCGAAAATTCGCTTCGATCCAAACGTGACGGCTCGACAGCAGTGAAAACACGGGCGTTCCCGCATTGACGAAACCGCCGATCTGCAAATCGTCGACCCTGGTGACGACACCGTCGTCGGGCGCCGTCACCGTCGCATAGGAAAGATCGAGCCGGGCACGGTCGAGCTGTGCCTTGGCCGCACGAACCGTCGGATGGCGATTGACGTCGATGTCCGGATCGCCGTCCAGCGCCACGACCGTGCTGGCGATCTGCTGCTCAATCGACGAAATACGCTGGCGCGAGACTTTGAGATTCGTCTCGGCTCGCTCGAAGACCGCACGCGGGGTAAAATCGGAGGCGACCAGCATCTTCTTGCGGTCGTACTCGCGCTCGTCGAAGTCGGCTGAATCCCTCGCCGACTGCAGCTCGGCCTGTTGCTGGCGGTAGGTCGCCTTGAGCCCCTCAATCTGGAGGCGCGCGCTTCCGAGCCGCGCCTCCGCCTGGTCGACTGCGATCTGGTAGGGCTCCGGGTCGATCCGGAACAGGACCTGGCCCTGCCGGACACCCTCGTTATCGTGCACGGCGATCTCAACCGCTTGGCCGGAAACTCGGGCGTTGACGGTCACTTTCGCGGCCCGAACGAACGCGTTGTCGGTCGAGACGTAAGGTTCTTGCACGAGATACACGGCAGCTCCGAGCAAGGCCACCACGACAGGCAGCACGAGCATCAGGGGTCGGCGCATCCGCTCCAACAGGCTCCTTCGGGGTAGCGCGACAGCGCGCTCGGGCGGCGGATCGTCAACGGTTCGATCGAATCTCGCCTCGGCCGCGGCCTCGTGAAACTCTTTGCGGTCGCCCTTCGAGCCGGCGACTGGCAAAAGATCTAACCGCATGGAAAGCCCTCACCTCAATCATATTTCATAACGGTCGTTATAATTATTGCACCCCGGCGCGGTAATCAAGGGGCTCCGGGTTGTTTTTTATAACGATTGCTATAAATATAACGTCAGCACGCAACGACCGAGATTTTGACATGCCCCGACGAAAGAGCGAAACAGCAGCGGCCGCTCGCGGGCGGCCGCGCGCCTATGATGCAGAGGCAGCCCTCAAGCAGGCGACGGAGACCTTCTGGAGGACCGGCTATTCCGGCACCCCGCTGGACAAGATCGCGGCCGCAACAGGAATGAGCCCGCCGAGCCTCTACGCGGCATTCGGCAACAAGCACGCGCTCTATCTCGAGGCTCTCGCACGCTATTGGGAGATGACCCAGGCTGCGACGCGCGAGGCCCTCGCGGGGGACCGTCCGTTGGCCGAAGCGCTGATGCTTGCTTATGAGGCGGCGATGTCCTTCTATTTTTCGCGCAAAGGCTCCGCGCGCGGCTGCTTTGTGATCGGGACAGCGGTAGCCGAGGCGGTCGAAGATGCAGAGATTCGGAAGAGTGTTGCCGGCGGGCTCCGCATGCTCGATGCCGACTTTGAAGCCCGCCTCCGGACAGCACGCGAGAGGGGCGAACTGAAGCAGGATGCCGATCCAGCGGCGCTTGCGGTTCTCGCGTCCGCCACGATGCATACCATCGCCATCCGCGCCCGTGCTGGCGCTCGCCTGCCCGAGCTGAGGGAGATCGCGCGGAAAGCGACGAGTGTAATCTGCGGATGTCCAGTCGAAGCCGACTGAGCCGCAACGCATTGTCAGGCGTCGAACGAATGCGAAGGAGGTGAATGTCGAAGCCATCGCCCTTGATTTCGCCGCACGCTCCTTCGGTTGAGCTGACATCATCGCGGCATACTCCTGTCCGAGGGAGCGTCGTCCTTCTGCACGAGCCGTGCGGGCTCGTCGTACCCGGCGCGACTGCTGTAAAAGACCAGCGCCATCAGGCCGAAGCCGACAGCAAGAGAACAAGTCACGCCGATTACCAGTGCAATATATCCCGACGCAGGAACATCAGCTCCGGCTGCGCTCGTCCAACCCAGATAGCAAACGAAGACAGTACCGACGAATAGTGTGAGGAGCACGGCGACGACGAACCAGCCACCTATTCCCATCGACCGCATCGAGATGGCGATTGAATCAGTCGTCGCGGTCGGCTTTGCGGGCACGCGCAGCGCTTTGATAGTCTCGGGTGCAGACCCGTGGAGATTCATGTAGGGCTTCATGCTCATTCTCCCTTAGTTCTTTGCAAACCAATAGTGCGCCCCGTCTGCATCGAGGTGATCGGGCCTCTTGAGCATCAGGCCAGCCGCCAGCGCGACGATCAGTGCCACGCCCAGCGCGTAAAAGGTGTCGCTAAAGGCCAGGATGAAGGCCTGCTTCTGGATGACCTTTCCGATCGCGACGTAGGCGCGGTGCGCGGCGTCGATGCGGTCGATCGCGCCATGGCTGATGAAATATTCCGTGAGCTGATCCAGCCGGGTGCGGGTCGCCTGCTCCATCACCGACACCGACGGCGAGAGCACATTGGAGTGATATTGCTCGCGCTTGGTCAGCAACGTCTGCAGTACGGCAATCCCGATGGCGCCGCCGAGCTGGCACATCATGCTGAACAACGCAGACGCGGACCCGGCATTCTCCGGCTCGATTCCGGCAGTTGCTCGTGATTTCCGAGCGCTACTGCGTCGAGAGCGCCCTCTCATAGTGACAACCGAAATCTGCCGATGACGTCGGGATCAGGATCAATTCCAAGACCTGCGCCCCGAGGCACGGAGATCCTGCCGTGCTTCGGGCTGAACGCACGGCCGTAGATGGCGGCTTCGAGATCGAACCGGCGCCACTCGATCATCGAATCGGCGGTCCCCAGCGCCGCGGTCGCGTGGATTGCGGCCAGCAGACCGGGACCGTCGTAGAACGAGTGCGGCATCACCTCGGCGTTGTGGACAGCCGCGAGCGGGAAGATTTTGCGTAGCTCGCTGATGCCCCCCATCTTGGCCGGACTCGGCTGAACGAAATCCACAGCGCCCGCCGCCAGCAGGCGTTCGAAATCCATCAACGTGTAGACGTTCTCGCCGGCCGCGATCGGGATTCCTGTCGCGCTCCGCAACTCGGCGAGGCCAGCAACATTTTCCGGAGGCCACAGTGGCTCCTCGAGCCACTTCGGACTGATCGTCTTGAGATCATCGGCGATGGCGCGCGCTTGCGTCAGCGTCCAGGGACAGTTGACGTCAAGCATCAGCTCGACGCCGGGGCCGGATTCGTCACGTGCCGCCCGGATCGCAGGGAGCTCGATCTCGTGCAGCTTGAGCATGCCGAATCCGGCCTCGATCGCCTGCCGCACGCTGGTCCGGACAAGAGGAGGATCGGAATAGCGGACCAGACTCGCATAGCAGGGCAGGTCGGCCGCGCCGCCGCCCAGAAGCTGGCACAGCGGCATATTGGCGGCCTTGCCCGCGATATCCCAAAGGGCGATATCGAGGGCTGAGATGGCGAAAGCCAGCGCACCGCCGCGTCCGAAGACATGCAGCTTCTTCTGCACGTCCAGCATCAGCGGCGCGATCCGCGTGGCGTCCTGGCCGACGCAAAGCGGCGCGACCAGTTGGTCAATCGCGATCTTTGCGGAAGCGACCGCGCGAAAGCCGAAGGCTTCCCCCCAGCCGACCACACCCTGGTCCGTCGTCACACGGACGAGGAGCGAATCCGCGGCTGGTAGGTTGCTGTCGCCCCATGCCGATGCATCGGACACAGATCCCGCCTTGAACGGGATGCGCAGCGGAATGGACTCAACGCAGGTGATGATCATCTTCCATGTCCTTCCACATGCTCCGCGCCGGACGCGCTGGCCGGAGCGCGCCTACTCACGCGTGCTGGTGACGCGGATCGTCGTGAGCGTCGTGATATTCGAGGCCGAGCGGGCCGATGGCTGAGACCTGCGTGACGTATTCGCCGGACTTCGCCCAATGGAAATGCCAAGTATCGCCGGGCAACACCACGACGCTGCCGGGCGGATAGGCCTTCATCTTGTCGGCATCGAAGGACTCGCCGAGCCCGATGTAGAAGACGCCGGACATGACCGTGTAGATGCGGTCCTCCGGATGCTTGTGCGGCATCAGTTTGGTATCGCCAGGCACCTTCACCCGGACTACATAGGGTCCGGGTTCGGAAGGATGGCCGACCATCACGGCCAGCCGCGCTCCCGGTGGAAATGCCGGGAATGCCTCCCAGTCGATCTGTTCGGGCAGGATCGCCTTGAAGTCGGCTTGATCGGGCTGATGTTTGGCTGTCATGGCATCATCCTTCTGAGGTCGACCAGACGAGCTTCGCGTCCAACGTGATCGTTGCGTTGAGAACCTTCGACACCGGGCAATTCTTCTCGGCCTCGCTGGCAATGCGGGCAAACTCGGTGTCGTCGAGATTCGGCACCCTGCCGCGAAGAGTGAGGGCCGACTTGCCGATGCGGAACCCCTTGCCTTCAGGTTCGAGCGTGACGGCGGCTTGAGTCGAGAGCTCCGTCGGCTTAAAGCCCGCAACTTGCAGGCCGAAGGCCAGCGCCATGGTAAAGCAACCGGCATGAGCGGCCGCAATCAGCTCTTCGGGATTGGTCCCCTTCTCGTTCTCGAAACGTGTCCTGAACGAGTAAGGCGTCTCGGCGAGTACGCCGGACTCGCTGGACAAATGACCGCTCCCGTCGCGGCCGGTCCCATGCCAAACTGCTGTAGCCTTGCGGATCATGTCACTTCTCCTTGCCGGTTAGGCGGTTCGTTCCCGTTCACGCCTTGAGTGCGCCGGTGTCGATCGGCATCCTGCGGAGCCGTCTTCCGGTAGCGGCAAAGACCGCGTTGCCGATCGCGGGGACGATGCCCGATGTGCCGGCCTCCCCCATTCCGCCGGGTGGCTCGGCGCTCTTCACGACGTGCACCTCGACGGCAGGCGCCTCGTTCATTCGCAGAATCTGGTAGGTGTCGAAATTGGTCTGCTCGACCCGGCCATTCTTGAGCGTGATCTCGCCGTAAAGCGCGGCGGTCACGCCGAACATGACACCGCTCTGGATCTGCGCCTGCACCGTGTCGGGATTGACCACAGTGCCGCAATCCATCGCGCAGACCACACGGTGGACACGAACAGAGCCGTCCTTGGCGACCTCAACCTCGGCGATCTGGGCGAGATAGCTCCCGAATGCGTGTTGCAGGGCAATGCCGCGGCCGCGCCCTTTCGGCAGCGGAGCACCCCACTCGGCTTTTTCTGCCGCCAGATCGAGCACGGCCTTCGCCCTCGGATTGTGATCGAGCAGCGCACGGCGATAGGCTAACGCATCCTGCTTCGCCGCCGCCGCCAGTTCATCGATGAAGCTCTCCGTAACGAAGACGTTGTGCGAGGGACCGACGCTGCGCCAGAACGCCGTCGGGATGCCAGGCGGTTCGACGCGAACATACTCGACGTGGAAGTTCGGCAGCTCATAGACCAGGTCGATCGCGCCTTCGGTCGTGTCGGGATCGAGGCCGTCCTTGAAGGCGGGCGGAAGCCAGCGGGCGATCACCGAAGAACCGGCGAAGCGATTGACCCACGCCACCGGCTTGCCGTCCTTGTCGAGGCCGGCTGCGATGTGATCGACCCAGTACGGACGATACATGTCGTGCTGGATATCCTCCTCACGCGTCCACACCACCTTCACAGGACCATCGACCTGCTTGGCGATCTCGACGGCCCGCACCGCGCCATCGGCCTCGAGACGTCGGCCAAAGCCGCCGCCGATGAGGTGATTGTGAATGACCACTTTTTCGACTGGCAGGCCGGCGGCTTTCGCCGCCATGGCCTGCACACGCGCGATCGCCTGGGTGCCGACCCAGATCTCGCATTCGCTGCCGCGGAAATGCACCGTGCAATTCATCGGCTCCATGGTGGCGTGCGCCAGGAACGGCAAATGATAGCTCGCTTCGACCCTCGTCGCGGCGTCCGCCATCGCCTTCTCGGCGTCACCAATCTTCTGGGCGACTGCTCCCGCCTTCAGCGTTGCCTGCTCCAGCTCGCGCGCGATGTCCTGCGTGCTCAGAACGGCGTGGAGACCTTCGTCCCACTCGATCTTGAGTGCCTCGAGGCCCTTTTTCGCGGCGCCCATGTGATCCGCGACGACAGCGACGGCATCGTCGAGTCGGACGATCTGGCGCACGCCTCTGATTGCCCTGGCTGCGCTGTCGTCCACGCTCTTCAGCCGGCCGCCGAACACGGGCGACTGGACAAGCGTTGCGATCTTCACGCCGGGCGGGCGAACATCGATGCCATAGACCGCGGTGCCGTTCACCTTCCCGGCAGCATCGAGCCGTTTCGCCGGAGTCCCGATCAGCTTGAACTCCTCCGGCCGCTTCAGCACGACGTCCTTCGGAACCGGCATCTGCGCGGCCTCGGCGGCAAGCTCGCCATAACGGAGGTGCCGACCGCTGGGCGTGTGAATCACCTCGCCGTCGTCCGCTCGGCACGACGCAATTTCGACGCCCCAGCGCTTGGCAGCCGCCGAGATCAGCATGATCCGCGCCGTCGCGCCGGCTTCGCGAAGCGGCTTCCAGGCACCACGGATGGCATTCGAATTGCCGGTCGCTTGCACGCCCAGCAGCGGATTGGCATAGAGCTTTTCGTTCGGCGGCGCGTGCTCGAGACGAACCTGCTTCAGAGCGACCTCCAACTCCTCCGCGATCAGCATCGGGATCGAGGTGTAGGTGCCCTGCCCCATCTCGACATAAGGCATGGTCAGCACGACCTGTCCGTCGGTGCCGATACGAATGAAGGCGTTCGGCGCGAAGCTCTCGGCACTAACAGCCTTACCTTCGCCGAACGGTAGGCTAAAGCTCAGGATCAGCCCGCCGCCGGCCATGGCGCTGTTGACGAGGAAATTGCGGCGCGACAGGTCGGCATATGATGCGGTCGGCGCGATACGATGGTGAATCATGGTCAGCCCTCCCTCGCCGGCGATTGCGCGGCAAGCTTGATTGCCTCGCGAATGCGGACGTAAGTTCCGCAGCGGCAGATGTTGCCGCTCATGGCATCGTCGATGTCTGCATCTGTAGGATGAGCGTTACCGGCGAGTAGAGCGGAGGCCGACATGATTTGCCCGGACTGGCAGTAGCCGCACTGCGCGACCTCATGTTGCAGCCATGCCTTTTGTATCTTGGCGCCCGCGGCCGTCGAGCCGACCGCCTCGATCGTAGTGATCTTCGAATCACCAACGCTATCGATCGTAGTAATGCAGGAGCGGACGGCAGAGCCGTCGAGATGCACGGTGCAGGCACCGCACAGCGCCATGCCGCAGCCGAACTTGGTGCCGGTCATGCCGAGCACGTCGCGCAACACCCAAAGCAGCGGCGTATCGCCATCGACATCGACGCTGCGCAGAGTTCCGTTGATCGTGATATTGTAGGCCATGCTGCCTCTCCTCGGTTTTTCGCAACCGGCGCGGCTCACGGTCGCGCCGTGGCTTTTGTTGCCGGATCCTCCTCAGTCGCCGAGTTGGCCGACGTGGAAGCCGAGCCGGTTTTCGACGTCGCCGGCCCGATGGAAACCCCGCGCCATCAGCGCCTTGATCCTGTTCTGACTGGCGGGACGGCCGAGCGAAGCCAGAAACGCGTCCCATTCGGGCCGAATCTCCAGGTCGGCAGGCAGGCTTGCGACGTCGACGAGACGCTTCGTCTCCGCAATAGCCTCTTTGTCGAACGACGCGATGCGCATCGCGAGCGCCTCGACGAAACCATCGAGCTCGGCGTCTGGCAGCGACCGATTGACGTAGCCGTAGCGCTCGGCCAGATCGCCACGGACATCGTCGGCGCCGAGCAGCACTTCGAGCGCGCGTCCCCGGCCCATCAGACGCGGCAATCTCGCCATCGGGCCGCCGCCGGGTACCAGGCCGGCGCCAACCTCCCATTGCGACAGGATGGCCTTTTCGCGGCTCGCGAAACGCATGTCGCTCGCGAGGGCCAGTTCGCTGCCGACCCCGGTCGCGCGGCCGCGGATCGAAGCAATGGAGACCGCTGAGGCGCGGCTGAGACGCACGAGCATGTCGGGAAGTGCCTGCAGTCCAGTCGGTCCGGGCGGGATGCTCAGGGAATCTTCGAGTGGCGCGAGGAAGTCGTAGTGCGTGATGAAAAAACCCTCGACGGCACTGTCGAACACCACGACCTTGAGCTCCGGATCATTCTCGATCGCGGTGATCACGTTATTGAGCAACGGAAGCTGCTTGGGGCCGAAGATGTTCACCGGGGGTATGTCGAAAGTGACGCGCCAGTAGGTCGGCAGGCGACGCTCGAGTCGGATCTGATCGCTCGCAAAGCTGCGTTCGGGACGATTCATGATATGCACTCCTTTTTGGTTACGTTGGGGAGGAAGGCCGCGCGATCTCTCAGGTCGACCGGCGCAAAGAACGGAACGCGGTGCGCATTTCCGCACAGAACAGCTCGGGCTGTTCCCAGGCCGCAAAATGGCCGCCCTTGTTGAGCCGGTTGTAGTGGATCAGCTTGGGATAGGCCCGCTCGGTCCAGCTGCGCGGGGCGGCATAGATCTCGTCGGGGAAGACGCTGACGGCCACCGGGATAGAAACGTGCTTCGGTTCAAAGAAAGCGAGCTTGTTTTCCCAGTACAGCCGCGCCGACGAAATCGCCGTATTGGTCAGCCAGTAAAGCGTGATGTTGTCGAGGATGTCGTCGCGGGTCAGGCCTTCACTCTTGCCGTCGAATACCCGCGCGATCAGTTCGCCGCTGCGCGCATCGTGATCGAGGATCCACGACGCAAGGCCAGCCGGCGAATCCACAATGCCATAGAGCGTCTGCGGCCGGTTCGCCATCTCGAGGGCATAGCCGAGACCATGCTTGTAGAAATCATCGAGCTGGTTGTAGGCGTTCTGCTCCTCGATCGAGAGACCGACGGGCGCCGTGCCGCCGGGCTGCAATGCCTTGGCAATGTCGGCGGGTACGGTGGCAGGCATGTTGGTATGGATGCCGATCAGCTCCGGTGGCGCCTGCAGCGCCATCTGCTCTGTGATGGCATTGCCCCAGTCACCGCCCTGCGCCACGAAGCGGCTGTAACCGAGGCGCTTCATCAGCACGATCCAGGCGCGAGCGATCCGCACCGGGTCCCAGCCAATCGTCATCGGCTTGCCCGAGAAGCCATAGCCGGGGATCGACGGGATGACGAGATCGAACGCGTCCGACGCGCTCGCGCCGTAGACTGTTGGGTTCGTCAAGCGATCGATGATCTTGAGCTGTTCGATGATCGAGCCGGGCCAGCCGTGCGTCACGATCATGGGCAGTGCATTATCGTGTTTGGATGGAGCGTGGATGAAATGGATGTCGACACCGTCGATCTCTGTGACGAACTGCTGTAGTGCGTTCAACCGCGCCTCCACCCTTCGCCAGTCGTAGTCAGTCTGCCAGTAGCGTACGAGCTGCTGCATCGTCGCGAGCTTCACGCCCTGGGACTGATCGGTAACGATCTCGCTGTCTGGCCAACGGGTCCCCGCAAGCCGCTGGCGCAAGTCGATAAGGTCATCGTCGGGAATGTTGACATGGAACGGCCGAATTGCGTTGCTCGGGCTTCCGGCCGCTGGATGAATGGGAAAAAGACTGGCCATACCTGCGGCAACGACGCCCATCGCGGCCGTGTTCAGGAGTTGACGTCGGTCCGGGTTGATGAGGTCGACGCTCGATTGTGCGTTCATTGCCGTTCTCCCTTGCTTCGTTCGATCGGTGGGCCGCTCGGACTCAACAGGCCCGTGTTTGTACGGATACTGTGACGGAGGCGCCGCGCGTTTGCTCGTTATGGATTGTTAGGCGTCGTTAGCCGTTGCGAGTCGCGAGTGGGACGTTGCGGCGTTAGGCGGGCGAGCATTCGTCGCGACGGCATCTCGGCAACGATCGCGAAAGGTGCAGGCTCGATGGCATCGCAAGTGCAATGCGTGTCATGCGCGACGACGCATCCCGCCTGAGCGGTCTCACGATCTGCGAGATGGGGCTTTCGTGTCGACGTCACTTCGCAAGCGACGCCGCATCAGCGAGCATGTCAGGGAGCGATGCAGCCTCGCAGATCAGGACGGCAATGGTTCGCCGGCTTGCTCGCGAACCATGAAATCGGCGTACCAATCCGGCCAATTGTCGTCAGTCGCACCGTTACGCTGCTCATGGATTCCATGTGCAGCCGCGGCCCGGCGAAGTGCGGCGGCGAGTTCGACCGACGAGGCGAAGGTCGTGCCGGCCGTATCGATTCGTCCGGGCAATCGCGTCGTGACCTCCTGAAGCAGCCAGCCATTGCCGTCGGGATCGCGGAACGAGGCGAAGGAGCGGTAGCTGCGATGCTCGGGATCGGGGCCATCCACACGACGCCGGCCGAAGAGGAAGGGCTCGTCCGGTCCCGTGAAGACGCCGCCCGCATCGTGAAATATTTCGCTCACCTTGGCGCCGCAGCCAAGCAGCTGGGTTCGAGCGGCATCGAGATTGGAGACGACCAGGTACAATCCCCGTGCCGAGCCTGGCGCTGCCGCCGTCACGCTCTTGCCAAAGATGATCGAGCAAGCGGACCCCGGCGGGGTGAACTGGATGACGCGGTAGTCGTCACCGGAGGCATAGTCTGCATCCAATCTCCAGCCGAGCCCCGCATAGAAGTTCTTTGCGCGCTCGACGTCTGACACGGGAATCACAATGACCTCAAGCTTGAGGTCGTTGGCATGGGGCTTCGACAACTCGTCGGGCGCTTGGTTGCGCATCTCTGCGACGGTCATGGCAAGCTCCTTGGTTTGAGGAATAATCCCGCGCGATCTCGTGCAAAATCGCGTGATCAGCTTCGCCCAAGCGAAGGAAAAGTGCTTGTTATGGCTTGTTAGAGCCCGTTAGCTATTGCGAGCACGGCAACCATCCCCCTCAGAACGGAAAAAGCCAGCGAATTACTCACTTGGGTCATTACGATCTGCTCCGATGCCAGTGCCGGCACCGGCGCAAATATCAAGCTAATTCAAAGGGCTAAAGAAGCAACACGCCATGGCAACGCCGCCTACGCAAAGCAACGAAACGGTCTCGTTTGGCCCCTTCCTCCTGGTTTCCGGCGAGAGAATGCTGACCAAGGACGGCGCCCGCGTCGAACTCAGCGCCCGAGCCTACGACATTCTTGCGACGCTGCTGTCCCGTCCGAACGAAGTGGTCAGCAAGAACGACCTGATCGCCGAGGTGTGGCCCGGGCTCAATGTCGAAGAAGGCGCCTTGCGCTTCCACGTCGCCGGTCTGCGCAAGGCGCTCGGGGACGGAAGGGATGGCGCCAGGTATATCGCCACATTATCAGGACGGGGCTATAGTTTTGTTGCCGCGACTTCACGCTCGGGCATTACAGCCCAGCCTCTCGTTGCCCCCTCCCCAGGTTTTCATCACTACAATCTGCCGAGCCGCCTCGGCGCCATGATCGACCGCGAGGAAGATCTCGAGAAGCTGTCGCTGCGGCTCAATGTCTACCGATTTGTCACGATCGTCGGATCAGGCGGGGTCGGTAAGACGACGGTTGCCGTAGCGATGGCGCACCAACTGCGCACGACCTTCGACGGCGCAGTTCTTTTCGTTGACCTGAGCATGGTGAGCGATCCTCGCTTCGTGACAACTGGCGTCGCATCGATGCTGGGGCTCTCCGTCCAGAGCGCAGATGCAACATCCGGCCTGATCGCCTATCTCAGAGACAAGCGCCTTCTGCTTGTGCTCGATACATGCGAACATCTGGTCCACGCCGTTGCAACCCTGGCCGTGGCAATCTTCAGGACCGCCCCTCAAGTTCACATTCTAGCGACGAGTCGAGAAACGCTGCAGGCGGACGGAGAACATGTCTATCGGCTGGAACCGCTCGCCTGCGCCCCCGAGGGCAGCAGACTTTCCGCCGAGGTCGCACGAACATTCCCCGCTACCCAATTGTTCGTCGAACGTGCCGTGGCAAGCGGCGCCAACTTGAAACTGAACGACGCTGAAGCCGCAATTGTAGCTGACATCTGCCGGAAGCTCGACGGGGTCGCGCTCGCCATCGAATTGGCAGCGCGCCGCGTCGAGGTCTATGGTTTGAGCGAGATAGCCGCCCTGCTCGACCAACGGCTCGCCCAATTATGGGCGGGTCCACGCACCGCTCCGCCCCGGCAAAAGACCCTCCAGGCGACGCTCGACTGGAGCTATAGCCTGCTGTGCGAAACAGAGCGCATCGTGCTGCGCAGACTGGCCATTTTTGTCGGAAATTTCACCCTCGACGCCGCGCTTGCGGTCGCAATCGGCAACGGTCTCGACCAGGCGGAAGTTTTTGAGGCCATCGACAGCCTGGTTGCCAAGTCCATGGTCGCCACGCGTTCGCTCGATGCCGTTATGCGTTATCGTCTGCTTGATACAACGCGGGCCTACGCACTTGATCTCGAGGCTGACGACATCGAAACAGCCTCACTGGCCATCCGTCATGCGCGTTACTACCGGCAATGGCTCGCGCAAGCTGCCTCCGAATGGTCGACCCTGATGTCCGGCGCGGAGCGCGCGCCCTATTTCGCCGGCGTCAGCAACGTCCGCACGGCCCTGGAATGGTGCTTTGGAGCGAACGGTGATCTGCCGACCGGTATCGGCCTTGCCGCGGCCGCAGCACCCGTGCTCCTGGCGATGTCGCTGCTTCCTGAATGTCATCATTGGTCGCAACGCGCTCTGGCTGTTCTCGACGATCAAGTCTGCAGCAAATCCGAGCAGATGCACCTGCAGGCCGGCCTTGGGATCTCGTCGATGCTGCTTTACGGAGAAAACGCACAGGCGCGAGGGGCATTGGACTGCAGTCTGGCGTTGGCTGAAGCGGAGGGTGATGTGGCCAACGAAGCTGGCCTGCTCGGCATGCTGCACATGTTCCACTTCCGCAGTGGCGACTTCAATGTCGCGTTGTCGTATGCAAAACGCTGCCGGGCGCTCGCCGCCAACGTCGGCGACCCCGCAGCCCTTGCGCTGGCCCATTCCATCCTCGGACGCTCCCTTCTCATGATGGGAGACCTCCGCGACGCGCGCGGCGAGCTCGAGGCGCTGTTCGCAGATTGGTCGCCGTTACAGCAGAGCGACACGATCTATCTGGTCCATGATCGCCATTTCCGGGCCGGCATTGCGCTCGCGAGGACGCTTTGGATGCAGGGACATCCGACCCAGGCCGTCGAGCGCGCCCGCGAATTCATCGATGGCGCGAAGCGAATGGATCATCCGGCGTCGGTCACCGTTCTGCTTGCCTGGGCCGCGTCGATCTTCCTTTGGACCGGGGATTTTGCGAGTGCCCAAGAGTATATCGACGACTCGATCGCGATCTCCGAATCCTATTCCCTTGGCCCGCTGACTGCGGTCGGGCGCGCCAGAAAGGCGCAGCTGGCCATTCGCCAGGGTCGGAACGCCATCGCGGACCTTCGCGCGTCCCTGGCAGAGATTCATGCCGTCCGCTACGAGCTGATCACGACTGAGTTCAACATCTGCCTCACGCAAGGCCTGATCGCCAACGGACAGCGCGAAGACGCGATGACACTCCTGAGCGACACGATCCTGCACGTCAGCACAAAGGGCGATACCTGTTACATGCCGGAGCTGCTGCGCATGAAGGGGGGATTGCTCCGCGCGATGGCCCCTTCTCGCCTTGAGGAAGCTGAAGCCTTTCTAAGGCAATCGCTGGAGCTCAGCGGCCGTCAAGGCGCGCTCGGTTGGGAACTGCGCACGGCGATCGACCTTGCAGCGCTCCTGGTTGGAAAGGGCCTTCGCCAACCTGCGAAGGACGTTCTCGGCCGGACGTATAGTCAATTCACTGAGGGGTTTGACACGGCCGACCTTAAAGCCGCTGAACGACTGCTGGAAGAACTGTCATGACGGCTTCCGGCGCGCCAAGGGTCGATCATGTCAAAGGATACTGCGGATTGTGCATCGCGCGTTGCGGTACGATAGCAACCGTGGCCGACGGCCGCTTCATTCGTCTGGATCCCGATCCCTCGCATCCGACAGGTGCGGCCATTTGCGCCAAGGGTCGGGCGGCTCCCGAACTGGTCTATCACAGAGATCGGCTGACAAGGCCGCTTCGCCGGACCCGGCCGAAAGGCGATCCTGATCCCGGGTGGGAAGAGACGTCCTGGGACATCGCGATCGATCAGATCGCGTCCGCAATGCGGCGCACTGCTGCACAATATGGTCCCGAAGCAGTGGCATTCAGCCTATCGTCTCCGTCGACAACAGCCATCGCGGATTCTGCGCCGTTCGTTCGCAGGCTGATGAACGCCTTTGGCACCCCGAATCTGGTCTGGGCACTCGACTTGTGCGGCTGGGGCCGCGGATTCGCCACGCGATATGTCTTCGGGGTCGGCAGCGTTGCGACAGGTAGCGCGGGCGGCGCGATGCCGGAGATCGCCAAAACCGGATGTCTGATCCTGTGGGGTTACAATCCTTCGTTCTCACGTATCACGCACGCGACAGCTGCGGTGGACGGTCTCAAGCGGGGCATGAAGCTTGTCGTGATCGATCCCCGCAATGTCGGCCTCGCCAACAAGGCAGATGTCTGGCTGCGGGTGCGACCAGGATCTGACGGCGCGCTCGCATTGGGTCTCGCCAACATCATGATCGAGCGCGGATGGTATGATCAGGAGTTCGTGCGCACATGGACCAACGGGCCGCTGCTGGTGCGCTCCGACACCAACAGTCTGCTAAAAGCCGAAGACGTATTTCCCGATGCCGGTCGCGGGTCGCTGGTTGCCTGGGACATGCGGTCGAAATCCATTGTCCGCTACGATCCGGCCACGGGGCAGTACGATCCGCCGCCCGGACATCTGTCTTTACGAGGCGAATACGCCGTTGAAACGATCGACGGGACCGTCAGTTGCCAGCCGATCTTCGACCACTACGCCAGTCTTTGCGGGCAATACTCACCTGAGACGGTTGCACGAACCTGCTGGATTTCTGCGGAGCAATTGACAGAGGCGGCACGCACGATCTGGGAATCCCGGCCTGTCTCATATTATGCCTGGAGCGGACACGAGCATCACGCGAACACGACGGAGACCGCGCGGGCGATTGCCATGCTCTATGCCCTGACCGGCAGTTTCGATGCGCCCGGCGGCAACGTTCTTCTTCCGTCGATCCCGACAGCGTCGATCACCGGAGAGGATCTCGCTCAGCAACTTGCGCCGGCCATCGGCGTCATCGAACGTCCGCTCGGACCAGCACGTTGGGGCAACGTGTCGACCCATGACTTCTATCGGGCGGTTCTCGAAGGTCATCCCTATCCGGTACGCACGCTCATAGGATTCGGCGCGAATCTATTGCTTGCCCAGGCTGATCCCGTCCGCGGCCGCGCGGCACTTTCGTCGCTGGATTTTTATGCACATGCGGACCTGTTCATGAATCCGACAGCCGCGCTTGCCGATATCGTGCTTCCCGTCGCGTCTTGCTTCGAACGCGAAGCTCTCAAGATTGGATTTGAAATCAGTGAAGACGCGCAGTCTTACGTTCAACTCCGGTCAAAGATCGTGCCTCCGCCCGGAGAGGCCTTGCCCGACACCGATATCATCTTCGGCATCGCCAAACGCCTGGGGCTCGAGATGAAGTTCTGGCATGGTGACGTCGATGCGGCCTATCGAGAACAGCTTGCCTTAAGTGGTATCTCTCTTGAGCAACTCAGAGCCGAACCGGCCGGACAGCGAAAATCGCTGTCAACGACTCACTATAAATACAAGATACCGGACGATCGCGGCATCGCGCGCGGTTTTCCGACCCCGACGCGAAAAGTCGAGTTCTGGTCGGAAATTTTCGCTGACCAGGGCTATCCGGCGCTGCCTGATATCGAAACTCCCGTCTTTGGAACGCCAGAACCTGCAGACATGTTCCCGCTGGTTCTGACATGTGCAAAGCCGAGCTTGTTCTGCCAAAGCCAGCATCGCGCGTTACCACTGCTGCGCAAGCGCTTACCCTACCCCGAAATCGAACTGCACCCGACGACGGCAGCTGCCAGGAAGATCCAGGACGGAGATTGGGTCGAGGTCAGAACCTCGAGCGGCGCAATGCGCGCCAAGGCGCGCTTTAACAATACGTTGGACGATCGTGTTGTCGTCGGCCAACATGGCTGGTGGCAAGCTTGCGCTGAACTTGGGATCGCGGGTTCAGATCCAACCGATCCAAATGGAAGCAACTTCAACCTGACAGTCGACGCTGCAATGCGTGACCCCATCAGCGGCACCCCCTCTCACCGCTTTAACATGTGCGAAATTCGACTACTGCGTGCTGACGCCGATTCAGATCGCCGAGGCATGGCCTAAGGAGAGGCCTCGAGAAGTTGACGCGCGGCGCGGAGATCTGCCGTGTCGGCCCCCTCCGTAAAGCGAGCCAACGTATGGCTCAACTCAAAGAGAGCCTGAGTCGAAGTAGGGCCAGAGTCGGCGAGGCGAACGTAGCTGATGGCCGCGCGCAATCTCCAGGAAAGCGCCGACTGCCGCTCGGCCAGCTTCATTGCTGCGCCAATATCCTGCTCTGCGCCCAAGCTGTCACCGCAGCCGGCACGGAGCTCACTGCGCACGCGCAAGAGCTCCGGCATCTCCCAGCTGTCGCCCTGGGCGGCAACAGCGTCGATGCGCGCCTCGATCGTGGAGAGCGCCTCCGCAGGCCGTCCCTGCGTAGCCATCCCCTCGACCAGCGCGATGGTCGCTGCCCCACTGTAGAGCTCCAAGCGGTCGGCGAGCATGCGGGGTAATGCAGGCCGCAGCAATTCGACTCCCTGATCCACGGCGCCGCGCGCAATGCACAGTTCGCCTTTGAGGGCGGTCGCGGCGGTGGAGAATGGTCCAAGCCCATGCTTGCGCGAATAGGCGGCCAACCGGTCGGCGGCTTCCTCCAACCCGCTCAGATCGCCAATCCAGCGATAGACGCGCGCCGCAAAGCAGAGCCCCGCGCAATACATCGCGAGATCCGGATTTGAGCCAATCTTCGCCAGACGGTTTGCAACCTCTACGGCCTGGTCCGGGAAACCGAGCAGCCAGAGATTGGTGCAGGACATGATCTGTGTGCCACGGGGGTAGGCAAAGTGGTCGATAGGCAAGTCCGGGATCGCGGCATCCCCCGCCTCGCCCGCTTCCAGCTTCTCTCGGGCCAGCCGCTGATCGCCACTGAGGTGATAGGCGACGCCGAGATAGGTTTGCGCACGAGCAATCGCTGCCGGATCTCCAATCGCGGCGGCGACCGTGTCGGCCAGGCGCGCCACCTCCAATAGACGCTTGCGCTCGCCCGTTCGGCGGTACAATGCGTGAAGTCGGCTCAGCAGTCGAAATTGGTTTGGCGAGTCACCCACAGCCTGCGCCAGCTCGAGCCCGCCGCGGAGCGCGGTCTCGCATTGGTGACTGTTTCGTTCCGTGAACATCGCCGCATGCCCGAAGGCCCAGAGCAATTCCACTTTGGCGGCATGATAGCTCAGGCCGTCGTCAAGCGCGTCGATTGCACGACCGGCCCAAATTCTACATTCCTCGAGCAGATTGAGCTCTACAAACAGCCGCGCGCAGGCAGCTGCAAGCGGAGTGCGAAGTTGCGCGCCGCGCGCATCGGAATAGGCCCAATCGAGCGCGGCGCGGGCGTCCGGCAAAAGTTCGACGCGATGGCTCCAGCCCCCCGGACGCTGTCCGCAGGGCTCGTAGGTTCGAGGACCTAGGGCCTCCAGCACATATCGCGCGTGGCTGAGGTGTGCCGCATGGGCCATGCCGGAAACGGCAAGCTTCTCCGCCGCATAGGCACGCGTTGTCTCGAGCAGGCGGAAGCGCGCCAGACCTGCGTCAGGCCTGCTCGTCACCAGCGATTTTGCAACCAGCTGCTCCAGATTGTCGAGAACGGCCTCGGGCTCGTGCAGGCTACCGGCAACCGCGCGCGCGCCGTTGAGCGTGAACGCGCCAGGGAACATGCTGAGATGCTGCAGAAGGCTCCGCTCGGCTGGAGAGATGAGGTCATAGCTCCAGTCCAGTGCCGCGCTCAACGATTGGTGCCGCTGCGGGGCCGTGCGTCGCCCAGGCCAAGCAAGCCGAAATCGTCCTTCGATGAGATCGTCGATCTCGCTCAAGCTATGCGCTGACAGACGGCTCGCAACCAGTTCGATTGCCAAGGGTATCCCATCGAGCTTACGACAAATGCGAGCCACCACATCGTTCTCGCACTCGCTCAGGGCAAGCCCGCAACCTGTCGCAGCCGCGCATTCCTTGAAGAGCCGTGTCGACGAATATCGATTGATGTCGAGTCCATCGGATAAGTCTTGCGGTGGTATTTCGAGCGGGGGCAGTTCAACCACAAACTCGCTTGCGGACTCGAGCGATTCCCGACTTGTCGCCAGGATGGAAACGCCCGGTGTTTGCAGGTAGATCCTTTCCGTAAGCCGCGCGACCGCGTCAACGACGTGCTCGCAATTGTCGAGGACCAACAGAAGCTCCCGGTCGCGCAGCGCGTCGATCAGTCGAAGCGTGGGGTCCCCAACCGGAATGAGCAGGCCGAGCGCCGATGCCACTGCGATTGCGACCAGGTGAGGATCTCTAAGACTGCCAAGATCGATAAACTGGACGCCATCCCTGAAGCTGGTGGCGATCTCATGCGCAAGCGTGATGGCAACGGTGGTCTTGCCGATACCGCCCGGGCCCCGAAGCGTCACGAAGCGTCGCGCAGTCAGGTGCTCGGCCAGCATGACGACCGTCGCATCGCGCCCGACGATTCGTCTCGGCCTGTGAGGAAGCTGTTGCCGGCGCTCATTGGCCGCCGCATCGGGCGCGCCCAATCGCTTCGACGTCGTCGCGCCGTGAACCGGAGCGACAAAGCAATATCCGCGGCCGGGAACGTTGACTACGTAGGATTGGCCATCCTTGCTGTCATCCAAGGCGCGGCGCAGCTGAACCACGTGGAAGCGCAGGCTGCTCTCGTCGACCGTCAGACCGGGCCAAGCCCTTGCCATAAGGTCGGCTTTGCCGACAACTTCGCCGGCACGATCGATCAACAGACAGAGAAGATCGAACGCGCGGCTGCCAACGGGAACGGGCTGACCATCGCGCTCCAGCAGGCGTTCATTCGGAACAATGCGGAATGGTCCGAAAACAAGCGCATCCGGGGGAGTAACCGATCGTGCAACTGGGTTGGTCTTATCGAAGCTCGCCACAGATCACCCAAGACTTCGTTATCCGGCCTACCCGGCAGCGGCTGCCGACGTCAAAATTGTCACAGTTGTCCCACCACAGCCGGCTTCGCCATGGACCCGCGCGCGAATGCTTCGGGCAAGGCGCTCCAGGATCCGGCCACCGGTCCCCTGAAGCGGACCAATCGCGCCTGTGCCGTTATCGGCGACCGTGCAGCACAAGGCGCCGTCGCGATTGACGATCTCGATGCGAATCAATCCACCATTTCCGTCCGGAAAAGCATGTTTGGCTGCGTTTGTGACGAGTTCTGTGACTATCAACGCAAGTCGATGACACTGCGATGTCGCAAGTGTACCGCTCTCGATCGCCGCCTCGCAGCGAATGCCCGCAGGCTCCAGGATTGCCTCCGCCAAGGCTCCGCACAAACCTTCGAAAAAACCGTCCAGCGCAACGGCATTGAGATCGCAATCATCGGATAGCAGTTGATAGAGCCTGCCAAAGGCCACGACACGCCGTTCGAACCGATCAACGGCAATCGAAACATCCGTCGGTTTCGTCCGTAGAAAATCGCGCCGCACTGACGCACCAAGCAGCGTCAGCGTGTTCTTCATCCGGTGGTGGCTTTCGCGAAGCACAAGCTCCCAATCATCCAGCCGTTCGTCGACGTCGGTGGCTTGGTGGGATTGAACGATATCGTCGTTTGACCGAAAGCCGACGGCGAACATGGTCACCTCCCCGTTTGAGATACGGTTTCGCTGAGGTTATCCTGCGCGAGGCGGCCGAATTTGGCTCGTTAGACGTTGCAAGATTCTGTTATGATGCGAAGCGATTGACGGTCTTCCGCTTAACGGATCGCATCGCGTCCGCACCGCCCCAAATATCGTCTAAGACCTTAATTTTTAAGCACAATTTGACGCCTCAGGCCAGCTTTTCGGCTCGGTTCGAGACGTGGCACAGATATTCATCAGCCGGATCAGTTTACTCAAGGCCTCGTTCTGATAAAGCAAGTGCAGTCTCTGGACTTCCCTCAGCGGGGCAATGGCGCGTGCCAGACAAGACCAATCAAGGATCGGCCATTTCCTTTGGACCGTTCCGGCTGCTTCCCAGCTCGCGCTTGTTGGAGAAGGACGGCACACCGCTTCACATCGGCGGCCGCGCGCTCGATATCCTCATAGCCCTCGCCGAGCACCCCGGGGAAGTCGTCGACAAGAGAGAATTGGTCAAGCGGGTCTGGGCCGACGTTAATGTGGACGAGGGCAGCCTTCGGTTTCACATCACCGCTTTGAGAAAGGCGCTCGGCGATGGTGCCGAGGGTGCCCGCTACATCGTCAATGTTCCCGGGCGCGGCTATTGCTTCGCTGCCTCTCTCGCGCATGCCGCGTCTGCGGCGCAGGTTCCCGGCAAGGTCGTATCCGCTCGGGCTCTTCCCGCCCCGCTCGCGAGGATGATCGGACGCGGTGAAGTCATCGACAAGATCTGCGCCGAGCTCTCTCTGCACCGCTTCGTGACCATTGTCGGTCCTGGGGGCATTGGCAAGACCTCGGTCGCCATCGCGGTCGCGCACCATCAACTGATCGCCTTTGAGGAGCAGGTTACTTTCATCGATTTCGGTGCTCTCAGGGACGAGAAGCTTGTCCCTGCCGCCATTGCTTCTGCGCTTGAACTACCCGTCAGCTCCGATGACCCCGTACCGGGCCTGTTAAAATACCTGCAGGGCCGCAAAAGGCTTCTGATCTTTGACAGCTGCGAGCATGTGCTCGATGCGCTGGCGCCGCTGGCGGAGCGCTTTGTTCGGGACGCGCCGGACCTTCACATCCTTGCAACCAGCCGCGAGTCCTTTCGCACCGAAGGCGAGCGGGTCTTCCGTCTGTTCCCGCTAGATTGCCCACCACAACGCGACGGACTGAGCGCCACCGAAATTCTCGCCTACCCGGCGGCCCAGCTTTTTGTCGAACGGATCGCGGAGAGCCTGAGCGAATTCCAGCTTGGCGAGGAAGAGGCCCCTCTGGTCGCCGAAATCTGCCGGCGTCTTGATGGCATCGCACTTGCGATCGAACTTGCCGCGGGCCGAGTCAACGCCTATGGCATCGCCGGGACCGCTTCGCTCCTCGACAGCCGCTTCTCCCTGTTGTGGCGAGGACGGCGTACCGCGATCCCGCGGCATCAAACGCTCAGCGCCGCGCTCGGCTGGAGCTACGACCTGCTGCCTTCAGCCGAAAGCACGACGCTGCGCAGATTGTCGGTGTTCGTCGGGCCATTCACCCTAGAAGCTGCTCTTGCCGTCGCATCCTTTCAGGGCGTCAGCGAAGCCGAGGCCGTCGAGGCGATCTCCAACCTGCTTTCCAAGTCGCTGATCGCGACCGCGCCGGGAGAGCGCCGGCTGCGATATCGTCTGCTCGACACGACCCGGGCCTTCGTTGCGGAGAAGCTGGCGGAAAGCGGGGAAGCAGATCACGTCGCGCGCGCCCACGCCGACTATTTTCGCGACTTCCTGCAGGACATTTCTCTCAAATCCGCAGGCCCGCAGAGCGCCGGCGGTTTCCTGCCTTATGCAGACCACCTACCCAACGTGCGGGCAGCATTGGAGTGGAGCTTCTCCAATCGTGGTGACCGCACGATCGGCATGGATCTGGCTACCTCGGCTGGGCAGCTTTTCCTCGAGCTCTCGCTGCTGATGGAATGCTATCGTTGGACAAGTCAGGCTCTCGCGTCTCTTGAGAATACGCCGATAGATAGCCGGCAGGAGATGCAGCTGCAGACCGCCCTCGGCATTTCCGTGATGTTTACGCAGGGCAACACCGAAGCCGTGCGCGCGGCCTTTACGCGAAGTCTGCGCATTGCGGAGGAGCTTGAAGATCTCCACTGGCAATTGTGGCTGCTGCGCGGGTTGCACATCTACCTGACCCGCATCGGAGACTTCCACGGCGCGCTTGGAACCGGTGAAAAAGGTGAACCGATTGCACGCAAGCTGAACGACCCAACCAGCACGCTCAACGTCGAGTGGATGCTGGGCGTAGCGCATCACCTGATCGGCCATCAGGACAAGGCAGTGCCGCTCTGCGAAAGCGCGATGGTGCACAATCCGAGCTCGCAGCGGCTGAATATTGGCCACCTCGGCTATGACGACCGTATCGTCGCATTGGTCGCCCTTGCCCGCGGGCTGTGGCTCACGGGCAAGCCGGAGCGGGCGATCGAGGTTGCGAGATTTACGGTACGTGAGGCCGAGCAGCTCGAGCAGCCGCTGACGCTCGGCATTGCCTTGATCTGGACGATCTATGTCTTTCTCTGGGTTGGCGATTGGACCAATGCGGAAAGCATGATCGAGAGGCTCATCGATCATGCGGCGAAGCACTTTCTCGGCCCCTATCACGCGGTCGGCATCGGGCAAAAAGGAGAGCTGCTGCTGCGCCGCGGCGACGTCGCTGGCGGTATGGAACATCTCCGCCGCAGTCAGGCCACGCTACATGCGACTAGGCATCGGATCATGACGAGCGTGTTTGCAACTGCCCAGGCAGAGGGCATGGCGCTGCAAAATCAATTCGAGGAGGCGTTGCGCCTAATCGACGATGCCATCGCCCAGGTCGGCGATCATGGCGATTCCTTCGACGTGCCGGAAATGCTCAGGATCAAGGGCGACATTCTGGCACGTTCCGGGTCCCCCGCCGAGGCAGAACGCTTCCTTCGGAAGTCGCTTGACCTGTCACGCCGGCAGTGCGCCCTGGGCTGGGAGCTGCGCGGTGCTGTCAGCCTTGGCCGGCTCTGGCGCGCCAGCGGCCGCGCCGGCCAGATTCGAGCCCTGATCGAACCAATCGTTGCGCGCTACCACGAAGGTCTGGCGACACGCGATCTCGTCTCTGCCAGGGACTTTCTAGCCGCTCTGAATTGAGAGCAATTACAGCGGGATAGCGCGAGTGTTGTCCTCTCGCAAGTCCTAACAACTTCTAACACGTCAAGCCGCCAATACCTCGCCATGGTGCAGAGACCTTATGGCGGATCCGGCGAAACATGGCACTTCTAGACGACGCGATTGATGCCAGTGGGGGCTTGGCCCGCTGGACGAGGTTGAGCCGGTTTACGCTTCATCTTTCCTTTGGCGGAATGTTGTTCACCGAGGCCGGACATGCCGGTCATTTCAAGGACGTCATTGCGGAAGGATCGACACGAACCCAATCCGTTCGATTTACCGGCATTACCGGCGGTCAGGGGTGCGCTTCATTTCAACCGGATTCCGTCACGATCGAAAGCATCGACGGCGAAATCCTTCGGACTTGGCGTCACCCACAATTACGATTGCCCGAGGACGCGATACACCCGCTCGCGGATGAATTGCATCTGGTTTTCTTCTGCGGCTTTGCGATTTGGAGCTACCTGACCACGCCTTTTCTCCTGGCCCGTCCTGACGTCCAGGTTGAAGAACTGCCGCCGTGGCATGAGAACGGAGTAATCTGGCATCGCCTCAGCGCGCGATTTCCGTCGGACATCGTGACCCACAACTCCGAGCAGATATTCTACTTCGACGAAAACGCCTTGCAACGGCGCGTGGACCACGACCTGCTTGGAACGAGAGTTGCGGATTATTCGTGGGCACACCAAACGTTTTCCGACATCATGGTTCCGACACTCCGGCGCTCACAGATGCTGCAGTCCGACGGAACCGTTATCGCCAAACCGGCGCTCATTGACGTCGAGATCTTCGACGCTGCCTTCGACTAAGCGATCGGGCGGCCGCATCCCCGCCCGCAACGTCTAACAACGCATAACGTGCTAACAGCCGGCCTTTCGCGCAGAGTGCCGCCACGAGCAACGAAGAAGGTGACGAGCTCACGCGAGGTCGTGCGGTCTGCATCGCGGTGCTCGGAGGGAATTCACAGAAGCGCGACAAAGGAGACGGACATGAAGGTCTTGATGGTCATCACATCCCACGACCAGTTGGGCAACACCGGGCGCAAAACGGGTTTCTGGCTCGAAGAGCTCGCAGCCCCCTTTTATGTCTTCAAGGATTCCGGCGCCGAGGTCACGCTCGCCTCCCCGAAGGGCGGCCGTCCGCCGCTCGACCCCAAGAGCAACGAGCCTGAATTCCGGACCGAGCTGACGCTCCGGTTCGAGAACGACGAGGATGCAGAAGCGCAGCTCGACAACACCGTTCGTCTTGACAGCGTCAAGCAGGAAGATTTCGACACTGTTTTCTATCCCGGCGGGCACGGCCCGATGTGGGATCTCGCCGAAGACCAGGATTCCATTAAGCTGATCGAGTCGTTTCTCGCAGCTGGCAAGCCGATCGGCATCGTGTGCCATTCGACGGGCGCGCTGCGTCACGTCAAGATGCCCGATGGGAGCCTTTTGGTCCACGGCAAGGAAGTGACGGGTTTCACCAACGGCGAGGAAGAGGAGGTCGGGCTGACCAAGATCGTGCCCTTCCTCGTCGAGGACGAAATGCTGAAGCTGGGCGCCATCTTCTCCAAGAAGGCGAACTGGACACCTCACGTTGTCAGCGACGGCCAATTGATTACAGGACAAAATCCACATTCGTCGGGCCCAGCCGCGAACACTCTGCTGGCGAAGCTGGGTGAGATGGGTATGGCCCGTGCGAGCACCGCCTCGCGGAAAATCGCCTAGAGCGTTCGGATTCTCTGGGTTGAAACTGGCCCGTGCGCTGGCTGAAAGCGGGGGTAGTCGCCACGAGTCCTTGCGAGTTCGACGAGCCCGGGAAGGATCACATGACAGAGCGGATCGACCCGTTACACCGCCGGGCGATCGGAGCGAACGAGCCTTCGGCACAATGTTAGTGACAAGAGGGACTGGTATGTTTGACTCCTACCCCGACGACTGTCCCACCGCCTTCAATCTCGCCGACCGGCACGTGCTGATGGGCGGGTTGCTATTCGGCGCCATGCACGTAGCGGTGACGGGCAATCGAGCCTTTTGTTCCGGATCGAGAGTACGGTGATCGGAGAAACGCGATGGGACGCTTGTTGTCGGTTAATGTGGGCTTGCCGCGCGACGTGATCTGGCAAGGCAAGACTGTTCACACCGGAATCTGGAAAACGCCGGTCGAGGGGCCGCGCATGGCGCGGCGACTCAACATTGACGGCGATGGACAAGGGGACCTCGGCGGCCACGGCGGTGAGCGGCGCGCCGTCTATGTCTATCAGCTCGATTCCTATCGGTATTGGGAACGCCACCTCGGCAGGAACGACTTCGTGTACGGGCAGTTCGGAGAGAATTTCACCGTCGACGGCCTGCCGGACGCAGGGGTCTGTATCGGAGACCGCTACCGCATCGGCGGAGCCTTGTTCGAGGTGACGCAGCCGCGCGTCACTTGTTACCGGCTCGGCATCCGCATGAACGAGCCTGAAATGGCCGCGCTGCTGGTCAAGCACGGTAGGCCGGGCTTTTATTTTCGCGTGCTGGAGGAAGGCGAAGTGAAGGCCGGCGACGAGATCACGCTCGTCGCTTCCGGGCCGGAACAGATGAGCGTGTCCGAGATCGACGCCCTGCTCTACCTGCCCGGCCACCCGGCCGCGCGACTGGAGCGCGCGCTACGCATACCTGCACTGAGCGCTGGCTGGCACCGCTCTTTTGAGGCGCTGCTGAAGCAGGAGAGCAAGGACGGTGCGGCGACGGGAAATGCCGGCCTCGGTCCCGCATCCAGCCCGGCACCAGCGTGGCGCGGCTTTCGTCCGCTTCGCGTGTCTCGCAAGGAGCGCGAGACGCGTGACGTGATTTCGCTGCTGCTCGAGCCCACGGATGGACAACCACTCGCCGCCGCCCTTCCCGGACAATTCGTCGTGTTGCGGCTGGGTCCGACATCTGCCCCTGGGCTGATGCGCAGCTATTCGTTGTCCGGCGAGCCTGGTGCCGCCTCTTATCGCGTGAGCGTCAAGCGGGAATCCCATGGCGCGGCCAGCACCTATATTGACGATGAGCTGAAGGTTGGCGTCATCGTGGAGGCCAGCGCGGCGCGCGGTACCTTCACATTGCGGCAAGGCGACACCCCCGTCGTCCTCTTGAGTGCCGGCATTGGAGTGACGCCGGTGCTTGCGATGCTTCACGCATTGGCGGCCGAAGCATCGACGCGAGAGGTCTGGTGGCTTTACGGAACCCGCAGCAGCCGCGAACATCCCTTTGCCAGCGAGGTTCGCGGTCTGCTCGCCGCGCTCCCCCAACGCCATAGCCAGATCTGCTACAGCTCGCCCGATCCCGCGGATCGGCCCAATGTCGATTTCGACATCCGTGGCCGCCTCGACATGCACGTGATTGAGAAGCTGAACCTGCCGCGCGATGGTGATTTCTATATTTGCGGTCCGACCAGCTTCATGAGTGATCTGTCGGCAGGCCTTGCGGCCTTCGGCGTCGCGAAGGATCGCATCCACACCGAGATATTCGGCGCTGGCCCCTCCAGCACCCCGGGCATTGCCGCTCCGCCACGCCGGCCGCCGCACGTGCCGGCGGGGCCTCACGGCTCGGGACCCACAATTTCGTTCGCGCGTTCTGGACTCAATGTCCGCTGGAACCCGTCCTTGCAGAGCTTGCTCGAGTTGGCCGAGGCTTGCGACGTCCCGGTGCGATGGTCGTGTCGAACGGGAGTGTGCCACAACTGCGAGACCGGGCTGGTGGCAGGGCAGATCAGCTATCATCCGGACCCGGTCGATGCGCCTGCAGACGGTAACGTGCTGATCTGCTGCTCGCGGCCCGAAGGCGACGTCGTGATCGACTTGTAACCGGGGCCCGCTTGATTGCAATCAAATATGGAGAACTCTCAAATGCGATCCGACATGACGCAAGGAGCCGCGTTCCCGGACTATGAGCTGAGCGACCACACCGGGAAGCATCGCAAACTCTCCGAGCTGCAGGGAGAGGATCCGATGGTGGTCGTGCTCGGCCGAGGCGGCTACTGTCCAAAGGATCGTCGTCAGGCCGAGGGGTTGCTGCAGCTCCATCGCGAGATGGAGGTGGGCTATTGCCGACTGGTCACGATCACAACTGACAACATCAGCCAGACGAATGAATATCGGAGCGGTGTGGGGGCGCACTGGCCTTTTCTCTCCGATCCACGACGCATCGTTCAGAAGGACCTCGATATCGCGGAATATACCGACCCAGCCCACAATCCGATGATTCCGCATGTCATCGTGCTGGAGCCGGGCCTCATCATTTACAAGATCTACAACGGCTACTGGTTCTTCGGACGCCCCACCGAGGAAGAACTCCGCCAGGATCTGCGCGCCGTGAGCAAAAAATGCCGACCGGACTGGGACATTACAACCCCCGAGTTTAGAGCCGCGTGGCAGCAGGGGCGTAAGGAAACCTTCTACCCCTATGGAAAAACCTTTGCTCAGACCATCGGCGGGCAGAATTGAAAAGGCTGTCGCGTCGCCGACCGAGCAGAACCGACTGGCCTGTGTTGGTAAGCTCTCCGATATTCTGGCCGGCATACCTATTCTACGATGAATAGCTGAGCGGCCTTTAGGCGCTTGCTCTCCGAGGCACGGTGCCACGTTCGAACGGCCTCTAGACAGCAAACGCTATGGCCGGCGCGCCTTCGTGCTGATGTCGGCTGCGCAGTGCGACTGGACAAGAATTGCTGGTCGGCCAAACGCATCGCACCTTTGATGTAACGACGATCATCATCGACACGATGGCGCGAGCCGAGATTGATTGAGGACGCGCCAGACGCGAAGAACTGTTGAGGTGGGAAGCTCCGCTCTGTGGGGGCAGTTCGTCATCGCTTGGTTGCGGGTGATTTGAACCTGCGACCTAACTCATTGATAGTATTACGCTCGATTTCCTCGCAAAACAAAGCCCCAGCAAACCTTTGAGATTGCTGGGGCTTTTGGCTGACTTGGTTGCGGGGAGGCGCAACCACACTACAACCGCCGACCGAGCACCTTTCACATGAGGCGCGGCCTAACGGTGAGCCAATTGCTTTGAACATTTTCGGGCTAAGCCGCCCGTATGTTGGCCATGAAGCGATCGAGCTCGGTCCGCAGACGCACACTCTCGGTCGATAGCATCTTGGCCGAACTCAGCACCTCGTCCGAAGCAGTTCCGGTCTCGGTCGCAGCGCGATTGACCTGTCCAATATCGACAGCCACGGCCTGCGTGCCCTGCGCGACGGTTTGGACGCTACGCGCGATCTCCTGGGTAGCGGCACCCTGCTGTTCGACCGCGCCCGCGATCGAGGCTGCAATCGCCGATATCTGATCGATCGTCGTCCCAATCTCCTTGATCGCCCCCACTGACTCGCTCGTGGCGCCCTGCATCGCGGCAATGTGGGCCGAGATTTCGTCAGTCGCGCTTGCTGTCTGGCTCGCGAGCGACTTGACCTCGCTCGCGACAACGGCGAAGCCCCGCCCTGCCTCACCCGCGCGCGCCGCCTCGATGGTGGCGTTGAGGGCCAGGAGATTGGTCTGTTCGGCGATCGCTGTAATCAACTTCACGACATCACCGATCTGTTGCGCCGCGCGAGACAGCTTGGCTATACGATCATCGGTTTCCTTGGCCTGCACCACGGCAGCTTCCGTGATACGGTTGGAACCCTGGACCTGCCGACCGATCTCCTCGACCGACGCAGAGAGCTCTTCCGTCGCCGTAGCGACCGACTGCATATTGGAGGAAGCCTGCTCGGAAACGTTGGCGACCTGGCTCGACAAGCCCTGTGTGGTCTCTGCGGTCCGCGTCAGCGTGGTCGCAGCGGTCTCGAGCTGCGCTGCGGAGGCCGAGACGGTTGATACGATGGAGCCGACCGCGCTCTCGAATTGGTCGGCGAATCGAATCAGCTCGGCGCGTCGAGAGGCCGCCTGCTCCCGATTCTGCGTCTCCGCCGTTGCGGCGTCCCGTTCAGCCTTGGCAATCGCCTGCAGCTTGAACTCTTCCACCGCCGCGGCCATTTCACCGAGCTCATCCTCTCGGCCAAGCCCCGGCAACACCACGTCAAAATCTCCCGACGCCAGCTTCCGCATCGCATTGCACATCGCGATCATTGGGCGAGAGATGCCCGCGCCGAGCAGGAGAGCAAGGACAGCGCCAAGAAGTATTCCGCCGGCGGCGAGAATCACGATCAGTTGCTCGGTCCGACCGATGGCCTGTTCCGACTCCGCTTCCAGTCGCCGCTGCTCGGCAAGGAGATCGGATTTCATCGCGACCGAACCTTGCATGATCGTCCCAGCCGAGTTGCCCATCTCCGCCACAAGCTCATCGACGGACTTGGCATTCGCTATGAGCTTCTCCAGCGCCTCGCGATAGGCTTTCAGGAACGCCTTGGCTTCCCTGAGGCCGGCTACGACCTTCTCGTCCGCCGAATAGATCGCCTTGAACGAATTCTCAGCCAATTTCAGCCCACCGAGCGCACTTGCTGCGACCGACCGATCCGAACTGAGATAGAAATTGCTGGCGGCAGCGTTCGCGGCCTGAAACTGCGTGTTGACCTGCTTAGTACCGAACTCAATAGCCTGGGTCTCGGTGTCGGACGCACCAAGACGGATATCGTCCAACTTGTATTTCAGCAGGCTCGCGCTGGGCGTGAGTTGATCATGCACGATCAGCGCACTGCTACGCTTCAGTTCGAGGATTTTGGAAAATGTCGCCGAAAAGCCGGTGAACTCTTTTGCCAGCTTGTTGAGACGGTCCAGGCGCTCCGGCGCCTTGGTGTTCTTGACCGATTGATCGATTGCATTCTTCAAGCTGGCCTCGGCATGCAACGCTGCCTTCGCATCGTCTTCCTTGCCAGTGACCACGAAGTATCGAGCACCCGAGCGGTAGGCCAGGAGTTCATGATCGATATTGCGTGCGAGATCGGCCTCCGAAACACTGGCCCGGAAGGACCCGACCCGATCGGAGACACGCTCGAACCCGAAATAGGCGAACGCCATGCTGATGGCCAGGATGACGAGAACCGCCCCGAATCCGGCTACAATCTTCGCACGAAATCGCAGGCGCGGAATGAGATTGCGCGTCGGTTTTCCTTTGATACGCCCAGCCATCCGCATTCGCCCCCATGTTAGCACTGGCCCACCCAGCGGTCGGGGATTTCCCCAGACAGATTTGAACATGAGTGGAGAGAGGTCAAAGTCAGGTAAATCCGTCTTACCGGACGACGGGTGCATCGTCGCTGCAGAGGAATGGCCAGCGTCGACCATTGACGCTTGGACGTTGACCGGCCTAGCCACAAGTGACTTGGCGAACCCATCGGAAACTGTTGAAGACCAACCCTTTTCTCAGATCGTGCTTTGGTGGAGGATGGACGGACTGCGAGGTCTGGCCGGTCACCGAAGGTCAGATTGTTGAATGCAAATTGACTAACCGTTGAGCCGTATGCATCGATCTCGATATGAGTAACCGAACCGACCTTGTTGAGCTGGAAGCTTTCCTAGCGATTGTACGTGCAGGCGGCTTTCGTCGCGCCGCGACCATCAGGGGTGTCTCCGCCTCTGCTCTCAGCCATTCCATGAGAAGCCTCGAGCAACGGCTTGGCGTCCGGCTTCTCCATCGCACCAGCCGGAGCGTGCATCTTACAGCTGCTGGGGAAATGCTCGTGCGTGAGCTGGAGCCTCGCTTCCGCGGGATTGAGGAAGCTATCGAGGGCCTGAATGAGTTCCGGGGCCACCTTGTAGGCCGCGTCAGGATCACTGCATTGCGCGACGCTGCGCGCCTGCTTCTCGCGCCGAAGCTCCCAGCGTTTCTCGCCGCTTTCCCTGAGATCGAGGTGGAGATTGCCGTCGATGACAAGTTCGTCGACATGGTCGCTGAGGGATTTGACGCGGGTATCCGCTATGGCGGGACCGTGCCCGAGGGCATGATTGCCTCGCGACTGAGCGACAGTCTCGAATGGGTCATTGTCGGCTCACCCGGTTATCTCAAAGATCATGGGTATCCAAAACACCCGGAAGATCTTTCGAGCCATAAGTGCATCCGCATTCGCCTGGGCACTGATCGAATCTACGAATGGGAATTCGAGCATCAAGAGAAACGTCTCACCATCGACGTTCCCGGAACGATTATTCTGGATGACTCCGAGCTCTCGATCCGAATGGCGGAGGCCGGCGTTGGCCTGTTCTATTGCCTGAAGGCCAGGGTTGAAGCACAATTGTCGAGCGGCTCACTGGTTGCGGTGCTGCCCGAGTGGATTTCGCCCGGACCGGGCTTCCACGCCTACTACTCTTCCCACCGTCAAGTGCCCTCCGCGCTGCGAGCGTTCCTGGACCATCTTCGAGGTTAGTGGTGGTTTTCCCGCTCTGCCCGCTACAAGTCGTCCCCCAAGCATCGCGATTTCGTCAAGGGACTTCCACAACTCTAGTCGAGCAAGTGAAGTCGTCTGATCGCTCCCTAAGGCACGTTCTCACTAGGGGCTAGCCATTGATGTCCGGTGGCCCCCCAACAGCGACCGAAGGACATTCTCCGAGGTCGCAGATGGGCCACAAGCAGATCAGCCCCCGGGGCCGTCCTTCATGATATAGCCCATTAGGTCGTCCACGTTGTGCTCCAAATCCCGGATGATGTTCTTGACGACGTCTCCGATCGAGATCACGCCTACGACCTTGCCCGCGTCCAGCACCGGCAGATGGCGAAAGCCGCGCGCAGCCATCATTGCCATGCAGCCCTCCAGCCGATCGTCCGGCTTAACCGTAACCGGGTTGCTCGTCATCACCTGGCTCACGGGCGTCGTCTTCGCATCGAGCCCGGGCAGCAGCACTTTAATAGCGCAGTCACCCTGGGTCACGATACCGACCAGCACGTCGTCGTCGATGACCAGCACCGACCGGACCCGATTGTCGCGCATCTGGCGCAAGGCTTCGACGACCGTGTCGCCGGAACGAACATCGATCAGGGCACCCTTCTTCTGGGCTAGAGCGCTTTTTACTGTGCTCATCGATCTCCCCTCGGGGGCCCTGTCCTGCCCCACCCTTGATGGTCCGCATTGAAGAATAGTCGAAATATCTTGCCTCGTCAGCACCGCGCCGATGTCGCCGGCGAAGCCTGTCACCGATCCCGACAGCGGGATTTTCACCGCCTCGATGGTACAGCCCGGCAGCACCTTCACCACTTCCAGCTCGAAGCCGCTGACGTCATTCTGCGCAGCGCAAACCCTCGAGAGATACCGCTCTACCATCTCTCCAAATTCCATAGCCGACAGAGTGGTGGAATAGGGTACCCGGGTTCAAGCGGTCGAAGCACTGGCACCAGCTCAAGGGCTGCTATGGATTTAAAAGCCGTCGATGGGGCTTGAGCGACGCGCGGTCCGCTTACATCGCTTAGCGGGCTTATCTATGGTCAAGCGAGACTTCTCGGTCCGTCTACTAGTGAGCACCCCTCACAACATTCTTCGCCGTGCCATTCCAGAACGCTTCGATATTATCGATGAGCTGGTCCGCAAGCGATTGCACCGCCTCCTGACTTGCCCACGCGACGTGAGGCGTCAGGATGAAGTTGGGCAGCCCTGTCAGTTGCATGAGTGGATGATCGGCTGAGGGAGGCTCGACGGTAGCCACATCAAAGCCGGCGCCTGATATGCGACCGCAACGAAGCGCCTCACCCAGAGCGATCTCGTCAACCAGACCACCTCTCGCCGTATTGATGAGTATTGGCTTGCGTTCCATGAGTGCGAACTCGGGCGCCCCGATCATGTTGCGCGTCGCCGGCGTCAGCGGAGCGTGGATGGTGATCGCATCGCTGAGACGCAGCACGTCTTCGAACGGCGTATAGAGCGGCCCCATTCCCTGCACACCTTTGTAGGATGAAAACAGGACGCGCATCCCAAAGGCTCGCGCGAGGTCCGCGACGGCACGTCCCAGCGCACCGTCTCCAATGATCCCGAGTACAGACCCTGCGATATTTCGGATTGGGTAATCGAAATAGCAAAACTGCCCCGACTCAACCCAACGTCCCGCCCGCACCGAGTCCCGATACGCGAGAAGGCTACGCCGGAGGGCAAACAGAAGAGCGAACGCATGTTCGGGGACTGTGTCGAGCGCGTAGTCCCGAATATTTGACACGAGCACATTCCTGGCAGCACAGGCCGCAACATCCACCATATCTGTGCCGGTCGCAGCGACTGCCACCAGTTTCAGGTTGCGTGCTGTGGCAATCGCCTTTGCAGTTACCGGCGCCTTGTTTGTGATCACAACATGGGCATCCGCAATCCGATCGCTCACCTCCTCGGCTCGCGTCGCTTCGTACTCAATCCACTCGTGTGAAAATGACAATTGGCGCAAAACAACGTCAGGCAGCATCGTGCTCCTATCGAGAAACACGACCTTTGCGGTTGTGATGGTTTTGCTCATGTTGAAACTCCGTCCAAGCGTGGCTTTCGCTTCGGGTCGTACCCGCACATTCCCTCCCCGCATACGACGGACGAGAGATCGCTCCGCAAAACGACTTCAAGCAGTTATGAAAGAACGCTTCGCGCAGGGAAAACGAAAAAGACGGTCGAACACATGAGTATTGCTCAACTTCGCCATTTCAACGATATCTCAGTCCTCCTCCGGCGGTCCTGACATCCAGGCCGCAAAGCGCGGCCCCCAATCAGGATGCCATCGGGAAAGCGCGGGCCTGTTTTGAACCATATCGTCCGCGGCCCAACGAATTCGTCTAGCATCCATTTCGGATGTGACTGAGTTGTCGGTACAAATGATGTAAAAGTCGCCTCGCCGAAACCTTTCGACAAACAGGTCGATCACTTGTTCGGCCGTCCAGGGCTCCTCCGGTTTAACATCCTGCAACGGCTTCAGGCCCGGAAAGTTCATGGGAGTCCATGTGTACCCAGGCACCAGCAAATGCGCCGTGACACGTCCCCCAGTCGCTTTCAAAAGCTCGTGGCTGAGTTGTTCGGTCAGAACCTTAACTGCCGCCTTGGAGACGGAGTACGCCGCTTTTCCAGGAGGGGTGGTAATACCTTCCTTGGACCCGAGATTGACGATCGCGCTTCGCGTTTTTGCTTCCATCATTCGCGGAACGAAGAGGTGCTGGGCCGCGAGTGGACCGAAAAAATTGACATCGAGCGCATGTCGCCATGCTTCGACTTTCTCGTAAGGGCCCGCGCGCTCGATGATTGCGGCATTATTCATCAGCAAGGCAACTTCACCGAATTGTTCGTATGCCGCTTCCCTTAAAGCTTCGAGATCCGCCTCGCGGGATACGTCGCCTGCCATGGCGACAACTTCGGTATCGAGCGCGCCGGCGAGCACCCGAAGCCTTTTCTCGTCTCTATCGAACAGCACGAGGCGCATCCCTTCGCGAGCAAAGCGGCGTGCCGCAGCCGCGCCGATTCCGCTCGCCGCACCAGTCACAACTGCGACGCGCCCTCGCGCGATGATGTCGGCGTTCATCTCTGTCCTTCCTTAAGTGAGACCCGCATCCGGGCTTGCCGTGCTAGGACCCCGATCCCGGCAAAGCCAGTCCGAATGTTTTGACCAGATCGTTCTCCTGCTCTGGTGACAGAAAGCGTGGATTGAGGCCACGCAATAGCAAATAGAGTTTGGCGGTCTCTTCGAGTTCCTCGGTCGCAAACACGGCTGCCTCGAGCGTTTCGGCAGAGACGACCGGCCCGTGATTGGCCAACAGGATGGAGGAGTATTTCCCCGCGAGCCCCGTAATCGCCGAAGCGACCGCGGGGTCTCCTGGTCGATAGTACGGGATCAGGGCCGTCTGACCGCACTTCATCAGATAATAAGGCGTCATCGACGGCAGGGCCGCACGTGCGTCGATCTCGGGCAGCATCGAGAGCGCTACCGAATGTGTCGAATGAAGGTGAACGACAGCCCCCGCGTTCGTGCGGGTGTCGTAGAGCGCAGCATGGAGCGGCACCTCCTTGGTCGGAGGATCACCGGAAACAGCGCGCCCCTCCGCGTCGATCCTCGATATCCGGGCCGGATCAAGAAAGCCCAGAGAAGCGTTGGTCGGCGTGACCAACCACCCGCCGTCCTCGAGTCGGACGCTGATATTACCCGACGAGCCTGGTGTCAGCCCCCGTTCGAATAATGACCGGCCGAACCGGCAAATCTCTTCTCGACGTTTGGTCTCGCTCACGTGCACACCGAAGACTGGAACAAAGACCTCTTTCCGAACAGGATCCATCGCGGCTTACCGTCGCTACGGGATCGCTCTCGAGTCGTTTGCGGTCAGAGAATAAAGCCCGTGTGGATGAAGTTCGAATGGTGACCATCGACAATGGCATTGAGGATTTCGCGCGCTGGCTGGGTGTATTTCGTTGCCACCATCGAGCGAATTGAAAACGAACGCAGCGCATCCGTGACCGACAGCGTGCCCTCGGCTGAGTCCTTCCTTCCGGTGAACGGAAAGACATCGGGCCCACGCTGACACTGACAATTGATATTCACCCGGCACACCTGATTGACCAGCGAGTCCGCCATACGGCCGATCATGTCAGGATCGCTGGCAAACAGGCTCACCTGCTGACCGTGTTCGGATGTGGCGACGTAATCGAGCGCAACCTCAAGGTCGTCAAAACTCATGATCGGGACGAGCGGACCAAATTGCTCCTCTCGATAGAGCCGCATCGCTGACGTCACCGGGTATACCACCGCCGGATAGAACAACGTGCCTTCGACCGTACCGCCACCGGCGTTGAGAACATCGGCGCCATTTGCGACGGCGTCATCCAGAAGTTCGGTCATCTGCTTGGCCTTCCCCGTACTAGGCAAGGGGGTCAAGCTTACACCGGATGCCCACGGCATTCCGATCTTCAGATCGCCGAGAAGCCGCAGAAATTCTGACGTGAACGCCTGCTCAACATCACGATGGACGAGCAGCATTTTCAGGGCGGTACAGCGTTGTCCATTGAACGAGAGAGCTCCCGCCAGACATTCGCGCGCCGCAAGCCCTATGTCTGCGTCAGGCATGATGATGGCCGCGTTCTTGGCGTCGAGCCCTAACACGGCACGCAGACGATTGGTCTTTGGGTGCACCTTCTTGAGATGGTCTGCCACACGGCTTGACCCGATAAGCGTCAAGACGTTGACCTTGCCGGTGCTGAGAAGCGCTGGGACAATCTCAGCGCCTTCCCCGTAGGCGAAGTTGATCACCCCCGGGGGAAACGCTTCGCAAAAGGCATTGAGCAACGGCTCGAACAGGAGCACCCCGTTACGCGGCGGCTTGAACACGACGGAATTGCCCATGATCAGGGCAGGAATGAGTGTCGCGAAAGTTTCGTTGAGCGGGTAGTTGTAAGGGCCCATGCACAACACGACTCCGAGCGGAGTGCGGCGGATGAGGCCGACCGTCCCCTCCACGATTTCGAAGTGGGAGTTCGCATTGTCGAGATTGCGTAAGGCCTCGATGGTTTCCCTAATATAGTCGATCGTGCGGTCGAACTCCTTTTCGGAATCGGCCAGCGTCTTGCCGATCTCCCACATGATGAGACGCGAGATATCTCCTCGGCAGGCACTCATGCGAGCCAAGAATTTCTGCATCGCGAGGATACGGTCGGAGACGCGCATCGTCGGCCACACGCCACGCCCATTGTCGTAAGCGGTCACAGCAGCATCGAGAGCGACCAAGGCCGACTCGACACTTCCGAACGGATGACTGCCGAGCCACGCTTGCGTCAGACGACCGTTGTTGTCACGAACCATCACCGGCGAGAGCACATCCTTGGTTGGCCCCGCCCAATCGCGGATTTCACCACCGACGAGGACGCGACGCTGCTCGATCGGCTGGATCGCAAACTCGCGCAGACCTTTATCATCGGCGCTAGGAAACAACATTCTCAGTTGATCGGAGTTCATGATATTCCCCAGCCCGACGGCCCCAGGTCACTAATGACCAGACTTGTGCGATCTTGTCGTGCCCCCGAGACGGACGTAGGTCGCAATCCGCTTTTCGATCACACAGGGCGAGACCAGTCGGTCGAAACGGCGGAAGTGCTCGGTCGCTAAGTGGGCGTCAAATGCCGCTTTGTCGTCATATATTTCGTAAAGGAATATCTCAGCGCCGTCGTCTGCTTCACAGACATCGAAGAGCCGACAACCTGGTTCGAGTGCGATCGAATCGGCGGCGTTCGCCAGCATCGCCTCGCGAAACTCGACCGTGTGTCCCGCCTTGATGGAAAAGGTCACGGTCACGACGAACTCGCCCATCACGCCACCGCCTTCATCGCTTGCGGAAGAGCTGCAATGGTTTCACGCGTGACTGCCGCGCATCCCGCCGTGCCACCCAGCTCGATCGGCACCGCCCCGGAAGAGAGCGCCATTTGTACTGATGCTTCAATCAGACGAGCACGAACCTCCAGCTGGGGCTCGCTATGCTTCTCCGCGAGCCAATCAAGCATCATCGCGGCTGAGAGGAACATTGCGCACGGGTTCGCTTTTCCCTGTCCGGCAATGTCAGGGGCTGTACCATGCGCAGGCTGAAACAAGGCATGCTTATCGCCGACGTCGGCGGACGGGGCCATGCCCATTCCACCAACGAGTCCGGCGGCGAGATCGGACAGGATATCCCCGAACATATTCTCGGTGACCATGACGTCGAGTGTCCACGGCTTCTTGACCATCAAAAGCGCCATGGCGTCGACATACGCATGGTCGGCCCCGATGGTCGGGTGCGTCGCCGCGACCTCATCGAAGATCTTGCGAAAGAACGCCATGGACGTGAACACGTTCGCCTTGTCGACACAGGTCACCCGCGCCTGGCCGCGCCTTGATTGGCGACGTTGGGCCAGCCGGAAGGCAAAATCGCTCACTCGCGCGGTTCCGTTCCTGGTGATGCACATCGTGTCGTACGCCTCATCGTCACCGACGACCTTGCCCCTACCCCGCGCGTGGAAGAGCCCTTCTGTCTGCTCCCGGACCAGGACGAAATCGATGTCATCCACGCGCTCGTCCGACAAGATCCGCGGGAGGCCCGGAAACCAACGGATCGGGCGAACGCCGGCGTAAAGATCTAACGCCATCCGAAGATCGAGCTGGGGAATGATCTCTGTTCCGTCCGTATGCCGAATGTCCGGCCACCCCATAGCGCCGAACAGAACAGCGTCCGCCCGGCGGCACGCATCGAGGGTGGCGTTCGGCAGCGCTTCACCGCTCTCGGCATAGAATTGCGCTCCAGCCTGCCATGTGTTCATTCGCAAAGGGGCGCCGGCGGTCTTGGCTTCCACGGCGGCCAGAAGTTCGAGGCAGGCCGCCATGACTTCACGTCCGATGCCGTCGCCGGGCAGGACCGCAATATCAAGTTTGTTGGAAGAGACTGTCACGCTGCATCTCCAGGTCGGTTCTGCTTTGGCTGCGGATCGCATCGCCATTGTACACAAAGACCGCCGTCTTTGCGTTCAATAACGTATGCATTACTATACACTAGTCCGATATAACGAAAGCTGCAAGGTTGAAGCACGATCCTTTCCCGGCTAGTCGAGGGGCGATCAGCGCGGACCGCCCCCTCATCCACGAGTTTTTGGAGCAAGCGATGAGCCTCCCCTTCTCTTTCGACCCGGGCCAGGGCTAGGTTTCGACAAGTGACGGATTTGGCTGGGATCTTTCCACAACCGAACCTTCCGACTGATGGTCGCGATGGAATTGGTTGCTCACGGCGATAGTGGTAAGACCAGGGAGAGAAGAACTGACCGCAATGACAACCAAGCCTCGAAAAAAGTCGCCAGACCTCAAGCCTGTGCCCCGAAAGGTGCCGACGCGGACGCGCCTCACCCCCGTTGCGTCCCCGAGCGGCAAACCCAATCAAGCTGATATCGCCTATGCCCGGCTGCGCGAGCTGATATTGAGCGGCGCTATCGCCCCCGGCAGCTTCGTTCTTGAACTTGAGGCGGCGGCACGTCTTGGCATGAGCCGAACCCCTGTACGAGAGGCGATGGTGAGGCTGCGCGCCGAAGGCATTGTCGAAATCCGCGCGCGCCACGGAATGCGCGTCCTTCCGGTGTCGGCGGACGACATGCGCGAGATCTACGAGGTGCTCACGAGCCTGGAAGCGACCGCCGCCGGGCTCGTCGCGAGGCGTGGAATCGCCAAGGAGGCTTTGGTCTCTCTCAATATGGCCGTCGCCAACATGGACGACGCATTGGATCGGGATGACCTGGAGGCGTGGGCCCAAGCGGACGAGTCCTTCCATCGGACACTGATCAACAGTTGCGGCAACCGACGCATCATTCAGACAGTCGATCAGTTCTGGTCGCAGGCGCATCGTGCGCGCCTGCTGACGCTCCGCCTTCGTCCTAAACCGACGCAATCGAACCGGGAGCACGCCGCTCTGGTGCGGGCAATTGCCAAGGGCGACGCTGACGCCGCCATGCGCCTGCACCAAGAGCACCGCGAACGTGCGGGAAGGCTTCTCACCGACCTGCTCTCGAAGCTGCCCTGAGCGGCCGATCAGTTCGCACTTCGTGCCTGGCAGCGCTATCCGCGGATAGCGCTGCAGTTTGTTTGCCCTCGATTCAACGAGCCGCACCGGCAGAGGCCCCAACTGTCGCAGGCGCGCTGCGGGACTTTTGCCGGGTGAAGTAGACCACCGAAACGGCCACGCACGCCGTCCAGATTCCGGCCACACAGTAGATGCCCAGGTCCAGCGTGTTGGTCGATTGCGTGAGAAAGCCGATGATGAAGGGCGCGAAGAAGCCGGCCGTCAATCCGATCGAATTGATGAAGGCGATTCCGGCGGCGGCCGAAACATCCTTGAGCGCGGCCGTCGGCAGGCTCCAGAATACCGGCAGCACGGCCATGACTCCGCCCAGCGCCATGCTCAGCCCGATCAGGACAAGAACGAGGTTGTGCTTGAACCAGACGCTGATCAGGAAGCCGGCAACGCCGAACAGGCAACTTCCGACGAAGTGCAGGAAGCGCTCGCGCTTCCGATCGGAGTTGCGACCAACTGCGAGCATCACGATCACCGCTCCGGCGTAAGGCACCGCCGAATAGATGCCGAGCTGGACGGTGTCCGTAACCCCTGCCCCCTTAATCAAGGACGGGAGGTAGAAGAAAATTCCCGATTGGGCGAGCACGATCCCGAAGAGAATAGCAGCAAGAAGAAGCACGTCGACGTTCTTGAAGACGTCAATGATGCCCATCTCGGGCTTCCTGACGTTCTCCGCATCGATGTTGGCGCGAAGGCGCACCTTTTCCGACGAAGACAACCAAGAGGCACCCTCGATGGTGTCGCTCAGCTTGAACCAGACCACGAATGCCAGCAGGACGGCCGGGAGACCCTCTAGCAAGAACATCCACTGCCAGCCGGCGAGTGACGCAGTTCCGTGCATGTGGGCGATGATCAGACCGGAAATCGGCGCGCCGAAGATGCCGGCAAGAGGTGCAGCGAGGTAGAAGAGTGACGTGACGGTGGCGCGACGCTCGGTCGGATACCATCGCATCAGGTAGAAGATGACACCAGGAAATAGCCCGGCTTCTCCGATCCCCAGCGCGATGCGGAAGATATAGAAGGAATATTCGGACCAAACCAGCATCATCCCCATCGAGATGAGGCCCCAGGTCATCAGGATGCGGCTCAGCCATCGCCGCGGGCCGAAACGATGCATCAGCAGATTGCTGGGGACTTCCGATGCCGCATATCCGAGGAAGAAGAGTCCCGCGCCGAGCCCGTAGACGGCTTCGTTCAATCCGAGATCGCCCATCATATGGGGCTTGGCAAAACTGATGTTGATCCGGTCGAGATACGACACCGTGTAACACGTGATCAGCAGCGGCATCAGATAGAGCGTGACTTTCCGGTAGATAGCATCATCGCTCCCGGTTTTCGATCGCCCCGCTTCCTCACCCATGGTCCCCTCCTCCTTGCTTTACAGCATTCATTAATGCATTCATTAATGCGATCGTTACAAATGTAGGGCTGGAAATCAAGGCGTTTTCGCATCATCTTTGGTCCCGGGCGGGAAACCATGGGTCGACAACGCGAAACACGCCTGGGGAATGGATCGATGAGCGAGGAATTCGACTACGTGATCGTTGGCGCCGGCGCCGCTGGATGCGTCCTCGCGAACCGGCTTACGGCCGATGGCGTCGCCACGGTTTGCCTGCTCGAGGCGGGACCGCCCGATCGCAACCCCTTCATCCACCTGCCCGCCGGTTTCATCAAGACGCTGTTCGATCCGACCTGCACCTGGCAATTCAAGACCGATCCGACCGAGCGAACCGGCGGCCGACCGATCGCAACGACGCAGGGCCGCACGTTAGGCGGCGGCTCGTCCATCAACGGAATGGTCTACAACCGCGGACAACCGGCTGATTTCGATGGATGGGCCCAACGGGGCAACCGGGGGTGGGCTTGGGACGACGTCCTCCCCTACTTTCGTCGCTCGGTGCGGCGGTTGGATATCGAGAAGGGGCCCGAGCAAGGCGAAGCAATTCCGGTCAGTCGAATGGACTGGCTTCACCCCGTCTCCGAGGCCTTCATTCACGGTTGCATCAACGCGGGAATTCCGCAAAACCCGGACTATAACAATGGCCATCAGGCGGGAGTGGGATACTTCCAGCGCACGATCGACCGGGGCTGGAGAGTCAGCAGCGCGCGCGCATTCCTGAAGCCTGCCCTGTCGCGTTCAAACCTGGAACTCCGCACCAACGTTCGCGCGAGCGAAATTGTGCTCGACCAGCGTCGCGCAGTCGCGGTGCGGTATCTGCGTCGACGTGGCGCCACGCCAAACGAAGTTCGCGCGAGACGCGAAGTCATCCTAGCGACGGGTACCGTCAATACCGCACGGCTGCTCCAGGTTTCCGGCATCGGCCCGGCGCCTGCGCTTGCGTCCTTGGGTGTACCCTTGAGACACGAGCTGAACGGAGTAGGAGCGAACTTTCGGGACCACTATGCGGTGCGGATTGTGATGAAAGCCAGGCCGGACGTCGTCACATTGAACGAACTGTCGCGCGGGCTTCGTCTTGGAGGACAGATCGCCCGCTGGGCCGTCGGCTTGCCCAACATCCTGGCAACGTCCCCGTCGCAAGTCCATGTCTTTTGGAAGTCATTCGAAGGCCTCGATGCGCCGGACCTCCAATGCGTGTTCACGCCCGGCTCCTACAAGCAAGGCGCCGTCTATGTGCTAGACGACTATCCCGGCGTGTCGGCCGGCGCTTGGCCGCATCGCCCGCAAAGCACGGGATATGTGCACGCCCGCTCCACGGACGTCTTCGAGGACCCAGTCGTTCAGCCGAACTATCTCAGCGACCCGCAGGATCGACGTACCACGATTGGCGGCCTCCGCCTGATCCGCCGCCTCCTGTCGACGCCCGAACTCGCGCAGTATCTCCAGAACGAGACCCTGCCCGGCCCTGACGTGACCACCGACGACGAGCTGCTCGACTATAGCTATCGAAACGGGACCACCTGCTACCATCTCATCGGAACTGCGCGCATGGGACCGGCATCCGATCCGGATGCTGTCGTGGACAACGAGCTTCGGGTCCACGGACTTGACCGCCTGCGGATCGTTGACGCCTCGATCATGCCGACGATGCCGTCTGCGAACACGTACGCCACGACGCTTATGATCGCAGAAAAGGCTGCCGACATGATCCAAGGTCGACAGCTGCCAAACAATCAAGCCGTGTGAGAGGCGCAACGCCTGTCAGCGCATCACGAATGGATCCACCACGTCTTCTGCGGTCCCAATCATGATGCTCTTGGTCTGGAGATAGTTCTGGATCGCATCCAGTCCATTCTCCCGGCCGATGCCCGAATGCTTGTAGCCTCCGAGAGGCGAGAGGTAGCTGATCACGCGATAGGTGTTGACCCACACCGTACCGGCCTGAAGTCGTTCCGAAACCCGAAGTATCCTTCGAATGTCCTGCGTCCAGAACCCTGCCGCCAGGCCAAACGTCGTGTCGTTCGCTATTGCGATGGCTTCCTCGTCGTCCTCGAAAGGAATGCATGCCAGAACGGGACCGAAGACCTCTTCCTGGGCAATGCGCATCCGGTTGTGCACCCCCGTGAATATCGTCGGTTCGACGAAGTAGCCGCCTTCGCCAACGTCGGGCCCGGCCGCGGGCCCACCACCCAGCACGCAGGTGGCTCCCTCACCCTTCGCGACATCGATGTAATCGAGAATCTTCCGATATTGAGGGGGCGTCGTGACGGGGCCGACCTGCGTGCTGGCTAGGAGCGGATCGCCCTTCTTGGCCCGTCCGGCAAACGCAACAACGCGCTCCACGAACTGGTCGTGGATGCTCCGATGAACGAGGAGACGTGAACCGGCGATGCATGTCTGTCCGGTCGCAGCGAAAATCCCCGAGATGACGCCTTTGACCGCGTTGTCGATTTCCGCATCGTCGAAGACGATGTGAGGCGATTTGCCGCCGAGTTCGAGCGTCACCTTCTTGAAGCTGCGTGCCGCCAGTTCGCCGATTCGGCGCCCGGTGGCTTCGCTTCCGGTGAAAGCAATTTTTGCAACATCGGCATGCGAGATCAGGGCATCGCCGATCTCACCTCCAAACCCAGTAACCACGTTGAAAACGCCCGGCGGAAAGCCGGCCTTGTCCACCAGCTTCGCGAACTCCAGCGTTGAGGCGGACGTGAACTCAGACGGCTTTGCGACGAAGGTGTTTCCCGCGGCGAGCGCCGGAGCGAGCTTGTAGGCGAGAAGCAGAAGCGGCGAATTCCAGGCGGTGATGCCGACGCATACGCCGAGGGCCTCCTGCCGTGTGAAATTGAATGTCTGCGGTTTATCGATCGGGATGACAGCGCCCTGGACTTTATCCGCGAGGCCGCCGAAATAGTAATACCACTGCGGAATGTACTTCAGCTGGAACGCCATCTCGTTGATGAGCTTGCCGTTGTCCGTCACCTCGGTTCGGGCGAGTTGCTCGGCGTTTTCGGCGATGAGATCGCCGAGGCGTCTGAGCAGATGTCCGCGCTCGGTCGGCGTCAGCTTTGGCCAGGGCCCCGTTCTGAATGCCGCCTTGGCCGCCGCCACGGCCCGGTCGACATCCGCAGGCTTTCCCCGCGGGATCGTTGCCCAGGCCTTGCCCGTGAAAGGATTGAGAGACTCGAAGCGTTCGCCGCCGACCGCCTCGACCCATTCACCGCCGATGAACATCTTGTAGGATTGCATTGCGCTATATCCTGTTCTCAACTGGGCCCGCAGACTGGCGTGTATCTAGGCGCCGACGTGCCCGGCAAGTTCGATAATGTCGTTGGCCACGACGTCCCAATCCTGCGTCGGCTCGAGGTCGATCTTCTGGCCCGGACCATGCTCGCTCGGACGCGGGATGAAGGCCGTTTTCAGGCCAGCCGCGCGGGCAGCAGCGAGATCGCCATTATGCGCAGCGCACATCATGACCTCCGCTGGATCGAGATACATGAGCCTGCACACGCCGAGATAGGTCTCGGGATGTGGCTTGTAGTGCCGAAACAGCTCGCAAGAGAAGACGTTGTCCCACGGTAGTCCGGCATGCTTCGCCATATTGACGAGCAACGCAACATTCCCGTTCGACAATGGGCCGATGACGTATCGGCGCTTGATGCGGGTTAGCCCCTCGACCGCATCGGGCCAGCCTTCCAGCCTGTGCCATACGCGGTTAATGTGCCGGCGCTGATCCACTGACAGGGCTTCGAGGTCAAGTTCAGCCAGCACCTGATCGAGGGCATGAGCGTGCAGCTCGTCGAGATTGGTCCAGGCGATTTCCCCGATCCTAACCCGATCCTTCTCGGGTTCGTACCGCCCCCGCCAGCTGTCGGCCAAGGCGGCCCAATCCGCCTTGATCCCTTCGCTTTCCCCCCACGCCGAGAGGTCGCGAATGATGCTTCCACGCCAGTCCACCACCGTGCCGAACGTATCGAACACGATCGCCTTCACTCTCTGGATCGAACTCTTCATCACCGGCTCCCTCAGCTGCGGCCAGGATCCCAAATCCGCAAAACAAACGGCTCTGTGCATTTATTAATGTATGCATTATTTCTGTCAAGCCTCGCCGCTGGAACCGGCCACGCGACATGACCGATCCTGACCCGCCGGACGAACGCGCCCTACAGGCACCTCCGGGCTACCGGTCAGTAGATAGACAGACAGCCTGCATGCAGCAGAGGGAGACCAAACCCGGGACAAAGGGAGGATCGGCCAGGCAAACGTCGCCGAGCGCGATCGTGCGATGGCCTCGTTCCCCGGCCGTCGGCGTGGCGCTCGACTGACGGCCGGATCGGCCGTCAGGATTGCTTGCCGGACTCAAGACGTTGCAAGACCTTCGTCACAATGTTCTCCGCCGTAATCCCGAAATGGCGGAACAGTTCGTCGCCCGGTCCCGACGCTCCAAAGCCGGACATGCCGACAAATATACCAGCGTCTCCGATATAGCGCTCCCACCCGAGCCGGACGGCGGCCTCAATGCCTACGCGCAGCACGTCCTCTCCAAGAACGCTTCGTCGATAACTCTCTTGTTGCTGCTCGAATGCCTCCCAGCACGGCATCGATACCACAGCAGTCGGAATATTCAGCTTCTCGAGAAGTCCCTTTGCGTCGAGCGCGACGGCGACCTCGGATCCCGTCGCCAGCAGCGTAACCCGTCGTGCCCCGCCTGTCGCTTCGGCCAGAACATAGCCACCGTGCGCGCTCAGATTCTCGTTCGAGTGCGTCGTCCTCACCGGCCGGAGAGCTTGGCGGGACAGGATGAAGGACGATGGGCCGTCGCGCCGCGACAGTGCCATCTCCCAACACTCCGCGACCTCGACGGCATCTGCGGGACGGAGCACCAGAATATTGGGGATGGCCCTTAGTGAGGCTAGGAATTCGACCGGCTGATGCGTCGGGCCGTTCTGCCCAATACCGATGGAATCGTGACTGTTGATAAAGACGACGGGCAACCCCATCAGGGCTGCCATCCTGATAGCGGGCCGCAAGTAATCGGAGAAGGCGAGATAGGTCGCCCCGATCGGCATGATCCCGCCGTGAGCGGCCATCCCGTTCATGATTGATCCCATCGCGTGTTCGCGGACGCCGTAGTGCACAAAACGGCCACCGCGCTCAATCGCGGTGAATGCCTGCAGGTCACGCTTGTGGCACGTGGGCCCCTCAAGATCCGGCGCGCCGCTGAGCAATTCCGGAAATAAGTCGAACAATGTCGCCACCGCCTCGCCGGACGACAGGATGGATGGTTGGGCCGGCAAGGAAAGCGCGGACTTCTTGTATTGCCGCAAGGGAGCCTGCCAGTCCGCAGGCATCTTGCGGCGCGCTAGACGTTCCAAAAGCGCGCGTCGCTCAGGCGCAAGTTCGGAGACCCGCGATTTCCAGGTATCGTACCGTTCTGTATTACGCGCGCTGACCAGGCTCCGCCAGCCGTTCAGGACCTCCGAAGGGACAACAAAGGGCGGACTGGTCCAGCCAAGGCGTTCGCGAGCGGCTTGCGTATCCTCCTTGAAAACGCGCCCGCCATGCGCGCCCCGCTTTCCCTCGAGCCGCGGGAACCCGCGGCCGATCACCGTCGCGCATGCAATGAGGCTGGGCCTCGGATCGGATTTCGCGTGCGCGATCGCGACGTCGACCGATTCGAAATCGTGTCCGTTCGCATCCAGGACCTGCCAACCCGCCGCCCGGAAGCGCGTCCTAATATCTTCGCTGGTCGACAGGTCCGTGCTGCCGTCGTCGGTCATCGAATTGTCGTCCCAGAGAACGACAAGTTTTCCGAGACGAAGATGGCCAGCCAGTGCAAGCGCTTCCTGGGCGACCCCTTCCATCAGGCAACCGTCACCCGCGATGACATAAGTGAAGTGATCGAGCAGGTCGGAGCCGAGCATCTGGCGCAGATATTCTTCGGCGATGGCCATACCCACGCCATTGGCGAATCCCTGCCCCAGAGGCCCGGTGGTAACTTCGATACCGTGCTCGACCGCATATTCCGGATGACCATGACAGATGGATCCGAGCGTACGGAAGCGCTTGATCTGCTCGATGTCGATCGCCTCGTATCCGCTCAGGTACAGCAACGAATAGAGCAACATCGATCCATGACCGTTGCTCAGGATGAACCTGTCGCGATCGATCCAGGTCGGATCGGCGGGGTTGAACTTGAGATGGCGCGTGAACAGGACGGTGGCGATCTCGGAACAACCAAGCGGTGCACCAGGATGACCGTCCCGGGCATTCTCGATGGCGTCGAGAGACAGCATCCTGATTGCATTGGCCATCGCCCGATCCAAGTCTTGATCTCGAGATACGGGTGTTGGCGGCACGATAGTCATGTTTAACCCTTGTGTGTTCACGTCTGTGATTGTTTCTTCGCCGTCCGATCAAATCGTTCGAGGCTGAGGCGCTAGAGAAAGCCGATCGAGAGCCAGGGGATGCACGCGACCACGACGAGGCCGGCAAGCAGCGCCAGCATGTATCCCGCCAAGGGACGAATGCCTTCCGCCGGATCGGCGCGACCGATCGCGCAAGCTGCGTAATATCCGACGCCGAATGGCGGAAGGAAGAGTCCCATTCCCATCGCCAGGATGATCACCATCGCATAGTGCACCTCGTGAAGGCCGACAGCCTTCGCGACTGGGAACATAAGAGGAGCGAAAAGCACGAGCGCCGGTATTCCCTCCAGCACGCTCCCCAGGACGATAAACATCAGGATCGACACGGCCATGAACGTTGGGCCGCCGCCGGGAAGCGACGCCATGACCTTTGCGAGATCGCGCGAAAACCCCGACTGCGTCAAACACCAGGCGACGGTTGTCGCGGCGCCGATGATAAACAGAATGGCGCCCGACAGCGCGGCCGTGTCGATCAGCATCTTTGGAAATTTCGACCAGTCGCACTGGCGATAGATCAAAATTCCGACGAGGACCGAGTATGCGATACCGATTGTCGAGACTTCCGTGGCCGTGGCCACGCCCTCGACGACCGCCGCTCTGATGATGAACGGAAGCGCGAGCGCTGGGAGCGCGAAGAGAAATGCGCGGAGAATATCCCGCCGCGGCGGCTTCGAGATGTGCGAAAGATCCTCTCGCCTGTTCCTCCACCAAACGACCATCGCCAGGAAGAGACCGAGGACGACCGCCGGTACCAAGCCCCCTGTAAAGAGCGCCGCGATCGACACGCTGGTTACCGAGCCGATCGTAATCAACACGAGGCTGGGTGGGATGGTCTCGGTCTGGGCGCCGGTCGCGGCGAGCAATGCGACGAGCTCCCCGCTCTTTTGTCCACGCTTCCTCATTTCCGGAAGCAGCGAGGGGGCTACCGCGGCCATGTCTGCGGTTTTCGAACCAGAGATGCCGGACACGAGGTACATGGCGCCGATCAGAACGTAGCTCAACCCGCCCCTGACATGGCCGAGCAGCGCTGCGAGGAAGTCGACCATCGCCTTCGCCATCCCTGTGAGTTCCATCAAGTAGCCGAGGAATACGAAGAGCGGAACAGCGAGCAAGATCAGGTGCGACATGCCCTCATCCATCCGCCCGGCGATCGTCAGCACAGGCGAATTCGTTGCAAGTCCGATGTATCCAAGAGCGGCCATCCCGAACGCAAATGCGATAGGCACGCCGAGAAACACGGCCACGCCGACCAGGCCCACGAAGAACAGCACGAGGTTGAGGTTTCCGAGGCCAAGGAAGAAGCCGCGAGACAACCACACGAGCGCAGTGATGCCGGCCACAAGGCAAAAGGCGGTCACCAACCGCGGGCGCGCGATCGAACCCACCTTTGCGAGCGCGAAGACGACCATGAGGACGAGCCCCACGGGCAGCGCCGCTGCGCGCATCGATCCCGGCAACTCCAGCGCCGGAGTAATCACAAACGACTCCTCATGCGCGTAGTCGATCGCCGGCCAGAGCATGAGGACCATGAAGGCGACGCAAGCCAACAACGCCACCGTTTCGCAGTTTGCCCGCGCCGAAGGGCCGAACCGATCGACAAGGGCTGTCATACGCATGTGCTGGCCGCGGTGCAGCGCGATGGCGGAGCCGAGCATGGAGAGCCAGACGAATAAGATCTGAGCGAGTTCGTCGGTCCAGACGATTGGCGCTTGGAAGACATACCTGGCAATCACGCCGATCGACAGCACTCCGATCTCGACCGCAACGACCGCGCCAGCGAACAGCTCGGTGAGAGATATCAGCCAAGCTATCAGCCTTGGGCCAAGACCCGGTCGGATGCCGATCATCACTGGTCCGTCAGTCACCGCCATCGTGCCCTCAGCTCAGCTTGCCGCTCGCTGCCTCGAGAAGAGACCAGGCTTCTTCCCCATACTTGCCCTTCCATTCGCCGTAGAAGCCCGACTGCTGCAGCTTGGAGCGGAACGCGGCCGTATCGACTTTGACGAACTCCAGACCCTTCGTGCTCAATTCGCTCTGGAGCGAGTTGTTGAGCGCCGCGACGTCGGCGCGCTGCTTGACTGCAGCCTCGTTGACCGCCTTGACGATGACATCGCGGTCCGAGGCAGGGATACCGTCAAATGCCCGCTTGTTTGCCAGGAACCAGAAGCCGTCCCACATGTGGTTCGTTTCGGAAAGGTACTTCTGGACCTCGTACATCTTGGCGAAGTAAATTCCCGCCAACGGATTTTCGAGGCCGTCGGCCACCTTGGTCTGGAGTGCGGAATAGGTCTCGCCCCACGGAATCGAGGTCGGCGACGCGCCGAGGGATTTGAAAAGCGACGTCCACAACGGACTCGGCGGCACCCTGATCTTGAAGCCCTTTAGATCATCGGGCGTCTTGATCGGGCTCTTGGCCGAGGTGGTTTGCCGAAAGCCGTTGTCCCACATCTTCTCAAAAGCCACGATGTTCGACTTGGCGAAGCTCGCGATGATGTGTTTTCCAAGAGGACCGTCGACGGCGTTCCAGACCTGGGAATAGTCCGCGAAGGCAAATCCGATTCCGGTGATCGCAGCGACCGGCACCAGGGTGGCTACAATCAGGCCCGACGATGCGAAGAACTCGATCGCACCCGACCGCAGCTGGCTAAGCATATCTGCGTCGGTGCCAAGCTGACTGTTCGGGAAGATCTCGATTGCCACACGTCCGTCGGTCAGCTTCAGGATCGCCTCGGCTGACTCCGTCATCCGCGTGTTGAGCGGATGATCCTTCGGCATGATATTGGCGAACTTCAACTTGAACTGCGGCTCGGCCCTGACAATCGAGGGATATGCAAGACCAAGTGCAATACCAACTCCCCCGTGCAGCATGCTACGTCGCGACAACTTTCTCATCGTCTCCTCCTCCACAATGTTACTGGTATTTTCTTTGGTCGATTTCTGCGCGGGCGAACGCCTGCGCCTATTCCTTCTCTGCAAAGAAGCCCAACAACGCCTCGGAGATGAATTCCGGCGCCTCTTCGGCCACCCAATGTCCGCTGTCCGGGATCGTGCCGCCCCGCACATTTTCAGCGACACGCTTTAGCGACTCGATGGTTTCGGGCCCGCGTCCGAATGCCTTCTCGCCGCCCAGCGCCAAAACCGGCATCTTGAGCTTGCCTTGCGATGCCAATATCGCCTGATTGTCCGCGACGTCCTGCGCAAAGGCCCGGTAGTAGCCGAACATTGCTCGGAACGCCCCGAGCTTCTTGTAGGTCCGGTAATATTCCTGCTTGTCGTCCTCCGAGAGGCAATTGGCGCGATGGCCGTAGTTCTCGAAGAACCAGTTCAGCACTAGTTCTTCACGCCCCGCGCAGAGTGCCTCGGGAAGATCCGGAGTGCGATAGAAGGGGTGATGCCATCGCCGCCCGCCCTGCGACATTTCTCCGCCATCGCCCGGAATCGTCACGTCCAGAATCGCGAGCTTCGACACCGCCTCCGCGTGATGTGCAGCGAGCGAGAACGCGACCGGCCCGCCCCAGTCGTGTCCGACAAGATGAAATCGTTCGATTCCCAAGTGACCGTTGACAAGCTGCCAGATGTCCTCGGCTACGGTCTTCTTGTCGTATCCCGATTGCGGACAGGTCGAGTCTCCCAGTCCACGAAGGTCCGGAGCGATCACGAAGTATCGCTCAGCGAGCCGTGGCATCACGAACCGCCATTCATACGAGGATTGAGGGATCCCGTGCAGCAGAACCACCGGATCGCCTTTGCCGGCCGCCAAGTAATGCAGCGAAACCTCGCTCAGATCAGCGAAATGACTGTTTGCCTGGCGCATCATCTCACCTTCCCAACACACCGGTCATTGCGCGATATGCTCTTACGACCTGACTGTCGTCGACCTGACCAAAGCCTTGGCCCGAAACCGCCAAAAACATCTGCTGTGCGATTGACGCGAGCGGGGTCGGCGCTTTCAGACGCTGGCCGGCATCCAAAACGATTCCGAGGTCCTTGACGAAGATATCGATGGCGCTGGTCACCTGAGGTTCGCCCGCAATCATGCGGGAGCCCCTGTCGCGCAACATCCAGCTGGACGCTGAAGATTCAGAGAAGATGTTGATCAGGATCTGGGGATCTATGTCCGCCTGCGCACCGAGTGAGACCGCCTCTGCAGCTGCCGCCAGATGCACGCCGCACAGGAGCTGGTTGATTGTCTTTACCAGCGCCCCCTGCCCAGGAATCGACCCGACATGATGCACTTTGTCTCCCATCGCCTGAAGAAGCGGCTCCACGCGAGAAAACGTTTCGTTCGCGCAAGCCGCCATGATGGTGAGCGTAGCTGAGGCGGCACCCGCGACTCCTCCGGACACGGGAGCATCAACGAAGCTGCGGCCGGTTTTGGTGACCGCTTTTGATATTCTTTCAACGTCTGCCGCTGGACAGGTCGCCATGAGCACAACGCCGCTTTCCTTTGGCAGAGCGTCAAGAACACCCGCCTCAAACAGCAGTTGCTCTGCCTGGGCAACGTTCACCACCATAAGCACCAGAAAATCGGCGCCCAGCGCGGTATCCTTAGCCGCATCGGCCCAGATACCTCCCTCCTTTTCGAACGCGGCGCGAGCTTCAGCTCTGACGTCATATCCCTTCACTCGATAGCTGCGAGCGCAGAGATGCGCGGCCATCCTTGAGCCCATGGATCCGAGTCCGATAAACCCGATGTTGATTGCCTTGGATAGTTCCGTGCTCTTGCTATCCCGCGTCATACTCATATCGCGATGTTGTCCCTTCTTATTGCTTTCGAGCACGCGGCGTCCCTCGCCTTCGCGAAGGAGCGCTAACCAAGCAAGAAGGATCGGAGGGCCCTCGCGATGAGAGCACACTGGACGTACCTCCGGATCTTGCGGTTGTCTGTCCGCATTCTCTATCGCTTGAGCCTAGTAACCTTGCCCGGCACCAACAAAGGAATTAAAGTCCAAGTTAGATGATCTATATTCATGTGAACCATGACCCACCTGCTCCACTTGCGCGCCATCCAGATTTTCGAAGCCGCCGCGCGTCTTGGCTCCTTCCTTCGCGCCGCGGACGAATTAAGGGTGACGCCCTCCGCCGTGAGCCACCAAATCAGGTCACTGGAAACTACTTTAGGCGTACAGCTCTTTCATCGGATCAACCGCGCGGTCATGCTGACCGACATCGGTCGAAAGTATGCCGACGAAGTATCCGAGGCGCTCGGGCGTATTGAAGCCGCAAGCCAGACTGTCGCGCGAAAAGGCAAAAGCGACATTCTGACGATACATTCGGTTCCGAGTTTTGCGAGCCAGTGGCTGATGCCACGGCTCTCCAGATTCGGCGCGCTCAATCCGGAAATCGATTTGAGATTGAATGCATCGGGCGACGCTGCCGATCTCGGAGGCGATGCCGTCGACATCGATATTCGATACGGCACCTTCGTGCCTGCAGCCTACTTGGGTGTTGACTCGTTTCCGCTCGAGACGATCGTCGTATTGTGCTCACCCAAGCTCATGAAAGGCGCATCGCGGATTCGGACGCCGGCTGACATAAAGAAGCACGTCTTGATCCACTCCGAGGTCAACCTCTACCGATGGAAGCACTGGGCGGACGACGCAAAGCTCGAGCTGGATCTAGAGCGTGGCCCTCGTTTTGACCGCTCCTTCATGGCCATCAGCACCGCCGTTGACGGCCTCGGTGTTTGTTTGGAGAGCCGGCTGCTAGTCCAACGCGAGCTCGAAAGCGGTCGCCTGGTCATGCCTTTCGGACCGAATGGCGCTCGTATGCTGTGTCACAGCCTGGTATACCGCCGATCTCGCACCAACGTACCGAAGATCGCCACGTTCCGGAAATGGATGTCGCAGGCTTTACGCGAGACTGAGACCTAGAGGCACGTCGAACGCCCGGGCGATCGCATTCCGTTCCGCTCCGAATGGGCCAGGCGGCGGCTGCGGCTACTCAACCAGGATGACCCGCAGATCATTGACATTCGTCAACGTTGGACCCGTCTGCAGCAGATCGCCGGTCTCTGCGAAGAAGGCGCTTGCGTCATTGTTGCCGAGATACGACCGAGCGTCGAGGCCGCGCGATTTGGCCCGACTAAGGGTCCGCTCGTCAATAATGGCGCCGGCAGGATCTGACGCGACCCCGCTGCCGCCATCTGCACCATCGGTATCTGCAGCAAGAGCTGCGATGCCACTCTCGCCGTTGAGCGCGAGGGCTAACGCGAGTGCATACTCCTGATTGGGTCCGCCACGCCCATTGCCGCGAACGGTGACCGTTAGCTCCCCACCCGACACTATGGCGACGCGCTTTCGTTCCGACCGAGCTTGCAGCGCCAGGCGCGCATGGTTGGCCGCGACATCACGCGCCTCACCTTCAAGATCAGCTCCGAGATCGATGATCTCGTAGCCAGCTTTTCCTGCGGCAGCAATCGCTGCAGCCAGCGCGTCGCGTGGCCTTGCGATTAGCTCCAGGCGCGTCCTGGCAAAACACGGATCATTAGGCTTACAGCTCTCGTTTTGCGGATGCCTGAGGGCGTGACGAATCGCCTCATCTGGCAGGAGGTCGTATTTCTCGATTACCGCTCGCGCGTCCGCGAGCGTCGTCTGATCCGGTACGGTCGGTCCGGACGCAATTGAGGACGGATCGTCGAATGGCACGTCGGAAATTGCAAGCGCCACGACCTCAGCCCGCATGCTGGCACGCGCGAGGCGTCCACCTTTGATACGCGACAGGTGTTTGCGGACGATGTTGATCTCGTCGATCCGTGCGCCGGAGCGCAATAACGAACGCGTCAGTTGCTGCTTCTGGACGAAGGTAATGCCGTCAACAGGTGCGATCCAGTTGGCGGAACCGCCACCGGACAGCAACACCAAGACCAAGTCTTCCTCTCGGGCACTCTGGGCGAGTCGCAGCGTCCTTTCGGTACTCTCCCGTCCTGGCTCGTCCGGCACCGGATGACCGGCCTCAATGACCTCGACGCATCTCGTCGGCACGCGATGACCGTGCCGGGTTGTCGCGATGCCGATCAGTCGATCCGGGTCAAACTTGAACACATCCAGGTAGTGCCGCTCGGCCGCTGCGGCCATGGCGGCGGCCCCTTTGCCGGCTGCGAGACAGATCAAACGGCCCCTCGGAGCTGCCGGAAGATGAGGCACCAGTATGACGTTGGGATGGGCGGCGGCGATCGCGGCATCTAGAACGGCGCGAAGGAGAAGGCGTCGATCGGTCATTTCAATACTCGTTCTAAAAAAGGGCCCGACCTCTAGGGCCGGGCCAGTCTCGGGAGGAGCGCTTGCGCGCTTGTTTGGTCGGTGTCGCCGACCAACTTGTCAGGCCGCCATTAGATCGGCGGCTGAACTCCGCTGACAGGTCCGGTCAATGCCTGGCAGGGCCCGACTTGACCTACCCCGCAAGCTAAAGAAACGACATGTGCATTGGCTCAGGATAATAGCGGAAGCCGTCACCATCCTTCCCTACGTGGCCAAGGCCGGGCCAAGGGAAGTGATATGACATCAGCGGCGTCCTGTTCGCGGCCAACATATCCAGCACTCTCACACGTGATTTCACCGACAGCTTGGAATCCGTGTCGAACAGAAACTCCATTCGAGGTTTTTCGAAAAGAAGCACGGGATGGTGCGTCAAATCCCCGACATAGCAAAACGACTTCCCCGCCGACTCAATCATGAAGCAGTGATGACCGAGTGTGTGACCGGGCGATGCAATCGCATGAACACCCGGTAGAAGCTGCTCGCCGTCCTTGAAGAAAACGATGCGATCGCGCACCGGCGGCAGGTTATGGATCGCTGCCTTGACCAGACCATCGAGATCACCGCCGAGCTTGCTCTTGTCAGTCCAAAAGTCGTAGTCGGTCTGGCTGATGTAGATCTGTGCGTTCGGGAAGGTCGGCTTGTTATCGTCCCCCCAGATACCACCGATGTGATCCCAGTGCGCGTGCGAACAGACGACCGCGTCGACTTCCTCAAGAGCAATTCCGGCAGCGGCGAGGCTGCTCTTCAGGCGCCCGGTGGTGGGCCCGAACTGCTTGAGTGATCCCATTCCGGTGTCAAACAGCACCAACTTGTTTCCAAAGTTGACAACCGGTGCATTCTGCTCGAGCACGACTTCCTTTGTCGGAAGGAAGCTCTTGTCGAGCATCCGCACGACTTCCTCCTTCGGCACACCCAGGAAGCTTTCGCTCGGGTCTCCAAGGGGCAGCGGTCCGTCCGATACGACAGTGACCTGTGCTTCCCCCAACGCAAACCGATAATACGACGGAACCTGCTTATCGGACTTCGGCTCCTTGGCTTCGCTGCGCGTAGCAACCACCTCGGTCAACGCCGCACCGCCCACCAAGGCAGCTCCCTTGACGAGATCCCGGCGCCTCATTTGCGAACGAGTCTTTCTTGACTCCATTTGCTCCTCCCAGAACGCGGCTTGTTAGTTTAGGCTGGACGTCGGAAGGCTACGGCGTGCCAGCACAAGGCTACAAACGAAATGGTTGGGTGGATAGGTGACCCCACTTCATCCAAAAGCAGCGCCCCGACTTTTTGAACGAGAAGTTCTTTGTCTAACTTTTATTTTTTTGAGCCGGCCGCCAACTATGCTTCGGCGAATAACCGAGCACGCGACGAGCCTTGTCTATGGAGAGCAGCGTCTCATTTCCGCTGATTTTCCTCTTGAATGGTACGCCAGGAAAATATTTTTGTGCAAGCTCCACACTGGGTGTCGGCGATACCGTGTCGGCATTGGCAATCACGAAGACTTCTGCTCCCTTGATATCTGTCTCCAGCGATAGCCGAACCGCCTGAGCCCCATCGCGTGCATCGATGTAACCGAACAGATTGAACTTTCGATCTTCCGGATCGAAGGACGGAAATTGACCGTATTCGGCCGGATCCATCACGTTCGAAAACCGCAGGCACGCAATCTTCAGCAGGGGATCCCACCGGCAATACTGACGCGCAATTTCTTCGCCGACCGCTTTGGACAGCGAATAAGCCGTTTCGGGCCTTGCCGGATAATCTTCGTCGACTGGAAGATATGGCGGCGGATCCTTGTATGGCAGACCGAGCAAGGTCTCGCTTGAAGCCCAGACCACATTGCGTATGCCAAGGCGGCGCGCCGCCTCAAAGACATTATAGGTACTGGCCGTATTGATACCGAATACCTCGCTGATAGCCACAACTCCGGGCATTGGAACGGCAGCGAGGTGAACAACTGCGTCCACCCCTCGCTTGTGATACCATTCCATGCCGGAAAGCAGCTCTATGGTGCGATCGAGATCCGTGAGATTGACCTGCACGAAAGGACAAAGGTCCACCGCAGGAGGTGTGACATCCGCGTTGACCACGTTGTAGCCGTGATCCAAGAGATCCTTGACGCAAGCTCGGCCGAGCTTGCCGCTTCCACCAGTGACGATGACCAAAGTCATGCGATAGTCCCTCTTTTTTGAGTTCTGCTCGGTCAGGCGCGCTGGCTGCGGCCCAAGGCCACCGCCAGAACTATGAGAACGCCTCGCGCCATAAGCTGCTGACTAAAGTCGAGCCCAAGCAGAATGAGGCCGTTGTTGATAACGCCGATCAGCAGCGCGCCCACGATTGATCCGATGACGGTTCCGGCTCCGCCGAACAGGCTGGTACCGCCAAGAACGACGGCGGCGATAACCGACAGTTCATCGCCCTCTCCCAGCTGGAAGCGCCCCGAGTGCAGGCGTCCCGCGTAAAGCATTCCTGCGACGGAAGCCGCCGTGGCGGTCATTAGAAGCGCCTGAAACTTGACGGTTCTTGTCTTGATGCCGCTGTAGCGCGCTGCTGTCTCACCACCACCAGTGGCCAAGATCTTTCGTCCGAAGGGGGTCTTTCGCAGGGCCGTATGAGCCAGCGCGCCGAGGATCACGACCCACAATACAAGGATCGGGACCGGGCCGATATTTCCCGATCCGAAAACGGCGATGAAGGTGTCATCGATCACCGGCACGGGAGAGGTTCCGCTCATCCACATGCCAAGCCCACGGGCAAAGCCCATCATACCTAACGTGACCAGAAAGGAGGGAATGCCGATCCAGGCGGTCAAGCTTCCATTCACGGCTCCCACAAGGAGACCGGTACAAAGTCCGGCCGCAATCGCAGGTACAAGCCCGTAACGGCTGAGAGCGAGGCCTGAGGTCACGGAAGCCAAGCCTGCAATGGCTCCAACCGACAAATCGATCTCACCGGCGCACAACACGAAGGTCATGGCCATCGCCATGATGGCGATGATCGCGGTTTGTCGTGCGATGTTGAGCAGATTATTGGCTGACAGGAAGCCGCGATCACTTAGCGTGATCGCGAATATCACGAAAATCAGCGCGAACCCAATATAGACGACGTATTGTCGCCAGTCCGAGACAATGGAAGCGCCTCTAACCATGGCCAACGGACCTCGATGCGTCGTCGCTGCAGTTCCAGTTCCATCAGTACGTCGGAGCATTGAGCCGCACCTCCTGGATTAGGACTTGAAGGTTGTGCTCCGCCTTGGCGATCTGCACCCCTTCGTCTGCACTTCCGGTCGGCTCGCCGGCCGCCACGGAAATCTCGTCCCTGGACACCTCGCGGGCAATGCGTCCGTCGCTCATGATGAGCACTCGATCGCTAACCGCCAGAAGTTCGGCGAGCTCGGAAGAAATGATGATGATGGCCCGTCCCTCATCCGCAAGTTCGCGGATGAGATCGACGATTTCCGTTTTGCTCCCGATGTCGATGCCCGCCGTGGGCTCGTCCAGGATGAGTATCTCGGGATTCATGGCCAACCATTTGCCGAGCACCACCTTCTGCTGGTTGCCGCCTGAGAGTGTTCGCACCGGCACCGAGCTGGAGGTTGCTTTAATACGCAGTCGTTGAATCAAGCCAGTCGCAGAAGCGGTCTCCTTGGTGCCGTCAAGGAACAGGCCTCGCGCGAGGTCGCCTAGTCGAGGTAGACTGAGATTTGTACGTATGCTGTGCGCTGCGATCAGGCCTTCGCGAGCCCTGCTTTCAGGTATGAGGGCGATTCCCGCTTCCATCGCTTCACGTGGACTGCGAATTCTGACAGCTTGGCCTTTCACTCGAATTTCGCCCGAGGTCATTGCATCAATACCAAACATGACCCGAGCCAGTTCGCTGCGGCCGGAACCCAACAGCCCTGCAATGCCGAGCACTTCACCGGAATAAACTTCGAAAGAAGCGTTTATCGGCTTATTCGGCCCGGATACCGATCGGACCTCGAGAGCCGGGCTTCGCGTGCGGTCAACCGAACGCGGCCGCCAGCTGAAACTTCCAACCCGCTTGCCGATCATATGCTCGACGACGTCCTGGATTTCGAACTGGCGCACTGGGGCGGTCGCGACGTTCCGACCATCCCTGAGGATGGTTACTTCCTCGGCGATCTCGAATATCTCATCCATCCGATGCGACACGTAGACGATCGCGGCCCCGTCCGCGGACAGGCGTTTAAGGAGAGAAAAGAGACGCTCGACCTCAACGCCGGTCAACGCGGATGTCGGCTCATCCAAAATAAGGATGCGAGCGTCTTGCGAGATCGCTTTCGCGATCTCGACCATTTGCATCTGGCCAGTGCTGAGCTTCTGAACAGGTGTCGCCGGATCGACATCCATGCCGAGTTCGGACATGATCACTCTCGATCGCTCCCGCGCCGTACGATCGTCCACGAGAAGCCCAAATTTTCTCGGCTCTCGAGAAAGAAAGATGTTCTGGGCGACGGTCAGACTTGGGATCAGGCTGAGCTCCTGAAATATCATCCCGATACCCGAGGCGCGGGATGTAGCGGCACTAAAGCTATTCATCTGCCGACCGAAGACGGTTATCGAGCCTTCGGTCGGCGTCAGAATTCCCTGAAGTATTTTGAGCAGCGTCGACTTTCCGGCGCCATTCTCACCCATCAGCGCGTGGACCGTTCCTTGCTTGACCGCGAAGTCGACGCCGCGAAGGACCTGGAGCCCTCCGAACGACTTCTTGATGCCGGTCATCTCGACCGCGTTGCTGGATTCGCTCATGACCCATAGCTCGCGTGCGGGGACAAACTCCCGGGCCTACTAGTCCTACTTCAACGCGTCCGTCACCACTTGAGGCGGCGGCGTCCCATTGGACATTGGCCAGCCGGCAATCAAGTTCTGCTTGGTCACCGCCAGTGCGGGAAGGACGACATAGGGCGGCGCCGCTTTGCCGATCAGGGCATAGCCCGCCAAAATGCCTTCCGCATAGCCAGCGCCGTACGGCCGCTGCGATCCTGTCCCCTTCACGTAACCATTCTTCGCCATATCGATAGCGATGTTTACACCAAGGTCGCAGGTCGTGATCACGAGATCCTTCGGCCCGCGTCCGCTGCTACGCGCCGCAGCGAGCACGCCTTCGGTCGGCACATCCCAGACAGCCCAAATCCCGTTCAGTTCAGGATGGGCGGTCAGCATCCCAGAGGCGATACGCTCAGACTCACCGGAAAAGTCAGGGCCACCGACGCCCTGTTCGGCCACGATCTTGATGTCAGGGTAGGCTTTGATCGCCTCCTTGAATCCCATGACGCGCTCGACGGTCGCAAACAGGTCGGAAGCGTGTGGAATCAATCCAATATTGCCTTTTCCGTTCAGGGCCTGCGCCATAAGTAGCGCCGCAGCCTTGCCCATACCTCTATTGTCGGAAGACACGAGGCTCACATAATCCGTCCCGGGCGACATTCCGGCGCCAGTCTGATCGAGAAACACGATCTTTATACCGGAAGCCGCCGCACGCTTGTACGCGGCGGCCGTGCCGTTTTGCTCAGCAGGAACGCTAATCATCACGTTCGGTTTGCGGGCCATGACCGTCTCAATGTCGGAGACCTGTTGCTCGGCTTTGTACCCCGCGTCCGTGACAGCGATGATCTTGATTCCGAGCATATCGAGAGCAGCCTTTTGGCCCGCCATCTGCGCCTTCGCCCAATCGGAGGCGGTGTAGTGCATGACGATAGCCGCAGTCGCGTTCATCGACTTGATCTTTGCGATCTCCTCCGGGCTTAGCTCCAGGTCGCTGGCGAGAACGGGCTTTTCCCCGTGCGGACCGGATGCCGGATGCTCCTCGATATCCTTTAATGCCGCAGCAACATCCGCCGCCATCGACGGGCCTATGGCCAAGCCCATGATTGCGACAGAAGCAACTATCGCAGCGCTAAGGTTTTTAATCAGGCTAGACATGTGATCCCTCCCAAGAACGGGCTGCGCCCAAATGCGTCACAGGATCTTTGCGTCCCTTAATGCATACATTAATGCGCGCGACCCGAGACCGTCAATCGCTCGCGGCTCATGTACTAGCTTGCTTGAAGCAAATTTCACTGAGCCTCGATTGCCAGATCATGTCGACTTGGAGCTGGACATCGCGTGATTTCCGGGGCGGCGGATAAATCTCGCGATTTGCGACGCGAATCTAGGTCAAACCTGGCGATACGGCCCCATTGTGCAGCGGTGCTCAACAGTCCAATGATCGAGAAAGCACAATCCCTAAACTTCAATTCCCTTCTTCGGGTCGATGGACCGCCACGTTGCGCAAAGGCTGCTCTCGCGAATCAAAGCGCCACGTGGCCATGCGGTGTGTGAGCCAGATCGCACAGCGTGTTGAGCGCAATGTTCGCATCGGATGCCGTTCTAACGGGTTGTGGCCTCCGGAACGACATTCCGGCCTCGAGCATACCCGGAGATAAACAATGGCTAACGGCAAGCGTGTCGCCGTCACCGGCGCACTCGGCAAAATCGGCACGGTCCTCGTCCCCTATCTGCGGGACAAGGGCTATGAGGTTTTCCTAATTGACGACATCGCGCCATCCGATCCGAAGGAAGCCGCGATTGTCGCCGACCTCACCGACTTCGGCCAAGCGCTCGACGCTCTGTCGTCGATCGGCGCCGATACTTATGCTCGCGCGGAGGCCAAGGCATTCGACGCGATCGTGCATCTGGCCAGCATGCCCCACCCGCGCATGAAGCCGGATGCCGAAGAGCTGCGCATCAACATGATGACGACCTATAACGTGTTCGAGTCTGCGCGCCGTCTCGGCATCAAGAACGTCATCTGGAGCGCGAGCGAGGTCGCCACCGGCATACCCTACGACAAAACCGCAGCTCCCTATGTCCCCGTCGACGAGGCCTATCCGATGCGAGGCTACAACGTCTATTCGCTGACTAAAGTGCTCGGCGAGGAGATGGCGCGTCAGTTTTGTCTCAACGATCCCGAGATGCGCATCACTTGCCTTCGCCTCTCCAATGTCATGAACCCCGAGGAGTATGAGGGGTTCGAGAAGTGGCAGGACGACTCCACCAAGCGTCTCTGGAACTTCTGGACCTACATCGACAATCGCGACGTAGCTCAGGCGGTTGCGCTGGCGATCGAACATGATGTCCGCGGCAAGGACGAGTTTTTCATCACCAACGATGAAACGGTGATGCGGACTTCGACCACCGAGCTGCTCGACAGGCACTTTCCGAATATCGAGCGCCGCAAGGCGTTCAGCGGCAACGAGGCGGTCATCTCAAACGAGAAGGCCAAGCGAGTGCTCGGCTATCAGCCGGAGCATCGCTGGACCGACAAGAAGTAGGCCCCGAGTGATGGCGCGCAAACCGCTCATCATCGAGGCTCGGATCAACGAGTACACGCCGCGTAGCGAGAACAGGCACATCCCGTTCTCGCCATTGGAGATCGGCGAAGCTGCGGCGCGTGCTTGCCGGGCAGGTGCCAGCATCGTCCATTTCCACGCACGTCACGGCGATGGCTCACCCGACCACCGTGCCGAAACCTATGCAGCGGCGATCCGCGCCATCCGCGAGCGGTGCGATGTCCTGGTCTATCCAACGCTCGGTCAGGTCACTGCGGGCGGGGAGGATGAGGATCGGATCAGGCATATCGAGGCGCTGGCGGGCGATCCCGCCACACGTCCCGATATCGCGCCGATCGATACCGGCAGCACCAACATCGACCGCTTCAAGGACGGCGGGTTTCGCTCCGGCGAGCGGACCTATGTGAACCGCACCGGGACGCTGCGCTTCTTCGCCGAACGGCTGCGCACGCTTGGCGTCAAACCGCAGTTCGTCAGTTGGGCTGTCCCCTTCACGCGTATGTTCGAGGCGCTTCGTGAGACTGGCCTCGTCGACGCCCCTGCCTGGTTCGTCTTCGAGTTGACGGGTGGCGGTATTTTGGGCGGCCACCCGGGCACGATCGATGGCCTGGAGGCACATCTACGCTTCCTTCCCGGCGGACCGCTCGAATGGTCCGTCTCGAACAAGATCGGCAACGTGACCGGTCAGGCCGCGCTCGCAATCGAGCGCGACGGCCACGTCTCGGCCGGCCTCGGCGACTATGGTTGGCCGGAACTCGGCTGCCCGGATAATGGCGCCGTTATCCAGTTCATCGCCAACCTGTCACGCGCCATGGGACGCGAGGTGGCTTCAGTGGCGCAAACCCGGGACATGCTTGGTCTGTGATCCGGGCAGCACGAGAAAGACAAGGATCATGATACAAGACAAGATTGTCGCCGCCCCGCAGGGCGTGGCGCGCTCGCGCAGATCGCGCTGGGTGGCGTCTTTATCGGAACCGGCGAGTTCGCCGCCATGGGACTTCTGCCCCGGCATGGCGCAGTCGGCCGGAGTCTCCATCCCACAGGCAGGCAATTTCATCAGCGCCTATGCGCTCGGCGTCGTTATCGGCGCGCCGGTCCTTGCCATTACGACGTCGCGCATGGAGAAGCGCAATTTGCTCCTGTTGCTCGCCGCGATCGTACTGGTGGGCAATCTCGCCTCCGCGGTCACTCAAGACTATCTCGGCATCGCGGCTGGGCGCTTCGTTGCGGGGCTCCCCCATGGCGCCTATTACGGGACGGCCTCGATCGTCGCCGCAGCCATGGCGCCGCCCTCCCAGCGCGCGCAGGCGATTGGCCGCGTCATGTTGGGGCTGGCCACTGCGAACCTCGTCGGCGTGCCGCTGACGACGTGGCTCGGCCAGAGCTTTGGCTGGCGGTCGGCTTTCGGACTAGTCGCCGTTTGCGGTGCCTTGCTTTTGGTGATGCTGCGCATTCTTATTCCCGTGGTCGAAGCGGACGAGGATGCAAGTCCGCGGCGCGAGCTGTCCGCCTTTCCCCCTCCGCAGATCTGGTTGACGCTCGCGGTTGCGACGATCGGCTTCGGCGGCATGTTCGCTGTCTACAGCTACATTACGCCGACCCTTGTTCAGGAAACCGGCGTGGCCGAGGGCACGGTGCCCCTGTTTCTCGCGCTGTGGGGCCTGGGCATGATCGTCGGCAACATCACCGGCGGGTGGCTCGCGGACCGGGCGCTGATCCCGTCGATTTTCGGCATCATCGTCTGGAACATCGTGTTCCTCGCGCTGTTCTTTCTCGCCGCACCCAACCCGATTCTCGCCGGCGCGTCGCTCTTCATGATCGGCATCGGCTTCGCGCTCGTGCCTGCGCTTCAGGCGCGGCTTATGGACGTTGAAAGCCACGCGCAGTCCTTGGCCGCCGCCATGAACCATTCGGCTTTCAACCTGTCCAACGCGATCGGCTCTTGGACGGGCGGGCTCGCGATCGCAGCCGGCTTTGGCTGGGCGTCGACCGGCCTCGTCGGTGCCGCCCTGGCGGCGGGCGGGTTGGGGATCATGACATCTCGGTGCTGCTGATGCGCGGTGCTGCCCCTTCTCAGGAGACGAAACATGAAGCCTCACGTCATCTGCCACATGATGAGCCCGCTCGACGGTCAGCTCGTCGTCGATCAGTGGAGCCCGTCGACGGGCCGCTCGTCGGACGATCTGGTTGCCGAATATGACCGGGTGCACGACGAGCTCGAATGTGATGCCTGGATCGCCGGGCGCGCGGTCGGTGAAGAGTTCGCGGATGGCGAGCCCCATCCACCGAGCGATCATGGCGAGGTCGGAAGGCCGGTCCACGTCGGCCGTGCCGGTGCCGATGATTACGCCATCCTGATCGATCAGGATGGCAAGCTCCACTGGACGGGCCCTGAGACCTACGGCGCGCCGATCATCATGGTTCTCGGCCGCGATGTACCGGACGCGCATCTGGCGGAGCTCGCCGCCGACGGCATCTCCTACATCGTCGCCGAAGACGACACGATCGACCTTGCCGCGGTCCTCGAGATCCTCGCCGATCGCTTCGGGATCAGGCGCTTGCTCCTGGAAGGCGGCAGCCACACCAACGGGACGTTTTTCAAGGCCGGGCTCGTCGACGAGATCAGCCTGCTTCTCTTCCCTGCGATCGGCGGGCGCAGTCGGGGTCGGACCTTGTTCGAGGCCGGTCCCGAAGGGCTTGCCGACCATGTTCGCCTCTCGATCAGCGCGAACGAAATGCGGCGCAATGGCATCGTCCACCTCCGCTACTCCGTCTCCTACGTCTGAGACCGGCTTCCCCCCAGCGTTTTGAGGAGCATCTCATGAAGACATGGTTCATCACCGGCGCGTCGCGCGGCTTTGGTCACGAAGTGGCGTTCGAGGCGCTTCGCCGCGGCGACCGCATCGTCGCAACTGCTCGTTCCCTCGACGCGCTCGACGATGTGGTCGCGATCGACCCCGAACGCGTCGCAGTCGCCCAGCTCGACGTCACCAAGCGGGATGAGATCTCGCGCAGCATCGAGATTGCGCGCGAGCGCTTCGGTAACATCGACATTCTCTTCAACAATGCCGGCATCGGCTATTTCGCCGCGGTAGAGGAGAGTGACGACGCACACGTCCGTCGCCTCATGGAGGTCAACGTCTTCGGCCTGGCGGCGGTGACAAAGGCGTGGCTGCCGCACCTGCGCAAGCAGCGGTCCGGCCTGATCCTCAACACCTCCTCGGTCGGTGGCATCCGTTCCTTTCCCGCCGTCGGCTGGTACAACGCCTCGAAATTCGCGGTAGAAGGCCTTTCCGAAGCGCTGGCGCAGGAGATCGAACTGCTCGGCATCAAGGTTGTGATCGTCGAGCCCGGTCCATTCGCGACCGACTGGGCGGGCAATTCGGCGGCCGAGGTGTCGGGCCCTCACGCAATCGCCGACTATGATCAAACCGCCGGCAAGCAGCGCCGAAGCTTCCGCGAGAACGTAGGCCAGGAGCTCGGGGACCCAGCCAAAGCCGCGCGCGTCATCGTCGATGTCGCGCACGACGATCATCCGCCACTGCGTCTGCCGCTCGGCAATTTCGGCTACGACGGCATGCTCGAGAAGTTTGACATGGTCCGCAAGGATGTGGCGGCCCGAGAGGCGGCCAGCCGCAGTGCCGACCGCGACTGAGGAGCCAGTGATGCCCATAGACTTCTCCATTGTCGGCTTTCTCGGGTTCGACGTCTTCGGCACCGTCGTCGACTGGCGTACGGGCGTTGCACGGGCGTCCGAGCCGTTCCTTGCCAGGCACGGCATCGAGGTGGACCCACTCGTCTTCGCTGATGAATGGCGGGCTCTCTACCAGCCCTCTATGCAGAAGGTGCGGGCCGGCGAGCGCCCCTGGGTCAAGCTTGAGGTTCTCAATCGCGAAAACCTCGAAACGGTGCTGAGCCGGCACGATGCGGATTTCGGCCGGATTTCCGATGCGGAGCTCGTTGACCTCAACAAGGCATGGGAGCGGCTGGATCCCTGGCCCGACTCGTTGGAGGGGTTGACCCGCCTCAAGCGCCACTTCGCCCTCGGCCCGTTGTCGAACGGCCATATCGAGGGGATGCTCAACCTGGCGCGGTTCGGTGGCCTCCCATGGGACGTCATCACCGAGGTCACGAAGAGCTACAAGCCGATGCCGCAGACCTACCTGCGCTCGGCGGACGCGGTTGGTCTGCGTCCAGACCAGGTCGGAATGGTCGCCGCGCACAATGATGATTTGAAGGCTGCTCGCGCTGCAGGGCTCCGCACCGTCTTCGTGCGCCGTCCTCACGAGCACGGCCCCAATCAGACCACCGATCTCGATGCCAAGGAAGGTTGGGACGTGATTGCCGAAAGCCTGACCGAGGCAGCCGACGCGCTCGGCTGCAACTGAACCTCAAAGGAGAACTCGCATGACGAACCCCGACATTCGTCCGCTTGCGCTCGTCACCGGCGCATCCAGCGGCATCGGCTATGAGCTGGCGCGCCTGTTCGCAGCCGACGGCCACGACGTCATCATCACTGCGACCGGCACCAACGGTGACCTGAACCGTACCGCGGATGCTGTCCGCGCGACCGGTGTTGAGGCAATCATCGTCGAAGCCGACCTCACCGACTACGCTGGAGTCGAGAAGCTCGCCGATGCGGTGAAGCAGACCGGTCGCCCCTTGGCCGCCGCGGCGCTCAATGCCGGCGTCGATGTCGGCGGCTATTTCGTCGGCCGGACTGATCTCGCGGCCGAGATCAAGATGATCCAGCTCAACGTGACTTCGCAAGTTCACCTCACCAAGCGCCTGCTGCCCGACATGGTGAAGCGCGGAGAGGGCAAGCTGCTCTATACCGCCTCGATCTCGGGCACGATGCCGACGCCTTATGAGGCAGTATATGGCGGCACCAAGGCGTTCCTGATCTCCTTCGTAGAGTCCGTGAAGGAGGAGAACAAGGACAGCGGCGTCACTTTCACCCTGCTTCTGCCGGGTGAGGTCGATACCCCCTTCTGGCATCGCGCCGGCATGGACACGACCGAGCTAGGCCTCGGTGTGAAGGCCGCGCCGACCAAGGTAGCGCATGAAGGCTATGAAGCGATGAAAGCGGGCAAAGACCGCATCGTCTCGGGCAAGCCCGGCAGCAAGTTCATCGGTCACGTCGTCAACAACATCCTCCCCGATACGTTCAAGGCCGCGGCGCACGCAGGCGGCGCCGAGCCCGGCTCGGGCCTGAAGGACTGAGCACGGTGATGCCGGTAAACACAGCATCCATTGCGGCGCCCCGAGCGGGGTCGCCCCGGCCCATCACCGCAGGGTATGGCACGGGCGCAATTCATTCTGCAACTGGGCGGGTTGTTTATCCGCACCAGTTGGATTTGGTGGTCGGCTCGCCAGTGCTCGCAGTGACGACGGCAAGCGCGTTGTCAGCAAGCACGTTCGCTACCGCTGTGTCATCGAGACGAGCACGCTGCGCGCCTGAGCGCAGTCGTCCGGATCTCATCACCAGGACCAAAGCCATGAACACCATTGACGACCATGCAATCGCAGATGGACGGCTGATCTCGCCGCCCGACCTCGGCCCCGAATGGAATTGATCGCGAGCCGCTCTGAGGCGCGGCCCAGGCAAGTTGTCAACAACGGAGACATGACCATGAAGTATCTGGAGAATGCCGTTACCGTCATATCAGGCGCCGCGTCCGGAATCGGTGCCGCGTCCAGCCGGCGTCTGGCCGGAGCGGGCGCGCGCATGGTGCTCGGTGACATCGACGAGGGCGGCCTCAAGAAGTTGGTGGCCGATATCGACTCCGCGGGCGGTAAGGCCGTCTACAAGGTGACTGATGTTACCCATGTAGAGGATTTCGAATCGCTCGTCGCGCTGGCGGAGAGCACCTACGGCCCCGTGGACATTCTGGTGAACAACGCCGGCCTGATGCTTTTCTCGTACTGGGAGGAGCGTGCGATCGCGGACTGGGACAAGATGATCGATGTCAACCTGCGCGGGTATCTGCACGGCATCGCCGCCGTCCTTCCTTCCATGCTCGAACGCAAGGCGGGTCGCATCCTCAACATCGATTCCGTTGCAGGCCACCGTGCCGGTGAAGCAGGCGGAGTCTATGCCGCGACCAAGTTCTTCATCCAAGGAATGACAGAGAGCCTGCGCAAAGAGGTCGGTGCCTCTCACGGCATCCAGGTTGGAATGGTAAGCCCCGGCGTGATCGATACGGGCTGGCCCTACAAGCTACGCGATGGCAGGGCGAAGGACGTCGCCATCGATCTCTCCAGGCAGGCAATCAAGCCGGAGGCTGTGGCCGAAGCAGTGTTTTTCGCGCTGAACCAGCCGCCAAGCGTCGCAATCAACGAGGTCATTGTCACTCCTGTCGATCAGGCCTGGTGAACCCTGCGATTGAAAGGCATTTTGAGCCTTAACCTACTTCTCTCTCGAGTTTGCCTGCGTTCTGGCTGCGGTTGATGGTCCGGCAGGCCTTCAACGCTGAGTCAGACCGCAGTCATACCGCCATCAACCACCAATTCGGAGCCCGTCATGTAGCTCGATCCGTCGGACGCCAAGAATATGAGCGCCGCCGACACTTCCGAGCACTCTCCAGGTCTTGCCATAAGCGTACTTCCCAGGATGAGCCGCGTCTTCTCCGGGTCTGAGAAGTAATCCTCATTGAGGGGCGTCCTGATCGTGCCCGGGTGTATCGAATTCACTCTGATCCCATGCTGCCACAGGTCGACGGCGGCAGCCTTGGTGAGCATGCGGATGGCCCCTTTTGTCGCAGAGTAGCCGGTCATGCCCGGCATGTTCGCGACGATTCCAGACACTGATGACACGTTAACGATCGAGCCTCCGCCGGCCCGCTTCATGCTGGAAGCGACCACCTTGCATCCGAGGAACGTACCAGTGACGTTGACCTCATACAGCCTTCGAAAGTCCACGACGGAGAGGTTCTCGATCGTGTCGCGGATGAATATTCCCGCATTATTGACCAGTACGTTGACACACCCGAAGGCGCGCTCCGCCTCAACAACGACGTTGCTCCACGACCCCTCATCGACGACGTCGTGATCGACGAATATTGCCTTACCGCCGGACGCCGATATTTCATCGGCAACACGACGACCATTCACTGCGTCGACATCGGTGAGGACCACTGCCGCATGTTGCGCAGCAAACTCGCGGGCATGGATCTCGCCCATTCCTTTGCCGGCCCCTGTGACGATAGCAATCTTTCCAGCAAGCACTTCAACTCTCCTCGTCTCATCCGGTCGCGCTTCCGGCGCTCGTCAAATCCCCGTCGTGTTGAGACACACGGCGTAAATCGAGGTGCTCGCCGCCATGAACAGCCGGTTCTTGCGACGCCCGCCAAAACAAACGTTCGCACAGGTCTCTGGGAGATGAATCTTTCCGATCAAGGCGCCCTCCGCGGAGTAGCACCGCACGCCATCTTCAGCGGGGTCCGCCCACCCCATGCTGCACCAGACATTTCCATGAACGTCGATACGCAAGCCGTCCGTAAACCCCGGAGCGAAATCATCGGCAAACAGAGCGCCGTTCCGCAGACGCCCATCAACCACGTCGAAGACACGAATATGGGACGGGCCGCCATCCGTTATTCCGCTATCGACGACATAGAGACGCGATTCGTCCGGAGATAGGGCGAGGCCGTTAGGCCGCACGAAATCATCCGCAACCACCTGGAGGGATCCGGTGGGATCCAGTCGGTAGACTGCCCGAGGAAGCTCGGCTTCCTGCTTGATACCCTCATAGTCGCTGTCGATGCCGTAGCCGGGGTCGGTAAACCACACGGCACCGTCGGAGGCCACAATCACGTCGTTGGGCGAACTAAGACGTTTGCCTTCATAGCGATCCGCCAGCACGGTGATACGACCGTCCAGCTCAGTGCGGGTCACGCGTCGAAGGTGCTCGCAGCTGACAAGGCGTCCGCTTTGGTCACGGGTATGGCCATTGGCATAGTTCGAGGGACATCGGAATATTCCAAGATGTCCATCCGCCTCAAGCCAGCGATAAATCCGATTGTTCGGAATATCGCTGAAAAGAAGACTGCCGTTATCCCCGAAGTAGACGGGCCCCTCGACCCATCCAAAGCCCGTCGCAAGACGCTCGATAGGTGCGTTTCCGATCTTATACGTGAACCGACGATCGAGCGGTTCGACGCCCACGACGGGGTATCGCAAGCTGTTCTCGATTGGACCAAGGCCAAAACCCACAGCTGCCTCCCGCACTCAGGTATCCCGCGAGCGGCCACCAAACTTGTCGGCGCACACGGCCAACAGAATGATCGCGCCGATCACGACTTGATGCCAAAACGTATTGACGTTGAGAATATTGAGGCCGTTGCGTACAACGGCCATGAGGACCGCGCCGGCAGCAGTTCCCAACAAGGACGCCCTACCTCCGGCGAGACTTGTCCCGCCCATGACTACCGCCGCGATGACATCCAGTTCATATCCCTCGCCGGCCTCCGGCATAGCTGCTTCGAGGCGAGAAGTTAGGAGAACGCCGGACAACGCAGCCAGATATCCAGTCAGCGCGTACACCGCAATCTTAATGCGGTCGATCCTTATTCCGACCAACCGCGCCGCTTCCGGATTGCTCCCGATTGACAGCGTGTAACGGCCAAAGCGCGTTTGATAAAGCAGGAAGTAGACCGCAGCAAACGTCAGTATGGTCACCAACACCGGCATCGGCACAAACCCAACAAATCCCTGACCGAAGACCTGAAAGGAAGGATTCGACAAGCCAGTGAGCGGAATGCCCTCCGTGTAGACCATGATCAGGCCACGCGTGATGACCATCATCGCCATCGTGACGATGAAGTCAGCAATCTTGACCTTTGCAACCAGTACGCCGTTCACAATCCCGATCAGAGTTCCGACGGCCAGACTCGCCCCGACGCTGAGGTATGGATTCAACCCGCGGTTCATCAGGTCCGCCGCAATCAGGCCGGTGAATGCAAGCGTGGACCCAACCGAGAGATCAATGCCTCGCATGGCAATAACGAGGGTGGCTCCGAACGCGATAATGGCGACGAAGACAGCCTGGCGCGTGATGTCTGTGAGGTTTCCGACGCTCAGAAAGCGCGGCGATGCGACTCCAAGTGCCACAATGATCACGATCAACGCGATCACGATTCCGCTCGCGCCCCCCGACAGCCTGAACTTCGATACCGGGGTCTTTGTATCCAAGGCCTGAGTCGACATTCCATTCTCCATTATTTTTTCTCAGGTCCGCTGAATCGAAAGCGAGGCGATGGCTTCTTCGCTCGCGGAAGCCGCGTCCAATATTCCGACCACCTCGCCTTCAAACATGACCAATATCCGATGGCACAACCCCAACAGCTCGGTGCTGTCCGATGAGACGACGATGATCCCTTTGCCCGCTTGCGCGCTGCTGGCGATCAGTTGGTAGACATCGGCCTTCGCCCTGATATCGATCCCGCGCGTCGGCTCTTCGAGAAGCAATACGTCCGGCTCGGTCAGCAGCCATCTCGCTAACAGCACTTTCTGCTGGTTGCCGCCGCTCAGCCGTCCGATCGACTGCTGAGGTCCTTCCGACTTGATTCCCATCTTCCGGATATAGTTCGTGCATTGAATTCGTTCCGCTCGTCGATCCAGGCGAACGCCGCCAAACTTGGACAGGCTAGAGGCGGTCAAATTCCAGCCGACGCTATGTTCAGCGAAGATGCCTTCCGTCTTGCGCTCGGCGGGAAGAAACGCAATCCGGTTGTTCATCCCGTCCGATATCGAACTGATCGAAGTCGAACGACCCTTCAGCACGATTCTACCGGACTCCGACGCACCATCGCCGAACAGCGCCCTCAGAAGGCGGCTCTTTCCCGATCCTTCGAGTCCCGCAACACCCAGAATCTCCCCTTCGTGCAGTTCGAAACTGACGTTTTCGAACGCTCCGCGTCGGGATATCCCTTCTACCTTGAGGACGGGATCAGCGCCTGGGCTTGACTTGGTCGGAAACTGCTTCGCCAGCGAGCCGCCGATCATCAAGCTGATCACCTTGTTCACGTCGAGCGATGACGCCGGCAAGTCCGCGACGCATGCCCCATCCCGCAATACGACCACGCGGTCGCAGATCTTCAGAACCTCATCAAGCTTGTGGGACACATATATGACGGACTTCCCCGCTTGCTTGAGATCGTTGATGATTCTGACGAGCTGTTCTCGCTCGGCTTTTTCGAGAGCCTCGGTCGGCTCGTCCATGATCAGGATATTTGCATTCGAGTTCAACGCCCTGGCGATTTCGATGATTTGCCGTTGAGCTAGGGCAAGTGAACCAACCGGACAATCCAGATCGATCTCGACGCCAAGCACATCGTTCAGGATTCGAGCGGCGCAATCCCGCATGGCCTTCTTTCGAAGCGGCACCGTCATGTTTGGATATTTTCCGACCGACATCTCCTGGCCAATGAAAATGTTTTCAACCGCGTCCAGGTCAGGAAACAGACTGAGTTCCTGATAGATAATGCCTATACCCGCCCGCTGCGCGTCCGCGGGCTGGCGGATGTCCACCCGAACTCCATCGATCTCGATGTCGCCTTCGTCACGCGCATGGGCTCCGGACAGGATCTTCATCAGGGTCGATTTTCCGGCCCCATTTTCACCGACCAGTCCCAGCACCTCACCCCTGGCCAGATTCATCGAAATGCCCGACAGCGCGTTGGTCACTCCGAACCTTTTGCCGACGCCCATGATCTTGAGCGCGTGTTCCGACTGGCTCATGATGCCGCCCCCCACATTCAAACGGAGGGAGCCACACCACAACGGCGTGGCCCCCTCGCGATCATCTACTTCGTGTTCTTTGCGACGTAGATGTAGTCAGCCGGATCGAACGTGCCGATGTTCTTGGCGTCGTAGGTCTTCGGGGCGACGAAGATCTTCTTCGGAATGCTTTCGCCCTTCATGACGAATTGCTCGACCGCGCGGATGATGTTGCGGCCTTCCTCCTTGGCCCCGGTATCCACGGTGGCCGCAAAATCGCCGACCTTGATCGCGTCGTTGGCTTCCTTCATGTTCTCGTAGCCTACGATCGCAATCTTTCCGTTCAGCTTCCTCGCCTTCAAGGCCTGCAGGCCTCCCAGCGCCATTTCATCGTAGAGCGCAACGAGAATATCCACATCGGGATGCGCGGTGAGCATGTTCTCGGTCACGGTCAGACCTTGCGCGCGCACCCAACCCGCCGGCTGCTTGGCCACAATCTTCAGGTTCGGGTACTTTGAGAGGACTTCATTGAAGCCCTTCATGCGCTGCGCAGTGTGCGGACCGGGCAAGCCCTCCAGGACAGCAATCTTGACCTCCCCCTTGTCCTTGTAGTTATCGACAATCCACTGCGCCTGAGCGCGACCACCGTCGCTCTGGTCGTATCCGATATCGCTGACGTAATAAGGGTCGTCGGCGACGGGTGAGTTGAACAGGAACACCGGGATTCCCGCTTCCGTCGCGCGGCGGATCAACGGCTCCAAAGCGCCCTCGTTGTAGAGCGCGACCGCTATCGCGTCGACGCGTTCGTTAATCCAGGCCTCCATCGTGCGGACCTGATCGTCCGTCGCGGATTGGCTCTTCGGCGCTTGCACGAGCAGTTGGATCGTGGAAGGTCCGCCGGCTCTATCGATCTCCTCCTTAACTCCAGCCAGCACACGCTGATAGTACGTATCCATTGCCGTCGGCAGGAAACCGACCTTCAAGGGACGGTTGGTCTTCACCTGGGGTTTCGCCTCTTTGCCGGTCGGCGGAATCACCTTGTCCATGAGGATTCCTGGAAAAACCGCCCCGTAGTCGGCGGCGAAGGCCACACCGGGCACGACGACGGCCACGAGCAACCCCGCCGCCAATGAATTACAGAAAGAACGCTTCATGTTTCCCCTCCAATGCTTGTTTTTGGTGCAACATCTGCTGCCCGCGTGCGCGAGCAACCTCGTCCAGGGCTCCAGTCATTATGGAGCTCTGCCAACGATCAGTCCGCTGAGACGCGCGACGTCGCGCTAATCTCTGAGATTGCGGAGAATTTCCTTGAGAAGCCGCCAGATAGGCTCGACGGTGGTATGATTGAGACGTTCTCGGGTCGTGTGCACATCGAACGCTTCCGGTCCGATCGAGATCATGTCGATTCCCGGGATCTTCTTGTTGAAAAGACCCAACTCGAGGCTCGAGTGAGATACTTCAACGTGAGGTTTGGCCTTGAACGTATCTTCGAACGCGCGGGTGGCGACCGCCAAAAGCTTCGAGTCCTTGTTGTAGGGCCACTCTGGGCAATCGGCAAAAGTGGTAACCTTTGTACCGCGCCCCATTAGCTCGGCCAGCCGCTCGATTCGTTTGAGGATGGCGTATCGCCGCGAGCTGATCGCGCTCGGAATAGTCGAGAGAATCTCGATTTCCTCGTCGCTTGTCGACAACAACGCAATGGTATTCGAACTTTCGACCAGATTGGCGATGGTGAGGCTCATGCTCTGGACCCCGTTCGGCGTGAGCGTGACCGCCTGGACGACCGAATTGGCGGTTACGTCCGAAAGTACACGATCGACATGGCCGGCGCACGGCTCCAAACCGACCTCCAGCTTCGGGTCGCTGACTGAGAACTCCTTCTTGATATCTGCGGCGACATTCCGAACGATCTCGCTTGCACGTTTCATGTCCGCTTGATGAAGCAACATGACTGCTTCAGCGTCTCCCGGAATGACGTACCGGTTGACGCCTCCCTTGACCGATGCGAGGCGGACCGGCAGGTCGTCAAGAAGCGCACCGACGACCCGAGCCAGAAGGACGATCGCGTTTGCACGCTCCAGATGAATGTCGAACTCCGAGTGGCCGCTGCTCAGTCCCTTCACGAACAATCGCACCGCCGTCAAACCAGCCGGCGCCTTCTGCCATTCGGCCGGGATCCGGAAGCGCGCCGAGATATCGCCCGCGCAGCCGGCGAAGAGACTCTTGGGATCGTGCCAATTGAAATCGATCAACCGCCGGCCCGTCAGACGGGACGCATCGAAGTGTTGAGCGCCTCCCTTTCCGACCTCTTCCTGGACTGTCAGTACGACCTCGAGTGGCGGATGGGGAATGTCCTTGGCGTCGAGCACGGATAGCGCCAACGCCACACCCACCGTGTTATCGGCGCCGAGCGTCGTACCGGTGCCATGGATGAAGTCGCCGTCGATCCGCAGCTTGATGCCCTGCTTCTCGAAATCGTGCTCCACACCTTCATCGCTCTCGCACACGATGTCGGTATGACCGTGGAAGATGAGCGGCGACGCGTTCTCGTATCCGCTCGTTCCCGGCTTCTTGACGAGGATATTGTGGATGTCGTCTTGGTAGCACTCGAGCCCGCGGTCCCGCGCGAACTTTGCGATGTAGTCGCTCACCTGCTTCTCGTTATAGGACCCGCGGGGAATGCGGCTGATCTCTTCGAAGTAGCGAAAGAAGACGTCGGGTTTGAGGTCCGCAAGGACTCCACTCTTATCGGCTCCCACTGAGTGAGCGTCGGGACGTCGATCGTTTACGGTTGTTGTTGCGGTCTGGTGCGCAGACATGAATTCCTCCCAGTGCCGGCGCCGTCGTGCATTGCGGCCGCCCTCATCCTTCCGACGATAAGAAATAGGATCAGCAGATCAAACGAATTGCGCGCTTCATTGAGTGAATTGTCCTCATCCAAATGCCAGTTTCGAGCGGCGAACAAACTTCGATCGAGGGGAGGTACGTTCTACGATCTCCCACGCGCCGACCGTCACCGTCTTTACCGGCGCTAGCATCAGAGAAACGGGTGCTAAACGGTCGCGGCAAATAGCGTCGGCAACTGCAAGAAAGCCAGTGTCGAATAAGACGTGCCGAGATTCCTGGTAAATGCCGCGCTTGCTCGCTACGCTTGGCTGTCGAAAAATTGCGAGAGGTTCGTGGTGGCTTCGACAGAAACATGCGAACCGCAGGATATCTGATCGGCTTCCTGGAGTCTGTTTCCACGCCAAGCAGAATGCCAAATGCCTGAGCGGCCGCCGACAGGCGCCTCCGCTATGAGCACGAAAGTCTTCAGTCGGGGGAACGCTAAAGCTCCCTAGCTTAGGCCTATGGCCGCGAGCACCAGGGTCCACTGAAGGGGCGACCTGCCGCGCAGGTTTGACCTACGCTTCCCGTACCGAGCGAACCTGTCAAGGGTGCCCGTCTGCTCATTTGGAGGCTCCGTATGGGCAGACCCAGGGCGACTCGTTCAAGGTCGACAAGCAGACTCGCGTCCGCGCGTCGTGGTACGTAACCGTCACAGCCAGGACTTGACGCTGCCAACGATCGCATCCGTCGAAATTCCGTATCGATCGTGAAGCGTAGGCAAGGCGCCAGCCGCTAGGAATTCGTCCGGCAGGCCGATCATGTGGAATGCAGGATGCACACGCTCCCTCATCAGAACAGCGGCGACTGCTTCGCCTAGCCCACCAATGATCGTATGGTTCTCCGCGACGACGACGACTCGCCCCGGCTTTCTACAAGCGGCCACAATGGTCTCGACATCAAGCGGCTTGATGGTCGGCACGTGGAGCACTGACGCGCCAACACGATCTGCTTCAAGTTTTTTTGCTGCTTCTAACGCCCGCATCGTGAGTAGGCCGGAAGAGATGATGAGAACGTCATCCCCGCTTCGCAAGTGCTTCGCTCTTCCAAGTTCGAACTTGTAGCCGTATTCGTCAAGCACGAGCGGCACCTGCCCTCGCAGCAGACGCATATAGACAGGGCCAGGGTGCGCCGCCATGGCAGGCACTACCTGCTCAATTTCCAGAGCATCGCATGGATCGATAACCGTCATGTTCGGCATCGCGCGGAACAGTGCCAGGTCTTCCGCCGCCTGATGACTTGGGCCGTATCCGGATGTGAGCCCTGGCAGTGCGCATGCGATCTTCACGTTCCGATCTTCTTCGGCAATCGTCTGGTGAATGAAATCATAGGCGCGCCGAGAAGCGAACACAGCGTAAGTCGTCACAAACGGCATAAAGCCCTCTGCGGCAAGACCGGATGCGCCGCCGAACAACAGCTGCTCAGCCATACCCATCTGATAGTAACGGTCCGGAAACTCCTTCGCAAACACGTGGAGATCGGTGTATTTGCCGAGGTCAGCCGTCATCCCAACGACTTCAGGACACCGTCGCGCGAGTTCGATCAAGGCATGGCCGAACGGCGCGGGCCTTGTTGGTTGTCCCTCTGCGGCAATCGAAGCGATCATCGCCGATGTCGTCAGGCGCTGCTTCGACGTAGTGGTGCTTGACGTCACCTTCATGGCTGACTCCCATCCTGCAGCGCTGCGAGCGCCAACTTCCACTCGTTCGCATCGACGCGCATGAAATGATTCCGCTCACGCGCCTCAAGAAACGGCACGCCTTTTCCCATGACCGTGTCGGCGATAATCATTCGCGGCACGGCTCCCTCATGCGTCTTTGCCGCATCGAATGCCGCAACGACGGCATTGAGATCGTTACCATCCACCCGCTGAACGAACCAGCCGAATGATCGCACTTTGTCGACCAGGGGCTCGAAGCCCATCATTTGACCAGAAGGGCCATCCGCCTGCTGGTTATTGACGTCGACCACGGCAATGAGATTGTCCAACTTGTAGTGAGCGGCGGACATCATCGCCTCCCACTTCGATCCTTCATCGAGCTCGCCGTCAGAGAACAAGGTGTAGACGAAGCTGTCGTACCCTTTTCGCTTCAATCCAAGGCATCGACCGACCGCGATGGTAAGACCGAGCCCCAGCGAACCGCCCGACATTTCCATCCCCGGCGTGTAGCTTGCCATACCGGACATCGGCAGACGGCTATCATCGAAGCCGTAGGTCTCCAGCTCTGCCTCCGGAACGATGCCCGCCTCGATCAACGCGGCGTACAGTGCAATTGCATAGTGACCATTGGAGAGAAGGAAGCGGTCGCGCCCTTCCCACTCTGGATCTTCCGGCCGATACCGCATGGCATGGAAGTAAGCCACCGCCAACACGTCAGCGATATCCAGGGCTTGGGCGATGTAGCCCTGCCCCTGCACTTCGCCCATTCGGAGCGCATGGCATCTGATGCGGCGAGCTCGTTCGTGCAGTGAGACGTTGTGGCCTTGAACCGTCATGTCGCCTGATCCTAGTTGTTGCGGAACGCGCGAAACCCGCGCTCCTGTCGAACAGCGAACGAGACGAGGCATACGGCGATCTTCCGTTGCGCACTCGATCTGGGCGCTTCTCCGATTCGCGCGGCTCTTCGGTCCGCGATTGCCACCAGCAATATAAGTCTGGGCGATTACAGCAAAAGAATTAGATCGGCATTTAGGTGATTCTGATTCATGCATGACGGCGACGCCGTTGCAAGTTTCGAACGAAGATCGGCGCGAGCCATCCGCCCCCCTTAACATGCGTCAAGCGGGTGACATCATCCTCCGTCTCTGGAGGACCCTTTGCAAGAACGCCGCGTCTTCCGACAACACTTTGGAGATGTGACATGCTGAGAAGATCGTTTTTGTTTGCCGTGGGCGCGCTCGCACTATCGACCCACTCCGCCCAATCCGGAACCGCCGCTCAAATCAGAGCCATGCCAGATGCCGCTGGATGATCGGCAGCGACATCTAAAACTAAGGTGGGCTTTGCGTCGTCCATGCTCGAGTTCTCACCGCGCAATCTCGCACTCGCTGCAACCAGACACGCAGTTGTTACCTAGCGCGCCCTTGAGATCAGCCGACCGCAATGACTTCGGTGCTGGCCCTCCGGTCGCCCAATCGAGCAACTCGATCGTATGGACGATCGGTATGTCGGCGCCATCGCCGATCTGCGTGATGCAGCCTATGTTTCCCGTCGCGATCAGGTCTGCTTTCACGCGTCGGATGTTTGCCACCTTTCGCGCACGCAGTTGTTTCGCTATTTCCGGCTGAAGAATGTTGTAAGTCCCCGCCGATCCGCAGCAGATGTGTCCTTCAGGTATATCCTTGACCGCAAAGCCGGCCTGTTTAAGCAACGCTTTCGGCTCCTCTGTGATCTTTTGACCATGCTGCATCGAACAGGCCGAATGGTAGGCGACGACGAGATCGCGCGCTCTCGGTGAGAAGTCCAGTTTCATCGGCCAGAGGAATTCGGTGATATCTCGCGCGATTGCCGAAACCCGCCGTGCCTTATCGGCATAGGCGGGATCTTCACGGAGCATGAAGCCATAATCCTTGATCGTCGTTCCGCATCCAGACGCCGTAATGATGATCGCGTCGAGACCCTCGCCATCCATCTCTGCGATCCATGCGTCGATGTTTCTCCTCGCGAATTCGTGGGAATCGCGTTCGTGTCCGAGATGATGGACCAGCGCGCCACAGCACCCCTCACCTCTGGCTTGCACCACGTCGACGCCGTGGCGGGTCAGGAGCCGGACGGCTGCCTCATTGAAGTCGGGGCGTAGTACAGGCTGGGCACAACCGCTGAGAATTGCGACGCGGCCGCGCTTCTCTCCCATTGCCGGAAAAACACCCGGCTTTTGCGTGGCGGATCGAAGCGGCACATGGGCTGGCGCGAGATCGAGCATTGCCGCAAGCCGATCGCCTACATGGGGCAAGCCGGCCAAGACATATTTTAACGGCCGGCCAATTTGCGCCGCAGTGATCGCCGCTCGGAACCGTCTCGGATAGGGAAGAATCATCGCGAGCATGGCCCGGACGAGCCGGTCGTGGAAGGGCCGCCGATACGTCTGTTCTATATAGGCGCGAGCATGATCCACTAGGTGCATGTAGTGCACGCCCGACGGACAGGTGGTCATGCACGACAGGCAGGATAGGCAGCGGTCGATGTGCTTGACGACTGGCGTGGTCGCCGGTTTGCTGCCCTCCAGCATGTCCTTGATCTGGTAGATGCGGCCGCGAGGGCTGTCGAGCTCGTCTCCAAGCAGCAGATATGTCGGACAGGTGGCGGTGCAGAAGCCGCAATGAACGCAGCTTCGAAGGATCTTTTCCGAAGCCTCTGTTGCGGGATTCTGTAGTTGTTCAGCGGTAAACGTTGTCTGCATCGTTACAGCTCGGGGAACATCCGGCCAGGATTGAATATCCCAGCCGGGTCGAGAGAGGCTTTCAGCCCGGTCTGAAGCCGCGCAATCGCTTCGATCGGCGGATCAAATACATCGACCGCAGCACGGACGTCTTCGGGTGCTCGCACGAGGGTGGCATGTCCACCGGCCTCACGGGTCGCCGCGCGAATCGTTGCCGCACTGGCGGCACTGGCCGTTGAGCATGCCAACCAGATCAACCCGCCACCCCAGTCAAAGAACCACCGCGCATCGATAGTCCGAGCAATCCGCGCCGCGACATCAGCACCTTTGGTCGGTGCCGTTGAGATGCGCCAGATCGCCTTATCGCGCGGCTCAGCGAGGACCGTAGCATCGCGGATCGCCCCCCAGAGATCCCTCCCAGTGTCATCGGCGAGTACCTCGGCCGTGCCGAACGCTTTCAAAAGCGACCGCAGCTCACCGAGTCGATATTCTACCGAATCGGGAAACCCCTCGACGCGGATCAAGGTGCGCGCGCCGTCACCGATTTTCGCGGGCAGGTGCGCTGCACCGCTGACATCGTACGGCGAGCCGAGTGCCGCCGACAGCGCCGCTATGGCGGTCTGGTCGGAGAGGCCCACTAGCCACAATGTTGCTACACGCTGTGGGCTCGGGACGACTTTGAACGTGACTTCGGTGAGGAAGCCGAGGGTGCCATGCGCGCCGACCATGAGCTTGACGAGGTCAAGGCCCGTCACGTTCTTCATGACACGACCGCCGGACTTGATCGCCTCGCCGCGCCCATTGACGAACCGCACCCCGAGAGAACTATCGCGGGCTGACCCGCCAGCGATTCGGCGCGGTCCTGAAAGGTTCATGGCGGCGACCGCTCCGATCGTCGGTTCACCGTCGCTGCACAGCAGTGGGCGGTAGTCGAGAGGTTCGAAGGCGAGCTCTTGCCGATGCTCCGCGAGCAGCCGAACGATCCCACTGAGAGGGGCGCCAGGCTCGGCGGAAATAACGAATTCTGCTGGCTCATAGAGCGTGACTTTTGTCATTTGCGATGACGAGAGGGTCGCCTCGAATCGCGGCGGCCTGCCGAACGCGCGCTTCGTCCCACTGCCCTGAATCGCCAGTGGAGTGCGCTGCGCCGCAGCTTCTGCGACGATTGCGCAGGCATCAGCCTCAGACGTTGGATTATGGCGGGTCATTTGGACAACTCCCTCCGATGCCGGTGTCGCACGGCGTAGCTACGCCGTTAACCGGTTGTCGAGCGGGAACACTTTTGCGGGATTGAGCAACCATGCAGGATCGAAGACAGCTCGCACGCGCATCTGCTGCCGCAGATCGCGTTCCTCGAACTGGAAGCGCATCAAATCGCGTTTCTCGATCCCGACCCCGTGTTCGCCGGTCAGGCAGCCGCCAACTTCCACGCAGTATTTCAGGATGTCTTCGCCAGCCGCTTCCGCCTTTGCCTGCTCGGCTGGATCGTTAACATCATAAAGAATCAGCGGATGCATGTTGCCGTCGCCCGCATGAAAAACATTTGCGACGCGCAGGCCGTAGGATGCGACAATCTCGCCTGTCCGTTTCAAGACGTTCGACAGCTGACCAAGCGGCACTGTACCGTCCATGCAGATGTAGTCGGCAACACGCCCTGTTGCTCCGAACGCGGACTTGCGTCCTTTCCAAATTGCCGCGGCTTCGGCTGCGGAGTGGCTCTCCTTGATGTGACGGACATTGTGCTTCCGCGCGATTTCGACGATCCGCGCGAGCATGGCTTCCATCTCACGGTCGGAGCCCTCCACCTCGATAATCAGAAGAGCGCCGACGTCGAGCGGATAACCTGCCTTGGCAAATCCCTCCACGATCTCGATCGTCTGCTTATCCATGAACTCAATGGCAACCGGGATGATGCCCGCACCCATGATTGCCGCGACACAGGCCCCCGCTTCCTCGCTCGTATCGAAGCCGAATAGGACGGGCTTGGCGCCCTCCGCGGCACGACGAATCCGCACGACCGCTTCGGTAACGACGCCGAGCTGGCCTTCCGATCCAACGATAAGACCGAGGAGATCGTAGCCTGGGCTGTCGAGGTGCTCTCCGCCGATCTCAACTATCGTTCCGTCGAGCAAGACAAGCGTCACGCCAAGGATGTTGTTCGTCGTCACGCCGTATTTCAGGCAATGCGCCCCGCCCGAATTCATGCCGATGTTGCCGGCGATGGTGCAGGCGAGCTGGCTCGACGGGTCGGGCGCATAGAAAAAGCCTTCGTGCGCAACTGCCTGGCTCACCGCAAGGTTGGTAACGCCCGCCTGCACTCGGGCGGTCCGGTTCTCGAAATTGACATCCAAGATCCGGTTCATCTTCGATACGCCGAGAACGATCGCATCCTCCTGCGGAATCGCACCGCCCGCGAGCGACGTTCCGGCGCCGCGCGGAACAACCTTCACCTGATTTTGCGCACAGAACTTCAGGACGGCCGACACTTCCGAGGTGGTCGACGGAAGCACGACCGCGAGCGGCATGCGCCGATAGGCAGTAAGGGCGTCGGTCTCGAAGGCGCGGCGTTCGTCTTCGGAGACGATGAGCGCCTCCGGGGCAACGACTTGGCCAAGGCCGGTCAGAATTTCGCCGCGGCGGCCGAGCACGGCCTCGTCAGGTATTGGGAATGCAATCGGCATGGCTCTTCCTTCACTCCGCCCGGCAGAATGGGCCTTGTGCCACCAGCCAGACCAGATCCGCGGTTTTCAGGTTAGGTAGCATCCCTCGTTTCCCCGACTACCCGCCATGAGAGCGAGTAAATGCGCTGGTCAGATGCGAGCGACCACGCATCTAATTGACGCGTAGCAGCGCGCCAGCTTCCAACTCTTTTTCCTTGGCATGCCTCTTAGTCTGCGAAGCGTAGAAGCCGCCACTAGGCGCGATGAGAGTGGATAATTGCCAACGACCAGTTGTAACGGCGATGTGCGTTAAGCTTACAGAAGCTCAAGGCACCGTCATGACGCGGATGTTGTTCGTGGTACCGGCCTGCGCGAATGGGATTCCCGCGACGATCACTACCGTGTCCATGCTTTCAGCGAACTTTTCGCCGACCGCGGTAGAGACGGCCCGAGACACCATCTCCTCGTAGTCGTTCACGTCGGTTGACGACACACTGTGCGTACCCCAGAGCAAGCAAAGCCGGCGCGCAGTGTCCATACTTGGAGTCACTGCAAGAACAGGCACATCCGGACGGCGACGGGCAATGCGAGCTGCGGTCGTGCCTCCAGATGTGTAGACGACGATCGCAGAGGCATGGATCGCAGATGCTAATCCCGCAGCCGCCGCGGCCACCGCGTGAGGGGCCGTCTGCTCCTCCTCCGGGCGCAAAGCATCGACGATAGAACGATACATCTTGTGACGTTCTGTGCTGCGGATAATGCTGTCCATCATCTCCACTGCTTCACGCGGGTAGCGGCCTACGGCAGACTCCGCGGACAGCATTACCGCGTCGGCTCCATCGTAGATGGCCGTCGCTACATCCGACGCCTCCGCGCGGGTCGGCGTCGGCGAAGCGACCATGGAGTCGAGCATCTGCGTGGCCACGATTACCGGCTTTACTGCCAATCGACAGGCCCGTACCAATTCCTTTTGTCGGCCAGGAACGTCTTGATGAGGAATCTCGACGCCAAGATCGCCTCGCGCCACCATGACCGCGTCGGACAGACTAATGATGTCATCAATTCGATCGAGGGCCGCCGGCTTCTCGATCTTCGCGACGAGGCCTGCCCGATCCCCGATCAGTCCCCTCGCCTCAATGAGATCTCCCGGCCGTTGCACGAACGATAGCGCCACCCAATCGACGCCCAGTCGAAGACCGAAATCGAGGTCTCCACGGTCTTTCGGAGTAAGTGGCGACAGATCGAGGATCGTCCCCGGCAGGTTAACTCCTTTGTGGTTGGAGAGCTTTCCGCCGATGATCACCTCGGCTTCAAGGCTCTCGCGGTCGAGCGATTTGACGCGAACTCGCAGCCGTCCATCGTCGATCAATAGATCGTGCCCCGGCGCTGCCGCCGCAAACACCTCCGGATGCGGCAATGGGATCGCATCCCGATCACCTTCGGTGCCTTCCTGAACGAACCGGACGGTCTCGCCCGCCACCAGCGTCAGGCTCCCTTCGCGCAACGTACCGATACGAATCTTGGGTCCCTGGAGGTCGAGCAGAATACCGATCGGCCTGCCCATCTCGATCTCCAGATCTCGGATCGCGGCGTGAACCTTGGCATGGTCCTGCTTCGCACCGTGGCTGAAGTTGAGACGAAACGTATCGACCCCGGCCTCGAACAACTTTCGAAGCATCTCTGGTTCGCAGCATGCCGGTCCAACGGTCGCTACTATCTTTGCTCGGCGATTTCGGCGCACGTCAGTAATCTCTCCATCGGCCAATCAGGACCGCTCCCGGACGAAGCGGTTCCTCAATGTGTGTCAATCTCCGGCTATCGCGGAGGTGTCTTGTCAGGCCCGAACATCAAGCCGGCCTCCCGGAATCCTCCGTCGACGTTCAATGTGTGGCCGTGAACGTATCGGCTCTCGTCCGACGACAGGAAAACCGCGGCATCGGCAATTTCCTCCGGAAGCCCATAGCGGCTCATTGGGATGAGATATTCATAGGCTTTCCGCGTCGCCGGGTCGTGTGCCGTCTTGGCCATATCGGTTTCGATCGCTCCTGGAGCAATGTTGTTGACATTGATCCGGTGCTGCGCGAGCTCGACCGCCATAACCTTCGTGAGCAACTCCAGCCCGGCTTTGGCGGCGCCATATGCGCCTCGTCCGTTTCCACCGCGCTGTCCCGAAAGCGAAGCAATGTTGATGATCTTTCCGCCGCGGCCCTGATTGACCATCTGGCGCGCAACCGCCTGCGCTACGATGAATGCACCCGTCAAATTGATCGAGATCATTCGTTGCCAATCCTCGAGCTTGATATCGAGGAAGGGCGTATTGCCACCGATGCCGGCATTGTTGATCAGAATGTCCAATCCGCCGCACTGCTGGACGATTTCATCCAACAACTCGGTCACAGACTCCTGGTTCGCTACATCCACCCTCAAGCCGAGATGCTCGCGACTTGCGTTCTCGAGCATCAACGCCGATGTCTTCGCGCCATCCACGTTGAGGTCCGCGATGACAATGCGAGCCCCTTCTCGCGCCAACGCCTTGGAAATCGCGAAGCCGATACCGCGCGCGCCACCGGTGACGAGCGCCACCTTATTGTTCAATCTCATATCGATCTAACTCCAGCTTCGTCGTCTCAGGTTAACTTTCCGGCGGTGCGCTCAAGCGTCGTCCACAGTTCCTCGCCGTACTTTGCACGCCATTCCTTGTAGAATCCCGCAGTGCGAAGCGCATCCCGGAAGGCCGCAACATCCGGCTCGTTGAATATGAGGCCCTTCTTTGACAGATCTCCACGTAGGGATGTCGCGAGCGTTGCCATATCCTTTCTCTCAGCCATCGCGGCATCATTGATTGCAGTAGCGATGATCTTGCGGAGATCCTCGGGAATAGCGTCCCAGTTCCGCTTATTTGCGACGCAGAAGAAGGCGTCCCACATGTGGCCGGTTAAAGCGCAGTATTTCTGCACTTCGAACAGATTCGCGGTGAAGATATTCGCCAACGAATTTTCCTGACCGTCGACGATCTTGGTCTGCAGCGCGGAATACAGTTCGCTGTAGTTGATCGTTGTCGGTGCGGCACCAAAGGCCTGGAACATCGACGTCCAGAGCGCGCCGACCGGCACGCGGATCTTGACGCCCTTCAGATCGGCGGGGGTGTTGATCTGCTTTGTGCTTGTGGTGATGTTGCGGAATCCGTTATCCCACATCTTGCCCACGGGTACGAGGTTCGCTTTTCCGATAGCAAGCCGCAACGCATCACCGAGCTCTCCGTCCATCGCCTTCCAGACGGCATCATAGTCGGGGAAGATAAACCCCAATCCGTAAATCGATGCCGACGGGACGATCGTCGAGAGAACATTGATCCCGGAATTGAGGAACAGATCGAGCCCGCCGGCGCGCAGTTGCGACAGCATGTCGGTGTCGCCGCCGAGCTGGTTGTTGGGAAACACGTTGATTTCCACCCGTCCCTTCGTTTCCGTCAGTACGCGCTCAGCCGCCTCTCTGGCGCGCGCCGTAATCGGATGAGACTCGGCGAGATTGAAACCCCAGCGAAGGCGGAACTCCGCGGCCGCCCGAACGCTTTTAATAGGATATCCAACCCCAACGGCCAGAGCTGCTGCCGTGGTCCCCTGAAGAAACGTTCTGCGATTGAAAGTCCGTTTCATCGCTTCCCTCCTACGTGGTTTGTACTCTTATGGTGTGGGCATCAGCGCCTACAGGAATCCCGTCGATATCCACGGGACGAGCGCCACGATCGCGAGCCCGATCAACAGGGCCGCCATGTAGCCCACGATGGGTCTCATTCCAGCGTCCGGGCTTACCCTGCTGATCGCGCAAGCTGCGTAGTAGCCAACGCCGAATGGCGGTGCGAACAACCCGACGCCCATCGCCAATATGACGACCATCGAATAGTGCACGAGATCGATTCCGAGCGCTTGAGCGATCGGAAAAAGCAGCGGCCCGAAGAGAACGATCGCGGGAATGCCCTCGAGCACACTGCCCAGTACGACGAAGGCCACGATGGACACCGCCATGAAACTCATTGACCCGCCTGGCAGCTGCTTCATCGCCACGGCGAGCGAGCGCGAGAATCCCGATTGCGTCAAACTCCATGCCATCGACGTCGCGGTGCCGATGATGAACAGAATTGCGCCGGACAAGCTGGCGGTCTCGACGAGCATAGGCTTAATACGCCGCCAGTCGAATTGCCTGTAGAACAGAGCTCCGACGACGAGCGCATAGAATATGCCGATCGTGGACACCTCGGTCGCGGTCGCCACGCCTTCGATGACCGCAGAGCGAATGACGAACGGCAGTGCGATTGCCGGCACGGCGACCAAAAATGTCTTGCCGATCTCCTTGGCGGAGGCACGACGGGCGAGGCTGCGGTCCTCGTTGCGGTACCTCCACGCGATGACGCAACAGAGCGTGATCGCCAGGATGACGCCAGGTAGCAGGCCTCCGGTGAACAAGGCCGCGATCGAGACACCCGTAACCGACCCGATCGTGATAAGGACGATGCTGGGGGGAATTGTCTCGGTCTGGGCGCCTGTTGCCGCGAGCAACGCGACAAGGTCTCCCTCCTTGGCGCCGCGGCGCTTCATCTCGGGGAAAAGAACAGGCGCAACCGCCGCCATGTCCGCAGCTTTAGATCCCGAGATGCCGGATACGAGGTACATCGCTCCGACGAGGACGTACAATAGTCCGCCACGCACATGACCCAACAGGCTGGCAAGGAAAGCAACCATGGCCCGTGCCATGCCTGTCATTTCGATGAGCTGGCCGAGGAATACAAACAGAGGAACCGAAAGTAGGATCAGATGGCTGACGCCCTCGTCAATGCGGCCCACGATGATGAGCGGCGGCGTCCTCGTGGTGAGCATGAGATAGCCGAACGTCGCCAGGCCGAACGAAAAGGCGATCGGCACGCCGGTGAATACGGCGCACGCCACCACCACGACGAAAAAGATGACAAGATTGATGTTGCCAAGCGGCCCAAAGAGCGGCTGGAGCAACCAAAACAGGCCCACAATGAGCGCGACTGTGCCGAGCGAAGAAAAGATCAGTCTCGTATCAGCGAGGCGAACGAGCCGAAGCAGTGCAAATATGCCCATCAACCCGAAGCCAACGGGTGCAGCGGTGGCGCGCCACGCATTGGAGAGGTCCATCGCCGGAGTTCTGACGATCGCTTCCTCGATGGCGTACTCAAGCGTGGCTGGGAATAGCAGGACGACCAGTCCGAGCGAGGCCGCCAATGAGATTGCGTCGAGTTGCGCTCGCATCCGCGGCGATACGAAAGCGAACAGGGCCGTCATCCGCATGTGCTCGCCGCGTCGCAACGCGATGGCAGAGCCCAGCATCACGAGCCAGAGAAACAGCATGGACGCGAGTTCGTCCGACCAAATGATCGGCTTGAGAAAGACGTAGCGCGCCAGAACTCCGGCAAACAGCAGCAGGATCTCGGCGGCGAGGAGTATGGAGACGCACACCTCGAGCAGTCGACCGATCACTCGGTCGACGCCGTCCGCAGCGGCTAGCGCAACGTTCTTGCTTGAGTTCTCCACGGCTTTCGGCAGAGCCGCGCACGACATGGCGTCGCTCGCACCATCGTGCGTAACCACGCCGCCCGAGGGCATCGATGGGACACTCACGGCATCTTCCCTGTTTCGCTTTTGTTAGACTTTGCCTAGCCACCCGTGTTCGAAGAACTTTTCTTCGCCGAGTTGACCGCCTTTGAACGCTATCTGAAGTCCGTCCAACTGCCCGCGTGTCGCTCTGGCTCTGCAGAGCGGAACGCCTGGACTTACGCGGGCCGCAATTTCGAGGGCGTCTATGTCCAGTAGCTGGGCGACCTGGCTCGACGTGTCACCGCCGGACAGCAGCAATCTCTTCAAAGGTACCACATCGAGGATGTCACTGACGAGTTGTCCGAGCTTCCGGCCGAGATTACGGCCGCCTTCATGCTTGGCGAGCTCGCGAGACATTCCGCCCCCGACGAGCTTCTCGATCATCTTTCCGATCCGCGGATCATCCGGACCGCGGGCCGTATGCAATATGACGCTACGCCCTTCCTTCAGAAGAGAAGTGGCGCTTCGGACGACTTGGGTCGCGATGGCGCCATGCTTGTCGGGATCAAGCAAGTCGGCTGCATCAAGAGGAACTTCGGCAAAACCGGCCCGTACGGCTGCGCCGATCTGCAGGGCCGTCAGCGAGGAAGCACTGCCGGACACGGCAAGCACTTGGTCAACCGGGGACGGGTTACCATAGTTTTCAGACGGCGGAGGAATGATCCCGGCCTCACGCCACCATTGCATCAAAGCATATTCCACACCCGACGGGCCGACCACAAATGCGCTTCGATTCCCGGCCGCGCGATCGGCGATCAGTCGGCCGACCTGTGTAAGTTGCGACGCATTCGCGGAATCCAGCAATATCGCATCAGGCGCAGATTTCGTCAGCTCTGCGAACCGGTCGGCGGCCCTCGCATAATCCTGATCAAGGAAGGGCAACGTGAGCTTTTCAATCTTGAGTGCTGCCTGCCGCCCGATATGGACGGCCAGATCGCTTTCGTTCATCGGCGTCACGGGATGAACGCTCATGATCGGGTGGCGGTCGATCCTGTAGATGTTCCCATCCGTCCCGGATCGGGCAAATAGATTGCCGAAGAGGCAGTATCGTTGCAGCGAAGGCGTTCCGCCGACGATCGAGATCGGATCGTTACGGAACACGGACTTCGCGATCTCGATCACCCGGCCGATGCTGCCGATCTCGGGCGAGCTGTCGAAAGTTGAGCACACCTTGTAGTGCACAATTGGTGCTCCGAGCGATGCAAGGTATCGGAAATCTCCCGGCAGGTGCTCAGTCATCTCGGCGGAAGACATGCCGCGGCTCACTCCCGCGAGGCCGACAACCTCTAGGTCGCCGAAATGCTTCAAGACGTCTGGCGTCGGGGGACGTAGAAACAGTGCCGCACGCAGCCCGGCGAAGGCCACGGCCTCAAGGGCGTCAGTCGATCCTGTGAAATCGTCGCCGTAGAAGGCAAGCCGATATCGACCTTGCGTCACGACGCGCCTCCGAACTTGGAGATAGCGAGCTGCAATGGCCGATGGGATTTGGCGTATTCTGTTACTGGCACGCCTTGAACAGCGGCTTCCCAAGCCTCGCGCAGGCTCATGACACCGTCAGCAATCCCACCTGGATGGCCCATGATGCCACCTCCTGCCAAATGCATCAGATCGATGCTTCCAAGCCGCGCAAACGTGTCACCGGCTTGTCCTGCCCATTGCCCCGACGAGAAGACTGGCATCATCGGCTTGACGCCTGAAAAGGCCGCCAGACAAGACCTGGCCGAAGCAATGACCGAATCATCCGGCTCCCAGAATTTGCTCCTCAGGCCGTTGACATGCAGATGATCGACACCGGTCAGGCGCCATAGCTTTTGAAACGCGGCAAAGTCGAAGCCGAGCCATGGGTGACGTGTAAACAGGCCCCAGCCGTTGCGGTGACCGTGGATCGGTAGATCAGTGTACGTTCGCAGATGTTCAATTGCCGAAAAACCGCACCAGTTGACACTCACCATCACGCACGTGCCGCCGGCTTCCAGCACCAGGTCGTGGCGACGTCGCATGTCGTCGATCGAGCCACTGATGTTGATTGCGTACATCGGCTTTCGACCCAAGCGATCGGCATGCTTTTCGATGACGGGGAACACAGCCTTCAAACGCTCTTCAAAGGGCGCATACGGCGGATCCGCAATCAGTTCGTCGTCCTTGAGGAAGTCTATGCCGGCCTCGCAAATCTTATCGACGAGCACGGCGGTCTCAGACGGAGACATACCAATACTGGGTTTCAGGATCGTACCGATCAATGGCCGATCAATAACTCCGGCCAAACGTCGGGTCCCGTCGACACCGAACTTCGGACCAGGAAAGCCAGCGGCGTAGCTGACGGGCATCTCGATGTCGAGGAGCCGGAGGCCCGTCGTTTCGCCGAGTTCGAACAGATTTCCCGCAATGGTCGCCAAGAGCGTCGGGATATTGAAGCCTACATTGTCAATCGGAAATGCGATTTCGATCTCGCCGCGATGAAACGCTTTTGGACGATCGTTTTTCTCGAAGAAGGAACTGCGCAGAGTCGGGTTATCGACAGGCGGAAGCTCGGTTACGCTAATCACCCGGGCTCGCGATCGCTTCTTGAGCTCATCGGTTTCCCCGGGTAACGCAAGAAACGTCCCGCTCGATTGCTCCCCGGCAATGACTTCCGCTGCCCTCGCCACCCTATCGCCGGTCTCGACGAGATATCGGGCGGTAAACTCAGATCGCGGACTATCGCTGCGCATGGTACGCCCTGTCGAGGTTTGCTGCGTTTCTTCCCAAAGTTCGTCTCTTTCATCCGGACGGCCTACAGAACCCGTTCGTATGATGGACGGGCACATCTGACCTTGAGTACACCGCGGCAGCAAACGATATTGATGAAGCAAGGTGTGAGAAAAACTCACATCGTGCGATCCACGGATCCAACACCGCTCGGGGCTTCGAAGGATTGAACTAGGCGTCCACGCTGCCCAAGGCTGCACACATGTTCGCGGTGGTGGACATCTCGCGCATGAGCCAGTGGGAAACCGCCCTACTTTCAGGACGGGTCGCCACGTGAGGAGCGGTCCAAAGCATCAACCTTCGCTTGCCGGGGATGCTGCCGAATGGCGCGACCAGCCTTCCACTGTTGATTTCCTCGAGGACAAACATCGTGGGGACTAGCGCCAAACCAAGGCCGCACAGCGCGGCCTGGATTAGCAAATAGAAGTGTTCGTAGGATTCTTGAATGCGTACATCTTGCCGCAGCCCCAACTCGTCGAGCCAATCCGACCAGGCCTCCGGACGCGTCCGCGTACCCAACAGACGGCAGTTCGCGATGTCGCCCGGCTTTTGGAGCCTGTTCGCCTTCGCATAGGAAGTCGCACAAACGGGGGAAATCCACTCCCGCGCAAGCTCTTTTATGACAACATCCTTGGGTGGCGCGATGGTGCTGGAACGTATCGCGATACTCACCTTGTCGCGGATGAAGTCCACCTGATCGTAGTTCATATTGAACTGGAGATCGATGTTCTTATGCGCTTCGTGAAACGCCGCGAGGCGGGGAATTAGCCAATACATCATGATGGTCGCCGAACATGAAACTGTCAGCGGTCCAGGCAATATCTGCTCGACACTACCATCTATAAGATTGAATGCAGCGGTGAGGCCTTCAGCCAGGCGACTCCCCTCAGGGGTCGGGTCTGTCGAGGAGGACGTTCGCACCAAGAGCGGAACGCCAAGCAATTCTTCGAGCGATCGAATATGGCGGCTGATCGCCCCATGAGTCACCGATAACTCGAGCGAAGCCGCAGTCATACTGCGCAACCGCGCTGTTGCTTCAAAAGCACGTAACGCGTTGAGCGAAGGCTTTGGACGCGCCATTCGTCCCCTCAAAATGACATTCTAGCGGCTGTGAGCTTTTATCACAAGGGCGGCGTTAAAAGTCGTTTGGGGGTTCTGCGCCGGAGTCTTAAGCTGGGGCAACGCTCGATCATGGCTGGCGCAACCCACTACGGACGGCCTTGAAGTCTGCCTGGTCGTTGGCATGAGGCATCAAAAATGACGCACAACAAGATGATCGTCGAGGCCCGCGTGAACGAATACGCGATGCGGGATGGAAACCCTCATGTTCCCTGGACGGCAGATGAAATCGCCGAGACGGCAGCTCGCTGCCGCGAAGCTGGGGCTTCAATTCTTCACTTCCACGCTCGTGCGGACGACGGGGCGCCGCTCCATACCGCCGAAAGGAACGCTGAGATCATCCGAAAGGTTCGGCAGAAATGCGACATGCTGATCCTGCCAACGCTCGGCTTCTTCGCCAACGATACCGAGCCGAATGCGCGGATTAACTGCATTCTCGAACTTGCCAAGGACCCGGCGACCAGACCGGACATCGTTCCGATTGACACCGGCAGCACCAATCTCGACGTGTTCGACCGTGAGAAGCTCGGCTTTTCGCACTCCGATCGCGTTTACGAGAATCGAACCAACGCGGTGGAGCACTACTTTCGCTCCCTGAAGAATGCCGGCATCAAGCCGAAGATGACCTGCTGGTCGATCGGCTTTGTGCGACGCGCGCTGGCATTCATGGAGATGGGCCTCGTGGCCGAGCCCGGCTACTTCCTGCTCAACATGACCGATGGGCCGTATCTGACGGGCCATCCCGGCACGCTCGAAGGATTGGACGCGTTCTTGCCGTTTCTGCCCAAGAGCGTCCGGCACAGCTGGACTGCCAATATTGTCGGCGGAAATTTGTTGGATCTGTGCGAGGGCGTCGCGAGGCGTGGCGGCAATATCGCTCCGGGGATTGGAGACTACCCGTACATTGAGCTCGGCCGTCCGACTAACGAGGAACTCGTCCGCCGCACTTGCATAATCGCGAGAGGATGCGGCCGGGAGATCGCCTCGCCAGATGACGTCCGGGAGATTCTCGAAATCTCCTGATGCGGCGCATCTCGATACGATCGGCGCCGGATAACGCCCTTCGGTAAAAATCAGCCAACGATACCAGGAATTCTGCACATCTCCGAGGTTCTCCCTGACTGTGCCGGGATCTCAATAGATCCCGGCACTTTTTTTTGCGGCAGGTGCAGCTTGCGGGCGCAACCCTCGCTTAATGCCGAATGAACAAGTCCGATCGAGCTACACTCTATTTCAATCCAACCACGGTATGAGGCACGTAGCGTTCTTCCAGTCTGCCTATTTCATCGGATGTAAGCTTCAGGCCGAGCGCTGCAATTGCATCGTCAAGGTGCTGCGTTTTGGTCGCACCAACAATTGGTGCCGTCACTCCAGCCTTCGCAGCGACCCATGCCAACGCCACGTGCGCTGGCGCCACCCGTCGTTCCGTCGCAATATCCGTAACTGCGTCGACGATGCTGCGGTCGGCGGCTTCGGCATGGCCGTAGAACTGTGCCGTTACGTTATCAGTATCGGAGCGAGAGCTTCTCTCAGTCCAGGGGCGGGTGAGCCGGCCCCGGGCAAGCGGACTGAACGCAATCACACCGACGCCTTCGTCCCGACAGAGCGGAAGCATTTCTCGCTCCTCTTCTCTGTAAAGAAGATTCAAATGACACTGCATGGAGACAAAACGCGCCCACGAATTCGCGTCAGATCGGTACAATGCCTTGGCGAATTGCCACGCATAGACATTGCTCGCACCGATGTAGCGTACCTTCCCGCTTCGTACGAGGTCGTTCAAGGCTTCAAGAGTCTCATCGATTTGCGTGTCGTTGTCCCAGAAATGGATCTGGTACAGATCGATATAGTCAGTGCCGAGCCTCCGGAGACTGGCTTCCGCTTCGGCAAGAATTGCCTTTCGCGAAAGGCCGATCCCGTTTGGTCCCGGGCGCATGCGGCCGTAGACCTTCGTAGCGATCACGATTTCGTCTCGCGGTACCATTTCCTTGAGAATCTTGCCGACGATCTCCTCGCTCGTACCGTCCGAGTACACGTTAGCCGTATCGAAGCAATTGATCCCGGAATCGAGAGCCTTCCGTATGAATGGCCGACTATCGCCCTCGCCTAGGGTCCAAGGATGATTCCCTCGCTCCCCGACTCCGTAACTCATACAGCCAAGTACAATCCGCGAAATCTTGAGGCCCGAACGGCCCAAACGTATGTAATCCATGAGCGATACCCTTGCTGCCTCGCCTGCACCTAAGCTGTTTCAAAGTGTCGCGATGTCAATAATCCTCAGTCCCCGATCACTCACCCGAGATGGGAAGTGATCCTTGAGCTTTTCCTCGTGAACGGGCACGAGCCTCCGCATGTCGCCGCTCACGCTGGCGAGCATCTCTTCTGCCGTGAGAATTAGATTGGTCTGACTTCCCGTCGCAAGTCCTGGTGGCACGAAGCATGGGTCATCCCGATCGCCTCCGTGCAAGTTTTCATACGTGTAGACGACGTCGCCGGTAAGGACCCATCGGTCCTCGATGCTTCCGCCGTTGCGAACCACCACGTACTGCGAACCTGCCGTGTGCGTGTCGAAGGCGGGAAGAAGATCGATATTCGGCAGGACGTCGTGCGACGCACCGTCCAGCACGACCAGCCGATTCTTCAGCCCGAGATCCACGAGCTTCAAGATATCGGCAGGATTGATGCCACCGAGGAGGGATCGAAAACGACGCCCCTTGGACATGGCCCAGATCCAGCTCTCGATCTCGCGCTTCTGGATATAGAATTTGGCGTTTGGGAAGTAGTCCAGCCCGCCCATGTGGTCGAAATGAGCGTGTGTAAGGAACACGTGCTGCACATCCTCGGGGCGAATGCCGACGGCACCCAAGACCTCAGAAGGCGGGGTCCAGCCGGTGACGCCGATGGCATTGGCGATCTCACCTCCGAAATCCGACTGATCATAGCCCGTATCAACCAAAACGACCGTGTCGCTGCTGCGCAGGAGCACATAGGCAAACGGCAGGTTCATGCTTCCGCTGTTGTGACGGCCGTACAGCACCCCGCTTGTCGGATGTTTTGGACTGGCTGCGTATTCGAGCACCGTGATGGCATATCTTGTCATTCGGACACTCCGATCAGATGGTCAGCACCAAGATTTAGTTGACCGCAACATTGCCGCAGATCGATCAAGCCACCGCAACCGATCGGGCTCGCCCGTCGCAGATGATTCCAGGCCGCAGACAATAATGTCGCCTCGGACGTGGGCTGATATGCCGTCTGGGCGGCTGCCCGCGGCGGCAGCAGTAGATGCAACGCCTGGTTCACATGATGATGCTCGTGCCGCCGCTGCACCGGCACCCGGACCGCTGCAAGAATATCGTACACATGATCCGGATCGCCGGCGTCCGGCTGGCGCTCGTCTGCCAGATGGGACGTCCCAACGAAATTCGCGAGAAGACGAACAGAGCGATCAGTCACAACATCGCGCAGATAGCGGATGACCGGTCCGATGACGATATCGTATTCAGCGACCGCTGAACCCGGTGCAATTCCCTCGAAGGGATCGTCGGCACGGAATTGTGCGCTTAGAAAGCTGCTCACGAGGAGCGCCCGCCTTCAGGAACCGGAGCATTCGATGGGATTAGGTTGAATACCTTCAAGTCCTGCCAGAGAGCAGCGGGTATCCGCGCCGAGACAGCGTGGACGTTCTGGGTAACCTCGCTTATCGACTTCGCGCCCTGAACCACAGTGGCGACAGCGGGATGCGCTTGCACGAACTGGGTCGCGACGGTCGGCAAATCGACGCCGTGTCGTTCGCACACTTTCTCGATTGATCGGACGCGCTCCAGGATGGCGCTCGGGACCTGCTGGTAGTCATACGTCGAGGCCGCCGCCTTCGATCCAGCAGCTAAGATGCCTGAATTGTAAATGCCGCCCGCAATCACCGAGACATTCCGCGACCGCAGCTCGTCGAAGTGCCCGTCGAGGGGGGCGTGGTTGAGCAGCGTGTATCGACCTGCGATCAACGCGCAGTCAATTGGAAATTCGCGCGCTACTCCAACAACCGAGTCGGTCTCGTTCACTCCCACCCCGACCGCACCAATAGCACCCGAACTCTTCAGCTCGTCGAGCGCACGGTACCCACTCTCACGGAGTTGGTTCCAGTAGAATTCTGCCTGATCGCCGTGCCATGCGCGTCCCACGTCGTGGACCAGAAGTACATCGATATAATCGAGACCCAAACGATGCTGACTGTCCTCGAACGAGCGCATCACGCCGTTGTACGTATAGTCGTACGTGTCCCTGAACGGGAACGGATCAACCCATTCGATGCCATAAACCGTGTCGAGCTTCGGTGTTCGGCTGGCTGGCTTGAGTACCCGGCCGCACTTCGTGCTCACGACAATCTGATCGCGGATGCCGAGGTCGCGGAGAGCGCGGCCGAGGAAATGCTCGGACTTTCCGAGACCGTACATCGGTGCGCAATCGAAGTAGCGCACGCCTAGATCAAATGCTGCCTTGATGACAGCCTCAAATTCGGAATAGGACACCCCGACATTGAACCCGGAAAGAGGCACCGTCCCGAGCCCCGCGGACGTGACGGAAACTTTGGTGCTGCCTAGAGTTCGCCTTTCGAGCGGAAACATAGCTCTTCTCCTATTTGTCTTAGAATGTCAGTCGGACAGTACCGAGGAAGCCCCATTCGGCAGTGGAGCTTCGCTGGGAATCAGGCCGTCGCTCCTGAGGTCCAACCAAAACGCTTGAGGAATTGGCGCCGATATCGAAGCCACGTTCTGCTCGACATGCGCTGTGGTGAGCGCGCCCTGAACCACCGAAGTCACGGCCGGATGCGCATAAACGAACTGGGAAGCCGCATCGGCCAGCCTCACTTCGTGGCGCTCGCAAATGACCTCCAGCGCCTTTACTCGGCGCACGATGGATTCAGGAGCGGCCTGGTAGTCGTATGTCCGTGTCAGCGCATTTCCCCGGCTACCTTCCGCCAGGATACCTGAATTATAGACGCCGCCGGCGATGATGCCGATGCCGCGACGCTGGGCTTCCGGGAAGAAGTCGGTCAACGGTGCATGGTTCAGGAGCGTGTAACGTCCCGCTACGAGCGAGCAATCGAGATCGAACTCCGCAGCCACTTCAAGCACCGAAGCCGTTTCATTCACGCCGAGACCGATGGCCTTGACCGCTCCCGAGCGACGGAGTTCGTCGCACGCGCGGTATCCGGTTTCGCGGAGCTGCCTCAGGTATGTCGGATAGCTCTCGCGGTGCCAGACTCCGCTGACATCGTGCAGGAAGAGGATGTCGATATGGTCGAGCCCCATGCGCTGCTGGCTGTCCTCGAAGGAGCGCATAATGCCGTCGTAGCTGTAGTCATATTCATCGACGAAAGGCAGCGGATCGACCCAATTGATTCCATACAGGCTCTCCGCACGGGCGGAGCGGCTGGCCGGCTTCAGGAGCCGTCCGGCTTTGGTACTCACAACCACCTCAGAGCGCAGGCCATGAACGCGTAGCACATGGCCGAGGAAATGCTCGGACTTCCCGAGGCCGTAGAGCGGTGCAACGTCGAAGTACCGTACGCCCAGCGCGTAAGCCTTCAAGATCACAGCCTCGAACGTCTCGAAGCTAACTGGCACGCCACAGCCGCCAAGGGGCGATGTTCCGAGCCCAAGCGCGGTCAAATTCACGCGGCCGTTCGGAAGCACTCTCTTCTCCAGAGCCACCATATCGAGAATCCCTATTTGAGGATTGGCGCGCACGACGGCGTCACGCATGCGCGCCAATTGAAGCTACATGTACTTAGCGACGTTCGACGAATCCAAAAGCAGCCACGGAACGACGTAGTCCTTCTCGGTCCCGCCCTTCCATTCCATCAACGAGTTCCAGATTTCCGACTGAGGCTTATAGCTGTCACCCTTGATGGCGCGCAGAGCGAGATCGACCGCGCCCTGGCCTTCCGCGCGAGCGTACTTGTACAGTGTCACGGTCATCTCGCCTCTCTGCACCGCGCGCTTGCCATCGGGAATGCCGTCGATCGCAAGCACCGGAACCGATTTAAAATCGACCTTGGCGCTCTTCATGGCTTCGATCGCACCGAGCGCCATCTCGTCGTTCTCGGCGAGCACGGCATTGATCTTGCCGGGGTGCGCGAGCAACCAGTTCTCCATGAGTGCTTGGCCCTCGGCTCTGCTCCAGTTTCCAGACTTACTGGCGAGCAGTTTCAGCTTCGGAAACTTGGCCAAACCCGCGTCGACACCAGCCTTACGTTCGATCTGTGCCGACTGGCCGATCGGCCCCTCCATAAGAACGACGTTGCCGCCGTTGGGCAGCAGCTTGCCAAGTTGCTCGCCAATGATACGCCCTCCCTCGGTGTCGTTGACAATGATGGAGGCGGTATAACCCTTCGACGCGGTCTTCAGGGCCGATACGATCACCGGAATGCCGGCGGCGATCGCCTTGTCGATTGCCGGCGCCGACGCTTGAAGATCGAATGGCGCCATGATGATGGCATTGAATTTTTGCGTGATAGCCGTATCGATCTGGTTCGCTTGGACGAGCGGATCGTACTTGCCATCGAAAATCGTGACTGCAACAGAGCCATCCCTGACCGCAGGATGGTTCTGGATCTCGCTGGACCAGGCCTTCATGTACTCGCCCGATTCTCCGAACGACAAGGCGGCGATCCGAATCTTGCTTTGAGCAAAGGCCGTACCGGTCGACAGAATCATTGCAGCAGCGGCAAAACCCGCCAACGTCGATCTACGCGTAACCTTCATCGTCTCCTCCGATTGAGATGTAGTCAGCTAACAATTGCCCGTGTGGGCGTTACAGCCGCGTTCCACGGTCTGTAATCGTCTTCGCAGTATCACTTGCGAAATTGATCAAGCATGACGGCGACGATGATGATCGCGCCCTTGAGAAGCTGCTGGTAGTAGGAAGACACCCCCATCAGATCCATGCCGTTGTTGATCGTTCCGATGATGAGAGCGCCGAACAGCGTCCCGACTAGCGAGCCTCGGCCGCCCGCGAGGCTGGTCCCGCCGATCACCACCGCCGCTATTGCGTCGAGTTCGTAACCGATGCCAGCCTGCGGAAGTGCGGCGGTTGTGCGGGACGTGAGCACCAGGCCAGCGAGTCCGGCGAGGAGGCCCGAGATGACGTAGGTGGATGCGACCACGGTCCGCGTGGAGATGCCGCTCGTCTTGGCCGCCTTCTCGTTTCCTCCAACCGCGTACACGTAACGTCCGAAGGTCGTGTAAGAGAGGACGATCCACCCGACGGCAAACACAAGAAAGAGGATCAAGACCGGCATGGGAACGCCCGCCACGCTGCCGCCACCGATCCAGCGGAACGACTCGGAAAGGTTGGGAACGGGTCGCCCGTCAGAAAAAATGAGCGTCATGCCGCGGGCCATGCTCAGCATGCCAAGGGTCGCAACGAATGGGGGCACGTTGAAGCTTGTCACGATCACCCCGTTCACCAGGCCAAGTGCCGCGCCGGTCCCCGCTCCTGCCAGGATCGCCCACAGCACCAAATGTTGGTTGGTCGAGGTCACAAGGCTGGCAGCGATCATACCGGCTAGGGCCATTACCGAGCCGACTGAAAGGTCTATGCCCTTTGTGAGAATGACGAACGTCACACCGATCGCCAGAATGCCGTTGATCGACGACTGCCGTAACAGATTCACCCAGTTCAGCCAGGTCATGAAGTATTCGTTGGCTACGGCGAAGAACGCCGAGATCACCACGAACACGATGACGATGCTGAATGATTTCAGGTAGGGCCCCACAGCCGCAATCTTTCTGGATCTGACATCCGATGTGACGTTGCTCATTGTGTTGGCCACCATGTCCACTCCTCGCTTCGACGGCACACGTGCCAGTTTTCGAGAATTAATCGATCTGCCTTAGCTCGCGAGGTCGGTTAGCATCTGCTGGGAGGTCTCGCGCCCGTCCACGACATGATCGAGCCGCCCTTGCCGAAAGACGGCAATACGATCGCTGATCTGGAGTATCTCCGGCGCCTCCGATGAGACGACGAGCACCCCATTGCCCTTCGCAGCAAACTCGCGGAGAAAGGCATAGATCTCCTGCTTGGACCCCTCATCGATGCCACGTGTCGGCTCGTCGCAGATCAGCAAGCGCGGGTTGGTGAGGAGGCACCGGGCGAACACCACTTTCTGCTGGTTTCCGCCACTAAGCGTTTCCACAGCGACATGTGGGGAAGCCGCCTTGATCCGGTTCAACCGCATCATCCGATCGGTCGCCGCTGCCTCCGCCTTACGGCGAACGAAGCCGCTCACGGCGCGGAGTGCCAGCGACGATAAGGCGATGTTGTGTGCGATGGATCCGCAAAGGACGAGACCAACGTCCTTCCGATCCTCGGGGACCATAGCCATGCCCTGCTGGATGCATTTCTTGGGATTGCCTGGATCCACTCTCTTCCCATCGAGGAAGACTTCCCCCTCGGACGGGGCGTGGATGCCATAGACCGTTTCCAGAAACTCCGTCCGACCTGAACCGAGCAAACCGTAGATGCCCAAAATCTCGCCGGCGGCAACATTGACGGAGATATTCTTGAAGTGAGACCCGCGCGACAACGAACGCACTTCGAGCAGGATCGGAGCGCCCTCGTTCGGCTGCCCCCTTTCGACCGTCTTGATTTCGTGACCGACGATCTGCGTAACAAGATGATTTCGGTCGATCGAGGAAATAGGGCCGCTCTCGATGAAGCGCCCATCGCGGAAGACTGTGTATTCGTCCGCGATCTCGAATATCTCGGTCAACTTGTGCGACACGTAGACGATTCCAGATCCACGCGCTTTTATCCGCTTGAGCGCATTGAACAGGATGTGCACCTCGTGCTCGCCGATTGCCGAGGTCGGCTCGTCCATGATGACGATGTCCGCGCGGTAGCTAAGCGCCTTGGCGATTTCGACGAGCTGAACCTGGGCCAGGCTCAGGTCTCGCATGCAGGCGCCGACTGGGACGTCGAACTCGAGGTCGTCGAGAAGCTGCTTTGCGGCGCGCCGCATCTTCGGGAAGTCGACGACGAGACCACCGATCTTCGGCTCTCGCCCCAGATAGATGTTCTCGGCAACGGTCATCTCGGGAACCGGAGATAGCTCCTGTGTGATTATCGCCACGCCATGCCGCAGAGCATCGGCGGCACTTCTGAAGTCGACGGGGACTCCCTCGATGCGAATGCTGCCTTCATCGCGGTGCAGCAAGCCCATCACAATGTTCAGAAACGTCGACTTACCGGCGCCATTGCCACCGCAGAGGGCGTGCACAGTTCCACGTCTGACGGTCAGTCGACCGTCACGCAGCGCCGGAACTCCGTTGAAAGACTTGGCGATTCCTTCCGCTACCAGCAGCGGCTGATCGTGCAGCCCGATGGCAGCGTGATCGCGGGCTTCCGGTTCTGCCCCGGGCAACGAAAGCATTGATTTCCTCCAGCGGACGTCTTGGCGTCTGCGCCAGAGATATGAGGTCATACCTTATACCTGTTGTCAACTGAGATCATACCTCCTACCTTGTGAATGTTCGTTGGTTTGATCTGGTCGCGCGGCGGCTTATGTGATCGCAATGCGACGGCGGCGGAAAATGAGAGCTACGAGCGACCGATGGAGCAAATGGAGAACAAGAAGCTACCCACGCGTGTCGAAGTTGCGCTGAATTACATCACCGGCGAAATTGCCAAGGGAAATTTGAACCCAGGTGACAAGCTGCCCAACGAGAAGGAGCTTGCAGAAAAGCTCGGCATCAGCCGCACCCCTATCCGCGAGGCGATGAAGACGCTTGCGGTCTCAGGACTGATCGAAACGCGGCATGGGCACGGCAACTACATCCGCAAGGACGAAGGCACTGCCGTGATGCCACTGATGATGTTCCAGCTCTATCTTCAGGATTCTTCACCTGAGATGCTGATGGAGCTCCGGTACATTTTCGATCGAAACTGCGCAGAGTTGGCTTCGATCAGGCGCACCGATCGTGATCTGGCAATTATGCGCGAAAGCATCGACCGGCTGAAGGCTCTCTCCGAGGATCCCAACTCGCCAATCGAGAAGCTGCTGGAGGCCGACCTTGATTTTCATCGCGCGGTCTATGCGGCAGCGGGCAACAAACTCATCGTGGTGATCGCTGACTTTGTTCTGAACATGGTCGCTCCTTGGGTTCGCAAATCGCTGGAGGTCAGTGGGCGCTATCGCGCCGTTGGGCTGCACGAGAAGATGTACGCAATGATCCGCGATCAGAAGACAGGTTTGCTCAGCCGAGAAAGCGTCGAGGCGAACATGGAGCACTTCATGTCGTCTCTGAAGATTCCGGCAGCGTAGCTTCCAGCGGCGTCAGGTTGCGCTTCGGCCATTTGCGCTCGTCTCGGTAGGAGCGCCCTCTAACGATTTATCGCTCCGCAAGGCGAGCGCACAGACTCCATCGCGGATCGTCTGTCACGCAACGGACATTTCTCATGATCGGAAGCCTGAGCTTGATTCTGCTCTGCCAGCTGGCCGGCGAAGCGATCGTGCGCGGCCTCAACCTACCGATGCCGGGACCGGTGCTCGGCCTGTCATTCTTGCTGCTTCTTCTCTTGACGCGCGATCGCTACGCTGCGCTCCGTCGAGGCCCTTTGCACAACGATGCCGTCGAGAGCACGGGCCGCGGCCTGCTCACCCATCTATCTCTGTTATTTATTCCTGCCGGGGTCGGTGTTGTGCAGAGGCTCGACCTGGTTGTCGAACATGGTGTCGGAATCCTGCTGACGCTGGCTGCGTCGGTGGTCGTCACTTTGCTCGCGACCGTCGCCACATTCCTCGCAGTCAGCCGCCTGCTCGCGAGAAACCAGGCAAAGCAATGAACGGAAACTCATTCTCTCTTTGGGTTTATCTCTCGCAGTCGCCTCTCCTCTGGCTGACCGTAACGCTCTCCGTCTATGCCATCGCAGATGCCGTCTCGCTTGCGACCCATCGCCATCCGCTGGCAAATCCGGTCCTTCACTCAATCTGGATCATCGGCGGATTCCTGCTCATCACGAACACCTCTTACACCACGTACTTTTCCGGCGCGCAGTTTGTGCACTTCCTGCTCGGTCCAGCTACAGTGGCACTCGCGGTACCACTCTATGACAACCGCAAACGCGTCGTAGCTGCGATCGTGCCGATGCTTATCTCACTGATCGCCGGCTCTATCACAGCCATCGTCTCCGTCGTTCTGTTCGCCCGGGCCTTTGGTCTGCCACAGGCGGTCATCCTCTCGCTGGCGCCGAAATCGGTCACTGCCGGTGTCGCCATGGGTATCAGCGAATCCCTGCATGGCGACGCATCTCTGACGGCCGTTTCGGTCGTCCTCACCGGCATCATGGGCGCCATCATTGTCACTCCGCTTATGAATCGGATCGCCGTCACTGATTTTCGCGCCCGCGGTTTCGCGGTCGGCATCGCTGCGCACGGCATCGGCACCGCACGCGCGTTTCAAGTCGACGAAGTGGCCGGCGTTTTTTCTGGCATCGCCATGGGCCTGAATGCGCTTGTAACGTCGTTGTTGGTGCCGCTCGCGGTAACATTGCTGCTGCACTGATGCGTCGATCCCATCGCGTATCGACTTGCGGCTTGCAGCGTCAAAGGTGTAGGAGAACTGACAGTCTCGATGGATAGACGTTGGCGCCCTCGCCGCTTGCGCCTTACACAATGCCGCTGCGCGTGGGCGTGTTTTGTCGGTATCCAAGATTCCCCTACGCAGAGAACATTCGGCTGGCAAGCGATGGTAAACTAGGGTTGCTCAGGCGAATTGGACGAGCGGTCGTTAATTAAAGTGACCGCGCGAAATTGGTAAAGAACTCATCTGCCAGTTTCTTCGCCGTGCCGTTGACAAGTCGCTGCCCCAGTTGCGCAAGCTTTCCGCCGATTTGCGCCTCGACCTGATACGTCAAAAGCGTGCCATTGTCTCGCTCGAGAAGCCTGACCTTTGCGCCGCCCTTTGCGAAGCCCGCGACACCGCCCTCGCCTTCTCCCGCGATATTGTAGCTGTTCGGCGGGTCGAGGTCGGTGAGAGTGACCTTGCCTCTAAACCGCGCCGAAACAGGCCCCACCCTCATCTTTGCGACGGCGCGAAATCCTTGACGGTCGATCTCCTCCAGTTCCTCGCATCCGGGAATACAGGCTTTCAGAACCGCGGGGTCGTTCAGTTTGGCCCAAACGACCTCCCTCGGTGCGGCGAGCTGGATCTCGCCCGTCATTGTCATAGCCATTGTCGTCTCCAAAAAGCTCGAGCTGAACCAGCCTCCGCGCCTCAATCGCGAACGGGCGCGAATACCCGGGCCATGTAAGTCGATAGATCGTCCTCGATCTCCGCCCGCGATGTCGACGAAATGCCGGCAAGCGCCTTGGCCAACTCCTTTTTGAAGTCGATCTGCATCGACCGCGCGATCTGGATCCGTTGCGCCTGCGGCGAACCCGCCCCATGCATTGATTCCGTCAGATATCCGACCGCGTTCCTGCCCAGCGTCATGTTCTCGACGAGGCGCAGAACACGGATCCTGTCCTCCGTCGCAACTTCCGGCCGGCCTTTCAGATATTTTTCGATCAGGGGACCGATCGTCTCATGGCGCAGCTCGCGTTCCGACGGCAAGGTCACCATCAGCCCGCCCGCGAGATCCTGCGCCAGCCGGCCGATCTCGTAGGGCAAGCGCGTGACGTGGTGCTTGCAGACGTTCGCAAGCATCTCGTCCGGCAGGTACGCCCCCGAGTTCATCGCGATCCCCTGGTGGCTCGCGGCGATGCCCGCGCCGTAGATGGTTTCGTTGAGATGGGTCATCTCGACCAGCTTGTCGCGGATATGGGAGGCGCGCTCGACGCCGTTATAGTCTGCGATCGTCGCCGCTGCGCCGATCAGAACGTCTCCGACGCCGGTTTTGCAGACGTAGCTGCGCCGATGATAGCAGGTGAAGCGTTCGACCAGCGCAGATGCAAATTCCACCTCGCCGTCCATGAAGACGTGCTCGGCCGGGATGAACACATCCTCGAAGACGATCATGGCTTCCTGGCCGGCGAACCGCGCATTGCCCGCGTCGATGTCGCCCTCTTCGGCGCTGCGGGCATCGCAGGATTGCCGGCCATAGATGTAGGTGATGCCCTTCGCATCAACAGGGAGCGCGCCGACGATGGCGTAGTCCTTGTCGTCCAGGTCCAACCTCATCGTCGGCATGACGATGAGCCAATGCGAGTTCAAGCAACCTGTCTGATGCGCCTTGGCCCCGCTGATAAAGACGCCCTGCGACGTACGCCGCGTGACATGGACGAAGAGATCGGGATCCGCTTGCTGCGACGGCGATTTGCCGCGATCACCCTTCACGTCGGTCATCGCGCCGCCGATCACAAGATTGGAGCGTTGGACCCGCGCGAGAAAGTCCTTGAACCGATCGTGGTAGCCCGTGCCGTACTTGCGGTCCAGATCATGGGTCACGGAGTGCAGCGCGTTCAACGCGTCCATGCCGACGCAGCGCTGAAAGCAAGTTCCCGTCAACTGCCCGAGCCTGCGCTGCATCTTGTTCTGCATGACCAGGTCTGCGGGGCTGGTCGCGATATGCAGAAAGCGGTTGATGCGCTTGCCGGTCAATGGCGACGTCGCCGACGCCAGCTCGGGGTTGTCGTTGGCGAGATCGTAGGTTTCCGCGACGGCATTGATCGAGGGCCGGATGATCGGATGATCGACCGGCTCAGCGACCGCTTCGCCCATCAGATAGACCTTGAGCTTGCGGCCCCTCAGGCTTGCGACATAATCGGCGCCGCTGCGGATCGGCTCCCGAGCAAGTGTGGCGAGACCATCGATAGCGGCGTCCTGATCCATCTAGGTCACCCCTTCTTGACCAGCGGGCAGAGGCTGTCCTTGAGCGGGCGGAACGCCTGCTCGCCCGGGATCACTTCGCGCAGCTTGTAGAAATCCCATTCGCCCTTGGACTCCGACGGCTGCTTCACTTCGTACACATACATGTCGTGCACCATGCGCCCGTCCTCGCGGATACGACCGTTCTTGGCGAAGAAGTCGTTGATCGGCATTTCGCGCATCTTGCTCATCACGGCCTTGGCTTCGTCGGTGCCCGCGGCCTCGATCGCCTTGAGATAGTGCATGGTCGACGAATAGTCGCCGGCATCGCCCATGTGTGGCATCCGCTTCATGCGTTCATAGAAGCGTTTCGACCATGCCCGCGTCTCGTCGTCGCGGTCCCAATAGAAGGCGTTGGTCAGCACGAGCCCCTGTGCGGTCCGAAGGCCGAGGCTCTTGATATCGGTGATCCATACTAGCAATCCGGCCAGCGTCTGGCCGCCCTTCGTGATCCCGAACTCCTGTGCCGACTTGATCGAGTTGACGAGAACATTGCCTGAACCTGCGAGGCCGATGACCTGGGCTTTTGACGACTGCGCCTGGAGCAGAAATGATGATTGATCGAAGGCCTCGACCGGGTATCGGGTCGATCCGACCACCTCGCCACCCAGGCTCTTCACGACCGAAGTCGTATCTGCTTCCAGCGCATGTCCAAAGGCATAGTCCGCCGTCAGGAAGTACCAGCTCTTCTGACCTGCCTTCATCAGCGCGCTGCCGGTGCCGCGGGCGAGCGCGTAGGTGTCGTAGGCATAGTGAACGCTGTTGGGCGTGCAGGCATCATTGGTGAGGCGCGATGAACCGGAGCCATTGATGATGGCGATCCGGTTCTTCTGCTGCGCAAGCTGGGAGACGGTGAGCGCGATCGAGGAATTGATCAAATTGGCGACCATGTCGACATGATCGACGTCGAACCATTTGCGCGCGAGCCCCGAGGCCGTGTCCGGCTTGTTCTGGTGATCGGCCACCAGCACCTCGATCGGCTTGCCCAGCACTTTGCTGCCGAAATCCTCAACCGCCATTTTTACAGCCGTTACGGACCCCTCACCGGATTCGTGAGAGAACTGGCCCGACATGTCGGTCAGCACGCCGATCTTTACGGCATCGTCAGAAACCGCAGCCGTCTGCGCGGCGACATTGCTTGTGAAGGCGACCGCCGCTGCGGCTGCGATCAAGATTGTCTGCACTCCAGCCTTCATGACGCTCCTCCCTTGAAAATCAGCCGCGGCGCGATCCGCGCGATTACATGCATAACTAGACTTTTGTCACATGCGTAACTAGACTGATTTTTCCTGGGAGTCAATCGCGCCGATGTGTTAAACGGGCCGAGCTTGTGAAGCGGCCCTTGAATGGTGACTGCGAATACGGATTGCCCGAGACATGCCAGCCGCCGTCAATGCCCAGACCACGAAACGTTCCGCCCGACGGACGGCGAAAACGGCCACGAGCCAGGCTGGCGCCGCCAGGCGCGAACGAAATTGTTCTGTTGCGCGCACATTGGATATCGTGTCCGATGCCTGGGCTTTCCTGATCATCCGCGAGGCGTTCTTCGGGACGCAGACATTCGAAGCGTTCCGGGCGGCGCTCGGCATTCCCAGGGCAACACTGACCGATCGTCTGCGGAAACTCACGCAGCTCGCGATCTTTCGTCAGGTCGCGCCCGGATCGTCGCTCCGCAAGGAATATCGCCTGACCAAAATGGGCTTCGATCTCTATCCGAGCTTCATCGCCCTGATGCAGTTCGGCGATCGCTGGCTCGCAGGCGGCAAGCCCGCACCACTGACGCTGGTCCACGTCAGCTGCGGCTGCGATAGTCACCCGATCGTCGCCTGCTCGCATTGTGGCGAAAGCGTCACAGCGCGCGATGCCAAATACCGCGACGGGCCGGGCGCCGGACGCCATCCCGCCAAGGCCGGCCGCAACACAAGGAGGGCCTCCGACGGCAACCGCTTCCAGCTTGGCCGCCCAAGCTCGGTGTCGCGAGCGCTCGAGATCATCGGCGACAAATGGAGCTTCATGGTCGTGCGCGAGGGCTTCTTCGGCAATCGTCGCTACGACAAAATATTGACCGAACTCGAGATCGCACCGAATATCCTGACCGACCGGCTCAACCGTCTTGTCGCCAGCGGCGTGTTGCGCCGCCGGCAATACCAGAGCTCGCCCGATCGCTATGAGTATCTTCTCACCGACATGGGGCGGGACCTCTACGGGCCCTTTATCACGATGCTGCGGTGGGGCGATCGTTGGCTCTCCAAGGGCAAGCCGCCCCTACTGCTGACCCACCGGACCTGCGGGCACGATTTCCATGCGTCGGTGAATTGCGACTGCTGCAAGCAGCCGATTGTCGCCGCCGACATGCGCTACAGGCTGACCTATGATCCCAAGGCGTTTGGTGCCCTGGGGCCGCGTTCCGTCGATTCATAGCCCTGCACGCCTGTCCTAGGCGCGGCTCAATGCTTCGACTAGTTTGAAGCGCATGATCTTCCCCGAGCCGGTGCGCGGGATCTCCGAGACGAGATGCGTCGCTTCGGGGATTTTGTAGGATGAGAGATGGGCCCTGCAGTGGTCCATCAGTGAGGCGACATCCAGCTCATTGGCCTTGGCCACGACAAAGAGGCACGGCACTTCACCGAGCGTGGCGTGCCTGATGCCGACCACGGCACAATCGGTCACCTGCGGATGCCGCACGACGACCTCCTCGATCTCGGCTGGCGCGATATTCTGGCCGCCGCGGATAATCAGCTCCTTGATCCGGCCGGTGATCGTCAGATAGCCGCTGGCGTCCGACTTCGCGAGATCGCCCGTATGGTACCAGCCCTTTCGCAGGGCGGAGGCCGTTTCTGCCGGCTTGTTGTGATAGCCCTGCATCAGGTTCGGCCCGCGCACGATCAACTCGCCCTCCTCACCGATCGGGACATCCTCAAGCGAGGATGGATCGACGATGCGCACGGCAAGGCCCGGTACCGGCAATCCGCACGATCCCATCGGGCGCGCGCCGTGCAGCCAGTTCATCGTGACCATCGTGGACGTCTCGGTGATGCCGTATCCGTCCAGCAGCCGAGTCCTGAACTGCTTCTCGAACGAGTTGTTCAGGACGGCCGGCATGATGGCGCCGGCCGAAATGCACAGTCGGACCGAGCCGAGGCGTTCGACCCCGGCTTCCTGCGCGCGGTGAAGGAGATAGTGAAACATCGTCGGCACGCCGGGCAGGATCGAATACTTGCCGGTCTGCAACAGATCGAGCGCCTGCTGCGGCGAAAACTTCTCCATGATGTGCTCGCTCGCGCCGACCGCGAGCACGCTGAGCACCGATAGATTGAGGCCGTAGGAGTGAAACAGCGGTAGAGGTGACAGAACGACGTCCTTGTCGGTCAACTCGCAGATCGGCGCCCAGCATGCCGCCGCGATCCACAGCATGCCGCGCAACGACAGCAGCACGCCTTTCGCCCGGCCCGTCGTGCCGGACGTGTAGATGATGAAGGACGAGCGATCGATATCGTCAGGATCGAGTGGAATTGCGCTGCTCTCTGCCGAAAGATCCGCCAGCGCGGTGCCGGCCCGAGCCGCTTCCGCGCCGGCAAAGATCACAGTCGGCGCAATTCCGGCATCACTGCAGATCTTTGCGACCAGCTCCTTCGTCGCCGCAGCCGTGATGACCAGGCTGCAGCCGGCATCGGTCAGGCGATAGCTGATCTCGCCTTCCGCGGCATCGAAGCTGATGGGCACCACGACCGCCCCGGCACGCAATGCGGCGAAGCAGGCTTCGATCCAATCGACGCCATTGGGCAGATAGATCGCAACCCTGTCGCCCTCCCGCAGACCGGCCTTCGTCAGGTTCACCGCGATCGAGGCGGTGCGCCTGGCAAGCTCCGCGTAGGTGACGGACCGCGACGAATCCCAGTACGCGACCTTGTCGGGCCGCTGCTTCGCATGGCGATCAAAGAGCGTTGCGATCGGTGCGATTAGATCAACGTGCAGCATCGTCGTATCTCCTAGACCATACTGTATCCGCCGTTGACGCTGATGACCTGTCCCGTGATCCAGCTCCCCGCATCGGAGGCCAGCAGGGCGACCAACGGTGCAACGTCGGACGGCAGGCCCAATCGGCGGATCGCATAGGCCTTGACCAGCTTGTCGCGGTTGGCATCGACCCAGGTCTTGTCGTGGGCGGTTTCGATGAGGCCCAGCGAGATCGAATTGGCCGTCACGCCGGAACGGCCCCACTCGCGGGCCAGCGACTTCATCAGCGCGATGGTGCCGGCGCGCGCAGCCGCACCGAGTGCAAGGCCGGACTCGCCAACCCTCGAGGAGTCACCCATGATGGAAATGATGCGGCCGCGGCCGGATGCTTCAAGCAGTGGCCCGGCACTGTGCGAGCAATTCAGCGCACCGTACAGGCAGGTGTCGATCTGCTTCTTCCAGTCCTCGGGCGTGCTTTCGCTGAAGCGCTTGCGAAACACCAGCCCGGCGTTGTTGACAAGGATATCGAGCCCGCCGAAATCGCTCTTGATGCCGGCGATCATCTTCCGAACGACGTCGGCGTCCGAAATATCGGCTTGATAGGCCTTGGCCTTGCCGCCGGCCTTCTCAATGTCGGCGACCACCGCCTCGGCCTCACCCTTTGAGCTGTGATAGTTGACCGCAACGCTGGCGCCGTGTTCCGCCAGCAGCTTGGCGATCGCCGCTCCCACATCCCGTCCGCCGCCGGTCACGAGGGCGACACGTCCCTTGAGATCACTCATCTGCTTTTCCTCTCGTGTTGAGTCTGGCCTGCTCCAAGAGCTTGAAGATGCGCTCCGGAGTCATCGGAAGAATGGACACGTCGATCCCGAGCGGCGACAGCGCGTCGGCGATCGCATTGGCAATAGCGGCCGGTGCACCGATCGTGCCGCCCTCGCCCATGCCGCGGAATCCGCCCGCCACAGCCGATTCGCTTTCGATGTGGACGACGTCCATGACCGGCACTTCGGCCGCGGAGGGGATCACATAGTCGACGAGGCTCGCGCTCAGGAGCTGGCCGTCATCGTCATAGACGAGCTCCTCAAACAGCGCCGCACCGATGCCCTGCGCGACGCCGCCGTGCACCTGGCCGTCGACGATCATCGGATTGATGATCCTCCCGCAGTCTTCCGCGACCACGTATTTCAGGATCTTGACGAAGCAGGTCGCGGGATCGACTTCCACCACAGCGATATGGGTGGCTGCTGCGGTCGTCCCGTTGATCGGGTCGAAGGTGTATGTCGCCGTCAGTTCCTCACGCGCCTCGACCGGCAGCGTCTTCATGTCGGAATAAACAGCCTTGGCGACCTGCTTGAGGGTCACCGCGCGGTCAGTGCCAATAACCGCAGCCTTGCCACCGGAAACCTCGATGTCGTCCTGGTTCGCCTCCAGGAGATGAGACGCGACCCGCTTGATCTTGTCCTGAAGGATCCGCGAGGCATGCTTGGCTGCACCGCCGCCGAGCACCGCGCTGCGGCTCGCATAAGTTCCGGTCGACATCGGAACCTCGTCGCTGTCGCCTTGGATGACGCGGATGTCCTCGAAGCGAGCGCCGAGATCATCGGCCACGATCTGGGCCAGCGTCGTCTCAAGCCCTTGGCCGTGAGAGGCGACACCAAAGGCCGCCGTGATGGCGCCGGTCGAGTCGATGGTGATCTTCGCCGTCTCCGAACCCGTGTTGATCGGCATGCCCGGTGCAACGGCGATCCGCGAGCCAATGCCGGTCAATTCCGCGTAGGAAGCGATGCCGACGCCGAGCAGACGTCCCCGTTTGCGCGCAGCCGCTTGCTCGACGCGAAGCTGTTCGTAACCAGCAGCCTCAGCAGCAGCTTCAAGGCACTCGACGAAGCCTGTCTTGTCCCAGATGATTCCGGACGCGATCCGGTACGGAAATTCCTCGGCCCGCACCAGGTTGCGGCGTCTGATTTCCAGCGGATCGAGGCCGAGCGCCCTGGCGCCAAGGTCCATCAGGCTCTCGGCGACAAACGTCGAGATCGGCCGGCCGACGCCGCGATAAGGGCCGGTCGGCGGCTTGCAGGTGGCGACGCCGCGGACGGCGCCCCGGTACGACGCGATCTTGTAGGGTCCCGGAAGGAAGCTGACGACCTGGACCGGTTCCAGCCCGCAGGTCCAGGGATAGATCGAATAGGCCCCGACATCGCCGATCACATCCGCCTGCAGTGAGGTCGCGACGCCGTTGGCGTCGAAGCCCATCTCGGCATTGACGACCTCGGCGAAGGCCTGGCTGGAACTGCTAACATCCTCCAGTCGATCCGCCGTCCATTTCAACGAGCGGCCGAGCTTGCGCGCAGCGATACAGATCAGGAGCTCTTCAGGATAGAGCGATCCCTTCGATCCGAAACTGCCACCGACATCGGGCGCCACCACGCGCAGGCGGTGGCCTGGAAGGTCAAGTGATTCGGAAATCGCGTCGCGGACGATGCCCGGAATATTCGACGAGGTGTAAAGTGTGACGGCATCTCGCCGTTTGTCGTACTCGGCCGTATAGCTCCGCGGCTCCATTGCAAGCGGTGCCTTTCGGGTCATCTCAAACCGGCCGCTGACCCTGACCGCCGCGGCCTGGAGATCGGCAACCACGTCGCCTTTCTTGAATTCGCGCGAGATCAGGACGTTCGTTCCGGCCTCTTCGTGCAGCAGGACCGCATCATCGACGACCGCGAGCTCTGCGCGCGCGATCGCGTCCAGCGGCTCGTAGTCGACCTCGATCAATTCGAGCGCATCCTCCGCAAGATATCGCGAGGTCGCGATCACGGCAGCAACGGCCTCGCCGACATAGCGGACTTTGCCGATGGCCAGAGGCACGATCGGTGTCGCGTAATAGTTCGGCATCCGCGAGAACGGAATGACCGGCTTGAAATCCCCGGCGATGCCCTCTGCAGTCAACACCGCAATCACGCCTGGCGCCGCCTGAGCCGTGACCGTGTCGATCCTGGTGATCAACGCATGCGGCTGCCCACTGCGAAGGAATGCGACATGAAGTAACCGATCCGGCTTTCGGTCGGCCGAATATTCGCCGCGCCCGGTCAAGAGCCGCGGGTCTTCAGTACGCTTGATGGGCGCGCCGACATTCCGCGGTCGCATGACGTCCAATGGCTCAGCGCGCGTGTCGTTACTCATAGCCATCGGTTCCCTTGCGCAGACCCCGCCACTGTTGGTCGTCATGGCCACAGATCACCGCAGCACCGGCGTTCTCGATCCGCCGCACTTCTGCGAACGTCTTCAGCTGTTCCTCGACGTTCCAGGTATTGCGAGGCGCGGTATCGGTATCGAGGTTTTGACGCAGGCTGACCGCGTCCGACGCGAGCAGAAACTGACCGTCGCGATCGAGGCTGACCAGCGCACCGACCGAGCCCGGCGTATGGCCTGGCAAGGGTACCAGGACGACACTGGCATCTCCGAAAATATCCTTCTCGCCGTGCAAGGGCTCGATGGGCTGGCCGTTGTCCCAATCCGCGCGGAGATAGCCCGCTGCTTCCGCACCCTGCGCGCCTGCGGCCTCGATTTCTTTGGCGTGGGCAAGAATCGTCGCTTTGCGGAAGAACTGATTGCAGCCGCAATGGTCGGGATGAAAATGGGAATTGACAACGACATCGATATCGTCCGGCTCCAGCCCGACGCAGGCAAGGCTCGGCAATAGCGTCTCGCTTGCGCTCATCAACGGCTTCATGACCTTGGCAAGCGTCCCCCAACGAGCTTCGGCGCCATCCACCACCGAAGGGTGACAGCCGGTATCGAACAGCACATTGCCCTGCTTGTGCCGGATCAAGGCGCTACTGACAGGAAGATCGATCATCTCGCTGCGATCGGCGCCGGTCACATAGATGCTCTTCTTCATGCGAAGGCGCCCGGCGGAGAGGAAATTCAGCTTCATGACGTTCCCTCCGCACGTAACGCGGCCGCAGCTCTGATCGCAGCGACAATGTTCTGATATCCGGTGCAGCGGCAGAGATTGCCGGACAGCCCTTCCCTGATCTCGTCGTCAGTCGCCAGCGGATATTTCCGGAGCAGATCTTCGCCAGTCATTAGCATGCCGGGCGTGCAGAAGCCGCACTGAAGCCCGTGATGCTCGCGAAACTGAGCCTGCAGGACGTTGAGCTGCTCCGGCGTCCCGAGGCCCTCCACGGTCGTGATCTCGGCACCTTTGGCCTGAACGGCGAGCATAAGGCACGAGCGGACGCTATCGCCGTTGACAAGCACTGTGCACGCGCCACAAACTCCATGCTCGCATCCGACATGAGTGCCTGTCAGTCCGAGCATATCGCGCAGGAAGTCGGACAACAGGAGCCGCGGCTCAACATCCGAAAGGTCGTACTTCGTTCCGTTGACGGTCACCGATACTGTCGTACTCATCGCCGATCACCACCCTTTCGCGGCCAGGGCCGTCTGCATGGAACGCTTCGCCAACTGTCCGAGCAAGTGCTGGCGGTACTCGGCGGAAGCGTGAAGGTCGCCATTTGCAGACACGCAGGACAGGACAAGCTCGGAAAATCGGTCCGGCATCTGGTCGTCTATGGCGATGCCGCGGAGTTGGTCCTCAACCTCTTTTAGCCGGAGCGGCGTATCGGCCACGCCCATCACGGCAACGCGCGCGTCCTCGACGGTGGAAGCAGCGCGTCGGAGTGAGACGGCGATACTGGCAAGTGCGAAATCACCAAAGCGGCGAGCGACTTCCTCGAAGGCCCATCCGTCGTGTTGAAGGATCGGAAATTCGATCTCCACCACGATATCTTCGGGCTCCAGGCAATTCGTCAGCGCGTCGACGAAGAAATCCTCGGCAGCGATGGTCCGCCGGCCGGACGGTCCCTGAACCGATAGCTTCGCGCCGTAGAACAGCGAGAGCATCGGCAGTTCCGCGGCAGGATCCGAATGAGACAGGCTGCCGCCAATCGTCCCGCGATTGCGGATCGCGAGGTGCGCCACGTGACGCATGGCCGCCGCCATGACGGGCAGCTTCGATGCAATCAGCCGCGACTGTTCGATCTCGCGATGCCTCGTCAGCGCACCAATTGCGACGTGATCGCCTCTCAGCTCGATGAACGACAGTTCCTTGATGCCGTTGAGATCGACCAGCACGGCGGGCCGCGTCATCCGAAAATTCAAGAGCGGCATCAAGCTCTGGCCGCCGGCGAGGACCTTGCCTTCACCGTTGGCCGCGCGCAAAGCTTCGACCGCGGCGTCCACCGTTGTCGGCGCCACATACTCAAACTTGGCAGGCTTCATCGTATTTGCCCTCCAAGACTGTTTCGGTGTTTGCCATCGCTATTCGCCACGAAACCGCGGAGCTCTCTTCTCCGCAAACGCGCGACGCCCTTCCCTAAAGTCGTTGCTGTCGGACGCAACGTCGACGAGTTGCTGCGCCACCGCCAAGTCGAGGCCGCCGGCACCCATCGAAAGCCCGTTCAGCATGTACTTCGCACCCGCGATTGAAAGGGGCGCATTGTCCGCCAGTCGCGTCAGGAAGCGTTCTGTGGCGAGCGACGCATCGTCGTGGATCTCGTCGATCAATCCCATCGACATCGCCTGCTCGGCTGGATAGCGGTCCGCCGAGTAAAGGATCCGCTTGGCGTTTGCGACACCGGTCAGCGCCAACAACCGCTGCACGCTCCGAACACCATAGACGATGGAGAGCTTCGCCGACGGGATGCCGATTGTCGCGGTCCGATCACCGAAGCGAAAGTCGCACGCCAATGCGAGGTGGCACCCGCCTCCAAGACAATATCCGGAAATGGTTGCAATAACGGGCTTTCCTAAGGCTGCGATCGCGCCGGAACAGGCATCGACGGCAACTTCGTACGTGGCGCTCTGTCGCTTGTCGTCCCGAATATTGTCGAACTCGGAGATATCGGCGCCGACGGAAAAGTCCTTTCCCTCGCCCGCCAGCACGATCGCCCGAACATCCCGGTCGCTCGCGAAGTGTGAGAAGATGTCCGCGAGTTCACGCCACATCGCCAGCGTGACGGCGTTCCTCGCCGAAGGCCGGTTCAATGCGACGCGCGCAATGCCGTCTCTTTTCGCGACGATTATATCTTTCACGAAAGCCTCTCCTCCCGAACAGCTCCGACCTTTGAGCCGAATGCCTATCGTCACTTGCATAAGTAGACTGATTTATTGAACGCGTCAAGATGGAGAGCGCGTTGACGCGCTTCGATCGCGCCGGTCGACGGCATCGGAATGGCACCCGATCAACCAAGGATGCAGATTTTTGCATTCGAGCCTATTTCGTCCGGGGCCGTGCTGCACAGGGGCGCCAGCCCAAACTTCAGGCGGAAATAGGCTGGAAGGAGCGATCCCCGCGGCCAGGCTGACGCCGAGCGACTCGAGCTTTCGGACCATGTTCCTGAACGCGTTCCATCCTCCAACCTGGCGACTACAGGTGACATCGCGGAACTAACCGCGTCGCGTTATGTTCATGCTTTGATGTCGTTTCGAACAGCTGGATACAGCGCAGAGGCAGTCCTCGGAGAGAGCGCCAGTCAAGCCCCGTTGAAAACCTACCATTTAAGCTACCGTCGAAAAGTGCGGCTCGCCTCCGATCAAAAAGCTGTTGAGACAATGACCCGACAACGACGCCATCAGACATCGATCGAAAGCTTGAGAACGTTTGCTTCGCCTTGCTCGCCCGCACTCGTGATCGTCGACCCAGAGGCAGGTTCAAATCGGGGAGCGCAACCATTGCGATTTCGTTGCGGGCTCTTTGGGCGAGAACAGCCTTCCTTCGCTTCGGGGTCCCGAAAAGGCCAAGTCACAACCGGACTCGATTCGCACGTTCTTGTCATAGAGGACATGAGCGATCGACCTGCCAGCTGGCGGACGCCAGCACCAAAACAGATTGAAAAGCGGACCAAAGCGCCCCATCCCCAGCATACAGCAGTGGAAAATTCCAGCCTGATCCTGAAGGCGGCGAGGTACCGGACGATCCAGGCGTGCTCTGAAGAGGCATGTCGGCCCGCCCGTGAAGCTTTCGTCGCGCGCGCGGGGGTTCACGGCGTTCAACTCAGAGATGATTAGGCAAGTCGAGGAAATCCGAAAGGCCACGACGTCCAGGTGAATGTAGCTCACCGATGCTTGCAAAGTTCTCATTTGTCGGACGGTTCCCGCACAGCGCAGACTAACCCCAAAATCAAAGCTCTCGAGCTTTTTGGGAAGGATGTGCGCTTCTGCGAAGACAAATCGCGCTAGTTCGGATTGCTGCAGCACTCAGGCACAAAGATCGCGATGTTGTTCTCATCGAGCAGTATCGAACTCATATTTGGAAACTCCTCTTGCACGAGGTAGCAGCCGGATCACTCGACGCCAATTTGGGACGAGGTCGGATATCCGAGCCATGCTCATCGATGGGGGTACCGTTTCTTCAACGGCTCTCTCGAATCAATAAATCGAGCCGACCGCCGCGTCGTAGTCGCGCCTACCAACAGCGGCACGCGACTATATTGGGTGACCTGCAGGCAGCGCTCGTCGAATTCCCTGGGCGATAACCAGTGCCTGATGCCTTAAGAGTCTCACAACCGCCAAGCATTCGCGCAGGGTTCGCCGGCGCGAATGAGCGGCTATCGCAGCCGCTCGGCTCACCAGTAACCAGTGTCCACACCAATGCACCGCCTATTCCAGAATTTCATCGACTTGCTGTTTGCCGCGGAGAGTCCCTCAGACTTCTGCTCGACGATCAAAATCATTTCCGCCGAGTTCGATTTGTCTTGCTTCGCATATCTCTCTTTAGCAGACACCCCAGAAGGAAAGCCGCGGCTGATCTCTACCTATCCAGAAACTTGGACCTCGCATTATCTGCTCAACGAATATCAGCACATTGACCCCGTTATCCAAAAGGCAGCCCGACATCCCGAGCCTTTCCGCTGGGGCTTAGATTTGGCCGACCGAGAGATTTCAACTCAAGCACGCGAGTTGCTCGCCGAAGCACTCGATTTCGGCATACGGTTCGGCTTTACCATACCCATCCAGATTGGGCCGCGACCCGTCGCAGCTCTTACGTTTGCAACGAACGAGAAACGGGCGTCTTTTGATCACTGCATACAATCCAACGAGCGGGTCCTTCAACTCATGGCCATGTGCTTCCATGCGCACGTTCGTCGGAAGTTATCAGTCGGAGGGACCTTTGACCGCGTGCCTCTATCTCGGAGAGAGCTTGAGTGCCTCAAATGGGCCGCACAAGGCAAAAGCGCTTGGGAGATAGGGCAAATCCTCCGGATCTCAAGAAATACAGCCGCCGACTATTTAAATAATGCAAAGGAAAAGCTAGGTGTTCGGACGGTCATTCAAGCAGCGACGCTCCTGGCCGCTGCAAATAAACAAAAGCAAAATTAGGACGCTTCATCCCCTACAACTATAGGTAATGCAAGGGCATCAATCCAGCTTCAAAAGAGGACGTGACCTCTTTTGGAGAAGACTATGATTCAGTTGATCGCGCCGGCCTTCTATGGGGAGTTTTCCAGTTCTCTCGTCGAGATGCATCAGTTGCGGCATCGTGTTTTCAAGCTTCGTATGGCGTGGGACGTTCAAACCAGCGGGGACATGGAACTTGATGATTTCGACTCGTTGAGCCCCATCTACCTGGTGCAGATGTCCCCCAGCGGCCAAGTTCAAGGCGCCGTTCGTCTTCTCCCCACCCTCGGCCCGACCATGCTTCGCGATGTCTTTCCCGCGCTCCTTGGAGGCCAACCTGCGCCGTCAGCGCCTGAGGTTTGGGAAAGTAGTAGGTTTGCAATCGATGTTGCTGCCGACGCCCCGAAAGGAGATCACGGTATTACTCGTGCCGCTTATGAACTTTTTGCAGGGATGGTCGAGTTTGGGCTTTCGCGGCAGCTCACTGACATCGTTACGGTCACGGATGTCCGAATGGAACGAATCCTTCGACGAGCCGGTTGGCCCCTGCGGCGCATTGGCAATCCCGCCGCAATCGGCAGCACCTTGGCTGTGGCGGGTTACCTTGAGATTTCGCGTGGGACTCTGGCCAGCCTTCGTAAGTCCGGCGGTTTTTCGACGCCGGTTCTTTGGACACCAGTAGTCTCCGAGGCTGCCTAGAACCATCCCCGCCGACATCGAGACAAACGTCCTCGCGCAGAGCGGGGAAGTCGCGTCTTGCGGTTTCCTACCGAGTTATGAACATGGCCGCAATTGACACCACGAACGATCAGCGAACCGCAGCGCGAGCTATTGACCTGCAACAGCTTCGACTGGCGGTTATCGCGTGCGACTACGGAAGCTTTCGACGAGCCGCAGAAGCGCTTTCGATCAAGCACAGCGCCTTCAGCCGCGCTATTGGCCAGCTTGAGTACCTGCTGGGGACTTCACTGTTTGAGCGCTCGAGCGGGGGAATCAAGCCTACTCTGGCTGGCCGAGCGGTTCTCCGAATTGCGCGGTTGATCTTGGAACAAGTCGACATGCTCGTCGCGACAGGACGGTCCGGTGGTCGCGGCGACACGGGCCATATTGTCATTGGCTTCTACACGTCGATGTCCACCGGCAACTTGCGCGCGACGATAGGTGAGTTCAAGAAGCTGCTCCCGCAACTCGAGTTGGTGACCGTGGAACGCTCTCGCTCTCGCCTGATGACTGCCCTCCGTAACGGTACCGTCGATGTTGTAGTTAGCCCTGGACGTCAGCAGTCAAAGGACACCAGATCACTACTGCTGTGGAGCGAACGGATCCTGATCTCGCTGCCTCAGAACCACTGCCTAGCATCTCGCGAGATCATTTATTGGACCGATTTGCGTAACGAAAAAATCCTCTTAAGCGAGTATGATCCTGGACGAGAATTCGAGGATCTCCTGATCTCCAAACTCGTGCTACTCGACGACCGACCCAAGGTGGAGCGCCATGATGTAAGCCGTGGCATCATCAAGAGTCTGACGAGTATGGGCATGGGGCTCAGCCTGGTGATGGAGTCCGATATTGGTGCAAGTTTTGCTGGCCTTGTGTACCGGGAGTTGCAGGACGGCGCGGGACCAAGCCGGGTGGACTTCTATGCGCATTGGCGCGACGACAATGGGAATCCGGCCCTGAAGCGTTTCCTCAGTCTGTTGGCAGAACGCTATCCCTCACCTCCGCCGGCTTTTGTGGAATGATCGGTTCGTCTCGCCTTTGCAAATCCGCGATCCGTGGCCATAAAGCGCGCTAGCATCGGCGCGATTAGCTTCGCCGCATCGACGCGCTGCCCATTTTCGCGTGCGACGGCCTCTGAATAGGCGACGAGATCCCGATGCACTGATGCTGGAAGCTCAATGGTGACCTTGACCGGCTTGTCGTCTGGCAGAGATCCTATTCTCAGCTTGGGCATCCCCTATCCTCCGTATGGCGCAAGTATGAGGTCACGGTTGACGACAACGCGAACCGGGAAGCCGGGTCGCACGGTCAGAGTGGGCTGGATGTTGAGGCTACGCCGAACTACCTGCTGTCCTGTCTGGTTCAGTGAATCCGAGGCGCCGTGTCGCAATGCTTGGATGATGGCGCTGTCGTTGCTGTTGGTGTCCGAGCCGGCCCCCAGTTCGGTTCCAACCGCTAGAAAGGTCGATAGTGCCGCAGCCTTGAACAGCTCACCCCAGTGATTGTCGACCTGGTCTTCCAGGCCCGCGTAGCCTGCTGTATCAGCGCCGGGCTGCCGCTCGAGAACGATGGAACGTCCATTCGGCATTATCAGCCGTGTCCAGACCAGCAAGACCCGGGACTGGCCGAATGTGACCTGACTGTCGTAGATCCCGATCAGACGCGCTCCCTGAGGCACAAGCAGAACGCGTCCTGTCGGTGTGTCAAAGACATTCTCGGTGACCTGCGCCGTAATCTGGCCTGGTAGGTCCGATCTGATTCCGGTAATCAGGGCTCCCGGAATGACCGTCCCGGCCTGCACGATATATGGTGAAGCTGGCCTGGTGACACGGTCAGGACTGATTGTGCGACGGTCCACGGTTGCGTTGACGAAGGCAAGCTTGCGGTCCTGACCGTTCTGCGCAGACCCATCGTCGCCAGTGCTCGTTATGTTCGGTGGCACGACACGGTCGCTTCCAACTGCCGCAGTGCTGGGCGGACGCACTTCTCGTCCATTGGTCGACGCGAACAAATGGCTGATGCGGGCTGCTTCGGTCTCTTGATCTCGGCGCTGCTGTTCCGGATCAGCGCCGATCGTCGGCGACTGGCCTTGAGCGGCAAGGATCGGTCGACCGAGGTCTCCGGGAAGCGGCGGCCCAAGCTGCGGGATTGTCTGGCGCGGAACGCCAGCGTAGTCCTTCGGCAGCGTCGTGATGCCGTCAGCAACATTGTGATGCTCGGTGCTGTAAAGCTCATCGGCCGCCTGGTTTCGGGAACGGTTGTTCTGCAGCGACCACAGGACCGCTCCACCGATGACAAACAGAGCAACCGCGCTCCCTCCAGCCAGGACTTTTCGCGACAACCGTGTCACGCGCGGATGCTCTGCTCTCAGGCGGAAGCTCCTCGACTGCTCCTCTTGTGTCTGCGGCGGAATTGCTTGCTCGTGATTGCTTTCACTCGGGGTATTCATGACGACGGCCTCGCGTCGGTCCTGACAATCCTGACCTTCTGCTGATGCTCACTGCCAAGCCGGAGTTCGGCAGCTGCAAACAGCCGATCGACGATCAACACGTTGCCGTAGGCGCGATAGTTGACGAGTTCGGCTTTGCCCTCAGGGCCGATGACAAAGAGGGGTGGCATCTCACCTTGGACGATACCTTTAGGGAATTCGACATAGACCTTGCGTCCATCGTCATATGCGGCGAGCGGCCGCCAGGGAGGACTATCCCCTTCGATGGCGTAGCGGGAGATACGCTGCGCCGGATCCGGAAGAACGGGTTTCAGAGCGACTGAACGGGATCGTTCGCGCGCTGTTTCCGGATAATACCAGGCAACAGATGGCATGTAGGGCCGCTCGCGGGAGCGGAGCTCGATCAGGTAGGTGCGCCGGTCGGTATTGACGACGAGATTGGTTTCAATCGATGCGCGGGTTGGCTTAACAAGGATATGGACGCGACGCGTGTCGCCGCTCCCGCTCTCGGTATCCCCCACGACCCAGCGTACGGTGTCTCCTGCCGCAATGGGCCCTGATCCTGTTAACTGCTCTCCTTCCTCGAGCGCGATGTCCGTGATCTGCCCCGGTGCGGCGTAAATCTGATAGAGCGCCCCAGGACTGTAGGCGTAGATTTGCGCTGCGTTGAAATACCCCCGCTTGCGCGGTTCGACCCGCGCTGCGCTGTTTGCCGTTTCAACCCGGCTCACGGGTTCAACGTCTTCCTTTCCTCCCGACTTGCCGCCGAGGGCCGGCTTCCAGAGGGGTGGAACGTGAAGCGCCCGCGATCTGTCGTCGAGAACCACAGGCGTCGCCGGTAACGGAGGCACTTCAGCGTCATAGCTGATCTCCGGCGGTATGTAGGTCGCGCACCCACCGAGCGCCGAGGAACCAAGCAGGAGAGCAAACAAGACTGCTCGCTTCGCGGTCAAGAATTCGGGCCAAGTCGGACTGATCCTGCTGCGCGGGACGGTGTACCTCGAATGAACGTCAGACGGCGTCTTGGTCACTGACTCAACTCCTTTGACCAGTTGATGGCGCGGACGTAGATGCCAAGGGGATTCTTGCGCAGGCGTTCGGCATCGCGGGGTGTCTCGATCACGATCGAGAGAATTGCAGTCCAGCGCTCGGTCGAACTCAGAGAGCCGTTGTCGTAGACTCGCTGGGTCCACGCGACGCGAAAGCTCTCCGAAGACGCGCGAATGACGCTCGAGACGTCTACGGAGATTTGAGCCTTGCCCAGCTTCGCAAAGGGGTCATTGTTGCGCGCATAGTCGTTCAGCGCAGCCGCGCCACGATCCGTCGTAAAATCATAAGCGCGGAGCCAATTCTGGCGCAGAACGATGCCGTCGGCCGGCAGGCCTCTGACATCCTCGATAAAACGCGCCAGATGGTAGGCGATCTGCGCATCAGTGGGTTGATAGTCGATGTTTGCCGGCGCAACCCTTTGTGCCTGGCCGAGATGGTCCACTTCAACCACCCACGGCGTGATCGAGCCTTGGCTCGATTGCCACACCAAGCCACCTGCGAGACCGGCCGATAGCACTAAGCAGCCGAAGGCCATCAAGCGCCAGTTCTTGGCCTGCATGCGGGCAGATCCAATGCGTTCGTCCCAAACCTGCGCTGCCTTTTGGTACGGCGTGATCGGCTCGGGCATGCGCCCGTAGTGAACGGAAGGTCGTTTGAACATCGATGGTTGCCCCTGGGATCAAGTGATCGGTTTCGAGTCGAGCGGTGTCCGCGTTCGAGACGCCGCGCAGTTATTGGGAAGGTGATGCTGCGAGTCAGCGCTCTCCTTCAGACAAATCGACAGAAGACCCGCTTCCACCGTGATCGCCTGAGCGGACCGCGTGGCCGGCTGCCGACGCCCCGTGCCGAATAGTCTCGGCACGCTTCATGCGCCGCGCCCAATCGGGCTGCCCGTCGGCCGACGTGCTGGCGGACTGCGCGCTGGTTTGCCCACCGCCACCGAGCGCAGCCGCTGCACGACGCAACGGGCTCATGGCAGCGGAAGCGCCGGCCTCCGCGACGCCGGCAAGGCCGCCGCTGCGGTAGGCCGCTGACGCTCCGCTCATCGCAGCTCCGCCACTACGCGCGGCGCCCGCAATCGCGCCGCCAGCGAGACCAGCACCGCCGGCGGCAAGACCTGCGCCCGCCGCAACAATGCCGCCGGCAGCAAGGCCTGTTCCAACCGCGGCGCCGGCGCCGAGTTGCGGTCCGCCTGACACAAGGCCGTTTGCGATACCCGGACCGAAGATACCGAGACCCAGTAAGGTGAGCGCCGCGAGCACCAGCGTCATCGCGTCTTCAATGGTCGGCTGTGCGCCGCCGAAGCCAGCGGTAAACTGCGAGAAGAGAGTTGATCCGATGCCGACGATGACGGCCAGGACCAAAACCTTGATTCCAGAGGATATGACGTTGCCGAGGACCCGTTCCGCCGCGAACGCAGTCTTGCCAAATAATCCGAAGGGAATGAGCACGAAGCCAGCGAGCGTCGTGAGCTTAAACTCGATCAGGGTCACGAAGAGCTGGATCGCCAGAATGAAGAAGGCGAGTAGCACCACGACCCAGGCGAACAGGAGAACGACGATCTGGACGAAATTCTCGAAGAAACTGATGTAGCCCATCAGGTTGGAGATCGAATCGAGCAGCGGTCGGCCGGCGTCGAGTCCAACCTGAGCGATCTTTCCCGGTCGCAGGAAATCTGCCGCGGAGAGGCTTGCGCCGGATGCTTTCAGCCCAAGCCCGGCAAAGCTCTCGAAGACGATCCGCGCCAGGCTATTCCAGTTGCCGATGAGCCAGGCAAAGACACCGACGAAGAGCGTCTTCTTGACGAGGCGCGCGATAATGTCCTCGTCCGTTCCCCAACTCCAGAACAACGCCGCAAGCGTAATGTCGATCGTCGCAAGGGTTGTCGCCAAATATCCGACGTCACTCCCCAGCAACCCGAAGCCGTTATCGATATAACGCGTGAACGTTTCCAGAAACTGGTCAATGATCCCCGGGCCAGTCATGGTCTGCTCGCCTCAGGTGCCACAAGGTTCGGATATCCCTGCGGGATCCGGCTCTGATCCTTTGGGGCGGGCGCCAGACCTGCGGCGGAATCGTCCTGGCCAGGGTCTGCCGGACCGGTTCTTTTGCCAAGAAAGCGGCGCCGGTTTTCGTCCCAAACCTGCTTGCAATGCCGATAACCGGCCGTTTCCTGCGGAGTGACGCCGCGGCAGTGTGCGAGGTCGGAGCTGGATGTATCGGTCCTCTGCTCCGCCATCGGTGCTGCCGGAGACTCGTCTCCGCCACGAAGCTGAATCGTGCAGGCAGCGACGACCAGCACGCCGATTGTCGTGAGCAGCGACAATGCCTTGAATGCCCTTACCTCGGTCATCAGTGGAACATCTGCACGTTGGATGATTGATAGCCCTGCCCAGGTGTCAGGAACCGCCGAAGCTGTTCTCGTCCCTGATCCTGGGCCGAGGCGCGTTGGGCCGCTTCCAGGCTCTGCGCCCTGCCCTGCGCCGCCGCCGCCGCCGTCAGATCGGCGAGTTGTTGAGCTTGAAGCGCGAGGATCTGGTTACCGGCCTGAGTTGCCTGCAGGGCGCCACTGGCACTCTGGCTCGACCTTACGAGGGCGGACGTCTGGATGCGATTGGTGTCGAGGTTACCAACGATGCCGGCCTGGACGCGAAGCGCGTCTTGCGTTGCGGCATAGGAATTCTGCCAACGCGATTGAGCGTTAGAGATCAGCAACTGGTTCGACTGGCTGCTGGTGGCTGGCGCGTAGCTGGTCGAGAACGCGCGATCGATCTGCTGCACGTCGTATGCGATGCGCTGGGCCTGGGCCAGCAATTGCTGGGTCCGCTGGATCGAGGATTGCAGTTGCTGCAGCGACGAGTACGGCAGGTTTGCCAGATTCTTTGCCTGATTGATCAGCATCTGCGCCTCGTTCTGCAACGAGGTGATCTGATTGTTGATCTGCTGGAGCTCCCGCGCAGCGGTCAGGACGTTCTGAACGTAGTTGTTCGGATCAAAGACGATCCACTGCGCTCGCGCGGGCACCGCGGCGCCGAACGTCAGGGCGATGGTGCCAGCGGTCGCCAATAAACCAAATCGCTTCATAGCGATTTCTCCAGATTGACCAGATTCGGGATCAGATCCGTCGCCCATGCGACGCCGCGGTGCTGAAGCCAGGCCGGCACGAAGCCGTCAGGTCCATGCTCGGCCAGGAGTTGCGTGATGGTCGCTTGGCCTGTCTTCGAAGAGGCTGCGGTGAAGGCGAGTGCCACCTCACCAAGCCCGAGTTCGAACATCCGGTTGCCGCGACGGGACTGACAGTAGTAGTCGCGCTTTGGCGTTGCCCGGCTCAAAAGTTCGATCTGCCGGTCATTGAGGCCAAAGCGGCGGTAGATCGCAGTGATCTGCGGTTCGATCGCTCGTTCGTTCGGCAGCAACAAGCGTGTTGGGCAACTTTCGATGATAGCCGGCGCAATCGCGGAGCCATCAATGTCCGAAAGCGACTGTGTGGCGAAGATGACGGACGCGTTCTTCTTCCGAAGCGTCTTCAGCCATTCCCGGAGTTGTCCCGCAAAATTCTCGTCATCGAGGGCAAGCCAACCTTCATCGACGATAAGGAGTGTCGGCCGGCCATCGAGACGATCACCAATCCGATGGAAGAGGTACGCCAGCACGGCCGGCGCCGCACTCGTTCCGATCAAGCCTTCGGTCTCAAACGCCTGGACAGAGGCCTCGCCAAGGCGCTCGAATTCGGCATCGAGCAAGCGCCCGGAAGGTCCGCCGAGGCAATAAGGTTGCAAGGCGCGTTTCAGAGAATTTGATTGGAGCAGGACTGACAGGCCCGTCAGGGTGCGCTCCTCCCTCGGCGCCGAAGCGAGAGATGTCAGCGCCGACCACAGATGGTCCTTGACCTCCGGGGTGACCTCGACTTTTTCCCGTGCCAGGATCGCGCCGATCCATTCCGTCGCCCATCCGCGCTCGGAAGGATCATCAATCCAGGCCAGCGGCTGCAGGGCGACGGGTTGTTCATCTCCGTCCGACAATGCACCGCCGAGATCATGCCAGTCGCCACCCATGGCGAGCGCGGTCGCACGAATTGAACCGCCAAAATCGAACGCAAAGACCTGAGAGTTCGGGTAACGCCTGAACTGTAGCGCCATCAGCGCTAGCAGGACTGATTTTCCAGCACCCGTCGGTCCCACCACAAGGGTATGACCGACGTCGCCGACGTGGAGCGAGAATCGAAATGGCGTTGATCCCTCGGTCTTGCCGAACAGAAGCGGCGGACCCTTGAAGTGCAGATCCCTCGCCTCGCCGGCCCACACGGCCGACATTGGAATCATATGGGCGAGGTTTAGGGTCGATACCGGTGGCTGCCGCACGTTCGCATAGACATGCCCCGGCAGGCTGCCAAGCCAGGCTTCGACGGCGTTCACCGTCTCGATCATGCAGGTGAAATCGCGGCCCTGGATGACCTTCTCGACCAGCCTCAGCTTTTCATCGGCAGCACCGGGATCGCCGTTCCAGACGGTAATGGTCGCCGTAACAAAGGCTTGTCCGATCTGATCCGACCCCAGTTCCTGCAACGCCGCGTCGGCATCGAGCGCCTTGTTGTGTGCGTCGGTATCGAGCAGCGTCGACGCCTCGTTCGTCATGACCTCCTTGAGAATGGCGCCGATGGACTTTCGCTTGGCGAACCACTGCCGCCGAATCTTGGTCAGCAGCTTGGTGGCGTCGGTCTTGTCGAGCATGATTGCGCGCGTCGACCAACGATACGAGAATGCCAGGCGATTCAGGTCGTCCAGGATCCCCGGGGTCGTCGCGCCCGGAAAGCCGACAATCGTCAAGACCCGCACGTTCGCTGAACCCAGCATCGGCTCTAGCCCGCCGGTCAACGGCTGGTCGGACAAGAGCGCATCGATATACATCGGAATCTCGGGTACTCGAACGCGGTGACGCTTGGTTGAGACCGTCGAGTGCAGGTAGGTCAGCGTGTCCTGATCATCGAGCCAGCCGCATTCCGGCATGAACCCTTCGACGAGTTGCAGCACGCGGTTGGTTTGATCGATAAACCCGCGCAGCACCTCGCGCGCGTCTGCGCCAACAGTCCGATCGCGGCCCTCATAGAGCAGGCGCTCCGCCCTGGAGGCTCCCTCCTCCGGCGGCAGACAGAGGAAGGTTAGGAAATAGCTGGACTCATAGTGAGCGCCGGCCTCTTCGAACTGGGCCCTGCGTTCGGCATCGACCAGCGCGGACGCGACATCCGGAAATGTACTCGGAGGATAGGCCCCAGCAAAATGACGTTGCGCCTCAACAAATACGGCCCAACCAGATCCCAGACGGCGCAGGGCGTTATTCAGGCGACCGGCGACGCCGACAAGTTCGGCCGGTACCGCGCTATCGAGGTCAGGCCCCCGGAACTTTGCTGTCCGTTGGAACGAGCCATCCTTGTTCAGGATGATTCCCTCGTCGACGAGGGCTGCCCAGGGCAGGAAGTCGGCGAGACGCGCGTTGGAATGACGATATTCGGCAAGGTTCATCATGACCGAGAACTCAGGTGTTGAGATGGCCTGGAATGCGCAGATGTCGGCGCACCACATCGACGAAGGCGGGATCGCGTTTGGCGGCCCAGACGGCGGCCATGTGGCCGATGAACCAGAGGACAAGACCCGCGATCCAGAGCCGCAATCCGAGCCCAAGGGCTGCCGCAAGCGTGCCATTGACGATCGCGACCGACCGCGGCGCGCCGCCCATCAGGATCGGCTCAGTGAGCGCGCGGTGAACGGGCACGACAAAGCCTGTGACCGGTTCATCCATCAAACCACCACGCCGCCGCCGAAGGAGAAGAACGACAGGAAGAAGCTCGAAGCCGCAAACGCGATCGACAGACCGAACACGATTTGGATCAGCCTGCGGAAACCACCGGACGAATCCCCGAACGCGAGCGTGAGCCCGGTCACGACGATGATGATAACGGCGATGATCTTGGCGACCGGACCTTCAACCGACTGCAAGATCTGATTGAGTGGTTGCTCCCACGGCATGTTCGAGCCAGCCGCCCATGCCGGCTGAACTGCCAAAAGCACCGTGCCGAAGGCAGCCAACGATGCACCTCGAAGAAAACGAAATTGCTGACGCATGTCAGTCTCCTGTTGATGAAACGTTGTAGTCACCGACGGCACCGAGCCCCTTGACGATAGCGAGTTCAGTGAGGCGACGGTCAGCGCCGCGCCCCGCAAGCACAGCAACGAGGTTGATCGTCTCCGCGATCAGGGCGCGCGGAACCGTAATGACGGCTTCCTGGATGAGTTGCTCGAGCCGCCGCAGCGCGCCCAACGCGGTGCCCGCATGAATGGTCCCGATGCCACCGGGATGCCCGGTGCCCCAAGCCTTAAGCAGGTCGAGCGCTTCGGCACCGCGAACCTCACCGACCGGAATGCGGTCAGGACGCAGTCGCAGCGAGGAGCGAACCAGGTCCGACAGCGTGGCCACGCCATCCTTGGTCCGCAAAGCTACAAGATTGGGCGCTTTGCACTGAAGTTCGCGGGTATCTTCGATCAGAACGACCCGATCAGCGGTCTTTGCCACCTCGGCCAGGAGTGCATTCGTCAATGTCGTCTTGCCGGTCGATGTCCCGCCGGCGACGAGGATGTTCTTCCGTGCGGCGACCGCGCTCTTTAAGATCTTGGCCTGCTCGGAGGTCATGATCCCCCTGCCGACGTAGTCGTCGAGCGTAAACACGGCGACTGCGGGCTTGCGGATAGCAAACGCCGGGGCGGCAACGACCGGAGGCAAAAGGCCTTCGAAGCGCTCACCAGTTCCAGGCAGCTCTGCCGATACCCGCGGCGCGCCGGCATGCACCTCGGCGCCTACGTGATGCGCAACCAGGCGAACAATGCGCTCGCCATCGGCTGCGGACAGGGTTTCACCTGTGTCCATCAGACCATTCGACAACCGGTCGATCCACAGCCGCCCATCCGGGTTGAGCATCACCTCGATGATCGCTTCGTCTTCGAGGTAGCCGGCGATCGCAGAGCCGAGCGCGCTGCGCAGCATTCGCGCTCCACGCGAGCTCGCTTCCGATTCAATGGAATGGATTGCCACGGTTCGTCCCCACCGAATGAGGACATCGAAAGAGCGCCCTCAGATGGGGATGATTAGAAGAGGCACTGATGGGCTTGGCGCAACAAGCGCTTTCGGAGATCGTAGGCTGGCGTAGAAAAAGAAAGATTGAGAACTGATGTTTGACGGCAACTTAATCGTATCGGTTCGCTGCAAGTTGCTGCTCACCACTCCAGATCGTCATCCGCGGGCAGGAGGATGACCGAACTCTCATACAAGCCAACTGACTCAAGAGCATTGGGAACATCAGCAGGCCTGAAGACGAGGATTGAACTCATCCACGAAGCGATGGATCGGCACCAGGGCAGCGCGAACCAGACCAACGTCGCGATTTGCAGTGCCACGTTTAGACCAAACGCAGCTTGATAGGCTTGGACGGGCCTATGTCCATCAGTTGCGGACCATTGCTCCAGGATAAGACCTGTCACGTATTGCGCCAGAAATGCCCAACCGAAGTGCAAAACGTTCAAGGCACCATTGGCACGACCGGCAAGCTCCGGCGGAAAGTAATCCGCTATTACCGCGAAGCTAACCACGGTTGCCGTTCCGACAATTGCGACAACGGACCACAGCAAGATGGACGGCAGAGGCGCTCGCAGGACTACGGCTATCTCGGCTGCGATAAACAGCACCGCAACCATCGCCAATATTGTCTCCGCGCCGGCTCCTCTCCGTTTGACGTAATGCACGGTCATACCAAACAACCAGGCACCGCAGCTCAGGACGATCGACATGATGAACAGCTGTCTAACGAGACTTGCGCGATCAAGCTCCTCGACGTCTGTCAGCCACGGCGATGCCCACAATCCCTGCAAGGACCAGGACGATCCAACGCAAGTCGCCGACAACGGGGCCATGCGCCAAAAGCGCCGATCGCCGAAAACGGAGCTGAGGGTGGCGCGCGCTGTTGACAGGACATCGCGTCGTTGAGGCACCACGACGTAGATGAGAAGAGCCGTCGCTCCGGTCGCAGCCGCCAGGATCTCAAAGAGCTGCCGCCAGCCCATCCAGGCGAGCAGGTGCTCAACAGGAGACGTAGCGGTCACCGCTCCTAGCGATCCCAGCATGATCATGTAGCCGTTCAGTAAGGCAACTCGTTCTCTGGGGAACCAAAGGATAATGGACTTCAGTCCTGCTGTCAGCGCCGCCGCCACCCCAAGCCCGATCATTGCTCGCGCAATCAAAAGGGATAGGAAGCCGGTCGACACCGAGAACAGTCCGGCGCCGAATGCTGCGAGCAACAGCAGAACGCTCTGGACGCGACGCGGACCAAAGCGGTCCAATAGAATACCAACGGGGATCTGAGCCGCTGCGAAAACAAGAAAGTAGACTGACGTAAGCAACCCGAGATCGGCAGCCCCAACCCCTGTATCTGAGCTGAGATGGCTGGCGATCAGAGCGTTGATCGTTCGAAACAGATAAGAGAGATAGTACCCAGCTGCAAAAGGGAGAAAGACGCGCGCGATTCGACGGCATCCTGTTGAGATTTGCATGCTGCCCCCCTTTGCTCTCAGCTCGCTCGAGCCGATAGCGCGTCCAGCTTTTTGTCAGTTCGGTTAAATCGCTGCGGTCGTAGACCGGCGTAGAAAAAGAAGGTCCGGCGAAATGGTCTTTCTACATAGTTCAGTCAGGTTTCTTCCGCCGGTTCCTGATGGCGGATATCTTCTGGAATCTCGCGCAGAAAGCTTTGCCCCTTCTGCAAACGGCGCCCGAGCGCCTCGACAAATCCTTCAAAGCGCTCCCGACCCTTTGCCTGCGCGGCCGCCTGCGCGTCGTTGGGTAGCGGCGGCGTGATCGTCAGCCAGAAACGAATGAAGAGGGCCATGGTCTCGGCTGTCAAACCAACATCGCGCTCCAGTCTCTGCATCTGACGCGACAGTCGATCCAGCCGACGGGTAAACGCCGCCTCCCGCCTGTCCGCTCCATCCGGTGACAGAAACGAAGCAACCGCCGCTTCCACGATCGCGGACCGAGAGAGCTTCTTGCGATCGGCGAATTCCGAGATCTGTTTCAGAAGCTCTGGCGAGAAGTAGACGTTCATCCGGTCGCGCATGTTGCCTCAGAGCTCCATACCGTCATTCGGGTCCATGGTGACCTGGCGCGCAACGCCACGCATCTGTTGACGCATCAGTCGAGACTGACGGACCGCATCCTCGTCATCGTCAAGAACGGCGGCAAATTCCTCTGCCGGTGTCGGTTCGGTCGTCTCCTTGGCGATCGCGACGTGATCGGGGAGTTCGGGCTCACGACGGAGTCCGCTGTTCGCCGTGTCTTCCTCGGCCTCCGCAGCTTTTTCGGTTGGACCTGCCGTCGGCTTTAGCGGTCCGATCGCTGACCATCCGTCCGCTCGCAATGATCGGCCGGCGCTCGCCGGATCGGGCGGCGGCAGAACCCGCTCGGTGAACCGCCGATCCTCGTAGTAGCGAACTTTCTTCGCCCGGATCGGCGGCGTGCCCGCCACCATGACGATCTCGTCCATCGGCGGAAGCTGCATGATCTCGCCCGGGGTCAAGAGCGGTCTGGCCGTCTCCTGCCGCGAGACCATGAGGTGACCCAGCCAAGGATTCAACCTGTGGCCGGCATAGTTCTTCATCGCCCGCATCTCGGTCGCCGTGCCCAGCGCGTCGGACACCCGCTTGGCGGTCCGCTCGTCGTTGGTCGCGAAGCTGACGCGAACGTGACAGTTGTCGAGAATGGCGTTGTTCGGCCCGTAGGCCTTCTCGATCTGATTGAGAGACTGCGCGATCAAGAAACTTTTGATGCCGTACCCGGCCATGAAGGCGAGCGCGGATTCAAAGAAATCAAGCCGCCCAAGTGCTGGGAACTCGTCGAGCATCATCAGGACTCGATGCCGGCGGTCGCGGGCATGCAAGTCCTCGGTCAGACGCCGACCAATCTGATTCAGCACCAGACGGATCAGCGGCTTGGTCCGAGAAATATCCGACGGTGGCACCACGAGGTAAAGCGTCGTCGGGCGGCTATCTGCGATCAGATCGGCAATCCGCCAGTCGCAGCGACAGGTCACCTGGGCCACCACGGGATCGCGGTAGAGCCCGAGGAACGACATCGCGGTGGACAGGACGCCGGACCGTTCATTCTCGGATTTGTTGAGGAGTTCGCGCGCGGTCGAGGCGACCACGGGATGGGCACCCTGTTCGCTAAGGTGCGGCGTGGTCATCATCGCCTTTAGCGTCGCCTCGATCGGCCGCTTCGGGTCGGACAGGAAAGCGGCGACGCCAGCCAAGGTCTTGTCTGCCTCGGCATAGAGGACATGGAGGATGGCACCGACCAGGAGCGAATGACTGGTCTTCTCCCAATGGTTCCGCTTGTCGAGGGAGCCTTCGGGGTCGACCAGGACGTCGGCGACGTTCTGGACGTCGCGAACCTCCCATTCCCCACGCCGGACTTCGAGGAGCGGATTGTAGGCTGAGGACTTTGGATTGGTGGGGTCGAAGAGCAGGACGCGGCCATGCCGCGCGCGGAAGCCGGCGGTCAGTTGCCAGTTCTCACCCTTGATGTCGTGGACGATGGCCGAGCCGGGCCAAGCCAGCAACGAAGGAACGACGAGGCCGACACCTTTGCCGGACCGGGTCGGCGCAAAGCACAGTACGTGCTCTGGTCCGTCATGCCGGAGGTAGTCGCGGTCGAGTTTGCCGAGCACCACGCCATCCGGACCGAGGAGCCCGGCCGCTCGAACCTCCTCGGTATCAGCCCAGCGCGCCGAACCATAGGTCTCGACATTCTTGGCTTCACGTGCGCGCCACACCGACATGCCGATCGCCACTGCGATCGAAATGAAGGTCCCCGACGCCGCGATGAAGGCGCCCTCGACAAAGACCTGAGGCGCATAGGCGTCGTAGACGAACCACCACCAGAAGAAGATTGGCGGGTAATAGACCTTGAAGCCCGACAGTTCGAACCAGGGGCGGCCAAGCTCTGGTTGCCAGGCGAGCCGCCAAGCCGTCCACTCGGTTGCCCCCCAGATGGCCAGCAGCACGATCAGGCCGACGACAATCACCTGACCCCAGAGGATTTTGGTTCCGGACATCCCGACGTCCTTCCGCAACTGAATTGAAGAGTTTGCTAGAGGCCGAGGTCGCGCTTCCGACCAAAACCCCATTCGATGCCACCGCCGTCCTTCACGACGCCAGTGACGTGTTGGCCGAGCCTCTTTTCGAGTTCGCGCGACCAGGGCACGAGCTGGAAGCCGAGACCATTATCGATCATGGCGAAGCGTCCTGAGGTGAGCGTCAGCCGCTGGCGATACGTTCCCGCCACATGCTCCCCGGACGCGGCATTCACGAGAGGTAGGCCAGTGTCGGCCGAGACCTTTGCTGCCACCTCGTCCAATTCACGCCGGCGCAACGTGTTCAGGAGGTCGCGCTGCAAGATGATGCGTTGGCCCTGTCGCCGCGCCAAGCCCTCCTGGATCAGACGCTCGGTCCGGGCTTCCATGGCGTCGCGGGTCTCGCGGCCGAATCCACCCGTGGCAAGCGGCATGGGGTCACGTTCAACCAGCCGATGGTCGAGCCAAGTTGCCCCTCGTGCCGTGATCTGGCTACCAAGATCGAGATCGGAACGGGTTGCGAGCACCATGGTCGGCCGCGGATCGCTGGCTTGACCGAAGCGTCGGACTTCGACGATGCCGCCGACCGGTGGCGCCTGTTCGAAGGCCTCGAGCCCTCGGAAGCGCACATGGTGAGCACGTCCGTCCGTTCCGTCGATCAGGGCGTAGGCCTCGCCAGTCAGTTCGTCATGCAATCCCCGGTCGACCAGCCGTCCGATAATCTCGGACGTCGGCTGTCCACCTTCGATAACGTAGTCGGCAACGCCGCGCGCTTCCCCACGCTCGGTAAAGGCGCGGTGCATGGTCTTGACGATGTCGCCGCGCATGCCGAGATCGCGCAGACTACGCTCGGCCTCGAGCCCTACCATCCATTCCCCAGGCGCGGCGGATGCGGCAAGGCCCATCTTCTCCAGATGTTGAAGGCGACCGACCATCAGGCGCCGGATCTCAGGATCGGACTTGCCGGGATTCTCTGGGCGAAGATCGACATAGCCAGTCTCGTCTGCCGCCAGCCGGATCTCCCGATCGAGCCGCGTCCATCGCTCCGCCGTGATTTCCCTCTCAAGCGAATTGCGGATCTCATGCTCCGGCTTTGGACCCAGTTCGATCGCGATCAGTTCCTCTGCGCGTGAGCGCAGGCCCTGGCTAATGTAGTCGCGGGAGATCACGAGATCCGCCCCCTGCCCATCTACTCCCCGAACGAGAAGATGGACGTGAGGATTGTCGGTATTCCAATGATCGACGGCCACCCAATCGAGCCGCGTGCCTAGATCGGTCTCCATCTGCTTGGCAAGGTCGCGGGTGAAGGCCTTCAGGTCGGTCATGTCGCCGGCGTCCTCAGGCGAGACGATGAACCTGAAGTGATGCCGGTCGTCCTTGCACCGTTCCGCAAAAGCCGCGCTATCAGCGCGATCGTTGTCGGCATCAAACATCTCTGCCCGCTCGCCGCTCCGCGTCACGCCGTCGCGCTTCAGATACGAGAGATGAGCCGTCAATGGCGCTGAGCGGAACGCCCGCCCTTTGTGACGAACCACGCGCGCCTTCACCACGACGCGCCGCGTTGGGCTGAACAATCTGGCGCGGCTAAAGGCGAGGCGCCCGCGACCAAACGTCGAGCGCCCGTAGGCCGCCGAACGCCTGCCGGACAAGGTCTGTCCCGAGGTGTGTCCTGCCTTCTTCGCTGCCCGCAGCACTTGGTTGATGAAGCTCTTCTGCTTCGGCGCGCGTGTACTGCGGATGCGCCCGGGCCGAATACGCAGATCGCTGTCGCGCATGCTCACGGAAGGGCCTCCCAGGGATCAAAAGCACGCACGGTGCCGAAAACGGCTTTGATTGCATTTGCTAAAATGCAACGCGCGGCACGCGCGCCGACCGACCGGCACGCCAGAACCCAAGCCATGCCAATGGCTTGCGGTTCGACCGGCGAGCCCCTTTTATCTCGCCGTCCTGCCGTCGTGGTCTCCCGGTCGCCGGTTCCCGAAAGAGCCGTCGCGACTTGGCAGCTGGTTTGCGAAGCCCCCGCTGCTTCCGAGCGCTTGCGATAGCGATCGTTACCCGAAGGGCCGAGACACCCGAAGGGTGGCTCGGTGAGGAGCGAAGCGACGAGTAGAGCGCGGGCCGAAGGCATCGCCCATACGCCATCAGCACGTACCACCTGCTTGGTGAGGCACACCAAAGCTCGCGAACCCCCACACCTGGTCATTGCGAGGCTCCCGCATCCGATCGAGGGACGAACACGCCAATAGGCCGGGGGACCATGGGCGAAACATCGGGCGCCGAGATCGCGGTCGTGACACCGCTCGAAGGCATGAGTGCCAGCGACCGATCGCGCGTTTTCATGAGATCGGATCGTGAGACAAATAGCGTCGGAGCTGCTGATGACTGTCCGCTGGACGTCCATCTCGGCGGCAGTTCGATGGCAAGCAGATTTGCAAGCTTTGCGACGTATGCTCGCGTCTCGTCTGGCAGAGAGGCGCCCGCGAGATGCTCTTCGTAGCGAGCAGGTCCCGCATTGTACGCCGCAAACACGCCAGGCGAGCCATATCGGTCGAGCAGTTCGTGCAAGTAAGCCGTGCCGGCCAGAATGTTGTCGTGTGGGTCGTAGGGGTCGTTCCCGAGATTGTAGCGCGCACGAAGTTCCGCCCAACTCGCCGGCATGATTTGCATCAGGCCCATTGCGCCTTTGGGCGATCTGGCGTGCACGTCTCCAGCGCTTTCGATGTTAATGACCGAACGGATCCAGTTTATCGGAATTGCAAAACGCTTCGAGGCTTCGTCGACGAAAGCTGCAAACGGCTTGCCTGCCTGAGCAACCGCTTGAGCTAACACTGAACCACTCTGGGCTGGAGCAGCACTGTTCGACGCAGCGAAAACAAACAGCAGCGACACGACAGCCCAAACACGCACGCCCGACCGAGCCAAGCATGCCGTCGTGCTCGCGCCCGTCCAGGGTAAAGCCGCTTCGCGCCGGCCATGCGGCCGCCCTGGACTGCCGCGGCGCGCGTCGGCCCTGCAAGCGTTGGTCGGGACGGAGGAATGGTCCCGCGATCGATCGAACAGAGGAATGGCGAAGTAAGAGCGTGGAACACGCACGATCACTCCTCCCACGTCCACACGGGCAGCGCACGGCCGATCATCGCCGACGCCGGCAAGAATCCAAAATATCGGCCATCAAGAGAGTCGTCAGACTGCCAGTTCATAAGAAAGAACTCCCCGTCTCCGACGACGCGGCAGCCCTGCCACTTCGGCAGCGGCCGGCCGCGTCCGTCGCGATCCTTTGCCTCGCCCACCGCGACGTCGTCGACCGAAACCGTGAGCCCGCTTCTGCAGACCCTCTGCCCCGGCAGCGCCAGGACCCGCTTGAGCATGGGGACGCCAATGGGCAAGTAGCCGTTAAGGTCGAGGAAGGTCGCGAGCGGCTCCGGCGGCTGCACGGCGAGCAATTCAGTGACTTGGAATTGGTACGCCGGTTGGAGGCGGTAGAGACCAATCGGCACGCTCGCGGATGCGTTCCAGATGTAAAGCGGAAGCGGCTCCAGGACGATCGTCGCGATGAGCGCGGCAGCGACCCCAGTCATCAAGGCCAGCATCATTGGGCGGCCCGTCATCGCATGACCCTCTGCCGGTGAAGCCAGCCCTGGTGGCGGGCTTTCGTGTAAGAGCGCGGGTTTTCGTTGACGGACAGACGGTTATGAACGTGGTGCCAATGATCGGGCGCAACATCGGCCGGATCAATGCCGAGGGCCTCAATGGCATCGACCATCTGCAGCACTCGCTCGACCTTCGGCCAGCCGGACAGACGCAGCAAAATCTCTCCGCCGGGTGTCACATAAGGGACGGTCGAGCAGCGCTGTCCCGGAGCGACCGCACGCAAGATGTCGATCCGCGAAATGATCGTGCCGAAGTCGTTGGAGGTCCACCGGACGAACGCAAAGATACTGCCGGGCGCGAATGACAGGACGCGCCTGTGACGATCAAGCTTGCGTTCGTTGACGATACGACCGAACCGAATGCGGTTTTCGATGCGCTTCTCGAGCCACAACACTTCCACTTCGGTGAAGTCGCTCATGATGCCGCTCCCTGACGCCGGAGCTGGCGGCCGTGAGCTTGGGGCTCAGTCGAGAGTGTGTATGGCCTGCAAAGGCAGGCTGGCCTATCGGACTGCCGTTGTCGCGCTCCATCAACGGGGTTTTCGGCCTGCTCCGTTAGAAGAAATCCGAAGGATTTCCGGTTAGTAAAGTTAGAGCGGCGGGAAAGCTCGGAGAAACAAGCTCTTAAGAGCGATTCCGGTCCCCGATAGCACGAGGATCGGGTCCCCGATAGCACGAGGGTTGCGGTCCCCGATAGCACGAGCTGATTCACAGGTTGTCCTCCGAATTTGGAATGAGACCGCGTCGGCGCAAGCGGGCCGTTAGGGGATCAGCAGGCGTAGGCGCGAAGTTCAGCCGCTCGGCACCGTTCGGGTCGCGCGTGAGCACGAGCTGATAGCCGGGCAATGTCTGGCGCTGGACGATCTGACGTACGTCGTAAGCAAAATGCTTGAGCGGCGAGATGATGCCGGATTTGGCATGGAGGTGCACAAGATCAAAGCTCCAGCCGCCATCCTGGCGTCCACCGTGCTTGCGCACGAGCCGGTAGAGCCACCGCTCAAGCCCGCCCGTGAGCTCGAAATAGGCGCGATCGATCGTCAGCACGAGCGCGTCATCGATGACGCCAGCGTAGAACCAATCCGGCAGGATCAGCTCGATTCCAAATGGCCGACCGTTCGCATCGGCCGTCTCCTTCCACTCGTTGATCCAGGAGAAACGATGCCGGCGACGTTCTGCCGGCTGGCGGATCGACGTCAGCACGGTCGTCGACTGAAGTCTGTCGAGACCCGCCTTCAGGCGGTCGTAGTCGCGTGCGCTGGTGCCGCGGCCGACGAACGTCAGAATCTCGTAGGGCGTTGCAGCCATCAGGCGCGATGTCTTCAAGCCTGCGTCACGGGCTTCGACGATTTGGGACGCGGCCCAGATCAGAACGTCTGCATCCCAGATGGTCGCCATGCCGTGTTCCGGCACGGCTTCGACACGAATAGCGATCGCGCCGGCACGAAAATCGATCGGCACCACACGTTTCGTCTTGGCGAGTGAAAAGAAGGGATAGGCCATCAGATCCTGCGCGTCGCGCGGCGCGAGATCGCCGGGCAACGCCCGGAAGAGCTCGAGCTCATCACGCTCGGAACGGTGCTTGCGCCGCATGATCACTGCTCTCACTCGGCAATCAGCGACGTTCCTGGCCTGCATACGGGCGCAGCACCGGATGCTTCTTGGCCGGCAGCACCGTTCCCTTCCCGGGGTCGGAGGTCGACGTCTTGGCGCCGCGGTCGGCCCATGCTTTCAGATCATCGACGGCGTAGACAACACGTCCGCCGATCTTCCGATACGTCGGCCCAGTACCGTATGTGCGGTGCTTCTCCAGCGTGCGACCGGACAGGCCAAGATAACGCGCGGCCTCAGGTGTACGCAGGAAGCGCGGGGGTAGACCGGCCATCGGATCGGGCATTTGAGGACTCCAGGAGGACATCGCACTACGCTTGGCTAGGCCGGCGTGTGTGCGGTCATCATGGAGGAGCAGGATCTCGGAGGGGGATGCCGAATATGGAGCGAGCGATTTTCGGCACCCCTCGAGGCTGCGCTACTCGTCCCTGCGCCCGGGCCGTAGCAGTTTGCGGTAGCCACCGCGCATCAACCCGAGGCCGCCTTGCACCAAGCGCACTGTTCGATTGCGCAGATCATGCGTCTTCCAGGCGCGATCGGGGATGCGCTTTTTGCCGAACAGCGCTTCGGCGATAACGCGATAACTGCCGCCGGCGCTATGCGCATCGAGCGCGCGGATCGCGGCGCTCAGACGTTCGCGCCGCTGCTTAGATAATCGATGAAATGCAGGACCTGGCGCGCGTCCATTCATCGCGCGCCACAGCCGTCGGGCTGCGTACGCACGCGCGCCGAAATCGTCATCAAACGGCAATTCGGCTGCGTATGATGCGCCGAGCACCGGCCGCTCTTTGGACCAGACACGGTGATCAACCGCACCGATGCGCAGCACGGCATGCCAGCCGTCGGCAGCGCGCCGCACCTCGCCAGCTGCAAGGTCAAGCAGCGGTTGAGACGCTGAACTGCGATCGGCAGCCCCGGCAACCTTGACCGGAACGACCGCCGCTAGAACCTCAGGCGCCCAAAAGATCGTCTGCTCGTCGAAAGACCTCTGCGGGTCATGGGCGAAAGCAGAGGCCCCACCTCCTCCTGAATTCGTCAGTCACTTCGTTCGGACTGTTGGCAATCATAACTTCGTACTCACGCCGATAGTCCGCGTTGCGGCGGAGACATTCCCAGGCGATGTCGGTGATTTCGGCGTCTTGTAGGCTCTTGTAGGAATCCGGCGACCGCCAGTCGAACTCAGGCATTGCTTCCGCCCCATGCACACAGCTAACAACGATTGCGCCGCAATAGGTATGAACGAGACGGTTGTAGGAAGCCCCTAGTTTGGCACCACGTGGTGCACCAGAATGACCACCGGGCAGCAAAAGAAAATAGTTCTGCCTGCAACTCGCCAACCGGCGAATTTCTTCTACTTCGAGCCGGTACCACGTAAGAGTCGCCCTTGCTCCGTCAACCATTTGGCGCGCGCAAGATGACTCTGATATGCGCGCCGCGCACGGTCCGGCTCTCGCTCTGGGTCCATGTGCAAGACCACTCGAGCCACTTCGCGCCAGTCAGCACCCTCACCTTCGGCCTGCAGAAGGCGAACGTATGTGACAACATGCTGTTCGTCGTAGGCCGTCAACGTCGGTTCGTTCGGCGCATTGTCAGCTACGTCTGGATCTAGGGATGGCTTCTGCATCATACCCGCTTTTAGAACGCCTATAAGCTACGCCATGGTTTGGTCGCAATCCAGACCTCCGTTGCCCGTTGGAATCCTGGATATTCGTTCGGTAGATCGGCAGCCGAGCTCGGTCGCGAAGCGCCGCCACAGTCGATAGCATGTTTGGACACGAATAGGAACGATCGTTCCTAGAACGATCGTTCCGGCTCAGTTCCCATACCGGCCATGGATCTCAAAGAGATCATGGCTGTGAACCTGCGTCGGAAACGCCACGATCTACAAATGACGCAGGAGGAGCTGGCCGAGCGCGCGGGTTTAAGCGCCCGTTACGTCGGCGCCATCGAGCGCGGCGATGTATCAGCAAGCGTCACTGTGCTCGGGCAAATTGCTGAAGCATTGGGGATTGAGCCGGGGGACCTGCTCAAAAAGGCTGCGCGGCTTAGCAAATCTTGAGCCGCCTCAGGCCGACCGCGAAGCGCCCCGCCCGGCGGACCGGACGGGGCTTTGTGAGCGCTCTTACTCGCCGGTCTTGCGCGGCCGCGACCAGAGCAGGGTGTAGCCTTCACCGCCTTCGTCGTCGAACAGGTTCGCGTAGATCGGCGCGTTGAACGAGGGGTCATCGAGTTTGAGCGAGAGGTAGTCGCGGCCCTCTTCGGAGCGCTTCGACCAGGCCGCGCCGATTTCCGCGCGCCCCACATAGATGCGGTGGCTGGGAGCATTGTCGTTGGATCGGTTGGTCTCGGCGACGATGCGGACGCCCTTGGCCTTCAGGCTCAGGGTCACGATCTCGCCCTGGAATTCGTTACCCACCTTCTTGAAAGAACCGATGTTAGCCATGTCACTTCTCCTGTTGTGTTTCGAGCCCGCGACCACCGCGGCCTCGATGGCGATCTAGGGCCGAGGACGATCGGCGACGCACCCCCACGCGGGCCGGAGCGCAGCGGAGGACGTCGTTGTGGCGAGTTTCTTGTCTCGCGAGGAATGGGCGAAGCCCAGGGGAAGAAAGTCGCATCAACGGCGTTGCGGCTCAGACGATCGAGGCGAAGCCGGTCTTCGGCCAGATCAAGCCACCAACGAGGCCACGTGCGTCCGCGTGCTGAACTGCAATCTCGGAGAAGACGTGGCTTATCTCGGGTTTGCTGAACAAGAGGTCGGAACGATTCAGCGAAAGAAGAGAAACAATCTGCTGCAAAGGGCGGTATCGTCTCGCAAGAACGGATCGAGGTAACACCGCTCTGCCGCAATGCGTGGGCCAGACCGAAATGCCGGCGGCTTGATACTCCGAGGAGGACTGCCTCTCCCGCGCTCAGGTCTCGATCATCGCCTGTTCAGCGCGCCGATCTACGCGTACTTGTTCGACGGTGACAGCGGTAAACGGTCATCCGTCCGGCCTTGCGGCTGTAAGAACTGGTTAGGACGGATGCTCTACCACCCCACCCGGCTCGCACGGGCGGGTCTCTGCCAAAACGGTCAAGCGCGTCCATGACGTGACGCCAATGCAAACCGCGCCTAGGCAAGCGAAGACCTCACGCCAAGCCAGCCAAGGCACCCCGATCTGGGACACGGCGAACATCACATGATAGCCGGCGACGGCAGCGGGAACAGCGAATGCCGTCGCGATCGCGATGCGCGCGGCCAAGGACCGAGTAACTGCGACGGCGGTCTGACCGACAAGAAGGGTGAGCGCACCGCCGGCCATTCCGATAAGAAGCGCGCCAACGAGACTGGCGCCGCTATGAAACGCCGTCATCCCGAGACTCAGCGCGACAAAAAACGGTAGAGCATAAACAGCGAGCGCAAAGATCGCCCAGCAAAACAAGCCAATGCCGAGTGTGTTGAGAACAAGCCCAAGGGCGAGCATGATGGTGGCTCCATGTGCATAGATGTACCAGTCGCGCCTTCCACCACCACCACGGCGCAACTCTGGATATGAAACCGAAACGAGGCGGAGTTGCGGCGTGAGCAATTTCGCCTCGATGGCTTGGAGTCGAGAAGACGGCGCTCACGCGCCGCCGAACATCCAGACCGGGATGCCGAGCCGCTTCGCCTTGTCGGCGAGGTTGTCCTGGATTCCCGTGCCTGGGAAGTGCATGACGCCGATCGGCAGGAGTTCGAGCATGGCGTCGTTGCGCTTGAACGGTGCCGCCTTGGCATGTTTCGTCCAGTCGGGCTTGAAAGCGATCTGGGGCACCTTGCGAGTCGTCGCCCATTTGGAGGCGATCAATTCGGCCCCCTTCGGTGAGCCGCCGTGCAGCAGGACCATGTCGGGATGCTTGGCGTGAACCTTGTCGAGACGATCCCAGATGAGGTGATGATCGTTAAAATCGAGCCCGCCGGTAAGTGCGATCTTCGGTCCTGATGGCAACATGACCTCGGTCTCGGCGCGACGCCTGGCGGCGATGAAGTCGCGGGAGTCGATCATCGCCGCGGTCAACGTGCGATGGTTCACCAGTGACCCCGATCGGGGGCGCCAGAGTGAGCCGGTGTGTGTCTCGAAGCGCTCGATGGCCTGGTCACGGAAGAGCTCCAGGCAGTTGCGGCGCTCGATCAACGTGATGCCTTCGGTCGTCAGGCGCTCGAGCTCGACCGATCGAACTTCGGAGCCGTTCTGCTCGCGCTGGCTCTTCTGCTGCGCCTGCTCCTTGTCGTCGAGTTGGCGACCGATGCGATCGACGGCTCGGTGGAACAGGTTGACGGTCGACCAGAGCAGATCGTCGAGGTCCGGCTCGAGCCGCGTGTCGCTCAACGTCGCGACCAGGGCATCGAAGATATCGGCCGTGGCGCCGGCGATCATCTTACCCTCGGGTAGCGGCCGTGGGTCAGGCTGGTCCTCGAAGGGGCGGTACCCGAAGAGCTGCAATTCGGTGAGAGCATGGTCGGTCGGAGACGTGGCCTGCGGCGGTTCGATGTCGTCGTTGTCGGTCATGGAAGAAGCCCTTTGCTGGATCGGCCGCGCCCATCGCGGCCTTCGTGGCGATCACCTAGGCGGCGGGCGGAATGGGCCAGAACCCGGAGCGGAGCGGAGGGCCGAAGCGCAGCGGAGGATGGCGGAGGCCGGCTATTTTGCTTCGCGATGCAAAGCGCGCTCGCCAGATGGCTCATGTGTCTTCTCGTCGCCGCCGCGCGGCGGAAAATAGCGGACGCAGCCATTGCCGGCCCGAGCCGCTTGCCGCCCGATCGCCCTCTAGAAGGCCGTGGTCGCGTCCTCTTCCGGCAGTGGCCGCACCGCGACCGACCTGTCGACGGCTATCGAATTTCCGGGGCTATTCCGCGGTTGCCATCGACGAATGCAGGAAACGGACGACGTCCTCCGGTACGAGTTGAAGTAGCAACGCTCCTCGGAGGGCCGCGAGGCCGAAGATGTGCAGATCTTCGTTGAAATCGCCCAGCCGGGGCGACAATGCGATCGCTTCAATGCCGGCGGCTTCCGCGCGCTGGGTGAGAATAGCCTGTGCGGCATCTCCGGCAGCATCTTCATCGCGGGCGATATAGAGTCGGCGTAGGCCAGACGGCAGCAACATGGCTGCGAGGTGATTAGCCGAAAGGGCTGCGGCCATGGGCAGCGCCGGCAGTACATAACGCAGCGACAGCATGGTCTCGATCCCCTCGCCCGCAGCGAGCACGTCGTCCACCACGCCGAAGCGAACGGCGTTACCAAGCAGGTCGCCCATGGCCCGTCGTGGCGTGTCGATCGGGGCCTTGCCGAGCCGCACGCGATCAAAGCCGTGTGGATCTAGCCAGGTGCGGTGCACGCCGGTGATCCGTCCATCGAGGTCGGTGACGGAAGCTATCATCGCGGGCCAGGTTTCGGTCGACGAATGCTCGTCTGGTCGATAGTAGCAACGAGGATGGAAGCGCAAGCTGCCACCATGGTTGATGCAAGTAATTCTGCGACGCTGCAAGTACGCCTCGGCTAGTGTCCCTTCAATCGGGCTGGATATCGCAACGAGCCGACGAGCCGCCTCTTGTGATCCGAGCGGCGCCGGCGAACGAACGGATTTCGGCGCCGACTGCTGCTCAGAAAGAGGTAGCTTCAGAAACCGCCGCGCCTCCTCGGCGACCTCGCGAAAGTTTCGCAAGGCCAGACTTTCGCGGATGATGTCGAGGAGATCGCCATGTTCTCCTGTCGCGGCGTCGGTCCATTTCCCAGCGGGTCCCTTGGGCGATTCGTGCAGCCGCACGAACAACGAGCGGCCCGGCGTGTTGTGGACGTCGCCGACTACCCAGTACCGCCCCGCCCGTTTGCCGCGGGAGAGATAGTGCCTGCACACCGCCTCAGCCTCGCGCGCGAGGCGGCGTGCCAGTTCGGAGGCGTCGCGCGACATCACGCAGCCTCCCGCTCACTGATGCGCGCTACCGGATACGTGTCGAGCACTTTCGACAGGACCTCGACGCCGCTCGCGTCCGTAGGCACGAACATCCGCAGCTTCCAGGAGATGATCTCCCCAAAGAGGCCGTAAGCACGGAGGCGATCGCGCATTGTGTCGTTGAATTCCGACAGCTCGATGCGATATGCACCCATCACCCGGACGCGGCGAAGCTGGAGCCCCTCCGCAAGTTCGAGGACGGTCCGTCCCTCCATCAGCGCGGCAAAGGCAGCGCCCGGCGTCAGTGAAGGCGCGTCCGTCGCAAGGACGCTTGCGACCCACGCGGCCGAAACCTTGCGGCCGATGATGCGTTCGCCCGTATCTGTCTGGAGCCGATAGACGCGGGTCGATTCGTTCGGCAGCCGCTTCCAGATGGGGAGCAGCAAGCCCGCTACGACGTGGATCGCGCTTTCCATTAACTCGGGGATCTCGGCAAGCTCCGCCAGCCAGGCCGTAGCAAAACGTTCACGGTCCGCCTCGACCCAATGACTTTCCGCCATGATGGTCAGGGGGACTTTGTGCTGCTCCAACGGCCGGATCAGGCTGACGCGCCGCTCAATTTCACCGTCGTCGAGCATAACGCTCGCCGTCGGGACCTGCACGGCGGCTCGGCCCGAACGCTCATTGACCAACAGGACGGCATGACGATCGGAGAGATGAGCAAGCGCGTCATCCAGACTCACAGGACGATTGCGCTGACGCTGAGTGATCGTGAGCAGTCGGGTCTCAGCACCGGTACCGGGATGAACATAGATCGTCCGCCGGTCGGCGACGACAAAGCTTTCGGCCCGGAGCGTTTCCAGGCCGACGTCGTAGGTACCCGACGCGACCGCGCCCTCGATCCGAGCGGTCAAGAGCTGCTCGAAGGCCGTGAATAGGACATTCTGCAGGTCGATGGTGAGCGCCAATAACCTGTTCAGAAAGGTCGTGATCGGCGGCAGGTCGTCCCTGAGCCCATTGGCATCCATGAGCTTCAGGCCGGTCGATTCCTCGAACCTCCCAAGCGAGCATCCCTCGACCTTGCCTCGCGTGAGCAAGATGTAGAGTTGGCGCAATGCATCGCGCCCATACTGGCTTTCGAGATTGTCCTCGGGCCGGAACAGGCCCTGCCCTCCCGTCTGGCGCTGGCCGCGCGTAATGGCTCCCAGCGTGTCGAGCCGGCGGGCAATGGTGCTGAGAAAGCGTTTTTCGGCCTTCACGTCGGTCGCAATCGGACGAAACACGGGCGGCTGTGCCTGGTTGGTCCGGTTGGTCCGGCCTAGCCCCTGGATCGCGGCGTCGGCCTTCCAGCCGGGCTCGAGCAGGTAATGGACCCGCAGGCGGCGATTCCGAGTTGACAGTTCGGCATGGTAGCTCCTCCCGGTGCCGCCCGCGTCGGAGAACACGAGGATACGCTTGACGTCGTCCATGAAAGCCGAGGTCTCGGCGAGGTTGGCCGATCCGGCTCGGTTTTCGACGACCAGCCGGTCGCCCTTGCCAACGATGCGGCGCGAGCGGCCCGTCACCTCGGCGACCAGTTCGGTGCCGAAGCGCTGGATGACCTGATCCAGTGCCCCAGGCACCGGCGGTAGTGATGCAAGCTTGTCGATAAGGCGGTCGCGGCGTGCGACCGCTTCGCGGCTCTCGACCGGCTGGCCCTCGCGATAGACAGGCCGGGAGCAGAGGTTACCTTCAGAGTCGGTGAAGGGCTCGTAGAGCTGGACTGGAAAGGAGTGGGCGAGATAGTCGAGGACATACTCGCGCGGCGTGATGTCGACCTGGACGTCGCCCCACTCTTCAGTCGGGATCTCAGCGAGCCGGCGCTCCATCAGCGCTTCGCCCGTCGACACGATCTGGATGACCGCGGCGTGTCCAGCCTCAAGATCGTTCTCGATCGATCGGATGAGCGACGGCGTCTTCATCGAGGTCAGCAGGTGACCGAAGAAGCGCTGCTTCGCGCTTTCGAAAGCGGAGCGTGCCGCAGACTTGGCTTGCCCGTTCAGCGTTCCCGTTGTGCCGGTGATGTTGACGGCTCGCATCGCCGCATCGAGGTTGTTATGGATGACGCTGAACGCACCGGCGTAGGCATCGTAGATGCGAACCTGCTCCGGCGTCAGCTGGTGCTCAACGAGGTCGTACTCGACGCCCTCGTAAGAGAGCGAGCGGGCCGCGTAGAGTCCGAGCGCCTTGAGGTCGCGCGCCAGCACCTCCATGGCCGCGACTCCACCCTCCTCGATCGCTTCGACGAACTCGGCGCGGGTGGCGAACGGGAAGTCGGAGCCGCCCCAAAGACCGAGGCGTTGGGCATAAGCGAGGTTGTGGACCGTGGTGGCGCCCGTCGCCGACACATACACCACACGAGCATTTGGCAAGGCGTGCTGGAGCCTCAGGCCAGCGCGCCCCTGCTGAGAGGCCGCCTGGTCACCCCGCTCGCCCTTGCCCCCGACCGCATTCTGCATGGCGTGGCTCTCGTCGAAGACGATCACTCCGTCGAAGTCGGAGCCCAACCATTCGACGATCTGCCTGACACGCGAAAGCTTCTCGCCGCGCTCGTCGGTCCGTAGCGTGGCGTAGGTGGTAAATAGGATACCTTCCGCGAGCCGGATCGGCGTGCCCTGGCGGAAGCGCGAGAGTGGCGTAACAAGCAGCCGCTCCATGCCCAGCGCGGACCAGTCGCGCTGCGCATCCTCGATCAGCTTGTCGGACTTGCTGAGCCAGACCGCACGGCGACGGCCCTTGAGCCAGTTGTCGAGCAGTATCCCTGCGACCTGCCGCCCCTTGCCAGCGCCGGTGCCATCGCCCAAGAACCAGCCGCGGCGAAAGCGGACGGCATTCTCTGCGTCGTCCCGCGCGGCGGCCACAACATCAAAGGTCGTGTCGACCGTCCAGGAGCCTGCCAGGAATTCGGAATGCGCCTCGCCGGCATAGATGACGCTCTCGAGCTGAGCATCCGACAGAACTTCGTCGGCCATCACATTGGCCGGCAGGTGCGGACGATAGAATGGCTTCGGTGGCGCAACGGAAGCCATCGCCGTGGATTGCACCAGTTTGGTCGGGTGTGCGCACGATCCGGGAATACGGATCGACTGCAATCCGTACTCCTCGTAAAGCGCATCGGTGAGCCGCGCGCCTTCCGGCGGCGACCATTCGACCGTTTCGTACGTAAGTTCGACGCCTTCTGGCGCTGCGCAGATCGAAGATGACGACGAACTCGGTGCAACGGCGCTGGTCGGTCGCGACATCTCGGGCCGCTCGATAGCGACGATCTCCGGTGGCATCGCGACGGGCAGCCTTGGAGGCACATGCCGGCTCACCCAGTCAAGCAAGGTAGCGACGTCGGCCGCCATGCCTGGAGAAGCCGGAAAAGCCGAGGGATCGGAAGCGGGCAGCTTGTCGATCACAAGCAGCCGTGTGTCGATTTGTGTTCCGTGCTTCGCGTAAACAGCGCCGCTGATCGCCGCAGAAAACACCACGCGCCCGTGTTCCTGGAGGCGAACAAAGGCATCTCGCCATGTAGGGTTATCCGGCGCGAAGCTTGCACCAGCGATGGCGACGAGGCGTCCACCATCGCAGAGACGCGTCAGGGCCGAAGCGATGTGGCGGAGAGCCGCATCTGCCATGCGTCGATCCACATTCGCAAGCGCCGAGAACGGCGGGTTCATCAGGACGACGCTAGGTGTGACACTCGCATCGAGGTGATCATCGATCTGCGCGGCATCGAGCCGCGTGACCTTAACGCCCGCGAATAGATGATCGAGGAGCCCCGCCCGAGTCTCGGCCAACTCGTTCAACACCAAGGCGCCGCCGTCAAGCTCGGCAAAGACGGCAAGCAAACCAGTCCCCGCGGAGGGCTCCAGAACGCGATCGGCCTGTGTAATACCGGCTGCGGTGCATGCGGCCAGCCCCAGCGGGATCGGTGTCGAGAACTGCTGAAGCGCCTGGCTGTGCTCGGAACGCCGCGTGTGGGTCGGCAGACAGCTCGCGACCTTCGCGAGCATCGGCAACATGGCGGCCGTCGAACCGGCCTTGGTCCGGATGGCCGGACCGAACTTGCGCAGGAACAGAACGGTTGTCGCTTCGCAGACGTCATAGGCGGTCTTCCAGTTCCAGACGCCGGCCGTGTCCGAGGCGCCGAAGGCAGCCTCCATGGCGCTACGCAGAACAGCGGCATCGATGCGCCGGCCGCGTTCGAGCTCGGTTAGGAGCTGTCGCGCGGCCCTGACAGCGGCGGAGGTGAAACTTGCAGCTGCACGCATCGAGAGCGACGCGGCGGCAGCGCCGCCTGCGAGAGATTCGGTCATGACAGGATTTCTCAAGAGAGCAGGAACGGGTCGAACCGTCAGGCGCTCTCCTTTGACCCGGACGGCTCAAACCCTTCCCAGCCCGACTCTCACTCTCGGTCGTTCCCAATAAGAATGGGGACCAGCGCTGCGCACCGGTCCCCAAGCAACCGCGGGACGGCCAAAGCCGTCCCGCTCTGTGATGATCATTCAGCCGCGTCGAGCTGTTGCGGATCTTCGTCGCCGACGGTCTCCTGATCCTCCTCGTCGGCGAGGAATTCGGGCAGCGAGCCCGCTTCGCCCTCCTGCTCCACTGGCGCCGTATCGGGATCGGCGAGACGGAGCGGCTCCGGCAACCAGCCCGAGCCATCGAGAAGGCGCTCTGCCTCCTTGGCCATGTCGGCCTTCTTCAGATGGTCGATCAGTTGTGCTGACGACTCGCCCTTGGCTTCCCGCACCGCTTCCAGAATGCGCGGCTTGGTGACCCGGCCGAGATAGTTATCGACGGTCGGTCGCCAGCCAGCCTGCACCATGTCGAGCCCGACCGCGCGCGCCAGTACATCAGCCTGGTCGAGACGCGTGCGAACGCCGTGTGCTGAGACGCGAGCTTGATTGTAGCGATTAGCCGGCTCATAGACGGCATTGACCGCAAATGACGCACAGTGGGCGAATAGCGATGCCTGTGCACCACCATCGAGAGCCGTCAGCGCATCCCAAAGATCGTTCTCGCTCTTCGGCAACCGCGCCTTCCAGGCCTCGTGCCGCGCCTCGACAGCTTTGGCAGAGACACTTTCCCTAAGCCCCGGAGCTTGGGCGGGAAAGTTCGGCGTGCGAAGGCCGATCTCAAGACAGCTCCCGGACGATGCGAACCGGTAAAAGGCCGTCAGGACGAAGTTATGCAGCACCGCCTGGAACGCGACCGCGGGATTTTCTGCTAGCGCATCGCGCAATGCCAGCGTCCGATGCGCCGTCAGCTCGGTGATCAGCCGATCCGGCAGAGGCTTGGCCGCGTCTTCATCATCATCCTCGGCATCGGGAGCACTACCTGCGACCGCGACGACCGTGCGCTGGACGGAAGGGCCCTCCTCTTGACCTTCGCTCGACGACACGTCGGCGTCCTGCCCGACATCAGGATCACTTGCCTGCACCTCGTCCTCTGGCCGGACGTACCCCCGGTCCACGGCGAGGCGCCCTTCGGAATCGATGCTGATGAAGACACCTGCGCGGACGATCTCCGTCGGATCGTAAAGCATTGGCCGGTCTTCGAACGCCGCCAGCGCCGCCTCGATTTCGCCGAGACGCTGATCGATCTCGTCGGGCAGCTCGTCGGCATCCTGATATTCGGTTTCCAGCTTGGCTTGCTCGGCGTTCAGAGCATCAATGGTGGCCTGCTCCTCAGGCGAGAGATCGACAGGTTTGCCCTCGATCTCTCGCAGGCCGTCAACGTGACCGTAGGGAAAATCCACGGCGACTGAGATCCACTTCCAACCTTCGGCAGCAATCGCCTCAGCTTCGGCTTTGAGCTTTTCGGTCACGAGGCGGTCGAGCAGTACAACGTCCTGAAGCCAGCCGCCGTCGTCGTGTTCGAACAGATCCCGCAGAACGCCGCCACCCGCGCGCTGATAGGCATCGAGGCCCACGAATTGGGCCCGACGATCGGAACCCCGCAGGGTGTTCTCGGTCAGCGTGCGGCGGATCTGGTATGGCTCGTCATAGCCGGAACGGCTGACGTTCTCCCAGACTTGCTCCTGGCGGGCGTGATCGGCAGTGACTGAGAACGCCATGAGCTGCTCGAGCGTCATGCCGTCTTCGGCATAGAGCTCGTGCAACTTCGGCGAGACCGACGCCAGGCGCAGCCGCTGCTTGACGATCGCAGGGTTCACGAAGTGCCGCGCGGCGATGTCTTCCTCGCTCAGGCCGAGATCGCGGAGTGTCTGGAAGGCCCGAAACTGATCAAGTGGATGCAGGCCGACCCGCTCATCGTTCTCCGCCACCGAATCGTCTTCGGCGATACCCCGTTCGCGAACGACGCACGGCACCGCCTGCGTCTTCGACATGCGCTTCTGTTTCACCAGGAGCTCGAGAGCGCGATAGCGCCTGCCGCCCGCTGGCACCTCGAACATGCCGGTCTCGTTGCCATCTGCATCAACAACGGCCCGGACACTCAGGCTTTGCAGAAGCGTCCGCTGCGCGATGCTCTCGGCCAGCTGCTCGATCGAGACACCGGCCTTGACGCGGCGAACGTTCGACTGGCTGAGCACGAGCTTGTTGAAGGGAATGTCCCGGGAAGACGACAGCGTGATCTTTTGTATGGCTTTCGTCATTTTGGCTCTCCACGACGGGTGGCCGTGAGACTCTCTCTCGGCTTCCAACCCGTCGCGAACAGCCTCCCCTCCTCTCACTCTCGCGTGGCCAAGGGGCCAAGCATCACGCCGCCTCGTGATTGGCGACAGCCAAATCCAGCGATGCGGGCTCAACGGACCCGGGAACGAAGCCCAGCAAATAGTCCGTGGCCTTGCTCGCCTGCGAGGCAGCACGCACGATGGCCCTGACGTCTTCGCGCAGGACTTCGAGCCAGGAGCCGATATAGTCGGCATGACGCACGGTCGGGACGATCCCGAGCGATGCGCAGCTGAACGCGGAACTCAACTCTGCGACCAGTTCTTCGAAGGCATATTTCTTGGTGCCGTAGGATCCGCTCTGGTCGCGATTGAGACGCGAGGGATGCCCGGTCGCATGGCCGAGTTCATGCAAGGCCGTACGGTGCCAGTTGATGGGTTCGAAATAGGCCTGCGGCGGCGGGACCTGCACGAAGTCTTGGGCCGGTGCGTAGAATGCGCGATCGCCACCAATCCGAAAGGTGACCCCGGTGGCCTTGATCAAAGCCACCGTCGGCTCGATCAGCCCTGGCGGCGGTAGCGGAGCCGCGGTAGCGATCTGATTGGGGAGTCCGGCGCATTGGTCCGTGTTGAAGACGGTAAATCGCTTGAGAAATGGAATGGCCTGCGCTTCGTCGCCAGTCTCGGCGGCACGCCGCTTCTCATCACGCGGGACGAAACGGTCGGCATAGACCACCGCGGTACCACGCTCCCCCTTACGCACATGCCCTCCAAGCGACAGCGCTTGCCGGAACGTGAGCCAGCTTTGACCGCTGTAACCATGCTCGATCGTGCTTCCCCAGAGCAGAAGGATGTTGATCCCGCTGTACGAGCGATCGGTCGAAGCGTTTTTCGGCATGGCCAATGGCGCTTTCGCCGCGGCCGTACCCCAAGGCTGGACCCAGGGGACGCGGCCGGCCTCGAGCTCGGCAATGATCCTGTCGGTGATTTCGGTATAGAGGTTCGCCCGGTCCAGCCCGGCGCGCGCGCAAGCAGTAGGGTTTGACATCGCGGGTCTCCGCGACGGGCGCCACGAGCCTCTCTCGCAGCTTGTAACCCGTCACGGAAAAACCCAGCCTGCACTCTTACTCTCAACCTCTAGCCATCTACCTGGGGCCGCAGGCCCGATCAGGCGTGCGCCAAGGGCGCATCGCCTCAACGGAAAATGGCACCCGGAGAGCGTGAGCATAGCGACCCGAAGGGGCACGCGGGTCCGAGTGCAGCGACGAGACCGGTTCAATAGCGGCACCCGGGAACGGGGCAGTGATAGCGATCGCCG
>NZ_FOVU01000013.1 GCF_900115265.1 Bradyrhizobium sp. Ghvi | reverse complement strand
CTGATCCTCGATGATTGGGGGCTCGAGCCGCTCGATGCCGGCGCCCGTCACGACCTCCTGGAAATCCTCGAAGATCGCTACGGTCATCGCTCCACCATCGTCACCAGCCAGCTCCCCGTGGACCAGTGGCATCTGCTCATTGGAGATCCCACCTATGCCGACGCCGTGCTCGATCGCCTCGTCCACAATGCCCATCGGCTCGACCTCACCGGTGAGAGCCTGCGCCGAACTCGGCAATCCGCCCGAAAGACCTGAGCGCTGTGGACATGCCGCTGCGCTTGGACAACGCAATCGCGTTGCCCACATGCCCACAGCAATCGCAGAAGAAGAAAAAAGGTTGAAGTCGCGATTCCAGATTGACCGCGCGGCTTGACCGATGCCAGAGAACCAGCCGGCCAGAACGCCTCGCCGCTGGGCGAGATCAAATCGGAAAGGTGGGCGACATCGTCTCGGAATCCACGGGCGACTTCATATCGGTACGCCTGGGCGACTTCGTCGGAATCCGCAGTGGTACCGTCCGCGGACGGCACGACTGACTTCTCGGTTCTGCAGAACGAGCTTAAGGGCAAATCGAAGAGCATCGTGCTCGTAGCGTTCGATCTGCTCTATCTGAACGGCCGAGATATCCGGAAGCTGCCGCTCTTTCAGCGCAAAGCCGAACTCAAGAAGATCCTAGGCGGCACTGACATCCAGTTCAGCGAAAGCTTCGAGATCGACGGCCGCGAGATGTTTGCGCACGCCTGCAAGCTTGGCCTCGAAGGTGTCGTCTCGAAGGTTCGGGGCAGCCCCTATCCGAAAGGACGCACGAATGACTGGGTCAAGAAGACCTGCGCGCAGCGTGAGACGCTGACTATTGCCGGTTTCGCACTCGACGAGGGAAAGTGGGACGGCATCTACGTCGGCCGGCGCAAGGGCGACGATCTAATATACGCCGGGAAGGTGGACCATGGGTTCGACAAGGCATCAGCCGCCGACCTTCAGAAGCGCCTGAAGCCGTTGATCCGCAAGACGCAGCCTTATGCAAAGCGGATTGCGCACAAAGGAATCTGGGTCGAGCCCAAGCTGCTGGCCGAGATAGAGTACCGTGCAAAATCAGCCGAGGGGAAAGTGCGCCATCCCTTCTTCAGGGGGCTTCGGGAGGATCTGTAATGGATGCCTTTGACCGCTTCTGGGAGTGGGCGGAAAAGCCGCTCGATAGTCCGCTGACGATCCCTGCGGAGCTCCATCGAGCGGTGATGGAGCTTCCTCCGGAGGACAGGCGCGACCGCGCAAAAGTCAATGAGGCCGCCGCACGGGCGCTTTCCGACCGACCGTTAACAAGCGATCGCTCAGTCTGAGCACGCTCGCCGCGAGGCACCATTCAACATTGACTGGCTTGAATTGGACAGTGTCCGAATTCGCGAAACGGAATATGATCTGGTCATCACCGGCAAAGGCACTCTGCCCGCGGGCACCGGTGGCTGAGAGACCAATCGCGCTCCCGCCTGCAGCAGAGCCACCAATGTCTCGTGATTCCGAACGTGTCATCCTTGCCCGTCACCATGTTGCCAAAGGACGTCAGATCGTCGAAAGGCAGCAACGGATGGTCAGCAAGGGCGGTGCAAACACGGCAGAAGCTCTGAAGCTCCTGGCTCTCTTTGAAGCAACGCAGAACATCTTCGAGGATGATCTGGAGCGCATCTTGCAGGAAGAGCGCAACGGATAAGACTGGAGATTTCACAATTTAGATTGACAATTTCCGCTATCGGCGGAAAAGCAGGCGCAAATGCTAAGACACGAGATGGTCGCACTTCGAGACCTAACCTCGCGCCCGTCGTAACGCGTCTTCCAACCGGGCCCTTTTCCCAACGCGCGTCCTCATCCCGCGCGCTTTCCTCAAGAACCTCGAGCTGTTGTTGAATGTCAGCGGCCGTTTCTTCGTGCTTGCGACGGGCCGCGTCCAAAGCACCTTGCGCCTTGTCGACGGCGTGCTGCCGTCGCTCGCGCTCCTTCTGCCGGGTGGCCTCTTCCTTGGCACGTTCGCGCTCCCGTCGCTTCTGCTCCTTCTCGAAAGCAAGTGCGACCTTCCGGTCGGCCGCATCGTCGTTGGCCACCTTCGAAGGCTTCCGCCGTTGACGACGATCTGTCTTCTTTGAACTGCCGCCTGCAAGGTAGGTCGGTAACTCGGCATGCTCCTTGAACGGCCCGTTAGAGCCGACGGGTCTCTTCAGAACGACGCCCGGCGCAGCCATGGTCGCCTCGATGACGTCCGGATCGTCGCTTTCCTTCGCCGCGCCCTGGTGGAAGAGATTGCTGTCGGCGCCCCAGGCTTCGAGAGCCGCTTTCATGGAGGGAGCGGCGATCGCCAGATCGAAGAAGCCCAGCGAGGTCTGATAGGTCTTCAGTTTTCTGGCCATAGGTCTGATCCGCGCTCGCCCGGTCGATCCTCAACGTCTCGCACGCCACGATGCCTGCGGAACACGACGTGGTCCCGAAGCGTTCCCTAATCCTTGAAGGACGTCCATGCATTTCGCAACGTGCTCTTAAGGATTGGCCTCGAATGAGCCGGACGTCGACCCTGCCCAAGCGCCTGCAGCCGATGCTCGCTACGCTCACTGATGCGCCGTTCGACGACCCCGGCTGGGTTTTCGAGGATAAGTACGACGGCTTCCGGATGATCGCGGAAATCCAGCGGGGCAAGGTTTCGCTCTACAGCCGCAACGGCAAGATCATCAGCCGCAACTATATCGAGGTCGCCAAAGCGCTGGAGGGCGTGAAGGGCGACGCCGTGATCGATGGCGAGCTCGTCGCGATCGGAAAGGAAGGCGTCTCGCATTTCCAGCTGCTTCAGAACGCGCTACGTCATGAAGCGAAGCTCCTGTATTGCGCCTTCGATCTCATGTTTCAGAACAAAGTTGATTTGCGCAAACAGCCTCTTCTCGAGCGCAAGGAGAGACTGAAAGCAATCCTGCCGCGTCACCGGCTGATCGCCTTCAGCCGTCACCGCAAAGCGAACGGCACGAAATTCTTCGCCGAGGCCGAGCGGAAGGGTCTAGAAGGCGTCATGGCGAAGCGCGCCGACAGCGCGTATGCGTCCGGAAGCCGAACGGCGGATTGGCTGAAGATCAAGACGGCAAAGCGGCAGGAAGTGGTGATCGCGGGTTTCACGGCGCCGAGGCGTACAAGACCATACTTCGGCGCCCTGGTCCTCGCTGTGCGGGAAGACGACACATGGCGCTATATCGGACACGTTGGCACTGGCTTCAGCCACAAGGTCCTGGAAGACCTCCACACCAATCTCGTGAAGCTGACGACCCCGAAATCACCCTTCCCTGCCAAAGTGAAGGACGAGGCCGCCACGACCTGGGTCAAGCCCTCGTTGGTTGCCGAGGTCAAATTTGCGGAATGGACGAGTAAGGGCGAACTGCGCCAGCCCGTCTACCTCGGGCTCAGGTCCGACAAGCGGGCGAAGGACGTCGTGCGTGAGCGAGAACGTCCGCGCAAGTAGAGCTTTCCTTCGGCGAAAGCCGGCAAAAAGGATTGACGCACCCTCCGCCGACACTCACTCGCCTCCAAGGTCGTGGATTTCCGGCCGCATGCCGTCAGGCGTGAGTTCGAGCGTCGCAAACGTGATCGGCAGCTTGAAACGCCGGGGTCCCGCGCTGCCCGGATTCAGATAGAGAACGCCACCGACCGTGTCGATTTTCGGCACGTGGGAATGCCCGGAGACGATGACGTCGATGCCGACGCCGGGGTCGGCCTTCAGCGTCTTCAAGTCGTGCAGAACGTAAATCGACTTTCCCGCCAGGCGCGCAAGGCTCGTGTCGGGGTAGTCGCGAGCCCACTCGCCACTGTCCACGTTTCCACGAATGGCCGTGACGGGCGCGATGCGGCGAAGCGCGTCGACGATCTCGGGGCGCCCGATGTCGCCGGCATGGATGATGTGATCGACGCCCGTCAGGCCTCGTTCCGCCTCGGGCCTCAACAGGCCGTGCGTGTCCGAAATGATTCCAATCCTGAACATCATTTCCCGGCGCTCTCAACTGCGATTGCCGAAAGACGATCGAGAAACTCTACCTGAGCGGACAGCATCTTGGTCCGCGCGAGCTCGATATCAAACCATTCCGCGCGGTCGACTTCCGGAAAGCTCTGCCGTCGACCACTTCGGGGTGGCCATTCGATATCGAAGGTATTGCTGGCCAACGCGGCCGATCAAAGTTGCCCTCTCCGGCGAATGCGATGACGCGCTTCCCTCCGCGCTGTCGGACTTCCCCCAGCGCCCTGACCGGACCAATCGAAGCGCTCGGGCCGAGTTCTTCGGTAAATTCGCGCCGCGCGACGTGCTCCGGAGCATCATTGGCATCGATTTCGCCCTTAGGAATGGACCAGGCGCCATCATCCTTGTTGCGCCAGAACGGACCGCCGGGATGAACGAGCAGTACCTCGAGCCCACGAATACCATTGCGGTATGCGAGAATGCCCGCGCTCAAGGTCGATCTCCTGGAAGCTAATTTCGCCGCAGCCACAGCGCTCCTACCTTGCAGAGCAATCGAGAGCCGTCGTCCCACCATACCAGATCGCGCTCGCCGAGCGCCTGCTTAGCCTCGTCCACGATCCTATGCACCGTTACTTCGGCCTCGCGGTCGGCCGCCTTCTTCGCGCGCACCGACCCGCTGGGCCGCCACTAGCTGGCCGACGAGATGGCCTCGCGTGACCTGGTCGAGATGGGATTTGCCATTCTCCAGAGCTTGCCGTGGACAACGATGTAGGGCCGTCCGGCGTCACCGGATGCTTCACGACACCTAAGCCGACTTCCGCTGCGGCTTGGCCGCCGGCTTCTTCGCCGCGGTCTCCTTCGCCGGCTTCTTGCCTGCGATTGGCATCAGCATTTCCTTCTGCCCGGCCGCCGCCTTGCGCGCCTTCTTGGCCGTCTTCTTCGGCGCCTCTGTCGGGGCCGTCGCCTCTCGTCCGATGCTCTTGCGCAGCGCGTCCATCAGGTCCACCACGTTCTCTCCTCGAGGACGGGCTTTCGCGGTGATGGGCTTGCCGGCGCGCTTCTGATTGATGAGATCGATGAGGGCGGTCTCGTACTGGTCTTCGAACTTGTCCGGCTCGAAATGGCCCGCCTTCTGATTGACGATGTGTTTGGCGAGATCGAGCATGTCCTTGGTAACTTTGACATCCTGAATGTCGTCGAAATACTCATCCGCGGCACGGACTTCGTAGGGGTAGCGCAGCAATGTCCCCATCAATCCCTTGTCGAGCGGCTCGAGCGCGATGATGTGCTCGCGATTGGTCAGCACCACACGACCGATGGCGACCTTGTTCATCTCGCGGATGGTTTCCTGAATGACGGCGAAGGCATCGTGCCCGACTTTGCCGTCGGGACGCAGGTAGTAGGGGCGAATGAGATATCGCGGATCGATCTCGCTGCGGTCGACAAACTCGTCGATCTCGATCGTTCGCGTCGATTCCAGCGCGACGTTCTCAAGCTCCTCCTTGGTCACCTCGATGAAGGTATCGTTATCAACCTTGTAGCCCTTGACGATGTCCTCGTTGTCGACCTCCTCGCCGGTGTCGGCGTCGACCTTGGCATACTTGATCCGATGGCCGGTCTTTCGGTTCAGCTGGTTGAACGAGATTTTTTCTGAGTCCGACGTGGCCGGATAGAGCGCGACCGGACAGGTGACGAGGGAAAGACGCAAGAAGCCTTTCCAGTTAGCGCGGGGGGCCATGCCGGGGGAACTCCGATACTGATACCGGATTCAAGACGAACGACCGGGCTTGGTTCCGACATCGGGACCCGCCGCAAGAGAGGATTTTTCTTAGCGACCGCTTGGTCGGACTCGACATTTGTTATGTTCTAATTCAGGCATGACCGACCGACCCGCGAGCTGGCGCATGCCGACCCCGAAGCAGATGGAAAAAATGGCCGCTGCCAACCGTAGACCAGCGCCGTCAGCGGGGGGTCCAGATGCCCCCTCCCGGCCGAATATTGGGAAGCGGTCCTAAATGACCCTCGCGCCGGCGCGACCGTGGCCCAGGCCCGACAGCGACGCCTTTCGGAAATTAAGGGCCACGTGCTGCGCGTCTCCTGTCGCCGCTGCGAGCGGACCGTGGAAATCCAGACCGCCGATGCCGTCCGCTTGTATGGCGCCAACGCGCTCTGGAAGGACGTCGCGCAGCGGCTGCTCGACAACACCTGCCAGCAGCGCACCGGCAGGCATGAAGAAGACGGGTGCTGGCCAGCGTTCGAGTCGCCGTAGTCGCTCAGGATTTGCCGATCCGATCTCTTTGCGCCTGGATGTCCGGATGGCCCCGAAGTATCACCCTACGCCCCTGTCGGGCGGCGATCGCAAGGCTCGGGCAAAAGAGCTCGGCAAGGCACGCGCGATGGCTAACATCCTGGCGACCCAATCGGCGGAGATGCGGGCCAAAGGCGAGGCCATGATCCTGCAAGCCGACAGGCTGCTTTGCGAAAGCTGGAACGAGCGGATGTGGAGTGACGGCGAACCGATCGATCCATCGCCGACCATCGATCAGGCCGTGAATGGAGGCTTCCCCTGGCTGGAGATCAGGTGCGCGCGCTGCAAGACGCCGAGCGACGTGGACCTCGCCGCGATGAAACACCCGCCGACTACTTTCGTGCACGATCTCGCCAGCCGGCTGCGCTGTCGCAAATGCGCCAAGGCGGGCCGGCGTCCATCCGCGACACTGCTACAGTTGACGTGGCAGCCGCGCCACCCTCGAGCCGAATCCTGACCGATGTGCAATCTTTATTCGATCACGACTAACCAAGCCGCGATCAGTGCGCTGTTCCGCGTCGTGAACCAATACGTTGGAAATCTGGCGCCGATGCCCGGCGTGTTTCCCGACTACATGGCACCGATCGTGCGCAACGGAGCCGAGGGCCGCGAGCTCGCCACGGCGCGGTGGGGCATGCCCTCGTCGTCAAAAGCACTGATGGACGCCACGAAGAAGCGAGCCGAGAAGCTGCAGGCCAAAGGCAAGGTGGTGGATTTCAAGGAATTGCTCAGAATGGAGCCGGACGGCGGAACGACCAACATCCGCAATGTGAAGAGCAAGCACTGGGCGCCCTGGCTCGGCGTCGAAAACCGCTGCGTGGTGCCATTCAATTCCTTCAGCGAGTTCAACAAGGCCGAGGGCGGTGACGTCTGGTTCGCGCTTGACGAAACTCGTCCCCTCGCTTGCTTCGCCGGCATCTGGACCAACTGGACGTCCGTCCGGAAGGTCAAGGAAGGTGAGACCACGAACGAGCCTCTACGCGTTCCTCACGACCGAACCGAACGCTGAAGTCGGCGCCATCCACCCCAAGGCGATGCCGGTGATCCTGACGACGCCGGAAGAAGTCGAGACCTGGATGACGGCCCCTCTGGACGAGGCCTTAAAGCTACAGCGGCCGCTTCCGGACGACACGCTTCGGATCGTTGCCCGCGGCGTGAAGGAAGATACGGCCGGACTAGCGACGTGACCATCGAGGACCGTCACGACCAGCCAGCTACCCCGGGCCGCCAACGCAAGATCATCCACATCGACATGGACGCCTTCTATGCGTCCGTCGAGCAGCGAGACAATCCGGATCTTCGCGGCAAGCCGGTTGCCGTCGGCGGATCCCGGGAGCGCGGTGTCGTGGCGGCAGCCAGCTATGAAGCCAGGAAGTTCGGGCTGCGCTCGGAAGCGTCTTGGGCCGCTGAAGCGCGCTTGACGGCCTCTCTGATGTGGCCGGTAACCAGCGAAGCTTAAGCAGTCGCCTCCTTAGAGCGGGCATTCATCATCCGCATCGTCTCTGATAGGTTACGCGCTGAAACGATGACGAGCATAGCATGGACAACAAAAAGAACGGCGACGCAGAACCACAACGCAGCGACCCGGCGGAAACCTTTCCGCCGGTTTGGCTGCGCGCCACGCTCGCCGATCTTGCGGACCTCGAATTCGAGAGCCCGATCGCAGAGTCAAAGAGCGCGGACAGCCAGGAGCTTGGCGATCTGTTTCGCAAAGCCGCTGGTGAAACGGAAGATACCCCCGCCGCACGCGTATTTCGCATGCTGTCGGCGGTTGCCGGCATGCTGTTTCGGCCCAAGGATCGGAGCGAACCCTTCGGCGCTATGATGGTGTGGGCCGATGGTCGCCGGTCGCCGGTTGTTGGCGATTTTCGGGGGCCGCCTGTCGAAGTGCTATCCGCCATGGCTCAGCGCGCAACGCATCCGGCTTTGCGGGCGCGCCTTTCCGATCTCTGCTGGTTTCTCGAACGAAAACGCGTCGACTTAGGTAGGGCGGCCGTTGCCGCCTACGTCGACATCTTGAGGAAGGTTGACAGCGGAGAACTTGCATTCCGGTTCGACGAAGGCAAGGGAGCACTCAAGCACGACGCCCGGGATCTCCTGCGGCGGGCCCTGCAAATTGGCCGGGCCGTGGGATGGGATAAACCCGAAACGATGGCCGCTCGGACGATGGCAAGTGAGTTGCGCGCGAGGGCTCTTCGAGCGCCTCTTGCCATCTCTGCATTTTGGTTTAGCGAACTTGATCTCGACTTCGGCATTTCTGACTCGGCTGTCATCGGGAAAGATATCGAGGATTTGATTGGCGCCCTGTCCGCTGAAGCCGATCCACACAGCATTGTTGAACTCTGGCGGCTCGGCGCCCGTGCGTACCATGTTGCCAAGCAACCTGACGACCAGCACCGTTGTCAATCAGCCGCAGCCGACCAGTTTGTCTTGATGGCAGACCGCCAGCCCGTGGCAATGATGAGCTCGTCGATGCTGGCGAACGCCATTGCCGAGCTTCACGGCGTTCCCGGGAAAAAGGACAGGCGAAAGGAATTGCGGCACCGGCTTATCGATGCGCAGGCCGGCATCGGCGAGGAAATGTCCGGATTTTCCATTCCGTTCAACCTTGAGGATATGGCCCAGCAGATTGAGCGAGGCGTCAAGCGCCAGCCGACCCTGCGGGACAAGCTCTTTGTCTTTGCCGCTCTCGAAGATTCACCTGAGCCTAAAGAGCTGGCCGAAGCCGCTTCCGAGTCCATTCGCGAACATCCGTTGGCCTCGCTCTTTGGCACGTCTCATCATGACAGCGAAGGCAAAGTCGTCCATCGGACTGCGGGAGCTGGCTTTGGCGACGAGGGCGACGCCGGTGCCATTCAACATCAAATTGCGCAGGACGAACGCATTCGCCGTCAGGTCGCCGCGGCAGGAAAGATTGAGACGGCCCGCCAGGCAATCGGGGCCGATCATTTCTTGTCGGACGATATCTTCGCGCGAATTCTCGTTCATAGTGCGTTTGTTCCAAACGATTTGGTCAGGACGTTCAGCCGCGGCTTCCTGCGCTTCTTTCAGGGCGATTTCGTCAGCGCGCTCTATATCCTGACGCCGTTGCTGGAGAATTCGCTGCGCCATGTCCTGAAAGCGCATGGCCATGATGTGACTATCTTCGACGATGCGACACAGACGCAGCAGGATCGCACGATTTCCTCCCTGTTTGAGCAGATGAGGAACGAACTGGACTCTATCTTCGGCGTAGCCATCACGGCCGATATCGAACGCCTCTTCCTCAAGAAACCCGGCCCGTATCTTCGGCATGCCCTATCGCATGGCTTGCTGCATGACGGGGACCCTTACGGCCCTGACGCCGTCTATGCCTGCTGGCTGATTTTCCGGCTCTGCCTGATTCCACTCTTTCCCTACCGGGAACAATTACAGCTTCCATTCGATGAACCAGCGCCAAACCAGCCGAGCGAACCACAAGCAGCAACGACCGAACCCGAGACCGGGGATAGCGGAAAGACCGGCTCTTAATCGGCTAGGCTTGCTTCTATCGCTTTCGGCAGCAAGCTTCCAACTGTGGAAACGGGCCGTTACCTATTGTCAGCCGCGGGTTGCAGACGGGAAAACCCTCTCCAACACTTCGTTCAAAACGTTGAGCCTGGTATTGAGTTCAGAAACCGCCTCGTGGGTCATCCTGACCCATTCATCCCAAACGCGGGATTGGCCGACAGGATCAATCAGGATTGACGACCGGGAGGCGATTTGGGCTTCTGTTGCCTTAATCATCCCCAGCGTGTCGGCCAAGTTCACGTCGGGGTCTGCCTTAAACGATTCCTCCAGTGAGTATCGCATGCTTTCATCGTCGATCGCCTGGGCTGCCCTCATCATCGCCTGCCATTTACCCTCCGATAGCATTTCGAACGCGAGGTCATCGATGAATCTGACCCGCTCCCGCGCCTCGTTGGCCTCGGGATGATCCGGAAGCCGATTGGCCGCGATACAGGCAGAATTGATGAACGGCAGGCATTCAAAAAAACTGGTCGGCTTTTTACGGGTGAGCGTCGGATACTGGGCGAAGAACTCATCGATGGGAACGGATAGCTTGGCATAGTAAGAATTCAATAGCTTGGATTGACCTGCCATTGGCGATACCGCCCGGTCTCCATCCAGAGCACTCATTTCTTCGATGTTGCTGGGCGAAAGTATGCTTACGAAGACATCGGACGTGACATCGGCAAAGTGGGCCGATTTCTCTAGCGTAGCCGGCGTCGTCTTCATCGGATGGACCGATGCAAACTCTGGGGCGCCAGCCGCCCGGTAAACGGCCGCCACCAGTGCCGAGCAAAACGTCCTATCATCGCCCGAATCCGAGATGGGCACCCCGGGCAACACCGATCGCAGGGCGGCCTGCACGGAATATTCCTTGCCAAAGAACTTGAACGCTTCACTTGCGGCCGCGCGCGCGATGGCCTGATTAGGGTACCGAAGGACGCGCACATGCTTGAGGTCATGCACGAAACAATTCTGGGCGCTTATATTTGAGACACCATCCGCTAGCGCCTCAATAAGTGTAGGAAGCGCCGTGCAGATCAGCGCATGACTGAACTTGCCGCGGGTTACCTTCGCAATTATGTCCGACCTGCGTTTGCCCTTGAACGAGCTTGCTTCCGCATTACGCGTGAGAATGACATCACCAGGGCGCAGCTTTGTTAGGTCGGGTTTGAACACCCATAGGCCGTTGTATCTCGGGTTCTTCTCTTTCATCGTCTGCCTAACAAGACATTGCGAACACGGAACGGATCAGTGGCGTTGCCATTGGGCAGCGTGCAGCCGAGTTCTCAGACAAGCCCAACACCGTCTTGTCCGAGAAACCGAGAGGGTGCATTTCCCCAACGGTCTGGCTCGGCGATGTACATCAAGACGCGTTCCGCGCGCGTCACCGCAACATAAAAGAGCCGCCTCTCAGCGTCCATATCCTCGGCGCGAAAATGAGGAAACCGGCCTTCGCGTAGGTTGATGAGAGCGACCGCGCCATATTCGCGTCCTTTTGAATTGTGGATGGTCGTGAGGCGTACTGCCCTGTCCGGCGACGCAAACAATCCCAGGTCTTCTATCGTCAGGTTGGCAAGGTCGACGTTCTGGCCTCGCATATCAGCCTTCATTTCCTGAACAGAGGCGTAAAACAATCCGGCATGCGCTTGGTCGATCAGTCCATCGCGCTGAAGGATAAAGCCCGTCGCCTGCGACATCGCGTCAAGCCATTGGACCGCCCCACCAGCTTGCGCAAGGCGCAACGCTTCGCGCAGCAACCGAACGAGCGTTACACGTCCGGCGTACGAGAAGATTTCGAAGCAAGCCCTTGCGGTCGCATCCTGCACAGCATGAAACAGGGCGCGCTCAAGCTGGCGAATGTTGTGTGCTCCGGGATCCACGATATAGCCGCAAAGCTGTTCTGCTAGCGAGGCGAAGAGACGGGATCGGCGATACGGCCTCGCTCCCGGGCCGACGACTGGCACGCCAAACTCTCGGAGGCGTCGGGAGAGTGGAAACAGGGGCGCCCATTCTCGGGCGAGAATAGCCGCGTTGCCAAACTCAATCCCCTCATCCGCCAGCAACGGGAGAAAGTGCTCGGTAATCGCTTCGAACGTTCCGCTGGTCTGAACAAGAGATGGTTCGATGCGGACCGCCCGGTTCCGCCCCACGCTCTGCATCGCTGGCACACGAGGAATAAGGCGCTCCGCATGCGTCACGATTGGCGGACTGGATCGGAAGTTGCCCGTAAGCGATAAATCCGTTCTTGCACCAATATGTACAGCGAATGGCTGAATGAGCTCCGGACGCGCGCCCGTGAACCCGAAGATCGACTGAGCCGGATCGCCCACCGCGAATATCCGCGACTGTCCCTGGGCGTGAATAAGCTTCAGAATCTCGATCTGAAGTTCGGTCGTGTCTTGAAATTCGTCGATCAGAAAACTCGAAAAGCGACATGAAAGGGAATGCGCGATCATTGGATGGTCGCGCAAGAGGCAATAGGCCTTATAAATGATGTTGGCGAAGTCGACAAAGCCCAGCTCAGCGCACTTCTGCCAGAAGTATGGGGCCGCGCGTCTAACGGGTTCGTTGCCCAGCGCAACCCCGATCAAGTTTCCATGGACGTCCAAGCTGAGGGATGCGAAGGCCTCGAAGTCAGCTGCCCTCAGTTGCAGCAGGTTTACCTGTTCAGCCGCCCAACGCGCGATTTCTTCAAATTCTGGGCGATCACGGGTGAGCACCCGGATAGAACCGGCAAAGCCCGGCACCAGCCACGCAAATGGGCGCAACACTTCGCTCAGGCAGAACGAATGGATCGTTGAAACGACGAAGTGTTGTTCGTCGCCATCAAGCAGGTGCGCGGCCAGCCGCTGCTCAATTTCCTGAACGGCAGCGTTGGTGTAAGTGATGCAAGCGACCGCTTGCGGGCTTCCCCGCAGCTTTTCGATCTCCTGCGCGAGACGTGCCGTGATCGTCCGTGTCTTTCCACTGCCGGGACACGCCGTAAGCAGGATGTTGTCTTCGCACGCGACAGCGTTGCGTTGTTCCGCCGTTAGGCTCATTGGGCACGTAACCATTCAACTGCATCTGCGATATAACTAGGAAGCTCGGTTGCTTGCGCGACGTGCCGAGCCGCGACTTGCGCGAACCGGCCTTTTCCGAACCGCTTCGCTGTCCGCAGGACAGCGTCCTTTAACTCGTCGTCGACCCCCAGAAAGTCCGCGTCAGATATTTTTTGAGCGATACGGGGTGCACCTAGCGCTCGCGTTGCGGTTTCGAGCATGGCGAGATTACCGTCGGTCGTGACTTCACGCTCGAAGGTCGTATCGCCGAGAAAGACCTTCACGTAGGCATTTTCCAGAGCGGCCAAGTCCGGCCTGATGGGTTGATCGTCGTTCTCGTCAGCAGCGTCCGCCTCTGCGCCTGCGTCAGCAAGTTCATTGGCTTCAGCGGGGTCCAGATCGGCATCCGCGACGATGGCGCATTTTTTCGGCAGGCAGCCGGCACTGAAGAGCTTGGCGAACACATCGAAATGAACGCCATGAATGGCTATGACTGAAATGCCCTCGCGCTCCAGGTCGACGCCTAGAATTGCCTTCACGAGCGGCGGTATCAACAAGACTTCGGCCGCACCTTCGACAAGCATAACTTTGCGCGCAAAAAGTAGGCTTGATTTTGTGGCATCGAGATAGCGTTCGAGATCTGCAACATCTTCGTCCGCAAGATCGGCATTTGCAGCGATCGTGCCGGCAAACGGGGCCGTCGCGCCCGTGTTAGTCAAAAGGATGAACGAGTCCAGCGCCGCCTTGGACGCGATATTCGGGCTGTGAGTCGTCAAAAGGGATTGGAATGGCAAAGCGCGCAGCGCTTCAAGAAGCGTGAGCTGAAGCTGAGGGTGTAGATGCGCCTCCGGCTCTTCGATCAAGATTAGCTCACCGGCAGAACGGCCAATCGCAGCCCGCTTACGGAAATACTCTATCAGAATTGATATGTAGAGGACATTGTTGAGACCGAGACCGTTGCGTCGGGGCTCGAACCGCTGCATGGCGGCGCTGCTCAAGAGCACATTCAGATTTCGTACAATGGATTGAAACGATGGCGCGGATAGGCCCAATTCCACATCGAGGCTGAAAGCCGGCCCAGTGACCTCCTTGAGAGCCGTATCAATCGCCCCCGAAATCGCTTGGACAGTGGGCGAACCCTCGATGGTATCGTTCGCTGCCTGGATTGCGTCGATGAGAGCTGCCTGCTCGTTCTCGCTGATCGCGCTAGCATCGATCAATCTGGCCAACGGGGATTGCCGTGGCTGGCGTAAATCGTTTTCGACGTCGCGTAGAGCATGAAGATAGACGACCAGAAACGACTGCAAGTATTGAAGGCTCACGGTCGTGGCGCCAAGCGCATCGTTCTCCGTGTCCCATTCGATCTGTCTTAACTCGACTGCTGGATTGCCGCCACCGACCAACTCCCATGCGTAGTCCGCCAAGGTGAGCGTGTTGGGCTGCCGCGTCCTCAGGCTGATAGCTTCCCGCACGGCCCGCTTCGGCCTGAAGCGATAGAAAAGGCGCGCTCGATCCTGTCCAATCTGCGTTCCATGCAACATGGCCTCTTCATTGTCGCGGCCCTCAAAACCTGTGAACTCCACGCCGATCAACACCTGAAACGGTAGGCGTTGGTCAACATCACAGTGTACGTCGTCTTTCACGAGGGCGCGGTATGCAGACGACAGGTTCACGTCGAGGCACAAGCGCAAAGCCTGAATGAGGTTCGACTTTCCAGTGTTATTTTCCCCGACAACACAGGTAGTACGCTCCGCGACCTGGGCGTCGATGAATTTGAGCGATCGATAATTCTTGATGACAATACGGCTTAGCTGCATTCGATCCCCCGCGCACTCACTCTGTTGGCGAACGTCCCACTTTCGCATGCAGACGAGCTAAATTCACGCTATAATCGTCGTAATTTAACAGTCCGGCTACACTGGCTATTTGCGCTTGCGAAGCGGGACATCGCTTTCCTCGGGGCCGGCCACGCTGTTGATGCCACCTGCCAAAACATCGCGCTCGGTTTCGCCCGTGTCGGACTTGGCCCTAATCACGGCTTTCGTCCTGCCGGGTCTGCGCGGCTAGGTGGTCGCCTACAATAGAGGTGAGCGGGGCGCTGCGGTGCTGCGCCATTTTGGCGAAGCCGGACGCTCCAAAAACTCCCCCACCAAAATTGCCTTGAGAAGGCTTTTTCGTATCTAATTGTCCGATGCCCGCGAATCGAAATGCCGGATGGGTGACCGATATCGAGTTTGTCTTCGCCGAATGCGTGCGGATTCAAAACGCGATCTCGGACGCCGTCAAAAATAAGCCCGCCAGTCTGAAGGACCTGCCGAAAGAGGATATGTGGGGCGATCTACCTGGCCCGGATGGCAGAGGACCACTGATGTGCGGGCGCGCGGCCAACCAGCGGCTCTGGCGGCTAGCCGAACAGGCGGTGAAATACAGTGGCGCTCTGGGCACCATCGAAATCGAGCCGGTGCACAAGGCGCTCGGCAAAATTCTCGTCCAACGCTTTTTGACCGAGGGCCGCGATATTGATGAACAGCAGGCAGAACGGGCTCTTTCGTCGGCCGTCAAGGAAGCCAAACGAGCCCGGATGGATCGCACGCACTACGTCTCGTGCCGGCTGATGTACAGCAAGGGCCCGACCAGCTTCGCTATCGGGCCGGTTACGTTCCACGCCCGCGAACGCTTCAACGAGCTGATGGCTTCGCATTTTGAGTCATACGGGCGGCAAGACGGTGAGGATTGGCAGAAGGAACATGATGCGCAATTGCTTGCCAATGCGCGGCACTACTATGACGGCTTCACCTGGGTCGGCGAGGTCAAGATACTGAATTGCGACGGTGGCACCTCGCTGGAGCGCGCCCGGATGGCGGTGACGGGGGCTGTCAACCTCGTGCACATCCTGTTCGGTTCGTTTCATACGCGCCGCATGGATATCGGCGGGCCGCGCCTCGAAACCGACCGCCGGGCGCATATGTCGCTCGACGAGAAATTTGGCCTGTACGTCTCATGCTCCTGGGATTCCACCTCGGCGGTGAGCTTCCAGGATGACTGGGGGACGTTTCTCGAAGGCGAGGACATGGCGGTGCTGCTTCGAGCCGCCAATAAAGCGCTGGAAACGGTCGTCAACCCGGCCATCAAGCGGACACTGGGATCACGCCTGCTGGATTCGGCTGCATGGTTCGGCGACGCGGTTCGCGAAGCGTCGCCGGCTGCGCAAATCATCAAGGCGGTAACGGCGCTCGAACGGCTGGTGATGACCTCGGAGCATGACGACATCAAGAAGACGGTCAGCCAGCGGAGTGCGGCGATCCGGTATGAACCGACAGGCACTAAGACGTTTGAAGAGTTGGAAAGCGAACTTGCAGAAGCCTACGTGATGCGGTCCCGGCTGGCTCATGGTTCGCTTTCGCCCTTCGATCCGGAAGTGGCCGCCTTCGCCCCAGCCTGCCTGCAGCGGATCGAACAGGTGATCTGTTGGGGATTGGGTCTGTTTGAATCGCACGGGTTGTTCGACCGCGAATTGACGAACAGGCAGCTGGCCGAAGGGTTTGATGGCCTGATTTCGCTTGCACAGAAGCGTGACGCGGCACCCGGCGATGCTTCAGCCTGATAGACTATCGGCCATTGGACCCCCGGCCTCTCCTTGAAACCCGTTATCGCGTGACTAGTATCAAGGGGATGAGCAGCCGAGCCCCCTCGATTGACGATCTGTCTCTGCCGCCAGCGTTGCTGGAGGCGCCGCGGCTGTTTACCGCCTGGTCGCGGGAAAGGATGCTGATCGAGCAGAACGAGAGTACGCCCGTCAGCCCGTTGTACCACTTCACACGCGAGGAAGGCCTGCGCGGCATCCTCACCGGCCAGCGGCCATGGTTCTTCAGCCATTTGCAGCAGAGCGACAAGCGGGAATTCGAGTATGCGCTTGGCGTCGCCCGGCAGGTGCTACGGGAAGTCGGCCAGACCAACGATTTCTTGATGGATAATTTCTGTGCCTGCGTCGACGACATGATCGAGACCAGCGGCCTCGCCAGCCCCTTTGAATTCTACCTTCTCAGCCTCAGCAGCCATCGTGACCACCCGCCTCAATGGCAGCAATATGGCGACGGGGGGCGCGGTTATGCGATCGGGTTCGCCCCGTCTCTGTTCCAGCCAGACCGCGACGAGCTGTATGACGAGGCCAACAAGAACCTTCATATGGGACGCGTGATCTATGGCAACGCGGCCACGGCTGCCCGGCATCGTCTTGCCATTGCCAGCGCAGCCGAAATCACCAGCCGCATCGGCAATGCACAGCCTGAATTGGTGCGGCAAGCGCCATGCAGCCATTACCTCGCGACGATGGCGCGCGAATTGCTGGCATCACAGCTGATCTGGAATTGCCTCACGGCCAAGGAGCAGAGCTTCGCCGACGAACGCAAAACGCGCGGCGTCATCCTGAATGTGCGCGCGAAATTCGATCGCTATCGCCAGACGTTCAACGGGCGCAATTACGTCGAGCACGAGATGCCGCTCAAGGGTTGGGGGGCCATCGCTGAAATTCTCATCGGACCGCACGCGCCGACGGGAGCTGAAGACCGGGTTAGATCCCTGCTCAACGCTGAGGGCTATTCGAGCACCATTCCAGTCGTGCGATCGGCCGCCGTGCTCTGACCCGGTTTGACCCGCTGCCGGTCGCAGAGCGCGAAACCCATTGATCGGCTGCTGAACCTCCCTAAATCTTTGGCGGGTGTTACCCCGGTTTTTCGTTCATAATCCCGCCGTCAAGCCATCCGACGTTTTCTTTTGCCGCTTTAAAGAGCCGAAATGGCCTCCATTGAGATTTTTATTGGCGCTCCCGTTGAGCACGCTTCTGAGCGGGTGGCCCTCGCGCGCACCGTAGAATTCCTGACGGCGCGCGGAATTTCCGCCGTCATTATTGCCAACGTGAATCTCAAAACGCGTCAGGTTGACCTTGTCATCGCGGTTGACCAAGGCGTCCTGGTTGTCGAAGCCAAGGCTTTCACATCCATAGTACGCGGCGGCGAGAACGGCTCGTGGGAACTTCGCCTCGCCTCGGGCCGATGGAAGCAAATTCCCAACGCCTATCAGCAAACCATCGATGAGAAGCACGCGGTACGGGATGCGATGGCGGATTTCGTTGGCCGTGCTGTGCCCTACCCCGACGCCGCGCTGGTGTTCACGCCGGATATTCCGGCCAGCCCATCGATCCCACCTAGCGATTTCAAGGTTATGGTTGCTGGCATCGATGAACTGCCAGCTTTGATCCAAGCGGTTAAACGGCAGGGCTGGTCACTGGCTCAGTGGCGTGCCTTCGCAGCGCATCATCGTTTGATCCCGGTGTCGTCCGTTGAGGCAGCGCTAAGCCAAAGCCTGCTGGACGCCGAAATGCTGCTGAACGCCTATGGAGAAGCATTTACGGATACTTACGGTGGCCCAGCTTCCGAACTGGTCCCGGTCTCCTGCCGATGCGAAAGCGAGTTGGTGTCTTCCGACATCGTCCTGGAACGCTCGGCGGCTGAAAACAGCGTTTTGCTGATCGGGCCATCGGGCTGCGGCAAGAGCATGCTTTCTTCCAAAATAGCTCTAGCGGCGTTGGCGCGAGGATCTGTGCCGATCATTCTCCCCGCCAAGGATTTCGAGGGCAAGCTGGGCGACGTGGCGAACCGTGAAGCAACCCTGCTGGGAGCCCATTCGGCGAAAGCTATAGTTTCCGCCGCGCGCCGCCTTGAGCGTCAGCTCGTGTTCGTCGTGGATGGGTATAACGAGTGTACACCAGCTGAACGCCAACGCCTGACGCGTAGCATGGCAGCCGCTGTGAAGCGGTATGATGCGCAAGCCGTTTTGTCGAGCCAAACCCCACTTGAACGCGACGACCTTCTGCCCGCGTGCATCTATGCCGTGCAGCAGCCTGACAAGAAAGCCAAGCTGGCCATCGCACGGCAGCATGCGGCGGGCATTGGTGATGACGTCTTGGAACCGTTGCTCGATACCGTGGCAAGTGGCCTCGAAGCGAAAATGGTCGGGCAGCTTGGACGGCAATTACCAACTGGCGCCAGCCGGTACGGCCTGTTCGACGCCTATGTGCGGGAACGGCTGGGTCAAGCCGCCTCAGATGGCATTCGGGCATTATCCCGCATCGCCGGGATGATGACAGATCACGTCAGCTTCGGTCTTTCTGTGCGGGAACTTGACCGGCTGTCTGATCGCGAAGGTGTTTCGGGTGCGCTGCTCCAAACACTACGCGCTGCGAACGTCCTGCAAACGCGCGGCGACCGCGTGAGCTTTAGCCACGAAATGTTCCGGAACGTTTTTGCGGCGGAAGCCATCGTCAGGCGCGCCAACGGTGATCCTGAAGCCGTGCTCGCGGCCCTGCGCTTGCCGCAACATATCGACATCGCCCCGCTGGTCTTGGGCGCGATCGACGACGGATCAATGCGGCAGCATGTCCTAGCCGCGTTATCGGATGGGTCGGCCATCCGGGCATGCATGAGGGGACAATGTGGGGCTGATGCCCAGCGCTGGGCAAACCTACGTTGTGACGAAGTCTTGGCGCGCGTGAGCCAAGAAATCGATGGGCTGCACTTTGAAATCAATAAAGAAGCCTTCCTGGGTATTCGGCCCAAGCCGGAGTTGTTGCTGGAATGGTCCCCTCAAGACCGTGCCATTTTGGCGGCGCTGCCACGTGAACTCGCCGCTGGCCGTCGGCTCGATGAAATACTCGAGCTGGTGGCGAAAATGGATCGTCGCCTAGTGGAGGAATATCACCGTCTCCGGGACGAGGCCAAGGAAAAGAGCGTTGCATTACGAAGCGGGCTATATGCGGCCTGCTACGTCCGGGCGGGCTGGCATCCATCGGCCCTACAGCAAATTTGCGGGCCGGTGCACAATGGCAGTCTCTATGATTCCCCGCGACTGCCGGCTGAGGCAAAACTTCTCGAACGGCTGTCTTCAGAGACTCTGACGCCCGGTCAGGTTGGCTTGCTGATCGGGCTGAACAAGTATACCGATCGGGCCGGTCCGTCCATTGCCACGGTGTTGCCAAGTGTCCTCAACCGATACTGGCCCATTGCAGCTTACCATTTGCGCCTTGACCTGATGCATGCAGCCGCCTTTAGCGGCCATTCGATCACCGAGGATGAGCGGCTAGCTTTGATCGCGGCGGTCGAGGCACTGTTGCCCGCGCAGAATGTACTAATTTCAACGTCAGTCATCGACGCCCTAAAATATCTCGGTGCGGTCGACGAAGACCAGGCCAAACATCTTTCGACCGTTAAGGCGAATATGGCCGAGGCATTGGCGGATCAAAACAACCCCTTGATGTGGGACATGGCAGTTGGCCTTTGGAACTGTCAGTTTGATCATCCTTATGACAGCGCTTTTTGCGAAGCATGGAATGATCTTTCGCCTGCCGACCGCAAAGCCTTGTTGAGGATGGTGGCGCAAAGTACCGAAAATGAACCGATGTTCGTGCCTTCGATGATTGCTGAACTGGCCTCACATTCCGATTCAACGGTCGCTCCGCTGCTTGCACGCTGGACGGTGTTGCCCGCGACCAAACAGGTTATGGTCGGCGACGCCATTCGCGATTTTGAGATGGCGCATGCCGCCCTCGCCCGGCTCCGGTGCCCCCTGCCCGAGCGACCAACGGAAATTCCTTCAGCGGCGGCCGCGGCGTTGCTGGCATGCGGCGACATCCTCTATTGGCTCAATCGTGATGATCTGCCGCTAACCGAGCGAAAACTAAAATGCGGTTCGCCGCTCTTGATCTTGTCACGCCACGAATCAGGCGTCGCGGCAGCAGTCATGGCAGAATTCTCGCGGTCGGATATGATGTTTTCGGAGAGCGCGAACCGGCTTCCGGGGTCGGAGCCGGTCATCACCTCGTTCGGGCACGTTTTTCCAGATGAGGTCGCCGCCATCTGCCGTGCGGCATTGGAAAAGCCGACAATACAAGCAGGCTATTTTAGCTACTTCCAAATCAACGACGTCATCGAGCATGCATTGTCTAATGTGGGTCGCTTCGGCGACGCCCGCGACATCCGGGTGCTTCGTCTCTGGTCGATGCACCCCGACTTTGGCCGATCAGCGATGCAGGCAATCAAAGAAATCGAAGAAGCTCCCCATAACCAAGGGCTGCGCGCGAGTGGCTAGGACTTTTATGGAAGACGCATGAAGAAGCTCCTGGTTATCCTCGGCGCGGGAAGTTCCATCCCCGTTGGCATGCCATCGGTGGCAGCAATTGATTCCCTTATGGCCGGCTGGAGCGACGAGTGGGCGCGGGAGCAAAGGCTGGACAACTACTACAGCAAGACGTGGGATGCGGTTGCCTCTTACTATGGCGCATCGACAGCCAGCATCCGACCGACACCGAATTTCGAGAAAGTCCTTGGCGAAATGATTGGCCTCGCGCACTGGATGGAGCCCTCACCCTTCGGTCATGCCCTTCGCCAGCTCATTTCACCGGATGGGCAGCCCCTCGGAATGTCGTTTGGGTCCGGGCCGTACGCGGCTACGGTGAGTGTGACGGATCAAGTCACTTATCTCTTAAAGAAGTTGGCCGGGCATATGCGGGCCCAATGTGATTCTGCACGCATAACAGCAGAAGGCGGCTTCCCTCAGTACAAGGCGCTCTTCGACCGGCTCAGGGCAACATTCGATGTCGGCGCCTTCAACCTAAATTATGATACCGCCCTCCTCACGGCCTGGCCCGAGGCATTTGCCGGTTTCAGCCGCGATGGTGTGTTTGCTCCGAATGCGATTCATCAACGCACGGAGTGGGGTTTCGCCTATCACCTGCATGGAAGTGTTCACCACTCGCTCGTACACCCGTTTGGAGACGACGTTTGCTGGCAAGAGGATCTGTCCGGAACTTTCTTCGATGGCCATCAAGGCAATGCCACCGATCGCCGATCTGACAACCGATCTTTTCCCAAAACCAGCCTCATCGCGGGCGGGTTCAAGCTTGACCAGCTACTGGTCGAACCGTTTCAGTCCTTTTATGCCGCGCTGATCCGGCGTGTCTATGAGGCCGATGCGATCCTGATTGGTGGCTACGGATTTGGCGATGTTCATGTAAACCGTGCGCTGTTGAACCGGATGCGGCAACCTGGCGAAAGGCCGCCAGCATTAATCCTGACCTATTCGCGCAACGCCGATCCAATGGAGTTTCGCAACGACGAGTGGGGAAGAAACGTCAATATTTCACTTCACGCGCCCACGGGCTTCCATGAACCGGGTCATGCATCGCCGCCCCATATCGATGAACTCGTAGCGCGCGGCGGCTTTGAGGTGTCGAGCGTTCACAAAGTCGCCATTTGGCACGGAGGTTTTGTCGAGGCGGTTCGCAGAATAGACGCATGGATCCCATGGCTCGAAGGAATAGTCGACGACAACGCCCTAAAAAGCTGACCTGCCTGAAAGAGGCACCCGGGCAGTGTGAGTGATAACGACGCCGAAGGCGCACGCTGTACGAGTGCAGTCCCGAGACCGGTTAAATGGGCACCCGACGAGGGGCAGTCATAGCGACGCCGGCATGCCAATGACGGCCTGCCCCGAAGGCGAGTGCCCCCGGCTAGGGACACATTAGATTCTAAAGTCAGGTGTCAGCCAGACAACTTGAAAAGTCGCCCAGAACCCCGTCATGGAAACGCCCCACCCATTAATCAAACCTTGACCGGCAGCTCTGTTCAGCAATTGCATCGTTAAATGCCAGCGCCGTCCCCCAAGAAAAAAAACGCTCTTGAAGAGCCGAAGTTGTTTTCCGGCCCATTCTCGTTGGGAGCGGATGCGGTTGAAGCTTCGGCCGTCATACATATCGATTCCTCCGGCGAGTTGGTGTTCGAGTTCTCGCCCATCCCTTGTACGGCGCAGTCAGATTTTATTTCAGCCGCATGGCACCGCGAAAGCAGCGACGGCGGAAAAGGGCGCACTCCCCGCGCGTCCGAGGCGCAGTTCGATCTCGCGACCAGCGACGTCACCATCGGCGGCAAGGAACGCGCCGACAGCGGCAAGGGCGTGAAGGCCATCCTGCATGCGGCGGTCAACGTCGCGTTGCTGCTCTATTGCGGTGAGCGGAATCTGCCGCACCCTGGATTAATCGTGCTCGACACGCCCCTGCTCACCTATCGCGAACCGCTGGGGAGCAAGTACGGCGAGTTGTCCGCCGACGAAGTCGAGCTTCAGCGGACCGGCCTGGCGACGCGCTTCTACGATCACCTCGCTAGCCTGAAAGATATCGGGCAATTCATCGTCATCGAGAACGAGGACCCGCCGTCCGACGTCGCCAAGCCAATGCCGATCGAGACGTTCACGGCAAATCCGGATTCCGGACGCTACGGACTGTTTCCCTTGAAGCGGACCGGCTAGGCCGGAGCCACCGCGGCGGCTTGCGCGCCGGGCTCCTCGGCGAGCTCGGCTTCGTCCCGCTTCCCATACATGAAATCGGCGATCTGAAACCGCTTCCGGCTCGTCCAAGAATAAGGATGCCAGAGGTCTCGCCGGTGCTCGAACCTGCCTTCCTGTGCGTAAATGACGCTCACGGCTATCGTGTCCAACTGATAGAGCCAGCCGCCGAGGATGCTGGCACCTGGATCGGTCTTCCACACATGTAGATCCGACCTGCCAATGCCGCCATCGTGGCGCCCAAACTGCAGATGGACCTCGGGGTGCGGCCGGCCCGACATGATCGCATCGGAAAACGGATCGAGCGGGATCGGCACGTCGTGACCGTTCGCCTTGGCCTCGGCGATCATGCAGCCGGTGAGCTTCAGGAAGAACAGATGGACATTGATCATCTGGCGCTTCGTCGAATAGCCGAAGATGCGTTCGCAACGGACCCACCGTCCGACCTTCAGCCGACGCGACCGCAGCCGGTCCGACATGGCCTCCCAGGCGAAATCATGAGGCTGCGTGCGGGCATTGTTGCAATGTGAGCAGATGCGCACCGGGTTCTTGAGGATCTTCGCGTCGAGGCTTCCGACCGGTCGATTCCGCTTGTGCAGATCGTGGTAAAAGAAAGGCTCCTCCTGCGACGGTTTCCCCAGGACGGCCAGAAGGTCGCTGCGTTTCGTCTTGTGCTCGCCAGAGGCGGCCTTGTTCGCTTTGCAGATCCAGCACAGCGGTTCGGGCGCCGCAGCGGCTATCGGATCAAGTACCGCATTTGCCCCAGACAACTTGCCCTCCTGCGGATCACCGATTCTTCCGCCTATACCGGCACCGGCCCGCCGAGTCTACTCGCCGGGACCGCTGCGGAGCGAGCCAAACATGTCACGAACGTTGTCCTCGGACGCGCGGGCTTCGTGTTGGCGCTCTCTATATTCGTCCATCATCTGATCGGCGCGCTGTTCCTCGTAGTCTGAGTACTCGGAATGGGCCGCATCCAGCCTTTCAAGCTCTTCGCTAATGTCCACACCCAGGGTCGAGGCGAATAGCTCGTAGTCGTCTCGGACGCCCTTGAAATCACCGTCTCTGCGGCACTCGTCGATCGCCGACGCGATTTGATACCTCGAATTCTCGAAGGCGGCCTGCAGCGCGGCCAGCCTCTGCGCATTCGCTGGGCCTTCGAGGTCAAGCACACTCACGATTTCGCGAAGCTCGTCCGAGCGGCAGCCAATCTGTGCCTCCTCCACCAGTCGCTCGGAAAGCTGGCGCTCCAGCGCGGGAAATTTGAGGGGCGCCCAGGAGGTACCTTCAAGAGCGCGCAAGGCGTCGACGCCGTCGTTGATCATGATACCGCGCTCGAGCCACGCAGCGAGCATTGCGTCGGCTAGTCGCTTGGCGACGTCGAGCATGTTTTGGGTTTTCATCACGTCGGCGAAGGACAGAATTTCGGCGACGCGTGCCTCTTCCGTCCATTCTATCAAGGCGACCCCATCTTGGTGGGCGACCAACCGGTGTGTCCTCAAGACGCAGTTCTCGATGGCGGATGCAATGGGAGCCCCGTGTTGGACCAGAGCTGTTCTTACGCCTGCGACGCCTATCTTGCCGACCTCCCACACTCGTTTGATTTGGCTGAAATCGATCGCGCCCAGCACGAGGTCAACAGCGTTCTCCGGCGCCTTGCGGACAACGGCGTTGACCAAGTCGATCACCGAGGGGTCTAGAACCTCAAAGGCGCTTTTGCCCGTTGGCCGTACAAAGGCATTTGCGAGTTCGGCCATGGCCGTCGCCCAATCCTCCGGCCGGCGCGGCAAGCCCCAACGCGTGGCGCGGACTTCATGGAGCTTCTTGAAGGCCGGCTGGAGAACCACTCCCTCGGCCTTGCCGCCGAGGCTGTAGACCGCGAGCAGCAGGGAGCGGCCAGCGTCGCTGAGCTGCTGTTCGTATGCGTGCATCCATACCTCAGAGGGGTCTCTGAGGAGATCGCGGACGAAGTCGCGATAGCGGCTCGCCGGGATCGAGCTAATACGGCTGAAGCTCGATAGCCATTCAATGAGACGCGGGTTGAACTTCGGATGCTTGACGATCTCGAGATAGAAGTCGGAAGCCAACAAGGCACCTTTGTAGGTGTCGGGCAGATCGCTGAAGTAAAGGTGATTGTAGAGAATCTGCGCTTTCTGCCGGAGGCTGTAATCTCCGATTCGCAGGAGGATTTTGCTGCCGTCGAGGCCCGCTTGACGCAGTCGCTCAGAGGCGCCGAGGGCCTGTCCGAAAATGTGCTCGCGGGTGGTCAGGATCAGGCGGGCGTTCGGCGAGGCCCTGACCATCTCGATGAAATCCGCAATTGCGCGATCTTCGTTGCGCAACAGGCCCGATGCGCGATACCAAGGAAGGTTGCCCCCATGAAGTCGTCGAAATAGAATATCTGGGGCTTGCCGCGCTGGAAGAGCCTCTGGCCTTCGGCAAGGTCGCGTCGGATGATCACCGGTTCCCAGCCCCGCTCCAAATGTGCGTAGAGCAGCATATTGGCCAGGGTTGTCTTGCCTACGCCAGGGGCGCCCGAGATGATTACAACCCGATTCTGATTTAGGATATCGAGCGCCCTGGGATAGGCGTCACTCCGGACGTTGCGGCGGATGGTAGAGTGTACCTTCTCGACCTGAAACTCGGTCTGCGTTCGTATGTCACTGTGTAGCACGCGATCAAGAACGGCGCGGCTGGCGAGCCATAGCTTGTAATGCTTTTGCTCGACGTTCGAGTGTCGGCCAAGCAGATTGTTTAGCTCGTCCTGACCGAGCACGTCGGCGACCGCCAGCTCACCGCCGAAGACTTGAGCGATCGCCTGCTTGTTGTCGGGCGAGAGCGGAACGGAGGTCGCTACAATGTAACGGGTAGGCCGTAGCTTTTTGACCTTAGGGACCTCCGCCTTCAACTCGCGTAGCAGCCCGGGCAATCCGGTCTTTACATAGTGCTTGACCTGGACCACCACGTTGTGGGTCCCACGACCAAAGCGCAGGTCAACGCCGCCGTCGCGGCCTGTCTTGAAGCTCTCTAAGACAACGCCCCACTCGGCCTGGAGAAGATCTCTGACGAGCGTTTCAAGGTCGTGCGGCGACAATTGTTGAAAGTCGTATGCCATTGTTTGCGATTCTAGATTCGGCCGCTCCTAACTTGATGGCGAAAGCTCCGCTCGTCTAGACCAGAACAGGGCCGTAGTCTTTCGGATCGCGCTCGGGAGCTTCTACTGACCGGCGAGGCGCTTGTCATAGGCCGTCATGCCGACTCGAATGAACTGAAAGGCCCCGTCCAGGATGCCGTCGACGAGCTCGGCCTTGAAGGACGAAACGCCGCCGGTGTGCTTGAAGGTCGCCATCGACTTGCGGAAGATCGGCCTCGCCGGGCGCGAAGCCGGCGCACTCGATCGCGACCCGCATCGCTGCTCCTGAAAAAGCGGGACGCCAATCGTCTTGCCCAGCACCTTTTCCAACGGGTACGGGCCTTCGCTTGGCCGTTGAAATCATTGACCTATTTATTTGTTCCCGCGTGACTGGAAACTTCCGCCTTTGCGCCTCATCTCTATAGGTAAACCAGGAGTTAAGCGTCGCTCTCATGACAACTGCCTTCCGAGCTACGGCGTCGTCCGCCACCCGTTTGACGCCGATCGGCCTCGATGACCCGACCGGACAGGGGCTGGCCATGGCTTACAAAATCGGAAGCAGTGAACTCCTCGCCGATGCCCGCTTGCTGCTCAAAGACAAATTCGCCTCTAGTCGAACCGGGAACTACATCATCACTTTTCACGCAATCGAACTCGCGCTGAAGGCTTTTCTAATTGCGCGCGGGTTCACCGAAAAGGCATTTGAAGGGGAAGTCATTCGGCCACGACCTCAACAGCTCTATGCGGCGGCAAAAGCCAATGGCTTGAAGCTTGAAACACCCAATGCTGACGACCTCATCGCCTGGTCGAACGAATGGCACGCGGAAGGCGTCAAGATCCGCTATGAATTTTCCGAGCAGCGAACACTGCCACTGTGCGATGCGCTCGTGCCGATCGCTAGTGAGATCATCAACAAAATCATCTGGAGCACCCGCGTAACGACCCTGAACGCGGACGATACCGTATGCGAGATTCATTCCGTCGCCATCGGCATGAATGCCTACGTCTATGCCAACGCTTTCGTCGAGCGAGACGCGCGGGAGGGGCGCCCACCGTGCAACTATATATCATCGAGAACGATGGCACCAAGAGCCGGGAAAGTGCCGAGCGCGTGGCTGCCTTCGCAAAACTAGCAAAAAAATAGAGCACACGTGCAAGAGATCGTGACGGCCTGACAGGGAGCTGATCCGTGACCGTAGACAATAACTTTGCGCCTACCCGTGAGGAAGCGATCAACTCTATGACCTTGGAGTCGCGATATGCGGCAGGCTATTTCTAGGACAGCGCGCCAAAATCGGCAAATTGAGATCGTTATCCTCGTACTAACCGTCCTGACTTCGGGAGCGTTGTGGGTCTTGATATCGCAATCCTTTGAAAAGATTGCGGCGTGGAGCGGCGCGACGATCTCCACGATCCTCCTGGGATTGATGCTCTACCAGCGCACGCAAGGGCCGAACCAGAACCTGGAAAGACTGGTAGAGGTGCAAAAGAAAATTGACGACCTCATTATCATGCTGCGCTCTGGAAAACGGTACGATCCTGTGGATTACCAGCGCCGGAGCAAGGAAATCGTCAATCAAGCTATCGTACAGAAATATCAGAACCGCGATCCAAAGACCCTGACCTTGCAGGAAAGGCAGGAGCTCGAGCAGTCCTATCCACAGTGAGGCTCTCTTATTGCGATTGCCGGGCCGAGCCTTTCATGCACGCTCATTGTGGACAGCCAGCGTGAACTTGAGACCATGTTATTGAGACGTTGATGGAAGAGCCAACAAAGCCGTTTGATCTTTCGCTCGAGCAGCGTAACACCACAGACCTAATCCGGCGGCTTCTTGGTTCGCAAATCGCCGATCGCTACGTGGATTTCTGCCGGCTGGCCGCGGGTGACTGCGGGCTCCGCGTGTCGAGTCCGATAGCCGGCCATGCCTTGCGTGAACTGGAATCCATCGTGCGACAAACGCTCGCCGCACCGATGGAGGCAACATTGACGCCTTCGCCCGAAGCTCTCGCGAAACTCGAGGAAACAAGGAGCCAACTTGATGCTCTTGGCTTTTCCAAGGTCCAAATCGACGATGCAATCGCGAAGGCGCTTGCGCCGCGATTAAGTCATGCCGAGCAAATCGACGCCATCGTGAAGCGCCTTGGTCTTGCGCCGGACGGCGACATTGCGCGCGCCTGGAAGAAATTGACCGGCGCGCATGGCAAGGCTCACGGCCGTACATTTTATGGCGCGCTTGCGGTTGATGAGAGCTTCCGGCAGGACTGGCAAATTCCCCTTGATACCGTTATGCGCGGCCTAATGATTGCCCTTCAGGGTCGATATGCGGCCTTCATGAAGCGCATAGAAGAATTGGTCGCGGCGCCGAACTCCGCCAAGGCAGCCAAGGACTTTTCGAAAGAGATCCCTGCTGCGCTGCCGTTGCTTTGGCATTTTTTTAATCGATTGCAATCACCCACCTGGCTTCCGCACCTCGCCCGCCTGAACCTTCTGGCGGCTCCGTCATCGGAATTGGAAGACGGCACAACTGATAGCGTACCGCTTAGTCGTTGGCCCGCGGGACGGTACTTGCAGCGCATGGCAAGTTCGGACGATCCCACCGCGAGACGTTTGGTCGCCGAGGCCTTGTGTGCCGTCAGTACATCGAAGCATCCGCAAGTGCTCCAAAGCGGCATGGACATACTCGCCGCCCTTCCGGCCGACGAGGCCGTGCCGTTAGTCGATCTGACTGAGGCGTGGCTCAGCGGCGGTGGTCGTTTCATCGTCATGGGCGACGGGCCACACCGGCTGCTGCGCAATCTCGCCGCAGACCACCAAATCGATGCGGCGTTGCGCGTCACGCGTTCCCTCTTCAGGGTGTTCGAAGAGGATGGCCGACCGGCCACCCTCTTTGGTCGCCATATGTACGAGCATTTTTTGCCTGGAGCGGTGAAAGCCTTGGCGCCCGTCGCCGGGCCGCAAACGGTCGACCTTCTCTGCGACCTTTTGGATCAGGCCGTTCGGGTCAGCCGTCGCATCACAGACGATCCACCGCACGACTACACCTACTATCTGTCCGGCGAGATATCGGAACACGGAATAAAGCACGATGTCCTCGACGCGCTCGTGGGTGAGATTGTTGATGCAGCCAAGCTCGCGCTCGCGGCTGATCCGTCTTGTATCGGGAGGCTCATTGCAACGATCCGCAGTCATTCTCCCAAAATATTCGTCCGGATTGCATTGCATATTCTTTCCCTCAACCCGGCTGGCGATCCGGTCCAGGCTCAATCCCTGCTCACGGACCACGCATTGATCGAAGGTTCGTGGTGCCGAAAGGAATATGCCGAACTAGCTCTGGCATGGTTCCCGTCGCTGCCTGCGCCCACACAGCAGCAAATCCTCACCTACGTCGACGCCGTTCCCGGCCAACTCCGGGAAAGATGGAAGCAAAGGTTTGAAGAGCACGAGAAGAGACTCCCCTCTGCGGACGAGGTCGCGTCCTTTGAGACTTCCGTCATCCGGGAATTGTTGTGGTCATGGCGCGCGGTTCTGCCTGCGGAAAGACGGCGTGTCCTCGATGCGCTCGGTGACCCCGAGGCTTGGCGCAACCGTATCTTTGAAGAGCCGCAGCGCCCCGCCACGACGCCCGATCTCGCCAACGCGCAGGTTGAGGACATCGTCGCCTTCCTTACCACGTGGCGTCCGTCCACTACAGATACGCGCGCGACGGCAACCGCCTTGGCGCAAGATCTGCGTGGCGCAGCCTTTGGCAATCCTGCGGCTTATTCGGGTAGCGCTATCGCGTTCGCAGGGCTCCCGGCGATCTACGTCCGAAACATCCTTCAGGGACTGGTGAATGCCGCCATCAACAAGAACAAGCTCGATTGGGATGGCGCGCTGGCGCTCATTCGGGTCGTGTTGGAACGATCGTCCCCCACAACGCCAAGCGATCTTGAGGGTGACGACCCCGATTGGTCGTGGAGCCGCAAGGCCGCTGCCGAGCTGCTCGCGCACGGTCTGAGAGAAGGTGCCGAAGGCCTATCCTTTGCACACTCACCCGCCATTCAGGCATTGATCCTCGCCATCAACCAGGCAGCGCCTCGTGATCCCGACACTGACAATTTCGAAGAGAGCTATCGCAATTTTCCGCATTTTGGCGCTCAGGCAACGATGCGCGGTACGGCGGTGGAGCTTGCCATCCTCTATCTCTTTTGGCTGAGCAAAGATGACAACAGCGCCATCGGACAGTCGCCGCGGGAGGCCCTCGCCAAGCGGCCCGACATCGCTCGGCTTTTCGAGGCCGAGTTGGCCGATCGAACGCCAAATGGCCGCATACCGCGCGCTGTTATTGGCCGTTATCTCACCTGGTTTTATTTTTTTGGTGAGAGCTGGCTTCGCGCCCACCTCAGCGCCCTGTTTCCAAACGACGACCCAGTGCTCCGTGACGCGAGCTGGCTATCTCATCTGAGCGCCGACCGTGGCCCCATCAACGAACTAGCTGAAGATCTGCGCGATTGCGTCATCGTCGAGATCGAGCGGCTCGGTCAGAATTCGAGCGAGCGGGACCCGCAGCACGTTGACGACCGCTTTGCGGAATACATGGTCATTCTTTATATTGCCGAAGCTCTTTCCGATGATGTTTTTGAGCTGTTCTGGGCGCGCGCACCGCTCCGGACGCGCCAACACGCGATGTGGTTCTTGGGTATCCAGCTTGAACAGCCCGCCGATCGCCTTCCGGCCGGTCGCCACACGCGCGCGTTGACGTATTGGGAACGGCGCGTGTCCGCCGCAAAGGCGGCTTCTGACCCCGAGCCGTTCCGGGAAGAGATCGGCACCCTCGGACAATTTTTTATGCGAAAAGGCATCGACAGCGAGTGGCTCATGGATCAAGCCGTCGCCATTTCCGAGGCGGGATTCGCGCCGAGCGACGGCTTTAGCGTCATCGATCGGCTGGCCAAGATCTCCGCGGAACGTCCAGATCGCTCAGCAGAAGTCCTGTCCGTTCTGGTCAAAAACCAGCATTTCGACCGTTGGACGTATCTTGGGCAAAAGCCCGCTCTGCGGACTATCATGCAGAACGGACTTTCCACACGGTCTCCCGAGACGGCCGCTTACGTGGCTGACACCATCAATCATCTTGCCGCACTCGGCGACACGGACTATCTCGACCTCCTTCCAACCGCACCCCTCACTTGATGCGGAAACCAAATGGCTTGTGATTTCCGATCACATGGACTTCACGGAACGGCATGCCTTGCGCTGCGCCGCGGAGTTCGTCCTCGATTTGGCTCCAACGAGTATGCGGCAGGCTGTCCAAAAGGCGCTTCGATCAAGAGGTCGAGCCCAGTGTATTTCGGCTTGGCCTTCTTCGCCAGGCAGAGCTTGGTGCCGTCGGCTACAAGGTTGATTGCGCGACGAACAACGTCAATGCGAACGCACGAGGGTTCTCGCGTACGACAGCGGGGGGTTGAATATTTCTGGACACGAAGGGCTGTGCCGAATTTCTTTCGCGAATGCGCCAGCCACAGTTAGGCATCGCGCCGAGGCTATTTGGCGAATGTCGGCAGCAGATTCCGCAAGCGTTCGCCGCTGTTCACCAGCGTCTTATTCAACCATTATTCAACGAAAGCGGCTGATGGCTACCTAAGTGCCTGACTTTGCTGGCGCTCCCTAGGGGAATCGAACCCCTGTTTCAGCCTTGAGAGGGTAAAGTCGATCTGCCTGATGATCATCGTGAGGACAGTCCTGCGATGGAGACCTTGCGGATGTCAGGCCCGACTCGTCAACATGAGCAGGCGTTACCGCACCAGTTTCGCACCAGAAATGACCCAGCCGAAGCGCAACGAACGCGATCAGATTCAAACAAATAATCAGCAAAATCAATGAAGCCGATCGCTATCCTGCCGCTCATAACGGTCTGGTTGCAGGTTCGAGTCCTGCCGGGCCCACCAGCCAAAATCAGCGGGTTAACAGACTCCGTTGCCATTCGTCAGTCCACCGCACCAGAAACGTCTCGTTTCTGGCCCCAATGGACATACATTGGCAATCGGCAAGCGACAGCTTCACAGGCGGCCTCGCCACAGCTTCTCCGCGTGATCGTAAATTTGGCGGCCCTTTCGCGCGAAATGGCTATGCAGCATGCAAATGTCCTCGCAGCAGCGCTTCTACACTGGCTGCGATCTCCACTAAGCGCCGGTCGGCGTTTCTACGACCAATCAGCATCAGGCCCACGGGAAGACCTTCGAGCGGCAACGGCAGCGAAATCGACGGGCAGTCGAGCAAGTTGGCGATGCGTGGATTGCGCAGAACGAGGCCATTGAGCTCATGGAATGCCGCATCCTCCGCAACGGAGGAAATCAGCGGCGCTCGGACTGGCGTCGTCGGCAGGACGAACAACTCGTTGTTGCTGAAAGACTGTTCGAACGAGCGGATCGCTGCCTGTCGAAGCCGCATCATGCGCACATAGTCCGTGGCGAGAATGCCGGCGCCGGCCTCGATGCGGACGCGCGTTCGAGGATCGACCCCATCCAGCGCCGAGACGCCTAAACTGCGCAGCGTTGCTCCGACCTCGATCGACGGGAAGGTGCCGATCTTGTCGATTTGGGCGAGATCGTCGAGAGCGGCCTCGATGGTCCCCTCCTTGACCTGCAAGCCCCCGGATCGAAGCCGCTTCATGGCTTTCTCGAACGCAGCGAGTACCTCGGGTTCGCATCGATCGAACAAGCGTCCGCGGGCAATGTTCAGGCGGAACGTGCCCGGGGATGCGGGCCGCAGCGGCGACGGCGCGCCTTCACCTGAAAGCACCTGATCGGCCACGAAGCAATCCGCGACGTTCGCGGCGATCGGACCGATCGTGTCGAGACTCGATGACAGGGAGAACGCGCCGGCGGTCGGCACGAAACCGCTGGTCGGCTTGAAGCCCACCGCTCCCGACAGCGCGGCCGGAATTCGCAGGGAGCCGCCGGTGTCGCTGCCGATGGCGATGTCGGCCATGCCGCCAATGACGGACACGACAGCGCCCGCTGAAGAGCCTCCCGGAACACGGGTGCGGTCTCGAGGATTGGCCGGCATCCCGTCGTGTGGGTTCGTACCCAACGCGGAGAAAGCGAATTCCGTCATCTGCGTCTTGCCGATAACGATGGCACCCGCAGCCCGCAACCGCTTGACGACCTCGGCGTCTTCAACGGCCGGTCGCAATCGGCGCAGGACAGCCGAGCCCGAGCTCGTGACGGTGCCGGCGACGTCGAACAACGCCTTCACCGAAACGATACGACCATCGAGCGGGCCGCGGGACGCTCCGGCAGCAGCGCGTCGATCCGCAGCCTCAGCCTCCCACCGGGCGCTGTCCGCAAAGACGGCCGTGAAGACGTTCTCCGCTTCCGGCGAGTGGATACGCTCAATCGCTGCCTCAAGCCGTGCCATGGCGGAAGGGTACGATTTTTCCTGCGTTGCTGTCATGCCTGAAGCGCCAGAGGGAAACGTTCAGGAGACGATTGGAAGTACGTCGACATCGTAACTATGCGTCAACGACCGGCTAAGGACCGGATCCTTCAGCTCCATCTCGAACCGCGTCCCCCGCCGAATGCCGCCGATCGCGCCCGGCGTTCCGCAGAACATCAGCGTGCCGGCCGCCAGCATGTCCGTGCCGGTGTAGCGACGGACGAGATCGCGCGGCGTCCTGAGCGAGGAGACCGGGCTCTCCTGGTAGAGAACCCGTTCCCCGTCGATTGTTGCCCAAGAACGAAGGAGCAGTTCATCCCAATGACCCTCGACATCGGCATAGGACCAGAGCCACGGGCCGACCGGCTTGCCGCAAAGCTGCTTCGAAAGAGCGATGCCCGATGCTTCGGCCTTGCGGTCGGTATGATCGGATCCCACGCCGACCCAGAGCCCGTCAGCCATGGCGACGATGACAGGCTCGACCTCGCCGGAACTGTCCGGACCGAGCACGGTCAGCCGGCATTGCTGGGTCAATGTTTGGGCCGCGACGCGGTAGTAGAGCGGTGTCGTTGAGGGGCGCGGAACGCCCAGCGTAGCCAGCTCCTCGATATGGTGCTCGATGGCCGCCGCGTCCCTGCCCGCCCACCCCGCGATGACGAGCGATTCGATCTCGATCCCGACACGGTCGGTCCGGTCCTTTGCGAGGCGGTCAAATTGCAGCAACATGGAATTCCCTATCCTTGTTCGAAGTGGTCAGGACTTCGCCGCGCTCGATCTGTAGCGTCCTGTCGGCGATACGATCGAGCAGCGCGGGCGAGGATTCGGTGATCAGCATGGCAAGGTCGGGCCGGTGCTTGCGCAATTCGCCAAGCGTCCGCGCATAGTCGAGCGCGAGGGCCGGGGCCAGACCCTGGAAGGGTTCATCGAGCAGCAGGACCTTGCGTGCCACCGTCAGCGCGCGACCCAGCGCAACCATCTTTCCCTGTCCTCCGGATACGCCGCCGGCGGGCCGGCCGCGCATCACGTGCAACTCGGGCAGCAGCTGATAGATCTCATCCAGCCTGCGCGCGATCTCGGCACGGTCGAGCTTGAGCGCCAGCGCCGGGAGGCGGATGTTCTCCTCCACGCTCAGCTCTGGAATCAAGCGCCGGTCCTCCGGCGCATAGCCAATGCCGGCGCGGGCGCGGGTGTGGGCAGGCCTGCTGCCGAGATCGTCGGTATCGAGGCGGACAGAGCCTTCGTCCATCGCGATGAGGCCCATGATTGCACGAAGGGTGGTGGTCTTGCCGGCGCCGTTGCGTCCGATCAACACCGTCGTCTTGCGCGCTACGATCTCGCAACTGACGCCGCGCAGCACGCGAACACCCTCGATCGAGACGCTGACCTTGTCGAGCCTGAGCATCAGGCCACCCCTACGACACGTTGGCGAACTTGCGCATTGCTGAACACCTCGTCGGGACGACCCTCGGCCATGATGTTGCCGGCGTTCCACACCAGGACGCGGCTCGCGTAACGCGCGACCACGTCCATGTCGTGCTCGACGAACAGCGCCGTGATGCGGCGCTGGCGCAGCGCGCTCATCAGCGCCTCCATCAGCGGAAAGCGTTCCAGCGCGCTCACTCCGCTGGTCGGCTCATCGAGCAGCAGCAGCCGCGGTTTCAGCGCCAGCGCAACCGCGATGTCCAGCAGCTTGCGATGCCCTTCCGGAAGCGTACTGCTGATCCGGTCGGCATCGCCGGCGAGCCCGACCAGGTCGAGCAACGCCCTCGCCTCGTCGCGCCGCCTCGCCGTTTCAAGCGGCTGCACCGCGCTCCACAGGCCATCGGTTGCCGCCAGGGCGAGCATCATGTTGTCGATCACGCGCTGTGCGGAGAAGAGCTGCGGGATCTGGAATGCGCGGGCGACGCCACGGCGCGCGATGGCGCGTGGCGACAAATGGGTGATGTCGTGACCGTCGAGCTGCACGCTGCCCGACTTGGGCCGGATGTAGCCCGTGCAGATGTTGAGCAGCGTCGTCTTGCCCGACCCGTTCGGACCGATGATGGCGAGAAACTCGCCATCATGGATCGCGATGCTGACGTCGTCAGCGGCCTTGACGCCGTTGAATGCGACGTGGAGGCCTTTTGCTTCCAGGATGGGACGCGTCATAGGCTCGTCGCCTCCTTGCGCGCGAACAAGCCATAGACCCCTTGCGGCATGAACATGATCACGATGATCAGCGTCATACCCACGATCAAATTCCAGGAATCGGTGACGGTCACGGCGGCGCTGTGCAGCAATTCCAGAAACAGGGCGCCAATGAACGCGCCTGGAACGCCACCGATGCCGCCGAGCACGGCGATCAGCACGAGGTGGCCCGATGCGGTCCAGAACGCGAAATCCGGCACCACGCGACCGATCGCAAAGCCGGCGATCGCGCCGCCAAGACCGGCGAGCGCGGCCGAGATGACATAGGCGATCAGCAGAACCGCCCAGACCGGAATGCCCAGATATTCAAGCCGGATCTCGTTCGTGTGGACGGCCGAGAGCGCGTGACCGAGCGGGCTGTTCAGATAGCGCTGCACGGCAAGGCCAACGAGCACCATGAGCCCCAGGCTGAGATAGAACAGCACGCTCTTGAACGCCGGCTCGCCAAGCGCGATCCCGAACACCGCCGGGACCGGCACAGGCATGCCGTCGGTCCCGCCGGTGACGCCGTAGAGCTTGGCGCACAGCGCGTAGAACACCATCGAGACAGCGAGATTCAACATCGCGAAGAAGATCGCGCGATAGCGGACGAGAAACGATCCGGCGACCGCGCCGACGAGCGCCCCGCCCAGCACCGACAGGATCAACAGCAGCCCCAGATCATTGACGCCGGCGCGCGCCAGGAACGCGACCGCATAGGCACTGGCGGCAAAAAACATCGCGTGGCCGATCGAGATCAGTCCGGCGCGGAGCAGTACGGCGACGCCGAGCGCCGCAAAGCCCTTGGCGATCGCAAGCGTCAGGACGAATTGCAGCCACGGCGCAGCGACAGGCAGCAGGGTGAGGATGAGGACCGCCGCAGCGGCAATGATAGCTGGCATCATATCCTCCGCGCCGTCACCGATCCGAACAGGCCGTAGGGACGGATCAGAAGAACGACAAGCATCGCCGCATAGGGCGCGACCGCATCCAGTGACGGCGCCAGATAGATCGCGAGCACGCGCGCCAGGCCGACGATCAAGGAGGCCAGTGCGGCGCCTTCGATCCGTCCGAGGCCGCCGATCGCCGCAACGGCAAAGGCGAGCACCATGGTGTCGGCGCCGAGACCCGGCGCGATGCCTGAGGTCGGCGTCGCCAGCGCGCCGCCCAAAGCGGCAAGGAACACGCCGAGCGAAAACGCCAGGATGAAGATTCGGTTGGTATCGATGCCGATCGACTGCGCCATCTCACGGTCGGCGACGACGGCCGTGATCAGGCGTCCCAGCCTTGTGTGGTTGATCAGGAGCCGCAGGCCGACGACGACGAGGAGCGCCATCGCGATCAGGAGGATCTGATAGTTGAGATAGACAACGCCACCGATGCTGGTGGTGCCGAGCAATCGCATCGGCGCGTCCTCATAGAAGGACTGGACGCCGAAGATCACGCGCTGAAGGTCTTCGAGAATGAGGAACAGTCCGAACGTGATCAGGATCTGCACCGCCTCCGATTTGCCATAGGTCCAGCGGACCAGTCCGCGCTCAATCAGCGGACCGAATATGGCCGCGACGCCCACGGCACTGAAGAGCAACGCCAGGAACGACAAATACGGATTGAGCTGGCGGCTCGCGATGAACAGGCAGATCGAGGCCGCAACATAGCCGCCGATCGAATACAGGCTGCCATGGGCGACGTTGAGGACGCGCAGCACGCTGAATACCAGCGTCAGGCCGACCGCCGCGAAGAAAATCAACGCGGCGCTCGCCAGACTATCCAGCAGCAGGGGGATGATTGCATTCGACATCGGCTTCCGCCTTCCGTGACTGGAATCAGGTGAACGTCATCCCGCTCTATTTGTAACTGCCTGGCTTCGGCAGGCTCTTGGCAAACTCGGGCTTGAGCGTCGCAATCCACGCCAGCGGATCCTGGCCGGCCTGCGGCATCAGGCTGTCACCCTTGTAGCGGACCATGTCGCCGATCATGGGCAATTGCTGCGCCGGTGTCTTTATGGTGACGCCGACGATCTGGTCGACGAGGCCGTCATTGTCCGCGCGGGTCTGGGCGGTGCCGGTCAGGGTCTCGACCTTGCTGCCCTTCATGGCATCGGCGAGCTCGGCACGTGTCGGCCATTTGCCGCCGTTCTTCTGCATCGCGGTGTCGTAGGCGGCTTTCACGTAGATCAGCGCGTTGGCCATCTTGATCGACGGGAACACCGGGTACTCGCCGAAGCGCGCCTTGTAGGCTTCGGCAAACTTCACCGTCTCCGGCTTCGCCTTGGCGTCCGGCGACATCCACCAGCCGTCGCCGAGAACACCGACGATCACCCCGTCAGGCAGCGGCACGCGCTGCAGCACCGTCTCGCCGAGTGCGAGGATCACCTGGCTGGAGGTGAAGATCCCACGCGGCGCGGCCTGACGAACGAAGTTCTCGAGATCGGCACCCCAGAGATTGGAGAAAACGACATCCGGGCGCGCGGTGGAGAGGCGCGAGATCTCGGTCTGGTAATTCGGTGAGCCCAGCTTCGGATAGAGCTCGGCGACGATCTCGACGTCGGGCTTCAGCGCCTTCAGGGCCGCGGTGAAGATCTTCGCCGCATCATGGCCGAACGCATAGTCCGGGTTGATGATCGCCACCGTCTTCACGTCGGGTTTGCGGTCCAGCAGGTAGATCGCGTAGGCGATGAATTCGGGCACGGTGTTGCCGTTCGGGCGGAACACATATTTGCTCTTGCCGTCCATCAGCAGCTGATGGGTATCGCAGTTCCAGCCCACGGTGGGGACCTCCAGCTGCTCGGCGAGCGGCGCCAGCGCCAGGCAATTCGCACTCGACAAAGCGGCGATCATCACCTGGTTCTTCGCATCCCCGGCGAGCCGGCGATATTCGGCGATCACACCCTGCGCGCCCTGCGCCTCGTCGACATAGGTCGCGCTGACCGGCACGCCTCCGATGCCGCCCTTTGCATTGATCTCGTCGATCATGAGATCGGCGGCGTTCTTGCCCGGCATGCCGTAGGCCGCGGCGGGACCGGATGTGAACGTGAAGATACCCAGCCCCAACGTGCTCGGCTTTTCCTGTGCCGCGACGGGGGTCGCCGCCACGATGCCGATCGCAAGCGCGCCTGCAAGACCGTCAACCACCAACCGGACATTGCTCCGTGGCAACCCGCGATCAAGTCTGAAGAGCCGTTCAAACGACGACAGGCAACGCGCAACTATGATGGACATACCTCTGGACGTCATGACTCCCCCTTGTGCTGGTCGAATGATGTTGTGCGGCCGCGATCCGGATCACACCGGATCGAAATAGTGCATCTCCAGAAGCAGGCAGCCGTTCACCGACTTGAACGGGCCATGCGGCGCGTGCGGTGGGCGGCAGGCATAAGTGTTCGGCGGAAAGCTCTCTCCGCCCTCGCCCTTCGCATCGTTGCCGACGATCAGATCGCCCGAGACCAGATAAACCTCTTCCCAATACTCGTGGGAGAACGGTGCAGTGGTGTAGACCCCCGGCGCGAAGCGGAGCAGCCGCGTCCGCGTCCCGCGCCGGTTCTCCTCGTCCAATCCGCCAGAAATGATCTTCTGCTGGATGCCGGCCGGATATCCCGCCGGCACTTCCCAGCCGGTGGTCATGTCGAGCGTGTAGAATTCGTCGTGCTTCTTGTTGACGGGCATGTGCTGTCTCTCCTGTTCAGGCGGCTTTGCTGGCGGCCGAGACCCCGTTGAGGTCGTAGGAATCAAGCATGGTCTGCACCAGCCGGTCGGCGCCGGCCCAATCGTAGGTGCGATAGGAATGACCCTTGGTGACGAAGGTCGCGCCGGCGTAGAACATCTCGTATTGCTGATGGCGCGAGCCGAACTCCGAGCCGACAGCATCCCAGGCGAGCTTGTAGAATTTGACCCGGTCATGCGAGTTGGCCTTAGGCGACTGCTGGGTCTTGCCGATCAGGGCCGCGATCTCGGGATTGTCGAAGTCCGCCACCGACGAAGGCAGCATGATCATGCCGCCGCCGGCGAGCTCGCGGAGCGTATTGATGACGTGCCCATAGAGCTGCTGGGTCAGCACCTGCGCGGAATAGAGCGTGTGACGGTCCGGGATGAAATAAGGACCGACCTGCGTGCCCTTGGCTTCCATCGCGGCCACCAGCGCGTCGACCATGCCGGTCTCGGCAGCGAGCTGGCCGAGCATTTCGCGCACCTGCGGGAACTGGGTGACGCCGTTCATGTCCGCGGTCCGATGCGCAAGGCCGGTCAGGAACTTGAGCTTGACGCTCAGGCGGACCATCGCCTGGTAGTTCTGGTAGACGTGGCACGGCGTGGCGTGAAACTGCTTCTGGCACATCTCGACATTGCCTTCGATGAAGACACGGTCCCATGGCACCTTCACGTCATCGAAATACAGAACCGAGTCGTTCTCGTCGAAACGGCTCGACAAGGGATTGTCGAACACGGCGCCGGCAGCATCCTCGTAGGACTTGCGCGACAGCATCTTGAGGCCCTTGGTGTTCATCGGAATCGCGAACGACATCGCATAGCGTTCTTCGCCGGGACGCATCGGCTGGATGGTCGTGACGAAGACCTCGTCGGCCACCACGCCACCGGTGGCGAGCATCTTGGCGCCACGGATCGTGATCCCCTCGGCATCGCGGTCGACGACGCCGGCGGTGAGGAACGGATCCGCCTGTTCGGCGGCCCCCTTCGAACGGTCGGCCTGCGGATTGATGATGACGTAGGTGAGATAGAGGTCCTTATCGCGGGCGTAGCGGTAGTAGCTCTCAAGCGCGCCGGCACGGGCGGGATCATATGCCTTGAAGGCGTCGAGCCCCATGTAGAGCCCGGAAATGCAGGACGCCACGTGGTCCGGCGCGCGCCCCATGAAGCCGGCATGCAGCGAGGCCCACGCCTCCAGCGCCTTTCGCCGCGTCACGAGCTCGGCATAGGAGGTCGGAAGCTGCCAGATGCGGTTGGCGCGACCTGCACCCGTGTCAAACGTCATCAGATCCGCGTTCGCCGGCGCACTTGCGAAGTCGAACAGGCCCGCCATGGAGCTGGCGAGGTTGCGGAAGGCATGGTGCGTCGTGACATCGCCGACCGAGGCGCCATTGATGTAGATGGTCCGGCCATCCTTCAGGCCTGACAGATATTCCTTTGCGCTACGCATCGCAGGTCTCCGGTTCAAAGCTAGTAGTGAATGGGGAGCGGCCAGGTCGGCTCGCGCTCGGTTTCGTCGATGAGATCGCGGTAGCGGCCGCGAAAGAAGATCAGGGGAGCGGCGGCCTCGGTCCGACTCGCGTGCTTGATGACACGGACGACGAAAATCACGTGGTCGCCGCCCTCGTAGATCGCGTAGGGCGCGCATTCGAAATGGGCCATCGCGCCTGAGATCAGCGGAGCCTCGGCATGGCCGACCGACGTCTTCACCTGGTCCCATTTGTCGGACAGAGCGCGCGCGAATTGGTTGGAGATCTGCTCCTGATCACGCGCGAGAATGTTGACGGCGAAGCCCTTGGCTTCGAGCATTGCCGGCAGGCTGCGGGCCTTGCGGTCGACACTGAAGAGAACGAGCGGCGGATCGAGCGAGACGGAGTTGAACGAGCTCATGGTCATGCCGATGAGCTCTCCGCCCTTGCCGCGCGCAGTCACCACCGCAACGCCGGTGGCGAATTCGCCGAGGGCACGCCTGAATGCACGATCCTCCATGGATACCGCCTCGTCGCAGGTCCTGATTTATAATTCTCAGATAGCTTTTTGACAAAGCTATTTGGAAATGTCAATACCCTTGCTGACCGAGCGCATCCGTGCTCTTTAGGCAGCGTTCAACGCTATGATTTTGCGGAGAGAATGCCCGTGTCCGATGCGCTGCTGACGGCCTCGAAGCCCGAGTTGCTCGACAAGGACGGAGATCGCACGCTTCGCGGCGTCCTCTACGACTATTTTGCGTTCGGACGGAGCCTGGAAGCCGCCCGCGAGACATTCGCGAGCTTTGTCGGTCTATCGCCCACCCAGTATCTGATCCTGATCGCGATCAAGAATTCGACCGCGGAAAAACCGATGGGTGTCAATCAGGTCGCCGAGCGGCTGTACTTAAGCGGCGCCTTCGTTACCAACGAGATCAACAAGCTGGTATCGGACGGTCTGCTCGAGAAACGTCCCCATCCCGGAGACGGACGGCGGGTGCAGCTTGCCCTCACCCAGCACGGAATGAGCCTGTTGATCCGCCTTGCCGCGTTGCAGCGGCCGGTCAACGACGCACTGTTTGGAATGCTGACGCGCGAGGAATTCAAAATGCTGGGCCAGCTGTTGTCCCGGCTCGCTTCAAACGCTGATAGCGCGTTGAAGCTGGCCATACATGTGCAGGCTACGCTCAAGTCGCAGGAGGATCAGCGGGCCTCCACAGCGAGTCCGTCGGACTCCCGCAAGAAGCGGCGCGCAACGCGCCTTAGCGGTCGATAGAGCCAATCGGAGGTTGGCGTTTTGCTCAGCCCGCGGCCCAATTCGGAGGCGAAGACACACACCGAAAAGCGAAGCGAGTGAAGGCTGCCGCGCCGAAGCCCAACGGGCGAAGGCGGGCGCGGCGTGCGATCCCCGCTCAGCTCAACTTCAACAGTCCTATTCTACGGGTATCCTGATTTCGCCCAGTCCCTCGATCCCGCCCGTCATCACTTGCCCCCGCTGAACGGGGCCGACGCCCTCGGGCGTGCCGGTCATGATGATGTCGCCAGGTTTGAGAGCGATCGACTGCGAGCAGATCGAGATGATGTCCGGCACGGGCCAGATCAGCTTGGAGATATCGGAGTCCTGCTTGAGCGCACCATCGACGGCGAGCCAGATGCGCCCGGCGTCGGGATGACCGACTTCCGAGACCGGCCGCAGCGGGCCGATCGGCGCCGATAGATCAAAGCCCTTGCCCCAATCCCAGGGACGGCCCTGCTCGCGGGCCTGAAGCTGCAGATCCCTACGGGTTAGATCGATGCCAACGCCGTAGCCCCAGACATGATCGAGCGCGCGCTCCGTGGGGATGTCCGTTCCGCCGTGCCCGATCGCAACGATCAGCTCGATCTCGTAATGGAAATTGTTGGTCTGCGGCGGATAGGGAACCGTCGTGCCGTCGTCCACGACCGTGTCCGCGGGCTTCAAGAAGAAGAACGGCGGCTCGCGATCGGGATCGCGCCCCATCTCGCGGGCGTGCGCCGCGTAGTTGCGGCCAACGCAGATGATCCGGCGCACCGGAAAGCGGGCCGTCGAATTGTGGACCGCGACCGAGGCATGCGGCGGCGGCGGCAAAACGAAATCAGAGTGAGTGTCGGCGTTAGGCATTGCCGCGGTCCTCCCGGAAAAGATGCAGGGCTTCCTGAATGGGTCGATCGGAATAGGAGAAGATCACGGCATCGCCATCGACCGCCTCGTGACGCACGCGACACCAGGAAGGAACGACGAAGATGTCGCGCTTGCCCCACTCGACCACGATGTCCTCGCCTGTCCGAGACGAGATGACGCTGCGGCCCTTACCCTCGATCGGCACGAACACCGTGGCGTCCGTCGAGCGGTAGGACGCGGTCGCAAAGCCCTTTGGCAAGAGCTGGATGAAGGTCGCCATGGTGGCCATGGCGTGATTGCCCGTGATCGGATTGGTGTAGCGCATCTTGAGCCCGTGACAGGGATCCCAGGCGGCAGCACGCCGCAGCCGCTCGAGCGCCTCGCGCGTGCGTGCATGGGGATAGTTGAATACCGGCGAGGTGCCGCCACCGCCCTTGTGGTCGACCGGAAGCAGGTTGACGCCATAGCGGGCGTCGCTGTCGCCGACCGGACGGATGATCGGCTGTTCGTCGACATCGAGATGCTCGGCGAACGACGCATCCAGCATCTGGATGACGGGAATGTCGAGCCCGTCGAGCCAGAACACCGGATCGGAGCTGGGGTTGCCGTGATCATGCCAGGCCCAGGGCGGCGTTATGATGAAATCGCCCTCGTGCATGATGGTGCGCTCGCCGTTCACCGCCGTGTAGGCGCCCTCGCCTTCGAGGATGAAGCGCAGCGCGGATTGGGTATGGCGATGCGCCGGCGCGACCTCACCTGGCATCACCAGCTGCACGCCGGCGTAGAGATCCGTCGTGATCTTCGACTGCCCCCGCAAGCCCGGATTTTCGAGAACGAGAACCCTGCGCTCCGCCTCCTTGGCGGTGATGAGGTTTCCGGCCTCGAGCATGTAGGCGCGGATCTCGTCGAAGCGCCAGGACGCGGGCCGGCACGCGCTTCTCGGTTCGGGCGTGACGAGATCGGCCAGCGACAGCCACAGGGCCGTCAGATTCCTCTTGTCGATCTTGTCGTAGAAAGCGCGACGCTCCGGCGTGTCGGCGGTCGGCGCCATGATGGCTTGATGGGACATGGTCTGTCTCGCTGTTAGTGATGGAGGGTCGCGGCCGATGGCACGAGCTTGAGCGACGGCTCCCGCCGGCGCAGAGCGATCACCGCGAGGCCCGCCAGCACGGCCGGCACCGCCGCGGTCAGGACGACGGACTGCGCAGTCCACCCGAAGCCAAGCAAGACGCCTCCCGCGACCGGGCCTATGATCGAGCCGATGCGGCCCACACCCAGCGCCCAGCCCACGCCGGTGGAGCGGATCTCGGTCGGATAGAGGCCGGCGGCCAGCGCGTTCATGCCGATCTGCGCACCGACGACGCCGAAACCGGCGAGGAAGGTCGAGATCATCAGCGTCCAGACGTTGGCCGACCCGAATGCGATCCCCGCGATGAAGAGCGCCGAGGCCAGATAGGCGCCGCCAAGCACCAGATACGGCTCGAGCCGATCGACGAAGCGGCCAAGAACGATCGCGCCGACGACACCCCCGGCATTCAGCACTGCCGTCGAGAGGATCGCGATTTTGAGCGGCAGGCCACTCGCCTTGAGCAGCGAGGGCATCCAGTTCACGAGGAAGTACATGACGAGCAGGTTCATGAAGAACGCGACCCATAGCAGCACCGTCATGGATGCTCGGCCTTCGACGAGGAGCTTCGTCGCCGGGAAACCGGACGCTTGCGAGCCATGCACGACGTAGCGGCTCGCCGCGGTCGCGGAGATGCCCGGATCAAGCCTCGCGAGCAATTTCGCGATCCTGACATCTGCGACGTCGCGCGTCAGGAGATAGCGGATCGACTCGGGCAGCCAGGCCAACAGCACGATCAGGGTGAGAAGCGGAAGCACGCCGCCGACGACGAAGACCGCCTGCCAGCCGAACGCCGCGATCAGAGGCGCGCTGATCAGGCCGCCGATCGTCGAGCCCAGCGGAAAGCCGCAGAACATGATGGCGATGAGCAGCGCGCGCATCCGCTTCGGCGCGTATTCGCTGGTCAACGCGACGATGTTGGGCATGGCGCCGCCGAGGCCGAGGCCGGTCAGGAAGCGGTAGACCAAGAGCTCGTTCAGCGTGGTCGCGCGCGCCGTGACGAGTGCAAACACCCCGAACAGCAGCACGGACAGCAGGATCACGCTCTTTCGGCCGAGCCGGTCGGCCGCCGGGCTGAGGACGAATGCTCCGACGGCGAGTCCGGCGAGGCCCGCGCCGAAGATCGGACCGAAGCCGGCCATGGCGATCCCCCATTTCTCGGCAATCACAGGCGCGACATAGGCGATCGCCTGGGTGTCGAAACCGTCGAGCAGCGCAATCCACGCGCAAAGAACGAGAATCAGAAGCTGGAGGCGTCCGAACCGCGCCTCTTCGATGACCTCGGTTACGTCGACAATATCAGCAGCGGACATCACGAACTCCAGTGAGCGTGGGTTTCTAGGCTGTGACTTCAGGAGACTTGGGAGAGCAGGCTGCTGGTTCAGGCCACCAACGGGGCGCTGCGCAACTTCTGCCGGTCGATCTTGCCCGTGCCCGTCTTCGGCAGATCGGACCGATATTCGATCAGGCGCGGGTATTTGTAGGGAAGCAGCTTCGATTTGACGTGATCCTGCAGCTCCCGCGTCAACGTCTCGCTCGCCGCATGACCGTCGCGAAGGATCACGAAGGCTTTCGTGGTCATACGGCGATCGGGAAGCTCGAGACCAAGGACCGCGCATTCACGGACGGCGGGATGGTCGGACAGGCACAGCTCGATCTCGACCGGGTAGATCCACTGGCCGCTCACCTTGATGAGATCGTCGACACGGCCGACGAAGGTGAAGAAGCCGTCGGCATCCTCAACCAGCCTGTCGCCGGTCCAGATCCAGCCCGCCTCACGCATGGTCTGCGCAGTCTTGTCGGGCCTATTCCAGTAGCACGGCGCATTGGAGTGACCGCGCACCCACATCACGCCTTCTTCGCCTTGGGCGACAGGCGCCCCTTCGGGTGTCGTTAACCGGATCTCGTAGCCGGGCACGCGCTTGCCGGCGGTACCAGTCTTCTTCTGCTCGCGCGTGTTGGAGAGATAGATGTGCAGCACTTCGGTCGATCCGAGCCCTTCGACGATCTCGAGCCCGAAGCGTCGCCTCCACTCGTTGAAGATATCCTGCGACAGCACTTCGGCGGCCGACAGGCAGAGACGCACGCTCGACAGGTCGGCGGTTTCGATGCGCGGATGATGCAGCATCGCGTTGTACAGCGTCGGCAGGCCGAAGAAGAGCGTCGGCTTGAACCGCTCGATCAGGTCCAGGACAGCGCCCGGCTCGGGCCGCCCGGCGAGCAGCACCGTGCTGGCGCCGACCGAGAACGGGAACGTGATCGAATTGCCGAAGCCATAGGCGAAGAAGATCTTCGGCACGGAGAAGCAGATATCGCTCTCGGTGATGCCGAGAATGTACTGTCCGAAGCTGTCAGCCGTGTAGGCCATATCGTGCTGGAGATGCACGATCCCCTTCGGCCGGCCGGTGCTGCCGGAGGAGTACATCCAGAACGCCATGTCATCGCGACGCGTGGGCGCAGCTTCCAGCTCTGCAGGAAATTGGGCGAACCATCGATCGCCATCCAGCACCTTGATTGAGGACGGCTCTCGCGCTGCGTCACCGTTGAGAATGATCAACGTGCGCAACCGTGTTCCCGCAATCGTTTCCCGGTCGAACAGGGCGGCGTACTCGGCATCGACGACCGCGACTGGCGCGGCCGAATCATGCAGGTAGAAGCCGATGAGGTCCTTGGGCGACAGCGTATTGATCAGCATCGGCACGAAGCCGGCACGGACCGCGCCGAAAAACACCGCGGGATAGGACGCCGTGTCGTTCAGCAGCAGCAGCACGCGGTCACCGGCGACGAGCCCGAGCGACTTCAGCGCATTGCCGCATTTGGCGGCCTTGGCGCACAATTCACCATAGCTGGTGTTGCCGGTCGCGGTAAAAATCGCGACCTTGTCAGCACGACCCGCCACGAGATTAGCGAACAGGATTTCGCTGGCGTTGTAGTGCTCGGCAATTTCGAAGCCGATCTCCCGGGCGCCGGGAGCATTGCCGGGCACATGGTCCACGATCGTGTCGGCGAACACGAGGTCGTTTCGATCCGTCATCATGGCGTCCTCATCATCGCGAATGGGTGGAGGCTAATGAATTGGCGTCGTAGCGCGCCATGAAGCGCGGCGACATCGCGCGGAGCTGATTGTCGTCGATCCGCCCCGAACGGGTGATGTAGCTGTAGCCGAAATCCAGCGGCTCCAGCTTCATGTGCTCGGCAAAACGCTCGTACCAGGCCGCGCTGGTCCTGGCGGCCTTGACCAGCTTCTCCACCAACGGGCGGCGCACGGCCTCGTAGCGCTCCAGCGCACGGCGGAGATTGCCGGGCTCAGCGTCCAGCGCATTGACGAGGGCGATGACATCCTCGAGGGCGAGGCGCGTGCCGGACCCGATCGAGAAATGCGCCGTGTGGAGCGCATCGCCGACCAGGACCATGTTGCGGTGAGACCAGCGGTCGTTCCACAGCCAGGGAAAATTGCGCCAGACCGACTTGTTGGTGACGAGCGGGTGCCCTTCGAGCGCGTCGGCGAACACCTTTTCGCAAAACGCCTTGCTCTCTTCCTCGGTCTTCTCCGCGAAGCCGGCACGGAGCCAGGTTGTACGATCGCACTCCACGATGAACGTGCTCATCGTCGGCGAGTAGCGGTAGTGATGAGCGTTGAAGCTGCCGAACTCGGATTCGACGAAGGTCTGGGTCAGCGTCTCGAAGCGCTTGGTGGTGCCGTACCAAGCGAACTTGTTGTGGTCGTAGGACAGCGACGTCGCGAAGTCGCCCTCAAAGCTCCGTCGCACCAGCGAGTTGATGCCGTCGGCGGCCACGATCAGGTCGTATCCCGCGAGCTCGTCGACGGAGCGCACGAGCTTCCCGAAGTGCAGATTTGCGCCGGCGGATCGCGCGCCTTCAGTCAATTGCGTGATGAAATCGAGCCGTCCGACCGCGGAGAAGACGACGCCGTCGAGCACGACGCGCTCGCCGCGATGAACGAGCGTGATGTCGCGCCACGTCTCCATGCGCGCAGACACGGCTTGCTCGGTTTCCGGATCGTCGGCGCGAAGGAAGTCGAGCGCCTTGTCGGAGAAGACGACGCCAAATCCCCAGGTCGCGCCTTCGGGATTCTGCTCGAAGACATCGACATGATCCTCGGGATGTCGACGCTTCCAGAGGGTGGCGAAATACAGCCCCGCAGGACCGCCTCCCAGCACAGCAATGCGACTGAACCGCATGACTTTCCTACCCTGTTGCTTTTGATCGCCGTTCTTATTTGCGTATTATGCAATCAATTTCGTATCGTGCAAGATGTTTCTTGCGCTGTAGGGAATTATTTTTCGTATATGGAAATGGCGAAGGCCACCAGACTTGTGCCCGCCGTTGAGCTGGAGGAGGAATTCGGATGTTCGAGACAGCTTTCACGATCGAGTGGGGCGATTGCGACGAAGCCGGAATCGTCTTTTATCCCAACTACTTCTATTGGTTTGACTGCACCTATCAGCGCTGGCTGCGGAAGCTCGGATTGAGCCAGCGCGAGCTCAGGCGCCGCTTCAAAAGCGTCACGCCGCTGGTCAATGTCGGCGCCAGGTTTGTCGGACCTGCGCGCTATGACGATGAACTGGTGATCCGCGCAGAAGTGGCCGAGTGGCAAGAGCGACGGTTTCGGATCGACTACAACCTGTCGGTCCGAAACGTGCAGATTGCCAGCGGCTTCGAGCAGCGCGCCTGGGCCGCGGTCACGGATACAGGCGAACTCCGCGGCGCGAGCGTGCCACAAGAGTTCAGGGACATGATGAGATGAAACGAATGCGGGCAAAAGAGACTGATGACGAGAGCGGCGGGACGGCCCCCGGCGGCATCCAGGCTCTCGACGCTGCGCTATCGGTCCTGCGAGTCCTCCGATCCTTTGATGGGCCAGCGACGCTGTCGGATATCGCGCGCGAAGCCGGCATGCCGCCGAGCAAGGTGCATCGCTATCTCGCGAGCTTCATTCATGCGGGCCTTGCCGTGCAGAAGGAGCGTTCCGGCCGCTACGACCTCGGCCGCGAAGCGGCAGAATTGGGTGTCGCGGCCATCAGCCGGAACAACTTCGTCGTCCGCGCCTCCGACGAGCTCGAGGAATTGGCCGGGGTGACCGGACAGGCCGCACTGCTTGCCGTCTGGAGCCACAATGGCCCAACCGTCGTGCGACTGGAGAGAGGGCCACATCTGACGACCACGTCGATCGGTCTCGGCAGCACGTTTCCCTTGCTGGATTCCGCGACCGGACGCGTCTTCCTGTCCTATCTGCCGTCACCGCAGTTGGCCGTGCGGCTGCAAAACGAACTCGAGCGCGCCGCTTCTGTCGGCGTGAGCTGGCCGGATCTCAATCCCAACCCGGCAAGCGTCGAGGCATTGACGACGAAAATCCGGCGCGAGCGCATCGCCTATGTCGATGGACGTTACATTCCAGGCTTGATCGCGATCTCATCCGCGATCACGAACTGGCAAGGCGAGATCGAAGTCGCCGTGACCCTGTTCGGCACGCACAGGGAATTGCTGCAACCGGATAGTCCTGCGCGGACCGCCTTGATCGACTTTGCCTCGCGTCATTCGATCGCTCCACCGGCTCAGCTGGGCAAGCCGCGCGACGCGCGAGCGCGTTAGCTGGCACGGGCGGTGCATCTTGCCGCTATTTGATGGCGCCCTTCGGGCTACGCGTGGCGCAGCCGAGCGGAGAGCGAGGGCGAAGCGTGGTGTCCGGCGTAGCTTGAACGAAGTGAAAGCGAAGACGGACCGGCGCGGCGAGTTGTTTCGGCTGGGACGTACGCCTTTCAAGCCCCAGCCTCGGCGGTCGCGGCTGCTTCTCCGCGCAGCTGCGCCATCAGCATGATCCGTGACGCCACGAGGTGCGTTCGCATCGCGGTTTCCGCCGCATCGGCATCGCGGCGTTCGATCGCGACGATGATCGCTTCGTGTTCGCGATGCACGGCGTCAATGCGCTGCCGGGTTCGTGCCGTCACCGTTGTGCTCTGAAACCTGCAGATCTGCAGCAACGGATAGAGCTCGTTGCAGATGATGTCGGTGAGCCAACGGTTGCGGCTGCCGCGCACGATCAGCATGTGGAGATCGTTGTCGACGCTGCCGGCACGGAACACGCCGCCCACGCCCTCGCGGCGAAAGCTGTCCTCGAACGCGACGAGGCAGGCGCGAAGCTGCCGTGTCTCGTGCAGCGTCATGTTCTCGGCGGCCTGCCGGCTCGCCATGCCCTCGAGCGCTTCGCGCGTCGAGAGCAGTTGCTCCATGTCGTCGAGCGACAGCTGCACGACGCGGACGCCGGAGAACGGCGTGCGCTCGACCAGATGACGTCCCTCGAGCGTGCGGATTGCCTCGCGCAGCGGACCCCGGCTGACGCCGAACCGGTCGGACAGCGCCTGCTCCGAGAGCTTCTGCCCTTGGGCCAGCTCGCCGGTGAGGATCGCCTGTTCGAGCCGGGTGACGATCTGATCCACGAGAGCGCCGCTGGCTGTCGGTAACATCATGATTCTCATCCGGAATTGTCTTTCAGAAAGATTAGCAGAATTGCGGTTTCGGGCAACGGATTGTTGCCAATCTCCAAGATTGTTGACAATTTTGCCAATTGTAATCAATCTGGGAGCAGAAAAGATCGTCTCCAAGGGGAGGTTCAAGGTGAGCATCACGGCTCTCGCCGCTCGGCCAGCCGATCCGTTGCCGCATGCGCAAGCCGCGGCGATCACCGCGCGGATCGATCGGCTTCCCGAGAACAGGCACACATGGCGACTGGCGGTGCTGATCTCGCTGGCGGGGATGTTCGAAGTCTATGACCTCTACCAGACCGCTTACGTCCCGACTGGACTCGTGCGCGCCGGAATCTTTTCGGAAGGCGCGAGAGGGCTGTTCGGCCTGCCGGACCAGGCCGCGTTTGCGTCCGCGACCTTCCTTGGACTGTTCATCGGTGCGATCGCGTTTGCCTCGGTCGCCGATCGGTTCGGCCGCAAGAAGATCTTCCTGTGGGCGCTGGTCGGCTACAGCCTCGCGACGCTCGCGATGGCGCTGCAATCGAGCGTGAACGGCATTCTCGCCTGCCGTCTGCTGGCCGGCATTGGCCTCGGCGTCGAGCTCGTCACCATCGATGCCTACCTCGTCGAGATCGTGCCGAAGCACATGCGCGGCAAGGCGGCGGCGATCATGCACGCCATCGCGTATCTTGCGATTCCACTGGTTGCGCTCCTCTCGTATCTGCTGATTCCGGTCGATCCCCTCGGCGTTGCGGGCTGGCGCTGGGTCGTGCTGATCGGCGCAGGCGGCGCGCTCGCCGTGTGGTGGTTGCGCGTCAACCTGCCGGAGTCGCCGCGCTGGCTCGCGCAGCACGGCAACATCGAGGCTGCCGAGCAGATAATCCGTGAGATGGAGCAGCGCCTCGAGCAGGATCTCGGCCATAAGCTGCCGGCGCCTGCTCCTGGCATCGTCGAAGTCTCCCGTCGCGCAAGCCTTCGGGAAATCTGGCAACCGCCCTATCGGCGACGCACCCTCATGCTGATGGCGTTCAATTTCTTTCAGACCATCGGCTTTTTCGGCTTCACCAACTGGCTTCCGACACTGCTCGCGGCGCAAGGGCACTCCATCACCAAGAGCCTGCTCTACTCCGCCGTGATTGCGGTCGCCTATCCGCTCTGGCCTCTGCTGTGGGGCTTCACCGTCGCCGAACGCTACGAGCGCAAATGGCAGATCGTGGTTGCGTCAGGCGCGACCGCGGTGCTCGGCCTGATCTTTGCCATGCTCACGGCTCCCTCGCTCTTGATCGCATGCGGCACGCTGATCGTCGGCGCCAACACGCTGATGTCCTATGCCTATCATCCCTATCAGGCCGAGCTCTATCCCACCGAAATGCGGGCCCGCGCGGTCGGCTTCGTTTACTCGTTCAGCCGGCTGTCGACGGTGTTCACGAGCTTCATGATCGCGTTCCTGCTGAAGGAGTTCGGTGCACCGGGGGTTTTCGTGTTCATCTCGTTCAGCATGTGCGTGGTGATGGGCTCGATCGGCTTCTACGGTCCGCTGACACGCGGACGTTCGCTTGAAGACATTGCGCGCTAACGCGTCATCGTTCGTTGCAAAGGGGATCAAGGTTCATGACTGAGAGTGCAGAGATGTCCGACAGGATCAGCATCATCGTCCCGACGGGAATGCTGGGCGGAGGCGTCAGCCGCGCGCAAGTCCAGTACGGCCTCCGCCGCGGCGCCAGCGCCATCGCGGTGGATTCCGGATCGACCGACAGCGGACCGGCTTATCTCGCGCGCGGCGTATCGAAGATGAACCGCGAGTCGATCAAACGCGACCTGCAGATCCTGATGGCGGAAGCACATCGCGCGAAGATTCCGTTGCTGGTGGGGACCTGCGGCACCAGCGGCACCGATTCCGGTGTCGACTGGACGCGCGACATTGTGCTCGAAGTGGCCACTGAACTCAGCATCGGCCCGAAGATCGTTTGTCTCTACAGCGAGCAGAAGGCCGACGAGCTGATCCGCAAGAACAGCCGGGGAGAGATCACGCCGCTGCCGCCGCTCGGCCCGATCAGCGACGCTGACCTGAAATCCTGCGAGCATATCGTCGCGTTGATGGGACCGGAGCCCTACATCGCGGCACTTCAAGCCGGCGCAGACATCGTACTCGGCGGACGCACGACCGATACGGCGGTGCTCGCCGCGGTGCCCCTGATGCGCGGCGCCGGCGTCGCGCAAGCCTGGCACGCAGCGAAGATCGCCGAATGCGGCGGCCTGTGCACGGTCAACCCGAGCCTCGGCGGCGTCTTGATGCATGTCGGTCGCGACGCGTTCGAGATCGAACCGCTCGACATCGACAATCAGTGCTCGCCGGAAACCCTGTCGGCGCATCTGTTGTACGAGAACAGCGATCCGTTCACGCTGACGGAGCCCGGCGGCGTGCTCGACGCCAGCGATGCGGAGTATCGCTGGGTCGACAACCGCATCACCCGCGTCACCGGCTCACGCTGGACACCGAAACCCTACACCATGAAGCTCGAAGGGGCCCGCGGCGGCGATTTCCAGACCATCATGTTCATCGGCATCGAGGATCCGGAGGTGCTTGCCAACCTCGACGAGTTCCACGATCTCATGCAGAAGACACTGACGGGGCGCATCAGGAAGACATTCGGCGACGAAGCCGTTCGATTCGACGTGTCATTGCGCATCTATGGATGGAACGGCACGTCCGGCCGGCCCGTGCCGCGGGGCACGGTGCCGCCACGCGATGTCGGCGTGATGTTCGTGGTCACCGCGCCGACACAGGACCTCGCGAACCGGATGGCGAAGGCGTGCAACCCCTATTTCTTCCACACACCGCTGCGCCCTGGCATCGAAATGCCAAGCTATGCGTTCCCGTTCACACCGGCCGAAATTCCGCGCGGCCAAGTCTATGAGTTCGTTCTCAACCACGTCGTGCACACAAGCGACGCCTTCGAGCTCGTGCGCAGCGTGAGCGTCGACCCGGCGCGCGCGAACAAGGGGGCTCTCGATGCCTAAGCTCAGCGACATCTGCCGTCACGTCCGCTCCAAGAACGCCGGGCCATTCTGGGTGACGGTCGACCTTTTCTTCGATGGCGAGGAGAATTTCAGGCGCTATCACGATACGCCCGCGCTTTCACCGCAGGTTTTCGCCCGCCTGTTCGGCACCAATCCCGATTTGGTCAGGCGTATCCCGGTCGACAATCTGCACGTGGTCAAGATTTCCTATCCGCGCCCGCATCCACAAGGCTGGATGCAGGAACGCGACATGCATGCCGGACAGCAATTCGCGCGATTGCTGGACCTCGAGGTGGATTGAATGTGTCCTGCGTGCGGTCGATGGGAGGCATCACCTAGTGCGAGTTCGTGCTGTGCGAGCGCCTGGCGCGGGTCTATCTCAAATGCAAAGGGGACCAAGTTGCACGCCGGCTGCATGAAGCGGAGAGAGCAGCCAGAGGGAAAGAACTCCAATCAGAAAAATCAAGCGACCCATGTGAGCCCCAACTGCGCGAATTGGACACTTCAACAAAAAGCGCATCAGAATGGACCGGGCATTCCACGACTTCACGGCTCAAATCATCTCCGCTCCGAACCAATCGATTTCGAAAAAGCGTCGACTGTGAGAGCCTTGTCTTTGGCCAGCCCCTGGCTCTCGCCGGGCCGCGCAGAACCGCATCGCCAGCGTTCGTTAAAGTATCCGTCCGTGTCCGAGGGCAACGCTTCAGTCACGCAAAACGTGATAGTGCCCGTTTCGGCATCAAGCCGAATGAAATTCGCGGTTTCCGGTTGGGGATGTGGCTTGTCCCACGGCCGGGGCCACCCTGCGTACTGAACGAAGCCGCCCGCAACTGGCGCGTTGTCCGCAAATTCCGTTTTGTAGCATCTCGATCCATTCCCCAGGTCGCTACCGGAATCCAAAATCGTGATACGGAGAAAACATTCCCACACGAACCCGGTCTGGATGTCCGCGACCAATGCGCGCCCATCAAGGAAGTAGCGAACCCTGTCATAGTGGGCAGGATCGGGCGGCAGCGGCGGCCCGGGTGGCAGGTACTCCGCTGACGAAGCACCAATTAGTCGATATCGCTCCTCAGCTTTTGCTTCGGAATGCAGCAACGCCCAGCTACAAGCGAGTGCAAGACAATACCTCGATATTGGAAATCGTGTCACTTGAGCTCCCGCATGGGCACATGACGTATCAGCTAGGATTCAAGACCAAACATTTAAATGTTATGTCCCCGAAGACGCAGAATTCGACTTTGCCATTACTCTGATCAACGCGCCAAATGCCATCAGGGCCGAGCACGGCATTGTTTTGATGGTTAGCGGCTCGGGTGAAGACAATTGTCGAACGTATTGCCGGATCGCTTGGGGTAAGGGAAAAGGGAATCGAGGTGGGATCGCTGCAATTCTCGGTCTTCAATGTATTCTCGGTGAGCTTGTATACTGCCTTACACTTCGCAATTGTCGCATTTTTGTTGTCGACCAAGTATGCGATGTATTCGTCTTGAAAGACATCGACATTGTAAATCATGCTATGAGGTATCAGGACGTAGTCAGCCGCCTTCGCCGAGAAGGTTGTTGTTAGAAGCAGCGCGACCGAATAGCTCAATGCCGATTTTGCGGCTTCGCGCAGCACGGCAACGACTGAATGTTTCATGAGCGAGCTCCTAACGCATGGCAAATACATTGCCGCGATCGCCGCAGCACCGGCTTTACGACAACATAGTCTTTCGTAAGATCGACAAACTCGTACCCCGTTTTGGTAGTATTTCCGATGCCGACTAGTCGAAAGCGGACTGACGCTTGGGCGCCGCTGACACGAATGGGCCAGCGCATGTTTGTCTTTACCGTCGTCTCACCCGGGGTAACCACGAAAGTCAAAGGGCCTAACGGATTTCCGTTGAACGTAAGGAAGCCAACGTATTCAATCGATTCCGATGAAATAGCGCGAAATTTAAACTCAACGACAATCGTGGTTAGCCCTCGGCGCAAGTACTTCGCCGAAGGCGTCATTCGGTCTAGCCGTGCTGACTGCTTAAACTCGAGCGAAGGCCCCACATCCTCCGCTAAGAGCGTCGAAGCTTGGGTCAGCAACATGATGATCGCCAATATCGCGCCCCAGTAATACCGCCCACATTGCAGCATGATCACATCCGAAAACCCAAGCCAGCTTCGAAATGCTTGTTGAACAGGCGCATACCAACAACTCTAGTTTAACGGCGTGATTACGTTGTCGGTGGGGGCCGTCTGGTTGCCCGACCCTGCGAGTCCTTGATCGGCAATCATGCGATATTGATACTGCTGGTTGTTGGTGCTCACCGTGCCCGCAATAGTGAACACGATCATATTGCCAGAGACCGCATAGTTATTTGCCGCGTTCTTGACATGAATCTTGGCATCGACCTTCGACATATTTTTTGCAACATCGGACATCGCCGACACAATTGTGCGCTGGTTCTCCTCAGAGAGACCAAATCCGCTCATTGCTTCATGAACCTTGTCGTAGGATGCACTACCACCACCGCCAAGAAATCCCCAAAAGCTCAAGTTTGCCGACGCATGAGTAGCCTCGTAGTCGCGAATTTTTTGCCACTGGGACGCTTGAACCATTCCGCGAATAAGATTGTTCAAGTTTTGAACGTCGTTGCTCGTCAACGACAAAACTTTCAGGTCTATGTCGAAATCGGCGTCTGTATGGGCAGGCACTGTATAGCCGAGGCCTGTTATCGAGCCATAACCTTGCACGGTTATACTGAAGCCGTCGGTGGCCGTACCCGCAGTTAGGCTAGCAATGCTTGGAGCTGGAAAAAGCACCGTTCCAGCATAACGTTGCCGATCTGCAGCAAGCACCTTCATATTGCCGGTGTTGCTGGCGATGACTCCTGCACCGACCGCTGCGCCACGAAGGATATTGCGTCGCGAAAAAGACATGGAAATCTCTCCTGAAGGATGATCCGTGGAAACCACTTTGAGCTGTTGCTACTTTGCGTGCCTTGATATCCCCGCGAAGTCACTCGGCGCCGCGTTTCGATTGGACTTCCCGTCGCTACGCGCCGGAGCCGCAAGGCGTTGTCGCTGCCCCGGCCAGAACGCTCGCTCAAAACCTCACTCGTCCCTTTGCAGCGCGGACACACCATGCGCCGACGGTGTGAGACGAGCGTCAAACCGGCGCGAATTGATCGTAAAAAATCAGCTGGCAGGAAGAGAATTTCGAATGCCGATCCCGGCATCGATCCGACGCGCGCGGCATCGCTGACGTCGCCGAACGAAGCGCTCGCCTTCGCCGGTCGGGGCGATCAACAAGTTTCGGGTTTGGAGTTCTGTCAGCCTCAGGCCACGATGGGTCGACCAACGCGTCGGGCGAGACGAGACCCAATCGCGCCGGAGGAATCGTCGCGCTTCAGTACTTCCGCTTGGGAACATGCGCGGCGGCGGCTTCAGGAAGAACGAACGCACCGAGACGACGCCGGTCGGCTGAGGGAACGGCGATGGCAGCATCCGCGCCAATCGCGCGAGGGAGTCCGCCCGCGGGCGCAGCGGCCGCCGCGCCAGCGTCGGTGGCCATGACCGCGTCGACGAGTACCGGGCCAGGATCCTGCGATTGGAGATAGTCGGCGATCCTGCGCACCAGCTGCGGCGCAGCCACGCTGGTCCCGCGCATCGCCACGACCGAGCCGCTGTAAGTGCCGGCCGCGAGCACGCCCCAATGCGCGGCTCCGTGATCGGATACCGCGGCGCAATCGGGTCCGTTTCTCGAGATCGAAGGGCCGCTCGAGGTATAGTCAGCCGGCCGAAGCCGGTCCGCCGCGTCGGCGGCACCGACGACGATCGAGCCCGTACCCGTCGCGATCGCTGACAGCGTGTCTTCGGAGGTGATCGGGCAAACCTTCGTGGTCTTCAGCTCGAGATAACTGCCGTCGAGATCAACTCGGCCATAGGCCCCGGCATGATCGAAATGAGACTGCCGGCCGCGTAGCGGGAATCCCGCGGGGGTGTCGTCGCGCTGGATATAGAGGTGCGCTGTCACCCGGCTCCGCGATTTGTTCGTAACGGAGAGGCGCCAACGGCCGGCCGGCGCCGGGCGCGGTCCGTCGGAACGAGGCGCGGTGCCGTTGACCGAGAGGTGAATGCGCCCGCGGGGAGACACTCCCAAACTTCGGATGACGTCGCAGTAGACGCCGGCGACAGGCCGATCATCGACTTCCAGCGTTCTCATCTCGCCGTCGCCCAGCCCTCCGATCGCAGCGGGTTGCCCGAGCGGCGGCACCAGATTCACCTCGATCGACGTCAGGTCTCGTTCGATGGTATCGCCATCGAGCCAGATCTCCAGATGATTGGGCGTTGCATCGTCGGGAAGAATGATCCAGTCGAGGTCGTCGGATGCATCGCTCTCCAGCTCCATCACGCCGGTCACTCGCGCGCGGTAGCTGTTGCCGGCCGGCAAGACCAGATAGGTCGGCGCGCGTCGGTTGCGGCTCTCGATCAGTTGCGACAAAGCGCGCTCGATCCGATGCGTGCCGTTCTTCGGGCCCGCCAGGATGCCGTAGCTGAAATTGATCACCAGCGGCAATTTCGCACTGATCCTGTCGGCCCACAGCATGATCTGGCGCACCGCCTGGAGCACATAGCTTCCCATGGTGACGCCGGACGTATCTCCCGTCACCGTCGAGGGCAGTTGAACGGCGAGCAGAGGCCGGCGATCGCCGACGTAATCTTCTCGGGCAGACGGATCGTAGCCACCCGCCAGATCAAGAATGTGGGTTCCGTGCGAGATGCGCGACGCCAGCGATTTGCGGCCCGCCGTTCCGAAGTCGAGCAGGCCCACGCGACGATAGATCTCGGCCTCGCTCTTGCTGCTCCGGAGCAGGGCGTTGATCTCGTCGTTGTCGAGACGCCGGCCAAACGCAACGCCGAGGTCGGGGGTCGGCCGCTCGAGGTCCTGAAGCCAAAGCGCCTTGATACGGGATTCACCGTTCCGGCTGCGAAACCGCTGGTGAGCGAATGCGATTCCGTCGTCGATGATGCCGATCGCGACCTGGCCTGATACCGCAGTGAGCGAATGGCCGAAAGAGGTGGGATCGGGCGCGCCACTCGCGCGATTGAACGTCAACCCGAGAATCGGCGGACCGATATCGATGATGTCGTAGAATCCATTCGTCGCGGCGTTGGCAGGGCGATTGGCAAGCGATTCCGGACGATAGATGAAGTACTGCACCTCGACGGGATCCGTCGGCGGAGCGACGGCATTTCGGTCGATTTCGTCGATGAGCTTGATCAAGGACTGCTGTTCGTCCCCCGACATGCGAATGGTCAGTCGCTCGGGCGCGTCCTCGTCCTGCCGGCCGGCGAACACCGTCGCCGCAAGCCGCCTGAGGTTAGGAACATAGCTGCCGTCCGCAGCGGGAAGCAGCTGGATCTGCACCGGGCACCAGTCCTCGAGAGCCCCCACCCTGCGCGGTGCCCGGGTTCTCCACTCCCAATCCAGATACGGATTCGGGCGTTGCGCGCGCGCTTCCTTCCAGACGGCATCCATGATGCGCTCCCCGAGGCGTCAGGTCACAATCAAACGGCATTCCGAGAGAGCGGCATCCCACAAATGACCGAGCAGGGGCGACACCGGAATGCTCAAAGCCGTGCTTGCCCGCTGAATGATCCGGTCGCTTCCACCGGTGTCGGCGGTGCCATCGCTACCCGCCGACCTCTTGTAGGACATCGCCAGCACCTGGTCATACGCAAAGTCGCCCTCGAACCCTCGGCCATCGAAGCTGCGCGTCCTGACCTCGCCTTTGCCCGACAGCCGCGCGATGTAGAATTCCGCCAAGGTTCGCCCGAGAACCATCCCTGCAACACTGTCGACCGGAAAATGGACTCCCGCCACGGTGCGGTTGATGGCAATGCGCTCGGCGTGCCGCATCAATTGGACGAATGTCGGATCCGCTTCGTCGAGACTGTCGCCGGACGATTTCGCCTGACACATCAGGGCATAGAGCACGAAGGCTGCGGCAAACGACTCGGTGGCATGGCCGCTCGGCAGCGACCCATGGGCCGGCGTCAGGATCATGGGCTGGATCTGCGGCGAATACTCGACGGGCCGCCGGCAAACCAAGGCGTGCTTCACCCTCATTTCGATCACGATCGTGACCTGCTGAACCAGCGAAAGCAGTTCGAAGGTCCGGCGGCTACGCTCCGGGTTCAGGAATCCAACCGATCCCAGGAAGCTGAGGATGTCGTGCATCTCAGCCGCTATCTCGCTGCTTCGCTCCATCCGGAGCGCCGCATAGCTATTCACAAATTCCAGTTGCTTGGCGAAATCCGCCTCGGCTGGGCGGATCATATGGACGAGCGTGCTGAGGCTCGCGACACTCCGGTCGCGGTACTCCACGGACACGGAATTGGAAGCCGCATCGTAGTAGATTCCCGACAGCAGCTCGCCCTCAAGTATCCGATACCTGACCGCCGGCGACCAGCGATCGAGGGCGCCAGGGTCGGCCTGGTAATTCGCTGGAATCGAGGTCGGGGGACGCCAGTAGCCGACCACGCCTTCGCGACTGGAGATCAGGGCCCGAGCCGTCGTCGAACGTGCACTCCGCAGGCTGTCGCCGCTGTCGCCACTGTCTGCGCTATCCCCACTGTCGCCGCTGTCCCCGCTGTCGCCACTGTCACCGCTGAGCCTTGCCATCTCCCGCCTCCCTGCAAAGGGACTGTCATCGCCCCGATCGCCTGGACGCGAATGTCGATTTGGAAGGAAGGAGGGTCAAGCCAGCTGCCGCCGAAATCGGCATATTTCACGCATAATTCACGTTGACCTTGGGGCCAAGGTAAGTTCAACTTCCGGTAATCATCTTCTTTTTCTCGTTCTTCGATTTCACGACGTCAACTCGATCCGGCGATTCCAATTCATTGCAGGCAGCGCCATGCGGAGCTCCAACGAAAGAGTAAGTATTCGGATAGTCGGGCCGTTTGGAATGCGCAGGTCAAACGGCGAAGATTGCACGCCGAGCGGACGCAAGAGTTGCGCCATCGTGGCGATGCTTGCGTTGGCGCCCGAAAACAAGCGATCCCGGAGCTGGATTCAGGACAAGCTCTGGAGCACCAGGGGGAAGGAGCAAGGCGCGGCAAGCCTGCGCCAGAGTCTGTCGGAAATTCGCAGGGCGTTGGGGCCGGACCGCGATTGTCTGGTGGCCAACGCCTTCGTGGTGTCGCTCGATCGCAGCCGCATCGCCATCGATCTGGACAATCCGGCGACGCTTGGCGCGCAAGACGTCGAGATTCTTGAAGGGCTCGATATCGGGGACCAAGAGTTCGAGGACTGGTTGCGATTGGAAAGACAGAGAGTACGCAAGCAGGGAATATCAGCCACGGCCGACGCTGGCATGAGCGCCACGAATCTCACCCAGTCGCGGCGAATGCCAAATCATCTCCTGCTCACCCGAAAGTCGGCGGCCGGCCACGGGGACTCGCCCGTCCTGGCGGACTGCGTGCTCGACACGGTCGCGAAGTCGATCGGCGAGCTGGGTAGCGCCATCGTGTTCGATCGTCGCATGGAGCGAGCCGAAGACTGCGTATCCAGCGATCATTGCAACGCCCTGGCGCTGCACTCCGAGATCGACGATTCGAACGGAAATCGAGTCGAACGGCTCGCGCTCCTGCAACTTCCCGACAAGAGCTTGATCTGGTCTTCCACCCTGTCCGTCCCCCGTGGCGGGACGCTGGATCTCAACGACCCAAACCTGCTGAGATGCGCCAATCTCGCCGTCAGCATCGCGACAGATCAGTTTGTCAAGATGCACGCGGATGGCTCGGAACGAATCCTGTCGTCGGCCCTGTGCTATTCGGGAGTGCTGCACCTCTTTCGACTTGGCAAGATCAATTTCGAGGCGGCCGACCACCTTTTTGCGCGCGCTTTCGAGATTGAGCCGCGCGGGATTCATCTGGCCTGGCGAGCTTATCTCCGGACTTTCCTGCTCGCCGAGCGACAGTTTACCTGTCGACAGACCATTGACGCGGAAGCGTTCGATTTCATGCATCGCGCGCTGGAGCTGGAGCCGCACAATTCCTACGTTGCGGCACTGAGTGCGCATGTCCAAACCATCATGAGACGATCCTATGTGGCCGCCTATGAGCTCGCGGAACGCAGCGTGCAGCTCAATCACGCCAATCCGATCGGCTGGGCGTGCCTGGGCGTTGCGAAAAGCCACTTGGGAAAGCCGGAGGAAGGCTTTCAGCACACCTTGACGGCGCGCGCCATCGCCGGCTCTGCACCATACCGGTTCCAGCTGGACGCCCTCAGCTGCATTGTCGGCACCATGGCGGGTGAGTTCGACAAGGCGATATATCTCGCGGAGGCCAGTCATGCGCTGGCGCCGGAATTCGCTCCGCCTCTTCGTTACCTCTCGGCGCTCTATTCACACGCGGGACAGCGCGAGCTTTCTCTCGAAATGGTCCAAAGGCTGCAACGCGCCGAACCGGACTTTTCCTATGAAAAGCTGCGTGACAAGACCTATCCAGCGGCCGGCCTGCATCGAACCGCGATTATCGATTCGCTTCCAATGCGACAAATATAGCACCGGAACAAGGTCCATCCCCGCGCTTGTGTTTGGACGAAATAAGCTTGCCGTACCTAATTGTCGCGGTGTTCGCGCATCCTAGGAGACATGAAGGTTGTAAGGGCCGGCTTCCGTCGGTCGACCGTCGCCTCGCGCAGCTTTAAGGTTCGTAGCATGACCGAAGAGTCCTCGACAGCCATTCCTGCCAAACCGTTGGCTTTCCGGCACCCGATGCGATCGCTGTCCGGGCGACTGGCGGGGGTCGGTTCGATCAAGATCGTCACGATCGGTTCATCCACCACCGCCGGCGAAGGCGGCATCGTGCCGTACCCGCAGCGCCTGGAGAACGCCCTCCGCGAGCGCTATCCCGGCCGAAATTTCGATGTCCTGAACCGCGGCGTCGGCGGCGAAGAGGCGCCCGACGAAGTCAAGCGGATGCAACGGGACGTGATCGATGACCGCCCGAGTGTCGTCATCTGGCAGGTCGGCACAAATGCAGCGTGGAAAGGACAAGACCTCGCCGCGGTGGCCAAGTCCATCGCGGACGGCCTGCAGATGCTCTCGCAACTGGGCGCGGACGTCATCCTCATGGACGTTCAATACGTCCCCGCATTGCTGGTACCCGGGAAGCGGCAAGCTGCTGAACGGATCGTCGATCTCATCGCCACCGCAGCCGAACGAGCCACCTTCCCGGTCAACGTCTTTCAACGGTACGACCTGATGCGTCGATGGCACGACACGGAGTGCATCTCCTTCGACCGCATCGTCGATTCCGGGGATGGTGACCGTCTCCATCACAGCGACTGGAGCGCACGCCGGATGGCCGAGGCGCTCGCCGACACGATGGTCATCGCCGCTGCTCGAACAACTTGAGGGGGCGATGCGGCCGCACCCCTGTTCGCCGGCTCCCGGAAGCCTGACGCATCCTGCCGGCTATCTCGGCGGACGATATTCAGGAGGACAGACCGTCTCTCCCGTGGCCGCTCGCCTGCACGGTGCGGTCACCACGGTGCCCTGCTGAGGCCAAGTCAGCACGAGATAGGCCAACGCTACCGCAAGAGCAGCAGCTGCGCCTGCAATCAACCATCGCAATCTCATGGCCCTCCCCGACGTTGTTCCCCGCGCGGCAGGTCAGCGACCTTTCGTTCGCATTTCTCCACGGGCCTGTTGGAAATTTATCATCCCCGACGAGTTCCAACCCGACGATGACGCGTTCCCTCTCGGGACACTCGTTTTAGCTCACCCCATGCGGCTGGAACGTCGAAAGCTGCGCGTTGTTGACCCGTGCTGAACCTGGAGGACAGACATGAAAATTGTTCCAAGCATTGGCCTGATTGCGGCGTCGCTTGTCGCGGCTGCGGTGGCTTCTCCGAGCTTTGCGCAAGGGCGGGGTCCCGGCCCCTGCACCAGCTCGGGCAACGGCGCAGTCGGCGTGGAAGGGCCCGCGATGAGTGGCGGTCAGTTGATGGCCGGCGTAGGAAACTGTCGTCACCGGCATGCCAGGTGGCGCGACAGCTACGGCTATTACCAGGCGCCGGCACGCGTTTATGATCGCGACTACTACGATCGAGGATATGGCTACTACGATCGAGGATATGATGGCCCCGGCGTCACCATTGGCGTCGGACCCGATCGCTGGTGAAGCCTGAGCGGAGGCCGCCCCTGGAGGCGGCCTCTTTCGCTACGCTTCAGGAGCTTCTTGTCGATCCGAGGCACGTCAAGCTTGGCACGGCGTTCGATGCCTAGCCATCAACGCCCTCACTCAAGCTGAGACGCTCGATGGCCTCGAGGTTATGAATCGTCACGGACGTGTACTTTGCGGTCGCGATTCCATCCTGCTCGAGGCTCTTGAGCAACCGATTGATCGTTTGACGCCCGACGCCGATCATCACCGCGAGATCCTCCTGCGACAAGCGCAGATCGATCACCACTCCCTTCCTGGTCTGGCGGCCGTGACGATCGGCGAGCCGCCACAGTTCCTGCGCGAGCCGGTGAAGCGGGCGCCGATTGCGAAGGATGATCAGATTCTGGATCGACACGCGCAGATGATCGCAGACCTGGCGGACAAAAGCTGAATAGTACTCGTTGCTCTCGCCGATGAGGGCCTCGAACCGCTCCTGGCTCAGGTGAAAGAGCACCGTCTTGCCGACGGCGAACGCATCGTAGCCGAAGGCGCGCCCGTCCAGCGCCGAGGTCACGCCGATCCAGGAACCCGGCGAGGTGATCAGGAGGAAGGAGGGATTTCCCGACAGGGAAAAGCTGGTCAGACGCATTTGTCCCGAGATCAGGGCCACCAGCCCGTCCCGGCCGTCAGTCGCCGAATAGATCAGGGAATTGTCGACCTTTCGAACGCGTCCGAGACGCAGGATGCTGTCAGCAAGCGGCGCGGGAAGGCCGGCAAACCATTTGTTCTTGCGCAGAACAGCCTTCAGGGTGGCCTTGTTCATTCGTGGCCCGCAGACAACGAAAGGCGGACTCGTCGCTTTGCCGACAGTCTTAGTCCCGATGTCATTCTCATCTGAGGAGCAGCCATTCTACGACGAACACCTTGTGGCGCCGCAATGTGCATCTTTGGAGACCAGCACGCAACATGGGGCTGCTTGCCCCGGCAGTCGCCGCTGGACCACGCCCCTTTCGAAGTTCATTTGGGAATGTATCGTACGATAACGGCAATCTTACATCGCACGCAAAGGTTGACCAAGCGGCCGCCGCCCTAATCCGCGACAATCGGATCGGCGGTTCTAGAACGCCTTTTCCTCGGCTTCATAGATCGTCATGACTGGAGGCTTCGCGCAGAGCTTGGCGACGTCCTGGACGAACGCACGCGACTCCGGTCTTGCAAAGTGCGCCTCGAGCGCAACGGCATCGCGCCAGCGCTCGAAAAACCTCAAGCGGAGCGGAGCTTCGCAATCAACCTGCACCACGTGCTCGATGCAGCCCTCCTCTCCGCGGGACCGATGCACGTGCTCGAGGCTGACCTTCATCAGGCGCTCGAAGCTTTCGCTTCGTCCATCCACAGATCCAACGACGATAATCATCAAGCTGCCCTCAGATTGTTGCCGAACACCGGTTCACCGGCCGCGTGGCGAAGTCCCGCGGAGAAACAGATCCGAAATGCCCCAGCCCTTGATCATCGACGGGATCGAAAACACCATCGTGTAGTTCGCGAAAGGTAGACGTAGGCGGCGATGCGTCGCCTCTGATGTCATGACAGCGTCCCCTTTTTGGCGTGCGTTCGTTCGTCGACGACCGCCGCTTCCGCCCTCATCCCTGGGCCCGGACGCTAGGAGATTTTTGTCGGAGGATTGTCGCGATTGCGACAAAGTTGCTCACGAACTGCGTTTGTCTGTGGCCAAGCAGCAGCGCCCTGCCATTCGTCGGATCTACGGAAAATGGTCCCTTGGAAATCCAGCGCACGAAGGACGAGCTCATGTCATTGACAGCGGATCACCTCTTCGATGTCAGGGGGCTTGTCACCATCGTGACCGGAGCCGCGAGTGGCCTTGGCCTCGCCATTGCCGAGGCGATGGCGGCCAACGGAGCCGTCGTCGTCCTGGCCGATCGGAACGAGACGGAGTTGAAGCGGGTCAGCCGGGACGTGCTTCCCGCGGCCGAGATTGCGGCAGTCGATGTCGCGGATCCAGATGCCATCCGCCGCCTCACGGACGACGTAGTCGTGCGCAAGGGCAAGCTCGACGTCGTGTTTGCCAATGCCGGAATCAGCGCCGGGCCGGGAATCGTCTCGCCGAAGGGGGCCATCGAAAACATCGATCTCGCCGCATGGAACGAGGTGCTCGCAACCAACCAGACCGGCGTATTCACGACGATGCAGGCCGCGGCCCGGCACATGAAGGCGCAGCGCAGCGGCCGGATCGTGGTCACCGCGTCCGTGGGAGGACTGCGCGGGGCCTGGGCCACGGGATATTCCTATGCGGCCTCGAAAGCGGCGGTGGTGAATCTCGTCAGGCAGGCGGCTCTTGAACTGGCTCCGTTCGGCATTCAGGTCAACGCGATTGCACCCGGTTTCTTCCGGACCGCGCTCGGCGGCGGCCGCCTGCTCGACGAGGCCGGAACAAAGCCGCTCGAAGCCATGGTTCCGATGAAGCGGATTGCGATGCCGCGCGAGATCGCCGGCGTCAGCCTGCTGCTGGCGTCCCCGGCCGCGAGTTACATCACCGGATCGGTCTTCACCGTGGACGGCGGGATCACTGCGGCATGAAACAATTCGAGGGACGGGTCGCCGTCGTTACGGGCGCTGCGAGCGGCATCGGGCGCGAACTGGCCATCGCATGTGCCGAGCGCGGCATGAAGCTCGTTCTGGCCGATGTCGATGTCGAAGGTCTTTCGGCTGTAACGGAAGCAATGCCTGGTGGCATCGCCGTGCGCACGAAGCACTGTGACGTGTCCGGCTTCGAGGCCGTTCAGGACCTCGCCGACCTCGCCTTTGGGGAGTTCGGCAACGTTCATCTGCTCTTCAACAATGCCGGCGTTGCGGCGCTGGGCCCGGTCTGGTCCGCAACCCCTGAAGACTGGAAATGGGTGCTTGGCGTCAACCTGCTGGGCGTTGCCAACGGCATTCGAAGCTTCGTGCCGCGGATGATTGCGGGTGGCGAGGACGGGCACATCGTCAATACATCCTCGGGCGCGGGGCTGACCGCTGTTGCGGGGTCCGGAATTTACTGCGCAAGCAAGCACGCGGTTGTGGCATTATCCGAGTGTCTTTTGAAGGACCTCGAGATCGCCGGCTCGAAACTGAGAGTCAACGTGTTGTGCCCGTCGCTGGTCAGGACGGCCATCGCCGACTCGGACAGGCATCGTCCCGCGCATCTGGCGTCGACGAATCCAGACAGTGCGCCGTTCGATCGGCGCGTCAGAGCGGGGATGGCGGCATCCGATCTCAGCGCCGCCGAAGTTGCCAGCATGACGATGCAAGCCATTTGCGATGATGACTTCTACATCCTTCCGCATCCGGCAGTCCGGCTTCGCGTCGAGGAGCGGCTGCGCAATATCATCGGTGATCACCGGCACCACAAGCCAGACAACCTCGTGACGACAACGGATGGACCATGAGCAATTCAGACAATGATGCGGACCTGCCGGCAAGGATCCGGGCGCTGGAGATGCGCCTTGCCGAGCATGACGACCGGGAGGCGATCCGGACGCTCCGCTGCACCTACCACGAATACGTCAATCAGGACCGCGTCGCTGAACTGGCGGATCTCTTTGCGGAAAATGCCACTGTTTCCTATGGCGGCCGACCATCTGTCACCGGCCGCGAGGCGATCCGATCCTTCTTCATCAATTTTCCGATCAAGTGGGCCCGTCAGTTCATCCACGCGCATGTCGTCGAGATCAATGGCGACCGCGGCAAAGGCTACAGCCATCTCGACGGGCGGCCTGTCCTCAACGGCAAGAGCATCATGGTCGGCGGCCGCTTCGACGATGAATACATCAGAGAAAACGGTCGCTGGCTGTTTTCAAAGGTGGTGTTGACCACCTGGTACATGGTCCCGGTCGAGCCGGGCTGGGAAGCCGCGGCCGTCGCCAGGCCAGCGTAGATCTGAGCTTGGCGAGGCGGTCTCGAGGCCAGTCGGCGCTCCGCAGCACATCCGCCGCATCGCAAACGCCCGGCTTCGACGCTCGCGATGCAAGTGGGCACTCTCGGCGCCGTAGTCTCACGTCGCCGCAGCCGCCTGGTAGAGGCGATCGCGCAGCCAGGCGTGACCTGCATCCTCCTGATTGCGCGGGTGCCACAGCGCGACGATGCGGGCCGGCGGCAGAACGAGCGGCGGAGGCGTGAGGTCGAGCTCGTGGGCGAAGCGCATCAGGAAGCGCCGCGGCAGGGTGCAGATGCAATCGCTGTGCGCGAGGATGACGGGGGCAAGCGCATAGGTCTGGATCGAGACGGCGACACGCCTGACGCGGCCGAGCGCGCCCAGCGCGTCGTCGACCAGGCCTGCGAAGCCGCCGCCGTCCGCGGAGATCAGCAGATGATCGGATGCGCAAAACGTGTCGAGATCGAGCGCGCCTGTTCCGCGCGGGTGTCCTTTGCGTTGTGCGGTCAGAAAGCTGTCCTCGAACAGCGGACGCTGCATCAGCTCGCCGCTGGTCCGGTCGGGCCCCGTGACCAGAACATCGATCTCGCCGCGTTCGAGGCGATCGACGATATCGGGCGTCGGGTGGACAAGCGCGAGCCGCGTGCGGGGAGCCATCGCGGTCAATTGAGCGACGAAACCCGGCGCAAGCGTCACCGCCGGATTCTCGTGAATGGCGACGACGAAGGTGCGCTGGTCCCGTGCAGGATCGAAGGCGGCCGGCCCCTCCACCATGCGGCGCAGCCGACCGAGCACCTCCGCGAGTTCCGCCTGCAGCTCTATGGCCCGCGTCGTCGGCACCACGCCCCGCCCTGCCGCTGCGGGCACGAACAAGGGATCGGCGAACACCTGCCGCAACCGGTTTAGCCGGGCCGACAGCGCCGGCTGCCCGATGTTCAGACGCGACGCCGCACGGGTGACGTTGCGCTCGCGCAGCAGCGCCTCCAGCGCGAGCAACAGGCCGAGGTCGATCTCGGCGAGGTCGGAATCGTCGACCGCCCGGCCGGGACCACGTTCGACATCCGTCATCGAGACACCTCCGTTCAAGGCAGACAAGCGCAGCCGCACGAGCCGCAACGAGACAGTTAGGGCTTTCACGACGGCATGAAAAGGCGGACTGCGAGCGGGCGGCATCACCGGCATCGATGAGACCTATCGAGCTCGCGGCCCTCCCGGCGGCGCGCCCCGGCTCGTACCTCACAGCCACGGCGGCAGATCCGCGACGTCGGCAATTACGCCGCGCCCGGCACCGACCGAAGCGGAGGAGGCCTCAGTGACGCAGGAGACGAAGACTTACCACATCGGTGATGCGGCCATCACCCGGATCGACGAATTGTCGCTGGCAGCCTTTCGGTTCGACACGCTGTATCCCGGCGCGGACCCGGCGGCGCTGGAGCGCCAGCGGACGAAGCTCGAACAAGGTTCGTTCGATCCCGCGACCGGCACCTTCATCCAGAGCATCCACAGCTGGCTGGTCAAAATGCCGCGCCATACGATCCTGATCGATACTGCCACCGGCAACGACAAGATCAGGCCCGACATTCCGCCGCTGCACCGGCTGAACGAGCCTTTCCTCGCGCGGCTGGCCGCTGCGGGCGTTGCGCCGGAGGACGTCGATCATGTGCTCCTCACCCATGTCCATGCCGATCACGTCGGCTGGAATACGCGCCTGGTCGACGGTCGCTGGACGCCGACCTTCCCCAACGCGACCTACATCTTCTCGCACATCGAGCAGGCTTATGGCGCGAGCCTGGCCAACGGCGCGGAGCCGGAAGCGAATCCGGCGCTCGGCCCTGTCCTGCGCAAGCCCGCCGATCGCGTCTATGACGACAGCGTGCGGCCGGTGATCGAAGCCGGCCTGGCACGGCTCGTCACCGTCGACGGCGGCGAGGTCCTGGAGGGCATTTCGTTCGTTCCGACGCCGGGCCACAGCGTCGACCACGCCTCGATCCGTCTCGTCTCGCGCGGCGAGACAGCGCTGTTCGCCGGCGACGTGATGCATCATCCGCTCCAGGTCTACGAGCCGTCGCTCAACTCCTGTTTCTGCGAATTCCCCGAAGCGGCGCTCCGCTCGCGCAGTTTCGTGCTTGAGGACGCGGCAGAGAGCGGCGCTGCCGTCTTCACCACCCATTTCGCGCAGTCCTCCGCCGGGCGCATCACGCGCAGCGGCGAGCGCTTCGCCTGGCAATTCCTTTGATCGGAGAAGAACGACGATGGATCAGAACGTTCGAGCACATGACTACGGCGCCGATGTCGTGGTCGAGGATTTCACTGTTGCAAGCGACACGGCCGGCATTTCGCTTCGTTTGCGCAACAAGCGCGCCGCCGCGCAAAAGACTTTCTCCTCCGAGCGGACCATCCTGATGGTCCATGGCGCGACCTATTCCTCGGCAAGCCTGTTCGATGTGCCGCTCGGCGGCGCCTCCTTCATGGATCATCTCGCCGCGCAGGGCTACGATGTCTTCGCGCTCGACGTGCGCGGCTATGGCGGATCGACCCGGCCGCCGGAAATGGACGCGCCGGCGGAGGACGCCGCGCCCCTCGTTCGCACCGATGTCGCGGTGGGCGACCTCGCCCGTGCGGTCTCGTACATCCTTAGGCATCGCGGCATCCCGCGGCTCAGTCTCGTCGCCATGTCCTGGGGCGGCTCGGTCGCCGGCGCCTACACCGCTGGTAACAACGACAAAGTCGAGAAGCTCGCACTGGTCGCGCCGCTGTGGCTGCTGAACGCCCCGGCTCCGATCGATACCGGCGGCGCGCTCGGGGCCTATCGCAAGGTCCCCGTACTCGATTTCAGGGAGCGCTGGCTCGCGGCGGCGCCGGAGGCGGCACGCGAAAGCCTCATCCCGGAGGGCTGGTTCGAGCGCTGGGCGGAAGCCTCGCTCGCGACGGATCCGCAAGGCAACGCCGAACGACCCCGCGTGATGCGCGCAGTGAACGGTCCGATCCAGGATATCCGCGATTACTGGGCCGCCGGCAAGGCGCTCTATGACCCGAACGACATTCGCGTCCCCGTGCTTCTCGTTCACGCCGAATGGGACCGCGACGTGACCATGGCCTCGGCGCAGGATTTCTTCCTCACGCTCAAACGGGCGCCGTACCGGCGATGGGTGGAAATCGGCGAAGGCACCCACATGGTGCTGCTCGAAAAGAATCGGCTGCAGGCCTTCGACGCCATCAGCCAGTTCCTGGCCGAGCACTACGCGCACAGCGGACAGCGCTGATCGCCGGCGGCCAAAAACGTCCGCAAGGCTGTCCTATATTGCTGGATTGGCTTCTCGCACCCACGCAACTGGATCCGCCGGTGCCGCGTGCAAGTTTGCGCGAAATCAATCAACGCCTCGGGGCCATGACTACTCTTCGCGGCGACCGGAATGGTCCGACCGCGAAGGAGAGCATGATCATGGCAACCGAGACCAAATTACCCGTCACCAAAACCTCGACCGTGCCCGCGACCGGCGAGACATGGCAGCCGTTCCAGGCGCTGAGAAACGAAATCGACCAGATCTTCGACGATTTCGGCAACGGCTTCTGGAAGCGGCCGTTCCGCTCGCTCGCCCGCCTCGAGCGTGACCTGTCCAGGAATTTCAATGCGCCGGCCGTCGACATCGCCGAAAGCGAGAAGGCCTACGAGATCACGGCTGAGCTTCCCGGTCTCGACGAGAAGAACATCGACGTCAAGCTCGTCAACGGCGGTCTCGCCATCCGCGGCGAGAAGAAGGAAGAGACCGAAGAGAAGAAGAAGGACTATTACGTCTCCGAGCGCCGATACGGCTCCTTCGAGCGCTACTTCGCGCTTCCGGACGGCGTCAACGCCGACAAGATCGAGGCGACGTTCAAGAACGGCGTGCTCAAGGTCGTCCTGCCGAAGACCGAAGAAGCCCAGAAGCCGGCCAAGACCATCGATGTCAAGGCCGCCTGAGGCGCCGAGGCGCGGCTGCGAGCACCGCAGCCGCGCCTCACCCAGAAATTCGCCGGCCAACAAGGATCGAACATGCGCGCGCATCATATCATGACAAAAGACGTCGTTTCCGTAACACCGCACACCACGATCGAGGAGGCGGCCAAGATCATGCTCCAGATGCACATCAGCGGTCTGCCAGTGATCGACGATGCGGGCAATCTCGTCGGCATGGTCTCGGAAAGCGACTTCCTCCGTCGCAGCGAGATCGGCACCGGCCGCAGGCACGCTGCATGGCTGAAATTCTTCATGGGGCCGGGACGGGCGGCTGCCGAGTTCGTTCACGAGCGCGGCCGCAAGGTCGAGGATGTCATGACCAAGCAGGTGGTCTCGGTGCAGGAAGATACCGGTCTGGCCGAACTCGTCGACCTCATGGAGAAGAACGACGTCAAGCGCGTCCCCGTCTTGCGCGGCAAGGCGCCGGTCGGGATCGTCACGAGAGCGAATGTGCTGCAGGCCGTGGCGAGCCTGGTGCATGAAATTCCCGATCCGACCGCCGATGACGAGCACATTCGCGAACGCATCACGCGCGCCGTCAACGCCACCGACTGGCGCCCGATCGGCTTTGAAGTGAATGTCCGGGAGGGCGTGGTGCATCTGCATGGCCTGATTACCACCGATGAGGCGCGTCAAGCCGAAATCGTCGCCGCCGAGAACACCTCCGGCGTCAGGAAAGTCCACGACCATCTTTGCCTCGTCGACACCTATTCCGGGTTCTATGTGGAATCGCCCGAAGACATGAAGGCCGCAAGCTGAACGCCTGCGGAGCGAGACCACAATGCTGGGATGGGTCGTCCGGATTCTCTTTGCGATAGCAGCGCCGATCACGGCGCTGTTCGTGGCGCGTGATGCGCTGAACTTCGGGATGATCCAGACCATCGTGACCATGTTGCTGGTCACCGGCCTCGTCGGGCTGGTAGCCGCCTTCTCCGGGCGGGACCGACAGGCGCCCCGGTAACAGCCGGCGAGACGAGGCCGCGTCCTGACTTCCGATCGCTTGGCTCACTGCCGGTGGTCCGGCGGGACTCGAGGGCGCGTGCAGCTACGGACATCCCCTTAGGTGAAGCCCCCAAATTTCGGCCGGAGAATTTATGCCTTAGAACGGATTTATCAGTACGCGCCGGCCAGGGGCCTGCAATGAATCATTCGATGCACACTGCGGACAGGGCAACACATCTGAAGGTGGTCGTGGCCGGGTTGATTGCCGGCATCGCGATCGTCACGACCGCGCTGACCGTGCACCTGACCTATCCTGACTTGAACGTGCAAAAGCCGACGACCGTGACGGTTCACCAGCCTCACCCGAACCAGGTTTTGACCAGGATCGCACAACGTTAGCAGAGAAAGGCCTGTCGAAGGGTATCCAGATGACCAATGAAGCAATCAAGGCCCTGATGGTTCTCGCGATGTTTGGCGTTCTCGAACTCGCGCTTTGTTTTTCTTCACTGGCCAGACCTGCCAGGCAGCCCGTCCGTTCCAACACCGGTCGTGGTGCGGCGCGCCATTTCACCCGTCGCTCGTCGGCAGACTAGGCGATCGCCTGCTCGCCCGATCAAATCCCGGTCTTCTGATCGGCAGGTTACAGCGGTTCATCATCCAGCGTGGAGGGCTCTGCCTGCACCGAGACGAAGTCACCGCCGCCATACTCATCCTCCGGATCGGGACGGGTCGACTGAAGGCACAGGCGGTCATCGACTTCGCGAACGCCGGACGCGTTCTCGCAAGCCACGATCGCCGCCTGATGCGCATTGTCGCCGTTTACGACGCCTCGCAGCGTCACCACGCCGTTCCTGACGCTGACGTTCAAGCCGACGGGTTGCCAGGGCTTCCCTGACATCGCCGCGAGGACCGACCGGCGAATCTGGTTGTCATCTTCCGAGTAGCCAGAGGCGCCGGTCAACGGACCGGCAACCGCGGACAGGAAGTCAGACCGGGTGATGATGCCGATGATGCGGTCATCGCGCATGACCGGGACGTGGTTGAGGTTTCGGCGCTCCATCAAACCGGCAATCTCCTCGAGGGACGTATCCTCCCTGACGGTCGCCGGATCGCGCGTCATGACCTGCTCGACCTTGCGCCCATGCTCCTTCACGAACTCGCGCGCGGTCCGGTCCGCTCCAAGCAGGACGCTCAGCAGCCGGTTGCGGCTATGCTCCGTTTCCAACTCCGCCCGCCTGAGGAAGTCGCTTTCGCAGATGATGCCGACCAGCTTTCCCGCCGAATCCGTGACCGGCAGGCCACTGATGTGATGGGCCAGCATGATCTTGATGGCCTGAACGATGGAGGCTTCAGGACGAATAGCTATGACCCGCCGGGACATAATCTGGTGCGCGCGCATGTCTTCCACTCCAAAGAGATCTTACAGCTACTTGCTCCCCCTGACAGAGGCTTGACTGAGATCAACTCCGGGGCGCGATCGACTGTCATGCTGCCGTGATGTCCGGGACATTCGCCATGCGTCTGCTAGCCTTGCTCATCGCTGCGATTTTGACGGCAATGGCTGCATCGAGCGCAGAAGCGCCAGCCCAAACCACGTCCGCCGGCGGCTCCGCCGCGCTCTCCGATCTCATGATCCGGCTTCAGTTGCAGCATGCCAAGCTGTGGTTTGCGGGCAAGCTCAGCAACTGGAGCCTGGCGAACTACGAAACCCGGCAGTTGGACGATGGTTTTGAAAGGGCGAGCAGGCTCCTGCCCGATCCAGCACCGATCGCGCCGGCCAAGCTTCAGCTGCAAGCCGTGCGACAAGCGATACAGCAGAAAGATCTACCTGGGTTCACCAAAGCGTATTCGGCCCTGACGGACGAATGCAACAGCTGCCATCGGGCCAGCAGCTTCGCCTCGATCACAATCCAGGTACCGCTTCGGCCGCCGGTCGAGAACCAATTGTTCGTCGATCAGATTGCGGAAGGCCGGGCGCAGGCCCATGGGTCCTGCGGAACGTGCCATATCGTGGAGGATGCCGCCAAGGAATCGCCGGCGTACCGCCCCTCTCCGCCGAGCTTCCTCGAGATCATCAATCGTCCGTCGTTCTCCGCCGATGCCATCAGGCAATTCCTGGCATCGCGCCATCGCAGGCTTGGACCCGACCAAGCCATGCCCAACCCGCGACTTGCGGATTACCAGATCGACGCGATCGTAGCGTTTCTCGAAACATTGAAAGCCCGCTCACTGCGCTAGACGGCGCCTTGCTTCCCAGTGCCCAATTACTCCGCGCCATAGCCTCGATGCTCCTCCAATAGGAGGAGGCGAAGCGCGAGCGTTATGCTATCGTCCGCCTCGGGGACGACAACGGAGAGAGAACCAATGGCCACCAGCGTCAAGCAAATGCTCGAAGCCGCGAATGCGGCAATTCCCAAGATCACGTCGGAACAGGCTTCCGAGATGATCAAGAATGGCAATACGCTTGTCGTGGACGTTCGCGATGCACCTGAAGTCGCGGCCAGCGGCAAGATCGCAGGCGCCCTGAACGTCTCGCGCGGCATGCTCGAGTTTCGCGCCGATCCGGAATCGCCCTATCACGACAAGGCATTCGACAAGAGCAAGACCGTGATTCTCTACTGCGCGTCCGGCGGCAGATCGGCGTTGGCCGGCAAGTTGCTCAAGGATATGGGATACGAGAAAGTGTTCAACGTCGGCGGATTCAAGGACTGGACCGGGGCGGTCGAGAAATAGGGCGACGCCGCAGCCAGCGGGCCCACTCCATCGATCTGTTGCCACCTCAGGCCTGCCGCTCGCCGTGCGCCAGCTTCACACCAGCTTGGCGCCGGAAACTGCGTCAACGCGATGCCACGATCGCGTTCGGCAGCACTCGCAACCACGGCCACACACGGAATGACGGACCGAGAACGCAAGTGCGACGGGCGCCTCCTTTTGCGTGACCCAAAAATCACGGGGCGTCCGACATCCAACACTTGTCCGATCAGCCGATGAACCGTCAAGAGCGCCGGTCCGCGGCGAGGCCATCCCAGATCGTCGCGCCGCCGAATCTAGCGGCCGCGCAACAAAGTCTGGAAGCCGCGAAACAAGGCCAAGCGCTGTTCAATCTCGGCCGGTATGCGGAAGCGCTGGAATGCTTCAACGCATTCGACAAGCTCAATCCCGGGATCGCACCTCTGTATCAGACGCGCGGACTTTGCCTGCAGCGGCTGGGCCGGTTCGACGAGGCGCAGGCCGACTTCGAGAGATCGATCGCGCTGAACCCCGGCGAGGCGGAGACGCACAAGAACCTCGGCACGCTTCATGCGAGACTGGGGCGGATGGAGCAGGCCTTCTCGAGCTTCGACCGCGCGCTCGCGCTGCGTCCGAAGTTCTCCGCAGCGCTCAACGAAAAGGCGCGGGCATTGTGGAGCCAGCTCCTGCTGGATGAGGCTTTCGCCATCTTTCACCAATCATTGGCCATCGACCCTGGCAATGCAGACACGATCTGGAATCTGGCGCTTCTCCAGATGCTGACCGGCGACTTCGAGCGAGGCTGGCGCGGACGCGAGGTCCGCTGGAAAGCGTCGTCTCTCGGCCTCACTGGTCGCGGCTTTTCCCAGCCGCTCTGGCTTGGCAAGCAGCCGGTCGAAGGCAAGACCATATTGCTTCATGCCGACGAGGCACTGGGCGACTCGATCCAGTTTGCGCGTTATGCGCCCATGGTGGCTGCGCTCGGCGGCCGGGTCATACTGGAGGTCAGGCCTGCGGTCAGGTCGCTGCTGGCTGGGATCCCCGGCGTTGCAACTTGCATCGACCGGTCGTCGACGCCCTCGCTGGCATTCGACCTGCATTGCCCTCTCGGCAGCCTGCCGCTGGCATTCGGAACGCGGCTCGATACGATCCCGTTGGCAGAGTCGTATGTCCCCGCGCCGCCGGCGGCGCGCGTGAAGGTGTGGGACGACCGGCTTGGGCCTCACACGCGCTTGCGTGTCGGACTGGTCTGGTCGGGGGATCCGGGTCACAAGAACGACCACAACCGGTCGATCCCGCTGCGCGCGCTTACGCCTCTCTTGAATTGCGACGTCCAGTTCGTCTCCTTGCAAAAAGGCATCCGCGATCAGGACCGCACCTTCCTCGGCGAACGCGGTGACATCGTCGACCTTACAGAGCAGCTCACGGATTTCAGCGAGACCGCCGCGCTGGTGTCTTGCCTTGACCTCGTGATCTCGGCCGATACCAGCGTCGTCCACCTCTCGGGCGCGCTGGGCGCCCCGGTCTGGACGATGCTGCCGTTCAACCCGGACTGGCGCTGGCTGCTCAATCGAGACGACAGCCCGTGGTATCGGTCCATGCGGCTGTTCAGGCAACCCAAGCGAGGCGATTGGGCCAGCGTCGTGGACAATGTCCGCCGCGCGCTCGAGGACTTCAAGGTGACGCAGCCGCGATAGAGCGACGTCGCCCCGCGTCAAAGCGCGCACGCATTTCCTCTGGTGAGGATCAGTTCGAGTTCTGTTTATTCCCGGCGGGAAGGCATTCGACACGAGAACGCTGGCGAGACAGGCGAAAGTCTTGGCGAGAGGGGCTTCAGCCCTCGACCCGATACAGCCGCCACCGCGCCGGAACGCCCTTGAGCTGGTGGCTGCCGTGATCCCTGAGACGAATCTGGGATTGCGCTGCGAGCAGATCCTTGACCGCGCTCGAGACCAGGACTTCCCCGGCACGTGCCTTCGCGGCAACGCGGGTGCCGATGTGGAAGGCAAGCCCAACCATTTCGCCGCCGCTGATCGCGTATTCGCCGGCGTGCAAGCCCACTCGGATCTCGAGGCCCAGCGTGCGCACGGCTTTTTTGATCGCGGTCGCGCAATTGATGCCCGCCGCCGGCGCCTTGAAGGTCGCGAGCACGCCGTCGCCGGTCGTGACGACCTCCCTGCCGCGCGACGACTTCAGCTCTTTGCGAACCGCCGCGTAATAGAGGCCCATCACCTTGGTCCAGCGTGCGTCCCCGAGCTTTGCCGCTTTCGCCGTGGAGCCGACGATGTCCACGATCAGGATCGTTGCGCGCGCCTGCTTGAGGTCGGCACTGCCATTGGCGGATTTTCGCTGCGCCAGAATAGCTCCAGCCAGCGGCTCATAATCATGGCTGCGCCGCCGCGCGATCGCGGATTTGATGTAGTCCTGGGCGCGCTGCGCCGTGCCGCAACGGATCGTTTTCTCCTGCGGCAGACGCGACCAGTAGACCTTGCGACTCTTGCCGGCGCCCTGGACCTCGACGGCCCCCCATTTCAGGAACACCGCAGGGCCGACCCGCCGCACGCACCATGCCTTCGATGTGTACCCCGATACGTTCGACTGATGCAGGCCGATGCGAAGGAATTTGGGCATGAGTTTGCGGCCAATCGCTGGACCATCTTGGCGGACCTGAGACGAAACGTAATTGGACGTTTGCGGCTTGGCAACAGCGCGTGATCAAGCAATCCGCTCGTTGAGCCCGCCGCCCGCCTGGAACGCGAACAGCTCGATCGGTTCGCTGAAGCCGCGCACCGCATGCTGGCCGACGCGCTCGAGCTCGAACTCCGGCGCCACCAGTTCGGCAAAATCGCGCGACAACAGCACCGGCTTGCCGATCTGCTTGGTGAGCGCCTCGAGGCGCGAGGCCATATTGACGGCGGGGCCGATCACGGTGAAGTCCAGCCGGCTGGTCGAGCCGATATTGCCGTACATGACGTCACCGACATGGACGCCGATGCCGTAATTCAGCGGCGCGCGGCCTGTGCCCTTGTTGCGTTCGTTCAGTGCGACCATGGCGTCGCGGGCCTCGGCAACGGCACGCAGCAGGTTGGCACAGGCATGAGGCTGGCTCAGCGGGAAGATGGCGAGCAACCCGTCGCCAATGAATTTCAGGATCTCGCCGCCGTGCCGCGCGATCGGTTCGGACATCGCGTCGAAATAATCGTTGAGAAGATCGATGACATCGTCGCGCGGCCAATTGTCGGAAATCTTGGTGAAATCCCTGAGGTCGCAGATCATGATCGCGGCGCGCACCGTCGTTCCGGTGCCGCGCCTGGTGGCGCCGGCGAGGATCAGTTCGCCGGCATGGGAGCCGACATAGGTCTCCAGCAACGTGCGCGCCAGGCGATTCTTGACGCGGATTTCGCTGACCAGCGCCAGCACCGGCAATACCTTCTTCAGCGCCGCGATATGCGCATCGTCAAAACCGCCGCGCCGGTCGGTGGCGAAGGTGATGAGATGGCGCTTGCCGAGGGTGTGGTAGAGCGGCCAGGCGACATAGTCCGTCAGGCCCTTCGCCCGCATTTCGTCATAAAGTGCGTGCTTGCGGCCGAGCGAGGGATCCTGCTCCAGATTTTCGCGGACTTCAGTCGCGCCATCCAGCATCTCGTTGGCAGGGCTTCCGATATATTCGGAGCGCTCCCTCACGTCGAAGTCGACGCGCCCGATCTCGGCCTCGCGCATGCCGTCGGACCACATGATGCGGGCCCCCAGCCATTGCGGATGCTGGATCTGGACGTGAAGCGTCGAGCGCTTGAGCGGAATGCCCGCCTGCTGGAGGCGAATGCACATCTCGGCAAAGATGTTGTCGATAAAGCGCTGGTCGCGCGTGCCGTTGGTCAGCCAATCGACGACGCCGTCGGAAAGCGTGGCAGCGGGAATCTTGTCGGGCGCGTTCATATCCTGGCCATCTAGCTTGCCTTGGGATTCGGTCCTTGGGCGGCGGTCCTTGGGCGGCGGTCCGCATCGTCGCAGATATCGTATTCCGAATGGGTTGCGTCAACCTAGCCAGTTGCACGGATTGTGCGCAGCGGCGGCCGCCTAGCCGACGAGCCGGATCGAGCCCAGCACGGCAAGGCCGGAAACGAAGCTCAGCTTCGAGGCCGCAGACAGCTCGATCTTCAATGTGCAGCCGCTGGGAATGACATATTCCTCGCCCTCGAGTCGAATGCCACAATCACCGGAAACCGCGTAGACGAGGTGCGTGCTTGATAGCAATGGCCGCTCGCCCGGTTCCTTGAGCGCTGACAGCTCGATCTCCGCCGCCCCGCGCCGCGCCATCAGGTTGACGACCTCGACCGGGCCGGCTTCGAGCTCGGTCACGATCTCCATTTCGCCGGTGAAACGCACGGTCGTGAACGGCTCGCGCTCGTCGAACTCCCGCCCGGGCGCTCTCAGCACCAGCCCGCGCCCGCCGACCACCATCTGCAGGCGGTCGATGCCCGGCATGTGCGAGAACGGCCCCGGCGCCACGATCGGCGTGGACGCGAAGCGCCACAGCAGGCTGTCCCAATCCTTGGTCGTCACACCGGGACGATGAGCGTCCGCGATATCGGTAAAGACGCCGCCGCCGTTCTTCCAGGGCGCCCGGGTATAGTCTTCGGATTTGAGCAGCGTGGTTTTCATGTGGTGCGGGCGTCCAGGGGATCACCCGCGCATCAATAATGCCTCCACGCTTTCGCGTCGAGATCCTTCCGAATCGCGATCATTTCGACGCCAATTCCGCCACGGACCTCCAGGTGGCATCGGGCGCGGACGCTGCGAGCTGGCGGCAGCGCTCGCGCATCAGTTCGGCCGGGCGATCGTGACCGCGCTGCTTCAACACGCCCTCGAAATCGGCGAGCGCTGCGGCAAACCGACGAGCGCGATAATTGGCGAGGCCGCGCTCATAGTCCTTGATCCAGCCGGCCGCGAGCGTGCCTTCATCCATCATTCCAATCAGCTCATGGACGGCGAGCCCCTCCTCTCGCCCATAAACGGCGATGCTATCGATCTCGCGCCTGACGATGGCACCGCGCGCGAGGCGTTCGGTCGTCTCGCCGATCAGGATCTGCGTGCCATAGGATTTGTTGGCACCTTCGAGCCGGCTTGCAACGTTCACTGCATCGCCGATCACGGTGTAGTTCAGCCGCAGCTCAGAGCCGATATTGCCGACCAGCATGCGCCCGGAATTGATGCCGATTCGAATCTGAAGCGGCTGGCCGAGATCGTCCGTGAGGCCTGACTCCCTGATCGCCCTGCGGCACGCGAGCGCCGCGCGACAGCATCGCACTGCGTGATCCTCCTGCGGCAGTGGCGCGCCCCAGAATGCCATGACCGCATCGCCGATGAACTTGTCGATGGTGCCGCCATTGGCAACGATGATCTCAGAGGTGACGTCCAGATAGCGCGACAGCAGCGGCACCACGCGATCGCCGAGCCGCTCGGACAAGCCGGTGAAGCCTGCAATGTCGATGAACATCACGCTGAGCTCCTGAATGCTTCCGCCGGGACTTGCCTCCACGCCCTGGCGCAGGAGTGCACGCACGAGGTCGGCAGGGATGAACTTGCGGAACGCGGAGAGGCCGGCCGCCATTTCGGCGATCGCACCCGACAGGCTCGCGATCTCCTTCAGCCGCGACGGATGGCGGCGAACCTGCTCCAGCGCGAATGCTTCGACATGACGGAGCTCGCCGACGACGCGCGACAACGGCGCGGCAATGACCGAACGCGCCAGCACGGCTGACGCCAATGCCGCGAGCACGGCGCCGATGGCAAGACCGAGGATCAGGTTCCGCAGCGTCGTCTCGACCGGACCGAGGAACTCGGCCTCAGGGATCACGGTGGCCAGTGACCACCCGGGAAACGGTAGCGGCGTGAGCGCGACCTCATAGGCCGCGCCGTGCGAGGTGAGCCGGCTGCGCCAAGCCTCTTTGGCGCCGGCTTCACCCGCCCTTGCGAGCGCCGTCTGCGCAAGCGGCAGCAACGTGGTGTCGCCCTTCGCCGAATGCAGTTCGTCGGCGTCCCTGTCCGGAGCGGCAACCAGCACGCCACTGTCATCGATGATGAAGGCCGTTCCGGTGTGCCCGACGTCCAGCTGCGACAGGAAGCGCGCAAGCCTTGTGTATTCGATGACGACGGCAAGCACGCCTTGCCGCTCCTGATAGACATCGATCGGACCGGCAAAAGCGATCGACGGACGCTGGCCAGTCGCATGGTCCATGACCTTGAACCATTGGGGCTCGTCAGCTGTGATCCCGGCCTTGAACCAGGCCTGATCGGCGACGCGGAATCCGGTCGGCTCGAAGCGGCGGTTGGCAAATTCGATATCCCCGGGCACCACGTCATATTCGTCAATACGGCGCTGGCCCGCATGATCGGTCAGCGAAATCTCCATCATCTCCAGGTGGCGGTCGCCGAGCTTATGCGCGGCGAAGAACGACCCGTCGGGCCAGCCGAAAGCAACCCAGGAAATCGTGGCCTGCGATTGCAATTGCGACAGGAAGACGAATTCGCGCTTGTCGGCTTCTCGGGTATCGAGCACGTTCTGGAGGAACAAGGTGCGGATCGCCGTATGCGCCGCCCGCGCCTCGTCCACGATGGCCGAGACCTCCTTGCGCACCGCCGCGACGATCTGCTCGTTGATAGTCGAGGCGAGCTGCCGGCTGGTCGCCTCCGCCGTGCGCCACCACAACAGGCTCGACAACGCTGCCGTCAGCAGGATCGCGGCCAGCACCAGCGCCGAGACGGCAAGGCGAATGCTGACCGTCAGCCTGGCGATTTCACGAAACTGCCGTCCGGGATCGACGTTCATCGCTGTTCTCGGTCTCGCAGGCTGCACTATCCCCTGACACCGCTCTACGTCGCCAGTCGTCATTCGTTACGTCTGACAGGCACGCTGTCTCCTCGCCAATGCCCTGCGGCTAACGTCTCGATAGAGCCAAGGCATTGGATTTGCGCCGTTGCCTGACGGTTAATGCCGGCCCAAGCGCACCAGCGGTGCGCTCGACCCAATCGGTCTCACGGATTCGTGAGCATCTCCGCGGTAACGCGACCTGCGTACGAAGCGAACGAGACCATGCGCTTGTCGCCCGCCCGGCGATTCATCTCGAAGGAGAACTCCGATGTCTGCCAAATACGCCGTCACCACGCTCGCGCTTGCCGGCGCCATGTCCACCGCGCTCGCGACCCTCGCTGCCGCCGGTCCGCTGACCAAGGCCGAGGCCGACGCGGCCGTCGCCGCCAAGAAAGAGAAGTGCTTCGGCGTTGCGCTGAAGGGCCAGAACGATTGTGCCGCCGGGCCGGGCACGACCTGCCAGGGCACCTCGACCGTCGATTTCCAGGGCAATGCCTGGAAATTCGTGCAAGGCGGCACCTGCACCAACATCGACCTGCCGAACGGCAAGAAGGGCTCGCTCAAGCCGGTCTGACGCGCGGCGTCGCAACCATCGCAACAGGGAACGGCGGAGAGACATCATGACGACGGCAATCGCGCCAGGCGCGTCTGCACTGCCACTCCGCTATTCCAACCCGATCGGCGGCATTGCCGGGACGAGCTTCAAGCCTGAACATCTTCCGGCAATCCTGAGCGCCGACCCGCAACGCAGTTTCTTCGAGGTTCACGCCGAGAACTACATGGGCGCGGGCGGACCGCCGCATCGCGCGCTGGAGGCGATCCGCCGCGATCACCCGCTTTCGCTGCATGGCGTGTGCATGTCGATCGGCGGACCGCAGCCACTGGACAAGGCGCATCTGGCGCGTTTCCGCGGCCTCGTCGCACGCTACCAGCCGTCAATCGTCTCAGAACATCTCGCGTGGTCGACGCATGAGACGAGCTTCTTCAACGACCTGCTGCCGCTGCCCTATACAGAGACGACGCTGCGGCATGTCTGCGATCACGTCGACCAGATGCAGGAGGCGATCCGGCGTCCGATCCTCCTCGAAAATCCGTCGACCTACCTTGCTTTCGCCGAAACGACGATGAGCGAGACCGATTTCATCCGCAGCGTCGCCGCGCGGACCGGATGCGGCCTGCTGCTCGACATCAACAACGTGTTCGTCTCGGCAACCAACCACGGATTTTCCGCGCTGGACTATCTTTCCGACTTTCCGCTCGCGCGTGTCGGGGAAATCCATCTCGCCGGTCACGCCGAGCAGGTCGACGACGAGGGCGATCTGCTCCTGATCGACAGCCATGACCGCCCGGTCGCGGATGCCGTGTGGAAGCTTTACGAGATCGTCATCGAACGCTGCGGCGGCGTGCCGACGCTGGTCGAATGGGACGGCAAAATTCCGGACTGGCCGGTCCTGCAGGCGGAGGCTGCCGCCGCGCAGGAGATCCTCGATCGCTACGGTCCGGCCGCATGGGCGGGAGAACGTCATGCTGCATGAGCCGACCCCGTCCTTTTCCGCGGCTTTCGCGCCAGCACTGCTGGACCCGGCACGGACCACACCCGGGATCGTGACTGGCCCGCACGGCAAGGCGGCCGGCAAGCGCTACGATGTCTACCGCAACAACGTTACGGTGAGCTTGATCGACGCGCTCGCCGCAATCTATCCGGCGGTGCAGCGCATCACCGGTCCGGATTTTTTCCGGGCCATGGCGCGTTTTTATGTTCGTAGCACCCCGCCGACCTCACCGCTGCTGTTCGAATACGGCCGCGGCTTTCCCGGCTTCATTGCCGAGTATCAGCACGCGCAGACCATGCCCTGGCTCGCCGACGTCGCGCGCATCGAGCGGGCCTGGCTCGACGCCTACCACGCCCGCGACGCAGCGCCGCTGGCGCCGGCGGAGCTCGCCGCTGTTGAGCCGGAACGATTGGCCGATCTCGTTTTCACGCCGCACCCGGCAACGCAAATCGTGCGCTCGGACTTCGCGGCGGTGACGATTTTTGCCGCCAACCGCGACGGTGCGCCCGGGGGCCGTATCGACGCCTCGGCGCCGGAAGACGCCCTGATCACGCGCCCGGAGTTCGATGTGATCGTGCGGCATTTGCCTCCCGGTGGCGCAGTCTTCGCGACCTGCCTGATCCAGGGACGGCCGCTCGGCGAGGCCACAACAGCTGCGCTCGAGGCATCCGCCGAGTTCGACATTCCCACCAACATAGCCGGCCTGATCGAGGCCGGCGCATTCATGTCAATTGATTTCGGAGACGCACGATGATCACGGAGCAACGCATGTCGGCCGATGGAAGCCTGCCGTCGCTCGGGCTTCTGGTCGACAAGGCCAGTCATCTGGTGCAGATGATCGCCGTCCCCCCGCTGGTTCAGCTCGTGTTGCGCGTGGCCCTGGCGGTACCGTTCTGGCGCTCCGGCATCCTGAAATGGGGCGGCTTTCTCAAGCTGAACGCCACCGCCGTGACGCTGTTCACCGACGAGTTCATGCTGCACCTGCCCGGCGGCCCCTATCATTATCCCGCGCCGGCGGTGATGGCCTTCCTGTCGGGCTGCGGCGAGATCATGTTTCCGATCCTGCTTGTTCTCGGCCTCGGCACGCGGTTCGCCGCGCTTGGGCTGCTGTTCATGACTGTCATCGTCGAGCTCACCGTGCCAGACGGCTGGCCGGTGCATATCACCTGGGCGGCGATGGCCCTCGGCATCATGGCCTACGGACCGGGACGCCTCTCTCTCGACCATCTGATCGGCCGGGCGCCCGCACGCCAGCCCTGAGCGCGTGCGGCGCGCGCAAAGGATGCTCATCGCACGGCTGTTGCCAATCGGGCTTGCTTCTCGGTGTCGGTCATCTCAGCCGTCTACTTCCTGCCGCCCTCATAGACCTTCATGCCGGCTGCGGGATCGAGATCGGTTTCGGTCGCTTCGGTGACGCGCGCCATCATCATGTAGAAGCCGAGTGCAACGATGGATTCGACGATCTCCTGGTCGCTGAAATGTGCGCGAGCGGCCGCGAAGATTGCATCGGGCACGCGAACGTTCTCGACCACCTCGCGGCCGAACTTCAGCAGGGCGCGTTCGGCTTCGCTGAAGGCGGCGGCATCATAATCGCCGCACTCCACCGCATCGACCTGAGCTTGCGTACAGCCGACACCGAGAGCGATCGGCACGTGCTGGCGCCATTCATAGGCACCGCCCTCCAACTGGGCGGCCTGCAAGATCAATAGCTCACGGTTGACCGCGCTGAGCTTCTGCTTGTGCAGGATCGAACTACCGAGCCGCATCGCCGGAATCATGTTGGCCTGCGCATGCGCCATCATGCGAAAGATGTTGAGCTTGACCGGCATCCGGTCGAACGAGGCGCGGATATCGCCGCTCGTCGTCTCCGGATCAATGAGGGGCAGCCTTGCCACGGTTCTCTCCCTTGGGTGGACAGCCATGACTGTTGACTAACGACCGATCGTTTCGCTAGTCAACCGCAGCGACGATCGAGGTCAAGTCAGCGGGTCGACAACAGGAGCGCGGGCATGAGCCGCATCTTCGGCGCAGTGCGCCAGAACGGATATGTGGTGCGCGACATCCACGCCGCGATGACGCACTGGATCGAGGTGATGGGTGTCGGCCCCTGGTACTACATGGAGCACGCCAAGACCGACTGGTTTCGTCATCGCGGCCAGGATTCTGCGGTCGAGATGAGCATTGCACTGGCCAATTCCGGCGATCTCCAGATCGAGCTGATCCAGCAGCGCAACGACGCGCCCTCGCTGTACAAGGAGTTTCTGGACGCCGGTCACGAAGGCCTCCAGCATATGTCCTATTGGAGCCACGACTACCAGGCGCTGTACGACAAGGCGATCGGACTCGGCTACAGGATCGGGCACGAAGGCCAGATCGGCGGCGACAAGGGACGCTTCGCCTATTTCGACACGCAGGCGCATCCGGGCACGATCGTCGAGATCTCCGACATCAGCGGCTCCAAGGGCCCGTTCTTCGAGAAAGTCAGGCTGGCGGCCTCGAACTGGGACGGTACGCGGCCGATCCGCGAGGTCGGCGGCGCGAAATCCTAGGCTCCTTGCCTCAGCGGGCGTCAGGAAAAGCCACGCCGTTGCGGGCGGAACGATCCGTGATAGCGTATTCCATCCCGTCCCAGAGTTCAGCGAGGCAAGCATGTCTGCGACTGACAAGGTTTTCGCCGGCTCCGTCCCGAAGCTCTACGACGAATATCTGGTCCCGTTGATCTTCTCCGTCTATGCCGACGACCTTGCGAGGCGCATTGCCGCGCTGTCGCCCTCGGACCTGCTCGAGATCGCGGCCGGCACCGGCGCCGTCGCCAGAGCCGTGGCGGCGCAGCTGCCTCCTGACGTCCGCTATGTCGCGACCGACCTCAACGAGCCGATGCTCGCAGTCGCCAAGCAGCGTCAGGGTGAGGATCCCCGCATGACCTGGCGTCAGGCGGACGCGCTGGCGCTACCCTTCGGCGATTCCACGTTCGACGTCGTCTGCTGCCAGTTCGGCGCGATGTTCTTTCCGGATCGCAGCAAAGGCTACGCCGAGGCGAAGCGGGTATTAAAACCTGGCGGCACTTACCTGTTCAGCGTCTGGGACCGTATCGAGGACAATGTGTTCGCGGACGACGCGACTGTCGCGCTCGGCAAGATGTTTCCTGACAATCCACCGCTCTTCATGGCGCGTACGCCGCACGGCTATCACGACAAGGCCGTCATCAAGGCCGATCTGGAACGCGCGGGCTTCAAGGACATCTCGATCGAAACCAAGTCGGCAATGAGCCGCGCGCCCTCGGCCGAGTACGTGGCGATCGCGTACTGCCAGGGAACGCCGCTGCGCGGCGAAATCGAAGCCAGGGATGCGAGCAAGCTCGAGGCCGCAACGGAGGCCGTCGCCGAGGCGATCAGCAAATGCCACGGCTCGGGGCCGATCGAAGCCAAGATTCAGGCGCTGGTGATCACGGCCCGGCCATAACCGCGGAGGCGCTACGCTCCGGCTTCACGCGTTACCAGAAGCCCCGCTGCATCGGCTGCGTCGATTGGTAGTACTGATATTGGCCGCCGCGCCGACGCGGATTGGCCGGTTGCACATAGGGATCGCGTGGCTGGAAGAAGAGGCCGAAGCCGTTGCCGCCGTTATCCCAGCCATCGTCGCTGGCAATTGCCATCGGGGCCGTCGGCTTGCGGGTGATGAAGCCGCCCTGGGGCTGGTTGCTCAGGACCGCGACGAACTCGGTGCGGTAATTGGTCTCGGCGCTCAAGGGCTCGTCGGAGACGATGATCGACGAGCGCGGCAATGCGGTCGGTGCGATGCGATCCCACACCTCCTGCGGGATGGTGATGCGATCGAGCGCGTCCTTGGCATCGTCCCCCTCGTCGATGCTGACGACGCTCCAGCGCAGGCCCGTGTCGGTCCTGGCCATGGCCGTGAAGATGTGCGTGCCGATCGGCTGGTCGGGATTGCGGATGGTGACGGGAACCTCGATGCTGGTGTCGAACACCTCGCCGCCGCCGTCCGGCGCGGGTTTGTGCGTATTGCGGCGCACGTAGAGCTTTTGCGTCGCGCGGCTGATGTAGACCGAGACCGGTTCGAGCGCGAGCTTTGCGTCCGTCGCAGCCTTCACCGCATCGGCCTTCTTGGCCGCAGCGATCCTGGCCGCCTCCTTCGTCGCGGCAACCGCGTCGCGCTTGGGCTGCGCCGCGGCCTTGGCGGCGTCGAGCTGGGTTGCCGCGTCAGCGGCCTTGGTCGCGGCCTTCTGTTTCAGTTCGTCGGCCTTTGCCTTGGCCTGATCGCTCTTTGCATTCGCGACCAGCTTGTCCGCATAGGCGTTCTCGGCATCGGCGCGGGTCTTCTGCTGCTCGAGCTTGCGCAGCAGGGCCGGGATTGATTGCGCATCTTTCGCCGCCGCCGCTGCAGCCTTCTTGGCGTCATCAGCCGCTTTCACGACCTCCTCCGCCTCGGCGGACAGCTTGTCGGCACGGGCAGGCGCCGCCGCAAGAGCCTCCCTGCTCGGGACGAACAGCGAGGGATGCGAGAAATCGACCGGAGCCGCGTCGTTCGGCGAGATGATCACCCGCATGCCGATATTGGTCTTGTCGAACAGGTTCTCGGCGAAGCCGAACGGCATGCGCACGCAGCCATGCGAGGCCGCGTAGCCCGGCAGCGGTCCGCCATGCAGCGCGATCCCGTTCCAGGTGATACGCTGCATGTTCGGCATCCAGGCATCGTCATACATTGAGGAATGGTGGTCCTTGTCCTTCTCGATCACTGCAAAGACACCGGCTGGCGTCTCGCGACCGGTCGTGCCGGTCGAGACAGGCGCTCGCAGGATCCAGCCCTCGGAATCGTAGAACGTGACCTTTTGGCTCTTGATCGAGACGATCGCCATGATCGGCTCGCCGGCCTCGCGCGGCGCTACCGCCTCGGCGGTCTGGCGCGGCTGCTTCGCCGCCATGGCGCCCGGGGTAAGTGTGGTCAGCGCAAGCGCTGCCGCGAACATCGCAATTCCGGGAAGCCCCCAACGCCGCATCGCTCCATTGGATTGCGCCGTCGTCATCAGGTCTTTCATGCCATTCCCCGATTGCCTGTCCGCACTTTCGATCGGTCAGATTGCGATATTTGGATTAAGAATTCGCAGCCACCATCTGTTCCGTTTCCGGCGATATTGGGTCCGTTCCACCGACGAAACACTCAATTACGACGTCCGCGCAGGCGGAAGGGCGGCTCGCAGCCGAGGCTGGTGCGGACGTGGCGGCAGGCTGTGGCAGAATGCCCGCCCCTTAAAAGGCGGCACGGGTGTGACCCGAATCACAGAGAATTGCTTGACTCAGGCGCCGCTGCGCTGGGTCAGTGCTCAGACCTCGAGCCATTCCTGCCGAACGGCGGCGTTGGCCTTGAGATCATCAGGCGTGCCTTCGAACACGACGCGGCCATGCCCCATGATGTAGACGCGCTTGGAGATACGCATCGCGATCGATAGCTTTTGCTCGACGAGGAGAATGGCGACGCCGGCTTCCGCAATCCGGGCGATGAGGTCGCCGACCTGCTGCACGATCAGCGGCGCCAGCCCTTCGGTCGGCTCGTCGATCATGATCAGATCGGGATCGCCCATCAGCGTCCGGCAGGTCGTGAGCATCTGCTTCTCGCCGCCGGACAGCACGCCGGCAGCCGTGTCGGCGCGCGCGGCGAGATTGGGGAACATGTCGAGCATGTCCTGGAGGCGCCACTTGCCGGGACGGCGCGTGTCCTTGATCCCGAGCAGCAGATTCTGCCGCACCGTCAGGCTCGGGAAGATGTCGCGATGTTCAGGCACGTAGCCGAGGCCGAGGCGCGCGATCTTGTAGCTCGGCAGGCCCGCGATGTCCTTGCCCTTGAAGCGGATCGTGCCCTGCGGGGCCACCTCGCCCATGATCGCCTTGACGGTGGTGGATCGCCCGACGCCGTTGCGCCCGAGCAGGCTCACGACCTCGCCCGCGGCGACGTCGAGATCGACGCCCTGGAGGATGTGGCTCTTGCCGTAATAGGCGTGGAGATCCCTGACCTCGAGCATCAGTGCGCTTCCTCGCCGAGATAGGCTTCCTTGACCTTGGGATCGCGTCGGATCTCTTCCGGCGTGCCCGAGGCGATGATGTGGCCGTAGACCAGCACCGAGATGCGATCGGCAAGGCCAAACACGACGCTCATGTCGTGCTCGACGATGACGAGCGTCTTGCCCTCGGTCAGCCGGCGGATCAACGACACCGCACGGTCGGTTTCGGCGTGGCTCATGCCCGCCGTCGGTTCGTCCAGCATGACGACGGTGGCACCGCCCGCGATGGTGATGCCGATCTCCAGCTCGCGCTGCTCGGCATAGGTCAGAAGACCCGCCGGCACGTCGCGCCGGTGCGTCAGGTGAATGTCGTCGAGGATCTGCGCGGTACGTTCACGCACCTCGGGCAGGCTGTCGACGTTTTTCCAGAAGGCGTAACGATGCCCCGTTGCCCACAGCACGGCGCAGCGCACGTTCTCCCAGACCGTCATGCGCGCGAACACGTTGGTGACCTGGAACGAACGCGACAGGCCGCGCCGGTTGATCTCGAACGGCCGCAGGCCGGAGATGACATCGCCGTTCAACCTCACCTCGCCCGAGGTCGGCTTGATGTGGCCGCTGATCAGGTTGAACGTCGTCGACTTGCCGGCGCCGTTCGGCCCGATGATGGCATGGCGCTCACCTTGCGCGACGCTGAGATTGAGGTCGCGGATGATGCCGACATTACCAAAACGCTTTTCGACGGCGCGGACTTCGATGGCGGCGCCCTTATCAGATACCGCTCCGCTCATGCCACATACCCCCGGTCACGCGCGATCGTCGCGGCGCGATCCCATGCTTCCGCAATCTGCCGCCAGCTGAGCCGCGCGATGAACGCACCACCGACGACGAGGACCGCGGCCGCGATCCACGTGATCGGCGACGTCGGCTTGAAACCGATGCCGAAGAGGTTGATCGCCTCGCCGGTCGAATAGCGCGCGACCGTCTCGATGGTGAGAATGACACCGCAGGCGAACGCCAGGGTCGGCACAACAGCGACGAGATAGGATGGAATCACCGTCCACAGCGTTCCCGCGCGAACCAGCGGCCGGTGCATCATCAACAGGCCGGCGATGCCGCCGGGCGAGAACATCACGATGCCGATGAAGATGATGCCGAAATAGAGCTGCCAGGCGCTGGTCAGGTTGGCCAGCCCGAGCTGGAGGTACGTCACCATGATGGCGCCGAGGATCGGGCCGAAGAAATAGGCGGTGCCGCCGATAAAGGTCGAGAACAGCACGAAGCCGGACTGGATCGCACCGAGATAGGCGGAGTTGGCGATCTCGAAATTGATCGCGGCGAGACCGCCGGCGACACCGGCGAAGAAACCGGCAAAGCAGAAGGCGAGATAGCGCACCACGTGCGGATCGTAACCGATGAACTGGACGCGTTCCGGATTGTCGCGGACCGCATTGCTGATCCGTCCCAGCGGCGTCCGGGTCAGCGCGTACATCGCGATCGTCGACAGCACCAGCCAGAAGGCAATGAGATAGTAGACCTGGAGCTGCGACCCGAACGACCAGCCGAGCATCTTCGGCAGCGCGGTCCGGTCCGTAGTGATGCCGGACTCGCCACCGAACACCGAGCGCAGGATCAGCGAGGAGGACGCCACCAGTTCGCCGATGCCGAGCGAGATCATCGCAAACACGGTGCCGGCGCGCTTGGTCATTACCCAGCCGATGATGACAGCGAAGATGAGGCCGCCCAGCCCGCCGAACAGCGGGATGAACGGCAGCGGGATCGGCCAGCCATGCGACACCACTGCATTCATCATGTGGCAGGCCGCGAAGCCGCCGAGGCCGTAATGCACGGCGTGGCCGAACGACAACAGGCCGGTCTGGCCGAGCAGGATGTTGTAGGACAGCGCGAACACGATCGCGATGCCGATCAAACTGAAGGATGTCAGCGAACCACCGGAGGAGAAGATCATCGGCAGCACGATCAGCGCGGCGATGCCGAGCAGCCAGACGCCGTAAAAGCGCAGGCTTCCGCCGGACGTATCTGCTGCCACCTTGGAGGTCGAAGTCGTGGCCGTGGTCATGATTCGCGCGTCCCCATCAGGCCCATGGGGCGTACGATCAGAATGATCACGAGCAGAACATATGGAACGATCGGCGCGACCTGCGCGATCGTGACGTTCCAGATGTCGGTGAGAACCGACGGCCCCGCCGACGGATCGAGCGGCCCGAGGGCGCTCGCCAGCGAGCCATCCAGCGCCACGGCGAAGGTCTGCACCAAGCCAATGACGAGCGAGGCGATGAAGGCTCCCGGCAAGGAGCCGAGGCCGCCGAACACGATGACCACGAACAGGATGGGTCCGAGCGAGGCGGCCATGTCGGACTGCGTCACCAGCGCAGGACCTGCAATGACGCCGGCAAGGCCGGCCAGCGCGCTGCCGACCCCGAACACGGCCATGAAGACGCGTCCGACATTATGACCGAGATGCCCGACCATGTGCGGATGCGTCAGCGCCGCCTGCACGATCAGGCCGACGCGGGTGCGCTTGAGCACGATCAGAAGCGCCACGAAAATGATGACCGAGACGGCGAGCATGAAGATCTTGTAGGCGGGATAGTTGGTCGAGAAGATCGTGAAGGCCGGGAAATCCAGCAATGCCGGCACGCGGTAGTCGAGCGGGCTCTTGCCCCAGATCATCGAGACGATCTCTTCGATCGCGAACGCCAGACCAAACGTCAGCAGCAGCTCGGCGACATGACCGTGCTTGTGCGTGTTGCGCAGCCCGTAGCGCTCCACGGCCATGCCGATCGCGCCGACCAGAAGCGGCGCCAGCACCAGCGCCGGCCAAAAGCCGATCCATTTGGTGAGCTGGAAGCCAAAGAATGCGCCGAGCATGTAGAAGCTGGCATGGGCGAAATTGAGCACGCCCATCATGCTGAAGATGACGGTGAGCCCGCTCGACAGCAGGAAGAGCAGCATGCCGAACAGCACGCCGTTCAGGGTCGAAATGACAACGAGTTCAAGCACGGCTCACTCATGAATATCCGGGGCCACATGGCCCCGGCGAACATCGTCCAGGCGATCAAATACGTTCAGGCCGCCACCCTCCCGCGACCGTTCGTGGCCGCGGGAGACCGACGTGCTCCGCGATTACGGCCGCACCATCTTGCAGGTTGTGGAGACCATGGCCTGCGGCGTATCGACCTTGGAAACCGGATGCCAGCCCCAACCGGTGCCCTCCTCGTCAAACGGCTCGTTGGCGGCGAGCTTGCCGAAGGAGGAGACGTAGATCGGCTGGAAGAACTGGTGGTCGTCCTTGCGCATGAAGCCCTGACCACCGTCGAGAACGTCGAACTTCATGTCCTCGAGCGCCGCCGCGACCTTCACGGGGTCGATCGAGTTGGCCTTCTCGGCCGCAGCCTTGAACATGCGCATCTCGTTGACGGCACGCGGATACCACAGCGACAAGTTCACCTTGGCGCGGAAGGCCTTCTCGAAATCCATCGCGGCCTGGTTGCCGGAGTTGGGGAAGCCTTCGGTGATCTGGAAGACCTGGTGATCGAGACCGGTCTGCTTGATCGCAGTCGGGCCGCCGGCGCCACCGGCATAGTAAGTGTACCAGTTGACCTTCAGTCCGGCATCGGCCGCAGCCTTGAGCAGCAGCGCGAAGTCCTGGCCCCAATTGCCGGTGACGACGCTGTCGGCCCCCGACGCCTTGATCTTGGCGATGTAGGGCGAGAAGTCCGTCACCTTGAGCAGGGGGTGCAGCTCGTCGCCGACGATCTGGACGTCAGGCCGCTTCGCGCCCAGCATCTTGCGTGCGTCGGAGCGCACGGACTGACCGAACGAATAGTCCTGGTTGATCAGATAGACCTTTTTGATCGACGGGACGTCCTTCATATAGTTGGTGAGCGCCTCCATCTTGATGTCGGAGCTGGCATCCCAGCGGAAATGCCAGAAGCTGCACTTCTCGTTGGTCAGGCTCGGATCGACGGCGGCGTAGTTGAAGTACAGAACTTCCTTGCCGGGATTGCGCGTGTTGTGCTTGGTGACGAAGTCCTCCAGCGCCGCAGCGACGGAGGAGCCGTTTCCTTGCGTGATGTAGTGGGCCCCGGCGTCGATCGCCTTCTGGGCCTGCACCAGGCTTTCCTGCGGATTGGTCTTGTTGTCCAGCGGCAGGATCTCGATCTTGTGGCCGAGGATGCCGCCCTTGGCGTTGAGCTCGTCAGCCAGATACTGGAACGTCTTGAGGCCGCCCTCGCCGACACTGGCACCGCCACCGGAGAGCGGATCGATATAGCCGATCTTGACGGTATCCTCGGCCGACGCTGCATGACCGAGCATCGGGGCGATCACGGCAATGGCCAAAGTGAGCTTGCGCATTCTTTCGTTTCCTCGCTGGCTATCGACTTTAGTCGACGGACTTTTGCGCATGATGCAGCGCAATTTCGAAAACCTAATGAGCAGAACGAACAGTGCTTTTCAAGCGCAACAGCACGCGGCACGGAGGCGACCGCCATGAAATGTGATGCGGCTGCGCAGCTCGCCCGCAACATTCCGCGACAAGGAATAGAACGCAAGGGGAAATTCGTGTGCCGCTGACCTGCGACCGGGCGACGCAGATCGCCCCCGCCATGGCCGCGGCCGCAACGCCGGCGAGTCTGATGACATCGAATTATCAGCCATCCGACGGCAGTCCCTGCGCGATACCGCGAAAACGCAGCGGAGCCAGCGACGCTGCCCGCTGCCACCAATCGGCGACGTGATCGTCGAGCGCCGTCACGCCGCGGCCATGACCTGGAAAGATCCGGAGCTGCTGCACCGCCTCGGCCTCGAATCCCTTGCCCTTGCGCGTGATCTTGAGGGCGGCTCCCTCGCGGTCCCGCTGCGTCAGCGGCACCAGCAGGCGACCGCGCGGGCGCAGCGCATCAAGCCAGAGCGGATGCGGATGTGAGAAGCCGGCATGCACAATGATGATGTCGGCCGCATTGCCGATATCCCGGCAGCCGTCGCCATGGATGACCTCGACATTGTGATAAGCGCGAAGACAGGCCGCGGCGCGCGAGGCGATCCGCTCATCGCATTCGATGGCGTGCACCCTGCCCTTCGAGCCCACGATCTCCGACAGGATCGCCGAAAAATAGCCGAGCCCGCAACCGATCTGGATCACGCGATCCTTCTCCCTGACACCGAGCAGATCGATGAAATGGGCCCACAGACTCGGCAGCCCGGTATCGAGCTTGCGGCGCGCATCGATGGCGACCAGCACATTGGCGTAGAGATGGACAGGATCGGCATTGGGCGTCAGCCGATAGCTACGTGCCGTCTCGCTCTTGATCCGCCACGGCCCCTTCGCGAGAAAATCTTCGCGCGGCACGGCCGCAAGGGCTGCAAGCAGGCGTGGCGAGCTGATCCGCTCCCGTCTCGCAATCAGCTCGGCGTAGCGGACACGCGCGGCGGACAGATCACTCATTGCATGGGATTTGCCTGCGAACGAACGGGCGCGTCGCCGCCGAGCTCATGCACGAGCTGCATGGCCAGCTTCAGGTCAGGCGTCAAAAACCCCTCGTTGAACTTGCCGACGACCGGCAGGAGCAAAAGACTCGCATGTTCGCGCTTGCCGGCCTCAAGCGACAGCCGCGCCAGGCTGACGGCGGTCCTGAGCTCCCACGACAATGCGCCCTGCTTGCGCGCCGTTTCCAGCGACAGGCCAAATAGATCTTCCGCCTCCTGCACCGAGACCGGATTGGCGTCCGCCAAGGTGACCTCACCTTGCAGGCGATAGACTTCGGCGAGATAGGAGTGATCTCCGGTCCGTCTTGCGATCGCAAGTGCACCGTCCAGCGCGCGCAGGGCGGCATCGCGCATGCCGACCTTGGCATAGGCCTCCGCGAGCAGGCAGCGGAACCAGCAGCCGGCAAGCCAGGAATCCATCGCTTCGTATTCGTCGAGGCCGGAGCGCATCTGAGTAATGCCTTCTTCGGCTTCGCCGAGCTGCGCCAGCGCCCAGCCGCGCAGGATCGCGGCCTGCTGCTTCCAGTGCAGGAAATTATGCTCGGTGGCGATGATCATGGCGCGGTTGGCATGATCGCGCGTGCCCTCGATATCGCGCAGATGCTGGCAGAGATAGGCGCCGAACACCAACGCGAAGGCGAGCGAGAAAGGATGTCGGATCTTCTCCGCGAGCTGGATCGCCTGCTCGCTGTGCTGGCGCGCCGCGTCGGGTTGGCCCAGGAACCAGAGGAGATAGCCGAGATAAGACAGCGAGACAACGCCGGGATCGGTGCCGTGACGCTCCATCAAATCGGAGTGCAGGTCGGGACTGTAAAGATCGATGCAGCGATGTAGATGATGCTGCGCGGCGGCGAAGCGCCCGCGATAAAGCATGGTCATCGCAATCGAGCGGTGCGCCTCGATGAGATAGCCGGTCTGCTGCGCCGGCTCCGCCCGCTCGTTCAGCCGCTCGCGCTTGGCGAACTTCAACAGCTCGACGCAGAGATCGTGCGCACGGGTGAGATCGGCGCGGATGAAGTGACAGACCCAGAGCCCGCGCGTGGCGGCAAAGGCTTTTTCGTCGTCGTCGAGCTGCTGGCCGAGCTCGAGCGCACGGATATAGTTCTCCTCGACCTCCTGCACGGCATAGCCCTTGGCCGCGATCAACGCATTGCCGAGCGCGATGCGCAACTCGAGCTCCATCTCGTCGGCACCCTGCATGCGTGCATTTGCCTGCACCACGCTCAAGCCCCGGCGCAGATGTCCGATCGCCTCCAGGTTGGCGCCGCTCCTCGCCGCCTGCTTGCCGGCCTTGAGCCAGAAGCTGGCCGCACCCTCGCTCTGGCCAGACTCGGTGAGGTGATGGGCGAGCAGCTCCGGCTCACGCTCGGTCTTCTCCGGGTACATCTCGACAAGCACCTGGGCGATGCTCGCGTGCAGCTTGCGCCGCTCGCTGTGCAGCAGGCTCGCATGCGCGGCGTTCTGGATCATGACGTGCTTGAAGGAGTAGAGTGCATCGGGCGGGTGACCGCGGCGCATGATCAGCCCGGCCTCTTCCAGGTGCGTCAGCGCCGCCTCGATCTGCTCTGCCGGCGTGTTGGCGACCGCGTGCAGCGTCTCGTAGGAGAATTCGCGGCCGATGGTGGCGCCGATCTGCGCGATCCGCTTGAACGGCCCCATCCGGTCGAGACGCGCCATCAGCGAATCCGTCAGCGTTGCCGGGATCGCGAGCTGCCGCCATGGGCCCGACAGCACATAGCGTCCGTGTCGCTCGGTCAGGAGGTTGGATTCGAGGACCGTCTTGGTCAGCTCCTCCAGGAACAGCGGCACGCCGTCGGTCTTGACGATGATCTCCTCGACGACTTCCTTGGGAAGCTCACGCCCCGCGACACGTTCGACCAGCGTCGTGCGCAAGGGGCGACTGAGCCGGTTCAGCACCAGCGTGGTGATATGCGAATGCGCGTTCCAACTCGGCTGGAATTCGGAGCGCGCAGTGAGGATGGCGAGGATCGGCCGATTCTGCACCCTGTCGACCAGGAGGTCGACCACCTCGCGGGAGGTCGGATCGATCCAATGCAGATCCTCAAAGACCATCACCAGCGGCATCTCGCGCGCGAGGCCGAGGAAATGGTTGACCAAGGCGACGACGGTCGCGTCCTTCTGCTGCTGCGGCGACAGGTCAAGTGGCGGATAACGCTCCCCGGTCGGGATCGACAGCAGCGCGGCGAACAAGGGCGCCACCTGCTCGATGTCGCCGTGCGCGGCGGTGATCGCCGTCTCCAGGCTCGCCAACGACAGCGCAGACGCATCCTCGCGATCGAGGCCGAGCGAGAATTTGAGCTGCTCGACGAACGGATAGAACGCGGTGGAGGTGTAATAGGGCGAGCACTGGAACGAGACCTGGCCGTGCCGGTCGCCCGCGATCCGCTCGAAGATCTCCTGGATGATGCGGGACTTGCCGATGCCGGGCTCGCCGAACTTGACGACGACCTGGCCGTCGCCCTCCTTGACCTGCTGCCAGCGCCCCATCAGCAGCGCGATTTCCTCCTCGCGATTGACGAGCGGGGTCAGCCGCGTGCCCATGGCCGCCGCAAAGCGGGTCTCCACCCGGGTCGCGCGCACGACATGCCAGGCCTGGGTCTTTTCCGCGATACCTTTCAGGGCGTGGGTGCCGAGATTGCGATAATCGAACTTCCCCTTCAGCAGCGATTGCGTCGAGGCGGAGATCACAACGCCATTGGGCGGCGCCAGCGCCTGCAGTCGCGCCGCCAGATTGACGGTCTCGCCGACGGCGGAGTCGCGCTCCTCGGTGCCCTGGCCAACGAGGTCGCCGACCACCACGAGTCCGGTCGCGATTCCGATGCGGACGGCGGGCGCGTGACTGAGCGCGCCGCGCGGCTCGATCGCACGCGCCGTCGACAGCACCCGCACGATCTCGAGCCCGGCCCGCACCGAGCGCTCGGCGTCGTCCTCATGTGCGGTCGGGTAGCCGAAATAGACCAGAATGCCGTCACCGACGAAGCGGGCGGCAAAGCCTTCGTAATGCTTGACCACGCGCACACAGGTCTCGCGAAAGCTCGCGATCATGTCGCGCACGTCTTCCGGATCGAACTGGGCCGAGAGCGCGGTGGAATCCACCATGTCGCAGAACATGGTGGTGAGCTGACGCCGCTCGGCGCCGACCTCGGTACGGGCCGGCGGCTGCGCGGGTGCAACCGGAGCCTCCGCCGTCTCGGCCCGGAACAGCGCGGCCATCGCGCGTTGCAGCCGCTTGCGATCGCCGAGCGGCAGTCCGAGCTCGGCGAGGTCTGCCTCGGTCAGGTCCGCCATGACATCAAGATCGAGGCGGTGCTGCGCGAACAGATCGGTGTAGTGGCCAAGACCGGCGCCTTCGAGCCAACGCCTCAACCCGGCTTCCGTCTGCGGCTCTTTCTCCAGCATGGTGATTCCGCCCGAATTCCCTCCGTCGAAGGGCTTAAGCGCCCTCAACCACAGATTTGGGGGCCCAAACTTCACCTCAGACTGGACGCGTTCCCTAACTCCAGGAAAGAATAGCCCAATCAGGTCAAAAGGGAATGGCATTGTCGGCAATAGCACCCGGGGCGAGAGGCGGATCGGCCGGCACGGGTGCCGGAGCCGATACCATTGGCGGGCTTCTCGCCTTCCATGCGCGAACGATTCCGGCAGCGCCGGCCCTGCTTGCCCCCGGTCGGCCGCCTCTGACCTATGGCGCGCTCGGCGCCAGGATCGAACATCTCGTCGAGACGCTGCGCGGGCTCGGCATCGCACCCTCCGATCGGATTGCTGTTGCGCTGCCGCGCGGCGCCGATAGTGCGTTGGCTCTGATCGCGGTTGCCTCGGCATGTGCCTGCATCCCCGTCAATCCCGATCTGACGGTGGACGAGCTGCAACGCTATTTCAGCGAGCTGAAGCTGACGGCGCTGGTGACGCGGGCCGACACGAACTCGCCGAGCCGCGATATCGCCAGGACGCTCGACATTCCGGTGATCGATTTCGTGCCGGGACCGCAGACGGATCTCGACGACTGCGAATTCTTCGGTCCGACAATCGGTCCGGCCTGCGCAAGCGGCACTGCGCGCGCCGAGGACGATGCATTCATCCTGCTGACATCGGGCACGGCGGCGCGACCGAAAATGGTGCCGCTGACGCATCGCAACGTTTGCCTCTCCGCCCAAAATGCCGGACGCGTGCTGTCGCTCGCATCGCATGATCGCCTGCTCAACGTCCTGCCGCTGTTTCACGCCCATGGCCTGATCTCCGGCCTGCTGACGGCGCTCGCGGCCGGCTCCAGCGTGATCGTGACCAGCGGGTTCGACGCACCGTCCTTTTTCGGCTGGATGCGGGACCTGCAACCGACCTGGTACACGGCAGTGCCGACCATTCATCGCGCACTGCTGACGGCCGCGGAAGCCAGCCCCGAACGCGTCCGATCGTCATCGCTGCGCGTGATCCGCTCGGCTTCGTCTTCGCTCGCCCCAGCGATCCTCACCGGCCTGGAGGCGACGTTCGGCGTCCCCGTGCTCGAGACTTACGGGATGACCGAAGCGGCTTCGCAGATTGCCGCCAATCCGTTCGAGCTGCGCAAGGTCGGATCGGTTGGCCGCGCCGCGGGTCCTGAAATTGCGATAATGGACGAGACCGGCCGCACGCTCGCGCGCGGAGAGCGTGGCGAGATCGTGCTGCGCGGACCGAACATGAGCCGCGGCTATTATAATGACGAAGCGGCCACGCGGGCCGCGTTCCGCAACGGCTGGTTCAGGACCGGCGATCTCGGCTACCTCGATGCCGACGGCTATCTCTTCATCGTCGGCCGCATCAAGGACATCATCAACCGCGGCGGCCAGAAAGTGTCGCCGCTGGAGGTCGAAGAGGTGCTGCTGGCCCACCCGGCGGTGCTCGAAGCCGGAGTGTTCGCCGTTCCGCACGCAAAGCTCGGCGAGAACGTTGCCGCCCTCGTGGTTCTGCGTCCCAATTTCGAGGCAAGCTCCGATCAGTTGCGCCAATTCGCACGCAAGCGTCTTGCCGCCTACAAAGTGCCGAGCCTGATCCGCAGCGTGGCGGCGCTGCCGAAGGGCGCGAGCGGCAAGGTCAAGCGCAATGCGCTGGCCGAGCTGATTTCGGTCGCACATGACGACGATACGCAGCTGCCGCGCAACGCGCTGGAGACCCAGCTCGCGGAGATCTGGGCCGCTCTGCTCGAGCTTCCGCAAGTCGGCGTCGATCAGGACGTGTTCGCGCTCGGCGCCGACTCGCTCGCGGTGACGCAAATGCGTTCGCGTCTGCGCGAGCGCTTCAACGTGGACTTCTCGTTCGAGGACATTTTCGATTGCGCCACCGTCGGTGCCCTTGCGGCCCGGATCGAGGCCACGACGCATCGCGACGGGGTGCTGCCGGCATGGCGCCAGATGGCTTCCGACGAAGACGCGCCGCTCTCGTTCCAGCAGCAGCGGATGTATGTGCTCTCGCGGCTGGACCCGACGCGCTACAATTATAACGTGGTCGAGGTCGCCGTCTTCAAGGGCAAGGTCGACCACGCCGCGCTTGAGGCGGGCCTTGCCGTGATCTGCGCGCGTCACGAGGCGCTCCGCTCGGTCTTCGTCGAATCCGAGGGCGAGCCTGTGCAGCGCGTGCTCCAGGCTCTGCCGCGGCTCGAGCACATCAAGCTCAAACCCTGTCCTGCGCGCCGGCGGGCTGCGGTCATCAGGCGCGAGGCGCTGAAGCTCGCGCAATACGCATTTGATCTTGCCCGCGAGCCGCCGCTGAAGGTCACGCTGATCTCGTTGGGCAAATCCAGCCATGCGCTGGTCGTCAACATCCATCATCTGGTCACCGATGGCTGGTCGCAGCGGCTGTTCTGGGAGGCCCTCGCCGCCGCATATTCTGCGGCACGCAAGCAAGCCACGGCGGAGCTGCCCCGGCCGAGCTTCCAATATCGCGACTTTGCCCGGTGGCAGCAGAGCTGGGCGCAAACGCCCGCTGCAAAGGAGCAGCTCGATTACTGGCGGGCGCAGCTCGACGGCGTCACCACGCTGCCGCTGCGGACCGACCGGCCGAGGCCCGAGATCTGGAGCGGTCTCGGCGCCCGCCACTATTTCGAATTCCCCAGGACCCTTTCGGCCGGCATTCGCACGCTGAGTCAGGATCAGGGCGTGACGCCTTTCATGACGCTGCTCGCGCTCTTTCAGTGTCTGCTGTTCCGTCATACCGGGCACGAAGATGTCGCGACCGGATCGCTGATCGCGAACCGCAACCAGGTCGAGAGCGAGCGCCTGATCGGATTGTTTGCCAACCCGCTGATCCTGCGCAACGATTTCGGCGGCGATCCGACCTTCGGCGAGATGCTGCGGCGGGTGCGCCAGGTCACGCTCGATGCCTATCGCAACCAGGACCTTCCGATCGAGGAAGTCCTGCGCGCGTTGCAAATCGCGCGCAGGACAGATGGCAATCCGCTGTTCCGGATCATGTTCATCCTCCAGAATGCCTCGATCGAGGCCGCGCGCTTCCCGGGCCTGTCGACACGCCGGCTGGAGGTCGACCCAAGGGTCGCGCGCTTCGATATCACGCTGGAGCTGGTCGAGGCCGAGGGCCGCTTTACCGGCTTCTTCGAATACGCCACCGATCTGTTCGACGCAGCGACGATCGGGTGCATGGCGGATCAGTTCAAAACCCTGCTCAAGGCCGCCATCGCCAATCCCGAGCAGCGCATCTCGCGCCTGCCGCTGCTGACGGAGGTGGAACGCCGGCGGTTGCCGGCGAAAGGCAAGCGAGCCAATTTCGCCACGCGCGGCAATCTCTGCGAACGGTTCGAGCGGCAGGCGAAGAAGACGCCGAACGCGATCGCTGTATCCGATGGACATCTCGGCCTGAGCTATCGCGAGTTGGCCCGCCGCAGCCAGGCGATCGCGCGCTGGCTCGCCCGCGAAGGCGTCGGCGCGGAAACCGTGGTCGCACTGCTGGCGGACCGGGGGCCGGATCTGCTCGCGGCGATGATCGCGGTGCAGCGCGCAGGCGCGGCCTTCCTGAATCTCGATCCTGAGCAGCCGCCGGCGCGGCTCGCAACCATCCTGGGATCGAGCTGCGCAACAGTGCTGCTCGTGGGGCGGCGACAGTCCGCCATGGTTGATGCGCTGCTCGAGCCGCTGGTTGAGCGCATCCGCGTGGCCGAGCTCGAGGACGCGATCGCACTGGAACCGGGGAAGCTCGCCCGTGCGGCGCAGCGTACAAGCGCGAGCCTTGCCTATCTCGTCTACACCTCCGGCTCCTCAGGTGCGCCAAAGGGCGTCATGATCGAACAGCGCGGGCTGTCGAATCACCTGGCGTCGCTGATTTACGAGCTCGGCCTGACGAGCAAAGACGTGATCGCGCAGACCGCGCCGCAGAGCTTTGTCATCTCGGTCTGGCAGTTCCTTGCCGGTCCCATGACCGGCGGGCGCGTCCATGTCTGCAGCAACTCGGTAGTGCAGGATCCGATGCTGCTGGCGCGGGAGATAGAACGCGAGGGCATCACGGTGCTCGAGATCGTCCCTTCGCTGCTCCGCCTCGTTCTGGAACGCCTCGACGAAGCGCCGATGCTGCGCGCCTTTACCCGGCTGCGGCTGCTGATCTCGACCGGCGAGCCGCTGCCGGTCGAGCTCTGTCGCGCCTGGTTCGCGCACTGCCCGAAGGTGCCGCTGATCAACGCCTATGGCGCCTCGGAGTGCTCCGACGACGTCTCGCTGCATCGGCTGACCAAGGCGCCGGACACGGCGACGACCAATGTTCCGGTCGGAGCGCCATTGCCCAACACTCAGCTCTATGTGCTCGATCCGAATCTGGAGCCGCAGCCGATCGGCGTCGTCGGCGAGCTCTGCATCGGCGGTGCCGGCGTCGGCCGCGGCTACATCAACGATCCCGCTCAAAACCGGGAGCGTTTCATCCCCGATCCGTTCGCGCGCACGAAAGGCAGCCGGCTGTACCGCACCGGGGACCTTGCCCGCCGCCGCGCCGACGGCACGATCGAATGCCTCGGCCGCGCCGACCTGCAGGTCAAGGTCCGGGGCTACCGCATCGAGCTCAAGGAGATCGAGGCTGCGCTCGCCGACCACACAAGCGTGCGCGCCGGCATCGTCGAGCCGCGCCGCGACGCCAACGGCGATGTCAGGCTGGTCGCCCATGTCGTCGCCAGAGCCGGCAGCCAGATCAGCGCCAGCGAGCTACGGGACTTCCTCAAGAGCCGGTTGCCTGCGCATGCGATTCCTTCCGCGTTCCTGTTTTTGGATCAGGTGCCTTTGAATGCCCACGGTAAGCTCGATCGCTCCGCCCTGCTGGCCCCCGTGCAACAAGAGGCCACATCGTCCGAGGCGGCCGTGCCGGCGCGACGCTTCACCGAAAGGGTCCTGTCCGACATCTGGATCGATCTGCTGAAGGTTGAGAGTCTCGGTGTCACCGACAATTTCTTCGATCTTGGCGGCCATTCGCTGCTGGCGGGCCAGGCGATGGCGCGCGTGGCCCGTGCGCTCGGAGTCTCTCTGCCGATCAAGACCATCTTCGAGGCACCGACGATCGAGGAGCTCGCCCGGCGCGTCGACAAGGCCGTGGCCGCGAAACCGCAGGGGCCAGCGGCCGGGATCCCACGCCTGACCGACAGCAGACCTCCGACGCTATCGATCGCGCAGGACCAGATGATGCGGATCGAGCAGAACCTGCCCGACCTGCCGCTGTTCAACTTGCCATTCGCCTTCCACCTCGACGGGCCCGTCGATCCGCGCCTGCTGGCGCAGGCCATCGACGACATCGTGCGCCGCCATGACTCGTTGCGGACGGCGTTCGGCTGGAATGGCGAAGAGCCGGTCGGCCACATCGCCGCGCCCGCTACGCTCGGCCCGGTGATGACCGTCGAGACCATCGGTGACGGGCGCCCGCACAACAACAAGCGGCGCAAGGCGCTCGAAGCGAGGAAGATCGCGCTCCTGATCGCGCAGGACACATATACTCCCATCGACACCGCTCGGGCGCCGCTGCTGCGGGCGCGGCTGCTGCAGCTGCATGACCGGGAGCACATCCTGCTGCTGACGCTGCATCATGCCATCGCCGATGGCTGGTCGATCGGTGTCCTGTTCGAGGAATTGTCGAGCCGGTATGCCGCGCTGGAGGGCCGTCAATCGGCGCCTTTGCCAAAGGTGCCGCTCGCATTCTCCGACATCGCACGCTGGCAACGCTGGTGGTGCGGCACCGAGGCGGCCCGCCGGCAGGCGGCCGACTGGACCGAGAATTTGCGCGGCGCAGCCCCTTTGTTCGAGGGCGAAGCGCGGCCGGGCGCATCAACCGGCCATCACCCGCTCTGCCTGGAGCACGATCTCGTCGCCCGGCTCACGTCCTACGCGCGCCAACACAACGCCACGCTGTTCATGTGCTTGCTCACGGGATTGAAGGCCCTGCTGATGGTGCGGACTGGACACACCGATATTTCGATCGCCACCGCCATGGCCAACCGCGCCCAGCCGGACACCGAGCGGATCGTGGGTCCGTTCGAGAACACGGTCATCGTCCGCAGCCGAATCACACCGGATCTGTCGTTCACGCAAGGATTGGCGCGGGTGCGCGAAGCCGTGCTCGAGGCGCATGCGCGCCAGGAGCTGCCGTTCAACATCCTGGCCGACCATCTGGAGCAGGAGGGCATCGACCCGGCCTCGCTGCTCCAGGTCTATTTCACCTTGCAAAATCCGTTGCGCCAGCCGCTCGACCTGCCCAATGTCGCGGTGCGATCGATTGGAAACGTCGCGCGCGAAGGCCAACCCGTGCTGCCGGTTGACCAGACTTGGCTGTCGCTGATGCTGAAGGAGCGCCCGAGCGGGATCACCGGTTCATGCAACTACAAGCGCGAGCTGCTCGATGGCGGCGTCGTCGGTATGTGGATGGAGGATCTCGTCGCGCTGCTGACGGCGGCCCTCGCCCAGCCCCATGCACCGCTCCATCGGCTGCTCGATCGCCGTGCGGCATGATGGCCCTTCGTCGGCACCGAACGGATATTCACTCGCCGAAGCTGTGCATGGTCAAGTTGCATCTTGATTCTTTGGCGCCAGCGCGCAAGATTATTCCCGTGTTTTGATTTGGACGATATTTTCAACCGGGGGAGTGTTATGGGTTTCATCAAATTTACCAAGGGCACCTCGCTGAGCGACAAGGACCGCAAGGCCCTGCAAAAACTGCTCACCGACGAGAAGAAGAAGCTCCAGTCCGCGCTGAAGGAAGTCGACGCCAGCCTTTCGGTGCTGGGCGGCTCGAAGAAGGCCAAGAAGAAAAAGTAGGAGTCGGCGGCCGGGACGCCGCACGAATCTCCGGATTTCATTTCCGAATTTCGGCCGCTCGCCTGTCGAGTTGGGGTCTCGCACAAGCTTGCGGCTGTAAACCGGCCAGCAATCGACAAGAATTTGCCCGAGTGGACCGCTAGAAGCGATCCGCTCAGTCGCTTCCTGTTCAGTTGATTCTTCAGTCAGGGCCGGATTTGGCCTCCACCTGGCGCTATGGGCCCACTTGATGCCAAACGACGGAATTGAACTGTTTGTCGGACTGATCGAGAGCATCGATACGCCCGAAGTGGTCGATGGATGCCGGCGACTGCTCTCGGTCGACGAACGCATACGCGCCGGCCGCTTCAAGTTCGAGCGTCATCAGCGGCAATATATTTTTGCGCACGCGATGTTGCGCATGGCGCTCTCGCACGCGGCACCCGATGTCGCCCCAACCGACTGGTCGTTCTCAACCGGCCGCTACGGACGGCCCTTTGTCGCAAAACCCAGGCAAGCGACGGCCCTGCATTTCAGCCTGTCCCATGCCGACGGTTGTGTTGCCTGCGTCGTATCGAAGCACGAGGCTGTTGGCATCGACGTCGAGACCGTGTCGCGGCGTGTCGCGCCGCTATCGACCGCGCTTCGCTTCTTTGCGCCGGAGGAGGTCGAAACGTTGCGCGGCCTGCCGGAGCCGGCCGCAATCGAGCGTTTCTTCGACTATTGGACGTTGAAGGAGGCCTATCTGAAGGCCAGGGGTTTCGGGCTCAATCTGCCGCTCGATGCCTTCGCGATGCGGGTATCGCGGGAGGCGATCGGGATCAGCTTCAAGCCTGACATCGCCGACGATCCCGCAGGCTGGCGCTTCTCGCTATGCTCGCCGTCGCCTTCGCACCGCCTGGCGATCGCCGACGGCTCCCGTGCGGCCGGCGGCCTTCGCATCATCCGCAACGCGTGGCCGCTCCAGGAAGCGGCGGAATGATGCCGGCGCGGCTACGCGTGTTTCCAGCGATCTCGCGCAACCGCGATCCGAAGAAATATGTCGGCGAGCTGATGCGGGTGGCGGAGTTCGCCGACCACAACGGCTTTGAGGGCATTCTGCTGTTCGAGGGCAACGACGTTTTTGTCGAACCTTGGGCCATGGCCCAGCATATCATGGCCGCCACGACGCGATCTTCGCCGCTGATCGCGGTCAATCCGGTCTACATGCACCCGTTCACGGCGGCAAAGTTCGTGTCGTCCTTGGCGCAGCTCTACGGCCGCAAGGTCTATCTCAATATGATCACGGGGACCGCGATCAGCGATCTGCAGGGGCTCGGCGACCACCAAGCGCATGCCGACCGCTATATCAGGCTGGGCGAGTTCGTCACCCTGATGCGCCAGTTGCTTGCGAGCCCGCGCCCGGTGAATGTCAACGGCCGGTTCTATCGCGCCAGCAATCTGCAACTACGGCCACGCCTGCCGCCCGAACTGATGCCGGAATTTCTCATTGCCGGACAATCTGATGCGGCGCAGCGCGTCGCGGCGGAGACCGGCTGCATCAAGATGCAGATGCTGCCGCCCGATCTCGATCGCGGTCTCGGCGCATCAGGAATGAATTTTGGCATCTTCGCGCGCGAGAGTAGCGAGGAGGCGCGACGGGCCGCCAAAGCTCGCTTCCGCGACAACGCCGACGATCGCGAACTGCTCGCGCTCACGGTGGAGAACTCGGATTCCGTCTGGAAGCGGCGGCTGTATGAAGGGCAGAGCGGAGAGCTTCAAGATAACGGCTACTGGCTGCTGCCGTACCTCACCTTTCAGGCCGACTGCCCCTATCTGGTCGGTAGCTATGCCGAGATCGGCGCGAGGCTGAAGGAATTTGCCGCGAGCGGCCTGACCACCGTCATGCTCGACATGGTCGCAGACGAGAGCGAGATGCTGCACGTCTGCAAGGCGCTCAGAGCGAGCGGGATGTTCTAGATATCCCTCTCGTCATGGCCGGGCTTGTCCCGGCCATCCACGCCCTGCCGCACAGCACGAAGAACGTGGATGCCCGGGACAAGCCCGGGCATGACGATCTCCTGCGCGGAAAAGAGCCTGCCTCACCGTGCCGCTTCAAACCCCGCCAGTACCGAGGTCAGGTTCGCACCCAGAATATCCGACAGATATCCGCCCTCCTGCACGAACACAGTCGGCAGGCCCAGCTTCGCGATGGCCTGGCCGATGCGGCGGAAGCCAGGCGTGGTGACGGCGAGGCCCTTCAACGGATCGTGCTCGGAGGCATCCAGGCCGAGCGCGATCACGAGCGCGCCGGGCGCAAAGGATTCGATCGCCTTGCGCGCGACATCCAGCGCCTGGATATAGCCGTCATCACCAGTCCCGATCGCCAGCGGGATGTTGAGATTGGTGCCGAGGCCCGGACCTTCGCCGCGCTCATGCGCATAGCCCCACACGAAAGGATAGTAGGCGGTCGGATCGGCGTGGATCGAGATCGTGTAGACATCCGGGCGCGCGTAAAAGATCCCTTGCGTGCCGTTACCGTGATGGACGTCGACGTCGAGGATCACGACGCGCTCGTGCTTCTGCCGCAGATGCGCCGCGGCGATCGCGCTGTTGTTGAGGAAGCAAAAGCCGCCGGCCATGTCGCGGTAGGCGTGATGCCCGGGCGGACGGCAGAGCGCGTAGACCGCGTCCTCGCCGTCCATCACCATCTGCGCCGCGGTGACTGCGACATCGGTTGCGGCACAGGCCGCCGCCCAGGTGCCCGGACCAATTGGAGCTGCGGTGTCGGCCGTGTGCCAGCCGAGCTTGCCGACGATATGGGTCGGATAGGTCGCGGCATGGCGCACGGGATGGATGTTGCCGATCATCTCCGGACCGGAATCGCCCAGCGCCGTCCAGGCCTCCCAGGCTTCGCTGAGGAACGACAGATATTCCGGACTGTGAATGCGCGCGCGCGGGCCCTGGCCGAATCTCGTCGGCTCGACCAGTTGATGCTTGCCGTCCCTCAAGCCCTTGAGCAGGCGGTCAGCGCGTTCGGGCTGCTCGGTGGTGCGCTTGACGACACCGCGAACCAGAAAGAATTGCGGATCGTGGCTGCGGTGCAGTTCGGTATGGACGGCTTTCACTCAAACACTCCGTGATCGCGCTCTTTGACATGGCCACAGATGTCTTGATCGCTGCGGCGGCCAGATGCAAGCAAGAAGAATGCCGCACCTGCCGCAGCGCTCTGCGTCGGAAGCAGATCGGCCGAGAAAGTTCAGCAGCGCCCACGCTGGAGACAGTTCTCGCGGCCCTGCCTATCGGTGCGGAAGGACTCGATGAAGCCGCCCTGGCGCTGGGTGACGAAGACGGTCTTGCCGTCGCTGCCGCCGAAGGCGAGATTGGTCGGCTCCTTGGCCTTCAGCGCGATCTCGCGCTCGACCGCGCCGTTGGGTTTCATCAGCGATATCGTACCCTTTAGGATGCGCGCAATGTAAAGGCGGCCGGCGACGTCGGTACGCAGGCCGTCGATGGTGTCGGGCTGGAATGCCTTGACGAGCTTTGCGTCGGTGAGCGCGTTGCCATTGATGGTGTAGGACCAGACCTGGCCATTGCTGGATTCACCGACATAGAGCGTCTTGCCGTCGGGGCTGAGATCGAGGCCGTTGGTGGTGCCCATCGCGCGCGGCGCCGACATGATCTGTCCCTGCACCACACCATCCGCGGCTTTGGCGATGCGCCAGATGTGGCCTTCCCGACCCTTCCAGTTCGGGTCGCTCGCATAGATCGTGCCGTCGCGGGCGATCGTGATGTCGTTGGGCTGGTTCATCTCGTCGGAGTGAAACCAGACGACCGGCTCGGTCGTGCTCTTCGGGATCGCAAAGATGTTGTGCTTCTTGTAGTCGGCGACGAACATCGTGCCGTGGGAATCGAAGCGGATGGCATTGCCGACGCTTCCCTCGGGGAGCGTCGTGAAGGCTTCCGACGCCGCAGCCCCTGCGGGCAATCGACCGATCGTGCCTGATTTGCCGAAGTTCACGACAAAGAGGTTGCCATCGAGATCGGCGGCGGGCCCCTCAATGCCGTGTGTGTATTCGTCTGACGGCGTCACCTGCACGCTTTCGAACAGCTTGGTCTCAGCGGCGACGAGCGGTGTTGCGACAAGAAGCAGAAGGCTACTGCACAGGCACCAAAAATTCCTGCCGGACGTAATAGCCATCGTCGTCGCTGCACTCGCCATTCAAGTAAGGATCGGCCGGCCGGTAGAATCGGCTGAAGCCCAGTTTGTCTACAGCGTTCCTTTGTGTCACGACAACGACCTTGGCGGCCGGCATTTCGCCGCATTCCTTGTTCGTCTTGCTGAAGAACTTGCGCTGCGGCAGGCCGAGCCTGATCCGCATCGGTGTTCCCGGAACCATCTTGGCAACGAAGAGATCAGCGGTGTTGAGCAGAGCCTGGTAACCGGGCTCGGTCTTCGGCAGACCCTCCCCGCCCGGCGGCATCAGCTTCTCCGCACCGATGCCGCGCAGCCGCGTGCGCAGCCTGCTAGATGCCGGGTCGCCGGGATAGATCCAGCCATCCTGCGACAGCATGAAGCGGAGCACGGCTACGTCCTTGTCTGCATCAGACTGTCCCGCCTTCAGGCCGAAATCGGAATGGCAGCCGACACAGTGCTTTTCGACAAGGTTCTTGCGCAGCGTGGAGAGCCGCGTCTTGTTCTGCGCATCCTTGGCGACGAAGGCGGCAAGCTGGTCGATCAGCACCTGAGTGCGCGTGTCGCAGGGCAGCGGGGGCGTGGATCGCCGGCAGTGCGGTCGATGCGGATGATCGTCTGGTTCTTGTCCTCGACCAGCCAGATCGCACCATCGTCCGCAACCGTGATACCGGCCGGCGCGCCTTGCGGCCGCGCACCGTTGACGCGATGCCAGCCGACGACCAGTTCGTCGAACGGCGCGGCGGCAACATCGCCGGCGTCGGTTTGAAAATTGTGGGTCGGATCGGCGGCACAGCTGACGTGGTAGCGCACGGGTGCCGGAGCTGGCTTCGGGAAGCCGTGCTCGTCAACATCGTAGATCAGCACGCGACTGCCGGTCGGGCGATAGCCGTGCAGCCCAATCAGGAGCTTGCCTTCGAGCTCCGGAAATTTTGCGCCGTGATAATACAGCATCGCAAGCGGCGCGCCATGCGGCGGCAGCAGCGAGAGCGGCGGCTTGTAGAGCGCATTGGCCGAGCACAGCGACTTGTAGACGCCGGATTGCAGCACGAGCCTGAACTCCGGACTCGGCGTCGACAGGTCATAACAATAGGGCCAGCCATAGTGCCTGCCCTGTTCGATCGCATTGATCTCCTCGTTCGGCTTGAAGATATCTGGCAGGTCACGGCCGTTCTCGCCTTGCAGGAAAGCGTAGCCGGCGTCGGGAAAATTCGGGTGCAGCGCCAGCGCCAGCGAGTTGCGCAAGCCCCGCGCGTAGATCGTGTGCGGCGGATCGGGATCGTTCGGTTTCAGCGCCGGGAATATGCCGCCTGACGGCGGCGCGAACAGCCAGATCGCGGCCATCGCGGACGCGCCTTCGGCAGCCGCGCAAGGGTTCGTGATCGGTGCCGGCGTGATGCAATCGTCGTTGTGGGCGCCGATATTGACGAACAGCCGCCCGTTGCGATCGAAAACGAACTGCTTCAGCGGATGCGCCGCCTCATCGAGCTTCGTTCCGTCCGGCAGCGTGATGCGGCGGCCAGGCATGTGACGGATGATGGTCTCGACCGTGCTGCGCGGATTGTCCGCAAGCGGATCGAAGCGGAAGATCGTTTCAGCGGTCGAGGCATAGATTTTTTTGTCCGGCCCGATCACGAGCCCGAACGGATATTCGACCCCGGTCAGGAGCTCCCTGAACCGCTGGCCACTCGGCGCGCGGGGATCGAGCAGCAGCAGCCGACCGTCGGCGTGGCCCCAGCCGCCCATGTCGGCAACCACGAACAGGTCACGGCCGGGCACCCGGATGATCGATCGCGGAAATTTCAGATGGTCCTCTTCGCTGGCGACAAGGCCAGCGCAAAAGCCTGCCTTCATGTCGATCTGGAGCCTGGGAAAGGCGAGATCGCCGCTACCGCAAGTCTCCGTTCCCAGCGTATAGCCGCTTTTTCTCACGGGTTCGGACGCGGCGGGCGAAGCGAAGCCGAGAATGATCGCGGCCAGGGCGGCAACACGCACGCGCAAGCTTCGGCGTCCATCCTGCAGTGTGAGCTGAATCACGGCGGCCTCCCCGATTTTCGGGCGAAGGTTGTTCCATGCCGTGCGGGCCCCGTCCAGTTGAACATCACCGGCCTGTGATCAAACCCGCCAGGCGCGTGGTGCCGACCAACTTCCGTAGATTCCCTTACCGGGCTTGGCCCGAATGTTTTTCGCTTCGTTCGGGTGGTACCGATATGCCATCCAGTTCGCTTTCCAGAGGAGGCGTCTATGGTTCAGATGTATTTCCACTGCTCGAATGCTGAAGGCACGTTGATCGATCGCTACGGCACCGCAGTCGCCAGTCTCACCGAGGCGCGCGATCGCGCCGCCCAGATCATGCGCTCGATGATCCTGACGCCCGGCGCTGAAGACTGGCGCGATTGGGTGATCCATATCAGCGACGACGACGGCGAGGAGATTCTGGACCTCCCCTTCACCGCCATGCTCGGCAAGCCGCATTGAGGTGATGCCATGCTGTTCGCTTCTCTGACCCTGCTCCGCCAGCCCCTCACCTTCGTCGCCGGCAAATGGCAGACGCTGATCCGGGTCGCCGGCGCCCCCTACCGCCCCGAGCTGCACTATATGCGCGGGCCTGGCCCGAAATGGCGCGCCAAGTATCAGGCCAGCCGGCTGAACCGCGGGCTCTGAGTTCGGCGAGTTCGCCGCTTTTCGAAAACTGGTCACTCCACTCGTCATGCCCGGGCTTGTCCCGGGCATCCACGTTTTTGGTACAGGACAAAGGTCGTGGATGGGCGGGCCTTCGGCTCGCCGAAGCGGCTTCGGCCGCGCAGGCGGGACAAGCCCGGCCATGACGGCAAGAGATCGCGCCGGCTTCACCTGCCCGTAAACTTCGCCTTGCGCTTTTCGACGAAGGCTTTGCGGCCCTCGATCGCGTCGGCGCTTTGGCGAATAATGGCCTGAAGCTCGATCTCGCGACGGAACTGCGCCTCATAGCTGGCGTGCTCGCTCTCCTCGACAAGCGTGCGGGTGGCGACCAGGGCGCGCGTCGGCCCCTCGGCCAGACGGCGCGCCAGAGTCAGCGCCTCGTCCATCAGTTTCGCATCCTCGACGACCTGCCGCACCAAGCCGATCTCATGGGCGCGCTCCGCCGTCAGCGGTTCGTTCAGCAGCATCAGCTCGAGCGCGCGCTGCCGGCCGATCAGCCGCGGCAATAGCCAGGTCGAGCCGAGGTCAGGCACGAGCGCAATGCGACTGAAGACTTGAATAAAACTCGCCGAACGCGCTGCAACAATCATGTCGCCAGCCATCGCGAGGCTAAAACCGCCGCCGGCCGCGACACCGTTGACCGCAACGACGACGGGCACCCGGCATTGGCGGAGCGCCCTGAAGGCCGGCCAGTAGAAGCGCATCACGCCGGCGGCGAGGTCCTCACCGAGCGCCCCTGCTGCCTTCAAATTCTGTCCTGAGCAAAATCCGCGCCCCGTGCCGGTGAGGATGAGGGCGCGGACCTGCTCATCGGCAGTCATATCGGTGACCGCAGTTGCGAGCGCACCGAGCAGGTCCGGCGTCATCGCATTGAGGCTTGACGGCTCGTCGAGCGTCAAAATCCCGACCGCAACATCCCGCGCCTGCTTCACACCAGCCATGTCGCGTCTCCCTTTCGATGTTCTCGTTGGCGCCAATGTGCCATTCTTACGAGCGACAAAATCAGCACAAGCGATATCATGCCTCACCAGTTCAGCCTCAGCCAAACCGTCCGCAAACCCGCCGTCACTTCCAAGGGCGGCATTGTCGCTTCGCAATCACGGCGGGCGGCCGAGGTGGGAGCGCAGGTGCTGGCAGCAGGCGGCGACTGCGTCGACGCGGTCGTGGCGACCACCTTTGCGCTGAACGTGCTGGAGCCCTGGAACAGCGGCATCGGCGGCGGCGGTGTGATGGTGCTCTACCGCGCCAAGGACAATCGGTATGAGGTGATCGACTACGGCATGTCCGCGCCGCAGAGCCTGCGCGCCGCCGATTATCCGCTCAGTGGCGAAGGCGCGGCCTCCGATCTCTTCCCCTGGTCGCGGGTGAAGGATGACCGCAACATCCACGGCCCCGGCGCGATTGCGGTACCCGGCGTCGTCGCCGGGATGGAAGAGGCGCATCGCCGCTACGCCAAGATGCCGTGGAAGGATCTGGTCGCACCGGCTGCCGCGCTCGCCGGCGAAGGCCTGCTGGTCGATTGGTGGACCGCACTGACGATCACGGCCTCAGCGGCCGATCTGCGGCGTTATCCGGCAAGCGCAGCCACCTTCTTGAAGGACGGCCTGCCGCCGAGCCCGCCATGGGGCATCAAGTCCGAGATCCGGCTGCCGCAGGACGCGCTCAAGGCGACGCTGTTGCATCTTGCCGAGGCCGGTCCGCGCGACTTCTACCAGGGCGATCTCGCCAAGAGCATTTCAACGGACATCAGAGCTGACGGCGGCCCGCTGTCGGTCGAGGACCTCGCCGCATTCCGCGCTCACCTCCGTGAGCCGCTGGCGATCCCCTATCGCGACGGCAAGGTGTATGCGACCCCGGAGCTCACGGCCGGCCCGACCATGGCGCATGCGCTGCGGCTGTTGCAGCAGAGCCTGGAGCCGGCAAGCGCGCCGGACACAGCCACCTACGTAGAATATGCGCTCGCCTTGCAGGCGGCTTTCCGCGAGCGGCTCAAGGACATGGGCGATGCCGACGGCAAGCGCTCGCTCGGCGCCGAATATCTCGCGCCGGGCTGCACCACGCATTTCTCGGTGGTCGACCGCCACGGCAACATCGCCGCAGTGACGCAGACGCTGCTTTCCTCGTTCGGCTCTAAATATGTGACGCCGCACAGCGGCATCGCCATGAACAACGGCATCATGTGGTTCGATCCGACGCCGGGCACCACCAACTCGCTCGCGCCGGGCAAGCGCTGCCTCTGCAACTATACGCCCGTCATCGCCGAGACCGGGGGCGGCAAGCGCCTTGCGGTCGGCGCCTCCGGCGGACGACGCATCCTGCCGGCGGTGATGCAGCTCGTCTCCTTTGCGATGGATTTCGGCATGGATCTGGACGCAGCCATCCACCAGCCGCGCATTGACGCCAGCGAGGGCGCGGTCGTGATCGGCGACGTCAGGCTGCCGGAGGAGACACGCAAAGCCCTGGCCGGGCGCTTCGACTATCAGGAGAGTCGCGTGCAGGCTTTGCCGCAAAAATTCGCCTGCCCGAGCGTGGTGATGCGCGACGGCGACCTCAATTCGGGCGCAGTCGAAATCTTTCAGCCCTGGGCCGACGCAGTGGCGGAAGGCTGAGCATCCACGCGACAAGCATGCGCCGGCGACAACGATCCACGGATCGATGCGACACGGCACCAACCCGCGTTGAGCGAGCGCGCAGTTGCGCACCTTCACGAAAGCCACGACTTCCCCCCATTTGCAGGGAACTTACCTGCTCACGTCTCGTTCATTGCGTGGACAAATGCGCTTGCCCTGAATCGGGGCTCACCTGGAGGACATGATGAAAAAACTCGCCCTCGCCGCTTCGCTGATCGTTGCAGCCGGCCTCACGCTGACCGGCCCTGCGCTCGCCAAGGGCGGACATGGTGGTGGACATGGAGGCGGGCACGGTCATGGCCATGCGATGGGCCATCATTACCACGGCACGCCGCCCGGCTGGTATCACGGCCGAAAGGTCGGCTGGCGCGGTTACGGGTGTCCGCCTGGCCTGTGGAAGCAGGGCCGCTGCTGATATTCAATCTGCCAATCATGCAAGGCGTCGCTCCTCAGGTGGAGCGGCGCCTTCTTCAAATGCCGAGCCGGTCGCGCACGCGCCCTGCGAACACGGCCGTGGTCACGCCCACCGGCCAGAACGCGTGCATCGGGATCGGCTTGATGCCGGTGATGGGCATGTCGATCTCGGCCTTGGCGCCGCCGATCAGCCGCCGCGCGAGTTGCGCGCCCATCGCCGTTGCAAGCGCGACCCCTCGACCGTTGTAGCCGAGCGAGATCAGGATGCTCTCCGTGGGCTCGTGCACATGGGGATAGTGATCCCCGGTGATGGCGAGGCGGCTGTTCCAGCCATGCGTCCAAGCCACGCCTTTGAGCTGCGGCCATAGGCGCTCGGCATAACGCATGAGATAGGCAACATCGTTGGGCGAGCGGATCCAGCGCATCGGGCCCCGGCCGCCCATGAGAAGACGGTTTTGCTGATCGACGCGGTAATAGACGGTGATGTGGCCGCTCTCATAAAGCACGGGCCGCGTCGGCATGATCGACTGCGCGACGTCGTCCGACAGCGGCGCGGTGGCAGCAATCGACGAAAACACCGGCACGATGGTGCGGCGGAGCGCCGGCCAGAGATTGTCGGTAAAGCCGTTGGTGGCGAGCAGGACCTTGTCGGCAAGCACGACCGCGCGCGGCGTCTCGATGCGCCAACGCGAGCCCTCACGGCGCAGCGACAGCGCAGGCGTCTCGCCATGCACCTTCGCACCCGCCGAGATAGCCGCGCGCGCAAGACCGCGCGCGTAGCTGAGCGGATGCAAATCGCCACCGCGCGTATCCAGCATCGCACCGATGTAGCGATCGGTGCCCGTCATCTCGCGCAATTGCTCGCGGTTCAGGTAGGACACCGGCATGCCGCGACGGATGCATTGCTGCGCAGTCTTCTCGATCGCGGCGGCGCTGGCCTCGTTGTAAGCCGCGCGCAGCGTGCCGTTCTGCCGCGCCTCGCACGGGATCTGGTAGCGGCGGATCAGGTCGTGGGTGAAGTTCGTGGTGCCGTAGGAGAACGCGATCATGCGGCGGCCGAGTTCAGCGCCGAAATCAGCCTCGATCTGATCGGGATCGTGCTTCAGGCCGGGATTGGTGTGACCGCCATTGTTGCCAGAGGCGCCCCAGCCGGGCTCCTGCGCCTCCAGCACCAGCGCCTCGACACCCTGCTCCGCCAGATGCAGCGCCGTGGAGAGGCCGGTGTAACCGCCGCCGACGATCGCGACGGAAACACGCTTGTCCGCATCGAGCGGCGGCGTGTCCACCGGCGTGACGGCGGTGTCGGCATAGAGCGAGGGCGGCAGCGGCAGGCGCGTCATGGCGAGAACCGGTCAGAGCGGATGTAGCACGCGGCGCAAAAAGTCCTGCGTGCGCGGATGCCGGGGTTGGTTGAGCAGCGCTTTCGCGGGTCCTTGCTCGACGATGACGCCGCCATCGATGAACAGGACGCGGTCTGCGACATCGCGGGCAAAGCCCATCTCGTGAGTGACGACGACCATGGTCATGCCGTCGTCGGCGAGCTTGCGCATCACGCCGAGCACGTCTCCGACCAATTCGGGGTCGAGCGCCGAGGTCGGCTCGTCGAACAGGATCGCCTTGGGCTGCATGGCGAGGGCACGTGCGATCGCGACGCGCTGCTGCTGACCACCGGAGAGCTGCGGCGGGTGCGCGTCGGCCTTCTCGGCGAGCCCGACCTGGGCGAGAAGCGCCCGGCCTCGCTCGAGCACCTGCGCACGCGGCTCCTTCTTCACGAAGAGCGGTCCTTCGACGACATTCTCCAGCACCGATCGATGCGGGAACAGATTGAAGCGCTGGAACACCATCGAGACCTGGGTGCGGATCTTCACGATCGAGGGCGCGTCACGATCGACCTTCAGGCCCTCGACGCTGATCTCGCCCCGATCGTAGCTTTCGAGACCATTGATGCAGCGGAGGATGGTCGACTTGCCTGAGCCCGATGGTCCGATGATGCAGACCACCTCCCCCTTCTCGACGTTCGCCGTGATGCCCTTGAGCACCTCGACCTTGCCGAAGCTCTTGTGGACGTCGGTGAGCTCGATCATTTCTTGCCGGCTCGCTTCTCGAAGTGACGGACCAGCAGGATCAGCGGGATACTCATGGTGAGATACATCAGCGCTACCAGCGTGAACACGCTGGTGTTCTTGAAGGTCGAGGATGCGATCAGCTTGCCTTGCAGCGCAAGTTCGGCGACCGTGATGGTCGAGGCTTGCGAAGAATCCTTCAGCATCATGATCATGACGTTGCCGTAGGGCGGCAGTACGATGCGCACGGCCTGCGGCAGCACCACGCGGCGCATGGTGAGCCACCAGCCCATGCCGATCGACTGCGCCGCCTCGATCTGGCCCCTGTCGATCGCCTCGATGCCGGCACGAAAGTTTTCCGCCTGATAGGCGGAATAGGCGATGCCGAGGCCGAGAATGGCGGCCTGCAAAGCCGTCAGCGTAACACCGAGATCGGGCATCACGAAGTAGAGGTAGAACAGCAGCACGATGATCGGAATGCCGCGGATCACGTTGATCAGCCCGGCGCTGAGCATCGACAGCGCTCTTATGCCGGACACCCGCATCATCGCCCAGATCAGGCCGAGCACGGTCGAGAGCAGCAGCGAGCCGATGGTGACGACGATCGTCAACGCGACGCCGTTCATCAGGATCGGGAAGAACTCGGCGGCGTCGCGCCAGAAGCCTTTCATCTGAGAGCCTTCGATGCGCCGCGATCAGCCCTGGGCCTTCAGGCCCCATTTACCGAGGATCTTGTCGATGGTGCCGTTGGCCTTCAGCTTGGACAGCGAGGCGTTGATCTTGCCGAGCAGCGCGGTCTCGCCCTTGCGCACGCCGATCCCGACCGAGCCGACTGTGACCGGCTTGTAGCCGTCGACGAGACGCACCTCGGGGAAGCCGCCCTGCTTCAGATTGTAGGCAAGGATCGGATAGTCGGCGTAACCGGCTTTGAGGCGGCCGGTGTTCACGTCGCGCAGGATGTCCGGAATGGTGTCGTAGGCTTTCACCTCGGCGAACAGGCCGGTCTTTTTCAGCGCATCGACGAAGGCGGTTCCGACCTGGGCGCCGACCGTCTCGCCCTTCAGGTCATCCTGCGTGGCATAGGCCTTGGTATCGCTCTTCGGCACGACCAGGCCTTCGCCATAGGAGTAGATCGGGTCGGAGAAGTCGATGACTTCCTTGCGGGGCGCCGTGATGAACATTGCGGCCGCGATGATGTCGATTTTGCTCGATGTCAATGATGGGATCAGAGCTGAGAACTGCATCGGCTCGATCTGCACGTTGAACCCAGCGTCCTTGCCGATCTCGGTGACGAGATCGACCATGATGCCCTGGATGGAGTTAGTCTTGGTGTCGAGGAAGGTGAAGGGAATGCCCGTCGGTGTCGATCCGACCTTCAGCACCTGCTGTGCTTGAGCCGGCGTCACTGCAGCCATTGCAAGCGCCGCGATCGCGGCCAGACCAAAACGCTTCATCGCATCCCCCTTTGGGTCCGGCCGATGGCGGCTCTCGCACGTCGTGATCGCAGACGTTGCGGGCCGAGCCGTTTCGGCCTATTTTCACCAATATGAAAATTTGGTCACACTTTTTCGGATCACGCAAGCGGTTTTCATGCACATGAAGGAAGCAGGTTTGACGTGAGCGGTAGCAAGAGGATGCGCAAACCGGCCGCGGCAAGGGCGGCGAAGAAGGTGAGAAGCAAGGCCACTAGGCCGGCCGAGCCGGCGATGGACGTTGCGGTCGGCCGTCGCATCAGGGATCTCCGGCGGGTCAGGCAGTTTTCGCTCGAAACGGTCGCGGCGCGCACGGACCTATCGATCGGCTTTCTCAGCCAGATCGAGCGCGGCCTGTCGTCGCCGTCGCTGCGCGTGCTGGCTACGCTCGCCGACGTGCTCGGCGTCGGGATTGCCGCGCTGTTCGGTGCGAGCCCAAGTGCTGACGGTGCATCCGATCAGGTGGTGACGCGCGGACTGCAGCGGCCGGAGCTGAAGCTCTGGCGCACCGGCGTCTCCAAGCAATTGCTGAGCCCGGCCAACGCTGACAACAAGCTGAACTTGTTCCTGGTGCATCTCGAGCCGGGCGGCTCAACCGGCGATGAGCTCTACACCCATGACGGTGAAGAAGCCGGCCTCGTGCTCGAGGGCGAGATGATGCTGACCGTGGACAGCGAGACCTGGTCGCTGAAGACCGGCGACAGTTTTCGGTTTGCGAGCCGCAGACCGCACCGCTTTTCAAATCCGGCGCAAGATGCGAAGGCCGTCGTGCTGTGGGTGAATTGCGTGACGGGGGCCGGTTAAGTCACCGTCATTCCGGGACGATGCGAAGCATCGGACCCGGAATCTCGAGATTCTCAGGTGCGCAATTGCGCACCATAGTTCGCCTCCTCGAGGCGCCCCGGAATGACCCCACAATCACCCAAACCGATGCTGATACCGCTGCACCGACAGCGCACTCACATCCACGTCCGGCTTCTTGCCCGACAGCATGTCCGCGAGCACGCGCGCCGAACCGCAGGACATGGTCCAGCCGAGCGTACCGTGGCCGGTGTTGAGGTGGAGGTTGGAATATTGCGTCGGGCCGATCACGGGCGGGCCGTCCGGCGTCATCGGGCGCAGGCCGCTCCAAAACTTTGCCTTGGCGAGATCGCCGCCGCGCGGGAACAGGTCGGTCAGCGAATGGTCGAGCGTGGCACGGCGCGCATCATAAAGCTTGTCCGAATAGCCGGAGATCTCGGCGGTGCCGCCGACGCGGATGCGATTGCCGAGGCGGGTGATCGCGACCTTGTAGCTCTCGTCCATCACGGTCGATTCCGGTGCGCCGGAGGCGTCCTTGATCGGCACCGTGATCGAATAGCCCTTCACCGGATAGACCGGCAGCGAAATGCCGAGCGGCGCGACGAGACGCGACGACCAGCTGCCGAGTGCGAGGACATAATTGTCGGCCTGCAGCAGGCCGGCACTGGTCGCGACGCCGCTGACGCGTCCGCCTTCCGTAACGATGCGATCGATGCCGGTGTTGAACAGGAAGCGCACGCCGAGCGCCTGGGCATGCTTGGCCAGCGCCTGCGTGAACATGTGGCAGTCGCCGGTCTCGTCCTGCGGCAGGCGAAGGCCGCCGACGAATTTTTCTTTCACGCCCGCGAGCGCCGGTTCGACCGCGATGCAGCCTTCGCGGCTTAGCGTCTCGTAAGGCACGCCATATTGCTTGAGCACCGCGACGTCTTCGCCGGTGCCGTCGAGCTGAGCCTGATAGCGGAACAGCTGCAGCGTTCCTTGCGAGCGCTCGTCATATTGAATGCCGATGTCGCGGCGTAGATCGCGCAAGGAGTCGCGGCTGTACTCCGCGATCGGAATCATGCGGCTCTTGTTGACCGCATAGCGCGCGCTGGTGCAATTGCGCAGCATCTTGAGGAGCCAGACCCACATCACGGGATCCAGCTTCGGCCGGATCACCAGCGGGCCATGCTTCATCAGGAGCCACTTGACCGCCTTCACCGGCACGCCAGGACCTGCCCACGGCGACGAATAGCCGGGCGAAACTTCGCCGGCATTGGCAAAAGAAGTCTCCAGCGCCGGCTCAGGCTGACGGTCGACGACCGTCACGTCGTGGCCGGCACGGGCGAGGTAGTAGGCAGAAGTGACACCGATGACACCGCTGCCGAGGATCAGAACTTTCACGCTTGGTCAAACTCCCGCGGCATCACTCTCGCCGCTGCAAGATAAAACTCACCAGCGGCGAGAGCAATTATCAGGCCACCTTCTTGATGGCGTCTCCGAGGATCGAAACCATCTGGTCGATGTGGCTCTTCTCGACGATGAGCGGAGGGGACATCGCGAAGCTGTCGCCGCTCATGCGCAGATAAAGGCCGGTGTTGAAGCAGTCGACCATGACGTCATAGCCGCGCGCACCGACGACGCCGTCGCGCGGCGCGAGCTCAACCGCGCCCATCAGGCCGCAATTCCTGATATCGACGACGTTGGGCAGGCCCTTGAGCGAATGCAGCGCATCGCGCCAGTATTCGGCCATCGTGGCACCGCGCGTCAGCAGGCCTTCGTCCTTGTAGATGTCGAGCGTCGCGATGCCGGCCGCGCAGGCGGTCGGATGCGCCGAATAGGTGTAGCCGTGGAACAGCTCCATCATGTTCTCGGGACCGACCATCATGCCGTCGTGAACCTTGCGGCTGGCGAACACTGCACCGCACGGAATGGTGCCGTTGGTAATGCCCTTCGCCGTCGTCATCAGGTCCGGCGTGACGCCGAAGAAATTGGCGGCGAACGGCGTGCCGAGGCGGCCGAAGCCGGTGATGACCTCGTCGAAAATCAGGAGGATGCCGTGCTTGTCGCAGATCTCGCGCAGGCGCTGCAGATAGCCCTTCGGCGGCGGCAGCACTGCGGTCGAGCCCGGCACCGGCTCGACGATCACAGCGGCGATCGTCTCGGCGCCATGCAAACCGACCAGACGCTCGAGATCGTCAGCAAGCTCGGCGCCGTGCTCGGGCTGATCCTTGGCGAAGGCGTTGCGGGAGAGATCATGGGTGTGGCGGATATGGTCGACGCCTGGCAGCAGCGTGGTGAAGGCGCGACGGTTGGCGACCATGCCGCCGACGGAGGTGCCGCCGAAACCGACGCCATGATAGCCGCGTTCACGGCCGATCAGGCGGGTGCGGCTGGCCTGGCCGGTGGCGCGGTGATAGGCCAGCGCGATCTTCAGCGCGGTGTCGACCGATTCAGAGCCGGAGTTGGTGAAGAAGACGCGATCGAGTCCCTTCGGCGCGATCTCGGCGAGGCGCTCGGCGAAATCGAACGCCAGCGGATGGCCCATCTGGAACGACGGCGCGAAGTCCAGCGTCATCAACTGCCGCTCGACGGCGGCGGCAATCTGCTTGCGGCCATGGCCGGCATTGACGCACCAGAGGCCGGCGGAGCCGTCGATCACCTTGCGGCCGTCCACCGTGGTGTAGTGCATGCCCTCGGCCGAGGAAAACAGGCGCGGCGCCTTCTTGAACTGCCGGTTGGCCGTGAACGGCATCCAGAACGAGTCGGTCTTGATAGTGTTCGGAATCTGATGAAGGGTCACGGGCCACGCTCCTTTGCTGACGGATTAGCAGAGCCACGGCTTCACAAGCGCAACAAGTCCTTTTCTGCTGACCAGCAAGCCATTGATTTTGCTATGGCGGCCGGTCCATATTTGCACGATCCGCAACACTTGAAACAGGGCCAGAGGCATGAGCGTCGACATTGGTGGACGGCTGCGATTCATCCGGGCTCGCCACAAGCTGTCGCAGCGGGAGCTCGCCAAGCGGGCCGGCGTCACCAATTCAACCATCTCTCTCATCGAATCCAACCAGATGAATCCGTCGGTCGGAGCGCTCAAGCGCATCCTCGACGGCATTCCGATGGGGCTCGCCGAGTTCTTCGCGCTGGAGCCAGAGTCTCGCCGCAAGATCTTCTACCGCGCCGAAGAGCTGACCGAGGTCGGCAAGAAGCCGATCTCCTATCGGCAGGTCGGCGACAATCTGTTCGGCCGCAGTCTGCAAATTCTGAAAGAACGCTACGAACCCGGCAGCGACACCGGACGCGTGCATCTCGTTCATGAAGGCGAGGAAGGCGGCATCGTGATCTCGGGCAAGCTCGAGGTCACCGTCGAAGACGAGCGGCGCATCCTCAATCCCGGCGATGCCTATTACTTCGAAAGCCGGCGACCACATCGCTTCCGCTGCGTCGGCGGCAAGCCGTGCGAAGTGATCTCGGCCTGCACCCCGCCGACATTCTGAAGGCGACCGTACCCCTCCGCAATCATACGGAGCACCGGCATCTACGGTGCTTGAGCCAGCTCAATTTCTGCTGGCCCGACCGCTTTATATTACAGATGTAGCCGAGCAGCCTCGCGCAAAGGTGTTGAGGTTATGGCCCCGGACTCCTAGGCACTCCGGGGCCGCTTCGTCGGAGGTTCGCAGATGAAGATCATGCTCCCCAAGGCAGTAGCAACGCTCGACCAGCTCCAGCGTGATGCCGACAAGCTCCACACGCAAGAGCTGCGCAAGGCGATCGAGAAATATCTCGAGGAGCAGAAAGAGCAGATCAAGACGCTGCGCCGGATGATGAACTGACGCATGTCCAAAGCGCGCGGGACGTTGCGCGTTCGCCTGAACCGGGACGAGGTAACCGGCGACCAAGCAGCAGGCACCATCTGCTTCGATCCAAGAGCCGCTCATGCCCACGTCGTTCCGCCTCGCGCTGCTTGTAGCCGCGCTGTTCGCTCCCGCTTCTGCCCAGGCCATGGACGATTTCCTGCGCGCCAGCAGCAGCGGACCGATGACGATAATGTTCTGCGTGGCGAGCTCCGACGGCAGCAAGACCGAGGGCCCGAGCCAGTTCTGCCGGGAAGCCGGCTACGACAAACTCGTCGCCGCGGTCGATAGATCGTTTGCGGCCGCTCTCACCAAGGCTCCGGTCAACATCCGACCGTTGTTCAAGCGCGATCAGGCCTGGTTCAACGAGATGATCGGTGAGGCCGCCGACACCGTCGAGCAAGCCGAGGAAGCAGAACTCCGCGACAGTCTGGTCGACGCGCTCCGCCGGCGGGCAGCCACGCTCGACGACATCGCCCGCGGCTTCGGACGTGGTGGCCTGAGCGGCGAATGGGCCAACGCGCTCGGCGGCGTCACGCTCACGGCAACCGAGGCGGGCGCCCATCGCCTCGAGGCGGAGTTGAACTCCAACTATGGCAGCGACAAGCATTGGCGCTGCAAGCTCACCGCGATGGTCAAGCCGGCCGCCGACGGCTGGCACGTCGGCGTCACGATGCCGGCGCAACCGTCCGAGTCAGGTGCGAAGCCCGCAGAGCCGGTCGCGATCAAATTGCGACGGCAGGGCGATACGCTCCGCATCGTGCTCCTGGCAAACGAAGAGCAATGGTTCTCCTCCAACGATCCGGACTGCGATCGGCTCGGCCAGGTGACCGGCAGCTATTTTGCGAGCGGAAAGCAGGATGGGACCGACAAGACCGACACCAGCTTCGTGACTCCGACGTTCGACTGCACGCGGCCGGACACGGCGACCGACGAGGAAATCTGCGCCGACCCGGATCTGGCCGCGAACGACCAGCGGCTGAACCGGGCATGGAGAGCGCTGCTGCCGCGTCTCGACGAGACAACTCGCGGCGCGCTCACCGAGGACCAGCGCCACTGGGTGAGCGCCCAGACCTTGCAATACCCGGAATTCCTGCATCCGGCGTGGGAGAAGCACACCTCGGCGATGCACTACACCGTATTCGGGCGCGAACGTCTCAACAGCCTGCAACGCGAACGCATCGCGCTGCTCGAAGGATTCGACGACAAGCGCATCGGTCTTGCCGGCACCTGGCTCGCCTACAACGCCATCATCAAGGTCACCGTCGACAAGGACGGCTCGGTGGAAGCCCAGGGCTGGAAGTGGTCACAGGCCGACTGGAAGGGCGGCTGCGACTACGAGATCAGCGGCGACCTCAGGGGCAGCAGCTTCCGCTCCAGCGAGCAGCGCAAGAACGCTGGAGCGCGACCACGCCATGCTGGTCGTCAACAGGCTCGACGATGTCTTTGCCAGACAACGCGAGGGCAAGAACGACAACGCCGACGACGAGCCGAAATGCAAGCGCAACACCACGATCTCCTCGACCGCGCGGCTGTTTCCGGTCAAACCGTCCCAAGACATCGACAATCCGCCGGGCGCGATACGCTAAAAGCGCGATGCGATTCCGATGAATCGTATCGCGCTTTGTGGCTGCATCAATCTGCGGGTTTCAGAGCTGCGTCAGCAACTCCTCGATCCGGATCGGGAAACGGCGCACCCGCACGCCGGTCGCATGCCAGACGGCATTGGCAACCGCGCCGGCACTCCCGGTAATGCCGATCTCGCCAACGCCCTTGATGCCGAGCGCATTCACGTGCGGATCGTGCTCCTCGACCGTGATCACGTCGAGCGGCGGCACGTCGGCATTCACTGGGATATGGTACTCGCCGAGATTGGCATTCATGATCCGGCCGCTGCGGCGGTCGGTGATGGCCTCCTCGTGCAGCGCAAAGGACATGCCCCAGATCATGCCGCCAAACAGCTGGCTCTTAACCAGATGCGGATTGACGATGCGCCCCGCCGCGAAGGCGCCGACCATGCGGGTGACACGGATCTGGCCAAGCTCGGGGTCGACCTTAACCTCCGCGAACACCGCGCCATGGGCGTGCATGGCATACTCCTCCATTGCCGCCGGATTTGGCGCGCCGGTGCCGCGGGCCTCGACCTCGGCGAGGCCTGCTCGCGCGAGGATATCGGTATAGCTTTCGCTGCGGCTCTCGTCGTCGCGCCTGACCAACCGGCCATCGCGCGCGATCACGCCGGCATTGCCGGCACCGAACAACGGCGAGCGCTCGTCATTGGTGGCTAGATCCGCGAGCTTGGCGATGACGGCCGCGCCCGCGCTGTGAATCGCGGCGCCCGCGGTCGCGGTATGCGCCGAGCCGCCGGCAATGCCGGCATCGGGCAGGTCGGACGTGCCGGCCTTGAACGTGACGCGATCGATATCGAGCGCGACGGCATCGGCTGCGATCTGCGCCAGCGCCGTCCAGCCGCCCTGGCCCATATCGTGAGCACCAATCTCCATCGCACCGGAGCCGTCGCGCCGAAGCACGGCGCGAGCTTCAGCCTGGAACATCAGCGCGGGGAACGTCGCCGTGCCCATCCCCCAGCCGACCAGCAGGCCGGAATCGTCGCGCATCTGCCGCGGCTGGAGCGTGCGCTTCGCCCAGCCGAACCGCGCTGCGCCCTCATCGTAGCAGGCGCGCAGCGCTTTCGAGGAAAACGGCTTGCCCGTGATCGGCTCGACCTCGGCATAGTTCTTCAGGCGGAAGGCCAGCGGATCCATGCCGCAGGCAAAGGCCATCTCATCGATTGCGCTTTCCAGCGCAATCGACCCCGTCGCCTCGCCCGGCGCACGCATGAACAGCGGCGTGCCGGTGTTGACACGCACGGCGTCGTGCGAGGTACGGATCGCGGGCGCCGCATAGAGCGTGTGCGAGGCATCGGCGGCAGGCTCATAGAAGTCGTCGAACGTGCTCGACACGGTGCGCGCGTGGTGATCGAGCGCGATCAGGCGCCCCTCAGCGTCGGTGCCGATGCGCAAGCGCTGACGCGTCGGCGCGCGATGGCCGACCGGGCCATACATCTGCTCCCGGCGCAGCACCAGCTTCACCGGCCTGCCGACCAGCTTTGCGGCCATGATGCCGAGCACCGGCGGACCTGCCATGAGTCCCTTGGAGCCAAAGCCGCCGCCGAGGAAAGGGCTGCGGATGTGGATCTTGTCGTGCGGGATACCGAACAATTCGGCGACGCGCGCCAGCGACAGCATGAGACCCTGGGTCGGCATGTCGATCTGAAGACTGTCGCCGTTCCAGGCTGCCACAATCGCATGCGGCTCCATCGCGTTGTGATATTGCGGCGGCGTCTCGTAGATCGCGTCGATTCTCTTGTCGGCCGAGGCAAGGCCCGCCTCGACGTCACCGCGATGATGTTCCGCGGGATTGCCGACCCCAACGACCGGCGGCACGTAACTATCGTCGGCATCGAGGCCGACGAGAGCGGGCAGCGTCTCGTAGCGCGGCGCCAGCAGCACCGTGCCTTCGGTCGCAGCCTCGAGCGTCTCGGCGATTACGACAGCAATGGGCTGATTGGCGTAGCGGACCTCGTTGCTCTGCAACACCTCCATCCGGAACACGAACGGGTTGGTCTTGATCTCCGGATCGATCGCGAGCTGCGGCTTGTGGTCCGGCGTCATGACATCGACGACGCCGGGATGGCGCTTGGCGGCAGTGACATCGAGCGAGGTCACGCGGCCATGCGCGATGCTGGACACCGCCATCACCGCAAACAGCATGCCGGGCGGATGATTGTCGGCGGCATAGGTCGCCTGCCCCTTGACCTTGAGCACGCCGTCACGGCGGGTCAGCGGCTGGCCGATGTTCGAACCATGGCGGAGATGGGCGGGAGCGCTGGTGAGATTGAGCTCAGGCATGGATGGCTCCAGACGAAGCAAAGGGAGATGCCGGTAGCGCGGGGATACGCGCGGGCGTACCGGCGGCGGCAAGGGTCAGCGCGCGCGCGACGATGCGGCGCGCGAGCTCGATCTTGTAGGCGTTGTTGCCGGACGGTTTTGCGTCGGTGAGCGCACGCCATGCGGCTTCCTGGAAGGCATCTGCCGTTGGCGAGACGCCCTTCAGAACCTCTTCCGCGGGCCGGGCACGCCAGGGCTTTGCGGCAACGCCGCCAAGCGCAAGCCGCGCGTCCGCGATTTTGCCGTTCTCGATCCGCAGCGCCGCCGCGGCGGAGACGATGGCGAACGCGTAGGACGTCCGCTCGCGGACCTTGAGGTAGCGCGCATGCGCGGCAAAGCCGCGTGCGGCAGCCGGCAACCGCACAGCGACGATCAGATCGCCGGGTTCAAGCACGGTTTCACGCTCAGGCGTATTGCCGGGCAGACGATGCAATTCGTCGAACGGAATTTCGCGGCGACCACCTCTGCCCTCGACCTCGACGATGGCGTCGAGTGCGACGAGCGGCACGCAGAAATCGGACGGATGCATGGCGATGCAGCTCTCGCTCCAGCCGAGCACGGCATGGGTCCGGTTCTCGCCGTCGCGGGCGTCACAGCCACTGCCGGGCTCGCGCTTGTTGCAACGGCTGGCGGTGTCATAGAAATAAGCGCAACGCGTCCGCTGCAGCAGATTGCCGCCCACGGTCGCGGCGTTGCGCAGTTGCGCCGAGGCACCGGAGAGCAGCGCTTCGGCAACGGCCGGATAGGCCTTCGCGAACTCGACATCATGCGCGAGATCGGCATTGCTCACGAGGGTGCCGATGCGCAACGACCCATCACCGAGCCGATCGATCCGATCGAGCCCGTCGAGATGAGTGACATCGACCAGCCGATCCGGCCGGCTGACATTGCCCTTCATCAGGTCGAGCAGATTCGTGCCGGCGGCAAGATACGCCGCGCCCGGCTGGGCGGCGGCGGCAATGGCTTCCTTGACCGTCGCGGGCCTGACGTAATCAAACTGTTTCATGCCGAGCGCCTCTGGTTGGATTCATCGGCACCCGCCTGCGCCTCGAGCACGGCATCGACGATGCCGGCATAGGCGCCGCAGCGGCACAGATTGCCGCTCATGCATTCACGGATGCGCTCGGGATCGCTGCCCGCCTGAGCTTCCTGCATCATGCCGATCGCGCTCATGATCTGGCCGGGCGTGCAGAATCCGCACTGGAAACCGTCATGGGCGATGAAGGCGGCCTGCACCGGGTGAAGCTGGTCGCCGCGGGCGATGCCTTCGATGGTGAGGATGTCGGCGCCGTCATGGCTGATGGCGAGCGCGAGACAGGAATTGATGCGCTTGCCATCGACATGAATGGTGCAAGCGCCGCATTGGCCGCGGTCGCAGCCCTTCTTGGTTCCGGTGAGATGGAGGCGCTCACGCAGGAGATCGAGCAGCGTGACGCGGGGATCGTCGAGGACGAAGTCGCGCCGTGCACCGTTCACGGTGAGGCTGATGGAGTGGTTCATACAAGGCTCCGATCAGAAATGGACATGGCCCATCGCTCGGCGCCCACCGCCGTGGCCGCCGTCGATATCTGCCCGTTCGGAGGTGGTCCGGACTGGCGTGTCACGGAAGATACGGAGGCACCCTCCGCTTAACAAGGGTCGTCGAAAAATATTTGGAATTCGTCAAAAGCCCGTGCGCAGACAACGCGATGCAGCCAGCTAAGGGTTCAATCTAACCAATTCGTGATCTACATTGCCTGCCATGGACGACCACAGCGACCAGACCCGCAGGCCTCGCGCCGATGCCGTGCGCAATCGCGAGCGTGTGCTCGAAGCAGCCAAGGCGGTGTTCAGCGCCGGCGGTCCGGAGGCGAGCCTGGAGGCCGTGGCCAAACGCGCCGGTGTCGGCATCGGCACACTGTACCGGCATTTTCCGACGCGCGAGGATTTGTTCGAAGCGGTGTACCGGCGTGAGGTCGAGCAGCTCAGCGAGTTCGCCGAGCAATTGAAGAGCGCGAAGGATCCGGTCGATGCATTGAGGCGCTGGCTGCGCTCAGGTGTCGAATTCGTTGCCACCAAAAAGGGCATGGTGGCCGCCCTGGCGCTCGCAGTGCAGAGCGGGTCCGAGTTGCATGCCTTCTCGTTCGATCGGCTGACCAAGGCGACCGGCTCGCTGCTCGACCGTGCGGTCGCGGCCGGCGAGATGCGAGCCGACATCAGTCCGGAGGACTTGCTGCGTGCGTTCTTCGGCATGTGCTACATCCACGACCAGCCCGGCTGGCAGTCAACCGCGCTACGGCTCCTCGACGTGTTCGTGGACGGCCTGCGCACGCAGCCAGCATCCAAAACGAAGGCGCGAGCCACCAGGCCAGCGAAATCGGCAGCGAAGCGAAAGCGGTAAGCGCGGGAATGTGCTAGGGTCGGCGTTGCCACGATATCAATGCGGAGCCTGTCATGCGCATCGCAGCCTTGGTCGCCGCCATCGCTATTGCCTTCAGCCCCCTTGCCGCTCGCGCCGACGATGCCTCAACAGCGCAACGCGTGATTCGCGCCCAGGAGCAGGCCTTCATCCATGACGATGCGGCGACCGCTTATTCCTATGCCGCACCGGCCATCAAGCAAATCTTCCCCTCACCCGAGATCTTCATGGCGATGGTGCAGAACGGCTACGCGCCGGTCTATCGCCACAAGAGTTTTGAATTCGGCGATAGCAAGACCGAGGGCCGCTCGGTTGCACAGCGCGTCCATATCATTGATGCCAATGGCGAAGCCTGGGAAGCGCTCTACACACTCGAACAGCAGGCCGACGGAAACTATGAGATCACCGGCTGCTCGCTGCTGAAGGCGGGACAGGCGGTTTAGGTGGCGAAATTCGGTCCGGTCTTGACCGAATTCATGCGCGATCGGATCAACAGCGTCAATACGATGCCGACATTGAGCGCGTTCCAGGCCACGCCGTTGGCGAACGCAGCGGCATAGGAGCCGGTGGCATCGAAGATGACACCCGACACCCAGCCGCCGAAGGACATGCCGAACACGGAAGCGAAGATCACGATGCCGACGCGCGTTGCAGCTTCGCTCGCCGGCATCGCCTCGCGCACGATGATGGCATAGCTCGGCACGATGCCGCCCTGGAACAGGCCGAACATCGCGGAGATCAGATAGAGCGAGGTAAGACCGTCGAAGAACAGGTAGAACACCAGCGCAAAGCCCTGCGCCAGCGATCCGAGCAGCAGCGTACGGATGCCGCCGATCTTGTCGGCGAGATAGCCCGAGCCGATGCGACTGATGATGCCGCAGCCCATCATCAGGGACAACATCTCGGCGCCGCGCGCGACGCCATAGCCGAGGTCACCGCAATAGGCGACGATATGCACCTGCGGCATCGCCATGGCCACGCAGCAGGCGATGCTGGCGATCGAGAGCAGCACCGTCAGCGTGTTGGTCGATAGTTTCAGATCGACCCGCGGCGGCGGCGCATTGGCATGATTGCGAATCTGGTCGTTGCCCATCTGGGCGCGCAGGACGAGGACCAGAAGCGCCATCGTGCTCGCACAGACAATGCCGATGCCGATATGGGTGCTGCGCCAACCGGCGGTCTGCGTGCCCCAATTCACGATCGGCGGCCACATCGTGCCGGCGACATAATTGCCGCTCGCGACGATGGTCACGGCGAGGCCGCGATAGCGTTCGAACCAATGCGAGGCTTCCGCCATCAGCGGCGCGAAGGTCGCGGACGTACCAAGCCCGATCAGGAAATAGGCTGCCACGAACTGCCAGAGCTGCGTCGACAGCCCCGCCAGCACATTTGCGATGCCGAGGAAGACGATGCTGATCGCCATCGCCGGCACGATGCCGAATCGGTCCGTGATCTTGCCCGCGATCACGCCGCCGAGCCCGAAGCCGAACATCATCAGCGTGAAGGCCAGCGACACTGCACCACGCGTGGCGGCGAATTCGACCTGCACGACAGGAATCACCACGACCACCGCCCACATGCCGACGGCGCCGATCGAGCCGATCACAAGGGCGATCGCAAGCCTCACCCAAGCCTGACGCGAGTCAGGGGCGAAAGAACCCGGCTTCTGTCCTGGGTGATTTGGCGCGTGCACGGGCCGGACCATGTTCGCTGATCGCTTGATGGTCAAGCATTGTGCCGCGATAATGGGCATGCGCAGTGCGCTGCGGTAAGAAGGGCTTGGCGGAACCACACTTTGCGACTAGGTTGCGATTTGCGCGCAGTTTGTCGCGCGACGAGCATGACGGCGGGATGTTGTTGCATTTGACGAGATCGATGCGGATCAGGGTGGGGCAGCTCGTTGCCTTCGCCTATCTGTTCTGCGTGCTCGCCCCTGCTGCAGCGCTGGCTTGGGGCCATGGTCCGGCGCCCTGTCTTGATGAGGCGGTGCTGACTGATGTCGCTCCGGCCTATCAAACGATGCCGGCGGGCCACGTCCACGGCGCTTCGTCGCAGGATCATGCCGGCCTGCACGCGCATCACCAGGCCGCGCAAGACGCTCCTGTTCAACACCATCACGATGGCAAGGGCAAAGCCGGCGCCTGCTGCGGAATGATGTGCGTGAGTGCGCTGCCGGCCGAATTCCCCAGCGTCGCCAAGCCGCTCCAGCCGACCTCGGCCTGTACAGTCGAGATCACGGCGAGCCTGCACAGCGAAGCACCGCCCCAGCTCTACCGTCCCCCCATCGCCTGATCCGACGCGACGACGTCAGGCTGAGCGCGCGTCTGCGCGCGTGAGCCTTTGTCATCTGACAGATCAGGGATAAATCATGCTTGCGCTTTCCGGGGCGAAGTCCGCCGCCGCATCTGCGGCGCGTGGACGAGATGTGCTGTTTTGTTGGCTGCTGGCCTCAGCCGCGCTGGCGTTGTCCGGCTGCATGCCGGCAACGACCTCCGTGACCCCCGCGGATCCTGCCGATCCTGCGGCAAAGGTGGCGCGCGCCGGCTATCGGTCGACGATCGCGCCCTATACGAGCCTCCGGCCCGCGCCGCCCTCCCCCTGGCGCGAGCGCAACGATGCGGTGGCGCCGCCGGCTAAGCAGAATCAGTAGGAGCGCGCCGTGGCACACCATTTTGCGCGCAGTCTGTTCGCGCTTGCCGCGCTCAGCCTCTCCGGCTGCGCCGCGTTCTCGCCTGACAGCGGCATGACAGCTGTCTCGGACCTGACGAGCCAGTCCATCAACAAGGACGTCGCCTTCGTGCGGGCGGCCGAGGGAGCCGGCGCGGTCGATGCGCGGGTTCGCCAATTACTGACGCGGACACTCAACGCAGATACGGCCGTACAAATTGCCCTGCTCAACAACAAGGGGCTGCAAGCCGCCTACAATGAGTTGGCACTGGCCGAGACCGATCTGATCGAACAGAGCCTGCCGCCCAATCCCGTGTTCTCGATCTCGCGGATCTCCGGCAATGGCGCCAGCGAAATCGAACGCCAGGTGGTGGGCGACATTCTGGCGCTGGCCACGCTGCCGTTCCGATCCGACATCGCACGCGATCGCTTTCGCCAGGCGCAACTCCGCGCGGCACTGGCGACGCTTCGGCTCGCCGCCGATGTGCGGCACGCTTATGTCCGTGCGGTCGCAGGTAACGAGATGGTGGTTCTGCTGACGGATGCGAAATCGACGGCGGAATCGACCGCGCAACTCGCCCTCAAGCTCGGCGAGACCGGCGCTGTCAACAAGCTCGACCAGGCCCGCGAGCAGGTGTTTTACGCCGAGACGACCGCCGATCTCGCCACCGCGCGGCAGGCAGCGACCAGCGCGCGCGAAAGGCTGGCCCGGCTGATGGGGCTTTGGGACGCCGGTCTCGATTTCCGCTTGCCCAATGCGTTGCCGGCATTGCCACGGCGGCCGCAGGCATTGCCGTCGATCGAAGCCGACGCGGTCGCGCATCGCCTCGATCTGCAGATCGCTCGGCTGGAGCTGACGGCGCTGGCGAAGTCCTTGAACCTCACGGAAGCGACGCGCTTCGTGACGCTGCTCGATCTCGCCGGCATCTCCCGCCGCACCCAGGATCCTGAAGGCGCGCCGTTCCGCGAGCGCGGCTTCGACGTGCAGTTCCAGATCCCGATCTTCGACGGCGGCGAGGTGCGGGTGCGGCAGGCGGCGGAAACCTACAACCTCGCCTTCAATCGGCTGACCGAGCGTGCCGTCAACGTCCGCTCGGAAGCGCGCGATGCTTATCGCGTCTATCGCTCCACCTACGACATCGCGAGCCACTATCAGCGCGAGATCCTGCCCTTACGAAAGATCATCACCGGGGAGATGCAATTGCGCTTCTCCAGCATGCAGGTCGACATCTTTGCGCTCCTGACCGAAGCGCGGCAGCGACTGGCATCGCTGCGTGGCGCGATCGGTGCAAAGCAGAACTTCTTCCTCGCCCAGTCCGACCTGCAGACCGTCGTCAACGGCGGCGGCGCGCCGGCGGCCGGCGGCGACGCTCCAACCACCATCGCCGCGGCAGCGCCTGCCGATGGCGGCCACTGACATGGAGACCAGCATGTTTTCCCGCCGAGGATTTTTGGGCAGCGCCGCACTTGCCAGCGCATCCGTCGTCAGCGGCCGTGTCCAAGCGGCATCGATTCCGGAAGCGCCCACCATGGACAAGACGGTGATGCAGCCGCCGCTGCACCCCACGAGCGGCCCCGATTATCGTCCCGTCGTCACGCTCAACGGCTGGACGCTGCCGTTCCGCATGAATGGCGACTGGAAGGAATTCCATCTCGTTGCCGAGCCCGTGGTGCGCGAGTTCGCCGAAGGCATGAAGGTGAATTTGTGGGGCTACAACGGCCAGTCGCCAGGCCCGACCATCGAGGCGGTCGAAGGCGACAAGGTCCGCATCTTCGTCACCAACCGCCTGCCCGAATACACCACTGTGCATTGGCACGGCATGATCATTCCGAGCGGCATGGACGGCGTCGGCGGACTGACCCAGCCGCACATCCAACCCGGCAAGACCTTCGTCTACGAGTTCGAGATGAAGAAGAGCGGGACCTTCATGTACCACCCGCATTCCGACGAGATGGTGCAGATGGCGATGGGCATGATGGGCATGGTCGTCGTGCATCCGCGCGAGGCGAACTTCCGTCCCGTCGATCGCGACTTCGTCTTCGTGATGAGCACGTATCGCGTCGATCCCGGCACGTCTTTGCCGCATGTCAACGAGATGACCGATTTCAACATGTGGACCTGGAATGCGCGGGTGTTCCCCGGCATCGATCCGCTGCCGGTCCGGCTTGGCGACAAGGTGCGCGTGCGCATCGGCAATCTCAGCATGACAAACCATCCGATCCATCTGCATGGCCACAGCTTTGCGGTGACCTGTACCGATGGCGGCTGGATTCCCGAGAGCGCGCAGATCCCCGAGACGACCACCGACGTCCCGGTCGGCGCAGTCCGGGTGTTCGACGTGCTCGCCGACAATCCCGGCGACTGGGCGTTCCACTGTCACAAATCGCATCACACCATGAATGCGATGGGGCACGAGGTGCGCAACCTGATCGGTGTGTCGCGCAAGGATCTCGCCAAGGCGATCCGCAAGCTCGCGCCCGATGCGATGGCGATGGGCTCGACCGGCATGGCGATGGGCAACATGGAGATGCCGGCCCCCGAAAACACGCTGCCGATGATGACCGGCGCCGGCCAGTTCGGCCCGATCGAGATGGGCGGCATGTTCACGGTGATGAAGATCCGCGAGGACATGGCGCGCGACGATTACCGCGATCCCGGTCCCTACAAGTTCCCGCAGGGCACCGTCGCCTATGAGGTCGCGGTGCCTGCGGAGGAGCCGGCACGGCAGCCCGCCGGGCCGATGCAGAAGATGAAGATGTAAGTGAGCGTTTCAATGAACCACCAATCGGAGACTGCAATGACAAGAACAATCGGCATCTTGCTGGCGCTGGCCGCGCTCTCGGTCGCACCCGCCCTCGCGCACGAAGGACACGGCCATCACGGTTTCTCGGCCGGCGAGCCCGGCGACCCCAGCAAGCCTGCCCGCACCGTCGAGATCGCGATGAGCGAGATGTCCTACGAGCCGTCGAAAATCGATGTGAAGCGCGGCGAGCAGATCCGCTTCGTGCTGCGCAATGTCGGCAAGGAGGATCACGAGTTTCTGCTCGCCACCACCAAAGAGAATCTTGCCCATGCCGAGGTGATGAAGAAGCACCCGCACATGGAGCATGACGATCCGAACGGAGTGCGGCTTGCCCCGAACAAGTCAGCCGAGATCGTCTGGAAATTCACCAAGGCCGGAACATTCGAGTTTTCCTGCCTGATCCCCGACCACCGCGACTACGGCATGGTCGGCCACGTCAACGTGAAATGAACCAGTGGAGACAAATATGAAGCCGATCATCCGCACCACCGCAGCGCTCGCGCTGACCCTCGGCCTGACCACGGGCGCGCTCGCGCAAGCCGCTTCCATCAACGGCGAGGTCAAGAAGATCGACGAGAGCGCCGGCAAGATCACGCTCAAGCACGGCCCCGCCAAAAGCCTCGGCATGGACGAGCCCATGACCATGGTCTACCGCGTCAGGGACCCCGGCATGCTCAAGCAGGTGAAGGTCGGCGACAAGGTGTCGTTCGAGGCCGAGGAAGCGGCCTCGGGCTATACGGTGACCAAAATGCAGAAGGCAAAATAGCCAAGCGCCCCCTCAATTGTCATTCCGGGGCGGCTCGAAGAGCCGAACCCGGAATGACGACCTGGGCCCCCGAAATACCGCAGCCCACCCCTCCTCCGCCCCCTCCGTTAACCCTTTGCTAACCATACACCGGGCAAAAATTGCCGGGTGAAGTCGAGTGTCGTCAGCCGCGTAGAACGGGAGCTCCCGTGGACGCCAGTGCGGTGCCTCACTTTCGGAACGGCGGCCCATCGGCCGCCGCGCAGACGTTTGGGGCGCGCGGACGGCAGTCGCGCGGGGAGGCAGCTACCATGGTCGACGTCACCGCGGGACAGGGTGTAGGCGCAGCAAAGCCGGGCATCCCCTCCCTCTCCGAAATCGTCACCATCCTCAAGCGCGGCGACATCGCGCTGGCACTCGGCATCCTCACCATCCTGGTGGTGCTGATCCTGCCGCTGCCCGCGATCGTGCTGGACCTGTTCCTGGCGATCTCGATCACGCTCTCGATCCTGATCCTGATGACCTCGCTGTTCATCCAGGCGCCGCTGGAATTCTCCGCCTTCCCGACCATCCTCCTGATCTCGACCATGCTGCGCCTGTCGCTCAACATGGCCTCGACCCGCCTGATCCTGTCTCATGGGCACGAGGGGACGGATGCAGCCGGGCACGTCATCGAAGCCTTCGGCAGCTTCGTGATGGGCGGCAATTTCGTCATTGGCATCATCGTCTTCGCCATCCTGATCATCGTCAATTTCGTCGTCATCACAAAGGGCTCGGGCCGTATCGCCGAAGTCGCCGCCCGCTTCCACCTGGACGCCATGCCCGGCAAGCAGATGGCGATCGACGCTGACCTCTCCGCCGGCCTGATCGACGAAAAGATTGCCAAGGAGCGCCGCAAGGCGCTGGAGGACGAAAGCGGCTTCTTCGGCGCCATGGACGGTGCCTCGAAGTTCGTCCGCGGCGATGCGATCGCCGGCCTCCTGATCGTCTTCATCAACGTCGTCGGCGGCATGATCATCGGCGTGGCGCAGCAGGGCCTGTCCTTTGCCGACGCAGGCCGCAGCTACACGCTGCTGACCGTCGGCGATGGCCTCGTCACCCAGGTCCCGGCGCTGATCGTCTCGACCGCAGCCGGCCTGCTCGTCTCCAAGGCCGGCGTCTCCGGCGCGGCCGACAAGGCGCTGATGAAGCAGTTTTCCGGCTATCCGCAAGCGCTGGCGATGTCCTCCGCCGTGATGCTGGTGCTGGCGGCGCTGCCGGGCATTCCAACCATCCCTTTCCTCGCGCTCGGGGCCGGCGCCGGCGCGCTGGCCTGGACCGCGCGCAACCACAAGCGCACCACCGTCAAGGCCGAGGAAGCCGCCAAGGCCGCGCCGGCTCCGGGAACGCCCGGCGCGCCGGGCGCAGCGGCGGCCGACGAGCCGATCTCGGCGGCGCTTAAGATCGACGATCTCAAGATCGAGCTCGGCTATGCGCTGCTGCCCCTCGTCAACGGCCCAGATGGCACCGACCGCCTCACCGAGCAGATCAAGGCACTGCGCCGTTCGCTCGCGATCGAGATGGGGTTTGTCATGCCGGCGGTGCGCATCCTGGATAACGTCCAGCTCGAGGCGAACACCTACATCATCAAGATCAAGGAGGTCGACGCCGGCACCGGCAAGATCTGGCCGAACCAGTTCATGGTCATGGACCCCGGCGGCAGCCAGGTGCAGGTGCCCGGCATCCACACCACCGAGCCGACCTTCGGCCTGCCCGCGACCTGGGTCGACGCCAGCCTCAAGGAGGAGGCCTCGCTCAAGGGCTATACCGTCGTCGATGCCGCAACGGTGCTCTCGACCCATCTGACCGAGCTGCTCAAGGCCAACATGTCGGACCTCTTGTCCTATGGCGAGGTGCAGAAGCTGCTGAAGGAGCTGCCGAAGGAGCAGAGCGAGCTGGTCAAGGACATCGTGCCGGCGCAGGTCACGGTCTCCGGCATCCAGCGCGTGCTGCAGCTGCTGCTCGCCGAGCGCATCTCGATCCGCGATCTCTCGACCATCCTCGAAGGCATTGCCGACTCGCTCGCCTTCTCGCGCAACCCCGCGACCATGGTCGAGCATGTTCGCGCACGGCTGGCGCGGCAGATCTGCGCCCAAAACACCTCCTATGCCGGCTATCTGCCGCTGATCGCGCTGTCGGCGAAATGGGAGCAGGCCTTTGCCGAATCCATCATCGGCCAGGGCGAGGAACGCAGCCTCGCGATGCAGCCCTCGAAACTGTCGGAGTTCATGACCGCCGTGCGCGAGGCTTTCGAGCGCGCGGCCCGCGAAGGCGAGGCGCCGGTGCTGGTGACCTCTGCGGCAATTCGTCCCTTCGTCCGCTCCCTGGTGGAGCGGTTCCGCGCCCAAACGACGGTGCTGTCGCAGGCGGAAATCCATCCGAGGGCGAGGCTGAAAACGGTCGGAAGCGTCTGATTTGCCTTAAGAAGCCGTGTGTTTTTCGGCCACAGGCAAATGGTTTTTGAGTTCCTGGCGCTTGGTCGACCAAGTGTTGAAAAAGCGCCTTATAGGTAGGTTACATAATTGAAATAATTAGATAATCAGGCGATCGCTATAGAATTTTGATCGCGATCTTTCACGTCCTATCACGCTCTTGTGATGGCCTCTTGGGAACGAATCCCCCCAATACTAGGTTGTTGGGCACCGGAAGCATGAACCTGCCTGAAGAGGCCGGCGACTACTTCGGGTAGATGGCGGCAGGAGCCTTCCATGAACCACTCGATCTACAGCGCAGATCGCTCGACCCATCTGAAGATTGTGGTCGTGGCCCTCGTCGCAGGGATCGCGGTGGCTGGCTTCGGCATCACGGCCCGCACGGGTTCGGATGACGGCCTGACCCAGACTGCCCGCGTCATCAAGGCCGGCAAGCCGGTTGTGATCACCAGTTCGAACGCAACGCTCGTTCGCTAAGGAGATTTTGAGTTTCAGGAATTCACGCGGCCCTTTACCAGCCCCCCAAAGTCGCCACGTGGATATGTAGACGACCCCAACCCCAAGTCGACTACAGAAAGCGCCCGCCCCCCACGGGCGCTTTCTCATGTCTGGGGTATGTCGGCCAATTGTGAACGCCCACGCTTCGAGCTTGACCGTCGTGTCCCGGCTCTGCAGTGCGTAGCCCCGAGGCGCCGGGGTGTCCCGTGACAGATCCGTAGGGTCTGCATCTGACGGCCGGAAGCATAACCGCAAGCACCATGAGTGCCTGATACCGGGCCGCTGGCCTGGAACGAATGCCCCGGCGAAAAGCGGATGCGCGAAAACAGAATTTCGCGATCAGGAAGATCAAATCGTCTGCAGCTGCGGCGGCGGTGCGCCCCTGCAGAAATCCGGACTTCAGGCCTCACGCAGGTCCGATGGCGTCGCACCAAAGCGCTTGCGGAAGGCGCGGTTGAAATAGGACAAATCCGAAAAGCCGGAGGAATGCGCGATGTCGCTGATCTTGCGCGCCCGCGCGCGGGGATCGCCGAGCAGTTTGCGCGCCAGCAGCAGACGCTGCTCCAGAACGAATTCGGTGAAGGTGGTACCGGCCTGCTCGAACAGTCGCTGCGCCTGGCGCGGGCTGAGGCCTGAGCGGGTTGCGACCTCGGACAGGCAGAGATCGTTGCGACCGAGGGCGGCCATCACGTCGGCGCGCATGAGATCGAGGCGGGCCGCCGCATGACCGCGACCGCGTGCAAGCGCGGCGTGCTCGGCGTCGGTGCCGAGCAACAGGCCGACGAGATCGACCATGTGCTGCGCCGTCAGGCGCTGGCCGACGGCGTCGAGATGGGGCGCGTGATGGGCGGCAAGGGCGTGATAGCGGAAGATGGTTTCGGCGACCGCACCATCCGACAGCACCTGCGACAGCTTCTCCTCGGCACGCGGATTGATGTCGAGCAGTGCGCGGCGCGGCATGCGGATGGTGGTGAAGCGGTTCTCGTCGGTGTGGCCGACACTGCCGGTGATGCTCATGTCGGCCAACACCATCTGCTCCGGCGCCAGCTCGACCGTATGGCCGTTCTGCCGGACGCTGACGAAGCCGGCATGCGCGGCGATCAGCACCAGATCGTCGCTGCCATCGGCAAGGCCGCTCTGCGTGCGGGAATATTGCGCGGAGGCCCCTTCAGGGATGGCGAGCGCGATGTTGTCGACGACACTGACCTGCAGGCGGCAATCGATGCTGTCGCCGCGGCTCGGCCCGATCTCCAGGCCGCAGGAGCCTAAGGCCCGCTCGCGCCAGTGTTCGAACGCCGGCCCCTGCGGCAGGCCTGCATAGTGGTGGACAAAGATGCCGGTCGGCTTGGCTGCATCCATCTGGTTTCTAGCCCTCTCTGGCACCTTGATCGGCCACGCCGACTGCAAATTCCGGGCATTTGACGCCGCGAAACGGAGGGAGGTTCAAATCGGGGCTGGATTTGGCAGGACTTGTCGGATCGCGACGACGGAATGGACCGTGGCGACATTGCTGAAATTCGTGCAGAGCCATTGCCGTCATACCCCGCGCAGGCGGGGTATCAGTACGCCGCGGCTCATCGGCTCCATCATAGCCGTCTCGGAGTACTGGATCGCCCGGTCAAGCCGGGCGATGACAGCCCGCCCTTACACGCGGCTCTACTTCTTGGCTGGCGCCTGCGGCTGGGACGGCGGCACGGTCTCGATCAGCTTGCCGGAAAATACCGGCGCCGAAGTTGGCTGGCCGTTGGGCGAGCCGCCCGACGGCTCGACGGTGACGGCATAGGTTGCGCCGTTGACGACGTCGGCATCGTAGCCGGCGAGCACGGGACGCGCGGTGAAGTCGCCGCTGCCGATCACGCCGAGCGAGCGCGGCCGCGGCAGCTTGTCGGAGATCAGCCAGAGCTCGAAGCTCTTGCCCGGCTCCGGCGTCGCACCGACCTTGCGCACCGTGAAATTCTTGGTCGCGCCATCGATGGTGAGGATGAAGGCGGGACCGCCGCTCTGGCCCTGCAGCAACGCGACATATTGCGCGGGCGAAGACAGCGGCGAAGCCGGTGTCTTCACCTCGACCGTCTGGATGCGCGGTGCCGGCCGTAGGGCGCCGGGCAGCGCATCGGGCAGGAAGATCTGAAGCGACAGCGTCACCACCAGCACGGCCGCGAGCGCGCCCACGGCGGAGGCGATCGTGCGCCAGCGCTTCACGCGGCTCTCGAGCAGGATCACGTTGCTATCGTGGATAACGGGCGCCTGCGTTGCGGGTGCGACGCTCGGATCTGGCGCATGGGTCTGCGGCACGAATTGCGGCGGGAAGATCGGAATGGCGTCGGAGCTGGATCGCGACGGCTCCGATTGCTGTGCATCCGGCGACGAAGATTCCAGCGTTGGAGGCTCCAGCGCTGGAGGCTCGGGCGCAGGTAGCTCCGGCGGCGGCGGCGCATCCGACAGAGCTGGCGGCTGTTGCGACGAATCCTGTGTCGATGCCGCCGAGGCGATCTCGCGCCTGATGTTCTCCCACACGATCGGCCGCGGCTCGATGTTGCCAACCATCTGGTTGAGCACACCGAGCCGGATTTGCCAGGCCTGCACGATTGCGGCGAACTCCGGGTCCGCAGCCATCATGGTCGCAATCTCAGCGCGCTCGTCGGCATCAAGTGTGCCGAGCGCATATTCCGCTGCGAGCGCGATATGGTCCTCGCTGTAGGCCATCACTTGCTTTCACCTCTCCCGAAGGGAGAGGTCGATTTGCTCCCGGCGATGCGAAGCATCGTCCAGGGCAAATCGGGTGAGGGGTTCAGGTCCCACGAGAGAGCGCAGCCCCTCACCCGGATTGCATCTTGCGACGCAATCCGACCTCTCCCTATGGGAGAGGTGAAGCGAGAACGCCGCACCATTTTATGCACTGTCATCATCCTCTAAAGTCCGAGGCATTCCCGGATATCCAGCATGCTGCGCCGGAGCCACGTCTTCACCGTGTTGACGGGCGCTGCGAATTTTTCCGCCAATTGCTCGCGGCTCCAGCCGTTGTAATACGCGAGAAGCACAAGCCGCTGACGGTCCGGCTCGAGCCGGCCGATACATTCCAAGAGCCGCTTCAGCTCCTCGCTCATCTCGCGGCGCGCCAGCGGATCGGGACTTTCAGCAGCGACCTCCATCGCCTGCGGCTCTTCCTCGAGAGAGGCTTCCGTCTTCTTGCGCACGATATCGATGGCGCGATTCCGCGCGATCGACGCCATCCACGTGATTGGCGATGACAGTGTCGGATTGAACTGGCCCGCACTGTTCCAGATCTTGACATAGGTCTCCTGAATGACCTCCTCTGCGAGATCCTGTCGGCGCAAGATACGGAGCACGACGCCATAAAGTTTCGCGCGCGTGGCACCGTAGAGGCGCTCGAACGCCGCAGAATCGCGCTTCGCCACCGCCTCAATCAGCCCGACCAGCTCTGCTGGCGTCAGCATTCAGCCCCCCAACGCTCAGGCCCCGTCACATCCCTCTTCACCTCTCCCCGACGGGGAGAGGTCGATTTGCGCAGCAAATCGGGTGAGGGGGCGGAGGGCTGACGGGAGACCGTAACCCCTCACCCGGCGCTCCGCGCCGACCTCTCCCGAGGGAGAGGTGGGCACCGCCGTCGCTGGCACAGCATCATTCCGGCTACCATAGCGCGCGGCCGAGCCGGTCACCAAGAGGCGGCGCGCCACACTGTGGACAGCACACGCAAAAACCCGGACCTTGCGGGTCCGGGCTCGCAAATTCGCAACGATTTTGACGCGGGCTGCCGCTTACGCGACGGCGCCGATGCGAGAGCGCATCAGGCCGATGCTGTCGAGATCGGCCTGCTCGCGGGCGTTCTCCTCGGCGCGCTCGCGGGCCTGGTCGCGCTCGTCCAGCAGCTCGACCTTCTTCAGCTCCTCGAAGGCTTCGCCGAGCGCGGCCTTGGCTTCCTCGAGCTGGCCCTTCAGCTCGTCGGCCGAGCGGGTCAGGTTCTCGCGGCGCTGGATGGCAGCCTTGGCGTAGGTCGGATAGGCGAAGTGCGAGGGATCGTTGATCCCGGCGCGGTCCTGCTCGGTCTGGATCTCACGTTCAAGATCGACCGACATCCGCTGGAAGTCGGCGATCATGGACTCGATCTGGGCGACCCGGCGGCGCTTCTCGTCGACCTGAAACTTCTTCAGGCGGATGAGGGTATCTCGTGACTTCATCGACTCGTACTCCCCAGAAGTCCCTTGGCTGCTCGACATACACACATTGGGACGGCACCGGTCTCCCCACAGGCCCTGATGGGGCCCAGACCGGCTCTGCTACTCTGTGGGGACGGATGATGACGCGACAAAGTTAGCGTTCCGTTTCCAAATTACCGAGGATTTGCGCCAATTGGCGGTAGCCGTCGGCCAGCGAGGCGTTTTCGTCCTTGCGCTGGCGCAGGAAGGCCTCCAGCGGCTCATGCAGGCGGATCGCCTCGTCGACCTCGGGGCTGGAGCCGGCCCGGTACGCGCCGAGGCGGATCAGTTCTTCCATGTCGGCGTAGGTCGCCATCACCGCCCGCGCCTTCTGGATGACGGGCCAGAACTGCGGATCCGCCGATTTCGGCATGGTGCGGGAAACGGATTTGAGGATGTTGATCGCGGGGTAGCGGCCGCGCTCGGCGATCGAGCGCTGCATCACGATGTGGCCGTCGAGGATGCCGCGGACGGCGTCGGCGATCGGCTCGTTATGATCGTCGCCGTCGACCAGCACCGTGAAGATCGCGGTGATGGCGCCTTCCCCGAGCCCCGGGCCGGCGCGCTCCAGCAGCTTCGGCAACTCGGTGAAAACGGTCGGCGTGTAGCCCTTGGCGGTCGGCGGCTCGCCGGCGGACAGGCCGATCTCGCGCTGGGCCATGGCAAAGCGCGTCACCGAGTCCATCAGGCAGAGGACATCCTGGCCCTCGTCGCGAAAATATTCGGCGATCGCGAGCGTCAGATAGGCGGCCTGTCGCCGCATCAGGGCCGGCTCGTCGGAAGTTGCAACCACCACGACGGAGCGCGCGAGCCCTTCTTCCCCGAGATCGTCCTGCAGGAATTCCTGCACCTCGCGGCCGCGTTCGCCGATCAGGCCGATGACGCTCACGGCGGCATCGACGTTGCGCGCGAGCATCGAGAGCAGCACCGATTTGCCGACGCCGGAGCCTGCGAAGATGCCCATGCGCTGGCCGCGGCAGCAGGTCAGGAAGGTGTTCATCGCACGAACGCCGAGATCGAGCGGGCTGCCTACGCGCTTGCGCGAATGCGCCGGCGGCGGCGTATTGCGGAACGGCATCGGCGAGGCGCCTTGCGGCAACGGCCCCTTGCCGTCGATCGGCTCGCCCAACGCATTGACGACACGGCCGAGCCAGGCCGACGACGGACGCACCAGATTGGCGGCATTGGCGATCACGGCCTTGCAGCCGCGGCGTACGCCCTCGAGTCCGGCGAACGGCATCACGACAGCATTGCTGCCTGAGAAACCGATGACCTCGCAGGGGATCGAACGGTTGGCGCCGGTCTCGATCACGAGCCGTGCGCCGACTGACATCGCGTGAATCGGGCCGGCGACTTCGACCATCAAGCCGCGCACGCCGACCACGCGACCATAGATATTGATGCCGTCGATATCGCCGATCTGTTCGGCAAGAGCTTTCATTGACCGGCCTTCATCAAACAGCCTTCATAAGAGTGGCCTTCACAGCAGCGCACGCCTTCATGATTTGGCCTTGACGGCGAAACGATTAAGTTTCGCCATATTTCTGAACGGCGCTTAACGTCGTGTTTACCCGCATCGTTAATCATTGCGTCACTGTCTTTGTGACTGAGCGTGGCTCCCTTTCAGAAGAAGGCTGAGTCGCGGGAGTCGGTTAGGCCCGTCTCTTAAAGTGGAACTTGAACGGACTCGGGTAACGAAAGCTGCTTCGCGGACAAGACCTTAGGGCGATTCGACAAAAATTGCACCCGGGGGGACTTGCGTTCCAGAATCAGGATTTGTTAACCATCTGTTGTCAGGATCCGAATCAGTTGTTCAAAGGCGTTTTGTTGAGTGCCGCGAATGCGGCCGACCTGACGCCCAGGAGCGGCGACTATGGGGAACTGGCATGCGCGTTTTGCTGATTGAAGATGACAGCGCCGTCGCGCAGTCGATCGAGCTGATGCTGAAGTCTGAGAGCTTCAACGTCTACACGACCGATTTGGGGGAAGAAGGCGTCGATCTCGGTAAATTATACGATTACGACATTATCCTTCTCGACCTTAACCTGCCCGACATGTCCGGCTACGACGTGCTCAAGCAGCTTCGGGTCTCCAAGATCAAGACACCGATCCTGATCCTCTCCGGCCTCGCCGGCATCGAGGACAAGGTCAAGGGTCTCGGCGTCGGCGCCGATGACTACATGACCAAACCCTTCCACAAGGACGAGCTGGTTGCCCGCATCCATGCGATCGTGCGCCGCTCCAAGGGTCACGCCCAGTCGGTCATCCAGACCGGCGACCTCGTCGTCAACCTCGACACCAAGACGGTCGAAGTCGGCGGCCAGCGCGTGCATCTGACTGGCAAGGAGTACCAGATGCTGGAGCTGCTCTCGCTCCGCAAGGGTACGACCCTCACCAAGGAAATGTTCCTCAACCACCTCTATGGCGGCATGGACGAGCCCGAGCTGAAGATCATCGACGTCTTCATCTGCAAGCTCCGCAAGAAGCTCGCCAACGCTTCCGAGGGCCGCAATTTCATCGAGACCGTGTGGGGCCGCGGCTACGTGCTGCGCGAGCCGCACGAGGCCGACGAGCGCATTCCCGCCTGATCCGTTTACGTCGCGAGCCGCCTTTCGGCTCGCTCCTCCCAGCCTGGACCCCGCCGCAAATGGCGGGGTTTTGTTTTTTGAGGGGATCGCTTCGCCCGAAGCTGAGGTTTGAACCGCTACCCTTTGCCAGCCGACGAATGGTCTGCATGATGGGGGGACCATGATCCTGCAATCGCTCGCCGGCCTGCCCGCCTTCCTGGTCTATTTCTGCACCGGGTTGATCGCGGTCGTGGCATATCTGTTCGTCTATACCCGGATCACGCCGCACAACGAGTTTCAGCTCATTCGCGACAACGATCCAGCGGCTGCGATCGCGCTCGGCCTCAGCCTGCTCGGCTTCGTGGCGCCGCTGTTCAGCGCAATCGCGCATTCGGCCAACGTGCTGGACTGCCTGATCTGGGCTGCGATTGCGCTGATCGTGCAGGTCGCAGTGTTCTACATCGTCAAGATTCCGGTGCCGAACCTGTCGGGGCGGATCGCCGCCGGTGAGCTGGCACCCGCAATCTGGCTTGGCCTCTCGTCACTCGCCGCAGGCCTGCTGAACGCCGCCTGCATGATTTACTGATATGGCCGCGAAGCCTCCCAGCAAGGAGTTCGGCAAGCGCCGGCCGCGTATGCCGGCGGATCTGCCCCTGCCGCCGCGCGAGCCGGTGAAGCGCTCGGGCCATGTCGCGCTGCTGGTGATGGGCACGATCGCGGTCGGCACCACTGCCTTCACGTTGATGCCGCGACGAAACTGCGATCCCACGCCTCCCGGGGCGATAGTCCCCGGGGCGACAGCCCCCGGGACGACTGTCCCTGGCGCATTGGCGCCCGTGCAGACGAGCACCAATTGTAGCGGCAGCTCATCGGGCAGCAGCGGCTCGCACTGGTCGTCCCGGTCCAGCTTCTACAGCAGCGACTCCTCCAGTCATTCCTCGTCGGGCGGCTCGTCCGACTCAGGCTCCGGCGGCGTCAGCCGCGGCGGGTTCGGCTCGTTTGCGCATGCGTTCGCGGGCGGCAGCTGACGCATGCAACGCATCATCTGTCCGGAGCGCGATGACTGGCGGCACACTGCCGAGCAATGCGGCTTCGCCTTCCATACCATCGACGGCGAACGCTATTGGGACGAGAGCGCCTATTACGCCTTCGATCTCGCTGAGATCGAGCGCGGAATCGAGACGCCGACCGGCGAGATCGACGCGATGTGTCTGGAGCTTGCCGGCCGGGTGATCGGCGAGGAGCGCTATTTGCGGCGTTTGAAGATTCCGGAAGCATTTTGGAACTTCATCGCCGAGAGCTGGAAGCGCGATGACCGCAGCCTCTACGGCCGCCTCGATCTGAAATACGACGGCGAGGGCCCGGCAAAACTGCTCGAATACAACGCGGACACGCCGACCTCGATCTTCGAGGCCGCGGTATTTCAATGGACCTGGCTCGAGCAGGCCATCGAGCGGCGGATCATCCCCGCGCGCGCCGACCAGTTCAACTCGATCCATGAACGGCTGATCGCTGCCTGGAAGGAGATTGCCGCCGGCCAACATCTGCACCTCACCGGCACGACGGGCAACGAGGAAGACGCCGGCACGCTCGCTTATCTCGAAGACACCGCACGTCAAGCGGGCCTCTCGACCACGCTGCTGGATGTCGAGGAGATCGGCTGGCGCAACGAGGCCGGCGGCTTCGTCGATCTCGATAACAACGACATGGCGCTCGTCTTCAAGCTCTATCCCTGGGAATGGATGTTCCATGACGCCTTCGGCACCAAGCTGGTGGAGGCACCAACGCGCTGGATCGAGCCGCCATGGAAGGCGGTGCTCTCGAATAAAGGCATCCTGCCGTTGCTCTGGGAGATGTTTCCGAACCATCCCAATCTGCTACCGGCCTTCTTTGAGGACGATCCGCGTGCAGCCGAACTCGGCAGCTCCTATGTCCGCAAGCCGCTGCTGTCCCGCGAAGGCGCCAATGTCACGATAGTGTCGGGCGGAATGTCGCTCGACGAGCACGAAGGTCCCTACGGCGCCGAAGGCTTTGTGCGCCAGGCGCTGTCACCGCTGCCGAATTTTTCGGGCGTCTATCCCGTGGTGGGAAGCTGGCTGGTGAATCACGAGCCGTGCGGGTTGTCGATCCGCGAGGACGAGAGTCCGATCACGGGAAACGGCTCGCGGTTCTTGCCGCATGCGATTTTGTGAAATGCGCTCGCGACCCCACCGGGGGACGCGAGCGCGAAAGCCCGCATGCTGGCTTAGGGCGTCTTGACTATGAACCTACCGTCGTACAGGCCCGCGCCCTTGAACCCGCTTTGCACACTCTCGAAGCCGCCTGTGCCCGTCGCGTTTGCGTACGTTCCGGTGCCCGACAGGATCGTATATTCCCCCTTGGCCTTTCCGTCCTTGACCGCGCCGGTGTAGCGCGCCGTGATCGAGGAGCCGTCTTCGAAGGTGTAGGTGCTGTAGCCGAACATCGGCCCTGAGCCTTTCAGCAGGTCGGAGGAATTGACGAAATCCTTCACGGCAACGCGGCCGTCCTTGAAGAAGGCAACCCCGAACATCTTGCCGGACATGACCGTCTGACCTTCGACGTTCGCGACCTCAGTGACTTTGACGTCGATCGGTTTGGTGACGAGCTTGAATTCGAGCACCTGCTCGCCGGCGAGAGCCGTCGCGGGCAACGAGAGTGCTGCCAACAGGAAATAAGAGGCGCAAGACATTCGCATGATATGTCCTCCTTAAAACAGGTCACGATATTGAAAAAACCGCCTCCCTAGGGCGGGCGATCGAGACCATAGCACAAAGGCCGGACGCCCATGAGGGCCACGTCGAAGCGCACCGCTGGTGCGGTAGCCGAGTAATCCGCGCTATCTCAAATGCCGCTGAAATTCCGGGTATGACAACGAAAGAGCCGGCAGGCACCGGCGCTCAGCCGCAACAACGCCGCTCGCTCCGACCGACAGTCGTACGGCAGATCACCGCGCTGCGGCGACCTTCAGCGGTTGTGGCATCAATCCCCCCATCGGGCGGCCGGAGCGCACCGGATTGAGCTGATAGAGGCCGCGACGATCGGACATCGGGCGGAATGCATCGGTGATGCCGACGACGGATTCCGCCGCGCCCAAGAGCAGCGCGCCATCGGCTTCCAGGCCCTTCGCCATGCGCTCGAAGATCACCGCCTTGGTATCCTGATCGAAATAGATCAGCACGTTGCGGCAGAAGATCACGTCGAATGTGCCGAGATGGGAGAAGTCCTGCAACAGATTGAGCTGGCGGAACTGCACCATCGCGCGGACATCGGCATTGAGCTGCCAGACATCGCCAGCTTGCGTGAAGTATTTCATCAGGAGCTGGATCGGCAGACCGCGCTGCACCTCGAACTGGCTGTAGACGCCGGCCCTGGATTTCTCCAGCACCTCCTGCGACAGATCAGTGGCGACGATCTCGATGCGCCAGCCGGCGAGCGCAGCGCCCATCTCCTTCAGGCACATCGCGATCGAATAAGGTTCCTGCCCCGTCGACGAAGCCGCCGACCAGATGCGCAGGCTCTTGCGCGCGGCGCGGGCCTGGATCAAGCTAGGCACGATGCTGTCGCGCAGATGGTCGAACGGGATCCTGTCGCGGAAGAAGAACGTCTCGTTGGTGGTCATGGCCTCGACCACGTCGGTCGCAAGCCTGCCATCGCCGTTCCTGATCTTGAGAACGAGATCGGTGATGCCTGACAGACTCGCCTTGCGGGCCAGCGGCAACAGCCGGCTCTCGACCAGATATTGCTTGTCGGGCGACAAATCGAGACCGGAGCGCTCCTTCAGGAACTTGCGCAGGTAGTCGTAATCCGCGGGCGTCACGAGCGGTCTCCCGCAAACAGACGGTTGACCTTGGCGCCGATCTGGTTGAGCGGCAGGATCGCGGCGCAAATGCCGGCGTTGGCGGCGGCTCCCGGCATGCCCCACACCACGCTGGAAGCTTCATCCTGCGCGATCACGCTGCCGCCGGCTGCCACGATATCCTTGCCGCCGCGCATGCCGTCAGAACCCATGCCCGTCAGGATCACGGAGAGGATGTTGCCGTGCCAAATGTCGATCGCGGAGGTGAAGAGCGGATCGACCGCGGGCTTGCAGAAATTGACGGCAGGGCCGTCGTCGAGCGCGATCACGGTGTCCACACCGCTGCGGGCGACACGCATGTGCTTGCCGCCGGGCGCGAGATAGATGCGCCCCGGTTTCACCGGCTCGCCGTCGACCGCTTCGGCTGCCGGCCGGCGGCTCGAACGCCCCAGATGCTCGGCGAGAATGGTGGTGAAGGTCGGCGGCATGTGCTGGGTGATCAGCACCGGGAAGCGGTCGATCACAGGGCCGAGCTCGGTGACGAGCGCCATCAGCGCCTGAGGGCCGCCGGTCGAGGAGCCGATCAGCAGCACCTTCGGCGCCTGGGTCGAGAACGGACGGGTGGTGAGCGGGCCCGATGACAAGGCAGGCGCGGCGGCAGCCGGTGCCGGCCGCACCACAACCGGTGCACGCGCAGCCGGTGCAGCGGGGCTCGCGGGCGCCAGCGGCGGACTCGCCACGGCCGCCTTCCGGCGCAGCCTTGCACCGAGGTGACGGATCTTCTGGATCAGGTCATGATGGAAGATATCCGCAGCGGCTGTCTCGCGCGTCGATTCCGGTTTCGGAATGTAGTCGGCCGCGCCGAGCGACAGCGCCTTGAAGCTGATCTCAGCGTTGCGGCGGGTCAGCGTCGACGCCATGATGATGACGAGATCGCGCTTCTTCGCCAGCAGTTTCGGCAGTGCCGAGATGCCGTCGAGCTCGGGCATTTCGATGTCGAGCACGGCGACGTCGGGGTTGATGCGTTCGAGCTGGTTGACCGCCTCGAGGCCGGTGCGCAGCGACGCCGCGACCTCCATGTCGTGCTCGGCTCCGACCCAGCGCGAGATCAGACCGCGTATCACGACGGAGTCGTCGACGATCATCACCCGCAGCGGCCCGGCTTCGCGCGACGGGCTCGTGGTCGAATTGCCTGCGTACGCCACACTCATTACTCACCAACTCAGACTGAAACGGTTTTAGTTGAAACGAATGCCGAAGGAGCCAGCCTCCGGTGTTTCGCTAGATCAAGCCGACTTCCTGGAACTTCGCCGTCACGATGTCCTTGTCGAACGGCTTCATGATGTATTCGTTGGCGCCGGCGTGCAGCGCGCGCGCGATATGCGCGACGTCGTTCTCGGTGGTGCAGAACACCACCTTGGGCTGGTCGCCGCCGGGCATGCGGCGAAGATGGCCGAGGAACTCGTAGCCATCCATGACCGGCATATTCCAGTCGAGCAGCACGGCGTCGGGCAGTCCGCGCTTGCAGGCTTCCAGCGCCTTCTCACCGTCCTCGGCTTCAAGAATCTGGAAGTCGAGGCCTTCCAGGATCCGGCGGGCAACCTTGCGGATGACGCTGGAATCATCAACGACGAGACAAGTTCGCATGTGAACCTCTGCTTCCTGTCCCCTGTGCGGGGCACTTTCAATTGCGGGTCTGCCGGCGGCAATGCCGCCGTATCAGGCCGCCATCATCTCGGGCGCGAGCTCGAGGACGCGATCGACGTCGAGGACGACCATGAGCTGTCCGTCGAGGCGATGGACGCCGCCGGCGAGCTTGGCCATGCGAGGGTCGAGATTGACGGGGTTGTCTTCCTTGCCGTCCTCGGGCAGGCGCAGCACCTCGCCGATCTGGTCGATCAGGAGGCCGTAGGATTCGCCGCGCAGGTCGACGCCGACCGCCATCGGCGTCTTGCCGTCCTCGTCCCTGGGCAGGCCGAGGCGAGCGCGCATGTCGACCACGGTGACGATGCGGCCGCGCAGGTTCAGGACGCCCGAGATCTCGCGCGAGGACAAGGGAACGCGGGTGACGCGCTCGGGCATGAACACGTCCTGGACG
>NZ_FOVU01000007.1 GCF_900115265.1 Bradyrhizobium sp. Ghvi | reverse complement strand
GACGATCTCGTCGTGGTCGCGACCGCCGATGCGGTGCTGGTCTCGCGGCAGAAGGATGCCAATGGGCTGAAGCGTCTCGTCACGAAACTGAAGGCGGTCGCGCCGAAGGTCACCGAGGAGCACCTGAAGGTGCATCGCCCCTGGGGCAGCTACCAATCGGTCGACAACGGCGAGCGCCACCAGGTCAAGCGCATCGTGGTGAAGCCGGGCGGCCGGCTGTCGCTGCAGAAGCACCATCATCGCGCCGAGCACTGGATCGTGGTCCGCGGCGCAGCCCGCGTCACCGTCAACGAGACCGTGAAGACCGTGCACGAGAACGAGTCCATCTATATCCCGATGGGCGCGGTGCACCGGATGGAGAACCCCGGTAAAATCATGCTGGAACTGATCGAGGTCCAGACCGGCTCCTATCTCGGTGAAGACGACATCATCCGGATTGAAGACGATTATCAAAGGTCGTGAGAGGTTTTTCGAGGCGGGCGAAATCGTTTCTGATGATCGCCTCGCGACTGCCGCGACGGAGGTTGCCATGACCGACGACACCCACACGCTTCGAAGCGGCTCCCTCACCGCGACCATCAAGGCGCACGGCGCCGAGATGTGCTCCCTCAGGCATGAGGATGGCACCGAATTCGTCTGGCAGGCGGGGCCGGCTTGGCCGCGCCACGCGCCGCTGCTGTTTCCGATCGTCGGGCGCCTCGCCAATGACGAGATGCAGCACCGGGGCAAGACTTACCGGATGACCCAGCACGGCTTTGCCCGCGACAGCCGCTTTGTCTGGGCTGAGCGTGGCGAGCGCCGGTGCTCGCTCATGCTCGAAGATAGCGAGGCGACGCGGGCGCTCTATCCCTTCGCGTTCCGCCTGACAGCCGCCTATACGCTCGACGATACCGGTCTCGATCTCTCGCTCACGGTCCTCAACACCGGCGGCGAGACGTTGCCGGTGTCGCTCGGTGGTCATCCCGCTTTCAACTGGCCGCTTCGGCCTGGCGTTCCCAAGGAGAGTTACGCGCTGACGTTCACCAACGAGGAGCCGTCTCCGGTTCACCGCGTCGAGGGCGGGCTGCTGCTCGCGGTAACGGATCCGAGCCCCGTCCGAGGCGCTGTGCTTCCCTTGTCGGAAGCCCTGTTCGCCAACGACGCCGTCATCCTCGATCCCCTCAACAGTCATGCAGTCCGCTATGGAGCCGAGGATGGCACCGGCCCTTGGCTCGAGATATCCTGGAGAGGTTTTCGCGAGCTTGGTATCTGGTCGAAACCGTCGGGCGCGCCGTTCCTCTGTATCGAGCCTTGGCGCGGCTATGCCAGCCCCAAAACTTTCGACGGCGAATTCACCGACAAGCCGGGCCTGATGCACATCGCACCGGGGGCGGAGGAGCGGTTGTCGTTCCGGATCGAGGTCGGATCGTTCTGACGGCCGACCGCTCTCAGACCTCGATCCGCGTGAGGTCCTCACTAGCGATGACAGGGCCCGAATAGCGCATCGTAGAGATCGCCGCCGTTCGGGTCGCCCTGGCTGTAGACAGCTCACTTCAGCGTCTGAAGATAAGCGATGACGTCGGCCCGATCTGCGGGGTTCGGCAGCCCCTTGAAGAACATCTTCACGCCATGGACGTCGCCGCGGGGGTCGGCGAGATAGGTATCCAGCGCGTCCGCCGTCCAGGGCTGCTTGTTGGCTTTCATGGCGTCAGAATAGGCAAAGTCAGGAACGGCGGCGGGCTTGCGCTCGACGACATTCCAGAGGCTTGGGCCGACCTTGTTCACCCCGATCACCACCGCATGGCAGTTCTCGCAGGTTCGCTCGAAGGTGGCCTTGCCCGCGGCCGGATCGCCATCGGCGGCGAGGCCGGGCGAGGTGGCCAACATCGCATTGGCGACGGCTAGCATGAGCACGAAGATCAGACGTCCGGTCATCTCAAATCCACTCCCCCGCTGGAGTCCAGACATGCCTGCAAGGCATTCCTGCAAGTCCCGGCCTCCTTGATCAAACGGCAAGCAGCGTGCCCACGCTGCGCACCAGCGTCTTTGTCCTGCATCAACCGACATCCGGGACCAAAGTACGAGACCCCATGGATCATCCGGTGCGGGATCGGCGTTGATTGTTGACCGGAGTGTGACATCGCCCAGGCCGGGCATGCCGCTTGGCGACGGGCCGGCCGATGGTATGGTGCTCCAGACTGTGGTTTGAAGGCACGGAGAGGTGAAGTGGCAGAAGTCGATCCCGCGGCGGGTAAGCCGGTTGCACCGAGCGCGCTTGCCAATGTTCCAAGGCTGGTGACCGCCTATTTCGCCAACAGGCCGGACGCATCGGACCCCGCGCAGCGGGTGGCGTTCGGTACCTCGGGCCACCGCGGCACCTCGATCAAGAACAGCTTCAACGAAGGCCATATCCTCGCGACCACGCAGGCCATCTGCGATTACCGAAAAGAGAAGGGGCTGACCGGCCCGCTCTTCATCGGCATCGACACCCATGCGCTGGCCGAGCCGGCGCTCGCCAGCGCCGTCGAGGTGTTCACGGCGAATGGCGTCGACGTCATGATCGACAAGGATGGCGGCTACACCCCGACGCCCGTGATCTCCCACGCGATCCTCACCTACAACAAGGGCCGCGCATCTGGGCTGGCTGACGGCGTCGTCATCACGCCCTCGCACAATCCCCCCGAGGATGGCGGCTACAAATACAATCCGCCGCATGGCGGCCCGGCCGATACCGACGTGACCAGTGTAGTCGAGAAGCGCGCGAACGCTTATCTTGCCGAGGGCCTCAAGGGCGTGAAGCGCATCGACTATGCCAAGGCGCTGAAATCGTCGACGGTCCACGCCTACGACTACATCACACCCTATGTTGCCGATCTCGGCAGCGTCGTCGACCTCGATCTCGTCAAATCCGCCGGCGTCAATATCGGCATTGATCCGCTCGGCGGCGCCGCCGTGCATTACTGGCATCCGATCATCGAGCGCTACGGCCTCAAGGCCACCGTGGTGAACGAAGCCATCGATCCAACCTTCCGCTTCATGACGGTGGACTGGGACGGCAAGATCCGCATGGACTGCTCCTCGCCTTACGCGATGGCGAGCCTGATCGCGATGCGCGACCGTTTCGACGTCGCCTTCGCCAACGACACTGACGCCGACCGCCACGGCATCGTCACGCGCACCGGCGGGCTGATGAACCCCAACCATTATCTTGCGACCGCGATCTCTTATCTGTTCGCGCACCGCCCGAACTGGAGCAGGGATGCTGCGATCGGCAAGACCGTGGTGTCGAGTTCGATCATCGACCGGGTCGCCAAGAAGCTCGGCCGCAAGCTGGTAGAGACGCCGGTCGGATTCAAATGGTTCGTCGACGGTCTCCTCACGGGCAGCTTCGGCTTCGGCGGCGAGGAGAGTGCAGGAGCATCCTTCCTGCGCCGCGACGGCACGGTATGGACCACCGACAAGGACGGCATCATTCTCGGCCTGCTCGCTGCCGAGATCATGGCCAAGACCGGCCGCGATCCGAGCCAGCTCTTCAATGAATTGACCGCCGAGTTTGGCGTGCCGCACTACGCCCGCATGGACGTCGCCGCGACCGGGCCGCAGAAGACCATTTTGAAATCCGTCACGCCCGAGCAGCTCGGCCTGAAGGATCTCGCCGGCGATCCGGTCCGCTCGACACTCAGCAAGGCGCCCGGCAACGGCCAGCCGTTCGGCGGCATTAAGGTCGAAACCGACTTCGGCTGGTTTGCCGCAAGGCCGTCGGGGACAGAGGACGTCTACAAGATTTATGCGGAAAGCTTCCGCAGCCCCGAGCACCTTAAGAAGATTCAGGACGAGGCGCAGGCCGGTCTTGCGAAGGTGTTCGGGGCGTAAGGCTCTCTCAGCGAGGACCTTCGGCGCCCTCCGAGAGGAGGCGCCGCATCTGTCATCACCCGCGAAAGCGGGTGATCCAGTACGCCGCGGCTCCAGTTGTGTGAACCCAACATCCGCCCCGGAGTACTGGATTCCCCGCTTTCGCGGGGAATGACTCACGGTTGTCTATGTATACATCCAGATTTAAATTGGTGTTCCAATACCTCCGTTTTCAGCTTGAACAATTTCATGCCCTCGCTATTGTATACACAACGCATACATAAGCCTCGGGAGATCGCCCATGACAAAGCCCTTCCCCATGAACGCCTGGTACGCCGCCGCCTGGGACGCCGAGGTGAAGCCGGCGTTGTTGCCGCGGACGATCTGCGGCAAGCATATTGTGATGTACCGCAAGGCCGACGGCTCGGTGGCCGCGCTGGAGGATGCCTGCTGGCACCGTCTGGTGCCGCTGTCCAAGGGCCGGCTCGAAGGCGACACCGTCGTCTGCGGCTATCACGGCCTCAAATTCAACGCGCAGGGCCGCTGCACCTTCATGCCCTCGCAGGAGACCATCAATCCGTCGGCCTGCGTGCGCGCCTATCCGGTGGTCGAGCGTCACCGCTATATCTGGCTCTGGATGGGCGATCCGGCGCTGGCCGATCCCGCGCTCGTCCCCCACATGCACTGGAATCACGATCCGGCCTGGGCGGGCGACGGCAAGACCATTCACGTCAATTGCGACTATCGCCTCGTGCTCGACAATCTCATGGACCTTACCCATGAGACTTTTGTGCACGGCTCGTCGATTGGAAATGACGCGGTCGCAGAAGCGCCGTTCGACGTCACCCATGGCGAGAAGACGGTGACGGTGACGCGCTGGATGCGCAACATCGAGCCGCCGCCGTTCTGGGCCAAGCAGCTCGGCAAGTCCGGCCCCGTCGATCGCTGGCAGATCATCCGCTTCGAGGCGCCGTGCACCGTCGCCATCGACGTCGGCGTGGCGCCGACAGGCACCGGAGCGCCCGAAGGCGACCGCTCGCAGGGCGTCAACGGCTTCGTGCTCAACACCATCACGCCGGAAACCGAGAAGACCTGCCACTATTTCTGGGCGTTCGTCCGCAACTACCAGATCGGCGAGCAGCGCATCACCACCGAGATCCGCGAGGGCGTCTCCGGCATCTTCCGCGAGGACGAGCTGATCCTGGAGGCGCAGCAGCGCGCGATGGACGAGAACCCGGATCGCATCTTCTACAATCTCAACATCGACGCCGGCGCGATGTGGACGCGCAGGCTGATCGACAAGATGGTGGCGAAGGAAAACCCGCCAAAGCACCTCCAGGCGGCGGAGTAGACCATGGCCGAGCGTGAGGTCGACCGCTCCGTCTCGCAGACGGTGAAGGCGCAGCTGGCGTTGCGCGAACAGATCCTGGATGGCTCCTTGCGTCCGGGCGAGCGCATCTCCGAGCTTCAGGCGGTGGAGACGACAGGCGCCTCGCGCACGCCAGTGCGCATGGCGCTGGTGCGGCTGGAGGAGGAGGGGCTGCTGGAAGCGATTCCTTCCGGCGGCTTCATGGTGAAAGCGTTTTCCGAGCGCGACATCTCCGATTCCATCGAGCTGCGCGGCACGCTGGAAGGCCTTGCCGCGCGCTTCGCCGCCGAGCGCGGCGTCTCCGCACGCGAACTCGAGCCGCTGAAGGAGTGCCTCGCCGCCATCGACGAGCTGCTGGGCCAGGTGCCGATCTCGATCGAGGCCTTCTCGTCCTATGTCACGCTGAACGCGCGCTTCCATGCGCTGCTGACCGAACTGTCGCGCAGCCCGCCCTTGATCCGGCAGATCGACCGCGCCTCGGCGCTGCCGTTCGCCTCGCCGAGCGGCTTCGTGATGGCGCAATCGGCGCTGCCCGAAGCGCAGCAGATCCTGATCATCGGGCAGGAGCACCACCGCGTCGTGATCGACGCGATCGAGAACCGCGAGGGCGCGCGCGCGGAAGCCGTCATGCGCGAGCATGCGCGGCTCGCGGTGCGCAATTTGCGGCTCGCGCTGCGCAACCGAACCCATCTCGACCTCTTGCCAGCGCTCGCGCTGATCAAGACCGCAACCGATTGAGGGCAATGCCATGCGTTTCCTCGAAACCTGGATTCCGGCAACGCTGGTCTCGACCCGCGACCTGTCGCCCGGCATCCGCGAATTCCTGATCCGGCCGGACCAGTTCGACGGCGCCGCTTATCCCGTTGGCAGCCATATCAATGTCAGCGTCACCATCGACGGCCAGCCGGAGGCGAGGTCCTATTCGCTGGTCGGCGAAGCCTCGCCGCAAGGCTTCAGGATCGCGGTCCGCCGGGCCGAGGATTCCCGCGGGGGCTCGCGTTACATGTGGTCTTTGCAGCCGGGCGCGCGGCTCGACATCACCCGGCCGGCCTCGCTTCTCGCAGTGGACTGGGCGCGGGAAAACTATTGCCTGATCGCCGGCGGCATCGGCATCACGCCCATCCTCGGCGCTGCGCAGACGCTGGCGCGGCGCGGGGCCAATGTCACGCTGCATTATGCCGTGCGCTCGCGCGGTGATGCCGCCTATCTCGATGATCTCGATGAGGTGCTCGGTGAGCGGATGGTCGTTCACGCCGGCGACGAAGGCAGGCGTATCGATCTCGACGGTTTGTTCGCGTCACTCCCGAAGGGCACACTGGCGCTGTTCTGCGGCCCGATGCGGATGCTCGATGCCGCGCGCCACGCCTGGATCGGCGCCGGCCATCCGTTGACTGACCTTCGCTATGAGACCTTCGGCTCCAGCGGCACGCTGCCGACCGAAACCTTCCGCGTGCGCCTGAAGGACTCCGGTGTCGAGCTCGAGGTCCCCCGCGAGCGTTCGATGCTGGACGTACTCAACGCCAGCGGCTTTGAGGTGATATCCGATTGCAAGCGCGGCGAATGCGGCCTCTGCGCCATCGACGTCGTCGCCGTCGACGGCGAGATCGATCATCGCGACGTTTTCTTCAGCGATCACCAGAAAGAGAGCAACCAGAAGATCTGCGCCTGCGTCTCGCGCGCGCGGGGCACGATCACGGTGGATACGTTGCTGCGCGCGGATGCGGTTTGACGCCGTAACATGCCCTACGCCGCAAAAATCGGCCGAAGCTTCTTCGTCTCCAGCAGCGCCTGCACGCCGTTGGCCGACACCGGGCGACTGATCACGTAGCCTTGCACCTCGTCGCAACCGGTCTGCCTGAGATAGTCGAGCTGGTCGGTGGTCTCGACGCCTTCGGCGACCACGCCGATCTTGAGGTCGCGCGCCAGCGAAATCACCGATTTTACGATCGCCGCGCAATCCGGCTGCACCAGCATGTCGCGGATGAAGGATTGATCGATCTTGATACGGCTGAACGGCAGCTTGCGCAAATAGGTCAGCGACGAGAAGCCGGTGCCGAAATCATCCAGCGCCACCGTGGCACCTAACTCCAGCAGCGCGTTGAGGATCGAGGCGGCCGACCCGTATTTCGACAGCAGCATCGATTCCGTGATCTCGATCTCGAGCCGGTCAGGAGCGACCTTGGCGTCCGCCAGCGCCTGCACGATGCTCTGGAGAATGCCGGTGTTGTGAAACTGCGCCGCCGAGAAATTGACGGCGACCCGGATGTCGTCCGGCCAATCCTTCAGCGTCGCACAGGCGCGGCGAATGACCCATTCGCCGATCTCGTGGATCAGCCCGGTTTCTTCCGCGATCGGGATGAACTCGCTCGGCGGCACCAGTCCGCGCGTTGAATGCTGCCAGCGCAGCAGCGCCTCGAAGCCGGTGATGCGGTTTTCGCCGAGATCGAAAAATGGCTGGAACACCAGGAACAACTCGTCGCGTGCGATGGCACCTGCGAGATCCGATTGCAGCATCTTGCGGTCGCGGGAGGCTTTGTCGTCGGCCTCCTCGAAGAAGCAGACCGTGCCGGGACCGGCCTTCTTGGCGCGGTAGAGTGCGGCATCCGCATTCTTCATGAGGTCGAGCGGCGTGTTGCCATCGCGCGGTGCCAGCACGATGCCGACGCTGGTTGCACCAAAGATCTCGCGGCCGTCGAGCAGGAACGGTTCGTCGAAGGCTGCGACGAAACGCTCGGCGATCTCGAGCGCATCCTCAGGCCGCGTCAGATTGGCCATCACCAGTGCGAACTCGTCGCCGCCGATGCGTGCGACGTGCTCGGCCGCGCGGGTGCAGCGTTCCAGCCGGCCTGCGACCTGGACCAGAAACGCGTCGCCGGCGGGATGGCCGAAGCGGTCGTTGACCTCCTTGAAGCGATCGAGGTCGAGCAGCAGCACCGCGAACTCCTCGCCCGAAAGCGCAAGGCGCTTCAGCGCGCCATCGAGCGTCTCGTTGAAGGCGACGCGGTTGGGCAAATGGGTCAGCGGGTCTCGCCTGACCGTGCGTTCCGCCTCGATCTGCCGCATGACCCGGCGCGCGAAAGCGAACGAATTGACGAAGACGCCGCGCAGCAGCACGCAGCCATAGACCACGACGAGGAAAGCGATCAGCAGGAAGGCGATCTCGTCGCTACGGCTGAGACAGATCGCGACGCCGACGAAGATGGGAGCCGTGAACGCAATGGCCGCGATCGGGAGGGTGGCAAAGGCGAGCGCGCCGCCGGCCAGCATGCCCGCGCACAGGCAGGTGATGACGAGCTGGCCTCCGGTGGATGCGTTTGCGAAGAAGGCGACCGGGACGATGCCCCAGGCGATGCCGAGGATGAAGGCGTTGCGCACCAGCCGATGGATGGCGCGGCGGGAGACGAATTGCGGTTTTGTGATCCTGCGCGAAGCGCGGGATTGCAAGCCGAACGCGATCGCGGCCCCGGCGACGATAACTGCCCAGATCGACGCGAAGGTCCGGTCGGGCGATTGCCACAGCGCAATCGCGAGCACAGTGGCATTGCAGGCATTGGCAAGCATGATGCCGACCGAATAGCCGAGCACCAGCGACATCTGTTCCGCACGGATATGGCCGGCGGCGGTTTCGTCGGTTGTGGGACCGCCAAAGGCCGACAGATCGCCGGCGAACAGCCGCGCGACATAAGAGGTCAATTGGGTCCGCATTCAGGGCCTGCAGGTGCCGGTGGTCCGGCTCGGTCAGGAGAATTCGCCGCAAACCTTTGACGATCTATGAATTATCCCCGTTTGCGGCTGTGACTTCGGCCGCTTCTGCGTGTTCAAGTCGGTGTATCGCTAACAAATCGATACAAATGCGGCGATGACCCGTGCTCGGTTTTCCTCGCTGACGCCGTCGCGTGGCGCGCCGCGCGGCCGGTGGTGCAAACGCGCTGCAGCGCAGCTACGGAACAACGTTACATTTGCAGGAATTTGCGGAACGAAACGTGTCGTCAGTCTTTCTCGGCCTTTGGGAGGTGTCCATGACTTCTCAGGCCATCGAAGGTGCGTGTGCATTCGCTTGGCGGAACTACCTGCTGCTCCATAGCGGCATCAGCGAGAACGACAACAGACGTTCTGCTCTCCATCGCTACGTCACCCATCTCCGTGGTACCGGCGAAGACAGTTTCGATCTCCTGCAAATAGCGGCTGTCGCTTACTTGAAAAAGCTCGACGAGCTGCATGACGAGCGATGTGCGAGACTCGCGGCAGATCAGGTTCTGGCCGAATGTCTGGCATCCCGCAAATCACAGCAGACACCTGGTCCTGACGCCAAATCGAAGGAGCGAACGACATGGTAGACAAGCCCACCAACGCAAATCGTTTCGCGCGCAATCCGCAGGGCGGCATCGCCTCGGCGACAGCCCTTGGCATGAATGCCCTGAGGCCGATCATGAAATTGCAGATCTCGATGTTGAGGATGTGGGCGGACAGCATCGAGAGGTTGGCAAGCAATTACGACAGGGGATTGGAGGAAACCGCGACCCCGGCTGAACAACCGGAGGAACGGCCGGATAAGGAACGTGTCGCGTAATTTGCGTCAGCGTCCGAGCTGCTTCGGGTCGTAGTAGAACCGTTCCTCGATCAGCTGATCGCCCCGCCAGGTCTGCCACGCGATTTCATCCAGCGTGCGCGTGACGCCTTCGGCATTGGTGAAGCTGAATCTCCACCGCGTGGCAACATGATCGCCCTCGACCATGCTCGGCCCGATACGGACGGCCTTGACCTGTTTGAACGCAGCCAGCACGCCGCGCTCCTTTGCTGCCAGCTTGTCCCGACCAACCGTCGGCTCGGCGTCGTTCTCATAAGTGGCGGCGTCGGGCGCGTAAAAATGTTCGATCGCGCCGACGAAGTCTCCCTCCTCCAGGTGCTTGGCAAAGGCTTCGACGACGTCACGGTTCGGCATGGCAGACCTCATGATAAAAACCGACTGATAGTCGGTAAATACCGACCGATGGTCGAAAAGTCAACTGGCGGCGCGTTGCGAATTCGCTTAGACCAAACTCATGGCGAAACAGGCGGAACGGCGGGCGGCGACATCGGAGGCGATCCTGGCGGCGGCGCGCCGACTGTTCGGAACGCAGGGCTTTGCAGCCACCACGATCGATGAGATCGCGGACGCGGCCGGCATCGCCAAGGGCGCGGTCTATCATCACTTCAAGACGAAGGAGGCGGTGTTCGAAGCCGTGTTCGATTCCGTCTCGCGCGATCTGGTGATGGAGATCGATAGCGCCGCGCGCACCGAAAAGGACGTGCTGGCTGCGATGGTCGCCGGCACGCAGCATTACTTTGCCGCGACCGCCAAGGGCCCGACCGGCCAGATCATCCTGCGCGATGGCCCGGCGGTGCTCGGCTGGGAACGCTGGCGCGAGATCGACGCGAAGCACTTTGGCGGCAAGATGCCGCGCGCGCTTTCGATGGCGATGGAGGCTGGCCTGATCGCCAAGCAGCCGGTCGAGCCGCTGGCGCGGCTGTTGCTCGGCGCGGTGACCGAGGCGGCGGTCGCCTGCGCCGGGCGCGCCGATATCGCAAGGGCCGGTGCGGAATATGCCCGTGCGTTCAAGTCGCTGGTCGAGGCGCTGCGCCTGCGCGCATGATTGTGCTAGTCACACACCGGAAACGTCCACGACCCAACAAGAAGAACAGCCGCGCATGAACGCAACCTCCTCCCTCACCCCTGACGATCCCGAGTTCGATTACATCATCGTCGGCGCCGGCTCGGCCGGCTGCGTGCTCGCCAACCGCCTTTCGGCGAACGGCAGGCACAGCGTGCTGCTGCTCGAGGCCGGCCCGAAGGACTCCAACATCTGGATCCACGTGCCGCTCGGCTACGGCAAGCTGTTCAAGGAAAAGTCCGTCAACTGGATGTACCAGACCGAGCCGGAGCCCGAGCTGAAGGGGCGGCAAGTGTTCCAGCCGCGCGGCAAGACGCTGGGCGGATCGAGCTCAATCAACGGCCTTCTTTACGTGCGCGGTCAGCACGAGGATTACGATCGCTGGCGCCAGCACGGCAATGCCGGCTGGGGCTATGACGACGTGCTGCCCTATTTCAAGAAGGCCGAGAACCAGGCTCGCGGCGCGGACCAATATCACGGCACCGGCGGGCCGCTGCCGGTCTCCAACATGGTGGTGACCGATCCGCTGTCGAAGGCCTTCATCGATGCCGCCGTCGAGACCGGTTTGCCCTACAATCCCGATTTCAACGGCGCCACGCAGGAGGGGGTTGGCCTGTTCCAGACCACCACGCGCAACGGTCGCCGCGCCTCGACGGCGGTGGCCTATCTCGGCCCGGCGAAGACGCGCAGCAATCTCAAGATCGAGACCGGGGCGCTCGGCCAGCGCGTGCTGTTCGAGGGCCGCCGCGCGGTTGGCATCGAGTACCGACAGGGCGCAACGGTGCGCCGCGCGCGGGCGCGGAAGGAGGTCGTGCTCTCGAGCGGCGCCTACAACTCGCCGCAGCTGTTGCAGCTCTCCGGCGTTGGCCCCGCCGACCTGCTGCGCAAGCACGGCATCGACGTGGTGCTGGATGCGCAAGGCGTCGGGCATGATCTGCAGGACCACATGCAGGTCCGCATCGTGATGCGCTGCTCGCAGAAGATCACGCTGAACGACACTGTCAATCATCCGCTGCGCCGGACGCTGGCCGGCGCGCGTTATGCGCTTTTCCGGAAAGGCTGGCTGACGATCGCGGCCGGCACCGCCGGCGCATTCTTCAAGACCAATCCACGGCTGGCGTCGCCCGACATCCAGGTCCACTTCCTGCCGTTCTCGACCGACAAGATGGGCGAGCGGCTGCATGACTTCTCCGGCTTCACCGCCTCGGTCTGCCAGCTCCGCCCCGAGAGCCGGGGCTCCCTGCGCATCCGGAGCGCGGATCCGACCGTGCCGCCGGAGATCCGTATCAACTACATGTCCACCGAGACCGACCGCACCACCAATGTCGAAGGCATCAAGTTCCTGCGCAAGATCCTGAATGCGCCGGCGCTGAAGCCGTTCGTGACTGGCGAATACGATCCCGGCGCGAAGGTATCGACGGACGCCGAGATTCTGGATTATTGCCGCGAGCGTGGCAGCACCATCTATCATCCGACCTCGACCTGTCGTATGGGCAATGACGCGCTGGCGGTGGTGGACCAGCGGCTGAAGGTGAGGGGGCTCGACGGCCTTCGCGTTGTCGACGGCTCGATCATGCCTGACCTCGTCTCGGGGAATACCAACGCGCCGATCATCATGATCGCCGAAAAGGCCTCCGACATGATATTGGAGGATGCGCGGTAGAGCATGATCCGGAAAAGTGGGGACCGGTTTTCCGACAAGATCGTGCTCGAACAAAACGGCGCGCGTTTCGGAAAGGACACTCGACTTGGCACCGCGATTCAAGATCGGCACCCGCAAGAGCGCGATGGCGCTGGCCCAGACGGAAGAGATTGCCCGCCGCCTGACGTCAGCGGTATCAGGTCTCGACGTCGAGATCGTCAAGTTCGACACCACCGGCGATCTCGACCAGACCAGCAAGCTGCTGCCCCATGGCGGCAAGGGCGGCGCCTTCGTGGCGCAGATCCGCGCCGCGGTGATTGCGGGCGAGCTCCAGGCGGCGATGCATTCGCTGAAGGACATGCCCGGGAATGAGGACACGCCTGGCCTCGTCATTGGCGCGACGCTGTCGCGCGATCCACCCAGCGATGCGCTGGTGCTGCGCGAAGGCGTCACGCTGGAGAGGCTGCGCCAGTCGGCTGGCAAGGGTTTCAAGATCGGCACCAACGCGGTGCGACGCGCCGCCTATGCGCGGCGGTTGTTTCCGGATGTCGAAGTGATCCACTTTCGCGGCGCCGCCGACACGCGCGTGCGCAAGCTGGACAATCACGAGATGCAGCGCCTGCCGGATGGCGGCGCGGTGGGTCCCGCGGATGCGCTGATCATGGCGCGCTCGGGTCTCGATCGCGTCGGGCTCGCCAGCCGCATCGCCTACGAATTCACCGCGGCGGAGATGCTGCCCGCAGCTGGGCAGGGCATCGTCGCGGTCGAATGCGCCGCGCAGGATTGGCAAACGCGAAAGATCCTGTCGTCGATCGACGATCCCACGGCGCACGCCTGCGCCGATGCCGAGCGCGAGGTGCTGTGGGTGCTCAACGGCCACTGCAATTCGCCCGTGGCTGGCTTCTCGACCATCTCGGGCGATCAGATGTCGCTTACGGCCTCCGTGCTCGACCTCTCCGGCAACACCATCATCGAAGCGGCGCGTTCAGGTCCCGCCGATCGCCCGCGCGAGCTCGGGCGTGCCGTGGGACTGGATCTACTGGGCAAGGGCGCCGCCGAGATCATCGAGCGCAGCCGCCCGCGCTAGGCTGACTTGAAGCGTAAATTGGCACGCGAGAGTTGGCCGAGCGAAGGACGGCACCGGACGCCGGGCAACGGGACGTCGTGTTCAGGGCGCGCGAGGAGACCGGTCGTGCTCTCTCTGCCACGGACCGCTCCTTCGAGCGGTGACGCGCTCGATGAAGGTCGTCGAGTTCTTGCCGAGATTCGCTCGCGTTGAGGCGCACGACCTAACGCCAATGGCCATTCGCGATGATGGCAATATGCGCCTGTTTTGCCCGACGTGTCAAATAGACTTCGGAAAGGGCGAATGAGGTTGTGGCGCGAAATTCTTCAGCGATTCGTACTGTGCATGGGGTTGTTTTCGCGATTTGTGTCCGCCCCTTGGGGGGACGGACTTCTTACCCCCGCACGCGCTTCAGCATCTGCTCGACATGGGCGATCGGCGTCTCCGGCTGGATGCCGTGGCCGAGATTGAAGATAAGCCGGCCCGCGCCGAAATTCGCCAGCACGTCGTCCACCGCGCGGTCGAGCGCCTCGCCGCCCGTGATCAGCGCCAGCGGATCGAGATTGCCCTGCACCGCGACGCGGCTCTGCACGCGCTCGCGAATGAAGCCGGGCTCCGCGGTCCAGTCGATGCTGACGCCGTTGACGCCGGTCGCCTCGACATAGGCAGGCAATTGTGCGCCGGCCCCGCGGGGGAAGCCGATGATCCTGGCATCAGGCACCTTGGCACGCACACCTTCGACAATGCGCCGCGTCGGCTCGGTCACCCAGCGCGCGAACTCGGCCGGCGGCAATACGCCGGCCCAAGTGTCGAAGATCTGCAAGGCATTGGCGCCGGCCTCGAGCTGCGCCAGCAGATATTGAATCGAGGTCTCGACCAGCACGTCGATGATCTTGGAAAATGCCTCGGGATACCGATAGGCCATCATCCGCGCCGGAGCCTGGTCCGGCGTGCCCTGGCCCGCGACCATGTAGGTCGCAACCGTCCACGGCGCGCCGCAGAAGCCGATCAGTGCAACTTTCGGATCGAGCGCGGTGCGCACGATCCTGAGCGCCTCGAACACCGGCTGGAGCTTTCCGAAGTCGGCGTGCGCGGCGAGCGTTCGGACTTTCGCCGGATCGTCCAGCGGCTCGAGCCGCGGACCTTCGCCGACCTCGAAGCGCACGGAGCGGCCGAGCGCGTAGGGGATCACCAGGATGTCGGAGAAGATGATCGCCGCGTCGAAGCCGAAGCGGCGGATCGGTTGCAGCGTGACTTCGGCGGCAAGCTCCGGATTGAAGCAGAGATCGAGGAAGCCGCCGGCCTTGGCGCGCACCTCGCGATACTCGGGCAAATAGCGGCCGGCCTGCCGCATCATCCACATCGGCGGGATGGTTTGCGGCTGGCCGGAGAGCACGTCGATGAAGGGCTTTGTCGCAGATTGGGGCACGAGTGATCCTGATGCAGATGTGGGGTTCCTGATACACCGTGAGAGGCCGGAGCGGAACAGGGGAACCAGCGCAAATGCGCCGCGTTGCCCTGCCAATGGAGGAGGAATTCCAATGGCTCAGACATTCAATCCCGCTCCGCATGACAAGCATGCCGAGGACCTACGCGAAGCGCTCGCGGCCGATCGTCACGCCAAGCTCGATACCGGGTTGGAAGATACCTTCCCCGCATCGGATCCCGTCAGCGCCGCGCAGCCGACGCCGTCGAAGGCCGACGCGGAGGCCGAGCACCCTTCGCTTTGGGACAAGGTCAAGTCGATCTTCAGCTAGCGGCCGGGCCGCCGGTTTCCGACAATCCTGATAAGACCTTGTTAGTGATCCGCGGAGAGTCCGATCCGTAGGAGTACGGAAAAACCCGTAGATGAATGCGAATTTCCGCAGGCGCTTCAGGGTTCAATAAGAGAAGCGGCAGAGTTTCCGGAAATTGGAGATTTCTGCCGCATGAACGTCGCCTCTCAGAGAACCGGATGGAGCCGCCTGCCGTTGCGCGCGGCCGCATTCGTCGTCCTCACATGTGTCGCGATCCTCGGCGTCAGCGGCTGGCGTGAATGGGCCGCGCGCGATGCGGTGCTCAAGGGCGCCGAGACCGAGATGGCGAACGTCGCGCGCTCGCTGACGCAGCATGCCGAGGACAGTCTTGATCTGCTGGATTCGGGCGTCGTCGGCGTCGTCAGCCGACTGGAGATGGACGGCACCGGGCCCATTACGATCGCCAAGTTGCGCACTCTCCTGGAGGCGCGCAAGAAGGCGATGGAGCGCGTCCACAGCCTCGCCATCATCGACGATCGCGGCAACTGGCTGACGTCGCCCGGCACGATCGCCTCAACGCTCAGCGATGACGCGTTCTTCCGTCATCATCAGCTCTCGCCCAAGCGCGAGGCTTATGTCGGCCATCCCGTCAAGAGCCTTCTGGACGGCGAATGGGTCATCACCCTGTCGCGCCGCTTCGACAAGCCGGACGGGAGCTTTGGAGGCGTCGTGCTCGCGGCGATCGGCTCCCGCTATCTGTCGCATTTCTACGAGCAGTTCGAGATCGGACGCAACAGTTCGGTGTCGCTGACGTACGGCGACGGCACGATCGTCGCGCGAACCCCCAACAACGAGAAATTCGTCGGCCGGAATGTGAGCGATGGCCCACTGTTTCGCGATGCCAGCCTGCAGGGGCCGAGCGGCGCCTATTATTTCAAGTCACTGCTGGACGGCGCCGAACGCGTCAGCTTCTTCAAGCGCAGCGGCCGCTATCCGCTCGTCCTGCTTGCCACCGTCGACAAGGAGGAGTTGCTCGCACCATGGCGGGCCGCGGCGCTCTCCCGCATGCTGTACGTGGTCGCCCTGGTGATGCTGATCGCGATCATCGGCGCGGTGCTGGTGCGGCAGTTGCAGCGCGGCCAGCGCATGGCCGCGGCCTTGGTCGAGAAGGAGGCGCATTTCCGCCTGCTCGCCGAAGGCTCCAGCGACATGGTCACCCGGATCGGACTCGACGAGCGGCTGCGCTATGTCTCGCCCTCGTCCAGCCGCGTCGTCGGCTGGCGCCCCAATCAGCTGATCGGCACGGACGCACTCGCCGGCATCCACCCGGAAGACCGGCCGCACGTCCAGGCCGTCGTCGACGCCATGAAGCGCGGCGACACCGACGAAGCGCGCCTTACCTACCGCAACGCGCACCGGCAGAAGTCCGAGGTCTGGCTGGAATCGACCATGCGCGTCACGCGCAAGGACAATGGCAGCGTCGACGGCGTGGTCGCGATCTCGCGCGACATCACCGAGCAGAAGCAATTGGAGACCAGGCTCGAGACGCTCGCGATCGAGGATAGCCTCACCGGGCTCGCCAATCGCCGCCGTTTCGACGAGCGGCTCAACGAAGAATGGGCGCGCGCCTACCGCGACCGTTCCAGCCTGGGCCTCTTGATGATCGACGTCGATCACTTCAAATCCTACAATGACGAATATGGCCATCCTGCCGGCGATGCCTGCTTGCGCGTGGTCGCCAAGATCATCGCGGCCGAAACGCAGCGGGTCGGCGATCTCGCGGCTCGATATGGCGGTGAGGAATTCGCCATGCTGCTGCCGAACACTGATGCCGCGGGCTGCGCCCGGCTCGGCGAGCGGATCCGCAGCGCTGTCCGCGATGCAGGTCTGGTCCACGCTTCCAATCCGGCGGCGTCCTGCGTCACCGTCTCGGTCGGCGGTGCCACCTGCCGGCCGGCGTTCGAACGCACCGCGGGCACGGGATCGCTGGTGGAAGCTGCGGACCAGGCGCTCTACGCTGCCAAGGATGCCGGCCGCGACCAACTGGTGATGTCCGGTGAGGTCACGGACCTGTTGCCCAAGGCGTCCGGTCAGTAGTCTTTCAATAATGTGGCGGCCGCTCGTTGGCAGGGCCCGGCGCGTTGGCTTCGGCCTCCTGCAGACGCTCGCTGAGCTGCGCGAGTTGCCGTGTCAGCGCGTCAATCTGCTTCCACTGCGCGGTGATGGTCTGGTTCAACGTCTCGATTGCGTCGTCCTGATAGGCGAGGCGGGCCTCCAGCGTGTCGACACGCTCGGCGAGCGCCTTGATCTCATTCGTCACGTGAGTGCTCCTTGTCCCGTTCGCGCAAGCCGTGACCGAGCGCGACGCGCTCGTCGAACACGAAGCATTCGCCGCGCCAGCGGCTCTGCGCCTCCGGGATCTGTTCGAGATATTTCAGGATACCGCCCTTGAGGTGATAGACCTCGGCAAAGCCGCGGGCCAGCAGATGCGCGCTCGCCTTCTCGCAGCGGATGCCGCCGGTGCAGAACATCGCGATCCGCCGGTGCTTCGCCGGATCGAGCTTTTCCGCGGCAAAATCCTTGAACTGGCCGAAGCTCTTGATCTCGGGGTCGACCGCGCCCTCGAACGTTCCCATCGCCACCTCGAAGGCATTGCGGGTGTCAAGCACCAGCGTGTCGGGTGAGGCGATCAGCGCGTTCCAATCGTCCGCTTCGACATAGGTGCCGACCTGCCGGGTCGGATCGGCTTCCGCATCGCCAAGCGTGACGATCTCCTTCTTCAGCCGCACCTTGAGCCGGCCGAACGGCATCGCCCCCGCAGTCGAGTATTTCAATTCGAGATTGTTCAGCCTGCCGCCAAACATGTCGCCGTGTGCGAGCTCGCGAGCGAAAGCGTCGATGGCCTCGCCCGCGCCCGCGACCGTGCCGTTGATACCCTCCCCGGCCAGCAGAACGCTGCCCTTCAGGGACAGATCGGCGCAGAGAGCGCGCAGCGGCTCGCGCAGCTCGCGGTAATCAGGGAGGGCGGCGAATTGGTAGAACGCACAAACCTTGTAGATCATGCGTCCATTTAGCAGGCGACTGACGCCCGGAAAACCCGCAAGCAACAGCTCTATTCCCGGCGGATGGCAGCCATCTTCCTGGTATGCCAGCATTGCCCGGATGGGCTGGAATATGTCATGTAAGCCTTGTTCCGGGATGGCGGACCATCCGCGCCCCCGGTCTGAGAAAGAGCAAGAATTCGATGAGAAACTTCCATTTCCCCGGCAGGTCCACCGTACACGCCACCAACGCGATGGTGGCGACCTCGCATCCGCAGGCATCACTGGCCGCGATCGAGGTGTTGCGCGAGGGCGGCACGGCGGTGGACGCGGCGGTGGCGGGCTCTGCTTTGCTGGGCGTGATTGAGCCGCAATCGACCGGCATCGGCGGCGACTGCTTCGCGCTGATCCAGCCGCGCGGCGAGGGCAAGATCGTCGCCTATAACGGCTCGGGCCGCGCGCCGATGGCGGCGAACGCCGACTGGTATCTCGAGCGCAAGATCAATTCGGTGCCGCTGACTTCGGCGCATGCGGTTTCGATCCCCGGCGTGATCGATGCCTTCGCGACCGTGCTGCGCGACCACGGCAAGTTCGGCTTCGACCGGCTGCTGCAGCCAGCGATCAAGGCGGCCGAGGAAGGTTATGTCGTCGCGCCCCGCGTCGCCTTCGACTGGAAAAACCAGTTCGAGAAGCTGAAGGGCGGCACCAACACCGTCCGCTACCTGTTGCCGGGCGGCAAGCCGCCGGTTGCGGGCGACGTCATCCGTCAGGCCGAACTCGGCAAGACGCTGCGTGCGATCGCCAAGGACGGCCGCGATGCGTTCTACAAGGGCCCGATCGCGGAAGACATGGTCGAGACCCTGCGCGGCATCGGCGGCCTGCACTCGCTGGACGATTTCGCCGCGCACAGCACGGAAGTCACGACGCCGATCGGCACGATGTACAAGGGCTACGACGTCTGGCAGTGCCCGCCGAACGGCCCCGGCGTCACCGCGCTCCTGATGCTCAACATCCTGTCGCGGTTTGACCTGACGAAGCACGCGCCCGTCAGCGTCGAGCGCTTCCATCTCGAGGCGGAAGCTGCGCGCATCGCCTACATGAACCGGGAGATGCATGTTGCCTCTCCGGAGCACATGAAGATCAACGTCGCCGAGATGCTCGAGAAGGGCTTTGCCGACGAGTACATCAGCAAGATCCGCTTGGACGGAATGCTCGACCTGCCGAACGTTGCGCCGCCGATGAATCCCTCGACCATCTACATCACCGTGGTGGACAAGGACCGCAACGTCTGCTCGTTCATCAACTCGGTCGCGCATTCCTTCGGCTCGGCCATCGTCTCCAACAAGACCGGAGTGCTGTTCCAGAACCGCGCCGGCGGATTCCGCATCCAGCCGGGCCATCCCAACTGCATCGAAGGCGGCAAGCGTCCGCTGCACACCATCATGCCGGGCCTGCTCACCAAGGGCGGCCGTTCGACGGTGTCGTTCGCGGTCATGGGTGGCCAGTACCAGCCGACCGGCCAGACCCGTCTCCTGACCAACATCCTCGACTATGGCTGCGACGTGCAGGAGGCGATCGATATGCCGCGCGGCCTGCACTACGAGGGCCAGTATCAGCTCGAGGACAGCGTGCCGGTCGCTGTCGTCGAAGGCCTCAAGAAGCTCGGCCACAAGACCAGCAGCGTGGTCGGCCCGCTCGGCGGCGCCCAGGCGATCTGGATCGACTGGGACAAGGGCACGCTGACCGGCGGTTCCGACCCGCGCAAGGACGGCTGCGCGCTCGGTTATTGATCGTCGCGAGGTTCCTCGCACGGGATCAGGAAAAGTTGACGAGGGCGACGCGGCATCTTGCTGCGTCGCCCTTTCTTGTGCGGAACGGAGCTCATTGCTTGAGGTTATGGGGCGATGAGTGGCGCGGGCGCGCGCTGCTTGTTGCAGACCAGCGGCGGAGGCCGTCCATGCCCGAACATTCAAGTTCCCGATCGTCCGGATTCGACAGGCGCGCCTTCATGGCGGGCGCTGCCGGTAGCGCTCTTGTTCCGATGACGGCGCGCGCGGCCGCGCAGGACGCGCGGCCGGTGACGGCGCAGGATCCATCGCTTCCCGTCGACGTCACGTTGCGGGTGAATGGCAAGGACAAGCGCCTGAGCCTCGATGCGCGAACCACGGTGCTGGATGCCCTGCGCGAACATCTCAAGCTCACCGGCAGCAAGAAAGGCTGCGATCACGGTCAATGCGGCGCCTGTACCGTGCTGATCGGAGACCGCCGCGTGGTGTCGTGCCTGACGTTGGCGCTTGCGGCCGAAGGGCAGGAGATCACGACCATCGAAGGCCTTGCGACCGACGACCATTTGCATCCGATGCAGCAGGCCTTCATCGACAACGATGCCTTCCAATGCGGCTATTGCACGCCTGGCCAGATCATGTCGGCGATCGCTTGCGTGAAGGAGGGGCACGCCGGCAGCGATGCCGACATCCGCGAGTACATAAGCGGCAACATCTGCCGCTGTGCCGCCTATCCCAACATCGTCGCTGCCATCAAGCAGGCCGCGCCCGAGATCATGAAAGGTTAGGCGTATGCGACCGTTTTCATATCAGAGGGTGACAGACCCTGATATGGCCGTGCAGGTGCTTAGCGCCGCCGCGGCCGCCAACAATCCGCTGACAAAGGCAGCCGCACAGCCGCTTGCCGGCGGCACCACGCTGATCGATTTGATGAAGCTCGACGTGATGCGGCCCGCCGCGATCGTCGACATCAATCCGCTTTCGGAGGGCTGGTCGGCAGTCGATCCCGGCGGTGAGAGCCTCCGCCTCGGCGCGCTCGCGAAAATGTCCGATGTCGCCGCGCATGATGAGATCCAGCGCAACTATCCGGTCGTAGCAAACTCCTTGAAACTCGCGGCCAGCGCCCAGCTTCGCAATATGGCGACGCTCGGCGGCAACGTGATGCAGCGGACGCGCTGCAGCTATTTCCGCGACGTCTCCTACGAGAATTGCAACAAGCGCAATCCCGGCTCCGGCTGTGCCGCGATGGATGGCGTCAACCGCATGCATGCGGTACTCGGCACTTCGGACCAGTGCATCGCCACCTATCCCGGCGATTTTGCCCAGGCGCTGATTGCGCTGGACGCCTCGATCGAGATTACCGGTAGATCCGGCACCCGCAGCATGCCGTTTGCGGAGCTGCACAAGGCCCCCGGCAACACGCCCGAGATCGAGACTACCCTTCAACCGGGCGAGTTGATTTCGGCGTTCGTCATTCCCGGCCGCTGGCCACGCTCGGTCTATCTGAAGGCGCGCGACCGCCAGTCCTATGAATTTGCACTCTCGTCGGCCGCGGTCGCGCTCGACGTACAGGACGGCACCATCAGTGATGCTCGCGTCGCGCTTGGCGGTGTTGCCACAGTGCCTTGGCGTGCGCGCGAGGCGGAAGCGCTGCTGAAGGGCCAAAGGTTTGACGACGCTCTGGCGCAGCGCGCCGCCGATGCCGCTTTTGCAGACGCCAGGGGGCGCCAGCACAACGGTTTCAAGATCGCGCTCGGCAAGCGCGTGGTAGCACGCGCGCTCCAGCAGGCCGTAACGATGGAGATCTGACCATGACCGCTGCAGCTCCCGAGCCGAAGGCGAATATGGGGCAGCCCGTGCCGCGCTATGATGCGGTCGCAAAAGTCACGGGGCGGGCGACCTACGGCTCCGACATGCCGCTGGACAATCCGGCCTATGCGTTCCTGGTCACCAGCGCAATCTCTAAAGGCCGCATCAACAGCTTCGAACTCGACGACGCCAAACGCGTGCGTGGCGTGATCGACATTGTCACATACCAGAATGCGCCCAAGCTGAAGGAATCGAAACTCTTCAGCAATGGTGGTTATGCCGGCACCACGATCCAGCCGCTGAAATCGGCGGACGTCGCCCATGACGGAGAAATCATCGCGGTGGTCGTCGCGGAGAGCTACGAGGCCGCGCGCGAGGCGGCCAATCGAGTCAAGGTCAGCTACACGGCGATCACGCCGGCTGCGAGCTTCGACTCGCCGGGAACGACGAAAGCCGCAGCGAAAGGCCAGAACGGGCAATTCAAGGAAGACCCACAAGTCGGCGATTTCGCCAAGGCATTCGACGAGGCCGAGGTGAAGCTCACCGCTTCGTACGATACCCCCACGCAGCACCACAATCCGATGGAGCTGTTTTCGACGAGTTGCGTCTGGATGGGCGACGATCTCGTCATCTACGAGCCAAGCCAGTATGTCTATGGCCTGAAGAACGGCGTTGCCGAGCAGCTCGGCATCGATGCCGACAAGGTGAGGGTGGTCAATCCCTACGTCGGCGGTGGCTTTGGTTCGCGTGGCTCGATGACGCCGCGGACCGCCATCATCGCCGGTATCGCGAGGCGGCTGAACCGGCCGATCAAGCTGGTCCCGACCCGCGACCAGGGTTTTACCATCGCAACCTATCGCGCCGAGACGCGGCACGAGATCAAGCTCGGCGCGAGCCGGGACGGCAAGCTCGTCGCGCTCAGGCACGAAGGCGCCGAGGTCTCCTCGCGCGCCGATCCCTATTGCGTCGGCGGTACCAAGACCACCACGCGGCTCTATGCCTGCCCGAATGTCGACAGCCTGGTGTCGATCGTGAGGGCCGACCGCAACACGCCGGGCTTCATGCGCTCGCCGCCGGAGGTGCCGTATCTGTTCGCGCTGGAGAGCGCGATGGACGAGCTTGCCGTGAAGCTCAATATGGATCCGGTCGAGCTCCGCCGCGTCAACGACACCATCAACGAGCCGATTGGCGGCAAGCCCTATACATCGCGCGCGCTGATGGCGTGTTTCGACGAAGCGGCCAAAGCCTTCGGCTGGGCTCAGCGCTCGGCCGCGCCGAAATCCATGTCCGATGGCGACTGGTTGATCGGCTATGGCTGCGCGGCCACCTGCTATCCGACGCAGATGGCGCCGTCGGCGGCGCGCGTACGTCTGCAGCGCGACGGTCGCACCCGCGTCGAGATCGCCGGCCATGAGATCGGCACCGGCGCCTATACCATCATCGCCCAGACCGCGTCCGAGCGGCTCGGTGTTCCCTTGGAGAAGGTCTCCGTCTTTATCGGCGACAGCGACCTGCCGCCAGCTCCGGTCGCGGGTGGCTCCAATTCCACGGCGAGCACGTGCTCGGCGGTGATGATGGTATGCGACCAGGTCCGCCAAAGATTGTTCAAGGCGTTGATGCCGAACGAAAGCCTCACGGACAAGGCCAAGGAAACGGTCGGCATCGGCCAGACGCCGACGACCCAAGCGGCAAAGAGTGATCGTCCACTCGATCTGGAGAAGGCGTTCGACGCGCTCGGGGTTGGTGTGGTCGAGGAATATGGCGAGTGGAAGCCGGAAGGCGCGCCGCTGGATTCCTTCAAAGCCATGCATAGCGGCCACGCGCGGCTGGTCGGCGGCGCCGCCATGAAGGACAAGATCGCCTATGCCTTCGGTGCCGAGTTCGTCGAGGTCCGCGTCAACCGCTTCACCCACGAGATTCGCTGCCCCCGGCTGGTCGGCGCCTTCGCGGCTGGCCGCATCTTGAATCCGCGCACGGCGCGGAGCCAGCTCATGGGCGGTCTGATCTGGGGCATGTCCTCGGCGCTGCTGGAGGCCACCGAGATCGACGAACGCACCGCGCGCTACGTCAATGACAATTTTGCCGACTATCTCGTGCCCGTGAATGCGGATGTGCCTGGTGTCGAGGTGATCCTGATCTCCGAGCAGGACGATCACATCAACCCGGCTGGCGCGAAGGGGCTTGGCGAGCTCGCCAACGTCGGCACCAACGCGGCGATCTGCAACGCGATCTATCACGCCACCGGCCAGCGCATTCGCAAGCTGCCGGTGCGGCTGGAAAATATCGAGGTCTAAAGGGGTGGAAACCATGGGCTCGTTGCGCTAGACACCTTCGGCCTCAAACGGAAGGTGTCTTATGCAGCGTTTTCAGCGCATGCTCCTCGCCATCATGTCGGCACTCGCGATCACGTCGATCGGCAGCGCATCGATATTCGTTTCCACCACGGCCTCGGCCCAGACCGCAGGAAAGACCATGACCACAGCTTCAGGATTGCAGATCACCGATAGCGTCGTCGGCACCGGCGCCTCGCCGAAGCCCGGCCAGATCTGCGTGATGCACTACACCGGCTGGCTCTACGAGAACGGCCAGAAGGGCAAGAAATTCGACTCGTCCGTCGATCGCAACGAGCCGTTCGAATTCCCGATCGGTAAGGGTCGCGTCATCGGCGGTTGGGACGAGGGGGTTGCCACGATGAAGGTCGGCGGCAAGCGCACGCTGATCATCCCGCCGCAGCTCGGCTACGGCGCGCGCGGGGCCGGCGGCGTGATCCCGCCGAATGCGACGTTGGTGTTCGATGTCGAATTGCTTGGCGTGAAATAATCTTCGGCCGTCACCCGGGCTTGTCCCCGGCATCCACGTACTTCGTTCGTGTGGCCAAGACGTGGATGGCCGGGTCAAGCCCGGCTATGACGGACAGAGCTCAACACAAACAAAAAGACCGGCCTTTCGGCCGGTCTTTTCACATTCAGTCAGACTGGGGTTACTCCGTCGCGCGACGTGCTGATGCGGCGGCGCGATCAATCGCATCCTTGGCGGCGTCCTTGGCATCGCCCATGGCCTGCTGGCCCTTGCCCTTCACCTCCTGGACCGCACCTTCGCCCTTCATGCGTTCGGAGCCGGTGGCTTCACCGATACCCTGCTTGGCCTTGCCGATGGCTTCGTTGGCGTTGCCTTTGATCTTGTCGGTCGTGCTACCCATGAAACTCTCCTTGCAGTTTACCAGCGAGGACAACGTCTGGCGGCTACGAGGGTTCCGATTTTGCTATGGCTTGCGCATGCAGCTTTGGGCTAGCTTGCCGCGCACGGAACCAACAGAAAGCACGAGAATATGACCGGCCATGATCACTCGCATTCTCACCATGACCACGATCACGACGATCGCTGGAAACATGACGGCGTCCGCGTCATTCCCGGCAATCAGCTCGACACCAACGTGCCCTCGACCGCGGGCATGGACCGCGCCGCCGCGATCAACTTCGCCCGCGTCGGCGCCCAGAAACTGTGGGCAGGCACGGTCAGCATCAAGCCGGACGCCAAGACCGGCGCCCATCATCACGGCCATCTCGAAAGCGTCATCTATGTGGTGAAGGGCAAGGCGCGGATGCGCTGGGGCGAGAGCCTGCAGTTCACCGCCGAGGCCGGCCCCGGGGATTTCATCTTCGTGCCCCCCTACGTGCCGCACCAGGAGATCAACGCCAGCCCCGACGAGGTGCTGGAATGTGTGTTGGTGCGCAGCGACGGGGAGGCGGTCGCGATCAACCTCGACATCGAGCCGGTCGAGAAGCCCGAGACCGTGTTGTGGATCGACCCTGTTCATCGCGATCCGAACGAGAAGACGTAAGCTGGCCAAGCCGTGCGGGGTTCGGTGCCATCGAGCCTCGCAGATAGCGCGCAAAAAATTATTCTGAAGCGGTGTCGGGTGGCAGCCCGGCCGTCCGTCCTTGGGCAGAACCCACCCAAGGAGCTTTTGATGCCCAGGATGATTTTCCTCAATCTGCCGGTGACCGATCTCAGGCGAGCGACTGCCTTCTACGAGGCGATCGGGGCGATCAGGAACCCGCAATTCAGCGACGACACGGCGAGCTGCATGGTCTTTTCCGAGACCATCTACGCGATGCTGACCACCCACGACAAATTCCGTCAATTCACGCCGAAGCCGATCGCCGACGCAAGGACCTCGAACCAGGCGCTGTTCTGCCTGTCCGCCGATAGCCGGAACGAGGTCGACGAGATCGTCGGCAGGGCCGAGGCTGCGGGCGGAGTGGCTGATCCCAGCCCGAAGGACGAATACAGCTTCATGTATGGCCGCAGCTTTGAGGATCCGGACGGCCATATGTGGGGTGTGAACTGGCTGGACATGGCAGCCGTCCCTGCGAAGCCGGTTTTGGCGAACGCCTGATCGAAATCTGAAGAGGAGCATTCACGATGTCCAAGCTGGTCCCCTGCATGTGGTTCAACGGCGATGCCGAGGAAGCTGCGAAGTTCTACGTCTCGCTCGTACCGAATTCAGCGATCACGCACGTTCAGCGCAACGTATCGGATGGTCCGTCCGGCAAGGAGGGCTCGGTGCTTGTCGTCGAGTTCACGGTGGCCGGACAGCCCCTCGTCGCACTCAACGGCGGCATGAAAATGGAATACACCCACGCGATCTCGCTGATGATCCATTGCGACGATCAGGCTCAGGTCGACAGCGTCTGGAACGCGTTCCTGGCTCATGGCGGCAAGGAAGAGCAGTGCGGTTGGCTCAGGGACCGCTGGGGCGTGGCCTGGCAGGTGGTGCCGAAGGTGATGTTCGAGTTCCTGTCGAGCCCGGATAGGGCCGCTGGCGCCCGCGCGATGCAGGCCATGATGAAGATGGTGAAGCTGGATGTGGAGGTCCTGCGGCGAGCGTTCGAGGGCAAGTCTGCGGCGTAGCGGCAACACAGGTGTCGTAGGGTGGGTTAGCCGAAGGCGTAACCCACCACGTCTGTGACCGCGGAGATGAAAGAGGTGGGTTACGCCCTGCGATTGCGCTTTGCGCAATCGCAGGGCTAACCCACCCTACGAGACCGTTTGCATGCCCTAATAATTAATCCGCAGCCCCACGCCGCCGTGGATGGTGTTGCCCACCGGCTGTGGCCCGAGCGTGCCATTGGCAAAGACGTCCACGACCCAGCCCTTCTGCACGCGGAAGCCGAGGCGGCCGCCATATTCGAACCAGCCCTGGTTGCCCATCGTCGGCACCACCGTGCCGTCGCCGGTCACGGTGGCGACGATGCCGCTATGGCTGGCGAACGACTGCACCCAGCCGCCATTGAGGTTGGTTTCGATATTGCCGGCGAAGAGATGGGTCCATTGGCCGCCGATCTTGACCAGGCTGGTGCGGTCGGTGCCATCAGCAACGGTGGCGTCGAACGGATTGAATGCGGCCGTGTTGTCCGCGTAACCCGACACGCGCTGCCAGAGCTGCCAGACCTCGATGGAGGCCGCGACCTCGTCGCGCGGTGACAGGCGGCTCATCCAGCCGGCGCGGCCATAGACTGCGTAGTTCGCGGCGTTGGTCGAGCTCGTTACCGTCACCGGGCCGAGGCTGGTGTTGTAACTGCGGGTGTAGCGCGCCTTCTCCCATGGAGTCAGGATCGTGCCGACATCGAAGAACGGACGCGACGAGCCCCAATCGGTGAAATCATAGCGTAGCGCGAAGGCGCCAATCGGCGCGCTGGTGATGTGGTAGCTGCCCTCGCTGTATTGCGTGTAGGCGAGACCGGCCAGCAGCGACAGATTGGGCGTCAGTTCCTTGCGGCCGTGGATGCCGGCCGAAAACGAGCCCGCCGAGCCGAACGCGCTGACGCAGTCGCTGCAATTGACCTGCTCGTTGACGCCAAGCAGCACCGTTCCGAGCACCCGGTTGGTGATCATCTGGTTGAAGCGCTGGCCCGCGAGCCCATTGACTGCGTTGCCGCTGGAATCGGCACCTGTCGGCGTGGGACTCGGTGACGGATTCGGATTCGGGGTCGGTGATGGGCTCGGCGACGGAGAGGGGCTTGGTGACGGATAGGGGGTCGGCGAGCCACATTCGGACTCGCAAGTGCTCGCAGCCGCGGCTGGATGGACGATGAACGTCGACAGCGCAAGGGCAGCAATCGCAGCCAATGCGCCGGCCAGGACGAGCCTCTTGACGCCGGGCATCATCATCAGCGTCCGCACAGCATGCCGTCGTCATGGACGGCGGGGCTAATGATCGGTGAGGCGTCGGCATACTGGTTGACGGCGCAAAGCCCGGCATTGGCGGCGCAGTTGGCCGCGAAGGTCCAGGGCGGCGTGTTGCTCTTGATGATGGAGATCTTGCCGCCGGTCGAGGTGATGACCGCGGTGTCGCCGGGCTGAGTGAGCTGGATGCACTGGAAGTTCAGCGTGCAGACGCTGGCCGCGCCCTCCTGAAGCACCACGACCGAGCGGCCGCGCTGTGACAGGATGTCGAGCGTGGTGCCGCGTACGCCGATGGTCGCGAGTGGCGTCGTGATCTTGTAGGCGGTCTTCTGCGAATGGCCGGTGACGAAGCGGAAGGCGCCGGTGGCCATGCGGATCGCGACGTCGCGATAGCTGTGCTCGTCGTTGAAGACGGTGCGGTCGAGCTTCAGCGTCGCGCTCGGCCCGAGCGACAGATTGGTGCTGTCGGCCATCACGAAGCGCGCGGCGCTGTCGGCGCCGGTGCGCACGGTCTCGTCCCGCAGCATGCTGTCGCCGACGCTGATGGGCGTCGTGGTCGCGGCGACGCGGACCACCTCGTTCTGGACCAGGACGGCTTCGCCGACGCGCGTCTGGGCCTGCGCACCAGGCGCAGCGCACAATGCGGCCGATAGCAGTGTGGGGAAAAGCAGAAAACGTAAATTCATTTTGTAACCGATCGAGGTCCCTGATCGTACCGGATCGCGCACGCTTGTGTTGTGGCGGAATTATCACAAACGACGCGGGACGAGCGTTAGCTTAGTGACAGTTGCGGCAGAATGCGTTCAATGGATCGGCTGAGTCATTTTTTATTCGCGGTGACGTAGATTTGCCACGCAAAATAGCCCCACAGCCGTCGCGCGAAGCACATGCGGTTCCGACGGCGTCGCGAAGCGCAGTGATTGCTGTCGCGATCTTCCTAGCCGCTCATTTCGCGCTGCTGATCGGGCTGGTGACACCGGAAAAATTCGTCTTCGACGAGGTGCACTATGTGCCGGCTGCACGGCAGATGCTCGGCTCCACGGCGACGCAACCGATGCTCAATCCGATGCATCCGCCGCTGGCGAAGGAGCTGATCGCAGCTTCGATCGCGGCCTTCGGCGACAATTCATTCGGCTGGCGTTATCCGGCGACGTTGTTCGGTGCGCTCGCAATCGTCGCGATCTATCTCTGCGGCCTCGCGCTGTTCTCCGCACAAGGGCCCGCGATCGCGGCGGCACTGATCGCAGCGTTCAACCAGATGCTCTATGTGCAGGCGCGCATCGCGATGCTCGACATCTTTGCGCTCGGCTTCGGCCTGCTCGCCATCGCTGCCTTCATGCACGGCTTTCGACGCGAGCGGCCGCAGGCGCTGTTCGCGCTCGCAGGCAGCCTGTTCGGTCTCGCTGCCGCCTGCAAATGGAGCGGATTGTTTCCGCTCGGCGTCTGCATCGTCATCGTTGCGGTGGTTCGTCTGATGCAGGGCTGGCACGCGCTGTTTGCCGATGCCAAACCAGGCGATTGGTACCGCCCCGATCTCTGGCCTGCATTCAGGGCGCATCATGCCGCGCTCTGCTTCGCGCTGCTGCCGGCCGTGACCTATCTCGCCGCCTTCGTTCCGCTCTATGGCTTGTCGCTGCCGGATCTGATCGAGGCTCAGCGCCGGATCTTCGCCGACAACACCACCACCGCGATCGGCGGCCACACCTATATGAGCTCGTGGCCCTCCTGGCCCTTGCTGGCGCGGCCGGTCTGGTTTCTGTTCGACAAGACGACAGACGACAACGTGGCGGCGATCGTCTTCCTCGGCAATCCCTTGGTGCTGTGGCCGGCGCTGCTCGCGCTTGTCGTGGTGCTGCGCGACTTCATCGTTGCGCGTCGCTGGGATGCGTTCTTGATCGCGGCGTTCTATTTCGGGCCCTGGCTTGCCTGGGCGCTGCTGCCGCGCACGCTGGGCTTCATCTACTATTATCTGCCGGCCGCCACCGCAGCTTCGCTTGCGCTCGTCTATCTGCTGCGCAGAGACGGCCTGCCGCGCTGGGTGCTGTGGGCCTATGTCGGCGTTGCCGGGATCGGCTTTGCGGCGATGCTACCGATTTCAGCCGCCTTCGTCGGCACGTCGATGCAGATGTTCAATAAGCTCATGCTGTTTCAGAGCTGGATCTGACGACAGAAAACCGCCCGCCGCTGTCGCGGCAGGCGGTGTCGATTGCCGCAATTATTTCGACGCCGTCTTGGTATCCATGTTCACGACCTGGACGCGACGGTTGATCGGGTCGGCGCCGTTGGCGGCGTCCTTCAGCTTGGTCTTGCCATAGCCAACCGTGACGAGGTCGTTGCCATTGAGGCCGTAGTTCTGCACCAGGTACTTCTTGATGGTGTCGGCGCGGCGCTCCGACAAGCCTTGATTGTACTCCTCCGTGCCGATCGCGTCGGTATGGCCGGCGACGACGAAGGTCGAGCCCTTCAGCGACGGATCGGACAGCGCCTTGCCGAGCGCCTGCACCGAGGCGACGGAAGTCTTGGCGATATCGGCCGAGTTGTAGTCGAACTGGATCTCCAGATCGATTTTCGGCTTGGACGCCGCGAGCTCGGCGATCTGATCGCGTTCGCCCATCGAGAGCGAACGGGTCGGCCGGTTGCGCACGGTATTCAGGAAGGTCGCTTCCTTGGCCTGCGCCGTCGGATCGACCTGCGGACCAGCGGACAGGCCACGGGTGACTGGCTTGGGCTTCAACGCGTCCAGGATCTGGCTGGTGGAGACATTGGTGTCGCCGGCGAAAGCCAGGCCGGCCGTCAGCGACAGCGCGGCGGTGAGCGTGATCGCCTTCAGTCCAAAAGACTTACTGAAATGGGTCATTGTCGTATCCTCGCTGTAACGCCTGATGGCGATTTGATGCGGCGAGCATAGGGAAGGTTCAAATGCTCGAATGTGATCTTTGTCACGTTCGTGGCCAGGGCTTCCGGCTTACGCTGGCTCCCTCAGGGAACCGGTACTTTCGCTCCCGGCGCATGCAGACGCGGGAGAGTATTGTTGAAACCTATGTACGCCGTTCGTCGCAAAGCGGTCGCGGCATGGTCCGTTCAAGGACAAGCTTTCGGCCAGATGCGCGCCTAGCAAGCAATTTCATCCGACAATTGCAGACGAGGGGAGCCGAGTTCCATCCAGTGCCGAGGCCAAGTGACTATCAGCTCTATCGCAGCGGCCCGCCTGATCGGACTGTGTCTCTGAATGCCATGCCCATCTACATCGGTGCGGCGATGATTGCGGTCGCAATCCTGCTCTCGACGCTGATCACGGGGCTTACCAGCCGCTATGTCGGCTTCGAAGCGCCGACCGACGACAACATGTGGCTGGTCGACCGTCTCACCGGCAGCGTCTATCGCTGCCAGTCGGAGGGGCGCGGCAAGGCCAATTGCGAACCCGACATCGCCACCGGCAGCCTCAGTGACCGGCCCAAGGCGCCACGGGACAGCCGCTGAGCGTTCCTGACTAGGGCCGCGGCCCGGGGTGCCGCACACGAATCAGCTTGCCAGTCGCGTCGCGTGGTTCGCATCATATCCGAGCGCGCGCGCAAGGACGTGCCTGATCGTTCCGGCCTGCGAAGCGGCACCGCGCCAGGCCACGATCTGGTCCGGACGTATCAAGGCGAGATCGGCGTCATAGAGATCGCGCAAGGCTGGGGACAGCGTGACCAGCTTCACGTCGACGCCAAGCTTATCGATGGCATCGGCGACCGCAGCTTGGGCCGAGGCGACCTCGCCGAACTGCAGCAGTGTCCATTCGAACCCGAACAAATCGTACAAGGACGCACGGTCTTCCAGCCACACATGCGGCGCACGGCCGCCGGGGCAGGCAGTCGGCACATAGACGTTCGCGGCATCGGGTGGCGGCTGGCTGCCGTCGGAGACGATGATCGGCGAGCCGTCGTAGCGGCAGCCGAAGGTCACGCCGGGGATGTTGAATTCGGCACGGGCGTGCTGCTCAAGATAGGCGCCCGCAATCCGCCGGGCCTCGCGGCCTTCGTCCGTGTCGAGCTCGATCTCCGGCGCGGGTGTGAACAGACCGAGCGAATCCGCGAAGCGCCGCGCATAATTGGTGTTGCGAAGCGCCACCGGACGCCGCTCGACCTCATAGGTGTCGAGCAGCGCTGCCGGGCTGGCGCCCTTGACGACGCTGGCGAGCTTCCAGCCGAGATTGACTGCATCCTCGATCGCCGTGTTGTAGCCGAGCCCGCCCGTCGGCGTGAACAGATGCGCGGCGTCGCCGCCGAGGAAGGTTCTGCCCCGCTGCATCCCGTTCGCGACCAGCGCGTGACCTGCGGTCCAGGTCAGGAAGGACAGCACGTCGCATTCGATCGGCGCGCCGCAGGCGCGTTGGAACGCGGCCTTGGCCTCATTGGTCGTGATCGCGTTCTCATCTTCGCCGGGCCGAAGCTGCGTATGAAATGCGAACTCGTCGCGCCCGTTCACCGAGGCCATGAAAGCGCGGCGGTCGCCGTTGAAGCAATTGTACATCCACGCTTTGGCGTGCGGGACGCTCGCGTAGAATTCCGGTGAACGGAGATAGACGGCCAACATGCGGCCACCCATGAAATCACGCTGCGTCCCGGTCTCGCCGCCATAGACGATCCCGAGCGATTGCCGGACCATCGAGCGCGGCCCATCGGCCCCGACGAGGAAGCCGGCCTGGACCTGAGAGCGGCTACCATCATCGAGGCGTTCGATCTCGCCGACGATGCCGTCGTCGCTCTCGACGTAGCCGATCAGCCGATGGCCATAGTTGAGCTGGATCCCGGGAAGCCGATCGGCATGGCGACGCAGCACGGCCTCGACATATTTCTGCGAGACCCGATGCGGCAGCTCCGCCGCACTCCAGGAGCCCGACAAGCCCTTGACGAGTTCGCTTGCGCGTGACGATGACGGCAAGGCAAAGCGCGCGAGTTCGTGGCCGGTGTAGCGAGTGAAATATGCAACGTCGGTCGGATAATCCGTGGGCAGGCCTTCGCGCCTGATCTCATCGGCAAAGCCCAGCCGACGATAGTGCTCCATCGACCGCGCCTGCGTCGCATTGGCTTGCGGGTTGAAGGCCGTGCCCGGCTTTTCGTCGACCAGGATCGCGGATACGCCGCGCCGGCCCAGCTCGTTGGCCAGCATCAGCCCGCATGGTCCCCCGCCCACGATGAGCACCGAGGCCGTCAGACGTGCCTCCAAGGCGCTTCTCAAGACGTATCTCCCTACCAGCATTATCCTGCATGGTAAGGGAGCCTGACGATATCGTCAAGCAGCCTGACTAAATGTCCTCGTCGAGCGTGTCGAACTTCGCGCCGTAGGCCGCCAGGCCCTTCAGGATCGCATCCATGGCTGTCTTGCCGAGCTCGCTGCGCATCTCATTTTCGGCGATGTCGACGGCTTCGCGGAATGCATCCAGCCATTCAAGTCCGGCCGGGGTGAACATGACGATACGCGCGCGCTTGTCGGTAGAATCGGCAATGCGGTCCACGAGGCCGAGCTCGGCGCATTGGTCGACCAACTCGCCCATCGCCTGCTTGCTCATCGAGGCGCGGCGGGCGAGCTCCGTCAGCCGTGTCCCCTCCACATCGAGATTGCGGGTCAGGCTGACATGCGCGATGCGCGTTTCGTCGTGTCCCCTGTCGCTCATCAGCTCGAGCACGCGCGCCTCGAAGCGTCGCACCGCGTTGTTGAGCAGGCGGCCGATATTGGCATGCCGCCACGCCGTTCCCGCCTTCTTGCTACTCAAGTGATGTGCTTTCGAATCGAGCCTGGATGGTTGCCGGACTGTGCGTCGCGGGCATCGTCCTGTCCATCCAAATACCCGATTGCGGAGGCGCGGGCGGAAACAGTCGTGTCGGCCCGTCAAGTGGCCGGCCGATCCCATTGTCGCGCGGGCCGCAAAAAAATGTCTTCTCCGCGAAACGTTGTCGGTAGAGAATACGTAGTTGCGAATGCCGGCATGACGCCGGTTTCGTTTTACTTAAGGAGACTTTTCGATGAAGACCTTGCTCACCGCCGCAGCCTTTGTCGCGTTCGCCTTTTCGCTATCCCCCGCATCCGCCGCCATGATGGCGTGCACCAAGGACAACATGATGAAGTCTGCCGCCATGATGGGCGGGACCCCGGACACGCCGGCCAAGATGGCGGCGAACAAGGAAATGGCCATGGCCAACACCGACATGAGCAATGGCAAGATGAAGGGCGCCTGCATGCACTACATGAAGTCGCAGAAGGCGATGATGATGAAGTAGGCGCAACGCGCACCATCATCCGGCCGCGCCGTCAGCAGATTGGCAGCGCGGCCTTTTTCTTTTGTTTGCGGTCCCGGCCTTTCTCTCCGAGCGAATCCCGCTACATTGCCTTCCGCAATGTCCCGCGCACCCAAACCCTTTCCACTCCCGACGACACAGGCCCGGCAGATCTGGCTCCGCGCCCAGCGGCTCGACACGCGCGCGCCGTTCGGAGAGGGCGCGCAAGCCGTCACCGAGGCGGTTGCCCATCTCGGCTACGTCCAGATCGACACCATCAACGTGATCGAGCGCTGCCATCATCACATCCTCTTCAGCCGCATCCCGTCCTATCGCCGCGCCGATCTGCGTCACGCGCAGAGCGTCGACAAGAGCGTGTTCGAGTACTGGACCCATGCGCTGTCCTATGTTCCCTCGGGGGATTTTCGTTTCTTCCTGCCGGCGATGCGCGAGCACAAGCGCGAGGGGCACAAATGGTATGCCTCGGTGACGCCGGCCGACACGCGCAAGGTGATGCGGCTGTTGCGGGCCGGGCCGCTGACGATCCGGGACATCGAGGACGACGTGCTCACCGAGAAGGAGCATCTGTGGCAGACCCGCAAGCCCTCCAAGCGCGCGCTTCAGCTCGCCTTCTACACCGGCGTCGCGACCATCAGCGCGCGCCAGGGCATGCTCAAGACCTATGATCTGATGATCAGGCATTTCGGCTGGGACAAGCTGCCGAAGCCGGCCTCGCCCAAGGAGATCACGGCCTATCTGCTCGACCGCGCGTTACGCTCGCAGGGCGTGGTGAGCCTGGATTCGGTCTGTCATCTCGATGCACCGAGCAAGAAGGCGGTTGCAGCCCTGATCGCCGCGCGCGTCCGCCGCGGCGAGCTCGTGCCCGTCGCGATCGAGGGTGCCGGCAAACAGGAGCATTGGGCTATGCCTGCGACGCTCGAGCCGCATGAGGTGTCGTCCGATCTCGTTCACATCCTCTCGCCGTTCGATCCGCTGATCATCCAGCGCAAGCGCACCAATCTCATCTTTGGCTACAACCATCTGTTCGAGGCCTATGTGCCGAAGTCCAAGCGCAAGCTCGGTTACTTTGCGCTGCCCGTGCTCGTTGGCGACGAGATCGTCGCAGCGCTCGATCTCAAAACCGACCGGCAGGCCGGAAAGCTCTTGATGCAGAAATGGACCTGGATCGGGCAGGGGAAGAAGACGGCCGGCCGCAGGGAGCTCAAGCAGAAGATCGAGGATGAGCTCGATCGGTTCGAGCGGTTTCAATTGGCGGAGTGAATTGGTTTTGTGGGTGGATCAGCGATGCGTAATCCACCATCGTCTATTTCTGCGGAGACAGAAGAGGTGGGTTACGCCCAGCGGTTGCGCTTCGCGCAATCCGCGGAGCTAACCCACCCTACGCAGTTGTGCGAGCCAATCGATCCAAACGCCGAACGCAATCCCGACTGCATAAGCCACCAGATTCCACAGCGAGAAGATGCGCCCGAGCAGCAACGCGCCGGCCGTCGTGAGGCGGAACGCATCGAGCCAGGGCGTGTGCACCAGCCGGGACAACTCGACCAAAACCGCGATCATGATCGCGGTGGTTGCGATCTGCGTCCGCGTCAGCCGCGGCAGCAACACTCCGACCAGCAGAAACACCATCGTGGCCCATAGCAGTGAGCCGCCATACTTTACGACGAAAGCGGGGAAGCCGAGCGGAAAGCCGCACCAGCGCAAGCCCAGCCCGCAGGCAATCACAAGCAGGGCCAGTCCAGCCCGGATCAGCCTCCTCCGTCTCGGTGCAATGGTGTTGACCGGCGGCGCTCCGTGGATGGCTTCCATTGACTCTTCGCCCGCGATGCTCAAAACCGCCAATCAGCCCATAAAAGCAACAACCCTGGGGGAAACCATGAGCCAGACCACGACCTATACCGGCTCCGCCGGCGCGAAAAGCGCCATCGAGACCTCGACCATCCGCGCCATCTCCTGGCGCCTGATCCCATTCCTGGTGCTGGCCTACTTCTTCTCCTATCTCGACCGCGTCAATCTCGGCTTCGCCGCGCTGATCATGAATGCCGAGTTGAAGTTCACCCCACTGATCTTCTCCTGGGGCGCCGGCATCTTCTTCATCGGCTATTTCATCTTCGAGGTGCCGAGCAACCTGGCGCTGGAAAAGTTCGGCGCCAGCCGCTGGATCGCCCGCATCATGGTGACCTGGGGCATCATCTCGGCATTGATGGCGCTCACCAGCGGTGTCACGAGCTTCTACGTCCTGCGCTTCCTGCTCGGCGTCGCCGAGGCCGGCTTCTTCCCGGGCATCATCCTCTATCTCACCTATTGGTATCCGGCCGAATATCGCGCCCGCTTCCTCGCAGCCTTCGCCATCGCCGTGCCGGTCTCGACCGTGATCGGCGCGCCGATCTCGGGACTGCTGCTCGGGCTCGACGGCGCCATGGGTCTGAAGGGCTGGCAGTGGCTGTTCATCCTCGAGGGCGTTCCCTCGGTGCTGCTCGGCATCGTCACCTGGTTCTATCTCACCGACAGGCCGGAGAAGGCGGATTGGCTCTCGGCCGAGCAAAAGGCCTGGCTCAAGGCCAAACTCGATGCGGAAATCGCCATCAAGCAGGCCGTGAAACATCCCTCGCTCGGCCAGGCGCTGTCCTCCCCGAAGGTGATCGCGCTCAGCCTGATCTATTTCGGCTTCGTCGGCGCGCTCTACGGCATGCAGTTCTGGCTACCGCAGATCGTCAAGGCGTTCGGCCTCACGAATGCCCAGACCGGCTTCGTCACCGCGATCCCGTTTCTGTTCGGCACCATCGCGATGATCCTGTGGGCGCGGCACTCGGATGCGACGCGCGAGCGCGTGATGCATGTCGGCGCACCGCTGCTGCTCACCGCGGTCGCGCTCGGCGTGTCCTCCTACCTCACCGACCCCACCATGACGATGGTGACCCTGACGGTCGCCGCGATCGGCGTGTTCTGCTGCTTCGGCGTATTCTGGACGCTGCCGACCGCCTGGCTGTCAGGCACGGCCGCGGCCGGCGCCATCGCCCTGATCAACTCGGTTGGCAACCTCGCCGGTTTCGGCGGGCCCTATCTGATCGGCTGGGTCAAGGAAGCCACGGGCCAGACCTCGACCGGCCTCCTGGTGCTCGCGGTGCTGCCCCTGATCGCCGGCATCCTGGCCTTCATCGGCGGTCACGACAGCAAGCATGAGTTTGCCGATCGGGCGCGGTGAGGAAGCGTGCACAACCGCGTCGTCGCGTAGCGTGCAAAACCGCGTAGTCGGGTGGGCAAAGGCGTTCTGCGCCGTGCCCACCATTTTCCTGTTGTCGGCCAAGGTGGTCGGCACGCTCGCTTTGCCCACTTACGATAGCACCGTCGTGGCAACTTTCTCTCGGCCATTACCACCCCTTAACGATCACGCATTCCTGATGACTGACGATTATTGACTTTTATCAGTGATTAGTCGACATTCGTGTCATTGCAGACGCAGGAGTGTCCTCCGATGTTCGTTCGGTCGGTTTTGTCCAGCTATTCCAAGCTCTTGGCGGGCGTGTCGCTGGCCCTGATGGCTGTCGCGCTGGCTGGGTGCAACGATACCGTGGCGCAAAAGTCCGAGCCGCCGCGGCCGGTTCTGGTTGCGACTGCGCATTATGATGCCGAGACCCCGGAGCGCAGCTTCGTCGGCACCATCAAGCCCCGGATCGAGAGCGATCTCGGCTTTCGCGTCGCGGGCAAGGTTGCCAAGCGCCTTGTGGAAGTCGGCCAGACCGTGGAAGTCGGCCAGGCGCTCGCGACCCTCGACGAGGTCGACCTGAAGCTCCAGGCCGAGCAGGCGGTCGCCGAACAGACCGCCGCCACCGGCGTGCTCGCCCAGGCCGCCGCCGCCGAGCAACGCGCCAAGGACCTGAAGGCCAAGGGCTGGACCACGGATGCGGCGATGGATTCGAGCCGCGCCGCTGCCGATGAGGCCCGCGCACGCCTCGACCGCGCGATCCGCTCGGTCGAACTGACCAGGAATTCTCTTTCCTACGCGACGCTCGTCGCCGACGCCCGTGGCGTCGTCACCGCAACACTGATCGAGCCCGGCCAGGTGGTGGCCGCAGGCCAGGCCTCGATCCGTGTCGCCCGCTTTGCTGAAAAGGAAGCGGTCGTCGCGATCCCTGAGACGCTGGTTGGACGTGCCAAGTCGGGCGTCGCCAGCGTCACTCTTTGGTCCGAGCCGGACAAGAAATATACGGCGAAGCTGCGCGAGATCGCGCCGGCTGCCGACCCCGCCACGCGGACTTACCTTGCAAAATTCTCGCTGCCCGAAGCGGACGACAAGGTCGCGCTCGGCATGACCGCGACGCTGACGCTGTCGGACGCCGCCACCGAGCGTGTCGCGCGGCTGCCGCTGTCGGCACTGTTCAACGAAGGCGGCAAGCCCTCCTTCTACGTCGTCGACGATAACGGCAAGGTCACGCTCAAGCCGGTCGCGGTGAAGGCCTACGACAGTAACGACGTCATCATCACCAGTGGTGTGGAGGAGGGCGCCAAGATCGTCGCCCTCGGTGTTCAGAAGCTCGATCCCGGCCAGAAGGTGCGGGTCGTGTCGTCGCTGTCTTTCTAGAGTGTACGCGTTACGTCGTGTGAGGTGAGTTTCGGCCTTTGTCCTACGCGAAGGCTGAAGCGGCGAAGCGATCCAGAACCTGCCCAGCCCCCTGGATTGCTTCGCTGCCTCGCGACGATGCCTTGAACAGAGCGGCTGTCGTCTTTGCAACTGGATCGTCTTTCGGAGAGTGCGATGAAGCGCTTCAATCTTTCGGCCTGGGCCGTCAGTCATCCGACGCTGGTTCTCTTCCTGATGCTGGTGCTCGGCGTCGCCGGCTTCTTCTCCTATCAGAAGCTCGGCCGCGCCGAGGATCCGTTCTTCACGGTGAAGGTGGTCAACGTCTCCGTGATGTGGCCGGGCGCGACCGCGCAGGAGATGCAGGAGCAGGTCGCCGATCCCATCGAGAAGAAGATCCAGGAGCTGCCTTATTTCGAGAAGGTGCAGACCTACTCCAAGCCCGGCTTCACCGCGCTTCAGGTCACCTTCCGCGACTCCACGCCGCCGAAGGACGTGCCTTATCTCTTCTATCTGCTACGCAAGAAGCTGGTCGACGTGCAGGGCCAATTGCCCTCGGGCATTCTTGGGCCGGTGGTCAATGACGAGTTCTCCGACGTCGATTCCATCCTCTACATGGTGACCGGCGACGGCGCCGATTACGCCCAGCTGAAGAAGGTCGCCGAAGGATTCCGTCAGCGCCTCCTCAAGGTGCCCGGCGTGACCAAGGTCGACATGTACGGCAACCAGGATGAGCGCATCTTCGTCGAATTCAGTCATGCCAAGCTCGCCACCTTAGGCATCACGCCGCAGGCGCTGTTCGATTCGCTCGCCAAGCAGAACAACGTGACGCCGGCCGGCACGGTCGAGACCTCGTCGCAGCGCGTGCCGCTGCGCGTCACCGGTGCGCTCGACGGCGCCAAGGCCGTCGCCGAAACCCCGGTCGAGAGCAACGGCCGCGTGTTCCGTCTTGGCGACATCGCCACCGTGACCCACGGCTATGTCGATCCGCCGAGTTTCGTGGTCCGCCAGGAAGGCAAGGCCGCGATCGGCATCGGCGTCGTCACCGCCAAGGGCGCCAATATCCTCGAGCTCGGCAAGGACGTCGAGAAGGCGACGGACGACTTCATGAAAGCCGTGCCGCAGGGCATCGACTTCAAAATGATCGCCGACCAGCCCAAAGTGGTCGAGCACGCCGTCGGCGAGTTCGTGCATTCCTTCATGGAAGCGCTGGTGATCGTGCTGTTCGTCTCGTTCCTGGCGCTGGGCTGGCGCACCGGCATCGTGGTCGCGCTGTCCGTGCCCCTGGTGCTCGGCATCGTCTTCATCGTCATGAACACGATGTCGCTCGACCTGCACCGCATCACGCTCGGCGCGCTGATCATCGCGCTCGGCCTGCTCGTCGACGACGCCATCATCGCGGTCGAGATGATGGTGGTGAAGATGGAGCAGGGCTGGGACCGCATGCGCGCTGCGTCCTTTGCCTGGGAATCAACTGCGTTTCCGATGCTCACGGGGACGCTGGTTACGGCCGCTGGCTTCCTCCCCATCGGCTTTGCCAATTCGGCGGTCGGCGAATATGCAGGCAGCATCTTCTGGATCGTGGCGATCGCGCTGGTCGCCTCGTGGTTCGTGGCGGTGATCTTCACGCCCTATATCGGCGTCAAGCTGCTGCCTGAGATAAAGGTGCACCACAACCACGATCCGCACGCGGTCTACGAGACCCGCATGTACAAGGGTTTGCGCGCGATCGTGCAATGGTGCGTCAATCACCGCATCACGGTGGTGGCCGCGACCGTCGCCGTCTTCGTCGCCTCCGTCGTCGGCTTCGGCCATGTTCAGCAGCAGTTCTTCCCGCTGTCGGAGCGACCCGAGCTGTTCCTGCAGCTGCGCCTGCCCGAGGGCACCGCCTTCAACGTCACCGAAAAGGCGGTGAAGCAGGCCGAGACGCTGCTGAAGGACGACAAGGACATCGAGACCTATACCTCCTATGTCGGCCAGGGCTCGCCGCGCTTCTGGCTCGGCCTCAACCCGCAGCTTCCGAACGAGGCCTTTGCCGAGATCGTCATCGTCGCCAAGGGCGTCGAGGCGCGCGAGCGGGTCAAGGCCAAGATCGAGGGCGCGGTTGCCGACGGCATGCTGACCGAGGCGCGCGTCCGCGTCGACCGCTTCAACTTCGGTCCGCCGGTCGGCTTTCCCGTCCAGTTCCGCGTGATCGGCCCCGACGCCAACAAGGTGCGCGAGATCGCCTATCAGGTCCGCGACGTCATGCGGCAGAACAAGAACGTCAAGGACGTCCAGCTCGACTGGAACGAGCAGTCGCCCTATCTCAAGCTCGTCGTCGACCAGGATCGTGCGCGTGCGATGGGGCTCACGCCCCAGGACGTCTCGCAGGCGCTGTCGATGCTGATCTCAGGCGCGCAGGTGACGACCGTGCGTGATGGCATCGAGAAGGTCGCCGTGGTCGCCCGCGCGATCCCGTCCGAACGCCTCGACCTCGGCGGTGTCGGCGATCTCACCATCACCTCGAAGAATGGCGTGGCCGTGCCGCTGCAGCAGATCGCCAGAATCGAATATTCCCACGAGGAGCCGATCATGTGGCGGCGCAATCGCGACATGGCGATCACCGTGCGCTCCGACGTCGTCGACGGCGTGCAGGCCCCTGACGTCACCAACCAGATCACGCCGAAGCTGCAGCAGATCAAGGACTACCTCGAGCCGGCCTACCGCATCGAAGCGGGTGGTGCGTTCGAGGAGTCGGCCAAGGGCAATGCCTCGATCTTCGTCCTCTTCCCGGTGATGGTCATGGTGATGCTCACACTGCTGATGATTCAGCTGCAGAGCTTCTCGCGGCTGTTCCTGGTGTTCCTGACCGCGCCGCTCGGCATCGTCGGCGCCTCGTTCGGCCTCAACGTCGCCAATGCCCCGTTCGGCTTCGTGGCGCTGCTCGGCCTGATCGCGCTCGCGGGCATGATCATGCGCAACACGGTCATCCTGGTCGACCAGATCGAGACCGACGTGTCTCATGGCCTGACGCGCCGGGAGGCCATCGTGGAGGCGACTGTCCGTCGCGCCCGTCCGGTGGTGCTGACGGCGCTGGCCGCCATCCTCGCCATGATCCCGCTGTCGCGCTCGGCCTTCTGGGGCCCGATGGCGATCACCATCATGGGCGGCTTGTTCGTGGCGACATTCCTGACGCTGCTGTACCTGCCGGGCCTCTACGCTCTCTGGTTCCGCAAGAGCCTGGATGAGGCCGGTACCCCCGAACAGCCTGCCGCGTCGCAGCATGGGAGCGATGACGAGCACGCAATTCCGCTTGCTGAGGCGGCTGAATAAGTGAGATGAAGTGCTGGTGAGCGAGTCCTGATTGATGGCCCTGATTTCGGAACATATCGAAGGCGACACCCGGGAGCGTATCCTCGAGGTGGCCGAGCGGCTGTTCCGCCTGATCGGCTATCAGAAGACCACGGTCGGAGACATCGCCAAAGAGCTGCGGATGAGCCCCGCCAACGTCTATCGCTTCTTCGAATCTAAGAAGGCGATTCACCAGGCGGTGGCGCGGAGCCTGATGGGCGAAGTCGAGCTCGAGGCGCAGCGGATCGTGGCGAAGCCCGGTCCGGTCAAGGAGCGCTTCCGCGAATTGCTCACCACCGTCCATCGCATGAACACCGAGCGCTATGTCGGCGAAAACAAGCTGCACGAGATGGTCGAGATCGCGATGCAGGAGGACTGGGAGGTCTGCGTCAACCATATGGAGTGCATCGCCGGTGTGGTCGGCCAGATGATCGCCCAGGGTGTGGCCTCCGGCGAGTTCGAGGCCCCCGACCTTCAGCTGGCTTCACTGTGTGCCTGCACGGCCATGATGCGTTTCTTCCACCCCCAGATGATCGCCCAGTGCGCCACCAAGCCGGGTCCGACCATCGACCAGATGATCGATTTCGTCATCGCGGGTCTGTCGCCGCGCCACTGACGGCGTAGGACGTTTCCCCCTATAAGCACCTGCCGTCATTCCGGGGCGCGCGCAGCGCAACCCGGAATCTCGAGATTCCGGGTTCGGTCCTACGGACCGCCCCGGAATGACGGAAAGCGGAGAAGCAGCGCGTGACCGACAAGGACCTGTACTTCTATGAGCCCGCCAAGGGCCATGGCCTCAAGCACGATCCGTTCAATGCCATCATCGCCCCGCGGCCGATCGGCTGGATCTCCTCGCGCGACGTCAAGGGTCACGTCAACCTTGCGCCGTACAGCTTCTTCAACGCGTTCGCTTACGTGCCGCCGATCATCGGCTTCTCCTCCACCAACTGGAAGGATACGGTCGAGAACATCCAGCAGACCGGCGAATTCGTCTGGAATCTCGCCACCATGGATCTCGCCAAGCACATGAACGCGACCGCGGCGCATGTTGCGCCCGAGGTCGACGAGTTCGAGATCGCGGGGCTGACCGCCGTGCCCGGCAAGCTCGTCAACGTGCCGCGCGTGGGCGAGAGCCCGGTCGCGTTCGAATGCAAGGTCTCCGACATCATCCGCCTCAAGGGCGCCGACGGCAGGCAAGCCGATGGCTGGCTGACGCTCGGCGAGGTCGTCGCCGTCCATATCGACAAGGCCATGATCAAGGACGGCGTCTACCAGACCGCCGCCGCCCGCCCGATCACGCGCGCCGGCCGCCGCGGCGACTATTTCGAGATCAAGCCGGAAAACATGTTCGAGATGGTCCGGCCGGATTAGGCCGGTCAAGCTCTGTCCGCCGCCATTCCGGGGCGCGCCGTCGCGAGCCCGGAATCCATTCATCAACCAACGTTGCGGCACGATGGATTCTCTGGCGCGCAATTGCGCACCAAAGCTCACGCTTCGCGTGCCCCGGAATGACGGCGAAGACATGTGCCATCATTCCCCTCCCGGAACTGCCAGCACGCCCCGGTCGTTATGGTCGCCGGGGCGACCGCACAGCCGCGTCAATTCGGCATGATTTTGCCCGTGAAGTGTTCACTTCAGCCGGCCACTTTCCGCTAAGATGCCCGCGACCGCGCCGATGCAAGAGGTCTGCCATGAGCTTCCGCCGCGACACCATCACCAAGCCGATCTTCGCTCTCGCACGCGGCGTGCTGCCGGCGATGTCCGACACCGAGCGCGAGGCGCTGGAGGCCGGGGACGTCTGGTGGGATGCCGATCTCTTCACCGGCAATCCCGACTGGTCGAAGCTGCTGAAGGTGCCGCAGGCCAAGCTGACGGACGAAGAGCAGGCTTTCCTCCATGGACCCGTCGACGAGCTCTGCGCCATGCTCGACGAGTGGAAGATCTTTTGGGATTTGCGCGATCTGCCGTTGGACGTTTGGCACTTCATCAAGCGCGAAAGATTCTTCGGCATGATCATCCCGAAAGAGTTTGGCGGTCTCGGTTTCTCGCCCTATGCGCATTCGGAAGTCGTCCGAAAAATCTCGACACGCTCGATCGCCGCGGCCGTCACTGTGATGGTGCCGAACTCGCTCGGACCCGGCGAGCTTTTGGTACGCTTTGGAACGAAAGAGCAGCAGGAACGCTGGCTGCCGCGTCTCGCCGACGGCCGCGACATTCCCTGTTTCGGCCTCACCAGCCCGGAAGCGGGCTCCGATGCCGCGTCGATGGTCGACACTGGCATCATCTGCAAAGGCGATTTCGAGGGGCGTGAGGTCATAGGCCTCCGGCTCAACTGGCACAAGCGCTACATCACGCTCGGTCCTATCGCGACGCTGCTTGGCCTCGCCTTCAAGGCCTATGATCCCGATCATCTCGTCGGCGACAGGGAAGACCTCGGTATCACCGTGGCGTTGATCCCGACCAATCTCCCTGGCGTCGAGATCGGCCATCGCCATCTGCCGTCGATGCAAGTTTTCCAGAATGGCCCGAACTGGGGCCGCGACGTCTTCATCCCGCTCGACTATGTGATCGGTGGCAAGGAGAGGCTGGGGCAGGGCTGGAGGATGCTGATGACGGCGCTTGCTGCCGGCCGCGGCATCTCGCTGCCATCACTCTCCGCTGCCGGTGCCGCCTATGCCGCGCGCACCACCGGCGCCTACGCCCGCATCCGCGAGCAGTTCGGCATCTCCATCTCGAAATTCGAGGGCGTCGAGGAGCCGCTCGCCCGCATCGTCGCCACCGCCTATCAGCTCGACGCCGCTCGAAGGCTCACCTGCGCGGCGCTCAACGCCGGCATTCATCCCGCCGTGATCTCGGGTATCATGAAGCTGCACGCGACGGAGCGGATGCGCATCGCGATCGACGACGCCATGGACATCCATGGCGGCAAGGCCGTGATCGATGGTCCGCAAAACTATCTCGGCAATCTGCACCGCGCCGTGCCCGTCGGCATCACTGTCGAGGGCGCCAACATCCTCACCCGCAATCTCATCGTGTTCGGGCAGGGCGCGATCCGCGCGCATCCTTACCTGCTCGACGAGATGAACGCGCTCGCGGATACCGACCGCGAGCGCGGGCTCTCGGCCTTTGACAGGGCGTTCTGGAAACATGTCGGCCACAGCTTCCGGACGCTGTTCCGGGCCTTCGGCCGGAGCTGGACCTTTGGCGCCTTCGCCCTGACGCCCGACGCGGGCGAGGCCACGCCATTCTATCGCCAGCTCTCGCGTTACTCCGCGGCGTTCGCGCTCTGCGCTGACATGGCGCTGCTCACGCTCGGCGGCGCGCTCAAGCGCAAGGAAATGCTGTCGGCGCGCTTCGGCGACATCCTGTCCGAACTGTATTTGCTCTCGGCGGCGCTCAAGCGCTGGCAGGACGAGGGCCGGCAGAAAGAGGATTTTGCCGCGCTGGAATGGTGCATGGCGACCGGCTTCAAGACCATCGAGATCAGGCTGGCTGAAATCCTAGCCAATCTGCCCAATCGATTTGTTGCCGGCTTCCTCAAGCTCGTGGTGCAGCCCTTCGGCGCCCGCGTGCTCGGCCCGTCCGATCGCGTGGTGCACCAATGCGCAAGCCTCGTGCTCGAGCCATCGCCGGCGCGCGAGCGGCTGACGCCGGATCTCGCTTATGTCGACGACGACAGCGGCTTTGCGCGGCTTGAGCGCGCGTTCAAGCTGGTAGCAGCGACCGACGCCATCGCCAGGCGGATGCGTGCCGCGCATATCCGCAATTGGAAGGACGCCGTCACCAAGGGGGTGATCACGCAGGCCGAAGGCGAGCAGCTGGCTGCGTCTCAGGAAGCCGTTGCAAAGGTCATCGAGGTCGACGATTTTCCGCCGGAAGCGCTGTCGCCGATTTACAAGAAATCCGGCGACGTGCATCAGTTCTTCCAGGAGCTCGGTGAACAGAGGGCGGCAGGCTAATGGCACGACCGGTTTTCATCGTCGACGGCAGCCGTACGCCGTTCTTGAAGGCACGCTCGGGACCGGGGCCATTCACGCCGGTCGATCTGGCCGTGCAATGCGGACGGCCGCTGCTGGCGCGTCAACCGTTTTCGCCTGATGATTTCGATCAGGTCATTCTCGGCTGCGTCAACGTCATCGCGGACGAGATGAACCCGGCCCGCGTCGCCGCGCTCCGGCTCGGTATGGGCGAGGATATGGTCGCCTTTACCGTGCAGATCAATTGCGGCTCCGGCATGCAGTCGATCGATACCGCTTATCGGTACCTTCGCGAAGGTCATGCCGATATGATCCTGGCCGGCGGCACCGAGGCGCTGAGCCACGCGCCGCTGGTCTGGCCGAATTCCGGCGTGCGCTGGTTTGCCGGCCTTGCCACTGCCAAGGGCGTGGCCGCGAAACTCGCCGCCGCGTTCAAGCTGCGGCCGCGCGATCTCAAGCCGATCATTGGGCTCGAGCGAGGACTGACCGATCCCGTCACCGAATTGAACATGGGCCAGACCGCGGAGGTGGTCGGCCATCTCTTCGGCATCACCCGCGCGCAATCCGACGCCTACGCGGCCGAGAGCCATCGCCGTCTTGCGCACGCGCAAGCCGAGGGCTTTCTGAAAGGCGAGGTCGAGACGGCGTTCTCCCGCGACGGAAAATTCTTCGACCATGACGACGGCGTGCGGCCGGATTCGACGGCCGAGTCGCTGGCAAAACTCCGGCCGGTGTTCGAGCGTCCCTGGGGGCAGGTCACGGCCGGAAATTCCTCGCAGATCACCGACGGTGCCTCCTGGGTGATCCTCGCCTCCGACGCCGCGGTGGCCAAGCACAAGCTGACGCCGAAGGCTGCGATCGTCGACAGCAATTGGGCTGCGCTCGATCCCAGCATCATGGGACTCGGCCCCGTCATGTCAGTCACGCCGCTGCTTCAGCGCAACGATCTCACCATCAAGGACGTCGAGACCTGGGAGCTGAACGAGGCTTTTGCCACCCAGGTGCTCGGCTGCCTCGCCGCCTGGAACGACGAAAAGTTCTGCCGCGAGATTTTGGGGCTCGACGGCCCAGCCGGCGAGGTCGAGCGCGAAAAGCTCAATGTCGACGGCGGCGCGATCTCGCTCGGTCATCCCGTCGGTACGTCAGGCAATCGCATCGTGCTGCATCTCGTCAACGCGATGAAGCGGCTCGGCACGCGGCGCGGGATTGCCACCGAGTGCATCGGCGGCGGGCTCGGCGGTGCCATGCTGATCGAGGCGGTGTGACATGGATTCAAGGATCATGACCGCGCTCGGCGACCGCGTGCTCTCGCTCGGGCCCCCACCCGCAGCCGATGGTCCCTACCGGCACTTCAAGCTGACGCGCGATGCCGACGGCGTCGCGTGGCTGCTGTTCGATCGCGCCGATGCCAGCGCCAATACGCTATCCTCCGACGTGATGGAGGAATTTGATGCCGTGCTTGCGGCGATCGAGACCGAGCGGCCTGCAGGCGTCGTGATCCGCTCCGCAAAACCGTCCGGCTTCATCGCCGGCGCCGACGTCAACGAATTCCGCGGCGCGAGCGACGCCGAGATGGTGGAGACACGCATCCGCGCCGCGCATGCGGTGGTCGACCATTTGGAAGCGTTGAAGCTGCCGACGGTCGCGGTCATCCACGGCTTCTGCCTCGGCGGCGGGCTCGAAGTCGCGCTGGCCTGCCAGTCGCGCATCGCCATCGATGGCGCGCGCTTCGGCTTCCCGGAGGTGATGCTGGGCCTGCATCCCGGGCTCGGCGGCACCGCGCGCTTCACCGCGCTGGTCAATCCGACCCAGTCGATGTCCCTGATGCTGACCGGGCGCACCATCGACGCGCGACGCGCCAAAGCGCTCGGCCTCGTCGACACCGTGACGCAGGAGCGCCACGTCCGCAATGCCGTGAAGGACGTGCTGTTCGGCCGCCTGAAGCGGGCCAAGCCCGGGCTGCTCGCACGCGCGGCCAATCTCGGCCCGGTGCGCGGGCTGCTTGCCAAGCGCATGCGAAGCGAGGCGGCGAAGGCTGCGCCGCGCCGGAATTATCCGGCACCTTACGCGCTGATCGATCTCTGGGAAACGCATGGTGGCAGCAAGGCTGCGATGCTGAAGGCGGAGCAGACGTCGTTCGCCAAATTGATGGTGACCCCGACCGCGCAAAATCTGATCCGCGTGTTCTTCCTGCGCGAACAGATGAAGAAGGCCGCAGGCTCCGGCAACACGATCAGGCACGTCCATGTCATCGGCGCCGGCGCCATGGGCGGCGACATAGCGGCTTGGGTAGCCGGGCAGGGACTGCGCGTCTCGCTCGCCGATATGAAGGCCGCGCCGATCGCGGGCGCGATCAAGCGCGCCGCCGATCTCTACAGTAAGATCATTCGCAAGCCGACCGAGGTGCGCGATGCGCTCGATCGCCTCATCCCGGACATGGACGGCGAGGGCGTTCGCAATGCCGATCTCATTATCGAGGCGGTGCCGGAAAAGCTCGACCTGAAGCAGAAGGTCTATGCCAGCCTCGAGCCGCGGATGAAGCCGGCGGCGATCCTCGCCACCAACACATCGAGCATTCCGCTGCAGGATCTGCGCACGACCCTGACGCGGCCGGAGCGCCTCGTCGGCCTGCACTTCTTCAATCCGGTGTCGCGGCTGCAGCTGGTTGAGGTCGTCAGCCATGATGGCAACGATCCGCAGGTGCTGAAACAAGCGCTCGCCTTCGTCGGCGCGATCGACCGTTTGCCGCTATCGGTGAAGAGCTCGCCGGGCTTCCTCGTCAACCGCGCGCTGACGCCCTACATGCTTGAGGCGATGGTGATGCTGGACGAGAAGACCGACCAGCGTCTGATCGACGCTGCGGCCGAGCAGTTCGGCATGCCGATGGGGCCGATCGAGCTGGCCGATCAGGTCGGTCTCGACATCTGCCTCGACGTCGGCGACATGCTGCGCACCAAGTTCGGTGACCTGCTGCCGCCCACGCCGGCCTGGTTGCGCGAAAAGGTCGCAAGGGGCGAACTCGGCCGCAAGACCGGCAAGGGCTTTTACACCTGGAAGGACGGCAAGGCGCAGAAGGCGCCGCTGCCCGAGACCGGTCCTGGTGTCACCGACCAGATGATCGACCGCCTGGTGCTGCCGATGTCCAATGTCTGCGTCGCGGCTCTGCGCGAAGGCATCGTTGACGATGCCGATGCGGTGGATGGCGCCATGATCTTCGGCACCGGCTACGCGCCGTTCCGCGGCGGTCCCCTGAACCATGCGCGTGCACGCGGCGTGGAGAATGTCGTATCGACCTTGCGCGCGTTGGCCGATCGATTCGGCGAGCGTTTCGCGCCCGATCCGGGCTGGGACAATTTCAAGTGAGAGAAGCATGAGCGAAAAGTCCGACATCGAGCCGAGCGGCGATCTCTGCATCCGCACGCTCGCGATGCCCGCAGACACCAACGCCAATGGCGATATCTTTGGCGGCTGGCTGCTCAGCCAGATGGACGTCGGCGGCGGCGTGTTTGCATCAAAGGTCGCGAAGTCGCGCACTGTGACGGTTGCGATCGAGGCAATGAATTTTCGCAAAGCCGTCTATGTCGGTGATCTCGTCTCGGTTTACGCCAATCTCGTGCGGGTCGGCCGCACCTCGATGACAGTGCATTTGGAAGCCTGGGCGCTGCGGCGCGGGGAAGAGCATCCGTTCCTCGTCACCGATGGAAATTTTACCTACGTCTCGATCGACGAGCATGGTCGACCGCAAGAGGTGCGTTCGGCCGCCGCGCCGATCGCGACCTGATCGCGCGCGGCACTCTGTCCCATCTCGGCAAGATGTGCGGCGACGATGAGTCCACGCGTCGCGTCTTCGCCAACAACGGGTCATAAAACGGATGAGGTCCCGGCGTACTCAATAGCGCGTCGATTCGGGGTCGAAACCGGTTGATTTGCCCTCAGGAACCTTTGGGCAGACTGGCCGTTATTTGCCCGCACTGAGGAATCCACGGGACATGCCGGACAGCTACATCATCGAAGTGAATTCAGAGACCGCGGGCATCGTGGTCCGCGGTCAGGGAGGCTACCGCTTCTTCGCCTCATCCCAGCAATTCAATCGTCTTGAAGGCCAGCTCTTTCGCAACGCCCGCGAAGCCGAGCGCGCTGCGCGCAAGCTGGTGAACGGCGACGTGAAGGAGGCGGCGTAACAGCCGCGGTCATTCCGGGGCGTGCGAAGCGCGAGCCCGGTATCCATTTTGCTGCAGAAAACTGCCGATCAATGGATTCCGGGCCCGCGCCTGGCGCGTCCCGGAATGACACTGTCGATCACAACTTCGTCGCGGAGCGCGACAACAGCTTCCACTCGTCGCCCTGCTTCTGCCAGTTCATCAGGATGTGGAGGCTGTTTGCCACTTTCTTTCCGTCGGTCATCATCTCGGCCATCCAGTGGAAGCGCACGATCGCGGCAGGGCCGACGATCTTGATGGTCGGATCCTCGTACGCAATCGACAGGAATTTCGTCTTGCCGTCTGTGGCATTGGCGACGAAGGCTTCCTTGTCCTCGAGGAAGCCGTTGGAATGGCTGTAGCTCAGATCGTCCGCGCACAGCGCGCTGAGCGCCTTTTGATCGGCCGCGATCTGGGCGAGGCGAAAGGCCTCGACGTTTTTTGCCACCGCCTCATGGTCGGCTGCATGATCGCGATTGAGTGTCATCGTATCCTCCGTTCTTGATCTTGCGGCCACTGTTGCAGCAGCATTCGACTTTGTCGAGTGTCACGTCCCGCAATGGGCCGCATTGCGTCACCCCGCGCGAATTGATACGTCTCGCGCATCATTGCGCCGAGCGCGAGAGGGAACACGACATGATCCGGGGCCTGGGCAGGGCGTTGCTGTTCGACATCGACGGCACGCTCGCCAACACTGACCCGCTGCACCTGAAGGCGTTCAACCAGGTGCTCGGTCCGCGCGGCCATGTTTTCGACCACGCGCGCTTCTCCAGGGAGCTGCAAGGCTTTGCGAATGTGTCGATCGGGGAGCGCTTTCTGTCCGACGAGACATTGGAGCGGCGTGCCGCGATCCTCGACGAGAAGGAAGAAGTGTTTCGCAACCTGGTTGCGGGGCAGATCGAACCGCTGCCGGGCCTGATGGCGCTGCTCGACCGCGCAGACGAGGCCGGCATTCCCATGGTCGCCGTCACCAACGCGCCGCGTCTCAATGCCGAGTTGCTGCTGTCCGGCCTCGGCATCACGGATCGTTTCAAGGCGCTCGTGATCGGCGAGGAGCTGCCGCACGGCAAGCCGCATCCGCTGCCCTATCAGGAGGGGCTGCGCTTCGTTGGCGCCAGCGCGGCCGCCTCGATCGCGTTCGAGGATTCCCGCTCGGGCGTGCAGTCGGCCACCGCCGCCGGGATTGCGACCATCGGTATCCGGACCAGCCTTAGCGATGCTGACCTCGTTGGCGCAGGCGCCGTCGCCTCAGCCAGCGCCTTTGACGATCCCGAACTGCTCGCGCGGCTCGCGCGCGCGATGGCATGGTGAGGGGCACCCATCCATTAACCGTGATCGGCATCCGCATTGACCGCGCGGGCGAGAAGCCGCACCATGTATCGTTCTGATTTGAGGCCGTTGCCGTGACCGGATTGACCCATCGCCAAGCTGAAATCCTCAACATCGCCCGCGCTTCCGGCCGCGTCATGGTGGAGGAGCTGGCGCGGCGCTTCGAAGTCTCGGCGCAGACCATCCGCAAGGACCTCAATGATCTCTGTGAGCGCCGCTCGCTGACCCGCATCCATGGCGGCGCCATCATCGCCTCCGGTGTTGAAAACCTCGCCTACGAGGCCCGCCGCTTCGTCGCCGCCGACGAGAAGAAGGCGATTGGGGCTGCCGCCGCCTCGCTGATCCCGAACGGCTGCTCGCTCTTCATCAATATCGGCACCACGACGGAAGAGGTCGCGAGCGCGCTGACCTCGCATGAGGATTTGTTGGTCATCACCAACAATCTCAACGTCGCCATGCTGCTCTACCGCCACCCCCGCATCGAGGTGGTGGTGGCCGGCGGCACGGTGCGGCGCGCTGACGGTGCCGTGGTCGGCTCGACCGCGACACAGTTGATCGGTCAGTTCAAGGTCGACTACGCCATCATCGGCGCGTCCGCGATCGACGAGGAAGGCGCGCTGCTCGACTTCGACTATCGCGAGGTGCAGGTGGCGCAGGCCATCATCGCCAATGCCCGCAGCGTGATGCTGGTCGCTGATTCCACGAAGCTTCGCCGCAGCGCGCCAGTCCGGATCGCGCATATGACGCAGATCCAGACCTTCGTGACCGATCAGGAGCTGCCCGAGCGCCTCGCCACCATTTGCCACAGCAAGGGCATCGAAGTGGTGGAGGCGATGCCGAAGGGCGCCGACGTCGACGAGACCCAGGCCGAGGCGCAGGATACCGCGCCGGAAGCCGCGCCAGTGGTGCGGCTGCGATAAAAGACTAGGCGCCGTCCCACGGGTTGAGCAGCGGCACGCCGAATGGCGTAAAACCCTTCACGTTGCGTGTGACGAGTGTGAGAGTGTGCGCCAGCGCGGTTGCCGCGAAGAACCCGTCCATCACTGACAATGCAATGCCGCTGCGGCGGCTCTGTGCCATCAGATCGCCCCAGCGCTCAGCCACCGCGTGATCGATCGGCAGGATGCGCTCTGCAAACCGGGCCGGTAGATCGTGGGTGAGCCAGGCGGTCAGCGCCGTCCGCCGACGGCCGTCATCGAGCAATGCAATCCCGCGGCGAAGCTCGGCGATGGACGTGACGCTGATGAAAGCGCGATCCTCATCGACCGTGTCGAGCCAGGCCAACACTTTCGGAGAAGGTGCCGGGCGCTGAACCTCCGAGAGCACATTGGTGTCGAGAAGCAGGTTCACGGCATCTCGTCGCGTGGTTCGTCCTGTACGCGTTCAAGTTCGAGATCGGCGCCGCGCAGTGGTGAGGCCAGCAGGAATTCAGCGAGCGTGCCTTTGCGCGCAGTCTTTCGCGCCCATTCTTCGGCGGACACGATTACGGCGTTCGGCCTGCCGTGACGGGTGATGATCTGGGGGCCAGTCTGGGCGCGGTCGATCACTTCAGACAGGCGTGCCTTGGCGTTGGCAAGCGTCCATGTGTCGGTGGGTTGTGGGCCGGGAACGGAGCTGTGATCCGTCATGTTAACGAGAACCTATCTGACTATTTTGACTATATAGCCCCTGAAGTGTCTATTCAAGCGTAAGGCTGCGCTTCGCGTCGCCATCCGAGATGCCCATTTGGACGGCGAATTGCCCCACAAAAAGTTCCACTTTCGCTTCCTTTCGTCTCTCTTTCATCTTGCTTTCGTTTTCCGGTGTGATCTAATCAAAAACGAAAGTAGCCGCGCGACTGAACGGGCGGTTTTCGGGGGATGCGTCTGTTGGAGCGTATTTTCGACCTCGCCATCATTGGAGGCGGTGTTAACGGTTGCGGCATCGCGCGGGACGCGGTCGGCCGCGGCAACACTGTTTTCCTGTGCGAAATGAACGATTTGGCGAGCGGGACGTCGTCCTGGTCGACCAAGCTGGTGCATGGCGGCCTGCGCTATCTCGAATATTACGAGTTCCGGCTGGTCCGCGAGGCGCTGATCGAGCGCGAGATTCTCTGGGGCATCGCGCCCCACATCATCCGCCCCCTGCGTTTCGTTTTGCCGCATCACGCCGGCCTGCGCCCGGCTTGGCTGCTGCGCCTCGGCCTCTTTCTCTACGATCACATCGGCGGCCGTCATTTGCTACCGGCGACCCGCTCGCTCGATCTCAGGCGCGACGAGGTCGGCAAGCCGCTGATCCCGAATCGCTATGCCCGCGCGTTCGAATATTCCGACTGCTTCGTCGATGATGCCCGCCTCGTCGTGCTCAATGCGCGCGATGCCGCCGACAAGGGTGCGGAGATCCGCACCCGCACCCGCGCGACGGATATCAAGCAGTCCGACGGCGTCTGGACCGTCAGCATGGTCGACACCCTCACCGGTGCGCGCACACAGATCCAAGCCCGCGCGCTGGTCAATGCCGGCGGTCCCTGGGTCGAGGACGTGCTCGGCCGCGGCGCCGGCGTCAATGCCAAAGCAAAGGTGCGCCTGGTGCAGGGCTCGCACATCGTGGTCAAGAAGCTCTATGACCACGACCGCGCCTACATGTTCCAGAACGCCGACGGTCGCATCATCTTCGTCATTCCCTATCAGGACGACTTCACGCTGATCGGCACTACCGATCGCGACTATGACGGCGACCCTTCCAAGGTGAAGGCGACGCCGGAGGAGATCCACTATCTCTGCGCGGCCGCCAGCGAATATCTCGCCAAGCCGGTGACATCAGAGGACGTGGTCTGGACCTATTCCGGCGTACGGCCGCTTTATGACGACGGCGCCAGCGAGGCCAAGGCCGCGACCCGCGATTACGTGTTCGAGCTCGACACGCCGGGCGGGGTGCCGCTGCTGTCGATCTATGGCGGCAAGATCACCACCTATCGCCGTCTTGCCGAAGAGGCGCTGGAACGGCTCGCCCCCTATCTTCGCAGTGCGAAAGCGCGCGAGGGCTGGACCGGCAAATGGCCGCTGCCCGGCGGCGACATGGACGTATCGGCCGTCGATGGCTTGATCGCCGAGCTCCAGCGCGGCTACCCTTTCCTGAGCCATGAGCATGCGCGGCGGCTCGCACGCGCCTACGGCACCCGCGCCATCAAACTGCTTGGCGACGCCAAGTCGGCCGCCGATCTCGGCCAGGCCTTTGGCGCAACACTGACGGAACGCGAGGTTCGCTACCTGATGACCAATGAATGGGCGGTGACCGCCGAGGATATCGTCTGGCGCCGCTCCAAGCTCGGTCTGCGACTATCTGCCGACGAAATTGCGTCCCTGGACGACTGGATCAGGACCCACGCCGTATCGCAAAGTCCACTGCTCGAAGCAGGAGGACGCTCATGAGCGTGACACTCGATCACGTGACCCGGACCGTCGACGGGGTCCAGCACATCCGCGACGTTTCGCTGACGCTGGAGAGCGGCACGCTCAACGTGCTGCTCGGGCCGACGCTGTCGGGCAAGACCTCGATCATGCGGCTGCTCGCCGGTCTCGACAAGCCGAGCACGGGCAAGGTGCTCGTCAACGGCAAGGACGTCACCGGCGCCGACGTGCGCCAGCGTTCGGTTGCGATGGTCTATCAGCAATTCATCAACTATCCCTCGCTCACGGTCTACGAGAACATCGCTTCGCCCCTGCGTGTGCAGGGCAAGCCGCGCGAGGAGATCGAGACGCGGGTGGCGGAAGCCGCGAAACTGCTGCGGCTCGAGCCGTTCCTGAAGCGCACGCCGCTGCAGCTCTCGGGCGGCCAGCAGCAGCGCGCTGCGATCGCGCGCGCGCTGGTCAAGGACGCCGATCTCGTGCTGCTCGATGAGCCGCTCGCCAATCTCGACTACAAGCTGCGTGAGGAGCTGCGCGCCGAGCTGCCGCGCATCTTCGAAGCCTCCGGCGCGATCTTCGTTTATGCCACCACCGAGCCGACCGAGGCGCTGCTGCTCGGCGGCAACACGGTGTGCATGTGGGAAGGCCAGGCGCTCCAGATGGGCGAGACCACCAATGTCTACCGCCGGCCGCAGACCCTGCGCGTCGCCCAGGTATTCTCCGATCCGCCGCTCAATCTCGTCGGCATCGAGAAGAAGAACGGCTCCGTGCAATATGCCGGCGGCACGTCGTCGCCGGCCTCGGGCCTCTATTCGTCGCTCGCCGACGGCGCCTATCGCGTCGGCTTCCGCGCGCATCAGCTTGGACTTGCCAATGGCGAGGCCGATCGTCACGCCTTCCACGCCACGGTGACGGTGACCGAGATCACCGGTTCGGAGAGTTTCGTGCATTTGACCCGCGCCGGATCGAACTGGGTTGCGGTGCTACACGGCGTGCACGAGTTCGAGCCCGGCCAGACCCTGGACGCCGTGCTCGATCCCAATGATGTCTTCGTCTTCGACGCGGCTGATCGCCTCGTCGCGGCGCCCGGTTCTTGAGGGAGGTGCGCCATGGCTCGCATTGACCTCGTCGATCTCGCCCATTCCTACGGCGGCAACGATGCGCCGCAGGAGACCTTTGCGCTGAAGCCGGTCACCATGACCTGGCGGCAGGGCGGCGCCTATGCGCTGCTCGGCCCGTCCGGCTGCGGCAAGACCACGCTGCTCAACGTCATTTCCGGCATCATCACGCCGTCGAGAGGTAAAATCCTGTTCGACGGCGAGGACATCACACCGCTGTCAACCCAGAAGCGCAACATCGCCCAGGTGTTCCAGTTTCCGGTGATCTACGACACCATGACGGTGGGGCAGAACCTGGCATTCCCGCTGAAGAACCGTGGCGTGCCCAAGGCCGAGATCGACAAGCGCGTCGCCGAGATCGGCCGCCTTCTCGACCTCGAACCCTATCTGAACCGCAAGGCGACGCGGCTCACCGCCGACGCCAAGCAGAAGATTTCGCTGGGCCGCGGCCTCGTCCGCTCCGACGTTGCCGCCGTGCTGTTCGACGAACCGCTGACGGTGATCGACCCTGAATTGAAATGGCAGCTTCGTTCCAAGCTCAAGGCGCTGCATCGCGAGCTCGACCTCACGATGATCTACGTCACCCACGACCAGACCGAAGCGCTGACCTTCGCCGACACCGTCGTCGTCATGCATGACGGCCGCGTGGTGCAGAGCGGAACGCCGGCTGAGCTGTTCGACAAGCCTGCGCACACTTTCGTCGGCTATTTCATCGGCTCGCCTGGCATGAATATCCTGCCGGCTGAGGTGAAGGGGCGTGAAGCCAAGGTCGGCGACCATGTCATCGCGCTGAACCGCAGCTATGACGACCTTCCGGCAGGCGCCAAGATCGAGATCGGCGTGCGTCCGGAGTTCGTCGACGCGGTTGCGCCGGGGCCCGGCCTGCTCAGCGCCAAGATCGAGCGTATCGACGACCTCGGCCGCATCCGCTTCGCGCGCGTGCGCATGGGCGAGACCAAGATCGCGGCACGTGCGCCGGCAGCTTTCGCCGGCTCCGACGGCAATGCCGGGCTGAAATTCGATCCCGCGCACATCCACGTCTATGCCGACAGCCTTCTGGTGGAGGGAGCCGCCTGATGGACAAGACCGTCAACCAAAAAGCCTGGTTCCTGGTGCTGCCGGTGTTCCTGGTCGTCGCTTTCTCGGCGGTGCTGCCGCTGATGACGGTGGTGAACTATTCGATGCAGGACACCTTCGGCAACAACCAGTTCTTCTGGAACGGCGTCGGCTGGTTCAAGGAGCTGCTCGATCCCTCGACCGATCTCGGCGGCCGCTTCCTGGCCTCGCTCGGCCGCAATCTGTTCTTCTCGCTGGTGATTCTCGCCATCGAGGTGCCGCTCGGCATCGTCATCGCGCTGTCAATGCCGCGTCAGGGCTGGACCGTCGCCGCCTGCCTCGTCACGCTCGCGCTGCCGCTGCTCATTCCGTGGAACGTGGTCGGCACGATCTGGCAGATCTTCGGCCGGCCCGACATCGGCCTGCTCGGCTATGTCCTCAACCACATCGGGCTCGACTATAATTACGTCTCCAACGACATCGATGCCTGGGTCACCGTCATCGTGATGGACGTCTGGCACTGGACGAGCCTCGTCGCGCTGCTCTGCTATGCCGGCCTGAAGTCGATCCCGGAGGCTTATTACCAGGCCGCCCAGATCGACGGCGCCTCGCGCTGGGCCGTGTTCAAGGCGATCCAGTTGCCGAAGATGAATCGCGTGTTGCTGATTGCCGTCCTGCTGCGCTTCATGGACAGCTTCATGATCTACACCGAGCCGTTCGTCGTCACCGGCGGCGGCCCCGGCAACTCGACCACCTTCGTGTCGATCGAGCTCGTCAAGATCGCGCTCGGCCAGTTCGACCTCGGCAAGGCGGCCGCGCTCTCGCTGGTCTACAACCTGATCATCCTGATCGTTTGCTGGATCTTCTACACCGTCATGACCAATGCCGGTGTCGAACGAAAGGTCCAGGCGGAGAAGGAGCCGGCGGCGGAGCCCAAGCCGTCGGCCGCGCTCAAACCCGCGCCCGTGCTCAAGCCAAAGGAAGGAGTGGTCTGATGCACTCGATTCCAGGCCGCCGCCTCATCATGGGGCTGTTCCTGATCTTCCTGATGTTGCCGATCTACTGGCTCGTCAACATGAGCTTCAAGACCAACGGCGAGATCATCTCGACGATGACGCTGTGGCCGCATGCGCCGACGCTGCAGCACTACAGGCGCATCTTTACCGACGAGAGCTGGTATTCCGGCTACATCAATTCGCTCGAATACGTCGTCATCAACACCATCATCTCGATCTCGGTGGCGTTGCCTGCCGCCTATGCGTTCTCGCGCTACCGCTTCCTCGGCGACAAGCATCTGTTCTTCTGGCTGCTGTCGAACCGCATGGCGCCGGCCGCGGTCTACGCGCTGCCGTTCTTCAACCTCTATTCGGCGATCGGGCTGTTCGATACGCCGTGGGCGGTTGCGCTCGCGCACTGTATCTTCAATGTCCCGCTGGCGGTGTGGATCCTCGAAGGATTCGTCTCCGGCGTGCCGCGCGAGATCGACGAGACCGCCTTCCTCGACGGCTATTCGTTCCCGCGCTTCTTCATCAAGATCCTGGTGCCGCTGATCGCAAGCGGTATCGGCGTCGCCGCGTTCTTCTGCTTCATGTTTTCCTGGGTCGAGCTGCTGCTGGCGCGGACGCTGACCTCGGTCAACGCCAAGCCGATCGCTGCGGTCATGACGCGCACGGTCTCGGCAGCCGGCATGGACTGGGGACTGTTGGCAGCTGCCGGCGTGCTCACAATCATCCCGGGCGCACTCGTGATCTGGTTCGTCCGCAACTACATCGCGCGCGGCTTCGCGCTCGGCCGGGTGTAGGAGGTTTTCATGGACTCCATCGCATGGATGGCATGGACGCTACCGACCGCGATTTTCTTCGTGGCGCTGGCGTGCACATTGGCCGTCATGACCTGGCTCGCGGCGGCCTATCCTGAAGCCGAGCGCGTTGGGATCCTGCGTATCCCGACCACGCGCGGCGACCGCCTGTTCGTCTCGCTGATCGTGGCCGCCGTCATCCACCTGGTGTGGATCGGGGTCGTCGGTACCGATCCGATCGCGACAGTCCCGATCGGGGAGGAAGGATTTGAGATAACGAGCCTGTGGCTCGCAACCGTGATTTCGCTTGCCTCGGGCGTGGTGATCTTTCGCACCGTCTGAGGCCTGCGAGAAAGAGCAGATCCGGGGTCTACCCGGGCCTGGATTTAGTTTGTCGCTTCAACCGGAGGAAACTTAATGCGACACTTGCGAACGACCAAGGATAGTCTTCTGACCATGACCAGCGCGATCGCGCTGATCGCGGCTTCAGTGACGATCGCCGCGCCGGCGCGCGCGGACGAAGCCGCCGCCAAGAAGTGGATCGACAGCGAATTCCAGCCGTCGACCCTGTCGAAGGACGATGCGCTGAAGGAGATGCAGTGGTTCATCAAGGCCGCTGAACCCTTCAAGGGCATGGAGATCAACGTCGTCTCCGAGACGCTGACCACGCACGAATATGAATCCCGCACGCTCGCGAAGGCGTTCGAGGAGATCACCGGCATCAAGGTCAAGCACGACATCATCCAGGAAGGTGACGTCGTCGAGAAGATCCAGACCCAGATGCAGTCCGGCAAGAACGTCTATGATGGCTGGATCAACGATTCCGACTTCATCGGAACGCACTTCCGCTACGGCCAGGCAGTTGACCTCACCGACTGGATGGCGAAGGACGGCAAGGACGTCACGGACCCGATGCTCGACGTCAACGACTTCATCGGCAAGTCGTTCACGACCGCGCCGAACGGTCACCTCTACCAGCTGCCGGACCAGCAGTTCGCCAACCTGTATTGGTTCCGGTACGACTGGTTTACCAATCCGGACTACAAGGCCAAGTTCAAGGCCAAGTACGGCTACGATCTCGGCGTTCCCGTGAACTGGTCAGCTTACGAGGACATCGCCGAGTTCTTCACCAACGATGTCAAGGAAATCAACGGCGTCCGCGTCTATGGTCACATGGACTACGGCAAGAAGGATCCCTCGCTCGGTTGGCGTTTCACCGATGCCTGGCTCTCGATGGCCGGCAACGGTGACAAGGGCATCCCGAACGGCCTGCCGGTCGACGAATGGGGCATCCGCATGGAAGGCTGCCGTCCGGTCGGCTCGTCAGTCGAGCGTGGCGGCGACGTCAACGGCCCGGCGGCGGTCTACTCGATCGTCAAGTATCTCGACTGGATGAAGAAGTATGCCCCGCCGCAGGCTCAGGGCATGACCTTCTCCGAATCGGGCCCGGTGCCGTCGCAGGGCAACATCGCCCAGCAGATCTTCTGGTACACCGCCTTCACCGCCGACATGGTGAAGCCCGGCCTGCCCGTGATGAACGCGGACGGTACGCCGAAGTGGCGTATGGCTCCGTCGCCGCACGGCGCCTACTGGAAGGACGGCATGAAGCTCGGCTACCAGGACGTGGGATCGGCGACCCTGCTGAAGTCGACCCCGGTCGACCGCCGCAAGGCTGCCTGGCTGTATCTCCAGTTCATCGTCTCCAAGACGGTGTCGCTGAAGAAGAGCCATGTCGGTCTGACCTTCATCCGCGAATCCGACATCTGGGACAAGTCGTTCACCGAACGTGCGCCGAAGCTCGGCGGCCTGATCGAGTTCTACCGCTCGCCCGCGCGCGTGCAGTGGACCCCGACCGGCAACAACGTGCCCGATTATCCGAAGCTCGCTCAGCTGTGGTGGCAGAACATCGGCGATGCGTCGTCCGGTGCGAAGACGCCGCAAGCCGCGATGGACTCGCTCGCAGCCGCTCAGGATTCGGTGATGGAGCGTCTCGAGAAGTCGGGCGTGCAGGGCGCCTGCGGACCGAAGCTCAACCCGAAGAAGACGGCTGAGTTCTGGTACGACAAGTCGGCCAAGGACGGCAACATCGCTCCGCAGCGCAAGCTTGCGAACGAGAAGCCGAAGGGCGAGACCGTCGACTACGACACGCTGATCAAGTCGTGGCCGGCCTCCCCGCCCAAGCGCGCCGAAGCGAAATAATTCGCTTGTATCATCATGGCCGGATCGTCCCGGCCATCCATGAAGACAGGAGGCCGGGAGCAATCCCGGCCTTTTGTCGTGTGGACCTCTTGCCTTATCGGCGGCCGTGATCTGAACTGGCCCCGACCCAGACGCGAGACTTCGCCATGCGCATGATTTTCCGTTGCGATCCAAGGCTGGCCGATCATCTGGTGCGCCCGTTTCCGGCGCGCAGCGCCTTGCCGGACTGGCTGCGGGCGATGCCTGCCACCGCGCATTCGCAGATCCACGGCCGCGACATCCGCACGGTCAAGCAATGTCCGCCCTTCGTCGATGCGATGGCTTATGGGGTCATGATTCCGCTGCCGTGCGACGTCAGGATCGAGGGCGGCGAGTTCTCGTGGGATTGGGACATCCCTGAACCGGAGACGGCGGGGCATCCGCGCGCGCCGCTCAGCTTCCATCCGGTCGCGCAATTTGCCACGGCGCCGTTCTCGAATGGACGATCCGCGCTCAAGTTCAACAGTTTCTGGACCATCGAGCTCGAGCCCGGCTGGTCGCTATTCGCGACGCATCCCGTCAACCGCGACGACCTGCCGTTTCGTCTCGTCTCGGGCCTGGTCGACGCCGACCGGTTTCACGACGGTGGGATCAATTTTCCAGCCGTCTGGATCAAGCCTGATTTTTCAGGCGTGCTGGAAAAAGGCACGCCGATTGCGCAGTGCTTTGCCGTTCCGCGCCAGGCGCCCGAACTCGTGTTCGAGCCCTTCGACGCGGCGCACCGGCAGTCCTATGAGAAGGTCGTTGGCGACGTGCTGGCCGCGCCCAATGTCTACCGCAAACAGTTTCGCGCCAAGCGCGGACGCTTAACGCGCTAGCGCGCGCCGCAGCGCGTCCTCGTCGAGCCACAGCCGCCCGTGAGGGGCGGAGGTCAACGCCATTGCGATGGAGCCGAACAGCTGCGGACGCAGGCGATAGGCCTTGCCGAACGCATCCATGGCGGCATCCAGGTCTCCAGTCTCCTGAAGGGCGATGCCGAGATTGAGCGCGGCCTCGGCATGGTCGGGCTTGAGGTCGAACGCCTTGCGATAGGCTCTTGCCGCGCCATCGTGGTCACGCAAATCCTGCCGCGCGAGACCAAGATTGAACCAGACGGATGCCGGCGCGTCGGTCGCAGTCGCCTGCGCGAGCAGGCTTGCAGCGGTGGCGGGGTCGCCATCCTCCCAGGCCAGCCGGCCCAGCTGCGCCGTTGCTTCCTGATGACCGGGGATGACCTTGAGGATTGCCTGCCAGGCGCCGCGTGCCTGATCTCTCAGCCCCGCCATGTCGAGCGTTCGGGCCTTCTCGATGAACATCTCGCGCTGTGGGCTGGTTGCGATCGCGGCATCGAGATGGACGAGCGCGGTGTCGAACTGGCCTTCGTTGCGCGCGATGCGGGCGGCCAGCAGCCGCGCCGGCGCGTTGTTCGGCCGCTTGGCAAGACTGACGTCGATATGCGCGCGAGCCGGGCCGATGACGCCTCTGGAGAACAACACGGCCGCCAGCAGATGATGCAGCATCGGATCGCCGGGATCGCGGGCAAGGCCCTGTTCGCACAGACGCTGCGCCTCGTCGGGCTTGCCCGAATTGACCGCTGCAGTGGCGCGGCGAACGAGTGTCTGGGTGTCATCCATCGCCGCATTAGAGCAAGGATGCCGGGACGCGGCAATATCGCGGGGCTCGTCGCATCCAACAACGAAGGCCGGGAACGATCCCGGCCTTTTTTGCTTCGCGTTTCTCCGAGGCAGAAGGGAGGATTATTCCGCCGGCTCGGCCGCCAGCGTCGGGTAGTCCGTGTAACCCTTGGCTCCGCCGCCGTAGAACGTGTTCTTATCCCAATCGTTCAGCACTGCACCCTGCTTCAGGCGTTCGACCAGATCGGGGTTGGAGATGAACGGCTTGCCGAAGGCGATCAAATCGGCGGCGTTCGCATCGAGCACCTTGGTCGCGAGATCGAAATCATAGCCATTGTTGGCCATGTATGCGCCCGAGAAGCGCTTGCGCAGGGATGCATAGTCGAACGGCGCGAAGTCGCGCGGACCGCCGGTGGCACCCTCGACGACGTGGAGATAGACGAGCTTCAAGGCGTTGAGACCGTCGGTGATGTAATCGAACAGCGCTTGCGGATTGGAATCGGAGATGTCGTTGGCAGGCGTCACCGGGGAGATGCGGATGCCGGTACGGTCGGCGCCGGCTTCGGCCGCGACGGCTTTCGAGACTTCCAGCATCAGCTTCGCGCGGTTCTCGATCGAGCCGCCATAGGAATCGGTCCGCTTGTTGGCGCCGTCCTTGGCGAACTGGTCGAGCAGATAACCGTTGGCGCCGTGGATCTCGACGCCGTCGAAGCCGGCCTCCAGCGCGTTCTTCGTGGCGCGCTTGAAGTCGTCGATGATCCCCGGAATCTCGGAGAGCTCGAGCGCGCGGGGCTCGGAGACATCGGCGAAGGTGCCGTTGACGAAGGTCTTGCCCTTGGCGCGGATCGCGCTGGGCGCCACCGGCGCCGCGCCACCAGCCTGGAGATCGACATGCGAGATGCGGCCGACGTGCCAGAGCTGGATGAAGATCTTGCCGCCGCGCTCATGCACCTTGTCGGTGACCTTGCGCCAGCCGGCGACCTGCTCCCTGGAGTAGATGCCTGGCGTGTCCTGATAGCCCTGGCCTTGCTGCGAGACCTGGCTCGCTTCGGTGATCAGGAGGCCCGCAGAGGCGCGCTGGCCGTAATACTCGGCGGCGAGTGGCGAGGGGACGAAGGTGCCGGGCGCGGCGCGGTTGCGCGTCAGCGGCGCCATCACCAGGCGGTTGGCCAGCGTGATCGGGCCGAGCTTGTAGGTCTCGAACAATTTGGTGGGACGGCTCATTGAGGGTGCTTCCAGGGGTTAAGAGGTCCGGAACACTTGTGCATTGCGATATCAGGCGCAAGGGATGAGCCATACGGAAAGTGCAGGCGAGCTGCGCGGCAGCGCCCGCGCAGCATAATTCATGCGCAATCACGGCAGCGGCAGCGAATTTTTGCTGCCGCTGCCGTGCGATTGCGCAAATCAGTTCACACCGAGGAAATCGCGCTTGCCGATTTCAACGCCGTTATGGCGCAGGATGCCGTGCGCGGTCGCGGCATGGAAATAGAAGTTCGGCAGCGAGACCGAGCTGAAGAATTGCTGGCCCTTCAGCGTCATGGTCCGGTCGGGTCCGGCCGGAAAGGTGACGTCCTTGCTGTCGGCGCCCTCGAACTGTTCTGGCTTGAACGATTTCACGAAGTCGATGGTCTTCGCCAGCCGCTGCTTCAATTCCGCGAAGCTGGTTTCGGTGTCCGGCATCGATGGCACCTCGGTATGCGTCAGACGTGCGCAACCCTTGGCCGAAAAATCGCTGACGAGCTGAATCTGCTTCGACAGCGGCAGCATGTCCGGGAAGAGGCGGGAGCCGAGCAGGACGCTCGGGTCGATCTTTTTGGCCGCGCAATGCGCCTCAGCCTTGGTGAGCAGGCCGGTCAGGCTGTTCAGCATTTGCAAATAAGCGGGGACGACGGCGTCATAGAAGGACATGTGATGCTCGCTTCAAAGGATGGGAAATCTCAGGAGAAAACCTGAGCCACTCACATGGGAGGCTCATGGAATAATACAATCGCGAAAACGGGCTTGTGCGGTGCGAAAATTCTACCGCACCGTCGCCTGGGGTTGTGCCTGTGCGGTGCCGCCGCGCATCCGGGCCAGAAGCTCTGCGGTCGGCCAGGAATCGGCGGGCAGGCCATATTTGATCTGCATCGCCTTCACGGCGGCGCGGCTCTGCTGGCCCAGCACGCCGTCGACCTTGCCGACATTGAAGCCGGCGCGCACCAGCAATTGCTGCAATTCCTTGAGCTCGTTGAACGGCAGTTGCGCGACCGGCCCGGCAGGTCTGCGCATCGGCGGTGCGCCCGCAATGCGCGAGGCGAGATAGCCGGCGGTCGTCGAATAGATCAGCGAGCTATTCCACTCCGTGTAAGCCGCGAAGTTCGCATAGGCCATGAAGGCCGGCCCATTGCGTCCCATCGGCAGCAGCACGGACGCTGCGAGATTGTCGTTCGGCAGCGGCCGGCCGTCGGGATAGGTGACGCCGAGCTGCGCCCATTTCGCGCGCGGCAGCTGCACGCTAAGATCGGTCTGCTCCCATGGCAGGCTCGAGGGCACCTTGATCTCTTCCAGCCACGGCTCGCCGCGCCGCCATTTCAAGCCGTTGGCGATGTAGTTCGCGGTCGAGCCGATCACGTCCTCCTCGCTGCGCAGGAGGTCGCGCCTTCCGTCGCCGTCATAGTCGACGGCGTAGTTGACGTAATGCGTCGGCAGGAATTGGGTCTGGCCGAGTTCGCCGGCCCAGGAGCCGATCATCTCGCCTGGCGTGAGATCGCCGCGGTCGATGATCTTCAGCGCGGCGATGGTCTCGTTCACGAACATCTCGGAACGGCGGCAATCATACGCAAGCGACACCAGCGATTTCAGCGTCGGCAGATTGCCCATGTTGGCGCCGAAATCGCTCTCCAGGCCCCAGAACGCGGCGATCACCGCCGGCGGCACGCCATATTCCTTTTCGGCGCGCGCGAACGCCGCTGCGTGCCGCTTGATGTGCTGTTGGCCGTTCTGCATGCGATAAGGAGCGGCCATGCGGCCGGCGAATTCGGTGAAGAGCTGGCCGAACACGCGCTGACCGCGGTCGCGGTTGACGATGCCCTGATCGTAGACGAGGTAGGGCGAAGCCTCCGCGATCGTTCGCTGCGACACGCCGGCGGCGACCGCTTGGCTCTTCACGTCAGCGAGGAAACGATCGAAGCCTTCCCCCTTGTGGCACGCCGCCGCGCGCGGCGAGGGTGAGGTTGCCTTGGGCGCGGCAGGCCTTGCCGGCGGCGGCGCGAACTGGGCAGAGGCGGGAAAGGCGAGCGCGAACCAGACTGCAATCGTCGCGAAGGCAAGGCGAGAACCAAGGCAGTTCATCGGCATTGATATCTCTGGTGATGTCAGGGAGCTGCTAGGCTGCCAGCACGGCGCGTTTCACAGCGAGGGGGAGGGCGATCTCGCGAAAGAATGTCTTCGGATAGAGGTAGTCTTCGCCGGATTCATCGACGATCCGCAGCATGTCGAGTTTCTCGGCCGCGGGATCGCGTAGCGACACATAGATCTTGCGCTTCTCGAGGGACACCTCGTAGCCCTCATTGTCGACGCAGATCACCAGTTGCTTGCCTCGCGATTTGGTCATGATGGTCGGAGCAGGCTCTTGATTTTGAATTCCTTGCGGCCGATTCCGGCGGCTTCATACCAGTGTATCTCAGCGAGGTGGGTAGAGCCATTGGATAATCGCACCTGGGCGATGCCCTTGCGCTTACGCCATCGTCCACGCCCTTAGATCCGCCGCAGCCTGGCAATTTCGCGGATACCCGAGCCGCTGGCGAAGGTTTCGACCTCCGAGATGTCGCCGAGAATCTCGAATTGCATGGCTTGGATCGTGCCCGGCTGTTCCAAGCCGGGTCAAGTGCCGCGGCGCCGCGACGCACCCTGAAACCTTGCACCGGGGGCGGGGTCATCCCTACCTGACGTTTGCCGGTCTGCGACGCCATCGGCGGCCGTGGTCCGCTCTGGAGACGGCCATGAACTCTCTTCGTACCGCAATGCTTCTCGCAGGCCTGACGGCGCTGTTCATGGCGGTGGGCTATCTGATCGGCGGCGCCAGCGGCGCCATGATCGCACTCGTCATTGCTGCCGCGACCAATCTCTTCACCTATTGGAACTCCGACCGCGCGGTGCTCTCGATGTACGGCGCCCATGAAGTCGACCGCCACAGCGCGCCGGAGCTGGTCGGGCTCGTTGCCGAGCTTGCGGGCCGGGCGGGCCTGCCGATGCCGCGCGTGTTCCTGATGGACGAGGCACAGCCGAATGCATTTGCGACAGGTCGCAATCCCGAGAATGCCGCTGTCGCTGTCACCGTCGGCCTGATGAACCAGCTCAGCCGCGAGGAGCTTGCCGGCGTCATCGCGCACGAGCTCGCACACATCAAAAATCACGACACGCTGCTGATGACCGTAACCGCGACCATCGCGGGCGCAATTTCGATGCTGGCGCAGTTCGGCATGTTCTTCGGCGGCAACCGCGACAACAACGGCCCCGGCATCGTCGGCTCGATCCTGATGATGATCCTCGCTCCGCTCGGCGCGATGCTGGTGCAGATGGCGATCAGCCGCACGCGCGAATACGCCGCCGACAATCTCGGTGCGCGCATCGCGGGGCAGCCGATGTGGCTGGCTTCGGCGCTGGTGAAGATCGAAAATGCAGCGCATCAGGTGCCGAACTTCGATGCCGAGAGAAACCCCGCCACCGCGCATATGTTCATCATCAATCCGCTGTCGGGCCATGGCGTCGACAATCTCTTCGCAACCCATCCCTCGACGCAGAATCGCATCGCGGCGCTCCAGCAGCTCGCGGCCGAGCTCGGCACGCGGGCTGCGCCGTCCGTCGGCGCCAACGAGAACTATCCGCCGCAGGGCCCGTGGGGCCGCTCGTCCTCGCGCGATCCGTCCCGTGGCCCTGCCCGTGGTCCTTTCCGTGGTCCTTGGGGCTGACACGGAACCATCAGGATTTCGTCCGGCTTTGTGACCTGGCGCACAGAAGCGCAGTTCTGTCAGTGTTAACAGGCTGACCGAGAGTATTCCTTCGAAAGGGGATGCGTGGCCGGCCTGTCGCCGGTCGCCGTCGCGATGACCAGAGCCGCCGTGCCATTGTTGATCGTCCTGGGCGTGGCCATTGGCCTGTCCACGCACACGGTCGTGAATTGCGGCGATGAGGACGAGCCCGACATCTGCTCGGCCGTGATCGGCTTCTCGCCGCTTCGCGGCTCCCTGATTGCCTTCGCCTATGAGGGGCGCGGGCGCATCGCATTGCGCCACGGCGACAACGGCCGGGCGATCGCCGATTTCAACGAGGCGATCCACCTCAATCCCAACCGCGCCTCGCTCTATCGCGACCGGGCGCAGGCCTACCGTCAGAACGGGGAGCTGGATCTTGCGATTGCCGATTACGACGAAGCGATCGCGCTCGATCCCAGGCCGGCCATGCCGTATCGCGAGCGCGGCCTCGCGCTGGCCGCCAAGGGCGATCTCGACCGCGCGATCTTGAGCTACAGCACGGCGGTCCGCCTCGACCCCACGGATGCGCAGGCCCGCCTCGACCGCGGCCTTGCGTTTCTCGCTCGCGGTCAGGTCGACGACGCCCGCGCTGATTTCGAGGCCGCTCTCGCACTCCCTCCCGGCAAGGACGGCCGCGTCCACGACACCGCGCGCGCAAAACTCGCCGAGCTCACGCGCGCCGAGCCGACTGAGGTCTCCACACCGCAGCGGTGAGTTAGGCCGCCTTCTTGGCTTTCGCCTTCTTCGCAGCCTTCTTCGCCGGCTTGTCCTTGGCAGGCTTTTCCTTTGCCGGCTTCTCCGCCTTCACCTCGACGGGCGTGCTGGCGGCGAGCCGCATGGCGCGGGCGTAGCTGTCGGCGACATTGTCGGCGGACATCTGCAGGCGCCTTGCGGCTGCGGTGGCCTGCTCCATGGTGGCCTTGGCCATCATCTTGAAGCGGGTGCCGGTCTCCTTGCCCTTGGCCTTGGCCGCAAGGCCGTTGAAACGATCCCGCCGCTCCTTGGCGCGGGACATCAGGCCCGTATGCAGCTGTCTGGCCAGTTGCCGGATCACGACATCCAGGTCGGCGTCCGCCATGTCTTCCATCCTCTTCGAAACAGTCCCACTCGATGCGGCGGGACTATGCAGATCAGCCCCCGCCTTGGCAATTCCTGCAAGGCCGTCATCCGCAGCTTCCGCTCCACAAAACAGAAAAGCCGCGCATTTTGCGCGGCTTTTTTGGGAGACTTGTTTCCGGCCTTATTTCAGCGAGGCAACCGGGCCGCTCGAGGCTGCCGGATCGGGATCGAAGCCGAACACGCCGACCAGGTATTTGTAATAGTCCGGCATCTTCTCCTTGAGCGCCTCGCGGGTCTTGGGATCCTGGTAATCGCTCTTGCCGGCCAGGAAGATGCTGGCGGTCACGGCAAAGAATTCCATGGGATTCTTCAGCGCATAGGCCTCCTTGGGCAGCAGGTCCTTGGACTTGGCATAGGCGTAATAGCTGATCACGCCCTTGTTGGCGTAGCCGTCCGGCAACAGCCGCGCGTGGTAGGCGTGCAGCATCTCGTGGAGCAGCACGGCCTCTTTCTCGTAACGCATCATGTCCGGCCGCACCATGATCACGCCGAGCCCGGAATCGACCGCGAGGTCGACCGCGTTCGGATTGGTCCAGCGCTGCCTGTCGTGGTCCCACACCGTCAGCGTGCGCGGCGTGGTGCGCGGGATGTCAGGCGTGACCCGGCCGTAGCATGCGGTCGCAGCGCCCTCGTCGAGGCAGGCCAGCTCGCTCGCGATGATCGGAACGGTGCGGAAGAAGCGCATCACGCGCGGCGAGAGACCGGCGGCTTCGACGACGTCGATCTGCTGCTTCAGATTCTCGGTGAGCTTATCGAGATCCTTGCGATCGGACGCCTCTGACAAGTCGAACATATAGCCGCGATAGCTCTGGAAGCCGGGCGGCAGCTTCGCATCGGCGGACGCGATGTCGAGCGAGCCGGCCTTGGACGGAGTGGCGAACAGCGCGCCGACAATGGTCGCGGTCAGCAGCAACGCAATGCGCATGTAAAACCCCCTGATGTCACTTCTCGCGGCAGGATAGGCTGCCGTTGTTTGCGAAAAGTGAGTGCGGCAAGACTAAGGCCGCGATATTGAGGCGTGCTTAATCGCTGGTTGCAGAACGCGGCAGCCGGTTAGGCCCGGGTTAACCAAGGCTGCCGCGAGCGCTAGCCTATTTTCCGTCATCCTGAGGCGGCCGCTTCTTAGCGGCCCTCGAAGGATGAACGGCCCGGCTGTATCTGTGGCCGTTCATCCTTCGAGGCTCCCGGCGCGATGCTTTGCGCATCGCGCCACTCGCACCTCCAGCGACAATGGCTTCGCCATTGCGCGGGGATGACGGGTTGGGCCTGGAGGTGTAGATTCATCAGAGGGCAGCAAGCCCGATCCAGACAGCCGGAAGGGAGGATGCCATGTATGCCGCCATCCGTCAGGCCAAGGCGAAGAGCGGAAGCGCCGAAGAGCTGGCGCGCCGCATCAAGGACGGCGCCGTTCCGATCATCAGCGACGTTGACGGCTTCAGGGCCTATTACGTGGTCTATGCCGGCGACGACACGGTGACCGCGATCTCGATCTTCGACAAGTTCGAGCAGGCCGAGGAGGCGAACAAGCGCGCCATTGCCTGGATCGAGAAGGATCTGGGTCCGCTGCTGGCAGGGCATGCGAGCGCGGCAGCGGGGCCCGTGATCGTGCATACGCTGGCGTAGCTGGACGGTCGTCCCGCCTCACACTCAACTGTCATCGCCCGGCTTGACCGGGCGATCCAGTACGCCGTGACAGTAATGATAGAGCCGATGGGCCGCGGCGTACTGGATGCCCCGCCTTCGCGGGGCATGACAGTTGTGTGTGGAGCGTGCGCTTTTCGTCAAACGCCGCCCCCTACAACTCCCTTGCATTCGAGAACGCGAAACTCGACACCCGCCGCGTCGTCTCGTCCAAGATCAGCGTGCGCGTGATCGGCGGCTCGGCGCGCTGGGCGCAGTTTTCGCGCTCGCAGAGCCGGCAGTTGACGCCGATCGGCGTGCCTTCCGTTTTCTCGAGGTCCATGCCGGCGGCGTAGGTCAGGCGCGCCGCATGACGGATCTCGCAGCCGAGGCCGATGGCAAAGCGCGGCTGCGGCAGCGGGTGCGGCGCAACGGGACGGCGCACCATCTGCGCGATCGAGAAATAGCGCGTGCCGTCGGACAGCTCGATCACCTGCTTGAGCAGGCGATCCGGCGTGTCGAAGGTCGAGTGCACGTTCCAGAGCGGACACGTGCCGCCGAACTTCGAGAACGGAAACGTGCCGGACGAAAACCGTTTCGAGACGTTGCCGGCATTGTCGACGCGCAGGAGAAAGAACGGAATGCCGCGCGCGTTCGGCCGCTGCAAGGTAGTGAGGCGATGGCAGACCTGCTCGAAGCCGGAATTGAAGCGCTGCGCCAGCACGTGGATGTCGTAGTTGAGCGCTTCGGCTGCGGCGAGGAACGCCGGATAGGGCATCATCACGGCGGCCGCAAAATAGTTGCCGAGCGTGATGCGAAACAGCCGCCGCGGTGCATCGTCGAGCGGACCGGCGCGGCCGATGATGGTCTCCAGCGCTTGCGTGCATTCCCCCAAGCCCAACTGGAAGGCGAGTTGGAAGGCGCGGCCGGGCGGGTCGACCAGCTCGGAGATCAGGAGCTGGCGGCGGTGGCGGTCGAAGCGGCGGAGCGTCTCGCGCATCACGTCGACAGGCATGATGCGGGTCTGGACCGAATGCTTCTCGCGCAACCGGGCAGCGAGGGCCGCATAGAGCCCTTCGGCGGGCACGTTCAGCTCGTCGCGCAAGGCTTCTGCGGCCTGCTCGAGCTCCGGAAAATAATTGCGGTTGGCCTCGATCAGCTCGCGCACGCGCTCGACCGGGTTAGCCTCGTAGCGCGTGCCGACGTCCCGGTCTGCCATCTGCGCGGCCGCCAGCGTCTCGCCCTGGCGCGCTTCGGTATAGGCCGCATAGAGCCGCTGCAGCGCGTGGGTGACGCCGGGACAGAGCTCGGCAAGGTCGCGGAGCTCCTGCTTGGGTACGTCGATCTGGCGGAACAGGGGGTCGGAGAAGATCTCGTTCAGCTCGGCAAAGAAGCGGTCCTCGTCGGCGGTCGCGAGATCGCGCAGATCGAGGTCGTAGGTTTCAGCCAGCCGCAGCAGGATCTGCGCCGTCACCGGGCGCTGGTTCCGCTCGATCAGATTGACGTAGCTCGGCGAGATCCCGAGCCCCTCGGCGATCTGGGTCTGAGACAGCCCCAATTGCTGCCGGATTCTGCGGAAGCGCGGCCCGACGAACAGCTTTTTCCCGGACTCTGCGGGCATGCTTCGGATCTCCGTGGGTATAAGGACAGGATATCTGACCTATACTTTACATTTTTTACAAAATAACATCTGTTACATGTTTTTATGTTACATGACATCACCAATAAAAAACAAGGCATCTATACGAAGTTTCTCTTTTCGCGTTTAGCTCTGGTCACGCATTTCGCAATGCAGTGTCAAGAATGTCGATGGCAACCCATCGCCATCGTCAGCGAAAGGATCAGGCTCATGAACTACCAGCCACGCGGCATCAGCTCCCTCCAGGGCCCGTCTTCGTATCAGGACGAGGTCAAGGCGGCCCAAGCACTCCTCGAGACCCAGCCGACCTGGAACGGGGTGACGGCCGAAGCGGTCGCGCGCATGCGCCTGCAGAACCGTTTCAAGACGGGCCTGGACATCGCCCGCTACACCGCGGCGCTGATGCGCGCCGACATGGCCGCCTATGACAAGGATCCCACCAAGTACACCCAGTCGCTGGGCTGCTGGCACGGCTTCATCGCCCAGCAGAAGCTGATCTCGGTCAAGAAGCATTTCGGCGGCAAGACCGATCGCACCTATCTGTACCTGTCCGGCTGGATGATCGCGGCGTTGCGCTCCGAGTTCGGTCCGCTGCCCGACCAGTCGATGCACGAGAAGACCGCGGTGCCGGCGCTGATCGAAGAGCTCTACACCTTCCTGCGTCAGGCGGACTCCCGCGAGCTCAACGACATCTTCCGTCTGCTCGACAAGGCCCGCAAGGAAGGCGACAAGGCTCGCGAGAAGGAGCTGATCGCGAAAATCGACAACTTCCAGACCCACGTCGTGCCTGTGATCGCCGACATCGATGCCGGCTTCGGCAACGCCGAGGCGACCTATCTGCTCGCCAAGAAGATGATCGAAGCGGGCGCCTGCGCGCTCCAGATCGAGAACCAGGTCTCGGACGAGAAGCAGTGCGGTCACCAGGACGGCAAGGTCACCGTGCCGCACGAAGTGTTCATCGCCAAGATCCGCGCCTGCCGCCACGCCTTCCTCGAGCTCGGCGTCGAAGATGGAATCATCGTCACCCGCACCGACTCCCTCGGCGCAGGCCTGACGCAGCAGATCGCTGTCAGCCACAAGCCGGGTGACATCGGCGACCAGTACAACAGCTTCCTCGATTGCGAGGAAATCACCGCGGAGAACGCCAGGAACGGCGATGTCATCATCAATCGCAACGGCAAGATGATGCGTCCGAAGCGGCTGCCCTCGAACCTCTACCAGTTCCGTCCCGGCACGGGCGAGGACCGCTGCGTGCTGGACAGCATCACCTCGCTGCAGAACGGCGCGGACCTGCTCTGGATCGAGACCGAGAAGCCGCATATCGAGCAGATCGCCAAGATGGTCGACCGCATCCGTGAGGTCGTCCCGAACGCCAAGCTCGCCTACAACAACTCGCCGTCGTTCAACTGGACCATCAACTTCCGTCAGCAGGTCTACGACGCGATGAAGGAGGCCGGCAAGGATGTCAGCAAGTACAACCGCGCCGAGCTGATGAAGCCGGAATACGACGATACGCCGCTGGCGAAGGAAGCCGACGAGCGCATCCGGACCTTCCAGGCGGATTCGGCCAAGCGCGCCGGCATCTTCCACCACCTGATCACGCTGCCGACCTACCACACGGCCGCGCTGTCGACCGACAATCTCGCCAAGGAATATTTCGGCGAGCAGGGCATGCTCGGTTACGTGAAGAACGTGCAGCGCCAGGAGATCCGTCAAGGCATCGCCTGCGCCAAGCACCAGAACATGGCCGGCTCCGATATCGGCGACGACCACAAGGAGTATTTCGCAGGCGAGGCTGCTCTCAAGGCGGGCGGCGTCCACAACACGATGAACCAGTTCGGCTAACGCCAGGCAACAGGAGATCGACAATGACCAAAGGCAGCAATTTCTGGGTGATCGGCGGCGAGTTCGGCTCGATGAACTTCCACAAGCTCGTCGAAGGCTCGGCTCAGGTCAAAGGTCCATTCAAGACCCGCAAGGAAGCCGAGGACTGCTGGCGCGAGGTGTCGGAAGAGAGCCGCCACAAGGCCGGCGTCCGCTTCTCGATCGTGGAAGAGCCGTCACGGGTCTCGGCCTGACGGCTGCCTGAATGAGTTAAGAAGACGTCCAAGGACGGAGGGTCCCATCCGGCGCGAGCCGGGTGGGATCGTCTGTTTTTGGCACACGTGAATGGCCTGTGGGCACGGTAAGTATCTGGAACTAGAGGCCTTTGCGGGCGCGATGGTTGCTGATAGGTTAATGGCGGCAAGTGAGGACGAGGCCGACAATGTCAGAGCCCGAGACCAGCGGTATCCATCCGAGCCAGCCGCGCCCGGTGCGGTTGCGGGACGCGCTGTTGCGCGCGCGGATCGAGGCCGCCGATCAGACCGGCGTCGTCGTCGATTTGCGGGACGCCGAGGTGGCGCGGCTCGAGATCCTCAACGACGCGCTCGATCCATTGTTTGCGCAGGTGCCGGACAGGATCGACCTGTTCGATCGCGGCATCAGCCAGGGCGACACGCCGAGGCTCTGGATCGACGTCGTCGCTCACATCATGATGGGACGCGACAAGCGGCAGTACCGCTTCGTCCAGGACACCCGCTTCGGCCGCATCGTGCTCGCCGAATCGCATGACACGGGTGTCATCGTGGACGCCGTGACCGACTATGTCGCCCGCCGCATGATCGAGCGCGAGCACGCGATGGTGGTGCCATCGGAGCCGAAGGTGGAGGTCGCAGAGCCGCCGCGCCGCTCGCGCCTGTGGCCGTTCGTGTTCGGCTTCATCCTCGGTGCGGCCGCGCTGTTCGGCGTCGCCGTGCTTGCGGCGTTGCGGAGCTGGTGATTGCTCTCTGTCGTCTCGGGGTATCTCTCTCCGTCATTCCGGGGCATGCGAAGCATGAACCCGGAAGCCATTCATCGGGATGCGCTGCGGGGCCGATGGATTCTCTGGTGCGCAATTGCGCACCAAAGCTCGCGCTTCGCGTGCCCCGGAACGACGGCATCGGGTCACACCACCCGTGCGCGCTTGATCTCCCGGACCTGCAAACCATGATCGATGCTTCGCACGATCTGCTCGCAGCGCCAGCCGGCATCATCCTTCTCGATCCTGAACAGATTGTAAGCCGCCGCCGGATAGCGGCCGTGCGCGAGCGCCGAAGCCGATGGCACGCCGATCGCGGGAATGTTGCCATCAGGGCCTTCGAACCACATCGTCGAATGGATGTGGTCGTGCCCGTGCAGGATCAGCTCGACGCCGTGGCGCTTGAGCAGCGCCAGCAGGCTTGCCGAATCAATCAGCCGCTTTTGGCGCGCGTCGGACTTTAGAGGATGATGAATCAGCAGCACGCGGAAGACGTCCTCGGCCGCGAGCCGGTCGAGCATCTGTTCGAGCGCGGCGAGCTGATGGCGTCCGAGCACGCCCGTCGCCATCAGGGGTGCCGTCGGCACCGCACTGGAAAGGCTGATCAGCGCGGCCGGCCCGCGGCGCCGCACGCTCGGAAAGCCGACGCTGCCGTCGTCGCCCGCAAGATAGGGCGCAAACGTCTCGCCGAAGCGATGAAAGGTAGCACGGACATAGGCGTCGTGATTGCCGGGAATCGTGGTGACGCGGTCGGGCGGCCCGACCTCGTCAAGCCAGGCGCGTGCCGGCGCGAACTCCGCCTCCATCGCCAGGTTGACGAGATCGCCCGTGACCGCGATGTGGTCGGGCGCCTGCGCCTGCATGTCGGCGACCAGCGCGTCGAGCACCTCGCGACGCTGGTATTTGTGGCGGTTGCGCGTCCAGTTGACGTAGCCGAGCACGCGCTTGCCGGCGAGCTCGATCAGCCGCGGCTTCGGCAAGGGCGGCAGGTGCGGGTCGGACAGATGGGCGAGTGTGAAAGGTGCCAGGAAAGATGTCATCGCGCGCGATTGCCTCGCTATTCCCCCGCTGTAATGGCAAGGTCGCCGGCAACACGCAAGACAAGCCTGAGAGGGCGCATCACGAGAGGCTAATGGCGAAACGCCTGGACGAGTTCCGACGGAGATTCGAGCCGCTGCTGCGGCGATTCTTCCACGCCTATTTCCTTCTGGTCCGCGGCATGACGCTCGGCGTCCGCGCCGTCGTGCTCGATGCCGACAACAAGGTGTTCCTGGTCAAGCACAGCTACGTCTCGGGCTGGTATTTGCCGGGCGGCGGCGTCGACCATGGCGAGACCATGGAGCAGGCGATGCGTCGCGAGCTCAAGGAGGAGGGGGATATCGAGCTGACGGGGGTGGCCTTGCTGCATGGGATCTTTCTCAACAGCCACGTCTCCCGCCGCGACCATGTCGCGGTCTATGTGGTCAGGCATTTCCGCCAGGACCGGCTGCCGAAGCCCAACCGCGAGATCATCGAATGCGGGTTCTTCGATACCGCCGCGCTGCCGGCGGGGGCGACGCCCGGCACCCGCTTGAGGATCGCGGAGGTGCTCGATGGCAAGCCCCCGATTGCGACGTGGCGCTGAGGGCGGCTATGGTGCTGCCGGCCCGAACGGGCGCTACGGGAGCCCGATGAAAGCCGCAAAATTCGCCTTCGGCCTGATCTGCCTCGCGATCCTCGCCAGCGACATCGTCGCGATGTCGCGTTGGAGCGAGGCCCGCGGGGTCTATGACGACATCTGCTACCTGAGGCAGGCGCACCTGTTCCAGCGCTTCGGCGTCAGCGGGCTCGACACCAACGCGGTCAGGGACGACGACCGTTATTTCGAAGGCAAGATGAAGGAGATCGGTTTCGCCGAATGGAAGGATCCGATCCGCTGGCCCTGCCACAATCCGATGCCTGATGGCAAAGTCGTGCTGCAATATCCGCCGGGGACCGGCTTTCTGCTCGCCCTGTTTCCGGAAGGCCACCAGGTGGTGCCGCTCTATGTTGCCGCGAGCCTGATCGTGTGCGCCCTTGCGCTGTCGGGCATTGCCATGGCGCGGACGCTTTCGTCGGTCACGGGTGCGAGCCTGTTCGGCGCGCTCGCCGTCTATCTCATGATCAACCCGGCCAAGGCGAGCTATTCGGTGCCGCCGACCATGGCGCTATGCGCGGTTGCCGGCTTGCTCACTTCGTTGTGGCTGACCAGGGACAAGCGCAGCGTCTGGCTGATTGCGCTGATCGGTCTCCTGCTCGGTTTGTCCGTCAATTTCAGATTGCCGAATGCGTTGCTGGCTGCCGGCTATTTCCTGATCCTCGGCATTCCCTTCCTGTGGACCCGCTCGCTCGCGACCTTCGTGCGGGGCCTCGCCTTCGGTGCCGGCGTGCTCGTCGGCATGGCGCCAACGCTGGCCGCCCAGGCCATCAACGCCGGCAGCGCGATGGCGACGACCTATGGCAGTGCCGACGTGGTCGCGCCGGTTTTCGATCTCGCGGTCTTCGGCCAATATCTGCGCGACATGCAGCTCGTGCTGATGGTGCTGGCGGTCGGTGCGACGGTCTGGCTGCTGGCGGCCGGCGAGGGGCATGTGCGGCAGGCCGCGCTCGTCGTGGTCGGCAACCTCGCCTTCAATCTCGGCTTCTTCATGAGCCACCCGATCTTCACGCCTTATTATGTCGTGCCGATCACGATGCTGTCGCTGTGGACGCTGTCGTTCGCGCAGCTGCTGCGACCGGTCGAGGCGCGAGCGGCGGCATCGGTCCGGGGCCAGCCGGCCAGTCTGGGAGTGATACCGCGATGACATCTGCGCAACCTCGCATCGCCGTACTCGTGCCCTGCTACAACGAGGAGGCGGCGGTCGCAACCGTCGTCGCCGACTTCCGCAAGGCGCTGCCGGCGGCCGAGATCTATGTCTACGACAACAATTCGCGCGACCGCACCGCTGCCGTCGCGCGCGAGGCCGGTGCGATCGTGCGCAGCGAGCGGCGGCAGGGCAAGGGTCACGTCGTGCGTCGCATGTTCGCCGACATCGAGGCCGACATCTACGTGCTGGTCGACGGCGACGCCACCTACGATGCACCGAGCGCTCCACGCATGATCGACAAGCTGCTCGACGAACATCTCGACATGGTGGTCGGGCTCCGCATCGATCAGTCGCAGGCCGCCTACCGTCTCGGCCATCGCATGGGCAATCGCATGCTGACCGGCTTCCTGTCCTCGACCTTCGGCCAGGCCTTCAAGGACATCCTGTCCGGCTACCGCGTGTTCTCGCGGCGCTTCGTCAAATCGTTCCCCGTGCTGTCCGATGGCTTCGAGATCGAGACCGAGCTCGCGGTCTACGCGCTGGAGCTGTCGCTGCCGGTCGCCGAGGTCGAGACGCCCTATTACGCGCGACCCGAAGGTTCGTTCTCGAAGCTCAACACCTGGCGCGACGGCTTTCGTATTCTCGGGACCATGCTGAAGCTGTACCGCTCCGAGCGGCCGCTGCGTTTCTTCACCGTGATCGGGATCCTGCTGGCGCTGGCCGCGATCATCCTCGCGATCCCGATCGTCGTCACATTCTTCGAAACCGGCCTCGTGCCGCGGCTGCCGACTGCCGTGCTGGCGATGGGCTTGACGATCATGGCGTTGCTGTCGGTCTCATCGGGGCTCGTGCTCGACACCGTCACGCGAGGGCGGCGGGAGATGAAGATGCTGGCCTATCTGTCCCAGCCGACGCCGCAAAGGAACTGAAGGCGGACCTAAGGCCCATGGACCTCCCGATGCGTAGATGCTACTCCGCGAAATAATATGAACGATCTCTCAATTACCATCCGTCCCGAAGCCCCGGGCGACGCCCAGGCGATCGAGCGCCTGCACGAGCGCACCTTCGGCCCCGGCCGTTTCGTCCTCAGCGCCTATCGCATCCGCGAGCACGTCGATCACGTGCTCGATGTCTCCTTCACCGCCCGCATCGGCACGCTGCTGGTCGGTTCGGTCAGGCAACTGCCTGTCACGATCGGTGAGACGCCGGCGCTGCTGCTCGGGCCGCTCACCGTCGAACCGCCGTTTCGCAGCCGCGGCATCGGCCGCATGCTGATGGAGCGTGCCCTGAAGGACGCCAGGGACAAAGGCCACCGCCTCGTGCTGCTGGTCGGTGACGAGCCCTATTACAGCCGCGTCGGCTTCAAGCCCGTGCCCAAGGGCCGCATCACCATGCCGGGCCCGGTCGATGCCGCGCGTATCCTGGTGTTCGAGCTCGTCGAGGGCGCATTCGAGGGCGTCTCGGGCGCAGTCGCTCCGGACTGGAGCAAGGCGCGGGGCTAGCGCACCAACCGGTCGAGGCTCACATGTTCCGCGCAGCAGCCGACACATTGCAGGCCTATCTCGATTTCGACCCCGAGCGAAAGCGCGATCTGACCGAGTTGCACAGACTGGTCGTCGCGGCCGCGCCGGCCCTCAAGCGCTATTTCCATCAGGGAACGCCCGCGGGAGAAGCGGGAATGCGCATGAAGATGATCGGCTATGGCAAGTTTCGCTACGCCGTCAAATCGGGAAAAACTACGTACTGGCCGGTGATCGGTGTTGCGCTTCAGAAAAACTACATCAGCGTTTACGTGACGGTGACCCGGCAAGGCGCGCCGGTCGTATCCTGCTATGCTGGAAAACTCGGCGAATTACGCATGGGGGGCAACAACTTCAGCTTCAATCGGTTCGACGACCTCAAGCAGGATGCAGTATCGACCCTGTTCGCGGAGGTCGCCGGCATTTTCAAAGCGGATCCCGAGAATCCCGTCCGCTATATGCAGGGCTCCTGAACATGGAAAGCCGGACACGCTATACCGTCGGAGCGGTTTGTGCCAAAACCGCTCACCGCGAAGCTGACGAAGGATTTTTGTAGTTTGGCCGCATCCAGGAAGGGCGCCTCGCCCGCGGAACGCCAGAACGGGATTGATCGGACCATCGATCTCCTGGAAGCGCTGCTGCATTTGCGCGCGCCTTCCAAGCTCGGCGATATCGCCAAGCAGATGGGCGCGCCGCGATCGACGGTCTACGCCATCGCCAATCGCCTGATCGAGGCGGATCTGCTGGAGAGCGTCGGCGAGGGCGGTCAGATCTATTTCGGCAAGGCGGTGCATCTCTACGGGCAGGCCTATGCGGAGGCCAATCCCCTGCATCGCCGATGCCGCGAAGCGCTCGACCGGCTGGCGACCCGGCATAGCGCCGCCGCGCAGCTCTGCGCTCTGCGCGGACGCAAATACGTGGTGGTCGATACGCGCGACGGGGAAGGCCTGTTTCGGATCACGACCGATGTCGGCGTCGAGGTGCCGCTGCCGTGGACGGCATCCGGCCGGTTGCTGCTCGACCATATGAGCCCGGCGGAGATTCGTGCGTTCGTTCCGAAGGAGGATTTTCGTCTTCCGGACGGCCGCGTGCTCGATGTCGATGATTTCATCAAGGACGTCGCGCGCGCGAAACGTGACGGCAAATGCGTGACCACGGCGCTGTCGGATCGGTTCACGTCGTGTCTTGCTGCACCCATTCGCGACAAGAAGGGCGTCGCGGTCGCGACGCTTTGCTTCGTCGTTCCCGCGGATTCGCTGAAGGAACGCAGGACCGCGCTGCTCGAGGACCTGGTCGCCACCGCAGCCGAACTCTCGGATCGCCGCTGAGCTCAGCCGGCAAGCTGCGATTCGATGCGGCCGCATCGTTTCGTGCGGCGTCGTCGCACGTCCAGACTTGACAGCATGTCGTCCTGATATCTAACGTGACGCTATAAGATAATATTGTCCACTATAAGAGACAGTGCAATTGCGGGCGAAGTTCTCCGTTCCCCATGCCGGGGCGCGAGACGCGATCCTGCGTTCCAAGCGAGGATTCAAGATGGCGAATGCAGGCCAACAGGTACCCGGGCGACGCTGGATGATCGGATGTCTCCTCGGCGTCGGAATTCTCATCAATTACATCGATCGCGTCGGGCTCTCCGCCGCCACGCCCGAACTCACCAAGGAGCTTGGCCTCACCGCCACCGACATCGGGCTGCTCGGCAGCGCGTTCTTCTGGACCTATTCACTGCTGCAGGTTCCAGGCGGCATGGTGCTCGATCGTTTCGGCGTCACCACGGTCGGTCGCGCCTCGAGCTTCCTCTGGGCGGTCGCCGCCAGCATCACCGCGCTCGCCAGCGGTCTGTGGGGCATCGCTGCCGCGCGCCTCCTGCTCGGCGTCGCCGAAGCGCCGGCCTTCCCGGCCAGCCAGAAGGCGACCGGCCACTGGTTTCCGCTCGACGAGCGCGCGCGCTCGACCGCGATCTTCGATTCCGCCGCAAAATTTTCCAACGTGATCGGCGTGCCGCTGGTCGCCTACGTGATCTTTCTCTACGGCTGGCGCTGGGGTTTTGGCGTCACCGCGCTGCTGAGCTTTCTGTATTTCGTCGCCTATTATGTCATCTACCGAAATCCGAGCGAGGATCCGAAGCTCTCGAAGGCCGAGCATGACTACATCATCGCCGGCGGCGGCACGCCGGAAGGCCCGGCCACGGCGGGACAGAGCCGCATGCTCGGCTACCTCCTGCGCAATCGCAAAGTCTGGGGGCTGACCATCGGCTTCTCCGCCTATGGCTACACCTTCTATCTCTTCCTGACCTGGCTGCCCGGCTATCTCGCCCAGACCATGCATATGAACCTGATGTCGGCCGCGGGCTATTCGACGATTCCCTGGATCTTCGCGACCTTGTCGGACCTCCTGATCGGCGGCTTCCTGGTGGATCATCTGATCGCGCGCGGCTACGACTCGACGCGGGTGCGCCAGTCGGTGATCATTGTCGGCATGCTGATGGGGCTCGCCGTGATCGGCGCGGCCTTCACCGTGAAGCCGGGCTGGGCGCTGCTGTGGCTGTCGATCGCGATCTCGGGGCTGTCGGCCGCCGCGCCCGTCGGCTCCTCGATCGTGTCGCTGATCGCGCCGAAGGGCGGCGCGGGAACCGTTGGCGGTATCCTGAATTTCACCAACAACATGATGGGCGTGCTCGCGCCAATCGTGACCGGCATCGTGGTCGACTGGACTCAATCTTTTGCCGGCGCCTTCATGATATCAGGTGTCGTGTTGCTGATCGGCATCTTCTTCTATGTCGTGGTGCTTGGCCGGATCGAGTCGATCCCCGATTACGAAGAGGTATCACCGCCCGGCGCCGTGCCTGCGACTTGAGGAGAGGGCATGTCCCAAAAGTCCAATGGCAAGGACACGCTGATCCGCAATGCCCGCGTGATCGACGGCACGGGCGCGCCGTGGTTCGAGGCTGACCTGCGCATCAGCGGCAGCCGCATCGCGGCGATCGGCACCTCGCTGCCGGTGGAAGAGGCCGACATCATCGAGGCGCGCGGATGCTATCTCGCGCCCGGCTTCATCGACGCCCATTGCCATGACGATCTGATCTGCCTGCGCGAGCCCGACAGACCCGAGAAGGTGTTGCAGGGCGTGACCACGCTCGTGGTCGGCAATTGCTGCTTCTCGCTCTATCCGGCAACGGAAAACTCCGCCGAGATGCTGCGCCTGCATTTCTCCGGTCTCGCTGGCGAGACTCGATCCGACGAGGTCTTCGACAGCTTCGACGGCTACCGGCACGCCCTGGAAGGGCCCGGCGTGGCGCTCAACCTCGTCTCGCTGGTCGGCCATGCCGCGATCAGGCTTGCCGTGCTCGGCTATGAGCGCCGCGCGGCGACCGGCGAGGAGATCGCGGCGATGCAGGCGCTGCTCGCGCAGCAGCTCGCGCAAGGCGCGGCCGGTCTGTCGCTCGGCCTTGTCTATCCGCCGAGCGCGTTTGCCGACACCAATGAACTGAACGCCCTGGCTGCGACCGTGCGGGCGCACGGCAAGCTGCTCACCGCGCATATCCGCAGCTATGAAGCGGGCCTCTTGCAATCCATCGACGAGTTCATCGCGATCCTGCGCGCCTCAGGCGCCGCGGGGCTGCTGTCGCATCTGCAATCGGCGGGAAAGCCGAACTGGGGCGCCATCCCTGCGGCGCTCGACCGGCTCGAGGCGGCGCGCGCGGAGGGGATCGACATCTCCTTCGACATGTATCCCTATCCCGCCGGCAGCTCCTACATGCTGCAATTGCTGCCGCCGGCGGCACTCGAAGGCGGCATCGATGCGTTGCGCGAACGGCTGCGCGATCCGGCCAAGCGCGAGGCGCTGCGCGTGCTGGTGGAGCAGGGCGATCCGGATCCGCATGCCGCGCAGTCCAAGATCGTGCTGATCGGCTGGCATAATGTACGGATCTCAGGCACCGGCAATCCCGCACTGAAGCCGCTCGAGGGCAAGTCGATGGTCGATGCCGCGCGCGAGCTCGGGATCTCGCCGTTCGATCTGATGGTTCGCTGCATCGAGGAGGACCAGGGCCAGACCGGCATCATCATGTTCCAGCTCGACGAGGCGGACTTGCGCGCCGCCTTCACCCATCGCCTGCACATGGTCGGCTCCGACGGCATTCCGCGTCCGGGCACCAAGCCGCATCCGCGCGCCTATGGCAGTTTCCCGCGCGTCGCCGGCCGGCTGACGCGCGAACAGGGCTGGCTAACGCTGGAAGATGCCGTGCGGCGGATGACGGCGATGCCCGCCCAGCGCTTCAGCCTGTCCGATCGCGGCATCCTGCGGCCGGGCATGATCGCCGATCTCACGCTGTTCGACGACACCATCATGGACAAGGCGACGTTCGAGACGCCGACGGAGATGCCCGCAGGCATCCGTTCGGTCTTCGTCGCTGGAAAGGCCGTGGTCGCGGACGGGCGCAGCACCTTGGCGCGGCCGGGCCGGGCCTTGATCACCTTATGACGGCTCCGCACTCATAGTTATCAACTACAGGACAAGATCAATGACGCTGAAACGTTATGGCGCCGCCGGTGGCACTGGCACCGGCGGCCAGCACCTTCCGTTTGCCCGGGCCGTGGAGGCCGACGGTTGGCTCTACGTCTCCGGCCAGACGCCGATGGAGAACGGTGAAGTGATCGAGGGCGGCATCATCCCGCAATCGCACAAGGCCATCCGCAACATGCTCGCCATCCTCACCGAGGCCGGCTATGAGCCCAAGGATGTCGTGCGTTGCGGTGTCTGGCTCGACGACCCCAGAGACTTTCAAAGCTTCAACAAGGTCTTCGCCGAATATTTCGGCGCCAATCCCCCGGCGCGGGCCTGCGTGGTGTCGAGCATGGTGGTGGATTGCAAGGTGGAAATCGACTGCGTCGCCTATCGCAAGTGAGCTGCCAGGTGTTGCGTCGGGGCCCCGCAGGCCCCGACGCAGCGAGATCAGAACTTGAAGTTCGCGAACGCTCGCACTCCGATGCCGGGCATCAGCACCTCGTCCTTGGTGTAGGAAACCGAATTGCGAATGTTCTCGTTGAGGAGATTGTTGCCGACGAGACCGGCCGTCATCTCGCGCGCACCGAACCAGTTGCGGTCGAGCTTGGTCTTGTAGCTCACCTCGGCCTTCAAGAGGTTGTAGCCCGCCGTCGGCGTTTCCGCGATCGCGGCGATGTTGTTCTGGGCGAAGGCATGCAACAGGTTGACGCGCATCAGCCAGTTGTCGTCGCGCCAGAATACGCCGCCGCCCATCCGCAAGGGGGGAATGCGTGGCACGTTGGTGCCGTCGGTGAAGGTGGCACGCACGACGTCGAGCTGGTTCTCGATGCCCCAAATGCCGCCTTGGAAGGCGCCGAGATCGATCTGTGACTGGAACTCGCCGCCGCGGAAGTTGGCGTTGCGTTGCGAATAGACCGCCTGGTTCAGCTCGGCCCCGGGCGTGCCGCATGAGGCAAAGTCGCCATCGCACATCACGCCGGTGAGGCGGCGATAGATGAAATTGTCGAAATGCGTGTAATAGGCCGTCGCCTCGAAGCGGACCGGCCCGGTCGCCTTGCGCACGCCGACCTCGACCGATTTCGCGGTCTCGATGGTGAGGTTCGGATTGCCGATGTCGAACGTCGCGGTCGCATCGTGGCCACCGCGCGAGAACAGCTCGGCCGGCTTCGGCGCGCGCTCGACATATTGCGCGGTGATGCTGCCGACCATGCCGCCCGGCAGGTCCTGCAGCAGCCCGATGCTGCCGCTCTTCGGTGTGAACGACGGGTTGCGCGCAATGGGCGCCTGCGGCGTACCGTCGGGCAGGAAGTCCGCCGGAAAGTCGGGCGTCGTGCCGTGCAGCTCGACATGCTCGATCCGGCCGGCGATCTGCGCTCTGGTCTGTTCACTGAACTTGAACTCGTTGAAGACGTAGCCGGCGACCCGGTAGTTGCGGTTCGGGTCCCATAATCCATTGAACAGCGAGCCGGGATCGTCCGGACTCGGCGCAGTCAGCTCCTGATGACCTGCCTGAAAGCCGAAGGCAGTGGTCACATCGGCGAAGCGCGCATTGAACGGCATCAACTGCGTTTCGATGCGAATCTCCTCTTCCCTGTTGGTGAAGGTCTGCCGGACACCATCGGTTGTCGGATCGGCGGGATCGGCGAGACCGAGCTCGTTGTGACGGTAGTTGGTGGCGCCGGCCCAGAGACGGATCGCATCGATCGCTGCGGCGTCCGGGCGATATTCGCCCTTGACGTTGATCTTGGTCTGATGCGCATCGATACGGGTCTGGTGATCGGCGCCATCGATGCCGGGGATATGGTAGAGCGAATCATTCTGCGTGATCGAGGCGCCGATGAAGCCACCTGTGAAAATGTAGGACCCGCCGATCGACGCGCCATCCGACCGCGTTGCCGAATTCGGCTGGCGACTGCCGACCGGCCGTGTCTGGTCGAACAAATACGGATAGCTCGGAATGTAATAGTCCGAGGTATTGCGGCCATAGGCGTCGGCATGGAAGGCAAAATTGCCGCCGCCGGTGTCGAGCAACACACCGCTTTCGACGCCGCGGTCGACCGAACTGAACGCGCTGCGCGTCTCCGCCGTGACGCAGGGCGATGTCGCCGCGGACGCGAGCGGCGCTTTTGTCGGCAGGCCGTAAGTCTGGAACGACGGTGCGCAGCTCGGGAGCGCATCCGGAATCCGGTTGTTGGTGGCGCTGACGACGCCGCCGATCGACGTCGAGCCGTAGCGTAGTGCCGCCGGCCCACGCACCACTTCGACCTGGTTGGTCGCGAGCGGATCGATCGGCACGAAATGATCCTCGCCGAGATCTGAGGCGCCGCCGGCATTGGTGCCGTTCTCGACGATGCCTACACGGTTGACGTCGAGGCCGCGGATGATCGGTCGGCTCGAGCCGCCGGGCGCAAAGCTCGATCCGGTGATGCCGGGTTTCGAGAACAGCAGGTCGCCGAGCTGCCCGCCGCCCTCACGGCGGATTTCCTCGCTCGGCACCACCGTGACGGTCGCGAACTGGTTGGTCACGATGGGCAGCACGCCCGGCTGGGGCACAGCGGGCGCGGGGGCCGCCGGCGTGGTTTCCGCCGTGCGTTCGCGGCTGCGCGCCCGCGCCGTTCGCGAGGGTCGGGCCGGGCTACGGGACGGCACGACCGCCCGGCGGACGATGGGACTCGGAGCCGTTACGGTGATGGAGGGAAGCTCTGTGCTGGCCGGCTTGTCTTGCGCCAGCGCCGGGCTCGCGGCGACGCCGAGCAAGAGCAGGCTTGCTCCGCCCAAACGCTGCGCGCGTCGCGATTCAAATGACATGATCCTGATTCCTTTCAGGCGCTGTCCGAAGGTCTACATGTTGATCGGAGGCAGCCTGCCGCCGCAGTGCGACGGAATTCGACTTCAACGGCTCTCGGGCATCCGCCAATGCGGCGGGCCCAGGTGATCAAGCGTCGCAGATCAGGAGGCAGGAGGCGCGCGTGGCTGGAACGCGTGGCTTGCCGATTCCAGATGGAGGAATTCGGCATCGGTGGTGCGATAGAGCAGTTCGACCGCCTGCGGCAAATGCAGCAGAGGCGGCGTCGCGAACACCACCGTGCCGGCCATCGCGACCAATGCGCAGATCGCGCAATTGTCGTCGCCCGGCTGTTCGCGGTCGGGGTTTGTCGGTGACTGCTTCTGGACTGCCGCGCTATCGGGCGACGCAATGCTCTTGGCGGTCCCCTTGGCAGTTCCCTTGTCGCTGCCGGTGAGCTGCGACTGCGCAAGCGGCGCGGCCTGCGCGAACCAGTGGCTGTGGCCGAACGTCAGCGCAAACTGCACCAGCATCGCGAACATCGCGAGCCGGGCGCCGTGCCTGATATTCGAGCGAAACCACTTCATCCAAACGCACCTCACACCGCGAGGCGCCGACCAGACGCTGCGGTGTTATAATGTAACATCGCAAGAGGTGGGAGCGGATGTCAACCGGGAGAGGACCCGCATATGCAGGGGTGCGGCTTGATGTGTTGTTCAGGCAACTAGTGCGCGGTTAGGTTTGGCTGTCTCAACGACGCAGGTGTGCCCCCTCTACCGCGCTTGCGGGAGAGGGTTGGGGAGAGGGTGTCTCCGCAACGGGACAATCCCCAAGAGGAAAGAACCCTCACCCGCCACGCTCGCCGAGCGTGTCGGCCTCTCCCGCAAGCAAGCGAGCGAGGCGGGGAGCAAGCCTCATCCCCCATCGCGCCTCACCGCCCCTCGCGCACCCAGGTCGCGGCAAATGCGCCGAGCAGCAGCAGAAGCCCGATCAGGCCGGCGAAGATCGGCAGCACGCCGACGCCTTTGACGACGCTGGCGTCGCGCATGCGCACGCCCATCCAGCCGTCGCCGGCAAAGACGCTGGTCGAGCGCACCGGCACGATGCGCGGCAGTTCGACGCTGCCGCCTTCCGCGATCCGCACCGAATTGCCGCCGGTCGCCTGCGTCAGCGGCTTCAACGTCTCGGTGGTGGAGGTGACTTCCGAAAACTCCTTCGGATTGGTCGGGCCGACATTGATCAGCGCCTTCAGCGTGCCGTCGGTCGCCTGCCACAGGCCGAGCTCGCTGGCCGGCAGGCTGGCGCGCCACTCGCCGGGGTCGCCGGGGCTGAGCGTCAGCTCGTGTGAGACGCCGGAGGGTGAGGTCACGCTCACCGGCTGCACGCTGTCGCCCATGGTCTGGCGCACCACGACGAGGTCCTTGCCCTGCACCTGCAGGCGCAGCGCTTCCTCGTCGAGGTCCGGCTGCTTCATCAGCCAGTGCGACATTCGCCTGAGCAGATCGAGATGCGGGCCGCCGCCCTCATAGCCGCGCGCCCACAGCCAGATGTGGTCGGACAGCAGCAGCGCGACGCGGCCCTCGCCGAAGCGCGACAGGAACAACAGCGGCTTGCCGTCCGCGCCGGTCATGACGGGCGGGTTGACCGAATTGCGGGTGTCCACGGTGCGGAAGAAGCGGCTCCAATGCGGCGGCTCGAACGCCGCGCCCTCCAGCCCGCGTGTCACGGGATGGCGTTTGCCGATGTCGGAGAGGTGCGCATAGAACGGCTTCTCGGTCACGCCGACCGGCTCCGCCGGCAGCACCGTGTCGAGCGGCGTGCGCCAGATGCTGGTGTTGGATGCATAGTCGGGACCGGCCGAGACCAGCACGGCACCGCCCGAACGCACATAGCGCGCGATGTTGTCGAAATACGCGATCGGCAGTACGCCCTGACGGGCGTAGCGATCGAAGATGATCAGCTGGAATTCGTTGATGTGCTGCTGGAACAGCTCACGGGTCGGAAACGCGATCAGCGAGAGTTCGTTGATCGGCGTGCCGTCCTGTTTCTCCGGTGGCCTTAGAATCGTGAAGTGCACGAGGTCGACGCTGGCGTCCGACTTGAGCAGGTTGCGCCAGGTGCGCTCGCCGGAATGCGGCTCGCCGGAGACCAGCAGCACGCGCAGCTTGTCGCGCACGCCGTCGATGGCGACGACAGCGCGGTTGTTCACCGGGGTCAATTCTCTTTCGAGCGGCGAGGCCTCGATCTCGACGATGTTCGGGCCGGCATGCTTGATCTCGACGTCGACGCTCGCGCTCTGGCCGCTCGAGAGCGTCCGCTCGTTGATGACCTCGCCGTCGCGGCGGACCGTGACCTTGGCGCGCTCGCCGGTGACGCCCTGGTCGTCGAGCTTGTAGCTGATGGTCTGGGTCTGGCCGACGATGCCGAAGCGCGGCGCCGCGGTGATGGCGATGCGGCGATCGCGCTCGTCCTTCTGGCCGGTGATCAGGGCCTGCACCGGCGCCTGGAAGCCAAGCGCGGCGGCGTTGGCGGGGATGTCATGCACGCGGCCGTCGGTGATCAGAAATGCACCGGCGACGCGGTCGACCGGCACGTCCGACAGCGCCGAGGCCAGGGCGCCGAACAGCTTCGTGCCGTCGGTCTCGCCATCGGCCTGTCCGGCCTCGACGACGCGCACCTCCAGTCCCTTGATCCTCTTCAAGGCATCGACCAGCGCCTCCTGCGCCTTCGCGGCTTCCTGGTTGCGCTTGCCGAAATTCTGGCTCGGGCTCTTGTCGACGACGACGGCGGCGACCGAGGTGAGGGGATCGCGATCCTCGCGCGTGAAGGAGGGATTGGCGAGCGCCAGCAAGAACAGCGCCAGCGCAGCGACGCGCACGGCCGCGCCGCGCGCCCGCGCAAGCAACAGCACGATCGCGATGACCACGATCGCTGCGAGCGCGATCCACAGGACGATCGCAGGGACAAGCGGCGTAAAGGCGATGCCGTAGTTCATCTCGATCCTATTGCCCCAGCCGTTCGATCAGTGCCGGTGCGTGCACCTGGTCGGCCTTGTAGTTGCCGGTCAGCGTGTACATCACGATGTTCACGCCGGCGCGGTAGGCGAATTCGCGCTGGCGCGGCTCGCCCGGCGTAAGCGGCAGCATCGGCTGGCCGTCGGGACGGAGCGCCCAGGCGCCCGCGAGGTCGTTGGAGGTGATGATGATCGGCGAGACGCCGTCGCCGCCGCGCGCGGGCCGCTGTGCGCTCTCGTCGTCGTCCTCGCGCGGCAGCGCCTCGACCCAGGTCTGGCCCGAGTTGAAGCGGCCGGGGAAGTCGCGCAGCAGGTAGAAGGTCTTGGTCAGCACGTGCTCGCGCGGCACCGGCTCCAGCTCGGGGACGTCGAGTGAGGACAGGATCTCGCGGAGGGTCTGCATGCCCGGGGTCTGCGAGGCTCCATTGTCGCCGGGCGGCGCCTCGATCGCGTCGCGGGTGTCGAAGATCACGGTGCCGCCCTGCTTCATATAGGCGTCGATCTTGTTGATCGCGTCCTGTGGCGGTTTCGGCTGGCCCGGCACGATCGGCCAGTAGATCAGCGGGAAGAAGGCGAGTTCGTCGTGCGCGGGATCGACACCGACGGGATCGCCGGCCTCGAGCGCAGTGCGCTGCGCCAGGAACAGCGTCAGGCCGGACATGCCGGCCTTGACGATGGAGTCGACGTCAGCATTGCCGGTCACGACATAGGCGAGGCGCGTCTGCGAGGTCGACTTCATCGCGAACTCGTCCGCAGCGCTGTCGGCGCGCGCCGGCGTCGGCGAGAGAACTGCGACGCCGGCGAGCATGAACCCGATCAGGATCATCGCGGGCGCGGCTCGCCGTCGCAGCAGCGCCGCGAGACCACCGCCGAGCAGCGCGACGATGATGGCGTCGACCAGGAACAGCGCCAGCGAGGTCGACAGCAGCCAGCCGCGCAGATCGCGCGGCTCGGCATTTGTGTAAGTGGCGTGCCGGGCGCGCAGGCTCGCGGTGTTGAGGGCAGCGATGCGGTCGGCGCTGGCGAGCGTGTTCACGGCGAGCGGTCCTTCTGCCGGACCGTAGAAGCCGGGCGGATGGTCCGGCGTGGCGCGGTCGCGATAATCAGCCGTCAGCGGCTTGGCGGTGGCGGGCGGCGGCCCGAAGGCGCCGAAGCCGTCGAGCATGTGCAGCGGCGCCAGCGTCTCGGTGCTGGCTTCGCCGGCAACGCCGGCGCCGGGCTTGGCCGTGTAGCCGGACATCTCGACGACGCGCCTCAGCATTTCGACGAAGGTGCCGGACATCGGCAGGTCCGACCAGCGCATGTCGGCGCTGACATGGAACAGGCTGACGATGCCCTTGCCGCGATGCTCGCCAGTCACGAGCGGCGTGCCGTCTTCGAGCGAAGCCCAGCTCTTGGTGGCGAGCACGGCGTCGGGCTCGGCCAGGACCTGCCGGCTCACGGTGACGTCCTTGGGGACGGCGACGCCGGCAAACGGACCGTCAGCGGCGAAGCTGGCGAGGTGCTGCGGCTTCTCCCAGGTCAGGCTGCCGCCGAGCGTGCGGCCGCCCTTGCGCAGCTTGACCGGTACGAGATCATCCTCGGCCTGTGCCAGGCGGGGACCGGCGAACCGCACCAGCACGCCGCCCTGGTCGATCCAGGCGTTGAGGCGCTCGCGCAATTCGGGCGCGACGGTGCCGACATCGGCGAGGATGATCATCGGCAGCTTCTGGTCCAGGAATTGGGTGATGCCCTGCTGCGGCGAGCCCTTGTCGGCGAGCCGCACGTCGGCAAACGGCGCCAGTGCGCGCGTGAGATAGAAGGTCGGGGCCAGCAGCGGCTGCGCGGTCTCGCTGGTGGAGCCCGAAACGATGCCGATGGCGCGGCGGCGCCAGCGCTTGTCGAGCAGCTGCACCGCGCCGGCCGAACGCTCGCCTGATATCTCGAGCCGGGAGATGTCGTTGCGCAACTCGACCGGCAGGTCGAACGCTGCCTCGGTCTCCTTGTCCTGCGGTCCGAAGGTGAAGCGTGCTTCGCCGATCGGCGAGGCCTTCTGGTCCAGGGCGCGCACGGTGCCGGTGGAAAGGCCGCTGTCGGTGCGCAGCACTTTCACCGTCATCTTCGCAGCCGCGTTCTCCGCCGCGACCAGCGCCATCGGGGAGGAGGTGCCGCCTTCGAACACCGTCAAGCTGCGATCCCCCAAGGTCTTGCCGAGCCCGGCCACGAACTCTTCGCCGCGGCCGGTGTCGACGCCATCAGACAGCCAGGCGATCTCGCAATCGCCGGTTGCCTTGAGGAAACGATCAATCGCGGTGAGGGTTTCAACACGGTCGATCGAATAGGGCTTTGGCACGATCTGCCGCAGTGCAACGCGCGCCGCGCCGGCCGGCATCAGCGTGATATCGCGGTTCGGCTCGGACAGCGGCACCAGCGCGACGGCGCGGCGGTCGTTGTCGGCGTTCGCGATCAGCTCGTCGGCGGCCCGGATCCTGGTGTCCCAGTTCGAAGCAGCGCTCCAGCCGTCGTCGAACATGATCATCAGCGGCGCCTTGCTGGCGGCAAGGCCCGTCTGCGGATTCCAGATCGGGCCGGCGGCGGCGAAGATGACGAGGGCCGCAGCCAGGAGCCGCAATGCGGTCAGCCACCACGGCGTCCGCGACGGAGTCTCTTCCCTTGGCGCGATCTCGAACAATAGGCGCGTCGGCGGAAACTCGACGCGGCGCGGACGCGGCGGCATCACGCGGAGCAGCCACCACAGCACCGGAAGGCTGACAAGGCCGATCAGCAGCAGCGGTTCGGTGAAAGCGAGCGGCAATCCCATCATGCGGCCGGCCCTGCCTTGATCGAGGTGGTGCGGGCGCCCGACTTGCTCACTTGCATGCCGGCATGGAGGAACAGCAGGAGCTCGGCGGCCGAGCGGTCGGTCGCATGCGTCGTGAACAGCCAGTCGAGCTTGTTGGTCTCGGCGCGGATCTGGTCGCGGTGCAGCGCAAGCCTCGTGGTGTAATCCACCGCCCAGCTCTCGGCACGGCCGGCGGTGATCGCGCCAAAGCCTTCCGGCTCGACGAACTCGACGCGGCCGGAATAGGGGAAGCTTTCTTCGGCGGGATCGACGATCTGCACCAGCGTGCCATGCGCGCCGGAGCCGGACAGCCCTGCGAGCGTTGCCCTGATCTCCGCGATCGGCGACCAGAAATCCGACAGCACGATGGTCTCGGCCAGCGCTGCGGGCACGAAGGAGGGCGGCAGGCTCAACCTGATGACATCATCATGCAACATCGCCTGCGCCATCTTGTCGATGATGCTGCGGCTCGCGGTCGGTGCCATCAATCCGGGAATGCCGACGCGCTCGCCGCCCGCAACCAGCAGCTCGGCCAGCGCGAAGGCGACGATCAGCGTGCGTTCCAGCTTGGACTCGCGCGCGGTCTTCGAGGCGAACGCCATCGAGGGCGAACGGTCGGGCCAGATCCAGACCGTGTGCGAGGCCTCCCATTCGAGCTCGCGGACATAGAGATGGTCGTCACGCGCCGATCGCCGCCAATCGACATTCTGCGACGGCTCGCCCGAAACGAAGCGGCGGTATTGCCAGAAATTCTCGCCCGAGCCGGCGCGGCGCCGTCCATGCAAACCGTGGATGACGTTGGCGGCGATGCGGCGGGCCTCGAGCACCAGGCGCGGCAGCGAAGCGGCGAGCGTGCGGCTTTCGCCATCGGCACGTCGGATCGCGATGATCTCCTTCGCTGCGTGCCCGTTCTCTGCTGCCATCAACCGATCCGCGTCTTCAACTGCTTGATCACATCGGGAATCGTCCGGCCTTCGGCCCGTGCCTGGAACGTCAGCGCCATGCGGTGCTTCAGCACCGGCTCGGCGAGATCGAGCACGTCGTCGATCGATGGCGCCAGACGTCCGTCGATCAGCGCGCGTGCGCGCACCGCCAGCATCAAGGATTGGCTGGCGCGCGGGCCGGGGCCCCAGGCGATGAACTTGCCGGCCTCGCCGCTTTCGGCACCCGGACGCGCCGAACGCACCAGCGACAAAATCGCTTCGACAACGGAATCGCCGACCGGCAGGCGGCGCACCAGCCGCTGCGCCGTGATGAGCGCATCTGATGTCATCGATCCCTTCGCCAGCGTCTCCTCGGCGCCTGTCGTCTCGAACAGGATGCGGCGCTCGGCGTCGCGATCGGGATAGTCGACGTCGATCTCCATCAGGAAGCGGTCGAGCTGCGCTTCGGGCAGCGGATAGGTGCCTTCCTGCTCCAGCGGGTTCTGCGTCGCGAGCACGTGGAACGGCTTCGGCAGATCGTGTCGCGCGCCGGCGACGGTGATATGCTGCTCCTGCATCGCCTGCAGCAGCGCCGATTGCGTGCGCGGGCTGGCGCGGTTGATCTCGTCAGCCATCAACAGCTGCGCGAACACCGGACCCGCAATGAAGCGGAACGAGCGTTTGCCGGCGGTGCTCTCGTCCAGCACTTCGGCGCCGAGAATATCCGACGGCATCAAATCGGGCGTGAATTGGATGCGCTTGGCATCCAGCCCGAGGGTGACGCCGAGCGTCTCGACCAGCTTGGTCTTGGCAAGGCCGGGCACGCCAATCAGGAGCGCGTGGCCGCCGGACAGGATGGTGACCAGCGTGTTCTCGATCACGCGATCCTGGCCGAAGATCACCGATGCGATCGCGTCCTTTGCCGCGCGCACTTGGGCAGACACCTGCTCGGCCGAACGGACGACGCCGTCTTCGAGCTTCTCGACACTTTCCGCCATACGCTCGCTCCTTCAGCCTGCCACGCGGCTTTCCTGCGTCGTCAATGATCGCATCAAAACCTGCATCATGGCCCCTATGCTAAACTTGCAGGAAGGCCATGTATTCGTTGAATTAACCTATCCCCACCTTATCGGCTTCGGGTTATGTACGGCATCACGAAGTGGAGACCTCCACACCGGACTTACCCGGGATGGAACCGTATAGTTAGGTACAACGTAGACCTACCAGTCGGACTTGCACCAAACGTGCCAAATGACAAACTCAGGGCAAACCATGGCGAACCAAGGGCAGAGCGCCGATCGCGGTCTTGAAGGGCTGACTGCCGCCGCCAAAAGTGCCGCCAACGCCGAAGGCGCCAAAAGGGGCCTGCCTCCGGTGCATCTGTGGAATCCGCCGTTTTGCGGCGATCTCGACATCCGAATCGCGTCCGATGGTACTTGGTTCTACATGGGCACGCCAATCGGCCGCCACGCGCTGGTCCGCCTGTTCTCGACTATTCTCAAGCGCGAGGGCGACAAGCATTTCCTCGTCACGCCGGTGGAGAAGGTCGGCATTCGCGTCGACGATGCACCGTTCATGGCGGTCGAGATGCTCGTAAGCGGCGAGGGCAACCGGCGCGTGCTGAGCTTCCGCACCAATGTCGACGATTGGGTCACGTGCGATGCCGCGCATTGGCTGCGCTTCGAGCAGGCGGCGGACGGCGGCCTGACACCGTATTTGCATGTGCGCGCCGACCTCTGGGCCAAGGTCACCCGCGCGCTCTATTACGATCTGGTTGACATGGGCGAGGAGCGGATGGTCGATGGCCAGCCGATGTTCGGCGTCGAATCATCGGGCGAATTCTTCGCCATGGCCGATGCGGAGCAGGTGAGGGCCGCGCTTTGAACAAGCCTATCCTGAAAAGTAGCCCGGTCACGTTCGGCGCGGCGGATTTCTTCGCCCGCTCGAAGGCGAAGCTCGGCTTCGATGTGCCGCCCGGCCTCTACGATCCCAACATCATTCCATCGTCCGGCGATCCCGGCACCGACAAGATGCTCGAGATCATCGCGCGCGAGCAGCCGGTGCGTCCCGCAGCGGTTCTGATCGCGGTGGTCGATCATCCCGAGCCGACCATCCTCCTGACGCAGCGCTCGGCCCATCTCAACGACCACGCCGGCCAGATCGCCTTTCCCGGCGGCAAGATCGACGCGATCGATTCCTCGCCGCTCGACGCCGCGCTGCGCGAGGCCGAGGAAGAGGTCGGGTTATCAAGAGAGTTCGTCGAGCCGATCGGCTATCTCGATCTCTACGGCACCGCGTTCGGCTTCCGCATCCTGCCGACCGTCGCCAGAGTGCGCCCCGGTTTTCAGCTGACGATCAACCATTCCGAGGTTGATGACGCATTCGAGGTGCCGCTATCCTTCCTGATGAATCCGGTGAATCACCAGGTGCACAGCAAGGAATTCCGCGGCATGGAGCGGTTCTATTATGCCATGCCGTTTGCGGAGCGTTACATCTGGGGGGCGACGGCCGGGATGCTGCGTGTATTGTATGAGCGGATCTATTCGTCATGATCCGGCCGGTTCTGACCGAGATCGGAATCTTCCTCATTCCCTTTGCCGTCTATGCGCTGTTCCTGGCCGCCACGCGGTCGGGCCTGTTCGTGCAATCGTCCTGGCCGATCACCGTCGTCGCGCGCTTGATTCTGGTGGCACTCGTGCTCGTCATCGCCGGCCTGATCGGCCTTGCACATTTCTCCGGCGCCGCGCCGAACTCGACCTACATTCCCGCCCATATCGAGAACGGCAAGCTCGTGCCGGGCAGGGAAAGCTGAATGGAAGGATAGGGACCGGACGATGAGCGCGGAGCCGATACTTGCCCCGATTCTTGCCGGTGCGCCCTGGCTGACCGCAGGCGGGACGGCGCGCGTCCTGCAATTGCTCAACGCTGACGGCGAGGAGGCGCGCGTGGTCGGTGGCACCGTCCGCAACGCGCTGCTCGGCTTGCCGCCTGGTGACATGGACATCGCGACGACGGCGCTGCCGGACGCGGTGGTGCGGCGTGCGAAAGCTGCCGGCATCAAGAGCGTGCCGACCGGCATCGACCACGGCACCATCACGCTGGTGATCGACGGGGCGCCTTATGAAGTCACGACGCTGCGCGAGGACACCGAGACGTTCGGCCGCAAGGCCAAGGTCGCGTTCGGCCGCGACTGGGTGAAGGACGCCGAGCGGCGCGACTTCACCATGAACGGCCTGTCGGTCGATGCGAACGGCGTGGTGTACGACTATGTCGGCGGGATCGCCGATGCCAGAGCGCGCCGCGTGCGCTTCATCGGCGATCCCGACCGGCGCATTGCCGAGGACTATTTGCGCATCCTGCGTTTCTTCCGCATCCATGCCGCGTTCGGCACGGGCGAGCCGGATCGCGACGGCTATCTCGCCTGCATCCGCGGCCGCGCGGGCCTTGCAACCCTCTCGGCCGAGCGCGTGCGCATGGAGATGCTGAAATTGCTGGTGGCATCAGGTGCATCCGCCGCCGCGCTTGCGATGGCCGATGCCGGCCTGCTGCAAGCCCTGATCGGTGGCGTCGCCTATACCGGGCCGCTCACGGCGATGATCGCGATCGAGCGCGCGCTCGATCTGCCCGCCAGCAGCACCCGGCGCCTCGCCGCGCTGACCCTGGCCGTCACGGAAGACGCCAAGCGCGTCGCTACCCGCCTCCGGCTCTCCAATGCGGAAGCCAAGGCGCTGGATTCGATGGGCCACCGCTGGTGGCGCTTCGCCGCCATGGACGAGGCGCGTGCGCGGCGACTCCTCTACCGGCTCGGCCCCGAGCGTTATCACGATCGCGTGTTGCTGGCCTGGGCGAGAGTCGGCGGCGATGTCGGCGCCTCGCGCTGGCGTGCGCTCGCCGAACTACCGCAGCGCTGGACTGCGCCGAAATTTCCGCTGAAGGCCGCCGACTTCATCGCGCGTGGCCTGGCGGAAGGGCCGGCGCTCGGACATGTGTTGACACTGGCCGAGGACGCTTGGCTTGCGGCGGATTTTCCCCTAGAGGAAGCCGCGCTCGCTTCCATCGCCGATCAAGCTGCGGCACGTGTCAGTCGCGACGGGAAAACGTGACCATCGTCTCGGGCTTCGCCGACATCTCGATTTTCCAGCTGCTGCTGGTCGCAATGATGGCGTTGTTTGCTTCGATCATCGGTGGTCTTGCCGGTTACGGCACCGGCGCATTGATGCCGCTGGTACTGGTGCCGCTGGTCGGCGCCGAACCGGTGGTGCCGATCATCGCGATATCAGCGCTCTTCACCAATTCCAGCCGTGCCGTCGCCTATCTCCGCTACGCCGATCGCCGCCGTGCGCTGATCGTTCTCGCCTGCGCCGCGCTGACGACCGCCCTCGGCGCCTATGGTTACACGCGCCTCACCAATGCCGGCGCCGCGATCGTGATCGGCACCATGCTGATCCTGAGCGTGCCGCTGCGCCGCGTCCTGCGGCGGCGCGAGGTCAAGATCGACGACACCGGCCTTGCCGCGGGATCGGTCGGTTACGGCGTGCTGGTCGGCGGCACCTCGGGCTCGGGCGTGATCCTGCTCTCGCTCCTGATGGCGGCGGGCCTTGAAGGCGCCGCCGTGATCGCGACCGACGCGATGGTCTCGCTCGGCACCGGCCTCATCAAGATCTCGGTGTTCGGTCTCGCCGGCGCCGTCACTGCGCAGGTGCTCGCCTTCGCGTTTCTGATCGGCGGCCTCGCCGTCCCCGGTGCGTTCCTGGCCAAGGCCTTCGTCGAGCGGATGCCGGTGCACATCCATGCCGCGATCCTCGACGCCGCCGTGATCACCGGCGGGCTGGTGATGATCTCGGCGGCGGCGAGGCAGCTCGTCGGCTAGAGGAAGGCGCCCTTTACGCCGCGGGCGCCAGGACGCGCAGGCGATGCCCGTCGGGATCGAGCGCAACGAAGGTGTGTCCGAACGGCATGGCGGTTGGAGGCTGCGCGATCCGCACGCCGCGGGTGGTCCAGGCCTCAAAGGTCGCGCGCACGGCCTCCGCATCTGGCGCCGTCCACGAGATCTCGCTGCTGCCGGCTTGCGAAGCAGAAGGAGGTACGACGGCATCCCGCTGCCACAGGCCCAGCATGGTGCCATTTCCCAGCGGAAGAACCACGAACTTCGGAGATGATTGCGCGACAGGGCACTCCAGCAGGGTCTGATAAAAGGCGGAGCTCGCTTGCGCGTCGTCGACATAGAGCACCACGAGGTTGAAATCGGCCATTTGCATCTCCTGTTCAGCTTGGCGATGGACGAGGCTTAACTGAAGGTGCTGACAGTTTCTGTCAGCATGATCAGGACTCGCTCATACCTTCCAGCTGCTTCCACTCCCGCAGCAACTCGGTGCGGCGTCGTGGGTAGCGCCGCTCCGTGAGGGTGATCGACAGGATCCGGTCGGTGCGGAAATGGCGGTAGCCGCCGCGGCTCTCGCACCAAGCGGCCACCATGCGTACGGAATAGAAGAACCCGAGCGCGATCGGCCAGATCGTGCGATTGGTGCGGTTGTCCCGTTCGTCGCTATAGGTGATGCGCAATTTGCGCTCGTTGCGGATCGCGGCCCTGATAACAGGCAATTGGGTATCGCCTGCTGCCGGATCACGGCGAGCGACCATCAGGCTCGACGTTTCCAGGCTCCGCTGGAGGTCATCGGGCAGCACGGCGGCGATCTTTGCCAGCGCGTTCTTCGCCGCCTTTCCGAGCGGCTCATCCGACTGAGCCGCAACCCATCGACCGCCCAGCACGAGCGCTTCGATCTCCTCTTCCGAGAACATCAAAGGCGGCAGCATGAACCCCGGCCGCAGGACATAGCCGATGCCGGCCTCGCCATCGATATGGGCCCCTTGGCCCTTTAGCGTCTCGATGTCCCGATAGATCGTCCGGAGCGAGACGCCGAGTTCCTCGGCCAGCCGGCTTGCCGCGACGGGCCGACGATGGCTGCGCAAGAGCTGGATCACATCAAGAAGGCGTTGAGCGCGCGACATGCCCGCGCATATCACGCCATGCTGCCAGATTCTGTCAGCATCGGTTTCCAGCTCGGGTGGGCGTTATGCGCCCCGCTCGCTTCGGCGAGAAGCCGCTTTATTGCCGGTCTGCCCGCGGCTAGTCTCGGTGCATCTGTTCAGACGACATCCACCTTGAGCACCGCCGCAAGGCGGGAATCGGTGCGTTCCGGAAGGATGACAGAATGCGGGCGGTGATCGTCGGTGCGGGAATGGGCGGGCTGATGACGGCGCTGGCGCTGCGGCAGTCCGGCGTGTTCGCATCGGTCGATGTCTACGAGCAGACGAAGGTGCCCAGTACCGCAGGCGCGGGGTTGAATATCCCGCCCAACGGGGCGCGGATCTGCCGGTGGCTCGGCGTCGACCTCGATGGCGGGGATCCCAAGGGCCCCGACGGGGCGATCGACGGTGGCCGGGCGGCCATTCTGGAATCGACACGGCAGTTCAACGCGGATGGCAGCGTGACCAAGCGGCCGTTCGATCATGTCACCGCCGCGGGCGACGGCGCCGGCTTTCATCACATGCACAGGCTCGACCTGTTGATGTGCCTCTACAAGCGGGTGTTCGCGTTCGGCCCAGATAGCGGCGAGCCGTGCCCGATCACAGTGCATATGGACAGCCGACTGACGCAGTTGCGTCAGACCGACGGCGAGGTGGCGGCGACCTTTTCGAATGGCCAGACCGCCACCGCAGAGGTGCTCGTCGGTGCCGACGGAATCAACTCCGCTACGTTGCAGCTGGCGTGGCCGAACCCCCGCCCCAAGCGCTGGACCGAAGTAACATGCTTCCGCGGACTCATTCCGCGGACGGTGGTCGCCTCGCTCCGCCAAGCCGACGGCAGCCCGCTGGACAACAATCCCATCCATTCCTTCAGCATGGACCGCCATCGCAACGACAAGAGCGGGGCGACGACCTATTGGGTGCGGGGCGGTGAGTTGTTGAACGTGTGGATCGCCCGCTATGAGCCCGACTCCGCCGCATTCGAGAAAGAGGAGGGCGACTGGTTTCCGGTCAGTCGGGAGGAGATCGTTCGCGAGGTGGGCGAGGCATTCACCGGGCACCCCAGCAGAAATGACCTGCTGGCTCTGGCCGGCGCGATCGTTCGTCCGACGAAGTGGGGCCTCTACGATCGTGATGCGCTCGAAACCTGGGTGCAGGGCCGCATCTGTTTGCTCGGCGACGCGGCGCATCCGATGCTTCCCACCTTCGGCCAGGGCGCCGCACAGTCCTTCGAGGACGCCGCCGCGCTGTCTTGCGCCTTCGCCCTGCACAAGAGCGACGTGGCGACAGCGTTGTTGCACTACGAACGCGTGCGACATTACCGCGCGACGCGCTTTCAGCTCGGCTCCAAATTCGCCTTCGATCACTTGCGGGCCAGGGACACCGCCGAGCAGAAGGCGCTGCTGGAGAAGCTCGACGAGCGGGTGAGCCCGGCCTTCGCCCACGACAAGCGCGGCGGCGAGGACGATTCCTGGATCTACGCCTACGACGCCCGCACGATCGGCACCGAGCTGCCGCCCAAGAGATTGGGGCCGTGGGATTTCCGCCGCGCGGCCAAGGCCAGTTACGCTGCGATCACCCGCACGCTCTGGACGCCGACGGGGTCCGCCAGGGAGCCGCGCCCCGTCACGCGCGCCGAGGTCGCCCGGCACAACACCAGAGACGATTGCTGGGTCATCATCCGGGGAAAAGTCTACGACATTACCGAATGGGCACCGCATCATCCCGGCGGCGCCGGCATCGCCCGAATGTATGCCGGCAAGGAAGCCACCGCCGAATTCGGCGACTACCACAGTGCTGAGGCCGTCGCGCACATGGCTCATTTCTGCATCGGCGACCTCGTCGAGGCTGCAGGCGCCTAGCCATGACCAGACGGGCGAAGGCCACGCGGCGTCAGCTTGCGCTGTGCGCAAACTTCAATATCGTCGGCAGCCCTCCCATCTCACGACCCATCTCCTCAGGAACCAAGTATGAATGCCGTCTCAGCGTCGGGCGAGATCAGTCGCCCTCCAGGGAAGATCGACATCCCGTCTGCCTGGCTGGGTGCCGAGATGAAGGCCCATCCTGAGCGATGGCTGGTATCGCTTGGGAGAAGCGAAATCGCAGAGCTGGAGCACGCGGCGGAATCCTATCTTGGCCGAAGCAGGAAGATCGCCGACATCACCAAGGACAGCTTTCCGCTTCCGCAGTTCGGTGCGCATCTGGAAGAGCTCAAGACCAAGCTCCTGACCGGCCTCGGTTTCGAACTCATCCGCGGCCTGCCGGTGGCGAACTACAGCCAGGAGTTTGCGGCGACGATCTTTTGCGGGGTGGGCGCGCATCTCGGGTCGGCGCGCTCGCAAAACGCAGCGGGCCACATCCTCGGTCACGTCCGAGACATCGGCGCCGATGCGAGGGACCCGAACGTCAGGATTTACCAGACCTCGGAACGGCAGACGTTCCACACGGATTCGTCCGACGTGGTCGGACTGCTATGCATTCGCGAGGCGATGGAGGGAGGAGATTCCCTCCTCGTCAGCACGTCGACCATCTACAACGAAATGCACGCACGACGTCCCGATCTTGCCGCCCTCCTGTTCGAACCGATCGCGACCGACCGGCGCGGCGAGGTGCCGGACAATGAAAAGCCCTATCTCGAAATCCCGGTGCTGAATTGGCATGCGGGATTCCTCACCGGGTTCTATCAGCGCCAGTATATCGACAGTGCGCAGCGCTTTCCCGATGCGCCGAGGCTGACGCCTGATCACGTCGAGGCGCTCGATCTGTTCGACGCGCTCGCAAACGACCCCAGGCTGCATTTCAGCATGCGGCTGCAGCCCGGCGACATGCAGTTCGTCTACAATCACGCCCTGCTGCATGACCGGACCGGATTCCGCGATTGGCCCGATGCAAGCCGGAAGCGTCATTTGCTGCGCCTGTGGCTCAGCATGGACGGTGACCGGCCGCTGCCCGATTGCTTCAGGCAGCGCTATGGCTCGATCGAGATCGGCAACCGCGGCGGCATCATCGTCAAAGGGACCAGCCTGAACGTTCCGCTGGACTGACGATCGAAGTCACATTCGCTCATTCGCCGTGGCGCCGAAAGCCAACGACCCCTGAGGGGTGCGGTCAACGAGATCAGGCGCCTCTCGTCAGGTCAGGCGAATATTTTCGCATCGCGCCTTCGTGAAAGTGTTCGATCTCCGCGTCCAGATGCACCCAATGATGTTTCGACCGCTCGAAGACCGATAACGCGGGGGCCGGGAAATCAGGGGCGGCCAGCGCACCAACGGCAACGCCGATCATCGATGGCAGCGCATCGGGCTTCCAATAGACTGTCGAACCGCACGTTGGGCAAAAATAACTGCGCACGTTGCGGCCACTATCGCCAACGCGGACAAATTCCGTGGCCGCACCGGAAATCTCGACGGTGTCGATCGCGTAGAATGCCCCGACGCCGAATGGAGCGCCGGTCCGTCTTTGGCAAGCGAAACAATGGCAGGCAACGACCATCATCGATGGTTCTCGCGCTGTGAGCTTGAGAGCACCGCAAAGGCAGTGGGCATCGGCCATGGTCGATTCTCCGTCGAGCCGGTCAGGGGATATTGACTGCCGGCAGCGCTAATAGGTTCGCGGTGAGCTCCTAGCCAGTATTTCTGACCGCCTCGGCCAGCATGGCGTAAAGCTGCTGCCTGCCGAATTCCTTGGGCTGCTGCCTCTCCGTTGTGTTCCTCGACACCTTCTTTGGGGCTGGACGGGCGCAGGCTGCCGACGACCTCGGCTTCAGTTTCGGGGGGCGCCTTATCTTGGGCCTTGCTGTGGGCGGCTTGTGGCCGCGCTTCAGGCCCTGACGGGTCAGCATGCCGCAGACCGCGTTACGACTGCGCCCGAGACGGGGCGCTATCTGCGCCGCGCTCTGTCCTGCGGACCAGAGCCTGGTGAGCAGCGCTATGTCTTTCGCATCCCAACCCATGGGAGATATTATAGCGCCGACTGCAGTACACGCGCCAGTCTAGTCTTCGTCCGGCTCGCGCACGACCGGCGGTTCGTCAGCGTCATCGTCGTCTTCGTCGTCCTCCTCTTCATCGGGATCTCTTGGCGGCATCGCGGCGCCCATAAGCACGAGCGGTGTCCAGCCGATCGCTGTGATGGAAAAAGCTTCGAAGGTGTGTTGCTTCATGTCGTTGTCGCTCCTCGAAAAGTACCCGCAGTCGAATATTCCTGCCGGCATCACGCGCTGGTCCAGGGCGTGATCGTTGCAAACGCGAGGGTGACACAGGTCGATTGCATGAGCATGGGCCGTACCCGCCACGCAATTGGCGACGCTTGAGGCTGCTTTGTACCCGAAGGCCAGCAGGCCCTATGTCCACCAAAACCTCGCCGCTGCGCGTGTCGCGTGTCGCCTCAGGCCGCGCGCTGGTTGCGTCGCGAGGAGAGATCCGGACAAAGAACGAGCTTGCCCTCAAGACCGCCAGCTTCTAGGCGACGGTGAGCGTCGGCGACCTCCTCGAACGAGATCCGCTCGGCGATCCGCGGCCGGATGGCGCCACTTGCCAGAAGCCCGAACAGTTGCTCCAAATCCTCCTTGAACCAAGCGGGATGTCGCGCCCGCATGGCATTTACAGAGTAAAAGCGGGCTCGCTTGCCGCCCGGCAACAGTCTCCACAGGTAGAGGCGCGCGATCTCCATCAAAATTGCCAGCATTCGACGCTGTGCCTGTACGCTCGCCGAAAAGCCGATGGCGCAGAGCAGGCCACCCGGTTTGAGCGCCGCGTATGAGCGGCGGTAGCCGTCTTCGCCAACGCCGTCGACAATGACGTCGAACCCGCCCGGCACAATGCGCGTGAAGTCCTCATGCTGGTAGTCGATTGCCGTTGCCCCAAGGTCTTGCACAAGCGTCATGTGCTCGCGGCGTACAGTGCCCCACAGCTCGAGGCCGGCCAGTCTTCCGAGCACGAGCAGCGCCTGACCGACCGCACCAGCGGCCCCGTGCACGAGCACACGTTGGCCCCGCCGGACCTTGGCCGCGCGGTGCAGAAGCTGGTGCGCAGTCGTCCAGCTCAGGATCAGCGCAGCCGCTTCAGCCGCGTCCACATCCACCGGCACGCGGGCCACGTCGCTCGCCCGAAGCGTGCGATAGTCGGCATTTGATCCGACCACCGTCATGTCGGCCACGCGATCGCCGATCTGAAAGTCGTGTACGCCTTCGCCGAGCTGATCGATTGCCCCCACCACGTCGTAGCCCATTACGAAAGGCGGCCGGAGGCGCATCGTTTGCGGATATAGATGGCGCCTGATCAACACCTCGGTGTAGTTGAGACTCGACGCGAGTACGCGAACGCGCACCTCGCCCGAACCGGCGGTCGGCAGAGGAGCGTCCACCACCTCTAATCTCCCGGGATCACCGAAGCGGCTGACCTGAACAACTCGGTTGCGCTGCTCCATCATGACCGATCTCCATGCATCCCAACATCCAGCGCGGAACGGTCAGGCTGCTGCCAGTCCGCATCAATGGAATTGATCCAGATCAAGCTCGAGACTGCCCTCTTTGGAATTCTCCTTTGGCCAAATGACCAATCCGGTTGCTTGCGCGAACGGTTGCCCGATTCTCCGGCGACGCCGAATTTCAAGGAGTTGACGCCGTTTTGGCCAGGAGCAACATGACAGGTTGAAACAGCGAGATGTCAGGTTGTGGACCCAAGGCGGACGTTCTCGCGGTTCTCAATCCGTGCTGGTGTGACGGCTTGTTCCTATAGCCACGGCGGTGACCGAAGAAATCCTCTACGTGGCCTCTTGGTATCCTGGCTGCGTCGAATTGGAGGGCAAGCTGCGCTTCCGCTATGAATCGCTTTCTCCTCCTTGGTTCGCTTACACCCTTTTCAACGCTCAGCTGACACTGTCCTATCCGTTGGGGGAGCGAGGCTGCGCTTCTGACGGATTATGTTGAGCATGCGGGCGCGTGCCGGTGTTCGCGGAAACTTGCTGCCGCACACGCCATCCTCATCCTGAGGGCCCGCCAAAGGCGGGCGTCTCGAAGGATGGCTGCAGGCGAGCCAATCTTCATATGCGATAGCCTTCATATCTAGTGATGTCCGCGATTGCGCCCTCGTCGGCGGAGAAGCGGACATCTGACGTGCCGGAGCTAGGCGCCCCGGCCTGACCAGAATGCGATCCTAGACGTGCTACTCGTCGTCTTCTTCCTCGTCTTCGTCGTCCTCATCTTCCTCCTCGTCCTCTTCCACCTGAACGAGCGTGGCGAGCGGCAGCGTCTCGCGGAAGAGGTCGCCTTCCATGCCCATCCAGATGCAGAGCACGTCGTCGCCCTTGACCTCCGCGACCGTCAACGGCTGGCCGCCCGATTTCAGCATGACGATATCGCCGGCTTTCAATTCCATGGATTGTCCTTTCGAGTTTGACCGACCCGGGTGCGAAGCTAGCGATTTGTCATGACAGGTCGAACACGGTTGCTCAGGCGAGGGGCCGCTTGCGCCAGCTCATCCGTTACACGCTACACGCCGGCGGCTATTCCGAAGCGTCCGAGCCCCGGCAGCTTGAGCGCGGGACGCCTGATGTCGACCCCGAGGACGGCGCCTAAGAAGTTGATCTCCAGTCCCTCGATCCAGCCGACCTTGAGGCCGACGAATCCGGCAAGGGAGGCGTAGACGCCAGTCCCTGACGGCGACAGGCCAAACCATTTGCCCGTATAGGGGAAGTCCTTGCCGATTGCCGTCGGAGGAAGGACGGCGCGCAGCTCGGGGACGGAATCCAGTGCGGCCTGGACGAAGGTGTTCGAGTTGGGCCCCGGCCAGGCGCTGTAATCTCCATAGGCGCGGAACTTGTAGGTTTCGATCACGTATCGGATCTTGGGGATGAGCGCCTCGGCTCGCTCACCATCGAGGGCCACGATCGTTTCGGGCCCGGCGCCAAACCACCGCCCGTCCGGAGCGAAGCCGTTGGTGCGGATCGGATCGCCCCACGCCGTGTAATCATATCGCGTATAGGCCGACGCATTCTTCTCCTTGACCACGATCCAGCTGTGAACGGCGAAGATGCCGCGCCATCTCACCGTGCGTGCGGCAAACACCCGGATGACGGCGTCGGGATGCGCCGCCGCGGGCTGCAGGAGGCCGGCGCTAGAGCGGTCGGCCGTCTGCCAATTGCCGCGGTCATCGGCCAGCCACCAATATCTCGCGGCAGATGCGGCGAGCGGGGCGAAGACGAGGAACAGAAAGACGAGCAAGGGCTTCTTCAAGGCAGCGGTACGGCGGGATGTTCGACGAACATATAGGTCGCGTGAATGCCGCCGCCATGGCCGTTTCAACGGCCATTGGTTCCGTACGAGATCGCCGCCCATGCGGTGCGGACCGGCATAGGAAATCAAGCCGGTTGTTCCGCAACCGCACCAGGATCGGAGGACGCGCATGGACATGAAAGAAGTCGAGGCGATGACGGAAGCCTCGGGGCTGACGAATGACGAGGGCAATTTGGAGCAGGCTCCCGCTCGGAAGTCGGGCTCCGAGAATGCCGCGATGCGCTGGGCCGACCAATTGCGAGAGCTGACGGTCAAGGCGCCCTTGACGGCACTCCTTGTCGCGTTTCTCGTCGGGCGCTGGATCGCGCGTCGCCGCTAGTCCTGGAGCCTGAGTGAAGCTGCTTCAGAGATGGTGTTCGGCAATGATCTGGCCGCTGCCTGACGACGGGAAGTAGGGGCACAGCAGCTCCGTTTCCCCTTTGTAGCCGTCCCATCCCAGCAGCCCGAACATCATGTGCGTGTCCGCCATCAAGGCTTCGCCGTTGCACTTGGTCGAATACTCCGGAAGCATGCGGACGAATTCGGCATAGCGCCGCTCCTTCCAGAGGTCGAGAACGCGCAGGTCCATCTGCCGGTTGAATTCGCTGCCGACCTGTTCCCACTGTCTGTCGCCGACCTGCTCGTTGGATACGAGCTTGTGCGACATCGAACCGGACGCGAGCACGGCGACCTTGCGACCGGACGCCACGATCGCCCTGGCACAAGCGGCCCCGAATTTGCGGTTCTCCTCGACGGCGGCGAAGATCGGTGCGGCGACCGAGAGGACGCGCGCCCAGCCACGTTCGTTCATGTAATGCATCGGCACGATGGTGCCGTATTCGAGCGGCAAGGTCTCGACCTTGTGGGCCAGCACCTGAAGGCCGTCCCTGGCGGCCTCTGCCGCGATAGCGTCGCCAAGCTCGGGATCGCCCGGATAGTCGTACGCCATGTTCTGGATCATGTGCGGAGCTTCGTGGCTGGTGTAGACCCCGCGATGACGCGCATTGGCGTTCATGTGGCAGCCGAAGTTCGAGATCCAGTGCGTGTCGAACACCAGGAACGTGTCGGCGCCTCGCTCGCGCGCCCGCTTGCCGATCTCGCGCAGCGCCGCTATCGCGGCATCCCGCTTCCCCTTCAGGGGACCGTCCCGTTCGGAAATCATGATCGAGGGGACGTGCGCGATCTTGGCGGCCAGCACGATCTCTCCCACGGAGGTCTTCCTTCCCTGATTTATTGTCGTTCTTGTGATCGTAGTGATTGCGATTGCGACGACAATTGATTCAGGTCAAATCGGCGCGCCGACTACGGCTTCGTTCGCTAGCTAGGCGTGTACTCACAAATGCGCCAATGCCAGCTTTCGGTGTCGAGCAGAAATCCCATGCTTGACCAGAGCATGACTGCTTGTGGCCGATCGTTTCCGTTGGCACGTCGCAGCGAGATGTCAGCAGCCGGGGGTAAACCGGAAGTGCTCTACCGCCGGCCAAATCGGCGCTTTTGCCCCTGAGCGGAGGCCGAGCGACCAATTTCGCTGATGAACCAGTTGAGCCGAGACTCCGACTAAGGGTCGGATGAGTCGGAGGCGCGTGCACAGACGCGAGACGGATTGGGATCGTCACTCGACCTGCTCAAGCTGCTCTACCTCATTGTCGTCGAGCCGCTGTTGCCGCTGCTGACCGGCGCCGGCCTGTTCATGCTGACCCGTTCCCACCTTGTCGCGGCTGGCCTTTCCGCTCTCGGCTTCGGCGCGTGGGGAGCCTTGTACTTCTCTCGCTTGTCGCTCGACGGCGCTTTGTCGGGCGCGCTCTACGGATTGGGAGCCGACGGCGTCACCAGCGGGCTCGTGGCATTGGCCGGCAGCAGCTACGTGCGTCTCGTCACCGCGGATGCGCGACGCCTTGGTACGGAGCGGACGGCGATCGTGCACGCCGGCGGGATCGCGTTCGCGGCAACAGCATTTGTTCTGCTTCTCGTGACGAATGGCTCAGACAAGGTCGGGATCGGGCTCTATCTGGTCCTGCTCGCGTGGTCGCTCGGGGCCGCGGCTGCAACCGGCAGCTTCGGCGGCGTCGTCGCCACGATGGCTTTGGCGCTGGTTGCCATGGTGCATGGCATCTGGGGCGCGGCAATCGCCAGCGGTGTCCGTGATGCCGGCCAGGCCTACATCGCGATCTTCTATGTGCCGCCGTTGCTGGTGCCTGTTCTCGCGACCGCCGCCTTTGGCAGGTGGCTCGGCAGCAGCCTCCGAGCGCGCAGAAGCCATGATAGGCCAGGATAGCCATGACTTTCCGTTCGTCTCCCGCAGCACCGTCACCGCTCCCGCAGCCGTTCCTGGCCCGATCGCCGGCAGGCCTGCCAGGCCTCATGTTCGCACGCGGTGGCCTAGTCGGCTGGTGTCGACGGAAGCGGAAGCGCGAAAAAGCGACTCGATTCCCGAGTACCCAGCATGCGGAGTCCCGGCCCAACTGCCGGGGTTCTTCGCCGAATGTCTCGAAGTGGCCCGTCGCTGACCCAGCCCACAGCTGCGATGTCCGCTCCCAAGAAATGACCCGACCAAGTCATGCTGCCTACCGAAGGCAGCCTTTGACCCGTTGCGGACTTCCGAATACCGGCCGATGATGTGACATGACAAGTCATGCACCTGCGCTGATAGTTTTTGGTGGCCTTCCCGGCACCGGCAAGACAACAGTATCTCGGGAGCTGACCAGACGCCTCGCGGCCACGTATCTTCGTATCGATGCCATCGAGCAGACGTTACGCGCAGCAGGCCATATAGTCGGCGCGATGGGCTATGTATTAGGCAATGCGCTGGCGGCTGAAAATCTTGAGCTTGGTCGGCTCGTTGTCGCAGACTGCGTAAATCCGGTCCTAGCAAGCCGTGTCGGATGGCGACAGACCGCCGCTCAGAAGTCGGCATACGTCGTCGAGATTGAAGTGGTTTGCAGCGACGTTGTCGTGCATCGGAAACGAGTGGAAACGCGCACCTCAGACATCAGCGGCCTCAAGCTTCCAACGTGGGACGAGGTAGTGAATCGAGATTATGAACCGTGGGATCGAGAGCGCCTGGTGCTCGATACGGCCGTTAGCTCGCTCGATCCACTACTGCAACAGGCGGAGGCGTATATTCGCGCCAAGACTGCTTAGTCTCCTATTGGCCCGATGGCGAAGTTCTGTTTGGCTCAGATATGGTCTGCTGATCGGGGCAAACCGGAAGCGACACAGCGCCGCTCAAACCGGCGCTTTTGACCTATTGCAGAAGTTAGGATCGGCCGACGCGCCCGGCCGACCAGCGCCCAAATCGAATACTCGAAGGCTAGCGCCTTCGACGACCTGCTGCGCTCAGATCAGGCGGAGCGCGACCGGAGACCTCTGCAAGGCGCTCAAGTAGGGCGATGGCGCGCTCGAGATCGCGCCGGTCTTCAGACCCGATCAGGTCGCGCAAGGCCGCGGCGATCCAAAGGGCTCGCGCCTGGCGATCTTGCTCTAAGGCGGTGCGTCCTTGGAGGCGGAGCACAATGAGCTGGCCGCGTCGGTCCTGAGGGTCGGCCGTCTTCTCGACCAGGCCGTCCCGTTCCAACTGCTCGATTACGAGGCGCATGCTCTGATGTTTCACACGTCGACGCTGAGCGAGCTCGGCGGTTGTCAACGCCCCCACGCGATCGAGAAGATCCAGCGTTTCCGTACGCGCAGTCGTCGGGGTGTCGGATTGGGCGCGAACGACACGCACGAAATCCCCGATGGCCCGCCTGAGCCGCTCAGCCAGCACCACGAGATCGTCTGGAGACGATTTGGCGTTCATCCGCCGCTGACGCCTAGGCTTTGAGGGCGGCGAGCACGCCGGGCAAGGTGTTGACCCCCCAGTGCTCGACGTACTGACCGTTCCGAACGCGAACCACGTCGATCACATCGATGGAGACCGCCTTACCCGTCGGCGCGACGCCCACGAAAGGTCCCGTATGCGTGCCGCTGATCGTCTTCCGGGTCGTCACCTTGTCGCCCTCGGCGATCTGGTCGTGAATCGCCACCTCAAGACCAGACAATGCGGGACGAAGCACGTGCTCGAATGTAGCCCAAAGGCTTTCCGGGCCGCTGGGCGCACCAGGCGGTGCGGATCGATTGACGAAGTCCGGTGCCACGAGCGCCTCGAATGCGGTGCGGTCCCCATTTTGGATGACCTCCACGTTGAACCGCCGAATGATCCCCTTGTTGGCTTCGATTGACATGAAGGCGCCTCTTCATCGGACAGGACAGGCTTAAAATGTACAGTAAGACTGTATAATGTCAATCGGGGGGCGCCAATCGATTTTCGAGGCGGCGAGATGAGCGCCGTGCCGCCCAGCGCCGCTGAATGCGTCACTGAGCGCATGCCGAACGGTGCGCGTTTCAACTAGGAGGTGCCGGCGGAAGACCTTGATCTCGACGTCGCGGCGATCTCTGCCGACGACCATAGAACGGCAGCATTTGGCCCAACCCGGAAGTCAGGGTATCTCTGTTTGCATTGCTATCAGGGAGAACCGGACATCGTTCGGCCGGCGCTTCATGAGGACATGCCCTACGTCAAAGCCGCCGATAGCTTGCGCATCGCGCGGTCGAGTACTTCGACCTCCTCGGCGGTGAGCACCGCCAGCAGCGCCGTCTCCCGCTCGCGTGCGTAGGGGACGATCTTGCGATAGAGCGCGCGGCCGGCTGATGTCAGCGAGACGATCAACTCCCGGCGATCGTCGGGATGCTGTTTGCGGCTCACGATGCCGCGCGTCTCCAAACCCTGGACCGCGCGGCTCACCTGCATCTTGTCGAGTGTTGTGAGCGGACCGATCTCCTTGGTCGCAATCTCCTGACGCACGCCGAGAATCGCGAGCACGCGCCATTCTTGCCGGGTCAACGCAAAACGCTCTGAATAGACCTCGGAGACCGCGAGCGACACCTGCTCGGCGAGGCGTGCCAGCCGATACGGAAAGTATTGCTGCAAGTCGAGCTGGTCTGCCGCCTGCGCTGTAGCGCGACCGACCGTTTCTCTGCGCCGCTCCTTGCCCGAACGTCCCATCCCCATTTTCACCCGCGCCTCGAAGGCTGCAAAATTTCCCCGGCCCATTGATCCAGATCAAATCCAGCAGATAGTAACATTTGATACGAACTTGGCAATCGCAAATCCAGGGAGCGAAACGCCATGAAAATCGAGAAGATCCATCACGTCGCCTATCGCTGCGTCGATGCCAAGGCCACGGTCGAGTTCTACAAGAAGGTCATGAACATGGATCTGCTCGGCGCCATCGCCGAGGACCGGGTGCCTTCGACCAAGGCGCCGGATCCCTACATGCATATCTTCCTCGATGCCGGAAACGGGAACATCCTCGCCTTCTTCGAGCTGCCGAACTCGCCGCCGATGGGGCGCGATCCCAACACGCCGGACTGGACCCAGCACATCGCCTTTCAGGTCAAGGACCTCGCCGAGCTCGAGGAAGCCAAGGAGCGGGCCGAGGCAGCCGGCCTCGACGTGGTCGGCATCACCGACCACACCATCTTCAAGTCGATTTATTTCCGCGATCCCAGCGGCCATCGCCTGGAGATCGCGGCCTGGACTGCGACGCCGGAGCAGATCGACCGGATGAAATCGGTGGCGCATGACATGGTCGAGGAATGGTCGCGGACCAAGCGCCCGCCGCGCCACACCGCCTGGATGCACGAGAAGGAGTTCGCGGACGCCCATTAGCTTCGATTCAGCAGGACAGCGAACATGACGAACTACATCTATCCGAAGTTCTCCTATCTGCGCTCGAAGGAGCAGGCGGACGGCATCGTGAAGCGGCATCCGATCGTGGTGATCGGCGCAGGTCCCATCGGCCTCACCGCGGCGCTCGACTTCGCGGCGCGCGGCCAGCCGGTCGTCGTGCTTGACGACAACGACACCGTCTCGATCGGCTCGCGCGCAGTCTGCTATGCCAAGCGTCCGCTCGAGATCTGGGACCGGCTCGACTGTGCGGCGCCCATGGTCGATCGCGGCGTGAGCTGGAAGGTCGGCAAGGTCTTCTTCCGCGACCAGCTGTCCTACCAGTTCGACCTGTTGCCTGAGGCCAATCACCAATGGCCGGCCATGATCAACCTGCAGCAATATCACCTGGAGGAGATCCTGGTCGCCAAATGCAGGGCCAATCCGCTGATCGACCTGCGCTGGAAGCACCGCCTCATCAGCCTGAAGCAGCCCGGCGACCATGCGACGCTCGCGGTGGAGACGCCCGACGGCATTTTCACCATGGAGGCGCAATGGGTGATCGCGTGCGACGGCGCCAACTCCGATACGCGCAAGATGGTCGGCGCCGAGTTCACGGGGCAGCTCTTCCAGGACCGCTTCCTGATCGCCGACGTCGCCATGAAAGCGGATTTCCCGACCGAGCGCTGGTTCTGGTTCGATCCTCCGTTTCATCCAGGTCAGTCCGTGCTGCTGCACCGGCAGGCGGACAACATTTGGCGGATCGACTTCCAGCTCGGCTGGGGCGCCGATGCCGATGCGGAAAAGCAGCCGGAGCGGGTGATCCCGCGCATTCTGGCGATGCTCGGCGACGCCGCGCAGTTCGCGCTCGAATGGGTCTCGATCTACCAGTTCGCCTGCCGGCGTATCGACAACTTCCGCCAGGGGCGCGTGCTGTTTGCCGGAGATGCCGCCCATCAGGTCTCGCCGTTCGGCGCGCGCGGCGCCAATACCGGCGTCCAGGACATCGACAATCTCGCCTGGAAGCTCGCGATGGTGCTGCGTGGCGAAGCGCCGGAAGCATTGCTCGACAGCTATCACGAAGAGCGGGCCTACGCGGCCGACGACAACATCCTGAACTCGACCCGTGCCACCGACTTCATCACGCCGAAGACGAAGGTGAGCCGCTATTTCCGCGATGCCGTGCTGGAACTCGCCCAGCAGCACGCCTTCGCGCGACCGCTGGTCAACAGCGGCCGCCTGTCGGTGCCGACGCCTTATGCGACCTCGGCGCTCAATACGCCCGACGAGGACCTCGCTACCGGCGAGATGCGGCCGGGCACCAATGCGGCCGATGCGCCGACCGTTGCCGGCAAGCCTTCCTGGTTCCTCCGTTGCCTCGGCGATGGATTCACAGTGGTAACTTTCGGTAACGCCATCGACAAGACCGAGATCGCGATTGGCCCTCTTGCGGCGAGGATCGTTCGCGTCGGGCGCGACATCGAGGATCCCTCAGGTTTGCTTGCCGCGCGCTATGGCGCATCCCCCGGCACCACCTATCTGTTCCGGCCCGATCAATATGTCGCCGCTCGTTGGAGCGGGTTCGACGAGGCAAAGATCATCGAGGCGATGTTGCGCGCCACCGCTCAGGACAGCGCGCAGCACCCCGCCGGCCAGAAGGAGCTTGCGGCATGATGCTCAACCTCGCCCCGAACATCGCTGATCCCGACGATTTCTACGCCGAGCTGATCAACAGCCAGCGCAACCTCGACGAGGAGCAGGCGCTGCGCATGAACGCCCGGCTGATCCTGCTGCTCGCCAATCACATCGGAGACCGGAAGGTGCTCACCGAGGCAATCGCCTGCGCTCGCGCCGCCGGCGGCTAAACATTCACGAGCCTCGCCTGAAGCTCTGATCGCGCTGCACATCCCGAGGATGGCATCATGCGCCTGTTTTGCCCGACGGGTCAACGGATTTTCGTAAAATCCGCATTCGCGTTGCGTTTTGCGGCAAGCCGTTGATTCTGCAACGGCCGCCTACTGTGCATGGGGTTGTTTTCGAAAATCTAGCCCGGCACGAGCTCGGTCAGCGAGCGGATGATGCGGTCGGGCTTGACGGTCGAGCCCTCGGGCAGGCCGTCGCCATGCGCGTCGAGCCAGATCGCATAGATGCCGAGGCGCTGCGGCGTCACGACCTCCCATTCCAGATTGTCGCCGATCATCCAGGTCTCCGCAGGCGTGACGCCGAGCGCCTCCATCGCGTGCAGATAGGCGCGCTCCTCGGGCTTGCCGAAGCCGTGCTCGCCCTCGATCTGGATGTGATCGAAACGATGGGTCAGCTCGAAGCGCTCGACCTTGGCGCGCTGCATGTCGGCGGCGCCATTGGTGACCAGCGCGAGCTTGACGCCGTGCTTCTTGAAGGCGTCGATCGCATCATGCGCGCCGGGGAAGACGAAGATTGCTTCCTCGCGATAGGTGGTGAAGCGGTCGGCGATGCGATCGGCGAGATCGTCGGGCAGGGCGCGATGGCCTTGGGCGGCGAGCGCAGCAAAGCCGCCACGCACCGTGAGCCGGCGCGCTTCGCCAAGCTTCATCCGCCAGATCGGCTCCGCCGTCGACCAGAACTGGCGCGCATAGGCCAGCACGGCGGTTGCGACCTGCGGCGGCGGCAGCGGCGCAAGCTCCTCGGCAAATTCCTCTGCGATCGTGTTCCAGGCGATCTCGGGCCGGCCATAGGCCGACAGGATGGTGTCGTCCATGTCGATCAGCATGGCGCGGGGCAGCGGCTTGATGACGCTCATGGCCATTTCACCTCCGGCGGCAGCGACGACAGGATCGAATCCACATTGCCGCCGGTCTTGAGCCCGAAGATGGTGCCGCGGTCGTAGAGCAGGTTGAACTCGACATAGCGGCCGCGGCGGATCAACTGCTCCTCGCGGTCTTCAGCGGTCCAGGCGCTCGCGAAATTGCGCCTGACGATGTCAGGATAGATTTTCAGGAAGGCGCGGCCGACATCCTGGGTGAAAGCGAGGTCGGCCTCCCAATCGCCGCTGTCGTGCCAGTCGTAGAAGATGCCGCCGATGCCGCGCGCCTCTTTCCGGTGCGGCAGATAGAAATACTCGTCGCACCATTTCTTGTACTTGTCGTAATCAGCAACACCGTTGGGCCCGCTGCACGCTTCCTTCATCGCAGCGTGAAAGGCGAGGGTGTCCGCATCCTCCTGTGTGCGGCGGCGGTCGAGCACCGGCGTCAGGTCCGCGCCGCCGCCGAACCAGGCCTTGGTGGTGACGACGAAGCGCGTGTTCATGTGCACGGCCGGCACGTGCGGATTGCGCATGTGGGCGATCAGCGAGATGCCGGAGGCCCAGAAGTGCGGGTCTTCCGAGGCGCCCGGAATCTGCGCGCGAAATTCTGGCGCGAATTCGCCGTGCACGGTCGAGCAGTGCACGCCGACTTTCTCGAACAGGCGGCCATGCATCATCGACATCACACCGCCGCCACCCGCTGCTCCGGTATGGTCGGTGCGCTGCCAGGGCGTGCGGACGAAGCGGCCGGCCATGCCGTGATAGAGGCCCTGCGGCGCCTCATCCTCGAGCCGCTCGAAGCTCGCGCAGATGTCGTCGCGCAGTTGCTCGAACCAGCTGCGGGCGCGGGCCTTGCGGTCTTCGATCAGGTTGGAGTCCAGTGCCGATGTCATGTCGTTAGCCTTGCGGACCGTAATAGGTGCAGCTCTCGTTGCAACTGTCGCGGTGGATGCTGACGCGGGTGAGCTTGCCGATATGCGCCAGCCGCTCCCAGACGAAGCGCGAGAGGTTCTCCAGCGTCGGCGTGCCCAGCGCCTCGATCTTGTTGAGGAACTTGTGGTCGAGTCCCAAGCGCACCTCCTCGATTGCACGCTGCAGCAGGCCGAGATCGACCACCATGCCGGTCGCGGGATCCGGCGTGCCGCGCACCGTCACCTCGGCGCGGAAGGAGTGGCCGTGGATCTCCTCGCTTGCCGCACCAAAGGTCGTCCCCTTCAGCGTATGCGCCGCCTCGAAGCGGAACGATTTCGTCAACTCCCACATCTGTCCGTTCAGTCCTATCTGATGCCGAGCGATTTATGCGTCTGCACGCTCAGCCGCCATTGCGGATGGCGCAGGCAATAGTCGATCGCGCGCGCGGTGTTCTCGATCACTTCAGGTCCGTCCATCGGCTGCAGGGAGAAGCGCTCGAAGGCGAGACCCTCGAAAGCTTCCGGCGCGGCGAGGGCCTGCGGATAGACCAGCTTCAATTCGTGCCCCTGTCGCAGCACGAGCTCACTGCCGCCCTTGGGGCTGACGCAGATCCAGTCGAGGCCCTCAGGCGCGGCCATCGTGCCGTTGGTCTCGACACCGATCTCGAAGCCTTGCGCATGGAGCGCATCGACCAGGGCGGCATCGAGCTGGAGCAGCGGCTCGCCGCCGGTCAGCACGACGTAGCGGTTATTGGCCTTGGCCGTCCACTGCGCCGCGATGGTATCGGCCAGTTCCACCGCCGAGGCGTAGCGCCCGCCGAGCGTGCCGTCGGTGCCGACGAAATCCGTGTCGCAGAACCGACATGTCGCAGACGCGCGGTCCGCCTCGCGGCCGCTCCAGAGGTTGCAGCCGGCAAAACGGCAGAATACCGACGCGCGCCCGGCATGGGCGCCTTCACCTTGCAGGGTCAGGAAGATTTCCTTGACCGCGTAGCTCACTGATCTCTCCTCGTCATATCAATCTTGCGGGTTCCGGACCTGCCGGAGCGCTTCGCCCGCGGCCATCGCCGCGCTCATGGCAACATTGAGCGACCGCAGCCCTGGCGAGATCGGGATCACCAGGCGCGCATCCGCAGCCTCGACCACCGCGTCGGTTACGCCGGCGCTCTCGCGCCCGAATAGCAGGATGTCCGACGTCTGGTAACGGAAATCGCGATAGTCCGTGGCGGCTTTGGTGGTGAACAGCAGCAGGCGGTAGCCTTGGCCTCTGCGCCATTCCTCGAATTTCGACCAGGAATCGTGCCTGACGATGCTGACGTGGTCGAGGTAATCCATTCCCGCCCGGCGGAAATGCCGATCGGAGACCGGGAAGCCGGCCGGTTCGATGATGTGGGCGCCGATGCCCAGGCAGGCGCAGAGCCTGAGAATCGTGCCGGTGTTCTGGGGGATGTCGGGTTGGAAAAGCGCGATCTGCATGGGCGGTGGAGGGCTGGTTGATGGCCGGAAATGTCTCAATAAAACATCGCTGGCCGCGGAATTCGTGCATTGCACGCTCCCGCGCCGTTAGCGGGCTTGCGCTCGTCCTGCAAGGGTGCCAATAGAACGATTCTGGACTGCTGTTTTCGCTTGTTTTGGCGAGGACACGTGAAGTTCTGCCGCCGCGGGGGGCCGCGGGCGCCGGCAGCACTGTTCCGGGGACCTTGGGGGCTCCTGGAGCGGTTCCACCGGTCGCATAAGAAGAAAGGGTTGGAATCGTGACGACAGCGTCTTCGGCGGACCATCCGACACGCCGTGATTTCTTATTCGTTGCAACGGGGGCGGCCGCAGCAGTAGGGGGCGCGGCTGCGCTCTGGCCCTTTATCTCCCAAATGAATCCGGACGCCTCGACCATCGCCGCCGGTGCGCCGATCGAGGTCGATCTGAGCCCGGTCGCCGAGGGGCAGGACATCAAGGTGTTCTGGCGCGGCAAGCCGATCTACATCAGCCACCGCACCAAGAAGCAAATCGACGAGGCGCGCGCCGTTCCCGTGGCGAGCCTGCCCGATCCGCAGTCCGACGAGGCCCGGGTGAAGTCCGGTCATGATCAGTGGCTGGTCGTGATCGGCATCTGCACCCATCTCGGCTGCATTCCGATCGCCCATGAAGGCAATTACGACGGGTTCTTCTGCCCCTGCCATGGTTCGCAGTACGATTCGTCCGGCCGCATCCGCCAGGGGCCCGCGCCCGCGAACCTGCCGGTGCCGCCGTACACTTTCGTTTCCGACACCAAAATCCAGATCGGCTGAGCTTCGGAACCTCGTCCGAAGCTTCGCGCCGTCTCGTCGTTTTATTTCCTCAGGATCGCATCATGAGCGGACCATCCGACTACCAGCCGAGCAATCCGGCCTTGCAATGGATCGAGCGGCGCCTGCCGATCTTTGGTCTCATGCACTCTTCCTTCGTCGCCTATCCCACCCCGCGCAACCTGAACTATTGGTGGACCTTCGGCGCCATTCTCTCGTTCATGCTGGGGATTCAGATCCTGACCGGCGTGATCCTGGCGATGCACTACACGCCGCATGCCGATCTCGCCTTCAAGTCGGTCGAGCTGATCGTTCGTGACGTGAATTACGGCTGGCTGCTGCGCAACATGCATGCGGTCGGCGCGTCGATGTTCTTCTTCGCGGTCTATGTCCACATGCTGCGCGGCCTCTATTACGGCTCGTACAAGGAGCCGCGCGAGGTGCTCTGGATCCTCGGTGTCATCATCTATCTCCTGATGATGGCGACGGGTTTCATGGGTTATGTGCTGCCGTGGGGCCAGATGAGCTTCTGGGGCGCCACCGTCATCACCAATCTGTTCTCCGCCATTCCCTATGTCGGCGAGAGCATCGTGACGCTGTTGTGGGGCGGCTATTCGGTCGGCAACCCGACGCTGAACCGCTTCTTCTCGTTGCACTATCTGCTGCCCTTCCTGATCGCGGGCGTGGTCGTGCTGCACGTCTGGGCGCTGCACGTCGCGGGCCAGAACAATCCTGACGGTGTCGAGCCCAAGACGGAAAAGGACACGGTGCCGTTCACGCCGCACGCGACCATCAAGGACATGTTCGGCGTCGCCTGCTTCCTGCTGCTCTACGCCTGGTTCATCTTCTACATGCCGAACTATCTCGGCGATGCCGACAACTACATTCCGGCGAACCCGGGCGTGACGCCGCCGCACATCGTGCCGGAATGGTACTACCTGCCGTTCTACGCGATCCTGCGTTCGATCCCGAACAAGCTCGCGGGCGTCATCGCGATGTTCTCGGCGATCATCATCCTGTGCTTCCTGCCCTGGCTCGATAGCGCCAGGACCAGGTCGTCGAAGTATCGCCCGCTAGCCAAGCAGTTCTTCTGGATCTTCGTCGTGGTCTGCATCCTGCTCGGCTATCTCGGCGCGCAGCCGCCGGAAGGCATCTATGTGATCGCCGGCCGGGTCCTGACGGTCTGCTACTTCGCCTACTTCCTGATCGTGTTGCCGCTGCTCTCGCGCATCGAGAAGCCGCGGCCGGTGCCGAACTCGATCTCGGATGCCGTGCTTGCCAAGACCGGCAGCAGGTCGACGCCGATGGTTTCGACCGCGATCGTGCTGGCCCTGGCCGGCGCACTGTTCGCTGCCTCGGCCGACAAGGCCCGCGCCGAGGAAGGTGGCACCAAGCCGCCGGGCAACAGCTGGTCGTTCGCCGGCCCTTTCGGCAAGTATGACCGCGGTGCGCTCCAGCGCGGCCTGAAGGTCTACAAGGAAGTCTGCTCCAACTGCCACGCGCTGTCCTACGTCGCCTTCCGCAACCTCGCGGAAGCCGGTGGCCCCGGCTATTCGGTGGCGCAGGCGGCGGCCTTTGCCTCCGAGTACAAGATCAAGGACGGCCCGAACGACCAGGGCGAGATGTTTGAGCGCCCCGGCCGGCCGGCTGACTACTTCCCGTCGCCCTTCCCGAACGAGCAGGCAGCTCGCGCGGCGAACGGCGGTGCGGCGCCGCCGGACCTGTCGCTGATCACCAAGGCGCGCTCCTATGGCCGCGGCTTTCCGATGTTCATCATCGACTTCTTCAGCCAGTACCAGGAGCAGGGCCCGGACTATGTCTCGGCGGTGCTCCAGGGGTTTGAGGACAAGGTGCCGGAAGGTGTGACCATTCCGGAAGGCTCGTACTACAACAAGTACTTCCCGGGCCACGCGATCAAGATGCCGAAGCCGCTCAGCGACGGCCAAGTGACCTATGATGACGGCTCGCCGACGACAGTTGCGCAATACGCCAAGGACGTCACCACGTTCCTGATGTGGACCGCCGAGCCGCATATGGAAGCGCGCAAGCGCCTCGGCCTCCAGGTATTCGTGTTCCTGATCATCTTCGCGTTCCTGATGTACTTCACCAAGAAGAAGGTCTGGGCCGATTCGCACTGAGCGGCGCGCGAAACGGGAATGAAAAAGCCCCCGAAAAGGGGCTTTTTTGTTGTTGAGCTCTCCGTCATTCCGGGACGATGCGTCAGCGTCGAGCCCGGAATCCATCTATCCACCATCTCTGCGGCCCGATGCATTCCGGGCTCGCGCCATCGCGCGCCCCGGAATGACGAGAGTGTGGATTGCTTCACGCCCTCTCAGCCGCCAAAATACCGCCAATCGCTCCCTCAGAAACTCACCGGAGGACACCATGGGAACCGCCATCACTTTCAAGCGCCCGGACGGCAAGGATGCATCCGGTTATCTCGCCAACGCCGCGCGCGGCAACGCGCCGGGCGTGGTCGTGATCCAGGAATGGTGGGGCCTGTCCGACCAGATCAAGGGCCTGTGTGACCGCTTTGCACTCGCCGGCTTCGATGCGCTGGCGCCCGATCTCTACAAGGGCAAGGTGGTGCCGTATCACGATACGGATTCCGCCAACAAGGAAATGAACTCGCTCGATTTCATGGACGCCACCACGCAGACGGTGCGGGGAGCCGCGCAATATCTGTCGCGTAACGGCGCCAAGGTTGGCCTCACCGGCTTCTGCCTCGGCGGCGCCGTCACCATCATCGGGGCGGTGCATGTGCCGGAGCTCGCCGCCGGCGTCGTGTTCTACGGCATCCCGCCGGAGCAGGCCGCCAAACCCGCCGATGTCAAGATCCCGCTCCAGGCCCATTTCGCCAACAAGGACGATTGGTGTACGCCGGAGCTCGTCAGCGGGTTCGAAAAGGCCATGAAGGCCGCCGGCAAGTCACTCGAGCTTTTCCGCTATGACGCCGAGCACGCCTTCGTCAACGAGCAGCGCCAGGCCGTGCACGACCGCGAAGCCGCCGAGCTCGCCTGGGGCCGGGCGACGGAGTTCTTCAGGAAACATCTAGGGTAATTATCGGTCGCCCTATAGTGGGGCGGCGCCCTTGACGCCGTCCCCGCGCCATGGTGAGTATCCCACCCATGAGCACCGCAGCCCGCCCATCCCGTCGTTGGTGGCGCACCTCCTAAGAGGTGGCCGGTGCGATTTGTTTTCCCAAAATCGTCTGAGGTCGCCAGCACAGCGCGGCGGCCTTTTCGTTTGTCCTGTGTGGCGTTCCCTCGGCAAGTTTCGTAAGAGGACCCCATGAACAGGACAGTCTTTGCTCTTCCCGCCAGAAGCGACTACGTCACCCGCGGCGGCCTTGCGATCACGCGCGTGGCCGAACAGTTTACCGGTGGTGCCTCCAGGCTTGACGATCTCGTCAGCCTGCTCGACCGCCGCCGCGGCGTGGTGCTATCCTCCGGCACGACAGTGCCCGGCCGCTACGAGAGCTTTGACCTCGGCTTCTCCGATCCGCCGCTCAAGCTCGAGACATCAGGTATCAACTTCAAGCTGGAAGCGCTCAACGACCGCGGACAGGTGCTGATCGCCTTCCTCGCCGACGTCCTGCGCGAGCCCTGCCTCGTGATCTCGGAGAAGAGCACAACGCGCCTTGCCGGTCACATCATCCGCGGCGATGCGCCTATCGAGGAAGACCAGCGCACGCGCCGCGCCAGCGTGATGTCGCTGGTGCGCGACATCATTGCCGCTTTCTCCGCCAATGAAGACGGGCTGCTCGGCCTGTTCGGCGCCTTCGCCTACGATCTCGTGTTCCAGATCGAGGACCTCGTGCAGAAGCGCCCGCGCGAGCAAGACCAGCGCGACATCGTGCTTTACGTGCCCGATCGTCTGCTCGCCTATGATCGCGCGACGGGGCGCGGTGTCGTGCTCGCTTACGATTTCGCGTGGAAGGGCAAGTCCACCGAAGGCCTGCCGCGTGAGACCGCCGACAGCCCGTACATGAAAACGGATCGCCAGGGCTTTGCCGATCACGCGCCCGGCGAATATCAAGCTACGGTCGAGACAGCGCGGGCGGCCTTTGCCCGCGGTGATCTGTTCGAGGCCGTGCCGGGCCAGCTTTTCGCCGAGCCTTGCGAGCGCTCGCCGGCCGAAGTGTTCCAGCGTCTCTGCGTCATCAACCCGTCGCCTTACGGCGCGTTGATGAATCTGGGCGAGGGCGAATACCTCGTTTCGGCTTCGCCGGAAATGTTCGTGCGCTCCGACGGACGCCGCGTCGAGACATGCCCAATATCGGGCACGATCGCGCGCGGCACCGATGCCATCGGCGACGCCGAGCAGATCCGCCAGCTCCTGAACTCGGAGAAGGACGAGTTCGAGCTCAACATGTGTACCGACGTCGACCGCAACGACAAGGCGCGCGTCTGCGTCCCCGGCACGATCAAGGTGCTGGCTCGTCGACAGATCGAGACCTATTCAAAGCTGTTCCACACCGTCGATCATGTCGAGGGCATGCTGCGTCCCGGTTTCGACGCGCTCGACGCCTTCCTCACCCACGCCTGGGCCGTCACCGTCACAGGCGCACCAAAACTCTGGGCGATGCAGTTCGTCGAGGACCACGAGCGCTCGCCGCGGCGCTGGTATGCGGGCGCGATCGGTGCAGTGAATTTCGACGGCAGCATCAACACCGGCCTCACCATCCGCACCATCCGCATGAAGGATGGTCTTGCGGAGGTCCGCGTCGGCGCCACCTGTCTGTTCGACTCGGATCCCGCCGCGGAAGACCGCGAATGCCAGGTGAAAGCCGCTGCACTGTTCCAGGCGCTGCGCGGCGATCCGCCGAAGCCGCTGTCGAGCTTTGCGCCTGATGCAACCGGGTCCGGCAAGCGCGTGCTGCTGATCGACCATGACGACAGCTTTGTGCACATGCTCGCCGACTACTTCCGCCAGGTCGGCGCCAGCGTCACCGTGGTCCGCTATGTGCATGCGCTCGACATGCTCAAGCAGAAGAGGTGGGATTTGCTGGTGCTGTCGCCCGGACCGGGTCGCCCCGAGGATTTCGGGATCAAGAAGACGATCAATGCGGCGCTGGAGAACAAGCTGCCGGTGTTCGGCGTCTGTCTCGGCGTGCAGGCGATCGGTGAATATTTCGGCGGCGAGCTCGGCCAACTCACCCATCCCGCGCACGGCCGGCCCTCGCGGGTCCAGGTGCGCGGCGGGCGCCTGATGCGCAACCTGCCGAACGAGATCGTGATCGGCCGCTATCATTCGCTGTTCGTCGAGCGCGACAGCATGCCGGAGGTGCTCGACGTCACCGCCACTACCGAGGACGGCGTTGCCATGGCGCTGGAGCACAAGACCCTGCCGGTCGCCGGCGTGCAATTCCATCCGGAATCGCTGATGTCGCTCAGTGGCGAGGTGGGCTTGCGTATCGTGGAGAATGCGTTCCGGCTGGATGCGGGGGCGAAATGAGTGCATGCTTCACGCTCGTCATTCCGGGCGATGCGCAGCATCGAACCCGGAATCTCGAGATTCCGGGTTCGGCTCTGGAGCCGCCCCGGAATGACAACGAAACGAGAAACGAATGACCTTTGACCACGACATCAAGGCGAGCGTTCGCACCATTCCCGACTATCCCAAGCCGGGGATCATGTTCCGCGACATCACGACCTTGCTCGCCGATGCGCGCGCCTTCCGCCGCGCGGTCGACGAACTCGTCAATCCCTGGGCCGGCAACAAGATCGACAAGGTGGCCGGCATGGAGGCGCGCGGCTTCATCATCGGCGGCGCTGTGGCGCATCAGCTCTCGGCCGGCTTTGTGCCGATCCGCAAGAAAGGCAAGCTGCCGCACACCACCGTGCGGATCGCCTACTCGCTCGAATACGGCATCGACGAAATGGAGATGCATATCGACGCGATCCAGCCCGGCGAGCGCGTCATCCTGGTCGACGATCTCATCGCCACCGGCGGCACCGCGGAGGGCGCGGTGAAACTGCTGCGCCAGATCGGCGCCAATGTCGTCGCCGCCTGCTTCATCATCGACCTGCCCGAGCTCGGCGGCGCGGCCAAGCTGCGCGCCATGGACGTGCCGGTGCGCACGCTGATGACGTTCGAGGGGCATTGAAGTCGCGACGGTCTCCAGATCGCCTAAATATTGCCCGGATAAATATGGGGCGAAGCCATTCTGGCTCTCTCGTCATTCCGGGGCGCGACGAAGTCGCGAGTCCGGAATCCATCCCGGCCGCAGCGATGCCGCGCAATGGATTCCGGGTTCGCACTGACGCGCGCCCCGGAATGACGTCTCTCAAGACCGTTGCAGGATCAGGCTGAGCTCGAGCTCGCGGAAGGCGAGGTAATTGCGCCGGATCCACTGGTGCAGCTCGGTCGAGGAATCCTTCTCCTGACGCAGGTAGCCGGTGAAGGAGAAGCTCAGGCGGTCGATATAGGTCTTGAGGAACCCGGGCAGCGCCGGCAGGCGGAGCAGGCGGCCGCCCTCCATCGCGGGTGGCAGCTCGCCGCGGATGACGAACTCATTGTCGACAGTGATCAGGTTCATCCGCGGGATCTGCTGGCGCAGCATCTCGTGAGCGCGGGCCGAGACGCGGTCGGTATCGGCGACGAACAGGATCTGTGGCGCGACATGCCGGCGCGCCGCTTCCTTGAGCAGACCGATCTCGTCGGTCATCTTGAAGAACTCGTCGAAGGCGTGGAAGCCGAGGTCTATGACCTTGGCGAGCCCGTCATCGATGATGACGCGGTCCATCAGCTGCATCTTGCCGTAGGTGTCGACCACATCAGCCGTTTCGGTGACCTTCGGCAGGTAATCGAGCAGCGACGGCTCCTTCAGATTGACGTCGAACGCAGCGACGTTGCCGTTCTTGAGCAGCAGGAATTCGGTGAGCAGCCGCGCCAGCAGGGTCTTGCCGACCTGCGGGCGGGGCGAGCAAATGATGTAGAGGGGTGTCGCGGGCATCGGCTGCTATATCAGGCCAAGTCACCGCCCAATCCAGCCGTATCAGCCCGGCCTGCGCAACTATTTTTCGCTGTTGCGGGTCACCGGTTTCGAGCCGACGATGTCGGTCAGGCGGATGCGGTCGAATTCGCTCCAGACATTGGCGAGCCAGTGCCGGACATAACCGCGCAGCACGAACGAATAGTTCGCGGCTTCGTCGTTGATGCCCTTGTTGGCGACGAATTTCAGGAACGGGACCGAGGAGACCTCGACCTGCTCATAGGCCATTTCGTTGAGCTTCGGGATGGTCAGCTCGGTGGCGTCCTTGATGCGGTGGAAGTAGGAATTGTAGGTCGCCTGGTCCCACTGGAAGAACTGGGTGTCGTTGATGAAGTTCTTCACCAGGAAATATTTTGCACCGGTCATGAAGCCGGCCGTCTCCGCGATCTCCTCGAGCGAGGCGATCGAGGGGCCCAGGATGTGGAACACGGCGAAGGTGATCTGCCCGGCTTTGGCCGCATCGAGGAAGCCGATGTCGCGCAGCGAGGCCAGGGCGGGCGAGAGCAGGCCGGCGCGAACGTCGATCACGGTCACCGACGGGCTGACCGCGTTCAGCGTGTCGAAGATCTTCATCTGGTCGGCCGTGGTCGTCATGTCGACGATTTCGGTGATCTCGGGGTGGAAGCGCTTCAGCGTTCCCCGCGGCGACTCCGTGTCGAACGCGCGCGTCGGCACGTTGTTGGCGGAAAAATAATCAAGCAAGGTACGCGACACCGTGGTCTTGCCGACCCCGCCCTTGTCCGCGCCCACCACAACCACTGCCGGCTTTGCCATTGCTGTCCCCTAACGCGCCCCCGATCGCGAGGGTCGCAATCGGCCAGGCCCCAAATCGGTGTCCCGAGTCTGCTGTTGGGCGCGAACATGGCAGAAACAAGGGAGAATTCAAAATTCCTCGGCAGCCCGTAGCTGCAATTCCCGATGTTTTTCCGGATCGTCGTGAAACTGGCACAAAGCGCGCGGCCGATGCATGCTTAGTGGCGACCCCAGGGACCCATGGGGTTGCCAACAGAATCGCCGACCGCGGTTCCGGAAGTGCCCGGCGCGTGGGCGGGCGGTGGCGTGGCCCGGCCGCCGGGATCGTTCCACGGACCCTGCGGCAGTGCCGGCGGTGCGTTCTGCTGATCTCCAGGCTCGTCTGCGTCGGGGCGTTCCGTCTCGTCGGCGGGCGGCAGCGGGCCGGGATCATGGCCGCCGGCGAACTTGACCAGCGCATCGACGCGGGACTGTACGGAGGGATGGGTTGCAAACAGATCCGCGAACCCCTCGCGCGGATTGTCGACACAAAGCTCCATCACCGCGGAGGTCGCGTCCGGCAATTCGCCGCGGCCTTCGATCTTGCGCAGCGCCGAGATCATCGCATCCGGGTTTTTCGTCAACTCGACCGAGCCGGCATCGGCGAGATATTCACGCGACCGGGACAGCGCCAGCTTGACCACCTGCGACATCAGCCAGGCCACCACGATCAGCACGACCGCGATGACGATCACGATCACCGCGCCGCCGCCGGAGTTCTTGCTGTCGCTCGACGACGAGGACGACCGCGACGATGAGGACGAGCCCGACGACCACGAGCCGCCGGAATTCCAGCTCAAATTCGTGAAGAGGCGGAAGAACAATTCGCCGAAGAAGCCGACCACGCCGGCGATGATGACGGCGACCACCATCAGCTGCACGTCGCCGTTCTTGATGTGGGTCAGCTCGTGGCCCAGCACCGCCTCGATCTCCTGGTCGTTCAGCGCGTCGAGCAGTCCGGTGGTGACGGTGATGGAATATTGCCTGGGATTGAGGCCGGTCGCGAACGCGTTCAGCGCCGGGCTCTCCATGATCTTCAGCTTCGGCATGGTGATGCCGCGCGAGATGCAGAGATTTTCCAGGAGATTGTAGAGCCGCGGCGCCTCCTGCCTGGTGACGTCGTGGCCGCCGGTGACAGCGTCGATCATCGACTGGTGGAAGAAATAGGCGATGACGATCCAGGCCGCCGCCGCGATCGTCGCGAAGGGGGCGGCTTTGAGGAGGTCGTAAAAGGCCCGATTCAGATAATAGGCGACGGTGCCGTTGCCGTTGATGACGACCTCGGCGACCAGCCCGCCGGCGAACACCAGCACATAGACCAGCGCGAACAGGCCGGCGAGCAGCAGCATCGAACGAAACTTGTTCGAGGCGATGTGCGTGTAGAGACCATACGCGGCCATGACGCGTTGCCCTGCCGGCCTAAAGGTTCAGATCAGAATTTCACCTGGGGCGCAGCTTCGACCTCGGTGCGGCTGGTGCCGAGATCGAAGAAGTCCTTCCTGGTGAAGCCGAACATGCCGGCGAACAGCGCGGCGGGCATCTGCTGAATGCCGGTGTTGTATTCCTGGACCGCGTTGTTGAAGAAGCGGCGGCTCGCCGCGATCTTGTTCTCGAGGTCGGCGAGCTCGGATGCGAGCTGCTGGAAATTGGCGTTGGCCTTGAGGTCCGGATAAGCCTCCGACAGCGCGATCAGCCGCCCCAGTGCGCCGGAGAGTTGGGTCTCGGCGGCGGACACCTGCGCCGGCCCCTGTGCCGACATCGCCGAATTGCGCGCCTTGATGACGTCGTCGAGCGTGCCGCGCTCGTGCGAGGCATAGCCCTTCACCGTCTCGACCAGGTTCGGGATCAGGTCATGACGCTGCTTGAGCTGGACGTCGACGTCGGCGAAGGCCTGGCCGACGCGCTGGCCCAGCGCCACCAGCCGGTTGTAGGCGCTGAAGGCGAACAGCACGAGGACGACGATGATGCCGAGAACGATCCAGCCGGTCGACATGGAGAACTCCTGAAGAGAATTGGGGCGGACAGCGTAAACCAAAACGAGGCCGGGGAGAGCCCCGTGGAGAGAAGGTAAGACTTGGTCGGATCGGGCGCCATCCGAGTTCAAGGGGAAAGCGCGGGCAACGGGGTTAACTTTCGGACAGAACGGCATCGCCCCAGCGCCAGCGCCGGGCGCCTGCATACGCAGCCTTGTCGCGGCGCGCGACTTTCGCGCGTTCGACGCCCTCCATGGTGCAAAGCTTGGCCTTGATTTCGGCTTTGCCGATTTCAGGCGGTGCCAGCACGCGCGCGGCGCGGGCTGCGGGCGGCGTGCGGACCAGGGCGACATAGATGAACCGCTCGTCCTCGAACGGCACCTCGGCGCCCTTGATCTGGCGGTGGGCTTGCGAGCGCGGCAGGCGTTGATTGAAATGGCACCAGTCGGGCGCAACCAGCGGGCAGGGCTTTTCGTGCGGGCAGGGGGCGGCGACGTACGCGCCGGCTGCGATCAGTTGCTGGCGCAGGGCGAGGATGCGGGCATAGCCGGCGGGCGTGCCGGGCTCGATTACGACGAGTGCATGGCGCGCTTTCGCCCACATTGTCTCCGCGAGCTTGCGCTGGTCGCCCCCACCGAGCTCGCCGATGATGTAGCTGGCGACGACGAGGTCGGCTTGCGCGACTTCGGCGAGGTTGGTAGCGGCATCGCCCGGTAGGTACCGGCAATCGGAAAGGCGCGAGCTGTCGCGTGCCAGTTCGAGCGCGAGCCGGCTCAGCGTCGCATTGGCGTCGAGCAGGGTGAAGTCCTGCAGCGACGAGAAGGCCTCTGCCGCGGCCCAGCTTGCGGTGCCCGGGCCTGCCCCGACGTCGAGCAGCGTTTCCGGGGCGAAGTCCGGTGCGATCTCGTTGAATGCGCTGAGGCTTGCGGCAACGGCCGCATATGTCGCCGGCATCCGCGCCAGCGCATAGGCGAGCGCATCGGCGTCCGACTTGATCGTGCCAGAGCCGCCGCCGCCGCGATAGGTGGTCGAGATTTTCTGCGAGCGCTGCGCTGCGTCGGTGCGCGAAAAGCCCTGGAGCTTGGCGTCGAGGGCGGCCTTGAGTTCGGCGGGGAGAGTGGGGGCTATCATCATCCGCAGTCATGCCCCGCGAAGGCGGGGCATCCAGTACTCCGAGACAGTGCCGTCAACCGGGAAGCCGCGGCGTACTGGATCATCCGCCTTCGCGGATGATGACGCAATGGGTGTGGCGCGACTGCGGACTCACGCCACGTTCTGGTCGAGGATGTCCACCGCCTCGGCCAGGCTCACCGACACGAGTTGCGAGACGCCGCGCTCGGCCATGGTGACGCCGAACAGGCGGTTCATCCGCGCCATCGTGATCGGATTGTGCGTGATGATGATGAAGCGCGTGTCGGTCGAGCCGGTCATCTCGTGCAAGAGGTTGCAGTACCGTTCCACGTTGTGGTCGTCGAGCGGCGCGTCGACTTCGTCCAGCACGCAGATCGGCGAGGGATTGGTCAGGAACACCGCGAAAATCAGCGCCATCGCGGTCAGCGCCTGCTCGCCGCCCGAGAGCAGCGACAGGGTCTGCGGCTTCTTGCCCGGGGGCTTGGCGATGATCTCGAGACCGGCTTCCAGCGGGTCGTCGCTCTCGATCAGGTGCAGCGCGGCCTCGCCGCCGCCGAACAGCTCGACGAACAGGCGCTTGAAGTGGTTGTTGACGACCTCGAACGAGGTCAGCAGGCGCTCGCGCGCTTCCTTGTTGAGGCTCTGGATGCCCTGGCGCAGCCGCTTGATGGCCTCGACCAGATCGTCCCGCTCGGTGACGAGACCGGTATGCTGGGTCTCGACCTCGCGCAGCTCCTCCTCGGCGCGCAAATTGACGGCGCCGAGGCGCTCGCGGTCGCGGCGCATCTTTTCGAGGTCTTCCTCGATGTCGTGCAAGGGCGGCAGCTCGGTGCCGGGCTCGATCTCGGCAAGGCCGGCGACCGCCTGCGGCTCGACTTCGAGCATGTCGCGGATCTCGCGCTCGATGTCCTCGAGCCGGCGCCGCGCGCCTTCCATGCGCTCCTCGGCGCGGGCGGTGGCCTCGCGAGCGCTGGACAGCGCTTCCAGCGTCAGCTTGGCGACGCGGTCGGTCTCGGCCATCGCGCTTTCCGCGGTGGCGAGCGCGTCCGCGGCCATGCGGCGGTCGTTCTCCGCGTACTCGATCTCGGTGATCAGCGCGCTGCGCTTCTCGGCGAACACGGCGGGCGCGTTCTCGAGCTCGCTGCGCTCGATCGTGAGCTCGGCGATACGGGCCTGGATGGTGTCGATGTGGGAGGCCGCGCTCTCCTTGCGGTTCTGCCACTCGGTGCGCTCGGCGAGGATCGCCTGCACGCGGCGATCGGCGAGCTCGGCCTCGCGTGCCAGCGCCTGCGCCTCGGCGCGAACCTGGGCGGCGACGCGGCGATGGTTTTCGATGTCGCTGCGGACCGCGGCGAGACGAGTCTCGGTGTCCTCGCTCAACGGCAGCTCGCTGATGCCGGCCTCGGCATATTCGTACGCGGCTTCGGCCTCGGCGCGGTCGGCGGCGAGGCGGCTGTGCGCTTCGGACAGTGTCGCCTTGCGCGCGGCGTGGCGGCTGATCTCGCGCTCGGCGGCGGCGTGGCGCTCACGCGCAACATTCAGCTCGCGCTGCGCGGCACGCCAGGCTTCGCGGCTGGCGCCTTCCGTGCTGGCCGCCATCTGCAGCTCGGACTCGGCATTCTCCAGCGCCTGGCGCTTGATTTGCGCGTCGATGCGGGCCTGCTCCAGCTCGTTCTCGATATCGACGAGGCGGGCGCGCTCGGCGAGGCGCCGGGCGGCGCCGGTCGGGGCGTGAGCGGCGGCGACGAAGCCGTCCCAGCGCCAGACGTCGCCTTCGGGCGAGACCAGCCGCTGACCGGTCTTCAGCTGCGAGACCAGCTCGGCGCCACGCTCGCGCGGCACCACGCCGATCTGCGCCAGGCGGCGCGTCAGCTCGGCCGGCGCCTGAACGTGGTTGGCGAGCGGGGTGACGCCTTCGGGCAGCTCCGGATCGCCTTCGGCGTGTCCGACATTGGTCCAGCGCATCGGCGCCGACGGGTCGATCGGCGCATCGAGATCGTCGCCGAGTGCGGCGCCGATGGCCTTCTCGAAACCCTTGTCGACGGTGATGCCGTCGATGATCGGCGGCCACAGGTTCTTGGTCTCACCATTGACGATCTTGGAGATCGTACGCGCCTCGGTGTCGAGCCGCTGCACGCGCTTGTCGGCTTCGACCAGCGGCGAGCGCGAGGATTCCAGCGTCTGGCGCGCCGCGACATGCGCGGCTTCGCTCGCTTGAGCTGCGGCTTCCGACGCCGCCAGCGTCTGCTCGGCGGTCTCGACCGCGGCGGTCAGCTCATCAAGATCGCCGAAGCCGCCGGTCTCGGCTGCGAGCTTCTGCTCTTCCGCCGCGACATTCGCGATCTCCTGGTCGAGGCGGGCGAGCTTGTCGCGGTGGGTGCGGACGTTGGCCTCGAGCTGGTTGCGCTTGGCGGTGAGGTCGGCGAGCGCGGTGGTGAGCTCGGCGAACTGCTGCTCGGTCTCGGTCAGCACCGCCTCGGCTTCGGCGACACGCTCGTCGACGCCGGAGCGCTTCTCGACGCGCGACTTGATCTCTTCCTTCAGCTCGGCGTCTTCGGTGTCGAGTCGCTGCAGCGCGACGTCGGCGTCCATGGTTTGTTGCTGAGCACGGGAAATGTCGCCTTCGAACTGCGCGAGGCGACGTTCGAGCTCGGCGACGCGTTCCTTGGCGCGCTCTTCCTCGCGGTCGAGCAATTCGCGGGCGTTGGTGAGCCGCTGGAGCCCGGCTGCGGCGCGTGCTTCGGCATCGCGCAGCGCCGGCATCTCGGCGGCGCGGATTGCCTGGATACGGGCGGCTTCGGCCTGGTGCTGGGTGCGCTCGGCCATCTCGCGCACGGCGAGATCGTGGGTCTGGCCGGATTCGTTGACGTCGGCATGGGCGCCGATCCAGCGCAGATGGAACAACGTGGCCTCGGCCTTGCGGACCTTGGCGGCGACCTCGCGATAGCGCACGGCCTGGCGGGCCTGTTTCTTCAGGCCTTCCATCTGCCCCGCAAGCTGGCCGATCACGTCCTCGACGCGGGTGAGATTGGTTTCGGCCGCCTTCAGCCGCAGCTCCGCCTCGTGGCGGCGGGCGTGCAGGCCGGCGACGCCGGCCGCGTCTTCCAGCACGCGGCGGCGCTGTTCGGGCTTGGCCTGGATGATCTCGCCGATCTTGCCCTGGTGGACGAGGGCCGGCGAACGCGCACCGGTCGCGGCGTCCGCGAACAGGATCTGCACGTCACGCGCGCGTACGTCGCGGCCGTTGATGCGATAGACCGACCCGGCTTCGCGCTCGATGCGGCGGGAGATTTCGAGCAGCTGGCTGTCGTTCATCGCCGCAGGCGCGGTGCGATCGGCATTGTCGATCGTCATCGTCACTTCGGCATGGTTGCGCGCCGGACGGTTGCCGGAGCCGGCGAAGATCACCGCGTCCATGTCGGCGGCGCGCAGCGACTTGTAAGAAGTTTCGCCCATCGCCCAGCGCAGCGCCTCGACGAGGTTCGACTTGCCGCAACCGTTGGGCCCGACCACGCCGGTCAAGCCGGGCTCGATGACGAAGTCCGTGGGCTCAACGAAGGACTTGAAGCCGTGAAGGCGCAGGCGGGTGATTTTCATAAGCACGCATCTCTGTTGGCAGGCGCGAATCCCCCTGCCGGGACAATACCATGGAAGGCAATGTCGCTGTCTGGGCGAGTCGCGCGGGGCGCCTCATGCGGCGGACAATGGCCGCGGTGCGTCGCGAGGGCAACCGGCGAAAGCCGCTTTTCCCAAGGGATTTATGCCGGAAAGCTACGGCTTTTTGAGATGCGAATCAGGATCTTGACGAGCGAATCAGCTCTTCAGCAGCGGATTGATCTTCTTGGCGAACTCCTCGAACGAGGCCTCGCCCTTGATCTTCTCGCCGTTGATGAAGAAGGTCGGCGTGGAATCCACCTTCAGCACATCGCTGGCATATTTCTGGTCGGCGGCGATCTTGTCGAGCAGCGCCTGGTCCTTGAGGCAGGCTTCGACCTGCTGTTGGGTGAGGCCGGCCTGCTTGCCGATTCGCGTCAACGTCTCCGTGGTGTTCTTCACCACCCAGTCGTTCTGCTGGCGGAACAGCATGTCGGTGACGGCGAAGTACTTTGCCGCGTCGTCCTTGGCGATGCAGCGCGACAGCATCGAGCCGGCTGCGGCTTTGATGTCGAGCGGGAACTCGCGGAAGATGTACCGCACCTTGCCGGTGTCGATGTATTCCGACTTGATCTTGGGGAAGACCTGCTCGTTGAAGGCCGCGCAATGCGGGCAGGTCATCGAGGCATATTCGGTGATGGTGACGGCAGCATCCTTGGGGCCGAGCGCCATGTCGGGGAGCGACACCGGCTTGGCCACATCGGCGGCGGACTGTGCTATCGCCTCCGAGATGAACCGCAGCGGCGAGAGCCCGGCGAGCGCGGCAAGCCCGGTCAGCGACAGCATCGTGGTGAAGGCGCGGCGGGTGATGATCAAGGTCGGCTCCCGGATTGGCTGGGTCTTTGCCCGAAGTTCCCTCCGAGCGGCCTGTCGCTAGCTTGAAACGTGGTTTGAGGCAATGGCGAGCGGCAAGGGCAGGTCCAGATTGGCAGCGGAATAAGGCTCAATTTCGCTTGATGGCGGCTCCAAGCCGCGCCAGTGCCGACTTCAGCTCTTCATCTTCGATCGCGCCCAGATCCTCCGCGACCTTGGCGACGGCCTTGGGGTCCGGGGGGCCGGGCCGCTTTCGGACCCGGGGGCGCGAAAGGGGAGCCTGGCGGAAGGCGAGCTTGCCGACCGCGCTCCAGCCGAAGAACCGGTTGACCCGTTCCAGGATCACATCGGCCGAGTGCTGGATTTCCAGCGCCATCGGCCCCTCGACCCGCAGCACCAGGGTTGCCGGCTCCTGCGGCTGGCCCTCGACCGGTCGCGGCCACTGCATCTTCAGCGGCTCGGCGTGGGCGGCGATCTCAGGCCCGGCAATCTGCGCCCACCGCGTCACCAGCTCGCGCGCCGCGAACCCCTGCTTGGCATAGGCCTCGGCAAAGACGTCGTTGAGCAGGATGCCGAGCGGCTTGGCGCTGATGGGGCCGGGTTTGGGAGGGAATTTGGCCATGGGGCCTTATAGCACTTCGGCGGCTGGGCCACAGACTTCCCGCAGCGAAGAAAGACGTGGATGCCCGCGACGAGCGCGGGCATGACATGGAGAGGCCGGCACGTTGCCGCTACAGTAAGACCATGAGCCCCAGATCTGCCCTGAAGGCGAAATTGGAACCCAGTCGGTCGGAGACCGTGTCGCGCCCGATCGCGCTGCTCGCCTGGTATGATCGCCATCGCCGTCGGCTGCCCTGGCGGGCTGCGCCCGGAGAGATATCGGACCCTTACCGCGTCTGGCTGTCGGAGATCATGCTCCAGCAGACCACGGTGAAGGCGGTCGGGCCCTATTTCGAAAAATTCGTGGCGCGCTGGCCCGAGGTCACGGCGTTGGGGAACGCCTCGCAGGACGACGTGCTGCGGATGTGGGCCGGGCTCGGCTACTATTCGCGCGCACGCAATCTCCATGCCTGCGCCGTTGCGGTGACGCGCCAGCATGGCGGCGTCTTCCCCGATACCGAGGAGGGCCTGCGGGCGTTGCCGGGGATCGGGCCCTACACGGCGGCCGCGATCGCGGCGATCGCGTTCGATCGCCACACCATGCCCGTCGACGGCAATATCGAGCGCGTAGTGTCGCGCCTGTTTGCGGTCGAGGAGGAGCTGCCGCAGGCAAAACCGCTGATCCAGCAGATGGCAGCGACGCTGCTGGCGAATTCTCGCGCTGGCGACAGCGCACAGGCGTTGATGGATCTGGGCGCCTCGATCTGCACGCCGAAGAAGCCGGCCTGCTCACGGTGTCCGTTGAACGAGGATTGCACGGCCCGCGCGCTCGGCACGCAGGAGACGTTTCCGCGCAAGGCGCCTAAGAAGAGCGGATCGTTGCGGCGCGGCGCCGCCTTCGTCATCACCCGCGGCGACGAGCTGCTGGTGCGCTCAAGGCCCGAAAAAGGATTGCTCGGCGGCATGACCGAGGTGCCGGGCTCGGACTGGCTTCCTGGCCAGGAGGACGCGACTGCAAAACAGCAGGCGCCCGACCTGAAGGGGTTGTCGCGCTGGCAGCGCAAGGTCGGCGTTGTCACTCACGTCTTCACGCATTTTCCGCTGGAGCTCGTGGTCTACACCGCGAAGGCCGCAGCCCGCACGCGTCCGCCCGCCGGCATGCGCTGGGTGCCGATCTCAACCCTGGCCGACGAGGCGCTGCCCAACCTCATGCGCAAGGTGATTGCGCACGCGCTAAATCTGGCGCCGGGCCCATCCTCCTGACAGCACGTTGGCAGCTGCGTCGCGCTATCGAGGTGCGGAACGGAGGCTGCCGATGATCAAGACCGCGCTCGACAACTTCAAGAGACCGCCCTGTGCCGAGTTGCTCGGATGGCGGCTGCTCGATGCCCGTCCGGCAGATGGGTGGATCAAGCTCGGCTTCGAAGGCAAGCCTGAGTTCTGCAATCCCGCAGGATTCATCCAGGGCGGCATGCTCTCCGCAATGCTCGACGACACCATGGGGCCGGCCGTGCTGGTCATGAGCGAGGGCCGGCTCTACACCACCACCATCAGCATGACCGTGAACTTTCTGGCGCCCGCAAAGCCTGGGCCGATCGTCGGCGAAGCGAAGGTGACGCAGCTCGGCAAGACCATTGCGTTCGTCGAGGCGAAGCTGACGGCCGAGGATGGCACGGTGCTGGCGACGGCGAGCGCGAGCGAGCGGCTGCTGGAGGCGGCGAGGGTGGTGCGATAGTGTCGCAACGGGCTTTCTTCCTTCTCCCCTTGTGGGAGAAGGTGGCGCGAAGCGCCGGATGAGGGGTTCTATCCGCGAACTCAAATAACGAGAGGTCCGCGCGGAGACAGACCCCTCACCCGAGTGTATATGCCTCTCCCAGCGGGGCTGCCCTCTCCCACAAGGGGCGAGGGCGCATTCATGCGCATCCCGCTTTGAGCGAAAGCGTCACGCCCCCGCGCGCGTCCTTGCTCACGATCGGCGGCTTCGCATTCAGCGCCTCGACCTGGAAGCCCGCCACGCGCTTGTAGTTCGCGGCGATGTCTTCCAGCTCCTTTTGCGACAGCACGTCGGTGACGACCTTGTAACCATCAGGCGCGCGCTCTTCGACGAGCTGCATCACTTGCTCCGGGCCGTTCTTGCGGTTGAGCAGGACGAGGTCCGTGGTCGCCGGACGCCGCTCGGCTTCATAGGCGGGCAGAGCGGCTTGCGTCGGTCCGTGCGCCAGAATCTCGCGGGTGATGGTTCGTGCATCGAGGATCGCCTGCGAAGCGCCGTTCGAGCCGATCGGGTACATCGGGTGCGCGGCGTCTCCCATCAGCGTGACCTTGCCGAAGGTCCATTGCGACACCGGATCGCGATCGACCAGCGGATATTCATAGGCGTGCGGGCAGTTCCTGATCAGGCCGGGCACGTCGAGCCAGTCGAATGTCCAGCTCTCGAACCAGGGCAAGAATTCTTCCAGCCTCGCGGTGCGGTTATAGTCCTCGCGGCGCCATTGATAGGTCGGCGGCATGTGGCGCTCGGCGACCCAGTTGATGAGGTGGTTGCCGTTCGCATCCGGCTCCTTCGAGATCGGATAGCAGACGAATTTCAGGATCTCATGGCCGGCCATGATCATAGTGCGGCCGGTGAGGAAGGCTTTTGCCGGTGTCACGCCGCGCCAGAGGATGCGGCCGTTCCAGATCGGGGGACCCTCGTTGGGATAGAGCTTTTCTCGCGCGGCGGAATGGATGCCGTCGGCCGCGATCATGATCGCGCCTTCAAAGGTCCCCGCGGCCTTGCCAGTTGCCCTGTCGATGAAGTCGGCGCGGACGCCGGCCGCCGTCTCACTCCAGCCGGTCAGATGATGGCTGGTGAGGATGTTGTCGCGGCCGAGCCGCTCGATCGCAGCGTCGAGCAAGATCTGCTGCAGCGTGCCGCGATGGATCGAGAACTGCGGCCATTTGTAGCCGGCGTCCAGCCCGCGCGGCTCGCTCCAGATCGGCTTGCCATGCTTGGAGAAATAAGCGAGCTCGCGGGTGCGCACGCCGCTGGCGTCCAGCTTCTCCAGCAGCCCGAGCTCGATCAGCTCGCGCACCGCATGCGGCAACACGTTGATACCGACGCCGAGCGGCTTCAATTCCGCAACGCTTTCGAACACTTTTACGGGAACGCCGATTTGGTGCAGGCTGAGCGCAAGCGTCAGCCCACCGATGCCGCCGCCGGCGATGAGTACCGTCATGACAAAGCCCCTCCAATTACAGGCGTCTTGGCACGGCAGGGCAGCGGTGGGCAACTGCGAAGAGTAAACAACACTGAGAAAGCCGTGCTATGGACGCCGGGACCGGCAGCCGTTAATTTCCTGGTTTCCAATGAGGTCCGACATGCTCAAGCTCTACTACGCCACCGGCACCTGCGCGCTCGCCACCTACATCACCCTGGAGGAGGCCGGTGCCGACTACACGGCCGAACGGCTGAGCTTCAAGGACAACCAGCAGAACAGCCCGGAATATCTCGCCATCAACCCGAAGGGTCGCGTGCCGGCCCTGATCACCGATCGCGGTGTCCTGACGGAGACGCCGGCGATGCTGGCTTACCTCGCGCAAGTCTTCCCCAAGGCGAAGCTCGCGCCGCTCGACGATGCCTTCGACTTCGCGCAAGTGCAGTCGTTCAACTCCTATCTCTGCTCGACCGTGCACATCAACCATGCCCACAAGATGCGCGGCGCGCGCTGGGCGACGGAAGAGAGCTCGTTCGCCGACATGAAAGCGATGGTGCCGAAGACCATGGCCGCCTGCTTCAAGCTGATCGAACAGAGAATGTTCAAGGGGCCGTGGGTGATGGGCGATCAGTTCACGATCTGCGATCCCTATCTCTACACGCTCTCGACCTGGCTCGAAGGCGACAGCGTCGACATCAACGCCACGCCGAAGATCGCCGATCATTTCAAGCGGATGTCCGACCGGCCCGCCGTGGCAAAGGTGATGGCCGCGCAGAAGGCGTAAGGACGCCTGCTTCGTAGGGTGGGTCTAGCGCAGCGGAACCCCCCTCGTCTGTTTCTGCGGAAACCAAAGTGGTGGGTTACGCCTTCGGCTAACCCACGCCCACCCTACGAGAGCTTGCGCTTGACTTGCTCCAACTCCCGCCCCGTCTCCAGCATCAGGCGCCTGAGCCAGATCGAGCCCGGGTCCATCTGCGCCCGCGTCGGGTAGAACATGAACTGCTCGTCGATGCCGGGGTCGAGCGGCGGCGTCACTGTCACGAGCCCGAGCTGCTTCGACAGCGCCGCGATCAGCCGGCGCGGTACGAAGGCGACGAGGTCGGTGCGGGCGGCGACGTGCAGGGCCTCGAGATAGCTTGGCACCACCAGCGAGATGTGTCGCTCGATTCCCTTGGATCGGAGCCAGGTGTCGATCAGATCCTCAGCATTGCCGCGGATGATCACACCGACGTGGCGCGCGGCGAGGAACGTCTCGCGCCGCTTCAGCTTCGGTGCAAGCGGATGGCCGCGCCGGATCGCAAGTGCGTCGCTGTCGGTGTAGAGCAGCTGGCGGTGAAAGCCCTTGAAGGCGTTGCCGATCGAGATCACGAGGTCGATGGTGCGGGCGAACTCGGCGTGGAAGATCGCCGGCCCCCGCCACGGCACCACGTCGATGCGAACGCTGGGCGCAAGGCGCGTCACCTTTTCCATCAAGGGTGGCATCAATAGCTCCACAGTGAGGTCAGGCATCATCAACCGGAATGCCCGCTCGCTGCGTGCAGCATCGAACTCGTCCGGCACGAACAGCCCGCGCACCTGGTCGAGTGCCTGCGCCAGCGGCGCGCGCAACGCTTGTGCTCGCGGCGTCAGCTCCATCCGGGCGCCGGTGCGCACCAGCAACGGATCACCGAAGATGTCGCGCAGGCGTTGCAGCGCGTGGCTCGCGGCCGGTTGCGACAACCCGATGCGCATGGCGGCCCGGCTGACATTGGCCTCGCGCAGCAGCGCGTCGAGCGCGGTCAATAGATTGAGGTCGAGCGAATTCAAATTCATGCGGTGAATTGATATCATATTCTCTATCGATTTGAAGAATTTCGATCGGGCGGCGATGGTCTCGGCGTTGCCACTATCAGGAGATGCCGCCATGAGCACGAGCGCCAACAAGAAGCTGATGCAGGATATTTTCGCCGCCGCCGCCAGCCCCGATCCGGCGGTGCGCGACCGCTCCCTGTTCACCGCAAGCCTTGCCGACGATGCCAGATGGGTCGTGACCGGCCAGTATTCCTGGTCGCGTACCTTCGCAGGGAAGGAGGCGATCCTCAACGATCTGCACGGCTACGTGCGCAGCCGCCTTCGTGACCGGACGCGCACGGTCGCTCACCGCTTCATCGCCGATGGCGACATCGTCGTGGTGGAGGCCAAGGGCGACAACGTCACGCCTGCGGGCGTGCGCTACGACAACGACTACTGTCTCGTGTTCCGGTTCGAGAACGGCAAGATCAAGGAGATCCGCGAGTATTGCGACTCGGTGCTGACCGAGAAGGCGCTCGGCGTGTTTCCGCAAACGGCTGCGAGCTAGAGGACCGGACGTCGTCCCGCCAACGCATGCAGCTCCCTGCGCGATTCGCGCCGAGATTTTGCATTGCCGCCGATAAAATCAGCAGCACCTGAGGCGTCCTTCGCAGAGCTCGCGCGAACAATTTGAAGGTCGGCATCGAGCGAGCTCGATGCCTCCGCCGGCTCGCTGACCGCGACCGCGACACGCGCCCAGGATCTGTCGACGGAAGTCGCCTCCGCCTCGCAGGAAGCGACCACCAACGTCGAGGCCGTGGATTCGATCAGGCTACTTTCGTCGTCATGTGTCTGAACATGTTGGCGCGCGCCTCGTCGTCCATCTCGGCCTTGAAGGTGAACTTGTCCTTCAGCGCGATCGCGCGCGCGGCGGCCGGCCGCGCCGAGATCTCGTCCACCAGACGCTTGACGTTCGGGTAGCGGGCAAAGGCGTCGTCGCCGAGCTTGAACGGCACCATTCGCGCCCAGCCCCACAGCGCCATGTCCACGATCGAATAGGCGTCGCCGACCATGTAGCGGCGATCTTTGAGGTGACCGTCGAGAATTTTGTAATGGCGATCCGTCTCGTACTGGTAGCGGTTGTGAGCGTAGTCGTGGTTCTGGTCCTTCGGTGCAAAATGCTTGAAGTGCACGGCCTGACCCGAATACGGGCCGACGCCCGATGCCACGAACATCAGCCAGGACAGTAGCTCGGCGCGGTTGGCGGGGAGAAACTTGCCGGTCTTCTCGGCGAGGTAGAGCAGGATGGCGTTGCTGTCGAACACGATGGTGCCGCCATCGTCGATCGCCGGCACCTTGGCGTTCGGATTGATCTTCAGATAGTCCGGTGCGAACTGCTCGCCCTTGCGGGTGTCGATCTTCACCGCCTCGTAAGGAAGGCCGGCTTCCTCGAGGAAGAGCGCGACCTTGGTCGGGTTCGGCGATCCGTTGAAATAGAATTTGAGCATCTGGCATCTCCCGAATGTTGGTGGCCAACAGCGGACGCAGGCATCTTGGCTGCGCGGCGGACCCTCTCTTGCCTGAACTTTGTCGGGAAGGGCAACCGTCGAGTTTGCCGTGTGGTATCTGCGCGCCGCGCAGATCAACCGGCGTAACAAAGGCCGGCCGTCGTCGTAAGGCCCGCCATCGCCGACAAACTCTCTTGTCATTCCGGGGCGTGCGTAGCACGAGCCCGGAATCCATTTCTCCACGAACTCTGCCGCCCCATGGAGTCCGGGCTCTCGCTTCGCGAGCCCCGGATGACCACCGATGCCGGCTATTCCGCCGCCATGCCGGCGCGGATCTCGGCGCGGAGCTCGTCGATCAGCTTGAGGCCCTTCTTGGTCTCGACGTGCCAGAACGTCCAGCCGTTACAGGCCTGTGCGCCTTGCGCCACCGCGCCGATGCGGTGGATCGAGCCGACCTTGTCGCCGAACATGATGGCGCCGTCGGCACGGACCAGCGCGCCCAACTTCTTCTTGGCGTCGAACAGTTTGGTGCCGGGCATGATCATGCCGCGTTCGATCAGCTCGGAGAACGCGACTCGCGGCGCTTCGCGCGCGGTCATGAACGGGACGAGGCTCTCTTCCGGCAACGGCTCGACCGCCGCGATGCGCGCTTCGGCCGCCTTGGCGTAGGTCTTGTCGCGCTCGAAGCCGATATAGGAGCGGCCGAGACGCTTGGCGACGGCGCCGGTGGTGCCGGTGCCGTTGAAGGGATCGATCACGAGATCGCCGGGCTTGGACGACGACAGCAGCACGCGCGCGAGCAGCCCTTCCGGCTTCTGCGTCGGATGCACTTTCTTGCCGTCGGCGCCCTTGAGGCGCTCCTCGCCGGTGCAGAGCGGGATCAGCCAGTCCGAGCGTGCCTGCACGTCCTCGTTGGCGGCTTTCAGCGCCTCATAGTTGAAGGTGTAGCCCTTGGCCTTCTCGTCGCGCGCAGCCCAGATCATGGTCTCGTGCGCGTTGGTGAAGCGGCGGCCGCGGAAGTTCGGCATCGGGTTGGTCTTGCGCCAGACGATGTCGTTCAGGAGCCAGAAGCCGAGGTCCTGCATGATCGCGCCGACGCGGAAGATGTTGTGATACGAGCCGATCACCCAGATCGTCGCCGACGGCTTCATGGCGCGGCGCGCGGCCAGCAGCCAGGCGCGGGTGAAATCGTCATAGGCGGAAAACGAATCGAACTTGTCCCAGTCGTCGTTGACGGCATCGACATGGGATTCATCGGGGCGCTTGAGATCGCCCTTGAGCTGGAGATTGTAGGGCGGATCTGCAAACACCAGATCGACGCTGCCGGGCTGCAGCTTCGACATCTCGGCGACGCAATCGCCGACGATGATGCTGTGCGAGGCAGACTCAAAATTTGTGCGGGGCGCCCTTGCAGACGCCCCGCGACGCGACACTACCATGACTCAAGAACTCTGACTCAGGCGACGCTGTCGGCGACGCGGGACCAAACAACCGACTGACCGTTACAATGAAGCGGCAAAGTAAAAATCGACTTAACCCGCCGCTTGTGTGAGCAAGACTTTCATCGCGTTGCGCGAGCCGGTGATTGCTCGCATTCGCCGTGTTTTGCAGCGTATTTCGCGCGTCCCTGCATTGCGGCGGCCCGGCGGCGGTCAAATTTCTCTCGGAAAAAAATGCATGGCCCTCGGAAAAATTGCTGATGCGGGCGCGCTGTCGCACTAGGCAATTTTTGCCGGCCACGATATTGATAAAGGCAACGGAAATTTTACGTATGTGGCGCGTTGAGCTCCAACGTTTCAGCGCCGCCCAATTGACGCCATCAGGATTTGAGGGAAGCCCGCCATGCGCTACGATGATTTCCGCCGCAGCGACGACATCGAGGATCGTCGCGACGAAGGCGGCGGAGGATTTGGCGGCGGTGGAGGCGGCGGGTTCGGCCTGCCGATGGGCGGCGGCGGGCTCGGCATCGGCACCATCATCGTGCTCGGCCTGATCGGCTATGCCTTCGGCATCGATCCACGCCTCCTGATCGGCGGCGCCGAGATCCTCTCCGGCGGCCAGGCGCCGAGCTACCAGAGCGACCGCCCGTCGTCCCAGGCCAAGCGCGGTGCGCCGACCGACGAAATGGGCAGTATGATCTCGGGCATCCTCGGCGAGATCGACGATCGCTGGAGCGAGATCTTCCAGGCCTCGGGCCAGTCCTACACCGGCCCGAAGGTCGTGCTGTTCCGCAACGTCACCAATGGTGGCCGCTGCGGCCGGGCCGAGTCGGCGATGGGGCCGTTCTACTGTCCGCCGGACCGCACCATCTTCCTCGACACCTCGTTCTTCCGCGAGGTCGAGACGCGCTTCCATGGCTGTTCCGGCAAATCGGCGTGCAACTTCACGACCGCCTACATCATCGCGCACGAGGCCGGCCATCATATCCAGAACCTGCTCGGCATCATTCCGAAGGTGACGCGATTGCAGCAGCAGGCCCAGAGCAAGGCCGAGGCCAATGCGCTCCAGGTGAAGGTCGAATTGCAGGCCGACTGTCTCTCCGGCATCTGGGTCAATCGCGAGGCGAAGAAACGTCCGAACTTCCTTGAGACCGGCGACATCGACGCCGCCCTGAGCACGGCAAGCGCAATCGGTGACGATACGCTGCAGCGTCAGGCCACAGGGCGCGTCGTGCCCGACTCCTTCACCCACGGTTCGGCCGCGCAGCGCAAGCAATGGTTCATGACCGGCTATCAGCAGGGCTCGCTGCAAGCCTGCAATACGTTCGGCGGCGGTGGGCCGTAGCGGTCTTGTGCCTCGGATGCAGTGGCGTCATCCTGAGGTGCTCGCCTCTTCGGCGAGCCTCGAAGGATGGCGGAGCCCGCGGCCCATCCTTCGAGGCTTGCCGTGCGGTGCGGTTGCACCGCAAGGCGCGCACCTCTCCGGCGAACGCAAATGCGTTCGTCCGGGGGATGAAGGTGGTGGGTGTGGGAGCAGGAGTTAAGTCGTAATGTCCATCGACGAAACCAAACAGTTCATCCCGCTCAACATCGCGGTGCTGACCGTCTCCGACACGCGCGCGCTTGCCGATGACAAGTCCGGCCAGACCCTGGCCGATCGCCTCACCGCGGCGGGCCATCATCTCGCCGCGCGCGAGATCGTCACCGATGACGTCGAGGCGATCCGTGCCGTCGTCCGCCGCTGGATCGCGGATGCCGGCGTCGACGTCGTCATCACTACCGGCGGCACTGGTTTTACGGGGCGCGACGTCACGCCGGAGGCGATCGAGCCCTTGTTCGAGAAGCGCATGGACGGTTTCTCCATCGCCTTCCACATGCTGAGCCATGCCAAGATCGGGACCTCGACGATCCAGAGCCGCGCCACCGCGGGCGTTGCTGGGGCAACCTACATCTTCTGTCTGCCGGGCTCGCCCGGCGCCTGCCGCGACGGCTGGGACGGCATCCTGAAAGCCCAACTCGACTACCGCACGCGCCCCTGCAATTTCGTCGAGATCATGCCGCGCCTGGACGAGCATCTGCGACGGCCGAAGGCGCAGGGCGCGACGGCGTGATTTTCTTTCCTTCCCCCCTTGTCGGGGAAGGTGGCGCGAAGCGCCGGATGAGGGGTATCGATCCGCGAGCACAGATGCTCGTGGAGACATACCCCTCACCCCAGTGAGGTTGCTCTACCAGCATCGCTGCCCTCTCCCGCAAGGGGCGAGGGCACATTCATGCGCAGCTCGCGCGTTGCGATGATTACAGATCCATCTCCCACGTCTCTCCGACAAGATCCTGCCCGAAGCTGTGATGCGGCTCCGTCGCGATCAGCTCGAAGCCAGCGGCCTTGTAGATGCCGCGCGCGGCCACCAGGATGCTCTGCGTCCATAGCGTCATCCGCTTGTAGCCCCTCTCGCGCGCGCCCTCGATGCATTGCTGGACCAGCGCGCGGCCGACGCCTAGCCCGCGCGCTTTCTTCTCCACCTGCAACAGGCGGAGTTTTGCGAGCTCGTCCGTGGCCTTGACCAGGAAGATCGAACCGACCGGCTCGCCGCCGACTTCCGCGATCCAGCAGTGCTCGCGTGCGGCGTCATAGGTCTTGATGAACTGGGCGCAGATCTCGGCGACCAGCGCCTCGTAGCTGATGTCCCAGTTATAGTCCGCGGCATAGGCGGCGGCTTGCTTGGAGATGACCCAGCCCATGTCGCCGACGCGATGGCTGCGCAGCACGACGGGAGCGGGTTGGCTTCGTCGCTGCTCCAGCACGGCCTCGATGGTCGACATCGCCTGCGTCAGCCGCGTTGCATCGCCGGCCGTAAGCTGAGCCAGCATCGCGGCGACCTCATTTTGCGAGCTCAGGTTCAGCTTGGCGAAGGCCTGGCGGCCTTTGGCGGTGAGGCTGAGCTGGTATTGCCTGCGATCCGCGGGCAGGGGCTTCCGCGTGATCAGCCCCTTTTCGTCGAAGTTTTGGATGATGCGGCTGAGATAGCCGGGGTCGAGACCAAGCTCGTTTCCGATCTCCTTGGCCGCAAGGTCGTCGCGGTGCGCGAGCTCGAAAAGCACGCGGGCCTCGCTGAGCGAAAACGGGCTCTTGCCAAGGTGCTGGCCGAGCACACCGAGCTTGCGCGTATAGAAGCGGTTGAAGGCGCGGATCGCGGCGATCTGGTCGTCGGTACTGGCAATGCGCATGGGAACACCTCGATGCTTGCCATTGTCAAATAATTGTTTGACTTTGGCAAGTATCGGCTGCGCTTCAACCCACCATGACGATCCGGCTGCGCAGCAGCGTCCGGGAGGACCGCCCGAGCCGCCTGAGCAGCCTCGCCTCGGAACCGCGGGCCTGGGGCGGGTAGCCGCCGATCCGGTCGTAATGATCACGTGCGATCAAAAGACCCTGATCGCCGAGGGGACCGACCAGCTTGCGCGCCACGGACCACAGGACATCGTGGAGGCTGGTTTCGGCGTAAGGCGAGCGGGCGTAGCGAAATACGGCCGCACGATCGCGGCCGCTGGCTGCGACGGCCTGGATGAACTGGGTGGTCTCTTCGATCCAGCCGGTTTCGAGCACCGCCCCGGCCGGGAGGAACATCAGCCAGGGGGACCGGGCCTGGAGCGCGCCGGCGGCGAGCGCTGCGCCCTGCGAAGACCCCTCGTAGCCGATGAAGCGGCAGCCGGCGACGTCGGCGACGCGCTCCATGACGCCGTTGCGGGTGCCGTCGACCAGCAGAACTTCCTTGATGACGCCCGCTGCGGCACCGGGTACCAGCGCGGCCAGAGTGGCGACCGCGGTCTGCTCGACGCCTTCGGTCGGTATGATGACACTCAGCATGATAGAGGCTTCGATGTCCGCACTTCGGGAGAAACGTAACTCGTCATGATGTTGTCATAAACACGCGACGCTGCCGAGCGCAACTTTTCGCGCCGCGCTCCGGCTGCGATGGTAAACCGCCGTGCACAACGCGGCCGCTCCGCGGCAGGACTGTTGCCGAATGTTTCGGCGAATCTCGATGTCGTGAGCTTCAAACTGAGCCTTTCTCTGCCGATATGTAAGGAGGGCACTTTCTGCAAGGCTATGTCAGCAATCTGACATGGACCTTGCGGCAAGGAAATACGCGCGACCTCCAGTGCGCCAAGCGAGATGTCTCCTGATGAACGCCGATCAACTTCCCGTTGGCATGACGCCCACATCGCCGAAGCCGGATGCCGCGCCGACCTTGCGGATCCGCGCCGTGATGCTGGGCGAGCGCATTAACGCCTCGAACCTCGAACTCGGCACGCTGGTGTCCTCGACGCCCGCTGCCTTTCGTGTCCATGCCGGCCTCGCCGTGATCTTCCGCTACGGCGTCGTAGTGCTGATCGGCTTGCTTCCCTCGGAGGAGAAGGTGGTGCTCGACAGCCTGAAGTCACGCGTCACGGGCGAGTTCAGTCCCTATGAGGAGGAGATCGCGCAGGCGCAGCTTTGCAAGGACGAAAACGCGGAGGCGATTCAGCCGGGTGGGCCGATCTGCCTCTTCAAATTTTCCGACGAACGGCTGCTGCTGATCGCCGATGCGCTCGCCAAGAGCACGTCGCTGGCGCGCGACGAGCGGCGCGTTGCCGCGGTCTTCGACGTCATCGAGCCCCTTGCGCGGGAGCTTGCCGAGAAAGGCCGTACGTCGCGGCGGCGCAAGGGCATCCTGCAACTCATCGGCAACGCGCTGCTCGTCCAGCAGCGCGTCGCCGGCCGCGTCGCTGTCGCCGAGAAGCCCGACGCGCTCTGGGAGAAGCCTCAGCTCGACCGGCTCTATGCGCGTCTGGAAGACGAATATGAGCTGACGGAGCGTCTGGACACGCTCGAGCGCAAGCTCAAGGTCATCTCGGAGACGGCCGATGCGCTGACCGACATCATCGACACCCAGCGCTCGCTGCGGCTCGAAATCGCGGTGGTGGTGTTGATCGTGATCGAGGTCGTGATCGGGTGCATCCAGATCTTTGCTGGGGGGCACTGATAGGCTGAAATCCCGGCCGCGAGCGCGATGCGCGCTATTGTGCCCTCGCCCCTTGCGGGAGAGGGCAGCGACGCTGGTAGACACAAGCTCGCTTGGGTGAGGGGTATGTCTCCGTATGCTCAATGTATGTGTGACCGCGGACAGAACCCCTCATCCGGCGCTTCGCGCCACCTTCTCTCACAAGGGGAGAAGGAAAGTTGCGGCCGATCGTCCGTCATGCCTTAGGCGCTCGGTTGCAACACCGCGACGCAGTGCCGTACTATCGTTAACTCCTCGTTGGTTGGGATCACGAAGACATCGACCGAGCTGTCTTCGTCGCTGATCCGCTCGCGCGCCTCGTCATTCGCTGCTGGATCGATGCGCACCCCGAGCCAGCCGAGTCGCTCGCCAATGGCACTACGGATTTCCTTGGCGTGCTCGCCGATGCCGCCGGTGAACACCAGGCCCTCCAGTCCGCCGAGCGTATTTGCCATCATCGCGATCTCTTGCGCCGCACGGAAGGTGAAGAGATCGACAGCCTCGCGCGCGGCGGGCTCTTGGCTCGCCAGCAGCGTGCGCATGTCCGCGGAGATTCCGGAGACGCCGAGCAGGCCGGACTCGTGATAGAGCAAATGTTGCAAATCCTCGGTGCTCATTCTCTCGTGCTGGAGCAGATAGAGCAACACGCCGGGATCGACGGTGCCGCAGCGCGTGCCCATCACGAGGCCGTCGAGCGGCGTCAGTCCCATCGTGGTGTCGACGCTGCGGCCGTCGTGAAGTGCGCAGAGACTGGCGCCATTGCCGAGATGAGCGATGACGGTGCGCCGGGCCGCAAACTCCGGTGCGATTTCGACGAGCCGGCCAGCGACATATTCAAATGAGAGGCCATGAAAGCCGTAGCGCCGCAGGCCGTGCTCTTCATAGCGCCGTGGAATGGCGAAGCGGCTCGCGGGTGGCGCGAGGCCGTGATGGAACGCGGTATCGAAACAGGCGATCTGCGTCAGCGCACGACGGATTGCGCTGACGGCGCGGACGGGTGCCAGGCAGCGCGGCTGGTGCAGCGGCGCCAGCGGCGTCAGCGCCTCCAGCTTTGCGGTGACGTCGTCGGTCAAAACGACCGGGCCGGAATATTCGGGTCCGCCGTGGACGATGCGGTGCCCCACTGCGCGCAAGCGGCTTTCGCGAAAACGATCCTCGATGAAGCTTAGAACGTCGGCGAACAGATGGCCGCCGTCGACATCCGATACCTCCCTCTGCGTCTCGAACAGCGTCTCGCCCGAGGGGCTCTTGGCCACAAGGCGCGGCTTCGCCTCGTGCTCATCGAGCAGGCCGTTGCAGAGCAGGGCGGGCTCGGCCGTCGAGATGTCGAACAGGCCGAACTTGATGCTCGATGAGCCCGAGTTGAGGGTGAGGACCGCGTCCGCCATGGCGCCGTCAATCGCCGGCTTCGGCCGGCGTGGTGCCGCCGGCACTGTTCTGCCAGACCCATTGCTGGATTTCCGGCATGTCCTCGCCGTGCTCGCGCACGTAACGCGAATGCTCGATCAGCTTGTCACGAAATTGCTGCTTCACTTGCGCGGCCTTGGTTGCCAGATCAGGCACGCGTTCGATCGCCTCGATCGCGAGGTGATAGCGGTCGAGCTCGTTGAGCACGACCATGTCGAACGGCGTCGTCGTGGTGCCTTCCTCGGCAAAGCCGCGCACATGCATGCCGGCGTGGTTGGTGCGATTATAGGTCAACCGATGAATGAGATAGGGATAGCCGTGATAGGCGAAGATCACCGGCTTGTCGCGCGTGAACAGCGAGTCGAAGTCGCGATCGGAAAGTCCGTGCGGGTGCTGCTCCTTCGGTTGCAACGTCATGAGATCGACGACGTTGACGACACGGATCTTCAAATCGGGTAGCGCCTTGCGCAAGAGGTCGACGGCGGCGAGCGTCTCCAGTGTCGGCACGTCGCCCGCGCAGGCCATGACCACGTCGGGCTCGCTGCTCGTACCTTCCGTGCCGGCCCAAGCCCAGATGCCGATGCCGGCATCGCAATGCGTCGCAGCCTCCTGCATCGACAGCCATTGTGGCGCGGGCTGCTTGCCGGCGACGATGACGTTGATGCGGTTGTAGGTGCGCAGGCAGTGGTCGGCGATCCATAGCAGCGTATTGGCATCCGGCGGAAAGTAGATGCGGACGATATCGGCCTTCTTGTTGGCGACGAGATCGACGAAGCCGGGGTCCTGATGGCTGAAGCCGTTATGGTCCTGGCGCCAGACATGCGAGGTCAGGAGATAGTTGAGCGAGGCGATCGGCCGCCGCCATGGCAGGTGCCGCGTCACCTTCAGCCATTTGGCATGCTGGTTGAACATGGAATCCACGATGTGGATGAAGGCCTCGTAGCAGGAGAAGAAGCCGTGACGGCCGGTGAGCAGATAGCCTTCGAGCCAGCCCTGGCAGAGATGCTCGCTCAAAACCTCCATCACGCGGCCGTCCTGCGCGAGGTGGACGTCGTAGGGTTCGATCGGCTCCATCCACACGCGTTCGGTGGCGTCGAATACGGCGTCCAACCGGTTTGAGGCGGTCTCGTCCGGACCCATGATGCGGAAATTGCGTTCCCCCGCGTTGAGGCGGATGACGTCGCGCAGGAGTTTGCCGAGCTCGCGCGTCGCTTCACCCGTCACGGCGCCCGGCTGCGGCACGTCGATTGCGAAGCTGCGGAAGTCCGGTAGCTTCAGCTCCTTCTTCAGCAGCCCGCCATTGGCGTGGGGATTGGCGCCCATCCGCCTGTTCCCCTGCGGAGCGAGCGCCTGCAGCTCGGGAATGAGCGCGCCGTTCTTGTCGAACAGTTTGTCAGGCTCGTAGCTGCGCATCCAGTCTTCGAGGATCTTCAAATGCGCCGGGTTTTCGCGGCAGTTCGCGACGGGCACCTGATGCGCGCGCCAAAAGCCTTCGACCTTCTGGCCGTCGACCTCCTTCGGGCCGGTCCAGCCTTTCGGGCTGCGTAGCACGATCATCGGCCAGCGTGGCCGCTCGAGGCTCTTGTTGCTATCTCGGGCGTGCTGCTGGATCGAGCGGATGCTCGCGATCGCGACGTCGAGCGCATCGGCCATGGCCTGATGCATCGCCTTGGGATCGTCGCCCTCGACGAACAGCGGCTCATGGCCAAGCCCGCGGAAGAGCTCGCGGATATCGCTGTCAGGCATCCGCCCCAGCACGGTCGGATTGGCGATCTTGTAGCCGTTGAGGTGCAGGATGGGCAGAACCGCGCCGTCATGTGCCGGGTTCAGGAACTTGTTCGAGTGCCAGGACGCCGCGAGCGGGCCGGTCTCGGCCTCCCCGTCACCGATGACGCAGGCGACGATGAGGCCCGGATTGTCGAATGCCGCGCCATAGGCATGCACCAGCGCGTAGCCGAGTTCGCCGCCTTCGTGGATCGAGCCCGGGGTCTCCGGCGCCGCGTGGCTCGGAATGCCGCCTGGGAAGGAGAACTGCCTGAACAGCTTGCGCAATCCCTCCGTATCGCGCCCGATATCCGGGTAGATCTCGCTGTAGCTGCCTTCGAGATAGGTGTTGGCGACCATGCCCGGTCCGCCATGGCCGGGACCGCAGACATAGATCACGTTGAGATCCTGTGCGCGGATGGCGCGGTTGAGGTGGGCATAGATGAAGTTCAGCCCCGGCGTCGTGCCCCAATGGCCGAGCAGCCGGGGCTTGATGTGCGCAGGGACCAACGGCTCGCGCAGGAGGGGATTGTCCAGCAGATAAATCTGCCCGACGGAGAGGTAGTTTGCGGCGCGCCAATAGCGATCGAGGAGATCGAGGTCGCTGCTTGCAGCGGCCTGATGTTGTTGATTTGTCATATTCCTGCCGACCTTCACCGGGGATCGTCACCAACCGAGTTCCGGCGAGATCGATCCTTTCCCGCATCAAACGGGACCGGGTTCACGCGATGTTGCGTGAGGTCAAACCTCGGCGCGCGAAGTTTGGGCAGCGCTACTGTGCATGGGGTTGTTTTCGCGTTTTCGATTCTTGTTCTTGATTTGTTCCTCTGGCGTGTTATTTTGGTTGCATGAGTCCAGCATCTTCTTCTGCTCTCAAGCACCCGCCGGTCACGGCGCCCTCCGAGCCGGCGGGTGCGCCTTCTGCTTTCCCCGCTGATTTTCCAGAACTTGGCGTCGCCATCGACCGCGCGCGCAGCCGCGGGCGGGGCGCCCAGTCCAATGCCAGCGGCCGTTATGAAGCCGAGGCCCGCGTCGCCTTCGACGATGGTTGGCAGAGCCTTGAGGAACTGCCGCCGTTCAAGACCAGCGTCGGCGTCGACACCTCGCGCAAGGTCATCACCCGCAACGATTCTCCCGACATCGGCTTCGATCGTTCGATCAATCCCTATCGCGGCTGCGAGCACGGCTGCGTCTATTGCTTTGCGCGACCGACGCACGCCTATCTCGGCCTGTCGCCGGGGCTCGATTTCGAGTCGAAGCTGTTCGTGAAGCCCGAGGCGCCTGTTCTGCTCGAGAAGGAACTTGCGGCCTCCGGCTATGAGCCGCGGATGATCGCGATCGGCACCAACACCGATCCCTATCAGCCGATCGAGCGCGAGCGCAAAATCATGCGCGGCATTCTGGAGGTGCTGGAGCGTACCGGCCATCCCGTCGGCATCGTCACCAAATCCGCGCTGGTCACACGCGACATCGACATTCTCGCTGCGATGGCCAGGCGCAACCTTGCCAAGGTCGCGATCTCCGTCACCTCGCTCGATCCGAAGCTGGCGCGGACCATGGAGCCGCGGGCCTCGACGCCGCCGAAGCGACTGGAGGCGCTGAAGCAGCTCTCGGAGGCGGGCATTCCGACGACCGTGATGGTCGCGCCCGTGATCCCGGCGCTGAACGATTCCGAGATCGAGCGCATTCTCGATGCGGCCGCCCATGCCGGCGTCAAGGAAGCCTCCTACGTGCTGCTGCGGCTGCCGCTCGAGGTGCGCGATCTCTTCCGCGAATGGCTGATGGCGAACTACCCGGACCGCTACCGCCACGTCTTCACCCTGATCCGCGACATGCGTGGCGGCCGCGACTACGATTCGAAATGGGGCGAGCGGATGAAGGGCACCGGGCCGATGGCCTGGACCATCGGCCGCCGCTTCGAGATCGCCTGCGACCGGCTCGGTCTCAACAAGCGCCGGTCGAAGCTGACCACGGATCATTTTGCGCGGCCGAAGCAGAACGGCGAGCAGCTCAGCCTGTTCTGACAGCCGAAGCCCGCGAGGAGTGCGATGAGTAAGGAACTGTCGGCCCCGGTGCCGCGACTGACGGTGATCACGCTTGGCGTCAGCGACATCCGCGCCAGCATCGCCTTTTACGACGCGCTCGGCTTTTCGCGCCTCGATGCCGTGCTCGCGTTTGCGCTCAGCAAAGGCGCCACCCTGCTAAAGTCCGCGCACGAGACCGATTACGGCGGCTATTCCGGCTATTTTGCCGATCCCGACGGCCATCCCTGGGAGGTCGTGGTCGCGCCCGGTATCGAGGTCGGTGACGACAGGCGGGTGCATCTGGCGGACTGACGCCGGATGAATAACGGGAATTGCGTGGGGTTCCCGGTTGCGCTGGCCGGGCGGCTTGCGCACGATCCCGGCCATGATTCGGGACAAATCCGCCAAGAAGGCTGCTAAGGACGCGCCGAAGGACGTTGCCGGGAAGGCCGCGCCTGCCAAGGCGAGCTTCCGCCGCGAGCGCGCGCTGATCAAGCGCGGCGTCTGGCCGATCGCGGGCTGCGACGAGGCCGGCCGCGGGCCGCTCGCCGGTCCGGTGGTAGCGGCCGCGGTGATTCTCGATCCGGACCGTATCCCGCGCGGCATCGACGATTCCAAGCGGCTGACGGCGGAAGAACGTGAAAAACTGTTCGACAAGATCTGCGCCACCGCGCAGGTCTCGGTCGCCGTCGCATCCCCGGCACGCATCGACCGCGACAACATCCTGCGCGCCTCGCTGTGGGCGCTGAAGCGCGCGGTGGTGGCGCTGCCGGAGGCGCCCAGGCATGTCTTCGTCGACGGCCGCGATCGCCTCGATATCGAGTGCGACTGCGAGGCCGTCATCGGCGGTGACGGCATCGTGCTGTCGATTGCGGCTGCCTCGATCGTCGCCAAGGTGACGCGCGACCGGCTGATGTGCGCGCTGGCGCAGGACTGCCCAGGCTACGGCTTCGAGCAGCACAAAGGCTATGGCGTCCCCGAGCATCTCGACGCGCTCAATCGCCTCGGCCCCACCATCCACCATCGCAGCTTCTTCGCCCCGGTCGCCGCCGCCCGCGCCAAGCACATGCCCTGGACGATCGAGCCGGTGCGGGACCTGTTCGAGGTCACCGAGATCGTGCAGGTGGAGACCTCAGTTGAAATCGATGCTTCAGCAGGCCTCTAGCGTAGACTGGCGTTGCCACGACGCGTGGCGCCCTTTATCAAAACGGATGTGAGCGAATAGGGCCGGCTGGACGGGTTGGCTGCATCTTGCGGGCGTTGCATGCGGTTTACCTCCCTGGTCATCGAGCTCATTCGCGCCCGGCCGCGGTTGATCGTCTGGATCGCTGTGCTGCTCCAGGCCGCGATGTGGCTGCTGGTGGCGCTGTTGTTCTATCGGAGCCCGCCCGGCAGCCTTGCGACCCTGCTGGCCTTCGGCAGGGAATATCAGATCGGCACTGATCTCGGCCCGCCGCTCTCAATCTGGCTCGCCGACATCGCCTATCGCGCCGCGGGCGGCCACATGTTCGGCGTCTACGTGCTGGCCGAGCTCTGCGAGATTGCGACCTTCATCGCGCTCTACCACTTGGGGCGCGCGGTGGTCGGCGCCCAACAGGCGGTGCTCGCTGTGCTCTTGACGATGACGGTGCTGGCCTTCTCTTCGTCCGCGCTCGACTTCGGCCCCCTGGTGCTGGCGCGGCCGCTCTGGGCGCTGTTGCTGTTGCATTCCTGGCAGATTATCGGCCAGCGCCGCGGCAATGCCTGGTTCGCCTGGTCGATCGAGGCGGGCCTGCTGCTCCTGACCACGCCGGCCGCGATCTTCCTGCTCGCGTTGCTCGTCATCTTCGCGCTCGCGACCGCGGGCGGCCGCCGGACCTTGCGCGCGCTCGATCCGCTGTTCGCACTTGTTGTGGTCGCGGTGCTGGCGCTGCCTTATGCCGTCTGGCTGATGCGCGCCGAGACCCTCGTGCTGCCGGCGCTGCCCCAACTTGCCGACCTCAGCCCTCGCGCGATCCACGCCGCCTGGCTGCTCGGCGGGCTTGCGCTCGGAGCCGTGGCGGTCCCGGTGCTGAGCTTCCTCAACACGCCCCTGTTCGCTGGCAAGGGCGAGGAGGCGCCGATCATCTACCGGCCGCCGGTTGAGCCGCTCGCGCGCAACTTCGTCTATTTCTTTGCGCTGGCGCCCGCCCTCGGTGCGGTCCTGATCTCAGGCGTGTTCGGCTTCGACGCCGTCATCGGCGGCCCCGGCGTCGTGCTGCTGATGTCGGGCCTTGCCATGGTTGTGGTGGCCGGCGATCTCATCGCGATGCGCCGTGCCCGCATGCTGCGCACCGTGTGGCTCGCGGCCATCGTGGCGCCCGCCGTCGGCGTCGTGCTGGCCGTGCTGTTCCTGCCCTGGACGGATACCGGAGAGATCGCGACCTCGATGCCGGCGCGCGCGATCTCGGACTTTTTCGATGAGAGCTTCGCCCGCCGCACCAACCATCGCCTCCGTGCGGTCGCAGGTGAAACCCAGCTTGCGAGCCTGATCACGCTGCATTCCGGCCGGCCGCATCTGTTCATCGATGCTGATCCTGCGCGTACGCCGTGGATGTCGCAGGCCAAATTCAGCGAGAGCGGCGGCGTCGTGGTCTGGCGTGCCTCTGACACCGCCGGCACTCCGCCACCGGAAATCCTCGCGCGCTTCCCTAGCATCGTGCCCGAAGTGCCACGCGCCTTCGAATGGCTCGTCAATGGCCGTCAGGGACTGCTGCGCATCGGCTGGGCGATCGTGCGACCGAAGGGGGCGTGAGTACGCGAGCTTGCTAGCCCGCCAACGCCTTCGCGATCGCCCGCAGATCCTGCCAGGCCAGACGCTTGTACGACGGTGAGCGCAGGAGATAGGCCGGGTGGAAGGTCGGCAGCGCGCGGATGGTGCGTTGGCCCGTCTCGTAATCGAACCAGCGGCCGCGCGTGCGCATGATGCCTTCGCGCGTGGACAGCAGCGTCTGCGTCGAGGGATTGCCGAGTGTCACCAGCACGTCGGGATTCACCAACTCGATATGGCGCTGGATGAAGGGCAGGCAGATCTGCGTCTCCTGCGGCGTCGGCGTGCGATTGCCCGGCGGCCGCCAGGGAATGACGTTGGTGATGTAGGCGGTGGTGCGGTTGAGGCCTATGGCCCCTATCATCAGATCGAGCAGCTTGCCGCTGCGGCCCACAAACGGCAGCCCCTCGATGTCCTCGTCGCGGCCGGGCGCCTCGCCGACGAACATGATGCGCGCCTGCGGGTTGCCGTCGGCGAACACCAGCCGTGTCGCGGTGTGCTTCAGTGCGCAGCCCTCGAAGTTTTGCATCAGCTCGCGCAAGGCCTCGAGCGTCGGCGCCGTGCGCGCGGCCTCGCGCGCCGAGGCGATCGCGACGTCGGGCGCCGGCGCGGCCTCGCCGCGCATCACCGCAGGCGCGGCGACGGGCCGCGGTGTCTCGATCGGTGCTACGCGCGGGGCCGGCGGTGGGGTGTCTAATTCCGCCAGGCGGTCGATGGGCTCCTCCGCGAGCGCGCAGTCGACACCGGCCTCCAGATAGAAGGCGAGAAGCTCTCGGACGGTGGGCGCGGGCTCGGGGATCATTGGAAAGTCAGACTATTAATTCATCTTAGGGCGCCTTGCATCCCAGCGGAACGCATTTCCGTGGTTGTCCTACCCGGAAAAATCGGAAACAAGGGGGCGCAAATGACGAGGAACCGTCTCGAGGGCTGAGATCAGATGAGCACCGAAGAACTTCCCCCGCGCGAATCCATGGAATTCGACGTCGTTATCGTTGGCGCCGGCCCCTCGGGCCTGGCCGCCGCGATCCGGCTGAAGCAGATCAACGCCGATCTCAACGTCGTCGTGGTGGAGAAGGGCTCGGAGGTTGGTGCGCATATTCTCTCCGGCGCTGTGATCGACCCGGCCGGCCTCGACAAGCTGATCCCGGACTGGCGCGAGGATTCCGATTGCCCGCTGAAGACCCAGGTCAAGGACGACCGCTTCTTCTGGTTCACCGAGACGAGCGCGATCAAGCTGCCGAACTTCATCATGCCGCCGCTGATGAACAACCATCACTGCTACATCGGCTCGCTCGGCAATGTCTGCCGCTGGCTCGCGCGCAAGGCCGAGGCGCTCGGCGTCGAGATCTATCCCGGCTTTGCCGCCGCCGAAGTGCTTTATGACGAGGGAGGCAAGGTCAAGGGCATTGCCACCGGCGACATGGGCATCGGCCGCGACGGCAAGCCGAAGGATTCCTTCACCCGCGGCATGGAATTGCTCGGCAAGTACACGCTGTTTGCCGAAGGGGCGCGCGGTAGCCTGACCAAGCAGCTCATCAACAAGTTCGCGCTCGACGCCAAGAGCGAACCGCCGAAGTTCGGCATCGGCCTCAAGGAAGTATGGCAGATCGATCCCGCCAAGCACCAGAAGGGACTGGTCCAGCACGCGGTCGGCTGGCCGCTCAAGAACGATACCGGCGGCGGCCTGTTCTTCTACCATTATGACGAAAACCTGGTGTCGATCGGCTTCGTCGTCCACCTCAACTATAACGATCCGTATCTCTCGCCATTCGACGAATTCCAGCGCGTCAAGAACCATCCCGCAGTGCGTGCCACGCTCGAAGGCGGCAAGCGGCTCGCTTACGGCGCGCGTGCGATCACCGAAGGCGGCTATCAATCGGTGCCTCGGCTGAGCTTCCCCGGCGGCGCGCTGATCGGCTGCGCGGCAGGGTTCGTCAACGTGCCGCGGATCAAGGGCGTGCACAATGCGATGGGCACCGGCATGCTCGCCGCGGAGCATGTCGCGGCCGCGCTCGCCGCCGAACGCGCCAATGACGAACTCGTCGAATACGAGAACGCATGGCGCGATTCCGTCGTGGGCAAGGACCTCTATCCGGTCCGCAATGCCAAGCCGCTCTTGTCGAAGTTCGGCACCTTCATCGGGGCCGGGCTCGGCATCTTCGACATGTGGTGCAACACGCTGTTCGGTGCCTCGCTGTTCGGCACCCAGTCACACGCCAAGCCCGATCGCGCGACGCTCGATCCGGCCAGGAGCCACGCACCGAAGGTCTATCCGAAGCCCGACGGCAAGATCTCGTTCGACAAGCTATCCTCGGTGTTCCTGTCCAACACCAACCATGAGGAGGATCAGCCGGTCCACCTGAAGGTTGCGGACATGAACCTCCAGAAGACGTCGGAGCACGACGTCTTTGCCGGCCCGTCGAATCGCTATTGCCCCGCCGGCGTCTACGAATGGGTCGAGGAGGGCGGCAGCCCCCGCTTCCAGATCAACGCGCAGAACTGCGTCCACTGCAAAACCTGCGACGTGAAGGATCCCAACGGCAACATCACCTGGGTTCCTCCGGAGGGGGGCGGCGGGCCGAACTACGAGGCGATGTAGGCGCGCCACGGTGGCTCAGTGGTCCGAAGCGTGATGGAGCGCACGTTCGCGTGAGGACGGGAGTGCCGCGGGTGCCCCTGGTCACGATACGGCCACAGTAGCGGCGTCTTGGGGCTGACTTGATCGGTTACTTGGCTGATTTGGGGCGTGCGGAGGGGATCGCCGGTCCGAATCCTTGCGGTGAAGCGCCAAAAGCGGCATTGTCCGGACCCGACGGTTCCGGGTCCCATGTCGCCGGCCGCGTTCGCGTGCGAGACGGCCTTTGCTTCAAACCCAGGCACCACCAACTCAAGGCGAGCCCTGATGTTCTCAAATCGTTTCAATCGCTGGACTGCTGCTGCCATCGTCCTTGCCGGCTCCGCAATCGTGGTCCCCGGCGCGGTGCTGGCGCAGACACCGGATCATCCGGCCGACACGGCGGTGCAGTTTCCGACCCGGAACGATCTGAAGTCCCTCACCAGCGCCGGCAGCTATCTTGCTGCCCGCCATGCCAGCGTCGAGCGGGACGCGACCTCGGCCGCCGCGTTCTACCGCTCCGCGCTGCGGACCGATCCCAAGAACAACGAACTGCTCGACCGCGCCTTCATCTCGTCGGTCGACGATGGCGACATCGACGAAGCAGTCAAGCTCGCCGAGCGCATCCTCACCATCGACAAGACCAATCGCGTCGCTCGCCTCGTGGTCGGCGTGCATGATTTGAAGCTGAAGAAATATCAGAGCGCGCAGAGCAACATCAACCAGTCGGTTCGTGGACCGATCACCGATCTCGTCGCGACGCTGTTATCCGGATGGGCCGCTTATGGAGCGGGCGATGCCAAGGGCGCGGTTGCGACCATCGACAAGCTGGCAGGTCCCGAATGGTATCCGCTGTTCAAGGATCTGCACGCCGGCATGATCCTCGAGAACGCCGGCAAGGAGAAGGACGCGGGCGTTCGCTTCGAGCGCGCCTACAAGCTCGACGATTCCATGCTGCGCGTCACCGAGGCCTATGCGCGCTGGCTGTCGCGCAACAAGGACGCGGCTTCGGCAACTGCGATCTACGAAGCCTTCGACAAGAAGCTCGCCCGTCATCCGCTGATCGTGGAAGGGCTGCGTGAAACCAAGGCGGGCAAGAAGATGCCGTCGCTGGTCGATTCCGCCCAGGGCGGCGCGGCCGAGGCGCTTTACGGCATCGGCGCCACGCTGACCCGCCGCGGCGGCGAGGATCTGGCGCTGGTTTATCTCCAGCTCGCGCTGTATCTCCAGCCCTCTCACCCGCTGGCCTTGCTCTCGCTCGCCGACCTCTATGAATCGGTGAAGCGGCCGCAGATGGCGATCAAGATCTATGAGCGCGTGCCGTCGAGCTCGCCCTTGAAGCGCAACGCACAGATCCAGCTCGCCATTGATCTCGACTCCGCCGATCGCACCGACGAGGCGATCAAGATCCTCAAGGGCGTGACGTCAGAGGATTCCAAGGATCTCGAAGCCATCATGGCGCTCGGCAATATCGAGCGCGGCCGCAAGAAGTTCGGCGATTGCGGGGCGACCTACTCGCAGGGCATCGACGTGCTGCCTGCCGGCAACGACAAGGCCAACAGCGTCTGGTACTACTATCGCGGTATCTGCGAGGAGCGCTCCAAGCAGTGGGCCAAGGCCGAGGCCGACATGAAGAAGGCGCTCGAGCTCCAGCCCGACCAGCCGCACGTCCTGAACTATCTCGGCTATTCCTGGATCGACCAGGGCGTGAATCTCGACGAAGGCATGAAGATGATCAAGCGTGCGGTCGAGCAGCGTCCCGACGACGGCTACATCGTCGACTCGCTCGGCTGGGCCTATTACCGCATCGGCAACTACGAAGAGGCGGTGAAGAATCTCGAGCGCGCCATCGACCTCAAGCCTGAGGATCCCACCATCAACGACCATCTCGGCGACGCCTATTGGCGCGTCGGCCGTACTCTGGAAGCCAAGTTCCAGTGGGCGCATGCCCGTGATCTCAAGCCCGAGCCGGAGGAGCTTCCGAAAATCGAGGCCAAGATCGCGAACGGCCTCAGCGAGGACAATTCGAACTCTTCGGCCGCGCAGGCGGACAAGAAGAAAGACGACGACAAGGGCGGTTAGGCTGGGCAACTGGGGGCGTATCGCCGATGCCGGCGTTGGTTGAAGAAGGGCGCGCGAAGGTCAACTTAAGCCTTCGCGTGGTCGGCCGTCGCGCCGACGGCTATCATGATCTCGAAAGCGTGGTTGCGTTTGCCGACTGTGCCGATCGGCTCACCCTGGAGCCCGGTGGCGAGCTCAGGCTTGCGACGACGGGACCGCTTGCGGCGGCTTGCGGCGAGACCTCGGACAATCTCGTGTTCAAAGCCGCCAAGCTGTTGGCGGACGCCGTGCCGAACCTGAAGCTCGGCGCTTTCGCGCTCGACAAGGTCTTGCCCGTCGCAGCCGGGATCGGCGGCGGCTCGGCCGATGCCGCTGCGGCGCTGCGGCTGCTGGCTCGTCTCAACAATCTGCCGCTCGATGATCCCAGGCTCCAGCAAGTCGCGCTCGCGACCGGCGCCGACGTGCCGGTGTGTCTGCTCTCGCGCGCCTGTGACATGACCGGGGTCGGTGAGCAGCTGCTGCCGCTGGCATTGCCGAGCATGCCCTGTGTGATGATCAATCCGCGCGTGCCTGTTGCGACCAAGGACGTGTTCCAGGCGCTGGGCCTGCGCAACGGGGAGCTGCTGGTCGGGGCCACTTCGGTCCTCGAAGCCCCTGCCTGGCCGGGCGAGGGCGGATCGATTGCCGATTGGGTCGAGGTTCTCGAAACCGTTGCCAATGACCTCGAAGCCCCTGCGATGCGTATCGAGCCTGTCATCGGTGATGTGCTGGAAGCCTTGCGCTCTTCCGCCGGTGTCAAGCTTGCGCGCATGTCCGGCTCGGGTGCGACCTGCTTCGCAATTTATGGTGTGCCCGGAGATGCGCACGCCGCTGCCGAGAAGATCCGCAGGGATCACCCGGGCTGGTGGGTGCATGCGGGGACGTTGAGCTAATCCTATCCATCATTGCGAGCGCAGCGAAGCAATCCAGAATCCCACCGTGGAAAGACTCTGGATTGTTTCGCTGCGCTCGCAACGACGGGATGGAGCCGAGCTAACTCGCGCCTTCCTCAGCCAGACCCAGAAAGCGCCGGATCTCACCCAGCACCTCATCCGGCTTGTCGTGTTGCAGCCAGTGTCCGGCCCCGGCGATGGTCGCGACGCGCGCCTGTTGGAAATAGCGCTCCAGTCCCGCCGAGCGCGCGCCGGCGAGAAAACTTTCGCCGGCGTTCAGCAGCAGCGTCGGGCAGGTGATGCGCGACCACAGCGCGACGTGATCGTCCGGCCAGAGCCGGTGCGGCGCCGAGGCGCGCTGGTACGGATCGAACTTCCAGCTATACGTGCCATCCTCGTTCTGTCGCGCGCCATGGGTGGCGAGGTGCAGCGCGAGTTCGCGCGACAGCCGCTTGTTGTGAAGCACCATTTGCGCAGCAGCGTCCTCGAGGGTCGAATAGCGGCGCGGCGTGCGATCGTGCAGTCTGTCGAGCTGGCTCACCCATTTGCTGATGCGCTCGTGCGGCGGCGGCTTGGGCGCATCCGGCAACATCGTCACACCGTCCAGCACGACGAGCTTCGAGACCAGCTCGGGGAATGCCCCCGAAAAGATCAGGCTCACCATGCCGCCCATCGAGTGGCCGATGAGCGCCACTTGAGGCGCTGCGATGGCACGGACGAGCTGGATAAGGTCGTAGACATACTCGGTCAGCGCGTAGCTGCCGCCGCGGGTCCAGTCGGAATCGCCGTGGCCGCGCAGGTCGGGCGCGATCACATGAAAATGCTGACGCAGCGAGCGGGCGATGGCATCCCAGCTTCGGCAATGATCGCGGCCGCCATGGACCAGCATGAGGGACGGCGCACTCTCGTTGCCCCAATCGGCATAATGCAGCCGTAGCCCGTGGGACTCGTAATAGCGACTTTGCGGAGCGAGCATCGCGGGTTACCCGTTCACCGGCCGCCGCGCCAGCGCGAGCGACAGGCCAAGGCTGGCGATGAAGACACCAGAGCCTTGGCTGAGGCGACGCATCAGGTGCGGCCGTCCGATCAATTGCCTTCGCGTTGCGGACGCCGTCAGCACCACGACGACATCGGCAAGCGTGTTCAGCGTCACCGAGATCGCGCCGAGCTCGATGAATTGCAGCGTGGGGTTCGATCCCGAGGGATCGAGAAATTGCGGAATGAAAGCGAGGAAGAACGCAGCCGTCTTCGGGTTCAGCGCCTCGACCAGAACGCCGTCGCGGAAGGCCCTGATGTCGCCGACGGGCTCGCTCTCGAGGGGCAGCGCGCTGCCGACGCCGCGAAACGTCCTGATGCCAAGCCAGACCAGATAGAGGGCGCCGATGAACTTCACCGCGGCGAACAGCTCGGCGCTGGCAAGGATGACCGCCGAGATGCCGAGACTGCCTGCCACGACATGAACCAAGCCGCCGAGCGCCGTACCCGCGGTCGAGGCGAGACCGCTGCCGCGCCCGTCGGATAAGGTTCGTGCCGCGACGTAGAAAATGCCGGGGCCGGGAACGGCGGCGATGAAAAACGCCGCGGTCAGGAACAGCCAGAGATTGGTTTCAATCATGCCGTTTTCGTAGCGCAGCGCGCCATGATTGCAAAGCCATCTCGCTTCAGCCCATGCGGCGGAAGATCACGCTGGCATTGACCCCGCCGAAGCCGAAGCCATTGGAGATGGCGTTGCGCATCGGCATCGGCCGCGCGCCGCCTGCGACAATGTCGATGCCGTCGGTGCTTGCGTCGGGAGTCTCGAAATTGAGCGTCGGCGGTGCGATCTGGTCGCGAAGGGCGAGCACGGTGAAGATCGCCTCCAGCCCGCCGGCGGCGCCGAGCAGATGGCCGGTGGCCGATTTGGTCGCGCTCACGGCGATGGACCTGTTGCGGCCGAACAGCGCACCGATCGCGCCAAGCTCGCTTTCGTCGCCGGCGGGCGTCGAGGTCGCATGCGCATTGAGGTGCTGGATATCCGCAGGCGCAAGCCTCGCCTGGCGCAGCGCGATCTCCATGGCGCGGCGTGCGCCGTCGCCATCGGGCGGGCCCGATGTCATGTGATAGGCGTCCGCCGTGGTGCCGTAGCCGACAATCTCGGCGATCGGCGTGGCGCCGCGCGCGAGCGCATGCTCCAGCTCCTCGATCACCAGAATGCCGGCGCCTTCGCCCATGACAAATCCGTCGCGATAGCGATCGAATGGGCGCGAGGCCCGGGCAGGCTCGTCGTTGAAGGAGCTCGACAGCGCGCGCGCCGCGGCGAAACCGCCGAGGCTGACAATGTCGATGCAGGCCTCGGCACCGCCGCAGATCGCGACATCGGCCTCGTCCGCGCGGATCATACGCGCGGCATCGCCGATCGCCTGCACGCCGGCGGCACATGCCGTGACCGGCGTGCCCAGCGCGCCTTTGTAGCCGTATTTGATCGACACGTGGCCGCTCGCGAGGTTGGCGAGGAACGAGGGGATCGTGAAGGGTGATAGCCGGCGTGCGCCGCGCCGCTCGGTGATGCGCACCGCCTCCGCCATCGCGGGGAAGCCGCCAACGCCCGAGGCGATGATCGTCGCCGTCCGCTCCAGCGCGAAAGCCTCCTGAGGCGTCCATTTGGCCTGCGCAGCCGCCTCTGCGGTGGCGAGCAGCGCGAACAGGATGAAGCGGTCCATCTTGCGCTGGTCTTTTGGTGCGACGGCTTCTGCGGGATCGAAGCCAGCTTCCGCATCATCGGCCTTGTCGGGCACGAGGCCGGCAATGCGCGCCGGCAGGACTTGCGCCCATTCCGGCAGCGGTCGCAGCCCGCTTTGACCGGCAAGCAGCCGCCGCCAGGAAGTCTCGACACCGCAGCCGAGCGGCGACACCGCGCCCATGCCTGTCACGACGATACGACGCATCTCAGTCTCCAGTCGGCGCGACCGCCGGGTTCATGGCCTTGAGCGAGGTGAGCCGGCGCCGCATCAGGCGGCTCGCGCCGGGACCCGCGATCACCACCGCGTTTTCGAGCGTGATCGGCTGCCTATCGGCGGCGTCGACCACGATCGGATCAAGCGGGCGACGGTCGTCCCGGTTCGCCAGCAGGACCGTTTCGCCCTTTGGCGCGAGATGCCTGTTACCCCAGGCCAGCAGCGTGGCGATCACGGGGAAAAAATCCCGCGCCTTGTCCGTCAGCACATATTCGTGCCGCGGCGGCCGTTCCTGATACCGGCGGCGGACGAACATGCCGGACTTGGTCAGATGTGCGAGGCGCCGCGACAGGATGTTCGGCGCGATGGAGAGGTTGCGCTCGAACTCGTCGAACCGGGTCGAGCCCTGAAATGCATCACGCAGGATCAGGATGCTCCACCATTCTCCGACCGTTTCCACGGCACGGCCAACCGGGCATTCCTGGATGGAGGGCGATTTGGGCTGCATGCGAGGAAGGTAGGAATGTAACTTGCAAAATGCAAGTTACTAGTAGCTGCGGATGAAGGAACAGGCTGGCGAGGATGGTCGGGCCGATGGGCGCGTTGGGGGGGGGAGCGTGGTACGGGTTTATTGAACCGCTCGTGCCCCGGACGCAGCGCAGCGCTCCTTCAGCGGTGCGCTGCAGAGCCGGGGCCCATGTCGCTGAGAGCGCCGTGTCGCGTGGATCCCGGCTCAGCGCAGCAGCGTTTCACGCTGCAGCGCGTCCGGGACACGAGAGAGGAGTGTGCGCTCGATGACGGAGTTGATTGTGGAAACTGGACGCGAATTCGTCGCTTAGTGTGACCGTGCCAAACAGAACGCCACCACCTGCTCCAGCGCGCTCTTCATCGGCGACGATGGGAACAGCGCCAGTGCATCGACGGCCATGGCGCCATAGTGCTGGGCGCGGCTCAGCGTGTCTTCCAGCGCGCGGTGCTTGTTCATCAGGCCGATGGCGTGATCGAGGTCGGTGTCGCCGATCTCGCCACGTTCGAGCGCCTTGATCCAGAAGGCGCGCTCGGTGTCGTTGCCGCGGCGGAAGGCGAGCACGACGGGCAGGGTGATCTTGCCCTCACGGAAATCGTCGCCGGTGTTCTTGCCGAGCTTGGCGCTCTTGCCGCCGTAGTCGAGCACGTCGTCGACGAGCTGGAAAGCGATGCCGAGATTCATGCCGACCGAGCGGCAGGCGGTCTGCTCGGCCTTGGGACGGTTCGCGATGACGGGGCCGACCTCGCATGCGGCTGCGAACAGCTCGGCGGTCTTGCCGCGGATCACGGCGAGATATTCGTCCTCGGTGGTTGCGGTGTTCTTGGCGGCCGCAAGCTGCATCACCTCGCCCTCGGCGATGGTGGCGGCGGCCGCCGAGAGGATGTCGAGCGCGCGGAGCGAGCCGACCTCGACCATCATGCGGAAGGCCTGGCCCAGCAGGAAGTCGCCGACCAGCACGCTTGCCTCGTTGCCCCAAAGCATGCGCGCCGACAGCTTGCCGCGGCGCATCTCGCTCTCGTCGACGACGTCATCGTGAAGAAGCGTGGCGGTATGCATGAACTCGACGGAGGCGGCGAGCTTGATATGGCCGTCGCCGGTGTAGCCGGCGAGGTTGGCCATGGCCAGCGTCAGCATCGGCCGCAACCGCTTGCCGCCGGAGGAGATCAGGTGGTTGGCGACCTCGGGAATCATGGTCACGTCCGAACCGGTCCGCGACAGGATCGTGGCGTTGACGCGCTCCATGTCAGGGGCGACAAGGCCAACCAGCTCTTCGATCGACGCGCCGGGGGTTTCGAAAGGTACGATGACGGCCACGCCGGTCTCCAATATTTGCCCCGGAGGGGCTATTCTGATGGAAAGACAATAGAAACTGGAGGCGGACGCGGCAAGTGCTGCGGAACCATTGACATTTGCCGCTTAATCCCTTTTCAGGCAGGAGGCTCGTTTGCGTGAACTGGTTCGGACCAACGATATCGTGCTGGTGTCGGCGATCGGCGCGCTGCTCGACGGCGCCAACATCCACCATCTGGTGCTGGACCAGAACATGAGCATCATCGAGGGCTCGCTCGGCGTCCTGCCGCGCCGGATCCTGGTCCATGAGGACGACGCCGTCGAGGCGAGGGCGCTCCTGACCGAGGCCGGGCTCAGCCACGAACTGCGCGGCGATGATTGACGTCGTCACAGATATTACCGAGGACGCCTTTCTCGGCGGGCAGCTGCTGCTGAGGCAGAAGCGATCCGGCCACCGCGCAGGGCACGATGCGATCCTGCTTGCGGCCGCAACGGAGGCCCGTCAAGGCGACCGTGTGGTCGATCTGGGTGCCGGCGTCGGCACGGCCGGCCTGGCGCTGGCTCGGCGTGTCGGTGGGATCAATCTCTGCCTCGTCGAGCTCGATCCGGAACTGGCCGGCCTCGCGCATGCCAATGCGGCCACGAATGCGATTGCCGCGGACGTGATTGTGCTCGACGTCACTGCGGATGCGCAGACTTTTGCGGCACATGGGCTCATGCCCGACAGTGCGGACTGCGTGTTGATGAACCCGCCCTTCAACGATGCCATCAGGCATCGCGGCTCGCCGGACCAGGCGCGTCACGCCGCACATGTCGCGACAGAGGAAACTCTGAATGCGTGGGTGCATGCAGCGCGGCGCATCCTTCGATCGAGTGGTGTATTGACCTTGATCTGGCGCGCGGATGGGATTGCGGACGTTTTGGCAGCGCTGTCACGCGGCTTCGGCAGCGTCTCGATCCTGCCGATTCATGGTGAAGCGGGAAGGCCGGCGATCCGTGTGCTGGTGCGCGCCGTCAAAGGTGGCCGGGCGCCGACGCGATTGCTGCCGGGCCTGATGCTCAATAACGAGTCATCAGTGCCTAAAAATGAGGTGAGGAATATTCTGGAGGGCAGAGCGGTCTTGCCGCTGGCGGAGCCTTGACGGCCTACTGCGGAAGCGATTCCGACTGCTGTTCCTGCGGGGACGTAAAGCGAATCGCCGTGAAAAGCGCCCCGATCAGCACCAACAGCAGATAGATCTTCATGTCGTTTCCTCCGCTGCCTCATTGCAGCTTCCCAACGGGGATTCTGCAAAACACGTTCCAGGCACCTTCAATGACAGTCGCGTGATAAAGAATAGTTAACCAGAGGTAAGGCCATGGCCGAACAATTGAACGATCGCGAGAATTCCGGCCTGGCCGACAAGCTCATGCAATATCTGCCGGCGCGCTTCCGCCCGGGCGCGGCGGTGGTGCCGGTGGTGCGGCTGTCGGGTGTCATCGGCGCAGTGACGCCACTGCGTCCGGGCATGACGCTGGCAGGCGTCGCGCGGGTGCTGGAGCGGGCGTTTTCATACCGGAATGCCAAGGCGGTGGCGCTGGTGATCAATTCGCCAGGTGGTTCGCCGGTGCAGTCGCGCCAAATCTATCTGCGTATCAAGCAGCTTGCGGCGGAGAAGAATCTGCCCGTGCTGGTGTTCGTCGAGGACGTCGCGGCCTCGGGTGGCTACATGATCGCTTGCGCCGGCGACGAGATCTTCTGCGATCCGTCCTCGATCCTCGGCTCGATTGGCGTGGTCGGCGGCAGCTTCGGCTTCCAGGAGGCGATCAAGCGGCTCGGCATCGAGCGGCGTCTCTACACGGCCGGCGCGCACAAGGCGATGCTCGATCCCTTCCTGCCCGAGAACCCTGACGATGTCGCCAAGCTGAAGGCGCTTCAGCGCGAGATCCACCAGATCTTCATCGCGCTGGTGAAGGAGAGTCGCGGCGTCAGGTTGAAGGGCCTCGACGACACCCTGTTCACCGGCGAGTACTGGGCCGGCGAAACGTCGGTTGCGCTCGGGCTTGCCGACGGCATCGGCGATCTCCGCTCAACTCTTCGTGCCCGCTATGGCGAGAAGGTTCTCACCCCCGTGATCGCGCAGCCGACCGGGCTGCTCTCCAGCCTGCTTGGGCGGAAATCGCCCGGCGCGGGGCAGCTTTCGGCCATGGAATCAATGGTTGGGCTGCCGGATGAACTGATCTCGGCGGTGGAGACGCGGGCGATTTGGGCGAAATTCGGGTTCTAGACGGCGCCCTCCCGCGCCATTTGGCCCCAAGGATGCTTGCAGCTGAGCCAATTGCGGCGCGGCCCGGAGTGCGCGAATATGCGTGTGGGGGCTGAGCATTGAACAAGGATCGACCGATGCCGCCGTTCGTCGCATTCGCGGGCGTCCTGGGTGGGCTTGCCGTGGTCCGCTGGGCCTACAAGACTGCCATCAGGATCAACGAGGAGCTGGAGGAGATGCGCCTGTCGCGCGTCGCCGAGGCCGCGCCCATGGGGACCATCCAGACACTGAAGCGCGATCCTGTGACCGGAGCGTATCGGCCGGGGTAGCTGTCTCCGCACGGAAGGTGCGCTCCCTCTCCCGCTTGCTTGCGGGAGGGCTGGGGAGGGGGTCCCTCCGCAGGCGAGGACCCCCAAGAGGAGAAAGCCCTCACCCGCGCCTTCGGCGCGACCTCTCCCGCAAGCAAGCGGGAGAGGTGAGAAAGCCCCCCTTTGCCTTGATTCCCACCCCCGCCGTCGATACGGTCCCGCGCGATTCAACCCCCCGCGAGAGCCTGATCTGACGATGGACGCCTCATTGCCTGCCCATATGCGCCCGGACCGCTCGTTCCAGGGCTTGCTCCTGGCCTTGCAGCGCTATTGGGCGGATTACGGCTGCGTGATCCTGCAACCCTACGACATGGAAGTCGGCGCCGGCACCTTCCACCCCGGGACGACCCTTCGCGCGCTCGGGCCGCGGCCGTGGAATGCCGCTTATGTGCAGCCCTCGCGGCGGCCCAAGGACGGCCGCTATGGCGAGAACCCGAACCGGCTCCAGCACTATTACCAGTTCCAGGTCATCCTCAAGCCGTCGCCGCCGAACCTGCAGGAGCTATACCTGAAGTCGCTGGCCGCGATCGGAATCGACTCTGCCATCCATGACATCCGCTTCGTCGAGGACGATTGGGAGAGCCCGACGCTCGGCGCCTGGGGCTTGGGGTGGGAGTGCTGGTGCGACGGCATGGAAGTCAGCCAGTTTACTTATTTCCAGCAAGTCGCCGGCGTGGAATGCGCGCCCGTCGCGGGTGAGCTCACCTATGGGCTCGAACGACTTGCCTGTTATCTGCAAGGCGTCGACCGCATCATGGACCTGAACTTCAACGGCCGCGAAGGCGCCGAGAAGGTCACCTACAAGGAGGTGTTCTTCCAGGCCGAGCAGGAATATTCGCGGCACAATTTCGAACATGCAGATACGGCGATGCTGTTCGAGCAATTCAAGATGGCCGAAGCGGCCTGCAAGAAATACCTCGATGCCGGTTGGAAGGACGAGAAGCGCGAGGCCCATCTGATGGCGCTGCCGGCCTATGACCAGTGCATCAAGGCAAGCCATGTCTTCAACCTGCTCGACGCGCGTGGTGTGATTTCGGTGACGGAGCGACAGAGCTACATCTTCCGAGTTCGCGAGCTGGCAAAAGCCTGCGGCGAAGCCTGGGTGCACACCGAAGCCGGTGGAGCGGCCTGATGCCTGATCTGTTGCTTGAACTGTTCTCGGAAGAGATTCCCGCGCGCATGCAGGCCAAGGCGGCCGACGATCTGCGCCGCCTGGTCACCGAGAAGCTGGTCGCCGAAGGCCTGGTGTATGAAGGGGCGAAAGCTTTCGCGACGCCGCGCCGCCTCGCGCTCACCGTGCACGGCATCCCGGCGCGTCAGCCTGATCTCAAGACCGAGCGCCGCGGACCGAAAGTCGGCGCGCCCGATGCAGCCGTGCAAGGGTTCTTGAAGGCGACAGGCTTGAAGTCGCTGGACGAGGCCAAGATCCAGCGCGATCCCAAGGGCGACTTCTATATCGGATTGATCGAGAAGCCCGGCCGCGCCGCGATCGACGTGCTCGCGGAAATCCTGCCCGTCATCATCAGAACCTTCCCCTGGCCGAAATCGATGCGTTGGGGCGCGCGCTCGGCCAAACCGGGCTCGCTGAGTTGGGTGCGTCCGCTGCATGCGATCACAGCGACCTTCGGGCTCGAGACCGAAGAGCCCGATGTCGTGAAGTTCGAAGTGGACGGCATCGAGGCCGGCCAGACGACGTATGGCCATCGCTTCCTCGCGCCATCCTCTATCTCTGTCCGCCGCTTCGAGGACTACGAGGCAAAACTGCTCGACGCCAAGGTCGTGCTTGACCCCGAGCGTCGCAAAGACGCGATCCTCACGGACGCCAAGCAGCTTGCTTTCGCGCAAGGGTTCGAGCTGGTCGAGGACCAGGCCCTGCTCGACGAGGTCTCTGGCCTCGTCGAATGGCCGGTCGTGCTGATGGGCTCGTTCGAGCAGGAGTTCCTGAAGACTCCGGATGAAGTGATCCGCGCCACCATCCGCAACAACCAGAAATGCTTCGTGGTGCGTGACCCCAAGACGGGGAGGCTGACCAACAAGTTCGTCCTCACAGCGAACATCGAGGCGACCGACGGCGGCAAGGTCATCGTCTCAGGCAACGAGCGCGTGATCCGCGCGCGGCTCTCGGACGCAAAGTTCTTCTACGAGACCGATCTGAAGACCAGGCTCGAGGATCGTCTGCCGAAGTTCGAGCAGATCGTGTTCCACGAGAAGCTCGGAACGCAAGCGAAGCGCATCAAGCGAATTGAACGATTAGCTGCATGGATTGCAGAATTTATCGAGCCGCAGCTGAAAATCGGCGCGAGGTTCTACGAAGGAAATTCTGCACAGTACGCAAATGACGTAGAGCAAGCTGCGCGCTTAGCTAAAGCGGATTTGCTCACTGAAGTAGTTGGTGAGTTTCCTGAGGTGCAAGGCCTCATGGGCAAGTATTACGCATTGGCGCAGGGCGAACGTGCTTCCGTTGCAGCAGCTTGCGAGGAGCACTACAAGCCCCAGGGACCAGCGGATCGCGTTCCTACTGATCCAGTGAGCGTGGCCGTAGCATTGGCGGATAAGATCGACACTGTCGTGGGATTCTGGGGACACGATGAGAAGCCAACTGGAAGCAAGGACCCGTTTGCACTTAGACGCGCGGCGCTTGGAATCATTCGTATTCTCGTGTCCAACGACATTAAGCTTCCGCTTTTGAAATCTATCGACGTGGCGTGGCTGGGCTATGCTTTGAATGAGGCGGGAGTTATCGGAGAGGCAGAACATTTTTCCAACGATCTGCTCGCCTTCTTCGCCGATCGCCTCAAGGTTCAGCTCCGTGAGCAGGGCGCGCGTCACGATCTCGTCGATGCCGTGTTCGCGCTCGGCGGTCAGGACGATCTCCTGATGATCGTCCGTCGCGTCGAAGCTCTCGGCAAATTCCTCGAGTCCGACGACGGCAAGAACCTCCTCGCCGGCACCAAGCGCGCCAGCAACATCCTCTCGATCGAGGAGAAGAAGGACAAGCGGACCTTCGACGGTGCGCCGGATGCGTCTCTCTACAGCCTCGCCGAGGAGAAGGCGCTTGCCGCGGCAATCGAACAGGTGAAGGCGGAAGCAGGTGCGGCCGTCGCTAGGGAAGACTTTGCCGCCGCGATGAGCGCGATGGCGAAGCTGCGTCCGCCGGTCGATGCCTTCTTCGACAAGGTGCGCGTCAATGACGACGATGCGAAGGTGCGCGAGAACCGCCTGAAGCTGCTGAACGAAATCCGCAGCGCTACGCGCGCGGTGGCGGATTTCTCGAAGATCCAGGATTGAGGGCGGGGTCGCGCGGCAAATCCCGCTGTCATTCCGGGGCGCGCCCCTTGGCGCGAGCCCGGAATCCATTTTTCCACGTCACGCGCTGCACGATGGATTCCGGGCTCGCGCTTTGCGCGCCCCGGAATGACGGCTGTGGATGTGGTACGAAAATGCCCCGCCCGGCGGGGGGAGGACCGGGCGGGGCCTGATGTCCGATAACACTGCTCGCGCCCGTCTCGATCGGCGCGCCGGACATCGAGTTGAATTCACCTAGTCCATCACCTCGACGATGCGCCGCGAGCGCGGCTCGACCAGCACGGTCTCGCCGTTCACGACCGTGTAGCGATAGGTCGTCGCGCCGAAACGTTGCGGCACGTCGTAATAGGTGATGCCGGTTTCGGGTAGAGTGGCACCGACCACGACGCGATCCGGAATATGGAAGGCCGGCACACGTTGTTCGATGACATAGTCACGGAAAGCCGGCCGCTGTTCGACTGCAATCGTTGGGCCGCTGTCGACCACGGCCGGCGCACGTCCCACCGTGATCCCGGTTTGCGCCTGCGCCGCGACGGGCGAGCCGATCGCGGCCGCGAGCGCTGCAAGGGCAAGAATCCTGTTCCGCATGGGCAACTCCTTCGACGTAGTTTTGCGACGTGGTCTGACGGAAGCGCGAATGGCGCGACCGGTTGCCAATGCTGCGCCGCGCGCGATGTTCCGGAAAAAGCCCTGCCGCATACGTGGCAATTTCGGGCAGTTTTCGCGAAGGGGGGAACTCGCGCGGCTTGATGCGCGTCTCTACCCGCGGAACCGGGTCCGCTATGATCCGGCCGCGATTCGCCCTAACGCTCGGAAAGAAAATTCATGCACATCACTGTCGCCCACATCTCGCCGCTTCTGTCGCTGCTTGCGGGCGTGCTCATTTTGATCATGCCGCGCTTGCTCAACCTGATCGTGGCGATTTTCCTCATCATCAATGGCGCGATTGGGCTCGGCTTGTTGAAGTGGCTCCATCTCTAGGCCTTGATTTTCCGGAACTCTGACTTGCGCGGGCCCGCCCAAAATGGTGTAAGGCCCGCAATTTCCCGTCCCTCTCGCAGGTTGTGTGCAAGCTATGGCCAAAGCCGCCTCGAAGCCTAATAAAACTTCAGCGAAATCAAAGCCCTCCGCCAAGGCGAAAGCCGTGCCGGCGGCCCGCAAGGCACTCCCCAAGAGCGCCGTGAAGAGCGTCCCGAAGCCGGTCGCCAAGCCCGTTGCCAAGACCGCTGCGAAGACTGCTGCAAAGGCTGCTGCCAAGCCGGCGGCAAAGCCCGCCGCAAAAACGGCGGCCAAGCCCAAGAGCGCGCCTGCCAAGGTCCCGGCTGGTAAGTGGGTCTTCACGTTCGGTGATGGCAAGGCCGAGGGCCGTTCGGAAATGCGTGACCTGCTCGGCGGCAAGGGAGCCAACCTCGCCGAGATGGCCAATCTCGGCCTGCCGGTGCCTCCCGGCTTCACCATCCCAACCTCGGTCTGCACTTACTTCTACGAGCACGACAAGACCTATCCGAAGGAGCTGAAGCCGCAGGTTGAAAAGGCGCTGGACTATGTCGGCAAGTTGACCGGCAAGGTGTTCGGCGACACCAAGAACCCTCTGCTCGTCTCCGTGCGCTCCGGCGCGCGCGCCTCAATGCCGGGCATGATGGACACCGTGCTCAATCTTGGTCTCAACGACCAGACCGTCGAGGCGCTGTCGGAACTGTCGGGCGACCGCCGCTTTGCCTATGACAGCTATCGCCGCTTCATCACCATGTATTCCGACGTGGTGCTCGGCTTCGAGCATCATCACTTCGAGGAAATCCTCGACACCTTCAAGGATAGCCAGGGCTACACGCTCGACACCGACCTGTCCGCCGAGGACTGGGTCGAACTGGTCGGCAAATACAAGGACGCGGTCGCGCGCGAGACCGGCAAGGAGTTTCCGCAGGATCCGCACGACCAGCTCTGGGGCGCGGTCGGCGCGGTGTTTTCGTCCTGGATGAACGCGCGCGCGGTGACCTACCGCAAGCTGCACGATATTCCGGAATCCTGGGGCACCGCGGTCAACGTGCAGGCCATGGTGTTCGGCAACATGGGCGACACCTCGGCGACCGGGGTTGCGTTCACGCGCAACCCGTCGACCGGCGAGAGCAAGCTTTACGGCGAGTTCCTGATCAACGCGCAAGGCGAGGATGTGGTGGCGGGCATTCGTACGCCGCAGGACATCACCGAGGATGCGCGGAAAGAATCCGGCTCCGACAAGGCGTCGATGGAATCGGCGATGCCGGAGGCCTTCAAGGAGCTGACGCGGATCTACACGCAGCTCGAAAAGCACTACCGCGACATGCAGGACATGGAGTTCACCGTCGAGCGCGGCAAGCTCTGGATGCTGCAGACCCGTGGCGGCAAGCGCACCGCGAAGGCTGCGTTGCGCATTGCGGTCGAACTCGCCAATGAGGGCTTGATCACCAAGAAGGAAGCGGTGACGCGGATCGACCCCGCTTCGCTCGATCAGCTGCTGCATCCCACCATCGATCCCAACGCCAAGCGCGACGTGATCGCGACCGGTCTGCCGGCTTCGCCCGGAGCGGCCTCCGGCGAGATCGTGTTCTCCTCGGACGAAGCGGCCAAGCTCCAGGGCGACGGACGCAAGGTCATCCTGGTCCGCATCGAGACCAGCCCGGAAGACATTCACGGCATGCACGCCGCCGAAGGCATCCTGACCACCCGTGGCGGCATGACCTCGCACGCGGCAGTCGTCGCCCGCGGCATGGGCAAGCCCTGCGTCTCCGGCTGCGGCACCATCCGCGTCGATTACGGCCGCGGCACGATGAGCATCGGTTCGCGCACCTTCAAGGCCGGCGACGTCATCACCATCGACGGCTCGCTCGGCCAGGTGCTGGCCGGCCGCATGCCGATGATCGAGCCGGAACTGTCCGGCGAATTCGGCACGCTGATGAACTGGGCCGACCAGGTCCGCAAGATCGGCGTCCGCGTCAACGGCGACACGCCGGATGACGCCCGCACCGCGATCAAGTTCGGTGCCGAAGGCATCGGCCTCTGCCGCACCGAGCACATGTTCTTCGAGGAAACGCGCATCCGCACGGTGCGAGAGATGATCCTCTCCGAGGACGAGCAGTCGCGCCGGGCCGCGCTTGCCAAGCTGCTGCCGATGCAGCGCGCCGATTTCGTCGAGCTGTTCGAGATCATGAAGGGCCTGCCCGTCACGATCCGTCTGCTCGACCCGCCGCTGCACGAGTTCCTGCCGCACACCCATGCGGAGGTCGAGGAAGTGGCGCGCGCCATGAACACCGATCCGCGGCGCCTGGCCGACCGCGCGCGCGAGCTGTCGGAGTTCAATCCGATGCTCGGCTTCCGCGGCTGCCGCATCGCGATTGCCTATCCTGAAATCGCCGAGATGCAGGCGCGAGCGATCTTCGAAGCCGCAGTCGAAGCCGAGAAGCGCACCGGCAAGGCCGTCGGCCTCGAGGTGATGGTGCCGCTGATCGCGACCAAGGCCGAGCTCGACCTGGTCAAGGCCCGGATCGACGCCACCGCAAAGGCCGTGATGCGCGAGACGAATACAAAGCTCGCCTATCAGGTCGGCACCATGATCGAGCTGCCGCGCGCCTGCCTGCTCGCCGGCGAGATCGCCGAGAGCGCCGAGTTCTTCTCGTTCGGCACCAACGACCTGACGCAGACGACCTACGGCATCAGCCGCGACGACGCCGCAAGCTTCCTCGGTCCCTACGTGGCGAAGGGCATCCTTGCGGTCGATCCCTTCATCTCGCTCGACCAGGAAGGCGTCGGCGAGCTCGTCAAGATCGGCGTCGCCCGCGGACGCAAGACGCGCGCATCGCTCAAGGTCGGCATCTGCGGCGAGCACGGCGGCGACCCGGCCTCCGTCGCGTTCTGCCACAATGTCGGTCTCAACTACGTGTCGTGCTCGCCCTACCGCGTGCCGATCGCGCGGCTCGCCGCGGCCCAGGCCGCGCTGGGCAAGGCGATCGCGAGCCAGGCATAACGCGAACTGAGACTGTGATTCCAAAGAGGCGGAGCCAAGCTCCGCCTCTTTTCTTTTGACGCGATAAGGCAGTTATTGAATTCGCACAGCTGTTTGCTCCGTCATCCTGAGGCGCGAGGCATGGGACGCAACGCGTCCCATGGGGAGCCTCGAAGGATACACGGCCGAGCTGCAGCCGGGCCGTCGCCCTTCGATGCTCGCCGAAGAGGCGAGCGCCTCAGGGTGACGGTGAACTACCGTGCACGTCCCGTAATGATACGCACGCGCAAGAGTTCCTTCACCATTCGCATTGACCACTTGTTTACCGCTTCAAATGACGCGGCCTTTACCACGGCCCAGCACCGCCCCGTGAAAACACCTGACATCGCTTGAGTGTGCTTCGCGGGCAACGCCGATTAACGCCCCAGCAACCTAAATTAGATACTTACGCTAAAGATCGAATTGCACGGATGTACTGAGTTCGATCGGAGACTGGCGTAAGCGTAGCGTGAGCGTATCGATGTCAGTGTTGCGTAACCATCCGAAGGGCGCGCAGTTCGCGTCCTTCGGAATCGGTCTCCTGGTCTTCGCGCTGATGCCGCGAGAGACCGGCTATCAGGACATAGGCTCGTTGCTGGCGCGTCAGCCCGGCGTCGCCGAGCGTTGGCAGAAGCAGGTGTTCTCTGCGGCTTCGTCCATTCAGCTCGCCACCTACAGTTTCTCGCGCCCGATCGGGACATCAGCGCCGCAGAGCGCGATGGTGCGTCTTGCGAGCCTCGATGGCCGCGACGTCACCGGCGCGATTCCGCGCAATCCGGCGCTGCAGGCGCCGGCGCGTTACCAGGCCTCCGATTTTCCCAAGGTCGATCGCGCGCTGAAGGGTGACCGTCTCGCCATCGCGACGCCCGCGCCGCCACCCGGGACGGTCGCGCCGGCTGCTCCGCCCGCGGAGAATCCCGCGACCTCGAACAGTTCCGTGTTCGGCGCCAAGACCGCTGAGCTGGCTGCCCCTCAGCCGCAAGCGATGTCGCCGGAGTCCGCGGCGGCGCTCGATCCCGAGCTCCAGGAGGCCATGCGCGCGCCGCCGCTGGCGCAATACGCCAATCCGCCGAAGGCCGACGACGTCGCGCTGTCGTTTGCAGTACAGCCGGTCAATGCGCTGAAGCAGGCAACGAGCGCGGCCCCGTCGCGCGATCCTTTCAGCGTGAAGACCTCGAGCCTGTTCTTCGGCAGCTCCTCGCTCGGCGGCGCCGCCGAGAGCATCGAGAGCTGGGAACCCGGGGCCGAGCCGCTGATCGTGATGCCCGATCCCGACATGAAGCTGGCCTCGCTGTCACCACCGAATGCGGACGTCGGAAACGCGGTCGATAGCGGCGAGAGCGTCGCGCCGAAGGGCGAGGTCAACGCCGACAACCAACGCGCCAAGTCGCCGGCCGAGCGTCTGGCGCTCGACGGCAAGTCACGTGCGAAGTCCGAAAAATGTCTCGCCGAGGCCGTCTATTTCGAGTCCCGCGGCGAGGCCGTACGCGGCCAGATCGCGGTCGCGCAAGTGGTGATGAACCGCGTCTTCTCCGGCAAATATCCCGACAACGTGTGCGGCGTGGTCTATCAGAACAAATACCGTCACTTCGCCTGCCAGTTCACCTTCGCCTGCGACAACAATCCCGACGTGATCCGCGAGCCCGAGATGTGGGAGCGCGCCAAGAAGATCTCGAAGGCGATGCTCGACGGCCAGATCTGGCTCCCCGAGGTCGGCAAATCCACGCACTATCATGCCTATTGGGTGCGCCCGTCCTGGGTCTCCGAGATGAAGAAGATGTACAAGTTCGGCGTGCACACCTTCTACCGGCCGCGCAACTGGGGTGACGGAGCTGAGGAGCCGAGCTGGGGCACGCCCGCGCAGACCGCCGCGCTCTCGGCAGAGCTCGTGCAGGAAGCCAAGAGCTCCGCCGAGATGGGCGTGACCGAGCGGCGGTAGCTGCTCAAGCTTCGATATCCAGCGCACAGTCGAGATTCGGCGCCGAATGCGTCAGCGCGCCTGATGAGGCGTAGTCGACACCGGTGGCAGCGATCGCGGGGATCGAGTCCAGCGTCACGCCGCCGGAGGCTTCGAGCGCAACGCGGCCTTCCGTCATCCTGACAGCCTCGCGCAGCGTCACGAGATCCATGTTGTCGAGCAGCACGGCGTCGGCAAGTCCCGTGTCGAGCACCTCGCGGAGTTGCGCGAGCGTATCGACCTCGATCTCGATCTTGACGAGATGGCCGGCATGGGCGCGGGCGCGCTCCAGCACGGGGCGGATGCCGCCGGCGACCGCGATGTGATTGTCCTTGATCAGGATCGCATCGTCGAGGCCGAAACGGTGGTTGAAGCCGCCGCCGCAACGCACCGCATATTTCTCCAGCGCCCGCAAACCCGGCGTGGTCTTTCGCGTGCAGCAGATGCGCATTTTGGATCCTTCGGTGCGCGCCACGTAGTTGGCCGTGAGCGTGGCGACGCCCGACAACCGACCGACGAAATTCAACGCGGTCCGCTCCGCGGTGAGAATGGCACGTGCAGGGCCGGAGATTGTCAGCACTTGCTGGCCGCGGGTCACGCGCGCGGCGTCGCGGACATGCGCGCGCACCTCGATGTCGGGCGAGAGCTTTTGCAGTGTCGCCAGCGCCAGCGGCAGGCCTGCGATGACGCCGGACTGACGTGCGACGAGAACGGCCCGCGCTCGGGTCGCTTCCGGAATGGTCGCGAGCGAGGTGATATCGCCGGCGCGGCCGAGATCCTCGTCGAGCGCGCGATGCACGGCCTCATTGATGGCAAGCGGGGACAGGAAGGCGTCGGGATAGAGCAGGGAGTTCGGGGTGATCATGGGTTTTCCTTCAGGCGATCATGGCTTGCGCGACGCGCGGCGTTGAAGGCTCGGTGAGGTCCTTGGCGACCTCGCGCGCAGCGGCGAGTGTCGTCATGGTCCGCTGCGCCAGCGCGGCTGTCTCCGCGGGATGATCGGAGCGGAAATGCGCGCCGCGGCTCTCGCGCCGGCACCAGGCCGCAGCCGCCACGAGCAGCGCCGCTGTTGCCATGCTGCGGACGGCGATGCTGGTGGCCGCATGCTCGAGCGCGGCAAGGCTGCGCACGGCGTCGGCGAGCCCGTCGCGCTCGCGGATCACGCCGACATTCGCAGCCATCATCGTCCGCAGCCGCTTCACGCTGGCTGCATCCGGCGCGCTGGTGCGCGGCGTTACCACCGCTTCGGGGAGGCGGGCAGGCGAGGGGATCACGTGGCCGCCGATGTCGTCGGCTATGCGCGCGGCATAGACCACGGCCTCCAGCAGCGAATTGGAGGCGAGCCGGTTGGCGCCATGCATGCCGGTGGACGACACCTCGCCGGCGGCCCAGAGCCCGTCGATCGAGCTGCGGCCGCGATCGTCGACCGCGATGCCGCCCATGTGATAGTGCACGGCGGGGGCGATCGGAATGGCCTGCGTCGCCGGATCGATGCCGGCGGCAACGCAGCTCGCATGCACCGTCGGGAATTTGTCGGCGAACGGCGCGCCCAGTGCTTGCCGCGCATCGAGGAAAGCGCCACGTCCCGATGCGATCTCGGCGAACACGCCGCGAGCCACGATGTCGCGCGGCGCGAGCTCGGCGAGCGGATGACGCGCTACCATGAAGCGCTCACCACTGCTGTTGATCAGCGTCGCGCCTTCGCCGCGCAGCGCTTCAGTCGCAAGGGGCGCCGGATCGCGGCCGACCATGATCGCGGTCGGGTGGAATTGCACGAATTCGGGGTCGGCGATCACGGCGCCGGCGCGTGCGGCGATCGCAAGGCCCGATCCGTTCGCCTCAGCCGGATTGGTGGTGACGGCGTAGAGATGGCCAATGCCGCCGGTCGCCAGCACGATTGCGCGCGAGGCAATCACCACCGGTCTTGCCGCGAAGTTGCCGGCCTCGCGCAATTGCAGGCCGGTGACGGCGCCATCCTCGGTGAGCAGCGCTTCGGCGACAAAGCCTTCGATCAGGCGGATCGAAGGCGCGCGGCGCGCGGCCTCGCTCAGCGCCGCGATGATCGCAGCGCCGGCGCCATCGCCGCGAACGTGGACGATCCGCCGCGCGGAATGCGCAGCTTCTCGCCCCACGGCGAGCCGGCCTTCGAGATCGCGATCGAACGGCACGCCATAGGCGAGCAGATCATGAATCCGCGGGCCCGCCTCGCGGGCGATCCCGAGCGCGATTGCCTGATCGACGATGCCGCCGCCGACCGAGATGGTGTCCGCGGCGTGCGCTTCGGGACTGTCGCCTTCGGCCACGGCGGCCGCGATGCCGCCCTGGGCCCATGCGGACGACGCGCCCTGTCCGAGCGGTGCCGCCGAGACCAGCGTCACCGGTCGCGGCGCAAGCTTCAGCGCGCAGAACAGTCCGGCGAGGCCGCCGCCGACGATGACGACGTCATCGGTGGAGCGGGTGAGGTTGTAGATGTTGTCGGTCATGTCTCGCCCTCAATTCTTCAGATTGATCATCCGCTCGACCGAGCGTCGCGCCCGCTGCGCAAGCGCCGGATCGATCGTGACTTCCTCGCCCAGCGTCAGCAGGCTCTCCATGATGTTGGACAGCGTGATGCGCTTCATGTGAGGGCAGAGATTGCAGGGACGCAGGATCTCGACGTCGGGCAGCTCGGCCCGAACATTGTCGGCCATCGAGCATTCCGTGATCATCACGAGGCGCTTCGGCCGCCGCTGGCGCACCCAGTTGATCATGTGCGCGGTCGAACCGGTGAAGTCGGCCTCCGCCAACACGTCCGGCGGGCATTCGGGATGCGCGATGATCTGCACGGACGGGTCGGCGTCGCGGAACGCGCGCAGCTCATCGCCGGTGAAGCGCTCGTGCACCTCGCAAGCGCCCTTCCAGGCGATGATCTTCACGTTGGTCTTCGAGGCGACATAGGTCGCGAGATAGCGATCGGGCAGGAAGATCACGCTTGGCGCATTGAGGCTCTCCACCACCTGCACCGCGTTCGACGAGGTGCAGCAGATGTCGACCTCGGCCTTCACCTCCGCGGAGGTGTTGACGTAGGCTACGATAGGGACGCCGGGCAATCTTTCGCGGAGCAGGCGCACGTCGGCGCCGGTGATGCTGGCAGCGAGCGAGCAGCCGGCGCGGCTATCGGGGATCAGCACCGTCTTCTCGGGATTGAGCAGCTTCGACGTCTCCGCCATGAAGTGCACGCCGCATTGGACGATGACGTCGGCCTTCACCCTGGTAGCTTCGACGGCGAGCTGGAGCGAATCGCCGCCAATGTCGGCGACGCCGTGAAAGATCTCCGGCGCCTGGTAGTTGTGCGCGAGGATCACCGCGTTGCGCGCGCGCTTGAGTTCGTTGATCGCGTGAACCGTCGGCGCCATCAGCGGCCACTCGATCGGCGGGATCACATGCTTGAGGCGCGCGTAGATCGGCGCCGTGGCGCGTTCGACGTCGCTGGTCCATTCCAGCGAAGGCCTCGGCAGCGCGGGCGCTGTTCGCGACGGCGCGACCGGGGAGGAGGTGGCTTGGTCTTGTGGTCGATTGGCAAAATCATCAGGGCCGTAAATTGCGGCGATCGGCATCGAAGCCTCCCATCGGGTTACATATGCTCAATATGAGTATATATAACGCCCGAGAAATCCGGCCGAAAGGCCGGGTGGAACTCAGGACGATCTATATATGCTCAATATGAGTAGATCGAAGATAACACGCCTTGGCTGAGGTCGCTAGGTCTGGTGGCACACATTTCCGTCAAGTCCTGCTTTGCGCGCCCCGGAGGAGGCCGCGATGAAACGCAATGCTCCCGCGGCAGCCCCTCGCGGAATGCAATCATTTTCGGCTTGGGATTTACATGCATTTGCATTAAACGGATGGGCCCGCGACCGCTCGATTGGCGGACCCGCCAATGAAGAATGAGGACAGCATGTCGATCCAAGCGAGCGAACTCGCTCCCTCACGTTCCTCCAACTGGCGCACTCCGGCCGTGATCATCCTCTGCGGTTGTGCGATCGGCATGTTGGGCTTCGGCCCGCGCTCGGCACTGGGCTTCTTCGTGCAGCCGATGAGCCATGAATTCGCCTGGGGCCGCGACGTGTTCGGCCTCGCTATCGCCGTACAGAATCTTTTGTGGGGATTGGGCCAGCCGCTTGCCGGCGCGGTCGCCGATCGCTACGGCCTTTATCGCGTGATGTGCGTTGGCGCGCTGCTCTATGCCGGCGGGCTTCTCTTGATGCGCTATTCCGCGACACCGCTGGCGCTGGATATCGGGGCCGGCGTGATGGTCGGCTTCGGTCTTGCCGGCTGCTCGTTCAACCTGGTGCTGTCGGCGTTCACGAAGCTCCTGCCGGCCGAAAAGCGCGGCCTTGCGCTCGGCGCCGGCACGGCGGCGGGCTCGCTGGGCCAGTTCCTGTTCGCGCCGATCGGCGTGGCGCTGATCGACAATTTCGGCTGGCAGCAGGCGCTCACCGTGTTCGGCTTCCTGATGCTGCTGATCATCCCGTTGGCGTTGGCCATCTCGACGCCGCCGGTCCCGAGCACGGTAAACGCAGCGCCTGCTGATGAGCAGTCCATCACCAAGGCGCTGGCGGAAGCTTTCGGCCATCGCTCTTACGTCCTGCTGGTGCTCGGCTTCTTCACGTGCGGTTTCCAGCTCGCGTTCATCACGGTGCACCTGCCGGCGTTCCTGGTCGACCGCGGCATCTCGGCGCAAACCGGCGGCTGGGTGATCGCCGCGATCGGCCTGTTCAACATCATGGGATCGCTCAGCGTCGGTTATCTCCAGAATACCTTGCCGAAGCGCTACATCCTCTCGGCGATCTATTTCACCCGTGCGCTCACGACGCTCGCCTTCATCTCGTTCCCGATCACCCCGTTCTCGGCGATCGCCTTCGGCGCGATCTCCGGCTTGACCTGGCTGTCGACGGTGCCGCCGACCTCGTCGCTGGTGGCGCTGATGTTCGGTACGCGCTGGCTTGCAACCCTCTATGGCTTCGCTTTCGTCAGCCATCAGGTCGGCGGCTTCCTCGGCGTCTGGCTAGGGGGGATCGTGTTCGAGAAGTTCGGTTCCTACACCCCGATCTGGTGGCTCTCGATCCTGTTCGGCGTGCTCTCGGCGCTGATCAATTTACCGATCGTGGAGAAGCCGGTCACACGCGCGGTTGCGCAGCCTGCCTGATCGGCTAAACATCCCGGTCAAACAAGTCAGGGAGTTCAGGCCGTGGCCACATTCAAAGCGATCCGGATCGACAAGGCCGACAAGGGCACCACCGCCGCACTTTCCCAGTTCGATGAAGCCGAGCTGATGGAGGGCGACGTCACCGTCCGCGTGGAATGGTCGACGTTGAACTACAAGGATGGTCTCGCACTCACAGGCAAGGCGCCGGTCGTGCGGCGCTTCCCGATGATCGCCGGTATCGATTTCGCCGGCACGGTCGAACAATCCTCGCATCCGCAATGGAAGGCAGGCGACAAGGTCGTCTGCACCGGCTGGGGCATGGGCGAGACCCATCTCGGCGCCTATGCGGAGAAGGCGCGGGTGAAGGGCGACTGGCTGGTCGCCCTGCCGCAGGGCCTGTCGGCGCGCGATGCCATGGCGATCGGCACCGCTGGCTTCACCGCGATGCTCTCTGTGCTGGCGCTGGAGAAGCACGGCGTTTCGCCGAAGAGCGGCCCGGCCGTCGTGACCGGCGCGGCTGGCGGCGTCGGATCGGTCGCCACGGCCGTGCTGTCGAAGCTCGGCTATCACGTCATCGCCTCCACCGGCCGCGCGTCCGAGGCGGATTATCTGAAAAGCCTCGGCGCGGCCGAGGTGATCGATCGCAATGAATTGTCGGCCCCGGCAAAACCGCTGGCCAAGGAGCGCTGGGCAGGCGGCGTCGATAGCGTCGGCTCGACCACGCTCGCGAATCTGCTGTCCATGACCAAGTACGGCGGCGCCATTGCCGCCTGTGGTCTCGCCGCCGGCATGGACCTGCCGTCTTCTGTCGCGCCCTTCATTTTGCGCGGGGTGTGCCTTCTCGGCATCGATTCCGTGATGTGTCCAATTGAGCCGCGAAAAGCAGCCTGGCAGCGCCTCGCCTCGGATCTCGATCGGACGAAACTAGCTGAAATCACTACGGAAATTCCGCTCGACCAAGTTCCGGCATGGGGCGCGAAAATCCTGGCCGGTCAGGTCCGCGGTCGCATCGTGGTAAAAATTGTCTAACAGCGTTCAGACTTTACCAACCAAGCTGCTTCAATGTCGCCATGGTTAGTATGGTAAGCAGCGGGTAAAGAGATAAGGCATCGCCCGCTGCGGGGGTTAGTTCGGAGTTGAGCATGCTTGCGCGTATTGTGTGGGGGGCTGTCACGGCGGCCGTGACGTTTGCGCCGGCCATCGCTTTGGCCGGGAGCATGAATGCGGATGAGGCGCGCCGCTTCGTCGCCGGCAAGGTGTTCGCCTTCACGTGCTTCGACGGCACGCGCGGTGCAGGCCGCATCCTCGATGATCTCGGCGCTGCCGGCGCGGTGCAGTTCTCGGGCTCGGGCCCGGTGCGCCATATCCGGCTTCCCGGCAACACGCTCCAGATCCGCGGTCAGAACGTCTGCGCCTCGATCAAGGGCATTCCGTTTGAGCCTTGTTTCAACCTGGAAAAAACCGACGATCGCAGCTTCCGTGGTTCGGTCTCGGGCATGGGCTTCGCCTATTGCGACTTCCATCATCAGGGTGGCAACCAGATGCTGATGGCGCGCGCCGTCGCGCGGCCGCGCTCGCTACGCAGCTCGGAGCATACCGGTTCGATCAGTGCATCCAGCACTGAAGTCGCGGCGCGGGTCGAGACGCCGCGGGTCGAGAGCAGCCGGATCGAGCCAGTGAAGTCCGAGCCCAAGTCGGATTCGAAGAACGACGCTCCGCTGGAGTTGCGCCGCTCGACCGAGTGACATTGCGCGAAGCTACCGCGATTGTCTTGCCTGCCTGACAGAATGCACCGCTTGTGAAGCCGCCGCGCCGTAATCATACGGCCCGCGGTTTTCATGCGTTGGTAGCGACTGGCGCCCCAGCCTGCGTGACGGCCGGGAGCGGCCCTACGAACGGGTTCAACGATGTCGCTGTATTTCTTCCGCATCAGCACCGGCCGCTACTCTGGTGCCGCCGACCAGCCGTATGAGTTCGAGGATCGGGCTGCAGCCTGGACAGAGATGACCGAGGTCTGCGCCAATCTGCTCGGCAGCATTTCGCGCAACCTGAAACCGAACGCGAAGTGGAGCATGGAGCTGCTCGACGAGAACAAGGAGCCGGTGTTTCGCATCAGCCTGGTCGGCGAGGCCGCGGGCTGCACGGACAGCCGTGCAAATGCGGACCCTCGTTAACGAACCCAGCCCGTGCAAATCGGCGAGGCCTTGATCATTTGCACGTGAAAGCTGTGTAAATTCGGCGATTTGAATGGTGCTGTCCGTATTTCTACCCAGGCGGTGAGCCCTGCGGCTTAACGTTAATGAGCAACCCCACGGTTAGCCTTCTCGGGCTGCTGCGCGCTTCGCCGCGACGATGCGTACCCCGAGGACTATTGCAATGATGTTCATTCAGAACCTGCGAATTGGCACCAAGCTCGCCGTCACCTCGGCGCTGACGATCAGCCTCGTCGCGCTGATGATCTTCCTTCAGATGAGCGGAGATGCCGAGGTCCAGAAGCTCAGCAACGGGGCATTTGGACAGCAGTCGATCGCGCAAAATGCCGCCGAGGCGAAGGCCTCGGTACGCGGAATGCAGATCGGAATTCGCGACATCCTGAGTTCGACCTCACCGGCCGAGATGCAGAAGGCCGTCACCTATTTCAACGACCGCCAGACCGCCGCCCTGAAATTCGCAGGCGAGATGGCCAAGCTCTCGCGTTCGCCTGAAAACCACAAACGGATCGATCGCCTGACGGCTCTGGTCGGCGATTTCGGCAAAGGTCAGCAGCACATCGAATCGATCCGCAAGCAGCAGCTCGCGATCGGCGGGAAGAACGATGGCGAGGCAGCGGCGCAAGTCGCCAAGCTGACCTCCGAAATCGACCACTTCCGCAAGGAAACGCTGGCGCCGATCAACGAAGAGATCTCCGTGCTGGCCGACCAGATCACCGGCTTTGCCAAGCAAAGAAGCGCCGATGCGCGCAGTGCCGCGGAAGCAGAAGCCGCCTCCGTCGCGCGGACGTCGTTGGTTACTGGCGTCCTGGCCGCGTTGGTCCTGATCGGTGCGTGTATCTTCTCCGTCTTCAGCATCGCGCGGCCGATGCGCGCGCTGACGGTCGCGATGGAGAAGCTCGCCGGTGGCGACTTCTCGGTCGTGCTGCCGGGACTCGGCCGCAAGGACGAGGTCGGCGAGGTTGCCGGCGCCGTCGAGAAATTCAAGATCGTGTCCGAGCAGAAGGCACGCGAGGAGGCGGAAGCCAAGATGCGGGAGGATCAGATCGCGGCGGAGCAGCGCAGGGCGGAAATGCACAGGCTCGCCGACAGCTTCGAAGGTGCCGTCGGCGAGATCGTCGGCACGGTATCATCGGCCTCGACCGAGCTCGAAGCGTCAGCCACGACGCTGACCTCGACCGCCGAGCGCACGCAGCAACTCACTACCGTGGTGGCAGCGGCCTCGGAGGAAGCGTCCACCAATGTGCAGTCGGTGGCTTCCGCAACTGAGGAATTATCGTCCTCGATCACGGAGATCAGCCGCCAAGTGCAGGAATCGGCGCGCGTCGCCAGCGAGGCGGTTGGCCAGGCCCGCACCACCACCGATCGCGTCAGCGAGTTGTCCAAGGCGGCGACGCGCATCGGCGATGTTGTCGAACTGATCAACACCATCGCAGGCCAGACCAATCTGCTGGCGCTCAATGCGACGATCGAGGCGGCACGCGCCGGTGAAGCCGGCAGGGGCTTTGCCGTCGTCGCTTCCGAGGTCAAGGCGCTCGCCGAGCAGACGGCGAAGGCAACCGGTGAGATCGGCCAGCAGATCGCCAGCATCCAGGCCGCAACGCAGGAATCGGTGGGCGCCATCAAGGACATCAGCGATACCATCGAGAAGTTGTCCGAGATCTCCTCGACCATCGCGGCTGCCGTCGAAGAACAAGGCGCTGCTACGCAGGAGATTTCGCGCAACGTGCAGCAGGCTGCACACGGCACGCATCAGGTCTCGTCCAACATCACCGACGTGCAGCGTGGCGCGAGCGAGACCGGCTCGGCGTCGTCGCAAGTATTGTCCGCCGCGCAGATGCTGTCCGGCGACAGCAACCGGCTGAAGATCGAGGTCGCTCGTTTCCTGGATTCTGTGCGGGCGGCCTGACGGGTGCACCCTTCCCGTCGATGGGGAGCCGACCCGTGGTTTTGCGTAGGTTCCTGTTAACGCCTGTTTGCGATCATGGAGCGCAATCTTACGAGATGAGAACCAGCCAGCATTGTTGAACTGACCTCCGCCCGGTCGTCCGTCGTGACGTCTATGGCGCAGGTGATGTGCGCGTTACCGGATACCATCGGGATTTGTCGTGATGTCGAAGTTGTCGATCGTCTTCAAGCTTCTGACCGTTCTGTCGGTCCTCGTGCTCTCGCTCGCCGGCGTCGGCGTAGTGGCGATCGGCACCATGCAGAACATCAATTCCCATACCGTGGAGATCGCCGAGAGCTGGCTGCCGAGCGTGCGCGCGCTCGGCTCGATGCGCGCCGACATCAACGAACTGCGCGTTGTCCTTCGTCTACACCTGATGCAGGAGAGCATTGAGGGCAAGGACGCCGCGGAGAAGCGCATGGCTCCGCTGCGCGAGCGCATTGAGAAGACCCGCAAGATCTATGAAGGCCTGATCACCTCGCCCGAGGAACGATCGATCTACGAGCAGTGGACCAAGGCGTGGGCGGAATACCTGACCGGCGTTCAGGAAACGATGGCGCTGTCGCGCAAGAGCCCCGGCAAGTTCCCGGCCGACGCCAACGAGATGCTGCAGACCAAAGTCGCGAAGATGGCCCAGGCAGCGGATCCCTTGCTCCAGAAGGGCATCGAGCTGAACAATCACGGCGCCGAGCTGGAAACGAAGCAGGCCGCTGACAGCTACGCCACCATCTTCCGCGTGCTGGTCGGAATCATCGTGCTCTCGGTCGTGATCGCGATCAGCGCCGCCTACTATCTCGTGCGCGACGTCTCGCGGGGCATTGCGTCCATCATCAAGCCGATGCAGTCGCTCGGCGAGGGCGATCTCTCCGCCGAGGTGCCCCATCGCGGCGAGCGGACCGAGATCGGCGCGATGGCGGATGCGCTCCAGATCTTCAAGGAGGCGCTGATCGCCAAGAAGGCTGCCGATGAGGCCGCCGCAGCCGACGCCGAGGCCAAAATCGAACGCGGCCGCCGTGTCGACGCCATCACCCGCAAGTTCGAAGTGATGATCGGCGAGGTCGTTGGGACCGTGTCGTCGGCCTCGACCGAACTCGAGGCCTCGGCGTCGACGCTGACCAACACGGCGCGGCGCGGACAGGAGCTGGCGACCGTCGTGGCCGCGGCTTCGGAGGAGGCGTCAACCAACGTGCAGGCGGTGGCATCCGCTTCGGAGGAACTGTCGTCCTCCATCACCGAGATCAGCCGCCGGGTGCAGGACTCCGCGCGGATGGCGGCGGAGGCCGTGGAACAGGCGACGCGGACCAACGCGCGCGTCAACGAGCTGTCGCAAGCGGCCGCTCGCATCGGCGACGTCGTCGAGCTCATCAATACCATCGCAGGCCAGACCAATCTGCTGGCGCTGAACGCCACCATCGAGGCGGCACGCGCGGGCGAGGCCGGCCGCGGCTTTGCCGTCGTTGCGTCCGAGGTCAAGGCGCTGGCCGAGCAGACCGCCAAGGCAACCGGCGAGATCGGGGCGCAGGTCTCGGGCATTCAGGCCGCAACCCAGGAATCCGTCAGCGCCATCCAGGAGATCGGCGGCACCATCGAGCGGCTGTCCGAGGTGTCGGCGGCGATTGCCGCCGCCGTCGAGGAGCAGGGCGCGGCGACGCAGGAGATCTCGCGGAACGTGCAGCAGGCCTCGGTCGGCACCCAGGAGGTCTCGTCGAACATCACCGACGTGCAGCGCGGTGCGATCGAGACCGGCGAGGCTTCGGTCGAGGTGCTCTCGGCGGCGAAATCGCTGGCGTCCGACAGCACTCGCCTCAAGGTCGAGGTCGCGCAGTTCCTGGAATCGGTCCGCGCGGCCTAAGAGCGGGCGGTGTGCTATGTGCCGGTCTGCGCTGCCGGTGGTGCCGTGACCTGCCGCCGGAAGAGGATGCGCTGGTAGAGCCAGCCGATCGCCACCAGCACGATGCCGAGGCACATGAACGACAGTGCACGGTAGACGCCTGTCAGCGTCGACATGTCGATCACGAAGGCTTTGAGGATCGTCAGCGCGATCACGGCGGCCGAGGCCAGCCGCGCGCGCTCGGAGTTGACCGTTATGCCCACACCGAGCAGCACGACGCCGAAAGCGAGACAGCCGATCGAATAGGTGTATTGCTCGGCCCCCGTGGTCTCGCCGCTGTTGAGGAACGGACCATGATAGAAGCGGCGGATCTCCAGCGTGACGTAGGCGAGCGCGAACACCAGCGCGCCGCCCGCGATCGTGTTCGCATAGACCTTGCCGCGTTCGCCGACCGCCGCATAGGCGAGCAGCAACATCAGCACCGCCGGCAGCGCGTAACCGAGCAGCAGCAGGTTGAATACCGCGCCGCCGACGTCGATGCGCCAGATCAGCGGGTTCTCGAGGATCAGGAGGCCGAACACACTGATGAGACCGGCGGTCGCGGTGAGCACGACGGCGCCGACATTGTGCACGATGCTGTGGCTGCGCAGCCGCAACCGCTCCAGCCCGATCGCCATCGCCAGCGCTACGCAGACCTGCAAGGCGGCCTCGAGCAGTGACGGCGTTGCAATCATGTCGCCGCCGGTTGCGAGATGGCGGACCTCCATGAAGGCGAGCAGCGCGGTGAACAGGATCGCAGCCGCTTCCACCATGCGCAGCGGCGCATCGTCGCCGCGGCGGCGCAGGAGGATGCTCGCCCCCCAGAATGAGGCCGCGGGCAGGCCGTAGCCCCACAGCAGCCAGTTCAGGATTGGCGTCGTGCCGACGGCATCGCCGACGATGCGCGGATCGTAGACGATGCGCGCCGTGACGATCGCGGCGAAGATGGCGGCAAGCCAGCGCAGGAACGGGATCGGCCGCTGCATCGCGATCCAGGCCGTGCCGAGCGACATCAGCGCCAGCGCAATGGTGAGCCAGCCCTTCTCCAGCGCGAAGGTCAGCGCCAGCGCCAACGCCCCGAGCGTGCCGGTTGCGAACAGCGCCGTCGAGATCGCAAGGCCGGGCCGCGTTTCGCGGCGAGTCAGCATTTCCGTCGCCGCGCCAAGGCTGGCGGCGAGCAGCACCGCGAGAATCGCGAACGGGATCGAGCGATCGAGATGGGCGATGCGGGCGTAGAGGGCGATCAAGATTGCGATCGGCGTGGCGACGCCCGACGCCGACCAAACCACGGCGATGATCGCCGAACGGGATCGTCCCTGCGCGAGGAAGCCTGCGATACCGAAGCCGGCGGCGAAGATTGCGGCCGTCACCAGATGCAGCGTCACCGCGCTGTCGGTCGCGGTCGGCGCGATGCCCGGCATTGGGCCGCCCGGCAGCACCAGCATGTCAGGATTGGCGCGCACGGCCCATTCTGCGAACACGATGAACACGGTCGCGGCGGCCGCCCCCAGCGCGCCGACGGTGGACTCTGCGCGCCAGGCGACGAACAGCGTCGCCGCAACGAGGAGTGTGAAAGCGATCAGCGCGAGATCGGTATGAGCGCTCGACAGCACGATCAGCATTGCGCCGAACAGATAGGCGCCGAGCGCGCTCGACGACACCGGTTCGATCTGTCCGTCCTCGATATCAGGACCGAACATGAAGCCGCAGACCACGAGCAGTGCGGCGAGCACGAAGCCGGCGATCACATGGAACGCATGCGGCGCGACCTGCAGCTCGCCGGTGTCAAGCCCCGGGAAGATCCAGAGCACGGCGAAGACGATCGTCGTTACCGCGAGCCAGCGCCACAGTCTGATACGGGCGAGGCCGAAGCTCGCGGCGGTGACGATGGCGAGATAGATGTACAGCGCCCAATAGTCCGGCTTGCCGCTGGACACGAGCACCGGCGTCGCAAAAGCGCCGACCACGCCGAGGCCCGCGAGCGCCGGCCCGTGCAGCAGCGCTGCCGCGAGCGTACCCATCGCAACGATGCCGAGCAGCACGAAGGCGGTGGCAGGCACGAGGAAGCCATAGAGCGCGTAGGCTGCATAGACGGTTGCGAACGCGACCGCCGTTCCGGCCGCGGTCAGGATCGCGGGGATATTGGCGATCGGCAGCGCCTGGATGGTGGAAATGCTTTCCTTGCGCCGCGTCCATTCGCCGGCGCCCAGCAACGCGGCTGCAAACAGGCCGCCGAGGAATACGCGTACGCCAGGGCCGAGAAGGCCGGCCTCGATCGAATAGCGCACCATGAAGAAGCCGCCGAGCGCGAGCGCAAGGCCGCCGATCCACACCACCCAGCGCGTGCCGAGCCGCTCCTCGAAGCCGGGGGCCGGCGCGGGCAACGGCGGCGGCGCATCGGTGTCGGTCCTAGCCTGGGGCGGGGGCGGCGAAGCCTCTTCCATGACGAGCGGCGGCGGTGCGACCTCGGTCTCGGGCGCAAGCGGCGGCGGTTCTGCCGCGGGCGCGCCCACCTGCTCCTGCACGGGCAAGGGCGGCGGTGGCGGGACCTGTCGCTGCGCCTGTAACGCAGCTTCCAGCGAGCCTAGCCGTCTGCGCAGCTCGCTCGCCTGGTTGGACGCCTTCAGCGCGATCAGAAACGCGACGATCGCAATCATCACCGCAAAGACGTCGAATGGCGCGTCGAGCATGGGGCCTCCTGGCGATCGGCGGGCAGGGGCCGACCTTAAACTTGATCTAGCGCCGGGAGCGTACGCGCAAGCCCGGCGCGGGTCGCTCCTGGAGCACGTCGCGGCGGAAGCGATAGAGCGCCGCCGGTCTCCCGCCCGTCTGTGTCGACATGACGCCGGTCGGTTCGACCAAGGCCTCGGCTTCGACCAGACGGCGGAAATTCTGCTTGTGCAGGTGCCGGCCGGAAATCGCTTCCACCGTGTACTGCAACTCAGTGAGTGTGAACTCGGCGGGCAAAAGTTCAAATACCACAGGGCGATACTTCAGTTTTGCACGCAGCCGCGCGATGGCCGTGGCGAGAATCCGGCGGTGGTCGAACCGCATCGAGGTGCCGAGTGTGGGGAGCGTCTTGCGCGCCAGGGCCGCAGGCCGGCCGTCGCGCCGCGCTTCCTCGACGAGGCCGGCCTCGTAGAGGAGCTCGTAGCGGTCGAGCACGCGCTCCTCGTCCCAGCTAGCACCGTCAAGGCCGAAATAGAACCGCACGCGATCCTTCCGCGGCAGCGCGCGCGTGGTCTCCGGCGGCTCCGCCTCGGCCCAGGCGGTCAGCGCCGGGATGATGTCGCGGGCAATGATCGCGGGCGGAGCCTCGCGCCGGTCTTCCCAGGGGAAGAAGCGATACCAGGGCTCGAAGCTCGCCGCATTCGCGGCGCCTTCGGCGGCGCGCGTCAGCGCGAGATAGCCGATTGACACCATATGCGCGCCGGTGTCGCCGGCCTCAGCATGGCGGCCGCGATCACCAAAGGTGTAGAGCTGTTCGACATAGCCGAGCCGCAAGCCCGCCTGTGCCTCGACCCAGGCGCGCAGGCCGATCTCGAAGGTGCGATGGCTCGGCGCATCGAATGGACCGAACGGGAGGCCGGCGAGCCCGTCGCTGCCCCGCGCGGTGAGCACCAATGGCTCGTGATCCTCGATCGCGACGATCGCGGCAGTCAGGCCGATCTCGATCGGCGTCAGCAGCTTGTCCCTCATGCGGTGACGATCGCTGCTGTCATTCGAGCTCGATCACGAAGGGGCGGCCTTCGACCAGCATCTCGCCTGGGCCCATTTCGTCCAGCGCGCGCAGCATGCGGCCATTACGCCCCAGCGCGCGGTCGGCAAGGCTGACGATGCGCCGGTTCGGCGAGGCGACCGGAGATGCTGCGCGGATCTTCTTCGCGATCTCGACCTCGTCGCGATCAGGATTGAGTGCGCAGACGGCGGCGAATGCGCTGGCCGTGGAGCGGCTGATGCCGGCATAGCAATGCACCACCAGCGGAGCGCCGCGATCCCAGCCGCGCACGAAATTCAGCACTTGATCGATATGGGCTTCGGACGGTGCGACAAAGCCGTCCATCTCCTCGGTAATGTCGTCCATCGACACCTTGAGATGATTGGCCGGAAGTACCGACACAGGCCGCGCTACCTGTTCGACATTGGCCATCACGGTCAGCACGTGGCTGGCTCCGGTGCGGCGGACGGTTTCGGGAAGAGCGGCGAGCGAACAGACGTGGATCATGGCGGACCTTTTGGGCGGTGATTATAGCCGGTGCCGTAGGGTGGGCAAAGCCAAGCGTGCCCACCGTTCCCAGCGCAAACGTCAGAAGACGTGGGCTCGGCGCAAAGGCGCCTTTGCCCATCCTACGGCACCTGCGCAAACACGGCGCCAAACCGCTCCAGAAATTGCTTCTCGGCCCGCGCCGCCGTCCAGGGCGTCAGATAGTCGCGCCGGATGCTGTCGGAGAGACCGGGATCCTTGCCGAACAGGCGCCTGGCCTCGCTCTCGCTGAAACCGGCGAGCTCGGTCGCCTCGAGATAAGCCGCGCCGCGATCGGCGGCCTTGATGGCTGACGTGATCTCGTCGGGCAGCACCGGCGGCAGGCCGAAGCGGATGTGGATGGCACCTAACAGGCGCTTCTCCACGACCTTGTAATGGCCGTCGAGCACCGCCTTGAACGGTGAGATCATGTCGCCGATCACATATTCGGGGGCATCGTGCAGCAGGGCTGCGAGCCGCATGCGCGGGTCGACGCGCGGCATCTCATGCCGCAGCACGGTTTCCACCAGAAGCGTATGCTGCGCCACCGAGAAGATGTGAGCACCGGTGGTCTGACCGTTCCAGCGCGCGACGCGCGCGAGCCCATGGGCGATGTCGGCGATCTCGACATCGAGCGGTGAGGGATCGAGCAGATCGAGCCGCCGGCCCGACAGCATGCGTTGCCAGGCGCGGGACTCCGCTGCGCGCGCGCTCTTCCCGGCGGTCATTTGGTCTTGAGGCGCGGCTTGCGCTGCAGCTTGCTGCAGGTCGCGTGGCAATGGCAGTCGACGAGATGGTCGTTGACCATGCCGGTCGCCTGCATGAAGGCATAGACGATGGTCGGGCCGACGAACTTGAAGCCGCGCGAGGACAGCTCCTTGGAGATCTGCACCGACAGCGGCGTCGACGCCGGAACGCTAGCCGTGGTCTTGAAATTGTTGACCTTGGGCTTGCCGTCCATGAAGTCCCATAGCAGCTTCGAGAAGCCCGGGCCTTTCTCCATGATATCGAGATACGATTTGGCGCTCAGGATCGTGCCCTCGATCTTGGCGCGGTTGCGCACGATGCCAACGTCGTTCATCAGCGCGTGCACTTTCTTGTCGGTATAACGCGCGATCTTCTCCGGCTGGAAATCGTCGAACGCTTTGCGGAAATTGTCGCGCTTGCGCAGGATCGTGATCCAGGACAGGCCGGCCTGGAAGCCGTCGAGGATCAGCTTCTCATAGAGGGCGCGGTCGTCATACTCGGGCACGCCCCATTCGGTGTCATGATAGGCGACGTAGAGCGGATCTTCCCCGGGCCAGGGGCAGCGGGTCTTTCCGTCGGGATGCAGGCGGGGAGCACGGCTCATGCGCTGGGCTGCTTCAATGGAATGCGGACGACGTCAGGTTCGGCGAGCCTCACAGCGAGGCCGCCAGCGGTGAGCGGCTGGCCTGCATCGAGCGCGTCAGCAACGCGGTCGATGCGCACCAGCGCGATGCCCTTGCCGCGGGCGCTCGAGCCGATCGTGCCAACCGGCTTCTCCCCGGCGAGAATGGTCGCGCCCGCCTCGGGCGAAGGGCCGTCGAGCAGCACCTTGACGCTGCGGGTTCGCGCGGTGCCGCGATGCTGCATGCGCGATACGACCTCCTGGCCGACATAACAGCCCTTGTCGAAATCGACGCCGGCGAGGCGATCCATGTTGGTCTCGTGCGGGAACGCGTCGTTGTACATGAAGTCGAGCCCGCCGCGCGGCACGCCGAGCGCGATACGGTGCGCCTCGTAGTCGGCGGCATCGACCAGCTGGGCGCCGATCAGGTCGGAGAGTCTTTGCTTGAGATCTTCGGGGATCAAAATGCGGTAGCCAAGCTCGCTATTGCGCGGGTCGGCGAAGGCGAGGTCCGGCTGGGCTGCCAACGGGCCGTCCCAGGCCGCGAGCACGCCGAGATCGCCCGTGAGGTTGTCCACCGTCACCTTGGCCCGCAGCTTGTAGAATTTCAGCTTGGTGGCGAGGCCGTCGGCCAGCGCCTTCGGGCAGTCGATCAGGAACCCCCCACCATGGCCAATGGGCGCTTCCGTGATCAGGAAATCCACGATGATCTTGCCCTGCGGCGTCAGCAGCGCACCGAATCGCCCCAGGCCCGGCTTGAGCCTGTCGACGTCGGTGGTGATGAGGCCGTTGAGGAAGTTGCGCGCGTCATCGCCCGCGACCTTGATTACGCCCCGGTCGGGAAGAAACGCTGATTTCATGCGAAAATCTCTTGCGACATGTTGCTCCGGAACGTAAGCCCGCAAGGCATAAACGACAAGACCTCGAGCCCTGCGCTTGGGGATGAGAGAGGCTCCATGACCCAGCGTTTCGATGTGATCCTCAGGGGCGGCACCGTCGTCAACCAGGACGGCGAGGGTGTTCGCGATATCGGCATCACCGGCGGTCGCATCGCCGAGCTGGGTGCGCTGTCGCAAGGCTCCGCCGCCGAGGTGATCGACTGCAAGGGCCTGCACATCCTGCCCGGCGTCATGGACACGCAGGTGCATTTCCGCGAGCCCGGGCTGGAGCAGAAGGAAGACCTCGAGACCGGCTCGCGCAGCGCCGTGATGGGCGGCGTCACCGCGGTGTTCGAGATGCCGAACACCTCGCCATTGACCGTCACGGAAGCCACCTTCACCGACAAGGTGAAGCGCGCCCGTCACCGGATGCATTGCGATTTCGCCTTCTTCATCGGCGGCACCCGCGAGAACGTGCAGGACTTGCCGGTGCTGGAGCGCGCGCCCGGCTGCGCCGGCGTCAAGGTGTTCATCGGCTCCTCGACCGGCGCCTTGCTGGTGGAAGACGACGAGAGCCTGCGCCGCATCTTCCAGGTGATCCGACGTCGCGCCGCGTTCCACGCCGAGGACGAGTATCGTCTCAACGATCGCAAGGCGCTGCGCATCGAAGGCGATCCGCGCTCGCATCCGGTCTGGCGCGACGAGACCGCGGCGCTGATGGCGACGCAGCGCCTGGTCAAGCTCGCGCACGAGACGGGAAAACGCATCCACGTGCTGCACATCTCGACCAAGGAAGAGATCGAGTTCTTGCGCGACTACAAGGATGTCGCCTCCTGTGAGGCGACGCCGCATCATCTCACGCTGGTCGCCCCCGAATGTTACGAGCGGCTCGGTACGCTGGCGCAGATGAACCCGCCGGTGCGATCAGCCGATCACCGCGCCGGCATCTGGCGCGGCATCGAGCAGGGCATCGTCGACGTACTCGGCTCCGATCACGCACCGCATACGCTGGAAGAGAAGCAGAAGACCTATCCCGCTTCGCCCTCCGGCATGACCGGCGTGCAGACGCTGGTGCCGCTGATGCTCGATCACGTCAACGCGGGCCGCCTGTCGCTGGCACGGTTCGTCGATCTCACCAGCGCCGGCCCCGCGCGGCTCTACAACATGGCCTGCAAGGGCCGCATCGCCGCCGGCTATGATGCCGATTTCACGGTTGTGGATCTCAAGCGCAGCGAAACCATCACCAACAAATGGGTCGCGTCGAAAGCCGGTTGGACGCCGTATGATGGGCTGCGCGTCACCGGCTGGCCCGTCGGCACGTTTGTGCGCGGCAAGCGCGTGATGTGGCAGGGCGAGCTGGTGACGCCGTCGCAGGGCGAAGCGGTGCGGTTTATGGAGACGCTGAAGCAGTAGGAGGCCGCGCTCGTTGTGATCCGTCATCCTGAGGTGCGCGCCATGCAATGCTCTTGCATTGCACGGCAAGCCTCGAAGGATGAGCGGCCCCGCTAGTGGCCGTGCCCTTCGAGGCCTCCGCTGTGCTCCGGCACCTCAGGGTGACGGGGATAGTGCGCGTATGATGGGAGACGATCAATGAGCCAGAGTGCCCTCATCACCACCGAGCAGCTCGCCGCCATCCTGGGCGACCCAAATCTCCGCCTCTACGACTGCACGACCTATCTTGATCCCGCGCCATCAGGCAGCGAGGTACCCTATCGCGCCGTTCCCGGTGACAAGACCTTCGCTGCCGGCCACATCCCGGGCGCCGATTTCCTCGATCTGCAAGGTGAGTTCTCGGACGTCTCTGCGCCGCAATTCTTCATGATGCCTGATGTGGCCCGGCTCGAGGCTGCCTTTGGCCGCCACGGCCTCGATGCGACCAAACCCACCGTGCTCTACAGCATCGGCACCATGATGTGGTCCACACGGTTCTGGTGGATGCTGCGCTCGCTCGGCGTCGCCGCGTGGGTGCTCGACGGCGGTTTCGACAAGTGGAAGGAGGAGGGACATCCGGTCGAGACAGGCGCCTCGAAAGGCTATCCGGCCACCACCTTCAAGGCCACGCCGCGCACCGGCTTCTTCGTCGACAAGAACTTTGTGAAGGCTCGCATCGGCGATCCCTCGACCGTCACGGTCAATGCTCTCGGGCCGCAATATCATCGAGGCCTCGAGCCGAGCCGCTACGGCCGGCCGGGCCGCGTGCCCGGCAGCGTCAACGTACCGGCTGCAACGCTCGTCAATGCCGACAAGACCCTGATCTCGCCCGCTGATGCCGAAGCGAAATTCACCGCGGCAGGCGTCACGCGCGACAAGAACGTGATCCTGTATTGCGGCGGCGGCATCTCGGCGACCATTGACCTGCTCATGCTGACGCAGCTGGGCTACGATAGCCTGACGCTCTACGATGCCTCCATGGGCGAGTGGGCGAGGGACCCGGCGCTACCGATCGAGACAGATTAGGCGGAGAATACCCAGGGAAGGGCAAGAAAGTTGGGAACCTTTCCTGCCAGCCTGCATCCAATGTCCGGAATTAACGGAAACAGGTGACCGCAATGCAACGGACCGCAGCCGGCCTGTCCGCCGGTGCCAGATCATTGGAATCCGAGCTGATCGACCGGGCGCGGGGCCGCGACGAGGCCGCGCTCCGCGAGATCATGCAGGCCAACAACCGCAGGCTCTATCGCCTCGCGCGCGGCATCCTGCGCAGCGACAGCGAAGCCGAGGACGTGGTGCAGGAGACCTATGTCCGGGCCTTCACCCACCTCGACGGCTTCAAGGGCGAGTCCGCGCTGTCGACCTGGCTGTCCCGTATCGCCATCAACGAGGCGCTTGGCCGGGTACGAAGCGCCAAGCCGCATGTCGAGCTCGGTGCGGTACCGGAAGAGGCGCTCGAGGCGCAGATCATCAAGTTTCCCGTTTCTCCCGCAGGCGATCCGGAAAGGACCATGGCCCAACGTGAAATCCAGCGCGTCGTCGAGCGCGCCATCGACGAGTTGCCGGATGTCTTCCGCATGGTGTTCGTCGCCCGGGTCATGGAGGGCATGAGCATCGAGGAGACGGCCGATCTGCTCGGCGTCAAGCCCGAGACCGTGAAGACGCGGCTGCATCGCGCTCGCACCATGCTGCGCGAGAATGTCGAGAAGGAGATCGGCCCTGTCATGATGGACGCCTTTCCATTCGCCGGCTGGCGCTGCGAGCGCCTGACCGAGGCGGTGCTGAAGCGTCTCGGTGTCGGCGGCTGAAATTTCTTGGGAACGTTTGCGCGAAACGCCCATCCAATTCCTGTGAAGCAACGCCGGCGAGACGTCCGGTAGCACAGGAGTGTCAAACATGTTCGTTCGTCGGAGCGCGGCGCTCGCCGCAGCCATTCTGTTGTCCAGCCCCGTGCTGCTGCAAGGCGCGCGGGCTGCAGACAAGCTCACCGATCCGCAGATTGCCCACATCGCCTACACCGCGGGCGTGATCGACATCAACGCAGCCAAGCAGGCACAGAAGAAGGCCAAGAACAAGGACGTCAAGGCATTTGCCGAAGACATGCTGCGCGACCACGAGGCCGTCAACAAGCAGGCCCTGGCGCTGGTCAAGAAGCTGAACGTCACGCCTGAGGACAACGACACCAGCAAGGCGCTGTCGAAGCAGGCGAGCGACAAGCTGGCCGAGCTCGACAAGCTGAACGGCGCGGCCTTCGACAAGGCCTATGTCGCCAACGAGGTCGCCTATCACAAGACGGTCAACGGCGCGCTGGAGACCCAGCTGATCCCGTCCGCCAGCAATGCCGAGCTGAAGAGCCTGTTGCAGACCGGCCTGAAGATTTTCCAGGGCCATGAGCAGCACGCCGAACACGTCGCGGCCGAGCTGAAGTAAGGAGCGTGCGATGAGGTTGGGACGGCTATCTTCCATCGCCCTTGTCTTCGCGACGACCGCCGTCCCGGCGCACGCCGCCACCATCGAGATCACGATGCAGAATCTCGTGATCTCGCCGGCCGAAGTGACTGCGAAGGTCGGCGACACCATTCAATGGATCAACAAGGACGTCTTCGCCCACACCGCCACTGCGAAGAACGGCGATTTCGACGTGAATTTGCCGCCGAACAAGTCGGCCACATCAGTGCTGAAGAAGGCGGGAACGGTCGATTATTACTGCCGCTATCATCCCAACATGAAAGCGACGCTGAAGATCGCGCCGTGATGAATGGCTGCGTTCGTCCGACGCTGCCTTTTCAGCGGCCCTTATTGCCTCGCCAGGCAGACCGAGAATTCGCCGTTGCGGATGCGGGCGGGAAAGCCCTCGACGAACTTCGCCACCGCGTCCTCGCCATAGGTGCCGACGAGCTCGGCGAGGGCCGCAAACAGGCTCGCCTGTGCCAGGCAGTCGCCGTCGACGCCGTCATGGCGCGCTTCGGCCCAGGCCTCGTTCAGATAGCTCAAGGCGGCCTGTTTCTGCTCATGGTCGGGCAGCGGGGCGCGGGCGGGGGCGTAGGAAATCGGCTGGCTCATGAAACTCGATCAGGGCTGGGGCGCGATCCACGGCGATGCGCTGTGCGAGAGGTGTAGCACGGGCATTAACGACCGCTAGACCACATCTTTAAGAACGGTTAACGGCTGTGAACAAAGTCGACGATAAAGTTCCACTGCTCGTCGTTCCGGGGCGCGTCGTCAGGCGCGAACTATGGTGCGCAATTGCGCACCTGAGAATCCATCAGGCGGCAGAGTTGGTGCGATGGATACCGGGTTCGCGCCTTTGTCGCGCTCCGGAATGACAATGACCGGGAAATCTAGTTTGCGTAGCGCGCCGTCAGGTCCCGCGAGATCTTTGCGCCCTCCTCGATGTAACGGCGGATCGCCACCGTCGCTGCCGGTGTGCAGCTCCGATAGGTCTGCTGGAAGCCGTTATAACCGCGGTTGAAGCCGGCAATCATGCGGGTGCGGCGTTCGCCTGAGGGGGTTTCGGCATCTATCAGCGCCTGCATCTCGTTGCGCCATTTGTTGCCCTCATTGGCTCCGCAGATGCCGCGCAGGTAGTGCAGTCCGCCAAGGATCTCGGCCAGCCGCTGCAAATCGGCGTCGAACGGCGCCGCCACGTCCTGGGCCCGGGTGGGCGCAGAAGCGCAGGCGAGAATCAGGACAAAAAGGGCCAGAAATCGCGTCGACATCGGCGGGCTGTATGCCCCCTCGGGGCTGGGGACGCAAGGCGTGGTGACTAGGGTCCGATCAGCCGTGCGGCCGACTGGATGACCTCCTCCAGCCCCCCGGTCAGCTTGAGGTCACAGATGCTGCCCAGGGCATCCGGAGCGATCCAGCGATAATCGTCGAGCTCATCGTTCAGGGACGGTTCCCTGGTCACCCAGCGGGCGGCAAATGACATGATCAAATAATGGCCGGCTCCGGGTGCGGCCGGCAGCACCTCGCGCCAGCCCGCAAGCCCGCCGATTTCGATCTCGAGCCCGGTTTCCTCGTCGACTTCGCGCCTCAGGGCCTGGTGCAACGATTCGCCGAACTCGACCCGGCCGCCCGGCAGCGAATAGAAGCCTTTTGCGGGCGAGCGGGCGCGGCGAGTCAACAGCACCTTGCCCTCGCGGAAAATCGCGGCACTGACCGCAATCTGGGGACGGGTGGGCTGGGCGACCGAAGCCACGGTTCAGTTCGCCATGATGGTGTCGACGTCGGCTTCCGCGCCGCCATTGATAATGCCGCCACAGGCTGCGATCAGAGGCTTGACCCAAGCCGTCGCCTGTTCGGCGAGGCGGACACGGGTCGCGTCCTTCTCGACCTCGCGCATGGCCGAGCCGACCGCGGTCAGGATCGAGGTCATGGTGTCGGTGATGTGGTCGAACTGGGCCCGCACAGTGGGATCGGCCTTCTCATAGGCTTCGATGGCGAGATCCCGGGCCTTGAAGTTCGAGGCCGTAAAATGCTCGGCATAGGACAGCGGCGACCAGGTAAAAAAGTCCTCGGCGCATTCCGGCATGTCCGGGATCATTTCCAGGAGCATCACGGCTTCATTGAAATGGTTGAGATAGTCGGTGGCAAGCCCGGTCCGCGGGTTGATATTGGCCACGCGCAGCCGTTCCGCCCAGGCCGCAGCCTCAGGGCCCGTCTGTACATGCGTCCGCGCGGGTTGGGAGGCCATTGAGCTCATCGGCCGCAGTGTTAACGTTCGGGGTTAAAAGGACCTGAACGGACCCTATATAGACGCTTTGAGATGTGTGGACGCTTCGTCATAACTTCGGCCCCCGCGGCTTTACGGCAACTGTTCGGCTATGTCGAGCAGCCGAATTTCCCGCCCCGGTACAATGTCGCGCCGACCCAACCGATTCCGGTCGTGCTGGTCGAGAATGGCGCGCGTCATTTCCGCCTGATGCGGTGGGGATTGCTGCCGAGCTGGGTGAAAGATCCCAAGGGCTTTACGCTGCTGATCAACGCCCGCTCCGAAACGGTGCTGGAGAAGCCGGCCTTCAAGAAAGCGATTCGCCGGCGGCGCGGCCTGATCCCGGCCGACGGCTATTACGAATGGAAGGCGGAGGACGGCCGCAAGCAGCCGTTCTTCATCCACCGCGCCGACGGTGGGCCGCTCGGTTTTGCCGCGGTGTTCGAGACCTGGATCGGGCCGAACGGCGAGGAGCTCGACACGGTCGCGATCGTCACGGCGGCTGCGGGCGAGGATCTGGCCGCGCTGCATGACCGCGTGCCTGTGACCATCAGTCCGCGCGATTTCGAGCGCTGGCTCGATTGCCGTGGCGACGAGATCGATGCGATCCTGCCGCTCATGACCGCGCCCCGCACCGGCGAATTCGCCTGGCACCCGGTCTCCACCCGCGTCAACCGCGTTGCCAATGACGACGAGCAGCTAGTGCTGCCGATCAGCGCGGAGGAGATGGAGGCGGAAGTGGTGAAGCCGAAGAAGGTCGCACGCAAAGTCGCGGCCGCATCGGCCGACGACGGGCAGGGGTCGCTGTTCTAGGCGCTGCCGTCATTCATTTCACCGTCGTCCCGGACAAGCGCGCCAAAAGCGCGCCGATTCGGAACGACAGTGGAATGTGAGGCCCGCGCCTTTAAACGATCTCCCTTGCCCTCAGCGCCGCGATCTCCGCCGCATCAAACCCCAGCTCGCCGAGCACCGCATCCGTATCCGCGCCCAGCTCCGGTGCCATGCGATCGAGCTTTCCGCCACCATGCGCGAGCTTGAACCCGCTGCCGGCAAAGCGGAGGCGGCCGTAGGGCGTATCCAGCTCCTGGATTGCGCCGCGCGCCTTCACTTGCGGATGGTCGATCACCTCCTCGATCTTCCAGATGCTGGCGCAGGGCGCGCCGGCGTCTTCCAGGATCGTCTCCCATTCGCGCGCCGGCCGTTTCGCTAGTGCCTCCTCAATGATGGCCCGCAGCGCCGGCTCGTTCTCGTTGCGTGCGAACCAGTCGGCGAAGCGCGGATCCGACAGCGTGTCCTCGCGGCCGAGCGTGGTCATCAGCGCGCGATATTGCTTCTCGTTGTTGACTGCGAGCAGGATGTAGCCGTCACCGGCCTTGAACAGATTGGCCGTCGTCTTGCGGCTCACGGCCTGGTTGCCCGACAGCTGCTGGCGATGGCCCGCGACCGACCAATCCGCAATCTGGCCCGACAGAAACGCCACGGTCGCCTCCAGCATGGAGACGTCGACGAACTGGCCCTTGCCGGTCCGGTCGCGCTGGTAGAGCGCACTCGATACCGCGAACGCGGCCGTCGCGCCCGAAAGCACGTCGCAGACTGCAAAGCCCGCGCGCGTCGGTCCGGTCTCGGGGTGACCGGTAATCGCCATGATGCCCGACAGCGCCTGCATCTTGCCGTCATAGCCGGGCCGCAAACGATCCGGTCCGGTCTGGCCGAAGCCTGACACCGCGCAATAGATCAGCTTGGGATTGATCGCCGACAGCGCCTCGTAGCCGATGCCGAGCTTGTCCATCACGCCCGGGCGAAAATTCTCCATGACGACGTCGACTTGGGCCGCGAGCTTCTTCACGATCGCGATCGCCTCGGGCTTCTGCAGATCGAGGGTCAGGCTGCGCTTGTTGCCGTTGATGGCCTGGAACGCCGGCGCGAGCCCCCGCTCGGCCCATTCGCGAGAGAGCGGCGTGCGGCGCATGTCCTCGCCCTCGCGCCGCTCGACCTTGATGACGTCGGCTCCTAACAGCGCGAGCTGATAGCTCGCATAGGGGCCGGCCAGCACTTGGGTGAAATCCAGGATCTTCACGCCCTCGAACGGTCGCGTCACGTCGCTCTCCCATTTTTCCCTTGGTTATTGGAGGACGTCAGGCGGCGCGGTTGCCGCGCGCAATCTCCTTCTGCTTGTCGAATTCGGCGCGGCGGCGCGCCAGTTCCTCCGGGGAAAGCTGCGCGACGTTGTTGTAGTCGAGCTTCCAGGACGCGTCCTCGCTCCAGCGCAGCGGGGACTGCATCGTGGTCTGCGGCCCGCTCCCGGTCTCCAAGAGTCTAAGCGCCAGCTCCAAGGTCTGCGCCTGCGAGGCGACGTCGTGCGGCTTGCCCGCGGAATTGCCGAGCGGGAAATCCGAGAACAGGAAGCGCGGGACAGCGGCGTGCTCGATGATGTCCTTGGCGCAGCCCATGATCACGGTCGGAATGCCACCCGCCTCCAGGTGTCGCGCCACCAGCGCGGTGGTCTGGTGACACACCGGACAGTTCGGCACCAGCACGGCGACATCGACCTCGTCTGCAAGGCAGCGCGCCAGAATCTCCGGCGCGTCGGTATCCAGCGTGACGCGATGGCTGCGATTGGTCGGCGCGCCGAAGAAGCGCGGGGCGACTTCACCGATGCGGCCCGATGCGCTCGCCTTCAAGAGCTGCGGCAGCGGAAACCAGGTGCCGCTGTCGGTGGCCGACGTGTGCTTGCGGTCGTAGCCAATGTGGGAGATGCGAAGATCGTGCTGCTGCGACGTGTCGCCATCATAGACCTGGTAGAACTTGGCGCTGCCATTATAGGCGGCGCCAGGCCCCTGGTCGCCCTTGGTGGGATCATAAGGCGCCGCCGTGGTGATGATGGTCACGCGCGACTGCGCCAGTGGCTTCTTCAGCGGCTGGAACGGGGCCGCGGTGTAATGCGCCCAGCGATACGGTGTGGTGTAGCCGATTGCCGCGTAATAGTCGCGCGTGCGCTGCATATAGGGGATGGGGGAGTCGTAGTCGGGCGCAAAGCCGAATTCGTCGTCGCGCGGAGCGGACGTATCAGCTGACATGGGCGCGTCTCCTGGTTCTTGGTTGAAGCCAGACTAGAGATAGTCGGCGGTTTGCTCAACAGGCACCACGGCCGCGCAGGCCAGACTTGCCGCTCCGGAGGGGCTATCTGAAGATATGCAGCGCCGCGTATTGCAGCAGCATGATCGCCTTGGCGTCGATGATGCGGCCGTCGGCGATCATCGCCAGCGCCTCGTCGATGCCGAGCTCCAGCACCTCGATGTCCTCGCCCTCGTGCGCGAGGCCGCCGCCGGCGCTGACGCGCATCGAAGGCTCGTATTCTGCAACGAAGAAATGCAGCTTTTCGGTGATGGCGCCGGGGCTCATGAAAGCCTCAAACACCTTGTGAACGTGGTGCAGGCGATAGCCGGTCTCCTCCTCGGCCTCGGCGCGGATGCGCTCCTCGGGCTCGGCGTTATCAAGCACGCCGGCGGCCGCCTCGATCAGGAGATCGTCATAGCCGCGGATGAAGGCCGGCAGGCGGAACTGGCGCACCAGGATCACGCTGCGCCGAGCGCGATTGTACGGCAGCACGGCGGCGGCGTTGTCGCGTTCATAGGTCTCGCGATGCTGCGTCTGCCACTCGCCATTGGCGCGACGGTACTCGAACGTCGTCTCCTTCAGGGGCGTCCAGTTGTCCGAGAGCACGCGAACGTCCTTGATGCGGACGCGATCGGAAATGGTCATGATTGTCTTTCAGCTACGAGCATGATCCGGAAAAGTGTGACGTAGTTTTCCGAAAAGATCATGCTCAAGATTATGAGGTGGATTCGCGGCCGTCGAGCCACTTCTGGAACATCACCGAGGTCGATTCCTCGAACCCCAGCGACTGATAGAACGCATTGGCTTGCGCATTCTCGCGGCGGACCAGCAGCTGGAGCTTGGCGATGCCGGCCGCGCGCAGCCAATCCTCGGCGGCTGTCATGACGAGGCGGCCATACCCGCGCTTCTGGCAATCGGGATCGACCGCGACGTAATACACCCAGCCGCGATGGCCGTCGTGGCCGACCATGACGGTTGCCACGACCGCGCCATTGTCGCGGCCGATCAGCACGGTCGAATTGTCGCGCCGCCGCGCCAGTGCAATGTCGGCATGCGGATCGTTCCACGGCCGCGTCAGGCCGCAGCGCTGCCACAGCGCGACGACATTCTCGACATCGGCATCTTTGATCGCATCGATTGCAAGAACGCTCACAGCACCTTCCCCGGATTCATGATGCCGTGTGGATCGAGCATCGCCTTGATTGACCGCATCAGTTCGATCGCGGTCTTGTCCTTCACCTCCGGCAGCTCGTCGCGCTTGAGCACGCCGATGCCGTGTTCGGCGGAGATCGAGCCGCCCATGCGCAGCACGATCTCGAACACGACGGCGTTCACCTCGTGCCAGCGCGCCAGGTAATCGGCCGTATTGGCGCCGATGGGCTGGCTGACATTGTAGTGCAGGTTGCCGTCGCCGAGATGCCCGAACGGCACGGGCCGCGCGCCGGGGATCAGCTTCACCACGGCCGCGTTGGCTTCCTCGATGAAGGCGGGTACGGCGGCGACGGGCACCGAAATGTCGTGCTTGATCGATCCGCCCTCGGGCTTCTGCGCCGCCGACATTTCCTCGCGCAGCTTCCAGAAATTGTTGCGCTGGGCGAGGCTGGCCGCGATCACGGCGTCGTCGACGATCTCTTCCTCCATGGCGCGGGCGAGGATCGTCTCCAGCGGTGTACGGGCATCGTCGCTCGCAGAGGACAATTCCATCAGCACGTACCAGGGGTGCTTCTCCGCGAGCGGATCGCGCACGTCGATGCCGTGACGGACCGAGAAATCGACCGCCATCTCCGACAGCAGCTCGAAGCTCGTCAGCGCATTGGCGGCTTCGCCCTGTGCCATGGTCAGCAGTTTGAGCGCTGCCGCCGGCGACTTCAGCCCGACATAGGCCGTCTCGACCGCGTGCGGCTTCGGAAACAGTTTGAGTGTCGCCGCGGTGATGATGCCGAGCGTGCCTTCCGCGCCGATGAAGAGGTTGTGCAGATTGTAGCCGGTGTTGTCCTTCTTCAGCTTGGAGAGCACGTTGAGCACCCGCCCGTCGGCGAGCACCACTTCCAGTCCCAGCGCCATCTCGCGCGCCACGCCATAGGCGAGCGCCGCGGTGCCGCCGGCATTGGTCGAGAGATTGCCGCCGATGGTGCAGCTTCCTTCCGCGCCCAGCGAGAGCGGAAATAGCCGGTCGACCTCGGATGCCTTCGCTTGCGCGATCTGCAGCACCACGCCGGCTTCGACCGTCATGGTGTTGGAGGCGGTGTCGACCTCGCGGATCTTGTCCAGCCGCCGCAGCGATACCACGACCTCGCCATTGTGCGGCGTCTGGCCACCGACGAGCCCGGTGTTGCCGCCCTGCGGCACCAGCGCGATCTTGTGCGCGGAGGCGAGCTTGCAGATCTCCGAGACTTCTGCCGTCGTGCCCGGACGCAGAACCAGCGGCGAGCGGCCGTGGAACAGATTGCGCTCCTCCGTGACGTAGGCCTCGATGTCGGCCGCATCGGTGATCGCGTGCTTGTCGCCGACGATTTTGCGGAATTGGTCGATCAGTTCGGGCGCAAGCGGCGGGGTGGCGGATTGATTGATGTTCATTGTCTCGTCTTTCACTCTTATCGTGCCACAGCCGCCCGCCGCAGCCGGTCGTTGATCGCTTCGCCCAAGCCTTCTTCCGGGATCGTCATCACCGCAATCGCCCTCGGTGCCTTCGCATCCAGGCTGCGAAGATAGCCGAACAGGTTGGCGGCGGCTTCATCGAGATCAGCTGCCGGCGACAAATTCATGACTGCGGCGGCCGCCTCCTGGCCGGACAGGCGGGCCGGTCCGAATGCCAACAGCGCTTCATCGTGCGCCACATCGTGCGCGTTAAGCCGCACGCTCGCGCGCGGCGCGTAATGCGAAGCCAGCATGCCCGGCGCCAGCGGCTGGCTGTCGTCGCTCTCGGCATCCACCGGCGGCCGTGCCAACGGCGCACCGAGCACCGCCTCGATCCTTTCGCGCGATAGCCCGCCGGGCCGGAGCAGCGTCGGCGCCTCGAAGCAGCCGACAATGGTCGATTCCACGCCGACTGCGACCGGCCCGCCGTCGACGATCAGGTCGATCCGCCCGGCAAGGTCGCTTTCGACATGCGCTGCCAGCGTCGGCGAGACGTGGCCCGAAATGTTGGCCGAGGGCGCGACCACCGCCCCGCCAAAGGCGCGCAGGATCGCCTCCGCCACCGGATGGGCGGGAATGCGGATCGCCACCGTGTCGAGGCCGGCAGTGGCGAGATCCGCCACCGGGCAGTCCTTTGTCTTCGGGACCACCAGCGTCAGCGGCCCCGGCCAGAACGCCTCGGCGAGCTTCAGGGCGCGCGCATCGAACCGGCCGATCCGCCGTGCGGCCGTGAGGTCCGCGACATGGGCGATCAGCGGGTTGAATGCCGGCCGCCCCTTGGCGCTGTAGATGTGGGCGACCGCCGTGGCATTGGCGGCGTCCGCGCCGAGCCCATAGACTGTCTCCGTCGGAAAGGCGACCAGTCCGCCGCCGGCCAACGTCCGGGCGGCGGCCTCGGCGGCAGCCCGGCCGGCCGGTAAAACCAGTGTTTCAAGACCCGTTTTCACAGGGACAAAATTCCTCTTATCGGCCGCTTGCGGTGCGCCAAACCCGACGCTATAAGCCGGCCTCTTGTCGGAGTGTGGCTCAGCCCGGTAGAGCACTGCGTTCGGGACGCAGGGGTCGCAGGTTCGAATCCTGCCACTCCGACCATTATTTCAAAAGTTGGCGTTTTCCAAAGGCTTGGCGGGCCGGCCGCCGGCGCCCCAGGATTCTCTTTTGCAATGATTTTGCGAGCGGGTCCACGGCCGATTTTGTCCTCGCAGAGTGGCCTGTTCCGCGGGCATGGCTGGCCCATCTGCGGGCAAGAATCGATATTGGGCTTACGGCGCCTTGAACTTCAAGGCGCGCGCTAATCGATGGTCCGCTGCTTCATCGGTCATGCTGCTGGCAGATGCGGCAGCCTCACCGTCTCGCCACCAGCACGCCCAGCAAGAATGCCACCATCAGCGACGGCAGCGGTGCCTCGCGCACCATGCCACGAACGATGTCGGACCAGTGCTGCTCCGGGACCAATCCCGGTGACCTGACATGAGCCGCCGGCGGAATGTCCCAGTGCGAGGCGAGCTCGGCGATCTCGCTCGAGGCCAGACGCTCTCCGTCACGGACGCGGAAGATCGCGGCTTCCGCGCGCTCGCGTGGAGCAAGCAGCATCACCGTCGCGATTGCCGTGCGCAACGTCATCTCGCCGTAGCCTTGCAGTCTTACCGCCTCCTCGGGGTCGGACATCATGCGAATGCTTCCTCACAGCGCGAAGTGGTACGCGATGCTGAAAGCGGCCGTCGCGCACAGGACCAGCGTGGAAACCGCGCCGGCCACGCCGCGCGCGAAATGGGCTCGCGTCAGGTGCCTACTCATGATTTTGCTCCATGCTCACCATGGAAATGGCGGGCGCGGGCGTTGGTTCCGTAAGCCAGCGCCTCGAGCCCGGCTTACTTGCGGAGCAATTTTACTTCCGGAGCAATTCCCGTAGCGCAGCCGTCGCCTCGGCGCAGCGGATGTCGTCGATCTCCCGCGACAAGCTGAGCGCGCTTGATTTCAGCTCGTCGATCTTGTTGCTCTCGGGATGCCGGCCCTCGAGCTGGCTCAGTCGCTTGTTCAAATCGTCCAACCTGGACTGAAGCTGGCCGGTGCTGGTGGCTCCCGTTACGTTCCAAACGCGTTGTGCACGCATGGTCATTCCCCTGACTTATCTCACGGCGTTGTGAGCAGGGTTCGTGGCCGCAATGGGCGTTTCTTTTGTCCGGTCTTAGATCGTCCGGAACCGTTGCAGATTGGCAACGAAAGTTCCTGGAATACCTGCAGCCGATAGCTCATCCTCGGATACTGGCGCCGTCAGGCGCAGAACCTGCATGGGCGCGCGAGCCCCGATCAATGGGCAACGAACGAGGGACAAGTCGTGGCGAGATTTGTGACTGTCGCGGCCGGCCAGTTGGGCCCGATTGCGAGGACCGAGACCAGGACCGAAGTGGTGGCGCGGCTGATGGCGTTGATGCGCCAGGCCAGGGCTAACGGCTGCGATCTGATCGTCTATCCAGAACTTGCGCTGACCACGTTCTTTCCGCGCTGGTACTTCGAGGACCAGGCCGAGATCGACAGCTTCTTCGAACGCGAGATGCCGGGGCCGGAGACGCAAGCTCTGTTCGATCTCGCCCGCGCGTGCGGCATCGGATTTTGCCTCGGCTACGCCGAGCTCACGGTCGAGGCGGGAATCGTCCATCGCTACAACACCTCGATTCTCGTCGACAAAGGCGGCGCGATCGTTGCGAAATACCGCAAGGTCCATCTGCCCGGCCATGCCGAGCACGAGCCGTGGCGCAAGTTTCAGCATCTGGAGAAGCGCTATTTCGAGCCGGGCGCCGGCTTCGGCGTGGCCGATGCGTTCGGCGGCGTGATGGGAATCGCGATCTGCAACGATCGCCGCTGGAGCGAGACCTATCGGGTGATGGGCTTGCAGGGCGTCGAGATGGTGATGATCGGCTACAACACCCCGGTGCACAATCCGCCCGCGCCCGAGCACGACGATCTCTCGCTGTTCCACAACCACCTGGTGATGCAGGCCGGCGCCTACCAGAACGGCACCTTCGTGGTCGGTGTCGCCAAGGCTGGCATTGAAGAGGGCGTCGACCATATCGGCGGCAGCTGCATCATCGCGCCGTCAGGCGAGATCGTCGCGCAATGCACCACCAAGGGCGACGAGCTCGCGTTCGCCCGCTGCGATCTCGATCTCTGCAATTCCTATAAACGCACGACGTTCAATTTCGACATTCATCGCCAGCCGCGCGCCTATGGCATGATCGTCGAGCGGAAGGGCGTCACGACCATGGCGGATGGCACGCCGGTGACGCCGAAGGGGTGATCCCTCTTTCCATCGTCATTCCGGGGCGATGCGTGGCATCGAGCCCGGAATCCACCGAGCCACAGGTCGATGTGAAGTGGATTCCCGGCTCGCGCCAACGGGCGTACTCCCGAATGACGCTGAGAGGCGGTATGTGTCTCCGCTCTCGCGCCCCGGACGCAGCGCAGTGTCTCTTTGACGGTGCGCTGCAGAGCGGGGGCCCATATCTCCGAGCATTCCATGTGACATGGGTCTCGGCTCTGCGCAGCAGCGTTGCATGCTGCAGCGCGTCCGGGATACGGGGCATCTCGGCCAGCCTGCTCGCTTATCCCATTAATCACAACCACGTGTATTTATTTGGAAACGATCATTCCCTATTATTCCGCGATGCAAAAAGCGGCTCGACAATCTCAGCCTTCCGCCCATCCGCCGGGCCGTCCCCGCGAGTTCGACATGGACACCGCGCTGGACGGCGCAATCAAGGTGTTTTGCGAGCGCGGCTATCATGCCACCTCGATCGGGGATCTCACCGCGGCCATGCGCCTTGCCACCGGCAGCGTCTACAAGGCGTTTCGCGACAAGCATGCCGTCTTCATTGCCGCCTTCGAGCGTTATACCGCGATCCGCGGGGAGCAGACCCGCGCTGCCGCCGCGCGCGGCGCCAATGGCCGCGAGCGGGTGCGCAACGTGATGCTGTCTTATGTCGAGCATTCCCAGGGCAGCGAGGGGCGCCGCGGCTGCATCGTAGTCGGCAGCGCGGTCGAGCTGTCGGCCGTGGATCCGGTGATGCGTGCGCGCGTCACGGCGCAGCTCAAGACCAACGAGGCCTTCATCGCCGGCCTCATCCGCGAAGGGCAGGCTGACGGTTCGATTCCGGACCATGTCGAAGCGGACGACACAGCGCGGCTGATGATCTGCATGACGCAGGGTCTGCGCGTTGTCGGCAAGGCGCGCTTGCCGCTTGATGGCGAGCGCCTGGCCGGCATCGCGATGAAGCTGCTGGCCTGAATTTTTGTCAAATTAGGAAACGAACGTTTCCTATGTCGAGTTCGTACATCGAAGTCTTGGAGTGTTTGGAATGACGATGAATGCCACGATCGAGACCGCACCGCAGACCGATGCGGTCTCGCAGCGACTGACCTTCGTGCTCGCCGCGGCCTGTGGCATGGTCGCTGCCAACCTCTATTATGCCCAACCGTTGATCGCCCCGATCAGTGCCGCGCTCGGCCTCTCGCATGCAGCCGCGGGCCTGATCGTGACCATGACGCAGATCGGTTACGGCACGGGGCTGCTTTTCATCGTGCCGCTCGGCGATCTCGTCGAGAACCGCGCATTGATCTGCACCGTCATCACGCTCGGCGCGGCGGCGCTGCTCGCGGCCGCGTTCGCGACCCATGCGCTGCCGTTCCTCATCGCGGCGCTGTTCATCGGTCTCGGCTCGGTGGCAGTGCAGATCATCATTCCCTATGCCGCCCATCTCGCGCCGGAAGCCATTCGCGGCCGTGTCGTCGGCAACGTCTCGACCGGGTTGATGCTCGGCATCATGCTGGCGCGCCCGGTGTCGAGCGTCGTCACGGCGGCGCTGTCCTGGCATGCGGTGTTCTTCTGCTCGGCCGCGTTGATGATCGCGCTCACGGTCGTGCTGCGCATGACGCTGCCGAAGCGCAAGCCGGTGGCGCGCATGCATTACGGCGCGCTTCTGCTCTCGATGCCGCATCTGGTGCGCACCACGCCGCTGCTCAGGAGGCGCGCGCTGTACCAGGCCGGCCTGTTCGGTGCCTTCACCCTGTTCTGGACCGTGGTGCCGCTCCAGCTCGCCAGCCAATTCGGCTTCACCCAGCGCGGCATCGGCTTGTTTGCCTTGGCCGGTGTCTCCGGCGTGTTCGCGGCGCCGATCGCAGGGCGCCTCGCCGATCGCGGCCACAGCCGCATCGCCACGCTCGCCGCGATGCTGTTCGTCGCCCTGGGCTTCCTGATGACGCATGTCGGCGTGGCCGGATCGATGCTCAACCTTGCCTGTCTCGTGGTCGCCGCGATCGCGATCGATTTCGGCGTGCAGGGTAACGTGGTGCTCGGCTTCCGCGCCATCTTCGTGCTGGGGCACGAGCATCGCAGCCGCCTTAACGGGCTCTACATGGCGACGTTCTTTGCGGCCGGAGCCGCCGGATCCGCGCTCGGCACCTGGGCGTTCGCGCAGGGCGGCTGGACGCTGGCCTCGGCCATTGGCCTTGCGCTGCCGATCGCCGGTCTGATCTACGCGGCAACCGAGTAGCGGTACGATTGTGTGCTGTGGCCCCGTTTACCAGCCTTGCAGGGGGGCCCCGGGCCGCTCCGATTTCCACCTCGCGGATTCCCTGCTGCTGTAGTACTTTGGTCGCAAGCGGCCTGGTTAACGGCGGCAAGGGAGGCCCTATGAGGCGTGCGGGACTGGTTGGCGTACCGCGGTTGCGGCCATGGTCGTGGCAGGCATTTCTGATCGGATTTGTCGTGGTCGCAGCGTCGGCTGTGCTTCAGGGCGTCTGCGTCGCGCTCGGTGCAAATCTCTATTTCGCAGCGTTCCTGCCCAGCCTGTTCGTGCTCGGCATTGTTGCTGGCGCTCCGGCGGCCGTATTCGCGGCGCTGCTCACCATTCCCCTGGTGTGGTGGGCGTTCATCCCGCCCTTCTTCGAGTTCACTGCGCTCTCCAGCGCGAACGCGGATTCCGTCAACCTGTTCTGCCTGCTGGCCGCGCTGGTGATTGGCCTTGCCGATCTCTGCCGTGCGAGCATGACCATCAACCGCCGTGGCGGATTGAAGTCGTCGGGCGAGAGCGCGGCAACGAATTCGCAATAAACAGCTGCCAGCGAGAGCGCTCGTTGCGCAGAGGCAACAGTCCGGCAACCATCCGCGCGCTTGGGGCACGCCGCTAACTTTTCAAAAAAGATTTGGCCGCAATTTCTCCCGCGGGAATACGAGGGAGTTTACGACATGACCGGCCAGATCAACGGACACGCCATCTTCGAGAACGTGCGCCGCTACCGTGGCATCGCATCGCTCTATCGCCAGACCGCGGCGTTCCGGCCGGGCCAGCGCTGGTCGCTGCTGGAGCAGGCCAGCGAGTGGGAAGCCCGCGCGCTGTCGGAACTGGAAGCCTATTTCGCGGCCCGCGGGGATCACGCCGCCCTGCTCGCGGCCTGAGCGTAGTCGAGAGCGGGCCCGGGGCGACTACGGAGTTGCCCTGTTGTCCGCGTGTGCTAGCAATCCGTCCAGATTTCGTTCACGACGGCCGGGGCGCGCGATGATCACTTTCAACCGCATTTTCACGACAGAGCGTCTGCTGCAGATCATCGTCATTCTGGCAGCGACTGTCGCGATGAAGCTGATGGTCTAGCGCTGGCGGCACTAACGCTTGCCGAAATCAGGCACTTCGGGCAGATAGTTCGAGCCCTCCGAGCCCAGAAAATCGAACATCGCCTGTGCCGGCGGCAGCAGCACCTTGTCGCTGCGGCGGATCACATACCATTGCCGGACGATCGGCAGGCCCGCGACGTCGAGCACGATGAGGCGGCCTTCCGCGAGCTCGTGTGCGACAGTGTGTGCCGAGATGAAGGCGATGCCGAGCCCAGCGATCACCGCCTGCTTGATGGTCTCGTTGCTGCTCATCTCCATGCCGATGATCGGCTCGAGATCGGACTTCTGGAACATGCCCTCCATCAGCGTGCGCGTGCCCGATCCCGGCTCGCGGGTGAGGAAGGTCTCGTGCACGAGATCGGTCAGGCTGAGGCCTGAATCCTTCTCCAGCCAGTGCCCCTTGCGCGCGACGATGATGTGCGGATTGCGCCCGAGCTGGCGCACGTCGACGCTGACGTCGGCCGGCGGCCGACCCATCACGGCGAAATCGAGCTCATAGCCGTGCATGGCCTCGCGGATCTCCTCGCGGTTGCCGATGGTCAGCTTGATCTCGATTTTCGGTGAGCGCTTGGAGAAGGCCGCGATGGCATGCGGCACGAAATATTTCGCGGTCGAGACTGCGCCAAGATGCACCGTACCGCCGGTCCTGCCCGCAAGCAGATCGAGTGCGCCCTGGCAGTCCGTAATGGCGGCTTCGACCCGTTCGGCGAGGGCCAGAACTTCCCGGCCGGCCTCCGTCAGCAGCATGCCATCTCCGGTCCGCTGCACCAGCGGCAAGCCTGCAAGATCCTGAAGCTGCCGCAGCTGCTGCGTCACGGCCGGTTGGGTCAGTCCGAGTTGGGTTGATGCCGCGGTGACGCTGCCCTTGGCCGAAAGCGCCGCAAGCGAGCGCAACTGCCGGATCGTCAGATGCCGGAGCTGGGCCGCCGCGTGGCCATTATAAGAAAATTCTTTGGTACTCATTATAAATAGAAATTTTCCTTATTAAGATGCCCCTGTCAATCTCCCAATGCCGAGACTGACCGCACCGACCTCCAGCGGCGAGGAAATGGATTGCGGCGCCGGCAAAGGGGATGGACGCAGATGACCGGGCACCTCAGGCTGGACGACCATCTTCAACGGTATTCGGAGACGGCTCCGCATGCGCTGGCCGTGGCAGCGGCAGTTGACGCCATCGCCGCGGCGGCGATCGAGATCGCCGACCTCATCGCCAGCGGAGACCTCGCGGACGCTTCCGGCCTGACCACCGGCCGCAACAGCGATGGCGATGTCCAGCGCGACCTCGACATCCAGGCCGACGCCATCCTGCGCCGCTGCCTGGGCAGGCAGCCGATCGCGGCGCTCGCATCCGAGGAAATGCGCGAGCCTCAGTTCTGCGATCGCCAAGCAAAGATCTGCGTTGCGATCGATCCGCTGGATGGCTCCTCCAACATCGACATCAACATGACCGTCGGCACGATCTTCTCGATCCTGCCCGCGCCTGACGATCTCGCGCTCGCCTTCCATCAGTGCGGCTCGGCGCAGCTCGCGGCCGGGTTCGTCACCTACGGTCCGCAGACCTCGCTGGTGCTGACGCTTGGCGAGGGCGTCGACATCTTCACGCTCGATCGCAAAGCCGGCTGCTTCCGCCTCGCGCGCAGCAGCGTGCAGGTCTCGGAGGCGTGCGAGGAATTCGCGATCAACGCGTCCAACCGCCGGCACTGGGACCCGCCCGTGCGCGCCTTCATCGACGAATGTCTCGCCGGCATCGACGGACCTGCGAACCACGATTTCAACATGCGCTGGATCGGCTCGCTGGTCGCGGAAGTCTATCGCATCCTCACCCGTGGCGGCGTGTTCCTCTATCCCTCGGATGCGCGGCCCGGCTATGGCGACGGCCGCCTGCGCCTGGTCTACGAGGCGCAGCCCATGGCCATGATCATCGAGCAGGCCGGCGGTTCGGCCTCGACCGGGCGCGAGCGCATCCTCGATCTTTCGGCGCAGAGCCTGCACCAGCGCGTGCCCCTGATCATGGGCTCGAGCAACGAGGTGCGGCGCGCCGCCGAACTGCATTGCGATCCGCTGCTGGTTGCGAGCGTCTCCGCGCCGCTGTTCGCGCGGCGCGGCTTCTTCCGGCTGTGAGGGAGGTGACCCATGTCCAGGAAACATCCGATCATCTCCATCACGGGCTCCTCCGGCGCCGGCACCACCTCGGTCAAGAAGACCTTCGAGCAGATTTTCTTTCGCGAGAAGGTCAATGCCGCCTACATCGAGGGCGACGCCTTCCATCGCTACGACCGCGCCGAGATGCGCACGCAGATGGCTAACGAGGCCGAGCGCGGCAACAAGCACTTCAGCCACTTCAGCCCGGAGACCAATCTGTTCGAGGAACTGGAGCGGGCCTTCCGCGACTACGGCGAGACCGGCACGGCGACGACGCGGCACTACGTGCACGACGCCGAGGAGTCCGCGCTGCATGGCGCCGCACCCGGCACCTTCACCGACTGGAAGCAGCTGCCGGAAAACTCGGACCTGTTGTTCTACGAAGGCCTGCATGGCGCTGTCGTCACCGACAGGGTGAATGTCGCGCGCTATGCCGACCTCAAGATCGGCGTCGTGCCCGTGATCAATCTCGAATGGATCCAGAAGCTGCACCGCGACCGCAGCGCGCGCGGCTATTCGACCGAGGCCGTCACCGACACCATTCTGCGGCGGATGCCGGACTATATCCACTACATCTGCCCGCAGTTCACCGAAACCGACATCAACTTCCAGCGCGTGCCGACGGTGGACACCTCAAATCCGTTCGTCGCACGCTGGATCCCGACGCCGGACGAATCGATGGTGGTGATCCGCTTCAAGAATCCGCGCGGCATCGACTTTCCCTATCTGCTGTCGATGCTGCCGCAAAGCTGGATGTCTCGCGCGAACTCGATCGTGTGCCCCGGCGCGAAGCTCGATCTGGCCATGCAACTGATCCTGACGCCGCTGATCATGCAGTTGATCGAGCGCAAGCGCAGCTTGAAGTGAGCGAGGAGAGAATCCGATGAACATCTCCGTCCATGCCGAAGCCGACCTCACGGCGGTCACGCACAACGATCTCGCCAATGCCGTCCGCTTCCTCGCGGTCGATGCCATCGAGACGTCGCAGTCCGGCCACCCCGGCCTGCCCATGGGCATGGCCGACGTTGCGACCGTGCTGTTCTCGCGCTTCCTGAAATTCGACTCGGCGCACCCGAACTGGCCGGACCGCGACCGCTTCGTGCTGTCAGCGGGGCACGGCTCGATGCTGCTCTATGCACTCCTGCATCTCACCGGCGGCGATATCAGCCTCGATGACATCAAGGCCTTCAGGCAATGGGGCTCGAAGACGCCGGGCCATCCCGAGTATGGCCATACGCCAGGCGTCGAGACCACAACGGGACCGCTGGGGCAGGGGATCGCGACCGCCGTCGGCATGGCGCTTGCCGAGCGCATGGCCAATGCGCGGCATGGCGACGGTCTTGTCGATCACTTCACGTACGTGATCGCCGGCGACGGCTGCCTGATGGAAGGGATCAGCCAGGAGGCGATCTCGCTTGCCGGCCATCTCGGGCTCGGTCGCCTCATCGTGCTGTTCGACGACAACGGCATCTCCATCGACGGGCCGACCTCGCTTGCGACGTCCGACGACCAGCTCGCGCGCTTCGCCGCGTCCGGTTGGTCGGTGCGCCGCGTTGACGGACACGATTCCGAAGTTGTCGCGCAAGCGATCGCAGAGGAGCGCGAAACTGCAAAACCGTCGCTGATCGCCTGCCGCACCGTCATCGGCTATGGCGCGCCGGATCGGCAAGGCACCGAGAAGGCGCATGGCGCGCCGCTCGGCGCCGAGCAGGCCGCGGCAGCGCGGCGGGCGCTGGGCTGGGATTATCAGCCCTTCGTCGTGCCTGTCACGGTCGCAAAGGCGTGGCGGATGATCGGCCAGCGCGGACAGGTCGCGCGTCTCGCCTGGCTCGATCGTTACGAAAACGCCACGCCCGAGCAGCGCGAGCTGTTCATCGAGGGCAAGTCGGTTGCCCTGCCGAACGCCTATGCCCAGGCCTCGGCGAAATTGCGCGAGCGCTTTGCCAGCGAGCGTCCGAAGCTTGCGACGCGGCATGCCTCGCAACATGTGCTCGACGCGATTGCAGGTACGATTCCCGGACTTGTCGGCGGCTCCGCGGACCTGACCCATTCGAACCTGACTCAGGCCAAGGTGCAGACGCCGGTCCGGCGCGATGCGTTCGCTGCTGACTACATCCATTACGGTATCCGCGAGCACGGCATGGCCGCCGCGATGAACGGCCTCGCGCTGCATGGTGGCTTCATTCCCTATGGCGGCACCTTCCTCGCCTTCTCCGACTACAGCCGGCCGGCGATCCGCCTTGCGGCCCTGATGCGGCTGCGTGTCATCCATGTGATGACGCACGACTCGATCGGTCTCGGGGAGGATGGTCCGACGCATCAGCCGGTCGAGCACCTGGCGTCACTCCGTGTCATTCCGAACCTGCTGGTGTTTCGCCCCGCAGACGCGGTCGAGACGCTGGAAGCCTGGGATTGCGCGCTCGAAGCAAAAGACCGGCCCTCCGTGCTCTGCCTGTCGCGTCAGGCGCTGCCGACCTTCCGCAGCGATGTCCGCGCCAGGAACCGGGTCGCACGCGGCGCCTATCTCATCGTATCGCCGGACGGCGGCCGCGATGTGACGTTGATGGCGACCGGTTCGGAAGTCTCGATCGCACTGGAAGCCGCCCGCCTGCTCGCGACAGAGCACGTTCGTGCGGCCGTGGTTTCCGCGCCGTGCTTCGCGCTGTTCGAGGAGCAGCCGGAGGAATATCGCGCCGCGGTTCTCGGGACCGCGCCCTGCGTCGGCATCGAAGCGGCCGTCGCCGGCGACTGGCATCGCTGGATCGGCGCGGACGGCGAATTCGTCGGCATGCGCGGCTTCGGCGCTTCGGCGCCGGCGCCGGTGCTTTACCGCGAATTCGGCATCACGCCGCAAAGGGTTGCCGAAGCCGCCGGCCGGGCCATCGCCCGCGCTCGCAAGCAATAACAGGAGGACTCGTCGTGGCCCGTATCACCCTTCGCCAGCTGCTCGACCACGCCGCCAGTCATGGCTACGCGGTGCCGGCGTTCAACATCAACAACATGGAGCAAGGCATCGCGATCATGCAGGCGGCGGCCGAGGTCGATGCGCCCGTCATCATCCAGGCCTCGCGTGGCGCGCGCAGCTATGCCGGCGACCTCATGCTCTCGCACATGATCGATGCGCTGGAGCGGACCTATCCGGACATTCCGCTCTGCATGCATCAGGACCACGGCAATGACGAGGCGACCTGTGCCTCCGCGATCGCCCATGGCTTCACCTCTGTCATGATGGACGGCTCGCTCGAGGCCGATGCCAAGACCGCCGCTGATTACGATTACAACGTCGCTATCACGCGCCGCGTGGTCGATCTCGCCCATTGGGTCGGGGCCTCCGTCGAAGGCGAGCTCGGTGTGCTCGGCTCACTCGAGCATGGCGGCGGCGAGCAGGAGGACGGGCACGGCGTCGAAGGCACGGTCAGTCACGACCAGCTCCTGACCGATCCCGATCAGGCCGTCGACTTCGTCCTGGCCACCAAGGTCGACGCGCTCGCGATCGCGATGGGGACCTCGCATGGCGCCTACAAGTTCAGCCGCAAGCCCGATGGCGACATCCTGGCGATGCGAGTGGTCGAGGAGATTCATCGTCGGCTGCCGAATACGCATCTGGTGATGCACGGCTCCTCCTCGGTGCCGCAGCCACTCCAGGACATGTTCAATCAGTTTGGCGGCGAGATGCCACAGACCTGGGGCGTACCGGTGGAAGAAATCGTCCGCGGCATCAAGAGCGGCGTCCGCAAAGTCAATATCGACACCGACTGCCGCCTGGCGATGACCGCGGTGTTCCGGAAGGTGGCCGCGCAAAGCCGTAAGGAGTTCGATCCGCGCAAATTCCTCAAGCCTGCGATGGATGCGATGCGCCAGCTCTGTCGCGACCGTTTCGAGCAGTTCGGCACTGCGGGGCACGCCAGCAGGATCAAGGTCGTTCCCTTGAGCGAGATGGCGCGGCGCTACCGCACCGGCGAGCTCGACCCGCGCACCGGAGCTCGCGCGCCGGTTGCAGCCTAGTCATTCAGAGAGAGAAAAGCAGGAGAGAGAGCCATGAACGCACATGCTGGAACGGTCCGCGGCAAGGAGCGCTATCGCTCGGGTGTGATGGAATACAAGCGCATGGGCTATTGGGAGCCCGAGTACACGCCGAAGGACACCGACGTCATCGCACTGTTCCGCGTCACGCCGCAAGATGGCGTCGATCCGATCGAGGCGTCGGCGGCCGTTGCCGGCGAATCCTCGACCGCCACGTGGACAGTGGTGTGGACGGATCGCCTGACCGCGGCCGAGAAATATCGCGCGAAATGCTATCGCGTCGATCCGGTCCCGGGCACGCCGGGCTCGTATTTCGCCTACATCGCTTATGACCTCGACCTGTTCGAGCCGGGCTCGGTCGCGAACCTCTCGGCGTCCATCATCGGCAACGTGTTCGGCTTCAAGCCGCTCAAGGCGCTGCGGCTGGAGGACATGCGCTTCCCGGTCGCCTATGTGAAGACGTTCCAGGGACCGGCAACCGGGATCGTTGTCGAGCGCGAGCGGCTCGACAAGTTCGGCCGGCCGCTGCTCGGCGCCACCGTGAAGCCCAAGCTCGGGCTTTCGGGTCGCAATTACGGCCGCGTGGTCTACGAGGCGCTGAAGGGCGGGCTCGATTTCACCAAGGACGACGAGAACATCAACTCGCAGCCCTTCATGCACTGGCGCGACCGTTTCCTCTATTGCATGGAGGCGGTGAACCGGGCGCAGGCGGCCTCCGGCGAGGTGAAGGGCACCTATCTGAACGTGACCGCGGGCACGATGGAGGACATGTACGAGCGCGCCGAGTTTGCCAAAGAGCTCGGCTCCTGCATCGTCATGATCGACCTCGTGATCGGTTACACCGCGATCCAGTCCATGGCCAAATGGGCGCGGCGCAACGACATGATCCTGCATCTGCACCGCGCCGGCCACTCGACCTATACGCGGCAGAAGAGCCATGGCGTGTCGTTCCGCGTCATCGCCAAATGGATGCGGCTCGCGGGTGTCGACCACATTCACGCCGGCACGGTGGTCGGCAAGCTCGAAGGCGATCCCAACACCACACGCGGTTACTACGATGTCTGCCGCGAGGATTTCAATCCGACCAAGCTCGAGCACGGCCTGTTCTTCGACCAGCACTGGGCGAGCCTCAACAAGATGATGCCGGTGGCGTCCGGCGGCATCCATGCCGGTCAGATGCATCAGCTGATCGATCTTCTCGGCGAAGACGTCGTGCTGCAATTCGGCGGCGGCACGATCGGACATCCGATGGGGATCGCGGCGGGCGCGATCGCCAACCGCGTAGCGCTGGAAGCGATGATCCTCGCCCGCAACGAGGGCCGCGACTACGTCCACGAGGGTCCGGAGATCCTGGCCAGGGCGGCCGAGACCTGCACGCCGTTGAAGGCGGCGCTCGAAGTCTGGAAGGACGTGACCTTCAACTATCAATCCACCGACACGCCGGACTTCGTGCCGACTGCGCTCGAAACCGTGTGAGGAGACGGACTATGAAACTGACCCAGGGTTGCTTTTCGTTCCTGCCTGACCTCACCGACGACCAGATCACCAAGCAGGTGCAATACTGCCTCGCCAATGGCTGGGCGGTGAACATCGAGTTCACCGACGATCCGCATCCCCGCAGCACGTATTGGGAGATGTGGGGACTGCCGATGTTCGATCTTCAGGACGCCGCCGGCGTGATGATGGAACTCGCCGAGTGCCGCAGGGTGTATGGCGACCGCTACATCCGCATCAGCGGCTTCGACGCCAGCCATGGTTGGGAATCGGTGCGGATCTCCTTCCTGGTCAACCGGCCGAAACAGGAGGCCGAGTTCGAGCTGGTACGGCAGGAGGTTGGTGGCCGCGCGATCCGGTACAGCACCGTGCGCAAGGTCGCCCACGCCTCGCAATAGCCATTCCTCTCCGCGCGGAGCGCTCCATGCTCCGTTTCCTTGGCGGACCACTGCTTCGCCGCTCCCCCCGCGGCGAAGCTCTTTTCTTCGAGGGTAACCATGCTCGACGTTCCCCACGCGACCACCGCTGAAAGCAACGAGACCAGCTTCGATCTCCGCAAGGAGGCCGAGGCGGCCGGGATTACCGAGACGCTGCAACAGCTCGAGCAGGAATTGACCGGGCTCAAGCCGGTGAAGAGCCGCGTGCGCCAGATCGCCTCGCTGCTCCTGATCGAACGCATCCGGCAGCGTGCCGGCCTGGCATCCGCGCCGCCGACGCTGCACATGTCGTTCACCGGAAACCCTGGCACCGGCAAGACCACGGTGGCGCTGCGCATGGCCAAGATCCTGCACGGGCTCGGCTTCGTGCGGCGCGGGCAGGTGATCTCGGTGACGCGTGACGATCTCGTCGGGCAATATATCGGCCATACCGCGCCGAAGACGAAGGAGATCCTGAAGAAGGCGATGGGCGGCGTGTTGTTCATCGACGAGGCCTATTACCTGCACCGTCCCGACAACGAGCGCGACTACGGCCAGGAGGCGATCGAGATCCTGCTCCAGGTGATGGAGAACCAGCGCGAGGACCTCGTCGTGATCCTCGCCGGTTATGGCGAGCGGATGACGAGCTTCTTCGCCTCCAACCCCGGCTTCCGCTCGCGCATCGCCCATCACATCGAATTCCCGGATTACGCGGAAGCCGAGCTGCTCGTCATCGCCGAGCTGATGCTGAAGGAACGCGGCTATCGCTTCTCGACCGCGGCGCGCGAGGCTTTCGAGCGATACATCGCGCTGCGCCGGACCCAGCCGTTCTTCTCCAACGCACGCTCGATCCGCAACGCTGTCGACCGCATCCGCCTGCGGCAGGCCGATCGCCTGGTGTCTGATCTGGACCGCATGCTCGATGTCGCTGACCTCGAAACGATCGATCCTGCCGACGTCCTGGCGAGCCGCGTCTTCACCGGCGGTGCTGACGCGCGGAGTGTCAAGCCATGACCAAAGAGATCATCATCGCTCCTTCGATCCTCGCTGCGGATTTCGCACGTCTCGGCGAGGAGATCACGGCAATCGACGCGGCCGGCGCCGACTGGATTCATTGCGATGTGATGGACGGACATTTCGCGCCGAACATCAGCTTCGGTGCGGATGTCATCAAGTCGATTCGGCCGCTGACGAGGAAGGTCTTCGACGTGCATCTGATGATCGCGCCTGTCGATCCTTACCTCGAAGCGTTCGCCAAGGCCGGAGCCGATGTCGTCACAGTGCATGCCGAAGCCGGCCCGCATCTCGATCGTTCGCTCCAGGCGATCCGCGCGCTGGGCAAGAAGGCCGGCGTCAGCCTGTGTCCGGCAACGCCCGAGAGCGCGATCGAATATGTGCTCGACCGTCTCGACCTCGTCCTGGTGATGACGGTCAATCCCGGATTCGGCGGCCAGTCCTTTCTCGAATCGCAGTTCGAGAAGATCGCGCGCATCCGAACCATCATCGGCGAACGGCCGATCCGGCTAGAGGTTGACGGGGGCGTCAACCGTGACAACGCTGCTGCGGTTGCCGCCGCGGGGGCCGATGCGCTGGTGGCGGGGTCCGCCGTATTTCGCGGCAAGAGCAGTGCCGACTATGCCGGCAACATCGCGGCCATTCGCGTTGCTGCGGAGGCCGGCCGGGTTTCGAAATTGCAAGATAGTTCCGCGCAGCCGATGCGTGCCGGAGGACGCGCGCTCACCCGGTAGATTACGGATGAGATGGGGTGGCGATGCTGGTGTGGTTCGACTTGTACCAAGGCGCGCCACTCTCATCCGGAATTCCACGGAGAATGCCGCGCAAACCGGTCGGCTTTTTCAGGCCGGAGTAACCAACGCATCCGAGACGGGGATTCGATTAACGCCCGCTCAATGCTAAGCGCCTCAATCTGCGGTTTAGGAACGCTGCGAGAGCACGGGGATGCGGATCGAAGATATTTGCGGGCATGAGGCATGCATACGGCGCCGAGCGACGGCATGATGCATCGCTTGTTCGCCGAGCAGCTCCGCTGCGCTACCGATGCCGCAGGGCAGGTCGATCTCGTCAAGCTCGGCGAGCTCGTCAGTGCGGCCTACGAGGCCAGCGACCGCGACCGCCAAAGGCGGACGGACGTGCGCGGACACACGCACGATGAGGTCGAGCAGGATCTGCTGCGGACCCGGGAGTTCCTCGATACCATCGTCGAGAACATACCGATCGCCGTGTTTGCGAAGTGCGCGAAGGATTCGCGCTATATCCTGCTCAATCGAGCCGGCGAGGACTACTATGGCGTGCCGCGCGAGCAGATGCTGGGCAGGACTCCCGAGGAGATTTTCCCGGCCCACGTCGCCTCCATGGTCAATGAGCAGGACCGCCGGGTGGTCGCCAGCGGCATGCCGATGGTCCTGGAGGAGCACCTGCTCGAGGCCAGCGTCAAGGGCCACGACCGCGTTGTCAATTCACGCAAGATGCTCATCACGGACGGCGCCGGTGAGCCGCAATATCTGGTCGGTGTGATCGAGGACGTCACCGAACGCGTCAACACGCAGCAACGCATCAGTCATCTCGCCCATCACGATTTGCTGACCGACCTGCCGAACCGCAGCGCATTCAATGCGGCGCTCGACGAGCGGCTGGAGCGGGCACAGGAAGTCTCGACAAGCTTTGCGGTCCTCAGCCTGGATCTCGACCGCTTCAAGGATGTCAATGACGTGTTCGGTCACCCCGTCGGCGATATGATGCTGCGGGCAGCCGCCGAGCGTCTTGTCGCAGAGGCGGATGGCGCCTTCGTCGCCCGCATTGGTGGCGACGAGTTCATGATCCTGATGGCCGATGATGTCAGGCGTGACGACGTGCTTTCGCTCGCCGAGCGTCTGGTCGAGGTAATCGGCAGAGAGCTCGAGGTCGACGATTATCTTTCCCATGTCGGGCTTAGTATCGGCATCGCTGTCTATCCGGACGACGGCGTCGACGCGGCAACGCTGGTTGCGAACGCCGATTCGGCGCTCTATCGCGCCAAGCGCGAGGGCCGGGGCAAGGTCTGCTTCTTCGAAACCACGATGGACCGGGAACTGCGCGACCGCAGGCTGTTGCAGCACGATCTGCGCGAAGCGCTCGAGCAGAACCAGTTTCAGGTCTACTTCCAGCCGCAGGCGCGAATGGACGGAGAAATCATCGGCTTCGAGGCCCTGATGCGCTGGAACCATCCGGTGCGGGGCTTTGTGCCGCCCGACCAGTTCATTCCGCTTGCCGAGGAGAACGGACTGATCGTCGAAATCGGTGAATGGGTGCTACGCGAGGCATGCCGCGAGGCGGCGTCCTGGCCGCACCCGCTACAGGTTGCGGTCAACCTGTCGCCGGTCCAGTTTCAGGCCGGTGACCTCGAACGCTCCATCCACCAGATTCTGCTGGAGACGGGGCTCGCGCCGACACGGCTCGAAGTCGAAATCACCGAGGGCGTGTTGATCGGCGATTTCTCCCGCGCGCTCAATTTGCTACGTCGCCTGAAGGCGCTCGGCATCCGCATTGCGATGGACGATTTTGGCACCGGGTACTCATCGCTGTCCTATCTCCAGTCGTTCCCGTTTGATAAGATCAAGATTGACCGCAGCTTCATCTTGAACCTCGGGGCAACACCACAATCGACCGAGATCGTCCGCGCGGTCCTGGGCCTTGCACATGCCCTGCACATTCCGGTGGTTGCGGAAGGGGTGGAAACGGAGGCGCAGCGCGCCTTCCTGGAAGCCGAGGCTTGCGATGAGATGCAGGGCTATCTTATTGGGCGGCCCGAACCTATCGAACACTATTCCGGTTTGATCGGCATCAACGTGGAACGCCGACGCTACGCCTAAAAACCCATTGTTCTATGGCCCGTTCGCCAACAGGAACTATTCCGCATCTGCCTATTTTTCAAAGTTAACCTGAGTTAAGCCGAGGCGTTGGCGCGAAAATGTTTTGCACAACCGCCATCGGCCTGACGCAAATCAGGGCAATAAGCCCGGTGAATGCGAGGGAGGTCTCATGGAGAACGTACGTCGCTACCGCGCGCTGGCATCTCTCTGTCGTCAGCAGGCGGCCTATCGGCCGCTCCAGAACTGGCAGCTACTCGGCCAAGCCGAGCATTTCGAATATCTCGCCGAGCTGGCGTTGAAAGCCCATTTCGATGCGTGCAATGCACAACGCGAAGAGGATGCCACCGCCGCCGCGAATTGGGAGACCCCCGCCGCGGCGTGATATTGGCCCCTTCCGCCTTCGCTAGTGCGACATCAGCGTGGGGATCGTCATGGCTTCCAGCATCGCCCGGGTGACGCCGCCGAGAAAGCGCTCCTGCAGTCGGGAGTGGCCGTAGCCGCCCATCACCAGCACATCCAGATTCTCGTCGGCCGCCAGTGACAGGATGGTCGGCTGAATATCGGCGCGCGTCGCCGACAGGCTGACTGTGCGGGTCGACAGGCCGCGCCGTCCGAGATGCTTGGCAAGATGAGTCGCCGAGACATCGCCGGGGACAGTATCGGCCTCGTTGATCGAAATGATCACGATGTCCTCGGCCCTCGCCAAGAATGTCGCTGCATCGCGCAACGCACGCGCCGCGACGCGGCTGCCGTCCCAGCAGATGCCGATCCGGTTCGCCTTGAAGGCGCCCCGGAACGTATAGGGCAGGAACAGGACCGGTCCGCCCGCCTGAAACAGGATTTCGCGGGGCACGTCGTTGTCGAACGAGGCCTGCTCGGGATTCGGCTGAAGCACGACGCTGAGGTCGTGGAGCCGTGCCATGTCACCGAGGGAGGCGGCCGCATCGACCGGAATCGCGCCGAGCGCGCGGCAGGTACAGGAAATATCGGCGTGCGCCGCTTCGCTCTTGAACACTGCGAGCGCCGCTTCGGCCCGCTCGACCGCACGCTCGCGTTCCATCTCGAACACGGCCGCCACGGCAGCGCCGCCTTCCATGACATAAGCGGTGCTGCTGGCGAGATAGCCGATCGCGACCGCATCGACATGGGCATTGAGGGTGGCTGCGAGCGAGATCGAGCCATCGACCACCGCGCGCATCGGCCGCTCGGTCGGGATGTGGACGAGAATGTCTTTGTACATAGCGGCACCTCCGATGGACATCATTGGATCGGCGCAGCCTTTCACGACGGGCGGGGCTCGCGTTGAGCTGCATCAAATGTGTGGCGAGGATTTTGCCTGCGGCCTCCGGGCGCACCTTCTTTGCCAAGAATTAATCGGGCGGACGGGACGTCGTAAGGTGGCAATGACCATGTTGGGTGCAAGGCGACTTATCCAACATGGAGATTTCGACATGAAAGATCCCATCCACTCCGACATCACGACGTCCCGCAGGATATTGAAGCCGCGCCGGCTGGCGCTGCTCGGCACCGTGGCCGCGCTTGGCGTGGCGGTGCTGGCGGCTTCTCCTGCGTCAAAGCCGTTCGGCATGAGCTCCCTGATCTCGCCTGCGCAGGCCACCGAAAGCGCGGCGACGCCTGCTGGTTTCGGCGACCTCGTCAGCAAGGTCAAACCCGCCGTCATCTCGGTACGTGTGAAGATCGACGAGGACAATGACAAGAGCGCGTTGCTGCAGCAAAATCGCATGAACCAGGACGAGGATTCCCCGTTCGACCAGTTCTCGCGGCAGTTCGGTTTCCGCTTCCCTGACGGCATGCCGCGCCAGCGTCACCAGGTGATCACGGGCGAGGGCTCCGGCTTCTTCATTTCGGCTGACGGTTATGCCGTGACCAACAACCACGTCGTCGACCACGCCGAGTCCGTGCAGGTGACGACGGACGACGGCACGATCTACACCGCGAAAGTCGTCGGCACCGATCCGAAGACCGATCTCGCGCTGATCAAGGTCGAAGGCAAGAAGGACTTTCCCTTCGTGAAATTCTCCGACCAGAAGCCTCGGATCGGCGACTGGGTGGTTGCGGTCGGCAATCCCTTCGGCCTCGGCGGCACCGTAACGGCAGGCATCGTCTCGGCTAGCGGCCGCGACATCGGCAACGGGCCCTATGACGACTTCATCCAGATCGATGCGCCGATCAACAAGGGCAATTCCGGTGGTCCCGCCTTCGACATGAACGGCAACGTCATCGGCGTGAACACCGCAATCTACTCGCCGTCGGGCGGCTCAGTCGGCATCGGCTTCGACATTCCGGCCTCGACCGCAAAGCTCGTCGTTGCCCAGCTGAAGGACAAGGGGTCCGTGACCCGCGGCTGGCTCGGCGTGCAGGTGCAGCCGGTGACCGCAGAGATCGCCGACAGCCTGGGCTTGAAGACCGCGCGCGGCGCGATCGTCGACACCCCGCAGGACGGCAGTCCCGCGGCGAAGGCCGGCATCGAGGCGGGCGACGTCATCACCGCCGTCAACGGTACCGCGATCAAGGACTCCCGCGATCTCGCCCGCACCATCGCCGGGCTGGCGCCGGGGACGTCCGTGAAGCTCGATGTCATCCACAAGGGCGACACCAAGACGGTGACGCTGGCGCTCGGCGAGCTGCCGAACGAGCGGCAGGCCAAAGCCGATGACGGCAAGACCCAGCAGACTCCCGGCACACCGCGCCTCGGCCTCAGCCTGGCGCCGGCCGGTGAGGTTCAGGGCGCCGGCCAGAAAGGCGTCGTCGTCACCGAGGTCGATCCGCAGGGACCGGCCGCGCAACGCGGCATCCAGACTGGCGACGTCATCCTCAATGTCGGCGGTAAGACCGTCGCCAGTGTCGGGGACGTCCGTTCCGAGCTTGCACAGGCCAAATCGTCCGGCAAGCACAGCGTGCTGTTGCAGGTGAAGAGCGCGGAGGCGACCCGCTTCGTCGCGGTGCCGCTGGCCTGATCTTTCGCCCGACGGCAATTCAAAAGGCGGCCCTGCGGGCCGCCTTTTTCATGAGCACCTGCGAGATGCCGGCGGGCTCGCGATAACATTCTCGTTAACGGCAGCAATGATGACGGGTTCGTCCGAAAAAGCCGCGTTCGCTCGTCAGACTTCGGAATCGCACATTGTACTTTGGCGGCAATGAAGCCGCCGGGGTAAATTGCAGAGTGGAACTTCGGACGTCCGGCCGCTTTGTGGAACCGGCCGGTGGTTCAGATTTGATCGGTGCCGACATGGATCGATTGAAGCTCTCGCTGAAGCTTGCGCTGTTCGCAGCGCCTCTCGTGCTATGGACCGGAAGTGCCATCGGACGCGATGACGGTCGCTTTACCGACTCGCCGCTGAAACCTTGGTTCGACAGTCTGCGCAGCCATCTGGGTCCCTGTTGCTCGGACGCCGACGGCATTGCTGTGGCCGATCCGGATTGGGATTCGCACAACGGGCACTACCGGGTCCGTCTCGACGGGGAGTGGGTCGAGGTCCCCGATGAGGCCGTGATCACCGAGCCAAACCGGGCCGGCCGCACCATGGTCTGGCCCGTCAAGACCGTGTTTGGCGTTTCGATCCGCTGCTTCATGCCAGGCAGCATGACCTGAAGGCGGTGAGCGTTACCGCTTGCTGGACTTGCGCTTCGAGCTCTTCTTCTTGCTTGATTTCTTCTTGCTCGTCTTTCGCTTCGACGCCTTCTTCGGCACCTTCTTGCCCTTCTTGCGCGCCTTCGAAAGGCCGATCGCAATCGCCTGCTTGCGACTCTTTACGCGCCCACCTCGACCGCCGCGTCCGCTCTTGGCGGTTCCCTTCTTGTAGCGACGCATCTCGCTCTCGACATCACTGCCGGAGCTGCGCGAGTAGCGGCGCTTCTTTGCCTTGCGTGCCATCAAGTCTCTCCCTTCGCCCTGGAAAAGAACCGTATTGCTGACGCAACGTTCCAAGCGAGCCGGTCGCCGGCTCCTCAAAAGGAGTTTGCGAGCTCGATCTCCGCTTCCAGGACCTGGATGCGGCGCGCGGCTTCGGCAAAGGAGAGACCTCGATCGTATTGCGCTGGCTGGTAGGCCTCTTCGCTCAACCGCTTCAGCCGCAGCCCTTGAGCGCGGGTCATCTGCTCCGTGAGAAAAGCCTTGGCGTCGTATTTACCCTGAACCTGCATGTTCACACTCCATCCTGAATTCATGGCTTGACTATATGTTCTTATTTTGTTCTAACAAGCCATGGACAACAGAATTAATGAAATTCGACGTAAGATCAGCGCTTTGAGGCTGGAAATGGCCGACGTGGAGGCGCGCGTCCGCGATCTTGTCGATCGCGATCGCGACTGCACCGAACGGGCCCGGGCGCAGATGGATCTGCGCCGGAAAATCAACCTGTTGATCAGCGAATGGAAGGCTGCGGGTGGAGGCGAGGTGTTGCCTGACATCCGCGACAGAGTGCGTCTTCGTTCGTTGAGGAGCGAGGGCAGGCTCGCGCGCCGCTGAGGCGTCCGACAGACCACGGATGGAGGGCGGTGGTGGACGAAGACCAGGACCCCTACCGGATTCTGAAGCTGCGCGCCGAAATCCTCGAATTGGGTTCCGCCATCCGGCAATTGCAGCGCGAGGGACTCGACGACGCCGCAGCCCAGCTCCTGATTGCGCGCAAGCGGGCTCAGCTCGACGTCCTGGTGAAGACGGGCTCCGCAGGCAGCCGTCTTAACATCACTGACATTCGGCGCAGCTAGAGCGGTAGCGCAACGCGACATGCCGGAGTTCGTCCATGCCGGATGCCGAAATGACCGCCCTGCTGCGAGCGGTTCTCGATGAAGTTTGCGCCGGCCAGATTTCGTCGGAGACGGCGACCCGCGAGCGCGTCGCCGCGAGACTGAGTGACCTCATTCGGTCGGGGCGCTGCTCGGTCGAGGAATTGAAGCGGGCTGGTCGGGAGGCCGTGACCCGCGCTCCGACCATGTGGCCCCGAGAGGATTCGAGCCCGAAAGAGTAGGCCCCGCTTTCGCGGGGCCTGAGCTAGCTTCCCTCGACTTTACTTCGTGTTGCTCGGTGCGTTCTTGTTGGTCGACATGGTGCCGCTCTGATCGGAGCTGCCTTGACCCGAGGTATCGCTGCCCTTGGACTTCATGTTGGCGCCCGTCGTCGTCTGCGACATCGAGTGATGATGCTTCTTGTGCGACTTGGCCTGCGCGGCGAACGGCGCGGCAGCAAGGCCGGTTGCCAACATCACGGCGAGAGCGAGCTTGGTCGTCTTCATGTGCGGGAACTCCCTGAGTTGAAATGACGCAGGCAGCCAACCGCCATCTGCCTCAGGAGTTCCCAACAAAGCGCTGCACGCATTCGCGCGTGTCAAGATTCCTTGTCCCCGTTGAGAATGAAGACGATGCCCGTCAGCGTGGCACCGATGGCAAATGTCGTCACCATCGTGACGACGAAAACGAAGGCCGCCGCGTTGCCGCCGTGGTTCAGCAATTCCGCGACCGCAGGATTGGCCAATATCAGCACGAACGTGAAGACCAAGCCGAGCGCCGCGCCCATCATTGCGTGCGTCATCAGCTGGATGATGCCGGTCGGGGAGATCAGACTTGGCGACCTATTTGGCGATTTCTTCGTGCGCATGGAACTGCCGATTGATCTGGCATGCAAACGCGCGCGGTAATCGCCAGTTCCTCCGGGCATGAAGGAATTGTGATCCGTCGCTTCATCCGACGTTCATGACCGATTTGCGAGGATGGGTGCCGTCAACACGGAACGTTCGCTATGGGTAAAGTGGTCTTTCTCTATCGCTCGCTGGCCTATCGTCATGCAGCGGCCGAGATGTTGCGCAAGGCGCGCAAGCTTCCCCGCGGCGCAGAGCGCAGCGCCGCCTGCCGCTATGCGATCGCGTTGCGCGATCTCGCGCAAACGGAAGCCTGGCTCGAAGGGCGTGTCGCCGATGAACCGCGGCTGATGCCGCGACTGAAGGTCGCTTCTTCGCGCTAACCCAATGCGCGCTGGAGCTCGGGAGAGGTGCTGGTCTCGAACTTGTCCTGCGTCGCCGCGGTCTTGCGCGTCAACGGGACCTCGAGCAGGCACAACAGGCCCTCCGACCGCCAGTCAAATTGGGCCTGTCCACCGAGCTGGGATTCGACGCTGGCCAGCAGGCTTCTGGTCCCGAAGCCACGCGATTTCGGCGTCCTGACCAACGGGCCGCCGGTCTCCTCCCAGGTCAGCGTCAGAAGATCGTTCTCGACCTGCCAGCCGATCGCGAGCCGTCCCGACCGTGTCGAAAGCGCGCCGTACTTCGCCGAATTCGTGAAGAGCTCATGCAGCGCCAGCGCCAAAGTCTGGGCGGTCGCCGGCAGCAGTTGTACTGCGGGACCCGCCAGCTTGACCTGTCCGCTGGGCGAATAGGGCGCAAGCTCTTCGTCGATCAGCTTGGAGAGCTCGGCGCCCTGCCAGCTCGACAGCGACAGGATCGTGTGGACCCGAGCCAACGCATTGATGCGCCCTTCGACTGCATCGACATAGGCCTTCACTTCGTCGGCGCGGGTGAGACGCACGATCGACTGCGCCAGCGCCAGCGCGTTCTTGGCGCGGTGATCGACTTCGCGCGCCAGCAGGTTCTGCCGCTCCTCCGCGCGCTTGCGTTCGGTGATGTCGACGGTGACGCCGCTCACCCGCACCACACGACCATTGGCATCCGCGGTTGCGGCCGCAGTGCCGACGCACCAGCGCACCTCGCCGTCGGGTCGAATGATGCGGAATTCCGTCTCGTAGGCGCGCGTGCCTTTGTTGAATTCGGCGATCGCCTTGCGCAGTTGATCGACGTCGTCGGGGTGCAGCAGCGCTTGCACGTTGGCAGGATTGACCTCGAAACTCTCCGGGCTCACACCGAAAATGCGGTACTGCCCTTCGTCCCACATCCAGTCGCCGTTGACCCAGTCCCAGTCCCAGGATCCCATCTTGCCGGCGGCAATCGCCATGCTGCGCCGCTCCTCGCTCTCGCGCAGCTTCGCGGTCGAGTTCTCGAGCTCAGCAGTGCGGGCGCGGACGCGATCCTCCAGATCCTGGTTCAGTCGCTCGAGTTCCCGCGTCTTGCGATACAGTTCGGCAAACACCTTGACCTTGGCGCGCAGCACCTCCGGGACGACCGGTACGGGCACGTAATCCACCGCGCCCATCTCGTAGCCGCGCAACCGGTCGATGTCGCTGACTTGAATCGCCGAGATGAAGATCATCGCGGTCTTCTGGAAGCGCGGATGCTCGCGGATCATCGCTGCGAGCTCGAAGCCGTCGAGCTCGGGCATGCAGACGTCGACCAGGATCACCGCGATCTCGGTTTTGAGCAGAACTTCCAGTGCCTCGCGGCCGGACGAGGCGATCACGAGGTTCTCGCCGAGGTCCTTCAGGATCACTTCGTAGGCGAGCAGCTTGGCCGGCTGGTCGTCGACGAGGAGGATATTGACCTTCTCATGGTCCATTCGCGGATCCCACTCAGCGATGCAGCCACATGCGGATCGCAAGCAGCAATTGATCGGTGTTGACAGGCTTTGCCAGATAGTCGGAGGCGCCTGCCTCCAGGCATTTCTCGCGGTCGCCCTTCATCGCCTTCGCCGTCAGCGCGATGATCGGCAGGCGGAGAAAAGCCGGATTCTCTCTGATCACGCCGATGGTCTGATAGCCATCCATCTGCGGCATCATGATGTCCATCAACACGATGGCGATTTCCGGGTTGGACTCGACCAGCGTCACCGCCTCGCGGCCTGTGGTCGCCGTCAGCACCTTCATGCCGCGCCGTTCCAATACGCTCGACAGCGCGAAGATGTTGCGGGCATCGTCGTCGACCAGCAGCGCGGTCTTGCCGATCAGGTCTTCATCGGAACTGTTCAGCTTCTCCAGCATCCGCTGCTTTTCGATCGGCAACTCCGTGATCACCCGATGCAGGAACAATGCGGTTTCGTCGAGCAGGCGCTCGGGTGACTCCACGCCCTTGACCACGATGCTGCGCGCCATCGTGTGGAGCTCGGCATCCTCTTCGGCCGACAGCTCGCGGCCGGTGAACACCACCACGGGAACATTCGACAGCGCATCGTCGCGCCGGATCTGATCCAATACCTCGAAGCCGCTCATGTCCGGCAGCCTGAGATCGAGCACCACGCAATCGCAGGGCGCCTCGCGCAGCGTCGAGAGCGCGCCGGCGCCGGTGTCGGTGGTCACGATCTCGATGTCGTCATGATGCAGCAGTTCCCGGATCGACAACTGCTCGGCCTCGTTGTCCTCGACGATGAGGAGCCGCTTGCGCCGTGGCCGTGCATATTCCTTGATCTGCGTCAGCGCAGCCGCCACACCTTCGGTCGTGGTCGGCTTGTTGACGAAGGAGAAGGCGCCGCGGGCCAGCGCATGCTGGCGGTCCTCGTCGAGTGTGATGATCTGCACCGGGATGTGGCGCGTCAGCGGGTTGTGCTTGAGCTGGCTCAGCACCGTCCAGCCGAGCATGTCGGGCAGGAATACGTCGAGCGACACGGCGCACGGCTGGTACTGCTTGGCAAGCTCCAGTGCTTCGGCACCGCGCGCCGCGACCAGGACCTTGAAACCCTTGTCGCGGGCAAGATCGACCAGGATCCGGGCATAATGCGGATCGTCCTCGACGATCAGCAGGATGCTGTCGCCGGGATCGAGATCGAGCCGGTCGTCGGGCAGCTGCTCGATGACGCGCTGCTGTTCCGGTGCACTCGGCTGAAGTGCGGGCGGCTGATGTTGCGACGCCGGCGCAGGGCGCGGCGCCAGGGTCGGGCCGGAATATTTCAGCGGCAAATACAGTGTGAAGGTCGAGCCCTTGCCGGGGGCGCTGCGCAGGTGGATTTCGCCGCCGAGCAGGCTCGCGAGCTCGCGGCTGATGGCGAGGCCCAAACCGGTGCCGCCATACTTGCGGCTGGTGCCGGCATCCGCCTGCTGGAACGCCTCGAAGATCAGCTTCTGCTTCTCCAGGGGAATGCCGATGCCGGTATCGGAGACCTCGAAGGCAATCACGGCGGGTGCGGAATTCAGCACCGGATGATCCGTGCCCCAGCCGCCGACCGCGCCGGCGACCTTCAACCGCACTTCGCCTTCGGCAGTGAACTTGAAGGCGTTGGAGAGCAGGTTCTTCAGCACCTGCTGCAGGCGCTTGGAATCGGTGACGATGCTGCGGGCGAGGTTCGGATCGACGTCGATCTTGAACGACAGATTCCGATTCTCGGCTTCATGCCGGAACGGCCGCCCGACAGTCTCGAGCAGGTTCGCGGTCAGGATTTCCTCGGCGTCGACAGTCACCGTGCCGGACTCGATCTTGGAGAGATCGAGAATGTCGCTGATGAGGTTGAGGAGGTCGGTGCCGGCGCCGTGGATGGTGCGGGCGAATTCGACCTGCTTGGCGGTGAGGTTGCCGTCCGGATTGTCGGTGAGCTGCTGTCCCAGGATCAGGATCGAGTTCAGCGGCGTGCGCAGCTCGTGGCTCATATTGGCGAGGAACTCGGACTTGTACTTCGAGGTCAATGCGAGCTCGGTCGCCTTTTCCTCGAGCGCGCGGCGGGCCTGCTCGATTTCCTGGTTCTTGCGCTCGACCTCGACGTTGCGTTCGGCGAGCTGCTGCGCCTTCTGCTCGAGCTGGTCGTTGGTCTGCTGCAATTCGCGCTGTTGCGTCTGCAGTTCGCCGGCGAGCTGCTGCGACTGCTTGAGCAGGCCTTCGGTCTGCATCGTCGCTTCGATCGAGTTCAGCACGATGCCGATGGAATCGGTGAGCTGCTCCAGGAACGTCATTTGCGAGGTCGTGAACGAGGTGAGCGAAGCCAGCTCGATCACCGCCTTCACCTGACCCTCGAACAGCACCGGCAGCACCACGAGGTTCTTCGGTGCGACGCGCAGCAGCGCGGAGTTGATCGGTACGACGTCGGCGGGGATGTTGGCGATCATGCGCGGGCGCCGGTCGACGGCACATTGGCCGATCAGGCCTTCGCCGAACTGCAGCACGCGCTGATAGGGGTAGACGCCGTCGCCGGCATAGGAGGCGAGCAGCAGGAGCTGCGGATTATCCTCATTCTCGACCTGGTAGATCACGCCGGTATGCGCGTTCACCAACGGCGACAATTCGGTCAGCAGCAGCCGGCCCACGGTCGCAAGATCGCGCTGGCCCTGCAGCATGTTGGTGAACTTGGCCAGGTTCGTCTTCAGCCAGTCCTGCTCGGTGTTCAACTCCGTCGTTAGACGGAGATTGGTGATCATCGTATTGATGTTGTCCTTCAGCTCGGCCACCTCGCCGCGAGCGTCGACCTGGATCGATCGCGTCAGGTCGCCCTTGGTCACGGCGGTCGCGACCTCCGCGATCGCGCGCACCTGGGACGTGAGGTTGGCCGCGAGCAGGTTGACGTTGCCGGTGAGGTCCTTCCAGGTGCCGGCCGCGCCGGGCACGTCGGCCTGACCTCCGAGACGCCCTTCGACGCCGACCTCGCGCGCCACCGACGTCACCTGATCGGCGAAGGTGGCGAGCGTCTCGGTCATGTTGTTGATGGTGTCGGCGAGCGCGGCGACCTCGCCCTTCGACTTCACGGTGAGATTTTGCTTCAAATCACCGTTCGCAACGGCGGTCACCACCTTGACGATGCCGCGGACCTGCTCGGTGAGGTTCGCCGCCATGAAGTTGACGGTGTCGGTGAGGTCCTTCCAGGTGCCGGCCACACCGGGCACCTGGGCCTGACCGCCGAGTTCGCCTTCGGTGCCGACTTCGCGTGCCACGCGCGTGACTTCGCCGGCGAACGCATTGAGCTGGTCCACCATGGTGTTGATGGTGTTCTTGAGCTCGAGGATCTCGCCCTTCACGTCCACGGTGATCTTGCGCGACAGGTCGCCGCGTGCCACGGCGGTCGTGACTTCGGCGATGTTGCGGACCTGCGTGGTGAGGTTCGCGGCCAAGAGGTTGACGTTGTCGGTGAGATCCTTCCAGGTGCCGCCGACGCCGGGCACCACGGCCTGACCGCCGAGCCGGCCCTCGGTGCCGACCTCGCGCGCCACGCGCGTCACTTCGGCGGCGAAGGAGCGGAGCTGCTCCACCATGGTGTTGAGGGTGTCCTTCAGCAGGAGGATCTCGCCGCGCACGTCCACCGTGATCTTCTTGGAGAGGTCGCCGCCGGCGATGGCGGTCGCGACCTCGGCGATATTGCGGACCTGGGCCGTCAGGTTCGAGGCCATGAAGTTGACGTTGTCGGTGAGGTCCTTCCAGGTGCCGGCGACGCCGGGCACTTCCGCCTGGCCACCGAGCTTGCCTTCGGTGCCCACCTCGCGTGCCACGCGCGTGACTTCGCCGGCAAAACCGTTGAGCTGGTCCACCATGGTGTTGATGGTGTTCTTGAGCTCGAGGATCTCGCCCTTCACGTCCACGGTGATCTTGCGGGACAAGTCACCGCGCGCCACGGCGGTCGTCACCTCGGCGATGTTGCGGACCTGGGCGGTGAGGTTGCCCGCCATCGAGTTCACGCTGTCGGTGAGATCCTTCCAGGTGCCGGCGACGCCGGGCACGTTGGCCTGACCGCCGAGGCGGCCTTCGGTGCCGACCTCGCGCGCCACGCGCGTCACTTCGCCGGCGAAGCGGTTGAGCTGGTCGACCATCGTGTTGAGGGTGTCCTTCAGTTGAAGGATCTCGCCGCGGACGTCCACCGTGATCTTGCGCGAGAGGTCGCCGCCGGCGATGGCGGTCGCGACCTCGGCGATGTTGCGGACCTGGGCGGTGAGGTTGCCCGCCATCGAGTTGACGTTGTCGGTGAGGTCCTTCCAGGTGCCGGCGACGCCGGGCACCTGGGCCTGGCCACCGAGCTTGCCCTCGGTGCCGACCTCGCGCGCCACGCGCGTGACTTCACCGGCGAAGGCGTTGAGCTGGTCGACCATGGTGTTGAGCGTTTCCTTCAGCTGAAGGATTTCGCCCGACACGTTCACCGTGATCTTCTTCGACAGGTCGCCCTTGGCGACCGCAGTCGCGACTTCGGCGATGTTTCGGACCTGGCCGGTCAGGTTGGAGGCCATCGAGTTGACCGAGTCGGTCAAATCCTTCCAGGTGCCGGCGACGCCGCGGACCTGGGCCTGGCCGCCGAGCTTGCCTTCGGTGCCGACCTCGCGCGCCACGCGCGTGACTTCGCCGGCGAAGGCGTTGAGCTGATCCACCATGGTGTTGATGGTGTCCTTCAGCTCCAGGATCTCGCCGCGCACGTCCACGGTGATCTTCTTGGAGAGGTCGCCGCCGGCGACCGCCGTGGTCACCTCGGCGATATTGCGGACCTGGGCGGTCAGGTTCGAGGCCATCGAGTTGACGCTCTCGGTGAGGTCCTTCCAGGTGCCGGCGACGCCGAGCACGTTGGCCTGGCCGCCGAGCCGGCCTTCGGTGCCGACTTCGCGCGCCACGCGCGTGACCTCGCCGGCAAAGGCGTTGAGCTGGTCCACCATGGTGTTGAGAGTTTCCTTCAGCTGAAGGATTTCGCCCGAGACGTTGACGGTGATCTTCTTCGACAAGTCGCCGCCGGCGATCGCGGTGGCGACGTCGGCGATGTTGCGGACCTGCGCGGTCAGGTTCGAGGCCATGAAGTTGACGTTGTCGGTGAGGTCCTTCCAGGTGCCGGCCACACCGGGCACCTGGGCCTGACCGCCGAGCTTGCCTTCGGTGCCGACCTCGCGGGCGACGCGCGTCACTTCGGAGGCGAAGGCGTTGAGCTGGTCCACCATGGTGTTGATGGTGTCCTTCAACTCCAGGATCTCGCCGCGCACGTCCACGGTGATCTTGCGCGAGAGGTCGCCGCGCGCCACGGCCGTGGTGACGTTGGCGATGTTGCGGACCTGTGCAGTCAGGTTGCCGCACATCGCGTTCACGGAGTCGGTGAGATCCTTCCAGGTACCGGCAACGCCCGGCACGATCGCCTGGCCACCCAGCTTGCCGTCCGTGCCGACCTCGCGCGCCACGCGCGTCACTTCGGAGGCGAAGGAGCGGAGCTGGTCCACCATCGTGTTGATGGCTTCCTTGAGCTGAAGGATCTCGCCGCGGACGTCGACCGTGATCTTCTTGGACAAGTCGCCATTGGCGACCGCGATCGTCACCTCGGCGATGTTGCGAACCTGGTTGGTCAGGTTGTTCGCCATCGAGTTGACGCTCTCGGTCAGATCCTTCCAGACGCCGGTCACCTCGGGCACCTGGGCCTGGCCACCGAGCTTGCCCTCGGTGCCGACCTCGCGCGCGACGCGCGTCACCTCGGAGGTGAACACGCCGAGCTGCTTGATCATCGTGTTGACGATGGTCGCCGATTGCAGGAATTCACCACGTAGCGGGCGGCCCTCGACGTCGAGCTTGACGGTGTCGAGCAGGTCGCCTTGTGCCACGGCGGCTACGGCGCGGGTCACCTCGCGCGTCGGCCACAGCAGATCGTCGATCAAAGTATTGACGGAGCCTTCCATGTCGGCCCAGGATCCCGAGGCGAGGCCGAACTTGACCCGCTGGCGGGTCTTGCCTTCGCGCCCCACCACCTGGCCGACCAGCTCGAGCTGTTGTGCCATTCGCTGGTTGGCCGCGATGATTTCGTTGAACGTGTCGGCAATCTTGCCGTCCATGCCGAGATAGTCGCCGCTCATGCGCACGGAGAAATCGCCGCTGCGCATGGCCTGAAGCGCGAGGAGCAATTCCGCCCGGGAATCCGGCTCTGACATGCCGTTCGGTTTTGGCTTTTGGACGCGACGACCGGAGCGTGATGCTGTTCCGGGATCGAGGTCGCTCATACTGATTCCCCCGCAGGCGTCGGCCAAATCCTATGGCAGGACGCGACTATCCAAAATAGAGCGTCAGCCAAATTCGAAATCAAGCGCCAAGGTTGTGACGCCAGGAATTGGAACCTGCCTTGCTCAGCCCAACCAAGGCAACGGCGAAATTCGCGTTCGGTTCCAATGCCGTTGCACAAAACTCGAGGGCATTTGCCGTTTCCGTCCTGAAATGCCCCCGCCAAAGGCGCTCGGGAACGCCGGGGTGGCCGCGTGGTTAGCCTCTGGCTAAACAGGGAGAGCGCAGATGAAAGCTGGATTAGCCATCTTTGCCGTCATCTTGGTCGCCGCTGGATCTGCGTATGCGCAGGGGGCGCCAAGTGGGCGCGGCGCGGTGACGGGCGATCCGGCGGCCAGTTCCGCCACGCCGCAGGCGGATTCGCAGACGACGGGGACTGCCACGAAGTCAAGCCCCAGCGGCAGCGGCACCTCGACCTCGGGCGGCAAGGATGCCAATGGCGATGCCGGCCGGGACAAGATGCCCGACAGCGATCGTAATGTCCGTCCGATGGACCAGCAGCCTCATCCACAGGACAGGTAAGCCTGCTACTTGTCAGCCATGGTGCGTTCGGTGTCTTGCAGCTGTGCGCGCAGCGCCGGCAGGTGCTCGCGCGCGAAAGCGGCGAGTGCGGGGTTGTCGGGCGTCCTCAGATAGCGCTCCAGCAGGCCGATCGTGGATTCGTATTCGGGAATTTGTGCCGCATAAAAACTTCTGACATAGGCCGGCCCGTCCATGTCGTCGGGCATGACGAGGCCGGGGCCTGCCGAGGATGCTTTGCTCACGCGCGGCTCGGCGCCAATGGCATCCTGAATCTCCCGCAGCTTCTTGTCGCGCCTGGCCGCCTCTTCAGCGCGCAAAGCGGCGAGGTTCTTGACCTCCGCATTCCCCTTCAGGTCGGAACTCTCCAAGAGGCCCTGCTGGAAACGGCTGAAGGCGTAGAGCCCGCTGATGACGTCCGTTGCGTCGGGTGCACGGTCGCCGCGCATTTGCTCGCCCGTGCTGTCGCCGAGGGCCGCGGTGCTGATGCAGGCCAGGAGAATCGCGACAAGTATCCGCATGAACGAACAATGGTCCATGACGTGGGAAGTTCCCGTCGAGTTAAGATCCTGTAAGGGCGGTTGCGGGCCGCTGGTTCCGTGCCCACGTCTAATCCATGAAACAGTCTGATATCTTCAGGGATAACGCCGAAAACTGCCTGCAATTGGCCGAGCGGTCAGAAGGGCGACCCGCCTATAATCGCTATTCGCGCATGGCGGATGCCTGGACGGCTTTGGCGAAAGAACAGGATTGGCTCGACGGCGAAATTCCGCCCGTTCAGGTCGGCGCCCCGCGCAGCCAGGGTGCCTGACCGCTCTCTTTTCATGACTCCGCGTGTGAGACTGCTCACGGTATCGGCGAGACGAACCAGCAATCATCGAGGAATAGTCGATCGCGCTGATTTTCGAATCCAGAAGGAGGTTTTGCGATGGCTCCACGTCTGGCACTTCTCTCACTCGTTCTCGCCTTTGGCGTCTCGGTCGCGTTCGCGACCGTGACGACGGTTCGTCAGATGCATCAGGAACACACATCAGTTGGGATGCGCGCGGCGCATAGTTAGCGCCGCACTCCTCTCGCCAATTTCGGAACATTCGACGCACCGGCGCGTAAGCGCTGCGAGGCATCGGAAGAGGCGAGAAGACAACATGGCACATTCCGACCAAGGCATCGTCAGGGATAAGCGTGCGGAGGAGCAGCCGCGCGACAAGCAGCGTGCACAGACCGTCCACAAGTCGGACCAGAAAGGGTCGCCGTCGCGAGAGGCGACGCGCGATCCCAAGCTCAACGACGACAGCAAGACACCGGGCTCGGGCATGACGCCCGACGATTCCGGCGCTGCGCCGAGCGGCTGACTATGCGAGGAACGAATCCGCATACGAGGAGTCGACAGATTGCTTCCGGTTGACATGCCCCCGGTGCTCCGGAAGCAATCTCCAAGAGCGGCCCTGGCACGCCCGTGCCGGGGTCGTTTCGTTTTGAGGGATCGTACCGATCAGCCGTCTGTGCCGGAGTCAGGGTCGCCTTGAGTGTGCCCGTCAGGGCCGCGGCCGAACACGCCGAAGCTGCTCGACTTCACGCCGACCCCCGCATCTACGCCCGCAGCCGCCAGTCCGAATTTGAGCAATTCGCGCACCGCTGCCGCTCGCGTCGGCATGCGATGCTTAAATCGGAAATCGTCAACGGCAGCGAGCTCTTCCGGCGAGAGCATGACCTGAAGCCGCTCGGCGCGAAGGTCGTTCATGGTCCATCACGCAAATTGAGTAGATTGAGTAGCTTACTCAACGAACGAACTTAGCAAGAGTTCCACATGAATCGTCGATACCGCCAAATGAGTAATAACCCTCAAAAATATCAATAGGTTATGATTGAAACGACTCTTCCGCTGGCGCATTCTACAGCAGAGGGAGAGCCGCCATGACGGACGAAGTCAGGTTACCCCGCAAGCTGTCGGAAGAGCCCGAAGCATCGAAACCGGTGCGACCAAGCCACCAGAAGGTCATCGATCAGGTCGAGCGCTGGGCCAACAGCCCCGGCCTGCAACCGCCAAGGACGGAAGATGCGAAAACGATCTGAGCCTCACACCTTCGAACAGCGTCTCGTGGCGCAAAAGCTGCGGCTCGAACATGAGTTATCGCGTCTGCCGGCTGGTCATCAGCGCGACTCCGTCGCCGCCCGCATTGATCAGCTGCACACTGCAGCCGAGATGTACGATTTCCTGATGCCGCGGCAAGAGGCGCCGGCCTCGCGCTGATCGCCCTCAGCGCTCCGTGTGCGTGCGATGAGATGTGGCGCGGAGCTTCCGTCTCAACCACCAGGCCGATACCGAGACGGTAGCCCACACGAGGATGGCGACGGCGAATGCTCCGATCACACTCGTCGCAACCAGGGCGTAGAAGGTCGCGGCAAACGCTGCAAGACCAATGCTCCCCAAGCCGGCACCCGCAGCGTCGAGAGCTGCCGCCTGCTGTCCGCGTCTTCGTCCCGAGAGACCCGCCTTCTCTTTGGCCCGGCGCTCATGGCTTTCGATCAGCGTCGCGCTGGCACAGAAAATAGCAGGCAGCGCAAGGAAGAGCCCGCCCACGGCGACGCCGCATTGCGCGCTGACGATACCTGCGAAAACCGTCGCCGTTCCGCCGAGCAGAAAGCGAACGCCGTACTCGTACCAATGCGTTTGCTTCAGAGCCGACAATGACAGCTGGACCGGCATCAAGCGGCGCCTCCGAAACCCGCGAGCAGGGCAAAGGCAACCACAAGCCATACGACAAAAGCGATGATCGTGGCGGGCAAGGCCGTGAAACGAAACCTCATCAGGAGATGGCAGACCGCGAGGCTGTAGCAGGCGAGGGCTGCCGCACCATAGATCATGGTCCAGCTGGCTGCCGCAGCATATTGCGCGCCGTGCTGGGCAACGGCGATGCCCAGCGTCGCCAGCGCCACCGAGGGGGCGGCACCGAGAAGTCCGGCAAAGCTCTTCGGCTTTAGCATGTCTCCAAAGATCGCGAAGGCAGAGACGACAACGCCACCCGCGATGAAGCGGACAAGGTACTCCGTCATCGCCGCGTCCGGGATGCCATGCGCGACCAGCCGAGGGTAAGCGGACGGAGAAGTCTCTCGACAGCCACGCCCAAAGTGAAGCCAGCCAGTACATCGCTCGCCCAATGAGCAAGCAGGACAACGCGCGTCAGTGAAAGCCCCACGGCAACAGCGCGAACGACACGCCGCGGTCTTGTTGGAAGTAGACCAGCGGCGGAGGCAAGGGCGCCCATGTGTACGGCATGACCAGACGGAAATGCGTCGCGAGACTGCCCTGATATCGGAATGCCGCGCCAGTGGCCGACCGCCGTTAGCCGATCCGGTCTCGTTTGGTCGAACACTGATTTCAGGACGTGCGGAAGCAGGGCCGTGACCAGCGAGACCAGCAACACGTGATTTGCAGTGGGACGCTGGCTCGGTTGCCGCAGCTGGGTGTAGACCCATCCTGCCGCGGCAAGTCCTATCAGGATATGTTCGTCGGCTCCCCAGGTCAGCGCCTCGGCCGTTTGCTCGAGCCGCGAGTTGGTGTGGTTAGCGATCTCATTGGCGATCGCATGATCGGCGTGGGTCGGTTCTATGGTTACCAGTGCCATGGGGCCGTTGCTGACGAGCTATCTTCCTGACGACTTTGTTGCGCTCGCATGACAACGAACATTCCCGCCCGACGGTTCCGAACGTACCGTCCGGCGGGTCTTAAGGTTGGCCTGATCCGCCGGCGGCGCCGTACACTTGACCGGTCGCATAACTCGCATCGGCCGCGGCAAGCTGCACATAGATCGAGGCGAGCTCGGCGGGCTGTCCGGGGCGGCCCAGTGGTGTCATGCCGCCGAACTTTTCGAGCTTCTCCATCGTGGCGCCGCCGGAGACCTGGAGCGGCGTCCAGATCGGTCCGGGCGCGACGCCATTGACGCGAATGCCCTTGGAGGCGAGTTGCTTTGACAGTGACTTCACGTAGTTCATCGTCGCCGCCTTGGTCTGTGCGTAGTCGTAGAGATCGGGCGAGGGATCGTAAGCCTGTTCGGATGTCGTGCCGATGATGCAGGATCCCGGCTTGAGATGCGGCAGCGCCGCCTTGATGATCCAGAACGGCGCGTAGATGTTGGTCTTCATGGTCGCGTCGAAATCTTCCGATGAGACATCGAGGATGGAGGCGCGTGCCTGCTGGCGGGCGGCGTTGTTGACGATGATGTCGAGCCCGCCGAGGCCCTGCACGGCCTGCTCGACCAGCTTCTTGCAGAACGCCTCGTCTCGAAGATCGCCTGGGATCGCAAGACCGGTGCGACCTTCCTTCTTGATCAGCGCGATGACCTCCTGCGCGTCGGGCTCCTCCGCCGGCACGTAATTGATGGCGACGTCGGCGCCTTCGCGCGCATACGCGATCGCGGCCGCCCGGCCCATGCCGGAATCGCCGCCGGTGATCAGCGCCTTGCGGCCGGTAAGCCGGCCGGAGCCTTTGTAGCTGGTCTCGCCGTGATCGGGGCGCGGCTCCATCTTGCCGGCGAGGCCCGGCCAGGGCTGCGACTGCTTCTTGAACGGCGGCTTCGGATAGCGGGTGAGGGGATCGATCAGATCTTGCTCGGCCATGTCAATGTTTCCTTTCGCCACCGACGGCGCCAGCGATGCCGCAGCGAGCGTGGCGCTCGCGGCGTGCACGACGCGCCGCCGGGTTACCAAAGTGTTGTCGTGATCTGCCATGAAGGTCTCCGCGATTTTGCGATCTCAACCAGCGGAGAGGAGCATCGCTGCTAACCGAGGACGCCGGCAGAGCCGACGTCCTCGGAAGGCCTTTACTTCGTTTGTCCGACGCTCGGCGCTCTGCCAAGTTCCTTGGCCATGTCGAGATGATGCCTGAGTGCCGGCAGCGTCTTGTCGGCCCACTCCTTCAGCGCGGCGTTGTCGCCGCCCTTGGCATAGCGATCGAACAGCGAGATCGCGTCTTCGTGGGCGCTGACCTGGTAGGAATTGTAGTCCGAGCTGAAATCCTTGCCCGAGGCGCTCTTGAGCTTGTCGAGTTTGCTCTGATGAGAGCTATCCAACGCAGTCGGCAAGGTCGCCTGGACCTTGCCGTTTCCGACCAGGCCCTTCAGCTCGCTGCTGGTCTTGGTGTGGTCGGTGATCATCTGCTGCGCGAACGTCTTCTCTTGGGCGTTGCCCTTCTGCTCGGCGAGCTTGCTCGATTCGATCTCGAACATGTCGCTGATGGCGACCTCCTTGACGAAATCGGCGGTCTTGGGTGCGACGCCCAGCGCCGAATTGACGCCGGTCTTCTCCCCAATCGACTGCGCGAGCGCGGGGCCTGCGAGAAGCACGCAGGCAAAGACGATGACGGCACGTTTCATGGTTAGGTCCCTCTGTTGGTCGCGCGGCCTTGCCGTGCGAGTCCTCGCGGAAACCAACACGAGCCGCGGGGCCGAGGTTCCTAATCCCGGGGATTGCGGCCGGTGCGAGGATTAATCGGATCGGTCGGTTTCCGCCGCAAGCGTTCCGGCAGGAACGGCTCGGAAGGCGAGGCTGAGGGATCGGCGCGCACGTCGGCATGGCGTTGTGCCCGCTCATGCGGCGTCTGGTTGGCGTTGATCCGGTGCTTCACATCGACGCCGTCGACGGGATCGTTGACGCCGTGCTGAATGTCGCGGAAGTCGCTCATGGTTGTCTCCATTGATTATCAAGAACAGCGCGTTTCCGGCGATGTTCCCGTCTGATCGCAGGTCAGTCCTGGAACGATCGCCCCTTCCTGCAAGTTAGTTCACGTATCGGCTGAGTGGAGGATTGCGATGTTGAATCAAGGTGAGCTGGACCGCAGCGAGATGGGCCGGTTGATCGGCAGCGACAAGGTCGAGGGAACATCGGTCTACGGCGCCGATCGCAACAGAATCGGTTCGATTGAACGCGTGATGATCGACAAGGTCAGCGGCAGGGTGTCTTACGCTGTCCTCGGCTTCGGTGGATTTCTCGGCCTCGGCAATGACCATTATCCGTTGCCTTGGCAGTCGCTCAAGTACGACACCGAACTCGGGGGTTATGTCACCGGAATCACCGCCAAGGCGCTGGAAGGCGCGCCGAAATACGGCGAGCGCAGCGATTGGAACTGGGGCGACGACGCCGCGCTGCGCGGCATCAACGCCTATTACGGTGTTCCCGTCGCCTGACGTTCTTGCAGAAAGAGAGATCGATGAGCAAAGAACGGCCCAACGATGATCCCCGGGATCGGAGTGACTGGGGTTCGCACAGGCAGACGGACACGCCCTGGAAAGGTACCCCGGAGAAAGAGCAGGGATCGGACAAGGTGAAGCCCGATCTCGAGAAGTGGCAAAAGACGAACACGCACTGATGGTGTGTGGGCATTGGTGAGGCGCGGCGCCGACAGCGCCGCGCTTCTTTTTTGCGCAATGCAATCACAAATGGCGGCGGTGCTCCCAGGACCCGGAACCATGCTTCAGGGCTGCGGTTAGGCCCCCGGCATGTGCGCAGGCCAGCCGTTTGCCGAAAAATCCCGATAGAGGTGTTCGCAGTGGATGCTCAAACCCGGGAGCGTGGGCCTTCCGCGGAGCAGCCTCAGAAGGTGGAAGCTCCAAGGAATTCGCCCGACCCCAAGCACCAGGCCAAAGAACAGTCCGGGAAATCGGACAAGGCGCCGTCGCTGCGCGATCGACTTCGCGAGCACTGGCTGCTGGCGAGCATCGGCGCAATCGCGCTGATCGCCGCCCTGGCCGGCGGTCTGCTTTATTGGCTCGAGGTCCGTCACTATGAGTCCACCGACGACGCCTTCGTCGCCGCGCGCAGCTTTTCGGTGGCCTCGAAAGTCGGCGGCTATGTCACCGATGTCCCTGTTACCGACAACCAGCATGTCAACGCCGGCGATCTCCTCGCCAAAATCGACGAGCGTGACTATCGCATCGCCGTCGATCAGGCCAATGCGCAGGTCGAAGTCTCCAAGGCCAACATCGGCAATGTCGAGGCGCAGATCGATTCCCAGCAGGAGCAGATCAAGCAGGCCCAGGCGCAGCTCGAGCAGGCGCAGGCGCAGCTCCAGTTCTCGCAGGAGGAGTTCAACCGCGCACAGGATCTGGTCGAGAAGGGCGCCGGCACCGTGCAGCGTCAGCAGCAGACCCGGTCCGATCTTCAGGCCCAGCAAGCCAACACCGAACGCGCCAAGACCGCCGTGATCGCCGCGCAGGTCGGCATCAAGACGCTGCAGGCCCAGCTCGAAGGCGCCAAGGCGCAGCTGCAACAGTCGCAGGCGCAGCTCGATCAGGCCCGGTTGAACCTGCAATACACGAGCGTCGTCGCCGCGCAATCCGGCCGCGTCGTCAAGCTCTCGGGCGCCAAAGGTACGTTCGTGACCGCGGGGCAGAGCCTGATGATGTTCGTGCCCGACGACGTCTGGATCGTCGCCAATTACAAGGAAACCCAGCTCAATGACATGCGGCCGGGTCAGGCGGTCGAAATCCGCATCGATGCCTATCCGGGACGCAAGCTGACCGGCCATGTCGATTCCGTGCAGCCGGGCTCGGGGACCGCCTTCAGCCTGCTGCCGGCCGAGAATGCCACCGGCAATTACGTCAAGGTGGTGCAGCGCGTGCCGGTGAAGATCGTGGTCGACAACTGGCCGGCCGATCTGCCTGTCGGTCCCGGCATGTCGGTCGTGCCCTGGGTCAAGGTGCGATGACCGACGCCACCCAAGACGGTGCGTCCGCCGGAGGCTGGTCGCCGGAACGTTCGGCCGCAGGCGGACACAATCCATACCTCATCGCCTTCGTGGTCTCGATCGCGACCTTCATGGAGGTGCTCGACACCACGATAGCCAATGTCGCGCTACGCCACATCGCCGGCGGGCTCGCTGTCGGCATCGACGAGAGCACCTATGTCATCACCAGCTATCTCGTCGCCAACGCCATCGTGCTGTCGATCTCCGGCTGGCTGTCGACCGTCATCGGCCGCAAACGCTTTTACATGATGTGCGTGGCGACATTCTCGGTGGCGTCGCTGTTGTGCGGCCTCGCCTGGAATCTGCAGGCGCTGGTGCTGTTCCGCATCCTGCAAGGCCTCGGCGGCGGCGGCATGGCCACCAGCGAGCAGGCGATCCTTGCCGATTCGTTCCCGCCGGAGAAGCGAGGCCAGGCCTTTGCCATCTATGGCGTCGCCGTCGTGGTCGCGCCGGTGATCGGCCCGACGCTCGGCGGCTGGATCACCGATACCTATAGCTGGCACTGGGTCTTCCTGATCAACGTGCCGATGGGGCTGCTCTCGCTCTTCCTGGTCGGCACGCTGGTCAAGGAGCCGTCGGGCGCGGAAGAGGAGAGGGAGAAGCTGCTGAGCAAGGGCCTGCGCGTTGACTACATCGGCTTCCTGCTCGTCGCGATCGGACTCGGCGCGCTCGAATTCGTGCTCGATGAAGGCCAGCGCAACGACTGGTTCGGCTCGAACATGATCGTGTTCTTCGCGCTGCTCTCCGCCTTCTGCCTGCTCGCGTTGATCCCATGGGAGTTGATGCGGGATGATCCCATCGTCGACATCCGCCTGCTCGGCAGGTGGCAGTTCGGGTCCTGTTTCCTGGTCATGCTCGGCACGTTTGCAGTGCTGATCTCAACGACGCAGCTGTTGCCGCAGCTCCTGCAGACCGAGCTGGGCTACACCGCGATGCTCGCGGGACTCGTGCTGTCGCCGAGCGGCGTCGTGACCATGATGTTGATGCCGGTGGCGGGACGACTGGTCACGATGGTGCAGCCGAAATATCTGATCATGTTCGGCGCTGCAGTCGCCGCGCTTTCAATGTGGCATCTGACCGGACTTACCGCGGACATCACCTACGGCTATGCCGCGCTGGCGCGGATCTATCTTGCGTTCGCTCTTCCCTTCTTGTTCCTTCCGGTGACGACAGCATCCTATGAGGGCTTGCCACCCGAGCAAACCAACCAGGCCTCCGCCCTGATCAATGTCGGCCGCAATATCGGTGGCTCGATGGGGGTTGCGCTGGCGCAGACGCTTCTCGCCCAGCGCCAGCAATTCCACCAGAGCCGCCTGATCGAGCACGCCGCACCGTCCGACCTCGGCTACCAGCAGACCATTGATGCGATGACGCGGTATTTCCAGGCGCAAGGCTCGAATGCCAGCGATGCGGCCTCGCAGGCGGTCGCCTGGGTCGGCAGAACCTTGCAGCAGCAGGTCGATTTCCTCGCCTATATCGATGTGTTCTGGACGCTCGCGCTCATTGCCGTGCTGATGATCCCGACTGCGGCCGTGCTGCGTCCGATCGATCTTGCCGCGCCGGCGCGGGGGCATTAGGCGGCGTCAGCTCCCCGCCGCCCCGGCCCCGCATGCACGTGCACCTGCTTGGCATGCAATACCTCGCCGCATTCCGAGCACACCATCACCGGATTGAACAGCTTGCCGCAGTTCTTGTGCTCGTGAAGCAAGGGGCGGCCGCGCTCGTCGCCCATGTGGATGTCGCCCCAATGCACCATCGCCATGATAACAGGATAGAGGTCGAGCCCCTTCTGCGTGAGGATGTACTCATAGCGCTTCGGCGCCTCGCAATAGGGGACGCGGCGGAGGATGCCGAGGCGAACCAGCTTCTTCAGACGCTCCGACAGCAGATGCCGCGTGATCTGGAGCGACGACTGGAATGCCTCGAAGCGGCGCACGCGCAAGAAGCACTCACGCAGGATCAGGAGCGTCCAGCGATCGCCGACCACGGCGACGGTGCGAGACAGCGAGCAGGGTTCTTCTTCCAGCGCATCCCACTTCATGATCCTCTCCACCGTAAGTCTAAAAAGGAACTGACTTGAACGATCAGCGGTATTTTCACTGTAAACTAGCATTTCGCCGCTCAGTTTGACAGTTCTATTTCAGAACGATAGCCTTCGGCACATCGTAAGCTCCCATCGGAGGAGGCAACTTTGCCCAAGCGAAACGCGACCGTGGCCGTGATCGGGGCCGGCGATTTCATCGGCTCCGAGATTGCAAAGAAATTCGCCGCCGAGGGCTTCTCGATCTACGCGGGCCGTCGCAACGGCGACAAGCTCGCCCCGCTGGTGAAGGACATCGAGACCGCCGGCGGCGAAATCCACGCGCGGTCGCTGGACGCGCGCAAGGAAGAGGAAGTCATCTCCTTCCTGAACGATGCCGACAAGCACGCGCCGCTCGAGGTCTGCATCTTCAACGTCGGCGCCAACGTCAATTTCCCGATCCTCGACACCACCGAGCGCGTGTTTCGCAAGGTCTGGGAGATGGCCTGCTATTCCGGCTTCCTCGCAGGGCGCGAGGCGGCGCGGCTGATGCTGCCGCGAGGCGGCGGCAACATCTTCTTTACCGGCGCGACCGCGAGCTTGCGGGGCGGCAGCGGCTTTGCCGCCTTTGCCAGCGCCAAGTTCGGACTGCGCGCGGTGGCGCAGGCGATGGCGCGCGAGCTCGGGCCGAAGAACATCCACGTCGCCCATCTCATCATCGATTCCGGCGTCGACACCGAATGGGTGCGGCAGCGCCGCCTCGAGGCGCTTGGGCCCAACGCGCTGGACAATCCCGATCTGCTGATGCCGCCGTCGGCCGTCGCTGACTCCTATTGGCAGCTCTATCAGCAGCCCAGGAGTGCCTGGACCTTCGAGATGGAGATCCGCCCGTTCGGCGAGAAATGGTGACTGCGGCGCAAAGGTCCGGCTAGACTGATTTCAAGCAAAAATCCGGGAGGATATGTAAGTGAAGACCGCGATCACCGAACTGTTCGGCATCGAGCACCCGATCATCCAGGGCGGCATGCATTTCGTCGGCTTTGCCGAGCTCGCGGCCGCTGTCTCCAATGCCGGGGGGCTCGGCATCATCACCGGCCTCACGCAGAAGACGCCGGAATTGCTCGCCAAGGAGATCGCGCGCTGTCGCGACATGACCGACAAGCCGTTCGGCGTGAACCTCACTTTCCTGCCGACCTTCTCGGCACCGCCTTATCCGGAATACATCGCAGCGATCGTCGAGGGCGGCATCAAGGCGGTGGAGACCGCGGGCCGCAGTCCGGAAGCCTACATGCCGGCGCTGAAGGCGGCCGGCATCAAGGTCATCCACAAATGCACGTCGGTCCGTCATTCGCTGAAGGCCGAGCGCATCGGCTGCGACGCCGTCAGCGTCGATGGCTTTGAATGCGGTGGCCACCCTGGCGAGGACGACATTCCCAACATGATCCTGTTGCCGCGCGCGGCGGAGGAGTTGAAGATCCCGTTCGTGGCCTCCGGCGGCATGGCCGACGGGCGCAGTCTCGTCGCAGCCTTGTCGCTGGGCGCATCAGGCATGAACATGGGCACGCGGTTCATCGCGACCAGGGAAGCACCCGTCCATCAGAATGTGAAGAACGCGCTGGTCGCGGCGACCGAGCTCGACACGCGGCTGATCATGCGGGCCTTGCGCAACACCGAGCGTGTGCTGAAGAACGCCAATGTCGATCGCCTGCTCGAGATCGAGCATGCCAAGGGCGACAAGCTCACGATCGACGACATTCACGACCAGGTCGCGGGCGTCTATCCCAAGATCATGCTGGAGGGGCAGATGGATGCCGGCGCCTGGAGCTGCGGCATGGTCGCGGGTCTGATCCACGACATTCCCACCTGCAAGGAACTCGTGGACCGCATCATGACCGAGGCGGAACACATCATCCGCAACCGTCTGATGGGGTTCCTGGATGGGGCGGGGGCGACGCGAAAGGTCGCCTGACACCGCCAAACTTCTTAACCACGGCCGCAACTGACCGCTGGAATTGCGCGCGACGCCTCCTAGATAGGAGTAAATTACTCTTTAACAATCAATTTCAGGAGGCGTCCGTGGTCCTGAAAAGCGTTCCTTTTGCAGTTGCAATTGCCCTCGTGCTTGCATGGGCCGGCGTTGCGCGCGCTGACGACTACAAGCCTGACGAATATCTCGGTCTCGATCTCTCCAAGGCCGTGCTGTCGCCGAAGCGGCTCGGTCCCGAAACGCATTTCGCTCCCGTTGCGCTAGAGGCGAAGGGCGGTAACGAGGCGCAAGCGCGTGCCGAACCGCTCGACGTGCCGAAGAAGGTCGCGGCCGAGCGCGTGCACGAGTCCGAGCCGAAGGTCGCTCACACGAAGAGGGTGCAGCCGCGTGGCGCGGCCCGCACCAAGCTTGCGCATCGCCACGGCAATCCGCTCAATGCGCAGGCCATGGATACGCGCATCCAGACCTGGCCGTGCCGTTCCGGTGGCATCTGCAACTGGAAGCATTAGTCCAGTCCGAGGCCGTCACCCCCACGTCGCAAAACCGTCCACCGTTGGGGCGAAAGCCAAACCCGACCGCGCTAACCCGATCTTGATTAGCCGCGCTATCCCCGCCGCGCTATGATACCTGCACCCGCCACCTCTTTTCCATGACCGAAGAGCCTGCTCTCGCGGCATGCCGCGCGCATCCGGCGGGCTGAAATGCCTTCAGGAGCCTGTTCAATGGACAATCTGAAAACACAGGGCATCAGCATGCCCAAGCTCGGCCTCGGCACCTTCCGGATGCAGGGCGACGTCTGCCGCGCCGCGGTAGAGACCGCGCTGTCGATCGGCTATCGCCACATCGACACCGCCGAAATGTACGCCAACGAGGAGGCCATCGGCGCCGCGCTGGCGGCTGCCTCCCTGCCGCGCGGCGAGCTGCACGTCACCACAAAAGTCTGGCACGACAATCTGACGCCGGATGCGATCCGTCGCGCCTTCGATGCCAGCCTGAAGAAGCTCAGGCTCGACCACGTCGATCTCTATCTGGTGCACTGGCCGTCGAAATCGGCGAACTGGGGTGCCGTGTTCGAGACCCTGATGAAGCTGAAGGAGGAGGGGCGGACGCGAGCGATCGGCGTTGCCAATTTCACCACGGCGCTGCTCAGGATCGCGGTCGAGGACATCAAGGCGCCGATCGCCTGCAACCAGGTCGAATATCACGCCATGCTGGATCAATCGAAAGTCCTGACCTATCTCCGCGCCAGGTCGATTCCGCTCGTTGCTTATTGCCCACTTGCGCAAGGGCGTTTTGCCTCCGACCCGGTGCTCGCCGAGATCGGCGCCAGGCATAATGCGAGCGCGGCGCAAGTGGCGTTGAAATGGCTGCTCGACCAGGACGGCGTCGCCGCGATTCCGAAGGCGTCACGCCGCGAGAGCCAACAGGCCAATTGGGATGCGCTGAAGATCAAGCTGGATGATGCCGACCGCAAGAAGATCGCCGCGCTGCCGAAGGACAGGCGGTGCGTCAATCCCGGGTTCGCGCCAGACTGGGACTAGGGCGTTTACTCATAAAGGCGCCGATGTCGGCTTTGGGGGCAAGCAGCTTGATCAGAGCATTGCAGCTTGTGACCCGAAGCCGGCCTAACATTCAAATTTTAGCGTTTTGCCTGATCCATGATTGACGCGCGAATGCCAAGATCGGCGTAATTCTCCGTCGCGGGAACAGGAGCGCGCGCAGTGGATGCCATGTTCGTCGATTGCGCGGCCGCGCTGGAGCTCGGTCTTCGCGAAGCGCGCACCGGCAATCCGAAGATGATCGACGTCTTCGACGCCATCCTGACCCAGCTGGCAACGCGCGACGATACCGACGCCCGCGAAATGAAGGCCGCCGCGCATTTCGCGGCGGCAACATGCCACGCCGTGTCCGGCCAAAGCGGGGCGATGGGAAAGCGCGCCGCCAAGGCAATGGCGGTCCTCAAGAGCCTCACTGAGCCGAGCCGGACGCTGGAGAGCGTCGACGTGATCGCAGATGCGCTCATGGACCGAAACGAAAATCGCCGCGCGCTGCCCTATTGCCAGCAAGCTGTCGCCCTGACCCGTCGCAATGCCGAGGCAGTGCGCGGCCGGCTTTGGCGCGCTGGCCGCTGCCTCGCGCGTCTCGGCTTCTCGGCCGAAGCGGCGGTCGTGCTGCGCGAGGCGATTGACCTGACCCGCGGCTCGGGCCCGGAGCTGCTGCTCGCTCACGCCTTGCTCGATCTCGGCAACGCCATCCTCAGGTCCCACCCGGACGGCGCATCGACGGCGTTCCGCGAGGCCGCGGACATCTTCGCCGCGAAAGACCACAGCAACCAGGCCGCGACCGCATGGCTCAATCTCGGCGTACTGGCGAGCCGGGCGAACCGGCTCGAAGAGGCGCTCGCATGGTACGAAAAAGTGCGCGAGGCGCGCGAGCGCGATCCGAAAACGACGACGACGCAGCGGGGCAACCTGCACAACAACATCGCCAGTGTCTACCGCCGCCAATGCGATTTCGCGCGCGCCCGGACTGAGGCCGACCGCGCGGTCGAAATCCTGACCCCGGTCGGCGGCGAGTTTCTCGCCCACGCCCTTGGCACACAGGGTGAAATCCGCCGCGATGCGGGCGATAAGGAAGCAGCGCTCAAGTGGTTCGGCCGCGCCCGCGCCGTCATGGAGGCGCTTCCAAACGCCAACAGAGAGAAGCTTGCCGAAAAGCTGAGCAACGAGGCCGACGCGCTCGAGGCCCTGGACCGCGCCACTGAAGCCGACGCGCTGCGCGCACGCGCCGCCGCCTTGCTCCAGACCGAGGCGCCGCCGACGCCGCGCGCGGCTCCGAAACCCGCCAAGCAACCCGTCAAGCGCAAGCCCAACGGCACCGTGCTCGTCACGCTGGATGGCATCGGCCTTCCCGCCGAGATCTATGCGCAATGCGATCTGCACACACTTGAGGTCAGGCTCGAACGACGGCTCGACGAGATGGATGCGGGCGAACTCGACGGTCACGAGCACGGTCCGGAAAATGTGCAGCTCTTCCTTTACGGCCCAAACGCCCGCGCGCTCTTTGATGCGATCCGCCCGGTTCTGACGGACTATCCGCTCTGCCGGGGCGCTGAAATCGAATTGCGCCAGGGCCGCAAGGTTGAGCGCTTCCCTCTAAGCGCAGCCTGACCTTGGCTCGCAAGGCCTTGGACGCTGCGCTGCATGAGTCGGGAATTGGCCGGTCGCTGCCGCATCCCACAGTTAAACCGGGCCAGCCGTCGCGATTGATCCGTTGCGGACCTTCCCGACCGGGAGGATAATGCGAGAGGAAGCGATTGAATTCGGTACTTGGCTGGCAAGCGGCTTGGCCCGGTCCGCTTTGGAATAATTTCGCACTCTTGCAAAATGCGGGGGGCGCAATGAAACGCCGAGACTTCATTTGGCTTCTTGGAACTTCCGCGATATGGGCGACCGAGGCTCGAGCGCAGCTGCCGCTTCGGACGATTGCACTCATTGGAAATACGCCGGCGGCGTTTGGTCCCTGGCAAGCCGCTCTTGTTGAGCGGCTTGGCCAACTTGGCTGGATTGAGGGCCGCACGCTCCAAGTCGAGTATCGGTGGTCCGAGGGACGCCGAGAGCGTGTCGTCGAAATTGCCGCAGAGCTAGTCAGCAAGAAGGTTGACCTGATTTCAACCTACGGAGGCGCTGCGGTCGTGGTGAAACAGGCGACTGCTTCAATTCCTATTGTTTTCGTGCCCGCGGTTGACCCAGTAGCGGCTGGGCTCATTGTTGATTTCGCGCACCCGGGGGGCAACGTGACTGGAATGTCGGTTCAACAAGCCGAAATCGGAAGCAAGCGAGTTGAACTTCTTCGCCAGATCGTTCCAGGTCTCAGAAGTTTAGGAATCCTGTTTGATGCGAACTATCCCCCAAGCGTGCGCGAAGCCGATAATGTTGAGACTGCTACTCGCCAATTTGGGATCACGCTCGTCAGGCGGGGCATTCATGTAGCTGCCGATCTAGAGCCTGCCTTTGATGCCTTCAAAAATCAGGCTGATGCCGTTTATCTCGCGGATGCTGGCCTAATAGATGGCAATCGCCCCCGCGTCGCTTCACTCGTGCTGGCTACCAAGTTACCGACGACGGCCTCAATTAGCGAAACAGCCCGAGCCGGAGCGCTCATGGCCTATGGACCAAACTACCCGGATTTGTTCAGGCGCGCCGCCGAGGTCATTGACAAAATTTTGCGGGGCGCAAGACCCGGGGACATCCCGGTCGAGCAACCGACCAAATTTTATCTCGTCATCAACCTCAAGAGCGCCAAGGCGCTTGGCCTCACCGTTCCAAATGAGCTGCTCCTGACCGCCGACGAGGTGGTCGAATAAACGAGCTTATAGTCACTTGTTGGCCCACAGCCGACGTAAATCGATGTCCGCTGTTCGGGCGCCATTGGAGGTAGAGCGGACCTAGCGGATTCATGAGTACATGTCCTCTCTACCCGTTTGAACGCACAGAAATGGCCCCGCGAGGGGCCATTTCAGTTTGCGTTGCGCATTAGTAGTCCATGTGGCGATGACCGTGCTTGATCACCACGACGCGGTCGTGATGGTGCCAGCCGCGATGCCAGCCATAGTCGCGATGCTCGCGGAATTCGGCGCGGGCGCCGTACGGGCCGTGATGGCCGTGCCTGACGATCACAGTCTCTGCACTTGCGAGCGTCGGCGCCGCAACCGCGAGCGCACCCAGAGCGGCAACGACATAACCAAGCTTCTTCATGATGTCCTCCTCCAATCGAATGCAAATTTAAACCGCGCATTCGCATGAACGTTCCCTGGGGAACGGGAAGAGAATTCTGAATGGATATTCAGGCTCGAGGCGATTGCTAATCGCAGCGTTGCTGCGGAGGTGTTGGTGCGCCGGTCTTGGCGTAATTGCCGTCCTTGATCGAGTACGCGCCGCGCTCGTCGCGATTGTAGATCGCGCGCAGGCTGCCGTTCTCGGTCAGCATCAGTCCGAATTCGCGTGTCTGCCGGAGCGATGGGAAGTAGACCATCACGTTGAGCAGGCCTTCAGCGTTGACGCTGGCGGACACCACCTCGTTCTCATCCTTGACGTCACCGAAATCGCGCCGGTACATCACCCGGCCGTCCTTCCGGATTTCGTAGGTGAGCAGGGCACCCTTGTTGCGGTCAGGCCGGACGGCACAATCGACCGCCCATGAGCCGAGCAAGCCCCACTGCTCGACCGTCGCCGCGAGCGTCTCGGCACGCCCGAGGGACGTGAACGCAAACCAAAGCACCGCCGCCGCAGTCCAGCGGCTCAAGCAACCCGTCATGTTTCAAAAGGCCCCGCCTTGAGGAATTCCAAGTGTAGCATCCCCGTCGCGATCGTCCACGCCAGCCGCCAATCACGCGTGAATTTGATCCGCGTCAATGAGGCCGTGCGGGTCGGGGGTAAGATGGCGATCCCGAAGGCGAACGTGGTGAGAGCGATGCTGAATCAAGTGATGGATTTCGCGGGCGAGGTGCTGCCGGGGAGCTGTGCCGTACCGCCTTATTCCGAGACCGCGTTTCTGGCCGAACTGGGCGAGCGGTTGAGATCGTCGCGCGCGCGCTGCGAGCTGTCGCGCCGGGAGCTCGCCCGTCGTTCCGGGATTTCAGAGCGCTACATCGCCCAGATCGAAGCCGGCAAGGGCAACGTTTCGATCGTGCTGCTGCTGCGGCTGGCCTCCGCGATCCATGGCAGCCAGCCCCAGGCGGCTTAGGCCCGCTTCTCCACATTGGCGCTGCGCGCGGGCACGCCGAACTCCTTGCGGCAGACCTCGGCCAGTACGGCGACGCCCTCGCGAATCTGCTGATGCGACGGGCTCGCAAAGCACAGTCGCAGGCGGGAGCCCGAATAGCCCTTGTTGGTCGACCATTCCGGTCCCGGATTGATCGAGACTCCGGAGGCAAGCGCAGCCTGGTAAAGCTTGAGCGTATCGACCTGGTCGGGCAGCTTCACCCACAGGAAGATGCCGCCCTTGGGCTCCCTAAACTCGGCCGCAGTCCCGAACTGTTCGTTGAGCGCTTCCATCAACGTATCGAGCTTGGTGCGCAGCGCCTTGGTCAGAACAGGCACATGGCTTGCGAAATGCGGCCGGCAATAGCTGGCCAGCACCATCTGTTCCAGCGCGCCGGAACCGGCATCCGTCTTCAGCGCCAGCATCCGAGACATCACATCCCAGGGCGCGACGATGAAGCCGACGCGCAGCGCCGGTGCGATCGACTTCGAGAACGAGCCGATATGGATCACGCCGCCATTTTGGCTCATCGCGTAGATCGCCGGCGGCCGGTGTCCCGACCAGACCAGGTCGGCATAGCAATCGTCCTCGAAGATGGGCACGCCATATTCAGCCGACAGCCGCAACAATTCGGCGCGGCGGCTTTCGGGCATGATGCTGCCGGTCGGGTTCTGCACGGTCGGGATGGTGTAGATGTATTTCGGCCGGATGCCGCGCCCCTTCAAATCGGCAAGCGTAGAGGCGAGCGCATCCATGCGCATGCCGTCCTCGTCGAGCGGAACGCCGACGGTGTTGACGCCCAGCCGCGTCAGCCGCTGCAGCGCTCCCTGATAGGTTTCCTGCTCGATGATCACGGTGTCGCCGCGCGCCAGCAATGTGTTGTTGACGAGGTCGAGCGCCTGGAGCGAGCCAGAGACGATCATGAGGTCGTCGACCGTGCAGCTAATGCCGGCATCGCGCTTCAGTTTCGTCACGAGGAATTCGCGCAACGGCACGTAACCTTGGGGCCCATGCGCCAGGCCGTAAGTTGCGAGCGACCGGCCCTCTCGCCGCAGGGCCTCATTGGCTGCCTCGATCAGCTCCTCAAGCGGCACCTGCTCGGAATCGTTGTTGCCGCCGACAAAGCTGTATTTGGCAAGGCCCGTCCAGCGTGCAGAAGGGGCCGGCAGCCCTGCGGGAAACAGGGGGGCGAAATCGAAGCTGGACGTCATGGGAGCGTTCCTCTTTTTTTATTGAGCGGCCGGCCTGGATGCCGACGGGGCGCCGCGATTTCGGTGATGCCATCATGCCAGTGTTTTGCCCGACGCGTCAAACAAAATTCGTAAAATCCGCATCCGTGCTGTGAGGGATCAATTTCTCGATGATTTTGCACGTTTGGCTACTGTGCATGGGGTTGTTTTCGTGTTTTCGATCCGCGGCCGCGACAGCGCTCGCTTGATGCCGTGGCTGATCGTCGTCCTAGATCCCAGCCGCTTCGGCCTGCGTTACTTCTTCCCGACCGTTCTGGTCGGACGTCCCTGGCTGATGAAAGCGTAATGCGCATTGGCGACGCCGCCAACCATCAGGGCCTCGACGACAGGCTCGGCGATCTCGCTCGTGGCGGCCCAGTCGACGATGAAATTGGCGCCGGTCCCGCCGCGCACGTCGTCGGTCGGAACGAAGATCGAGATGGTCGCGAGCGGCTTCACCGCGACCGGTGCCTTCAGATAGCTCTCGACCTGCTTGCCGGCGGTGTCGAAATAAGCGATGCGCCTGACCACCAGCGCTTGCGTTTCCGAAGCGTTGTGGACGCTCAGCGTCACCGAGAAATCGACCCGCAGCTTGCCCTGGCTCATCGCGACGCTGGAATAGGCCGGCACATAGAAGCCCCCGGCGACGGCGAGATCCTCCTTCGGCATGGCCGTTAGCGAATCGGCGAAGGTCTGCTCAATCCCGACCTTGCTCTGTGCGAGCGCTGGCGTGACCAGGACGATCGGCCACAGGAGGCCCGCGAGGAGTGGAACGACGAATCTCATCTCGTGCTTGCCCGTTTCATGCTTGGCGCAGTTTGCCCGGCAGTCGCGATCCTGACTACCCCATTGCCGGGGATTGCACAGCTCCATTCGGCGCGGGGCGGGTCTGGTCAGGGCAAGGTTCGGACCTTCCGCGCGCCCCGGCCACGCCTATATGGCTGGTATCCGCAGCACAAGGCTCGAGGCCGATACCGGGCGGCATATGCGGTTGCGGCCGGGGCACTAGCGCATGGTTCGGAGTCCGGCTAAGCCTCCCGTCCACACCATCAAGAGATTGGGAAATGCCCGATACCGTCCAGGAAGTCTTGCAGGCCTTTGCCCGGGGCGAACTCGTCGTCGTGACTGACGACGAGGACCGCGAGGGCGAGGGCGATCTGATCGTCGCCGCTTCATTCTGTACGGCGGAAAAGATGGCCTTCATCATCCGCCACACCTCCGGCATCGTTTGCGCGCCGATCACGACCGAGGATGCGCGCCGGCTGCGGCTCGATCCGATGGTCGCCCACAACGATTCCGCCCACACCACGGCGTTCACGGTCTCGATCGACTATAAGCCGGATGGTGGCACCGGCATCTCGGCCGAGGAGCGCGCCTCCTGCTGCCGGGCGCTGTCCAATCCCAACGCCGGCGCCAACGACTTCGCCCGGCCCGGTCACATCTTCCCGCTGATCGCCAAGGACGGCGGCGTGCTGCTGCGCTCCGGCCATACCGAGGCCGCGGTCGATCTCTGCAAGCTCTCAGGGCTTCCGCCGGTCGGCGTCATCAGCGAGCTGATGAACGACGACGGCAGCGTGATGAAGGGCGAGCAGGTCGCCCAGTTCGCCGCCAGGCACAAGCTGAAGCACGTCACCATCGCCGACATGATCGCTTACCGGCAGGCGCGCGAAAAGCTGATCGAGCGGGTCTCGACCTTCACGACCGACAGCCCGATCGGCCCGCTGCAGGGCTATGCCTATCGCTCGCCGTTCGATTCCATCGCCCACGTCGCCTTCGTCTACAACGGCGTCGGTGACGGCAAGAACGTGCTGACCCGCTTCCACAAGCCGAACATCGTCAAGGACACCTTCACCGGCCACAAGCGCATGGCGACCGTGCTCGAACACTTCAAAAAGTCCGGCCGCGGTGTGCTGGTGTACTTGCGCGATGGCGCCGCCGGCGTTCCCGTGTCGCCGCTGCCTGACGAGACGGCGACGGAAGCGGACCGCAACCGCCAGTGGCGAGAGGTCGGTGTCGGCGCGCAGATCTTGCGTGATCTCGGCGTCACCTCGATCCGCCATCTCACCTCGTCGGTGCACGACTACAAGGGCCTGTCGGGCTTCGGCATCGAGATCGTCGCCAACGAGCAGCTCGAAAGCTAACGCTAACGCAATTGCACTTGTTGCCGCGGCGCTTTAATTTGTCGGGCAATTTTAGACGGAACCAGATCGAAAGGACGTTTCATGAGCGTGCGCCCTCAGACCAAGGACAAGCCGGCTGCGGCTTCCTTCCAGTGGGACGATCCGTTCCTGCTCGACGAGCAGCTGACCGAAGACGAGCGCATGGTGCGCGACACGGCGCGCGCTTACGCCCAGGACAAGCTGCTGCCGCGCGTCACCAAGGCCTATCTGGAAGAGAAGACCGACCGCGAGATATTCAACGAGATGGGCGAGCTCGGCCTGATCGGCATCACGCTGCCGGAGGAATACGGCTGCGCCAATGCGAGCTACGTGGCTTACGGCCTCGTCGCGCGCGAGATCGAGCGGGTCGATTCCGGCTATCGTTCGATGAACTCGGTGCAGTCCTCGCTGGTGATGTACCCGATCTACGCCTATGGCGACGAGAACCAGCGCAAGAAATATCTGCCGAAGCTTGCCAGCGGCGAGTGGGTCGGCTGTTTCGGCCTGACCGAGCCCGACGCCGGCTCCGACCCGGCCGGCATGAAGACCCGCGCCGAGAAGGTCTCGGATGGCTACCGCCTGACCGGCAGCAAGATGTGGATCTCGAACGCGCCGATCGCCGATGTGTTCGTGGTTTGGGCCAAGTCGGCCGAGCACGACAACCAGATCCGCGGCTTCGTGCTGGAGAAGGGCATGAAGGGCCTCTCCGCGCCGAAGATCGGCGGCAAGCTCTCGCTTCGCGCCTCGATCACCGGCGAGGTCGTGATGGACGGCGTTGTGGTGCCCGAAAGCGCGCTGCTGCCCAACGTCTCCGGGCTCAAGGGCCCGTTCGGCTGCCTCAACCGCGCCCGCTACGGCATCTCCTGGGGCGCGCTGGGCGCCGCCGAGGACTGCATGCACCGCGCCCGCCAGTACACGCTCGATCGCAAGCAATTCGGCAAGCCGCTCGCGGCGACCCAACTGGTGCAGAAGAAGCTCGCCGACATGGAGACCGAGATCGCGCTCGGCCTGCAGGGCTCGCTTCGCGTTGGCCGCCTGATGGACGAAGGCAAGTTCGCCCCCGAGATGATCTCGATCATGAAGCGCAACAATTGCGGCAAGGCGCTCGACATCGCCCGTACCGCTCGCGACATGCATGGCGGCAACGGCATCTCGATCGAGTATCACGTGATGCGCCACGTCCATAACCTCGAGACGGTCAACACCTACGAGGGCACTCACGACGTCCACGCCCTGATCCTGGGCCGCGCGATCACGGGCATTCAGGCGTTTTTCTAGGAACGGTGTTCTTTCCCGTGGCTAGTTTACTTCGCTGTCATCGCCCGCGAAGGCGGGCGATCCAGTATCCCAGTGACCTTGCCTTCGCCACCGGCGCCGCGGCGTACTGGATACCCCGCCTGCGCGGGGTATGACAGCAGAGAGCGCGGCCACAGGAATTGCCATGTCCGACAACGATGACGTCCCGTTCAACCGCAACTTTCCTCTGAAGGCCGGCGTCGTCGAGGAAGTCCGCCCCGGCGTGCGGCGGGTGCTCTGCAACAACCCGAGCCCGTTCACCTTCACCGGCACGGTCAGCTACATCGTCGGCACCGGCAATGTCGCGATCATCGATCCCGGTCCGGACGACGCGGCGCATGCGGCCGCGCTGCTGGATGCTGTGCGCGGCGAGACGGTGAGCCACATCTTCGTCACCCACACCCATCGCGATCATTCGCCGAACACGGCGCGCATCAAGCAGGCGACCGGCGCGCCTGTGTACGCCGAGGGCCCGCATCGCGCCTCGCGGCCGCGCTTCGAGAGCGAGAAGCACAATCCGGAATCGGGCTCGGATCGAGACTTCGTGCCCGATATCAGGATCGCTCATGGCGATGTCGTCGAAGGCGCCGGCTGGCGGCTCGAGGCCGTGGCCACGCCCGGCCATACCGCAAACCACCTTGCCTTTGCCTGGCCCGAGCGAAAATTCAACTTTGTTGGCGACCACGTGATGGGCTGGTCGACCTCGATCGTGGCGCCGCCCGACGGCTCGATGATCGACTACATGGACTCGCTCGACCGGCTCGCCGCGCGCGAGGAGGACCTGTATTTCTCCGGCCATGGCCCGGAGATCCCCGAGGGGCAGCGCTTCGTGCGCTTCCTGATCCGCCACCGCAAGGCGCGTGAAGCCTCGATCCTGCACCGCCTCGCCAAGGGGGAGACCGATATTCCGACCATGGTGCGCGCCATCTATATCGGCATCGATCCGAGGCTGACCACGGCTGCTGGTTATTCCGTGCTGGCCCATCTGGAAGACCTGGTCGCCCGCGGCGTCGTGGCCACGGACGGCGATCCCGTGATTGGCGGGACCTACCGGATGGCGTGATTTCGTCATTCGGGGACGATGCGCAGCATCGAACCCGGAACCCAGATTGCGGCGCGAGATCCCGGGTTCGCCGCTTTGCGGCGCCCCGGGATGACGCTATCGCGTCACTTCTTCACCGTTTTCGCGGGCGCCTTCGGCGGCGCCACGGGGGTCTTCTTCGCCGGCTTGAGCGCATCGGCATCGGCTGCGGTGTTGAGGTCGTCGATGAATTTGGTCACGCGCGCGGCGTTGCTGCCGAGATCGCTGTCGAAATAGCGCGAGGCGGAGCGGATATCGACCCGGGAATCGTCCCCGTCGGGCGCGACCCTGATCGATACGTCCTCGCGCAAGCCCATGATCGGCGTGCGCGCCACCGCCTCGATGCGGCCGATGCGGCGCGGCGGCTGCGGCTCGCGCTCGTCGATGACGGTCCATTTGCGCTTGATGACCAACTGGCGCGCGATCGCATAGGCGCGGTCGACAGGAATCTCGAGCTCGACCGGCTCGATATCGGGATAGATCCGGCGCTGCTGCTCGGCCGAATAGAGACCGGCATAAACGGCGGTGTTGGTACCGTCGCCGGTGCGTAGGCGCGACAGCGCATCGAAACGCGGCGGGTCTATGGGGTCGGTGGTGATATCGTAGATATGAGGCAGCTTGCGATAGAGCATCGCCTGATAAGCGGGATAGGCGAGGATCGCCCCGTCGATCAGGAAGGCGAGCAGGATGCGCGCCATGCCGCGCGAGCCGTTCTGCCAGATCGCGGCAAAGCCGGCGAGGCCGAGCAGGATGGACAGTCCTGCGATCGCGAGCCCGCCAAAGAAGGTGGCCAGCGCCGGCTTCATCTCCAGGAAGTCGAAACGAACGATGATGATCGACACCACCACCGTTACCGCCGCGAACACGGCCAGATTGCGCGCCCAGCTCGCGAGGCTGGACACGGGCTCCGATTGATAGGGAGCGGAAAACCTGCGGGCCATCGGGTGAGCTCTGCCGGGGTCGTGGGGCGGTGCCGGCCGATTTGCGCGACACTCAGCCGTTGAGACCACGCCACGGGAGCAAATTCAAGAGTTCCACAAGCGCCTGGATCGTCGTAGGCGGGCTTGACCCGGCCATCCACGCCTTTCTTTCCTGCGGCCAGGACGTGGATGCCCGGGACGAGCCCGGGCATGAAGTCTGGTTACGATTGCTACGCCGCCGCGTTCGGGAAGCGATACTCCTTGAACTGGTCGCGGAGCGCAGTCTTCAGGATCTTGCCGGTCGCGGTATGCGGGATCCCATCGACGAAGGCGACATCGTCGGGCATCCACCATTTGGCGATCTTGCCGTCCATGTATTTCAGGATGTCCTCGCGCGTGGCCTGCTGACCCTGTTTGAGCTGCACGATCAGCAGCGGCCGCTCGTCCCATTTGGGGTGGAAGACGCCGATCACAGCGGCCTCCGCGACGGCCGGATGGCCGACCGCGAGGTTCTCGAGGTCAATCGAGGAGATCCACTCGCCGCCTGACTTGATGACGTCCTTGGAGCGGTCGGTGATCCGCATATAGCCGCCCTCGTCGATGGTCGCGACGTCGCCGGTGTCGAAGAAGCCCTCCTCATCGAGGATGTCAGTGTCGACCCGGTAATAGGCTTTGGCGACCGCGGGACCGGAGACCTTGAGGCGGCCAAAGGTCTTGCCGTCCCAGGGCAGCTCCGCACCGGCATCGTCCGTGATCTTCATTTCGACGCCGAAGGGCGCGTAGCCCTGCATTTGCAGGACATCGAGCCTGGCATCGCCGGTCGCATCGCTGAACGGCGGCTTCAACGCCGAGACGCTGCCGATCGGGCTCATCTCCGTCATGCCCCAGGCGTGGCGGACGTTCGAGCCCATGTCGAGGAAGGCCTTGATCATCGAGCGGGGCATCGCCGAGCCGCCGCAGATCACCATCTTCAGATCCGGCAGCTTCAGATTGTTGGCGCTCATGTGCTGAAGCAGCATCAGCCACACCGTCGGCACGCCCGCGGTGTGCGTCACCTTCTCGGTGGCGAGCAGCTCATACACCGAGGCGCCGTCGAGCTTGGGTCCGGGCATCACCAGCTTGGTGCCCTGCGACGGCGCGGAGAAGGCGATGCCCCAGCTGTTGGCATGGAACAGCGGCACCACCGGCAGCATTGTTTCGGAGGCGCTGGTGCCGAGCGCATCGACATTGTTGGCCATCAGCGCGTGCAGCACATTGGAACGGTGCGAATACAGCACACCCTTCGGGTCGCCCGTCGTGCCTGACGTGTAGCACATTGCGGCCGCCGTGTTCTCGTCAAAGTCCTTCCATTTGAATTTGCCGTCGGCCTCGGCGATCCAGTCCTCGTAGGCGACGACGTTCTTCAACGTGGTCTCGGGCATATGGGCCTTGTCGGTGAGGATGACGTACCGTTCGACGCTTGGCAGCTTGTCGGCGAGCTTTTCCAGCACGGGGACGAAGGTGAGGTCGACCATCACGATGCGGTCCTGCGCATGGTTGATGATCCAGGCGATCTGCTCGGGGAAAAGCCGGGGATTGACGGTATGGCAGATGGCGCCGATGCCCATGATGCCGTACCAGACTTCGAGGTGGCGCCAGGTGTTCCAGGCGATCGTGGCGACGCGGTCGCCGAGCTTGATGCCGTCGCGCTCCAGCATCTGCGAGACCTTGAGCGCGCGTCTGTGGATTTCGGCGTAGGTGGTGCGATGGATCGGTCCCTCGACCGATCGCGTGACAACCTCCTGCTTGCCGTGAATCCTGGCGGCGTGTTCGATGATCCGGTGGCAGAGCAGGGGCCAATCTTGCATCAAACCGAGCATTCAGACGTTCCTCCGAGAAGTCGCTGGGCGCTTTGTCGCTCTCAGCGCAGGGCCAAAGAATTGTCATGAGTTTTAGCCTGCCGGACTTTCGCCGCAAATGGTCTTGTCGCGGCAATATGTCCGCCGGCGCGGCAATGGTTACCGCTGGGCTCGGCCTGTCTCTTGCGCTGACCGAGCCCGTAAATGCGCGAACCCATGGTGCACCGCTCGATATCTTCGGTTTTGGGACTCCACGACCACACCGAAGCGTTCACGCCACCAAGATACCGCTACCAAAGCCCCGCCCCGAGGAAGCTCCGAAGGCGACGGACGGGGGCGCGCCGGAGGCCGACGGCAAGCCTTCCCTTGAGAAAGCTTCTCCGGACAAGTCCGGCGCCGATAAGCCGGCCGAGGCTGCGCCGCAGCCCGAGAAGCAGCTCTCGGCGTGCCGCCTCGCGCTGACTGAAGAGATCGCGATCGCTCCATCCATTCCCGACATCCGCGGCCCAGGGGCTTGCGGTGGTGTGGATCTGGTGCGGCTGGAAGCGATCGTGCTGCCGGACAAGCGCAAGGTCGCCGTCAAGCCGGCGGCGATCCTCCGCTGCACCATGGCGTCAGCGATCGCCGATTGGGTGCGCACCGACATGGTGCCGCTGGCCGCAAGCCTCGGCTCGACCATCACCGACCTCGACAACTTCGACAGTTTTGAGTGCCGCGGCCGCAACCGCGTCGCCGGCGCGCTGTTGTCCGAGCACGGCAAGGCCAACGCACTCGACGTGCGCTCCCTCAAGCTCGCCAACGGGCAGACGATCGGCCTGACCGACCGGACGATACCCCGTGAAGTGCGTGAGCGCGTGTTGCATTCGGTCTGCTCGCGTTTCTCCACTGTGCTCGGCCCGGGTTCGGACTGGTACCATGAGGACCACGTCCATCTCGACCTGGCGCAGCGGCGCAACGACTACCGGATCTGCCAATGGAACGTTTGGGATCCCTTACCGCAGATCGCGCCCTTGCTGCCGGCGGAGCGCCCTGAGGAGGCGCCGCCACGCGAGGTCGCCGCCAAGCCGGAGAGCGCCAAGGATGGGCCCGACGATCAGGAGAACCCCGTCGCGCCGGCGGAGAAGCCAACAGCGGACTCCGGCAAGAGTAAGCCGATAACAAAAAAGCGCCGGTAAAACCGGCGCTTTCGAAGAAACTTCAGACGCAGTCAATTGCTGCTCTGGAAACCGCCGCCCTGAAGCGCGAGGCGCGAATTGTAGGGCGAGTCGCCGTGCTTCGGCTCGAGCACCACGACGATGGTGCCGACCTTCACGCGATTGTAGAGGTCGATGGCGTCCTCGTTGGTCAGGCGGATGCAGCCCGAGGAGATCGAGGCGCCGATATATTCCGGTTGGTTGGTGCCGTGAATGCGGAACAGCGTGTCTTTGCCGCCTGAATAGAGATACATCGCACGTGAGCCCATCGGATTGTCAGGGCCGGGAGCGACGAAGGTCGGCACGCCCAGACGCGAAATCTCGCCGGGAGTCGGGTGCCAGGCTGGCCATTCCGTCATGCTGCCGACCTTGGCGATGCCGGACCAGGCCATGGCCTCTTCGCCCACGGTGATGCCGTAGCGGATCGCCTTACCGCCATCCATGACGTAATAGAGGTAATGATTGTCGGAATCGACCACGATCGTGCCCGGCGATTCCTTGCGGTGGTAATCGACGATGGCACGGCGGAACGGCTCTGCGACCGGCGTATTTTCGTACCGGATCTTGGCAAGCAGTTCCTTGTCCTTCGGCTTGAAATTCTGGGTGTTGGTGGCTTCGTAATGCGTGCCCTGCATGCAGCCTGACAGCATGAAGCCGGCAGCCACAATTCCGAACATAACCTTCAGCGACGACATGGTTTGGTTCCAATCAAAACAATACCGCGCAGGTCCTCAAGCATAGCACCCAAGGCCCTTCGACTCCGTTGCTTTCATTATCGTTGAAATCTGCCACAATTCCAGCATTGAGGGGCTTATCCCGCGCTGCGAGACCCAACCTGTGGCTTTTTTGCCGCAAATTTTCCGTCTGTGGGCTGGTTCTTTGGCGCGAAAAGCACAGCTGTCGATTTATCGCCACAGTTAGGTCGCGTCGCCGCCACAAATGCAAACGCACCGTTAATGTGGTTGTCATCATGAACTTGTCAGAATCGCGCTAAGGGCTGTCATTCTGTCGCAGGCCCTCTGCTGGAGTTGTTCATGTTTTCTGTGTTTGTTCCCTCCGACTCCTCCCTGAAGAAGGCCGTGGTCGACGATCTCGCGGCGGTGCCGGAGCACGCAGTCTGGGTCGATCTGGTCAATCCAACCGCCGCCGAGGACAAGGCCGTTGAACGGCTGCTGGGGATCGCAATCCCGACCCGCGAGGACATGCAGGAGATCGAGATCTCCAGCCGCCTCTATATCGAGAACGGCGCACGCTACATGACTGCGACGCTGATGTGCCACTCGGATACCGACATGCCCCGGACCACGGCGGTCACCTTCATCCTCGGCGACCACCGGCTGGTCACGGTGCGCTACGACCAGCCCAAGCCGTTCGCCCTGGTCGAGGCCAAGCTGGCTCGGTCCTGCACCCCCGCGATTACCGGCGAAATGGTGCTGATGGAACTCCTGGACGCCGTGATCGACCGCTGCGCCGACATCTTGGAACGCTGCGGCATGGAGATCGACCAGGTCAGCCACGACATCTTCGAGCCGGAGAGCGAGCGCCACGGCCACGCCAAGCAATATTCGCAGATCCTGATCTCGATCGGCCGCAAGGGCGATTTGACCTCCAAGGTTCGCGAGAGCCTGGTGTCGATCGGCCGTGTCGTCACATTCCTGTCTGCGGTGGTCGAAGGTGTGAAATGGTCCAAGGACATGCGCGAGCAGCTCAAGACCATGCAGCGTGACGTCGCCTCACTGACCGACCACGCCTCCTATCTCTCCAGCAAGATCACCTTCGTGCTCGACGCCATGCTTGGCGTCGTCAATCTCGAGCAGAACAACATCATCAAGCTGTTTTCGGTCATGGCCGTTGTCCTGATGCCGCCGACGCTGATCGCCTCGATCTACGGCATGAATTTCAAGGTGATGCCGGAACTCGAATGGACGCACGGCTATCCGATGGCGATCGTGATGATGCTGTTCGCGGCGATCGTCCCGTACTGGATCTTCAAGTGGAAGAAGTGGCTGTGAGCCGGCCCAGCGCTTTCGAAATAGTGACCGAGACCTTACGCCGTTCGCCAAGACAAGGCTGATGGTGTCGCAGAATAGATCGTCATTGCGGCTGCGCTGTGATGCGTGTGCCGCGCCCCAATTCCTCCGGTAAAATTTGAGCGGTGCGCTGAACGTTTGCGCGAAACTTGTCTGCGATAAGTAGCGGGTTAGCCGCGAGGAACAACCATGGTTGAGAAACACATAACGACGCCCCGCAACGTCATCGACCTGACCAGCTATCGTCAGATCGCGGCGAGCGGCAAGGCGCCGTCGTTGTCGGCGCGCATTTGCCGACACTGTGGTGCTCCGCTGCTCGACGGCGAGAACGATGACGACTGCTCGAGCGCGTTCGACGCTGCCGCTCCGAATGCTGCAACGTTGAGGCTGCGCGACCGGTCGCGTCGAATTCGCCTGGACTGAGAAGCGGAAGGAAGGCGGGCGATCCAGTCTTGCGGCGGCGTTGTCTGGATCGCCTTGCTTCCCCGACCATTTCGCCAAGTTTCGGTCATCGCGAAGTAAAGCGACGAAGCAATCCAGACTGCCATCGTTGAGGCAGTCCGGATTGCTTCGCTTCGCTCGCAATGACGGTATGGCGAGGTGCGCCACATTCTGCTCTCGTGCCCCGGACGCAGCGCAGCGTCTCTTTGACGGTGCGCCGCAGAGCCGGGGCCCATCTCACCAAGCGTGCCGTGTCACGGTGGGTCCCGGCTCTGCGCAGCAACGCCTAGCGTTGCAGCGCGTCCGGGACACGATCGCGAAGGTGTCGCCAAGGCTCCGTCACTGCAGCGCGATGACGCTATCGGATCAAACGTGCTGGCCGCCGTTGATGTGGATCTCGGCGCCGTTGACGTAAGAACTGGTATCGGTACACAGCACATAGATGATCTTGGCGACCTCGTCGGGCGTGCCGAGCCGGTGCATCGGGATCTGCTGCTCGACGATCTTCTCAGTGCCCGGCGACAGGATCGAAGTGTCGATCTCGCCCGGCGCGATCGCGTTGACGCGGATTCCGACGCGGCCGAAATCGGAAGCCATCTCGCGCGTCAGCGCGGCGAGCGCCGCTTTCGAGGTGGCGTAGGCCGCACCGGCAAAGGGATGCACGCGCGAGCCTGCGATCGAGGTGACGTTCACGACCGAACCCTTGGCCGCCTTCAACTCCTCGATCAACCCGCGCGCCATCATGATCGGCGCGAAAAAGTTGACATGGAAGACGTGCGTCCAGGTGTCGAGGTCCGTGTCGACAGAGCCGAGCCGGGCGCCGCCCGGGCCCTTCGGAGAGATGGCGGCGTTGTTGACGAGAGCGTGCAGCGTGCCACCTTCGAGCCGATTGCGGATCTCGGTGATCGCGCGCGCGGTGTCCTCCGGGTTGCCGAGATCGACCTGGATGTGGTCTTCAGGCCCCGCATCCCACGGGCAGTCCTCGGGAAAGGGATGCCGCGAGCAGGTAATGACGCGCCAACCCGCCGACGAGAAGCGGATCACGGTGGCGTGGCCGATACCGCGGCTCGCTCCGGTCAGGAGCAGCGTGCGGCGCGGCGCATTGGACGAATGCGGCATGGACATCTTTCAGGTCGGCCTAACGGTCGAGACAAGGCTCAAGGATACATCCGCGTCTTGGACCATGGATGGCCCGCCGCGTCACGACGAAATTCGATGCGATCGTGCAGGCGGAAGGGGCGGTCGTGCCAGAACTCGATCCGCACAGGCGTGATGCGCCAGCCGCTCCAGCCGGGCGGCCGCGGCACCTCGCCGATGACGTGCTTGGCCGCAACCTTGGCGATCGCCTGCTCGAAGGCGAAGCGGCTCTCCAGCGGCTGCGATTGCTTGCTCGCCCAGGCACCGATCTGCGCCTGCTTCGGCCGGGTGGCGAAATAAGCGTCGGCCTCGGCATCGGTCACCGGCGTCACGTTGCCACGGATACGGACCTGGCGGCGCAGCGACTTCCAGTGAAAAAGTAACGCCGCTTTAGGATTTGCGGCGAGTTCGCGGCCTTTCTGGCTGGCGATGTGGCTGTAGAAGACGAACCCCTCGCTATCGAAGCCTTTCATCAGCACCATGCGCACATCGGGCAGGCCATCCTGATCGACGGTTGCGAGCGCCATGGCGTTCGGATCGTTCGGCTCGCTCTTGATGGCCTCGTTCAGCCAGGCCTCGAACAGCGCAAATGGCTCGTCGGCGGCAGTGAAATCACCGGATGTTAAGAGTGTCTGGTGTTTCATCGAGGTCGTGTCGGTCATGTCTGGAGTCCGAATTGCGTCCTGCGGCCCAAAGCGCGCTTTTGTCTGCTCTTGCTCTATATAGGGCATGGGAACGCGTTGGCCTATCGGCGATGCGGATGTCGGGCTTCATGGCGGCAATGATTCTGATCGGGCTCGGCGCTAGCGGTTGCAGTGTGTCCCGCACTGACGCCGGCGCTTACGCCAAGGCCGACGACAATGACCTCACCGGTTCGATCGCGCGGCCGGCGAAGGACGCCCCGCCGACCGAGACCGATCTCGCCTTCGCCCGCAACGCCGCCTCAGACGTGCTGAGCATGGGCGACAAGGACGCCAGCCAGCACTGGGAGAATCCGGAAACCGGCGCGCGCGGTTCGGTAACGCCGATCGCACAGTCCTACGCCGCCGAGGATGGCCGCAAGTGCCGCGATTTCCTGGCGAGCTACGTCAACGGTAGTACCGAAAGCTGGCTCCAGGGGGCTGGCTGCCAAAGCAGCCATGGCCGTTGGGAGATTCATACGCTAAAGCCGTGGCGTCGCTAGGATTCGGCTGTTCTGACTAGTTGCAAAAATGCCACTCGCCCCCACATGAGGCTCAGGTGGGGCGGGGAGCCCTTTGAACATTTTGATATCTCAAGAGGAGACGTGACGTATGCGCGACCCCTATGAGGTCTTGGGGGTGCCGCGGAGCGCAACCGCTGCCGCAATCAAGAGCGCCTATCGCAAGCTGGCCAAGAAGCATCATCCCGACAGCAACAAGGGTGATCCCAAGGCCGCCGAGCGCTTCTCCGAGATCAATTCGGCCAATGAGATCATCGGCGACGAGGACAAGCGCAAGCAGTTCGATCGCGGCGAGATCGACGCCGAGGGCAAGCCGCGCTTCCAGGGCTTTCCTGGCGGCGGCGGGCCGCGCGGTCGCGCCGGTCCCGGAGGGTTTGAGAGCTACAGCTTCCGTGGCGGAGCAGGCCCCGGCCAGGGCGCGGGCGCGTTCGAGGACATCCTCAACAGCATGTTCGGCGGCGGGATGCGCGGCGCGCGGCCCGGTGCCGGCGGCGGCGCTCAGTTCGAATTCGACACCGGCGGGATCGGGCTCGATCTTGACGTCAATGTCGCCATGTCGGTCTCTCTGGAAGAGTCTGTCAAAGGCGGCGAGAAGCGCGTTCGGCTGCCGAACGGCAAGGAACTCAATGTCAAGATTCCGGCCGGTGTAATCGAGGGTCAGCAGATCCGGCTGCGGGGGCAGGGCGAGACGGCCCAAGGTCACCCGCCCGGCGACCTCCTGATTACCATCAACATCGCGCCGCACCCGTTCTTCAAGATCGACGGGGCCGACCTCAGGATCGACCTGCCGGTCACGCTTTATGAGGCTGTTCTTGGTGGCAAGGTGCGCGTGCCCACGCTCGGCAATGCAGTGGAACTGTCGGTCCCGAAAAACACCTCCAGCGGTCGGACCTTCCGCCTCAAAGGCAAGGGCTTGCCGAAATCGGGCGGAACGGGGGATCTCTTCGTCACCATCAGGATTATGCTACCGGACGGGAACGACGCCGAGCTTGAAGCATTGATGGAAAAGTGGCGGGACCAACACCCCTATAATCCGCGAAGCGGGCTCGGCTAGGGCGCCGTCCGCATTTGAGTCGACGATCGGAGCATTCTCTTCCCGACAGGATGATGCTCAACATACGCTTGAAGCGCGGATCGCGCTTCAACGCTGACGTGTACGGCGTGTCGACTGTCCGGCGGGGCAGCCGATAAAAAGGTGCGGCCTCGAGAGGGGGACCAGCGCGGTACCAAAAACCCCAATCGAGGCCGCCCGCGTCGATCGGCGGATCGAACGCCGCTCATATTCGTGTGAACACCCGGTGCGATAATGAGACGCGCCCATGTCCTGATTCCAGATTTTCAATGACGGAATCGAGGCACCGCTCGCGCGGTTGCTTAGCCGCCGTGTTTCTCGGCTTGGTCGTAGACCGCCTGCGCAACCTTGGTCAGGCGATCACGGTCGGCGCCGCCGCCGCTGACGACATACCCGACGCCGCGCTCGGCCCAGAACAGCGCCCCGTCCTTGTCCGTCCTGGCGTAGCGCATCTGCGTCTCGCCGGTCTCGGTCTTGGCGGTGTAGATCGTGTAGCGCTCGCCCGAGGCGCCCTCATACATCAGGAACGAAGCGGGTCCGCTCGGCCCCGGCAGCAGCCGGCCGCCGACCAGTTTCAGCCCGCTCGCCTCCAGGTTCGGCGCGAACACGGTCCAGCCGCAGCGCCGCGTCAGCCAGGCCTGGAGATGGTCGCGCTCATTACCGGGAACCTCGACCGGGTGGCGGACCTCGACCACATAGAGGCGGTGCGCGTCGAGCGCGTCCTCCGTAAAGCTCTGGAAGGTCGAGGGCGCGTTGGCGGCGCCATGCGCGACCCAGCCGGCCGTGCCGCCGGCGACGAAAGCGACCAGCGTGGCCGCCACCGCCCCGTAGAGCCATTGCCGTGGACGGCGCTCCAGCCGCTCGAGCTCCAGCCGGGCCGGCACCGGCTCCTGGGCGACGCTGTCATAGCGGGCATGCAGCATCTCGGCCATGGTGCGCCAGGACTGTACCCGCTCGGCATCCTCAGGGTGGGCGGCAAGCCAAGCCTCGACATCGGCGCGGCGCTCGGGCGGCAGCTCGCCATCGACCAAGGCGTGCAACTCGTCTTCGGTGATTGGAATGTTGCGGTCATTCATATTGGTCGTCTCTGGCTCTGCAGCCCAAAATATCTCACGCGGTTCAATTGCGCTGCTTCTCTCCCCGTGCAGGAGATGCGGCACACGCGATGCATCGATCCTGCCATCATTTCACCCGCCTGAGCGCCGGGCGCTCGCCCTCCAGCGATGCTTTGACGTGTGCGCGCGCGCGCGCCAAGCGGGACATGACGGTGCCGATCGGCACGCCCTGGATGTCGGCGACCTCGCGGTAGCTCATGCCCTCCAGCATCACCAGCAGCAGCACCGAGCGTTGCTCCTCGACCAGCGTCGAGAGCGCCTTCTCGATATCGCGCCCCTCAGCCTCCGTCCCGCTGGCATCCGGGTTGTTCTCCGTCAGCTGCATGAATTGCGGCCGCCTTGCCAGCGAGCGCCGCCGGTTCTTGTTGAGGTTGGTCAGGATCGTGTAGAGCCAGCTCCTGACGTCGCCTCCGAGAAACAATCGCTCCGAACGCAACGCACGCACCAGTGTGTCCTGCACCAGATCGTCGGCCGCATCCGCATCGCGCGTGAGCGCGCGGGCGTAGCGGCGCAACGCCGGGATCATGGCTTCCACACTCTGGCGAAACGCGCTCATGCCGTCTTTGATGTCCTGCCGTTCGGCGCAAGCGCCTCACTGATCATAACACCCGAACGGAACGGCTATTCCGGCCCGGGAAACAGCGTTATCGCCGCGTATTAGGACTGTACCGCCGGGGAGGGCTGGTGTACCTCCAGACCTTAGATCCAGTTCGACGGGACGTGAAGAAATGGCGCAGAATTCAGGTCTGATGCAGGGACTGATGCAAGGCAAGCGCGGGGTGATCCTCGGCGTTGCCAACAACCGTTCGATCGCCTGGGGCATCGCCAAGGCATGCCGGGCGGCTGGTGCCGAGCTCGCCTTCACCTATCAGGGCGATGCGTTGAAGAAGCGCGTCGAGCCATTGGCTGCCGAACTCGGCGCGCTGGTACTCGGTCATTGCGACGTTACCGACGCCGCGACGATCGATGCGGCCTTCGACGCCCTCAAGGAAAAGTGGGGCAAGATCGATTTCGTCGTGCACGCCATCGCCTATGGCGAACAGCTCGACGGCCGCTATGTCGACACCACGGCGGAAAACTTCTCCAAGTCGATGCTGATCTCCTGCTACTCGCTGACCGCGCTGGCGCAGCGCGCCGAGAAGCTCATGGCCGACGGCGGCTCGATCCTCACGCTCAGCTACTACGGCGCCGAGAAGTGGATGCCGCGCTATAACGTGATGGGTGTGGCGAAGGCGGCGCTCGAAGCGAGCGTGCGATACCTCGCCGCCGATCTCGGCGAGAAGGCGATCCGCGTCAATGCGATTTCCGCCGGTCCGATCAAGACGCTTGCCTTCGCCGGCATCTCGGATTCTCGCCTGCTCCTGAAATATAACGAGGTCAACGCACCGCTACGGCGCAACGTCACGATCGAGGAGGTCGGCGACAGCGCGGTCTATTTCCTGTCCGACATGTCGCGCGGCGTCACCGGCGAGATCCATCACGTCGATTCCGGTTACAACGTGCTGGGCATGGGCCGGCCCGAGGCATCCGGCGCGGCGCCGAAGGACTGATCACCACCCGCAATGCCCGTGCCCACGATCTATTATCTTCGCCACGGCGAGACCGAATGGAATGCGCTCGGACGGCTTCAGGGCACCAAGGACGTTCCGCTGAATGCGCGCGGCCGCAGTCAGGCCGCGCAGGCCGGCCTCATACTCGCTGATCTCCTCGAGCGCGACGGCCGCGACAAGGCGGCGCTGCCTTATGTGTCGAGCCCGCTCGGCCGTGCGCGCCAGACCATGGAACTGGTGCGCGGCAAGCTCGAATTGCCTGTGACGGATTACGCATTGGACGATCGCCTGCGCGAGATCGGTTATGGCGTCTGGGAAGGGCTCACGCTGTCGGAAAGCGAGGCGAGAGATCCCGAAATCTATGCCCGGCGCCTCGCCGACAAATGGACCGTGGCGCCTGCGGGTGGCGAGACCTATGCCGACGTCCAGGTCCGCGTGCGTGACTGGTACGACCAGCTCCGGACCGACACGGTCGCGGTTGCCCATGGCGGCACCTGCCGCGCGCTGATGGTTTCGCTCGGTCTGGAGACCCCGGTGAGCGCTGCGGAACTCTATATCGAGCAGGGCGCCGTCTACGTGTTCCGCGACGGCCGGCTGGATAAGTATAGTTAAGGCCACCCACCGCCATTCCGGGCGGTGCGGAGCACCGAACCCGGAATCTGGAGATTCCGGGGCTGGTCCTTCGGACCATCCCGGCATGACGGGAACAGGGTTGAACGCTGTGCTCCTCGGGGCTACGAACGTTGACATGCAACATAAACTTTGACTGTCAGCACAAGGCGGCTTCCGCGAATGTCCTTCAACACCTTCGGCCACATGTTCCGCGTCACCACCTTCGGCGAAAGCCACGGGGTGGCGATTGGCTGCGTGGTCGACGGCTGCCCGCCGATGATCCCGCTCATCGAGGCCGACATCCAGCGCGATCTCGATCGCCGCAAGCCGGGCCAGTCGCGCTTCACCACCCAGCGTCAGGAGGCGGATCAGGTCAAAATCCTGTCCGGCGTGATGGCGCATCCGGAGACCGGCGTGCAGGTGACCACGGGCACACCGATCGGGCTCTTGATCGAGAACACCGACCAGCGCTCGAAGGACTATTCTGACATCAAGGACAAGTTTCGTCCCGGTCATGCGGACTTCACTTACGAAGCCAAGTATGGCCTGCGCGACTATCGCGGCGGTGGCCGTTCCTCGGCGCGGGAGACCGCGATGCGCGTCGCCGCCGGGGCGATCGCGCGGAAGGTGCTGCCGGATGTGAAGGTGCGCGGCGCGCTGGTGCAGATCGGGCCGCACAAGATCGACCGCGCGAAGTGGGACTGGGACGAGATCGCCAAAAATCCGTTCTTCTGTCCGGACAAGGACAAGGCGGCCTTCTTCGAGACCTATCTCGACGGCATCCGCAAGAGCGGCTCTTCGATCGGCGCGGTGCTCGAAATCGTCGCCGAAGGCGTGCCGGCAGGACTTGGCGCGCCGATCTATGCCAAGCTCGATTCCGATCTGGCCGGCGCGATGATGACCATCAACGCGGTGAAGGGTGTCGAGATCGGCGCCGGCTTCGGTGCCGCCGAGCTCACCGGCGAAGAGAACGCCGACGAGATGCGCACCGGCAATGACGGCACGCGCTTCCTGTCCAACCATGCCGGCGGCATTTTGGGCGGCATCTCCACGGGACAGCCGATCGTGGTGCGTTTCGCGGTGAAGCCGACCTCGTCGATCCTCCAGCCGCGCCTGACCGTCGATCGCAAGGGCGCCGAGACTGAGATCTTCACCAAGGGCCGCCATGACCCCTGCGTCGGCATCCGCGCCGTTCCCGTCGGCGAAGCCATGATGGCGTGCGTGCTGGCCGATCATTTCCTGCGCGACCGCGGGCAGGTGGGACGCTGATTCAGGGCGCCTTCGCCAACACGCATTCCACTACTTGCGGCGCGCCTCCGCAGCATCGATCCGCGCCTGGTTGACAAGCGCCCGCGCCGCCCAGGCGGCGGCAGCGAGTGCCTCATCGACGCTGGCGCCGCCGATATCGCGTATCGCCAGCGCAGCCTCGCTGCCCATCACCATCGACAGCGCGTGGGCGAGCCGCCGGCGTGCGGCGGATGACAGTTCCCCCTTCAGCGCCTCGACGATCGGCACGATGAACTTCATGCGTCGGCCTGGCCGCGGTGGCCGTGCGCCCGCATCGTTGTCGAGCCACACGGCCATGAACGAGCGCTCCATCACATGCAGGCCGATTTCGTCATCCAGCATCAGCTTCATCATTTCACGTGACGCGCGCGAGATACCGTCGGCCGGATCATCGCCGGGCCGCCAGATCTGTTCCAGAGGCACAAGCCCGCGTTCAGTCGCCGTTTCGCTGATCAAAGCTTCGAGCGAGGAGAAATAACGATATGCGGTGGCGCGCGACACCAGGGCGCGCTCGGCCACCTCGGCAAAGGTCGGGCTGCGCCCTTCATCCCGAAGCGCAATTGCAGCATCCATCAGGGCTTGGCGCGTGCGACGCTTCTGGTTTGCGCGGCCATCGGTCTCGATCGGATTCCGATCCGCGCTTCGGCTTGACTTCCTGTCGGGCATATGTGAGACAAATGTCTTATTAAGGGACTGTGTCTCACTATAGCCAATTGTCCAGCAAAGGGAAACCCATGAACGCTGAATTGAAGAAAACCTTTGATCGCATGATCGACCGCCACTTCCGTTTCGAGGCCGAGGACGACGTGGATGGTGTATTGAGCACGATGGTCGACGACGTCGAGCACGACGTCGTCGGCTATCCCACAGGCCCGGTTCAGGGGAAGACGGCGGCGCGCGGCTTCTACGATGCCTTGTTCGCAGACCTCTCCGGCGAGAAGGTCACCACATTGCGACGCTATTACGGGCCGGATTTCGTGGTGGACGAGAGTCTGTGGGAAGGAACGGCTCCCGGCGCGCCCTTCGGGATTCCAGGCCATGGACGCAAGCTGAGCTTTCGCCTGCTGCACGTGTTCGACATGGCGCCCGACGGGCAGATCAAGCGCGAAAACGTCTGGCTCGACTTCGCGGCGATCCTCAACCAACTCAACGCGCCGCACGCCGCGTGAGCAGGCCATTGATCGTCGAGGAGAATGTCATGAACGACAACCCGCGCGCCCGCGCCTGGCTCCGGCTGGCGGCCTTCTATTTCGCCGTTGGAGTGCTTCTCGGCGTAATGATGGGCGCATCCGGCGACCATTCGCTGTTTCCGCTCCACGCCCATATCAATTTGCTCGGCTGGGTCTCGATGGCGTTGTTCGGGTTGACCGCCACGGCCTATCCATCGGTCGGCGCGGGGCGCATCGCCGGGGCGCAATTCTGGATGCACAATGCCGGTGTCCCCGTCATGTTTGTCGCGTTGCTGCTCAAGCTCAGGGGTGTCGAGGCCGCCGAGCCGGTGCTCGGTATCGCCTCGATTGTCGTTGGCTTGAGCGTGCTGCTGTTTGCATGGCTCGTCATCACTAGGATCGGCGCGGACAGCGGCGATGCGAGAGCAAACCGTTCGATCGGCTTGACGGAGCCCGTCATCCGTCCGCAAATGGACTCATGCAAAGCTCCGAGCTCCAGCGCATCACCAACTGGCTGATCGACGGCGCGCGGTCGTCAACGACGCCGGCCGAGATGGTCGCGGATATTTGCGAACATCTGGTCGAGGCCGGCCTGCCACTGTGGCGGTTCGGCATTTTCATCCGCACGTTGCATCCGGAGATTTTTGGGCGCAACTTCATCTGGCGGCAAGGCCAGGAGGTCGAGATCGGCACCGTTGATTTCGAAATCCTGGACTCGCCCGAATTCGCCCGGAGTCCCCTTCGGATCGTGTTCGAGCAGGGCGTCGAGGTCCGCGGCCGCATCGACGATCCTGACAGCAACCGGTTTCCGTTCATCGACGATCTGCGTGCCGAAGGCGCGACTGACTACGTCGCGGTCCCGATGCCGTTTCTCGACGGCTCGATCCATGCCACGAGCTGGACGACGCGTCATCCCGGCGGTTTCATCGACGACCACATCGCCGCGATCCGCTCCATCGTGACGCCGCTGGCGCGCGTCAGCGAGATCATCAGCCTGCGCCGAACCGCCGAGATGCTGCTCGATACCTATGTCGGCAATCGCGCCGGCGCGCGCATCCTCGGCGGGCAGATCCGCCGCGGCCATAACGACACCATGCAGGCCGCGATCTGGCTGTCGGATCTGCGTGGCTTCACCGCGCTGTCGGATCGGCTGCCGGCCGAAACGGTCGTCGAGATCCTCAATCGCTACTTCGATTGTCAGGTCGACGCGATTCGCGCCCACGGCGGCGAGGTGCTGAAATTCATGGGCGACGGCCTGCTCGCGGTGTTTCCGATCGACGAATATGTCGGGGATGCCACGCATGTCTGCGGGCAGGTGCTGGCGGCGGCACGCGACGCGCGCGGCAGCGTCGAGGCACTTGCGCATCCTGTCGGCGAGGCCATCGAGCGCTTCCGCTTCGGTGTCGCGCTCCACGTCGGCAACATCCTTTATGGCAATATCGGCGGCGGCAACCGGCTCGACTTCACCTGCATCGGTCCTGCCGTCAATCTTGCCGCACGGCTCGAAAAGATCACAGGCCGGCTCGGCCGCACCATCGTGGCCTCGGAAGGGTTTGCCAAAGTCTGCCGCGAGGGCTGGCGCGAGCTCGGCGAATTTCCGATCGCGGGGTTTTCCAAGGCGCAGCGCGTGTATGGGCTCGCGGAGGAAACGCCCCGTGATGGCCTGCCCGCTATTCCTCCGGCTCCGTCGTGAACAGCAGCGGATAGCCCTTGGCGCGGCCGGCGTCGGTGGCGCGCGTTGCCTTGGTTTCGGCGACGTCCTTGGTGAATACGGCGACTACGCAGGCGCCTAACTTGTGCGCAGTGATCATCACCTTGTAGGCCTGATCCTCGGTCATGCGGAACTCGGCCTTCAGCACCATGGTGACGAATTCGCGCGGCGTATAGTCGTCGTTGATCAGGATGACCTTGTGCAGCTTCGGCCGCTCGACCTTGGTCTTTGTCCTGGTTTTCGGCGTGGTAACGGTGTCGTTCATTCCGCCTCCTGGACACGGCGGCTCGGGTTCCCAGCTGAGCGATCAGCTCGCGGCCTTCGCACCATATTGCAGGACCTGCACCTTCTCCAAGGTGATCAGGCCGCTCGACATCATGCCATCCAGGATGGGCAGGAATGCGTTGATGTTGTCTTCGCTGTCGACGATCTCGATCAGGAGCGGCAGATCTTCCGAGAGTCGCAGAATTTTCGAAGTGTGCAACCGGCTCGACTTGCCGAACCCCATCGGGCCGCGCAGAACGGTGGCACCGGCGAGATGTCGCTCGCGTGCGGCCATCACGATCGCTTCATAGAGCGGCTTGCCGTCGCAATGGTCGCTTTCGCCGATGAAGATCCGGAGCGAAATAGCTTGATTGGGGATTTGCATTGTCAACTCCTGGTCAAGCGGTTGTAGCGGCTCGCCATCATATGCCCTGCCCACACCGACACCAGCCAGCAGACGACGGACGCCGTGATATAGGCGAGCGCGGTATATTTCATGCCGCCATGGATCAGGCGGAAGGTCTCGAGGCTGAAAGTCGAGAAGGTGGTGTAGCCGCCGCAGAAGCCGGTCATGACGAACTGCCGGTGCTCCGGCCGCGCCAGCATGCGGCCGTCGGGACCAGTCAGCGTGGCGTAGAAGCCGATGATGAGCGAGCCTGTCGCGTTGATGAACAACGTCGCAAAGGGAAAGCCGGGGCCGGTATCGAGCGCAAGCCCGACCAGATAACGCGTCAGCCCGCCGACGATGCTGCCGGCAGAAACCCAGGCATAGAGCATGGCCGTGCGCCGGCGGTCCGTAGAGGAGGGCTTCATCTGCCGCTAGCCTCCCAGACTGTCCGCAAGGAGGAAGCCGCAGCTTACGGCCGCGAGACACAGCCCGACCGAGACCACGACATTGCCGAGAGCCTGCATCGGCTCGCCGTTGCGCGCCAAGGTCAGCGTTTGCAGGCTGAACGAGGACACCGTCGTGTAGCAGCCGAGAAAGCCGGTCACCGCGAACAGCCACGGATTGGGCGAGGCGAATGCCGAGTTGGGATGGGTCGCCAGCGCGCCGAAGATGCCGATCAGGAAGGCGCCGGTGATGTTGATGGTCATGGTGCCCCAGGGAAAGGTCTCGCCCAGCCGCCGCGCGATCGCGCCGGAGACGAAATAGCGGGTGCAGCCGCCCAGCGCGCCGCCGACCATGATTGCGATCACTCCGCTCAACACGATGAACAGCTCCCCGTCATCCCTTGTCCTCCGCCGTCAGACCGTTGCCGATGGCGAGCAGTCCCCCGAGCGCGGCCAGCGTGAAGCCGAGCCCGGCAAGAAACGTTCCGGTCGGACCATAGGCGTCCCACAGCGCCCCGGCGATGACGCTCGCGGCCAGCATCGCAAGGCCCGTGAACAGATTGAAATAGCCGAACGCGGTGCCGCGCAGCGCAGAAGGTGCAGTATCGGCGACCAGGGCCGAGAGCAAGCCTTGCGTCAGTCCCATATGCAGCCCCCACAGCACGACGCCGAGCGCGAGGCCGGTCAGATCAGGCAACAGCGCGAGTGCCAGATCGGCGCCGGCGAGGACGAGAAGGCCGAGCGCGAGCAGGGCGGTCCGGTTGATCCGGTCCGACAGCGCGCCGGCAGGATAGGCCGAGAGCGCGTAGATGACGTTCATCAGCACAAGCACCGCCGGCACCCACATCGCATTGAGCCCGACGTTCTGGGCGCGCAGGATCAGAAAGGCTTCGCTGAATCGAGCGAGCGTGAAGACGACGCCGACTGCGACGACGCGCCAATAAATCGGTCCGAGCTGTCGGATTGCGGCGGCGTTGAGCGGGTTCTTCGCAGGCTCTCGGCTCGCGTCCGGTTCCGGTTCCTCGACCGCGAACGCAATCAGTCCAAAGGACAAGAACGCCGGCACGACTGCCACCCAGAACACGGCGACAAAATGATCTGATGTCCACCACATCAGGCCAATCGCGGCGAGCGGCCCGACAAAGGCGCCGACAGTATCGAGCGACTGCCTCAGGCCGAAGCTCGCGCCGCGCAGGCCGGCGGGCGCGATGTCGGCAACCAGCGCATCGCGGGGCGCGCCGCGAATGCCCTTGCCGACGCGATCGATGAAGCGCGCCGCGACGAGCCAGCCGACGCTGGGCGCGAGCGGAAACAGCGGCTTGGTCACCGCCGCCAGCCCATAGCCGAGGGCGGCGAGCAACTTCCGCCGGCCAAGCCAGTCTGACAATGCGCCCGAAAAGATCTTCGTGATCGCGGCGGTCGCCTCCGCGATGCCCTCGATGAAGCCGACGGTGAGCGTGGAGGCGCCGAGCACGGTGACGAGATAGACTGGCAGCAGCGCGTGGATCATCTCGGAGGAGATGTCCATCAGCATCGAGACGAAGCCGAGCACCCAGATTCCCCTGGGGAGCTTGATGCGCGCATTGGGTGTCGTCGTCGTCACATCCCCGGCCTTATGCTTCAGGCAACAAAAAACCCGCCATCGGCGGGGTTCTCCATGCTCCCACCAAAGGCAAGGGCACATTGCCTCACCTCGAGCAGGAGTCATCAGCCCACTACGGTTGTTCGACCGCCGGGCGGTTAACGGGGGACTCCATCCCCATCTCTGTCGTCAGCCTAGCATGGAAATCACAGGGAACAAGTGGGGGGCAGCGCGCTCTCCTGTGGCGCGAAGGTGCGGCGGCGCAAGCGTGGCGACATGGCGGCGATTTTTGCGCTGGCGCACGAAGACTCTAACTTGCAAATCCCTAACCTGAATGTGAAGCGCAAGCGATCTTCGCGCTTTGCGGCAGGACGTTTGCGTGTCACCATCGCGTCATACGACGGGAGGCTGCGATGCGCTTGCTTTTCTCGATCGGGGCTGTGCTGGTGGCCGGCGTACTTGCCGGAGGGGACGTCGCGAGCATCGCGGCACCAGGTCCTAAATCCGGACCGCCGAAATTCGAATCGTCGCGGCAGCGGCAAGCGGCCGACGGCGATGCGCAGTCGGTCGACGTCGAACTGATCCTCGCGGTCGACGTCTCCTACTCCATGGACATGGACGAACTCGCGATCCAGCGCGAAGGTTATGCGCAGGCGATCCAATCCAAGGAGTTCTTGCAAGCGCTGAAGGCCGGCCCCGCCGGCAGGATCGCGGTGACTTACTTCGAATGGGCTGCGTCCAACGACCAGAAGATCATCATCCCGTGGCGCCTCATCGACGGACCGGAGACCGCGGATGCGGTTGCCACCGAGATCATGAAGACGCCGATCCGACGCGCCTCGCGCACCTCGATATCAGGTGCGATCGGATTTGCGATGCCGCTGTTCGACGAGGATCCCTACCACGGCCTTCGTCGCGTCATCGACATTTCCGGCGACGGTCCCAACAACAATGGCGGCCCGGTCACCCTGGCGCGCGATGCCGCGCTCGAGAAGGGCATCGTCATCAACGGCCTGCCGATCATGGTCAAGGAACCATCCTATTCGACAATGGATATCGACAATCTCGATTACTATTACGAGGATTGCGTCATCGGCGGTCCCGGCTCCTTCGTGATTGCGATCAAGGGGCGCGAAAAGTTCAAGGAGGCAATTCGCACCAAGCTGCTGATGGAGGTCGCCGGCCGCACGCCCGAGCGTCCGGTGGTGCACGTTGCCGACAAGGACAAGGAGCCGCGCGTGAGCTGCACGATCGGCGAGAAGATCTGGTCGGACCGCTGGGGCCGCTGAGGCGCCCGTCCACTAAGACTTTTCGCCTCATTTCGCCGCACGGCCATCGTCACGCCGGCGGATTCCTCGTCCTCGGTAGACCGGACGGCGTAGCCGCACAGGACTGCGCTGTGATCGCGACGGACGCCGCGGCCTGACATGGCGAGCCGCGGCGTCGCGTGAAGATCAGATCCGAGCCTCCAGGATCAGGTTGAACGGCGTCTCGGCGGCGCGACGGAAGCGCGACAATCCGCCTTCGCTCGCGACCTTGCGTAGCCTTGCCTCACCGGCTTGTGCCCCGAGAGCAAGGCCGACCTCCTGATCGAGCGAAGCCGGCGTGCAGATCATGGTCGACGCGGCGTAATAGACGCGCCCGACCGGGTTGAGATTGTCTTCGAGGCGGTCGCCGGCGAACGGCTCGACCAGCATGCACGTGCCGTCCTTCGCCATGGTTTGACGCACATGGCTGATTGCGCCAACGGGATCACCCATGTCGTGCAGGCAATCGAAGAAGCAGACGAGGTCGTAGCCTTCGGCCGGATAGGTCTTGGCCGAGTGGACCGCGAAGCTGACGCGATCGCCCAGCCTGGCCTCGGCTGCCGCTTTTCGTGCCGCTTCGATCGAGCCCTCGTGATAATCGAAGCCATAGAAACGGGAATTGGGAAAAGCCTCGGCCATCAGCCGCGTCGAGACGCCGTGCCCGCAGCCGACATCGGCAACCTTGGCGCCGCGGTTCAGCTTGTCCACGACGCCGTCCAGCGCGGGCAGCCACTCCTGCACGAGATGGTGCATGTAGCCGGTGCGGAAGAAGCGCGCGGTGCCGCAGAACAGGCATTCGCTGCGCCGGTTCCAGCCGACGCCTTTCCCGGACTTGAAGGCGTCGGAAACCTTCGGCTCGTCGAGAAATGCGGCCGCGATGACGTTGCCGACCGCGCCAAGGAACACCGGGCTGTCCTGGTCAGCGAGCGCCATCGCCTGCTCCGGCAGCATCGAGAACTTTCCAGAGCCGGCGTCGTATTCGACGTAGCCGGACGCGGCCTGGCTCGCCAGCCATTCGCGGACATACCGCTCCGCTGTTCCGGTGGCGCTCGCGAGCTCGGCGGAGTTCATAGGTCCCTTGGCGGCAAGGGCGCGGTAGAGGCCGAGCTTGTCGCCCAAGAGAACGAGCGATGCGTTCATCGCCGCCCCGACCTCGGTGATCATCTTGCCCATAAAGGCATTCAACCTGTCGGTATTGACCTCCATGATAGCCTCCATCCAGTGTCAGGCATTTTCAAAGGTCTGCGCAATTGCGCGTTGTCGGCTACGCCAGACTCCCGCGATCGATATGGCGGCTCGGCTGGCGCGTCCTCTAGGTGGGTCAATCCGACGCGCAGGAGGTTCAAAGCGCCAGAAAGAGGGCATCCTGGAACCGGATGGTGGGATGTTGGGCGTCCCGTCGCTGGTATTCACACGATGCCGGGCGTATAATCCACGCGCTTTTTCTGACGGTTGTCTGGATGCCCGGCCTTCTAAGCTCCTGCGGTTTCGTAATTTTTTTCGCGGTGCTCTGTTTCAGTGGAGCGCCGGCTCATGCGCAGGTCGCCCCCCTGCAATATTGGATTCCGGGCGGAGCTTTTGGCTATGGCGGCAGTGCCGACAGCTACGGCAACTTTCCAAGCTTCAATACCGGTGATGCTAATAGTGGCTACGACTTTCACCCCGGCTTCTTTGTCGGAAGCCGGAGCGGCAATCTCGGTCTGAGCGGTTTCAGCCAGACCGGGCCTGCGAGCAATTTCAGCGCGCTGTCCTACGACAGCACCCAGTTCGGCTACAACATGAAAACGGCGGGCGGTTCGCCCGTGACGTTCTTTGCCGGCTTCGACACGCTGAAATACGGTAACGGCATCGGCAGCTCGGTTGCGCCGCTGACCTCCGCCGCCGCGCCCGGTTATGGTGCATTCGCGGGCGTCGAATTCAAGCCGACCTCCAACCTCAGCCTGTCGTTCGGGGCCGGGTTCACCCAGCGGGACTCGGGGCGCATGGACAGCGATATCCATTCGAACATGCTGCCCGGCGAGTCGCCGGCGCTTGGGGTACTGCGGCGTTAGCGCGTGAACCGCGCCACCAATTCCACGTGTGATGTGTGGCGGAACTGGTCCACGGGCACCACGCTCTCGATCCGGTAACCACCATCGATCAGCAGCCGGGCGTCGCGGGCGAAGGTCGCGACGTTGCAGGAGACTGCGACGATCACCGGCACCTTGCTCGCAGCCAGCTTCAGAGCCTGCGCCTGCGCGCCCTGACGCGGCGGATCGAACACGACGGCATCGACATCGCGTAGTTCTTGCGGCATCAGCGGCCGGCGGAACAGATCGCGTGGCTCGGCCCTGATCGGCTTCAGCCCTGGCGTGCGCGCGGCTTTCGCCAGCGCGGCGACGGCGCCGGCATCGTTGTCGTAAGCGGTAACGCATGACTTCTCCGCCAGCCTGAGCGCAAATGGACCGACGCCGCAGAAGAGATCCAAAACCTCCTTGGCTTTTCCGATGCGTTCTGAAGCGAGCGCGGCCAGCATCTCCTCGCCCGCGACAGTGGCTTGCAGGAACGAGCCCGGCGGCAGCGTCACTTCCGCGCGGCCCATCTTCACCGTCGGCGGCAGGCGTTGCAGCACGAGCTCGCCATGTCGCGTCAGCCGCGCCAAATGGTGCTGCTCGGCAACGCGCGATAATGCCGTGACCAGCGGCGTCGGCAGCGGGCCGGAGCCGCGCAGGTCGATATCGAGGCCGTTGGCGGTTGCGGTGACCTGGATGTCAAGCGGCTTCGTCACCGGCATTTTGGACGTCAGGAGCTCGGCGAGCCCCCAGGCGGCGTCGAGCGCGCCTTCAAGTGCGGGATCGAGGATCGGGCAGCGATCGATCGGAATGACATCGTGCGAGCTTGTTGCCGAGAAGCCGACCTTGAGCACGTCATGCGTGCCGAACCTGCCATGCAGGGTGACGCGCCTGCGGCCGGCGCCATGGGCATCGACCAGCGGCGCCACGTCGCAATCGATGCCGGCCTGGGCCAGTGTCTCGACCACGATGTTGCGCTTCCAGGCATGATACGGCTCCGCCGCCCAGTGCTGGATCGCACAGCCACCGCAGACGCCGAAATGCGGACAGAACGGTTCGATCCGTTCCGGACTGGCGACATCGACCGCCAGCAGCTTGCGGCGATCGGGATGATGGCCGACGACATGATCGACTTCCACGGTCTCGCCGCCAAGCGTGTAGGGCACATAGACTGCATCGCCCGTCGTGAGCGAGACGCCGTCGCCGCGATGGCCGACGTGATCGATTGTGACGCGCTCAACCACGGCGCGCGCCCAGGAAGAATTCGATATTGCCGTCGCCCCCTGCGATCGAGGATGGAAACACCTCGATCTCGGTGCAGCCGAGCGATGCCGCGAAGGCCGCGATTTCGTCGCAGATCTCCTGGTGCACGGCGGCATCGCGGATGATGCCTTTCTTGTTGTGCTTCCGATCGGCTTCGAATTGCGGCTTGATCAGCGCGAGCAGACTCATCGGCGCCGCCGCCAGCGACAGGGCCACGGGAAGCACCGTCTTGAGCGAGATGAAGCTGACGTCGATGACGACGATATCGGGCCGCGCCGGCAGCCGCTTGCCCTCATAGCTGCGGATGTCGGTCTCCTCCATCGACACGATCTTGGGATGACCGCGGAGCGAGGCGTGTAACTGGCTGGTGCCGACATCGATCGCGAACACCAGGCTCGCCCCATTGGCCAGCAGCACCTCGGTGAAACCGCCGGTGGAGGCGCCGACGTCGAGGCAGACATGATCCTCAACATCGATTGGATAACGCTCGAGCGCGCCAGCGAGTTTGACGCCGCCGCGCGAGACGTAGGGATGCGCCGGCACGGCCTGGATCATCGCGTCCTCGGCGATTGTCTCCGAGGGCTTTGCGACCTGCTTGTCGTCGGCCGTGACGAGCCCGGCCTCGATCGCCGCGCGCGCCCGCGCCCGGCTCTCGAACAGGCCACGCTCGACCAGCAGAACATCCGCACGCTTGCGGGCAGGGGACATCGGATCTCCGAAAGACGACTGAAGTGCTTATGTAGCGATCAATCGCGCGGCTGCCATCCGGACGCAAGCCTCGAACGCGGCGAGATCATGCCAGACGTCGATCGGCTGCTCTGCCGGCGTCACCAGAGGACAGCCGTGCAGCTCCAGCGCATGGATCATCATGAGGTTGTCGACGAGGCCGAAATCCTCGACCGTCAGCCCCTGCGCATCGACCAACCGCCCATCCTCGGAGGTGATGGCCATGAAGCGGCCGAGACGGTCGGCATAGGCGGCGCCATCGTTGGAATAGGCCAGACAGAACTTGCGGCGACCGGCCATGTAGCCGAGCTCGTAGACAGTGCCGGGATCGGCGCCCGCGCCGCGGAAGGGGGTGAGATTGGCGATGATGGCGTCAGCTTCGTCCATCATCGCCTCGTTGCCGCAGAAGATCTGCCTGGAGGCGTCGGGCGCGGTGAGGTCAATGGCCTTGTCGAGGGGGTAGAGACCAGTCAGGCCGTGCGCAGTGCAGATCGCGGCCTTGCGGCGGCCAATCTCAACCGCATCCGGCAGGAACACATCGGGGCCTGCCAAATAGATTTTCATGGGAGTCAAAGCCGGAAAAGTCTGGATCGAGCTACGAGCCGCAGCACGTGCTCTGCTCCCTCCCCCGCTTGCGGGGGAGGGGTGGGGAGAGGGTTGTCTCCGCTCGCGAGAACCCCAAGAGGCGAAAGCCCTCACCCGCGCCTCCGGCGCGACCTCTCCCGCAAGCAAAGCGGGAGAGGTGAAAGCGATCAAGCCAGCTTGACCGTCTCGGTCTTGACGTCCTTGCCGAGCGCCTCGAACACCTTGGCGACGATGCCCTTGGCGTCGAGACCGGCGCGGGCGTACATCGCGGTGGGCGTGTCGTGGTCCTGGAACACGTCAGGCAGCACCATGGAGCGGAACTTGACCATGCCGGTGTCGAGCACGCCCTGGTCGGCCAGGTACTGGGCGACATGCGAGCCGAAGCCGCCGATCGAACCTTCCTCGATGGTGATCAGGACGTCGTGATCGCGGGCAAGCTTGAGCACCAGCTCGGTGTCCAGCGGCTTCATGAAGCGCGCATCTGCAATCGAGGTGGACAGGCCATGGGCGGCGAGTTCGTCGGCCGCCTTCTCGCATTCGGCCAGACGCGTGCCGAACGAGAGCAGGGCGATCTTGTTGCCCTGGCGGATCATGCGGCCTTTGCCGATCTCGAGCGGAATGCCGACCTCGGGCATCTCGACGCCACGGCCTTCGCCGCGCGGATAACGCACCGAGCTCGGACGGTCGTTGATCGCGACCTGGGTCGCCACCATGTGCACGAGCTCGGCCTCATCCGCCGCCGCCATGATCACCATGTTCGGCAGACAGCCGAGATAGGCGTTGTCGAACGAGCCGGCATGCGTGGCGCCGTCGGCGCCGACCAGACCGGCGCGGTCGATGGCGAAGCGGACGGGCAGGCTCTGGATCGCCACGTCATGCACGATCTGGTCATAGCCGCGCTGCAGGAAGGTCGAGTAGATCGCGCAGAACGGCTTGTACCCTTCGGTCGCAAGACCGGCGGCGAAAGTCACGGCGTGCTGCTCGGCGATGCCGACGTCGAAGGTGCGGTCCGGGAAGGCCTTGTTGAAGATGTCGACGCCGGTGCCCGACGGCATGGCCGCAGTGATGGCGACGATCTTGTCGTCCTTCTGCGCTTCCTTGACGAGGCTTTGGCCGAACACGTTCTGGTAGGCCGGCGCATTCGGCTTGGCCTTGGCCTGCGTGCCGGTGGCGACGTCGAACTTGACGACGGCGTGGTACTTGTCGGCGGAGGCTTCCGCCGGCCCGTAGCCCTTGCCCTTCTGCGTCACGACGTGGACCAGGATCGGGCCGGTCTCCATGTCGCGCACGTTCTTCAGCACCGGCAGCAGATGGTCGAGGTTGTGACCGTCGATCGGGCCGACATAGTAGAAGCCGAGCTCTTCGAACAGCGTGCCGCCATCCATCATGAAGCCGCGGGAATATTCCTCGACGCGGTTGGCGCGGTTGGCGATGATCTTGGGCAGTCGCTTGTTGATCTGCTTCGCCGCCTCGCGCAGCGTGCGGTAGGTCTTGCCGGAGTAGAGCCGCGACAGATAGGCGCTCATGGCGCCGACCGGCGGAGCGATCGACATGTCGTTGTCGTTGAGGATGACGATCAGGCGGGAGTTCATCGCGCCGGCATTGTTCATCGCCTCATAGGCCATGCCTGCCGACATCGAGCCATCGCCGATGACCGCGATCACGTTGTTCTTGCCGCCGGAAAGATCGCGCGCCACGGCCATGCCGAGGCCGGCCGAGATCGAGGTCGACGAGTGCGCGGCGCCGAACGGATCGTAATCGCTTTCGCTGCGCTTGGTGAAGCCGGACAGCCCACCGCCGGTGCGCAGCGTGCGGATGCGGTCGCGGCGCCCGGTGAGGATCTTGTGCGGATAGGCCTGGTGGCCGACATCCCAGATCAGGCGGTCACGCGGCGTATCGAAGACGTAGTGGATCGCGGTGGTGAGCTCGACGACGCCGAGACCTGCACCGAAGTGACCGCCGGTGACCGAGACGGCATCGATGGTCTCCTGACGCAGCTCGTCAGCGACCTGGCGAACCTGCTCGACCTTGAGCTTGCGCAGGTCTTCCGGCGTCCGGATGGTGTCGAGAAGCGGCGTCTTGCTGTATGCGTTCACGGCGATTTCCAATTTTTCAGCGCCGGAAGGTCATTCCGGTGCGCGATGGGTTTGCACAATATCGGCGCAGCGCGAGTCCTTAAACCGTCGGAGCCACCTGCATGGGGCAATGCCCCGTCTTCAAGCTTAGGTGAGCTTAAGTGCGCTCCGGTTCAGTCTCTGTGATCCCTGTCACGTAGATCGGCTTCGTCCGTCCAAGCCAATTTCATCAGCGATTTGAGGCGCTTGTCGTTGGTGATCGGTCCCCACGTCAAGGCAAACAAAAAGCCACACTCCGCGCAGCTTTACACCAAAGCTTGGGTCAAAGCCAACCCGCCGGGCAGATTAGGGGTATGCAGATGCAACCGGCGGGCCAATTTGGTTAATTGCGGCCCCGGGGCGGAGGTTCCAGTTCTACCCGGTTCCCTGGCAGAATTCCGGGCGAAAAGACAGATATTTTGGCGGGATTCGCGGACCGAAAAGCGCCGGCGAGACAATTCTTCAATTCTGGTATCCGCAACCGCGTTTCCAGGAGAGGGAGACGGCCGGGGTGCGATGTTGAAAAACGCAGGCGTACCCGCCCAAATGGGTCTGTCGATGGCGTCCCCTACTGCACGTCGAGCGGAGCTGTGCCGGTCGCCTGGCCGCTGGCATCGGTGGTGATCTTGTCGACGCGCGCCTCGGCCTGGCGCAGCAGCTCCTCGCAGCGCCGTTTCAGGGCTTCGCCGCGCTCGTAGATCGTGACGGATTCCTCGAGCGGCACCTTGCCATCCTCGAGCCGCTTCACGATCGTTTCGAGTTCCTCGATCGCGCGCTCGAAGGTGAGCCTGCCGACGTCGATTTGGGTATTTTCGGCCATATAACTTTCCGATTGCCCGATTCGTTTCTGATGCAAAACAACAGAGTTTTGCGGGCTTAATGTGGCGGGTCCGTCAAGCGCCCATCAGGGCGCCGACATGCGCCGTAACAGATTCTTTCAGTCCTTGCAGGTCGTAGCCGCCTTCCAGCACAGAAACAACGCGCCCGCCGGCGGACTTGTCCGCGAGGTCCATCAGCTTGCGCGTCACCCAGGCATAATCCTCCGCGCGCAGGTTCAACGAGGCCAGCGGATCGCGGTAATGCGCGTCGAAGCCGGCCGAAATGATGAGGAGCTCCGGACTGAATTCCGTCAGGCGCGGCAGGATCAGATTCTCGAACGCGCTGCGGAATTCCGGGCCGCCGTCTTCCGAGGCGAGCGGCGCGTTGACGATGGTGTCATGGTCGCCGCGTTCGCTCTTGGCGCCGGTGCCCGGAAATAGCGGCATCTGATGGGTCGAACAGTACATCACTGATGGGTCCGACCAGAAGATGTCCTGGGTGCCATTGCCGTGATGCACGTCGAAATCGACGATGGCCGCGCGCTTGATGCCGTACTTGCGCTGCGCGTGCCGCGCGGCGATCGCGACATTGTCGAAGAAGCAGAAGCCCATCGGCTTGCCGATCTCGGCGTGATGGCCGGGCGGGCGCACCGCGACGAAGGCGTTGCGATGCTCGCCCTTCATCACCGCTTCAGTCGCTGCCACCGCGCCGCCGACGCCGCGCATCACCGCTTCCCAGGTGCCGGGGGACATCGAGGTATCGCCGTCCACATAGACCTGACCGCTAGTCGGCGCGATGTGGCGCAGCTCGGTGACGTAATGTTCGTTGTGGCAGAGCGTGACGAGATCGAGATCGCCCTCCGGCGCGAGGTCGCGAGCGAGGAACTGGAAGCGCTCATGCGACAGCGCTTCCTCGACCGCGCGCAGGCGGTCCGGCCTTTCAGGGTGTCCCGGCGGCGTGACGTGGTCGAGGCAGGCCTTGTGGGAGAGGAGAAGCGTGCTCATCAGGTCGGCCTCGCAGGGAACGAACTCTCGACGTCGCTTGGCGCATCCGGCGCCAAAACGCAATGCAAAATCCAATCTATGCTTTCCCTAGCCAATGGCAAAGGGCTGTCCCGGGCCTCACCGTTTGATCCGGATCAATTCACGCGCAGGATGCGGGTCGGCGGTAGCGGACCGATCGGACCATGTGCCCTAAAGAAGGCAAACAGCGCATCGGCATCGTAACCGCCATATTGCGGTGAAGTGCCCTGCTTGGCGACGGTAAAGCCATCGCCGCCGACGGCGAGGTAATCGTTGACGGTGACGCGGTAGCCGGTGGCTGGCTCGATCGACCTGCCATTGAGTGTCATCTTCTCAGCCATTACGCGTTCGCCGAACGGCTTGGACGAATCCCAGCTGTAGCTGAACCCGTTCGACACCTGAAGGATCCGAGGCCGCTTCGGATCGAGCCATTGCTGCTCCAGCATATCTTTCAATTGGCTGCCGGTGAGGGTCATGGTCACGAGACGGTTGCGGAACGGCTGGCTGGCGAACAGGTCGCCAAAGGACACCATGCCGTTTTCCTTGGGGACGATGTCGGTGCGGATGCCGCCGGGATTGGTGAGCGCGATGACAGCGCTGCCATTCTTGGCATCCTTGGTGGCGGCAAGCTGCGCATCGGCGATCACATCGCCGAGCGCGCTTTCGCCAGCCTCGTTCGAAATGCGCGACAGCGTCTGCGTCACCGATCCGGCCGGGCGATTGGCGATCGGTGCGGAGAGCTTGTCATAAGCATCGATCAGCGCGGTCTGCTCAGGATCCTTGGCGAGCGAGGCGTTGGCGACGATGACGTTCTCTCCCTTGGCGCTGATGATGTCGCGGGTTGCAGGATCGAGCTTGAGGTCGATTGCGGTGACCAGCGTGCCGTATTTGTCGCCGCTGGTGACGAGCCGGCCGTCGATGTCGCAGACATAGGCACGATGGGTGTGGCCGCTGACAACGACGTCGACAGCGCGGTCGAACTTCTTCACGATGTCGACGATCGGCCCCGTGATCCCAGGGCATTCATTGTAGCCGCCCGAAGGCTCGCCGCCCTGGTGGATCAGCACCACGATGGCTTCGACGCCCCGCGCCTTCAATTGCGGCACAAGCGCGTTCACGGTCTCGGCTTCGTCGCGGAATTCGAGACCGGCAATCCCCGACGGAGAAACGATGCCGGCGGTTTCCTTCAAGGTCAGCCCGATGAAGGCGACCGGAATGCCCTCGAACTCCCTGATCTCATAGGGTGGCAATATACTCTTGCCTGTCGCGCTCTCGACGGTGGACGCTGCGAGATAGTGGAATTTGGCACCGGTGAAAGGATGTGGCCCTTGGCAGCCGTCCTCCGGATGGCAACCGCCGTTCTGCATCCTGAGCAGCTCGGTCTTGCCCTCGTCGAATTCGTGGTTGCCGACCGATGTGATCGCAAGCCCCATCATCGAGAGCGACTCGATCGACGGCTCGTCGTGGAACATCGCCGACAGGAAGGGGCTCGCTCCGATCAGATCGCCGGCGGCGACGAAGATGGTGTTCTTGTGCCCCTCGCTCAATTGCTTGACCAGCGTCGCCATGTACTCGGCGCCACCGGCGGCCACCGTCACCTTCTTGCTCCCGTCTTCTGGGTCGTTGATGCGGATGCCGCCCGGCGGCGGACGGAGATTACCGTGGAAGTCGTTGATCGCGAGAATGCGCAGCTCGACCGGGGCCCCGGTCTGGGCCGCGGCGGGCAGGGTGCAGAACGCGAGGGCGAAGCTGGTCAGGCGGAGAAGATGTCGCATGGAGCAAGACTAATCGTTCAGCGCAAAGATTTCACGAAACTTGTCGCTGTCATTCCGGGGCGCGCGTAGCGCGAGCCCGGAATCCTCGGGCGGCAGCGACCGTGGATGAATGGATGCCGGGCTCGCGACTTCGTCGCGCCCCGGAATGACGAGGGATTGATGAGGCGCCGGACAGCCCTACCGTTTCTTCCTGTTCGCAAACGCATTGAACGCAGCGATCGCCTCGTCGGATTTCAGTCGTTCGCCGAACAGATGGCTTTCCTGGTCGATGCGGCGGGTCAGCTCCTCCGGAGGAGCGCGCAGCAGCTTGCGCGACGTCGCGACCGCGTCGGCCGGCAGCCGGCAGATCTCGCGCGCGACCTTGCGGGCTTCGACCTCGGTATGTCCCGGCGAAACCACGGTGTTGACGAAGCCGGCGGCATGGGCCTCGGCGGCGGTGAAGCTGCGTCCCATCACCAGCATGGCGAAGGCGCGCTGGTAGCCCATCGTGCTCGGCATCAAGAGGCTGGCGGCACCGACGGGAACGAGCCCGAGATTGATGTAAGGCGCCGAAAAGGTCGCGGCGTTGGATGCGAGCACGTAATCGCAGTGAAACAGCATGACGGTGCCGATGCCGATCGATGCGCCGTCGACGGCTGCGATGATCGGCTTGACGTTGAGCGCCAGCGAATACAGGAATTTGGCACCGTCCGATAACGTCTCGGGACGCGACGCGTCCGCCTTCAAGAAGTCGTCGATGTCGTCGCCCGCCGTGAATACGCCGGAGCCGCCGGTCATGATCATGCAGCGGATGTCGGGATTGTTCTGCGCGGTATCGATCGCGCGGCTCATCTCTCGATACATGTCCTGGGTGATCGCGTTCTTCTTGCCCGGCCGGCGCAGGGTGATGACGCGCGTGGCGCCCTCGTCCGTGACGATGATGTTGCCGTTCGGCATGAACACTCCCTGCGGCCGCCGCGGCGAATGCCATCGGCGAGTCTTGCAAGGCTCAGCCTACATGATCCGGCAGGCCTGCCAATGCTGCGATCGGCCATTTCGGCAGTAACCCCCCGTGGGCGGTTGCATGACACCCGTCCGGCGGTTGCATTCATGGGGGAACCGCGGCGGTGAAGCTGGTTAAATCTCATGCGGTGTTTTGCGCGTTGCAACAACTGGCGACAATGTTTCATTTGAAAGACCGAGGGTTGTGCGGCACGATCGGCCATCTCGTTCCTTTTGGCGCATACTCGATCGATGATTGCCGCAACGGGCGTTGACGAATCCTCGCTGCATTACCGCGGCTGGCGCGTGGTGCTGGCCTGTTTCCTGATGGCCTTCTTCATGTTCGGCTTCGGCCTCTACGGTCAGGGCGTCTATCTCGCCGAGCTTCAGCGCGTCCATGGCTGGCCCGGCACCTTGGTGTCGGCAGCCAGCACCTTGTCGTTCCTGCTGACCTCCGTCCTCGTCATCTTCACCGACGATCTGCTCGTCCGCATCGGGCTGCGCGCGCTGGTCCTGTGCGGGCTGATCGCGCTTGGCGCCTCGACAGCCCTGCTGGGGCTGATGCAGGCGCCCTGGCAGCTCTATCTTGCCTATGCGTTGATGTCGGTCGGCTGGACTGGCATGGGTACGGTGGTCATCGCGACCGTGCTCAATTCCTGGTTCGTGCGGCGGCGCGGGCTCGCGCTCAGCCTTGCCTTCAACGGCGCCACTTGCGGCGGCATCGTCCTCGTTCCGGTTCTGCTGGCGCTGAGCGGCAGCGTCGGCTTCCGCTCGGCCATGCTGGCGGCCACGATCGCCATGGTGGTGCTGGTGTTGCCGGTGGTTGTCGTTTTCACCGGCTGGCCGGCCGATGCGGCTCTGAATTCAGCCGAAGGCTCACCCGGCAGAGGCAAGCCGGCGCGGCATTCTCGGAAGGACCTGCTCGCCAACGCATCGTTCTGGACCATGGTGGTGCCGATCGCGCTCGCGCTGCTGGCCCAGATGGGATTCATCATTCATCAGGTGACGTTTCTCGAACCGCTGATCGGCCGCGCCAGTGCGGGCTTCGCCGTCACGATCATGGCGGCGATGGCGGTGGTCGGGCGGCTGTCGCTCGGCCTGTTTGTCGACCGGCTCGATCCGCGGCTCGCCTGCGCGGCATCGATGACCAGCCAGGCGGCAGCGCTCCTCGTGCTGCTCCAGAGCACCAGCCCCGTCGTGCTCCTCGGCTGCTGCGCCGTCTACGGCTTCTCGATCGGCAACATGATCACGTTCCCACCCCTGATCATCCAGCGTGAGATCGGCAGCACGGCCTTCGCAGCCGCAATGGGACTGGGAACGTCGATTGGCGGCATCGTCAGCGCGTTCGGCCCCGGCATCGTCGGCCTCGTGCGCAGCGTGAGCGGAGACTACACGATGGCGTTCGCGATGTGCGCAGCGCTCGATGTCGTCGCGGCCGGGCTCGTGCTGTGGCGGCCGGGGAGACGCGCAGCTGGCGCGCGAGCTCTCGCGCCCGAACAGGAAAGCAGCGTCGATTAGTCCACGCTCGCCGATGCCTTACCCCAACAGCACCGCATCCGCCGCCGCGACCGACTCCGCGCTTTCTGTGACGGTACGCTCGAGCGCGCCGGCCTGCACGGTGATGTTTTCCGCGAAGAAGCGCGCCAGCGCGACGTAGCGTGTGGCGTCCGAGATGCCGCCGGCTTTGGCGGCCAGCGCCTCGGAGGCCAGCATGCAGCCGCCGAGCGTGGCGCCGAACTGCTGCAAATACGGCGTCGCCCCGGCGAGCGCCTCGTTTGGCGCGGACGCGACACGCTCGAGCAACCACTTGCTGGTGCGCGTCAGCGCATCCAGTGCCTCGCGCAATTTCGCGCCTGTCGTGCCGAAAGCGGGATCGTTGGAGGCCTCGACTTGTTTGACGATCGCCGCGAGCTCCTCGATCAGCGTCCACACCGACGCGCCGCCATTGACGGCCAGCTTGCGCGTAACGAGGTCGATTGCCTGGATGCCGTTGGTGCCCTCGTAGATCGCGGTAATGCGCGCGTCGCGATAATGCTGCGCAGCGCCGGTCTCCTCGATGAAGCCCATGCCGCCGTGCACCTGCACGCCCAGATAGGCGACCTCATTGCCGATATCGGTCGAATAGGCTTTTGCGATCGGGGTCAGTAGTGCCGCGCGCGCGGCCGCATCGGCGCGCACCTTCGGATCCCTGGCGCGCATGGAGACGTCGAGCGCGACCGCCGTGGCATAGCATATAGTGCGCGCGGCTGCGGTCTGCGCCCGCATCCGCATCAGCATGCGCTTGACGTCGGGATGGACGAAGATCGCGTCCGACCCGTCGCCCTTCTTGCCGATTGCGCGCCCCTGCTTGCGTTCCTGGGCGTAGGACAATGCCTGCTGATAGGCACGATCGGCAACGCCGACGCCCTCCAGGCCGACGCCGAGGCGGGCCTGGTTCATCATGGTGAACATGCAGCGCATGCCCTGGTTCTCTTCGCCGATCAGGAATCCGATGGCGCCGCCGTGATCGCCCATGGTCATGGTGCAGGTCGGCGAGGCGTGCATGCCGAGCTTGTGCTCGACGCCCGAGGCAAAGATGTCGTTGCGTGCGCCGAGCGAGCCGTCAGGATTGACCATGAACTTCGGCACGAGAAACAGCGAGATCCCCTTGGTGCCAACAGGTGCGTCCGGCAGGCGCGCCAGCACGAAATGCACGATGTTGTCGGTCATGTCGTGCTCGCCATAGGTGATGAAGATCTTCGTCCCCTTGATGCGATAGGTGCCGTCGGCCTGCTTTTCGGCCCGGGTGCGCAGCGCGCCGACATCGGAGCCGGCCTGCGCCTCGGTGAGTTGCATCGTGCCGGTCCATTCGCCGGACACGAGCTTTTCGAGATAGATCTTCTTCAGCTCGTCGCTGCCATGCGCATCGAGCGCTTCGATCGCGGATGCCGTCAGCAGCGGGCAGAGGCCGAAGGCGACGTTGGCGGCGCTCCAGATCTCTGTGCAGGCGGCGTTGATCGCGAGCGGCAGGCCCTGGCCGCCGAAACCTTCCGGGCCCGAGACCGCGTTCCAGCCGCCCTCGGTCCAACGCTTATAGGCATCGGGCCAGCCCGGCGCGGTGGTGACCTTGCCGTCGTCAAGCTTGATGCCGTGCTCGTCGCCGACCTTGTTCAACGGCGCCAGCACGTCGGTCGCGAATTTGGCGGCTTCTTCCAGCACGGCTGCGGTAATGTCGGCGTCGAAATCGCCGTAATGGCCGGCTTCCACGGCGGCCTTCAGCCCGGCGCCATGGTTGAGCGACAGCAGCATGTCAGAAATCGGCGCGCGGTAGGTCATGGCTCACTCCCGAGGTCAGGTTTGGCGCCGTATTCTCACGAAACGGGAGAGGTCTCAATGGCCGCGATACGGGACCGCATCGGCCTCTGGCCGGGACCTAGAATGGGGTGTGGCCGCGCCGCATTCCGGACGGTGGTATTTTGCCCTCCAGGCGGTTGAAATGCCGCGCCGCTCCCTATAGACCGGCTGCGACCGAGGGGAATCTGCGGGTGCGAGTGCTTCGCCGTTCCCTCGGCCACCTGATGGGGCGTAGCCAAGCGGTAAGGCAGCGGATTTTGATTCCGCCATTCGGAGGTTCGATCCCTCCCGCCCCAGCCAGAGACAACTCGCTGATTTTGTTACGAAAACGGCTCTGCCCAAGGCAGAATTTCCCGCGCATTTGGAAATTCCGTTTGCCTCCCATTTGGAAATTCTGTGCTGGTTTCGTTTTTTGCCGGAAGCCAGATGAAAGTCGTCGCGCGTGGAACGTCGCTCAACTTATCAAAATACGAATTGAGCGGATGAACGCCGTCTGCGCGTTCGAAGCTTCCCACCGCAGCCGTTGACGTCGCTTGCGGGATCAACAATCGCAGAACCCCGCCGCCTTTTGCAGCGTTCAACGAAGCGCGAAGTCTATCCTTGAGATCGGACGCCAGTATTCGAAATTGGGGAGGTCTGCGCTTCGTCTCGAGGTGATGCTGCTCCATCAGCATTCTGCTGATCGAGTTCCTTCTGTGCCAAGAGATGTGCATGCCGCTTACGGGTCGCAGCTAACGCTCGCATCATCGTCTCCTTGGCATAGCCGCGATAGGCCTGTGCGGTCTTGTGGCCCGAGAGCGCACGACCTTGGCCGTCTGTCAGCTCCGCTTCCTCGAGTTCGGTCATGCCGCCGTGTCGACAGGAATCAAGCGTGAACAGCTTTGACACGCCGTCGATCTTCTTGCGCATCTGCTGCACTACTTTTTCCATGCCAGGGTAGGACCACACTTTGGCATCGCCCTTGCGTTCACCCTTTTGGATCCGACGCATGATCATCGGCACGCCAAGCTTTGGTAGATGACTCAAAACGTCCTCCGCTTCGGCATAAAACTTGACGGTCTCACCATCGAGAGTCTCTTCGAGCGGATGCCAGACCAGCGCCTTATTCTTGTGGTGCTCGATGCGTACCGCGTTTGGCCAGTTCTTGCTGCGGTAGTCCGGCCACGTCAAAAACCCGGCCACTACGTTCTCCGGCCGTTGCAGCCATTCAAAGCAGATCACCGCGACGGCTGCGGGTTCAGGCCGCCCTTCTTTGATGCAGCCCCATGCAAATTTATAAACCTCTTCTCGAGTCACCGCGTGCTTCTTGGTCTTGGTGCGGCTCTTGAGGGTGAAATCGTCCCAGGGGTTCGGATGCTTTTTGTCGAACAACTCCGGGTGTAGACGACGCATGATCCGCCACGCCTTTCGGCAGAGGCCGACGACCTTTTCTCCCTGCCGCAGCCTGATGCCGTTCGGCCCGTTGATGATTTTGTCGTAGATCTTATCGGCAGCTCGTGGCGTAACCTCCATGATCTGCCGTTCACCAATCCGCCGTCCGCTCTTGTCGACCGTGTCGCAGATCATTTGCATGATCCGTTCGTAATCGGGGCGGGACCGAGGTGAGACTTTCTCGGTATAGGCCTTCTCCGTCTTGTATTGCCGGAATAGCCAATCGATCGTGCCATAGCGCGCGATCTTTCCCTGTTCACCTTCACCGGGCTCCCCCCTGCGGTGATTGTTCCATTCATCAAAGAGGGCATTGAGCGTGGCAGCGCGTCCGCCTTTTCCCTCTTGACCGCATGCGGCTTCGTAGCTCGTCCCAAGTGGCTCATTCGCCATCTCGCAGCCAAGACTGCGGTAATAGGTGGGGATCCGGAAATAGAACGCGACCGAACCGCAGGCAAGCCGACGCACCTCCACAAAGCGTGGAAGCGGCCGTTCCAAGGTCACAAATCCTCGGCGAGGTCGCCCGGCACCATGTCCGGCGCGATAGCCCGGTCCAGATCGTCCTTCAACCACAGCTGACGCCTTCCTTCTTTCACACGTGGTCGAGGATACTCCTTACCGACTCGTTTGAGAAAGGCTTCCACGGTCGCTTCTCCGCAATACGCTGCCGCGGTTCCAGCAGACATACGGCGAGGCCAAGAACCCGCTGGAATGATGGCAGGACGTGTCATTGCATATGCGTGAGCTGCTGAAAAATTCGCTCTTTGCTCGTCTTGGCCATCATGATGATCACCAGCAGGATTGAAACCGCGAGGACGACCGGATCGTACAGGAGCGTAGTGCAGCGCCTGAAAAGGACAATTCGGACTTACATGCCTCGGGCGCGAGGGCGCGCCGCGGAAGGCCTTTGCGAAGGAAGTGACTGTGACCCAGCAGAGGACGATGCGGATCAATTGGAGACGGCGGCTACCGCCGAGGTGCGAAGACTCGGCAACGAGGCCAGTGGACCGGAACCTGACGCGGCGGAGACAGTCCGCGCGGTAAGCTGGGACGTAGTCGCTGGCGCAGCTCGCAAACCTCGGACGGACAAGGCACCCGGAGCCGTCGCCTTCATAGTTCCTCTGGTTCGTCGGCCATTCGCGCCGGTATTGCCAAGTCCTAGCAGGGGTGTAGAGTTTTACGGTTTTTTTAACACGCTTAAATTTGACGCTGCCGCCATTGCGTTATGGTAAATTTGCTTGTGGGGTTCTCATGTTCGATTCCGTGACCACCGCACTTTTGCGCGCGGTCCTAGATGAGGTCTGCGAAAACGTTTCGCGGAGCGAGACGGGCGCCCGTGCCCACGTGGCCTCGAAAATCCTGGAAGCCGCGACCAAGGGGGACACCTCTCCGGATCGCCTCAAGCAGATCGGGCGCCAAGCTCTCTCGCAGGCGCCGACCATGTGGCGCTGACCGGAGGCGGGGGGGGAATTTCCAGGTCACGGTGCTGAAGATCCTCGTGAGCTATCCGGATGGATTTGCCGCGATGGCCGATCTCAAGCGCGACATGGCGATCCTGGCGACCAGCGGCCGGGACTGGGCCGATCGAACAAAGCGGCTGGCTGCGCGTGTACCGGATCTCGACATCTTTTCGCAAGGTCTCGTCGAGCGCGAAAATGGCGGCTGGAAAATCACCCTCAAGGGACGGACAGTGCTGGAGTTCATGGAGGCGCGCCCCGCCGTCGAGCAACCAAGAGAGACGGTGTCAGCCGAGAACAGGGATGCGCCCATACCATCGCTTCCGCAGCCAGCGGAGCGCGCTAGGAGGCGACGCGAACGTCGCGAGCAGCGTCGTGAAGCCCGAGAACGGGCGCGGGCTAACGCTTCCTAATCCTGAGGACGGGAGGCCTCCTTCTAGGTAGGGTGCCGGACGCAGCGCCGCCCTCTGCACCGCATGTGTTTCCTCCGAACCATTAGCTTTCCCGGCCTGTCATCATCAATGCGGCTGCCAGACCGAAGCCGCCTTAAGGAACGCTAGGGTCTCATCGGAAGCAAGCTTGTCGGCTGGCGGAAAATAGCTGAGCTTGACGATTACCGTGCGCGTTGCGGGGTCGACGAAGATGTACTGCCCTTGCAGCCCAATTGCCATGTACGCACCGCCGGTGCCAATCGTCCACCACTGGTACCCGTAGCCCCGTGGCTCCGAGTGCGCCGGATCGGTAGGTCGGATCGACTCCGCAATCCACTCCGAAGACAGAATTCGCTGACCGTTGGCGACTCCCATGTTAAGCATCATGAGGCCCAACCGGGCGAAATCGCGAAGGGTCGCGTTGAAGCCTGCACCGCTGAATTCTCGACCTACGCCCGGCGCTCCATCCATAATGAAGAAGCCATCGGCTTCTGCACCAATCGGCTCCCAGATGTGCTTCGTCATATAGGCGGCCAAATTGCTGCCGCCGCTCACGCGCTCCAAGAGAAGGCCAAGCACCGCCGTATCCAGCGTCTTGTATTGGAAAACCTCGCCCGGCGAATGCTTTCGGCTGATCGTGCGTGCCGCATCCGCAAAGCGAACGACGTTCTTGACAAGTGCTTCGACGAAGCTACTCGCCGCCACCCCCGGGTTTTGGAAATCGTACCGCTCTTCATAGTCAACGCCGGATCGCATTTGCAGGATCTGCCGGATCGTCACGTTTTCGTATCCGCCCCCTTTCAGTTCCGGTAAATAGGTGTCGATCCTCTCATCGAGCGACTTGATCCGACCTTCGGCCAGCGCACAGCCAATCAGGATTGAAGTTATCGACTTCGTCATGGAGAAGCCGATGAAGCGAGTTCGATCGTTCGTATTGTTGAGATACCTCTCGAAGGCAATCTTTCCATCTTTCAAGACGATAAGTGCGTTTGTGTAAGATCGTTCAAGGAACTGATTAGCCTGGAACGTTTTGCCGTCGTACTGATAGTTGAAATCAAGTGCGTGCTCTTCTCGCGGAAGCTGCCAGACTGGACCGGAGCGTGCGACCGTGCGTGTCGTGAACAGTGTATCCATGCTATGGAAAGTAAGCGCGTTGACGCCCGCATCGAGCATCCCGAAGCGAAGGTTCTGTATGCCGATCGGCACATCCGACACCGGATCTTGAGTGATTTGTGGTTTCAGCACCTGCTCCGCTAGCGCGCGCCCGACGAGCATCAATCCTGTGCAGGCTAGAACCAGAGAGACAGCGATTCGTTTCGACAAGCGTGCTTTCATTTCCGTTCTCCTAGCCGAGTATCGCTGCGCGTTGTGCTCGCGCTTAACCGTTGCGAGCAGATGATAGAGGCCGGGCCGTCACGATGATGGCCGATAGGCCCTTCAGCACGCGCGGTATGGATCCGAGCGACTGGCGCAGGGCTCGGCGGCAGGCTGGTGTGGCTGCTGGTCAAGAGTCTACGGTGGCGTATGGCGTCAGCACTTCGCAAATGCAATCACCTCACGAGAGCCCCGGCCGGCATCACAGTACAACCGATCGCGTTGAGCGCTTCGACTGACGCCAAGCTGGTGCATGCGGCAACTGAGCAACTCAGCCGACCGGCTTCATGAAGATTCTGGCTGATCAATGCAGAACCTGCGACAGAAAATCTCGTGCTCTCTGCGTCTTGGGCTGACGAAAGAACTGCTCCGGCGCGCCTTCCTCGACTATAGCGCCCTCATCCATGAAGATTACCCGGTCGGCGACCTGTCTGGCGAAGCCCATTTCGTGGGTCACGCAGATCATCGTCATACCATCGCCTGCGAGTTCTATCATCGTGTTCAGCACTTCCTTGACCATTTCCGGGTCGAGCGCCGAAGTAGGCTCATCCAAGAGCATGATCTTCGGTTTCATGCACATCGCCCTCGCGATAGCAACACGTTGCTGCTGACCACCGGAGAGTTGGGAGGGATATTTGGCAGCCTGATCGGCAATCCTTACTCTTCTGAGATAGCTGATTGCGACGTCCTCTGCCTCGGCCGCTTTCAACCCCCTGACAAGCATCGGCGCTAACATACAATTCTCAAGCACGGTCATGTGAGGAAAGAGGTTGAAACTCTGAAACACCATGCCGACTTCTCGTCTGACCTTGTCTATATTCGTCAACCGATGGTCGAGCAGGCATCCCTCTACTACGATCGAGCCGCCATCATGCTTCTCGATACGGTTGATGCATCGAATCAATGTTGATTTTCCAGATCCTGAGGGGCCGCAGATCACGATCTTCTCTCCGCGATCCACACTCAGGCCGATGCCCTTGAGCGCAGCGAACGAGCCGAATCGCTTGGTGACTGCGGACATGACGACCGTGCCGCCCTCGCTTGAGCAGCTTTCCATTACTCGCACGCTCAACTCCATCTCTCTGGCTTTGTATTGGGGATCAACGACAATGACACTTTGAGAGCCCGGCACTACTAATGATCGGGTATGCCCGGCAAAACGGGTTGAAACTCCTTGACGCGCCGCTCCTCATTCCGGTGGCCGGCTGACAGCCGCACCTCAAACCTGCGCAACAGCCAGCTCAAGCTGGTGGTGATACAAAAGTAGATTGCTCCCGCCGTCAGAAAGACCTCGTAGGGCGCAAAGGTATTCGAGACCTCAAGGCGTGCGGCGCCTGTCAGATCGAGGAGGGTAATTGTGCTGGCGAGAGAAGTTGCTTTGATCGTCAGGATTACTTCGTTTTCATAGGCCGGTAGTGCTGCGCGCACAGCGAGTGGAATCGTAACCTTCCGTTGAGTCTGGAACCACGAGAGCCCGAGGGCTTGCGCGGCCTCCACAAGCCCCTTTGGCACCTGCCTCAGCGCACCAGCGATGATTTCGGCCGTATAGGCGGCTGAGTTCAGACCCAGTGCGATGATGACGCACCAGAAGGGGTCGCGAAAAATCGGCCACAAAGCCGAGTTTCGGACGAAGCTGAACTGGCCAAGTCCGTAATAAACGATGAAGACTTGCAGCAGAGAGGGGATCCCGCGAATGACGAGAATGTAGATACTCGCAGGGCCATGGAGCCAAATCGATTGCGCATTGCGAGCATAAGCGAGAGGCACAGCTAACATCATCCCGAGAAGCAGGATGAGTATGGACAGCCGCCCTGTCATTCCCGCTCCCTTAAGCAGGTTCGGAAACGCGTCGGCCATGATTGAGAAATCTAGCATGGCGCTCTCACGCAAAGCCTCGATTGGACCGAATACCGGCGTTGCGAAAGCCCCAGGAGACAATGCTCGTAATAATGAGGTACAGGATCGCTGCCACGGAATAGACGAGGAACGGCTGCCTAGTCGCGCCGGAAATCACGGACGACGCTCGCAGTAGTTCCTCAAGTCCGATCACCGAAATTAAAGACGTCTGCTTAATCAGGATGATGGCAAGATTCCCGAAGCCTGGTAGGGCCAGCCGCCATGCCTGGGGCAGGATTATCCGAAAAAACGCGGCCCGTGGCGATAGTCCAAGTGCATGCGCCGCTTCAGTTTGTCCGCGCGGCACTTGTCCTATGGCGCCTCTAAAAATATCGCCAGCATAGGCGGCAAAAATGAAGGCAAGGGCCGCTACACCTGCAGCGAACCCGTTGATGTCCACATATTGGCCGGTGATCTTGGTCAGCGCTACTGTGCCGCCGAAATAAATCAGGTAGATGACGATGAGGTCGGGCACTCCCCGAACTACAGCGGTGTATGCTTCAGCACTGTAGCGAAGGGGTTTCGCACCATAAATTTTCGCGGTCCCCAATGAGATGCCGAGCACGGTCCCGACAACAAGTGCTACTAGCGCCACCGAGAGCATAGTGACCGCTCCAAAAATGAGCTGCAGGCCATAACCGGAAAGCCAGTCCATCGTCATAGGGTCGACCTACTGACTTTTAAGGTGTTGTTCTCAACCTTCCGACGGATCAACTCACGGATAGGTCCTTCATGCCAGGCCTGAAGCTTTCCTCCGGAAGTTCTCTCGTTTGCGTAGACGATCCAGACGTCATCAGGAGAACCGATCACCTGGTCCACTCGCACCCGATCCGGGTATTGTTCTGCATATTCGAGGTAAACGAGACCGGAATCGTATTTTTCCTTAAGAAGATTCTCAAAAATAATGGGCAGCGAAGGCTCGGATACCCGAGTCTGCCACTGACTGGAGTCGATGTAACTCTCGGTCGCCGGAGCCAGCAGGCCGATAGACTTCGGTGTTTCGATATCCGAACGTGTGAGAACTGCTAGGTCTTTGCTGCGACAGATGAAGCTGTCGACGGCGAACATCTTTTGGAAATGCGTACCGAGTGTCGGAGGCGTATCGGGATGAACGGCACACTGAAGGATGAAGTCGTAGTCGCCATTGATCAGCCCCTGCATTGCTACGTTGAAATTTGGGACGAGAACAATGTTGGCCTCCGGAATGTCGTGAAACTTGATGTACTCTTTGGTTACAAACTCATGGTTGGTCCCGGCCGGCCCGAGAGTTGCGAAGGTGATCATCGAATTTAGCCTGCACATCTAAAAGCGTTCAATATCCGTCTTGATCGTCTCGAACGCTGGATTGCTACATGAGTGGGAAGTCAAAGTATTTTCTCACGATCTTGTCGTAAGTCCCGTTCGACAAAATCGTATCGATGGCAGAATTCACTTGCGCTAGAAGTTTTGCGTCATCTTTGCGCAAAGCGATGGCGTTTCCTTCACCGAGAAGACCGCCGGTATATTCCGGGCCGACCAATTCATAGCCAGCCGCTTGCGGGCTCTTGAGGAAGCCAAGCAGCGAAGTCACGCGATTGGCCAGAAGCAAGTCGATACGCCCTGCAATTAGGTCCATCTCGACATCAGTAGTCTTGTCATAGCGAACAATCTGGGAATCGGGATAGCTCGCCGACAAATAGGCGTCCTGAATGCTGCCGCGCTGTACGCCGATCACACGGCCCTTCAAAGCGGCGGGGCTCGTGTCTGCAAAAGTACCCTTCCTGGCAACAAACTGGCTGGACGTGTTCTTGTATTTCTTGGAAAAGGCGACCTGTTGCCTGCGTTTTTCGGTCACGCCCATGCTTGCGACAATCATGTCGTATTTTTTGGCATTCAGGCCAGGAATAATTCCATCCCATTCCTGGGCGACAATCTTGCATTTGGCCTTCATGACTTCGCAGAGTGCATTTGCAATATCGACATCCCAGCCGGTCAAAGTACCCTTGGCATCGACATAACTCCACGGCGGATAAGTGCCTTCAGTAGCGATGCGCAAATCCTGAGCAATCGCAGTTGACGCAGTGAGCGTCAAAAGAGCAAAGCCGAGAGCAGCGATCCGACGACTCAAAATGTTCATGTTACTCTCGCGTCAAACGTTCAAGTGCAGCCAAGCTGCTCAAATGTCCGCCCCCGGGCTTGAACCGTCAACGCCGCTGAGAATATTTTAACCTGATGCAAATCAGCAGCCTGACTGCCTGACTTCCTGCGGCATGCCGCGGCCGGGTAGAGCGAGGGCAAGGTACGGTGCTTGGTACTAACCTCTTGTTTGGATGCCGAGATCGCATACTGTGATGCTTCCTCTATTAGTCACTGTAGCGAGGGCATCGTTTGGCCGGTGGAAAGCACGATCAGAAGCCGATTGCAGGCAAGCGTATGCGCAGGGGCGCGCTCTCGGTTATGACCAGGCCCGCAGCGAAGACGAACGCGTCGGGCGACACCGACCAATACAACTCCGAGAAAAGCAATGCTCTGGCGCGGGCTGTTGGCAAAGAGATCAAAAGCCTCAGGCTGAGTCTGAATATGGCAGCAAATCAACTTGCCGACGCCGCGGGTCTATCGAACGCTATGCTCTCGAGGATAGAACATGGATCCGCCACGCCGTCATTCACGACGCTGGCTTCGTTGTCGGCCGCGCTGAGGGTGCCGGTGTCGCGACTGTTTGCGGCCTATAATCAGCCCACCGATTTTTCTCTCGTCCGATCGGGTAAGGGCATCAACGTGCGCCGACAGGCTCATCGTTCTGGTCTAAGCTATCAGTTGCTCGGCCATCTATTGTCTGGCGAGAAATATGTCGAACCCTATCTCGTGACGCTGACAAGTGATTGTTCAAACAACCCCGGATTTCAGCATACCGGCATCGAATTCATGTATGTGCTGGAAGGGTCGATGATCTACCGTTATGGTGACGCAGTAATGGAGCTGCATCACGGAGATACGCTTGTATTCGATGCTAACTTTGTCCACGGCCATGAGAAATTGCTGACGCCGACGGTTCGTGTTCTGTCGGTGGTATTCAATTTGCGCACGTGACTCGCGCGATAAATTCACGTGCTCAAGAAGACGAGCCGGGCTCGACGTCCGTAAGGTCTCCATCGCGTGACTCTCCTCACGATTATCGCGAGCGGATCGGCTGTACCCTCTCAAGGCTGAAACAGGGGTTCGATTCCCCTAGGGAGCGCCAGCAAATTCAGGCACTTAGGTCGCCATCAGCCACGTTCGTTGAATAATGGTTGAATAAGACGCTGGTGAACAGCGGCGAACGCTTGAGAAATTTGCTCTCCGACATTTAGCAGACTGGCCTCGGCGCAATGCCCCGCTGTGGCGGGCGCATGCGCTAAAATTTTCTCGTCGCCCTTGGTGTCCAGAAATATTCAAACCGCCGCTGACGTACGCTGTCGTACGCGAGCGCCCTCGGATGTTCGCATTGACGTTGCTTGTCGCACAATCAACCCTTGTCCTGTCGAGCATCGTGCGAATAGGAGGCCACGTGAGATACAGTCGGCGAGAGAAACTTGACGGACAACGATCACAAGTCAGTCTATCCGCTCCGAATGCCGCAGAACCGAGCATGGTGCCATTCGCACAGCGGCTCACCTGCACGATTGGCGATGCATGCGAAGTGACCGGCTTGGGACGCACGAAGCTTTACGAGTTGATAGGAGCTGGGCGTATCGTCACGACAACGATCGGGCGTCGGCGATTAATAGTGGTGCGCTCACTTCTGGCGCTGCTTGACACCAACATGTCGAACTAATGGACGTGCGACTTAAGCTGATATCATCGCTCATCCCAAGCTTCTGACGGAAGCAGCTAACGGCTCCACAATGCTTCAATCATCTTGCGGATGGCCGCGCTGTCCAAACCCTTCTCCGGACCGTCTTCCGTCACAATCAACCGACCTCCCGGACTTGCTTCTCTCCAAGGCTTCACACCGTTGCGGTCATAGAACGCGAGCTTCTTCTTCCAGCGATCATCATAGTCTTGTTGACCAAGCATTCCACAATGCTCCCAGTACCAGGTCTGGCCGTTGCGATCTTCAATCGAGAAATCCGGCCACCGCGTTTCTCCGTCGGCGCCGATAGCGGCGCGTTCAAAGAAGTAGCGGATTCCGTATTTCGTCTCGGCTTCTAATAGCAGGTCCGCGATCACCAGCTCGGACTTCGAACTCACAAGGTCGCCGCGCGCGCTGCGGTGAATGAGCTTCTCCTCAAGGAAGGTCCGGCCGACCGGCCCCGCCGTAAGTCCGGACGGCGGCGCAGCCTCGATCATGCTAGGGGGCGCGAACAGGTTCGTCACCCGGCGCGCGACTTCTGAAAAGAACGGGGACCGGTAGGCACGAAGATGGGTCAAACCGCCCTGATGCAGGATGACGACACGATCCATCTGCCTCGTTAGGGCGGTATAGAGCATTTCTCGCGACAAGAGGCGGCTGCGCTCCGGCAATACGAGGAACACCTTGCCGAACTCGCTGCCTTGTGCCTTGTGTACGGTCACGGCGTAAGCGAGTTCAAGGATCGGGGTCGCTTCTTCGCTGAAGTAACCGGCACTGAAGCCGTAGGTCAGATCGGGTTGTGAGGCGAACTGGACATTTGTCCGGCGTGGACGCTTGTTTGCCTTGAAGGCGTCCCCAACAACTACCCCGATCTCGCCGTTCGCAATGTAACCCTTCTGTCTCTCTTCCTTCTCGAAGTCATAGCCCTGATGATCGTGATTGCGGATGCAGATAACCTTGTCGCCATAAGTGATCTGCTCGGGACCGCGCGGAACGATCGTGCGGTATTTGATGTAGTAGGGAGGTCCTTCGTTCGACCTTCTGGCGAAGCTCAGGATTCCGCTCCGAAACCGCGACTTGATATGCCGGTTGAGATCGAGCGAGCCGCTAGACTGGTTCCGGTGTGGCGTAAGAATCTGCCATTCCTCGCACTTGTTGATCTGCCGCCCGGGATTGAAATAGACGTATCCGTTCTGCTCGTTTCCGCCGAGCGAGACGCTTAGCGCGTTCTCCGCCTTGTCTTTCGGAAGATCAAGTTCCTCGATGAGCACCTGATCCAACACGTTCCGCAAATCCGTCGGCGATTTCCAACTGACAGCTCGCAAGCGCTCGTCGAACTTCCCGGTGAGGACGCGCTCTAGAATCTCGTCTTCGCCAGGTGGGAGATCCCGGCCTGAGAATAAGTCCGCGAGCTGCACATCTGAACACGCAAGATCGCGCAATCCGGATGCCGCCGCCTTGGCGGAAGCGTGGCGCCGGCGAACGGTCAGTTCTGCAACGCCCTGTCTTCCGTGTTCGCGTTCCAGATGCGAGATGAGATCGACGAATGGGCGCCCAGCGCCAATCGGCGGTAGCTGCCGTGGGTCACCGACAAAGATCAGCCGCGCCGAGACCGGCAGGGCGTCGACCAGCGCCGCAAGCTGGTCTTCCGTCAGCATCGAAGCCTCGTCGACGATGCAAGTGGTCACCCCATCCGCTTGGGGAGCCGTTTTGCTCGCAAAATAGCGTCCGGTGTCTCCGTTGTACCTCTGGTATTGCCTCAGAAACTGAGCGAGGGTTTGCGTCTGATCGGGCAAGCCAGTCTGCTGACCAAGGCGGACACGCGCTTTGCCCGTCGGCGCGAGCAGCGCGACACCCGACCCCACGATCTTGCGTTGCTCCAGAAGATGGCGAAGCACTGTCGTCTTGCCGGTGCCGGCCGCACCAATCAAGACCGATAGGCGGTTGTTGGCCATCACATCCAGCGCGAATGCCTTCTCCTTCCGCGCCTTCTCTTCCTCCTGATCGACCTTCGCAATGGCCCCAAACGCCTTGTCGAGCTTTGCGCGCCAATCGATCTTGGTCGGCGCAATCCTGCCGGCGAGCCGGTCGCCCAAGGCTCGGCGGATGACGGAGCCATAATCCGAATACCGCTTGAGCTGCGCTGCCATTCCCCCCAGCGTCGGGATCGAAGTGACGACAATCTCGTCGCTGAATTCGTCCTCACAAATTTCAATCGCGGTGCCATCCAGCGGAACCGGCCGCGTTGCCGGCAATTCCTTCGCAATCTCGTGGATATCGTTCGCGCTCAACAGCGTATGCCCGCTATTTTTGGCGGCCGTCTCAAGGATCATCACGCCGACCGCGCGCAACCGGCGCGGATCGTCGGGCTCGTCAGGATCGATTGTGCATTCCGCGGGCAAACGATGACGCTTGAATACCTCGTGATCCGAAAATAGCCCGCGATCGATCATCCAAAGGCCGATCGGATCGACTGATGTCCGATCGCGCTCAAAGAGAAGGTAGGGATTCTTAAGGATGGCTTCCGTTTCGTCCTTCTGCTCAAAACACCGCACCGCCTGATCGCGCGTCAGCTCGAAGCGTGAAAGGAGCCGCAAGAGCGCTGCGCGCTTAGGCTCTTTCTTGTGAAGATGTTCCCAGCGCTTGCGCAGCATGGTGGAAAGCTTCGGCGCGCCAGACGGAGGCGCAAGCTCCTTGCGAATGATCTTGTCCGTGATCGCCCACGGGTCGTCGGTTTCTTCGAGCGTCGCAGACAAGGCGAGCGCAAATAGCGTGCCGTTGAAGCCGTCCTCCAGGGCGGACAGCGCGCTGCCAAGACCGGGACAGGGACCGCTCAGTTTCCAGAGCCGGTTGATCTGCTCGTCGATCCAAGCGATCTGTTGCGGAAACGGCCCCGTGAGATGCTTCGAGGCACGCTCGAGGGCCGCCTTGCACGCGGTCAGCGAGGTGATCGCAGCTCCGTGCGATACGTGCTCCGAAGCGTACGAAAACTGGGCCCGCGCTTCGTCGGGCGCGCAGGCCAGAAACGCCGCGGTATCGAGTGACACATCGCTAGCCGCGCGCTCCAGAATAGCGTGATAAGGGAGCACAATGCCGCCGACAAAGTGGCCGGGGTTGTCTTTGTCCGGCCGGATCGAATGCTGGATCGGCCGTTCCCACATCATGGCGCGGAGATGGCCCTTGGGCGCCCGCCGGTCATAGTCGTATTGCTCGACCTTTCCCTTGTGAGAGAGAAGGCCCACCGCCACGATCACACGGCGGTCATCATCCGCAAGTGGCGTGCGTTTGGCGTAGAAAAAGACAAGCGATTCATTCTCAACGCAGCGCTCGGAAAACGCATCCAGCAGCACCTGCTGATTGTCGTGGTTTTGCACCCAATCCGTTTTGGCGAGAAACGCCGGCTCGGTCGGCTCGCGGTCTTCACTGACATCGAGCTCAAACTCATTTGCAATGTCGTATGCGTTTTCACGCAAGAGCCAGCGAAACGGAACCAGGGTCGCGCCATAGGCTGGCACTCTTACGGGCGTGCGCTGAATATGCTTATGTGGATCGCTCCATTCGGCGTAATCTAGTCTGACCTGAAGCGTAACCTCGCGATCCGACAGGAAGGTCGCGCGCTCCTTAAAACAGGGCGGCTTATCGTCGAGGGCGAGATCGGTCATCCATTGACCGCGCAGACCACTTTCTTTGGCGTCGTTCCGGTTTTCCGCGATAGCTTTCAGAACCACGCAGGATTGATTGTTGGCGGGATCGGTGCAAACTCGTCCATCCCAACGCGTGTCCTGCCATGGCACGCGCACCGAAAGGTGCGTTACCGCCGGTCCTTGCATCGCCTTTCCCCCAGATTTCTTCCATCATGCTACATGCGGCCTTAATTGCAACCGTCCAGAGGGCGCGCGTCTGCAGTCAGAACCGGTTCTCGATCGGCGATATTCGGACTAGAGAAAATCGCCCAAGAGAACGTCCAGAATCTGTGCTCGCCCTAGCGGTCGCCGCAATCAGGCATCAGGCGCCGCCTATTCGGGGCAGTGACGACGGCGCAATGGCCATGTCCGACATCAAAGATCTCAATGCGCATTGGTCGCCGCTCGTTCGCGGATCAGATCGGGAAGATAAGCTCGCGCCAAGCACAACGTCAGTTGCTCGCCGCGCAAGCTCAGGCGGTCGATCCATTCGTCCGGCATGGCGTTGAAATCCGTTGGATAGGCGTGCGCCTCCTCGCGGCGGATCAAATCGGCGGGCGGGTTCGGCAACTGCCGGTCCCGCTGCCCAAGATAAGGGAAGATGAAGCGCTTGATTTGGCTGGTACGCTGCGCCTCGTGAAGCCGATGAATGGCCGCGTTCTGGGCGCGATCGAACACCGCGCTGAATACGCTCAGCATGCGCGCGAACAAAAACTGGCTCGGCGGCTCCTGCCTCAGCCCATAGCCTGCAGAGCAGCAAATGATCGTGTCAACGGGAATGACGTTAAAGCTGACGTCCGGCGAGCGGTCCGGCCACAGACAGCCGAGGCCGAGATTGTCGTATATGCCGCCGTCGGTGAGGATGATGCGGCTGGCATTGAGCGCGCCATCCTTTTCGAAGGTCAGCGTCTCGTCGAAAGCTGGGAGAAAGAGTGGATAGGCCGCCGAGGCGGCAACCGCGTGGGCGACCGATGCGTCATTGCGGTGAAGCTTGCCCCACCGCCAGGAACCGGACTCTTTGGTGCCGAAGCGAAAAGCCGAGCCGGTCCTGAGCTCCGTGGCGTTGATGACGAGATGCGGCTGGGAGGGCAGGTCGTTGAGGGAGGCTTCCTTAAACAGCTCGTCGTTGAGAACCGCCTCAAGCAAAGTCGTTCGGCTCGCGAAACGGTGCAGCGGCGATCGTATCTCAAACCGCTCGAAATGCGTCGCCAGCGCGCGAGGTATGATCCAGCGTGCGACTTTCATCAGCATCTTGATCAAGGTGACGCCAAGCGCGACGATGCCAATCATAGCGAATGCGACAGCGACCTTGATACCAAGCACGCTGAACAGCTTGCGGCACATCGGCCGGGCCAGTCCCCGCGCCAGCAAGGCGCGGATGTTCGCCTCGAACGAGGCGAAGTCGCCCTTTGCGTTGACCTGCGCGTGGAAATACGCACCGACCACGCTGCCGCCCGACACCGTCGATAGAACCACAACGCGGTCGAGAAGCCCGAGACGGTGAAGGGCGCGTAGGCAACCGAGATGAAACGCGATTGCGCGGGCGCCGCCGCCCGAAAGCGCCAAGCCGATTTTGGGTTCCGCGGTTTCACTCATGGTGCGTGAGACCTTGGGCCGGGCATGACAAAAGCGAAGGCGCCGTCGTCGGCGGCGATCGCCATGAGCCCGGGCAAGCCTTCGTGTTCGAGTTCGTCCCCTAGCCAGACGATCTGCGCCAGATCGATCGCGCTTGGGAGCGGCGACGATTTGCGCGGATGCGAATGCCATTCGCCTACGTAGCTGAGTTGATGCAGTGAGCTTTCGACCGCGCGACTTACGGCAGCCTTAAGCCCGACGACGCCGCGCTCGAATCCTTCCGGGCTCCCGCGGCTGTCCTCCGGCTCGGGCAAGGCGTGCACGACATGAATGGAGTTGCGGCTCATGTCGGCGATGCCAAGCAGTACGCCGCCCGTTTCATGCGGCAAGCGGCCGTCGCGAAGTCGGCCGAGTTCTGCCAGGAAATCGTCGTCGTAGATGATCGTCCAATCGCCGACGGCAGCGCGATGAGCCGTGGCGCCGCGACGCTCGATGAACTGGACGGCGCCGGTATCGGCGACCTTCCAGATACGCACGGCGGCCTGGTCGCTCTTGAGCGCTTCGACAAGCCCGCGGGCGCCCAAGGCGGAGAGCAGCGCTGCGTTGGTGGCGGGGATACGGTTGGTCAGTGCACGGCACGAGCCGCTGTAGCGAACACCGGGTTCGGCCCGGAGGTGGTCGTCAAGTACCGGGTCCGTCTGAACAAGGCGGTGGTATTGCGCTTCCAGGTCCGGCAGGGTGATCGAGCGGTCGGTGCTCTCAGCGAGAAGCACCACGGCGGTCCCCGCCGGATTGAAGAAGACGCAAAGCCGCCGCCCGCTGGCGTTCTCCAGATCGGCGAGATACCGCGATACGGCGACGGAAGCGGAGGCGTCGATGATGACCTCCGCCTCGGCCAATTCCTTGACCAATTCCGCGTCGGGCTTGGTGACGTCGCCCGCCATGGCGGTGAAAGATTCATTGAGGAGCCATCCCATTTGCCGCGCGAGCGCCAAAGCCTTGGGAGCCCCGATTTCATCGGCCAGCAACGCGTGGCGCGCCATGTTGTGCGGAAGCAAATGGTCGTTGTCGACGACGGTCCATGAAAAACGACCCTCGCGCGCCAAGTTAACGCCAATCTGCGAGCCGAGCGCGCCGCCTCCAACCAGGACTGCACGGCGCCGGTCAGGCGTTTCCTGACCAGCCACCGTGGCGGCAAGTTCGCGGTCGAAGGCGAGATGCACCTGCGCCGGTTCGATCTTGATGTCATCCGTGCTGGGCGTGCCTTCGGGCACGGCGCGGACGAAGACGTTATCGGCGCCGGCAACACCGGCGGCCTTGGAATTCGCCAGCAGTCCCCATTTGACGCCGATCTGGCCAGCCGTCTCGAAGGATATGAAGGCGCGGACGTCGTCGGTGATCGTGCTGTCCGGAGCGGTGACGGGAAACGTGACGACGATGGCGATCCGCGAAGAAAGACGGCGAACGCTGTCGTTGGCGATGCCCGCCCAGGCCTTCAGGCGTGTTCTGATTTCATCGTCGAGACAGATGCCGGCTTGTTGCAGTTCGGCATCGAGCGCAGCCAGGGTCACCGGCGCGTGCCGCAAGCGCGTCATCGACTGCGGCTGTGCACGGAGTGCTACCACCACGATCCGCGGCAGGCCGCTGCGGCGCGGGTCCGTGTCGGCGACGACGCGGGTGATGATGAGGGCCGGATTATCCTGTCGCACGAAGCCGATGAGCTCGACGGGTTCCGCGGCCGGCAGCAAGGCCGTGCGCGGAACGATCATGGCAAGCTGCGAGATGAAGAAGAGCGGGTCGGGCGGCTGCGCGGTGTCGTGCAGCTCGCCGCGCGCGGCTTTGGCGAGCCAGAACTGAATCCGCCGGACTAGGTCGGCAGGCCGGAAGGTGAGCTTCGCCTCCGACCAAGGCCGGTCGTCGATGCAGAGGGAACAGGGTGCGCCCTGGGGCGTCCAGTTCTGGTGCGGGGTGTCGGGAAAGTCGTCGCGCAGCGCGAGAACGCGCGGTTGGCCCCCCTGCGCGGTGAACACTACCGCGACTGGTTCGATTGCGCGGATGGGATGCGCGAGGTCCTGCGGCCGCTCGACCTCGACCTCAAGACCGACGGCGGTGTGGCCGGTCGTCGCGCATTCCTTGAAGCCGCTTACGGTGACGCCCGGAATGCCGCCGCCTATGGCGGCGGCCAGTTCCCGCGCCGGCACGGAAACAAGGTCGCCCACCGCTTCAACCGTCTGCCCGAACTCGGACCACCAGCCGTGAAGTCCCATGCTACCCCGCGCGCGCCGGGGTCGACACGATGCTGGCCGTGCCGACGGTGGCTGACACCGTCAACAGCCGCGCGCCGCGATCGGTGATCTCGATCTTGGTCGGCTTCGGCTTGTGGGCGGACGGCAGGTCCATCGTCACCTTGAACTGCCCGTCCTTGGCGTTGGCGACCCGCTTGTAGTAGGCGCTGGCCTGCCGGTGCGGCGGCTGGACGTCCTTGTCCTCGTCGCTGCCCTTGATCGGCATCGACTTGCTGGTGGACATCATGGTGTGGCGTTCCTGACCCTGCGTCTCGCACAGCCACTTGACCTCGTCGGTCGGCTTGGTCTCGTCGACGCCCTTCTCGGGGCCGATGGCAGTGTAGGAGCAGTGGTGCGGGACCTTGAAGATGTCCCACAGCAAGCGGTCCTCGTTCTTATGCCGCTTGCTGGTCTTCACGATCTGCTCGATCGACTCGTGGTCGATGTCGGACATGAAGAGCGCGTGGGTCTGGCGGCTGCCTTCGAGAAAAGTCGCCTGAAACACGACGCTGTCCTGGTTGCGATCGACGACCTCGTTGTCGTTCTGCCGCCAGCCGAAGGGGCTGTGAATGAAGAACTGCACCCGCTCCGTTCCGAAGAGCGAGAAGCCGGGCACGAACTGGCCGGCATCGGTGATGAGGTGCGCGCGGGATTCCAGCGTCAGGCCGTTGGCCTCGAGCCACGCCTTCAGCTTGGCCGGCCGGGAGAAGACCCGGATGCCCAAGCCTTTCTTGAGGCGGTGGCGCGCTTCCTGACGGATCACGCGGGCGCAGTCGTCCAAGCCGTCTTCGAGAATCGCGGCCGCCGGAACCCAAAGTTCCTGAATCTTCACGCGGTCGTTGCTCTGGTACTTCGCTGCATGGTCGAACCAGAAGAACTCGCTCGACCCGCGGCAATGATCGTCATCGAGATGTGTGTAACAGACGACGTTGTAGTCGTTGCGCTTTGCCGCCCGCAGGTCGGCCTTCAGCTCGGCCGGCAGGTCAATGCGCCGATCCCATGGATCGTCGCGGTTCTTCATGTCGGCGTAGTCGATGAGCAGCTTTTTGCCGTCAGCGAGGTCGAAGCGGGTGCAATCGGCATTGCCGAGCGGGTGAAAGGTCAAGGTGGCAGTCACCGCGGTTCTCCTAGATATTTTTGTTGCGTAGCCGGCCTCTACGCTCAAATGGAACGACCGCTCGCCACCATTGACGGGCAGCCTTGATGGGAATAATAATTACACGGACACTCATATGTGTCCAGATAGTTTTTATACTGATTTACGATTAGGTCAGTATACTTAATGTACTAATGAGGTGGCAAGAGTGCATTGGGGTGTCGAGCAACGGCTTGAATTTATTGAGTTTCGCCTCTTTTGGGAGGGCTCGATCAATCGCGCCGACATAGTGGAATTTTTTGGCGTATCGGTTCCGCAAGCCTCGAAAGACCTGACGCTCTACCAAGAACGCGCGCCTGGGAACGTAGAGTATGACACCCGCGTCAAGCGCTATGTCGCCGCCGATAAGTTCGTGCTGCGCTTTCTGGATCCTGACCCCTACGTCTATCTCGCGCAGCTCCGCGCCGTTGCCGAAGGCACCGTTCCTTCCCGGGATTCCTTCATCGCGGCGCTTCCCAGAGCCGATGTCGCGCTGACCCCCAAGCGAGATATCGACATTACGGTCTTGCGGAAGATTCTCGACGCCGCGCGCGAAGGCGTCTCCGTGGAGGTTTTTTACCAGTCAATGAACAAGGTGCGTCCGGACCCGATCTGGCGCAGGATCACGCCGCACGCCTTTGGCTATGACGGTCTCCGCTGGCATGTCCGGGCCTATTGCCATGTCGATCACAAGTTCAAGGATTTTCTGCTCCCACGCATCTTGGAGGTTGGCGAGAAGGGTCCCGCTGGGGCGACCGGTGAGCAGGACTGGCTCTGGAACAACTACTTCGACGTCGTCATCGGCCCGCACCCAGATCTAACCGAGGGCCAGAAGAGGGTCGTCGCCAAGGACTACGGTTTGGACCACGGCAACAGCATCCTCTCGGTCCGTTACGCCATGCTATTCTATGTTCTTAAACGACTTGGCTTGCTCGGCGATGCAGCAAAGCAAAGCGCTCGCACGCAGCATATCGTGACGATAAACCGCAAAGAGACTGAGGCCGCGCTAGAAAAAGCGGAGCTTCAGCTGTGAAGATATTTGGGGGAAGCGTCAGCTGATGGGGGCAAGACTTGAAGACGTAAAGAACGGCGCGTCGGTTCGCGGCATCGCGTCCGCGCAGCCGGTACACATCGTTTCGATCGATTGGATCGGCGACCAGGCGATCAATGTCGTCTACCGCGATCATAATGGAACGGTCGCAGAGGCAGTTCTCTACCGGGACGACGAGCATCGGCTCGAGATTGAGCAGAGCGGCCGGCCCTGGACGTTCGACGCCGATGGTGAGCTTTTGCGATTGGTGACGGAGGCCAATCGCATCAAGCTGGCGCACTATTTCGACCCCTACCTCGCCATCCATACCAGCCTAGTCGATCCGCTGCCGCACCAGATATCCGCGGTCTACGGCGAAATGCTTCCGCGACAGCCGCTGCGCTTCTTGCTTGCGGACGACCCCGGTGCCGGCAAGACGATCATGGCCGGGCTTTTAATCAAGGAGCTGACTGCCCGAAGTGACTTGGAACGTTGTCTCGTCGTTGCGCCGGGCAGCCTCGTCGAGCAGTGGCAGGACGAGCTCGGCCAGAAGTTCAATTTGGAATTCGACATCCTCACTCGCGACATGATCGAAACATCGCGGTCAGGCAATCCGTTCAGTGATCGTGACCGGTTGATCGTCCGGCTTGACGTATTGGCGCGCAACGAGGAATTGCAGGAAAAGCTCATGAGCGCCCGCGAATGGGATCTCATCATCTGCGATGAAGCTCACCGCATGTCGGCGACCTATTTCGGTGGTGAGGTCAAATATACGCGCCGCTATCAGGTTGGGCAGAAGCTCGGACAGGTCTGCCGACATCTACTGCTCATGTCGGCCACGCCGCATAATGGAAAGGAAGAGGACTTCCAGCTCTTCATGGCGCTGCTTGACGGTGATCGCTTCGAGGGTCGGTTCCGCGACGGCGTTCACTATGCCGACACGGAAGACATGATGAGAAGGCTGACAAAGGAGGAGCTGCTCAAGTTCGACGGCCGACCGCTTTTTCCTCCGCGTCGGGCGCGCACCGTCAAATACCAGCTCTCGCAGGGCGAGGCCGCCCTCTACGCGGCTGTCACCGAATATGTCCGCACGGAGATGAATCGCGTGCAGCGTTTCGCCGAAGGCGATGGCAAGAAGCGCAACAACGTCGGCTTCGCTCTGCAGATTCTCCAACGACGCCTCGCCTCGTCGCCGGCCGCGATTTACCAGTCACTGAAGCGCCGCCGCGAGCGGCTGGATACAGAGCTGGGTGAAGCGCGTCTCGCTGCAAAAGGTCGGCGGACTGGAATCGGAGAGCCGTCTATAAATGCGGACGTGTTGGGCAATATCGAGGAGTACGGTCAGGAGGAGATCGACGAGCTTGAGGATCTGATTTCGACCGGCGCGACCACAGCAGAGACGATTGAACAGCTCGCGTTGGAAGTCGAGACGCTGAAGGATCTGGAGTCTAAAGCCTTGGGCGTGCTGCGCTCCGGTGTCGATACAAAGTGGACACAGCTCAACCGCATTCTCGACGACGAGCTCATGATCGACGCCGCGGGCAATCGCCGCAAGCTGATCATCTTCACCGAGCCCAAGGACACACTCCACTATCTACTCGACAAGGTGCGGGCACGCCTCGGAAATCCCGAGGCTGTCGAAGTGATTCACGGCGGCGTGTCGCGCGAGGAGCGCCGCAAGGTGATCGAACGGTTCATGCAGGACAGAGACCTGCTGGTACTGATCGCCAATGACGCTGCCGGCGAAGGTGTCAACCTTCAGCGCGGGCATCTGATGGTCAACTACGATTTGCCGTGGAATCCGAATAAGATCGAGCAGCGATTCGGCCGCATCCATCGTATCGGGCAGACCGAGGTTTGCCATCTCTGGAATCTGGTGGCGGCCGATACACGCGAGGGCGAGGTCTATGCCCGTCTTCTGGAAAAGCTGGAAGCCGCGCGAGAGGCCCTGGGCGGTCGCGTTTACGACGTACTCGGCGAGCTGTTTGAGGGTACCTCACTTAAGGACCTGCTTTTCCAAGCGATCCAATATGGCGAGCGCGAGGATGTCAAAGCGTACCTTTTCCGCCAGGTCGATGGAGCGGTCGATCAATCACATCTCCTGGAGTTGCTTCGCCGTCGTGCTTTGACCAACGACACGATGCCCGCGGCCAAGGTCGACGAGTTGCGGCTAGAGATGGAGCGAGCTGAAGCGCAGCGCCTTCAGCCGCATCACATCCAGAGCTTCTTCGTCGAGGCGTTCCAGCACCTCGGCGGTCGCCTCACGCGCCGCGAGGAAGGACGCTGGGAGATCACCCACGTTCCTGTGCGAATTCGCGAGCGCGACCGCCAGATCGGTACCGGCGCGCCGATCCAGAAGCAATATGAGAGGATCTGCTTCGAAAAGAGCCACATCAATCTGCAGCCGGTCGCGGCCTTCATCTGTCCCGGTCACCCACTGCTCGAGGCCGTGATCAGCCTCATCCGGGAGCAATATGATCAGATCATGCGCCAGGGCGCGATTTTGGTAGACGAGACCGATCCAGGCGACGCGATCACCGCGATCTTCTTACTTGAACATACGGTCCAGGACGGTCGCACAACGAGCGCGGGCAAGCCACATGTGATCTCACAGCGCCTCCAATTCGCTGCGATCAATAAGAAAGGCGGGGCCGTCAATGCCGGAATCGCCCCTCACCTCAATCTTCGACCGGCCACGGCCGAAGAAGTCGGAAGTGTGCGGGACCAGCTTGGCGAGGCTTGGCTAACGAGCGAATTAGAGAAGACAGCCATCCGGTTCGCCACGGTGGAAATGGCCCAGGGGCATGTCGCCGAAGTTAAGGCCCGTCGCCTGCCCGAGATCGAAAAGGTCGAGCAGGAGGTGCGCGGCCGGCTCAAGAAGGAGATCAACTACTGGGATTCGCGTGCCTTCGAGCTAAAGGAAGAGGAGAAGGCCGGCAAGAAGACGCGCCTCAACTGGCAGAACGCACAGCGTCGCGCCGAGGAGCTGGCGGAACGCCAGAAGCGCCGGATGGATCAGCTTCAGCAGGAGCGTTTCATCTCATCGCAGCCGCCACGCGTGCGAGGCGGCATGATAGTAATCCCGCGAGGCCTTCTCGACGTGTGCAAGGCGCATCGGGCCCCGAACCAATTCGCGGCAGATCCGGTCGCCCGCAGGAAGATCGAGCTTGCCGCGATGCAGGCGGTCATGGCCGCGGAGCGCGCTCTGGGGCACGCTCCGGTCGACGTTTCCGCGCAGAAGATCGGCTACGACATTGCCTCGCATGATCCGAAATCGGGGCATCTGCGTTTCATCGAGGTCAAGGGCCGGATCGACGGGGCTGACTCTGTCATGATCACGCGGCAGGAAGTCATCACTTCGCTGCACGAGCCAGAAAAATTCATCCTCGCGATCGTCTCCGTTACCGACGGCTTTGCCCATGCGCCGCGCTATGTGCACGGCCCACTCGTGGAGCGGGAGCCGGGCTTTCTCGAAACGGCGATTCAGTTCGACCTCCCGCGCCTCTTGGAGCGCGCGCGGGAGCCGGCAGAGGGGGCCACATGACCGACATTCAGGACTACTCGATCCTCGCGCCCGTGCCGCTGGAGCACCTTCTATCGGGGGCTGAGATCGCCAGCAATGCGGGCTTCATCGCGTTCGGCTCGCGCAAATGGGAGCTGTTTCGAAAGGTTGACGAATTGCGCGGCGGGGCGCCCGTTCCGGTCCTGATCTATCCCTCGCATGAAGACCTGCCGGCGAAGGACAGTCTCATCGTGTCCTGGGTAGGTTGGTATGTCGGCTGTGAGGAAAGCAGCAATGGAAAGCATTCGATGGGCATGACGCATCGCCCGCCTACAACCGGCCGATACACGTCCGACAATCGGGGCCATTGGGCAGTGTTCTGGCACGTTCGCGATCTGCATGAACTACCCGCCACGCAACGACTGCCGATCTCCGCCATCCAGACGGTCAAGGGAGGCTGGCGCAAGAGCGCGCCACCGCGTGGACCTGAACTGGTCGCCACGCCGTCGACGTTGGAACTGCTGCTGTGAGTGCCCGCGGCCAGATAGAGGCGGCGGTCGCCGCACCACCGGGCTATTTTCAGCCGATCAGGGAGCGTGCGTCCAAGCGGTGGGAACAGCTTGAGGCGGATCCGGAGCTTGCGGGACCATGGCACCAGCTATTCAAACAGGTGCAGAGCCCACGGCATATTCTCTCCGAGCTGCTCCAGAATGCCGATGACGCTGGCGCAAGCGAAGCGCGGGTATCGATCGAAGACGATCGCTTCGTATTCGAGCACAACGGTGAAGACTTCATCGAGGCGCATTTCGCGTCGATCTGCCGCTTCGGCTATTCCAATAAACGTGCGCTCCACACGATCGGGTTTCGGGGTATTGGGTTTAAGAGCACGTTCAGCTTGGGCGATCGAGTCGAGCTTTTCACGCCAACCCTGGCCGTCGCCTTCGATCGCGCACGATTCACGCAGCCGCAGTGGATTGACGGCCGCCACCTGACGTCCGGGACCACGCGCATCGAAGTGGCCATCGCCAACCCATTGCTCCGCCGCGAGGTGGAGAGGAACCTCGACGAATGGTTGAAGAGCCCGGTGTCGCTGCTCTTCTTCAAGAAGATTCGCCGCCTTCGGATCGGTGACAGCGAGGTGCATTGGCAAAGCCTCGGCCCCGGCCCCATCGCTGAGAGCGAATGGATGGCTTTGGATAAGAAAGCGAACGACCACTTCCTGCTGGTGCGGTCCGCCGAGGAGGCATTTCCGGCTGACGCGCTTGATGAAATCCGCAAGGAACGAATGCTCGGGGCCGAAGACGGCGGCGATTTTCCACCCTGTCGGGTCGAGATCGTGTTGGGGGCGAAAGGCAGGCTTTACGTTGTGCTGCCTACTGGAGTCGAAACGGCGCTTCCCTTCGCCTGCAACGCCCCATTCATCCAGGATCCGGCGCGTCTCAAGATCAAGGACCCGGAGACCTCGCCGACCAATCGCTGGCTTCTGAAACGCGCTGGCGAACTCGCCGCGATCGCGATGATGGACTGGCTCGAACAGACCAAGACCAGCGCGCGGGATCGAGCTGACGCTTATGGCCTGCTTCCCGATGTGGACCGTGAAGCGACCTCGCTCGAAGGAGCCTGCGGTGCGACCGTTGAGCTGGCGTTTGCCGACGCGATCGACGATAAGCCGATCCTTTTGACCGAGGATGGCGTCCTGGTCGCTGCTGAGGCCGCGGTCGCTGTTCCGCAGCCGATCTTCGACATCTGGCCGGCCGATCAGGCGATGGCCTTGCTCGACGCCAAATCACGGCCGGCGTTGTGTCAGCATGTGTCGTTCAAGGACCGGACTAAGCTCGTCCGCTGGGGCCTGGTCGAGGAATTCTCGAAAGCTGACCTGCTTCAGCAGCTGCGGGGCAATCATCTCCCACGGCCGACGACCTGGCGGCATCTGCTGAACCTATGGTCCTACATCGCGCCCGAGGTGACGAGCTGGCAATGCCACGATCCCGACCGGCTGCGGATCGTGCCCGTCCAAGGCAAGGAGGTACTCTATGCGGCGTCGGAAATCGTTAGGCTCGGTGAGAAGAAGCTCCTCCAGTCGGAGGAGGATTGGGAGTTTCTCGCCAGCCATCTGATCGTCCTCAATCAGAACTGGACCCGTTTCCTCGCCGAGCAGCGCCGCGACAAGGCCGACGGCGATGGCCGAGGAGACCCCGCGCAGGGCGCTTTCGCGGTGCTGAAGAAGATCGGTCTCGATGACACGAGCGACGTCAATGCCGTGATCGAGAGGGTCGCCGCTGACTATTTCAGCTCGGGCCAAGCGAAGCTGGCCGAGTGCGTCCAGCTTGCCCAGATCGCGGCCAAGCTCGGCGTCACCGTCGGCGCCTCCTTCCGCTATGCTTGCACAGATCTAAAGCTCCGGACCGTCGCCAATAACGTCTTGTTTGACGAGAACGGCGCCCTGGAAGAGTTACTGCCGGAGGCTATCCAGAAGACACAGCTTCTGCACGCCGACTATGTGGCAACCTTCAAATCCTGCTCGCGGGAGGACTGGCTTCGGTGGGTTGCCTCCGGCCGGGCCCGTCTGCTGACGTTTGCGCCGCTAGTTCAGAAGAGCCGTCGAATCTATGGGCGACAGCAACTCACGACGGAAGTGCAGGCGCGCGGGCTGCGTGGTGATCTCTACTATCCCTATGTCACGAACGAGTTCGTGATCGAAGATTGGGATTTCGCTGCCGACTATTGGAAGCACTGGGAGGTGCTGTCGAAGAGCGATCCTGGCGTCTGGGCCAAGGTCGCCGGAAAGGTTCTGGAACAGCGCGACACCTATTGGTCGCGTACTTCGAGCGCCCGCCTGTCGCAGGTGGCGACCACGGGATCGACACGATCGCTCACCTCAGAGTCGCTGCTGGTGGATTGGCTGCTGAAGCTGCGGGCGAAGCCCTGCCTGCCTGACACGCGCAACATGATCCAGATTCCAGCGGACCTGGTACGCAGGACGCCCGAAACCGAGGCGTTGATCGACGTCGAGCCTTTCGTGCATGGGCTGCTCGATCGGGAAACGACGCGCCCGCTGCTCGACCTGCTTGGCGTTCGCAGGACGCCGACCGGCTCCGGACGCCTGCTCGATCGGCTGCGCGCGCTGGCGAAATCGGACAAAGCCCCGGTGCATGAAGTCGAGAAGTGGTATCGCCGCCTCGACCAAATGCTCGATGGTTGCTCGACCGCCGACGCCCTGAACATCAAAAACGTCTTCAAGACCGAGAAGCTGATACTCGCTCAAGACGGAGCTTGGGTGACGTCGGGCGGCGTCTTCCTAGCCGGTGATGAGGAAGACGTTCCCGGCGCGGCAGTCATCCGGCTGTCTGTGCTCGATCTTAGTCTGTGGCGGCGCATCGGGGTCGCCGAAAGGCCCTCCGCTGACCTGGCGCTTCAATGGCTTGACACGCTGGCCTCGGGAAAAGCGTTGTCGACCGATGACGCTCGCCGGGTCCGCTCGCTGCTGGTGCGATACCCAACTCGCATCTGGGAAGAGTGCGGCCATTGGGTGAATCTGCTCGGCGAATGGGTCCCAATCGACATGCTCGCACACGGGCTAAGCATGCAGACCCTATTCCGGTGGGGCCACCTACACGACTGGGTCAAGCGTAAGACCGCCGACCTTCAGCGGCTGCCGGCGGAGACCGTGCAGGGGCCGCCGTTCTCGGCGCTTCCGGCGCTGTCGGATCTCGTCGAAGAAAGGTTCAACCAGGCGTCGTTGCTCGCGGGCCCAGAAGACCAGCGCGCCTGGCTGACGGCGTTCGGAACGCATCTCGCGCGAATCGAGTTGCTCGACCTAGCCGAAACCGAGCGTGTGCGCGAGCTTGCGGCAGCAATTGCGGCGACAGCTTGGGTTACAGCGACCAAGCTGGAGGTCCTGCCCTATCTCGACGGTGTGCCCGCTGGCACGGCGCGGCTCGCGGACATCCTGTGGCTCGACCGAAAGCTATTCGTCAGCCCGTTGACGAAAGCCAAGTTAGCCAAGCGCGTGCCGGAGGAGATTGGAAGGAGTCTGAACGTGGATATTCGGGCCGCGCTGGCCTATGCGTTTGAGCGGTCGCCCGACGACATCAAGGAGTATCTCGAAGAGAACTTTACACTCGGCTCCGAGCGGCAAGCGATCGTACCGGTTGTTGAGATGCGACCCGTAACCGAGCCGGTGGATGAGAATGTAGCCGGCGTCTGCTCCGGGGTCGCCGGTGAAGATGCTGCGCCGATTGGCGACGCCGTTATCGCGGAGGAGCCGCACGTAACCGAGAATCATGGATCCGCGGCATCAGCGGAGCCGAACCAGACTCCGGAAGACCAGGAAGGCGTTTTGCTGGGCTCAGAGCCTGTGGCACGGCAGCGGCCGCCGGCGAAGCCATCACGGCCGAGCGTGATAACGCGTTTCGCGTTGACCCAAGGTTACAAGGTCGACGGCGAGGATCGATTCTTTCACTCTGACGGAAGCTGGATATGTCGCGCCAACGGAGCGAGGTTTCCTTGGGAGCGGCGATCGTCGGTTGGCGAGGTCCTGCGCCACTACTATCCGAAGGAACATTGTCTGGAGCACGAGCCGCTCCAGATCGAAGCTGATGTCTGGGGTCTGCTCGACCAAAAGCCCGACGTCTACTCGTTCGTTCTCGTCAACCCAGATGGTGAGCCCGTCGAGATGACTGGCGTTCGCCTGCGCGCGCTCCGCGACGGCGGCGAGATCACCATTCATCCCGCAACATACAGGCTTGTTTATGACCTCGGCGAATAACCCAAAGAAGAAGCTTATCGAGGTCGCCATCCCTCTTGAAGCGATTAATGCGGCCTCGGCGCGTGAGAAGTCTATCCGTTATGGGCATCCGTCCACGCTGCATCTGTGGTGGGCGAGGCGGCCGCTGGCGGCGTGCCGCGCGGTACTGTTCGCCCAACTCGTGGACGATCCATCGAGCGATCTCAAGACGTTCCCGACGCACGAAGCACAGGAGGGTGAGCGCAAGCGTCTGTTCGGGATTATCGAGGACCTAGTGAAGTGGGAGAATTCGACCAACGAGGAAGTGCTGGAGCGCGCTCGGACGGAAATCCGCAAGAGCTGTGGCGGAAGCCTGCCACCGATCTACGATCCCTTCTCAGGTGGGGGTTCGATCCCGCTTGAGGCGCAACGCCTCGGTCTGCCCGCCTACGGGTCAGATCTGAACCCGGTCGCGGTGATGGTCGGCAAGGCGATGATCGAGATCCCGCCGAAGTTTAAGGATATGAAGCCGATCCATGAAGGCGCTAAACAACGTCACTTCTACCGCGATGCCGAGGGGCTGGCCGAGGACGTCAAATACTATGGCGAGTGGATGCGCGAGAAGGCTTGGGAACGCATCGGGCATCTCTACCCACAGGTAGACCTGCCGAAGGAATATGGGGGCGGCAAAGCGACAGTGGTCGCGTGGATTTGGGCGCGGACAGTGCCCAGCCCTGACCCCGCATTCTCGAACGTGCAGGTGCCGATAGCATCTAGTTTCTTACTCACTCCCATGAAAGGGAGAGAGGCATGGGTGGAGCCAATCGTCGACAAGCAGGCTAAGACCATCTCTTACCGAATCAGGAATGGTGGGACGAACGACGAAATTGCTGCCGCCAAAGATGGGACGAAGGCAGGTCGCGGCGCGAATTTCCGCTGCTTGATGTCGGATACGGCGATCACGGCCGAGCACATAACTTCGGCTGGCAAATCTGGGAAGATGGGCCAAGCGTTGATCGCGATCGTGGCGGAGGGCAAGGGCGGCCGCGTCTATGTGGCGCCGCAGGCGGAGCACGAGGCAATCGCTTTCTCTGCCAAGCCAAGCTGGAAGCCGGAACAGCGCCAACCGGAGAATCCACGCTGGTTTTCGCCACCGGCTTACGGAATGGCGACCTTCGGCGATCTGTTCACCGACCGGCAATTGGTAGCACTTAATACTTTCAGCGATCTCGTACGTGAGGCAAGGTCAGAGATAGAGGATAACGCCCTAGCCGCAGGCCTTTCGGCCGACGCCACCCCGCTGCGCGATGGTGGCAGGGGGGCCAAGGCGTACTCTGAGGCCGTCAGTATATATCTATCTTTTCTGATTTCTAAGCTTGCTGACAAAGGTTCGACTCTTTGCACTTGGGATGCAGGTCCGACCTCCAACAAGTCCGCCTCAGGACGATCCGCGCGGGTGGCGACAGTGCGTGTAACCTTTGGGCGGCAGGCGCTTCCGATGACATGGGATTTTGCTGAAGTGAATTTCTTCAGTTCATCCGTCGGCGCGCTGGAGACGGTTCTGAAAACCCTCGTAACACCTATCCAGTACTTCCCGCAGCGGGCGTCCGAAGGGTTCATCATTCAGCATGATGCACAAACCGTGGATCTGCCGAGCGGCGCGGTGGTTTCGAGCGACCCTCCATACTACGACAACATAGGTTATGCGGATCTATCAGACTTCTTCTTCTGTTGGCTCAAGCCGATTGTCCGTACAGTTTATCCAGATGCCTTTGGAGTGCTGGCAACCCCAAAAACTGAGGAGTTGATCGCGACGCCGTATCGGCATGGCGGGAAAGAAGCAGCAGAGGCGTTTTTCCTTGATGGAATGAGGCGGGCTCTCACCAATATGGCGACTCAATCATCTGATCAGTTTCCTGCGACGATCTATTATGCCTTCAAGCAAAGCGAAGTCGCGCAGGACGGGATCAGTTCGACTGGTTGGGCGACGTTCCTGCAAGCAGTGATCGATGCCGGATATGCCGTTGTCGGCACATGGCCGATCCGCACGGAGATGGCGAGTCGGATGATTGCCTCTGGCACTAACGCTCTCGCCAACTCTGTCGTCCTTGTTTGCCGGAAAAAGGAAGCCACGGCCGAAGGTATTACTCGCGCCGAGTTCATCCGCGCCCTTAAACGTGAGTTGCCGCCGGCCATCGCCGAGCTTCAGGCCGCCAATATCGCTCCCGCCGATATGCCTCAGTCAGCGATCGGTCCTGGAATGGGTGTGTTTTCACGCTACAAGGCCGTGCTCGAAGCCGACGACAGCCCGATGAGTGTGAAAACCGCGCTCCAGCTCATCAACAAGGAACTGGACGAATATCTGGGCGGCATTCAGGGCGAATTCGATGCTGACACTCGCTTCGCGATCACTTGGTTCGAGCAGTTCGGTAGTGGCAAGGGCGATTATGGTGTTGCCGACAACTTGGCCCGTGCGCGGGGCATCGCAGTCGACAGCGTCAAACATGCCGGGATCGTGGAAAGCTCGGCCGGAAAGGTCCGCATCCTTTCGCGGGACGAGTTGGATGACGATTGGGACCCCGAAGAAGACCGCCACCTGACGGTGTGGGAGTGTCTTCAGCATCTTGTCCGACAGCATGAAAAGGACGGCCTTTCCCACAAGACCGCTGTTGTTTTGAAGAAGATCGAAGCAATTGCCGAGGCGGTGAAGGACCTCGCCTACTGCCTGTACGACATCAGCGCCAACAAGCGGAAGGATGCCAAGGAGGCCACGGCCTACAACGCATTGATCGCCGATTGGACCGAGCTGACGCGGCAGGCGGCCGCGATTGAGGACACAGGCGGCGACCGCCAGATCCGGCTGAACATTTGAGAGGAACGGAACGTGGCCAAGAGTACGCGGCAATATGTTTTCGAAGGGATGGAGCTGCTTCCGGCGGCGCTCGTCCCCTTCGTCGAGAAGAGGCTCGAAAGCTCGCTCAAGGAGCGTTGGCAGGTCCAGGCGCTTGAAAAGCTGCCTAGCCTTCGCCCCAACAGCAACGGCGAAGTCGGCTGGGACCAGGCCGCGCTGTTTAATGTGATGGACCGATTTTGGAACGAGGCGTTCAGGGCGGTTCTTGGCCGCGCCGAGCGATCGTTGGTGAACGAGCTGGGCGACGTGCGCAACAAGCTCTCGCATAACGAGAGCTTTACCTATGACGACGCCGAACGCGCGCTCGACTCGATGCGCCGCCTGATGGAAGCAATTAGCGCCGGTGAGACGGCCGACCAGCTCTCCAAGATGCGCGACACCATCCTACGCACGAAATTCAGCGAGCTTCAACGAAACGAAGAGCGCAGGAAGACGCAACGTCTCGAAATTTCGGTCGAGACCGTGGCAGGCCTGCTCCCCTGGCGCGAGGTGGTCGAGCCGCACCAGGATGTTGCAACCGGCGAGTTTCAGCAAGCCGAGTTTGCGGCCGATCTCGCTAAGGTGCACTCAGGTAGCGCGCCAGCGGAGTATCGCGATCCGAAGCAGTTCTTCAGCCGCACCTATCTGACCGAGGGCCTGAGTGCGCTCCTGATAGGCGCCGCCAAGCGGCTTGCCGGCAACGGCGGCGATCCGGTGGTCGAACTGCAAACCAACTTCGGCGGCGGCAAGACCCACTCAATGCTCGCCCTCTATCACATGGCGGGCCCGACGGCAGTCAGCGATCTACCGGGGCTGGACCAGTTGCTGGAGAAGCATGGGGTAAGCGCGTCCAAGAGCATTAAGCGGGCCGTTCTCGTCGGCACATCGCGCGGGCCGCAAGACGTCCTTAGCGCCGACGGCGGTCGGAAGATTCGCACGACCTGGGGCGAGCTGGCTTGGCAGCTCGGCGGCGCCGAGGCTTTCGATATGATCGCCGAGAACGACGCCAGCGGCATCGCCCCAGGCTCCAACGTGCTCGAAGCGATCTTTAAGAAGTATGCACCGAGCCTGATCCTGATCGACGAATGGGTCGCCTATCTGCGCCAGATCTACAAGGTCGATGGGCTGCCGTCCGGCTCGTTCGATGCGAACCTTTCTTTCGTCCAGTCGCTCACCGAGGCGGTGAAGGCCAGCCCCCGGACGCTGCTGGTGGCCTCGCTGCCGGCGTCTCAGATCGAGGTCGGCGGCGAAGGCGGTCAGGAAGCTCTGGCCCGCCTGAAGCAGACCTTTAGCCGCGTCGAATCCTCATGGCGTCCGGCGAGCCAGGAGGAGAGCTATGAGATCGTTAGGCGGCGGCTGTTCAAGGAAATCCCGGGAGATAGGTTCCATCACCGCGACAATACGCTGAAACAGTTCGCCAAGCTCTACCGCGAGAATGCCAACGACTTCCCTCAGGGCTGCGCGGACGAAGACTATCGCCGTAAGCTGGAGAAAGCGTATCCGATCCACCCCGAGCTGTTCGACCAACTCTACACAACTTGGGGCTCGCTCGAAAAATTCCAGCGCACGCGAGGCGTGCTGCGGCTCATGGCGCAGGTCATCCACGAGCTTTGGATGAATGGCGATCCCTCCGTGATAATCATGCCGGGCAGCGTCGGAGTCAGCTCGCCACGCGTCGAGCCGGAGCTGTTGCACTATCTCGATGTAAGTTGGCAGTCGATCATCGCCGGCGATGTCGATGGCACGACGTCCACCCCCTACAAGATCGACCAGTCCGCGCCGAACCTGAACCGCTACTCGGCCACTAGGCGCGTTGCCCGCGCGGTCTTCATGGCAACAGCCCCAACTCACCAGCAGCAGAACACCGGGCTCGACGACCGGCAGATCAATCTCGGTGTCGTGCAGCCCGGCGAGCGGCCGTCGATCTTCGGAGATGCGCTCCGGCGGCTGACCAACCAGGCCAAGTTTATGCACGCCGATCTTGGCCGCTACTGGTACTCCATGTCGGCCAGCCTTAACCGCATCGCAGCGGATAAAGCGGCGCAGATCGAGGCGGCGTTGGTCGATGTGACGATCGACTCGGAGCTCGGAAAATATGTGAACGGTCTCGCAGACCGGGGGCACTTTGACACTCGGCAGGTCGCGCCAGCCTCGTCGGCCGAGGTGCCTGATGAAGCCGGCGGTGTACGGGCGGTAGTGCTGGGCGTCGCACATCCCCACAACGGGCGCGATAACTCGCAAGCGCTGTCCGAGGCAAGGGACATCCTGATGCAGCGCGGCAGCACGCCGCGCGTCTATCGCAACATGCTGGTGTTCATCGCTGCGGATGCGCGGCAGTTAGATAATCTGAGGGATGCCGTCAGAGGCGCTATCGCCTGGGGAGAAATTGTCCGTGACTCCGCGCGCCTCGATCTTCGAGACAGTGACAAGAAGCTCGCCGAAGCCAAGCTTTCGGAGACCAACGAAACGATGAAGACGCGCCTGAAAGAGGCGTGGTGCTACCTGCACTATCCGGCACAGGAGAGCGCCCAGGCCGACGTGGAGTGGGTGTCGGGCAAGATTCCGGCGCAGGATGGCCTGCTCGTCCGGGCGAGCAAGAAGCTTGTTGCAGAGGAAGGCTTGCTCACAGAGCTAGGCCCGGCACGGCTTGATCGCGAGCTCCAGAAATATATCTGGAATGGTAAGCCACACCTGTCGCTGAAGGACTTACGCGAGTACCTCAACCGTTACATCTATCTGCCGCGTCTGAAGAACCAAGAAGTCCTGATCAAGGCAGTGCAGGCGGCGGTCAGCGGCATGCTACCCGGCCCCTTCGCCTACGCTGAACGATGGGATGAGAAGACAGAGACTTATCTAGGGCTCGCGATCGAACGGGCAGCTAACGCGGCGGTGGTCATCGATGGCGACAGCATCATCATCAAGCCGGATATTGCGGAAGCGCACAGGCCGGCGGCGTCACAGCCCAAGACCGGAGGCACCCCCACGGGACTCGGCGACAACGTGCCGGAACCGTCTGCCGGCGAGCTGACGGCACCTCCCGCGGAAAAGAAACCGACGCGATTCTCAGGCGCCGTGATGATCTCGGCAGAGCGGCCGGCGAAGGACATTCATCAGATCGTCGAGGCGATTGTCGAGCAGCTGACCACACTGCCGAACAGCCAAGTAAAACTCCGGCTCGAGATCGAGGCGGAAGTCCCATCGGGGCTCGACCGAGCAAAGGTCCGAACGCTGATCGAGAACGCTAATACGCTCGGGTTCGTCGAAAAATCGATCGAGTAGAGAATGGAAGCGCGAGGAAGATGGTGACCGGCTTGCCGCTTCCCTATTTGGGGGAGCAGCTGAGCCACTGCCAAACCAGAAAGCGTTCCGCGACGAACCGCCAGATGCGGTTCGTCAGAAGGATGTGCCTCGCGATTAGGAGTGTCTGCCGATAACAGGTGCGCGTGCCCAATTTCGTTGATTGCTTCTGGAGCTCTTCGTATGTCCATGGATTTGGTCCTATCTAGATGAGCTTGCTTGCTGTCACTTCGGTCTCCAGTCGTCGCCGGTTAGAGCGCGCCCTCGTTTGGCTTGAGGCGCGCGAGCGAGATGAAGAACTCCTCGTAGTGGGCGCCACGGTCGACGCCGCCAATGAACTCGCGCGCCAGGTTGCCTCTCGAAGGGGCGCGGTATTCGGTTGGCATCGAATCAGTCTTTCGCAACTTGTCTCGATCGTGGCGGCTCAAGAGCTCGCGAGCCGGGGAGTGGTGCCGCTCACTAAAATTGGGGCGGACGCGATCTCGACGCGGCTGATCCACCGTTTGAGGGGCGAGCGAAAGCTCGGCCGGTATGCTTGCGTAAGCAACACGCCCGGCTTTCCGCGAGCGATAGCCGGCGTGGTGGCTGAGTTGCGTTCCGCCGGCGTCCGTTCGGCCGAGCTCGATGTCGTCGCTCCAGATTTGGCGCTGATCGTTCGCGAGTATGAACGCGAATTGGCGGAAGGCGGCTTTATTGATTGGTCCGGCACGCTCGAGCTCGCAACGAGTGCGATTGCTCGATTGGATCGGCATCGTCTCGTCGGACTACCAGCGCTGTTGTTCGACGTCGCGGTACGCACCGAAGCGGAGTTCGGATTTCTTTCCACATTCGTTTCCGCTGCTCAGGAAACGCTGGTAACGGTACCCGGAGGCGACGCGGAAACTCTGCATCAGTTTCGCGATCGATTGGGCTTCAAAACCCATGATCTGGATCTGACTGCCGGCGAACCGAACGACGCGCTGGCGCGGCTTCAACGTCATCTCTTCAACGAGAATGACAAGCCGCCGGAGATAGAGGGGGGCGATGAGATCGAGATATTCTCGGCGCCAGGGGAGGGGCGCGAATGCGTCGAGATCGCGCGCCGCATTCTACTGCTTGCTCGGGATGGTCTTCCGTTCGATCGGATGGCCGTTTTATTGCGGTCGGCCGATCTCTATCGTTCGCATCTCGCCGAAGCGTTTTCGCGGTCAGCGATCCCCGTTCATTTTGCGCGCGGTGCCGTGAGGCCGGAGCCCGCCGGGCGAGCGTTTTGCTGTTTGCTCGATTGTGCCAGCGAAGGTCTTTCGGCGCAAAGATTCGCCGAATACCTTTCGCTAGGCCAGGTGCCCGATGCGGTCGCGGGTGAACCTCCCGAGGCGCCGCTCCGGGGCGATTTGTGGGTCGCGCCTGACGCCGAGACCGCTCCGGCCTCGATTTTAGCTGGCACGAGCCACTCAACGACGGTGCCAGCGCAGAGCTCGGCTGTCTCGGAACCCTCGGATGGGCCCGTGCGGGATGGGCATCTCAGGGCGCCACGGCGATGGGAACGGCTGCTCGTCGAGGCTGCGGTCATAGGTGGAAGCAATCGTTGGCGGAGGCGACTTGACGGCTTCGCGAATGATCTGCGCCGTAGACTCGAGGCAACTGAAGGACTGGAGGAGGCGCGAGCCGCTGCGATCTCCCGTGAGTTGGACGACCTCACGGCGTTTTCCTGCTTTGCCCTCCCGCTCATCGATGAACTTGAAAACCTGCCGATCTCCGCGACCTGGCGAGAATGGCTCGACCGCTTGAGCGCCCTTGCGGCCCGAAGCCTCAGGCGGCCGCAGCGCGTGCTCGCCGTGCTGGCAGAGCTAGAGCCGATGGCGTCGGTGGGTCCGGTGACGTTAGACGAGATTCTTGCTGTCCTCAGAAGCCTTCTGTTGGAGGCGGCTGAGCCGCCGTCCTCGCAGCGGTACGGAAAGCTCTTTGTTGGAACCATTGAGTCGGCTCGAGGACTGAGCTTCGAGGCGGTTTTCGTCCCGGGCTTGGCGGAAAAGATGTTTCCCAAAAAAATCGTCGAGGAGCCGATCTTGCTCGATGTCGTCCGCGCGCAGCTCGGCAGCGGTCTGGCGACCAATCGGTCCCGACTCGACCAGGAGCGGCTTGCGCTGGTGCTTGCCGTGGGCGCGGCCGAACGGCGCATGTTTTTCTCCTACCCACGCGTCGATCTCGATCAATCGCGTCCGCGTGTTCCCTCGTTCTACGCGCTGGAAGCTGTGAGATCGGCGGAGGGCAGGCTGCCGGATTTCGCCGAACTTACGCGCCGAGCAGAGACGGTAGCTGCGAGCCGGCTCGGTTGGCCGGCACCGGACGATCCGAACGAGGCCATCGACGACGCGGAGCACGATCTCGCGGTCCTCGGCGGGCTGATGGGTATGACGGACGGGGGCGCGGGCCGCGCGCGCTATCTCTTGGGGGCCAATCCGTATCTCGCGCGAGCCTTGCGCAACCGCTATCAGCGATGGAATCGGGGCTGGACGGTCGCGGACGGGCTACTCAGTTCCTCGGCCGATGTCCGATCTCTGATGGCCAAGCACGCGCTCAACGCTCGTGGATATTCGCCGACTGCGCTGCAGACCTTCTCGCGCTGCCCATACAGCTTCTTTCTTCACGCCATTCAGAGAATCGCACCTCGTGATATCGCATTTGCGATCGACGATCTTAATCCGCTCCAGCGTGGCTCCCTGATTCATGACGTCCAGTTCGCCTTGTTCGCCCGCTTGACAGCGGAGAGGCTATTGCCCGTACGCCCGGGCAATCTCGAACGGGCGGGAGCCTTGCTCGAAGAGGTCATGGTAGAGGTGACCGATCGCTACGAGGACGAGTTAGCGCCGGCCATCGATCAGGTCTGGCAGAACGCCGTGACCGAAATCCGGGCCGATCTCCGCGAGTGGCTGCGACGGATGAGCGAGGATACGTCAGGCTTCGTTCCCAAGCATTTCGAACTCTCGTTCGGGCTCGCTTCGGGTGCCGACCGAGGCGAGGCAGACCCGAGATCAGTATCGGACGCTGTTCTGCTGGACTGCGGCATTCGGCTTCGCGGCTCGATCGATCTTGTGGAGCGCCATCCGAGCGGCTTGCTAAGAGTCGTCGATCACAAGACCGGAAGGAACGCCGTGGTGGGCGAGGTGGTCATAGACGGCGGGAAGTCGTTGCAACCCGTCTTGTACGCGCTAGCTGCGGAGAAAATATTCAAGGACGACAAGGTCTCCGAGGGGCGCCTGTACTTCTGCACTTCGACAGGTCAGTTTTCTGAGCAAATCGTTGCTCTCGACCAGCACGCGCGCGACGCTGCGCTCGATGTGGCGACCATCATCGGACGGGCCATCGAAAGACCGTTCCTCCCGGCGGCGCCCGCTGAAGGGCAGTGCGGGCACTGTGACTATCGGGCCGTTTGCGGTCCCTATGAGGAGATTCGTTCGGGACGAAAACCTCAAAGCGACCTTGACACGCTGAAGACGCTGAGGGCTTGGGAATGACCGAACTAGTTGACGCCAAGGCGCGCGATCGGATTCTCAGTGACTACGAAACGACCTTCTTCGTCGAAGCCGCGGCAGGGACGGGGAAGACGACGGTCTTAGTCGGCAGGATCGTCGGCCTGATCCGTAGCGGAAAAGGGACGTTGGCCCGCATCGTCGCGGTGACGTTTACGGAAAAGGCCGCGGGCGAAATGAAGCTGCGCCTTCGCCTTGAGCTCGAAAAGGCTCGGCTCCATGCCGGCCCGGCGGAGCGGAATCGCCTCGACAAAGCACTCGAAGAGCTTGAGCTCGCGCATATCGGAACGATCCATGCGTTCTGCGGGGACCTTTTGGGCGAACGGCCCGTGGAGGCAGGCATAGATCCTGCCTTCAAGATGCTCGATGACGCGGCGGCCGAGGCGATCGCGGATCAGACGTTCGAGCGATGGCTGCAAAGGATCCTGGCGGATCCCCCCGAGGGCCCGAGGAGAATCCTGCGAAGGAGGTCCGGCGGCGAGCCTCCGCACGAACAGCTCCGGATGGCGATGCACGCGCTGTGCAACCACCGTGATTTCGCGCAGGCTTGGCGGCGGGATGCGTTCGATCGCCAGAAGGCAATCGACGTTTTGCTCGACGAGTTGGCGGAAGTTGGCGAGCTGGCGTCCTTGAGCTCCTGGACGGACGACTATCTCGCGCGCAATCTGGCTGAAATCGCTTCCTTCGTCAGGGAGGCAACACGTCTCGAAGCTGTCCGCGGACGCGATTACGACGGACTTGAAGCGGATCTCCGCGACCTTGCCACGAACCGACGACGGTTCAAGGGTTGGGATCACAAGGGCGCTCCGAGGACGACATTCGGACGTCTGTCCCGCGACGAGGTCCTGGCGCGCCGGGACGGCGTGCGGACTAAGCTCAAGGCGTTTGTAGCCTCGAGTGACGCCGATCTTGCTCCTCTGGTGCACGACGCCCTGCAAGAGGCGATCGTGGACTATGAATCCTTGAAGTCGAAGACGGGCTCTCTCGACTTCCTGGACTTGCTGATCAAGATGCGCAATCTCGTCCGCAACGATGAGAAGGTCCGAAAGGAGCTGCAGGGCCGTTTCTCTCATTTCTTTGTCGACGAGTTTCAAGACACCGATCCGCTTCAGGCGGAAATTCTTATGTTGCTTGCCGCCGACGATCACGCGGTAACGGATTGGCGGGCTGTCGAGCCGTGCCCGGAAAGCTGTTCCTGGTCGGTGATCCGAAGCAGTCCATCTATCGGTTTCGACGCGCGGACGTCGCGCTGTACGCAGAAATCAAGAGGCTCCTGCTCGGCACAGGCGCTGAATTGCTTCATCTGACTACGAGCTTTCGCGCGACGCCGTCAATTCAGGCATTCATCAACTCGGCGTTCGCGCCCGCCATCGCCGCAGATGAAGAGGCTGACGGTTACGTTCCGCTGGAACAAGCGCGAGCCGAGGTGAGCGGCCGCCCGACGATCGTTGCACTGCCTGCCCCGCGACCCTACGGAGACTTCGGTAAAGTTACCGACTGGCGCATCAACGAGTCCTTGCCGGGCGTCGTGGGTGCTTTCGTTGATTGGTTAGTCAACGAAAGCGGATGGACGGTCGACGAGGCAGGCCAGGAAACTGCGATCCGACCTCGCCATATTGCCATTCTATTCCGCCGTTTCCGTAATTTCCGGACTGACGTGACGCGACCATATGTGCGCGAACTGGAAGCCCGACGCATACCTCACGTGCTGGTGGGCGGTCGGTCGTTCCATGACCGCGAGGAGGTCGTCGCGCTACGAAATGCTGTCACTGCGATCGAATGGCCGGACGATGAGCTCAAAGTGTTTGCGACTCTCCGGGGCCCCCTGTTCGCCTTGAGCGACGAGTCACTTCTCCTCTATCGCCAGTCAATCAATGAAGAAGGGAACCTGATAATTCGGCGGCTCGATCCAACGCGAGTTGCCGATCGCGCCACTCTCCGGCCGGCGGCGCTGGAGGTGGCCGACGCCCTTGATCTCCTTCGGCAACTTCACGCTGGCCGTAACAGCCGACCGATTGCGGAAACGTTGACGATGCTTTTGCAAGCAGTCCGGGCGCAGGCTGGCATTGCTCTTTGGCAAAATGGTGAACAGGCGCTCGCCAATTGCCAACGACTGATAGACACAGCCCGGCGATTTGAGCGAACCGCGTCCTCGTTCCGCGCGTTCGTCGAGAGCATCGAAATCGACGCCGAGCGTGGTGGAGTTGACGAAGCTCCTATCGTTGAGGAGGGGACTGAAGGCGTTCGCGTAATGACCGTGTTCAAGGCTAAAGGATTGGAGTTTCCTGTCGTGATTCTTGGCGATCCAACCTGTCCCTCCTCGCGCGATCGCCCAAGCCGACACATTGATGCCAGCCGTTCTATTTGGTTGGAGCAAATCTGCGGGGCGTCGCCAGTCGAACTTTTGGAAGCTAGTGATCTCGAGCTGAAGCGTGATCGGGCCGAAGCCGTGCGTGTAGCTTACGTCGCTGCGACGCGGGCCCGCGATCTTCTGGTCGTCCCGACCTGCGGCGATGAACCGATCGATGGATGGTTCGAAAGCCTCAACCCTCTTTTGTATCCGGCGGATGCGGCGCGCCGGACATCAGTTCCTGCGGCTGGATGCCCAACTTTCGGAGAAGAGAGCGTCCTCGACCGCGGTCCAAAGGGCAAACCGCCACTGTCCGGATCGGTGAGGCCGGGCCTGCATCTGCGGGAACCTGGCAACGTGCCGGTCACATGGTGGGACCCCGCTGCCCTCAATCTCCAGACCGAAGAATTGGCGCCGCTTCGCCATCAGAGACTTCTGGAAGTGGATCCCGGCGAGATTACTGCCACTGACAGCGTTCGGAGACATGATGCCTGGCAGGCGCAACGACTTACGATGTTGGCAAAATCATCGTTGCCAACATTGCGGACGCGAACAATCACTTCGTTGTCTCAAGACGGGGAAGCACAACAGCCGCGCGCTGAGGCCGTCGAGGTGCACGTGGTGGCACGGGATGGCACTGATCGTCCTGGGGGGCGACGCTTTGGAACACTTGTTCACGCTGTGCTGGCGTTGATCGACCTACAGTCGTCCAGTGTTGACCTAGCGGCGATCGCCACTGTTCAGGGCAAGATCGTCGGCGCGACGAAGGAAGAGATCGACGCAGCGGTTGCGACCGTCTCTCGTGCCAAGGCGCATCCCCTATTGCAACGAGCTGCGAACGCGGCGAAAGTCGGCCGATTGCGCCGGGAAATCCCGGTAATGCTAATGCAAGACGAAGTCCTCGTCGAAGGGGTCGTTGACCTCGCTTTTCGAGAGGATCTGCCCGATTTCGCCGGATGGATAGTGGTGGACTTCAAGACGGATCGGGAGCTTGCTGAGGCCCATGATCGTTACGTTCGGCAGGTGCAACTGTATTCGAGGGCAGTGAGTGCGTCGACCGGATTGCCGGCTCGCGGCGTGTTGCTGGCGATCTGATCAGCGTGTTGCGCCCGAGGGAGTGACGCCTCAACTTTCATGACCGTAACTCATCCGCCGAGGCGGCAGGATCTTCCTTCACGCCGCGGGCGACGATCCGGAGCGATCCATCCGGCAGCGGCCGCTGCAGTTTCAGCGCCGCCTCCGGCGGCGCCGTCATCCAGGCATCGACTTCTTCGGGCGTCATCAGGATTACAGGCATCGCCTTGGGGTGGATGGCGCCGACCTCGGCGTTCGGCTCCGTCGTGAGGAATGCGTAGAGGTCGTTGGTCGTCTCGCCTTCCTTGACCTTCCGGACCGACGTCCAGTTGGTCCAGATGCCGGCGAAGCAGGCGAGTGGACGTGTTTCATCGAGCGCGAACCAGATGTCGCCGCCCTCGGCCTTGTTGAATTCGCTGAAGGAATTGAATGGCACCACGCAACGGTTCTCGACGCCGAGCCAGCGCGCCCAGTGTTTGCTCTTGACATTGCGGATGTTGGTCGTTCCGCCGTCCGGCTCCATTCTGAGCAATTCCTTGAAATCGACCGTCTTGCCCTTGGCCTGCAGCTTTTCGGCCCGTTTCTTGGTGGCGTCCATCAACGCCTTCGATGACGATGGCATTCCCCACCGCGCCGTAGCGAGTTCGCGGCCCTCGGCCCCGTTCCGCACGATCGGCGCCATGTAATCGGGAAAAACCCCCGGCATCGGCGCCAGGTTGCCGACGTATCGGTTCACGACGCGAAACAGCGCGCTGATGGCAGCCTGATTGGTCGTGATCGAATAAAGATTGCACATCGGTCAGGATTCGGTTCGAGGGTGGCGCGGCTGCCACGTCAACTGTAGCAGAGTCGCGGATGGACGCCGGCCCGCCTTGGCGCATTTGCGGCAGCGCAGCCGGCTGGCGAGATCGTGCACGAAAGTAGCCGGCGGGTGCTTCATCGCCGCGAGGTCCACGTCGCTTGGCGTCTTGCAGCGCGCGCACCTGATCTCCAGCCAGGGGAAGCCTCCGTTCACGGCCTGATCGATGGTCGGCGACGGATCGATCGGTTCGCCGTCACTCCACATCCGCTCGTTCCAGCTTTCGCAAAGCAGCCTGTCGGCTTGCTGGATCATCGCCTCGCCCTTGGCCCGCATCTCCGCCGATTGGGTAGCAAGGATGTTAGCCATCGCGCGTGCCTTGCCGAGCTCTTTCGCCAGAGCCCTGCGATCGCCGCCCGACAGGGGCGTAGGGTGATACTTCGGGGCCATCCGGACATCCAGGCGCAAAGAGATCGGATCGGCAAATCCAGAGCACTACGGCGTCTCGAACGCTGGCCAGCACCCGTCTTCTTCATGCCTGCCAGTGCGCTGCTGGCAGGTGTTGTCGAGCAACCGCTGCGCCACGTCCTTCCAGAGCGCGTTGCCGCCATACAAGCGGACGGCATCGGCGGTCTGGATTTCCACGGTCCGCTCGCAGCGGCGGCATGAGACGCGCAGTACGTGACCCTTAATTTCCGAAAGGCGTCGCTGTCGGGCCTGGGCCAGGGTCGCGCCGGCGCGAGGATCTTGGAGGACCGATTCCCAATATTCGGCCGGGAGGGGAGCATCTGGACCCGCAGCGGACGGCGCTCGTCTACGATCGGCTTCAACGGCCAGTTTTTCCATCTGTTTCGGGGTCGGCATGCGCCAGCTCGCGGGTCGCTCGGTCATGCCTGAATTAGAACATAACAGGAACAAATGTCGAGTCCGACCAAGCCACCGCTGAGAAAAATCCTTCTGTGGGACAGGTCGCGATGTCGGAACCAAGCCCGGTCGTTCGTCTTGAATCCGGTATTAGTATCGGAGTTCCCCGGCATGGCCCCCCGCGCTAACTGGAAAGGCTTCCTGCGTCTTTCCCTCGTCACCTGTCCCGTCGCGCTTTATCCAGCCACCTCGGAATCCGAAAAGGTCTCGTTCAATCAGCTCAACCGAAAGACCGGTCACCGCATCAAATACGCCAAGGTCGATGCCGACACCGGCGAGGAAGTCGACAACGAGGATATCGTCAAGGGCTACAAGGTTGATACAGATACATTCATCGAAGTGACCAAGGAGGAGCTCGAGAACGTCGCGCTGGAATCGACGCGAACCATCGAGATCGACGAGTTCGTCGACCGCAGCGAGATCGATCCGCGATATCTCATCCGCCCCTACTACCTGCGTCCTGACGGTAAAGTCGGGCACGATGCCTTTGCCGTCATTCGAGAAACCATCCGCGAGATGAACAAGGTTGCAATCGGCCGCGTGGTGCTGACCAATCGCGAGCACATCATCGCGCTAGAGCCGCTCGACAAGGGGCTGATGGGTACGCTGCTACGCTATCCCTACGAAGTTCGATCCGCGGACGAGTATTTCGACGATATCCAGGATGTCAAAGTCACCAAGGACATGCTTGATCTTGCCAAGCACATCGTCAATCAGAAGGCGGCACATTTCGAGCCGGACAAGTTCGAAGACCAATACGAAACCGCCCTCATCGATCTCATCAATCAGAAGCGCGCCGGCAAACCCATCACCGCGAAAGCGCGTCCCCGCGGCGAGAACGTCGTGGACCTGATGGACGCGCTGCGAAAGAGCATCGGAAGAGAGGGCGCGTCCGCGACAGAGGCACCCAAGAAATCCGGAAAAAAGCCGCGCAAGGCGGCGGCCGGGCAGAAGGAAATGCTGATGCCGATCGCAGGCAAGAAGCCGGCGAAGGAGACCGCGGCGAAGAAGCCGGCAGCCAAACCGCAGCGGAAGTCGGCTTAGGTGTCGTGAAGCATCCGGTGACGCCGGACGGCCATTACCTCGTCGTCCGCGGCAGGCTTTGGCGAATGGGAAATCCCAATCTCGACGTGGTCACGCGAGATGCTCTCGTCGGCCGTCCAATGGCGGCCCGGCGGGTCGGCGCGCGCGCCAGGAAGGCGGCCGACCGCGAGGCCGAAGCAACGGTGCACAGGGCAGTGGACGGGCCAAGCAGGCGCTCGGCGAGCGCGGTCCGGCATGGTGGGGCGACGGCTCGCCGAATCTCGATTGCTCTGCAAAGCAGGAGCGATATGGCTGCGGTGAAAAAGACTTCCAGCAGATCGACCTGGAGCGCGGGCATTCTCGCATACCGCAAGGGCGCTCGTGGGCTCGAGGTACTGCTCGTTCATCCCGGCGGTCCGTTCTGGGGTAAGAAGGATGATGGCGCCTGGTCCATTCCAAAGGGCGAAATCGATGCCAATGATGCTCCGGAGCACGTCGCTCGACGCGAATTTGCCGAAGAACTCGGCCCAAGCGCTTCGATTGGCCCACTCAAGGCGCTAGGGGAAGTCCGACAGCGAGGAGGGAAGCGCGTCATCGCATTCGCCGGCGAGGGCCATTTTGACCCGGCGGCGCTGACCAGCAATAGGTTCGATATCGAATGGCCGCCCAGAAGCGGTCGACGCCAGAGTTTTCCCGAAGTCGACCGCGCGGAATGGTTTGATATCGAGATGGCGCGGACCAAGATGCTGTCCGCTCAGGTAGAGTTTCTCGATCGTCTACTGGCAATCGCGATTGAGAGCGCCGTCAAATGATGTTCAGGATTGGAATTATTTCGGACACGCACGGTCTGTTGAGGCCCGAGGCGGAACGAGGTCTGACGGGCGTCGATCACATCATCCATGCCGGCGACATCGGGCGCCCGGAGATCGTCGACGCGCTTCGCCGAATCGCGCCCGTCACGGCCATTCGTGGAAACGTGGATGGTGGCGAGTGGGCTCGCGACTACCCCGACACAAACCTTGTGCGCCTGGCGGGAAAGTCGATCTACGTTCTGCACGACTTGAAGACGCTGAAGGCCGATCCCGGTGGCGGCATCGACGTCATCGTCTCCGGGCATTCCCACGTGCCGAAGATCGACACGGTCGATAGCGTTCTCTATCTGAACCCCGGAAGCGCGGGACCTCGGCGTTTCAAGCTGCCGATCACGTTTGCGACGCTCGAACTTACGCCTGACGGCATGCGACCGGAAATCCACGACCTTGGAGGCGATTGAGTGCCCACTGCGGGGGGCCGGAGGAGGCGAGTGCGTCGATCCTTCCGTTTGCCGGGTTACTCCCGGAGGGAAGCGCTATTTGCGCGGACGTTCTCGCTCGCGCACGACCTCCTTCGCCCGCTTGTCGGACCTGAGCCCAAGGTAGACGGGCTGGCGCAGTTCGCCCTTGCCCGTCCACTCCGCGAATTTGACCTCGGCAACCAACGAGGGCCTGACCCAGGTCGTGGCGGCCTCGTCCTTCACTTTGGCAGGGAAGGGTGATTTCGGGGTCGTCAGCTTCACGAGCTTGGCATGGAGGTCTGCCAGGACCTTGTGGCTGAAGCCAGTGCCGACATGTCCGATATAGCGCCATGTGTCGTCTTCCCGCACGGCGAGGACCAGGGCGCCGAAGAATGGCCTGGTGCGCCTCGGCGCCGTGAAGCCCGCGATCACCACCTCCTGCCGCTTTGCTGTCTTGATCTTCAGCCAATCCGCCGTCCGGCTTCCGGACGCATACGCGCTGTTGGCGCGCTTCGCCATGATACCTTCCAGACCCTTCCGCTCGGCCTCGGCGAAGAATTTCGTGCCGTTCGCTTTGCGGTGACGGCTGAAGGCGATCAGCCGGTGGCTCGGCAGGATCGCTTTCAGCCTCTCCTTGCGCTCGAGCAGAGGCTGTTTGCGTAAGTCAACTGTGTCCTGAAACATGAGATCGAAGGCGCAATACAGGAGCTTCGCTTCATGACGGAGCGCGTTCTGAAGCAGCTGGAAATGCGAGACGCCGTCCTTTCCGATTGCGACGAGCTCGCCGTCGATCACGGCATCGCCCCTCACGCCCTCCAGCGCTTTGGCGACCTCGATATAGCTACGGCTGATGATCTTCCCGTTGCGGCTGTAGAGCGCAACCTTGCCCCGCCGGATTTCGGCAATCATCCGGAAGCCATCGTACTTATCCTCGAAAACCCAGCCGGAGTCATCGAATGGCGCGTCGGTGAGCGTAGCGAGCATCGGCTGTAAGCGTTTGGGCAGGGTCGACGTCCGGCTCATTCAAGGGCCAATCCTTCAGAGCGTGTTGCGTAATGCACGGACGGCACCTTTTCGCTCGAAGTGACAGGGCCGGTTCGATGAAGCCGGGGAAAGCGCCTTGACGCCGATAGCTGCCGGACTTTTTACGCGTGAAACGCCACTGAAGAACTCCACGCTTCAGCCGATTCAAATTGGCACAGTTCGAATCGTTCCGGAACCTGCGAATCCTTGTCGCGTTGCCTTCGATGTCACAACAGGAGGAGACATCCATGGCAGGAGCGAAGAAGAGCAAGACGGCGCGCGGACGAAAACAGGACCGGGCGCGGGTGGCCGGCGGGCAGGACTACGAAGTGCAGTACGAGGCAAAGAAGACTGGAAAGTCGGCGCAAGCGGTGAAAAAGGCCGTCAAGAAGGTCGGCAACGCGCGCAAGCGCGTAGAGAAACGGTTAGGCCGCTGACTCGGAGATCGGTCGGCGTCGGACCTAGCGCCGGTCCTCCTCGTCAGGGGGACATTCTGGGCAGGCATCACCAATCGAGTCCAGCACGTCGCGAAGCGCGGCTTCCGCTGCTTGACAGGATACGTCTGCTGGCGGATCTCGACGGGCGATATCGAAGGCTCGCTCTCGGGCATGCGGATCGGCCCGGTCCTGCATCCAACCGTGCTCCTCGCACTCGCGGATGGCGCCAGCTTCGTTCAGCACGTTGATCGCCCAACCGCGCAGGGTGCGGATCACTGGCCGTCTCTGCTTGGTCATCAGCATTGAAAGGTTCTCCCACGCTGAGACGAATCGTTTAGTCCCGCAGACGTTCCCCATCCCTAACACACGACTGGGATTCCGGATCGTGGGATCTCGTGGTCCTTCAAAGGTCGACTTTTCCAGCCGGCCAGATGCCAGGGTGGGCGAGAACGAACTGAAGAAACTGCTTTCCGATATTTCAGACGTCTTATCCGTTTTGCGCGTGCGGCTGTCGCCACACCGGGCTCTCGTGAACCGAGCCGCGCAGCGTCTCGGCCTTGCGGCTTCGATCCGTCGCGCACGAGCAGAGCATGCTCCTCGCGGTGCAGAAACGAAAAACCGGACCTTTATGCAGCAGCCACCTGCACAAAGGTCCGGCCTTATCTTAGCGTGCCGCGATACCGAACGGCTGCAAAGGACGCTTCATATCCTTTGGGAGGTCTCGCTTTTCATCCGGGTTGCGACCCGGAGGCGGCGATAGATCAGTAGCCGATACGACTACTTCTTTTTCTTTGAAGTCTTCTTTGCCACCTTCTTGGTAGCTGCCTTCGCGGTCTTCTTTGCCTTCTTCGCTTTCTTGGCCATGTCGTCCTCTGTAAGAATTGGCTCTCAGTGAACATGCCCACGCCGTGCATCGACATGCGCACGAGTGAGACGATATCACAAAAGCAAAATTGATACCAAGCAGACGTGAAGCCGCATTGAGTCGCTCGCCGGAGGCACTCGCCCTCGGGCCCGCCGTCATTGCATGCCGGCGTCGCTATCACTGCCCTTCGGGTCGGGTGCCTTGTTAACCGGTCTCGCCACTCACTCGGCCCTGGGTCCCGCCGCTGCGCGTCGGCGCTATGCTGACCCTCCTGCGAGTGCCTCTTTCGCCCCGTCCCGTCTTCGCTTTCACTCCACCCACAGGGCTCTCTTCCATAATTGCGAGACTCCTGTGAAAATGCTGGGCGGTTCTCGTATCGTTGCCTGCATCACGTTCGCTCAGGTTTTGGCGCGTGCGGCGAGAGCCGCACCGGGCTCTCGTGAACCGAGCCGCGCAGCGTCTCGGTAGGGTAGGCGCGGGACACCTCGTGAGAGGATATCCCTACGCCTCCCTCCAAACCGTGCGGGCACCTTTCAATGCACACGGCTTTCCGTACGCG
>NZ_FOVU01000010.1 GCF_900115265.1 Bradyrhizobium sp. Ghvi | reverse complement strand
TCGGAATCAAAGGCTGTCACCGAGGGCGACACGGCCGCAGCGCTCAACACCTCCGGCCAGCTGACGATTGTGGATCCCGACAGCGGCGAAGCCCACGTGGTGGCGCAGACCAACGCGCACGGCACTTACGGCGACTTCACGATCGATGCCAACGGGGCCTGGAGCTACACCGGCAATGGCGCGCACAACGAGCTCACCGCTGGGCAGCAGGTCCAGGACCAGTTCACGGTGACCAGTCAGGACGGCACCGCCACCGGCACCGTGACGGTCGCCATCACCGGCAGCAACGACGCGGCCACCGTCTCGTCGGACTCGAAGTCCGTTACCGAGGGTAATGCTGCGGCTGCCCTCAACACGAGCGGCCAGCTCACCATCACCGACCCGGATACGGGCGAAGCCCATGTCGTGGCGCAATCAAATGTCCACGGCAGCTACGGCGACTTCACCATCAATGCCAACGGCGCATGGAGCTACGCCGGCAACGGCGCGCACAACGAGCTCACTGCCGGGCAGCAGGTGCAGGACCAGTTCACGGTCACCAGCCAGGACGGCACCGCCACTGGCACCGTGACGGTCACGATCACCGGGACCAACGACGCGGCCACGGTCTCGTCCGACTCGAAGTCCGTTACCGAAGGCGATACCGCGGCGGCGCTCAACACCTCCGGCCAACTCACCATCACCGACCCGGATACGGGCGAAGCCCACGTCGTGGCGCAATCGAACGTCCACGGCAGCTACGGCGACTTCACCATCAATGCCAATGGCGCCTGGAGCTACACCGGCAATGGCGCCCACAATGAGCTCACCGCCGGTCAGCAGGTGCAGGACCAGTTCACGGTCACCAGCCAGGACGGCACCGCCACCGGCACGGTCACCGTGACGATCACCGGCACGAATGATGCGCCAATCGCCGTCAATGACACCAGTACCAGTCCGGGGGCTACAGCCGCGACCGAGAAAGGCGGCACAGCCAATGGATCGGGAGGCATTAACGGCAGCGGCAATGTGCTGACCAATGACACCGATGTCGACAGCAGCAGCCTGACGGTCAGTGCGATCCGCACCGGCGGCACCGAGGGGGCCGGCACGGCCGGCACCTTGGGCGCCGGCCTGGTGGGCGCGCACGGCACGCTGACACTCAATGCCAACGGCAGCTACACCTACGTGGTCAACGAGAACGACGCAACCGTGCAGGCGCTCAACGTCGGACAGACCACGACCGACACTTTCAACTACACCGTAACTGATGGCAGCCTGACCGACACAGCGGTGCTAACCGTTACCATCAGCGGCGCCAATGACGCCCCGGTCAACACCGTTCCGGGTCAGCAGAGCGTTGGAAACGGTACCAGCGGTGGCTCGACAGCAACTTTCACGCTGAGAGTCGCTGATGTCGACAACGGCAGCGAAACTGTTTCGCTCTCGCTGGGCAGCTCTTCGCAAACATCGACCGGCATCTTAACGCTCTCCACCACATCAGGCCTTACATTCAGTTCCGGTGCCAACGGCACCAAAGCGATGACGTTCTCCGGCTCGATCTCGGACATCAACACGGCCTTAGCCAACGTGACGTTTAGTGGTGGGTCAAACAACACAACGCGGACGTTGACAATGACAACGACCGACGGAGGAGGCCTCGCCGACACTGACACCGTCACGATCGTGAAAGGGAGCGGGGCCACTGCCCTTGCGCCCGCGGGTATCGCTGGCGAGGCCATCAACCTGGCTCTGGTCGATCCGTCAGATGATCCCAACGATGTCATCACCGTCACGATCAGCGGGGTGCCCTTAGGCTGGAGCCTTAGTGACGCTACGAATAACGGCGATGGCACCTGGACTGCTCACACAAACGATGTGCAGTCGATGACAATCACTTCGCCACTGGATTTCGCGGGTGCGGTGGTGCTGAACGTCACGCAAACATGGACGAACGCCGACGGCACCACGGGAACGGCAACCGTATCCGACAATGTCGAAGCCTATGCGAAGGGATCACCGATCTTTGCTGTGTCGGGCGACGACCATCTGACGGCTTCGAGCGGGAGCGACCTGCTGGTTTTTGCGCAGCCGATTGGCCACGATGTGGTTTATCACTTCGACGCGATGCATGACCAGATCGATTTGATCGATTACGCCAACTTCGCCTCGTTCGCCGACGTTCAGGCGCATACTGTGAGCGACGCCAACGGCGACGCTGTGATCGAGTTGGGAGAAGGGCAATCGATCACTTTGCAAGGTCTGGATCCGACATCGCTCAACTCGAGCAATTTCGTGTTCGATCAAACCCCCGTTACGGAAAATTCCGGCAGCTTGGTGATAAGCGACGGCGCGCTGCTTCCGTTGAGCGGCACGATCGACAACACGGGTACGATTGAGTTGAACTCGACCGGAAACGGGACAAACCTGGAGCTGATCGAACACGGCATCACGCTCCAGGGGCATGGGCAGGTCATGCTGTCCGACAGCGATCAGAACCTGATCACCGGAGCGACCTCAGACGTCACGCTGACGAATGTGGACAACACGATCGCCGGCGCGGGCCATCTCGGAGATGGGACGATGGGACTGGTCAACAAAGGCATGATTGTCGCCACCGGCGTCAATGTGCTCGATATCGATACGGGAACGAATATCATCGTCAATTCCGGAACGCTTGAAGCGACTGGAAGCGGCGGGATGGTCATCGACAGCAACCTTGATAATTCTGGGCTGCTGTGGGCGCATGGAGCCAATATCACCCTCAACGGCAGCGTCACTGGCGGTGGCACCGCCTTGATGGATGGAGTAGCCACGTTCGAATTCGGAGCCGCCTCATCGACCAAGATAACGCTTGATGCCGGAGCCACCGGCACAATCGTGCTCCACGACTCCTTCGACTTTAGCGGGCTGGTGTCCGGATTTAATGGCAATGACCACCTCGATCTCCTCGATGTGGCGTTCGGGGCCGGCACGACCGCGAGTTATGTCGCAAATCAGGCCGGCACTGGAGGAACCCTGTCGGTGAATGACGGAGTCCACACCACCAACATTGCCCTGTTGGGCCAGTACGATGCCGCAGGCTTTCAGACAGAGGCAGACAAGAACACGGGAACGATGATCAGCTATCACGACTATTTCGTCTGACGCGCTGCAAGCAGATGGATCGGGCGAATGTTGCGGGCGGGTGGGCCTGCCGAACATTCGCCTGCTAATCCCGGCCGCCCGCGACCGTCATGATTCCGTCGTACAACTAACCGCGTTTGAGTACATCGTCGGACCGCTCGCGATATCGTTCAATCAATCATTGCGGCAGAAGTGCCCGGGCGGGCGAGTGACGGAACGGCCATCCATCAGCCGCAGCGGCGCTGCGCGGTGCGACCTGCTGAATGACGGGCAAACCAAAAGGATGCTGCTCCATCGCGCGCGCAGGCAGGATCGGCTCTGGCACGCAAATGAAACAAGGGAGGCATGACCGGCACGCTCCTTGCTAATTCGAGTTGCTTGAGCAAGGAGGCGTGCACCGATGGGACAGCGCGTTCGAATTTTCAGACGAGGAAGGCCCAGTTTGACACATATCGCCCGCGAGTTGGCGAGATTGCTGGACGCGATCGAAGATCTCGAGGAGCTGAGAGAGAGGGTTCGGCTCGCTGAGGCCGCCAGAGTGCTGCACTAAACGCAGGGGCTGATCTGCCTGGAAGTCAAATTCCCGGGCGCTTTTGGGCACTTAGCAACGCTTCACATCCCTACAGGCACAATCGATCCTGTGTTGCTCGCGGATCGAACGATGGAAGGGTTTGGCGCGATGGCTTGCAGTCAAACTCGGCTTGCCGGCGACCTTCATCGCCCGTGTGAGATTCTAGAAAAGAACATACGATACGATCTCGGCGGCGACATTCGCGATGCGCTTCATCAGGAAGTTGGGACACCCGAGGGCGTATAGGCAGCCAATGGCGCCGGCACCTTTCCCATTGTGGATCCCGCCCTGTTGCGGACAAGCGGCACCGTTCGGGGCACTTGGACCGCGCGGAATGAGCGGCCGGGTGATCTACGTCACAGGGACAGCAAATCAGGCCCGGCAGTCGCACCCCTACGACCACCGGACCTGAGCGCCAGCCAATATCATTACGGCATCAAACATTGTCAGTGTCGCTGACACTGGGGGCGAGGCTCTGTCTATTTCCCGACTTTAGGCGATCCGGAAGATTACGGTGTTCCGTAGCGGAACGGTCGCAAAGGTGTGCGATGGTCGCGCCGCGCCTGCACCAGTCCGAGATCCGATCCGAGACGCAGCGGACGAGCTCGGCGGACTCGGCATTGGGGCCGGCCTCGCTCGTACCGCCGGCAAGGCCGCGGGAGCCATACACCTTAGTCAAGTCAATAGCCGGGATCGCAGTCGCTGCATAAAGGAGGCGCGAAACAAACGCGATTGTTGGGTTTTTGAAAGCTGCTCCTAGGGGAGGCCCAATTTGATGCGCAGCGCGGCACGCTCTTCGAGCAATTCACGAAGATATTGCGCATTGGCGGTTTGTTCTTCTTGCCATTCGATGCGATCTTCCGCCGTCCAGAGATAGGACTCGCGACCGAAGCGCGCCTTTTCGGCCCTGTCAAATTCGATGTGCAGTTTGATATCGCGTTCAACACGGTCCAATTGTTCCTGGAGAGTTCTCGGCATCAGCCGTTCCTTCGGCTTTGCCCTCTAGCCCAACTCGACATTGGCACAATCGATGCGGCGCTCAAATAGATGTTGGTTCGCCTCATAAGGAGAGGAAAGACCGGCTTCATCTGTAAACGTTATTGCGTAAGATTGTCGTCGTTGGCGATTGGCCTCGCGTCACTGTTCTTTAGCGTTCTGCTCTCAGGAGTTGAGAACGGACGTAGCGCAACTTGGCACGCTGGCGCCCTCGTAAGTCCCCAAACTGGGGCCCCTCACATTCGACGAGCAGCAAGCAACTACTTCTGATCTTCTTCGCTCGTCCCCGAGCCGGGGCTGCCGATCGGCAAACCATTGGCCGCATGACCAACCCCGGAGTTGCGTTCGGCCTGCGCGGCCGCCGGGGTCTTCCCGTTTGCCGTGGGGGGTTGAACGTTCGGGTTGATTTGGGACGAGTTCCTACCGGTGTTTGCGCCGGTCGTGGTGCCCTGCGTCCCCATGCCGGATGGACCTGAGGGGCCGGAGGTGGCGGTGCCTATCGCAGTCCCCATTCCAGCACCTGAGCTGGCCGCCGCGGCCCCGGAGCTCCCTGCGCCAGCAGCACCGCTGCCGCCTCCACCTTGGGCAAAAGCGCTCGATGAGAGGGCTATGCAAGTAAGTGCAACAAGCACAGTTGTTCTGATCATGGAGGTCTCCCTTTGCTGAGAGAGAAATCCGGAACGAGTGGCCAAAGTTCCTTTCAAGCCCCGGCATGTTTGGGCGCTCGGCTGCAGAAGCGAGCACCACGCACCAGCCCGCGGACCTGACGCCGTCGAGCTTCGATCGGGCAGGACACGCGCGGCCAACCATTGCCTTGATGCGACACCCCCGGTGAAATCCGTGGAAAATCCGGACACAACCTATGGGCGGAAATCGTTGAGCAAGATGTTCGCGCTATTTGCGCTCATCAATAAACCTTTCCCACTTCCCGCCTCCTCGCAGCTCTCCCTCATCTACCGCTCGCTGAGCGATCTCATCCCCTATCCGCGCAATGTACGAACGCATCCTGGCAAAGAGGTAGGAGTACTGCCTCCGAATAACATCGGCGGATCCCAGTACTAACACCGACGATCTTTGGCTGGCGAAGGAGACCAAAACCGATCTTGGCTCCGGCCTTCGAGCTGATCGATTCTTGGCAGCTGAATTGGCGTGGAAGACTTCTCCCGTAACCATCGGATGCAAACCAGAGTAACCAATTCGGCATAAGGTCAAATCGTTGCGCAGCCTGAGGTATTGCGCCGCAATATGAGTCTCGATAAGAACAAGGCATGGCCAAGCTTTATCTCGTCGGTGGATGGGTCGTGCTCGCATTTGTCGTCTTTGCGACCCTCGCACCGATCTACGATCGCCCCACGGTTGCGCCTCCTCACGTCGAACATTTCGCGGCGTTCTTCATGCTCGGCCTGCTATTCATGCTTGCCTGTCCAAATCGCGTCGCCCTCGTGCTGCTGATCGTTGGTGGAAGCGCGGTAACACTGGAAACTCTGCAGTTACTGACCCCAGACAGACATGGCCGTTTCATCGACGCATCGATCAAAGTTGCCGGGGGTCTCAGCGGAATGGCGCTGTTCGTTTTAGCCCGCGTCGTTGCCGCCCAGGCGAAGGCTAAAGTTGTACCTCGCGGTTAGAGGCACCATCAGCTTAGGCGGGTTACGCCGCCCCACATCATGAGGAGAGAATGCGTTTGTCCAAAATCCGTTACTCCAAATGAAATTCAACAAAACAGCGCAGCCTCTATGGGCTGGAATTTGACCGTGAGAGCGCAAATTCGAAACGACCTTAGCGAGGCACCTATTGCCCATTTAGCGAAGCCCAAAAGCTGTTAATCTAGGCTTGTTTTTTTGGCCCGGCCCGTCTCCCTATTCCCTGCGTTTTCGGCTACGAACGGCTTAGCGAACCTAGAGATCATTATGACAAAAAAACGTGCACTTATTACGGGCGTGACCGGTCAAGACGGCGCCTATCTTGCTGAATTGCTTCTTGGGAAGGGATATGAAGTCCACGGCATCAAACGCAGGACCTCACTCTTCAACACCGATCGCATTGATCATCTCTATCTTGACCCCCATGAGCCGAATCCGCCATTCCGCCTGCATTATGGCGACCTGACGGACTCTTCGAGCCTGATCCGGATCGTTGGTCAGGTGCAGCCAGACGAGATCTACAACCTCGCGGCGCAGAGCCATGTTGCCGTTTCATTCGAGGAACCCGAGTACACGGCGAATTCCGACGCTCTCGGCGCTCTGCGCATCCTCGAGGCCATGCGCATTACCGGCTTGGAGAGGAAGGCGCGCTTCTATCAAGCGTCAACATCCGAACTGTATGGTTTGGTCCAGGAGATCCCGCAAAAGGAGACCACGCCTTTCTATCCGCGCTCACCGTATGCGGTCGCCAAGCTTTATGCCTATTGGATCACGGTCAACTACCGCGAAGCCTATGGGATGTATGCCTGCAACGGCATCCTGTTTAACCACGAATCGCCTGTCCGCGGCGAAACCTTCGTGACCCGAAAAATCACGCGTGCTTTGGCCCGCATCCATCTCGGACTGCAGGAAAGGCTTTATCTAGGTAATCTGGACGCCCTGCGCGATTGGGGACACGCCCGTGACTACGTCGAAATGCAATGGCTGATGCTGCAGCAGGACAGGCCGGAGGATTTCGTGATCGCTACGGGCGAGCAGCACTCGGTCCGAGATTTTGTCAATGTCGCAGCAAACGAAATTGGCATGACGATCCGCTGGGAAGGAAGCGGCGTCGAAGAAAAGGGATACGACGGCAAGACCGGCAAGTGCATCGTTTCGGTCGATCCCCGCTATTTCCGCCCCACCGAGGTCGCGACGCTTCTTGGTGACCCGTCAAAGGCCAAGCAGAAACTCGGCTGGGAGCCCAAGACGTCGTTCGAAAGCCTGGTTCGAGAGATGATGAAGGAAGATCTCGAATCCGCAAAGCGCGACGAACTCATCAAGCAGCACGGGTTTAGATACTACCCGCGACACGAGTAATTCTTGCAGATTGTTCAGAAAAAGCACATGAGCGCCCATCGCGGCGCTCATTTCTTTCGGATGACGTCACCGCATTCAACTGCGGTCGCACGCCTCATTGCCACCGAACGGCATCCTCCACCGGAAGCCCAATGTCGTTGGCAGGGCCCTTCGAGTCGGCATTCGCCTGGCCTGTCGCATTGCCCTGCCCTGTCATGGCCTCCGACCACCGGCGCACGATTGTGCGTCGATCCCAGCGATCAAGCGCTCGCCTTCTTCCCTCCTCGCCGTAATGCTCACGCAGGGCCGGCGCTTCACTAAGCTGGCAAATTGCAACCTCGAGGGCTGACGAATCCCCTGGTGGAATCACGAGGCCAGCATTGGTGACTTCCGCCGCGAGGCCGGTGCCTTCTTCAGCCATCGCAATGACCGGCCGAGCGGATGCGAAGATCGCACCGAGCTTCGAGGGCAACACCAGATCGGCGGCCTCGGCCTTCTGTGGAATCAGATGGAAATCGGCCGTGGCCATCAATTGATTGAAGCTGTCCTTGGGCTGGAGTCCCAGAAAGTGGATGTTGCGATGTCCGCCGGCAAGCTGCTGGAGCCTCATCTTGTGAGGCCCTTCGCCTGCAAGGATGAAGTGAATATGCGGATGACTTCGCTCTAAGCCAATCGCAGCCTCGATCACGAGTTCAAGGCCTTGCTTGTTGGACATCGTGCCGGAATACAGTCCCACTATGTCGCTCGCAGCCAGGTTCAGCTGTTGACGGTATGTGGTCGCTCGAGGTCCCGGGCAGATCGCGGTGGTGTCGATCCAGTTTCTCACCTCGGCGGTTTTGTCGGGCCGCAGTCCCTTGATCCTCAACCGCTCCACCATCGCACGAGAGATGGTTGAAACGTTATCGAACGATTTGAGGATCGCCGCTTCGACTCGAAGCATCCGCTTTCGCAGTGAAGGGTTGCGCAGCAAACCAAGATCGAAGGCCGCATCCACCTCAAAATCCTGCACGTGAAGCCATGATTTGGCGCCGACCCGACGAGCTACGAACGAGACCAAGGCAGCCGACATCAACGATGGTGCGACGGCGATCATGACGTCGGGGCGCCAGGACAGCGCCTCGAAAAGCACTGGCGCCGCGCTCGTAAGCGCGAATGAAGCGTGATGGACCAGTCGTCTAACGCCAGAGGGATGTCCGGGCACATAAATCGGCGTACGCGTTACTCGAACTCCGTCGACATCTCTCGATCTGAAGTACGAAGATTTGAACGCCGCAGGGATTTTCCAGGCGGGATAGTAGGGCGGCGCAGTAATAACCCTGACTTCATGGCCCTCTCCGACGAGGCTCTCACAAAGCTCGGTGTTGTACTTCGCCACGCCGATGAGATCCGGCGCATAATTGATGCCGACCAGCAAAATGCGCATCAAGAACAATCCAAATTGAAAACTAAACTATACACGGCCCCAACGGCCCCACATTCGATCAGCTGGCCGCCGGGACCTCCAGATGGCGGCCATACCCTTTCAGAAAATCTTCGTACGCGCTCGCGAGCCCGGAGCGCAGCGAGGTGTTTGCACGCCAACCAAGCGCACGAATCCGCGAACTGTCGAGCAGCTTGCGCGGCGTGCCATCAGGCTTCGACGTATCGAAAAGGAGTTTGCCCTCGTAGCCTACGACTTCCGCCACAGCTGCAGCGAAGTCTGCAATCGTGAGCTCATTGCCACTGCCGACATTAATCGGCAGATCGCTCGAATAATTCTTCAGAAGGAAAATGCAGGCATCTGCAAAATCGTCGACGTTGAGAAACTCGCGGAGCGGCGTGCCCGTGCCCCAGACGGTGACTGTCGGCGCCTTGGCAAGCTTGGCCTCATGGAAGCGCCGGATCAGCGCCGCGGGTACATGGCTGTGGTCGGGGTGATAGTTATCGCCACGACCGTAGAGATTGGTTGGCATCACCGAGATGAAATCATCTCCATACTGCCGGCGATAAGCCTGGCACATCTTGAGGCCAGCGATCTTAGCAATCGCATACCATTCGTTGGTCGGTTCAAGCGGACCGGTCAACAGTTCGCTTTCAGCAATCGGCTGCTTGGCATACTTGGGATAGATGCAGGACGAACCGAGGAATAAGAGGCGCTGCACACCAATCGTGTGGCTTGCTCGGATGACGTTGAGCTCTACCTCAAGGTTATCGCAAAGGAACTCGACGGGAAAATTGTTGTTGGCTGCAATGCCGCCCACCTTCGCAGCGGCGTGGACCACGACTTCGGGGCGATTGGCTTCGAGCCACCTCAGCGTGGGCTCCTCCTTGGTAAGATCGAGCTCGCGTCGATCTGCGATCAAAACGGTGCAATTTTCGGACGCAAGCCGTCGGACCAGCGCTGAACCAACCATGCCGCGATGTCCCGCAACGAATACGCGCTTACCCGCAAGATCGTAGTTTGAAACCCCTGTCATCAAGCCCTCTAGCGACGCTCTTCCGCTGAACACCACGTCACGCGTGATATCCAAATTCGGTAGGCGCCGTGCAATCACATTACAGCCTCAGCCCAGGCAACCCGGTAACACAATCTTCACCGTGCGGCAGCCTATCCCACCCCGCGATAGTATTCATGGTGAACGCAGGTCACGCGCACAAAAGAACGGCACGCGATGAAGCAAAAACGAGCAAGGCAGCTACGCTAACTACGCAGCTGCCTTGACAAAGCGATGATACGGCCAGCCGCTGGTTAGTAAGCCCGACGCAAGACGGGGCCAATCGGCGCGCAGACGCGCTCCATGTACCAGCCATAGGGTGTTTCGACGCGCACGAGCGGACAATGATGCCGCGGGACAAAACCGTAAGGGTAAGGTTGCGCCCAGAAAGTAATCGGGGTGACATGGCCCTGGCCAGTCAACAGAGCCGCTGGCGCCGGCATCTGCATTGCCGCGCTCGCCCCGCTCGCAGCAAGAAACGAAAGAGTCGCAGCAAAAAGCCCCGCCTTCATAATCGTTTTGAACATAGCCAAAAGCTCCTCGACCCTGCGGAGCTACTCCATGACCGCAATTTCCTCGTCAGGAACGTCCTGACGGGCCACGATCGGTGGAGCACACCGCGAACCAGCCCAAATAACTGATTAACACTAGCAAGGGTACAGGCGGGATGGCAACTGAACGAGTTCGACAGATGGCGCTTTGAGGCGATATGGCGCAGAACTGTGGCTTCTCGGCCCTACTTCTCCCCGCTCCAGGCCGCCGGCGTCCCGAGGTCAGGTGAACGGCGGTATACATCCCGGAGAAATTGGTAGTCGACCGTTTGAGCCAGGGGCACTTCTTCTTCGCCCAGTTTAGCGAAAATGAGGATGTCCCGCAGGGTTCTCCAGCGGCTTTCGTCGTAATCAGCAATACGCCCCCCCGTTGGCAACACCAGGGCTCGCTGCTGCTGCAGCTCGAACCTCAGTCGCGCGGAATTCAGCCTCACGGGGTCAGCACCGGCGAGAACGGGCACGCTGCGTGCATAGTCTGAGTAGACAAATTGCCATCCGCGGATGAGGCCCTGCAGGACGTCGGCAATTATGGATGGCCGTTCATGGACGACATCATTGCTAGCGAAGTACACCAATCCAGGGACATGGATGCCGTAGTCTTGTGGTTTGATGACATTCAGTTTGACGAAGGCCGGACTAGCGGGATCCGGTTGCTGGTCGATCGCAGCGATGATCGCATCCACATCCCCGGCCCGCAAGGCATCAAAGCTATCGCGCTCGGGCACCTTGGTGATCTGGCTTCGCGGGAGCCCGAGCTGCGCCATCATGGCATCGAAAACGACATCTCCCTCGCTCGCCCTGCGATACCCCACCCGCTTCCCCACCAAATCGGCGGGCCGCCGCAATCCCGAACTTTCGAGGGTGAAGATTGCAACAGAAGTGTCCAGAAAGCTCGCGGCGAAGGCAGTCACGGGAACACCTCGCCAAGTTGCCAGCAGAAACTTCTGGCCGCTCGTCACGCCGATGGCATGTTGGCGTGCAATGGTCTGGACGAAATCAGGGTCTTCGGGTTGGGCGGCCAATTCAATACGGGAGGAAAAGTATCCCTGTTTGGAAGCGCTGAGTTCGCCGGCAAATCGCGCCCCGTATGGCCCATCCAGCAAAAGCTTGACCTCCGCGGCCTTGGGAGCGGTCGGTGCCTGGATTGGTCCCACGTCGGGTCGCAGAAGGAGAAGTACTGTCCCCACCAGCGCCAGGGCAACAAGGCCAATGGCCAAGGAGCGACTTCCGAGCGGCCGGGATCGCCGCCGTGACTTGGTTCGAGGCAACGCGAAATTCCTAACGGGTTGTGAAATTTAACATATCAACCGGGGCGAGATGGGCTACAATCGGGCCTGTGGGGTAAGGTTAATTTTTCCTACTCATTGTTTTAGCAGCGATTTTGCCCGATAGCACGGCGGCATTGGACAGTGAATTTTTAGGTCAAATGGATTTGGCAGGATGACAATTCTTTCCACTCGACCGGTCCCACTCCCTGATTCTGAGACGGAAATTCGCGTTCTCAAGCAAGCGCCGCTTGCTTCCACAGGCTTTTCACTGAATTGGCTGCGCCCTGTGCTTGTCGAGCGACTGGTGGCGATCATCGATGCCGCTTTGATTGTGATCAGCGGCATTGGGTGTGCGATCGGTTACCACCTCGCAACAGCCGGCACCGTCGGCAAGGCCGACGTCTATGCGGCGGCGAGCGTGCTGGTTGCAATAAATTTCACCCTTCTAACTATCGTGCAGCACGGCTATCGCCTGAAGACCGTCACCAACCTGCCGCGCAGTTTCCGGATGACGCTGACGACGTGGACTGGCGTGTTCGGCGCGTTGCTGGCGATCGCCTTTACGATGAAGGTCAGCGAGGAATTCTCCCGCGGCACCACGATCTCGTTCTACCTGATTGGCCTTACCATGCTGCTGGCCTGGAAGGCCGCCGCGGCGCGCTGGACGGCGAGGGCCTTGCGTACCGGCGCCTTCGCCAACGGACGGGCGATCATGATCGCCGAATTCGGCTTGGCCGCGTCCTCCAATACGATCTCCGACCTCGGCCGACACGGCTACCGGCTGATGCGGATCATGGAGATCCGCGCCAAGGATCTCGCTTCGCCCCTGCTGCTCTCCTCGCTCGCGCCGCGCTTCGAGGAACTGGTCGCCTATGCGCGAGAGGAGCGGATCGAGCACGTCTTCCTCCTGATGAACTGGAGCCGGCAGCATGCGATCGACAGCATTCTGGACGCGCTGAAGATCCTGCCCTTGCCGGTGCATTTGGTGCCGGACGCGCACGCCGCGCGCTTCCTGCGCTATCCACTGGTGAGCACCGGCAACACTTTCACGGCCGAGCTGCGCCGCGCGCCCTTGTCCTGGAAGGAACGCGCGCTGAAGCGGGCGCTGGATCTCGTGGGAGCAAGCCTCGCGCTGATCGTGTTCGCGCCCGTGATGTTGATGACTGCGATCATAATCAAGCTCACCTCGAAGGGCCCAGTGTTCTTCCGGCAGACCCGCAACGGGTTCAACGGCCGCGCCTTCAAGATCTTCAAATTCCGCACCATGCGCGTGCTCGAGGACGGCCCGACCATCGTGCAGGCACAGAAGAACGACCCACGTGTCACCGCCATCGGCAAATGGCTGCGCAAAACCTCGATCGACGAGCTGCCTCAACTCTTCAACGTGCTCAAGGGCGACATGTCGCTGGTCGGCCCCCGCCCCCACGCGGCCGCCCACAATTCGGAATATGAACAGATCATCGGCAATTACGCCTTCCGCCACCACGTCAAGCCCGGCATCACGGGTTGGGCCCAGGTTAATGGTTATCGCGGAGAAACCCAAAGCTTGCAGTTGATGGAGAAGCGGATCGAATACGATCTGTGGTACATCAACAATTGGACCCTGTGGTTGGACTTGATCATACTTTTCAAGACAACCCTCGTAAGTTTCGGCCAGCGCGCGGCCTATTAAAAAATCACAGAGGATCTCGGCACGTCGGTTTGCTGTCAACAGCAGCCAAACGACCTGCCAGTAATGCAAATGTGTAGCACTTTGATCAAACAAGCCGAGAAGGGGCGAGACTGGGTTGTGAATTGTGCCGCGCCCATCTGGTTCAACAACGGAATCGATTGGAAGCAAGGCGGCTTCTATGATGCGCTTGAGCTCACGACGCTCGCAAACGGTGCGAGCCGAAAACGCCTAAGAACCGCGACGCGACAGATCTATGTCTTCTCCGAGGCCTGCCGGATGGGCTTCCATGAAGGAAAAGCTGCTGTCGAACACGGTTTGGAGTTCTTGTATTCCAAAGCACAAAGTCCATCCGGCGGCTATCTCTCGCATTTTGACTTGGACTGCCAACCACGGTCGAAAGACCAGGACACCTACGATCTAGCTTTCGTGCTGTTCAGCCTCGCCCATTCCTATCGGCTGCTGAAGCGAGAACGAGAGCGCCAAGAGGCACTTCTCCTCGTTGAGCATCTCAACACCCACCTCCGTCACCCGATCGTTGGTTTTCTGGAAGGTTCGCCGCATCAGGAACCAAGGCGGCAAAATCCACATATGCACCTGCTCGAGGCGAGCCTTGCTTGGCTTCCGTTCGACGAAACGGGAAGCTTCAGGCGCCTGGCCGACGACCTCGTGTCCGTGTTCGAGCGGCACTTTTGGGACCCGGCTTCAGGAGCAATCGGTGAGTACTTCGACGACTCGCTATCGCGCCACTGGGCCGCGTGCAAGGTCGTAGAGCCAGGCCATCTGTTCGAGTGGATCTGGCTTCTCACGCAATATCAGCAGGCGACAGGAAAGCCTCAGTCCCACTTGGATCAGATCTATCGATTTGCTCATTCGTCCGGAAAAAACATAAAGACCGGTCTCCTGTTCGGAGAATTGGGCATCGAGGGGAATGCGCCCGGGGCAACTGTAAGGCTGTGGCCTCATGCCGAGTGGATCCGCGCAGAAGTCAGCGTTTTGGAAAGTGCATCGTCCAACCACACGACAATGCTCGAACAAGCAACCACCGCTCTGTGGCGCTTTCTCGATGCCGCTCCTGCGCCCGGGCTCTGGGTGGAACGGCATGACGGCTCTCGCGATCAGTTCATCCTTGAGCCTGCGCCCGCAACCTCCCTCTATCACATCGTGGGCGCATTTTCGGCGCTGGCGGACTCTGTAGCAGCACACATCCCAAAACCAGGCTATCACGCCGCTCCTCAGGAGATTCAGGCATACGATGTCCACAGTAGATAAGTTTTCATCCGTACGAGTGTTGTGCATAGGCGACGTGATGCTCGACCGCTTCATCGGCGGGGACATCAAGCGGATCTCTCCAGAGCGCCCCGTTCCGGTGATATCGATCAGGAAGTCTGAGAAGATCCCCGGTGGCGCAGCCAACGTCGCCCGAAACATAAGCTCTCTCAGCGGCTCCTGCACGCTGATCGGCTTGATCGGCGATGATGAGGCCGGCAGGACACTCATGGGTGAACTCGAGCGCGACACGCGCATTTCGGTTCAGTTCGTGGCATCTGCCGCGCGTCCGACTACCGAGAAAGTCCGCTACGTCTCGCAAGGACAACATGTCATTCGCGCCGACATCGAGAGCGACGAAGATCTGCCGCAAGCTTTGGAGCAAGAACTGCTCAATCTTATCTCGCGGATACTGCCGGGCCACGATGTGATCGTGCTCTCGGACTATGCGAAGGGCGTCCTGACCGACACTGTAATTCGGCGAACTGTCCAGCTTGCACAAGAAGCAAAGATACCAGTCCTGGTCGATCCCAAATCGCAGCACCTCGAGCGATATTCGGGCGCGACCGTGATCACGCCTAATTCCAAGGAACTGCTTGCTGCAACCGGCATCGACCCTGCACTCGACCACGACTCCGCCGTTCGGGCCTGTCACAAGGTCTTGAGCAATACGACCATCGAAAGCATACTCGTCACCCGTGCCGAAAAGGGCATGACGCTCCTGTCCCGCAAGAAAGAGCCGGTCCACATCAGCGCTACGGCGCGCGAGGTGGCCGACGTGGTCGGCGCCGGCGACACCGCAATTGCCACGCTATCCTTGGCCGTCGGCGCCGGCGCCGAACTGGACGAAGCGGCGGCGATTGCAAACTGTGCTGCCGGGGTGGCGGTTGGCAAACACGACACCGCTACCGTCACGAGAAGCGAGCTTCTCGAGGCACTTTCCTCCACCCAACAATTCTCCGACAATGAAACATCACAGCGTCTTTTCCCCCTCAACGACGTCAAGTCGCGCGTCGCGCTGTGGAAGCGAGACGGTCTGCGAATTGGCTTTACAAACGGATGTTTCGATATTCTTCATGTCGGGCATCTGAAGCTCCTTAACTTCGCAAGGTCAAGTTGCGATCGCCTCGTCGTCGCCGTGAACAGCGACGAATCAGTTGGACGCCTGAAGGGCCCCACTCGACCAATCAACAACGAGACTGACCGGGCTCTTCTACTCGCCTCATTGAAGATGGTGGATGCCGTCGTGATATTTGAGGAAGATACGCCCCTCGAGATCATCGAATCCATCTGCCCTGACGTGCTAGTGAAGGGGGCGGACTACCAGATCGACCAGATCGTCGGCGCATCATTTGTGCTTGCCAACGGCGGTTCTGTCCTACGGAGCGAGTTCGTGCCAGGACGCAGCACCTCGAGCGTCATCGCGCAAATTGCCAGCGAGAGCACGAGATGATCGCAAGGCCTACTGTCCCGATGACTACGCCCCCTGACACTTTACTCGTGTACAGATTGGGAAGTCTTGGCGACACTATCGTTGCGCTTCCTTGCCTCCACAAGATTGCTCAGACCTATCCAAACGCCAAGAGGCTTCTGCTCACAAATATACCAGTGTCCACTAAGGCGGCTCCCGCCCAATCTATTGTCGGCCCAAGCGGTCTGATTCACGGCTTTCTATCTTATCCCGTCGGGATCAGATCCGCTTCAGCCCTGTGGCAACTATCAAAGCAAATTCGCGCCCTTAAGATCGACATGATGATCTATCTCATGCCGGCCCGCGGCCGGCTAAACGCATTCCGAGATTGGATCTTCTTTCGCCTTTGCGGTATTCGCAAGATCGTTGGACTTCCCACTACAGTTGACCTTCAAAACAACCGGATCGACCCCGAAACGGGCTTTCAAGAGCGAGAATGCGAAAGGCTTGCGCGCACGCTTTCTGCATTAGGGTCAATTGATCTTGCGAAAGCGGCATCATGGGATCTCCTACTAACTGAGCACGAGCTTAAGATTGGCGACAGGACCATCTCCAAACTGAACCATCCTTTCATTACAATCAACATGGGAGGAAAGGTGCTAGAAAATGATTGGGGAGCAGCACGCTGGCGCGAACTCATCGAAAGACTCTCCGGGCTATATGAAAACCATGGGTTACTCATTGTCGGCGCAGCCGAAGATGCCGAGCGAGCAAAGCTGGTTGCCTGCAATTGGCGCGGCAGTACTGTTAATGCCTGCGGTAAGTTGATGCCGCGAGAAACGGCTGCCGCCATGCGGTCAGCGACATTATTTATAGGCCACGATTCTGGCCCCCTACATCTTGCAGCTGCGATGGGGGTTCCTTGCTTGGGATTGTTCAGCGCACACAACCGGCCTGCGAAATGGCATCCATATGGCCAACAACATCGCTCCATTCACAGCATGAGCGGGATATCAGCAATAGGCGTAGATGAAGTCGTTCAAGCTGTCGTAAGCATGATGTCTGCACGAGTGCTAAACGAGCATCGCGCGTAGTAGACGTCCAATCCTGTCGCCCGGTGATCTCCTTGAGCCCCCTTACAACGTTTAGCCAAGTCAACACGAACCCCGCCCGGGGGCGATCATCATTCAGCCGACTGGCGTCCACGTTTGGAGCCCAGATCTACAACCAAGCGGTGACAGTAGGCATCCAGCTCGCGCTTGTCCCTGTGCTGCTGCACTATTGGGGCGCTGAGCGCTATGGCGTTTGGCTTCTGTTGTCCGCGATCCCGACCTACCTGACGTTCGCCGATTTCGGCTTCACGATGGCCGCCAAGAACGTCATGACAATCAAAGTTGCCGGCGGAGACCGATCCGGAGCGCTGGTGACCTATCAAAGCATCTTCATGCTGCTCAACGCGGTGGTGACAGGCATCCTCATCGTCCTCCTGCTCGGACTTCCGGCAATCAGGATCGACGCATTCTTTTCGCTGGTCTCGGTCACTGAAGCGACAGCCAAGATCGTTCTCTTCCTGCTCGCCACCAATGTCCTGCTTACCCAGTATCTGCTCTTGCTGGCGAGCGGCCTAAGATGCATCGGGAAACCCACGGAAGAAGTCGCATGGGGAGCATCCGCCAGATTGATGGAGGGCGTTGTTACGGCGGCGGCGGCAGCCTTTGGGGGCGACATCGTCGCCGCGGCGGTCGCGATCGTCGCCAATCGCCTGACATTCAACCTCGCCACCTGGGCCAGGTTGAGGGTCCTGGAGAGGTGGCTGGTTCTCGGCCGGCAACACGCGTCACTGGATGAGGCAAGGCGGCTGTTTCATCCATCGCTGAGCTTCATGCTGGTTTCGATCGGACAGGCCCTGACCATTCAAGGGCCCGTTCTTATCCTTGGCGCGATCGGAACCCCGGTGCAGGTAGTTATTTTCTCGACCGCACGAACGCTGGCGCGGCTCGGGACATCCGCCATCAACATGATCAACTTCGCCTTCACGCCGGAATACTCGCGCCTGTTCGGCATAGGGAAGCTTCAACAGTTTGCCAAGCTCGCCCGACTTCATCTTTGGGCGACCCTTGGATTGAGCGTTCTGTACATCGCTGCACTGAGCCTGACCGGACAGTGGATCATCGCGCTTTGGACCTCCGGAAAGGTGTCGGTGGATCAGACCTTCTTTGTGGTGCTACTTCTTGCCGTCGCTGCCGAGATGATCTGGAGTGCGGGGCTGATGCCGCTGGCGTCGATCAATCGGCACGTGGCCCTGTCTCGCGCGTTTTCAGGTTTAAGCCTCGTTGGGCTCGGATTTTGCTATTTTGCGGGCCAACACTACGGCAGCCTGGTCGCTATCGCTGCGCCGCTCATGGGACTGCATGTTCTTATGGTCATCATTACGGGTCTCCAACTGCTGTCATTTTCCCGCCTGATCGAATTGCGAGTGAATGAATGATGAAGTACGCGCGCCTCCCCGTAGTGGCATTGCTGCTCGTATCAGTTTCAGTAAATTGCGTGCTGGCCGGAGCCATTGGTTTCGGCATCACGACAAGGGCAGCCGCCTCGGCTCTCGTACATAAGATCAAGAGCACTGCAGGTGTTTGGGATGAGAGAGCCAACGATATTGAACAATCGAGCATTGCATGCTGGGGGGACAGCTTGACCGCCGGGACGGGTGCTAGTCTCCACGAAGATTATTGTAGTGTCTTAGCCAACCTTCTCTACCGCAACAGTTACAACGGTGGGGTCGGCGGAGAGACTTCGGGGCAAATCCGCAAGCGCATGCTCGAACGACCGGACGGGCTCGACGGTGGAATAACGATCATTTGGGCGGGACGAAATAACTATATGGAAACGCGAGAAGTCATAAACGACGTCTCGGCAATGGTGGCATCGTTGCCGAGGCAGGCGCGCTTTCTGGTGCTCGGAGTTATTCGCGGAGAATATCCTGGCGAACTCTCTGGACAATTGGGAGACACCAAAATTTCGGAATTGAACCGAGAGTTGGCCCACGCGTACGGCACTAGTTTCCTGGATATCCAACTACAATTCCCCCTCGCAAATGCTTCGACATATAGAGCAGATCAAATTCACCTAAATCGACTTGGATACTCGAAAGTCGCCACCGCGGTCGCTCAGATCATTCTCGATCGGAACTGGTAGTTGGAAATTCGCTCCATCCGCGGAGCATTCTTCGCTACCACTATTGCAGGCCGCGATGGCTGTATCCCGACGCGTCAAAGCTGGCCAATTGCCCGCTACCGCGATTTAAAGGCGACCAAATGAACATCACGCACAGTACAAACCTAAATTGGTCCGGATCTTGCGATCACAACTCTAGTGCTCGTGGCTGCGCAACTTTCCGTTAATAGAAGGTGAAGTGAGTAGATTCCTTGAGAATACTCCATATTATTGCCACAGCTGATCCACGCTACGGCGGACCCCTTGAAGGGATCATAAGGTCATCTGCTGCGTTGGAAAAGCTCGGCCATTTCCGAGAATTGGCTACATTCGACCATCCTTCCGATCCCTGGGTAGCATCCTTTCCGATCCGCGTTCATGCATTGGGTACACTTAAGAGCGAAATTCGAAGGCGATGGAAATGGTTGCCGTGGGTGCACTACGGCTTCACCACGAAGTTCGTTCCGTGGCTGAAACAGAACGCGAAAGGTTATGACGTCGTTATCGTAAATGGTATCTGGAACTTCACTGCGTTGGCAGCCCGACTCTCGCTCACATCATCCAAAGTCCCGTATTTCGTTTTCACCCACGGTATGCTGGATCCGTGGTTTCGGCGGGCGTATCCGGTCAAGACGCTACTCAAGCAGATATCTTGGTGGTGCAGCGAGGGTCCGCTACTTGCAAACGCTCAAGGAGTTCTGTTCACGTGCGAGGAGGAGCGCGTTCTAGCTAGAAACGCCTTTTGGCCTTACAATGTGAAAGAGTTTGTCGTCGGCTACGGCACTTCTGATGTTAAAGGGAACGCCGAAGCGCAAATTGCTGAATTTCGTGAACGAATTCCCGCTTTGACAAACAAGCGTTTCTTCCTGTTTCTCAGCAGAATTCATCCTAAGAAGGGCTGCGACCTTCTTATCCAAGCTTTCGCAAAGATTGCACCTCTGATCCCGGACATTGACCTTGTCATGGCCGGACCGGACCAATCGGGATGGGCGCCACAGCTAAAGAAGCAGGCCGCCGCGCTTGGCATCGCCGACCGTATTCACTGGCCGGGCATGTTGGAAGGCAACCGGAAATGGGGAGCCTTTCACGGCTGCGAAGCCTTTGTGCTTCCGTCACACCAAGAGAATTTTGGAATTGTCGTCGCTGAAGCACTTGCCTGCGGCAAGCCTGTCCTGATCACCGACAAAGTCAACATTTGGAGGGAAATCCAACAGGAAGGAGCGGGATTGGTTGCGAATGACGACCTGCCCGGGATCACCTCACTACTGGAAGCCTTTATTAGACTGTCTGACGCCGAACGAAACAAGATCCAAGTCTCGGCGCGCGACGCTTTCCTGAAGCATTTTGATATTGAACAGAACGTGACTAGGCTGCTGGATGTCCTTCGGCAGACGAGCGCGCCTGAAATGGCACCGCGCCCCCCAGAGAATTGAACGATGACATCATGCTGTTAGATGCAAGCCAAAGCAGACCAATGGAAGGCGGCCCGAGCTTTTCGCTCGGCAACCGCGTATTTCGGCTTTTTTGGATTCTTTCGTGGACCGTGCTGGCGCGCTGGACGCCTCCACCGCTTCACTGGTGGAGGAGACTCGTTCTCTGTTTCTTTGGAGCCAGAATCCATCCGACCGCACGAATTCACGCTTCAGTACGCGTTTGGTATCCTCCCCACCTCGAGGTAGGCGAAAATACAACCATCGGACCTCGCGTGATCTGTTATTGTCAAGATCGCATAACGATCGGAGATCGCGCGATCGTATCGCAAGGCGCTCACCTTTGTGCTGGAAGCCACGACATAAGCGACGAGCGCTTTCAATTGATAACCAAGCCCATCGTCATCGAAGATAGAGCCTGGATTGCCGCAGAATGTTTCGTAGGACCTGGTGTCAAAATCGGCGAAGGGGCCGTTCTGGGCGCAAGAGGAGTAGCGTTTAAGGACCTCAGTCCGTGGACAGTCTATGTAGGTAATCCTGCTCAACGAATAAAAGCACGAACGATTCAGGCCAAGCGCCGCTAGCACGCTCTGACTTGGGCTCGAGACCAAATGTGTTCGAAAAGCCGGCTTCTTTTTCTTATCAGACACCCCACGTTGCTCTTAGCCCCGGAAGATAGCAACTCGCTATCGCCCTTTGGGACACCCCGCTCAATATCAAGCCATTATCTTCCGCGGTCCTTGCCTGTTCTTGTCACTCCTGTTGAATTTCATTCTGGTGGCAGTGATTGAGTTCGGCGTGACATCTCGCGCATCTTTGCACCGCTTAACTCGATCGACCGAAGAGACGCTTCACTTCCGGCCCTCAGTCGTAAGCCTCGAAGAAGGAAGCGTACTCGCTTGCTGGGGTGACAGCATGATTGCGGGGATAGGAGCAGGGTTCAGAGAGGATAGTTGCGGCCTGTTGGCGGGGCTTTTGGGATTGACCCAGTAAATGCGGGAGTGGGTGGAAAAACTTCCACTCAGATCAAAGCTCGGTTTGACAGAAGACCGATGGGCCTGGATCACGGAGTGGTGCTGATCTGGACTGGACGTAACAACTACAGGGATTACGACCCTCAAGATGGATCTGCCCAACATGGTCAGCGGGTCTTCCTGATGGCGCGAGCTACTGAGTCATGGAAGTACTGAATGGAGACTATCCTAGAGAATACAGAGGTTCGGACGACTACAAAAGGCTGAGGCAGCTGAATTGGCCAACATCTTATAAGGACAGATTCATCAAGGTTCGCGAAGCCCTCATTGCCATTGCGTCGGCGACCGACGCGGATGACAAGTTGCGCGATTTTGTTCCGTTATCGCTGCGGCGTGACCATATTCTGAATGGTCGCGGCTATCACCGTGTTGCCGAAATCGCGGCCGAGCAGATAGGGGCTCGTCGCTAGCGCTGGGCGAGCCGAGTTTTCATATGCAGTCTCATCTGGAAGTGCCGAGCTACAGCCTGATCCAAGAGCGCAAGGCATATACCTAGATAGGGACTGCTGAAATACGTGATTGACGCTGACGCCGAATAGGCGATGCACACCACCAGATACAAAGCGCCGAAGAACACGACCGGCCTGCAGTTACGGGCGGAAACTGAGAAAAGATGGAGGGCGATCGTCAGCCACATCAGTGCATGGAGAGCCAGGCCAATCAGACCAAACTTGTGGAAGATCGCCACGTGCAGAAAGTGGACATTGTTGACCTTGTCCGCACCGGTGATTGAGGCGCTCTGGACCGAGTCGTCCCTGGACGCCGACATATCAATCGTTCGTCCCAGGCCGAGGCCGATGACATAAGCGATAGGCCCCGCCTCATTGACGTCGTCCATAACCTTATCAACTTCATAAAAGCGCTGCTGCGTGGCGACATGGCTCGATAGACTATCCCCCTGAATGAGAAGCACCGCTTCTCGGATATTTCGCGAAAAGCCATCGACGACAGCACGATCCAGCGAAAGAGCGACGAAATAGAGTAGTACGGGAACGATCGCGAGTGGCAGCAGCCGAACGAGCTGTCTCTGAAAAACTGCGGCCGCGAGTAATCCTACATAGATGGCAACGTAGCTAGCGCGGTTTCCCTCGAGTTGCCATGCGCCTGTTTCAGTGACCCCGATCAGAGACGAACCTAACAGAAGCCCCCCCAATAAGCGATATCGAGCAGGCAAAGGCCCGGAAAGAAAAAATACCACAAATGTCAACAGTAAAACGCTGTCCAATGATGAGGAAAGATCAAGAACCTTCGTCAGCAGCTTCACAATCAACATGAGAGCAGCACAGATCGCAAGAGCACTGACAAAGCGCTCGTCGGAGCCAGAATAGTCCGTATTCGAGTACGAGTTCTGTATCAGAACAGAAAGCAAGTTGACGGTAAAATAACCGAGCCAAGCCAAAATGTGGATGAGGCTGTTCTTCAACAGCAGTCCGATGATGGTCGCCACGACAACGAAAATGAAGTTTAACAGGTAAATCTTGCTCAGTGGCCCGCCCACCACGCCACGAACCCTTCCAAGAAAGAAACACTGAACGCTTAGCGCGGCGGCCGTCGTCGCCAAGTTGACGTAGGGAATAGACTCGAAGCCTCGAAGGTTCATCCCATAGGCGAGCACAAGACTGGAAAGAACACCGGTCATCGTTACGGCGAACAACATGTAACGCAAGAATTTCGTTCCGTCGCTCGACCCGACGAACGATTTTGGTTGAGAGATCATCGCACCTAAACCGTGTCCGAAATTGCGCTACCCATCGTGCCTAATCGAACTTACTAGTTAGCTTTGGAACGAAAAAGAAGACTTGAAAGCAATCTTTCCCTCGATACGGCCGCCTGGATTCTGTACTCGGAATCAGGATTCGGGCCTGTCACAACATTGTCTGTTGATTGCTCAACGTACTGAACCGCTTCACTCGCAACCTTCGAGATGGTGCCCCCGGCAATACTGTTCGCTCTAATCCGATTGCCCGTCGGGGCCCACATCCGGCGCTCGTCTATCCTCAGTGCCGGATAACGCTCCAGCGCTTCGGGCGAGCTGCTGATCACGCGCTGATAGCTCGACAGAAGAGCGCGGCCCGCCTCAGAGTTTGGTCCTTGCCACGTCAACCCTCTCCCGTCGATTGCCATCGCATAGGTGCCATCCATAATGAATTTGTTATCATGAACAAAATTGTCCTTCCCGCCCCCGATCAGGATGGGAGTCCTGCAGCGTTCAAATACATTGCCCTCAATTTCGACTCCACTAAATTGATCGTCCAAATATATTCCAATGACCAAGCTCTGGGCCGTACTTGGATTGCCAATATCGTGGATGTAGTTCTTCGCAATTACGTTACCTCTTCCAGTCCAGCTGCGGTCCAAGTACAGAGCTCCTACATCATCTGTCCACAAAGCAACGTTAGATATCTCGTTGCCTGTAATTCGATGGTCGTTGCCTTCCAATATGATGGCGGAGTGAGGTCCCCGCTCCACAATCGAGTTAATCACGGAATTTCCGACGCCCCGGATCTGGACGCCCGGGCGATAGCTGAAACTCTCCAAGCCGAAATCTTGGACAATCGATTCTTCGATCCTGTGTCCTGATGGCGTGAGCGTTTGATAGTCTCCGCCGATCACCGAGACTGCTGCTTCCGAGCTATCCCTGATGACGCAACGACGGATTACGTTGCTATGTCCGCCGTAAATGGAAATGGCGGTAGAACCCGAATGCCCTATGAAACAGCTTTCGAAGGTTATGTCGTCGGAATCGGAGATATCGACAACGTCTGCGAGCGTTTGCTCCATCGCCAGATTTTCGACTTTGATGTGCTTTGCATTCTTTATTACTATCAGAGTTTTGAGCATTGCAATTTCGTAAGATGCGTCAGGCTCACCGAGGATGATCGCTCTCTTCTGCCCCGCATCCAGAACGTAGGTATCTTTTTCGCTCAACAATCCAAGAGCGTTAAGTATTGAAAGACGAAACGAACCGCGCGTGGAGAGACCCGAGCCGCCAGATATCTCGTAGTCACGATCTGTCTCCGAGGCGACTAATGGAGCCGTCTCGTATTTCCAATCTGCGCTCCAGAACCCACCAATCCACACGTTCTTTTCATTTCGCAAGACATCGAACAAGACGTCAGGGAGTTTTAGATGCACGAGCTTGTCGACAGCATCGACGTGAGCTATCACTTCGCGGGTAAATCCAACTTGAGGCCATCGAGCGATCCTTAGGCGGTGACCCTCATGATACAGATCGAAGTTGCTCGATGCGCCTCTTTGATCCATGCCTCGCTTCGAGAGATCGATCTTGCCGATAAACCTGTTCACATCGAGCTCGAACAGACCAAGCTCCGGCTCGTGACCCAGCCATCGCTCCGGCCGACGAGAACTCGGTTTCAGACCAGCAACGACGATCGACCCTTTTAATTCCGTTTTCCCGCTCGCCGCTCCCCTTATGATCAGGGGAGCTTCCAGTGTTCCGGAGTCAGCGACGGATAGCTCCAACGGTGCTGTCAGCCGGATCGTGCTGGCCGGAAGATCCACGACAATCGCGTCAGCAGGGGTTTCGCGCCGATGTCTTCGGGCCTGCAATATTGCATCTCGAAGAGAGAGATCGCTCTGACGATCCGAAACATTGATATGGAACTCATCTGCCCGCACACTGATGGAGCCGCCAAAGAATGCTAGAAAGCCCCCAAGAATAATCAGCTGGTGTTTGACGCAAAACATCGGTTAGGCCTTGAAATTCCGTGGACCAGACATACGCAGGCGAGCCATGGCTCAAGAAGAACCGGCTGATCTAATTTTGAAAAAGACTGTACCGAAATGAGCTCTGATCGATCATGCTGCCTAGTATCACATCTTCGCGCCCAAATGACCCGACGCTGAAGGACTTGCAGCGATCGGTCTCAAGATAGCAAATCTTAACTCTGATCAGACGAGGACATCTGTTCTTTACACTCACCAGATGGTCGATCATCCGAGGATTCACCTTCTGCGTTCGAGATGCGGCCTCTACGTCCAAACAGGCTCGATTCAGAGCGTCGCGGATTACCTGATTGCTTGAAATCTCCGCTCCGCCTTGAATCCTGAGTCGCGCTGCTGAAGCGGGGGCGACACTCGTCTGAGCTGACACGGCCTCAAGGAAGGACGGAAGCACAGCCAACGTCAGGACCGCTAATTCTATAGTCCTTTTGCGAGGTCGAGTATTGTCCATTAGCGCCACAACCTCTCATCCAGATACACTCCGGGAACACTGACCTTCAGGCCCTCTCGCGATAGCTTCTTCGCAAACGCCTCCCGTGGAATGAGCTCCACATTCGCAAGGCTTCCCAAGAGACGATCCCTCTGCTCCCAACCCACGTCCATCAGGTTACGGGCGGCGGCTTCCGTAAAGTCGCTGTCGACCATCGCGGCAAACTCGGACACAACTGCAGCCTGCGACGCTTCGCTTAGGTTGTGAAATGCCGCGAGTGCCAAGCTGTTGCGCCGAAGGCTAATCCATCCCTCTAGGGGCCCGCTTGCGTAGGACTGGTCGAGAAAACCCGCCGTTCTGTTGTCGAAGCCGCTTCGCGTGATCTCCAAGGAATACAGCATGAGCCACAGAAAGGAGTCCGCCGGGTTGAGCGCCAAGGTGAACTTCAGCCGCTCATTGGCTGCGGCCGCGTCGCGGTCCGCCTGAGCCGGGTCCTGTCGCCTGATCGCCTCTTCAGCAATCCGTACCCGGACTAGGGTCTCCGCGCGCGGCAGATCACTGCGCTGGACGATCGGTTCGGGGCTAGCCAGCATCAACTCCAACAAGTCACTCAGCGTCGCCGATTTGAAGCGGTCGTCGGCCAGAATGCGCGCCGTCGCGTCTTTGGCCGGAGCTGCCGACCGGAAGGCCGGCAGCGTAATGGCAGACCAGATGACACCGGCAAGGCCGAACAACAGCAGCCAAGATCGTGCGCATACTTCGAGGCGCCAGCTTCGCAGGCTCCTCAGAAATAAGGGCTGGTTGCCCTTGGCGATGATCACTACTCCACACACCCATATCGGGCATAGTATTTCCGGTAGTAATAGCGGCCGTGGTAGGACTCATAGCGTGACAACAACTTGGTGTCGGCCTTGTTCAGCACGACGCCCAAGAGCTTGTCCTGGATTTCCGGCGCTCCGCGTAGGTTGTGCCGGACGACATCGATCTTGGTCTTGCCCCACTCTACCACGAACACGAAGGAGTCGACGAAGGGCGAGGTGACGCGAACGTCCACCACCGGCGCCATGGGAGGCATGTCGAGCACCACATAATCATATTTCGTACGCAAGACGGCCACGAGGTCGCGCATTGGCTTAGAGGCGAGGATCTCGTTGGTGTGCAGCAGTTTCGAGGTGGCGCCGGCGGGCAGCATCGCGAGCTTGGTCTGCGGATCGACGGTGATGACATCCTCGAGCTGCACCTTCTGCGCAACCACGTCGACGAGACCGGCCTGCGCCTCCGGCACCAGCGCGCGGGACAGCGAGGGATTGCGCAAATCGGCGTCGACCAGGATTACCCGCGCCCCGCCATGGGCAATCAGCTGCGCGAGGTTGGTCGAAAGCGTGCTCTTGCCCTCGTTGGGCAGGGTGGAGGTCACCGCCAGTACGCGGTTCTCGCGCACGATGGAGTTGAGGTCCACCGCCACTTTCAGCGAGCGCACGGCTTCCGAGAAACGCGATAGCGGATTGCCGACGACATAGCGCAAGAGATCTGGTTGCAGAGGGTCCTTCCTCGCGAGCTTGTCAGTGAGCGCCATGGAGGCGGGAACGCCGACGGCCGGCAGGATCGCGACGCAGTTAGAACCGAGCTGCTCCTCAATCTGTCCGGTGGTACGGAATACCCTGTCGGTGAGCTCGCGGGCCATCGCTGAACCGAACCCCAGCAACAGACCAGCGAGCACTGCTCCGGCAAGAACGATGAGGCTCTTCGGTGAGCTCTTGACCAGCGGCGCGGACGCCGCGCTGATCACGCGCGCCTCGGTGATCGGGAATGACTGCTGCTGCACGCTCTCCATGTAGCGCTGGAGGAAATTGTCATACATCGCCTGATAGCTCTGCGCGTTGCTCTCGAGCTCACGGAGTTGGATCTGCGCCTGGTTGGTAAGCTGCGATTCCGAGACGACGTTGGCAAGGCTCGACTTGATCGCCTCCTCGCGGGTCACCGCGATGTCGTAATCGCTTTTGTAGGATTCCTGGATGCGCTTGAGCTCATCCTGGATGTTCTTCTTGATCTCCGCCATCTGGGTGCGCAGGTTGACGGCCGCCAGATGGTCGCGGCCGTATTTGGCAGACCAGATCGATTCCTTGGAGGCCATGTCGACATATTGGCCGCGCAGCTTGACAATGGTGTCGTTCTTCAGCGCGTCGGTGACGTTGGCGTCTGGAACGTCCAGCTTGAGGATGTCGTTCAAGCGATCAAGGCGCGCCTTGGCCTCGGCGGTGGATGCATGCGCCAGCACCAGCTGGCTGTTCACTTCCGCGAGCTGCTGCTCGTTCATCAGCCGCCCGCCAGTGTCGACGATGTTGTTGGCGGTCTTGAAATCCACCACCGCCTTCTGCGCGACGGAAGCCTGCGTACGCAGCTCCTTGATGCGGTCCTGCAGCCAGACGCTGGCGCGGCGGGTGGCCTGATACTTCGCCTCGAGCTGGTCGACGATGTAGGCGTCCGCGATCGCGTTCGCGATCCGCGCCGCCTTGGCCGGATCCTTTGAGGTGAAGCCGATCTCCATCACATAGGTGAGGCCGAGACGCTTGATGGTGCGGCCCTTCTCAAAACGCTCCAGCGCCTTGCGCATCAGCTCGAACTCGGATGGTGCGCTGCTCGGGGAGAACAGGCCGATGACCGAGCCGACGACCGCACCAAGGAGCCCGCCGCCGCTCCCGGTAAACTCAGGATCCTCGATCAGGTGCAGATCGCGGATCACGGCCAGGCTGATGTTCTCGGATTTCAGGATCTCGACCTGCGTTTCGACGGTCGCGGGGTCGATCGCGACGTCGCCAAGCACCGATTGCTGCTGGAACAGCTGCACCTTGCGGGTGTCGATCACCATCGAGGCGGTTGATGTGAACATCGACGCGGCGGTGAAGAGGTAAAGCAGCGCCAGGATAATGCTGGCCGACACGATCGCGACTATAGTCGGAAACTGGCGGCGAATGATGTCGAGATAAAAACTCAGCGTCTGCGACGGGGAGCCATCGGCCTCGGGGAAATCACGGTTGATCTCCGAGGTCGGCTTGTTCACCTGCAACATCTAGCAATTCCTGAAATGAATCGATGTGTATGGATTGGAAGTCAACGGCCCCGCGGCGTGCGGAGCAAACCTGATGCCAAGCCCGCGCCACGTGAAAGCCTAGCATACCATCGCCGGTAGTTGAACGTCATTGATGCGACGCACAGTGCCAACGATTGCGTCATTTGCCGTGAACCTTAACGGCGCCAAAGCAAAACGGCGCCCAATGGCGCCGCTGTCGTAACGTCTCATGAGGCGGCCTTGAGGGCCCGGCTGGTCGATCAGTGCGGGCTCACGCTATTCGTTGTGCCGCCGACCGAACCGCTGCCGGTGCCGGTGCCGTTGTTCGCAGTCGTGTTGCTGCCGAACGTGACCCCGCCGCCACCGTTACCGCCGGTTGCGAAGCCGCCGTTACCGGTCGGCCCGCCTGCGCCGGTGCCGCCACCGCCGGCACCACCACCGGTCGCGGCGATCTGGACGTCGCCGGTCGCGGCCTGATAGGCGGCGATCACGTCGGCGTTGCCGGTGCCGGCAATCGCGGTCTGGATTTCATTGGCGAAGGCCTGGTCAGTTGATGCCGCCATACGCGCGACCTGGGCGAGACCGCCGACGATCGCCTTGATCTGGTCCTTGGTCGTGTTCGGGTCCTTCAAGAGCGCAATCAGGCCCGGGAGCGTGGTCGGATCGGAGGCGCCGAGGTCGCGCACACGCGAGATCATCTGCGGGCCACCGTTCGGATACAGCTGCAGCAAGCTCTGCGGCGAGGCCTTGAAGTCGGAAATGGTCTGAGCCGGCAGCTGGCGCTGCGGCGGATACACAGCGGCGCTTGCGGCTGTCGAAATCGTCGCGGCGAGGGCCGCGGCTACAGCCATGCGAAGCGCAATCTTAACAACGCTCATAAATACCTCCAAAAAATCAGCTGCCCCGATGTGCTTCCTCGGCTCGGGCAAATGGCTGTGCAGTGCAGGAAACTATCTGAAGGTGAGGGAACTGTCCACTTAATCTAAAGACTTCGTAAACACGCAACTGCTTCAAATCTAGACACTTTTATGAAGCTCGCGCCTCCGCCGGCAGGGCCCTTCGCCTCGCGCCATGGGCCCCCCTTCCCGCGGCTTGGCAGGCAATGGTCTCTTCGGTTGGGCGGACCTCAGCGGTGCGAAAGGACTGCGCCAGGCCCGCTCCGAATAGTGCAAAGAACGGAATGCTGTAGCCGGGGACCTGCAGGGTGAAGTCCAGGCAGGAATGCAGCAGCGAGAGGGTGGCGGTCGCTGCCGCCGCAAGGGGGATGATGGCGTCGCGTCGCCGCCCAAGCACGCCGTTCGCCAGGACCAACAGCATGATTGTCCAACCGGCTGCAACCAAAAGCGCCATGGGGATGCCGACCTCGGAGGCGAGTTCGAGCGGAGTGGAGTGCGCAGCATCCCAAACGCCGCGAATCGAGATATGGGGACTCCGGTACGGCGGGAAGGCCCATTGGAAAGTGCCCATCCCGGTGCCAAACCAGGGATTGTCGCCGATAATTCGAAGCGTGGATTTCCAGGCTTCGACGCGCCCCTCATCGACTAGGCCCTGGCTATCGAAGCGACTGGAGACCTGTCCGCCGAGCAGTTGGAGCAGCCCCAGCGCGATGACGACACCTGATCCGAGCGCAATCCAGATGCCAGTGCGCGGCGGCAGGTCCTTTCTGAGGAACACCGTTGTCGCAACGATCATCGCGAGCAGCGACAGGCCGACGCCGGCGCGCGATGTCGTCATGAACATCGCCATCAGGCAGATCAGCAGCGCCAGAAGCTGCGGCAGGATTTCCTTCGGCGGGATCTCACGCAGGTCGAGCGACAAGCGCCTCCATGCGATATGCCGTTCAGGAAGGCGGCGGCGGAAGTCCTCCAGGATCAACAGGATCCAGATCACGGCGCAGGAGCCGAAATATGCCGCCGCCGTGTTGCGGTTGATGAAGGTGCCGGTGACGCTGCCGAGATAGGCGGTCTTGTCCCGCCACAGGATCATCGTGGGCTCGATCAGGAACGACAGCACGCCGTAAAGGGCATAGAGCGCCCCTGATATCGCGATGACCCACAAGATGCGGCGGGCGCGCTCGCGCTCGGCGCCGACGCTGATGCCGAGGACGACTGCGAGGATGTTGGCGAGCGGTGCTCCCAGAGCAAAGAATGCCTCGTTCTTCACGATTGAAGCCGATGGCGCGATCGGCATCTGCAGGAGGTCTGAGGCCTGCTTCCAGATCGGCTGGAACGGCGCTGCCCAGGGATGATCGGACAGCTGCTCGTGCAGCACGAAAGCGTAGCCCGCGACGATGATTGCGATGCCCGCGAGCAGCCAGAGATGCGGCTTTCGCAAACTCCCCGTCGGCGCGAACATCGTGGCGACGCCAAGACACAGGCACCAGAATGCAATCGACAGATCATTGGTCGAGCCGAACGGAAACGGCGCGAACGCGACGACGAAGTACAGGATGAAGGCCGCAGGCAGGCTCCACGACCAGCTGATATGGGGAAGCCGAAGGCGCATTGGGTTCTTGGGCGGCGTTTCGCTTGTCGGCGTTGCTTGCTCGAGCTCGTATCCGAGCTTGAGCTCTTAGAGGAAACAATCGAACGGATAGATCTTCAGGTCCACGTTCAGGCGGCTGTTCCGGGTTTGCGCCCGGAAGGCGTAGAATACTCCAAGATCATCACTCCCCTGATCGAGTTTTATTCCAGGGGTTAATTCGTCGGGTGGCACCAGAAGCCCGATGTGCCTGACGATCGCAGAGATCTCGATCCGCCCCTCGCCCCCGCCAAAATGGCCGCCGAGCTGGGTGACCGTGACCTTCGGCAGACCGCGTCGTTGGTGACAGACCTCCTCCTCCCACAGCTTCGTCTGCTGGACCAGAAGTTTGTCCGCTTTGTCTGGAACGGTAATATCCAGGAAGAACGGGTGCAGCAGCCCGAAAAACCTGCTCTCCTTGGAATTCGCCGAGAGGCGGACGGTGAATGCGAGATCCCCCTTGGCGCCCTTGAGGTGCTGGAAAATCGGTGCGTCGGGCTCCGCGGAGACCACCACATCGATCCGGTGGCGCACGCCGAGCTCCCCAGGGGAGCCGAAGGCCTTCCCCAATGGGGCGAGCCCCAGGCCAATTGGGACGAGAGCCAGACAACAAGAGAATGCTCTAAAGCGCATGATGCCCCTTGCGACCGATGACGGGCGCGCCTTGCTCAGTGGCGCATTGATCCAAATCCCTGACCTCGCAATGCGATCAGTGTACCTCAGTCGAACCCGAGGCTTTGATCTCCGAACGAGCTCGGATCCCTAAACGAAAATGGCACCGGGACAAAACCCGGTGCCATCGATCGTAGTGCATCAGGTTGGCGTCTTACGGCGCCAGCTTGATGTTGTTGCGGAAGATCAGGGCATCGTTGGACAGGTTCACCGCATCCGAACCGGTCGCCATGATCACGCGCAGGTAGGTCAGGAACTTGGTAACTTCGACGTTGCGCGAGTTCGAGACGTAGATGATGTCCTGGTTCTTCATCATGACCTTGGTGGCGAGGAAGAAGCCGCCGGGGTCGCGCAGGTTTATGCTGAAGATGACCGGGATCGTCTCGGTGGTGTACTTGTTGACGTCGATACCGAGCTGGGCGGCGACATCACGCGGCTCGCGACGATAGAGGAACACGCCAGCCGGCTCGGCCTGACCATCGAGAAGACCACCGGCCTTGCCGACGGCTTCGCCGAGGTTGATGCGCCAGGCGTCGAAGTTGAATTCGCCGCTCTGACCGCTGGCGCCGAACGCCAGGAACTTCTGCTGCTCGCGGTAGACGTAGATGCTGTCATCCGGGCGAACATAGATGTTGTTCTCCGGCGCCATCACGAGGTTCTCGAACGGTACGGTCGCCCGCCGTCCGCCACGCTCCAGCATGACCCAGGTCTCGAAGCCCTGGCCCTTGATGCCGCCGGCGCGGGTGATGGCGTCGAGCACCTTGTCCTTCGCGCCCGCCGCGCTCGCCGGATAACGCGCCGGCGAATTGACCTCGCCCAGCACGCTGATCAGCTGCGTGCGCTGCGAGGCCATCGCCACGACGACCTGCGGCTCGATGGCGCGGTTGGAGATCTTGTCAACAATCGCGCGCTGGATTTGCACCGCGGTGAGGCCAGCGGCCTTGACCTGGCCGGCGTAGGGCACCGTGATAAAGCCGTCATTGTCGACGGACTGATCCGGGATGGTGACGAAGTTGCCGGGACGCACGCCGGCTTCCGCCGGAATGAACAGACCACCTGCGGCCGCTTCGAAGATGGTGACGCTGACCACGTCGCCGATCCCAAACACGATGCTGGCCGGAGGCCGCTTGTCCGTGAACGCACCCGCAAGCCCCTTCGGCTCGTGGGTGTGCAGGATGTTCACCGTGGCCGGATTGATCGGCACCAGCTCATAGGCTGGCGCATTCTCCGTCTGAACGTGATTGTTAACATCGTCGATCAGAGGGCCCGAGCCTGGATTGGTCGAACACGCCCCAAGCGCCAAAGCGATCGCCAGCAACGCCGGCTTCAACACATAGGTCTTGGCAATAGATGACATGAATCGCGCCCGAGGGTCCCCAATTGACGTAAATTGGTACGGCCTAGGGGGTGGTGCGACAAGTGTTCCCGGTGGTTAACGGAGCAATCGGTCGGCCACTGTGGCGCGCGGGCCACTGTTTGGGGCTTGGTTTAACCCTTTGTGACCATTTGTTGTATTTCGTGTGCCCGGTCGGTGAGCAAACCGCCCGACTCAAGGGCTTGGTGTGTTGATCGCAAGGCTTCCTGCGCTCGAGGCCGTCTGCTAAGTCTGGGCTGTTAAGGATAGGAACTCCCGTGTCTGGCCTCCTTCTGGCCCCGCTGTTGGCGGTCTCCCTCTTTGGCGCCGCCGATCGCGCATGGGCCCCGACTTGCCCTGGCAGTGCGGGGGCGTTCTGTCGCGGCGCTGCCGTGGTTGAGGTGGCCGCCCCTGCGTCCACATCCGTTTGGAAATTCACCCGGACGCAAGGGACCAAGGAGGGCGACACCTTTGCCGCCATCACCAAGACGGCCGACACAACCCAATCCGATCCGGACTTTGCCGGCCTGATCGTCCGCTGTGCGCCCAAGGGCAAGGTCGACGTGCTGGTGGCGTTGATCCGGCCCTTCCCGCCCCGGAGCCACCCCAAGGTCACGATCGCCGCGAGCAATGGCGGGACGCTGACGGTCGAGGCCAGCATGGCCGCGGCCGGCGCCGCTGTCTTGTTGCCCGACGAAGTCTCGGCCTTTGCATCCGGCAAATGGCAGACGACGCCCTCTCTGGCCGTCGCGGTCAAGGAAAGCGACAGCGAAATCAAAGGCGTGGTTAGCCTGACGGGCTTGCGCGAGGCCTACAACTCGCTAGTGGCCAATTGCAGCCAATAGGCCAAATTTAGCCATACACCTTAAGGGTCCTTTTAGGGTGGGGAACCTAAGCTCCGGAGCAGGGGAGTGCTTCGGATGACCGAGCTTTTGATTTTCAGCTTTCTTGCAGGCGCCGTCTTGGGCCAACGCTTTCGCGTGCTGATGCTGCTGCCGGTGACCTTTGTCCTGGTGCTGACCGTGCTTCCCGTCGGCCTGATGACCAGCCTCGGCTTGCTCGGAGGTTTGAAGGCCGCCGCATTCGCAGCCATTGCTCTGCAGGCCGGTTATCTGTTCGGCTCCGGCGCTCGCTTCGCCCTCGCGGCCACCAGGGCCGCCCGCGTGTTCGCGCGGCCAGCCAAAGCTGCGCGCTGATCCCCGTTAGCTGAGCTGCTCGATCGATCTCCTTTCCCTGGCCTTCACGATAATCCTTCGCGAGCGCGCGAAGAGTTTGAGGCGAAGCTGTTCGCAAAGGGGCAGACCTTCTGTTTGAAACCAGGCCGACCGCTTGTATGGTGACCTGACAGGTTCAGGAATCCTTTCGAGCGCGCCGTTTGTCCCTCGCTTATTTTGCCCTCATCATTGCCGTTGTTTCCGCATCATTTCTCGAAATTGCCGGTGCCAAGTTTGGTGCGCAGCTCGGGATGATGGCTGCGGCGCTGAGCTTGGTGTCGGCTGCCTCAAGCACACAGAAGTCCGACTATGAGCACTATCGGCGCGCCACGTCCTGGGGCCGGTGGCTTCTGGTCGCCATTCCGCTCGGCATTGCCGCGCAGCTCGTGCCTGTTTGGTTGGGCTTGGCGCATCCAATCTGGACCAGCACCCGTGATGCCCTGGGCGGTTTGCTGCTAGGGTCGATCACGGCCGATCTTGGGTTGACGCTGAACGCTTTGATGCAGGCCGTAGCTGCGGTCTCCTTGCTCGGGGTTACGATCGCAGTGGTCCGCGACCGCGGCCGCGCCGAATTGGTGCTATTCGTGCTGAGCGGAACGACAGCCGTCGCAGCCCTGGCCCTGGACCTTCATCGCCTCTCGCCTGGATTGATGCCGGCAACGCCCGCTGATCTGGCGACCACCATGGCCGGCTTCGGCATTATGCTCAATATGGCCGTCATGCAGCTCGCCGCCGAGCGGGCCGAGACGCGTCACTCGCTGCTGCGCTCCGTCGCGATCGGTCTTTGCGGTCTCCTCGGCGCATTGGTCAGCGCGATCGCGATCTTCGGCTTCTCCGGCGCCAACAGCGCGATCGCAGCCAGCTTCGGAATTGTGCTGATCCTGTTGATCCTGGTGATCCGCCGCCTGGACCTATCGGCATTGGCCGCGGGCGCGCTTGCTGCGGCCGGGTTGATCGGAGCCGCGATTGTGCTGACATTCTTGTTCGAACAGACCTCCGGACCCGTCCTGTTGCGCCTCGTCCCTGACGTCGGGACTGAAACCAGGGCTGCGCTGGAGCGGATGTTGTCGGACACGCGATGGTTCGGTGCGGGGGCGGGGACTTTTTCGGCCGTAGGTGCAATCTATCAGAGCGAAACGGCGGGGGCTCTGTCGGCACCGTCGACCGCAACGGCGATCTTCGCGGATATGGGCTGGATTGGCTTGCTGGTCGCCGGCGTGATGTGCCTACTGGCCTTGATCCGCTTGTTCACCGGCGCGTTGCAGCGCGGACGCGACTCGTTCTTTCCGACGACTGCCGCAGCCTGCCTTGTGTTTGCGCTCGTTCAGAGTTTTGCGGGTCCAGGATTGCTGCGTCCGGCAGCAATCCTTTGCTTTTCGATGATCCTGGGACTCGGGCTGTCGCAGAGCGTCAGCACGCGATAGACTAAGGGATCGTCACGCGTCGCGATCGCCGCTCAGTGACGCCCAATAGTACGGGTTCTTGGGCGTCTGGATCCGGACCCAGCGATAGGATTTCTTCGACCACGGCAGGATATGCGTGGTGAGGTTGTCCAGCACGAGATCACCTGAAGTCGTGCGCACCACCACGACGAGATGGTGTTCACCCCAGGGCACGATGACCTCGCTCAACAGCACCGAGCGCGCCGGGAAGCCCTTGGCAATCAGATCGTGGCGTTTTGTCACAGCATAATCGTTGCAGTCGCCGCTGGTGGGATGGAGCAACCACTTCTCCCCGCGCAACCCTTCCAAATTGGCCTCGGGGCGGATCGAGGCGTTGACGTCGCGGTTGACCTCTTGAAGCTGCGCCAGACGCTCGGGCGTCAGCTTCAGGCGACCGCCCCGGAACGCGACACGCTGCGTGGTCGGCTTACACTCGTCCTTGTACTTGAGGCAAAAGATCGTAAACGCCATCGGTGCCAGCGTCGGCTGGTCGAACTTGATGTGCTGGATCGCGCCCCGCAGCGCCGACGGGGCGCCAACAAAGGCCGCCTTCGCGCTGTGCTGCACCCCTGCAGTCACCGCAACAGCGGCCACGGCCGCCAGGAATTTTGCAACTTTGCGCATGTCGCGCTCCCCCGTTCTTGTTGGGGAGACGCTACGCGAGACCTCTTGAAATACGGCTCAAAGGCCGCGCGATCCTTTAATCAAAATGCGAGCGCATCGGTGGGAAACAATTAAGAATACCGATCTGTGACGTGTTCTGCTAAGAGCGCATACGATGACGCTCGTGACGGCAGATGCGATTCGACCGACCTGATGGGCCTTTCCAGACGCTTTACCAAGAAGATCAAGCCTCGGCTGCCCGATGGCGTGCGCATCTATGCGATCGGCGACGTACATGGACGTGCCGATCTGCTTCAGTCGCTGTTAACCGTCATCGACGCCGACCTTGCCCGATCCACCCCCGGGCGAGCGATTCAGGTCTTTCTGGGCGACTATGTCGATCGCGGCCCAGACTCGCGCGCCGTCCTTGATCTGTTGATCGAGCGCTCGAAATCACACGAGACGGTTTGTCTCAAAGGCAACCACGAGGTCTTTCTGCTCGAGGTCCTGAAGGATCCCGCACGTCTGCAGGAGTGGCGCCACTACGGCGGACTTCTGACGCTGGTGTCCTACGGCATCACGCCAACGATGAACCCCACGGCGGAACAGCAGACCGAGTTGATCGAAGCATTGAACCGCGCGATCCCGCCCGAGCACATCGCCTTCCTTCAACAGTTGCGCTCGTCCTTCACCTGCGGCGACTTCTTCTTTGTCCACGCCGGCGTCAAGCCCGGCGTCGCCCTCGACCGGCAAAAAGACGAGGACCTGCTTTGGATCCGCGAGGAATTTCTCGAATCCGAGCGGCGCTTCGGCAAATATGTCGTGCACGGCCATACACCGGTCAGCGCCCCCGACATCCGGCCGAACCGCATCAATATCGACACCGGCGCCTATGCCACCGGCAACTTGACGCTGCTGACCATCCAAGGCGATAGTCTGCTCGCAATTTAAGGGTGGTTGCCGCACTGCTGGTTCAGCCTCGCGGCATCGCATGGTTTTTCGGATTCGATTGTGAACCGCATCGTCCTGCTTCGTATGATCGGAATCTGCACCTCGCTTGTCCTGGCCCTTTATGCAGGCTTGGCCTTCTTCAGCGATCTCGTACGGCCAGAGTTTCGAGCGGGGGATTTGTCCTCAGCTGTGATTCCGGCCGACAACGCCAATTTGACAACCGCCGGGCTCGCAACCCCCTTCTCCTTCGACGGCGACCTGCTTGCGAACTTTGCCTCCGCGAAAGCTGCCAACGTTCTCCATCATCCGGCATCCGATGCGGCCAAACGAACCGAAGAGAACAAGGCGGCTCAGGATGCCGTCATATCAGCGCTGAAGCTCTCACCGATCCGTCCCGCATTGTGGCTCACGCTCAGTACGCTCGAGGCGCAAATGGGGGAGCCGACCACGCCTGCGTTGAAGATGTCCTATCTGACCGGGGCAGTGCCTGTTGACGTTGCGTTTTCGCGCATCCAAACGGTGACATCGAGCGCGGCTGCCGCCGACGATGAGATCAGGCTGCTGGCTCAGTCCGATATCCGCTCGGCGCTCGCCAACCGCGCTCGCTACGCTCCGCTTTTGATCGCTGCTTATGTGCAGGCAACCCCACAGGGCAAATCGTTCCTTTTGGAGTCCGCGCAAATGATCGATCCCAAGTTCAAGGAGATCTTGCTCCGGTACTGACCACCGAAGCGCGCGTTGATCCGCTCGCCGCCCTCAGCGTCCCGGCTTCGGCGCAACGGGCACGAAGTCCTGCTCACGACGCGGCTGGTCGGTGCGACCCTGATAGATGAACATGCCCTTTTTCGTGGTGACGATGTCGCCACGCTGCAGACTTTCGTCATTGAGAATACGTTCGGTCGCGACGAGATCGGGATCTTCCGGGACAGGCTTGTAGAGTTCTGGATGCTCGCGACGCTCTCGCGAGACTTCCCTGGCGCGCTGCCTGGCGTCCTCGATCCGCTGCCGCCATTGATCGCGCGTGAGCTCCGCCTCGCTGGATGGAAGGTAATCGTTGATGGAAGGTTCCGGCTCGTCTTGCGCCAGGCAAGACATCGGATCAACAAGACAAGCTCCGAGACCGCCTGATGTCCCGACGAGGACACCAAGCAGCGCGCTGCGGAGCGCTCCAATATTTAACAACAGATGACGCCGAGGGGGATGCACCGTGGTGTCTCCTGGAACTGATCACAAAATCAAAAATCGAAAAACAACCCCATGCACAGTAGCGGCAACACTCCGGGTCGAGAGGATACCGCTTTTCCGAAATAGATTGACCCGTCGGGCAAAACAGGTGCAGTATGGCATCGTCCTAATACCGAGCTGAGCCGCTGCCCCGTGTTCTATTCCCGTAGTAGGGGTGGGCGCGTCCGCCTCTGGTGATCGGCGGCTGAATCTGGCTCGGGATATTCGGCGTCGCCGTGGTGGGCGATGGCTGCGACGGATTGACAATAATGACGTTGCGATTGGGCGTCGACGGGTCATTGACACCCTGGGCCCAGGCGGCGGCGGGCACGACGAGCGCGATCGCGATCAAAGCCAAACGTTGCATGCGATATCTCCCGATCAGCAACGTCAGGGAGGCGATTACGGTTCCTTCACGGTTCCGCGGGGGCTTACTGCCGTGGCACGGCGACGAGCTTGCCATCCCTCCAAACGCCCTGCGCTGCTGTTCCGCTAGGCAAAGTGCCCGGCGCCAAATTCCGGATCGCAGTGGGCCGAGATGCCTCGGTTGTCTGGGTCTTCTTTGGGGTGGGGGTCGTGATGATGCTGGTGCTGGTCAGATTGGCCTTATCCTTGACCCCCTGCGCATGGGAAGGCTGCATCAGGAGGGCCAGAAACGTGAGTGCCAATAAATTGCCGCGCATGATCAAACACCCGAATGAGAAGCTCGCCGGAATGTCACAGGTTTTTGCCCAAAAGCAAGCGCCTTAGGCGTGGTCCGACAAAGGCTCTCGCAAGCTTGACTATGAGGGGGACCGCCTCGGAGAGGCCGGGTCTGACGCGGAAAAGCCTAGCGAAACAGCCTTATCCGGGTTACTTGATCGGCCGTAATGAGCGACCCCGGCGACACTGCGGCCAACGCCCCGAAGACGCGAGAGATCAAGGCCGGGTTTGTCCGCCTTCTGTCGGATCGAATCCGACAGACCGCCGCCGATCCCCAGCAGATGCGGGAGATCGTCTACGAGCTGGCCCGCGTCAAGCTGCTGGAGCAATTTACTCACGCCGAGGCGCGGGAATCACAGGATCTCCAGCAAATCCTCGAACGCGCAATCGAAGAGGTCGAGCGATCCTTCAAACTCAGCGGCGCAACAACGCGGCAAGAGGCCAAGCGAAGCGGAGGCTTCACATCTGTCGTTCGATTGGCCGTTCTGCTCTTGCTGATTGCGGCCGCAGGGATCGGAGTGGCCTCTTGGCCGAAGGTGAAGACACAGTTGGCCGCATTGTCGCAACTGGTGGGGCGACCGCCCGCGTCCCAGGATGTTCAGCCTCAGCAAGCGACGCCGCCGGCGCCACCCCAGAGCGAGACCGCGGAACGAACGCCGGATAGCCAAAAAGAATCGGCGCCGCCGGCACAACCCTCGATGCCGTTGCCAACCACGTTTGGGGTCTACGCCCTGAGCGAAGGCCGACTCCAGGAGCTCAAGTCAGTCCCTGGAAAAATCCCGGATCGACGCGTTGCGATATCAGCGGCGATCACCGCGCCGAGCGCAACCACGCTGCAGAGCGGGGACGTCAGGTTCATCGTATTCCGCGCGGATGGAGGGATGGATGCAAGTGTGACCGAGGTTCGGGTGGTTGCGAAAGTCTCACGAGCGATGGGTGTTGATGCCAACGGCAAGGCCGCCATGGTCAGCGCCGGCGATGCCTGGGTCATCCGCAGCATGTCCTACCCCTACAAGGTAGGACCCGTCGAGGATCAGCCAAGAATGCTGTTGCTGCAGCCCGAGCAGGACGGCTTCACGTTAGCTCCCGGCCGCTACGTCGTCGTGGTCAAGGGCATGGGCTACGACTTCACGGTGGCGGGCACCGTCACCGATCCCAATCAGTGCGTCGAGCGCATCAACGCGACGAACGGCGCGTTTTATTCCCCCTGCCCGCCACCTCGCTAGGCCAGGCGCGCCACGATGAGCGGCTTTCCGCGTATCCTGCCTATTTGGTAGACTTGCTGTCCTTGGGCGCATCGGCCGGCGCGTCGTCAACCTTGCCGTTGTTCGCGACACACTTGTTGAAATAGTCACGCCGCTCCTTCGCAGAGCCTTTGGCGCTGCCGGCGGCCGGATTGCCGACTTGCTTTGGAGGAAAAGCCTTCGCGGCCGCCGCGTCACAGGTGCGCGCCACTTCGGCGGTAATGGCCGACGCCGCCACGGGAGCAACCAGCGCGAACAGACACGCCAGTCCCAACAACCTGGGCATTTGTCTAACGGGCACCTGCTCGCTCCTTCGATTCATCAACGCGTGGCGGACCATATCAAAAGGGATCGAAACGCCCAACGACAAAACAGCCCTGAACAGATGAGCACTAGCTGTTGGGCTCTGGCGGCTTGAAATCGGGGAAGCGCGTCATCATTGCAGCCTTGACGAATTTCAGGTGCGAAATCGTGCTGGCGAGCTCTTTGAGCCTGCGCTGACCGTTGGAAATATCGGCGGCAAAGAGGTCCTGATGATGATTGTCCAGCGGCTCCCGCTCCAGATATTCGTCGGTGCCGTTACCAATGGTGACGGAAGCGCGGGCAAGGGCGTCATCGACACGCCGATTGAGGCCGGCCTGCTCCCTTTCCGCCTCCTGCAGGGCGGTATCGAGCGCTGTCATGATCGCCTCGATCCGGACGCGATCCGTCTCGGCGTCGCGCTCGGCCGAGCGGGCTTTGAAGCCCTTGTCCTCACGCCGGGAAGAGAGAAGGTTGTGCGCGCGCCCCCTCAGGAACAGCTGGAACATTTGGGCCATCCCACGTTCGGATTTAAAGCCGCTACCATCGGTCAAATACGGTTAATAAAGTTTGAAAGCTGTCGGCTGCTCGGCTCGACTTTGCGTGATCCAGGTCCGCCAAGCCCCCTCATGCTTGCGGTAAAGTTCGAGCCACCTCACCTCGTTTTCACCGGCGAGGCCTTGACCGATGTCACTGGTTGCCGGCGTCACGTCACCTTCGATCGACGACAGATCCAGCGCCTCAAATTCCGCCGTTTCGTCCGACGACAGCCCGATCAGAACGCGCCGCCCCTGCGCATCGACGAAATATCTGCGCGGCGCATGCCGCTTTTGCTCAATCATTGCGACGGGCCCTCACCAAGAATCCAGGGGCCGGAGAGTCCTTCGAGCCGTCGACTATAAATACTCACAAAAGCGATCAATGAGACTGCGCCAACAATCAGGCCCAGCAAGGCAACAAGATACGCCATCTACGATTCCTTACGCACGCCTCGCAATTCCAGACGTCTTCAATTCTCGCAATCGGCTTGTAAGCTCTAAACTCCTCTTCTGCCGCACTCAACGGGAGTGGTGAATTAACCTAACCGAGCGTGGTTTACGAGGGAGGGCTTCGGTCGGCGCCGATTGAAGCAGGAGTATAGGGCGCATAGAGCCGATACCGCGCCGATCTCCTGCGAGATCGCCATCCTCGCACGGCATAGCCACAGCCAAATCCGATCGCAAAGATCGACGACAAAAACAGAATTGCTATCATTGGAATGTTCCTTCGGTCTCGGAACGCTCCTCCCGCCGCATTTCATCGTGCAGACGTGACGACTTCAAGATCGGCATCGCTGAAACTTTTGTCAGATGACGCTGAAATTTGTGCAACAGGCCGCATCGAGATTACCCGCAACTGAGGGCGATGACGACCTGTTCAACCGGCGCGATGCCGGCCATCCGGAGATGCCCGCGGATCAACGAACCTAGCAACATTGAAAGCATGTCGATCACGGCATCCTCGACGTTCTCGCTGTGACTGCGCGACGAAGTCTCGGCCCGAGCCGCATTCGCGATTCGGCCCTCACCGCTTCGGGCCTGATCGTCTCGGCGGCTGCTCGAGCGCGGATGTGGCAAGGGCTGCACGCGGATGTTGGAGTGAAGTGACCGTCCCCGCGACAGCCCAAACCAACATGGCGATAGAACAGTCGCGGTTAGGAATGCTTGCACACGTGCAAACGATCCCGATCGAAGAAATTCCCGTGGTTGTACGGATCGCCAGGCGCCGATTTCATCGCGGTAAGGTTGAGTAGTTAGCTTAATTCTGGTTGTTTGTTGCGCGCTTCCCCTGATCGCATATGCATCTTCACACGGGCTCCCCCAAGCCCGGCCCCACCCAAGCAAAGCCGTCGAGCGAACATGGGTCCGCTTGGCGGTTTTGTCGTTAGGTCGATGCGAGAGGAATTTTTCGGTTATGGCGCGGAAGCCTTGGTCGTTCAAGGAAGACCGCCGGCTCATGGAGCTGGCCAAGTCTTCGACGTCACTGGAGGAAGCAGCGAAGCAACTCGGACGCTCGCCTGACGCGATCAAGCGCATGGCTTTGCGCCTTGGTCTGTCGTTGAAGCAAAAGACGCGTAGGAAAAGCTAGCCTTCGAAGCACGGCGCCCGGATGGCGTTGCGTCGTCGCCGTCTCGAGATCTGAGCCATTGCCAAACTTGCACAGCGGTGGTCGGCTTGGATGCGCAATGAGATCGGGCAGATCCGTGGCGCAGGTCCGACACGCTAAAAGGCCAAAAGCCCTCTTGCAGACGCCTGGGCCAGCACACCCAAATGAGTAAGCTCGCCGAACTCTCCCGATAGAACCAGCGGGCGAAGCTCGCTCTGCAGGACCGGGATGACCTGGACACCCGACTCTTCGACAAAACCAGCTGCACGATCGCCGGTTCTGACGAAGAACGAGTGCGTCGCATTGCTGATCCGACTTGAGCAGGTCGCCGATAGGCCGATGCGCTCGATACTGATGGTGGGATAGCCGGTCTCTTCCAGAAGTTCACGCGCGGCCGTCGCCTGCGGATCTTCGCCGCGGTCAACCATTCCCGCCGGCAATTCCAGCGAGAAGCGCTCGATCGCCGGACGATATTGGCGCACCAGGAGAATTCGCGAGTCGGGCGTGACGGCCAGGACGGCCACGTAGTCGGGTTGCGCAATCGCATAATAGGTTTCCGCGGCAGCCTCGCGCGAGAAACGCACCTCCCGAGCGATGACCTCCAACCATGGCGAGATCGTCGTACGTTCGGCCTTCAGAATTTTCGGTAGATCCCGGACCATCCGGCCTCCTTTGAAGACACAATTTGCAGTGGCATCGCGGTGCAGGCCTGGGCCCGACGGTAGATATTCGGATTCCAGCGCATCCGCCTGGAACATAGACGGCACTTCAGCGTTGACGCCAACTTGCTCGCGAGGTCCTGCCGTGCTGCATCTTGCCACTGCCGTGATACTGATATGGTTGGCTATCAATGTCGCCTTTGTGGTCTTGCGATTGCGGGCGCGGCGCCCCCCCCCCTGTTGGCGGCAAATTGAGCGGCACTGTCGCCCCCAGTTATCTGAAGCGATGATTTTTCACCGTCGCTCTGCGGCCGTAGGCGCCCTTAAGTGCATGAGGCCGCGGGGCTTTCTTCCTGGAACCAGAAGCGCCGATCAGTGCCGCGACTTCTTGGCGGACCCCATTCCTGAACTCCTCTGTTCGATTAAACCCTATCTTAGCGCGTCCTGACTAATATCCATCGGGAAGCCCCTCAATTTCCGCGCTGGCAGGATGAGATTACAGCGACCGACCTTTACGTTTGTGGCGCTTGTGCTTGCGAGCACGGTGGCGTTCGGGCTGGGTGGGCATTTCGCGGCAAAAGGCGTCATCAACCACCAGCAGGCCCATCAGCTCGATGAACTCACTGAGGTCGTGCTGCGGCGGGCCGAATTTGCGGTTGATTTTGCCGCTGCAAGCCTCGACCAACTCGCAAGGCGAGACCTGGCCAGCTGCGCGCCGGCGGCGTTGCAGGCTATCCGGCTCCTCGTCTACCAGAGCTCGACCATCAAGGACGTCCGTCTGGTCAATCCGGACGGCTCGGTGATCTGCTCAGCCTATTCCGAAACGCTCGAGTTCGACAAAGGATGGGTGGATCGCCGCGACATGCTCTCCTCGCGCGACAAGCAGCTGTCTCTGTTCCGTGTGGAGCAGTTCGGAGGCGACGCATTGGGCGTGCTGAGAGACATCAACGACAGCTCCGCCCTGGTCGCCATTGTCGGCATCAACGCAACCTTGTTCGACATCATGCCCGCCGAGCTGCGCGCGCACAGCGAGGTCGTCCTTGGCTTGAGCAATGGCGAGAAGCTCGGCGAATTCCAAGTGGATGCCGAAAGGTCTTTGCAAGAGCCGATCAGCTTCGACAAGAATTCGGCGCGCCTGCCACTTCATGCGACGATCCGGCTCGAAGGCGCAGTCCTCTCGAGCTGGAACAGCGAAGCCTACTGGCCCGCGCTCGCCCTAGCCCTTGGACTTGGCGCACTCTTCGGCTTCCTGCTGGCACGCAGCCGGAGGCTGGAAGGTCCGGTCGCAGATCTCGATCGGGGACTGGCCGCCCGCGAATTCAAACCATACTACCAACCGATCTTCGAGCTTACGACGGACGAGATCAGAGGCTGCGAGATTCTGGCCCGCTGGTTACGCCAGGACGGATCGGTGATACCGCCGATGAATTTCATTCCGCTCGCCGAATCCAGCGGACGCATCCAGGCGATGACCTGGCAGATATTGGAATCGGCACTCTCCGACCTGAAGCCACTGCTGAAGGCCAACAAGAATTTCAAGCTGTCATTGAATATCGTACCAAACCATCTCCTGAGCACAGGCTTCGTGGAGCGGCTTCGCCGCACGGTCCTGGCGGCAAAAGTATCTGCTCGCCAGATCGTCGTCGAAATCACCGAGCGCGACGAGCTCGACGATCTCGCGCGCGCCGCGGCCGTCGTGTCCGAACTGCGCGACCATGGCTTCCGCGTCGCGATCGACGACGTCGGCGTCGGCCATAGCGGTCTGTCGCGGCTGAAGGGATTGGGTGCCAACACGATCAAGATCGACAAGTTCTTTGTCGACACCATCACGGTGGATGCGTCCACGACGATGATCGTGGAAATGCTGGTGGCGCTCGCAAGGGACCTCCAGATGACCGTGGTCGCGGAAGGCATCGAGACGGAGGATCAACGCCGGGCGCTGATTGCATCCGGCGTGCAAGAGGGCCAAGGTTACCTCGTAGCGGCGCCACTGCCGTTTATGAAGTTCAGCGAACTGTTCGAGAAGCGTCGCGTTGCGCAGTCGGGCGAGGCTGTGGGCAACGATTCGGCGTTGGTGGCCTAAGCCTTCCGTGCGAACAGGGCGGCACGGCAAACGTCCGTGTTTCCTCCAGCCTTTGTAGACCGAGGCGCTTCGGCTTGAGACGATCGGTGGCGCCGCCCCCTGGATTGGCGCGAAGGGAGCTTAACGATATTTTCGTCTTTCGGAGCGGAGCATCTGTGAACCAGCTATGCTGGTATCATGCGTCGAAATCATTTCCTTGCAGCCGCAGGCATCTGCCTTGCGCTCATCGTCTACGCCACCCTGGCAAGGTTGGCGGGGCGACCCGCGCTGATGGGACATCACGAGGCCTACTGGGTCGTCGTGATCGAGCGCTTCAGTGCCTATGGGCTGCTCGGCTTTCTCCTTAGCTTCCTGTTGCCTGGACGGTTCGCTCTGGCTTGCTTTCTGGTTTTCGCCGTCGCTGGCGTGCTGGAGATCATGCAGGCATTCACGCCCGACCGGGATCCAGGCATTTTCGACGTGCTGCAAAAAGCGGCGGGCGGTACTGTGGGCGTCATACTTGCCCAGACGATCCTGGCCTTCTTGCCCCGGCCGCCATCATAAAGCGCACCGGCGGTTCAGGCGAGATGAGCACCGCCGCAAGGGATTGATCCCTACTTCACCATCTGCCCACGCAGCTCCCCACCGGGGTTCAGGCTGGTGTGGATGTTCGCGTACCACTTTCCGGCCAGTAGATCCGCCGCCTGATTTTCGGTGAGTGTTGCAGTGCCCTGGATCGGGCTCACGACTGTCTTGAAGGGCAGCGCGATGCCGGCGTTTTTGCCGGTTTCGCTGGGCCCGTGGAAGTGTGCCCCCATCGCGGGGCCCGACAGGCCGGCAAAAGTGATCGTGTAGGTCAGGGTTCTTGTTTCCGTATCATAGCTCGCTTCTGCCTTGCCCGAGCCGGATGAATTGTTCGGTGGCACTTCGTTGCTGCCCTTGAGGTCGGCTTGCAGCTTCACCACCTCGGCGCTTGCTGGAGCGGCCTTCGCGATCAGCAGCCCAAACAATGCGGCCGTCCCCAATAGCGTCGCGTAGATCCGATAGCCGCTTTTCCTCATGGCCCCTCCTACGGGCGCTTTGGCCCAGTTTGCGAGAACACCGGCCGCAGCCGGAAACTCCGGATGGGGATTTATGCCTGATTCGGAACAACCAACACGCGAATCTCAGGCCCAACGCCACAAAAGTCGGTCACACCAGAGCGCTGCGCAGCAGCTTATGCGACCCCGCGCCTGCCACAAGTCTCATTTGGCGTGAGAAGTTCCGCCATCTGGCGGTGCGTGGCCTGGAGCGCCTCGATCGCACGGTCGAGGTCAAAATCCGACTCGCGAATAGAGGCAAAGAACTTGGCCGTCAACGCCAGGTCAGTTTGACCCGCGTCGCACCATCCCGGCTCTTGCGGCGGTCGAGCGACAGATGGATGGCCCGCAATCTGGCCTCACTGCCGGTGCACTCACAAAGCGTCGCGAGTTCGTCATAGGTCATCCAGATCTGAGGCATTTGATTTCCATCATCTTGTTTGGCCGCAGACTAGGTTTCGATGCTTAAAAGCCTTTGTTGGCGAGGCGCGCTTTTGCGTTTTCGCTGCGATAGCGTCAACGCAAGACTAAGATGCGGGCGGCCTGGAGGGTGCGAATAGATGATGCGGCTGCGACCGGCCGTCGAGGCCCCGCGGCAGCTTGGCGGCGTTGAGCTGCACGATCGCGCACTTCGCGTCGGCTGGTCGCGCATCTTCCTGGCTGTAGATCAGAGTGGCCTCGAACTTGATATCCGGCGCCTCTTTGGCCCTCCCCGAGCATGTCGCCATGGCTCCGCTACATGCCCCTGACAGATCGACCTCGACCGCATCGGGGCCAAACACGCTCGGCGGGCCATCGGTGTGCCGTCTCACGGTCAGAACGGCCGTGAAGCGCTGCTGATCAACCTCATAAGAGCCGCCATAGGTGAAGAAGCTGTCGCTGCCCGAGATCCGCCCATCGACCAACTCCACAAGGCCCGTGCCCTGAGCGCGCGGCGTCCTGAACCAGACCGCGTATTTGCCGTCTCTCAGCATGAAGAATGTCCGCCGCAAATTTCAAACCTATTTGCGACCAACTCTGGGGGCGCGACAATGACCGATGCGCCGCGCATTTCGCAACGGTTAACGCCCTGCAAAGCCAACCCGTCAAATTGCCAGCGCTGAACGGACCGCTTCGGCGGCGAACTAAAACAGTTCTATGCCGTCATCTGCCGGCTCTATCGGCTCGGCCCGGCGTGCGGCAGCGCTCGACGCAAGCCCGAGGGACTGCAGAAACTCCCGGTGAACGTCGCGCTCGCGCTCCATCGTGTAGCGCGCGAAGAGATCGTCGAGCAGCGCCTCGTCCTGCGGCTGCGGTCGATGCGCGCCTGCGCTTGCGGCCTCGAGCCGCGCAGCGACGGCGGGCAACGTCGCAGAACTCTCACCGAGCGAACTCATCAAGCCTTGCGCCGAATTCAGCAGGCCTTCGAATTCGGCGCCTTCATCGACGAGCCGGCTCATCAGCTTGCCGAGCCGTTCATTGCCGGCCTCGACCTCGCGCAGCGCCTTAAGGATCTGCGGCTCGAGATTGGCGAGCCGGGTGGGATCGCCCTGGACGCGGAGCTCCTTCAATTCGTTGGCGGACCGCTCGATGCCATCGAGGACGGGCCGCAATCGTCCGGCGCCGGCCGAAACTTGGTCGGCAGTCGCCTTGAGCTCGTTGGCGATGACGACGAAGGCGCTGCCGCGGCTGCCGAGATGGCTCGCCTTGAGGCCCGCGTTCATTCCGATCAGCGTGATATCGACCGTGGCTTCGGCCAAGCCCGCAATGGCTTGCCGGAATTTCGCCAGCGTATCCTCGACGACGGCCAGTGCCTCGTCGACCGATCGGCCGGCGCTCTCGCAGGTGGCGATCAGGGTCGAGGCCTGGGCCAGCGTCTGTTTGATACGGGTCAGGAACGACGAGGAGCCGTTCTCGCCGCCAAACAGGGAGCGACCGTGACCGACGACCTTGCCCGCGTCATCGAGGATATCCGACAGCGTCCGGATGATCTGGCCGATGTCGCCGCCGAACTCTCGCTGGGCGTCCCTGAGCTGGGCCGCCTGCAGCCGGACGATCGCATGCACGCCGTCTTCGCTTGCGAGCGGCGCCGGAACGAGGCTCGGCTCCAAGCCGGACGAATGGCGCAGGCCATGGCAGACATGTTCCAGGCGTTGCCGCGTGCTGTCGCCGGCCTGCAAGGAAATGATCGCGCCGCCGACCGCCTCGGCAATCTTCCGCGTGCTGCCGCTGGCGAGATCGGCGAGATGGCTGCTTTTCCTGCGCTGGTCGCGCAAGCCGGAATAGGCCGCACCGAGTTCGGCGCTCTCTGCGACGAGCTGGTCGCCGTAGCGGCTCTCGAACTCCTTCTGCCGGCCGGATGCGGTGGCGACCGCTTCCGACAGACGCTGCTGATCCCGCGCACAGCCCTCGATCGAGCCTTGCACGGCCTTACCGAGATCGTAGGCCTCCTGCGTGAAGGCGAGAAAACCCTCACGATCGCCTTCCAGCGACGCCGCCTCGATCCGCGCGCTGCGCGCGATGATGGTGATCATCTGGATATGCTTGAACAGCGGCTTCAGCAGCGCAGACGCCTCGGTCGTGTTCTTGCCGATCATCGCCAGGAGCGCACTCTCGGCCGGCAGCGCCCGCGCCAGCTCGCTCAGCCGCGCCGCGATTTCCTGCAGCGCGGTTGCGGCTCCCTCGATCTCGGCGCCGGAGAGTTCCCCGGAAAGAGTGGCAAGACCCTGATTGAGCTCCTTGAAGATGACATGGCCGCGACCGAGCTCGTTGCCGACGCGCGCAAACACGTCCTCGATGCGCGACGAAACGTTCTCGACCGCGGCGATCGCATCAGTCAACACGCTGGTGGGAGTGGCAGCCATCCGGATCAGCCCGCAGCCACGTGCCCGGCTTGGTACCAGTGCATGATCTCGCGCGGAATCTGGTGCAGCGCGACCACCTTCTCGACCCCACCATGTGCGATGGCTTCCTTGGGCATGCCGAACACCACGCAGCTCTCCTCGTCTTGCGCCCGGGTCGATGCGCCGAGCTTGCGCATCTCCAGCATGCCGCGTGCGCCGTCATCGCCCATGCCCGTCATGATGACCCCGAGCGCGTTGGCGCCGGCATGCTGGGCCGCGGAGCGAAACAGCACGTCGACCGAAGGACGATGCCGCGACACCGGCGGGCCATCCTTGATCGCGACCTGATAGCGCAGACCGATGCGCTGGACCAGCATGTGGCGGGCACCCGGCGCGATGTACGCGCAGCCCGGCAACACCGGCTCGCGATCCTCCGCCTCCTTGACGCGGATCTGGCAAATGCTGTCCAGACGCCTGGCGAAGGCAGAGGTGAAACCCGGCGGCATGTGCTGGACGATCAGAATGGGTGGACAGTTCGCCGGCAGCATTTCGAGAACGTCGTTGAGCGCTTCCGTGCCCCCGGTCGACGCCCCGATGCACACGATACGCTCGGTCGTCGGCCGAACCTTGCCTTGCACCGGCGGCGGGATGATGGCGTCGGCCGTCAGCTTTTTCTCGATCATTCGTCGTTCCGAGCGCGGCCGCACCCGTGCGCGTGCCGCCGACTTCACGGATTCGCGCAGCCGCGTCGAGCACTCGAGCAACGCCTGCCTCGTGTCGATCTTCGGCTTCGGCACGATATCGACGGCGCCGGCCTCGAATGCCTCGAACATGACGTTCGAGCCTTCCTCGGTCAGCGAGGAGCAGATGATCACGGGAATCGGACGCTGCGCCATGATCTTGCGCAGGAACGTCATGCCGTCCATGCGCGGCATCTCGAGATCGAGAATCATGACATCGGGGATTTCGTCCTGGAGACGCCGCGCCGCCACGAACGGATCGGAGGCCGTCGCCATCACCTCGATCTCAGGATCCTCATTGAGTATTGTCTGGAGAATTTGGCGGACCGACGCCGAATCGTCCACGATCAGCACGCGAACCTTTTCCCTGGGCATATCGAGCGTGCCCCCAATCAGACCTGGAAAATGGTTGGCTGAACTTGCTTCAAGCCAGGAACCGAGCTGTGAACCATCGACTCTGAATGCCCGACCAGCAGATACCCTCCCGGCCGCAGATGGCTGCAAAGCTGTTCGACGACCTTTCGCTGCGTCGGCTTGTCGAAATAGATCAGCACGTTGCGGCAGAAAATCATGTCGACATCCCGGTCGACGGGATAGGACGAATCCATCAGGTTCATCCGCATGAAATGCGTCATGCGCCGCAGTTCCGGCACGATCCGCACCTCGTCGCGCGACTTGTCGCGCGAAGACAGGAAGTACCGCTTCACGAACGGCTCAGGCACCGGCGCGAGCACGTCGCGGCTGTAGATCGCGGTCCTGGCGAGACGCAGCACCGCAGTCGAGATATCGGTTCCGAGGATGCGGTACCGAAACCGCGATCCGGTCCGCGTCATGTCGTCGAGCACCATCGCGGTGGTGTAGGCTTCCATTCCGGTGGAGCTCGCCGAACTCCAGAATTTCAGGTTCGCATTGCCGCTGCCGTGCAGCTTGAGCAATCTCGGGATGGCAATCTCCCGCATGAAGGAGAAATGCTGCGGCTCGCGGAAGAAGTCGGTCTTGTTCGTCGTCACCACATCGATCAGATGGGTAAGTTCCGTTTCAAAATGGTCCACCTCGAACAGGTTGTCGACATATTCGTTCAGGTCCGCGAAATTCAGCGCGCGCACGCGTTTGTGCAGGCGCCCCTCCAGCATCAGCCGCTTGCCCTGCGGCAGCTTGATGCCAACCTGGCCCTCGATCAATTCGGCAATGGTCCGGAAATGCCGGTCCGACAGATGTACGGCCATGTCCTGCACGGCGGGCATCATGTCCGCCTGCCCTGACCCCGAGGGCCCGCTTGGAGTGAATGTCGGGCCAAACGGGCCATCTTGAATCCTACGCGTCCACGCAACAGAAGACAGTCAGGTCCGCCTCTGAACGGGGGCGGACCCATTCCCGGAAAATTTCAGCGCTGAAAATCGGCGTCCCGATCATCCTCGCCGTCGTTCATATCGAAAGCAAAGCCACCGCCGCCCGCGACCTTCATTGCGCGCGCCGGCTTGGCCTGGGGCTTCCGGGCAGGACGCTCGGCCGCGGCCATGGTCGCAGCCTTGGCGCGGAGCTGATTGACGGCACGATCGATCGGCGCCGGGTTCTTGCCGGCCTGCTCAATGCGGAAATAGGCGATCGTCGACTGCAGCTGCTCGGCCTGCGAGGCAAGCTCTTCCGAGGTCGAGGAAACCTGCTCGGAGGCGCTGGCATTCTGCTGGCCGACCTTGTCGAGCTGCTGGATCGCCTGGTTGATCTGCGCCGAGCCGACATCCTGCTCGCGGCAGGCCGCGGTGATCTCCTCGACCAGTTCCGCTGTCTTCTTGATATCGGGAACGAGCTTGGACAGCATGGAGCCTGCCTCCTGCGCGACCTTGACTGTTTCGCCCGAGAGAGTGCCGATCTCGGCAGCGGCGGCCTGGCTGCGCTCGGCCAGCTTACGGACCTCCGACGCCACCACGGCAAAACCCTTGCCGTGTTCGCCGGCACGTGCTGCCTCGACCGCCGCGTTGAGCGCGAGCAGATCGGTCTGGCGCGCGATCTCCTGGACGATCGTGATCTTCTCGGCGATCGTCTGCATCGCATTGACCGCACGTCCCACCGCGGCACCGCTGGCTTCGGCGTCCTTGGCCGACTGCGCGGCAATCTTCTCGGTCTGGTTGGCGTTATCGGCATTCTGCTTCACGTTGGAAGCCATCTCCTCCATCGAGGACGACGCTTCCTCGGCCGATGAAGCCTGCTCGGTCGCACCTTGCGAAAGCTGTTCGGCGCTGGCGGAGAGCTCCTGGCTGCCGGCCGAGACGTTCTGCGCCGCGATGAGAGCTTCCGACACGATTTGCCGCAGTTTCTCGACCATACGCTGGAGCGCGAGACCGAGCGTGTCCTTGTCGGATAGCGGCTTGGCCTCTACGGTGAGGTTGCCCTGCGCGATCTCATTGGCGACGGCGGCTGTAGCGTTCAGGTTCTTGGTCATCGCATTCAGCGACTTGATGAGATCGCCGATTTCGTCGTTGCTGGACTCGTCGATCTTCTTGCTGAGGTCGCCGATGGCAACTGCATCCGCCAGGCCGACGGCGCGGCTGAGCGAGCGGCTGATGTTGAGCGCAATCCAGACAGCTGCCAGGACGGCGATCACCAGCGACGCGAGCACCAGGCTGATCAAAATGATCTCGGCGCGGCTGCCCTCCACCCTCGCCTCCGCGCTCTCCTCGGCCATCGTCCTCTTGACGTAGTTGATGTAGTCGTTCGCGGCATTGAGCGCGGATGTGGTGGCCTTCAGGCCTTCATTCATCGAATGGTCGGTCGCTCTCGCCTTGTCCTGCTTGGTCAGCTTGAGAGTCTGGTCTTGGACGGTGTTTGCATTGGCGTAAGCCGCCGAAAACACGTCGAGCATCTTCTTGCCGGCCTCGCTTGCGCCGACATAGGCCTCGTCCTTGATCTTCTGCACGTGCTCGCGCTGCTCGACGATCTGGCTCGCAAACTTGTCCTGCTCGGCGTCGGTTGGCGCCAGGATGGCGTTCTTCTCCGCTCGAACTTGGAGCAACACGCTCGCCTGCATGTCCCCGACCTTCGCCAGACGAGCCGCCCGTGCCGACAGGTGTTCGGTGGTCGCCACGGTGTCGTTGAGCTTCAGGTAAGCGACGCCACCCGCAATCATCGAGAGCAGGATGACGACGCCAAATGTACTGGCAAGTTTAGCTTTGACGGTAAATCTCATGATCAGCCCCGGTCTTCCGATTTAACGATTGATCTGCTTACGCATGACGCTGCACTGACTGTCCAATTCAGGCGGCGCGCGATGCATCATCGCCGCGCCCTTCCGGCATCTCGTCGTGAGCCATCAACTTGGCCAGATCAAAGATGACGACGAACTTCTCGCCCTTGCGACCGATGCCGGCGGCATAGTCGGACTGCCATTGACCGCCCACGTCGGGCACAGGTTCGATCGCCTGCTCGTCGATATCGGTGACCTCGAACACGCAGTCGGCGACGAAGCCGACGCCGACGAGGCGGTCCTTCATCGGCACGTCGAGAATGATGATGCGGGTCGCCTCGGTCGCTGCCACATTCGGTAGGCCGAGCTTGGTTCTGAGGTCGACGATCGGATAGCCCGAGCCCCGCACGTCGATCATCCCGAGCAGGAAGCTCGGCGCATGCGGAAGCCGCGAGATCGGCCGCATGTCGAGAATTTCCCGCACGTTGCGGATGCTGATGCCGAACGTCTCGCCGGCGAGTCCGAGCGTCAGATATTGCGAGGTTGCGGCCATTGCTAGGTCCGGGGTCAAATGGGTTAAGCGGTGCTCAGCGTTGAAACTCGGCGTCGCGCTCGTCTTCGCCGCCGTCCATGTCGAAGGCAAAGCCACCTCCGCCGCCGGCGGCCTTGATCGCGCGCGCCGGCTTACGCGCGGGCACGGGCTTTTTCGCGCCACGCTCCGCCGCCTGCATCTGTCCTGCCTTGTTGCGCAGCTGGGTGACTGCCCGGTCGATCGGCGCGGACGCAGCGCTCTCGCCACGGCCGGCTTGCTCGATCCGGAAGAACGAGATCGTCGACTGAAGTTGCTCGGCCTGAGAGGCGAGCTCTTCCGAGGTCGATGACACCTGCTCGGACGCGCTGGCGTTCTGCTGGCCGACCTTGTCGAGCTGCTGGATCGCTTGGTTGATCTGGGCCGATCCGACGTCCTGCTCGCGACAGGCCGCCGTGATCTCCTGGACCAGTTCGGCTGTCTTCTTGATGTCAGGCACCAGCTTCGACAGCATGCTACCGGCGTCCTGCGCGACCTTCACGGTCTCGCTCGACAGTGTGCCGATGTCGGCGGCCGCGGCCTGGCTGCGTTCGGCCAGCTTGCGCACCTCGGAGGCGACCACCGCAAAGCCTTTGCCGTGCTCGCCGGCGCGGGCGGCCTCGACTGCGGCGTTCAGCGCGAGCAGATCGGTCTGACGCGCGATTTCCTGCACGATGGTGATCTTCTCGGCGATGGTCTGCATCGCCTGGACGGCACGGCCGACGGCGATGCCGCTGGCTTCCGCATCCTTGGCCGACTGCGCCGCGATCTTCTCGGTCTGGTTGGCGTTGTCTGCGTTCTGCTTCACGTTCGAGGCCATTTCCTCCATCGACGAGGACGCCTCTTCGGCGGACGAGGCCTGCTCGGTGGCGCCCTGCGACAACTGTTCGGCGCTTGCCGATAGCTCCTGGCTGCCGGCCGAGACGTTCTGGGCGGCGGTGAGCGCCTCGGCGACGATCTGCCGGAGCTTCCCGACCATAGCGTTCAGCGACTTGACGAGATCGCCGACCTCGTCATTGCTGATGACATTGATCGTTTGATTGAGATCGCCGCCCGCGACTGCACCAGCGAGACCGACGGCACGTCCGAGCGCCCGGCTGATCGAGATCGAGATCCACAGCGCCGCGGCGACCGCAACCGCAAGCGAGATTCCGATCAGCGTCATCAACATGAGCTGGGCCTGGTGGCCTTCTTCCTTCGACTGGACGGCCTGTTCCGCCATCTGCTTCTTGGTGTTCGCGACATAGGCACCGACAGCATCGAGGGCGTCGGCAACCACCTTGCGGCCTTCGCCGACGGAGCGTTCGGTTGCCTTGACCTTGTCCGTTTTCGCCAGGCGGATGGTCTCCTCCTGGTAGGCATTCATCTTGCCGAGCGCGACGGCGAAGACATCCAGCAGCTTCTTGCCCTGTTCGCTTGCGAGGGCGTAGACCTCATCCTTGCTCCTCAGCGTCTGCTCACGACGATTGGCGGCGTCCGCATTGTACTGCTCGTATTCGTTCTCCTGAACCAGGATGGAATTCTTTTCGGCCCGCAGCTGAAACAGGATGAGCTTCTCGATCTCGGCCGCCTTCTCCATTCGCTTGGCGCGCAAGACCATGCTGTCGGCGGTCGTCATCATATCGCCGAGCTTCATGTAGGCGACCCCGCCGGCGACCATGGACAGCACGATGATCAGACCGAACGCGCTGGCCAGCTTTGCCTTGACCGTGAATCTCATCTTCAGCCCCTGCCCCTAAGCCCCTCGCGGAGCTTGATCTCAATTCAGGATGCGTTCCATGTTGGGAACGATGACGAACTCTTCACGCCACTTCGCGATGAAGCGGATGAACTCCGGCTTCCAGTGCATGCCGACGCGCGGCGTCTGCTGCACGTCGGTCTGCGAAATTTCCGTGACTTCGTAGACTTTGTCTGCGGTCACGCCGACCAGCACCGGTTCGTTGTCGAGCTCGATCTCGACGACGACGATACGCGTCTCGGCGGAGTCCTCGAGCTGCGGCATGCCGAAGCGGATGCGCAAATCAGCCAGCGGAATGACGTTGCCGCGCACGTTGATCACGCTTGGGACGAAGGACCGGGCGCCCGCGACCTTCGTCACCGGCACAGGATCGATGATCTCGCGGACGAGGCCCGCGTCGAGTGCGAATTTTTCCTCGCCGAGGCCGATCATGACGACCTGCATCGCACCGGCCCGGTGTTCCATCGCCAAACCCTCGGTCATCACGCCGCCTCGCTGATATGCTGCTTCTCGACTTTCGACTGGGCCAGCGTGACGAGCTGCGCCACGTCGAGGATCAGCGCCGCCGTGCCGTCGCCGAGGATGGTCGCCCCGGAGAAAATCGTGACGTCCGAATGCAGCTTGGAGAGCGACTTGATCACGGTCTGGTGGTTGCCAATGATCTGGTCGGCGACCAAACCGACGTGAGTTTCGCCGGTCGAAATGATGATCGTCTTCTGGTGTCGATCGGGCGCGCCCGACGACGACATGAGCTCGCGCAGGCGGAGGAAGGGCACGAGGTTACCACGCACGTTGAGGAAGTTGCGCCCGCGGGACCGTTCGTCCTCGGCGGTCAGCTCGATGCATTCCTCCACGGCCGACAGCGGGATGATATAGCGGCCCTCGCCAACGCGGATCAGAAGACCCTCGATGATGGCGAGCGTCAGCGGCAGGCGCAGCGTCACCGTGGTGCCCTGACCCGGCCGGGTCGACAGATCGATCGAGCCGCGCATGTTCTCGATGGTGCGCTTGACCACGTCCATGCCGACACCGCGACCGGACAGCGCAGAAATGGTCTGCGCCGTGGAGAAGCCCGGATGGAAGAGGAACTGATGGATCTCGTGATCGGACAGCACGGCGCCGGGGGCGATCAAGCCCTGCTCCTCGGCTTTCGCCCTGATGCGTGCGGTGTTGAGGCCGCCGCCATTGTCCTTCACGGTGACGAGCACCTGTGCGCCGGAATGCACGGCGGCAAGCTCGATCCGGCCCTGCTCGGTCTTGCTGTTGGCAGCACGCGTTGCGGTGTCTTCGATACCGTGGTCGATGGCGTTGCGGATCAGGTGCACCAGGGGATCGGCCAGGCACTCGATCATGGTCTTGTCGAGCTCGGTATCCTCGCCCGAGGTGACGAACTCGACCGGCTTCGACAGATCGCGCGACAGGTCATGGATCAGGCGGCGGAAGCGACCGAACAGCGAGCCGATCGGCACCATGCGCGCACCCATCGTGGTATCGCGCAAGGACGAAGCGAGGCGCTCGATCTCTTCGGCGATCATCTTGATCGAGAGGTCTGAACCTGCAGATGCGAGCTGGGTCAGGCGCGCCTGCGCGATCACGAGCTCGCCGACGCGGTCCATCAGCTCGTCGAGGCGCTCGGCCTGGACGCGGACGGTGGCGATGCCGCGATCGTCGCGCTTGGCTTCTGCCTTGGGTTCGGTTTTGGGTTCGGTCTTGGGTTCGGTCTTGGCTTCCGTCTTGGGTTCGACCTTCGATTCGACTTTGACTTCCGGCTTCGCTTGCGGCTTGGGCTCCGCCTTTGCGAGGGGCTGCTCGACAACGGGGACGGCAACGGCATCGACGGCCAGTGCCGGTATCTCGGCCGCCAGGGCCAACCCCTCGTCGAGGAGCTGCAACAGCGGTGCCGGCGCAGCCGCCTCGACATGCTCCAGCGGCGAAAACGTCAGCTTCATTTCGTCCGAGACGAACATGAAGACGTCGTCGATCGCGGCCTTGTCGCAGGCCGCGTGCAGCTTGACGTCCCACTTCAGATAGCAGTCTTCCGGCTCCATCTCGTCAAGGAACGGAACACCGTCGGTGATCGGCACGACGAAGCAGGGGCCGAGCTTGCAGAGATCTTCCAGCAGATCGAGCGGATTCGAGCCGTTGCGCAGAATGTGGGACTCGAATTCCAGGAAGAGGTGCCAACCGGCCTGCTTGCTCTCGGCGGGCACGAGCGGCGCTTCCGCGAGCTCGGCGAGGGGAGCGGCCGGCCGATCCGGCGATACGAAGCGCTTGAGGTCGTCGAGGATGGCTTCACCGATGATATCGTCGGTCGACTGCGGATCCTCGATCAGCGCGCGGATATAGTCCTTGGCGGCGAGCGCGACGGAGATCAGCTCCTGGGTCGGCCTGATCTCGCCCTTGCGCACGCGATCGAAGGCGGTCTCGAATTCGTGGGTGAAGGAGGCGACCTTGTCGAAGCCGAACATGGCGCCGGAGCCCTTGATGGTATGCAGGGCGCGAAATGCGGAATCGACCAGCTCGCGGTCGTCGGGACGCTGACCGAGGTCGAGCAGGGCTCCTTCCAGAACCTCGAATAGCTCGCTCGCTTCCTGGCGGAAGATTTCGGTCGGGTCCATCGCACTCATGCGCGCACCAGTTTTGCGACGACTGCGAGCAGTTGCTCGGGCTTGAAGGGCTTTGTGATCCAGCCGGTGGCGCCTGCGCTCTTGGCTTCCTGTTTCACGGTGTCGTTGGATTCGGTGGTCAGGAACACAATGGGCATGCCGACCGCGCTCGGCAGCTTGCGCAGCGCCTTGATCAGCTCGAGCCCGTTCATGACAGGCATATTGAGGTCGGTGATGACGAGATCGAGCTTGCCGGCTTGCGCCTTGGCGAGGCCTTGCGCGCCGTCGCCCGCCTCGATCACGCTGTGGCCGGCCGGCTCGAGCACGACCTTGATCATCTGCCGGATGCTGGGAGAATCGTCGACCGTGAGGATCGTGGCCATTAGACGCCATCTTTCTTGTGTGGGAAGTGCTGATCGATCATTGCCTCGCTGGCGAAACCGGCGCGGCGGAGAGTGTTGCGCAAAGACTGCGAGAACGACGTCAGCACCACCGGACGGCCCTGGGCCTCGCCGGTCTTGGCGGTCGACAGCAGAAGCTGGATCGAGGTCACATCGGCTTTGTCGACGCTCGAGCAATCGATCTCGAGCCGGTCCTGACGACCGAAGGCTTCGCGGATCAGGTCGTAGACACTACGGATCGCAGCGATGCTGCAATCTGCAGGCAGCCGTAGGGACCACTTCGGCTCAGTGACATCAGACGACATTCGTCCCCCAAAATGACTCGAAATTCCGCTGCGCACACGGCGCGAATCCCGCGCGATGACTATCTGCGTGGGAGAGTATGCAAACTCCTAATGGAGTGGCCCGTACAACTACGGGTCACAATCCCCGGAACTTCGCGTATGCATCCAAGCGTGCACGACCCGCTCAAACCTCGTGCATGGCGAGCAGCGTCGAGGCAGTTTGCCGCGGCGGGACATTTGCTCCGCGTTAAATCGCGCCGGCTATTCATTGAGATCACGCCTCGCCATCCGAACGAGCCCGGCCGCCGATGCTGACCCAAGCGCTTCTGGTTGATGACAGCCGCTCTGTCCTCAATTTCCTGAAACGTCATATCGAAACGGAAGGCCTCGTCGAGGCCACCGCGTTCCTCGATCCCGTCGAGGCGTTGGCTTGCGCGCGCGAGCGCGTCTTCGATCTCGTGCTTGTCGACTACGAAATGCCGCACATGGACGGCATCAGCTTCATCCGCGCGCTCCGCACGCTGCCGGGCTGCACCGACATTCCGATCGCGATGATCACCTCGCGGCAGACCGACGACATCAAAATGGAAGCGCTGCAGGCCGGTGCAACCGATTTCCTGCCCAAGGCACCTCAGAGCGTCGAGATGACGGTGCGTCTGCGGAATTTGATTCAGCTTGGTGCAGCCGTACGTAAGCTAAACGATCGCGCTGCACATCTAGCCAGTGAGGTCGCTGCCGCAACACGCAAGCTCGGCGAGCGCGAGGAAGAGATCATCCTGCGGCTCGCGCTCGCGGTCGAATATCGTGACAACGACACCGGCGAGCACACGCTGCGGGTCGCCCGCTACAGCCGGATCATCGCCGAACAGCTCGGTCTCTCCGCCCGACTCTGCCGGGACATCTATCTCGCCGCGCCCTTGCACGATGTCGGCAAGGTCGCCATTCCCGACAACATCCTGCTCAAGCCGGGCAAGCTGACCGACGACGAGATGGCTGTGATCCGCACCCATGCGACGATCGGCGAAAATATCCTGGCCGATTCCAGCTGCGAGCTGATCCAGCTCGGCGCGCAAATCGCCAAGGGCCATCACGAGCGCTGGGACGGTGCCGGCTATCCGAACGGCCTTAAGGCGGACGAGATCCCGGTCGCGGCGCGCGTGGTCGCAGTCGCCGACGTCTTCGATGCCCTGACGACGCGACGGCCGTATAAAGAGCCGATGCCGCTGGAATTGGCGCGTGACTATCTGATCGAGAACCAGGGACGGCAGTTCGATCCGGCCTGCGTCGAAGCCTTTCTGTCGCGCTGGGATGAGGTGCTGGGCATCGCCCCCCGGCAGGGCACGGCACCATTTCAGACACCAGGAGCGGCCAGCCCTTTACGTTAGGAGCGACCGGGAGCCGTCCGGACCAGAACCGCGCCGACGCCGTTGCGGCGGTGCGACTTCGTGGGCTGAGGCCCCGTTTTGCCGCAAGGTCGTTTTCTGCCATCAATGCTTTGAACCCGTTCCTGCCAGGGTGCACCAATACCAAGAGTGATTCTGATCACACGACCCAACCCGTTTTCTGCTAGGCTCGCACCGGGGCGAGGATGCGTCCTATATCGTTCGAACTGGATGAGAAAATCATGAGAAGCCTGATCGGCGCCATCTTCGGCGTGCTTTGCCTGAGCGCGCCGGCCGTCGCGGGGACCCCCGCCGCCATTGTCGAGGACGTTCAGGGCAAGGTCGAGGGCATCGAATTCATGGACTATGTGGCGCCCGGCAAGATCATCAAACTCGGCCCCAAGGCCGGCATCACGCTCAGCTATCTCAAATCCTGCCTGCGCGAGACCATCACCGAAGGCGTCGTGCTGGTCGGCGCGGAGCAGAGCACCGTGCAACTCGGCAACGTCCAACGTGTCAAAGTGCCATGCGATGCCAACGCCGCGCAACTCTCCGAACGCGAGGCGAACCAGAGCGCGGCCACCACGTTCCGCAGCGTGCGAGCCGAAGCTGGCAGCGCGCCGGCCAGGCTGCCGACGATCTACGGCGTCGCGCCGCTGATTCAGGCCAAGAGCGGCAGCACGCTGGTGATTGAACGCACCGACGGCCAGGAGCCCACGATCACGCTTCCGCTGAAGAATGATGTCATGGTCGCCAGAAAATTCTACGACCTTTCGAAAGCCGGCAAGTCGCTGACCCCGGGCGGCAGCTATCTCGCGAAGCTCGGCAACAAGCGCTACGCATTCCAGGTCGACGCCAGCGCGACAGCGTCGCCGACTCCGATCGTCGGTCGCCTGCTGCGGTTCGAATAGACGGCCCGCGACGGCAACGATGCGGCGGATCGGGAGGCGGGACATCGTTGCGGCGATCCTGATTGCGCTCGTTGCCGGCGCGGCTTTCACGTCTCCGCAGCTCCAGAGGCTGCAAGGTCTCTCGCTCGACATTCTCACGGCCTTGCGCTGGAAGCTGGTTGGCGACCGCCGCGATCCCGCGACATCGCCGGTCGTCGTCGTCGCGATTGACGGGGAGACCTACGACACCCCGCCCTTCAAGGGATCGCCGACGCAGACATGGACCCGCGAGATCGGACGGGTGCTCGGCAGCACCACCGACGGCGGCGCCAAGGTCATCGGATTCGACGTTATCTTTCCAAGCTTGATCGAGCAGTCGGAAATTCCCTTTGGGGATACGTCGTTCGGCAGCCGTGTGAAGGGATTTGACCGGGACTATCTGATCGCGCTGCGGCGCCTCTCCGAGGGCGGCAAGCTGGTGCTCGGTGAGAATCTTCGCAACGACCATCCGGACAGGCCCGATCACGCGCAGCAACTGGCGGTCAAAAACAACATTCGCGCCCTCAACGTCCATACCGATCCCGATAACGTCATTCGGCGGATGCCGCTGAGCTTTTTGATCGGGGGTCAGCCGGTGCCCGCCATGGCCGTCGAGCTCGTGGCGCGCTCGCTCGATGCAAAACTCGAGACCGGACCGAGCGGCGTGACGCGTTTGTCGGACTATGTGATCCCGAGCGCGGTGCCCAACACGCTCACGCTCAACTTCCGCGGCATGGGCCGCGACATCCCGACCTATTCGTTCGCCGATTTGCGCGCCTGCGTCGAAAAAGGAGATACCGGCTTCTTCCGCCGCGCCTTCAGCGGCAAGATCGTGTTGCTGGGCAGCCTTCTTACCTTCGATGACCGCAAGCTCACCTCGATGCATTTGGGCCGCGGATATGACGGGACGCCGGCGCCGCGATGCGCCCTGCCCGCGCCGGGGGACGCTAAGCAAAACGCCCGCAGCCAGATCGCCGGTGTCTTCGTCCATGCCACGGCCGTGCGAAACCTGATCGAGCATGATGCCGTCGTCGAGCTCGGCCCTCCGCTGCGGTCGATTCTGGCAATCGTGTTCGCGACGATCGTCGCCTGCGCGGCCTGCCTGCTGGCTCCGGCCGGCGCGGCGGTCGCCTGGCTCGGGCTCACCGTAACCTACACTGCTGTCGCCGTCGCCACATTCACGCATGCCGTAGCACTTCCGCTGACGGAGCCCGTGCTTGCGGGCCTCGCAGCCCTCGCCATGATGATCGGCTACCGTTTCGTGATCGCCGACCGCGAGGAGCGCTTCCTGCGCAAGAGCTTTGCGTTCTATCTCGCGCCGGAAGTCATCGACGGCATGGTTGCTTCCGGCAAGATGCCCATGCTCGGCGGCGAGATGCGAGACATCACCATGTTCTTCTCGGACCTCAGCGGTTTTTCCTCGATTGCCGAGAAGATGACGCCGGCCGAGCTGGTCGCACTGATGAACGACTATCTCTCCGCCATGACCGACATCATCGAAAGGCACGGCGGCTATGTCGATAAATATATCGGCGATTCCATCGTCGCGATGTTCGGCGCGCCGGCCGACGATCCCGATCACGCACGGAATGCGGTCGCCGCCGCGCTGCAATGCCGCGACCGGCTTGAAGAGCTCAACGACAGCCATCCCGCGTTTCGGGGGCGCGGCCTTGCCCACCGCATCGGGCTGAACAGCGGCGAAGCCGTGGTCGGCAACATTGGCTCGCGCCGGCGTTTCAACTACACCGTCATGAGCGACACCGTAAACCTCGCCTCGCGGCTCGAAGGCGCCAACAAATATTTCGGCACAGCGATCATGGCGTCCGAGATGACAGTGAACCAGAGCCGCAGCGCCTACACCTGGCGCGAACTCGACCTGGTCAGGGTTCAGGGTCGCGACGAGCCGATCAGGGTGTACGAGCCGCTCGCGAAGAAGGACCAGCAGACCCGGGAGCAAGGCATCCGCGCGGCGAATTACGCCAAAGGACTTGCGTACTGGCGTGCACGCGACTTCGCGAAAGCCGCCGAGCAGTTCGAAAGCAACGCCTGCGACGATCCGCCGTCGCGATATTTCGCCAAGCGTGCACAGGAGCTGGCTGAGCACCCGCCAGCGCCCGACTGGACGCCAGTGAATACGCTGGAAGGAAAGTAACGCTACTTGCCTCCTCTGCAGCAGGACTGCGAGGCCACCGCTCAGAACGGCAACCCCACATAATTCTCCGCGAGCAATCGCTGCGCCGCCTCGGACGAGAACAGGTACTCCAGCTCGGTCTGCTGGAGCCGGTCTTCATACTCGGAGCGATCGGGGAAGCGGTGCAGCATCATCGTCATCCACCACGAGAAGCGCTGCGCCTTCCAGATCCGCGCCAGCGCCTTGGCGGAATAGCCCTTCAGCCCGGAATCATCGCCATCCTGATAATGCGCCAGCATCGCATGGTAGAGATAGTAGATGTCGGAAGCGGCACTGTTCAGCCCACGCGCACCGGTCGGCGGCACGATATGGGCGGCATCGCCGGCGAGGAACAGGCGGCCATAGCTCATCGGCTCGGCGACAAAGCTGCGCAGCGGCGCGATGCTCTTTTCGATCGAGGGACCCGTGACAAGGCGCGCGGCGACCTCGCTCGGCAAGCGACGTTTCAGCTCGGCCCAGAATGCGTCATCCGACCAGTCCTCGACTTTGTCAGTGAGGGGCACCTGGACGTAGTACCGGCTCAGCACCTGTGAGCGGAGCGAGCAAAGCGCAAAGCCACGCTCGTGCTTCACATAGATCAGCTCGGGAGAGACCGGCTTGGTGCGCGACAGCACCCCTAGCCAGCCGAACGGATAGACCTTCTCATATTCGCGCAGCACGTCCTTCGGGATCGATTTGCGGCTGACGCCGTGGAAGCCATCGGCGCCGACGATGTAGTCGCAGTCGACCCGGATGGTCGCGCCGTTTGCGCGATACGTGACGTAGGGCCGGTCCGACGTCAGATCATGCGGCCTCACATCTTCGGCGTTGTGCACCACCTTGCCGCCGAGACGGTCGCGCGCCTCGTAGAGGTCGCGCGTCAACTCGGTCTGACCATAGACCAGCACCGAATTGCCACCGGAATGCTTGTGCAGATCGACATGGGAGAGCACGCCGTCATGCGCGATCTCGAATCCATTGTGGATCTCGCCCTCGCGGTCCATCCGCTCGCCGCATTGCGCTTCGCGCATCAGCCTGGCGAAGCCGTGCTCGAGCACGCCGGCACGGATGCGGGACAGCACGTGGTCGCGGCTGGATTTTTCCAACACGACCGTATCGATGCCCTTCAGGTGCAAGAGCTGGGACAACAGCAGCCCGGACGGGCCGCCACCGATGATACAGACCTGTACTTTCATTTTTCCGTCCTCCCGTCGGCACTTTTTTGCAGATTCCACGGCCCAGACCGATGGAGGCTTTCGCCATTGTCTTGTATTATTCGAACATGAGAACCACAGCCCCCGCCCCGGCCATCCGGGTCTACAACCTGTTCGGCGAGGCCGGCGACCTGCCCGACGTCGTCCATTGCGAGACGATCGCGTCCCGCTCGGTGCTGCATGACTGGACCCTTGCCGTACACCGACATGCGCGGCTGCACCAGGTGCTGCTGATCGAGCGCGGCGGCGGCGAAGCGACGCTCGACGGACGCGTGGTGCCCTTGAAGCCGATGCAGATCGTCAACGTGCCGGTCGGTCATGTCCACGGCTTCCGTTTCATTCCGGGAACCCAGGGCTGGGTGCTGACCATCGCTGCGGAAATGCTGGACGAGGCGCTACTTGCCGCCGAGGGGCTGCGCGGCGTGCTGTCGAGATCGGCCGTGGTGCGCGGCACGTCGCAGATCCGCGCCACGATGAAGCAGATCTTCGCCGAGCATGCCGCGCGCGATTTCGGCCGTGCGCATGTGCTGCGTGCATTATCGGCGGCGATGATCGGTCTCGTGGCACGTGCGCTCACGGGCGAGAGTGGCAGCGGCGGCAGCGCAGAGTCATATCTATTCCGTCGTTTCGAGGCCCAGCTCGAACAGCATCATCTGGAGCGCTGGACCGTGGCGGACTACGCCAAGGCGCTCGCGATCACGCCGACGCATCTCAACCGCATCACGCGCGCGGCGACCGGCGACACCGCCTCGCACCTGATCCTGAACCGGCTGATCCGCGAAGCGCGGCGCAACCTCGTCTACACCAACCTGCCGGTCTCGACGATCGCCTACGCACTCGGCTTCGAGGACCCCGCTTATTTCAGCCGGGTCTATGCTGCCGCCACCGGGCTTTCGCCGAGCGCCTTTCGCGCACAGCTCCACGGCGGAGAGTAGCGCGCTACTGTCGTGCCGCCTCGTGCCCGGACTCTGCGGACATATCCTCCGGATGCCTCTTCTCGTAGTGCAGGAAGAGGTCAAGCAAGGCCAGAAGCACGATGACGATGCCGAAACCAATGCTCAGATGCATCGCGCGGGTATGCGGAAATCCGAGCAGCCAGGGCGAGGCAATCAGCCAGACGCCCATCAGGACATTGATCCACTCCTCCCAATCGCGGTAGGCGATGATGGCGGCGAGCGAGAGCACGACGATGATTGCGCTCGTGATCCAGAGGTCGATCTTGCCCTGGCTGTTCGTCAGCTTGAACAGCCACGGCGATAGAAAGAGAACCGCCGCGAGAAACAGATTGTAGACGTCAGGGGCGGTTTCGCGCTCTTTCAGACTGCTCATGGGGCACCTCTCCGCGAGGATATGCTGATGGAATCGTTCCGGAGAGGCTTTGGTTCCCAACGAACGAAGTTCGCCTCGCTAGACTTTGGTCGCAGGTCACGCGGCGAACTAGGCAGGGACCCAGGCTGGCAGATCGCCCACCTACCTTCGTATGGAGCGATCCACCCTTTGGATAGACGCTCTTTACCTCCGTACAATTGAGCATGAAACGCACAGGCCTTAGCGTGGCTGCATTCGGCGCCCCGGCGCTGGTGGCATGGACCTCCCATAGCCTTTGGCGCAAGACGGCCACACCCTGTCGGGTCGTCTGCGCCGCTTTTTCAACGGGCGATTGTCGATTTTCGATGTTTCATCTGGGCCCGCAGGACCCCGACGGTACCTAGCGGCTTCCATGGGGAATTGGGGATTTGAGCATTATGTCCTGGCCGAAGATCGCGCTCTTCATCGATGGCTCGAATCTGTATGCGACCTCCAAGGCACTCGGCTTCGACATCGATTACCGGCGTCTGCTCGGCGAATTTCAGGAGGGCGGTACCCTGCTGCGGGCCTTCTATTACACGACCGTCATAGAAGATCAGGAATATTCGTCGATCCGCCCGTTGATCGATTGGCTCGACTATAACGGGTACACCGTCGTCACCAAGCTGACGAAAGAATTCATCGATGCGACCACCGGCCGCCGCAAAGTCAAGGGCAGCATGGATGTTGACCTCGCAGTGAGCGCGATGGAGCTCGCCGGCCATGTCGACCAGATCGTACTGTTCTCCGGCGATGGGGACTTTCGGTCGTTGGTGGAGGCCGTGCAGCGGCGCGGCGTCCGTGTGGCGGTGGTCTCGACGCTCGTCACCCACCCGCCGATGGTGGCCGACGAGCTGCGCCGGCAGGCGGACGTCTTCATTGATCTGGCAGAGCTGAAACCAAAGATTGGGCGCGATCCGGCCGAACGACCAGGACCGCGCGAGATACGTCAGCAGCCACCGCAATTCCTCACCCGCGGAACGATCAACCGAAGCGACCGGGTCGTATGATCCTGGCGGACGGCTGCCAGTTCGTCAGACGTCGAAGAACACCGTCTCCTCAGGCCCCTGCAAATTGATCGTGAAGGAATACACGACCTTGCCGGCACGTTCGCCACGCTTTGCGATCAAGGTCGCCCGTCGCACCGGCTGCTCGATCAGGTTGAGCACCGGGTCGGCGGCGTTGGAGGCCTCTTCATCCGAGAAATAGAGGCGCGTGTTCAATCCGATGTTGATGCCGCGCGCGACGATCCAGACGTTGACGTGCGGCGCGCATTTGCGACCCGCCTTGTCAATGATCGCGCCGGGCTTGATGGTCTCGAAAGTCACCAGCCCGCTCTCGAAATCGGAGCCCGCGCGGCCCCAGCCGCGGAAGTCCTGATCCAGCGCGCCGGCCGAACGATCGGCCGGATGGTTGTAGCGGCCGGCCGCATTGGCCTGCCAGATCTCCAGCAGGACGTCGCGCAGCGGCGTGCCGGTGCCGTCGAGCACCTTGCCTTCGAGCGTGATGCGTTCGCCTTGCGTGTTCGGCGTCACCAGCACGTTGGAGAAGTTCTTCTCGAAAATGTCGAAGCCCGCCATGGCCGGGATCAGGCCGATATGGACGTAGGGCCCGGCGGTCTGCGAGGCGGTTTCCTTGAGATAGTTGAGCGGCTGCGGCATGGATCTCAATTCCCGGCGGTGCGATTTTCGAAATAGGTGGAGCGCTGACCGCGAAGGACGATGTCGAAGCGATAAGCGAGCGAGTCGAACGGCGTCGAGGCGTTGAGGTCGAGTGGCGCGACGAGGCGATCGAGCGCGTCCTTGTCCGGGATCGTCGTCAGGATCGGGCAAATCGGGATCAAGGGATCGCCCTCGAAGTACATTTGCGTGATCAGCCGCTGCGCAAAGCCCGAGCCGAACACCGAGAAATGGATATGGGCCGGGCGCCAGCTGTTGACGTAGTTGCGCCAGGGATAGGGCCCCGGCTTGACGGTGCGGAAATAATAGTAGCCGGTGTCGTCCGTCAGCGCGCGGCCGCAACCGCCGAAATTGGGATCGATCGGCGCCAGATACGTATCCTTCTTGTGCCGGTAGCGGCCGCCGGCATTGGCCTGCCAGAACTCGACCAGCGTGTTCGGCACGCCGCGGCCGGTCTCGTCCAGGACACGGCCATGGACGACGATGCGCTCGCCGACGGGATCGCCGTCCTTGGCGTAGTTGCGGATCAGATCATTGTCGAGCGGGCCGAGATCGTTGTGGCCGAACACCGGCCCCGTGATTTCCGAGACCGAATTCTCCAGCGACAACAGCGACTGACGCGGAGAACGCAGCACCGAGGTTTTATAGCCAGGCGCGTAGGCCGGCGGATGGATCGAGCGGTCGCGCTGGAAGAAGCCCCCATCGCCGAGCGGCGACGTCAAGGGCTCGGGGCGGTTGAGGCGGGGATCGCGCAAGGCTGGTGCCTGGGCATTCATCGGCGGTGTCTCTCCCTGTGACCGCGACCGGTCCTGGCGCGGCGTGTTGGCGAGATCATGGGCCGGGCTATTCCACAAATAAATAGATCAATTATAATGCATAGCATGAAAGAAATCGATCATTTGGCCCTCGACGGCCACGCCCTCGAACTGTTCCTCGCCGTGCTGGAGGAGGGCTCGGTGACATCAGCCGCCACGCGTCTCGGCTTGACGCAGTCGGCCGTGAGTCATGGGCTGAACAAGCTGCGGCGGATCGCCGGAGATCCCCTGTTCGCGAAGTCCGGCCGCGGCATCGTCGCGACCGCCCATGCCCAGGCGCTGGCCGCGAAGGCGCGCGCGCTGATCGACGAGATGCGCAGCTTCGCCGGCGGCGTCACGTTCGAGCCGCCGAGCGCGCAGCTTTCGCTGACGATCGCCGCCAACGACTTCCAGCGCGACCTGCTGCTGCCGCGCTTCTTCGGTCATGTCGCCGCGCAGGTGAAGAGCCTGAACCTGCGCGTGATCCCGTCGCAATCGCCCTCGCCGGCCATGCTGCGCGAAAATCGCTGCGACCTCCTGATCACGCCGCTGCCGCCTGTTGGCGTCGACATCGTGCAGAAGCGGCTGCTGAGCGATCATTACGTCTGCTATTTCGATCCCAAGGCGCGCGCCGCACCGGCGGGCCGCAGCGCCTATCTCGCCGCGCGACACATCACCGTGGTCTACACCGACAACGAGCGGCTCGATTTCGATCGTCGGCTCGCGGCGAACGGCTTCCACCGCGACATCGCCATTTCCGTGCCGAGCTTCTCCGGTGTGCCGTCCTTCTTACGCGGCTCGCAGATGTTGGCGAGCATGCCGAGCCTGCTTGCCTCCGGCGCGATGAGTGGCTTCGCGCATGCCCTGATACCACTGCCCTCACGCACGCGCACGCTGGCCGAGCTGCCGATGTTCATGGTCTGGCACCAGCGCTATCACAAGGACCCCGCGCATCGCTGGGTCCGGAGCCAGCTCGAAACGGTCGCAGCGACGGCTGCCGGCGGCTGAGCCGGTATTCGGCACGCTACGGCCGCCCGCGCGATGCCCAGCCCCTCGCCAAACCCACTGGTTGCGCGCGGGCGGCCACGCTAGAATTCGGTCATGACAGTGACCGACATTGCGAGCCGAACCTACAATCACAGCTGGCGGCTGGATCCCATCATCCGCAGCCTGCTCGATACTGACTTCTATAAGCTACTGATGTTACAGATGATTCGGGAATCATATCCGGATCAGAAAGTGACATTTTCGGTCATCAACCGCTCGCGCCATGTGCGCCTCGCCGAGATTATCGACGAGGGCGAGCTGCGGGCCCAGCTCGACCACGCCCGGACCATCCGCTTCTCCAAGAAGGAGCTGATCTGGCTCGCCGGCAACACGTTCTACGGCAAGACCCACATGTTTTCGGCGGACTTCATCCGCTGGCTCGCCGAATTTCGCCTTCCCGAATACGAGCTGCGCAAGGTCGAGGGCCAGTACGAGCTGCATTTCCACGGGCCGTGGACCCACACCACGATGTGGGAGATTCCAGCGCTCGCCATTCTCAACGAATTGCGTTCACGTTCGGCCATGAAGGACCGCGGCCGCTTCGAGCTCGACGTGCTCTATGCCCGCGCCAAGGCCAAGCTGTGGACCAAGGTGGAGCGGCTGCGCAAGCTGGAGAATTTGCGGTTGTCCGACTTCGGCACCCGCCGCCGCCACGGCTTTCTCTGGCAGCGCTGGTGTGTGGAAGCTGTGAAGGAAGGCCTCGGCCCGTCCTTCATCGGCACCTCCAACGTGCTGCTTGCGATGGACAACGATCTCGAAGCGATCGGCACCAACGCGCACGAGTTGCCGATGGTCGCGGCCGCGCTCGCCAGGGACGACGAGGAATTGCGCTGGGCGCCCTATCGGATTCTCGACCAGTGGCGCCAAACCTATGGCGGCAATCTGCTGATCGCGCTGCCGGACGCCTTCGGCACCAAGGCGTTCCTGCGCGATGCGCCGGAATGGGTGGCCGACTGGACCGGCTTCCGCCCCGACAGCGCGCCGCCGATCCAGGCGGGCGAGGAGATCGTTGCCTGGTGGCAGAAGAAAGGTCGCAATCCCAAGGACAAGCTGCTCGTGTTCTCCGACGCGATGGACGTCGGGTCGATCGAGGAGACCTATCACCACTTCGCGGGCCGGGTGCGGCTCTCGTTCGGCTGGGGCACCAACCTCACCAACGATTTCGTCGGCTGCGCGCCCGACGGCTCGTTCAACCTCGATCCCATTTCGTTGGTCTGCAAGGTGTCGTCGGTCGACGGACATCCGGCCGTCAAGCTCTCCGACAACCCGGAGAAGGCGACCGGCATACCCTCGGAGATCGAGCGGTACTTGCGTGTGTTCGGCGATGCCGGCCGCGTACGCAAGCCGGTGCTGGTCTAGGATCCGACCAAATTCTCTCAATCGCGTGGATCGCAAAAGGCCGGATTCTCGGCATCGGCACGCCAATGCGGCGCGGTTCGGGCTGAGTAGCATTTTCGACGATCTATACGCATCTGTTTCGCGGTGCTTTCACCCTCCGAGACGATCTCGCGGCTTTCTCATGTGGAGTTAAGCAGCATTCCCGCATGGTTCGCGTTATCAGCCGAACGATCGGCTGGGTCGTTGAGTGATTTGGGGAACGCAGTGTTTCGCAGAACAGCAACCTCGGCGAAGGAACGCAGCTTCCTTCACGCGATCAAACTCGTCTCGCCGTTCGTGATGGTCGTCGTGCTGCAGGCGGCGATCGCCGGATTCAGCCTCGAGGTGATGTCATCGGTTCGCGCCTATGTCGCGGGCGAGGCGATGTGGTCGCGTTCGCAGAAGAACGCCGTCTATTTCCTCAATCTCTATCTGCATTCGGGCGAAGCCGGCCAGTTCGCACAATACCGGACCTCGCTCGCCGTCCCCATCGGCGACGAATATGCAAGATGGGCGCTCGAGAGCGATCCGGTCGACATCGAGACCGCGCGCATCGGCTTCCTGCAAGGCGGCAACCATCCCGATGACGTTCCCGACCTGATCTGGCTGTTCCGCTATTTCAACCGGGTCAGCTTCCTCCGCGAAGCGATTCGGGAATGGGCAGCCACCGATCCCATGCTGCTGGAGCTCGGCGTGTTCGGTGAAGTCATCCGGAGTGAACTGAAGGACGGCCCCATCACAGACAGCGGCCGCCGCCAGTTCCTCTCGTCACGGCTCTCGGAGTTGAACAGGCAGTTCACCGGGCATGCCGAGCGGTTCTCAACCGTCCTCGGCGAAGGCTCTCGCACCATCAAACTGACTCTGACTTGGCTGAACATCGCGACCGCCGCGACCTTGATCCTGCTCCTGATCTGGCATACGCGGCGACTGGTGCTGCAAAGGCAGGCTTTCGAGGAAGCATTGCATGCGGAAAAGGATCGCCTCGCCTTTCAAGCCTCGCATGATTGGCTGACAGGTATCGCGAACCGGCGAGCCTTCGAGGCGCGCCTGCAGGGCGAGCTCGATGCTCGCAGCGAAGGCTCCCTCAGCCTGATCCTGCTCGACCTCGACCAGTTCAAGGGCGTCAACGACAGCTGCGGCCATCTCGCCGGCGATCGGCTGCTGTGTCAGGTCGCGCGCCTGCTGCTGCAGGACCGGCGGCCACGCGATCTGGTCGCCCGGCTCGGCGGTGACGAATTCGGCCTGATCCTGCCGCAATGTCCGCCATGCGACGCCGTCGATATCGCCGAGCGGCTGCGGCGGTCGCTCGAACTGTTCAACTTCGCCTGGGATGATCGCTGCTTTGCTGTGACCGCCAGCATTGGCGTTGCCTGCATTGCCGATGGCAACACCACGCTCGAGCAAGCGATGCGTCAGGCGGACGCCGCCTGCTATCGCGCCAAGGAAAAGGGCCGCAACCGGGTTCAGGTCGACAACGGGAAACCGGACGTCGTTCTCGTCGCCCCAAGGCCGCGCGAGGCCGCCCGCGCCTAAGAGTAACCGACGCCATCACCGTGTCGGCAGGATCCCGAGACCGACGAGATGCGCGTCGAGGAATTGCTTAACCTGCTGGCGCAGCATCTGCGGCGGTACGGCGACCATGCGCTCTTCGAGGCCGAGTGAGATGATCCCGTGCACCGCGGAAAATAGCGTGCGCGACAGCAGGGCGAGCTTCACGTCATCCGCATCTGGGAGCACCCGCACCAGCGGCGGGTGCATCAACGCGAAGGCGTCCATCACCATCTGGAGGATATCGTCAGGATAAGGACGGTCATCCTCCATCCGATGCTCGAACAGCGAGCGCAGCAGATTGGCGTGCTCGGCGAAGAAGTCGAGATAGGTCTCGGCAAGGCCGTACAGCTGGCGCACCGGATCTTCGGCCGAAACGCCGCCGAGGCGCGTCGTCAGCGCCTGCACCGTCTCGCGGTTGACGGTCAGGATCACCCCGTCGAAGTCGCCGAACTCATTATAGACACTGCCGACGGAGCAGCCGGCGGCTTCGGCTACATCTCGAACCTTCAACGATCTCAATCCCTTAGCCGCGATAATGCCTCGGGCGATCTCCAGGATCTGGAGCCGGCGCCGATTTTTTTTCCGATCCCTTATCGATTCATCTTGAACATTGTTCATTCTTGAGCTACCAACGTGAACATTGTTCAAACTAACCCGGAGACCTGCAAAATGCAAACCCTTGCTGTTGATGTCGCCTCCGCCTTCATTGATGACGCCGCGGCTCTCGTGACCGGATTTGGCCGCGCCCTGCTGCGGTTCGCCACGGCACCGATCGATCGCATCGCCAATGCCTGCGACATTGCCGGTGTGCTCGCCGAGCGCCGCGCGACCTTCCGGATGTGGCGGGCGAGCCGCGCCCGTCGCGGAGGCCGCCGCTTCAGCCTGCTTGGTTGCCTCAATCCCTTCCGCCATCTCGCTCATCTCACCTGAGGAGAGGCTTTCGCACGTGCGCATCCATTCCATTGCGAGGGCCGGATGCAACAGTAGCCTTATTGTGTCCGGACATTCGTGGCCGACTTCGCTGATGTCAAAAGATGCTGTTCGGCTTTTCCTCCTCGCCCCGGGCAATATCCGGCCAGCCCGGCATTGCTGTCGGACACCAGGGCCGCGCGGCCGGATATTTGCGAACCTAACGACATCAGTTCGAGACCAACAGGGTCGGAGAGGGATCGAGGGGACACGGCAGGGCCGCGACAATTGTCACCCTGCCATCGCTCCCCACACTCTTCCGGTCGGGACGTTCGATCCGCAACGTAACAACCTCACTCTGCCTTCCCAAAACAGGACTGATCATGATCAGGAATTTGATGTCGTCACGCCGCTTTGCGCCGCTGTTCTGGGCGCAATTCTTCTCGGCGCTCAACGACAACGTGCTCAAGAACGCACTCGTCATCATCCTGCTCTACAGCGTCGCGACCGGCCATGGTGATGCGCTTGTGACGGTGGCAGGCGCCGTCTTCATCTTTCCCTATTTCATCCTGTCCGGCCTCGGCGGCCAGCTCGCCGACAAATACGTCAAATCGGTCGTCGCCAGGCGGTTGAAATTCGCCGAGATCTTCGCAGCAAGCTTTGCCGCCGCCGGCTTCCTCATGCATTCGGTGCCGCTGCTGTTCACCGCGCTCGCATTGTTCGGCATCATCGCCGCCCTGTTCGGCCCCGTGAAATACGCCATGCTGCCGGACCAGCTCGAACTCGGCGAGCTCGCGAGCGGCAACGCGCTGGTCGAAGGCGCGACCTTCATGGCCATCCTGCTCGGCACGGTCGCGGGCGGCCAGTTCGTGGCAGGCTCTGCTCATATGGGCTGGGTCGCATCGGCCGTGGTCCTGCTGGCCCTGCTGTCCTGGGCCTTCGCGTCCCGCATTCCGCAAACAACGCCCTCCGCGCCCGATCTGCCCGTCGATGCCAATCCCTGGACCTCGACGCTCAGCCTGCTCAGGACGCTGCACGCCGACCACCGGCTGTGGGACGGCACAGTGATCGTCTCCTGGTTCTGGCTGGTCGGCGCCATCGTGCTGTCGCTGCTGCCGGCGCTGGTCAAGGACGTGGTCGGCGGCAGCGAAGGCGTGGTGACCCTGTGCCTTGCGATCTTCGCGATCGGCATTGCGATCGGCTCGCTGTTCGCGGCCAGCCTGAGCCACGTTCGGCCGAACCTCGCACTGGTGCCGATCGGCGCCATCATCATGAGTTGCGCCGGCCTTGATCTCGCCTGGGCCGTCGCAGTGGTCACCAAGGGCCAGGACATCGCCGCGGTAGACTTCGCAACCTCGTTCACCGGCTTGCGCATGCTGGCCGACTTCGTCGCCTTTGCCTTCGGCGGCGGACTGTTCGTCGTTCCCTCCTTCGCCGCCGTGCAGGCCTGGTCGGAGCCGGACGAGCGCGCCCGCATCATCGCCGCCGGCAACGTGCTGCAGGCCGCCTTCATGGTGGTGGGCTCCCTCTTCGTCGCGCTGCTGCAGGCGGGCGGATTGCATGTCGGCTGGATCTTCTTCGGACTCGGCATCGCCAGCTTCGGCGCTGTCTGGTTCGTACTGACGAAATGGGGCAAGGAGGGCGTGCGCGATTTCGGCGGACTCCTGTTCCGCGCGCTGTTCCGCACCGAGGTGCGCGGGCTGGAGAACCTGCCGCCTCCGGGTACGCGCATGCTGATCGCGCCGAACCATGTGAGCCTGATCGACGGCCCGCTGCTGCACGCCGTGCTGCCGATCGATGCAAGTTTCGCGGTCGATACCGGTATCGCCAAGGCCTGGTGGGCCAGGCCGTTCCTGCGCGTGGTCAAGCACTACACCGTGGACCCGAGCAAGCCGCTGGCCGCACGCGACCTGATCAAGCTCGTCGCCGCTGGCGAGCCGGTCGTGATCTTCCCGGAGGGACGCATCACCGTCTCCGGCTCGCTGATGAAGGTCTATGACGGCACCGCCATGATCGCGGACAAGGCCGATGCCGTCGTCGTGCCTGTACGCATCGAGGGCGCGCAACGCTCGCATCTCAGCTACCTCAACTCCAGCCAGATCAAGCGCTCCTGGTTTCCGCGCGTGACGGTCACGATCCTGCCGCCGGTCAAGCTGCCGGTCGACGAGCAGCTGAAGGGCAAGGCGCGCCGCAACGCCGCCGGCGCCGCGCTCCAGGACGTGATGATCGATGCTCTGGTGAAGAATGCGATGCTCGATCACTCGTTGTTCGAAGCGCTCGGGCACGCCTATCGCGACCGCGACACCGGCAAGGTCGTCGTCGAGGATGCACTCGGCACCAAGCTGACCTATCGCAAGCTGATCCTCGGCGCGCAGGTCCTGAGCCGCAAGCTCGAGACCGGCACCTCGGCCGGAGAGAATGTCGGCGTGCTGCTGCCGAACTCCGCAGGCGTCGCCGTCGTGTTCATGGCGCTGCAGAGCATCGGCCGGGTCCCGGCGATGCTCAATTTCTCGGCCGGCCCGGTCAGCGTGCTCGCCGCCATGAAGGCCGCGCAGGTCAAGACCGTGCTGACCTCGAAGGCCTTCATCGAAAAGGGTAAGCTGGGCAAGCTGATGGCCGCGATCTCGGCCGAAGCCCGAATCGTCTATCTCGAAGACGTCCGCGCCTCGATCGGCACGGCCGACAAGATCAACGGCCTGCTCGCAGGCACCGCGCCGCGCGTCGTTCGCCAGGCCAACGACCCAGCCGTGGTGCTGTTCACCTCAGGCTCCGAAGGCACGCCCAAGGGCGTGGTGCTGTCCCACCGCAACATCCTCGCCAACGCGGCGCAGGCGCTGGCGCGGGTCGACGCCAACGCCAACGACAAGGTGTTCAACGTACTGCCGGTGTTCCACTCCTTCGGCCTCACCGGCGGCATGATGATGCCAATGCTCGCGGGCATTCCGATCTACATGTACCCCTCGCCGCTGCATTACCGGATCGTGCCGGAGCTGATCTACCAGACCGGAGCAACGATCCTGTTCGGCACCGACACGTTCCTCACCGGCTACGCCCGCTCGGCGCACGCTTACGACTTCCGCACCCTGCGCCTGGTGATCGCCGGCGCCGAGGCGGTCAAGGATCGCACTCGCCAGGTGTTCATGGAGCGCTACGGCATCCGCATCCTCGAAGGCTATGGCGTCACCGAAACGGCGCCGGTGCTGGCGATGAACACGCCGATGGCCAATCGCCCCGGCACCGTCGGCCGCCTGTCGCCGCTGATGGAAAGCAAGCTCGATCCTGTTCCCGGCATCGAGGAAGGCGGACGTCTCTCGGTCCGTGGGCCGAACGTGATGCTCGGCTATTTGCGGGCCGAAAATCCCGGCGTGCTCGAAGTGCTTCCCGACGGTTGGCACGACACCGGCGATATCGTCGCGATCGATGCCGCCGGCTTCATCACCATCAAGGGGCGCGCCAAGCGCTTCGCCAAGATTGCCGGCGAAATGGTCTCGCTGTCGGCAGTCGAGAGCATCGCGACGACGCTATGGCCGCAGGCCGCCTCGGTCGCCGTATCGATCCCCGATCAGCGCAAGGGCGAGCGCATCGTGCTGCTGACGACGGAAAAGACCGCCGAGCGCAGTGCAATGCAAGTTCAAGCCAAGGCGATCGGCGCCTCCGAACTGACCGTGCCGGCAACGATCATGGTCGTCGACAAGGTGCCGCTGCTCGGCACCGGCAAGACCGATTACGTCACCGCAACGACGATGGCGCGTGAGCAGGCGTGTTCGCCGGAGCGCGAGGTTGCGTAACAGAGATGCGCGAGGCGCCTGAAATGAACAGCGCGCAATGCCCGGGAGTGGTTCTGCTTCATGGCATCGCGCGCACCTCCTCATCGCTAAAGAGGCTTGAGCGAGCGCTCCAGACATCCGGGTTCGCAACGCTCAACATCGCGTACGCGAGCCGTACGAAGCCAATCGCAGCGCTCGCTGACGATATTCATCCGGCGATCGCCCGCTTCGCCGGGCGAGAGGCCCCGCTCCATTTCGTCGCCCACTCGATGGGTGGTCTCGTGGTGCGCGCCTGTATCGCGAAGTACCGGCCCTCGCGCCTTGGCGGTGTCGTGATGCTGGGAACGCCGAATGGCGGCAGCGAGGTCGCCGATCTCCTGAGCGGGTCTCGATTCTACCGCGCGTTCTACGGGCCGGCCGGGCTCGAGCTCACGACAGCGCGCCGGCCGGACGCTCTCCCTGACGTGGACTATCCCGTCGGCGTGATCGCGGGCAGCCGCTTCATCGATCCCGTCGCCGGTCTGTTCGTTCTGCCGAAACCGAATGACGGACGGGTCTCGGTTCAGAGCGCGATGCTCACCGGTATGACCGACCATATCGTCGTGAAGGCGTCTCATACCGGGCTGCCGCGCAACGCCATCGCGATTGCCCACACGATCGCCTTCCTGCGCGAAGGCCACTTCCGCACCGCGCCGCTCACTTGAGCAGGAGATAACGGACCGGGTTGTCGTCGCACTGGCCTGCCCCGCACTCCAGCACGGTAGAGAGGAGATTTGCGGCAACCAGCAAAGCGAAGATCGCAAAGACCGCGTTGGATGCCAGCCGATGGAGGGGCACATCTCCGTCTCGCTTCCCGCTCATGTCCTTCAGGACAAAGACAAGGGCGACATAGCAGATAACACCGACGGCCGCGATCAGCGCCCAGGTGTAGAAATGCAGGCCCAGCAGCGTCGAGCCATATCCGGGATCACCGGGGGCGAGATGCAGCGACACCTGCCTCATCGAGATGACGCCGGTGACGAGGCTGGCGATGAGGACCATCGCGTAATGTGACAGGCGTTCACCGAACTGCATGTTAAACAGAAAGCCCATGCCGATTGCGATGAACCCGGCGCGTTGCAGCAGGCATAGCGGACATGGCAACTCGCCACGCGCAAGCTGATAGAAGAACGCGACGGTCAGGATCAGCGAGATCCCGAGCAATCCGAGCATGTTCAGGATCGTGGCGACCGGTTGTCGGCTCGGCATCGCGACACCGTCAGAAGGAGAATTTGAGCGGATCGGTCGCGTGGTGAAAGAACCATGCGACGGTAACGACGATCGTTGCGCTCCAGAGCGCGTAGCTCAGCCCCGCGCGCGAGCGCCAGACGCAGGCGCAGCTTGCGAGCGCCAGTAGAAATGGCAGAAACATGTACATGAGCGCTGGCTCCCAAGCGATACGGGCATTGCACGAACTGCTCAAGGGATACGTTAGCCCTGCGTGCCCCTCAAGAGCCGGTTTCGCTGCGTCGCTCCCGCGCGTAACGCACCAGCGCTGCGAAGCGATAGATGCCGTGCACGAACTTGCCATAGGGCATGGTGATGAACAGCGCGAAGACTGCGCCGAGATGCAGCGCCAGCAGCGGCCCCATCGCCGAGGTCTCGCGCAAGAAGAGAAGCAGCATCCCGGTAAGGCCGGTGAGGAACAGCATGGCGATGAAGCCGACATCCATGCCGTAGCTGATCTCGTCGAGCAACGCCGGATCGCGCTGCATCTTGGCTGCGAACAGGCCGACCGGACCGACGATGAGGCCGATGCCACCGAGTGTACCCAGCACCACGGGCAGATCCCACCAGGGATACGGCGCCTCACGGCCGAACAGATAGTGGTACAGCGTCGCCACCGACGTCGCGGCAAAGCACAGCAGGAAGCCGTAGAACGTCAAATGATGGAAAAGCTTGCGCCGGTCGGTCGGCTTGTCGTCCTCGTTGTAGCAGCCGACGCCGCCGCCATGGAGATAGCGCAACTCGCCGGCATCACGGATCGCCCGGAAGATGGAGCCACCGTCGGCACGGCCGCCGATCGGCGTGCCGATCTCGCGCCAGAATGCGCGCACGCTCATGACCAGCGCCAGGATCGCAAAGAGGAAGGCAGCGCTGAACAGCGCGGCCATCGCGTTGTGCGGCATCAGTCTGTAGAAAGCGCCGGGGCCGGTGTGCACGCCGAAAAGCACGCTGCTATCATTCAGCGCCGCGAAGCCGAAAATGAAGGCCGCCATGCTGAGCGCGGCCACGATGCTGATGACCAGCCCGTTGCGCGCGAAGGCGCCGGACAGCGCCTTTGGCCAGGCATAGGCCGCGTATGACTCGGCGCGCGCGACCGCGAGTGTCTTCGGAACATTCACGTTGAATTCGTGCGGCGGCGAGAACTGACAGTCGACGTAGCAGGCGCCGCAGGCATGGCAGAGATTGGCGAGATAGTTGAGGTCGCCGTCGGAGAAGGCGCGGCGCATCTCCATGGCCGGAAACACCGCGCAAAGACCCTCGCAATAGCGGCAGGAATTGCAGACCGTCATCAGGCGGTCGGCTTCGTCAAGAATCCTAGTTCCGTGCATGTTTCGCCGCTTCCCGTCCTGCGATCCGCCCGAATACGCTGCCGATGGTCATGCCCATGCCGGCGGCGTAACCCTTGCCGAGCACGTTGCCGGCCATGATCTCGCCGGCGGCGAACATGTTCGCGGACGGCTTGCCGTCGGCCATCAGCATCCGCGCCTCCTTGGTCACGCGCGTGCCGAGATAAGTGAAGGTGATACCCGGCCGCACAGGATAGGCGAGATAAGGCGGCGTTTCGATCTTGCGCGCCCAATGCGTCTTGGCTGGCGTGATGCCTTCGGTGCGACAATCGTCGAGGATGGTGTGGTCGAAAGTGCCCGGCCGCACCGCCGCGTTGAATTCGGCGACGGTCTTCTCCAATGCGGCCGGTTCAAGATCCAGCTTGCTCGCGAGCTCGGCCACCGTCTGTCCCGCGATCGGCGGAAACAATGTCGGCATGAAGCTGGTGACGACGGTGGAATCGAAGATGATGTAGGCGATCTGGTCGGGCTGCGCCGCGACCAGCCGGCCCCAGATCGCGTAGCGCTTCGGCCAGATGTCCTCACCCTCATCGTAGAAGCGCTGGGCATGCTTGTTGACGACGATGCCGAACACCACGGAGTCGTGACGCGTGATGATACCGCCGTCGAACTTCGGCGCGCGGGCATCGATCGCGACCGCGTGGCACTGGGTGGGATCGCCAACCTCCTGTACGCCCTTGTCGAGCAGCATCTTCAGGATCGAGCCGCGATTATAAGGCGTACCGCGGATCAGGAAATTGTCGGCGGCCTCGCCCCAATATTGCTTCAGCCATGCGATGTTGGCCTCGAACCCGCCGGCGGCCGCCACCAGCGAGGTCGCGCGGATCTCGGTCTCGCCTTTGACCGGCCGCTTCAGGCGCGCGGCGAGGAACATGCCGTCCTCGATCACGAGGTCGGTCACCTCGGCATCGTATTCGACGTCCACACCGAGACGTTCAGCCGTCAGATACAACGCGTTGAGCATCGCCCGGCCGCCGCCGAGGAAGAAGGAGTTGGTGCGGCCGAGACTTAGCGTGCCGCCGAGCGAAGGCTGCCAGCGAACGCCCTGCTCCACGATCCAGTTCAGGATATCCTTGGACTCGCGGATCATGTGCCGGGCAAGCACCTCGTCGGTCTGCCCGCCGGTGACGCGCAGCAGGTCCTCCCAGAACTCCTCCTCGGTGTATGGACCAGTGAGAATTTCGGTTGCGGCATCGTGGGCACAGCGCATGTTGCGGGTGTGGCGGGTGTTGCCGCCGCGGTAGAATTTGGGCGCGCCTTCGAGCACCAGCACGGAGGCGCCGCTGCGGCGCGCTGCGATCGCCGCGCACAGCGCCGCGTTGCCGCCGCCGATCACCAGCACGTCGTATTTGCTGCTCATGTCGTCTGCCCGATGCGACGAGGTTGGAAACATTCTGCCCGCGGCCAAGGTCGATCGTTCCGCTATTGCGTACTTTTGTATACAAAGATATACATGCACGACGCAAGCGGCATCTCTGCATGAGCCGAATGCACGGTGAGGGACCATGGCCAGACGACCGGCAAAGGCAGGCGGATCGATCGTGCGCGGCGAAGGAGTTGCGCTGGGTGAAGCCGTATTCCGCTCGCTCTGCGAGGCGCTGCAGGCCGGCAGCTACCGCGCCGGCGACCGCCTCCGGGAGGAGGAAGTGGCGCAGCGGCTCAAGGTCAGCCGCACGCCGGTGCGCGAAGCCCTGGGCCGCCTTGCCGCGCGCGGCTTTGTCGAGCCCGCCGGCGGCCGGGGGCTGATCGTCCGCGACCTCGACATCTCAGAGGTGCTCGAGCTTTACGCCATGCGCGAGATCATGGAAGGCGCCGCCGCGCGCCTTGCCGCCGAGCATGCCTCGGCGCCCGAGATCGACGCACTCAGGGATATCGAGCAGGCTTTTGCTGAAGCTTCCGAGACCGACGCCACCGAGATGGCAAGGTTGAACCGCGCCTTTCACGAAGCGGTCTGCCGCGCCGCGCGCAACCGCTATCTCGACAATGCCTCCCGCGAGTTGCAGGACTGGATCGCCCTGCTCGGCCCAACCACCTTCACCGTGACGGGCCGTCCCTCGACCAGCCACGGCGAACACCTGGCCATCATCGACGCCATCGCGGCGCGCGACGGCGACAAGGCCGAGCAGCTCGCCCGCGCCCACATCCGCGAGGCGCTGCGCTGCCGCCTCAGGCTGCTGCAGAAGCAGTAGCGCGTGTACTCGTGAATGTCGGCTTCCGCGGGTTAAGTGGAAGTCGCTCTGGTTGGTTGGGATCGCGTGCGTATGGCCCGCTGCTGACTTCATACCCTTCGCGTGCTATGCACAGCCCATGCCCCGAGAAGGCACTCTGCGACGACGCCTTGCACTTGGTCTTCCTGACCTCACCGCGGAGGTCTACCTCTACCCAACTGAGGACGGAGGGAGGAAGTTGCCCGTCCGTCTCGGTTGGGGCTGTCCTTGCAGCAGCATGAATAAGGCTCCAGTTGAAGGTTGGACTGGCTATCCGCTGCTTCAAGGCGAAATGATGCCGGGCGAACGCCGAACGCTTGGCTTCGTTTTTCTGATGGGCGCGGACGCTACTTCGGCGCTCACGGCGCATGATAAGTTTTACCTTTGGGAAGCTGGCGTTATCGGAGAGGCCAACATCATTCGATAGTGCTCTGGTCGTCTTATGTGAAGGGTTTCGGATGCCGGCCGCATGAAGGACGGCGCGGCACATTCGGGCGGCCGGCGTCCGAAACCCTTCACATTAGCGGACTCCAGCCCCCGTCGATCTCCGAGGAGCGACTTCCCCTAGAGGAAGGGGGTCCCTTCAGACATGCTCTTTCTGCGCAATCAATCGGCCGTCCTCGCGGGAAATGAGCACAGCAAAATCGTAGCGATCGATGTCAAGAGCGATATCAAGGTCGGAGGGATGCAGATGGGGCTTGGCTGGATCGTGGAAGGCGGGGATCTGTGGCCCTGCCAAGATGACGTCGCGCGTTCCAGATGGGCTGCCAAGTCGGCCTTGTAACAGGTTGCGCAGATGAATGGCGCAGAGTTCATCCTCGTCCGAGCGTCGAGCGCCATCTAGACCCATCGCCACCAGCGTTACATTTGCAGGCGCTTGTCTAAGGATGGCGCGCGCGGTCGCTTTTGCTGTAAGTAACGATCCGGCATAGAGGCGGTCGCTTGCATGGCGGCAACAATGCCTTGCGTGCCAGCGCTCGTACGCTGAACGATGGTTCGGCCTTTTAGATCTGCCTTTGACACCTCAAAGGGGGAGTTGCCTAAATCAAAGCCTGCTGGTGCCTTACCCCCGACCTCGCCCATGCAGAGTTCGCCGACGCCAGCGGCGGGCAACCGCAGAGCCTCCTCGACATCACGAACCATGACGATCCTCGTGGCCCCATTTGCAAGCGCAACTGCGGCGGTCGTAAAGGCGCGGAAGACATCAATGATTGCAGCTACCCCAACGGCGCGCTCGGCACCCGAAATCAGGCTATCAACGTGAATGTTCAACTCATCACCTCAGTTTCGATATCGACTCTTACACGTAACACGAGCCGGCTGATACAGTACCCCGTTAAAGTCCCTAGCCTTATCGATCTAGGATTTGGTGAATGAACGAATCAATTATTCGATCCGCGACCCGACACGATCTGCCCAAGGTGTTGGACCTTTACCGACACCTCCATCCGGATGAGCCTCCCCTGGCGGCGGCCAGAGCTGAACGCGTCTGGACGACTTTGCTTGGATCTGACTTCGTAACGGTAATCGTGGCCGAAACAGCAGAATTGCTCATATCTTCATGCACTCTGGCCATTGTGCCCAACCTGACACGCGGCGGTAGATCGCATGGTGTGATTGAGAACGTGGTCACCCATGCTGAGTATCGCAGGTTAGGTCTCTGCCGACGAGTCCTTGCTTACGCTCTCGATATCGCGGCTCAAGCTGACTGCTACAAGGTCCATCTGGCGACAGGCTCAAAACAGGAGGCGACGTTACGCTTCTATGAGAGCGCAGGCTTTCAGCGCGATGCAAAAACGTACTTCGAGGTGAGGCGTCTCTAGGACTCGAAAACGGGCTCGTCGCCTGACTTTTCCGCTTCTGGCCCCATCTGCGAAGTTGCGCCGCGTCTAGCTGAGCTCCGCTCATCGCGGCAGAGCGGACCGGATCCACTCACGTTCGGACGGAACCAGGCGCGAGCGCAGTCGAAGGATCAGTTGGCGAAATGAACTGGGGAGGCGCTGGCGGCACTTATTTCTGGATTGATCCGAAGGAGAACAGCATTCCCTGACCTCCGGGCTCCCACTTCATGGGGCTGCGCGGATCAAACATGTCGGACGTGCCAATCTTCTTGTCGGCGGGAAGAGGTTCGGCAACCAGCGACTTTTTGGCCGGGTCTGTTACGTAAAAGCTCGTGTCTTTCATACGTTCCTCGCGTTTCGACGCGGAAGCTGACGCGGCAAGCCGGGCCCTAAAAATAGGCGAACCGCCGCGTGGAGCGGCGGTTCGACGCAGGGCTCATTTGTCAAATGCGCCATACACGAGATTTTTCAGTGCGTTCCGAATTCGCGTGCGCTGCGACGGCGCCTGCGCCATCAACACAACGAACATCTCTCGACCGTCGGAGACTATGCCCGTTTCACCCAGATGCTGCTGAACGGCGGTGATCTGGATGGTAAGCGATATCTGAGTCCGAAGACGATCGCCTACATGGCCTCCAACCATATCGGGCCGGGCACTGGTGTTACTCCGGGTCCCTATTACCTGCCGGGTCCGGGTTATGGTTTTGGCTTGGGATTCGCCCCAATGGATCGAGCAGGCGCTCCTTTTCGAACTGATAGAGCGATTTGCCTGAGACCACTTCCACGACGCGGCCGAGGATATCGGTCGAATGGCTGTAGTCCCATGTGGTTCCGGGTTGATAGGCGAGTGGCAGCTTCGCGATTCGCTCTGCAAACTCTGCGTTGTCGAAGTCGCCGTCGAACAGCTTGGCTTCCACATAGGTCTTCTTGACCATGCCTTCACCGAAGAAGCCGTAGGTCAGGCCGGAGGTGTGGCGCATCAGGTCCTGAATGGTGATCTGCCGCTTCGCGGCGACAAATTCAAGGGTCGTCCCAGCCTCGCTCTTTGTCTCTACGCCGACTTTCAGGTTGGCAAAGGAGGGAATATACTTCGATACCGGGTCGTCGAGTTGCAGCTTGCCCTCCTCGACGAGCATCATTGCTGCCACGGTCGTGATGGGTTTCGACATCGAATAGATGCGGAAAATCGTGTTGGGAGTCATCGGCTCCTTCGTCGCGGGATCACGAACGCCAAAACTGTTAAAGTAAGCAGTCTCTCCCTTGCGCTGGATCATCAAGATCGCGCCAGCAATTTTGCCCGTCTCGACTTCGTTCTTAAAATAGGCGTCGATGCGAGCTAGGCCTTCGCTGGTAAAGCCCGCTTCCTTGGGATTGGCCGCGGGAGTTTGCGCAAGCGCTACGGAAAGAGGGAATAGCAGCCCGATGAAGGCAATGTATCTCAATCGAGCGAAGGATCTCATCCAAACCTCCTGTGTGAGAAATGCAAACGCCATGTCGCGCACGATACGCGAGCCATCCCTTTTACATGACGGCCGTGGGCGAAAGGAGACGTTCGCTTCAGAGGGAGAATGACAGGACGCCTGACCTGTCGAGCGCCGACGGGAGCATGAAGCGGCGTAAGATTGCCCGAACTATCACCGGGCGCCGCACAGCGATCTTTCGCTGTGCCTCAACGGCCTTCAGGTAATCACGTCCGCCACGACGGCCTTCACGACGTCCCGCACATCGGTCGGCTTCATCCGCACCTGCAAGCCCCGTTGGCCGCCATTGAGATAGACCAGCTCATGTGCGAGCGCGCTTCTCTCGAGCACGGTGGCGACCTGCTTGCGCTGCCCGAACGGGCTGATGCCGCCGACCTTGTAGCCAGTGACGCGCTCGGCCTCGGGCGGCTTCATCATCTGCGCCGACTTGCCGCGCGCGGCAGCAGCGAGCTTCTTCATCGAGACCTCCTGGTCGGAGGGGACGATGACGCAGACCGGCTTGCCGTCGACCAGCGCCATCAACGTTTTCAGCACGCGCGCCGGGTCCTCACCGAGCGCGGCGGCCGCCTGCAACCCGATGCTTTCGGCATCGGGATCGTAGTCGTAAGAATGGACGGTGAAGGCGACGCCAGCGGCGGAGAGTGCGCGGGTGGCCGGAGTGACTTTGGACATGCGTCACGTTTACCACCGTCAGTACGGGAGGCGAAGCCGGGCGCGGTTGGCGATTATGCCCTTATACAGGTGTTTTGCCCGACGTCGCAAGTAATTTTCGGTAATACCGAAAATTACTCAAGCCTTTCAACCCCCCGCTCTACTGTGCATGGGGTTGTTTTGCGCGGATTGCTACTCCGCCGCGTCCCGCATCTCCGCTCGCTCGGCCCTGGCCGCACAGAACTTGAACTCCGGGATCTTGCCGAACGGATCGAGCGCCGGGTTGGTCAGCAGGTTGGCCGCCGCCTCCGCGTAGCAGAACGGCATGAACACCATGTTTTCCGGCACGTCGCGGTCGGAGCGGACCTTGACCTCGACGGCGCCGCGACGGGTCTCCAGGCGAATGAAATCGCCAGGCACCAGCTTTTTCCTGCGCATGTCCTTTGGCGACATGAACGCAACGGCCTCCGGCTCGATCTGGTCCAGCACCTGGGCACGTCGCGTCATCGAGCCGGTGTGCCAGTGCTCCAGCACGCGGCCGGTCGACAGCACCATCGGATATTCGTCGTCGGGCAGTTCGTCCGGCGGAATGACATGGGCCGGCACGATCCTGCCGCGACCGCTCGCGGTCGGGAAACCCGTGGTGAAGATGATCTCGTTGCCGGGCTTGTTCGGATCGTCGGCCGGATAGGTGACGGCGCCTTCGCGCACCAGCCGCTCCCAGCTGATGTTCTTCAGCGACGGCATCAGCTCCGCCATCTCGGTGTAGACGTCGCCCGGGCCGGAATAATTCCAGGGCAGACCCATGCGCTTGCCGATCTCCTGGATGATCCAGAGATCCTGCCGCGCATCGCCGGGCGGCTTGATGACCTGGCGCGCGAGCTGCACGCGGCGATCGGTGTTGGTGAAGGAGCCGTCCTTCTCGGCGAAGGCCGAGGCCGGCAGGATGACGTCGGCGTGGAACGCGGTCTCGGTGACGAAGAGATCCTGCACCACGAGGTGATCGAGCATCGCGAGCGCCTGGCGCGCGTGCTGGAGATCGGGGTCCGACATCGCGGGGTTCTCGCCCTCGATATACATGCCCTTGATCTCGCCGGCATGGATCGCGTTCATGATCTCGACCACGGTCAGGCCGCGGACGGGATCGAGATCCTGCTGCCACAACTTTTCGAAACTGCCGCGCAGATCGTCGCGGCCGACCGGCTGATAGTCCGGCAGGAACATCGGGATCAGGCCGGCGTCGGAGGCGCCTTGCACGTTGTTCTGTCCACGCAGCGGATGCAGGCCGGTGCCGGGCCGGCCGACCTGGCCGGTGATCAGCGCCAGCGCGATCAGGCAGCGTGCGTTATCGGTGCCGTGAACGTGCTGGCTGATGCCCATGCCCCAGAAGATGATCGACGATTTTGCCCTTGCATAGGTTCGCGCGACCTCGCGCAGCGTCTGCGCCGGGATGCCGCAGATCGGCTCCATCTTCTCCGGCGTGAACTCCTTGATCTTCTCCTTGAGGTCCTCGAATCCTTCGGTGTAGCCGGCGATGTACTGGTCGTCGGTCAGGCCTTCGGTGATGATCGTGTTGATCATCGCGTTCAGCATGGCGACGTCGGAGCCCGGCTTGAACTGGAGATGCTTGGTTGCGTGACGCGACAAAGTCTGCCGACGCGGATCCATCACGAACAGCTTGGCACCGTTCTGCTTGACCGCGTTCTTGATGAAGGTCGCGGCCACCGGATGGTTCACGGTCGGGTTGGCGCCGATCACCCAGATAACTTCCGCGTCCATCGCCGCCGAGAACGGCGCCGACACCGCGCCCGAGCTCAGGCCCTCGAACAGCGCCGCCACGGACGAGGCGTGGCACAGCCGGGTGCAATGGTCGACATTGTTCGAGCCGAAACCGGTGCGCACCAGCTTCTGGAACAGATAGGCCTCTTCGTTCGAGCCCTTGGCCGAGCCGAAGCCGGCCAGCGCCTTCACGCCCTTCTCGTCGCGGATCTTGACGAGGCCCTTGGCGGCAAGGTCAAGCGCTTCATCCCAGCTTGCTTCACGGAAATGCGTGAAGGGATTGGCGGGATCGACCTGGTCGTTGGCATCCTTCTTCGCATTCGGCAGACGCACCAGCGGCTTGGTCAGCCGATGCGGATGGTGGATGTAGTCGAAGCCGAAGCGGCCCTTGACGCAAAGACGATTGTGATTGGCGGGGCCGTCGCGGCCTTCCGCGTAGATCACCTTCTGGTCCTTGACCTCGTAGGTGACCTGGCAGCCGACGCCGCAGAACGGGCAGAGCGAGTCCACTTTCCGATCGGCATAGGTCACGCGGGTCTGCTTCTCGTCCAGCATCACGGCCGGCATCAGCGCGCCGGTCGGACAGGCCTGCACGCATTCGCCGCAGGCGACGCAAGTGGACTCGCCCATGGGATCGTCGAAGTCGAACACGATCTTGGCGCCGGCGTTGCGATAGGCCATGCCGATGACGTCGTTGACCTGAACCTCGCGGCAGGCGCGCACGCAGAGGCCGCACTGGATGCAGGCATCGAGATTGACGCGCATCGCCGGATGGCTGGCGTCAGTCGCCCAGCGCTCGGCAGCGGGGAAGCGGCTCTCGGTGACGCCCGTCGCCTCGGCCCAGTGCCAGAACTTCGAATCCGGGTCGTGGCTGGTCTCGCGCGCGGGCTGGTCGGCGACCAGCAGCTCCATCACCATCTTCTGCGCTGCAGTCGCGCGGGCGGACTCGGTCTTGACCTTCATGCCGACCGACGGCGTGCGTTTGCACGAGGCGGCGAGCACGCGCTCGCCCTCGATCTCGACCATGCAGGCGCGGCAATTGCCGTCGGGGCGATAATCGGGCGCCGGCGAATAGCACAGATGCGGGATGTCGCGGCCCTGGCGCTTTGCGACCTGCCAGATCGTCTCGCCAGGTTTGGCCTCGACCTGCTTGCCGTCGAGCTCGAACGTAATCTTCGTCATTCGGCCGCTTCCTTGAACTCGTCAGGGAAATATTTGATCACGGAGGACAGCGGATTCGATGCCGCCTGTCCGAGCCCGCAGATCGAGGCGTCGCGCATCGCCTGGCTCAATTCTTCCAGCAGGGCACGGTTCCAGACCGGCTTCTGCATCAGTAGCGCCGCCTTCTGGGTTCCGACGCGGCATGGCGTGCACTGGCCGCAGCTCTCGTCCTCGAAGAACTTCATCAGGTTGAGCGCGGCGGCGCGTACGCTGTCCTTTTGCGACAGGATCACGATCGCCGCAGAACCGATGAAGCAGCCGTATTTCTCCAGCGTGCCGAAATCGAGCGGGATGTCGTCCATCGACGCGGGCAGAATGCCGCCGGAGGCGCCGCCCGGCAGGTACGCGTAGAACTGATGGCCGTCGGCCATGCCGCCGCAATATTCGTCGATCAGTTCGCGCACGGTGATGCCCGCGGGCGCCAGCTTCATGCCGGGATTTTTGACGCGACCCGAGACCGAGAAGCTGCGCAGGCCGTGACGCTCGTGGCGGCCATGGCCCTTCCACCAATCGGCCCCCTTCTCGACAATGTCGCGCACCCACCACAGCGTCTCGATATTGTTGATCAGCGTCGGAAGGCCGAACAACCCGACCTGGAACGGGTAAGGCGGCTTGTGCCGCGGCAGGCCGCGCTTGCCTTCGATGCTTTCCAGCAGCGAAGACTCCTCGCCGCAGATATAGGCGCCAGCGCCACGGCGCATGTGCAGCGTCGGGCCGCCTGCGGGCAGCTTTGCGATCTCGCGCGTCAGGATCTCGCGCGAGGCCGGATATTCGTCGCGCAGATAGATGTAGACGTCGGAGGCCTGCACCACATGCGCGCCGATCAGCATGCCCTCGATGAAGCGATGCGGATCGCTTTCGAGATAGACGCGATCCTTGAACGTGCCGGGCTCGCCTTCGTCGCCGTTGATCGCCATCAGCCGCGGACCGGGCTCCCCTAACACGGCGCGCCATTTACGACCAGTCGGGAAGCCGGCGCCGCCGAGGCCGCGCAGCGAGGCGTCGTCGAGCGCCTTCAGCAGATCGTCTTTCGAGAGCTCACCCGAGCGCAGGCGGTCCAGCAGCTTGTACCCACCGCCGGCGATGTAGCTGTCGTAATCGATGTATTTGGGCAGATGCGCGTGGGTGTCGCCGGCTTTTGCGGCGGCCATGACATTGTCAACGGTCGCATGATCGACGAAGTTGTGGCCGACTTCAGCAGCCGGCGCGGTATCGCAGCGCCCGACGCACGGCGCTCGGACGACGCGAATGCCGGGGCCTGATGCACTCTGCAAATCCTCCAGCAGCTTTTCGCCCCCGAGCATCGCGCAAGTCAGCGAATCGCAGACGCGGATCGTCAGCGGCTGGACGTCGGGCTCGCCTTCCTTCACCACGTCGAAATGCGCATAGAAGGTCGCGGTCTCGAACACCTCGGCGAAGGCGAGCTTCATCTCGTCGGCGAGCGCGGCAAGATGGGCGGCCGAGATCTGGTGATACTTGTCCTGGATCAGGTGCAGATATTCGATCAGGAGATCGCGCCGCCGTGGGCGGTCGCCCAGCAACTGCTCGATCTCATGCGAGGCGGTCGGATCGACCTGTCGTCCTTTGGGCGTCGCCTTGGCGCGCCGGCGCCCCTCGCCCGGATGCTCGAATTCTCTGACCTTGTGAACGTCGTCGTTGCTGCTCATGGAAACGTCGCGTTCTCCTCAAAAGCGCGATGATCTCAGGCTGGGATCGCCATCGCGACCCGCCCTCATTTCCGGGCTCAAATCGATGGAACCGCGTGCTCCCGCGTCCTTGAATCGAGCCTCATTCCGCTCAACTCTAGTCTCTGGTATACCAGAGGGGCAAGTAGATTTAGAACGTCTCTATAATGATTTAGGGGGCGGGCAGCCGCCCTGCCACGCCCCCTTTCGCGATCCATCCCTGGAACCCGGCGTCAGGTCTTATCCATGCAATCCTGGATGTAGAACCAGCGATCATCGCCGGTCAGTCCCTTGGCCTTCACCTCGGCACGGCAGGCCTTCAGCTTCGGCTTATTGGCGGCCCAGGTGGCTTTCATCTGTTTCAGCTTCTGCATCGTGAGCTTGATCTTGCCCGGCGGCTTGGCGGAAGTGGTCGCGGCAAGTGCCGGCGCAGGCGCCGTCGCGGTCTGGGCGGATGCGGTGTGGAGGCTTGCTGCCAACAGCATGGCGGTAAGGCAGATACGGGTGCGAAGCATAGGAATCCCCTAGTCCCATTCTCAATTTGTCAGTCAAACGAATACCGCGGGACGCTGGCGTCAGCTTCCCGCGGTGACAGGTTCGATCAAAGGATCTTCACGGCGCTCTCGAGCGTCTTGTACACGCCCCACGCCAGCGGAATGCCGACAAAGAGCCAGAACAGGGCAGCCTTGACGTCAAGGCCGCCAGTGCCGATCCCGAACGAGCCGGTCTGGACCTGACCCGCACCGGCGGTTGCCGCCTGCAACTTCGCGATCTCAGCCTCGCTCATATACCATTTTGAGTCGACCGGCTTGACGAGGTAGTTGCAGATGATACCCGCGATCAGCATCGCACAGAGAATGTACATGGTCGTGTTGTAGAGCTGGTCACGCGGCACGCCCGCCGCGAGCTGGAACTCGCGGATGTAGTTCACCACGACGGGGCCGATGATGCCCGCGGTCGACCAAGCCGTCAGCAGCCGGCCGTGAATGGCCCCGACGAACTGGGTTCCGAACATGTCGGCGAGATAAGCCGGCACCGTCGCAAAGCCGCCGCCATACATCGACAGGATGATGCCGAACCCGAGCACGAAGAGAAGCTTCGATCCCATTGCCGCAAAGGTCGGCGCCAGCGCGTAGAGCACGATGCCGAGGATGAAGAACGTGTAGTAGGTGTTCTTGCGGCCCATATAGTCGGACAGCGAGGCCCAGAAGAACCGGCCGCCGATGTTGAACAGCGACAGCAGGCCGGCAAAGCCCGCCGCGATGCCGGCGATCACGGTCTTCTGCTCAACCGAGAGCTGGCCGAAGGTGAGCTCGGGATGCCCGATCAACTTGCCGGCGAAGATTTCCTGGAGCATCGGCGAGGCCATGCCGATCACGCCGATCCCGGCGGACACGTTCAAGCACAGCACCCACCAGATCAACCAGAATTGCGGCGTCTTGTGCGCGTTGTCGAGGTGGACGTGATGCTCGGTGATCATCGACTTCTTTTCGCTCGGCGGAGTCCAGCCCTCAGGCTGCCAGCCAGCGGGCGTCACGCGATAGGCAAACGCACCGATCGTCATGAAGACGAAATAGACGAGGCCCATGACGACGAAGGTCTGCCACACACCGACGTCGGTCGACGATTTGAAGTAGTTGATCAGCAGATTGGCGAATGGCGCGCCGATCATCGCACCACCGCCAAAGCCCATGATGGCCATGCCCGTCGCCATGCCGCGGCGATCGGGAAACCATTTGATCAGCGTCGACACCGGCGAGATGTAGCCGAGGCCGAGCCCGACGCCGCCGATGACACCGGCTCCGAGCCACATGATCCAGAGTTGATGGACGTAGACGCCGAGCGCGCCGATCAGGAGCCCGCCGCCCCAGCAAAGTGCGGCAACGAAGCCTGCCTTGCGCGGACCGGCTCGTTCAAGCCAGCCGCCCCAGATCGCGGCGGAGACGCCAAGCAGGACGAAGAACAGGGTGAACATCCACCCGAGGCTCGCGACCTTCCAGTCGCACGTGGTGGTGAAGAGCTCTTGCCACAGCGACATATCCGGGCAGGCCTTCGGAGCCGTGAGGCCGACCGCACGCGAGAGCGGCAGCCAGAACACCGAGAAGCCGTAGGCCATGCCGATGCAGAGATGGATGCACAGCGCCGCAGGCGGCACCAGCCAGCGATTGAAGCCGGCCTTCGCCACTGTATGTTCGCGATCGAGAATTCCCGCGCCAGCACCCGAAATGCTTCCAGTGCCCTCAATTGTCGTCATGCACTCCTCCCCTGCAGCTGCCCTTCTGAGCAAACCTGCCGCTACGATCCTGTTCCTCAGCCCATTGCGACGCAGCCGTTGCCCCTGCTGCTCCGCACAATCACCCGACACGCGCCAGGACCGTCACGCGCACCTGAAAAAGATAACCCCTCGAATGGGGCTCTATGCCCGATATGATATGCAGGCTTCGTGCGTGGCCCGCTTATCTGCGTAACGCGGACAAGACTCAACCTCCGCGCCCGCGCGGACAAAGTCAATTGGGGCAGAAGCCGTGATCGATGTCGATAGATAAAAGGTCGGTATCGGCGTGGTCACGCGCGCTCAAGAACGCAGCGCAGCATTGGCGTCGCCTATCGAACCATTCGCTTTTTCTATCAAGAACACGATGCGCGCGTCGTTGCGCTCGGTGATCTCCACCGTGTCGCCCGTCTCGCGGATCAGGTTCGGAATGTCAATTACCGACAGCGGATCCGTGCAGTGCACCTCAAGTTGATCGCCCGGTTGCAATGGCTTTAGCGCCTTGCGTGTTTTCAAGGCTGGTAGCGGGCATTTCAGCCCGGTGAGATCGAGGGTCGTTCGGGTCATGGGCGCAACATGGCGGGAGAGAACGAGAGCGTCAACGCAGGGCTCAGATCAGGTCTGCATAGGACAGGAAACCTACGCTCTCACCCGGTTCGACGCGCGTGATGTCTTCGCCCAGCTCAATCAGTCCGTCGGTCTCCACCAATGACGAGAGCAGCCCGGCGCCTTCGCGCGGAAACTTGACCGCTTCCAGCGCACCATCCTCCGCGCGCCTCAACGAGGCCCGCACATATTCGCGACGGCCCGGTTTCTTTTTGTAGGCGAACGCCGCACGCAACGGGATCGGCAACAGCGGCTCCGGCAGACTGCCGGCAAGCGCCAATACAGTCGGACGCACCACATGGACGAAGGTGACGTAGCTCGCGACGGGGTTGCCGGGCAATCCGATCAGTGGCGTGCCGTCGATGATGCCCATCGCCACGGGCCGGCCGGGCTTGATCGCCATCCGCCACAGCACGAGTGAGCCGACGCTTTCGACCGCTGCCTTGACGTGGTCTTCCTCGCCGGTCGAGACGCCCCCGGTGGTGAGGATCAGATCGTGCGCGCCCGCCACGTGCTTCAATCCATTCGCGAGCGAGCTGCGCTCGTCGCGCAAAATGCCGAGATCGCTAACCTCGCAGCCAAGCCGGCGCAGCATCGCCATCAGCATGAAACGGTTGGAGTCGAACAGCTGCGAAGCCGCGCGGGGCTCGCCGGGCGAAGCCAACTCGTCGCCAGTGGAGAACACCGCGACACGGATGCGCCTGACGACGTCAAGCCGGGTCAGCCCGAACGCCGCGGCGAGCGCAACGTGCTGCGGCCGCAGCCGCTGGCCGGCGCATAGAGCAACCTGTCCCAGCGGGATGTCCTCTCCTGCCGGCCGAACATTGGCACCTCGCTTCAGCCCGGATGGCAGCACGACCTTGCCTGATTGATCGATGCGGACATCTTCCTGCATGAAGACGGTCTCGGCCCCCGGCGGCATCGGCGCACCCGTGAAGATGCGCGCGGCGTGACCGGGCTTGATCGACGCTTGGGCAACGCCACCGGCCTGGATGCGGCCATCGAGCGGGAACGCCCGCTCTGCTGTCTCGGGGAGATCGGCATCGCCGACGGCGTAGCCGTCGACAGCCGAGTTGGTGAAAGGCGGCAGCGGCAGCGGCGCCGCGATGTTGTGCGCCAGCACGCGCCCGTCGGCCTCAACCAGCGTCACCGTCTCGAGATCGGCGATCGCGCTGACGCGGGCCGTGATCAGGCCAACGGCCTCGTCGACCGACATCATCGGTCCACTGAAAGCAAAACAATCATCCGACAGTTGCGCCATGGTGCCTCGTCAGCGCATCGCCACGCTTCTTGCAACCGCTTCCTCGATCGGCATCGCTGCACGCAACAGCAATGCTGCTGCAGCGTGGATATCGTCGAGATGGACGGTCGGCAACCGGGTTTCGACCGCAGCATCGGTCGCAATCCCGACAATTCCGGGATCGTCGGGAAACAGCAGCGGCTTGTTGTTAGCGACGCGATGCACCTCGATCTTGCGATGCGGCTCGCGCTTGAAGCCTTCGACCACCACGAGATCGACCGTGGACAATTTTCCCAAGAGTTCCGAAAGTCGCGGCTCGGCCGCACCGCGCAATTCGTGCATCAGGGCCCAGCGGTTCGACGAAGCCACCAGCACCTCGGCCGCGCCGGCCTCGCGATGACGCCAGGAATCCTTACCGGGCACGTCGACGTCGAACCGGTGATGCGCATGCTTGATCACGGAGACGCGCACCCCCTGCGCGTTGAAATGCGGAATCAGCCGCGTCAACAGCGTGGTCTTGCCTGCACCGCTCCAGCCCGCAAGGCCGATGACTTTCATCGCAACTCGATCTCCGCCGGCGGCGTGACGCGCCGGAACCGCCTTCTCCATCACCATGCGCATGCTTATATCGGCTTGACCCGAATGTCATGCTAACGTCGCCTCCATGATGAAGATCGACAAAGCCCCGGTACCCCTGATCGTCCCTGATCCCGGCAACCCGCGCCTGACCCAGAGCGTGACCGGGACCGACCAGACCGGCGCCAGGGTCGAGATCAAGGTGCCGATGGAACGGCCGCTGACGCTCTATCTGAATTCGCAGGAGATCGTCACCATGATGACGATTGGCGACTATCCGGAATATCTGGCGCTCGGCTACCTGCTGAACCAGAACATGCTGAAATATAATGACGTGGTCACCGAGGTCGAATACGACGACGATCTTCAGGTCGTGGTGGTGCGCACCACACACCACACCAATTTCGAGGCAAAGCTAAAGAAGCGGACGCAGACTTCGGGCTGCGCGCAGGGCACCGCTTTCGGCGACCTGCTGGAGGCAGTCGAGAGTGTCGCGTTGCCCAAGGCCGAGCTGCGCACCTCCTGGCTTTACCAGATGACGCAAACCATCAACACCATGCCCTCGCTCTATCTCGAAGCCGGCGCGATCCACGGCTGCGTATTGTGCAAGGCGGGCGAGCCGCTCTGCTACACTGAAGATGTCGGGCGCCACAACGCGGTCGACAAGATCGCGGGCTGGATGTACCGCCACGGCGTCGAGCCTGGCGACAAGATCCTCTACACCACGGGACGCCTCACCTCGGAGATGGTGATCAAAACGGTGCGTATGGGCATTCCGATCCTGGTGTCCCGCTCCGGCTTCACGGCCTGGGGCGTCGATCTCGCAAGGCAAGTGGGCCTGACGCTGGTCGGGCGTACGCGTGGAAAACGCTTCATCGCACTCGCGGGCGAGGAACGGATCGTCTACGACCAGAACCTCGCTTACGTCGAAGAGGAATCGGCCAAACACAAGCGTAAAGGCGAAGGCGGTGACGACTGATATTCCAGCAACGAGTGTTCCGCCGACTCTTGGCGTGCTGCTCGCCGGCGGCCTCGCGCGCCGCATGGGTGGCGGCGACAAGCCGATGCGAACCATCGGCGGACGCACCATCCTGGAGCGCGTGATCGCGCGCCTCTCGCCGCAATGCGACGGGTTGATCCTCAATGCGAATGGTGATCCCGCCCGGTTCGGCGCGTTCGGCTCGCCGGTGATCTCCGATGATGTGCCGGGCTTCCCCGGTCCGCTTGCGGGCGTTCTTGCGGCTCTCGACTGGACTGCAACGAACCGCCCGGACGTCGATTGGGTGCTCAGCGCCGCCGGCGATTGCCCGTTCCTGCCGCGCGATCTGGTCGCGCGGCTTCATGAGGCGCGAGCACGGGAGAACGCGCAGCTCGCAGTTGCCGCATCCGGCGGCCAGTCGCATCCGGTGATCGGTCTGTGGCGCGTCGCCTTGCGCGACGAGTTACGTCACGCTTTGGTGGTCGAGGACCTCCGCAAGATCGATCGTTGGACCGCGCGCTATCCGCTCGCAACGGTGACCTGGCCGGCCGAGCCGCTCGATCCTTTCTTCAATGCCAACACCGTCGAGGACATCGCTGAGGCCGAACGGCTGGCGGCGCTGGATGACGCGGCCTAGTGGTCCTTCGGCGAACGATCGAACCGGACCGAGGTTGGCGGCGACTACTGATCGGGACATACTCCGGATCAGTCATGACCGACTCCCTCCTGAATGCCATCTTTATGGTCGTCGATTTCGTGTTCGACCTCTCGATCGCATTCGACCGCACCCGACGGCTGAGCCAACAGGTCACCGGCAGCGACAAGATCGTCGAGGTCCCTCCGGATCCGAAGCCGCTGCCGCCCGCCGCACAACGTGCGCTCGCCGAAGCCGAGGAGCGAGAGCGCACGCGAGAGTACGCCGCTCAAGCCGCCAGCGGCATCGACCCGGTCGTCTAGGCAGGTCGAAAGCCCGCTCGCGTCAGCGCCACTCTGGCCTCGTCCGAGCCAAGCGCCTCGAGAAAAGCCTGCACGGCCGGACGCTGCTTGCGCGCTGTCACCAGCGCGAAGTCATAATGCTCTTCCGCAAACGGAATGAATGCGAGTCCGGCCGCGTCGGCGACCGGCGCAATGGTCATGCCCCAATCGGCGCGGTTCTGCGCGACGGCCGCTGCAACCGCATTGTGCGAGCGCGGCTGGTTCCAGTACCCCTCCGGGCGTGCACCGCCGAGCAGACGGTCGATCAGGATGCGCGTGCCGGCGCCCTGATTGCGGTTCACCATGATGCAGCCGGGATCAGCGAGCGCGGCAGCAACGGCCTCCTCCGCGCCGAGGCCCTCAAAGCGCTTGTCGCCCTTACGGAAGACAATGCCCTGCATCCGTCGCCAGCCTGGGACAAGCTCGAGCCCCTCGACCAGGTAAGGCGTGTTGTAGGTCTCGGTCTTGTCGTCGAACAGGTGGATCGGCGCGAAATCGCATTCGCCGCGCTTCGCGGCTGCAAGCCCGCCGAGACTGCCGACCGCGATCGAGCGTACGGTCAGCCCGCCATGCGAGAGTTGCGCCGAGACGAGATCGAGGCCGGTGCAATGGCTGCCGACGATGATGAGATCGGGCACGCGCACATGCGGCGTGAACAGCGTCACTTCGGCTTCCGTTCCCGCCGGCATCCGGTCTGCGAGCGCGTCGATGCGCAAAAAGCCGTCGGCCTGCGCAAAGGACGTGATCGCGCCAGAGCCTTTGCCAGAAGGATAGGCGATCAGGCCGTTCCTGCCCTCGACCAGCGAGACCATGACGAATTCGGTGCGGCCGAGCTCGGACGAAATACGCACCGGCACGGTCGCGCTCACCTTGGCATCGGAGCGCGGCGGCAGACCAGCCAACCTGCGCAACACCGGCACGATCATATCGTGAAAAGTGAACATCGCCGAGGTCGGAAAGCCCGGCAGGATCACCACCGGTTTGCCGTCGCACACCGCAAGGCACAGCGGCTTGCCGGGCTTGAGCGCGACGCCGTGTGCAATGACGCCGGGTTGGCCGAGCCGGCCAAGAATGCGATGCGACACATCGCCTGCGCCTTTCGACGTACCGCCTGAGAGCACCAGCATATCGGCGTCCGCCAACGCACCGCGCATGGCGGCTTCGAGCTTGGCTTCCTCATCGGGAATGGCACCGAGGAAAATCGCCTCACCGCCATTCTCATCGATCGCGGCCGCGACGATGGCGCCATTGGTGTCGTAGATCGCGGCCGGCGCAAGTGCCTCGCCGGGCTGCACCAGCTCGTCGCCGGTGGAGATCACCGCGACACGCGGCTTCCGCACAACATTCACCTCGGCGATACCGCACGCCGCCAGCATGCCGATCTCGCGCGAGCCGATGATCGTGCCGGCGCGGAGCAGCGCCTCGCCGCGCGCGATGTCGGAGCCCGCGTAGGAAACGAACTGTCCCGGCAAGACCGCCCGACGAACATCGATCGCTTGCGAGCCGGCCGGCTGGGTGTGCTCGACCATGACCACCGCGTCGGCACCACGCGGCAGCGGACCGCCGGTGGCGATCGGCGTTATGGTGCCTGCCGCCACCTGCAGCGTCGGCGCGGTGCCGCAGTGAATCGTCTCGCCGTTCAGCGCGAGCCGTACAGGCGCGCCTTCACCAGCCGCTGAAAGATCTGCCGAGCGCACGGCAAAGCCATCGACATTGGAGCGATCGAACGGTGGCACGTCGATCGGTGCGGTGATGTCTTCGGCGAGGGCGGCGCCGAGCACATCGGCAAGTCTGCGCCGCTCGATCGGGATCGCACGCGGAAACAGCGCCGCCTCGAAACGCACCAGCGCCTCCTCGCGCGAGAGGATTTTTAGAAATTGCTCCTGCTCGAGTGCCCTGCGGTCTAGTGGTTTTGGGATCATCGTCATGCCGGAACCCATATCATTCCCGCATCAGATAAGCATCGGCCGGCTCGCCCGCTGCAAATCCTTCGTGGCTGGCGGGAATGAGCAGCCATGCGTCCGCACGGGCGATGGCCTGGAGCGGCCATTCGTCCACGGCAAGCGGCATCCACGTTTTATGTTCCTCGACCAGCAGCGCGATCTCGGCAATTCCGACGTTGGATGCGATCTTGCGCGCAAGCGGCAAGGCCACCGTCCGGCGCGGCTGCCGCGCCGACAATCGATCGGCGAGTGGAAGCGCCAGCGCAAGCCAGACCGCCAGCGCCTGTCCGGGGGATCCTGGCAAAGCGACGACGGGAACTTTTCCGAGCCGACCCGCGGCTGATGTGCGCCCGGGCTGGAGCGCAAGACCATGGGCGAGCTGCGCTCCGCACTGAACCAACGCCGCGATGGCGGCATCCGCACGTCCGACGCCACTGCCGCCGGTCGTCACCAGGAGATCGCAAGAGGAGACATCGAGCGCCTCCGCGATCGATGTCTCCTCGCGCGATCCGGCTTCGTGTGTGCTCACATCGAGTCCCGCCGCGCGCGCGAAGCCGGCGATCATGTGCATTGTCGCGGTTGCGCCCGGTACGTTGACGATGCGCAGCTGCGGCCGCCTGACACTCAGCTTGTCCACACCTGCAACACGCGCGAGCAGCAGAGCAGCCGCATCGACGGGACGTCCCGCCACGGCCGCGGGCGCGTTTTCCGCAATATCGCTGCCGCCGCGCGCGACACCTTGTCCCGGAACGCCCTCCGCCAGCACCAGGGCGAGCCGGCCCGAGATCTCCACCGCGCCGGCATCGAGCACGCAATCACATCCCTCCGGCATGACATCACCGACCTCAACCCATGTGGGAAGTTCGATCAGAGCCAGCGGCGAATAAGAGGACGCGCCGACGAGATCGTTGGCACGCAAAGCCCAGCCGTCCACTGCGGCGATGTCGCGCAGCGGGGAGGCCGACAGCAACGGCACGCCCGTGGCGATGCAGCCGGCCGCGTCGGCTAGCGGCAATTCGACCGGCGTGACCGGGTCAAGGCCGCGCAGCAGCGCAGCGAGCGCGGTGTCGAGCGGCGTCAGCGAGGACGGCAGGCGCTGGGTCATGCCTGATGATGGATCACGCATTGTGCGGTTTGGCAACCACTGGTGCGTCGGCCATCATCCGCCCGGTTTGTCGGCATTCGGAAAGAACACCTGTTGCCCGTCGACCTTGTAGCCGGCGATCGCCGCCTGTCCCTCCGGCGAGATCAACCAGTCGATGAAGGTCTGGCCCAGCTCCTTCTTGACGTTCGGATGCCTCTCCGGATTCACCAGCATCACGCCGTACTGGTTGAGCAGCCGCTTGTCGCCTTCGACAATGACGTCGAGATCGCCGCGGTCCTTGAAGGTAATCCAGCTGGCGCGGTCCGAGAGCACATAGGCATGCGCCGTTCGAGCGGCGTCCAGGGCGGCGATCATGCCCCGCCCGCTCTCGCGATACCAGGCGCCCTTGGCGCCGGCGATGTCGATGCCGGCAACGATCCAGAGCGCGAGCTCCGCCGCGTGGGTACCGGAGCGATCGCCGCGCGTCACGAACGGCGCGCCCTTGGCCTCGATCGCCTTCAGCGCGGTGGCGATGTCCTTGCCCTTCACGGCCGCCGGATCGCTCTTCGGTCCGATCAGCACGTAGTCATTGTACATCACGTCGAACCTCTTCACGCCAAACCCCTCGGCAACGAACTTTTCCTCCTGCGGTCGCGCGTGCATCAGCACGACATCAGCCTCGCCCCTTCGCGGTCCGTTGAGCACCTCGTCGGCGCGCCGCGCGATCACAGTCACTTCGATACCGGTCTTGTCGCGGAAAATCGGCAGCAGATAGTCCAGCAGGCCGATCTCTTGCGTCGCCGTCGTTGTAGCGAGGACGATACTGCGGTCCTCCGCAGATGAGGCCGCAACGGCCGCCGTGAGGCCGCAGGAAAGCGCGAATGCAACGGACAGGCGGCCCATAATCAGGTTCCCATTGGCTATAACGTGGTCATGATGATGATCGATTGCGCCGCACTCGTGACGCGATGGCCCATTGGGCGCGTCTTTCGGGAAATCTCGGCAATGCCGCGAAGCAGTACGCTGAGTGCAAGTGGCAAGTCGGCGCATGCGCGCACTTCGAGATCGTTCACCAAAGCAAGAAACCCGCGCGCGGATGTGTTGCAAAGCAGCGAGATGATCGGGCATGGTTCCCGCGGACAAAACTGAAATGCAGAATTCCACCTGCGTGAACGTCAAAAAGAAGCAAGAATTTGCATAGGAATGCAGGATGGAATTCCTGACGACCAGCGAAGCCGCTGACTATCTCCGCTTAGGCGAACGCAAGCTCTACGAACTCGTCACCAATGGCGCGATCCCCTGCACCAAGGTGACCGGCAAATGGCTCTTCCCGCGGCACGAGCTCGATCTCTGGGTGCTGTCGGGCATGGCGCGACCGGCCGGCATGCTGACCGCAGAGCCGCCGCCCGTCGTGGGGGGCAGTCAGGACGAGCTTCTGGATTGGAGCTTGCGGGAATCCGGCTCCGGCCTGGGATCGATGACGGAAGGCAGTGCGCGCGGGCTCGAGCGTCTGCAACGCGACGAGGTGATGGCGGTCGCGGTGCACTTCCACAGCCTCGACGCCGAGGGCAATCTCGCCGCCGACGCCAACATGACGGCGCTGCGGGACGCACCGGATTTGCATGATGCGCTGCTGGTTGCCTTCGTGCGCCGCGAGCAGGGTCTCGTGCTACCGCCGGGCAATCCGAAGCAGCTGCGCGGACTTGCCGACGTGCTCGCACTCGGCGCCCGGATGGCGACGCGGCAACCGGGCACCGGCGCGCAGATGCTGCTCGACGTGCTGCTGACGCGCGCGGGCGCCTCGATGCGCGACTTGCGACGGGTGGAGACGCCGGCCCTCACCGGGCCGGACCTTGCGGAATTGGTCCGCGCCGGCCAAGCCGATTGCGGCGTGGCGACGCGCGCGGCGGCACGCTCGGCCGGGCTCGATTTCGTGCCGCTGGTCTGGGAAAATTTCGACCTCGCGATGCGGCAGCGCAGCTATTTCCGCCCGCCGATGCAGGCCCTGGTCCGGTTTCTCGGCGAACGGCGGCTGCGCCAGCGCGCCGAGGAGCTGACCGGCTACGATCCCTCCCCCGCCGGGCAGATCCGCTTCGCCGCCTGAGATTGACGCCTACCCCAGAATAGTTGCAAAAGAAACCAATTCAGCCGGGCCGTACCCGGCACAGGCAACTTTCGGCCAACGCGCCGGATCAGGGGAGGACAAGCGTGAATCCAAAAAGATTTGGACTACCGGTCGCCGCCGCCTTGACGGCGGCGCTGCTGCCGGGCGCCGCCATGGCGCAGGTGTCCGACGACGTCGTCAAGATCGGCGTGCTCACCGACATGAACGGCCCGGCCTCCGCGCCGACCGGCCAGGGCTCGGTGACCGCAGCGCAGATGGCGATCGACGATTTCGGCGGCACCGTGCTCGGCAAGCCGATCAGCATCGTGATCGGCGACCACCAGCTCAAGGCCGACATCGGCGCGGCGATCGCGCGGCGCTGGTACGATGTCGAGCAGGTCGATCTGATCGTCGACGTGCCGGTCTCCGCGGTCGGCCTTGCGGTGCAGAACATCGCCAACGAGAAGAAGCGGCTGTTCATCACCCACTCCACCGGCACCGCCGATTTCCACGGCAAGTTCTGCTCGCCTTATGCGATCCAGTGGGTGTTCGACACGCGCGCGCTCGCGGTCGGCACCGCGGATGCGGTGGTCAAGCGCGGCGGCGACAGCTGGTTCTTCATCACCGACGACTACGCCTTTGGCCATTCGCTGGAGCGTGACGCTTCGAGCGTCATCACCGCCAATGGCGGCAAGGTGCTCGGTTCGGTCAAGCCTCCGCTGGCAACACCCGACCTCTCCTCCTTCGTGCTGCAGGCGCAGGCCTCCAAGGCCAAGATCATCGGCATTGCCGCAGGCCCCCCCAACAACATGAACGAGATCAAGACCGGCTCGGAGTTCGGCGTATTCAAGGGCGGCCAGCAGATGGCGGCGCTGCTGGCGCTGATCACCGACATTCACGGGCTCGGCCTGCAGGCCGCACAAGGCCTGTTGCTGACGACCTCGTTCTATTGGGACATGGACGACAAGACCCGCGAATGGTCGAAGCGCTATTTCGCCAAGATGAACAAGATGCCGACGATGTGGCAGGCCGGCGTCTATTCCAGCGTGATGCACTATCTCAACGCCATCAAGGCATCAGGCACCGACGACCCGCTCAAGGTCGCGGCGAAAATGCGCGAGACGCCGGTCGAGGATTTCTTCGCCCGCAACGGCAGGCTTCGCGTCGACAATCTGATGGTGCACGATCTCTGGCTGGTGCAGGTGAAGACGCCGGAGGAGAGCAAATATCCGTGGGACTATTACAAGATCCTCAGCACCATTTCCGGCGACAAGGCATTCGGTCCGCCGGACCCGGCATGTGCGATGGTGAAGAAGTGAGAACATGACGGTCGCGTCCAGCGATCGTCATTTCACATCCCGATCTCGCGATAATGTTTCATCACGCCCGGATGGATCAGCTCTGGCTTTGGCGCCGCGGCGACCATGGTCGCCAATTGCGAATTTCATGGCTGGTCCGGCTGCGCCTGCGTCAACATCGACTTGCGGCGATGTAGGCAGGGGGCGGATTTTGTGAAAGCATGCGCTCCAACAATAAAGCAATGGGAGGCGTCATGTTGCGAATTTTGCGGAACGGTGTGTTCGGGCTGGTCTTGCTGTCGGGTCTTTTCGCCGCCCCCCCTCCCGCCTCCGCCGCCTATCCCGATCGCCCCGTGCACTGGCTGATCGGCTTTGCCGCCGGCGGGCCGGTCGACATCGTCGCCCGCATCATGGCGCAATGGCTGTCGGACCATCTCGGCCAGCAGTTCATCGTCGAGAACCGCACCGGCTCCGGCGGCAACATCGCGGCCGCCGCGGCGATCAACGCGCCGCCCGACGGCTACACGCTGCTGTTCGTCGCGCCCAACAACGCGATCTCGACCTCGCTCTACAAGAAGCTGCCGTTCGACTTCCTGCGCGACACCACCCCGGTCGCGAGCATCATGCAGCTCACCAACATGCTGGTCGTCTCCAACGCGTTTCCCGCCAACACGGTCCAGGAGTTCATCGACTATTGCAAGGCCAATCCCGGCAAGATCTCGTTTGCCTCGTCCGGCAACGGCACCTCGGTGCACATGTCTGCCGAACTGTTCAAGGCCACGACCAAGTGCGACATGGTGCATGTGCCCTATCGCGGATCGGCGATCGCCTTCCCCGACATCATCTCCAACAAGGTGCAGCTGATCTTCGACAACCTGCCCTCCGCGCTGGAGCAGGCCAAGGGCGGCAATGTCCGCGCGCTCGGGGTGACCTCGCCGCAGCGCTGGCCGAGCGTGCCCGACGTGCCCGCGATCGCGGAGACGGTGCCCGGCTTCGAATCGGTCGGCTTCTACGGCATCTCCGCGCCGAAGGGCACGCCGAGCGAGGTGGTCGAGATCCTCAACAAGGCCGTCGGCGAAGCGCTGAAGGACCCGAAGCTGGTGGCGCGCCTCACCGAGACCGGCGGCATCCCCAAGCCGATGACATCAGCCGAGTTCGGCAAGCTCGTCACTGACGAGACCGAGAAGTGGCGCAAGGTCGTGGAGTTCGCCGGCGTCTCGGTCGACTGAAGCGGCCGTCCCAGCAGTTGGTCACCAGCGAGACGGAGGGGACCTCTCGGGTCCCTCTCCATCAAAAATTCGAAAACAACCCCATGCACAGTAGAAAGAACAAGAAATTACAATGAGTTACGAAAACGCGAGGGCAAGTTGACGGAAAATCGTTTGACTCGTCGGGCAAAACAGGAGCAAAAGGGCATCATCGCCAATTTCGGTAATTCAAAAATTTTGGATTTGGGTGCGCACCGGGTTTTCATCCACGTGCGCCAGCATTGCACCCCCGCCTCCATCCCTGTAAACGAACCGCGCACCGTTGCCGGCCGCGCGTTCCCGCGAGCCGACTCGCGGCGGGGCCTGTAGCTCAATGGTTAGAGCCGGCCGCTCATAACGGTCTGGTTGCAGGTTCGAGTCCTGCCGGGCCCACCAATGAAATCAACAACTTATCAGTCTCCATTTCGCCGGATCGGAATCACCGCACCAGAAACCGCACCAGATACGTGCGCTTTTCGTTCACCGGCCATCGCGATGGGTTTGATCCAGACCAATCGTTCCACGCCACTGTTGGTGTGTCACGGCTAAAGGGAACGCATTCGAGTACCTTCCTTGTTCGAAGCGGAAACGCGTGCTCCTGCAATTCGTATTGTGCCGTCTCGTGGCGTCGAACCATCGCCGGAAGAGGCCTCATAACCGTAGATCGGGTTGGTCCCGAGAATCCGGATCCGAGAACCCAAGATTGCGAAGCCGTCGAGAGCCCGCATGATCCGGGCTCCAATCAACGGAACGCGTTTGATCGCCTCTCTGTCCGCACGACGGGAGAGCCATAGCTTGTGTCCAAACCCGCTGTTTCGGAGCTATGATGCGCGCCAACGAGATGCAGCATAGGTTAAAGCCGTAGGCGCTCTGGTGGCGAACTATCTGACCCACCTGCCGTTCGACGCAGAGCAATTAAGGAAACTTCCGAAAGAGGTGGTGGACAGCGCGGCGCCTCTTTTCGCCAAGAAAGATGGCGCTGCGCGAGCCTAGCGGGTAGGGTCGGCAAAACGGCTCCTGCATATCCGGCACCATCGATCATCAGGGGCACCATGATGATATCAGCATTCTGCTGCTCATAGACATGCCGAAGATCATAATGCCGGCAATTGAGCATTGGCGCCGCAGGCAGCGCAATGGCATTCGACACGTTGTCCAGTCTAGGACGAGCAAATCCACCCCTGCAAATAGACGCAGACGCCCTTTTGATTAAGCTATGCGGATCCGCGGTGCGGGGTCTCCCCGCAAGATGCCGGTGCCGAAATGCGCGAAGTCCTCAAATCGAGGGCATACATGCCCTGAATGCCCGCCCGGGTCAGCAAGGTAGCGTCACACCTCTTGCGAGAGCATACATCCTCCGGCAGCACCAGCTTCAATGCACATTTTGCGAGCCGCCTGCGCCGACCGGCGCGAGGTCCGTGCCGAGAGCCGGACTGGCGAAACGACGTCATCTATTACAACTTCAACAAGCCGGACCGACCGATCAGCTCCGGACGCATCACGCAGATCAAGAACGGAAAGCACGGGACGTTCGTCGAGTAGCCATGCGCATCACACGGTCGTTCACATAGTGTACCCACAGAAGCGCGCGAGTGAAACATCGGCGAGCGAGACGCCCCGAATGAACGCAGCAGCGAAGACAAGTTAGATGTCGGCGCGCGCTCTTCGCGATTGGGCGTTGTAGATGCCCCTCGAACAAGCTCCTTGGGAACGCGGCTTGCGAAGCGAGGGGTTCGCCGAACCTACATCACAGCAGCAGAGGGGCTATTCTTCCAATCGAAGTAATTCTTGCTGCAATGTCGTATAATGATTCGATCCGGTGTAACGTTCGGGAGCGAGAATGATGGCCAACGCGCTCGAGATATATAAGGCTCACCCGGTAAAATCGCAGCTCGGCATGAGAGCCGCACAGTATGTGCGCATGTCGACACAACGGCAGCAATACTCGATTGAAAATCAGGCTGCCGTGATTGCAGCATACGCGCACGCCCATAATCTGACGATTGTACGAACCTATCGCGACGAGGGAGAGAGCGGCCTGGCCATCAAGAATAGGGCCGGCCTTATACAGCTCATCAAGGATGTCCAAGCAGGAGAAGCCGATTTTGGTCATATTCTGGTCTATGACGTAAGCCGTTGGGGCCGCTTTCAGAATGCCGACGAGAGCGCGTATTACGAATTCCTCTGCAAACAGGCGGGCATCAACATCGCGTATTGTGCGGAGCAGTTTGACAATGACGGCAGCGTGCTCTCCAGCATCATCAAGAACATTAAGCGCGTAATGGCAGCGGAATACAGTCGCGAGCTTTCGGTAAAGGTTCACGCTGCGCAGTGTCGGTTCGCCCGACTTGGCTTTAAAGTCGGAGGTCGCCCCGGTTATGCCCTCTTGCGAGAAATTGTCGATCAGAGTCGGCGCTCGCGAGGCGTGCTGAAGAACGGTGATCAGAAATACCTCTCAACTGATCACGTCCGAGTGCGCCCCGGCAGTAGCCGTGGTGAAGTGGATCTTCGAGCGATTTCTGCAGGTAAAGTCTGAAGTGATTATCGCCCGGGAGCTAAACCGGAGGGCCGACTCACGAGCACGGGAATTCGGTGGACGCGGGCAGCGGTTAATGCAGTGCCGAGAAACGAGAACTACATTGGAAATATGACCTTCAACCGCCGATCACGCAAGCTGCGGCGGAACAGCACCTGCAATCCTCCCGAACTTTGGATCACAAGCGAGGGATGTATCGAGCCAATCGTCGAACGCGAAACCTTCTTGAAGGTAAGCAAGATCATTGAAGAACGGCGTGTCGACCTCACTGAAGAGGAGATGCTTGCCCGTCTACGCAAGACGCTGCTCACGGAGGGACGCCTGAGCTCTGCTATCTTAGCCAGCACGGTAGGCCTTCCTTGCGCCTCTACCTATCAAAACCACTTCGGTGGCATGATGAACGTGTATCGGCTGATCGGCTACGCTCCCAACCGAAACTATGAGTTTCTCAACTCACGTCCGCAGTGGGCCGAGGAAAAGGCTAAGCTCGCCTCGGCAATCGCCATGGCCATTAGAAAGGCCGGAGGCCAAGCTGCCTCTCGCGTCGGGACCGGTTCCTTGCGCGTGAACGGATCGATCAACATCTCAATTCGAGTAGCCCTCTGGTGCGGAAGGCAAGACCGCGCACCGTACTGGTCTATAAAACGTGGGACACGCCTGCCTCTCGGCTGGATTGCCGCACCCAGGATGGCTGAGCATAACAAGTCGGTGCTCGATTACGTACTGCTGCCCACCGACGGGAAGGTAAAACGAACCATGACGTTTTCTGAAAGGGCCCGCATTCGCCGTGGGATACCTAGCTTCGAAACCGCTGACGGCCTGGCACGAGCGATCGTCGGGCGAGTAGTTGGGGCAGGTCGTTCCTCCCCAGCGCCGCACGACAAGCGATCGAGACGAAAGCAGCCCAAGACCAAAAGAGCGCCCGCGCGGCACTGATCGAACGCAGATACAAGACCTTCCACGAAGCAGTGCTCCATAATGCCTTCTCCAGATACCGACATTGCTCTTGCCGCCCTTCGCTGCCTAGGAGCGGCACGCATCAATCTCGAGGGCTCTATTCGCGCTTTCAATAATCAGCTTCCGTGGCCGCGCCAAGATCACGGTCGTCTCGACCCCGACATGCTCTATGTGGCCGGCCTTTGCTGGTGAGCGCCGTCACAAACCGCATCAGTTTCGAGCAGAAATAACCTGATCAAAGCGCAACGAACGCGAACGAAATAAATGGGAAACAGAGTAAATCATTGACCCGCACGTTATCTCGTCGCTCCGGTCTGGTTTCAGGTTTGAGTCCTGCCCGGCCCACCAAATAAGTCGGTAACTTATCAGTCGCGATTTCGCCGCATCGGAATCACCGCACCAGATACGTGCGCTTTTCTTTCCCCAGCGGAATCGCGACTGGCGATTTTTTCCACGGCATCGGACAAATAGTCGGGATGATGATGGCCGTAAGTATTGAGCAGCACTTCAAGCGACATTCCGAGATAGCCCGCTGCCTGCCACGGATCCGCCCCTCGCTGCATAAGCCAAGTCGCGGCGGTATGTCGCAAAGTGTGAGGGGAGATTCCCGGGCCGAGCCCTGCGAGCCTGACAGCACTCTTGAATGCCGTCTTGACTGAGGTCACAGCCTTCCCGTTGTACTCCACGAAATGCTTCGCCTCTGGATTAGCTCGGTGCCAGCGCCGCAGGTGGGCGAGCAACCGCAAGGGGATCGGCACGGTCGGTTGGCGTTTGTTGGTTTTCGCGCTGCCCTGCTTCAGGCGGTAGTAGCGGCCGCGCTCTAGGTCGACATAGGAGCGACCTATCGCCGGAATGGGAGATGCTGCTGCAATAGCTCCCGCACGGGTTCCGCTATAGATGCCCAACAGAATGAACCGAGCAAGATGGCGAAGGGGACGCTTGCTGGTGGGGACCTTCACGTCGTCCATCGGACGGCGCGATTTTTTTTGCATCTCGCGATAGCGCCAACAGACCCAAACCAGTTTGGCGGCATCGCTGCGGGTCAGCCACCTGTCTCGCGGTTCGCCCTTATCCGGCAGGGACACCTTCACAATTTCCCGATGAAATCCTTCGGCCGCATGGTGACCAATGGCCGCGCGGAGGTCCTCAAGGTCTCGGCGTGCGCCCCCCCTCTTGGCGCGATTCTTGGCGTACGACCGACAGGCCTCCCCATTTACCTCGCCCAGCATTTTTGCTCCCCACCAGTCGTTCAACCGCTCGATCCGCTTTTTGCACTTGCGGATATCGGGAATGGCATCTTCCCTCTCACTACCGACATTGAAACGGGCGCGAAGCTTGTCCAATTGTGCATCCAAATAGGTGGAGAGGACGTCCGCGACGGCGATATCGTCGATATGGCGAATTCGTCGCGTGGGGGTGTGTTTGGACGTTATGTAATCCCTTAACTTTTCCTCCGCGGCCGCAATCTCATCTGCAGCGCAGCCTGTGCCGACATCCCGGCCGTTGTCTCTGATGATCCAGGTCGCTTGGTGGGTGATCTTTCCGCTCTTGTTTCGGCGAGCGGCCTTAAGCTGAAGTCTGACGCCCTTGCTTCTTCGCGGCATAGCTCTCGCATCCGTTCGATATGAGCCAGCGTTGTAAATTCCTTGCCGGCAATCTTCTCAACAACCAATCGGTTACGATCACGCTCACGACGCAAGCCCGCGACCGTCATTCCTCCCAAAGGAAACGCGATCTTCGCGGCATCAGCAAGGCGAAGAGGAGTGTTGGGTGTAATTTCAGGTTGCGTACGATTTGACATCGACACTTGTCGGATGTTGTGGGGGCTTGCACGAGCAGTCCCACTACCATCGCAAACGCCAACCTTAGCATAAAGGCGCTAGGCTCCTTAGTCGCACAATTGAGTGCGCCCTCGCGCCAATCGCGTAGGTTAGCGTAGCGAGCAAGGGGGCCGAGACGTGGATCGGCTCTAAGTGATGTGCGAACTTTCTGCGAGAGAGTGCGCGCAGGGATCCAGGGACGGCGACATAGTGGCCGGCCAGATGCAGCAGGGTTGACCAGCAAATTTGCTCGCCACCTGATATCGCTGGATCCGCCGTTACCTGCCGTGTTCCACTATATCCTCCACCCCTCACGGGCTCAGCATCAACAGGCGTGACTGCGGCGATCCATAAGCTCAATCCGGAGCGCTGACAGCCGGGTCGTCTGCGCGAACAGAGTTTGTCAGGTTGGCAGGGTCCACGCGTTTCCGATCGGCCCATTCAACGAGATTCCTGGGACGATACGACGTATCCGCCCGCCAGCGGTCGAATACAGACTTGTCAATCGTCTCGTTTACATTCACATGGGTCCCGTCATCGCGGACATCTGGCTCTTGGCCGATCGTCCGATAGAACGGCTTGGTGCCCCTAGAGTATAGGCCGTAGGCAAACTCTTTGTAGGAATCTGCAAGCGGCGCCGCCAGTCCGTCACCATCCAGATCCACATCGCTGCGGAATGCGAGTCCTTGCGACTGGGCCTTCTTCATGATCCAGCGCAACGGCACCTGAGGCAATAGGTCGGTCGCGTATCCACCTCCTACGTTGGCGTGCGCGCCGACGAACCAGCGTTGCTCGACGCTGGAGATGGCCCTGGGAGCTGCTATGACTGCTTTGGGATCCTTCGGATGGTGGACGTCCCAGAGCGTCGGCGCGAAATCGCCCCGATGTTCATCGATGGCCAGGGCATGATATCCGTTGAGGATATGAATTCGAAGGCCTGTTTCGAGGAAATCGAAGGTCGACCTGCTAATCCCCTCGATGCTAAATGCTTTGAGACCAAGCGAGCCGACGGTGTCCCAGACACCCACCATCTTCACGTCAGCCCGTTGCGAGTACTTCAGCAACCACCGCTCTTCGGTCGTAATATTCTGAAGGTTTCCGGAGCTCTGTAGCTCAGCCAGACGCCAGATCGTCTCCTCGTTCCCTCGCTTATAACGGTCATACAACTGAGTGATGCCAATTGGCGAGCCCGGCTTTAAAACTCCGAGCTTTGCGATCAGCCCCGCCAGACTTCGGGCGGTGTAAGCTCCGCGACTGAAGCCAAAGATGAATATCTCATCTCCGTCACTGTAGTTCTCAACGAGCCACTCGTACGCAAGCCGGATGTTCTCATCAAGGCCTTTACCAAAGACGCCGCCAAGGAAGCCATTCACGCCGACTTCATAATAGATCAGTTGCGGCATTCCGGTAGCGTCTTTGGGAGCGCACAAGGCTCTCATGCGCCAGACGTTGGTATTGCTATTCACCGCGTTCCAGGTGCCGTCGAGAAAAATCGCGAGCCTCTTTTTCTGATTAGAGGGTCCGGAGAACGCCTCTTGGTTTCCGCCGGTGGTCTGTGGCTGACCGACGATCACGACGACAGCGACGATCATGCCAATGAGGACCCCGTAGCCGAGCACCCTCTCTAAAATTTTCAACACCCGCTTCATGCGTCCCCCGCCGCGCAATCTCGCGCGATATCAGTATACTCTCAGTGGCTGATTGATTATGACTCACAATCCAAGACTGCGCCCCGCGGACTGGTTCTTCGGCGCCAAGGTCCCAAAAGTCCGCTCACGGCTCGCCCAGCAATCCCCACGATGAGACGATGCTCAGAAGCGCTGGACGAAGGTCAACTCTCCCAGATCTTGCTCAAGCATAGCTTTTTGCGAAAGCGAGATCAGCTATACTGCAACTCTGGCCGACGATAATCTCACTTAAGTCGACGCATAGAATTAGAGCGGCGACTCTCAAACGTAGTCTCATAGTAGAAACGGACGCACAATTCCTGCCGTTTGGGGCAATTTACGCATTCTTCCAGCACATCGAGAGCGGCGAACGATGACGAACTTAATCGAACCGAAAGAGGAGTAGACAGGCCACCATGTTGACGTTCTCTCGCCACCCGGTCTCACCAGCAAAAGCACCGTCGGGTTACCGTCCGTGTTTGATCCGGTGGTGTCCCTTTGTTCTAGAGGCCCAAGGTTCATTTCTGAACCAAAGCGCACCGTGTTAGTTATTGGAACATCACCGGCCGAGGCTCTGCTCGTAGGCGTCGCTGGCTGAGAGACGGATAGCGCCTACGTTTGCAAAGCAAAGGAGTGCAGTCATGGCCATTGCGCGTGTGCAGGATTTGGCTTCGGAGATCACTGAGCACAACACCCGGATGTGCGAAGTGCTGGCGCGAGCCGCCGATGTCCTCAAGCTGCCCCGGCCTGACACCTTCCTTGGCCGCAGGACGAAAGAGCCATTCCCCGCAGAGGAACAGCCGATTTGGGTACCGCCGCTGACATCATTTTAGTGAGGCATACCAACGCCCCGCGCGCGACCGTCATCGTGATCGACTTGGTCAACGATGAAAAAGCCCGCGCCGTGGCCCTCGAGATCGCGGCGCGCACTGGTCGTTCCGTGACGGTGTACGACGACCAAGGCGACACCTTGTTCGAGATCGCGGCCCCATTGAGGAATTAAGACCGGTAGTTTTCCAGCCACTGGTGAGATCTGTCCCCGCGTTGCAATGATCATCATCGGAATCGTGCCGTGCTGCTATCGTAGGTGTGCGAACATTGCGTCGCGATCTGCATCTCGATAGTTATTAAAGGCCCGCAGTAATGATCGCGCCTCCTGGCGAGGGAAAGGTCGCATCCGAAACATGGCTTCTCCGCACAAGATCCTGCTGGAATCTTAATATGGGTACATCCAATAAGTGGTGTTGGCCTCGTCCGGCATCGAGCGCAAAGTTGGCGTCCGCTGCGGCGGCTTAAGATGCGCTGAAGACGAGATAATCCGGCCAATGTCATCGAGAACCGCGCGGCTGGTAGAGTACGTACTATGGTTGAGAGCAAACATCTCGCTTCCCACGGCGGAAACATCGATTGTTTCGATACCAGGCACGAGAGTTGGACCGCTCTTGGTCACAAATCCCATCCGCGATTTGGATTGCGCTTTCTTCATGGAAGCGAGCAATGCGAGATCCGTCGAGGACGCATACAGCGTCACCGCGCCCGCGGCTGCCTTGATCTGGCTCGCTCGCTGCAGATAAACGTCGCGATCCACGTCGGGCGCCGCAAAAATCAACTCGGTAATCCCGAGCGAAGTGTGGCCTAGCGCAGCTTGCTGCAACGCGCCTAAGACGACTTCGCTGCCCAGGCTATGCGCGATCACGATGATCCTAGAGACCTTCTCCTCCTTCTTGATGAGTTGGAGAAGGTCGAACAGTCCATCCGGGGCGTACAGCGCGCTCTCACGGTCATAGTCATAGTCCGGTAATCCGCCCTTAGAGGGCCAGGAATACATCATGACGCGACCTTTGTAGTTCGCGTCAAAAGCGATTTGAGCAGCCTTGAAGGCAGCATCTCGAAACGCAACATGGTAGCCATGCACAAAGAGCATCAGGCTATCGGCCGGATTAGCTATAGCGGCGGCAAACTCTTCCCGTGAAAGCCGACTGAGCTTCTGAATTCGGAAGTGTTTCCCATCCTGCTCCGCCTCGGTTCCCCACCAGCTCGTTCCCGGAACTTCCACTTCGCCCATCTTGTGGACGACCGGAATGCTGACCGTCACACAGCCAAAGGTATTGGTAGCGGCCCGACCGTAGGAGATCTGGCCTAATTCCAGACCGGGTCCGCCGGTCACCTCTCGGTCCGTGGCAAAGTAGACTGGTACCACGCCTTTGATCGCGGGCTTGTTGACCACCACCTCCGCTCCCGTGGTGCTTTTGCCGGGAGGTGCCTCCTCGCTTGCCTCACCGGTTGTCCGCCGCCATGATCGGTCGGCATGGTAGTGGCGGATATTGTGGTAGTATCCAGGGCCGTAGCGGTAGCCGTATCTCTTCAACGTGCTCCCATGTTTCTGGGGAGTCTTGTGGACGTGCGAATTGAGCGGCTGTGAGACCGGAGCCTGGTGGGCGCAACCGGTCGCGAGCGCGCAGAATAAAACAATGAGCACTGTCCGCAGGTGCCAGTAACTCTGTCCGATCCCTTGCAGACGGCTCGAGGCCGGAATCTGCGATGCAAGCATGACCATCTATCGACACCTACTTCGCGAGCACCTGAGACACATTGACCGTAGCCCCCAACCATCCGCGGTACCTGTCCACAGCAGGTCCGCTGGTGAGCTTGTAGGTGAATCGCGCCTGCGCTCCGCCGTCGTTAATCGCGCAAGCGATATTGCTGGCTCCATTTGCGGTCTCGACATGCCAGCTGCATCCTGTGACGCGATAGCCGGGCTCAGCAGGGAACGTCTCGGTATAGTCCGCCGAGTGCTCGGCAAACACGACCGGGTGATCGTCCTTGGTCTTGTCGACCGTATACGAGCGATCGATCTGCTTCGGCTCGACAAGCTGCGATACTGGCACGTTTACGATGAGGCGGCGGTCTTCGGGCGTGAGAGTGTGGATTGCTCCGGCTAGAATCTCGGGGATCTTCACACCAGCATTGGCCTGGGTCTGCACATGTGTTGAGTTTAGCTTGCTCCAGTTCTCAAACGAGATCGTTGTGTCGACCCATTTCGTCCAGCAAACGGACGGCTGGGGAATGGCCGCGATCATGTCGTAGAGTGGGCTTGCGGTGATCACGGTCGCGGGGATGATGAAGTTGACCCCCGAAACCTGTGCCTCATTCCACTTGACGATACCGCCGACCGCGATCCCAAGCAGTGCTCCGAACTCATTGAAAGCCGGCCCGCCGCTGTTGCCGACATTCATGACCGTATCGGTCTGCCAGCGGCCATTGGGGCTCGTTTGGTTGCTGATCAAGCCGCTCGAGATGCTGAGATCCAGATCAAGGGGATAGCCGAGCAGATACAGCTGGGTGCCCATCGGGGCTTGCTGATTGTTGTCGATCACGGGCATCGGACATCGCGAGGCTCCGCCGCTGCTTGCCGCGGGTTGCGCCAATTCGAGGAGTGCCAGGTCTCGCGCATCGTCTCGATGCACGGCCGTGACCTTGATTGGATTGGCATTGCGAGATCCGAACCGTGCATCGATCTCGAGCGTCTTGTAGTTTTCCTCGCGGCCGATGACATGGCTGTTGGTCAGCACGAGACTATCGCCGATCAGTAGCCCGGAGCCGCCACCGACTTCCTGCTTGCCGTTGAACATCACGCCAACGAACTGGACGTGAACCGTCCTGACGTTGTAGCGCGCGGCAATCTGGACCGCAGCACGGTCAGCTCGCGCCGGCGCGGACGTCAATGTCAGGACGCCAAATGTCAGGACGGATAGAAAGTCCTGACAGCGGCGATATCGAGTGGGCTTAATTGTCCGTTTCCATTCCATGCTGAATTACAATAGTTCATTATTGAATCGGGGTCGTATTTGGTGACTTTGTAATCGCCGACCGAGCCAGACGCCTTTTCGTTGCGGCACTGCTCTGGAGCATCATCACGATTCTGCTCATGCGTGAAGCCAAGCGCATGTCCGAATTCATGGACCGCGACCGCGCGAATGCAAAATTCGCGTTTGTCTTGGCAGCCTTTGCTCCAATGATTGAAACTGAAATTGAGAGTCATGCCCGATGGTTTGCCGTCCAGGTATTTGCCGACGACATCCGTGTGAGCACCCTCGTCAGCGATCCGCACATGAACGCCAGGCGCGCCGCCGGTACAGGCGGGCCAGGTCTTTGCAAACCGGACGCCCCCTTGCGCCGCCGTCTCCCAAGTCTCAGCAACCGCTTTGCGGACGAGGTCGGCATATTTGCTGTCCTTCGCTTTGAGGTTTTCCCAACAGACTGGAATTTCCTTGATGTCCCATTTCGAGCCGCGGATGACCGTGCCAAACAGCTCCATTTCGGACACGCCCGAAGGAAGCGCAGGCTGAGCATTCGCGCTCCAAGGCAGTGAGAGCGCGAGTAGCAATACGAGTCTGGGCAACCAGAGACGAAACATGCTTTCTACTGCGTCGGAGTTGGGCTCGGCGGGAAGACCGGCACCGGCGCCACAATGAAACCATTGGTCCGAGGTCCGCCCCCACTTCGGCGCCCCCCGGATCCCGCCCCTCCCGGAAATTCCTGCGATTTCTCCCCGCTTGGCAAGGGCGCGGTATAAATGGGGTTGTCTTTTGATCCGAGCGGCGGCGTTTTTGCCGCGTAGCCTGCCGAACCGGATTTGGCTCCGTTGGCGAGGACCGCATTCGGACCATTTATGTAAATCCCGAGATTGCTGAACTGCTGCGCGGAGGCGGAAGCCTGGACTGCAGCGGGCGTCCAACGCACCGAAGTGAGGGAGTACTTTGCCTCGATGCCGCCGGTCACCTGAACCGAAAAAGTGTATGTCATTTGCGCCGGCTCCGCGCTCTCCGAGGGCATCGCCGGCGTCAGGTTGTTGGCGGAGATCAGAACAGCGTTGTCACGTAACCATGCTGCAAACGGCTTCGAAGCATCGACAATGATGCGCTTGTAAGCGACCCGCTCCGGAAATTTGTCCTCAGCGAGGGCCTCGAGCTCGGCCAGATCGGTGGGCGTTCCACGATAGCAACCACGTTCATAGGTCGCCGAACCGACCGAGGCAGGAGTGGTATCGGACGCAAGCTGGGCATTCTGCTTCATGAGGAATGACCAGATCAGGTCATAAGTGTCCTGGCCCGAAGCGGTGGGACCGACATGAGTGACGTCATTGCTTGTCGCGTTGAGAATTCGCTTGTAGTCGAATGCTGTACCGGAGCCGAGTCCGCCCGTATCGGTCACCTTCAATTCAAGGAAAAAGGTGCCATACAGAAAGGGATCGATGTCGAAATGAGCGTACCTGTCGAACGCTTCTTCAGGCCGCGTTTTGTAAATCTTAAGGTATTCCTTCCGCCTCTCGCGCTCGATCTGGTAGAAGGTTACGACCTCGCACCTGATTGACTTCAGAAAATGCGGCAGCTCACCGGCCGTGATCACGCCGGTCTGCGGATCATGAATGTAGTACAGACTGGTGCACCCACTCATGACAAGGCAAATGCCCGCGCATGCCGCGGCCCGGCTAAATTTCCACATAATCGCCCCCGTCCACGTCGCTGACCGCGCGCGGATCTCCCGCCCAGATTGAAAAACAGTCGCAGCGGTTCGTCAATAGTGTCGTGACTACATTGCAGCTTTTCATTGTCCCTAGTCCTGTTCGCGCAGATTTTCCGCGCCTCGCGGGGACGTCATCGAAAGCGGGCTGAAGCACCAGACAATTCGAGAAGAAGTGTGAGCAACGCGTCGAGCCGATTGCAAACTTGTCAGCGCGCGCCTATCGAAGAGACATATTGCTTACGTGATTTGGACGAAGATTTTGCCTGCGCCCGCCGACCACCGAACCGAGAGAGAGGCGTTTGCTGTCTGGAAAAAGGCAGCTCAAGAGCTGGCACGCGGGCACGAGGAGATTGCGAATGCAAATCGGGACGAGCTCAGAAAAGCTCTGGTTGGTCTTGACGCGCTGTTTCGCCGTGCGCCCGGAAGCGTCCACAAGGCCTACCGCAACCTGACCGAGAAGCGGATCGAGCAGGCGCGAGAAACTTTCACCGACTCGATAGGAGACGGTCATCTTTCGTGGTCGCTATCCGATGAAACGCCCGAATTGGCTGCGCTAACGATGGCTGGCCTCATACGGGAAATCGACCGCGTGCTTGCTGAACGGCGCTCTCACTGGCCGATCGGGCCAAGTGAGTGGCACCTCGAGCAGCTCGGATGCTGGTTCATTCCGCGGCAAGGCGTCAGTGCCTTGCGCCCGGCCCGACGGGGGCAAGCCTATTCGAAGCGTGGCATGCTCTTTCACCGGATATTGCCTGCACTGATACAGGGCTACCCCGTCCACGTGGTCGATAGCCGAACGCTGCATAGTGCATCCAAGGATGCAAGCAAGTGGAAGATGGGAGCTTGCCTGTTCAAGGCGCTGAAGCTTAATCCCGAGTTCATTTTGGTTGACGACGATAAGCGCTTTACGGTCGCCAGCCTAGAGGCGCATTCTGCAACAGAGGCAATTGCGGTGCAGATCGGCGAGGCGCTGCGAGAAAATTGCATCGCGGTTGTCTGGCCCGAGCTCACCGTTCCCCCGGATTTGCGGGAGAGGATTATCAAACTTGTCCGCGAGCGTGACATCACTGATGAGCTCGAAGCGCCCGAAATTCTGATTCCGGGAACCTGGCACGAGGCAGGCGATCATGGGACCGTAAACCGAGCCCGTATCTATGACGGATATGGAGAGGAGCGCCTGATCTACGACAAGATCGCTCCTTACGCGGACGATGATTGGGGCACGGAAAACATCGCTGCAGGCGATCGCATATGTGTCCTTGCCACCGAAGGTGCCTTGATTGGCGTCGCCATTTGCCTTGATTTCTGCGACGTGTGCGAGACGCCGTTCAGCGAGCTCGATGTCGACGTGATGCTTGTGCCCTCGATGGGGAACGACCGCACCATGCAAGGCCACCAGACCACAGCAGCCCAAGTCGAGGTGCGGTTCGGTACGCGAAGTTTCGTGGTGCAACATCCCACCCACACGGCTTTCAAGGATGAAAGACTAGGTACAATCCTACCTCCAATGAAGGAACCGAACTCGGTTTCAGCACGGGAACTCGGTCAAAAAACCATCTGGAGCACCTACAAATGGGCTCTTGACATCTAGATTCCGGGACCAAAATCAGAGTAAAGCGTTGTAAAACGTCCTTAACGGTTGTGATGTAGGTCTAGCCCATGTCTGACATAGGATTGGAAAAGATAGAGACGGGCGAAGCGACGGCGACGGAGGCCAGGCGCCTCATTTCGGAATTGCTCAAAGAGGGATCCGAAAGAAGTCTGGAGCGACTCTACGCCACGCTCGGCGCCTGGATTTGGAATGCGCTCGAGAGCCGCCGGCGGGATCCTGAGCTGCGAGAATGGTTTGACATCCTGCGACGGACGAGCGCAACGCTCGGGCCGAGGAATGCCGCCTACGCGGAGCGGTTCCGAGCATTCTACGATCTTCTGCAAATGTCGATCAACACCTCCAAGCTCGCCCGTCCAAGCGAGGTCATGCATCGTCAGCACGTGGTGGCAATCCTTCGGCTGCTCCGCGACGCGCCGTCGCGCCAGATGGAGAAGGCCGCGATCGCCCAGAAGCTAGAACTCAGAGATGCCAATCTGAGCCGTATTCTTCGATTGATGACGAATGCGCGATTTGTGGAACGAACAGCGCAGGGGAAATTTGCTCATTTCGCTTTGACACGCGAGGGCTTGCTTGAGCTTGAAAATCGCGAAAAGCGTGAAGGCAAGAAGCGTAGGCAGTTGCCCGCAATCCTAGAAGACAAATATCTTTTAGCTGAGGCTGCTCACCCCCATCATCTAGCCGCGGATGCGGTTCTTCGCTCCTTTGACCTGGCGATACAGAGCTCTGTGCTCGCACCGAATACGGCTGGGCTGTTCAATGCCGACGCCCTTCGCATCCGTCGCGCCATGGAAGATCTGCTTCATTTTCATGGACCAGCACCTGCAGCGCCCGGATACATGAAGGCCAGGACAAAGAACTCATACCAAGGGCTTTCGGTCACCATCATCCAGACAAAAAAGGCCGAAGCTCACGGCTCCTATGCCATTGAGGCGGCAAACAGTCCCAAACCCGCCTCATTCGCTGTAGGGGCGCTCCATCTGCACGAAGAGGGTGAACATGCCGAATGAGGATCTTAATGCTTTGAAGCCGGATGAGGCGCAAAGCGATCCCGGCTCTGTTGTTCTGTACGGAAGCGCCTTGGTCGGTCGACTGACATACATCTCTACAACCTTCAGCTCGCTGATCATGAGTGTGGGCAAAGCTGCTCGCGACGATCGCGACGTCCTGGTCCCGCTGGTGGAGGTAAAGTTCGAGGGTCCAATCGGCCAAGACGATGCCCTATCGAAGACCTTCTTTTCAGAACTGGTGCCCCTTGAAAACGTAGCCTTCGTTCTTGAGGACATGTCGAACGATCTCACGACCATTTGCGGTCACCTAAGTGCGGTGAGCGCTGGACCGGTGAAGCCCGATTTCAAGCGGCTAGAAGAAACGAAAAGGCTTCTGAACGAAGCAAAAGACAACATCGCAAAATGCCTGGCAGACTTGGAAGCGATCGGCTGAAGCCTCGTAGGGACTGCGGTTTTGCAAAGGTTACTCGCTTACGGCGAGAAAATGGACGAGGGTCCTTCTTCTCCGGCTAACCGTCCGCCGGCTTTGGGATGCTGAGATACCGTTCTCGGCTGGATGTGAAACATCGTCTGATTCATCCTTACAGCACAATCACAACCTCTCCGCCCCGCCAATCCCATACGCTATAAGGACAAGCGCCGAAAGTCGTCGCAATGTCGTGATCTGGTTCTTTGGGGCGAATCCCGCCACACTGCTCACGGTTCGGCACGAACCAGACGGCTCCTTATTTCCCTCCGACCGCCTGACGAGATGACATCGACGATCGTCCAGAAGATGTCCTTTAATTGACCAGTCGCCTTGCCACAGCGCCTGATGAACGGAAGCTTGATATCTCGGCGTCGGAGTACCCGGCAGCGCTCAATACCTCATCGGTGTGCTGGCCCATGCTGGGCGGCTGGCGCTCGAGGCCCAAACGTTCCCGCGAGTCGCCTTTCTGCGCCGAATGTCAGAAGTCTGAACTCGCCTACGAACCGCCGCGTGTTGAGCTCCGAGGCCCATCGTTCAGGCGCCCGGTCGAGCAACTTTGACTGCAGACGTTCATCGCGCATTGGTCCTGACGTACGCTTGGAGCGACGGCGCCGCACTACGCTCTTATCTTGATCAAGAAGTCGCTGACCTGCCCCTCCAATGAAGCGATATTTTGGCTCAAATGCCCCATCTTCCCAACGGCTTGATCCGCCGATGAGCCAGAGGCGCGCGAGGCGTCATTCAACTCGTCAATATCTCTGGAAGCTTCGCGCATATCAACACTGATGCTGGTGATGCTTCTTGAGATGTCGTTCGTCACGATCGATTGCTCTTCTATCGCCGCCGAGATGCTGCTCGAAATTTCTTGCACCTTGTCGATGATGTCGGCGATGTCACCCATCGCAGCAGTCGCCTGTTCCGTCCTTTGTTGGATGGCAAGAATCTGGGCATCAACCTCGCTCGTCGCTTTGGCTGCCTGTGCAGCAAGATTCTTCACTTCTCCTGCCACTACTGCAAAGCCTCGCCCCGCTTCTCCAGCCCGTGCTGCCTCGATGGTCGCGTTGAGCGCCAGCAAATTGGTTTGCGAGGCTATACCCTCGATCATCTGCACGACACTGCTGATCTTTGTCACCGAGGTAACGAGTTCACATAATGTTGCCTCAGCGTGCGCGGTTTTGCCACGTGCGGTTTGCGAAATGCTCGCTGCGCTCGAAACCTGTCGGCTGATCTCAGAAATCGAGGCCGAAAATTCTTGAGCGGCTGACGAAACTGCCGTCGAGTTTTCCTCGGTCTTTTTGACGATTGCCATCATAGCTTCAGTGCGGAGACAGACATCTCCGGTCGAAGCTGTCATCTGCGAGGCGACCGCTTGCATGTCTTGCATCGAACTCGCCACAACGTCGACGACCCGCGACACATCACTGTCAAACCTCTTCGCAAGACTCAGCTTTTCTTCCCGCATGCGGACCAGATCGGTTATGTCCTGCCAAACGCAGACGACGATCGGACGGCCTTCGAACACCGAAACGACAAGACTTATACGGACTGGAATGGAAGTCTGATCTTTGCGCCGAAGCCACCATTCGATTGCAACGTGACCTGACCTCATCACCGCCTCATTGGTCGCTTCGAACATCTGCGCAACAGTCTTGCCATTCGGTTGAGGATCCAAAGAAATAGAGGCGATACTCAATCCTTTCAGGTCCTCTCCGCTGGAAAACCCGAGCATGTGAGCTGCGGCGTCGTTACCGAGCACGCAGCGGTCGGCGTCATAAACTGTGATCCCGTCTTTGATCAATTCAAAAGCTTTGATTGCCATCGCTTCGTTCAGGGTCATCGCGGCCATATCCCGCCTCCCTGACGTCACGAAGGATAAGGCCAACATCAGTCCCCCCAGAAGGATTCCAGCCCAAAAATGAAGCGATAGTGCATCTGCATTCGCAGCAAGCGCTGCCGCAGGGACAGACAGTGCAAGAGCGAGACTTGAAATCCGATTGTGCCACATGATGCGAACCGTCGATTAAAACCAACAAGTAATCGTATCGACTCTCAATTAAGATTTTCCTTGCGAAACAATATGCCGCCGGTGCTTTACGCATCTATACCGGCGTATAGTTGGGTATATGTGGGTATATACACGTCCTTGGGAGGACAGTTCGATCACGAACGCCCGTACCACGATGTGCGTGCGATTTTGGCTAGCCGCAAGAAACGCTCTGCTCTCATCGCAACTTTGAAGCGGAGCCGAGGGATCAGATCCGGCTGCATGAAGGTTTACCCCTCCAATTTCCTGCCCCATCATCAGAGCACATTAGCCAATGCGACTTCAGCCGCTCGGATTTCGAGGCGGCCATCTTTGAGTCCTGCGCATTTTTCAATTGCGATTTCACAGTCGCGGACTTCCGCTCCGCCGATGCCGTCAATTCAACGTTCGAGGGATGCTCGTTCCAACTGGATCAGTGAGAGCCAGCAGGCATGACAGTTGTATTTTTCGCCTGTGCACCTTTGAACTGCAGACCTTCGAGGAAAACGAGCTCGTAGGGACGGGCCTGATCGACTGCAGTTTTCACCGCGCCACTCTTCTGCATTGCCGTTTCGAAAAGGCCCGCTTCGAGCGAACAGATCTTTCCGACTGCACCTCGCAGTATCACATATTTCTAGACTGCGGCTTTGAGAAATGTGGCTTCAAGGCCGAGTCTGTAGGGCTAACTTTTGGCCTGTCACTGGACAACCTCAGCGACTTGACGCTGGTTTGGCGTGGCACCGCTGTGGAGCACTCCAGTGGCCTTATCCTGGTAAGAACCTTCTTGAAAGACCGATTGTCGCGGAGCATAAGTCCTGGTTCTTAGCCGCGCGCGATCGTAGTCATCAACGCGAATGGCAGTAATTCTCAATTCACGGGAGCGGTGTGAACTTCAGGTGGCTGAGCGGCGCCACCTTGTCAGTACGTGCCATCTTGAACTCAGTGTTGGGACCGAGCCACTTGTCCCAGATCTGGTTGATCTCACCGGCCTTGTCCATTGCCAGCAGGGTCTCGTTGACCTTTGCAAGCAGTGCCGGCTCGTCCTTCTTCATGCCGATGCCGATCGGCTGCAGCACCATTGGCTCCTCGATCATCTTCAGCGGCTGCCCTGCCTGCTTGGACTGGCTAACGAGCTTGGTAATCGTCATGGTATTCGCCACCATTCCGACCGCCTTGTTCTGTTGAACTGCCATGAAGGCCGAGCCGGTATCGACGAAAGTCAGCGGGTCGGATTCGTTCAACTTGATCGCAAGTTCCGACGTGGATCCTTTGGTGGATGCGAGCCGCTTCCCCTTGAAGTCGGCTTTGGCGGTCCCAGGGTCGCTCGCCTTCACTGCCAGCATTTCCTTGGCGATGTAATAGGGATCGGAAAACTGGATCTGCTCGGCGCGCCCCAGCGTGTAAGCGAGGTTCGCCACAGTGATATCGACATGACCGAGTTTGACCTCGGGCACGCGCGCCTCGACCGAGAGCGGCGTGACCTTTGCGACAACGCCCCAGTGTTGGGCGATCGCCTTGCAGAGGTCGACGTCAAAGCCGACCATCTCACGTGTCTTGGCATCCGGCGCCGCAAACGGCGGCACGTCCGCGAAAGTTCCGCAGCGCAGCTCTTTACGCTGGATGATGTCCGAGAGCTGGTCAGCGCACGCCGCCGACGCCATTCCGACAAAGGCTGCCATCGCGGCAACCAGGCCGATTGAACGGTTCGTGAAAGACATTCGTGTTCTCCTCCAGATTGGTCACGTCAAGCCAGCGCGGTCACCTAGTGTGCAGGTCCGACAGGAAGCGTTGCGCACGCGGATGTTGCGGTGAGCGGAAGAAGTCGACCGGAGTTCCCGTCTCGAGCACCCTTCCGGCGTCCATGAACCAGACACGATCGGCGACATCACGCGCGAAGTTCATTTCATGGGTCACGCACATCATGGTCATTCCATCACGCGCAAGGCTACGCATGACTGACAGCACCTCGCCCACCATCTCCGGATCGAGCGCACTGGTCGGTTCGTCGAACAGCATCGCGGGCGGCTCCATGGCGAGCGCGCGGGCGATCGCCACACGCTGCTGCTGTCCGCCGGAGAGCTGGCCCGGGTAGTTCTGCGCCTTGGCCGCGAGTCCGACGCGATCCAGCAGACGAAGGGCCGCTTCGCGCGCTTCGCTGCGCTTGACGCCGTTCACCTTCATCGGCGAAAGCATGACGTTATCGAGCGCACTCAAATGTGGAAACAAGTTGAAGCTCTGGAAAACGAATCCGATCCGGGTCCGCAAGTGATTCAGCGCCGCGCCGCCCAACTTGCCATGAACGTCCCGGCCCTCAAACAGAACAGAGCCGGACTGGATTTCCTCGAGCCTGTTGACGGTACGGATGAGCGTCGACTTGCCCGAGCCGGATGGCCCGCAGACCACCACCACCTCGCCCTTCTTCACCTCGGCGTTGACATCGGTCAGCGCGGCGAGCGCACCAAAGAATTTGTGCACGGCGACGAATCGAATCATCGGATCGGCATCCCGGGATGGAGCTTGATGCGACATGGTCATCCCCCTGATGCGCTTGCGGGTATGGCAGTCAGTGCAGACACAGCCAGATCTCTTGTTCGGCGCATGGTAATCCGCCGCTCGACCATGTTGATGGCCTGCGTCAAGGTCCAGCACACGACGAAGTAGCTGATGGCAAGGATGAAATAGACTTCAAACGGCTTGGTCAGCAGCCGGTTGTTGATCTGGCCGGCCGCAAAGGTGAGCTCCGGGACGTTGATGATGTAGCCGAGCGTCGTCTCCTTGATGGTCGAGACGAACTGGCTGAGGATGCTCGGGATCATGTTGAACAGTGCCTGCGGCAGAATCACGTAGCGCATCGCGCCGAGACGGCTGTGCCCGAGCGCACGGGCCGCGTCCATCTGACCTGTCGGCAATGCCTGAATTCCGGCTCGCACGATCTCGCTCAAGAATGCGGCTTCGTAGCCGACTAGCGTGACCAGCATGGTCGCGAACGCCGGCACGCTCCGGCCGATCAAAAGCGGCAGCACGAAATAGACCCACAGAATGATCAGCAGCAGCGGCACACCGCGAGTGACGTAGACCATGGCCATGACCGGCCAGCGCAGCGCCCGCCACGGCGACAGGCTCGCCAGCGCCATCACGACGCTCAGCGGAAAAGCCAAAGCAATGCCGAGCACGGAGAGAATGAGGGTGGCCGCGATACCGCCAAGCGGGCCGTTCGGATACTGGCCGACGAGCAGCAACAGCCAGTTGTCCCTGACGATCTCGATCATGCTCGGGAGCACCGACATGTCAGACCACTCCGGCCATTCGGCTGCGCTGCTCGAGATTGTGACCAAGCCACATCAGCAATAGCGAGCAGACGAGATAGACGATCGTGGCAATCAGGTAGGTCTCGAACGGACGAAAGCTCTGGTTCTCGAACTCCTTGACCGCGTGGGTCAGCTCGGCGACGCCGATCGCCATCGCAAGGCTGGAGTTCTTGAACAGCGAGACGGTATGGTTCACCAGCGCCGGCATCGCGTTGCGAATGGCCTGTGGCAGCAGGATGTAAGCCATAGCCCCGACATAGCTATGCCCCAGGGCACGGGCGGCTTCCCACTGCCCCCTCGGCACGGCACGCAGACCGGAGCGTTGATCCTCGCTGAAATACGCGGCCTGGCACAACCCCAGAGCAACGACCGCGAACACAGCTTCGCCGCTGTGATCGCCGAGCCACATCTGAAGGGAGTCCGGCAGTAGGCTCGAAATGCCGAAATACCAGAGCATGAGCTGGACGAGCGTCGGTACATTGCGGTGATAGGAGACGTAGATCGCGACAAAACCGCTCGCGATCCGGCTCGGCAGCATCCGAACCGCAAGGAGGATTATTCCAAGACTCATCGCCAGCAGCCATGAGCCGATGAAGATGATGAACGTCATCTTCACCCCATGGACCAGCATCCGGCTGAACTCCGGATTGAGCAGGACGGCCATGAGGTCGAAACCCTTCATCGCGCGGCCCTCACCTAGTCGGGAGAACGGGTTTTGGAGAGCCCTCCGGGCGAGTGGTCGACAAGCCTCCCGGCACTTGCAGGGTCGGTGTGATCTCGATGTAGCCGACATTCACCGCTACGGGGGCGGCGATCGCAAACGCGATCGCGTCGGCAATGTCCTTTGCCTCGGGCAGTTCAAAGCCTTCAATGAAGTTCGCGCGCGTTTCGGCGCTGTCGCCGTGGACATGGGCGAAGATGTCGGTCGCAACCCGGCCGGGGCAGATTTCGGTGACACGCACGCGCTTGCCGAAGCAATCGACCCTGAGCTGACCGGTCAGCATGCTGACGGCCGCCTTGGTCGCGTGATAGCTCGAATTGCCCGCAAAGTTGTAAGCGCCGGCAATCGACGTGATGTTCACCACGTGGCCGCGATCGCGCTCCGCCATGCCCGGCACGAGCAGACGGCAGAGATGTAGGATCGCACGCAGATTGACGTCGACCAGAAGATCGATGTCCTCCGGATCCGCTTGGAGAAACTTCTTCGGCCGGTCGACGCCCGCGCAGTTGACGAGCACGTCGACCTCGATACCCTGAGCAAGCTTCGTGATATCAGCAATATCTCTGACGTCGATCGCGTGGGGAATGCAGCCGGTGCGATCTGCCAAAGCGCTCAGCGCGTCCGCGCTCCGTGCGAGCGCATGGACCTTCAGGCCCTCACGCGCCAGGCGCTCGACCACGGCCAAGCCAATGCCAGACGAGGCACCGGTAACGAGAGCGGTCCTGTAGTCGGAGAATGGCATCGGGCTCCTCACCTTTTCAACACGCTAAACGATCGCGCAACTTTCCCGCCAAGAGGGATTAAATGTGGCGGGATAAGGTCCCCTTATGATCCATTGGCCGCTCCCCCGGAGCCCGGCACAAGCCTGGAAACCGGCACGATCGCGCCACCTGCCGCCTCGATCGAGGCCCGGATCCGCCGGGCGAGTTCTACGGCGCCGGGGGTATCCCCATGCAGCAGGATCGATTTGACCGGCATCGCCAGCGCCTTTCCGCTGGCGGCAATGACCACGCCGTCACGCAGCAGGCGCGCGACCCGCCCGGCGACCGCCCCGGCGTCGTGAATGACCGCACCGGGCTTTGCCCGAGACACCAGCAGGCCCTCGTCGTCATAGGCTCGGTCCGCCAGGAACGTCGTGGCGACCCTGATGCCGCACTGCGCCGCCGCATCCTCGATGGCGCGGCTGCTCGATGACACGATCAGGAGATTGGGATCGAACGCGGCGACCGCGCGAACCAATGGGCGGGCAAGATCGGCATCGGCAGCTGCCATGTTGCCCAGCGCCCCATGAAAGCTCATATGCGTGACGCGATGCCCGACGGCTCGCGCGATGCCGTCGAGCGCGCCGAGCTGGTAGGTGACCATGGCAGCGAGCTCGGTGGGGTCGATCTGCATCACGCGCCGGCCAAATCCCTGACGGTCCGGAAATCCGACATGGGCCCCAAGATCGACGCCGCGCGTCCTGGCGCGCTCCGCCGTCCGCTGCATGATCAGGGGATCACCGGCATGAAAACCGCACGCGACGTTGGCCGAAGACACGAGGTCGAGCAGCGCCTCGTCATTGCCCATCGGCCACGGACCAAAACCCTCGCCCATATCGGCGTTGAGATCGATCTTCATGCTGTCTCACCTTCAAGCGGGTCCAGGACGAACAGCGACGCGCCGTAGCCGACGATGGTGCCGTGCGCGACCAAAACATCAGTCACCGTTCCTGCCCGGGGCGCGGGCACGGCCAAAACCAGAGGCCCGATTTGCAGGAAGCCGAGAGGGTCGTCGGCCCTGACATTGGCGTCGATCAAAACGATTGCCCGCTCGTGAAGCGGGTGGCGATCGAGAAAGATGCCCGGTGATGGAGCACGGACGGTCATTGACGGAGCGTCGGCAGACACGGATTCCTTGCCTTCGACGACGTGCACCGATGCGCCATCGTTCACCAGGCGTAGCGTGGCGCTCGGACCGCGCAGCTCGAGCAGCGCGAGACCGGCATCCTTGAGCCAGACGCTTAGCTGGTCGACGTGATCAAGAGGACTGCTCATCGGCCTCCCCCTTCGCCGCAGTGAAGCTCGACGAGACGACGCGCGTTTGCAAGCCAGCGGCGGATATCCGCCCAAGCGCCCAGCGCTTCATCCCAGCTACAGCGGATAAAGCGGACGTTGCTCCCGATCGGAGCCTGGCCGAGACGCCAGAGGTCTGCCTCGATCACCGTGCCGATCTTGGGATAGCCGCCGGAGGGCTGCGCATCGCGCATCTGGATAATGGGCTGGCCGCCATGGGGCACCTGAATGACGCCTGGCACAATGCCATGGGAGCGCAATTCCAGCGGGCGCAGCGGGTTAAGCTCAGGCCCGGCAAGCCTGTAGCCATAGCGGTCGCTCTGCGGGGTGATTTTCCAGGCGGTCGACCACAATGCATCGTGCGATGACTTGGTGAAGCAGTCGTACTCGGCGGCCGGTAACACGCGAACGCCGGGCGTGCCGTCGGCCTCAAGCGGGAGCGCCAGCCCAGGCGGGACCAGGCCGAAGCCGGGCACGGCCCGGCCACTGGAAGACACAGTCGGCAGTCCGTCGCCATCGCGGAGCGGCCGCCCCTCGTGGCCCCCAAACGAGCCTCGCAACTGAGTGCTGCGCGAGCCGAGCACGGCCGGCACGTCGATACCATCCGCGACGCACAGATAGGCGCGGCTCGCGCGCCAAGTGGTCTGGTTGGGAAGCGAAAGCGTCAGCACCTGGCCCGCTTCGGCGCGATGCGCCCACCACGGCAACACCGGCGCCTCATCAAGTCGTCCTGCACAATCGGCGCCGGTGACGGCAAAAACGGTCGAGCGCTCGAAACGAACCTTGAACGGAAGAATAGGGACCTCAATGGCTGCGGCGTTCTCCTCGTTGCGCAGCAGGATATTGCCTCCGGCAAGCGCGAGCGGATCCATGGCGCCTGATACGCCGACACCAAGATTGAGCCCACCGGTGCGGCCAAGATCCTGGACCGTTGCAAGCGCGCCTGCTGACAAGACCTTGATCATCGCAGCACCCGAACGACCTTGAAGCGAATGCTGTCACCTGGCTGAAGTAGTGCGGGCGGGCTGCGCTTCACATCGAAGAATGTGACCTGTGTGCTGCCGATCGTGTTCCATCCGCTGGGTCCATCGGAGGCGGACACGCCGGTCTGGCTACCGCCGATGGACACGGCTCCGCCCGGTATCCTCAGCACCGGCACCTTGCGGCGCGGTGTCGCGATACGCTCGTCCATGCCGCCGAGGTAGCAGTAACCGGGATGACTTCCGAGCGCGAACACGGTGTAGGTTGGCGCGCTGTGGCGTTCGACGATCTCATCGACGCTCATGCCGGTGTGTTCGACGACATCGGCCATGTGCGGCCCCGCTTCGCCGCCATAGGCGACCGGAACATCGATGCAGCGCCCGGCGATCGGAAGCGGATCGGTGTCGTTCCAGAGCTCGATCAGCCTTTGCTCGATCTCTTGCGGTCGTCGCGGCGGCTCGCCAAAGACCAGCATCAGGTTGTTCATGCCTGGCACAGCCTCGCGCACACCGGAAAATACGGCAACCTCGTGCGCCATGGCCCAGATCCGCCGCTGCGTTCCGAGCGTAGTCTCGCCGGGCGCCTCGAACAGCATCGCCGACGTCCCAAGCAGGCTTGTGCGGGGCCGATCCGTCGTCATGGCTGCCCACTCCGGCGAAGCTTCATCTCGAGATGGTGGATGCTGACGCCGCCGCGAATAAAATCGGGGTCGGCAACGAGGCGGCGATGCAGTGGCAGGTTTGTTGCAATCCCCTCGATGCGCGCCTCGTCGAGCGCCACCCGCAAACGGGCCAACGCCTCATCGCGTGTCGCGCCATGGACGATAAGCTTGCCGAGCAGCGAGTCGTAGTACGACGATACGCGGTAACCGGCACTCGCATGACTGTCGATGCGCACGCCAGGTCCGCCCGGCATCTGCCAGATATCAATCACGCCAGGCGACGGCACGAAGCTGTCCGGGTCTTCGGCATTGATGCGGCACTCGAAGGCATGACCGCGGCAGGCGATGTCGTCCTGTCTGAACGGCAGCCGTTCGCCCTGCGCCACACGGATCTGAGCCTCGACCAGATCGATTGCAGCGGTCACTTCAGTGACGGGGTGTTCGACCTGGAGGCGCGTGTTCATCTCGATGAAGTAGAACGCGTTATCTTCGACCAGGAATTCGAAAGTGCCGACGCCGCGATAGCCGATCTGCCGGCAAGCCTCCGCGCAGCGCTCGCCGATTTCACGGACCAGCGCACCTTCGATCTGCGGGGCCGGCGCTTCCTCGATTACCTTCTGATGTCGTCGTTGGAGTGAGCAGTCGCGGCTACCAAGCCAAACCGCGTCACCGTGGGTATCGGCGATCACCTGGATCTCAACGTGCCGCGGCCGGCCGAGAAATTTCTCGACATAGACGGCGCTGTTGCCAAACGCCCGCCGCGCTTCTTCTCGGGTAAGGAGTAGCGCGTCGCGCAAGCCGCTCTCGCTCTCGACCATCCGCATGCCGCGACCGCCGCCGCCGCCAGCCGCCTTCAGGATCACGGGATAGCCAATCTCGCCTGCCGCCGCGCGCACGACGTCAACATCGTCACTTAGGGCCTCATCGGGACCAGGGACACACGGAACGCCCGCCGCTCTCATGGCGCGCTTGGCCGCGATCTTATCGCCCATGATGCGCATGCTCGCGGCAGTCGGGCCGATGAATGTCAGGCCCGCGGCCTCGACTTGCTCGACAAACCCGGCATTTTCGGACAAAAATCCGTAGCCAGGGTGGATCGCCTCGGCTCCGCTGACCTCGGCCGCAAATAGAATTGCTTTCTGGTTCAAGTAGCTCTGCGCTGCCGCGGCGGGGCCGATGCACAGAGCGAGGTCAGCCTGACCCACATACGGCACCTCTCGGTCAACCTCGGAATGGACCACGATCGTTCGCAATCCGAGACGCCGGCAGGTCCGTTGGATGCGTAAGGCAATCTCTCCCCGGTTGGCTATGAGAACCGACCCAAACATGCGGTCACGCGAACCGTATCAGTTCTTGGCCAGCCTCGACTTCCTGACCCGAGGCAACCAGGATCGCCGACACCGTACCATCCCGTTGGGCGAGAACCCCGTGAAACATCTTCATCGCCTCGATCACACAGACTGTCGTTCCCGACGTCACAGCCTGTCCTACCGAAACGAAGGCGGGCGCATCCGGCGCCGGTTGCAGATGCACAATTCCGAACAAGGGCGCTGCGACATGCGCCTCTCGCTTGGGCGCGACACCGGGTTCGGCGCGAATTGGCCGCTGCCCGGCGTGTGTGGATGGGACCGTCTTAACCGGTACCCGAACCATATCGCCAGCCTGCGCCCGTCGGACCAGTCTGAGCGACCAACCGTCTTCGCTGAACTCCACCTCGTTCAGATCAGACGCAGCCATCGCATCGATCATGGTCTTGATCCGGTCCAAATCCATGTTCCGCCACCCATAGGGGATCGTGGCGCTGCATGCGCCACGCCGGCCTCGACGCTAGCGCTATCGATTCCTGCCGACCAAGACGGATTGGCTTTGCCCCTATAAGAGAGCGCTATGACGCCTTCTGAGGCCGCTCTTCATGCGCAAGGAGGTTTCCCGGCAGACCGGCCACAAGCTCTAGCAGGATTTCCTTGATCGCTTGGGCCGGTTCGGAGAGTGGCAAATGATCGGACTGGCACAGCGCCAGCGGCGCCTCGATCACCGGTTCGATGATGCAGGATTGCCAGGCATCGCAGGAGGATGCGACCTGCCGGGCCATCGATTCAGGCAGGATGGTGGCGCCAAGCCCGTCGGAGATCACGGCGGTTAGGGTGCTGGCGGATTCGATTTCCGCGACGACCTTTGGCACCTTGCCGATGGCCGCGAAAGCGTCGTTCACCATCTTGCGGACGACATTGTAGGGACGCGCGAGGTAAAGGTCGGTATCGACCAGCATCGCGAGCGGCACTTCGGCCGGCGGCGCAACCATGCTGCCGCGGCCAACGAGGTAAAGCGGCTCCCGCAGCAGCGGCTGGAATGAGAGGCCGTGGACGGCGGTCTTGCCGCCGTAGAGAACCGCCAGATCCATTCGACCGTTCATCACGAGCTCGGACAGCGTGGTGCCGTAGGTCTCATTCAAATAGAGCAAAATGCCGGGGTGCCGCGCCCGCACCGTGCGCAGCAGCGGCAGAGCCAATCCTGCCGCTGCAGTGCCTGGCGCGAGCCCCACCGCCACGGCGCCGGAGATGTTCTTTGCAGCCGCGTTCATGTCGGCGCGTGCCTGGTCGCATTGCCGCAAGATGAGCTGAGCGTGGCGATACAGCACCTTGCCGGCCTCGGTCGGCACGACGCCACTCTTGGTGCGCACGAGAAGCTGCTGACGCACCTCGCCTTCGAGGGTCGCGAGCTGTTGACTGAGCGCCGGCTGCGCCACATGCAGCACATCGGCGGCTTGCGTCAGGCTGCCGACGTCGACGATCTTCACGAAGTACTGCAGTCGCCTGAGATTCACGTTCTCTCCTCAGACTGCCGTCCGCCCCAGATCCGAGCAGAGCATCCATAAGATAAGCCTATCAGGCCAGATTGAACTCGTGTTGGCCAGAGCCCGGCTCAGTCTTTAGCGTCGCACCTCGCTTAGCCAGGGTCAATCACAATGAACCATCCTCGTATTTCCGCACGGGTGAGGCGCATCAAGCCCTCGCCCAGCTCGGCGGCAGCCGATCGGGCAATGGCGCTGAAGCGCGAGGGCAAGAACATCGTCAGCCTCGTTGTTGGCGAGCCGGATTTCGACACGCCCGCGAACATTTGCGCCGCGGCTGCAAAGGCGATGGACAGGGGCGCAACCCGCTACACGATGCTGGCCGGTTCGGTCGAGCTCCGCCAGGCCATTGCCGCTAAACTGAAGCGCGAGAACAATCTCGTCTACTACCCTTCCGACATCATCGTCACCAATGGTTGCAAAAGCGGCATCTATAGCTCGTTGGAGGCGACGATCGAGGTCGGCGACGAGGTGATCATCCCGGCTCCCTATTGGGTGTCGTACCCCGATATGGTGATCGCCTGCGACGGCGTTCCGAAGATTGTCGCCTGCCCGGAAAGCCAAGGCTTCAAGATCTCGCCGGAGCAACTCGAAGCTGCCATCACGAACAAGACGCGATGGCTAATCATCAACTCACCGTCGAATCCGACGGGCGCGAGCTACTCGGCAGCGGAATATCGCGAGCTGGCCGACATTCTCGAACGGCATCCTCACGTGCTGGTTATGACGGACGACATCTACGAACACATCCGCTTCGATGGCCGCGCAACGCCGCACTTGCTGAACGCTGCCCCCGAGCTGGCGGACCGCGTGCTTGCGGTGAATGGCGTGTCGAAGACCTACGCAATGACCGGCTGGCGAATCGGCTGGATCGCCGGTCCCTCCGATCTGATCGGTGCGCTGAACACGCTGCTGTCGCAGGCCGCCGGCAACGCCTGCTCGATCAGTCAGGCCGCCGCCGTCGAAGCGCTCAACGGTGACCAGAGCTTCGTTACCGAAAGCGTCGCGATCTACCGTAGCCGCCGCGATCGCACGCTGACGCGCATCAACCAGATCGAGGGCTTGAGCTGCCTGCCGCCCGACGGCGCGTTTTATCTCTACGTCAATTGCGCCGGGTTGATCGGTCGAAAGACTCCTGCCGGTGCGCACCTCAAAACCGACGGCGACGTCGCGATGTATCTGCTCGAAAGCGTTGGCGTCGCCGTGGTCCAAGGTAGCGCCTACGGCTTGTCGCCATACTTCCGCATTTCGATCGCCGCGTCGCTCGATGTGCTCGACGACGGCATCAACCGCATCGCTCGCGCCGTCTCCGAACTTCGCTAGCCTCCCGATCGGAAGCACCTCATGTCAAACACCGGCATCGAAAAGAATCCCTCGGCTCCGCAAGTCTATCCCGCGGTGATCGCAAAACTGCGGACCATCGCAGTCGCCCTGCTCAGCGACCAGCTGCACCGCAATTGCGGCAGCGTTGGGCTAATCCCCTATCACTCCCCGGCGCCGATGGTGGGAACCGCGGTGACCGTGAAGACGCGCGGCGGTGACAACCTCGCCATCCTTCGTGCCTACGACTTCTGCCGTCCCGGCGACGTGATGGTTGTGGATGCCGGTGGTGATATCTCCAACGCACTGGTCGGTGGCATCATGACGCTCGGCGCAGCCTCGCTCGGGCTTGCCGGCATGGTGCTCGACGGCGCCATTCGCGACGTTGCGGAGATTCGTCAGCGCACTTTTCCTGTGTACGCGCGCGGCGTGACCCATCGCGGTCCCTACAAGGATGGTCCCGGTGCGATCAATGTGCCGATCACGGTCGGCGGGATGCCCGTGAAGGCGGGCGATATCATCGTCGGCGATCAGGACGGCCTGCTGGCATTTCCGCCGTCCCTGGCCGCAACGGTCATCGAGAAAGCACTGGCGCAGGAGCAAAAAGAACAAAGCACCATCGATGCGATCCGCGAGGGCCGATGGGATCGCGCCTTCGTCGATGCGCTCGAGGCGCGCTGCGCGAACTGACGAATTGAGCGATACAAACTATCTGCAGCCACTCGCAGCGCCCCCCGATTGGCCGCTGTCGGCCGTCAGCGCGTCCCAGGCCCAGCAATGTTCGCGAACCTGAAGGGCAAAAAGGCTTGAGACTTAGCTCGGATCCAGAACCAGGCTCATCTCGCGGATCTTAGCATCGATCTTCTTGAGGACAGCCGTCGGAACAACATCCCGCTCAGGAAGCTGCCACCAAAGATCGTTCACCGATGAAACGACTTGCTTGACGGCCGAGATGACGGCGGGATCCGGTAGCCGCGCCCGCTTCGCAAACTTCCGCCAACGATCCGGAGTAAGACGCCTTGAAGGACTTCTCGCCCCCCAATGACAGCGCCATGTCGTCCTTTGGAAAATAGGCCGTGGTCGACAGCACGTCATACACTCGCGCGATGGCCGGAGTGCAACCATCGCCCGGATAGATCGTGGACCAATTTTTCAAGTGCATGTCTCCGTTCCCGACGAGCGCGGCAAAAGCCAGGCGGCAGACAAATTCGAGTGCGGCATCTGTCGACACCGCGACGTTCAGTGCGGAGGCTATATCGTGGTATGAAGCGTCATCGTACTTCTTGGATGGTGGTCGGCCGAAAACCTGAGCAAAGTCCTCGATATGTATCCGCCTGCCTTCGGGCCTCCGAAACGCTTCACCAACAAAAGTTTACCGGTCGAGAGGGTGTTGAACTCTTCAGGTATCTCCTCGAAATCCGATTTGTCAACAAGCTCTCGTTGAGGCGCATCCATACCGATTGCCTCCGAGAGCGCCAGGATGGCGAACTCATTTTCAGACAATCCGACAAGATTGGTTGAGGGGAATTTCGCAATGTACTGACCCTGCTCGTCGCCGAGGGACAAGATCAATCCGCCTGCCCTTCCCGTGTTTTTCATCACCGAGAGCTTCATCTGAACTCCGGCCAGGGAAAAACGAGCTTTGATCACATGTGGTTCGTTTTGAGCAGCTTTTGTGGTAGTGCCGTTGCTGGGCACGACGCGCACGGCGCCCGGCAAGTCCGTGCCAAAGCGCCGCCAGCAGGTCGAAATCGTTGCCCGGCCTCACCGCTCCTGCGTGGTGTTTCTCCATTGCCTCGCGGAGCCTATCCTCAGGCAACATGTTTGCGAAGAATGCCGGCAAGACGTGGCGCTGCGGGCTTCGGATCTTTGCGAAGGCCGCCATCGGCGGAGCGCAACGAAAGGCTCAAGATTGGAGGCCTTGCCATGGCTCGATAGGCTGGATCCAGGCTGAAAGCGTTGAAATCGCCCGGCGTGCGGACGAGTGTTCCGACCTTGAGCTTTTGAAGGAACACGTCGAGCGATTGGATGGTGTTGGGGCCGCGGACTTGGACACTCATTCATCACCGTCCTTATCGGTGGTGAAGGCCGTTCGGTCTTCGTCGTCGGAAGGGCGAAGCAGACATTGATGCCCGGGCCATTGCTTGTGGGATCAGCATCAACTCCATACCCAGCGCGCGCGACGTTGATCAGGGTCGTGGCACGGGCTGCGGCCGCGCCCTGCTCGATATCACGGTACCGCGGCCTGGAAATTCCCGCGCGTTCAGCCACCTGCTCTTGAGTCAGACCCGCTTGTTTCCTGGCATCCCGCAGGAGCTGTCCTAACTGAAAGGTGGCCTCCGAACCGCGCTCCATGAGCTGTATCCGTATCTTTGATCCAGATAAAGATACGTATACATACTCTTCCTCAGAACAGCCGCAAGCGGCATGTTCCGTTTAGCCGAATTTGCCCTCGAACCCCGTGCGGCGACGCTGCCATCCCGGTGTCACCTTTGCTCATTTGCTGGCAAATTAATCCGAAAATCATCTCACGCCCCAATGAAGGCGGCCCTCGCCGGAGCGATACCGTGAAGTTAGCGCTCGGGATTGATCGCTGTCGCAGAGGCTAGCTGACGCGGCAAGACATCCCCTCGATGATCTTGACCACGCTGCGCGCGCGGTCGATCACGCGGCGATCGGATGAGCCGCGCCACGAAACGCCCAACTGAGCGCAAGGAACCGTAGGTTGGCCTCGTGGATATCCGCGTGGCGTTTCCAGACTGGTCGACGTGGACGGCATTGGCGTTAGGATGTCGGCCTCATTCTCGTGATGTCGTCGGCGCAGCTGGATGGGCAACACGAGCCATCGCTGCGTCGGGAACAGCAGCTGCTAATCCCGAGCTGCGCCATCCTCGCAGAGTGTTTCTTATTAAGACTCAATACGTTATAGAGACGAGGCATGCGTCTTCCCTGGTTAGCACTCGCCCTCTTGACAGTACCACTCGCCGTCCCAAATCACAGCTTTGAGGGGCGACCATGACCCTTCTCGCCCCGTCAACAAGCTAAAAGGGGTTGCAAAGATGATCATGGGATTTGCTGATCCATTCGACACGCTGCTCGATCTACAACGCTCGCTTGAAGCGAGCTTAGCCAGCGACTGGCTGCAGGATCTCACCACTAGTCGCGGCCCATTCCCACCAATCAACGTTTTCCAGCAGGGCGATGACATCCTGGCCATCATCGAGTTGCCGGGTGTCAACAAGAGCGACCTGCAAATCCAGGCTAAGGACAATTCCATCCGCATCTTTGGGAAAAAAACGGTCGACTATCCCGAGGAGGCAAGCCTGCATCGACGTGAGCGCGCCTCTGGCGAGTTCGATCGAACGCTGTCGGTCCCCGTCCAGATCGACTCCAATGGTATCAGGGCCGAGTATCGGGACGGCATCTTGGCAGTATTCCTGCCGCGAGCGGAAAGCGACAAGCCACGCAGCATCAAGATCACCTGAAGCGCAATCTGTCGCCACCTGTTCATCAGTACGGGACGACGAGCAACTTTGAGGAGATATGACCATGGCCTCTAGGAAGGAACTGCAGGTCGCTCAAAAGCGGGAATTGGAGAAGAAGGAAGAGACCACCATCCCGGCACGGATCTTCGTACCCGACGCGGACATCTATGAGACCAAAGATGGGCTTAACGTAGTTCTCGAAATGCCGGGAGTTGACAAGAATAGCGTTGACGTCCGAGTGGAGGACGACGTGCTCAAAGTCGACGGGAAGCTAGACTTCTCCAAATACCGCGGCCTACAGCCAGTGTACACCGAGTACAATGTCGGCCACTTTTCACGAAGCTTCCGACTTTTCGGTACGATCGACCAGAGCAAAATCGCAGCCGAACTCAAGGACGGAGTGCTATCGCTCATGCTGCCGTTGGCAGAGAAAGCGAAGCCGCGAGCCATTCAGGTGAACTAACGGCATGATTGCGCCGAGCGGCGAGAAAAAGCCCACGGCCCGATGTCGTTACGTTCAAGGGCATGGAGCACGAGATCTTGAGATCGCGCAGGTAAGCGTTTGGGAGAGACCATCATGGCCGCAAAGGAGGTACGATTTTCGACAGAGGCCCGCGACAAAATGCTGCGTGGCGTCGACATTCTGGCCAATGCCGTCAAGGTGACGCTAGGTCCGAAGGGTCGCAATGTTGTGCTTGAAAAGAGCTTCGGTGCACCTCGCATTACCAAGGACGGCGTAACAGTTGCGAAGGAAATAGAGCTCGAGGACAAGTTCGAGAATATGGGAGCACAGATGGTCCGCGAGGTTGCCTCAAGGACCTCCGACCAGGCTGGCGATGGCACAACCACTGCTACCGTTCTGGCACATGCAATTGTCCGTGAAGGCGCCAAGGCGGTCGCAGCTGGGATGAATCCCATGGACCTTAAGCGTGGTATTGATCTCGCGGTCGACGCGGTCGTCGATGAGCTAAGAAAGAATACTAAGAAGCTTACGTCAAACGACGAAATAGCGCAGGTCGCGACGATTTCCGCCAATGGCGATAAGGAAATCGGACGCTTCCTGGCCGATGCAATGAAGAAAGTCGGCAACGAGGGGGTGATCACGGTGGAGGAAGCCAAGTCACTCGAGACCGAGCTGGAGGTCGTCGAAGGCATGCAATTCGACCGCGGTTACATCTCGCCCCATTTTGCCACCAACGTGGAAAAGATGCGCGCCGAGCTGGACGAACCATACATCTTCATCCATGAAAAGAAGCTTTCCGCGTTGCAGCCGATGCTGCCCTTGCTGGAAGCCATCGTGCAGAGCGGCAAGCCCCTGCTTATCATCGCCGAAGACGTAGAAGGCGAGGCACTTGCGACGCTTGTCGTGAACAGGCTGCGGGCTGGATTGAAGGTCGCCGCTGTCAAGGCGCCCGGGTTCGGTGACCGGCGCAAAGCCATGTTGCAGGATATTGCGATCCTTACTGGCGGCAACTTCATCTCCGAGGAACTCGGCACGAAGCTCGAGAACGTCACGCTCAATATGCTGGGACGCGCCAAGAAGGTCTCGATCGACAAGGACAATACGACCATCGTCAGCGGTGCCGGCAAGAAATCGGAGATTGAGGCGCGCATTAAGCAGATCAGAACTGAAATCGAAGACACCACCTCCGACTATGATCGTGAAAAGCTGCAGGAACGGCTGGCAAAGCTTGCCGGCGGAGTCGCCGTGACCGGGTGGGGGGCGCTACCGAAATCGAGGTCAAGGAGCGGAAAGACCGCGTCGACGACGCCATGCATGCAACGCGCGCCGCCGTTGAAGAAGGTATTCTTCCGGGCGGCGGAGTGGCGCTGCTGCGGGCCACGATGGCCTTGGCGAAGCTCAAGCCCGCAAACGACGATCAGCACCACGGCCTGGAAAGCGTGAAGCGAGCGCTCACCTGGCCCGCGCGGCAGATCGCGGAGAATGCGGGCGAAGATGGATCGATCGTGGTCGGAAAGGTGCTTGAGAGCAAGGACTACGCCTGGGGCTTCGATGCCCAAACAGCTGAATACGGTAATTTGTTCGCGAAAGGCATCATCGACCCGACCAAGGTCGTAAGGTCCGCGCTACAGGACGCAGCTTCAATTGCCGGTCTTTTGATCACGACAGAGGCCATGGTCGCCGAAACTCCCAAGAAGAAGGATGGAGCCGGCCAACCCGTCCCCGCCGGTCCTGGCGCAATGGACTTCTAAGGGCACGGGCGACGTGCGGTTAGAGGGGCCTTCCGCCGCGCGCAAGAAGCCATTGCTACAGAAGCGGCCGCCGCGGCTTGGTAGTACCTCGACCCGCTCGAGCATGGCCATCATAATGACGCAAGCTTCACCTCCCCGGCGACTTCCGGTCCCAGCGCGCTATACCGGCTTTTCTAGCAGTGAACAATGAGAGGTTGGTTAGGTTGGGCGCTCTACATGCTGATTGCATCTGCGCCGCCTGCCTTGGCTCAGCGGATGTTTTCTGTGATTGGTGTCGATCGCGATCTTTTTTGGCAGTGACCGCGTTGTCAGCGCCTGCTCAAAGTGGGTGACGAATGCCTCGCGTTGACAGTTCGCTTGCCCACTCCACAAGTTTGTTGCGTCTATCGCACGCCACGGATGCTGATCGAGCTCCAAGCCCGTTTCCAGCCACCCACCGTCGACAGCCCGGAGCCAACGCCGGAAATGAAGCTCGATCTTGAATGGGCAAACGCTTAGATCTGCTCGCGCCAGCGCGGCCCGGCTTCGACATGCTGATTGTAGTCGCAGTCTTCTAATGACCGAAAAGGAGGAAGCTGCGATCGGCGCTTCGGCGATCTTTTGCGTCGCTGGTCCATCCGACAGCCCGTCGGTAGCTACCCATTATATCCGTCTGCCTGAGCGCAATGAGCTCGACCGGCTGGCTCTCATCTGCAAATGGCGAGACATAGATCGCGTCCTCGGGACAATAGAGCTCGCATGCCGCGGCTTTCCCGACGCGCCAGCGCGCTAAGGTACATCCAGCGCGCGGTGGCCAGCATCGCCGCGCTTTCGCGCGCGCGCAACAGCTCGACGGCGTCAGCTGCATCCGCTTCGGAAGCCTCACGCCATCTGGTGTCAAGGCGGGCCAGCGCGCCATCGAGCCGGCACGCGTCGCGGAAATCGTTCAGCTCATATGGAAAGACCTCGTCCTGGACGGCCCTCGTCAGCGCGGCCGGTTCGAACGCGCGTTGCGAGCGGCTGCGAAAGCCGACCTTTCCCGCCGAGGACAACTTCCTCGCGGCGATCGTCACGACTTGCCTGGCGTACGCAGCGGCGCCCTGTCCCGCCAGCGTCCCCGAGGACATCGCCCAGGCGGCGTTCTGGCTGCCACCGCCGGGGAAGCCGCCGCAGATCAATTCGCGCGTGGCGGCATCGCCCGCCGCATAGAGACCTGCCACGCTCGTGGCGCAGGTGTCGTCGACGATGCGAAGACCGCCGGTGCCGCGGAGGGTGCCTTCCAACCGCAGGGTCACCGGAAAGCGATCGGTGAACGGGTCGATCCCAGTGCGGTCGAATGGAATGAAAAAGTTCGGCTGCGAGGCGCGCATGTGCCGCTGCGTGTCGGCATCGGCCTTGTCGAGCTTGGCATAGACGGGGCCCTGAAGCAGAGCGCGGGCGATCGCCGATCGTCCGCCCTTGGATGCCGCGCCCGGCACCACGCTGCCGACCTCATACGTGAACGTCGCCCACGCATAGAACAGCGTCTTGGTGATCGAGCCGAATGCCGGCGAGATGGCATATGGGTTGGAGAATTCCATGCTGCTGAATTCGACCCCAACTTCGGCAGCGATCAGATAGCCGTCGCCGGTCAGCATGTTCGATCCCAAGGTCTTGCTGAGGAACGCGCAGCCGCCGGTCGCTATCACCACCGCCTTGGCGCGCACCATCGCAAGCCACTCGCACCGGCGACCGCGCCGGCATCATCGACCAGCAATTCGAGCGCCGGGCTGTGATCGAGAATGGTGACGCCGGCTTGCTTGGTTCGCTTGCGCATCAAGCGCATATATTCTGGGCCTTGCAGCGAGCTGCGGTGCGACTTGCCGTGCTCGTCAACGGGATAGGGATAGCCCAGTCGGCCAAGCGATTGCTCTGCTGATAGGTGAGATCGAGCGTGCGGGCCATCCGGCGGCGATCCTGAAGATGGCCACCGAGCTTCTCGCGGCTCGCCATTGCTGCCTCGCGTTCCGCCGGTGTGGGATCGACATACCAGACACCCGTGCTTGCCGCAGCGGTGGCGCCCGATGTGCCGCAAAATCCCTTGTCGGCGAGAACGACGCGCGCGCCGCGCTCAGCCGCACTCACCGCAGCCCAGGTGCCCGCCGGCCCGCCGCCAAGCACCAGCACGTCGGCATCAAATTCTACGGATCCGCCCGATGTGGACCTGCGCTCGGCGCGGTTGATTAGGTTTGTCATTGATCACGTCGCCCCGTTCGAACGATCAGCCCCCGCGCTCATGTCGCCACCAGCGCCTTCCATCGCATGAAGCGTCGCTCCAGCGTCTGGAGCACGGCATTGAACGCCAGCCCGATCACCGTGATGCCCAGGATGCCGAAATACATCTGCGGGATCAGAAAGCTGTACTGGCTGTTGATAATGAGATAGCCGAGCCCCGCCTTGGCGCCGACCATCTCGGAGGCGACCAGCACCAGCATGGCGGAGGCGCTGGCAAGGCGAATGCCGACAAAGATGGTCGGAAGTGCCGCTGGAAGGATCACCTTGCGGAACAGCTGTGGCGCCGTCGCGCCCATCGTCCGCGCCGACTTAATCAGGAGCGGATCGACCTGCCTGACGGCAGCAATCGTGTTGAGCAGCAGCGGCCAGGCACAGCTATAGATCACCATGGTGATCTTCGACATTTCGCCGATGCCGAGCAGCAGGATGAACACCGGCAGCAGCGCCAGCGGCGCAGTATTGCGGCAGATCTCGATGAGCTGGTTGAGGAGATTGCCGAGCCGGGCGTACCAGCCGACGAGCAGTCCCAGCGGAACGATCAAGGCAACCGAGATCAGGAAGCCGCTCAGGGCGCGCAGCAGGCTCGCCGAGACGTCGTCATAAAGCTCCCCGGTCTGCGCGAGCTGCCAGCCAGCGGCAATCACTTCCGAAAACGGCGGCAGGAACACCGGATCAACGAGGCCGAGCCGCGGGGCGGCCTCCCAGATCGACAGCAGAGCAATGAGCAGCAGCGAGCGACACCCGAGCGCGCCGAACCCACGCACGGTCGCACGAATCCGGCCGGCGATCGGCCTTGGTCGGCGATCCGCACCAGACATGGATTCGGGACGCCCATGCGCGAGCTCCAGCAGCGTCAATGTTTCAAGGCTAGACATGTGCGAGCTCCTTTAAGATGCGGCCGGCGCGATGCGCACTGGCGCTCGCGCCCGATTGTCCCTGCTGGGCCTTCTGCACTTCTTCGCGGAGCAGGTTCCAGACCTCGTGCCTGACATGGCCGAATTCCGGCAGCGAACGTACGTCGTCGGACTCGCCGCGTAGCGACACTGGAATGTCAACAACTTCTTTGATCCGGCCCGGTAGCGAGGTCATCACGGCCACGCGCTGGCCGAGGACGACGGCTTCGTCGATGCCATGGGTGATGAAGACGATAGTCTTGCCGGTCGCGCGCCAAATCCCCAGCAGTTCGGTCTGGAGCGTCTCGCGCGTCTGTGCATCCAACGCGGCAAACGGCTCGTCCATCAGCAGAACCTCCGGATCATAGGCGAGGCTGCGCGCGATCGCGACGCGCTGCTTCATGCCGCCGGAGAGTTCGTGCGGATAATGACGGGCAAAGTCGGATAAGCCGACGAGGTCAAGGAAATGCCGCGCGATCTCCCGCCGCTGCGCCGCTTTGAGCCCGGCGATGTCGAGTCCAAACTCGACATTCTCCAAGGCGGTGCGCCAGGGAAACAGTGCGTATTGCTGGAACACGATGCCGCGGTCGCGCGCGGGCCCTGTGATCCGCCGCCCGTCGAGCAGGATGCGGCCGCTGGTCGGTGCCGTCAGCCCGCCGAGCAAATCGAGCAAGGTCGATTTCCCGCAGCCGCTCGGGCCAACCAGGGCCAGGAACTCGCCCGTGTGAACATCTAGCGTGATGTCTTCCAGGGCGGGGAAGCGGTCCGCAGGACCGCTCCCCTGACCTCGGGTCACGAACTCCTTACGGACGTGCTCGAAGCTGATTTTGACCGAGCTCATTGCGCCTCCGCGGTCTTGCCGGGGCGGAAATAGTTGAAGGCGTTGGTGTAGGTGTCAGAGGCCTTGATCTGGCCCGGTTTGAAGAGGCCATCCTTCTCCAGCCAGTCGATCCACACCTGTATCTCGGCATCCGAGATCAGGCCGCCCTTGCTCGCAACGCCGGTACTCTTCCAGTACTTGATCGGCGTGGCATCCTCATTCCTTTTGCGCTCGGAGATGATGCGTTCGAAGCGCGCACGGACGTCCTCGGGCGGAGTGGTCTGCGCCCATGCGATGGCGCGGGACACGCCCTCGATGAGCTTGCGGGATGCTTCGGGGTTGTCCCTGATGAACTTGTCCCGCAGCACATAGGACCCGCCCGTGAAATTGCCGAACAGATCCGTGTCGGCGAACAGGCTGCGTATGCCACCACGTTCCAGTGCCTTGTCGCGTAAGACGCCGTTCAGCGTTGTCACCTCGACCTGTCCCTGGCGCAACGCCTGCTCACCGCTCACCGGCGGGATTGCCACCAGCATCACCTGCTTGGCCTCCGCCGGGGTCAGACCGTTGCGGGCAAGATATTCGCGGAGCACGAACTCCAGATGCGCACCTAATGTGTTGACGGCGACCTTCTTGCCGATCAGGTCGCGCGCCGTCCTGATCGGGCTGTCCGCCTTCACGTAATAGCCATTATAGGTATTGTCATCGGAGCCGTAATAGCCGACGACCGCCTTGATCGGCGCCTTTACCGCGATCAGCTTGAGGATCGCACCATAGAAGGCACCCCCGATGTCGATATCGCCGGTCACGACGGTCTGGATGTCTTGCGGGCCGCTGATTGTGTTACCGACCCACTTCAGCTTCAGCGGAGCGAGATAGCCGAGATCGTCGGCGAGCTCTATGAACGTTACCTGCCCAGCCCAGCCCTGATAGCGGATCTCGGTCTTGTCGAGCGGCGGCTCGGCGAAGGCGGGAGCAGCAAGGCCCAATGCCAGAGCGCTGGCAATCAGCAAGTTTGCGGCCTTGCGCGCGGCGCGATGCCGCGCGCGAACAAATCGAAACAGAGAGTTCATATCGGTAAGTCCTGTCGGTGATCCGCTATCAAGCAGCCTTGGCGGTCTGCGGTTTCGGCGACTTGACGCGCGTCACGCTGCGACGGCCGTCGACGCTGAGCGGCACGTCGCCATCGATCGTCGCGCGGCGAACGACGCGGTGCTGATCGCCATAATCATTGACCGCGTAGTGCTGGGTCGCGCGGTTGTCCCAGATCGCAACGTCGCCGGCCTGCCAAGTCCAGCGCACCGTGTTTTCCGGCGCGGTGATGTGCGACTGAAACAGGTCGAACAGCTTCTGGCCATCATATTTCGGCAAGCCCACGAAGCGCTGGACGAAATTGCCGAGCACGAGCGTACGTTCGCCCGTTTCCGGATGAACCCGCACCACCGGATGCTCGGTCTCGTAGATGGTGCCGGTGAAGACTTCGTCGAAATGCTTGCGGTCCGCCTCGGACGCACGCGTCTTCACGGCATAGTCATAGGCGTTGCTGTGGACCGCCCAGAGCTCGTCGGCGAGCCTGCGCAGTGGCGCCGGCAGATCGAGATAGGCCGCCGCCGTGTTCGACCATACCGTGTCGCCGCCATAGGGCGGAATCACCACGCCGCGCAATACCGAGATCTTTGGATAGGCATCGACGAAGGTGACGTCGGTGTGCCACTGGTCGGCACGGCCGCCGCCGCGGCCGGAGTCCAATTCCAGGATCGAAGACGTGCCCTTGGTCGCGCCGACCGTCGGGTGCGGCACGAGCTTGCCGAGCCGGACGGCAAACCGCTCCTGCTCGGCATCGTCGAGATGAGCCTGGTCGCGGAAGAAGATCACCTTGTGCTCGAGCAGCACCCGGTTGATGGCGCGAATGACGTCATCGGACAGATCGCCGGACAGCTTGACGTTTCGGATCTCGGCGCCGAGCCGCGCCGCGCGTTTGACGATATCGACGCGCGGAATGACGTTGTCGATGATGGCTGTGTTGCTCATGATGTTGCTCTCTCTCTTTTCGATTTTCTGGACAAAGCTCCGCCTCGCGCAGGTCGTGCGCGCAGCGGATGAGTGATGGTGAAGCCTTGGATTTTGTCGTCTAGGGGATCACGTCGGCAGCTAGATCGGCTGCGGCACGCGGATCCCGGCGGTACAGCTCTCCGCAATCGTTTCGGCGCAACAGCGCGCGCACAGCGCCGACATCAGCCGGGTTGCTTTGCGAACGACGTGTGGATCGAATTGCCGCATGGTGAACGACCTCGCTTGTACCTTGCAGATCGTAAAAGCGATCGCGATCCAGTCAATGAAATGAATCCAGCTTTGTTTTCCCTAGCGCGCGATGATCGCTTCGTTCGTTGCGCGGAGACGGAAATATTTGCGATCATCACGGACTATCTGTCTACCTTGCGCGCCCGAAGGTGGGTCAAATCGAGTCAATCGGCGCTCGAAGCAGACTGAAACACCTCGGCTGGTGTTGCCAACAAACGTACTCATCTCCGTTCGGCGAAGCGCTCACGGGCTTCATGCTCGCATCCCATGCAACAATGCAAATTCATTTCATCGACAGCCTCGAGATGCCCGACATAGAGTCGACTACCCTCACGATCGCCAGCCGACATCAACGATCAACATTTGCGAGCCATGCCATGAGCAATCGACAACTTTCCTTGAACTTCTTCATCTACCCGGACGGCCATCACGAGGCGGCTTGGCGTCATAAACTCTCGACAGCTAACCGCATCCTCGACGTCACTTACTATCAGGAGCTCGCGCAACGGGCCGAAGCGCACAAATTCGACGCCGTCTTCTTCGCCGATGGACCAGCACTGGCGGACAATGTCCGTTACGCACAGCGCATCCGCCTTGAGCCGATTACGCTCCTCACCGCGATCGCGTCCGCCACCAAACGCATCGGCTTGATCGCGACGGCGTCCACGACCTACACGGAGCCGTACAATCTCGCGCGGCTGTTCGCCTCGCTCGATCACATCAGCGGGGGCCGCGCGGGATGGAACATCGTAACGACGAGCTCGCCGCAAGCCGCGCAGAATTTCGGCCTGCCCGAGCATCCGCCGCATCACGAGCGCTATGAGCGGGCGCGGGAATATCTCGATGTCATCACGAGGCTATGGGACAGCTGGGAAGACGACGCGCTGGTCAACGATCCCCTATCCGGCGTCTTCGCGGATACGAACAAGATCCACACCATCGACCACATCGGAAAGCACTTTCGCGTGCGTGGACCGCTCAACGTGCCGCGAACGCCGCAGGGACGACCGGTCTACGTTCAGGCCGGCTCTTCCGAGGACGGGCGCGCCTTTGCCGCGCGCTTTGCCGAAGCGATCTTCACCGCCCACCAGACATTGGCGAGCGCGCAGGAGTTCTATTCCGACATCAAACGTCAGGCGCGCGCGTTCGACCGGAGCCCCGATCAGATCAAGATCCTGCCCGGCATCTCTCCGTTCATCGCCAGCACACAAGTTGAGGCGGACCGGCTCCAGGAGGAGTTCAATACCCTGATCCAGCCGGAGTTCTCGCTGACCCAGCTCCGCCAGATGACCGGGCTTGACCTCACCGGCTTCGATCTTGACGCCCCCTTCCCGCGTCATCTGATCGACGCCAATGGCGCGCATGGCGTTGCCAGCCGGTTCAAGCTCGTCGTCGACATCGTCGATCGCGAAAAGCCGACGATCCGTCAACTCGTGCAGCGCCTCGCCGGCGCGCGCGGCCATTGGGTGATCGCCGGCCCGCCGGAAAAGATCGCCGATAACATCCAGACCTGGTTCGAGAATGGTGCGGCCGACGGCTTCAACGTCATGCCTCCATGGCTGCCCGGCGGCTTCGACCTGTTCGCCGAGCAGGTCGTGCCGATCCTGCGCAAGCGCGGCCTGTTCCGCCACGATTACACCGGCACCACCCTGCGCGAGCACTACGGTTTGGATCATCCGGCAAGCTTATTCTCCAGCCCGATCCGAGCAACCGCATGATCGACTCGCTTGTGACTCAGCGGATAGGTGACTGCGGTTCACCGATGCTTGCAAAGTTCTCATTTGTCGGCCAGTTCCGCCTCGACGCAGACTAGCCCCAAAATCAACGCCGTCGAGCGTTTTGGGGAGGATGCGTGCTTCTACAGCGCCAACTGGTATCCATTCTGGTTGCGGGCGACAAACCCGGACCCGCGATGCACCTGCGCTGCAATCCTCGACATAGATGAATTGGTTTCTTTCGGCCAGGTCGCCGCCGACAGGCTGCGTTCACGCCTGCGGCTGGCTAACCGGGCACGGATCACGTGAGAAGCGCTCCGAAGCCGGCTCTCCCGGACTCCGGACGCCCAAGAGGAGGAGGAAGGGATGAAGTTCAGGACGTTTCTCGGCGCGGTTGCTGTCCTAGTGCTGGCTGCCAGCTCAGCGCCAGCTGCCGACAAGGATGCGGCCGATACCGCGGTCGAAGCCGCGAAGAAGTACGCGGGCACGACGATCAGCATTGTCTGGGAGGCCGGCCTCCAGTCTCTGGACCCGCTGAACTATTCGGGCCCGCAATGGGAGAAGCTCACCGGCATCAAGGTGAAGGTGGTCGAGGTTCCGACGGACCAGATGTTCACCAAGATCATGCAGGATTTCAAATCCGGTGCTGGCGCCTATGACGCGCTGAACGTCATTCCGTCCTGGATGCCCGATCTCGCGCGCGCCGGCGCGCTCGAGCCCCTCGACAAGTATGTCGACAAGTTCAGCTATCGCGACGAGTTGCAGGACATTGCGGCCGCGTATCGCGACAATCAGATGCAGTATGACGGGAAGATCTACGGCTTCCCGGACGACGGCGACGTGATGTTGCTCTACTACCGGAAGGACATCTTCGAGGATCCGAAAATGAAGGACGAGTTCAAGGCCAAGTTCGGCTACGAGCTCGCACCGCCAAAGGACTGGAAGCAGTTCGATCAGATCGGTCAATTCATCACCGACAAGATGGCGCCCAAGGTCTACGGCGCCGGCTTCTTCCGCACCGCGCCCTACCCGCAATACATGTTCCAGGAGCGCTTCCGCATGGAGGGCGGCAAGTTCTTCAATGCGAACACCATGAAGGCGACGGTGAATGGCGACGCCGGCGTCAGGGTGTTCAAGGAGATGCTGGCCGAGAACAAATTCATGCCCCCCGGCGTCGAGCAGTGGAATTTCGTCGACAATCTTGCCGCCTTTCTCCAGGGCACGACTGCAATGACGATCTCCTGGCCGCCTTACGGACGATGGGCCGCGGGCTACGGCTCAGGCGAAGAAGCGTTGAAGTGGGTGCCGAAATCGCAAGTCGCAGGTAAAGTCGGCTACGCGCTCACGCCTCTCGGCCGCCCCGAACTCGGCGTTGGCTTTGACCTATCAGTGTCGGCGACCAGCAAGAACAAGGAAGCCGCCTATCTCTTCATCCAATGGCTGAACAGCAAGAAGACCAGCCTCGAGCGCGTCCAGCTCCCTTATACGCTGAGAGACCCCTTCCGCCTCTCGCACTACGCGAGCGAGAAATATCGTGCACTCTGGCCTGACGCCCCCGCTTATCTCGATACGATCAAGAAATCGGGCGAGAAGGGCCTGCTCGACCTCTCCCTGCTGCAACAGGACAAGTATGACGAAGCGATGACCAAGGCGATCTCGAGCCTTTGGGCCGGCGAAGATCCCAAAGCCATTCTCGACCGCATGGCGCAGCAGTTCGATGCCATCACCGAGAAGGTCGGCATCGAAAACCAGAAGGCCGTGTACAAGGTCTGGGCCGCAAAGCCCGGCGCCTATCCCCAATAGCTGCTTTGGATCCCGCACGGGAGGCATCTCTCCCGTGCGGCGCCACTTTTTCGGAATGATGATGACAGTTTCTGCCAGCCTCAATGGCGCCGAGCAGCGCCGCCCGAGCCGCTTCGGGCGCATGCTCGAGGACCGCCTGCCCTATCTTATCGTTGCCCCGGCCATTCTGATCCTTCTCCTGGTCGGCCTATTTCCGCTGATCTACTCGCTGATCGTGAGTTTCCAGCGCATCACGATGACCGAGAACGACACCTCCTTCGTTGGCATCTTGAACTACGCGGAGCTGTTCAGGGATACCCGCCTCTGGGCTACGCTCGGCCATACCGCCATCATCACCGCGATCGCCCTCCCCCTGGAGTTGCTGATCGGCTTCCTGATGGCGCAGCTCTTCATCGATCGCATGCCCGGTCGACAGATCTTCGTCGCGCTGCTGGTGCTTCCGACGGTGATCTCTCCGATTGTCGCCGGAGCGACCTGGCGTCTGATGTTCGACGTCCGCTTCGGTCCGATCGGCCAAGTCCTCAGCTTCATCGCCGGGGAGCCAGTCCGGATCTTGTGGACTGTCAATCCCGCCTACGTCTATCCGGCGATCATTATCTGCGAGGTCTGGCAGTGGTCGCCGTTCATGTTCCTCCTGCTGCTCGCGGCGCTCTCGAATGTCGACCAATCCCAACTCGAAGCTGCGGAGATCGATGGGGCATCGTACTTTCGCGTGCTTCGCGCAATCGTTCTGCCGGCGATCGCACCCGTGATCGCCGTCGCCTGCCTGATCCGCGGCCTCGATCTCGTTCGCATCTTCGACATCATCTGGGCACTCACCGAAGGCGGGCCGGGCTCGATGACCGAGACCATCTCGCTCTACACCTATGTTCAGGGCTTCTCGCAATTTGAGACCAGCTACACAGCCGCGATCTCCTTCGTGGTGATTGTGCTGCTGACGCTGATCACGACCTTGGTTCTCAAGCGCATGGAGCTTGTGCGATGAGGATCGGCAGGCTTCCGGCGAGAAAGGCCCGCATCCTCGCGGCCCGCTATCTCGGCGCGGGCGTCGTAACGCTGCTATTCCTGTTCCCGGTGTATTGGCTGTTCATGATTTCGTTCAAGACGCCGGACGAGATCTACCACGTGCCGCCTCTGTGGATTCCCGGACAGATCCAGTTCTCAAATTATTACGTTTTGTTCAAGGACGGCGATGTGTTGGCAATCCTGAACAGCCTCATCGTCGCCGGCGCCAGCTCCGGCATCGCAATCGTTCTCGGGACGCTCTGCGCCTACAGCCTTGCCCGGTTCAGGACCGGCGGCGAGAACCTCGCGATGTGGATCATCTCCCAGCGCATGATCCCGCCGATCGCGGTCGTCTTCCCGATCTTCCTGATCTACGTCTATTTCGGTCTCGTCGACGGCTATTTCGGGCTGATCCTCCTCTACACCGCATTCAATCTTCCCTACGTCATCTGGATGATGCGCGGCTACATCGTCGACGTCCCGCTGGAGCTGGAGGAAAGCGCGCTCGTCGATGGCCTCAATCGATGGGAGGTGATCTGGAAAGTCGTCTTCCCGATGGTCCGACCGGGCCTCATGGCAACGTCGGTCTTCACCTTCGTGTTCGCCTGGAATGACTTTCTTTTTGCGCTGGTGCTCACCCGCACCGAGGTCATCACGTTTCCCGTCATGCTGACGCACTACTTCGGCGGACAATCGAATTTCTGGGCAAAGATCGCGGCGATGTCGGTCCTGGGGACGTTGCCGATCTTCGTCGCGGTCTCGGTGATGCAGCGCTATCTCGTGCGCGGCATCTCGCTGGGTGCAGTCAAGGGTTAGGGAGAGCGGAGTGGCTGACGTCAAGCTGTCCGAATTACACAAATATTACGGCAACGTGCATGCGGTCCGGGGAGTGGATCTCACCATCGCCGACGGTGAATTCGCTGTGCTGGTAGGCCCCTCCGGCTGTGGCAAGAGCACGCTGTTGCGAACGATCGCTGGTCTCGAGGATCTGGATGGTGGAACGATCACCATCGGGGGCGCGGTGGTCAACGACCTGCGCCCGCGCGAGCGCAATATCGCGATGGTGTTTCAGAACTATGCGCTCTACCCTTATCTGACTGTCAACGAGAACATCGCCTTCGGTCTGCGCGCCCGCAAGACTCCCGAGATCGAGATCAGAAAGCGGGTCAGTGAAGCCGCCGAGATGCTCGGCATCGGCAATTTCCTGCAGCGCTACCCCCGGCAGCTCTCCGGTGGACAGCGCCAGCGGGTCGCCATCGGCCGCGCCATTGTGCGCAAGGCGGACCTGTTCCTGTTCGATGAGCCGCTCTCGAATCTCGACGCCCAGCTGCGCGACGAGATGCGGACTGAGATCAAGCGTCTGCATCACGAGATCACGACGACGATGATCTACGTCACCCACGACCAGGTCGAGGCGATGACGCTCGCCGACCGCATCGTGCTGCTGCGTGACGGAAAAATTGAGCAGCAAGGTGCGCCGCTCGAGCTGTTCGAGCAGCCACGTACGGGGTTCGTCGCAGGCTTTCTCGGCTCTCCCTCGATCAACCTGATCCCAGCAACCCTCAAGGCGAATGGCGCCGGTGCAGCCGTCGTGTTTCAGTCCGGCGATGCGCTCACCCTCCCGAAAGCGAGGGCCGAGTCACTGATCAATGCGGATGGGCAACAGGTCCTCGTTGGGATTCGACCACAACATTTTAGCCGGGCTGGCGGACCTCTCCGCGACGGAGTGGTCCCCTATTCTGCCGTTGCCGATCTCATTCAGCCGACGGGGACACGCACCTTCACCACCATTAAGATCGGCGGCTTCGATGCGGTCGCCGAGCTGCAGGCGCACGACGTCAGCAGCCATGGCGAGCGGATTGATCTCGCCATCGATCTCAATCGCGTGGTGCTGATCGATCCGGCCAGCGGCCTGGTCATTGCCTAACGAGAGCCATCATTTGAGAACGGGAGGGATGAATGGCGTCGAGATTGTTTGCATCCGGAATTGGAGCGCCCGAGGGTCCAGTGTGTCTGCCGGATGGATCGATGTACGTCACGGAGATGTCCGCATCGACCCTTTGCATCACGCGGCTCGATCCTCTCGGCAATCGCCGCCTGATCCGAACGACGGGAGGTCGTCCGAACGGGCTGACGACCGATGGTCACGGCCGGATCTGGATCGCCGAAGCTGGCCTGCGGGCGCTGATTTGCGTCGACGAAAGCGGAAGCGAGATCCGGCGCATGCAGGGCGAAGGCGCGGACCGGTTTCTGTTTCCGAACGACCTCTGCTTCGGTCCGAACGGACTGCTCTACATGACCGACTCCGGGATGGCCGCCGAGGATTTCATCAACGGCCAGGCCTTCGTCGACGGTTACATGGATCTCGACTGGGACGGCCGTGTATACGAGATCGATCCGGCTGCCATGAAGGTGCTCCGCGTGCTCGATCGCAAGGTCCGCTTCACCAACGGGATTGCCTTCGGTCCCGACAACCACCTCTACGCCAACGCATCCTTCACCGGCGAGATCTATCGGTATGACGTGCTTGGCGAGGCAGCGCCGAAACGCGTCGTCTTCGGCAACGTGCTGCAGCCGGATTCCAATCCGAATTTTAAAGGGCCGGATGGGATGGCTTTCGGAACGGACGGTCGACTCTATTGCACGGTCTACAACCAGAACAACGTTACGGTGCTAGACCGGCGGGGTGAGGTCGCCGATCGCCTAGTCCTGGACGGACCCCAGCCGACGAATTGCGCCTTTACGCTCGAGGGCAGGAAGCTACGCGTCACTGAGGTCGGCAAGGGCCAAGTCGAGGAGATCGATATGCCCTGCGATGGCCTGCCGTTGCATTTGCCAAGGTTCGCCTAAGGGAGAGCTCCCGCGGCGCGGGCGGCCTCCGAACACGCCCGCGGCTTTGTAACTTAAGACTACTCGTGTGATGGATCGACGACATTAGGCGCAATCCCACAGAGTACTGTTCGACGCAGCGGTCGAATTCATTCGCTTTTACCGCGACGCTTGGAGCGGTTCGACAAAAACACCATTTTGAGCCCAGGTCAGACATTTGACAGGTTGGCATCTTCGCGGGAGAATTTTCGAGTGCGTTCGGCTCTGCGCGACAGAAACACCGGTAGAAAGTGAAATCATGATATGCAAAAACAACGGCCGCCCTGCTCGCGCAAGGCGGCTCCGATCGGCCGCTGCTTTCAGTCTGGCGCTTGGCCCGCTCATTGTGCTGCTGACCGGCGGACCCTCGGTCGCGGGCGAGGCATTTCAGGAAGGCTGCATAGGATTCGCCGATCGGACCATTCCAGCCACATTGATCGGTCTTCCCAGCGGGAACGCCGTCGTCGCCTCTGTAAGCTTCGTGCCGGCAGCAGCGCAGGCGAAGACGCCCGACTTTTGCAAGGTACTGGGTACCATCGCCCCGGTTGATCCAAAGGCGCAGCTGATCAACTTCGAGCTCAATCTGCCGGCCGCCTGGAACGGCAAGCTGTTGCAGTATGGGGGCGGCGGTTACAATGGCAGCCTGATCACCGGTCTAGCGCCCCTCCGCGATGCAGCGCCCGACGATATGCTGCCGCTTGCGCGTGGTTATGCGACGGTGGGCACCGATTCTGGCCATCAAACTTCGAGCTTTCCTCGCGATTCGATCGGCAAGTTCGCTCTCAACGACGAAATGCTGACCAACTATGCTTATGCGTCCTACAAGAAGGTGCGCGACGTCGCCGTTGTGCTGAGCGAAGTACTTTATCGCAGGCGGCCGGTGAGGATCTACTATTTCGGCGGCTCCGAGGGCGGCCGCGAAGGACTCACCATGGCTCAGCACTTTCCGCTCGACTATGACGGCGTCGTCAGCGTCGCGCCAGTGGTGCAGCTGTCTATGCTGTTTCAGTCCTACATCCCGAACGTGCTGCCGCAGTTCGACGGCGGCTGGCTCAATCCAGTAAAGACGGAGATGCTGGCAAAGTTCGTGATGGAGGCTTGCGACGAGCTTGACGGCCTGCGCGATGGTATCGTCAGCAATACATTCGCCTGCCAGCCCAAGGTGAATCTCGCCGCATTGCGCTGCCCTGACGGAACGGATACGGGCGACAACTGCCTGTCGGATCCGCAGATCGCCTCCATTCAGGCGGTTCATAGCCCGCATTCCTTCCCGTTCGCGATGACGAACGGCATCACCACCTATCCGCAATGGCTCTATGGTAACGAGACGACACCCGACCCGGACCGCTCGACCATGGCGCGCTGGGTTGTCGGCACGGCTCCGCCAAAAGAGCCACTTGATGTGGCCACGGCTTCGCAACAATGGATCTATGGCGTGAACGCCATGCGCTTCGTGATCGCGCGGCACGACAAGTTCGATGTACGAAGCTATCGTCCTGAAGATTTTCGTGCCCGCGTCGAAGAGGTCTCAAAGTTGCTCGATTCTACCAATCCTGATCTGTCGGGGTTCTTCGCCCATGGCGGCAAGCTGATCATGCGAGAGAACCTGGCCGACCTCGCGCAGAGCCCACTCGCAGGCATCAACTATTTCAGGTCAGTCGTGGCTAAACTCGGTCAGACTACAGTCGATGCCTCGGCGCGCCTTTATCTTTCGCCTGGCTCGACCCACACTGGCAACGGCGCAAGCGTACCGGACGGCGCCGCGATCCCCACCATGGTCGATTTGCTCGACCCGCTCGACCGCTGGGCCAGCGACGGCATCGCACCAGCGGACGCATTGATCCAAGCTGTCAAGGAAGCCACACCGCCCTTTGCTCTGAAAGCGTCCCGTCCGATGTGCCGCTATCCCAACTACCCACATTACGTCGGAGGTGATAAGTACCTTGCTCATAGTTACGACTGCAGAAAATCCGCGCCGTAACGAGAGCGATAGCTGGTGCGAGAGATGCCTTCCGAGGCACCCCTTCAGTACTTCATAGAAAGCCGATCGATAGCCAGGGCACGGCGGCAACAATAAGTGTTCCAATCAAGAGCGCGACCATGTAGCCCACGATCGGCTTCATGCCCTCGTCCGGATTGATGCGACTAATGGCGCAGGCGGCGTAGTAACCCACGCCGAATGGCGGAGCGAACAGTCCGATGCCCATGGCGAGAACGACGACCATCGCGTAGTGGACGTCGTGCACCCCGACCTGCCGCGCGATCGGAAACAGTAGCGGGCCGAACAGAACGATCGCCGGAATCCCTTCCAGGACGCTGCCCAAGATCACAAAGGTCACGATCGTCACGGCCAGGAAGACCGGAACTCCGCCCGGAAGGCTGGTCATGAACGTGGCGAGAGAGGCAGAAAACCCTGATTGGGTTAGCGCCCAGGCCATGCCTGTCGCAGCGCCAATGATGAGCAGAATTGCCCCCGACAGCGACGCCGTCTCGACCAGCATCGGATAGATACGGCGCCAATCGAACTGGCGGTAGATGAAAAGTCCCGCGCAGGCCGAGTATAGGATGCCAATGGTCGACACCTCGGTTGCGGTCGCGACTCCCTCGAGGACGGCGGTCCGGATCACGAACGGCAGCGCGATGGCTGGAATCGCAATGATAAAAGCGCGCCAGACTTCCCGTCCCGTCGCCCTTTTGACGTGCGAGAGGTCTTCCCGGCGATACCGCCACCACACGACCGCGGCGAGCATGACTGCGAGCACCACGCCTGGCAACAACCCGCCAGTAAACAGCGCGGATATCGACACACCGGTAACCGAGCCGATCGTGATCAGAACCAGTGAGGGCGGGATCGTCTCTGTCTGCGCCCCCGTAGCGGCCAGGAGCGCCACGAGATCGCCGGGCTTGGCTCCGCGCTGCCGCATCTCGGGAAACAATACCGGAGCCACCGCAGCCATATCCGCCGCCTTGGAGCCGGAAATGCCCGAGACCAAGTACATCGCTCCGACCAGCACGTAGTGCAATCCACCACGGACGTGGCCGAGCAGGCTCGCCAGGAAGCTGACCATGGCGCGCGCCATACCCGTCATTTCGATCAGCAGACCGAGAAAGACGAAGAGAGGTACGGCGAGTAGGATCAGGTGGCTCATGCCCTCATCCATTCGTCCGATCATCACCACGTCCGGCGTACTGGTCGTCAGGGCGAGATAGCCGACGGTGGCGAGACCGAATGCGAACGCGATCGGCACGGCTGTAAAGACCATTGCGCCGACCACGAAGACGAAGAAGATGAGAAGGTTCAGATTGCCAAGCGGCTTCAAGACTGGCGCCAGGACAACGAACGTCCCGATGAGGCTCGCGACGATTGCCAGCGAAGCCAGCAAGCTGCGCAGGCTTGCGATTCGGATGAGCCGGAGGACCGCAGCGACCAACATCAGTCCAATGCCGATCGGCAACGCTGCAGCACGCCAACTGTTGACGATCTCGAGGGCCGGCGTCGTGACGAATACCTCATCTGCGGCGAATTCGTAGGCCGGCCGGACGACGAGCACGAGAAAGGCCAGTGATGCTGCGGCTGCCACGACATCCAGGAATGCGCGAACTTCCGCACTGAGGACGCCGACGATGGCGGTCATCCGCATATGCTCGCCGCGCTGAAACGCAATCACCGATCCCAGCATTGCAAGCCAGAGGAAGAGAATACCGGCCAGCTCATCGGACCAGACGATCGGCGAGCGGAACACATATCTGCCTACGATTCCCGCGGATAGGACCGCGATTTCTGCGAGTACGAGCAGTGCTGCAGGTACAGCGACGATATGGCCGAGCATACTGTTGGCTACAACCACCCAACTGCGCCCACCCGCCTGCGACGCGCCAGCCGCTACACCGACATCGGCATGCGGCGTATGACTCATGCTGGTCATGATAGCTGGCCCGCAGCTTTTTCGAGCTGCGACCATGCCTCATCGCCAAACTTGGCTTTCCAGTCGGCGTAGAAGCTGGTTTTCGACAAGGCCTGGCGGAAGGCGGCGCGATCGACGTCGATGAATTTGAGGCCCTTGCCCGAAAGGTCCGCGCGAAGTGACTGGCTGAGCTTGGCGATGTCGGCGCGCTGATCGACGGCGGAGCGGTCAAGCTCGCGCGTCACGATCTCCTGCACATCCTTCGGCAGGCGCTCGAAGGCGCGCTTGTTCCCGAGAATCCAGTAGCCGTCCCAGACGTGCCCGGTCAGGCTGCACGTGCTCTGCACTTCATAGAGGCGGGCCGTCGCAATGATGGGCAACGGATTCTCCTGCCCGTCAACGACCTTGGTCTGCAGCGCGGAATAGACCTCGTTGAAGTTGATCGGCGTCGGTCCGGCGCCGAGTGCCTTGAAAACCGAGGTCAACAGCGGCGCCGGCGGAACGCGGATCTGGAAGTTCTTGAGATCATCCGGCGTGCGGACCTCACGACCGGACGAGGTCACCTGGCGGAAGCCATTATCCCAAGCCTTCGACACCGCCATGATTGGCGTCTTAGCAATTTGGGCCCGGATGTAGGTGCCGAGTTCGCCGTCCATCGCCTTCCACACGCTGTCGTAATCGGCAAATGCGAATCCCGTGTTCACGATGCCGGCACTTGGCACCAGGGTGGCAAGGATCGAGGACGATTGATTGAAGAACTCGACTCCGCCGCTGCGGAGCTGGGTCATGAGCTCGGTATCGGAACCGAGCTGGTTGGCTGGAAACAACCTGATTTCCAGTCGTCCACCGGTCGCTTCCTTGATGCGGTCGATCGCTTCCTGCGCCCGGATATTCACCGGGTGTGTTGGGTCCTGTCCGGTCGCAAACTTAAAAACGAATTCGGCGGCAGATGCCGGCCGGGTCAGAATCCCGCAGAGAGGGACCACAGCAGCCGCGGTCAAAAGCGAGCGACGGCTGATGCTTCCGGTCTTCGAACGTGTCATGTGCTCCTCCAGATTCTTCATTGAAGTTGATGCCGGCTGCACCAGCCTGGGCTGGCGTACAGCTCTCGGTGTCTTCGTTCACCGGCCCTCGATCGCCGGTATTTGGGCAAGAGCCATCGCTCGCCGCCGCTACGTGCGGCCTGCGTGGCTGCTCGCCAGAGCTTAATCGACGGGCGGTTAGCGCTGCTCCGCTAAAGCCACTGCTTGACCTGTCTTACGACTTCCGCGGTCGAAATCCCGTAGCGGTCGTGCAGCGTCGGAAGAGCGCCGGCGTCAAGAAATTCATCGGGCAATGCGATTTGGCGGAAAGGCGGATGGACGCCCGAACGCATCAGAAGTCCGGCAACTGCCTCCCCCAGACCTCCAATCGTCGTGTGGTTTTCGGCAACCACGACAAGGCGGCCGGACTTCCCCGCTTCCCCCAAGATCCTTTCGGCATCGAGCGGTTTGATGGTGGGGACATGCAGTACCGCAATATCCACGTCGTCGTTCTTCAAGGCTTGTGCGGCCTCGAGCGCGCGCATGGTCATGATGCCGGATGAGATGACCAGGGCGTCTTTCCCGTCGCGGATCAGCTTGGCCTTCCCGAGCTCGAACTTGTAGTCATATTCATCCAAGACGACCGGCACCTGACCACGCAGCAGACGCATGTAGACGGGACCCTGATGCGCTGCGATCGCAGGTACCAGCTGCTCGATTTCGTGGGCGTCGCAGGGATCGATGACCGTCATGTTGGGCATCGCGCGAAACAGCGCGAGGTCCTCTGCGGCCTGATGACTCGGGCCGTAGCCCGACGTCAACCCCGGCAATGCGCAGACAATCTTCACGTTTCGATCTTCCTCCGCGATCGTCTGGTGGATAAAATCATAAGCTCGCCGCGACGCGAATACGGCGTAGGTCGTCGCGAATGGCGTGAAACCTTCGGCGGCAAGGCCCGAAGCTGCGCCAAACAGCAGTTGTTCCGCCATGCCCATCTGATAGTAGCGGTCCGGAAATTCCTTCGCGAAGATGTGCAGGTCGGTGTATTTGCCGAGATCGGCCGTCATACCGACCACCTCCGGCCGGCTGCGTGCGAGCTCGACCAGCGCGTGCCCGAAGGGCGCCGGCTTGGTTTTCTGTCCCTCGGCTGCGATCGAGGCGATCATGGCCGACGTGGTCAGGCGCGGCTTACCCGGCTGTGGCGCTGATCTGACGGTCTTCATGCCTGCCTCCCGGCTTCCAGCGCGGCCAGCGCGAGCCGCCATTCGTGCTGCTCGACCCGGATGAAATGGTTCTTCTCGCGCTGCTCCAGGAAGGGGACGCCCTTCCCCATCAGTGTGTCAGCGACAATCATGCGCGGCTTAGGCTCCGAATGCGACTTAGCGACATCGAACGCAGCAGCCACGGCATCGAGATCGTTGCCGTCGATGCGTTGCACGAACCAGCCGAAGGCTTCGAGCTTGTCGACCAGCGGCTCGAAGGCCATCACCTGCGTCGAAGGACCGTCCGCTTGCTGGTTGTTGACATCGACGATACCGATCAGATTGTCGAGCTTGTAGTGGCCGGCCGACTGGATAGCTTCCCAGACCGAGCCTTCGTCAAGCTCGCCATCGGAGAACAAAGTGTACACCCGCGCCTCGGATTTCTTGCGCTTGAGCCCCAGGCCCATGCCGACCGCTATGCTGAGGCCAAGTCCTAGCGAGCCGCCCGACATCTCCATTCCGGGCGTGTAGGAAGCCATGCCAGACATCGGAAGGCGGCTCTCGTCGCTTCCATAAGTTTCGAGTTCTTCCTCAGGGACGATCCCCGCCTCGATCAAGGCCGCGTAGAGCGCGATCGCGTAGTGCCCGTTAGAGAGCAGGAAGCGATCCCGCCCCTCCCATGACGGATCTTCAGGCCGGTAGCGCATCGCGTGGAAGTAAGCCACGGCGAGAACGTCGGAGATATCAAGCGCCTGTGCGATATAGCCCTGACCCTGGACTTCGCCCATGCGTAGCGCATTGCGGCGAACGTTGTAGGCCCGATCCGCGAGGCTCGGCGTGTTTGTCAGCGTCTTGGTAGAGGTTTCCATCGATCTGGACCTTGTCTCGGCTCAGTGGATCAGCATGCCGCCATTGACGTCGATCACGGCGCCAGTGACGTAGGCGGAGAGATCCGAGGCCAGGAATGTGTAGATGCCGGCGACGTCTTCTGCCGTGCCGAGACGATTGAGCGGAATGCCTTCCAGGATTTTTGTTCTCATCTCGTCGGTCAGCTTGCCGGCGGTGATATCGGTGCCGATCAGGCCCGGCGTCACACAATTGACCCGGATGCCGTCCGGACCGAACTCGCGGGCCATCGCCTTTGCGAGACCCAGCACGCCGGCTTTCGCGGCCGAATAGTGCGGGCCGCCGAAGATTCCACCGCCCCGCTGGGCCGAGACCGACGACATACACGCGATCGATCCGGATTTTCGGGCGCGCATATGCGGAATCACGGCCTGGGAGAGGAACAGAACCCCTTTCAGATTGACGTCCTGGATGCGATCCCAGTCGGCCGCCAAAATCTCCAGGAGCTTCACCGGCTGGGTGATGCCGGCATTATTGATGAGAATGTCGATGGCGCCGAACGACTCGAGGACCCGAGCGGCCGCTTGGTCGCACGACGCTCTGTCGGCGACGTCGCACCGAACTCCGACGTGGGACTTTCCAAGCGAGGCCGCAGCTTCCGCTGCGGCGCCAGCGTCGATGTCCAATATCGCGACTCGGGCGCCCTCGGCGGCGAACCGCCGAGCCGTGGCAAGCCCGATCCCGCGCGGCGAGGCCGCCCCAGAAATGATGGCCGTCTTACCGCTGAGCAGCATCAACTCCTCCCGTAAATCATTCTTGCTTGGCAGGATCAGGAATGACTCCCGGTAGCCCAATGGACAAGCGCACAGTTGTCACGGATCGATGAATCTGGTTCACTTATAGGATGCTCTCGAACATCCCTATTTCGGCAATTCGCGCCTTTGAAGCTGCAGCCCGTACGGGATCGTTTCGCGATGCGGCGAATGAACTTCACCTGACGCCGAGTGCAGTTAGCCATGCCATCCGCAAACTCGAGGGCACGCTTCGCACAATCCTGTTCGAGCGCAGCGCGCGATCTGTACGGCTCACGCCGGCCGGAGAGAACCTGATGCGACACACCGGTGCAGCATTCGATCAACTCCGCCGGGGGCTGGAGGAAGTCGCCGCACGGGGGCCACAGCTGGTGCGCGTCCATTCTGCCCCAAGCTTTGCGGCGCAATGGTTGGCGCCACGGCTCGCACAGTTTCTCGCCTCTTATCCGAAGCTTGAGGTTCGGCTAGCGGCAAACACGGATTATGCACGGTTCAGCAATGACGATTTTGACATCGATATCGTCTACGGTCCCGCGCGCGCCGAGGGGGTCGAGATTGTCCCTCTTCCGGAGGAGACCGTCACCCCTCTCTGCTCTCCCGCTCTCGCTAAATCGATAAGAAAGCCTGCAGACCTACTCGATCAGACGCTGATCCGCTCCGACGTGAAGCAGGTGCAGTGGCACCAATGGTTCACCGCGAACGCATTGGAGGCTCCTGCGCTCCACGGCATGAGGTTCGACCGCAGCTTTCTTGCGATTGCGACAGCGACGGAAGGACTGGGCGTAGCGCTGGAATCAACGCTTCTGGCCGAACGCGAATTGGCGAGCGGGCGGTTGGTGGCTCCATTGGCCGGAAACGCCAATGATATAAGATACGTTGGGCATCGCCTGATCTACCCGCGCGCAAGCCGGCAAAGGTCGGCGGTACGAGCGTTTGCAGATTGGATTATCGCGCAGCTTGGCAGCGGAGACGCCCGCTCCCCGCGATGAACTGTAAGCAGCGTCAGCCGAGGACCTACGGCGAGCCACATGCGGGAAGCTCCGCTATCGTCGATACGAAGCCTCAAGCATGCTCCCGCTGCTGCAGCGGTTTGAAGACCTGGCGGAAGTCAACCTTCAGAACCGTTTGCGGTTATGCTGAGGGCCTCCGGATGACGAGCAGATCATCGTGCCGACGGGCACTCAAATACGTCGTCGGCTTGAGAGCTTACCCGATAAGGAGTTGTCGTCGATCGATCTGTGTGGATGCAATGGGTAAGGATAAGGAGAGAATTCAAGAACCTCTCTCGATGGCGAGCCCGTCGTGTTCGCGCGGCGCAATGCTTCAAAGCTCGTTAGCGGCACCCCGACTTAGCCCAAGAAAGACGCAAGCACAGCGCTGTCGGGGAACGCCTCTTGCAGGAGATGGCGGGTCCCATGCGGTGTTGGAGCGCCTTCGCCGAGCCCACATAACATCTCGGCTCAAGGGTCATGATCGTATCCCGGTGAGAAAGTCTTCGGCTTCGATTTTGAGATGATGGCTGGTCCGGGCAAGTACGTTGGCAGATGTCAACACTTGCGACGATGATGCACCTGTGATGAACGCCTTGTGCGCAACCTGTCGGATGTTGCTGGCAACGGTCGTCGACATCGTGGCCGCACGTTGAATATTCTGGGAAATGTCTCTCGTGACAGCACCTTGCTGATCGATCGCCACGGCAACAGCGGATGTAATTTGTGAGATTCTGCCGATGCTGCTTCCGATGTTTGTGATGGCGCTGACGGACTCTAGTGTCGCTGCCTGAATGTCAGAAATCTGCTGTCCAATTTCGACTGTCGCGTTCGCCGTCTGAGTTGCTAACGACTTCACCTCGAGCGCCACAACCGCAAAGCCGCGCCCGGCACTGCCCGCACGCGCGGCCTCTATCGTTGCATTAAGCGCCAGGAGGTTGGTTTGCCTGGCGATCGCTGCAATGAGGTCAACCACCCCACCGACTTTTGTTACAGCAGCCGATAGCAGCTTCATCCGTTGATCCGTCTCTTCAGCCTGGCGCACGGCTCCGTGGGCGATCGCTGTCGATCGCTCAACCTGACGGCCGATCTCGGAAGCGGACGCCATCATCTCTTCCGCCGCCGCAGCAACCAGCTGAACATTGGCTGATGCCTCCTCCGATGCTGACGCAACGTTATCAGAGATCTCCCGAGTAAGCTGTGCCGCCTCTGTCAGCTCCCGAGCGGAACCCTCCAGTTCGGTCGATGCGGAAGACATCGTATCAATGACGCTGCTGACGGCGCTTTCAAATGTGCCCGCCAGTTTCCCAAACTCCGCTTTACGACGCGTCGCCGCTACGCGATCCTGTTCTTGGTTCGCCGCAAGTTCCTCCTGAAGTTTTTCCCTCGATCTGACCTTGAACGCTTCCATGGCCCGAGCCATGTCACCGATCTCGTCTGAACGGCCAAGACCCGGCAGCGTGAGATCGAACTGCCCGGCTGCAATTTGACGCATTGCCACGCTCATCCGGCTTATAAGTCCCGCCAACCTCTGGCCAACAAGCACCGCAACGAAACCGATCCCGAGCGTGGCAATCCCGATTGCCCAACCCAAAGTCTCTCTGAGACGCATGGCACGTCCTTCAGCAGAGACAGCGCGACCGTCCGCAGCTGCTATTGCCTTCAAAAGAAGGGGACGATTCCGGCTGTAGATTTGGACAAGATCATCGACTTGGTCGTCCAGCGCTTGTTGCGATACAATAAATGAAAGAAAGCTCGATCGATAAGAAGCAATAAGCGTCTTCAATTCAGTCTTGGATTCCGGTGCAAGTCCTGAGGTCGCAAGTGCGGCGTCGAACTCGACGATGCGCCTTTCCAGTTCATCACCATACTTCTCTTCATGGCGCAGCATGAAATCTTTTTCGTGCCGCCGCATCATCAACATTAGCACCGTTAGGTGCGGCTCATTGATTTGTGCTAATCGCACTTCTGCTTGATGCACCGCTTGGCGGAGTTTACCTTGGAGCCCGTCATTTTCCGTAAACCCGAGCACCCGCTGCGCGGAGACGATGTTATGAAAACGAGTCGCATAAAGGTTGATTCCAGCGCGAAGGAACTTCACGTCTCTCAGGGAATCGCCCTCCGGGAAGGAATCGGCCCGCTCCTCGATCTGGCCAAGGTCCGCCAGTGCGTTATTGACGCCGTTGGCTTGTCGCACGATCACGGCTTCGTCGTGCTTGCGCAAAAACTCCAACGCAAACTGCTGCGATTCGAGAAAGGCCTCGGAAAGAGACGTCAGGTGGGCGCGAAGATTGGCGCTCTCGCTCACTTCACTCTGTGCTTTCGCGAGATAATTAAGTCCGGCAGCGCAAGTCGCGCCAGTGACAAGCACGCTCACGATTCCCAACAAACCAATCTGGGTGCGCAGGCTTGGTCGAAGCTGACGAAGAACAATTGAGGGGAGGCGCTTGGCGATCCTACGAGCGGGCATCAGATTTCCAATAAATGCGATATCGTTTCGCGAATCCCTAGTTTTGATTGGTTACATAAGGTTGAACTCAATTGTCATCTGAATCATACATGCACGAATAGTCAGAGACGGCCGGCTCTCTGAAGCGTAGCAGTAATAAGCCGACGCATAAATTCTGCCGCTAGCCATCCTTGCTTGCAGGATTCGCGCGCAGAATGGCCTATAACTGCTCCGCAGTGAGAATCACGCCGCGAGAACGCCGCGAAAAAATATTTCGAAGACTTCGCCGTTTCGCCTTCGACGTGGCCTCACCCCGACGGATTGATCGAAGAAGAGCTTGACGCCGTAGTCCACTGTCGGAGCCTCAATCGGCACTTGACTGGGGCCGCTGTCCATACCTGACCGGAGCGCGCACTCGACCCTTGGAAACCAATTAGAGCAGCAACAACGAGGAGCGGGGCACTCCGGGGGGCGCCCTGGTGACCTGCCAAGTCGAGTACGCGTTGGCTGGATTACTCTGTGCGGACCTTCATTGCGAAGCATGGGCCCTAAGCCGGTGAACGCGCCCTCGGATGCCGGCGCAAGCGATTCAGCGTGGCTTGTTCGCTCGCGGTTCAATATCTGGGCAATCCGCGTCCCTGGCCGCCTTCTTGTCCGTCGAGCTCACGCCAAGCATCGATAAAAACGCCCAACGCAAATACATTGCAACGCCCCAAGTTGCGATGCTCTTAAATATTTCCCCTGAGTAGCATCGGCGTTAGGACGAGCCGAGATCCCGGGACGCCGCTCAGTCGAAAAATTTTTTGACGGTTTGAAAATCATTCCCGCCTTTAAGTAGGCGCCCGCGCCTGTCGATGGATAGCATCATCTCCTAAGGGTCGCGATTTAACAGTCTCTGCTGGTCATGAGCCGCGTGCGTTTGAAAGTCCGCCAGATCAAATGACGTGCGCTCTATGATCTCGCAAAATGATATGAACGCGGCATCCCAGGTCAGAGGCACCGAAGAACAGAAGGATGCGTCTGCCTCGCTGTTGAACTCCAGACGCCAAGGCGCGGCGTTGCCTCGGAAAGGCCGATACGACGCGTTTCACCGCAACCATCTGGGCACCGCATCAGCAGCCAATTAGGCTTACGGCCACTTGCGACAATCGCAATGTCGACGGATCCTTTAGCTCGGGTGTGGCCTCCGCTTGCGTCGCAACATGGACGACGCGTTTATAGCCTATGCCGCTCGCGAAGGGAGAGCACATGAGCACGGTCGTACGGTGGGCAAATTGCCGGGCTGCGTTGCCGTCGACGATGAGGCGCGTCGGGGCCGACGACGCTCGCGCATGCCATAGGCAATCCGCTTCTCCCGCCCGGGCCACAGTCGAAAACCCCGGTTGGAAGCCGGGATTTTCTTTTGTGCTATTATAGGCACCAACTCTCCTAAACCGCCGCGGTGCGGTTAGTACAGTGCACCTCACGGATTGAGCCGAATTCGATCTCGGCTTCTTTCCGTCCAACGCTCGATCGTAAGCCGCAGGTGTCGGTTGGTCTGCGCTCCTGCTCCACCTCAATCAATTGGTGGAGATCTCACGTCACATAAAGTCTCCATCCGAATCGGACTCTGGTGACGGTTCATCATCACTCGGCGTTTTGAATTTGGAGAGATACATCGGAGAATTGGTTGCACGCTGCCATTCACCATCCCTATATCTCCACTGTCTGGACTGGGTGGGATCGAGTACCATATCATTGTGATCTACATCAACGAAGCCCATTTGTTCTGCACGGGCTCTCGCTTCGTTGTTAGCAGGACGCCAGTTCACCAGCGGCCGCTCGCCGTCTTGCTGTAGTTGGTGCTCAAGCAGAATATCGCCGGCGTTGCTGACGAGCGGATGAGCAACCTGGAAATCCACGATTGATGTGACGTCAGTTCGTCCGGGGAACTGTTCTCGCCACCGTTGGCTGGTGAACTCAGTCGCCATAGGAAATCCGGCTTCCGTTCTTTGGAGGCCGACGCTCCTATTTCCCAGTTGGTAGCTGTAATATCGGGCGGCATCAGAATCCCTTCGGATCGCGTAATTGCTAGCGACATCCGCGGTGCGCCTAGCTCTTTCGGATACAAATTCTGAGTATTCCTGCGGATTGTTGGCGATATGATTGATCTCGTCACCATGAAAGCTCCTCACCCGTTCCCGGAATTCGGCTTGGTTGATCTCAACAACGGGAGATCTTGAAGTGAGGTAATAACTAGGCTGCGAGGATGAGCTGGCACCCGAATCCTGCAATCCCATTCTACCGAACGCGTCCGCGAAATAGTCAGCATTCCTGTGCTCCGGGGAGCTCGCGTAATGATACTCATCAGCGGATGGAACATTCGACCAATTGTTAATTCGATCGCCCATGGCGACCACACTCCTATGGCTGTTGCATTGTGTTCAGGTCATCAGACCTGACCCCGCCGATAAGCAGCTTAGCTGTCTGTAAGCTGACGCCGACAATAAACGGAAAGCAAAATTCTCTGAAACGGTAGAGCGAGCCGGCGAGCGCGCGCAGTTCGGCGCCGCGCTCGCCGGAGCGTCTTCATAACTCGGTCGAATCAGCTGAGCGAAGCTCCGTTCCCACGATGGACGCGCCATCAGGAATAGCCCGCGTCAGCAAACCTTTGTTCTGGGCGATGTCATGGAGGAAGCGAGCGCAGCCTTCCCAGCGCCTGAGGATATAATTGATAGCCTTGAGCACCTCGGACGAGCGCGAGAGGGTTTCGGGCTCGCGCAGCGGCCAGGCGTGCATGCCATCGAGAAACGGCTTGCTCTGTTCCTCGCGGAGGGCGCGCCGGTCCTTAGCGTCGCAGCCGTTAATGTTGCGCTCGATCTCGAACAACGCCTCCAGCGCCCTGATGGCCTCCAGTGCGATGGGCGGACCGGCCTTCCCTTCTTGCCTTCCCGAGCATTTTTCTCGATGTCAGCCAGCTCGAAAAAGCCGCGCCGGGCATGGGCAAAGCATTTCATTCGCTTACCTGATGTGGAGCCCCGTAGACCAGAGCGGGTCAGGCCTTCTCGCTGACACGACTATTTTTCCAGCTCCCCCGCGAAATGATCGTGCTTGTGCACCGTTCAGGGACGTATTGCGTGCTCTCGATTTGGTTTACGAAAGAACTGTTGAGCGTTCCCGCGCATGATCCGCTCTATGAGACGACGAGTATCTTCAAGCGCAATCCAACCTTCGGCAACCAATTGAGAGAGTGCCATAGCGATTCCACGACGCGCCACAAAAGCATGGCCGTAAATTGGCTCGACAGCGACATAATCGCCGCCAAAGGTGAAGATCTTGTTCGACGGAACCGCCATCAGAAAGTCCTTCAGAAATCGAGCGCTCGCCACCGGATTGATAATCCACGCCCAGCACATGTCGATCGCGGCATTTGGGTAATGTTTGGCCAGCGCGATAAACTCGTGCTCGTATGGATAGCCGATATGCATGAGGACGAACCGAGTTTCCGGAAAGTCCTGCAAAAGGCGGCAGACGTCAGCAGCATTGCTTTGAGTACGAGCGAGTTGCATCACGCCGTAGCCAGCCAAAACGCCGGTGTGAAGTTTGACTGGCAGGCCGCACTCGCCGGCCTTGCCGATACAATAGCGAAACAGATAATCTTGTAACGCCTTGAGGTCCTCGGGACCGAGGGCATGTAATGCGCCGGCTCTGTCGGCGTGATGAGGAAATAATCTTGACGCACACGCCTTGGTGACCGGCTCGAAATTGAGAGCGCGCGAATATGCAATCTGTGATTTTACGGCGACGGCTTTGTCACCGTATGTTGCGAAGTAGAAGTCGATGATCTCGATCCACTCATCGAGCGTTGCGGGTCGCCTGCCTGTCTCAGCCTCCACCCACGCAAAATCAGCAGCGCTACACCGGCACAGTTGAAGAATACTTATATCGTAATCGAGTAGCCTTGGCTGTTCGGTCTCCACAAAAATGCGCTGTAGCGAATTGACATGGCAGCCCTCGATGTTCCCCAAGCCGAAAATGCGGGCATAAAAGCCGGGCTGAACCGTTTCTCGGTATTTCTCGGCGATGCGCGGCAGGCTCTCGGACGTTAAATCATCTTCACCGTAGACGCCGCGAAACGTATGGCGCAGAGCCTGGGCGTAGCCGGTGTGGCGGATGCGCTCCCAATAAGGGGAGATCAATCGATATTTCTCCTGGCTTGGAAGATCCGGCGCCAGGAACTTGTGCAAATCGGCTGCCGGAAGGCCGGCAACGACCAGATCCTCAGCCGCATACGACCTGAATAAGTAAGCCCAGTCGTTGCATGGCAACGTTCGTGGATGGATCGCTCCAGCAAGGCGTTGACTTTCCTCAATCAGATGTTCGTGGGTGTCCACGAACGGCGTTTCCTCGACCCACTGCGCAATCTTTCGATCGGAGTCCGTCATTGCCTCCCAGCCAATCGCAGCGCTACTCATTTTGGACTCCTTTCAGGTGAAGATAGTTGCATACGTCCGCATTCGCGATCTTTGCTCACCTTGGACCATGCTGCACGTCTGGCTTGCCGGCGGCACGACCGGAGGGAGCCAAGATCAATTGTTGACGACATCACTCGGATGGCCAACGCGTTCTTTAAGAGCCTCCGTCATTGGAAAGTTTAGGTTGATGTTCTTGGGTGGGATCGCAGCCATGAACCATTTGTCGTAGATCTTCGTGAACTCGCCGGAAGCCATGAGTTTGGAGAGAACGTCGTCGACCATTTTTTTGAAGTCGGAGTCATCTTTCGAGAACATCAGAGCATAATAGTAGATGGTGCCGTAATTGGCCTTGAGGAAGGTGAGCTCGTCCGGCTTCGAATAATCCGCCTTCATACCGGCCAAGAGAATGTCCGCCTCCACCCAAGCCGCCGCCCGCCCGGTGGTCAGCAGCAGCAGGGATTCGGCATGGTCTTTGGCCTGCACGATTGTAAGATTGAGAGCTTCATCCTGCGAGATACCTTTGGCGATGCCCAGCGCATCGGAACCTTGTGTGACAACGATCGTCTTGCCCTTTAGATCTTTCGGCGCCTTGAGCCCGCTCGAGGACTTCGTGAGCCAAGCCGTTTGGCTGGCGAAGGTCGAAACGCTGAATGAGACCTGTTCCTGACGCTGCTTGTTGCTGGCAGTGCCGCCGCACTCGATATCGATCGTGCCATTCTGAATAAGAGGGATACGGTTGGATGAATTGACCGGCGTGAGCTTGATCTGAAGATCTGGAGTGCCGAGATCGACTTTCAACCGATCGACGATATGCCCACACAAGTCCAGGGAAAAACCAACAGGCTTCTGATCGCCGCCGAGATAGGAAAAAGGGATCGAAGCTTCACGATAACCAATGGTGATCGCCTTTTTCGACTTGATGCTGTCGAGCGTCGGACCGGCCTGAGCTGTGGAGACCGAAAGCATGGTGATAGCAGTTGCGGACAGCAGTGCAAACATTTTGGGCATGGAGATCTCTCTGTTGGGGTAAGACGCGGCTAGTGAATGATCTGGTTGAGGAAGGCCTTGGCCCTTTCCGTGTTCGGTGCGCTGAAGAAGGTGCTGGGATCACCCTCTTCCACGATTGAGCCCCGATCCATGAAGACCACACGATCTGCTACTTCGCGCGCAAAACTCATTTCGTGTGTGACGCAGACCATCGTCATCCCTTCCTGTGCGAGCTCGACCATCGTGTCGAGCACCTCTTTGACCATTTCGGGATCGAGAGCAGAAGTCGGCTCGTCGAACAGCATGATCTTGGGCTGCATGCACAGGGCGCGAGCTATCGCAACACGCTGCTGCTGGCCGCCCGACAATTGGGCGGGATACTTCTTAGCCTGATCGTGGATACGAACTTTCCTCAGCAACGTCATCGCCCGACCATGTGCCTCAGCTCGGGGCAACCCCCTGACTTTCATCGGCGCCAACATGCAGTTTTCGATGACCGAGAGATGTGGAAACAGGTTGAAGCTTTGAAAGGCCATGCCCACTTCGCAGCGGACGCTGTTGATATCGCCAATCCGATCTGTCAGCTCGGTCCCGTCGACGACTATGCGGCCGGAATCATGCCTTTCGATATGATTGATGCAACGGATCAAAGTCGACTTGCCCGAACCAGACGGCCCACAGAGTACGATCTTTTCTCCTTTTGCAACGTTGAGGTTGATATCGTTGAGGGCATTGAAGCTGCCGAACCGCTTGACGAGGTGCTCGACGACAACCATCGGGAATTGGTCCGCTGGGCTAACCGTGCACTTTTTCTGCATGCTTGTCTCCGGGTTGAAGCCGCCAGGCAATTCAGAGCATCGATGACTATTGGTGGGCGTCCACGATCGTGTACTTCTTGCGGAGTGAGGCGACGAATTGGGACGCGGCGGAACTTATGATCAGATAAGCGACGGCTACTGCGAGATACATCTCGACGAGGCGACCATTGAGCTGTGCAAGTTTCGAAGCCGCACCAAGGAGATCGGTAAGCGACAGGACGTAAACGAGGGACGTATCCTGAAACAGAATGATGGTCTGGCTCAGGATGATGGGGCTGGCGACCCGAAACACCTGCGGCAGGACGACGTGGCGATACGTATCGAATGTCGACAAAGCGAGAGCCTGGCAGGCCTCGAATTGTCCCTTGTTCACCGCGCGCAAGCCGACGCGGATGATTTCCGAATAGTAGGCGGCCTCAAACAGACCAAACGTGATGAACGCCGTATAGGTCGCACCGATTGGAATCGGACGACCATTGCCTACCAGGTGGCCTAGAACGACCGGCACCAGGAAGAAGAACCAAAACAAGACGAGAATAAGCGGAATCGATCGCATGAGCGCGACGTAGCTACGGACCAGCGGGCTCAGGATGCGGAGCTCGAAGTGCTGCACAAGTGCGAAAAGCGTTCCAAGAAGCATCCCAACCAGGAAGGCGGCTGCGGTCAAGGAAAGCGAGAACAGCAAGCCTGACCACAGATAGGGCCATGCCTGCGCGATAATCGAGAAGTCGAGGCTGTTCATTTCACGACCTCCATAGTGCTGGGCAAGGGGCCTTCCGGATGCTCATCGTCAAAAGCTGACCCGATGGCCTCCTTGACCGGTGCAGTACCGGGAATGCGCACAGCTCTGTCGATGAGCATCATCGCCTGGTAGGCGATCAGAGCCAAAGCAAGATAGATCAGTGTGGCGGCACCGAATGCAGCGAAGGTCTGGAAGGTGGCGTCGCTGATCTGGCGCGCCTGAGCGGTCAGCTCCATCAAGCCGATGGTCAGAGCCACGGACGTGTTCTTGTAGATGCCCATCACCTCACTTGTCAGGCTTGGTACGATCAGGCGTAGAGCCTGCGGCACGATGATATAGCGATAGGTCAGGTACCCGCTTAGGCCAAGTGCGGCAGCCGCTTCGGCTTGCCCTTTCGGCAAGGCTTCGATGCCTGTCCGAACCTGTTCCGCGATACGCGCCGCGGTGTACAGGCTCAGACACCACAAAGCGGGAAAGAAAGATCCCCAGGGCGGAGGAATTTGCTTGATCCAGTCACCCATTGCGCTCGGAAGAAGCTCGGGCAGGACGAAGTACCAGAGGAACATCTGCACGAGAACTGGGATGTTCCTGAAGATCTCCACGTACAATCGCGCTAACGCCCTGAACAAAGAACTCCGCACGGTTCGACCTATGCCGACGACGACTCCGACCGCGAAGGCTATCCACCAGCCGAAGAAGGCAAGCGCCAACGTCCAACCGAGGCCCGAAAGAAGCCAGTCGATGTACCGCTGGCCGTCCATCGTATTTTCAAGAAGAACTCCGAACATCGCGAGCCTCACGATTGCAGGCGTTTTTCTCAAACCGCTCCCATCCAAATCCTAAGCGGCTCTGAATGACCTTTTAGTCTGCCGCTCACGGATCAGATGCACCAAACGATCCACATCGTCCACCGTGTTGAACATGCCGAACGAAACGCGAATGCCGTCGCGTTCGGGAGAAACACGCACGCCGTTCTCTTCTAAGTAGCCGAGCCATTCTGTCGCGGGCAAGCCTACGACGTAGATGTGAGGCGAGCGATGCTGACGCTGACGTGGACCGACGAGAGTGAGGTCGAGTTCGTCCAGCTGGGCGATGAGATGATCTCCCAAGTCGAAGCAATGGTTCTGAATGTTTGTCACGCCAATCTGCTCAATCATGTCTAGGGAGGCGCCGAGCGCGCCAATTGCAGGAAGATTGAAGTTTCCTAGTTCGAAACGTCGCGCGCTCGGAGATGGCGACAAGCGATCGGCACGCGCAATAAGGTCGTTAGGAACCTCGGCCAAGCTGGCAGCGGCAAGATAGGCAGGCTCCAGCTCCTGTAGCTTCTTATCCCAATAGAGCAATCCAAGACCTTGAGGGACCAGCAATCCCTTGTGACTGCCGGAGCCGACGAAGCTGGCCTGAATGGCTTTCGCGTCGATCGGAACGACGCCGATCGCCTGCATGACGTCGACGACAAAATACAGCTTCTTATCCGCGCAGAGCGCGCCGATGCTCTCTATGTCAAAGCGATGTCCGGCGTGGAAGGTGACGTGCGACAGCGAGATCGCGCGAGTCTTTTCATCGATGTGGGGAAGGAATGTTTCCGCGTTTACGACATCCGTCATCGGAAGGAAGTCGACTTGGACGCCTTTCTTTTTCAAATTGAGGAAGGCATAGGCGTTATTTGGGTGATCTCCGTGGATCATCAAAACGTTGTCGCCGGCTCGCAGAGGCAACGCATTCGCCGCGATGTTCATACTTTCCGATGTGTTCTTCGTGAAGGCAATTTCGTCGGCCGACACCCCGAGGAAATGGGCGACCTTTACACGCGTTTGCTCAACCCGATCGAGCCATACGCTTTTCGGTCCGGCCATCTCCAGGCCTTCACGGAGGAAGGTCTCGATCGCTGCCATGACAGGACGCGCCAGCGGCGCCTGGAAACCGGAGTCGAGATAGACCATCCGCTCGGCTGCCGGAAACTCCTTGCGCACGGCTTCCACGTCGTAATGACGAGACATTCCCATCTCCATCCTTGGACACGTCGCCCGCACTGGTCGAATTCGGGCCTAGCGGCCATCCCAACACGCTGTGCGCTGCACAAACTCTGATCATGAGAAGACGGCGCCAACGATATGAGCAACGGGCCAGGGCGTCCAAATTATTTTTCGAATTACAGTAGTATTTATTCCGAAAATTGATAATTATCTCCATAGAGGCACGCATGGAAGAGCAAGAAAGAACGGCTGGCCCACTAGACCGGGCATTCGCCATTGTCGGTTACGTTGCAAGTCAGACGAAGGCTGCCTCAGTCGCGGAGATCGCGAAGGCGCTCTCGTTACCCGTTCCGACAGCCCACCGGCTAGTCGGAAACTTGGAAGAACGCGGTCTCCTCCAGAAGGCGCTTGGATCGAAGCGCTACGTGGTGGGCAATCAGCTGGTCACGCTCTCCGCCAAAGTCATCGGCGCGGCATTTCGCACGGCCCGGCGACATGCGGTGCTGCGCGCCGTTGCGAGCGAGATCGGAGAACAGTGCGAAATCGGCGTCGTGCGCGACAACCTTGTTGCTTACGTCGACAGCGTACGGGTATCCCAGCCGCAGGGGCTTCAATTCAATCCCGGCGAGGCTGCTCCGCTTCACTGCACCTCGACTGGAAAAATCTACATGAGCCGGTTACCCGAGAGAGCGCGTGAGAAGTTATGCCGCTCGCTCGCTCTGACGCGGTACACCGACAATACCATCGTGGATTACGACACCCTCCTAAAGCTTCTCGAAGAGACCCGCCGTCGCGGATGGGCCAAGACTAATGAGGAATATGTGAAGGGCGTCGTCGGCTGCGCGGTTCCCATCGTTTCCCCGGACCGAGAGCTGATAGCCTGCCTTGGCGTATCGGTTCCTGTAGCGCGAGTCAGCTTCGCAGAGCTGGATCGCTTCATTGCTCCGCTTGAAAGAGCTGCCGTCCTCCTGTCGCAAACCATCCTTCAGACGGACAGTGAAGACGAAACACTCGAGGATATTTGAGGATGCTCGGCGCCTGTCTTCTAGCCTTGAGAAAGATCTGATTGGCTCGTACCATCATCGACCTGATCGAAGATCTCGTCGGTTTTGCCAGTCGCCTTCGCACAGACGACCCTCGGTTGACGTAAAATATCCGATCATCGGCGTAATTATTTGCGCAGGAGCTAGGGGCTCAGGAAGCGGTCGCGCGCGCCAGTCGTCGGGGGCGCGCCGGCGCCGCCGATACCCGGCAAGGCCGGCGAACTCGAAATCGTCGAAGATGAAGCTACGATCGTCCGACGGATTTTTACAGCATACGTAGCGGGACGGGCACTCAGAGATCGCGCAGGATCTCAATTTGAAAAATATCCGTCCACCGCGATGTCGGCGATGGAATGCGTCCACGATCAACGGTAACGCCAAGTGCGGGACGGGGCTCATCTTCAATGGCCATATTGTCTGGAACAAGGTCCGGATGGTGAAGGACCCCGATACAGGTAAGCGATTGTCTCGCCCAAACCCTCGTAAAGAGTGGCAGAGCATTGATGTGCCCCAACTGCGGATCATCGAACACTCGCTGGGAAGCATCCGTGCGCGGCCAGAAGCCGCCGCTTGTTCGAACCGTTCGCTAGACTAGGCTCGAGCTCGGCCAGATGGTTGCCGATGTGAACGCGTACCGATCGCAGCCATTGGTATTTGCTCTAGCTCTTCAAGCGAATTCGCTCTTTCTCAGCCACATTGGATATGGCAACTCACGCCTTGGTTTCGGCACACTGGTATCCGTCCTCGCTTGCCAAGTCCGCACTACCCGATAGGAGTTGCAGATGTCGGACATCCTTGGACGAGGTGTACCAAGTTCGATAAAAGGCTACGGCCGCGCCAAGCCCTTCGCCGGAGCATTCCAGGTGCTTGGCCCTATATCGCGAGCCGCTACCGTCGTTCGTTGCGCCTTGCCTGGAGTGCCAAAGATCCTGCCAAGTGTTAGGGCAGCTCTCGACGCATGTGAGCTTCGCGATGGCGCGACCATCTCCTTCCATCATCATCTTCGCAACGGCGATCGTGTCCTTAACTTGGTACTTTCGGAAATTACAGCGAAGGGGCTGAGAGACATCAGGGTGGCGGCAAGCGCGCTGTTTCCCGTTCATGCGCCTCTCGTGGACCACATCCATCGCGAGGTCGTCAGCGGATTAGCCGCAAGTACCATCTATGGTCCGCTCGCCGATGCAATCTCGAGGGGTGAGCTTGCCAGGCCCGTGCTGATGTACACGCATGGGGGACGCGCGCGCTGCATCGAATCCGGCGCGCTTCACATTGACGTTGCGTTCGTTGCTGCACCAACGGCGGACGGATACGGGAACCTCAATGGTGTCAACGGCAGGGCCGCTTGCGGCCCGCTTGGCTATGCTGCTTCTGACGTTCAATACGCGGATCGAGTCGTCGCGATTACGGATAATTTGGTTCCGTACCCAGCGACACCCATAGAGATTTCGCAAGACTACGTCGACTTTATCGTCGAGGTTGATTCGATCGGAGATCCTGAGCAGATCGTCTCGGGTACTACCCGTCTGACGACAAATCCCCTTGGTTTGCAGATTGCGCAAACGGCAGCCAGCATAATCGAGGCATCGGGATTGCTGAGAGAGGGGTTCTCGTTTCAGACCGGTGCTGGTGGAGTGTCGCTGGCGGCAGCGGCTTATCTTCGAGACATTATGGTCCGTCGCAAGGTGCAAGGTAGCTTCGCCTCCGGAGGCATTACCGGCGGGATTGTGCAAATGTTCGATGCGGGCCTGTTTCGCGCGTTGCTCGATGTTCAGGCCTTCGATCTCGAAGCTGTGGCGTCCTACCGCCGCAGCCCGGCTCATCACAGTATGTCGGCTTCAATGTATGCCAACCCACACAACCGCGGATGTGTTGTGAATCAGCTGGACGCCGTCATCCTTGGCGCCGCTGAAATCGATGTCGCCTTCAACGTCAACGTGACAACGGGAAATGGAGGCATGATCCTCGGAGGATCCGGCGGACATGCGGATACCGCTGCCGGATCCAAGCTCACATTGATAACCACCCAACTAACCGCGGGGCGCGTCCCGAAGATAGTGGATCGCGTTAAAACGTTGACGACTCCGGGAGAGTCGGTCGACGCCGTCGTCACGGAAGCCGGTGTCGCGGTCAATCCGCGGCGCACCGACCTGCTCGAGCGACTGAAGTGCGCGAATGTGCCTCTGGTCTCGATCGAATACCTGAGGGAGGCGGCATCGCGCAAGGCGGGACCACCGAAGGCGGTTTCCGTCGAAGACAGCAGGATTGTCGCTGTTGTCGAATACCGGGATGGCACCGTCATCGACGTCGTAAGAGCCGTGCCAAAAATGTCAACTGCGAAAACCTGGAGAGAGGATGAAAGTCCGGACCGCGGTTAGGCCGGATGCCCGAGTGAGCAATTCCGTCAAAGATGCATTGAGCCTCCTCGAGAAGACTAATTATGACCGCCCCATTGCCGAAGACGACATCATTCGCAGCGTCGCGGACGCTCTTCAATATAATTCTTACTACCATCCGCCAGACTACATTCGACACCTGAACTACGCCTATGAAGCCGAGAGAAGCCTGTCGGCCAAGGACGCAATCGCTCAGATTCTCGTGAATTCGAGGATGTCCGCGCTCGGCAAGCGGCCCCTCTGCCAAGATACGGGGCTCGTCAGTTCGTGAAAGTCGGTATGAACGCGCGATTTGCGACGGCTCGAAGCCTTTCCGACTTGATCGACGAAGGCGTGAGACTTGCCTACACGGCGCGCAAGAACACGCGCGACAATTCGCCGGCGGTAGTTCATGCTGAACTCGTTCCCGGCGAACACCTCGACATCACACTCTGCGCCAAGGGCGGCGGGTCGGAGAATAAGGCACGGTTCGTCACGCTCAATCCAAGTGATTCCGTCGTGGACTGGATATTTGGATACTGTTCCCCGCTTAGGAGCCGGTTGGTGTCCACCTCGCATCATCGGAGTTGGAATCGGAGGAAGTTGCGAGAAGTCGCTCTTACTTGCCAAGGAATTCCTGCTTGAGCTCATCGACATGTCCGACCTTCTCCTACGTGGTCCCAGGACACCGGAGGAGGAGATGCGCGTGAAACTCTATGAGGGAATCAATGCCCTCGGAATCGGCGCACAGGGCTTGGGAGGCCTAACGACGGTTGTCGATGTGAAAATTAAGACATTCCCCTCTCATGCGGCTTCTTTGCCGGTGGGCCTTGTGCCGCAATGCGCCGCCAACCGTCACATTCACTTTTCGCTTTCATGGAGGAGGACCGGCAAGGTTTGATCCTCCCGATCTGGGGGACTGGCCACAGATCACCCTCGACAGTACCGCGCACGCAGCCCGACGGGTCAACCTCGATACCCTTGCTCCCGAAGACGTTGCGCAATGGCAGCCAGGCGAAACTCTGCTCCTGTCCGGTCATTTGCTAACCGGTCGCGACGCCGCGCACGCACGTCTGGTCGACCTCCTGCGCCGCGGTGAGCGATTGCCGACAGACTTCCGCAATCGTGTCATTTATTATGTCGGTCCGATAGATCCGGTCGGAGACGAAATCGTGGGCCCGGCTGGCCCAACGACTGCGACGCGGATGGACAAGTTCACGGAGGACATGCTTGCGCATACAGGTCTTATTGCAATGATTGGAAAGGGTGAGCGAGGCCCGCGGGCGATCGAGGCCATCAAACGCCATCGCGCGGCCTCGTTGGCCGCCGTCGGAGGGGCGGCTTATCTGGTGGCCAAGGCAGTACGATCGTCGCGTCTCGTCGCCTTTGAAGATCTTGGCATGGAGGCCATCTATGAATTCAAAGTCGAACATATGCCGGTAACGGTTGCTGTCGACGTAGATGGCAATTCGATCCACGAGATTGGCCCCGCGAGGTGGCGTAGATTTCGATCCAAACTGTAGGACGTATTGCAAACCGCTATGGCAACGAGAACGATTTACTAATTGGTCGAGGGCCGTGCGGCTGGTATCCTCTCGCCGTTTCTCCCGTGCATCCTCCTGGGTGCCACTGACTTGAGCCCGGCACACCTACGCCGGGCTTCTTTATTGCCTCTGCGCGCGCGGCCCCTTCCAACACCTCGACGTCACATTGACAGGCGCGGTAGAGCTTTTAGCGCGACAAGCAGGCTAAAGCGGCGATCATACCGCTTTCGACAAATACGCCTCCAAAGCTTGTCTGCCTTGGCCTTGTGCCTGCAGCGCTGGGACCAGCCGAAGGTAATGATGCCGTGGAGGGAAAGAGGACGATTCGCTTGTCGAACCATCTGACATTATTGGGACCATGGAGCATCCCTGGTGCCCACGGTCCAACTTGCTGGCGATCCGAAGTGCTGGCTTCATCCATTGCTTGCGACCCGGACGCGCTCCAGCGAAAACTCGACTCTTATCCTGTTTCCATCACGATCGAGGCTGGGGACCCCGCCATAGCACTTCGACTCGCCGCGGACGGAATTACCAGGCGCGAGAAGCTTGATATCGCCACCGTCGGTCGCCACGGTAACGTACTTGTTTTGCGGGTGGTCGATTAGATCCTTGAGTTCCGAGAAATGTCCGAAGGCGATGCGCGCGCGTGATAGGCGTGAGACGAACTCCTCAGAATCGAGCTTTAGGATTTGTTCGGCACACCACGTCTCGACCTGATCGCGGTTCTCGATGCGAACTTTATTGGTCTCGAACCCCGGCGCGAGCGCCTGCGCCGGCGCTCTCAAGACATCGGAACACAAGGACTTCCACTCACGCTCATTTTGCACAGATATCAGGACGTCCTTGCCATCCCGGCAACCAAACTTCCCGTACGGAACAATAGACGGATGCCTTAGCCCAAGTCGCATTGGCGTGAACTGTCCGTACTTGTGCTGCAGAAAGGGGACGTTCATCCAATCAGCCATGGAGTGATACAGAGAGACGTCGATCACACGGCCCTTTCCAGACCTCGAGCGCCCCAGCAAGCCTTCAAGGATTGCCTGGTAGGCGGTCATGCCGGCCGCGATGTCACAGACGGAAACGCCAACACGCGCGGGTTCATCACCGATCCCATTGACCGCGCAAAGGCCTGTCTCTGCCTGTATCAGGAGGTCATAGGCTTTCTGCTCGCTTCTTGGCCCCTCGCGGCCATAGCCGCTGATATTGCAAATGACCAGCCGCGGATTGAGCATCAGAAGTTCATCGGCACTGAAACCGAGCGACTCGATCACCCCAGGACCGAGATTTTGAATAAAGACGTCCGCCTGCCGCAGCATGTTCTTGAGCAGCGTCTTTTCTTCGGTCGCTTTCAAGTCCAATGCGATCGATTCCTTCCCGCGATTGAGCCAGACGAAATAGGCGCTCTGGCCATTCACGAGCCCATCATATGTCCGGGCAAAGTCTCCCTCCGGCCGCTCGACCTTGATCACCCTCGCGCCGGCGTCAGCGAGCTTGCCGGAAGCATAGGGTGCGGCGACGGCGTGCTCGACGGCAACAACAATGATGTCAGAGAGATCCGTCATTGTACGTTGCCTCCATTGCTGTACCCGAAGACTGTGGCTCAATTTGCCCTTCCGCAACTGCATTGTGCCGATAGGTGCTATTGACTTACCCTATCGAGAGTGTAGGGGCGCCTTCCAGTCATTGGTTTTCGCAATATCAGTGGTCAACGATTTGGTGTTGCGATCGCAAAACCGGATGCTTAACGCTATCCTGAGGCTGCGCGGCGGCGCCTTTGGTTGGAACATGACGATGAGCGACCCATTTCTTGCCTTGTTCGTTCCCGCTACAAGGCCTGACCGCTTCCATAAGGCGGCGTCTTCCGGCGCCGACGCGATCGTTATTGATCTTGAAGATGCAGTTGCGGCACATGATCGCGCCGCCGCCCGGAGAACGTTGCGCGCCGTCCTTCCAACCCAGGAATTTCCCGGCGAGGTCATCATCCGTATGAACGGACCTCGAACGGCGGATCACGAGGATGATGTCCGCCTACTTGAGGATATGCCGAACTCGGTTGGCGTCATGCTCGCCAAAACGGAGCAATGCGAGGACGTCTCGCGCCTCGCGGACCTGCTTCCGGGTCGCTCCACGGTGGGTCTGATCGAGACTGCTACTGGCATCGCCAATGCGCGCCTTCTCGCACCTCTGTGTGCAAGATTGGCATTCGGATCAATCGACTATGCGAATTCGATTGGAGCTGCCCATTCGGCGCGCGCCCTGCTGGCGGCCCGGTCGGAACTCGTTTTCGCCTCGGCGCTTTCCCGTGGGGCCGGGCCGCTGGACGGGGTGACAACTTCGATAGGAGACGAGTCGGTAATCGAGACCGATGCGTCCGCGGCGCGAGAGCTCGGGTTTCGGGGCAAATTGCTGATCCATCCGAAGCAGGTCGTGCCAGCGCTACGCGGCATGGTCCCTCCGCCAGCGGCTCGCGAGCACGCCCTCGCGGTTCTCGCCCCAGGTCATGGCGGTGCCCACGGTGTCGACGGGAAGATGGTGGATGCACCGGTTGTCGAGGCCGCAAGACGCATTGCTGAAGACTACGACCGAATACATCGCAGGATTGACGCCATTGCGCGCGGATCCGCCCTGCCATCGTAGTTCATCCGCGAGGACGTCCTTTTAGGACCACAGCGAACTGAAGAGCGCCACGAAACGTTGCGGCGACATTCGCCGCAGAGAGGAGCAAATATGGAGAAGCGGATTGGTATTATCGGGATCGGCCTGATGGGGCACGGCATTGCCAAGAATCTTCTCCTCCGAGGGTGGAAGATCAGTTATCTAAGACACGCGGGCAACCAACCGACCGACGATCTCGATGCGAAGGGTGCGGTGGGCTGGCCTTCAACGACAGACCTCACGAGAACATCCGACGTTCTTATTTTGTGCGTTACGGGCACTCCTCAAGTTGAGGATGTCCTGACGGGAAGCGGCGCAGTACTTGATGCCCTCCGCCCCGGTACGATTCTTATCGACTGCTCGACAGCAATTCCGAGCTCGACGACGAGGTTAGCGGAATTGGTCGCCGCAAAAGGCTGCCACTTTGTCGACGCTCCAATGACGCGCACTCCGAAGGAGGCCGAAGAAGGCCGGCTTAACCTCCTGGTTGGTGGGGACGTCGCTGTGGTCGAGTCCTTGCACCCTCTACTTTCTTCATTCGCGGAAAACATCTTTTACGCCGGCGGCATCGGGTCAGGGCACCAGCTCAAGCTGCTTCACAATTTTGTATCGCTCGGCACCGTCACATTGATCACGGAAGCCGTGGCCTGCGCAGCCAAAGGAGGCGTCTCAATGGCCGCTCTTGTGGACTGCCTGAGCCGCGGTGGCGGCGCCGGCGTCGCGCTCGATCGGCTTATTCCTTACATTCAGAAAGGACAAACCGAACAACTTCGCTTCACCGTGGCGAATGCTTGCAAGGATTTCTCCTACTACAATCAAATGGCTGATGAACTCGGCGCCTCGCATTTAATCGCCGCTGGTATCTATCACACCCTCGATGGTTTGGTTCGCTGCGGCGAAGGAAACGCATTCATGCCCCAGCAAGCCAAATTGCTTCAGAAGCATGTCATAACGTGATCGATGCCGAGGCTTTCAGCACCTCGCCGGAAAGAAGGGACTTATCGGCCCCTTCTTCACCGCAACACTCCAGCGTTCTCACAGCGCCTTTTCCAGTTCGGGCAAGGCCTCGAATAGATCGGCAACCAGGCCGAAGTCCGCCACCTGAAAAATGGGCGCATCCTGATCATTGTTGATCGCTGCGATAATCTTAGAGTCCTTCATGCCAGCGAGGTGCTGTATGGCGCCGGAAATGCCGACCGCAATGTAAAGGTCGGGTGCCACCACTTTGCCGGTTTGCCCCACCTGATAGTCATTCGGCACGAAACCCGCGTCGACGGCCGCACGGGACGCGCCCACCGCAGCGTTCAACTTCCGAGCCACCGCTTCGAGCATTTTGAAATTGTCGCCGGACTGCATACCACGTCCCCCCGAGATGACAACCTTGGCTGAAGTGAGTTCAGGTAGATCCGAGCGAGAGATGGTTTCCCCCACGTAGGAGGACAGGCCCGGATCAGCAACGGCCTCTTTACGCTCGACGACGGCGTTCCCGGTCTCTCTTGCCGGCGGAAACGAGGCGATACCCACCGTGATGACCTTTTTCGCATCGGTCGCTTGGACCGTCTGCACGGCGTAGCCGGCATAAATGAGTCGAACAAATGTGTCGGCTGCCTTGACGTCCGACACTTCAGACACCTGCATCACATCAAGCATCGCGGCCACACGCGGCATGTAGTTCTTGCCGTTGTTGGTGGCCGGCGCGACGATGTGATCGTAATCGGCCGCAAGTGCGACAATATTCGCTGCCATGGGCTCAGCCAGCGGACGCTCGAGCTCCGCAACGTCGATATGCAGAACCCTGGTCACGCCGGTCAGTTTTGCCGCATGCCCGGCCGCCGCCGTGGCCCGGTATCCCGCGACGAGTACGTGAATATCGCCACCCAACTTGGCGGCCGCAGACAGTGCCTTGTGAGTAGCTTCTTTCAGCGACTCGTTGTCATGTTCCGCGATGAGTAGAACGGTCATCGAATTGCACCCGTTTCCTTGAGCTTTACTACGAGCTCGCTCACCGAACTCACCTTCACGCCCGCCTGCCGTCTCAACGGCTCCTCCGTCTTGATCAAGTTGAGACGCGGTTTAACATCAACGCCGTAGTCTGCTGGAGTCATTTCGGCGCAAGGCTTCTTCTTTGCCTTCATGATGTTGGGCAGCGATGCATACCGCGGCTCGTTGAGCCGGAGATCCGTCGTAACTATAGTCGGCATACTAAGCCTGACCGTCTGCAGGCCGCCATCCGCCTCGCGCACGACGGTCAAACTCGAGTCCTCTAGGTCAATCTTCGAGGCGAAGGTACCTTGTGGCCAGCCCAACAATGCGGCGAGCATTTGTCCCGTTTGATTGCAGTCATCGTCAATGGCTTGTTTACCCAAAATCACGATGTCGGGTTTTTCGGCCGTAACAACTTCCTTTAGCACCTTGGCCACGCCGAGCGGCTCAACATAGTCCTCGTGCTTGACGAGAATGGCCCGGTCGGCCCCCATGGCCAGCGCCGTGCGTAGGGTCTCCTGGACCTGGGCAGGGCCGACCGAAACAACCACCACTTCGGTCGCCTTTCCGGCTTCCTTGAGGCGCACCGCCTCCTCCACACCAATCTCATCGAAGGGGTTCAGCGACATCTTCGCGTTGCCGATGTCCACGCCGGAGCCGTCGGGCTTAACACGGATTGCGACATTGAAATCGACGACGCGCTTCACCGCGACGAGAATCTTCATCAGTCGAATTCTCCGATCTTCTTTGACAGTTTTGAACTGAGTTGTAGTGCCGGAACGGCTTTTCGATCGTCAGCGCCCGATGCACTTGGCGACAGGACTTCGGCGACAGGCCCGGATTGGAGCAACTGGCAGGCCAGCCGCTCATGGACGGCGGCCTGCCCTTCAAAGCCCGGAGCAACTTGACCTAAACCTTGACGTAACAAGGTCCGCGGGCAACGATGGGCTCGACCGTTTCCATGATCTCGTCGTAGTCGGGATTCATGGGAAGCGCCTGGAAGCCGGTGAATCCGAGTTTCTTGGATACCTCTTCCCCCGAAAAATACGCGCCCGCGACGAACCGGCCGACGACATCCATTTCCTCGACCGGGATCGCATTGACAAACGCGAGCGGATCGCGAGGCGTCTCAGCAGGCAGCCTGGAGACGATCTCGTAGAACCGTGGTGCGAGATCCGGGCGCGCCTTCAGCGCGCGCGGGAGCAGCGTCTCCAGAACGCCAGCGGCCCTTGCGGAGGGCATACCCAGTTCACTGTCCCCCGGGATCATGGCATCGCATAGCCACCCCAGCTGAGCGCGGATCTCTTCGTATGTAGTGGACATAAAAGGTGCTCCTCAGGCGACTTTCGATGAGACTTTCTGATCGCGACGGCTGTTCACGATCGCTTCGGCATTGCGCAGGGCGAGTGCGGCCACGGTTCCGGTTGGGTTTACCGGCCCCGATGTCGGCATCACGCTGCCGTCCATTACAAACAAATTCGGGACATCGTGGGCACGTCCAAATCCATCGACCACCGATGTAGCGGGGTCCGCCCCCATGCGAACCGACCCGAGAATGTGCCAGCCAGTTTCACGCGAGTCTGGCGCGATAACGGTCTCGTACGCCCCGGCCTCGCGCATCGAAATCGCGGCGTGCTCCTCGTGCCACTTGACCAACTTTCGGGAATTGTCGTCACACCGGTAGATGACCTTGGGCGCCGGAATTCCGTCCGCGTCCTTCAAGATCGGATCGATCACGACCCTATTTTCGGGATTCGGCAGATCTTCGCCGATAATCGACCACATCGCGGAGCGACCGAACCGCTTGTGAACGGTCTTGTGGAATTCCGCGCCCCAGCCTGCGCGCTTACCCCACGGCCAGACGCCGATCGTCCCGAGCGGGCCGCCCGTACCCATGAGCTGCCACTTTGCGCCGCGTACGAACCCGACACCGGGTTGCGTCTCTGTGAATTGCTGCGAATAGGCTCTCTGTCCGGTCGGACCCTGCCAACTGTCGAAGTGATCATCAAACAGACCCATCACCATGCCATGGGGATGCATCATCAAGTGGCGTCCGACCATGTCGGAGCTGTTGGCGAGCCCCTTGGGGAACTTCGCGCTATGCGAGTTCAAAAGGATCCGCGGGCTGCCGATACCGTTGGCACTGACAATGACGATCCGCCCCGCCTGGAAATGGGTCTTGCCGGTCTCACGATCAATGTAGGTGACGCCGGTCGCGAGACCCGCTGCGTCAGTTTCGACCCGTGACACGCGCGCCCGCTGCACAAGCTTCACACCGAGCTTGATGTTGGTGGGCCAATGCGTCCGGTCGACGGACCCCTTCGCTCCGTCGAAACAGGCCGGAGCCATGCATGCGCCCCGCCGCACGCACGGGTTCATGCCGTTGTGCTTCACCGTGGCAATGGCGTTGGTGCCAGGCCAAATATGCCACCCCAGACGCTTGTGAGCTGCGAATAATTTCTTGTCGATCACGCCCATCGGCATGGGCGGGAGCGGTGGATCGAACGGCGGATAGGATGGGTCTCCACCCACTCCCGACACGGACATTTGCTCCTCTGCCCGCGCGTAGTACGGAGCCAGGTCATCATAGGTCAGCGGCCAGTCCGCACCGACCCCATCCAAGGTCTTGACGCGAAAATTGCTCGGCTGAAAGCGATGCCACGCCGCGGCGTAGATCACCGAGCTTCCTCCAACGCCATTCCACATGAACGGCGCAACGTCCGACTCCTCGTCATTGATCGGATAGTCGGCCGCATTCATACGCCTGTTTGGGTACCAGCTGAACACCTGGTCTCTTTTGAGCTCGAATGTCGGCTCGTCGAAATTGATTGACGTGTAGTTCGGGTACTCGCCCTGCTCGAGGCAAACGACAGATAATCCAGCCTCTGCGAGCCGGCGAGCCGCGATCGCTCCACTCGGCCCAGAGCCGACGATAACGGCGTCCACGATGTCCTTCGTGCCTGTATTCACGGCATCCTCCTCGTTCCAAATCAACACTTACGCGTCGATGGCTTTTTCAAACGGCTGTCCTGATAGCGGTGTGTGCACGCTAGTGCTTTTCATCGGGCCCTGCGCGTACTCGCCCCGATTTCTGCGCAAGGCTCTCCCCATGGGTGACTCAACGCGATCCCGCAATACGCTTTTGGAGGGCGTCCAACAGGACCGCGGCAAGAATGATCGAGCCAGTCGCGAAGTCCTGCCAAAAGATGTCGATGCGAGCGAGATTGAGGAAGTTCCTGATCAGCGCGATGACCACGACGCCGATGATCACTCGCAGGATATTGCCCTGCCCACCACTGAGGCTGACACCTCCGATAACGACGCCGGCAATCACTTCGAATTCCAATCCGCGGGCCGTGTCAGCCTGGATCGATCCGATACGCGCCAGCAGGACCATCCCGGCGAAGGAGGCGCAAAGACCACAAATCATCAGACAAATGATCTTGATGCGATCCACATTGATGCCGGACAGCGCAGCCACATTTCGATTCGCACCGATGGCGTACACCTTCTTTCCGAAAGCCGTGTGGTTGAGAAGGACGTAACCCGCCAGGATCGTCAGGATTGCGATGATGAAGGGCATCGGAATGCCAAGGGGTCGCCCAAGGCCGAGGATTCTGAATGCCTCAGGCACATTGGATACCACCTGTCCTTGGGTTGTCACGAACGCCAGGCTTCGGGCGATCATCATCGTTCCGAGCGTGGTTATGAACGACGGGATGCCAAACCTTGTCACAACAACGCCGGCGAAACGGCCGAATAGCGGACCCACCACGAGCGCGAGCGCAAAGGTTGCGGTAATTCCGATCTCAGGCATCAGCTTGCCGGCAATGGATGCCGTCAGCGCCAGGACGGCGCCCACGCTGATGTCGAACTCGCCGTTTATCATCACAATGGTCATGCCTGCAGCCACGATTAGCGCTGCCGACATCTGAGCCATCAGGTTCTGAATGTTTATCACTGACGCGAATCGCGGTGAAACGATCGACATCACCACGACCAGAACGAGCAGGACGGCCACGGACTGGATGAGACCGTAAGAGCGTCGAATGCTCTCCTGCAAATTCGAGCGCCCAGCTTCTAGCGTGTACGTGCTCATGCCGCTTTCCTCCCACTGACCGAAGTTTCGAGAATTCGATTATGCTCCAGCTGCGCGCCGGCAAACTCTCCAACGATGGAGCCGCGGAACATCACGATGGCCCGATCACACAGCTTCTCGATGTCCGGCATCTCGGTGCTGATTATGATGACGCCGACCCCTTCGGAGGCAATGCGTTCGATGATCTTTCTGATCTCGTCCTTGGAGCCGACGTCGATACCGACGGTCGGATCATCAAGAATGAAAATTTGTGGGCGCGTCTCCAGCCACTTCGCAATCAGCACCTTCTGCTGGTTTCCGCCACTTAGCGTCCTGATTGGAACGTGCGCGCTCGGCGCCTTGACGTTGAGCTCACGGACGCACCGTGTTCCCATTGCGTCGATCTTGCTCCTCGACAGCAACCCCAGTGCATTGCGCAACTTACCGATGATGGGAAGCCCGACATTCTCCGCGATGGTGAAATCGGGCAGAATCCCCTCGCGCAGCCGGTCACCGGTCAACAGGGCCACCCCTTCCTGGATGGCCTTGCCGGGATTCCAACGGCTCTTTACGTCACCGCGGATCGCGATCGTTCCCTTGGACGGCTGATATCCCTCGACGCCGAACAAGGTCTTTGCGAGCTCGGTGAGGCCGGAGCCCGTCAAGCCGGTAAACCCCAGGATTTCCCCACGATGAAGATCGAATGAAACATCGTGAAGCATCCCCGATACGCTCAGCTCGCGGACCGAAAGAAGCACGTCATTGCTTGCGACCGCACCTCGCTTACTCCTTGCGTCGACTTCGACCAGCTTACGTCCGAGCATATGCTGCACAACCTCCGTAATGGAGGTCGACTCCTTCTGCAGATTGGCGATGGTCTGGCCGTCGCGAAGTATCGTAATCGTGTCGCAGATCCGAAATACCTCGGACAGGTAATGAGAAACGAAGACGATCGCGACGCCTCTGCGAGACAACTCGGCAATTAGCCTGAGAACGACGTCGACCTCGGTTGCGGTCAGCGAGGACGTCGGCTCATCCATCAGCAAGATGGTTGGCTTCCAGGTCATCGCCTTGATGATCTGCACCATCTTCTTCAGGTCGTTCGGTAGCCGGCTGACCTGCTGACTTGCATCGACCTCGATTCCATAGTGGTCGAGGAGCTCCTGCGCTTTGGCGTTAAGGCTGCCAGCCGTAAGAACGCCGAGTCGGCCCGTCGGCTCATTGTTCAGGAAGATATTTTCCGCTACGGTCATTCCTTCCACAAGATTGATGTCCTGATGGATGGTCACAATGCCGCGCTGGAGGGCGTCGATCGCATTATGTGGGCTGTAGTCTTTCCCGAGCAACTTGATGCTCTCGGCAGAATCTGCCTGGTACACGCCGGCCAGAATCTTGAGAAGAGTGCTCTTGCCGGCTCCGTTCTCGCCGACCAGTCCGACCACTTGGCCCTTTTCCAGCGTGAAGCTCGCGCTTCGAAGAGCCTTGATACTGCCGAACGTTTTTTTTACGTCTTTGCAGACGAGTGCCGGTTCACCCATTGTTTCCCCCGTCCGGAGTGTCCGGCGTTGCGCCGGACACTCCACGATCTGTTCGTGCCTCAATTGACCTTTGCGTCGAGGACCTGCGGTTCATTGACGAAGTCGGCAGCGTTGGCCTTGGTCATCAGTCTGGGCGGCAACTCGACCAGCTTCTCCGTTTTCCCGCCGGTCAGGAACGACAGCATCGAGTTCATGCCGACGTAGCCCATCTCGAAGGGGTTCTGGACGATCGTGCCCGCGATCTTGCCTTCCTTGACGAGGCGGTAGGCCGTGGGATCGGTATCGAAGTTGACAAGCTTCACGTCCAAGCGCTTCGCCGCCTCGAGCGTCGCCTCAGCACCGATCGTCGGGGCGTGGTTCTGGAAGAAGACGCCGGCGATGTCCGGGATCTCGGTCAACGTGTCCTCCATAGTGCGTCGGCCGTCCTCGAGGGAGAGCTTCATCACCTTGCGGGGAAGGACGCTCAAGCCGAGCTCCTTGGAGCGCTGCTCGAAGCCGCGATTGCGGTCGATGATGCACTGCACGGCCGGGCCATGGTCGAACACGATGACCTTGGCTCCCTTCGGCACTAGCGTGGACATGTGATCCGCCGCCATGCGACCGCCCAATTCATTCGCCGTCACGACGTAAGTCACCCAGTCCCCCGAGTTTAGGCCGATATCGGTGACGACAACCGGAATCTTGTTTTTGTTGTAGATATTCTTGACGGGATCGGCGAGAACAACGGAGTCACCAGGGAAGATCAACAGACCGTCGATCTTCTGCGTGTAGAGGTCTTCAAGGTCTCCGACCTGCTTGGTGGTATCGGTGTCGCCGCCGTTGGTCACCAAGAGCTCGACCGACACGCCCTTCTTTTCCCATTCGCCCATCGCCTTCCTGGCGCCCGCGATCTGTGTGCGAAGAAAGGTATTCGTGCCCCAGAACTGGGAATATCCGAGCTTGAACTTCTTGTCCGCGGCCATCGCCCTGCCAATAAACGGTGATGCCAGAACGGACGCTCCGAGTAGTGTCGAAAACTTCAATACGTCGCGCTTGCTAACAGTCATTCCCACCTCCCTATGCAAAGGAATATTTTTCTCCGAGCCAACGTCGGCCCGTCCGAGCGCTCTGTTCTGGCAGCGGCAGCGCCATACCTCACGGCAATGACGCCAGCTGCCTATCTCAAAGCCGGCAGGTCTGGAGCATGGCGATTGGATCCCCCGATCGGCAATTATCCCTACGCTCTGGCATCGATTAGAATTTGATATCGCTGGCACCGACCGCTGGCAGGCGGCCATAGCCAGCACCAATTGCCATCAGAATGAATGCAGCCTAGCTGCCTGCACGCCACCTGGGATTACGTCGCATCCTCACACTAACCTTGGGAGGACTAGCTCATGCAGGCAAAAGGGAATGGTATGAAGGATTGCGTCGTACTCGTGACGGGAGCTGCCGGGGGCGTCGGCATCGAAGTCGTCCGTCAACTCGCCGAGAACGATGCCAAGATCATCGCGACGGACATTGCCGATCAGGTCCATGACCTGAATAGGGAATTCTCCGGCGCCCGCATCACGACGGTCACCGGCGACGTCTCGAAGAGCGTCGATGTCGAGAAGATCTTCAGCGCTGGCGAGGAAAAGTTTGGCGCTGTTCAAGCCCTCATCAGCAATGCGGGCTACATGATTGCCAAGGCGCTGCACGAAACCAGCGAGCAAGACTGGGATGCTGTCCTCGCGGGGAATGCGAAATCCTTTTTCCTGACCGCAAAGCGCGCTCTTCCAAACATGATCGCCGCCAAGAAGGGATCGATTACGGCGACCGGCTCCATCTCCAGCGTCGTCGGACTACCCTCTCAGGCCGCTTACTGCGCTTCGAAAGGTGCCGTTCTGCAGCTCGTCCGGCAACTAGCCGTTGAGTATGCCGGGTCGGGTGTCCGCATCAACGCCGTCGGTCCGGGCGCCATCAATACGCCGTTCCTCACGCGATATCTGAATGGCCTTCCCGACCCGAACGCTGGCGCGGATGCCGTGAAAGCCGCGCATCCGATGAAGCGTTGGGCCGAACCTGACGAAGTCGCCAAAGCCTTGGTTTTCCTGGCAAGTGACGACGCCGCCTTTATCACCGGCCATATTCTCATGGTCGATGGCGGATACGTTGCGGGCTGATCCATAGTTAGAACCGTTCCGATTGGAGAGACGCCATGTCCGTCAGCGCCATTATCGACCCCCATCATCACCTTTGGGATCTCGAAAACTATTCCTATCCCTGGCTTTGCCAAACCGGCGAACCGATGGCTCCGATCGCAGGTAGCCTTCGGTCCATCATGAAATCCTACTCACTCGCGGACTATCGCGAGGATTCCAAGCGATGGAATATCGTGAAGGACGTTCATCTCGACGCGCTCTCGGCGGACATTCTCGCCGAGACACGTTGGCTTCAGGATATGAAGAACAAGACAGGTTTCCCGACGGCCATCGTTGCGCACGCCGATCTAGAGGCCGACAATGTCGATATCGTTCTTGCAAGCCACGCGGAAAGCAAGGCGGTCCGTGGAATTCGCCAGATCCTCAACTGGCATCAGGATCCTCGCTATTCCTTCATCGAACGTTCGGACCTGCTGCGAGACCCGAAGTGGTTGAAGGGTTTTGGTCTGCTGAAGAAGTATGACTTCTCGTTCGATCTTCAGCTCTACCCTCACCAGATGATGGACGCAGCCCGCGTTGCCCGTGACCACGAGGACACGACGATCATCCTGAACCATACCGGAATGCCTCTTCAGCGGGATGCGGAAGGCATTCAGACATGGCAAGACGGCATGCGGACTCTGGCGTCTGTTCCAAGCGTCCATGCCAAGATCTCAGGCCTCGGAATGGTCGACCCGGACTGGACGGTTGCAAGCATTCGGCCGTTCGTCCTCAAGACGATCGACTACTTTGGGGTCGATCGGTGCATGTTCGCAAGCAATTTCCCAGTCGACAAGATCTACGCCAGCTTCGACCGAATCTATGAGGCTTTCTTCGAAATCGTGAAGGACTTATCCGATACCGACAAGAAGAAGCTCTTTCACGATAACGCGCTGCGGGTCTATCGGCTTTGACATCGAGTCCGCATCGGCGGACTGCCGCGATTGTTGCGCTAGTCCGTGGGACGGACACGATGGGAGCAAGCCCATCCCCTTTGCGGGGGTGGGCAGCCTCAGCTAGGAATCCGATGTGCCTACCCTAAGCGGTCGCTCAGCCGATCGGTGCCGAACCGAATTCTTCGCGCCAAGCTCGTGACGAGACTCGATTCGCTCAACCGGACCCCTTACCAGGGCGGCTGCCGTGACTTGGTCAACGAACAGGAACAACGCATTCCGACTATGCTGCAGTCGTCGTTGCGGCCGCGCACTCGACGAGGATCCTCACGAGCTCGTCGCGGTGATGGTTGGCCGGGGCGTCCTGCCGGACACAAATCCGCAAGTTTCGCTCTGCCCAAGGCTCAGCCAGAGGCAACATCACAAGTCGCTTCTCGTCTTTCTCAACGGCCGAGCGAGGCACAACGCTAATGCCAGCCCCTGACGCGACAAGATGAGCAACGGCCCGGTAACCGGGAACCTGCACTCGGATATCGAGCGTCGCGCCGAGAGCTGCCGCATGGCTCAATAAGAAGGTGTTGATCGCTGCACCTCGCTGCAGGTTAATGAATGGCTCGCGAAGACATTCCTCGAAACGAACGGGCCGATTTTTGTCGATCGGGCTGCTCAGCGGCACCAGAACCACCAGTTCGTCATCACGATACGGAAAGAAGGCCAATTCTTTATGGTTGGCCTGAAGCGCAACGATCCCGACATCGGCGCGCCGGTCCGCGACGGCGGCCAATATGTCGTGACTGTTCTTCTCTTCGAGTGCGATACGGACGGATGGATGATGCTTGAAGAAGGTTGCAAGATCATCTGGAAGAAACGAATTAACTGCGTTGGTATTCGCAAATAGTGTGATCCTCCCGGGCATCCCCGCCGAGAATGGCAGCATATCGGCGTGCATCTGCTCAAGCAGATCAAACGATTTGCGAGCATAGTTGGCCAGAACTGTACCGGCAGGCGTGGGGCTGACACCCTCGCGATTTCGTTCAAGAAGGGGAGTACCGAGCGTGTCTTCGAGCTGCCTGATGCGTTGGCTGACGGAGGATGGCGCCAGGTTACACCGCTGTGCGCCTCGCGATAGGTTTCCTTCGTCTAGAACCGCGAGAAACACTCTCAGATCGACCAGATCGTAACGCATCTTTCCTCGTAAGTTTGTGCTCGCGTTCGGCTCTGACGAACGCTTCATTCGGAACATACCGCTTCTGGTTGGCCCGGAAAATGGCCTAGCTTCAATTCCAACCTAGAAGAAATTCCAATAACGGTCAGTTGCCAACTACCGTACCGGCTTCGGACAAGGCGCCTATGGTTGGCGCAAAAATCAGCATCGGGAGGTTAACGACGTGAAGGCGCAATACGCGAAACGTATAGGTTTTCTCACAAAGCGCGAAGACATGACGAAAGAACATTTCGTCCAGCATTGGCGAACTGTTCATGCGCAGCTGTGCAAGAAGATCCCGGGGCTCAAGCGATACGCCATCAACTTCATTGATCGCGATGTCTATCCTAATGCCGGCTACGACGGCTTTTCGGAGCTTTGGTTTGAAAGCAAGGAGGCCCATGACGCGTCCTTTTCGAGCCCCGAAGGGAAGACATTGTTGGCCGATCTTCCCAACTTCACCTCTACGATATGCGGAGTCATTGCGTACGAGGAACGCTTTATTTGGCCGGCCGACGATGGGCTAGGCAGTGAAGCGCGGTTGGACACGGGCCACTAATTCAGAGGATGGCGCAATGGACGAGCGCCAACTTAAGTGCTTCCTGGTTATCTCAGAGTCGGGTTCGGTGACAGGAGCCGCCGAGCGCTTGGATATTGCCCAACCGTCGTTGAGCCAGATGCTTCTCCGGCTCGAGGAGGAATTGGGCTCAAAGCTCTTTCAACGAACGTCACGCGGGGTCGTGCTCACCGAGGCCGGACAAGTCTTCCGCGAGCACGCGCGCAACATCATTTCGGACATTGAACGCGCTCGGGATGAGATCAAGGCCGAAGACAGCTACGTCCGATCGGAGGTCACGATCGGCTTGCCGAGCTCTTTTGCCACGTTGATCGGCGCTCCCCTCATTGCTGCAGCTGCACAGGAGACACCTCGCGTGCAGCTGAGACTGATCGAGGCGATGTCAGGGCATATCCGTGAGTGGCTGACCAAAGGCGACCTCGACGTCGGCGTTCTCTACGGGATTCAGGACAGCCGGCACTTGTTGCTGGAACAAGTCGCCGTCGAGGAGCTATTTCTGGTCGGTCCGCCGAACGCCTTCAAACACTGCGACCGACACGGTTTTGCTGATGACGCCGTCGATCTCAGTGCGGTCGACGCGTTCCCCCTCATTGTACCGACGGGGCAACACGGCCTTAGGCGCTTCGTCGACGAGCGCGCACGCTCGTCCCAACTGAAGCTCAACATCCAACACGAGATCAACTCGCTCACCGTCATCAAGAACTTGGTTCAAAGCGGCCATGGCTATACCTTGCTCGCGCACGCGGCCATCTCCGAAGAACTGAAACGAGGCGAGTTGTCCGCAGCCCGCATCGTCAAGCCCGTCTTCCGGCGCGGGATATTCCTGGCGCGCAATCCATCCCAATTCGTGACGCGCGCGTCAGTCAAAGCTGCCGAGACGCTGACAAGCATCGCATGGGATCTCATCAGCCGGGGCGATTGGCTTGCCACGCGCGTCAAGCGTTCCAGAATGTCCGGTCCGGATGACAATTTTATGAGATCATCTCCGAGACTCATACAGGCGAACAAAGAGTTCTCGCTAGCGCAAGCCGCGAAGTAGTCGTGAACGCGAAACCTTCGACACGCGCCGACCTACGGATTCCAAACGCGCAAGGGCTAATCACGCCAGAGGTAGACCACAGCAGCCTCCTTCAAAGCGCCGATCGTTAGATGCGAAGCGATGTCGCGTCGAGAGAACGGCGACCGCCTATAGCCTTGCCATAACGAAATCTTGGAGGAGTTCATGACAAACCGACGGTGGTTCGCCGCGCCCGGCTGCTGGCCGCCATATGTGCCATTGGAATATCCACGGGAACGTCCGATGCCGCGGATAAATTATCCGTCGGCTATTCGCAATTCTGGGGGACCATCCCTTTCTCGCGAACGCAGGTTGCTGGAGCGAGAAAGGCCATGGAGGAATGGAAGGCCAAGGGGGGTAGACGTCGACCTGATCGTCACCAATGGCGGCAATACCGACACGACCCGCCAGGTGGCCGACCTCAAAGACCTCCATACGCAAGGAGTCAACGGCATCCTCCTTTTGCCAGGAGACAGCGTCGTGCTCGCCGAGCCAGTCAAAACGGTATTCAATGCCAACCACATTCCTGTCGTGGTCACCGATATCGGCCTGCAATCGGGATCGTGGGATTCCTTCATCATCACCGACAAGTGACGGGCGGCAAACAAGCCGCGCAGCTCATGGCGAAGAATGTCAAGCCGGGCGAGGTCATCGTCTTCGACTTCGGACCGGAAAACGACAACGTGCAAGCTCGCGTGCGAGGCTTCGAGAGGAGGCCAAGGCGCTCGGCCTTACGGTTCTCGCCCGGAAGGTAACTAAGCTGAGCCTCGAGGAAGGCAGGCGTACTATGGAGGATGTTCTGGTCGAGACGCCAGACATCGCCGGGGTTTTCTTTGAAAACGAAATCGTGGCTCAAGGTGCCGCCGCGACCCTGGACGCGGCGAAGTGTCAGGACGTGAAGCTCGTGACATTCGACTTGAGTGCACGCGCCTACGAACTGATCAAGGAAGGAAAGCTTCTGGGCGTCATCGTGCAGGATCCCTTCAGAATGGGTTACGAGGCCGTGAATGCCATGGTTACGACGCTGAAGGGCGGGAAGCCCCATGCCCAGATCGACCTTGAGACAAGACTGCTTACCAAGGGAAACGCCGGAGAATTCGCATCCGATCCGCAGGTCGGAGACTAACAGCGGCGTCATCCCCCAGCCCATACGCGGCGTTGCTTTCGTACGCGTGGCGTAGGTGGGGCGTTCGCCGAGGAGCCGATAGGGTCTCGCTTTCCTCTCGATGGCTCGGGCGAGTGTCTCGCGCGGGTCAACTTGTATGGGACGGATAACTGACGATTTTGGACCGATCACCGTCCGACGCGATCAAATGGGACGCGCCATGCGATCTCGCCCCATAGGGCAACATAATAGCAGGTAGATCGTAGACGCCATTGAGACCCCTCTCCCGCCCGTGCTTCTACATCGACGGCGGCAACAGACAGGAGTTGAAATCATGTCGAAGCACTTCATTGGTGGCAAATGGGTCGGGGCATCCAGTGGCGAGACGACCGATATGATCGATCCCAGCACGGGGAAGGCCTACGGGAAAATCGCCGCCGGCACCCGTGAGGACGTCGATCTGGCCGTCAACGCGGCTCGCAGCGCGTTCGAAACCGGTGCATGGGGCAAGTTGATCGCCGCAGAACGGGGCCGCATTTTGATGGCAATTTCGCAGCGCATACTCGAGAAGAGCGAGGAGCTTGCAGCCATCGAAGCGCGGGACACCGGCAAACCCATGACGGTGGCGAGGAACGATATCAAGGCGGTCGCTCGATATTTCGAGTACTATGGTGGTGCTACGGACAAAGTCTATGGACACACGATTCCGTACCTCAATGATCATTTCGTCGCCGTCGTGCGTGAGCCAAAGGGTGTAACAGGACACATCCTTCCCTGGAACTATCCCGCCCAGATGTTCGGCCGGACACTTGCTCCTTCGCTAGCGGTCGGAAACGCAACTGTTCTCAAGCCGGCAGAAGCCGCATCCGCCTCCATTCTACGCCTTGCCGAGCTCGCGACGGAAGCCGGCCTTCCTGACGGGGCGATCAACATCGTGACAGGATTTGGAAGCAAAGTGGGCGTAGCGCTTACGACGCATCCCGGCGTGAATTTTGTCTCGTTCACCGGCTCACCCGAGGTCGGCCAGCAGATCCGGAAGCTGGCCGCGGACAACTACATCAATTGTACTCTCGAGCTCGGCGGCAAGTCGCCGCAGCTTGTGTTCGAAGACGCAGATTTCGAAGCGGCTACCCAGACTATCTGCGCCGCCATCATCCAGAATAGTGGTCAAACCTGCTCGGCTGGAAGCCGTGTCCTTGTTCAAAGGCGCATCTTCGACGACTTCATCGCGAGACTTAGCAAACGATTCAAGGCCGTGCGGGTCGGTAGCCCAGAGATGGATCTCGACTGCGGTCCGATTATCACCGCGGGACAAAAGAAGACCGTCCTTGGCTTCATCGGCCGTGCCACCGCCAGCGGAATCCCGCTCCTCGCCGAAGGCCAGATTGCGGAGGGCGTCGACCCGGATGGATTCTTTGTCCGGCCCGCTCTGTTCGGGCCGGTGCCCACGGACCACGAGCTCGCGCAACACGAGGTGTTCGGACCCGTGCTGGCCGCCATTCCGTTCGACGATGAAGATGATGCGGTACGGATCGCCAACGGGACTACATTCGGCCTTGTCGCAGCGGTCTGGACCAGGGATGGCGGCCGACAAATGCGTCTCGCGAAGCGGCTGCGCTCCGGTCAGGTGTTCGTGAACTGTTACGGGGCCGGCGCCGGCATCGAGTTGCCCTTCGGAGGTACCGGCAAAAGTGGTCATGGACGGGAAAAGGGTCTTGTGGCGATGGACGACTATTCAAACCTGAAGACCGTGGTGATCAAGCACGCTTAATCACTGAGCAGGCGGCGCTGATATCCGATAGCTCGGAACCGCCGCAAACAAATGAGGAGCAATCATGTCGGCGACAATGCGGGCCATACAAGCGCACCAGTTCGCGATCTCGGGCCTCAAGTTGACCGAGGTCCCGATACCAACGCCGGGAAAGGGAGAGGTATTGGTCAGGGTGGGGGCGGCGACTCTCAACTATCGCGACTTGGCCGTACTGGGCGGTGACTATATCAAGGGTCTTCCTTTGCCCTATGTCCCCGCCTCCGACGCGTGCGGCACTGTGGCGGAGATCGGACCGGGCGTCACCCGGTTCAAGAAGGGAGATCGAATCGTCCCGATCTACACCCAGGGCTGGCACGACGGCAAACCTACTCCGGAGCAACGCGCGAAGCGCACCCTCGGTGCGCCGCTGGCCGGCGTTCTTCAGGATTACATCCTCATCCCGGAAGAGGACGCGGTCACGCCTCCGTCGCACCTGACCGATGTGGAAGCCGCCACGCTGCCCATCGCTGGTCTTACAGCGTGGTCGGCTTTGGACGAAGCAAACGTCAAATCCGGAGACGACGTTCTGCTCCAGGGAACCGGCGGTGTTTCGCTTTTCGCACTTCAGTTCGCCAAGTTGTCGGGGGCCAGAGTTACAATTCTGTCGTCATCCGACGAAAAGCTGGCGCGGGCGAAAGCGCTTGGGGCTGACTTTGGCGTCAACTATCGCACCACTCCGGAATGGGATGTCGAAGTAAAGCGGCTCACCGACGGCCGTGGCGCGGATATCGTGGTCGAGACTATTGGATCATCGTTGGGCAGATCGCTGAGCGCGGTTGCTTTTGGGGGAACGATCAGTGTAGTCGGGTTTGTCGCCGGCTATTCGACGGAATTGAACATCCGACAGCTGATCGGCCCAATGGTGAGCGTCAAAGGGATCGCCGTTGGTTCAAGGCGCGGCTTCATTGATATGAACCGCGCAATCGAAGTGACCGGTATCAAACCGGTCGTCGATAAGACTTTCGAAATGTCCGAGACAGCAGAAGCCTTCAAGTACATGAAGAGTGGCGCACACTTTGGAAAGATCGCCATCACAATTTAGCTGGCCATAGCAGCGGTCGTCAGCCTCTTGCGACGCATCTGTTGAACAAGAAACACATCGTGACGGGCACGACGACGTCAGTTGTCGTGCCCATTCTCCTTTCCCATCCAATACCTTTAGCAAAAGGATGATTGAACGTGCGCCAGTTCAATAAGATCCTGATCGCCAATCGAAGCGAAATCGCAATTCGCGTCATGCGCGCGGCGACCGAATTGGGCAAGACGACGGTTGCGATCTATGCCCAAGAAGACAAGCTCTCATTGCATCGGTTCAAGGCCGACGAGGCATATCTGATCGGTCAGGGATTGTCGCCCGTAGGCGCCTATCTTTCGATCCCCGAGATCGTCCGCGTTGCCCGATCGTCGGGTGCTGACGCGATCCACCCCGGCTATGGACTTCTCTCTGAGAGTCCCGAACTCGTGGAGGCGTGCGAGGCTGCCGGCATTGCCTTCATCGGGCCAACGGCCGCAACGATGCGTCTTCTCGGCGACAAGGCCTCCGCTCGCCGCGTTGCGATCGAAGCCGGCGTACCCGTGGTGCCCGCAACTGGCGTCTTAGGCGACGATTTCGATGATATCCGCAAGGAGGCATCCGACATCGGATATCCGCTGATGCTGAAGGCGTCCTGGGGCGGCGGTGGTCGGGGAATGCGCACAATCCACAACCCGGAAGAACTTCAGTCCAAAGTTCTCGAAGGCCGCCGCGAAGCGGAAGCCGCCTTTGGAAACGCCGAGGGATACCTGGAAAAGCTTATCGAGCGGGCCCGCCATGTCGAGGTCCAGATCCTTGGCGACAGCTATGGCAACATCTTTCATCTGTTCGAGCGCGACTGCAGCGTTCAACGCCGGAACCAAAAAGTGGTCGAGCGCGCCCCCGCGCCTTATCTCACGGCGGAGCAACGTTCTGAAGTCTGCGAGCTTGCGAGGCGCATATGCCTGCACGTAGGTTATCGATGTGCTGGAACGGTCGAATTTCTGATGGACGTTGACTCTGGAAGATTCTACTTCATCGAGGTCAATCCACGCATCCAGGTCGAACACACGATAACGGAGCAGGTCACCGGTATCGACATTGTACAGGCGCAGATCTTGCTCACGGAAGGCGCTACGCTTGCCGAAGCAACAGGCGTCGCCAGACAGGAGGACGTTCGGCTCACGGGGCATGCCTTGCAGTGCCGTGTAACCACGGAGGACCCACAGAACAAGTTTATCCCCGATTACGGTCGAATCGCGGCCTACCGGTCGGCTACGGGAATGGGCATCCGCTTGGACAGCGGTACCGCCTATTCCGGCGCCGTCATCACACGGCATTTCGACTCGTTGCTCGTCAAGGTGATAGCCTGGGCTCCGACGGAAGAACTTGCGACCAACCGGATGGTTCGCGCGCTCCGGGAATTTCGCATCAGGGGTGTCAGCACCAACATCGAATTTCTCGTGAACCTTCTCAATGACGCGCAATTCCGGAGCAACGGGTATACGACTCAGTTCATTGACACCACACCTGGATTGCTAAGGTTCACCAAACGGCGCGACAGAGCGACCAAGCTCCTCACCTATATCGCGGACGTCACGGTCAACGGACATCCCGAGACCAGGGCTCGTCCAAAGTCGACGGCTCGGATGTCCGAGCCCAGGCTGCTCCCGCCACGAAGGGCCATAGCTCTCGGCACTCGCGACATTCTCGAAAAAGACGGACCGCAAGTCCTGGCGAACTGGCTATCCGCTCAGGAGCGGGTGCTGATCACCGACACGACGATGCGCGACGGGCATCAATCGCTGCTTGCCACCCGAATGCGTTCGATAGACATGCTCCGGATCGCGCCCGCCTATGCCGCAAACCTCCCTCAACTCTTCAGCATCGAATGTTGGGGCGGCGCGACCTTCGATGTGGCCTATCGCTTCCTCCAAGAATGTCCGTGGCAACGGTTGCGCGACCTTCGGGCCGCGATCCCGAATATCCTCACCCAAATGCTCCTGCGTTCGGCCAACGGGGTCGGGTACACCAACTATCCCGACAATGTCGTTCGCATGTTTGTCTTGCAGGCTGCAAAGTCCGGAGTCGACGTCTTTCGCGTGTTCGACTCGCTCAACTGGGTTGAGAACATGCGGGTCGCCATGGACGCCGTGATCGAGGCAAACAAGGTGTGCGAAGGCACGATCTGCTATACGGGCGACCTGCTGGATCCCGCGCGTCCGAAATACGACCTGAAATACTATGTGGACCGGGCGAGAGAGCTGAAGTCGGCAGGTGCCCACATCCTCGGTTTGAAGGATATGGCGGGACTCCTGAAACCTCAACAGGCTCGCATCCTCGTCAAAGCGCTCAAGGAGGACGTGGGACTCCCGATTCATTTCCACACGCATGACACTTCGGGAATATCAGCGGCGACCGTCCTCGCCGCTTGCGAAGCCGGTGTCGATGCAGTTGATGCCGCCATGGATGCCTTTTCGGGCGGCACCTCGCAACCGTGCCTCGGATCGATTGTCGAAGCGCTTCGACGCACTCACCGTGACACGGGACTGGATAGCGAGGCCATCCGCGAAATATCCGACTATTGGGAACAGGTCAGGGCTCAATATGCCGCCTTCGAATCCGGTCCAACCGCACCCGCCTCGGAGGTGTTCCTTCACGAAATGCCTGGCGGACAGTTCACCAACCTGCAAGCGCAGGCTCGCTCGCTCGGCCTAGCAGAGCGGTGGCCCGACATTGCGAAAGCCTACGCGGAAGCCAACATGATCTTCGGCGATATCGTGAAGGTTACCCCGTCATCTAAGGTCGTCGGTGACATGGCGCTGGTCATGGTTGCCCAAGGGTTGACCCGCGAGCAAGTCGAGGACCCAGCCGTGGATGTCGCTTTCCCCGACTCGGTGGTGGATATGATGAAGGGAAATATCGGCCAACCGCATGGAGGCTGGCCCGAGGGGATACAACGGAAGGTGCTGAAAGGCGGTGCCGCATTGACGGCACGGCTCGGCCTTGGCTTGGCGCCGGTGGATGTGGAAGCAACCCGTAAGACACTAACGGCGACGCTGGACGGCTACGTGGCGGACAACGAGGATCTACTCGGTTACCTCATGTATCCGAAAGTGTTCATCGACTATATCGAACGCCATCAGGTCTACGGACCGGTGCGCACGCTTCCAACGCGTACGTTCTTCTACGGCATGCAACTCGGAGAAGAGATCTCGGTCGAGATTGATCCCGGCAAGACACTCGAGATACGTCTTCAGGCCGTCGGCGAGAACTCCGACGAAGGTGAGGTGAAAGTATTTTTTGAGCTGAACGGTCAACCTCGCCTAGTCCGTGTGCCGAATCGTGAACTCAAGAGCAAGATAGCGGTTCGTGCGAAGGCGACCGACGGAGATCCGAGCCAGGTCGGCGCCCCGATGCCGGGCGTCATCTCGTCCATTGCAGTCTCCGTGGGCCAAGCCGTAAAGGCTGGAGATCTTTTGCTGAGCATCGAGGCGATGAAGATGGAGACCGGATTGCACGCGGACCGCGCATCAAGAGTGAAGGCCATCCATGTCGGCGCAGGCAGCCAGATCGAGACTAAGGATCTGCTCATCGAACTGGAGTGACGTCGACGCGCCGATCTCGCGTCGGCAGCGATCCCGGCGCATCAAGCCGACACGTTTCGATGCCGACTACAACCTCACCACGATCTTGCCGACCTGCTCGTTCGAAGCGGCGAGCGTGGCGGCGGTGACGGAGTCTTTCACTCTCTCTAGGACGCGGCTCATAAAGACGCAGCCATAACCATTGACGCGAGTTGCACGAAGGCAAGGTAGTTGGCTGCGAGCCTGTCGTAGCGCGTTGCGACCTGACATATCAGGCCGACTTGTCCTCACGGCTGCTCTCAAGCTTATCTCGCAAGGCGGTGATCACGCGATGGACAATCCGTATATCCTTGATCGACAGCCCTTTTGAAAGATCGTTGATCCAGGGAGCCTGCAATTCCATTGCGGCTTCGAAGGCGCGCTGTCCATTCCCAGTGAGCACGACGAGCTGCGCCCGTCGGTGATGCGGGTTGACCTCAAAAGATACCAGGCTCTCCCTGTGCAGATCATTGATAATCCGCTGCACGTTTTGACGATTGCCGCCGAGGTCGCGTGCGAGCCAAGCGACCGGTTGGGGACGTTCGGCGGACACAATGGCGCCAAGCACCTGCCAGCGTGCGCTTGTTAGGCCAAGCGGGGCGACCAGACGGTCGCCGGCTGTCAGAAGTAGGCTGTCGAGCCTGAATAGATCGAGAACAAGGTCGGTCAGGGCGTCACCCTCGGAAGTTCGCTCGGCTCTTTTCATCTGTCACCGTCATTTTATATTGACATCATGTTGTCAAGCTGTTACGTAATCATAATACCAATTAGGCATCACACATTAAATTGCAATGGAGGCACTCATGTCGCTGCTACGCCCACTCGACCCGTCCTTCCCGGTCGACCGCCAGATCGCCATCGAGGCAAATTCGGTCGTCCTGGTGAACCCATTCACTCTCGACAAAGCCGATGAGGCGGCTTTTCTCAAGGTCTGGCAGGACGACGCAGCGTTCATGAAACGACAGCCGGGCTTCATTTCCACTCAGCTGCACAGAGCTCTCGGCGACAGCTCGACCTATCTGAACTACGCCGTCTGGGAATCCACCGCACACTTCCGTACGGCCTTCACCCATCCTGACTTTCTAGCAAAAATCGCCAGCTATCCGGCCTCGGCAATAGCTTCCCCTCATCTGTTCCAGAAAGTTGCTGTCTCCGGCATCTGCGTTGCCTAGCCCTGCTGTTTTAGGAAGGGAAGATACTCATGATCAAGTTGATCCATCCTGTCGCTGGCGCCTTGGCTATCGCAACGATCGGCACATTTTGGCTATCGACGGTACTCAGCGAGCTGTTCGCGTCCCCTGCCACGGTTGCAGCGGTTAAGAGCACCATACCGTGGGGTTTCTTGTTGCTGATTCCGGTGCTCGCTGCGACCGGTGGTACAGGTATCATCTTGGCAAAGGGGCGCCGGGCCGGACTGATCGGGGCCAAATTCAAGCGCATGCCCTTCATTGCAGGGAACGGCATTCTGATTCTTATTCCGTCTGCGCTCTTCCTTGCGTCCAAGGCTCAGGCGGCAGAATTCGATGCCACGTTCTATGCTGTGCAGGCGATCGAGCTCGTCGCGGGCGCAACAAACATTACACTTCTTGCTCTCAACATGCGGGACGGTCTCCAAATGAAGGGGTGGTTGCGCCGCAAACCCGCATGAACCGGAACTGCGCGCACAACTGCGCCCGGCATTGTCGTGACTTTATGAGTACGCGCCGCCTCCTCGTTCTCGGGCCTCGCTTCCCCAACCTCACCGAGCCCCCCTGTGGCTCACAGATCCTTTACTCGTCACAGAAGTTATCCCAACAAAGTCGCATTTAGCCTTGAAGAGTGGCCAACCACAAAACACCGATTATTGCTACTTCACGCTCGCGATCAGCCAATTCCCACTCCATTTGCTGCAAGGACACTACCCGCCTATCAAGATGCGCGGAGGTCGCGGATGAAGCTGTCAACGTCCCGGCTGAGCGTTTCCGCCTGCCTTGATAGGTCGGTAGCAGCTGTCAGCACCTGCGTGGCGGCCGCACCTGTCTCCTGGGCCGCTTGACTGACATCCGCGATATTGCTGCCGATCTCCGCCGTACCGCGAGCTGCTTGCGTGACGTTGCCGGAGATTTCCCGTGTAGCCGCGCCCTGTTGGGTAACGGCCGAGGCGATCGCGTGGGCTATCTCGTCGATTTTGACGATCGCACCGCTGATGCTACCGATCGCATCAACCGTGCGGCCGGTGGCTACTTGAATCGTCGAGATCTGGGTCGCGATCTCTTCCGTTGCCTTGTCAGTTTGAGCGGCTAGGGTCTTCACCTCATTGGCGACCACGGCAAAGCCCTTCCCCGCGTCGCCGGCCCTAGCCGACTCAATACTGGCATTGAGCGCCAACAGGTTGGTCTGAGCGGCGATGTCCTTGATGAGTTTGACAACGCCGCCGATCGCTTGCGCGGTGCTGGCAAGACCATCGACGATCTCGCCGGTCCGCGTTGCTTCCACAACGGCCTCGCGCGCCATCGTCGAAGAATGCTCGACTTGGCGCCCAATTTCGGCGACTGACGTCGCAAGTTGCTCAGCCGCGCTTGCTACGGTTTGGACATTTTTCGACGCCTGATCGACGGACGTCGTTACCGCATCACTACGGCGCGAGGTTTTCTCTGCGGTCGCCGTCATGGTTTCCGCCGCCGCCTCCATCTCCGTTGATGCAGCAGCGACGCCGTCGACCACCCCCCTGATGCTACGCTCGAAATCGTCGGCAAGTCTGCTCATGGCCACACGCTTGTTCTCCTCAGCGCGCGCCTTCGCCGCCTCCTTTTCGCACTTTAGACGTTCGGCTTCAGCCATGCTGTCCCTGAACACCTGAAGCGTTTCAGCCATTTGGCCAACTTCGTCCATTCGCTTCAAATAGGGAATGCTTTCCAAGTTCTCTGCTTGGGCCAAACGCCTCATCGTATTGGCGAGGATTGGAATCGGACGCATCAATCGACGAGTCAGCAGGAAGGTGGCGGCGCTTAGCAGCGCGAGAAGAAAAAGACCCGCGCTGGCAAAATACAGCCAAAGAGCCGAAAGGAACTGGGTTATGTCGCCCGTCTTCACGCTGACGGCAATCATCCCGACCGGCTTGCCGTCCGCGTTCATTGCGGGAAGATAGCCCGTGAAATATTCCTGCCCGTCGTAATAGCGCTCCTCCATAGCAATGCTTCCATGCTGCAGACGGGTCAACGTTTCTTCAGAACCATCGAATGGTTCTCCGTTTCTTCTTCCTCGGTTTTCGTTGAGTAGGGATGTCGAAGCAATGAAATAGTGAGGCTTGGACTTGTCGCCTCGCGTCGATGCAACCCAGGCAGGTCGCTGCTCTCCCGCATCGAAGTATGAAAAGATCGATACCCGGGCGCCGGTATACGATGACATTTGATCGACCGCGTCGTCTGTTCGAAATTTTGGCAGAATGCTGGTCGCATCAAGAACCGAGAGATCTCCGTTTTGATCAAATTTTATGCGGACACCGCTTTGAGCGGTGACCATTATGTTTGCGGCGACGAGCATTGTTTGATCAAGTCGACTTCGTTTCGTGCCGTCGACGTACCGAGACGTTGCCACCCACCCAAGCACACTAAGCGAAATTATCACCGCAGCCAGCATGCATACGGTCATTAACGTCACGTTGTTTGCGAGACTGCCCTGCCGAGTTTTCGTCAATGGTTGTCTCCGATGCTATCCGGATCCTGACTTCACGCGTGTTACCGAAGCAAAATGAACTCAGCCTCTCCCCGGTGATTGGAGGATCCGAGGTGAGCCGTATGGCAATCCGCGTTATCCTCGATTTGTGCCGGGAAGGTCGCGGGGACTCTGCGGCCAAACATCGATGACGTTATTGCACCGCAGCACGACTCCGTGCGCGACACGCTGCTTCGCGATTCGCGCGACCCAAATCGTTCCATGGAAGGAAAGGTTGGAGCCATTACGCGTTTCGTCTATGTGCGATCAGAAAAGCGAATGGCCGTAAATTTCCTCCGAAAGGGACATTGACACGCGGCTGTGCTCAGCACAGCTGGTCCCTTCCAGCGGCCTGTCTACATCGACCGCGGCCGCCCCTCAGTCAGCCCAAGGTCGCGCCACTCGCGTAGTAACAGCAGCGATCCCCGCCTCAGGATAAATTTAATCTTTGTCGTGACGAAAACAGCAGGGCGGGCAATTTCGAAAGAGCCGGATAGGCTAGCGAAGTTGCTCGCAGCACCAGTCTTGACCTCGTTCGCCAATCCGGCCGTGGCGATTTCACGCTCGCTGACGAACACCTTCTCCGGCATTCGTTCGGTGGACTTGCCGGGCTTCATCCTGGCCGAACTTTGCGGCGCGATTGTCGGCATGATGCTGATGAATTGGCTACTCGGGCGCAGTCCGGCCCGCGCTCCCGTCGCTCTGTCGAAGACATCACGATAGCTGGCGCCGCTACTACAGCGGGGCAATATAGCGGCGCCGAGTTGGCTTTAAGCCGAAGCAGCCTGCCCGCGTTTCTCTAGTTTCTGGCAAAGTGCTAACGACGTTGGATGGCCGCCGCGTTCCAACTCCTCGATGATCTCAAGCTGGCGTGTGATGTGCTTATCGCTCAGCGCAACGTGGCGCTCTGCCTCTGCCAAGTGACGTCGGACGAGCCGCAGCTCCATGCGGGCAATCTAGCTCCGGACGGACCATGCCGACAGTGAAAAAGGAGGCCAAACGGTCGGATTCCGGTCGAACAGTTTGAACCCGAACGTCGGGCACGATCATGACCGAGGTCAACTCCGCATCGGCGGCGTGTTAACACTCCGCGAGTTGCATGTTCACCCTAGCGACAAACAGCGCTCCATCGTGTCGGTGATTTCCCTCACTACGATTTTGCCCGCTGGTCTAAACAGGCGCTCCCCAAGCGACCGACTTTCTAGGGCACATTGGGGGAATCTACGGGGTAAGTCATTGAAATGGTGGGCGCACAAGGGATCGAACCTTGGACCTCTCCCGTGTGAACACGAGTTCATCCCGATAGCGCTTGTACGTCTGCGCCCGCACCGTCTCATCGCTTGCTCGTCGATGCTGCGGTGGCTTGTCGAATAGATTTGTTGGACCGCACCCTTCACGACAGCGCTGCCAATCCCGAGGCCGAATCCGCTCGTGATTCGCAAATTCTTGTTGATCAGTTCCGCCGCCAGCTTGGACATGAATTCCTCGGTCGCGGCCTGCCCCCAAACTCCATAGTCGGACGCGCTTCCCGATATGAAGACTGTCCTTCTCCTGAATCGGCGATCCATATCCGCGAGCAGCCGTGTGACATCGCCGTAATCATCAATGAAGATCGTCTTGATGTTGAATCGCATCAAGTCTTGCGTAACAAGTTTTTGCTTTGTTTCGGCGTATTCGAACTCGGTTTTGCCTTCCCTTTTGTTTCGGGTCCGCCTCTTCATCACACAGAAATGCTGCCGCTGATGCTTTTCGAAGCGCGCTCTAATGCGCGAAAGAACGAAATCGAGATTGGGATCGGTGAAGCTAAAACCTAGGAAAAGGAAGGTCTTTTCCACGAGGTCGCCCGACAAGGCCGTTATGAAGGGACCGTGGGTCAACGAATATCGTTCATAGTCGTCCTTGCTCAAGATGGCTTCCGTGGGATGCTCAATGTCTCCGTGCATCTTGTAGACGACGGCGTCGCGTCCACGGCGCGTAGTGGCGAGCTGATTGACCGTATATTTGGAATCTACGCGCCGGCCGCCGGCTTCCAGCGCCTTCTCGATCAATCGGTCGTAATTTGTCGTCCAGTAGGTCTGAATGGGCAACCTTGCTAGCAGTGAATGATTTTCGGTAGGGTTCTTGAGGTCCGAAAATTCATCGATCAGCAGCTGGCTCAGCTTGTGCCGATTATTGTTGTTGGCGTTGAGATGATATTGGGCGAGCGCAACCAAGTCGGATTCCTTGGCGATATCTAGGCCGAGCCCCTTGGCAACGGGGGACATAAGCCCGGCCCAGTCGACATAACCTGCGGCTTTCGACATGCCAGCGCCAATGAACACCGCTGCATTGTTCTCGTTCAGCTCCTTTAGGTAGCTGGCTAAAAAATCCTCCGTATCTCTGTCAGCCATCGTGCAGCCCCGAAGTCCCCAACCGTCTTCTTGGTTGTTCTGCGTTCGCCAGCCTCAACCTTAGCTTGGCGTGAGGGCGCTAGAACAAGCCACGATTAGTAATTCACACTTTTTTGGAGAACTGCATCAGTTTACTCGCGCATCCGACCGTCCCCCCGGTGGGCATGCGAAGGGGCCGAAAAATTGATCGCTGGCGCGGCGCCCCGGTGGCTGCCGCCACGCGTTCAACCAGACCGCTTGTCCGAATTGCGGCTGGAGGTACCTTCAGGCGCGTCTGCCTTCGTTTACGTCAAGGGCGGTCCATGACCGCCTTGTCAGAAATTGTCGGGCTCAGGTCCGTCGACGGGCCTGACGCGATCTTCGATGTAACGCCGCAGCGCTGCGGCGGCGTTCAGCATATGCGCACGCATCCGGCGTGAGGCGGTCTCGCCGTCCCCTTCGGCGATCGCCTGCATGATGGCATCATGCTCGTCGCGGGACTTGCGAATGCGATCGCCCTGCCGCAATTGCGTCCGGCGGAAGGCGCTGAGCCGCGCGCGGACATCCTGCGCCTGCTCGGCCATGAACGAGTTGTGCGTCGCACCGTAGATGCATTCGTGGAACGCCCGGTTGAAGGCATCATAGGCATCGACGTCGTTGGCCTCGACCATCGCCCGCGAGCCTTCGTGCAGCTCGATCAGGCGGCTGCGCTCGAGCGGCGTCATGCGATAAGTCGCGAGCCTGACGCACATGGCTTCCACCTCTGCGCTGGTCTCGAACATGTCCATGATCCGCTCCGGTGTCATCCGCGCCACGACGACCCCGCGACGCCCGCGCACCTCGACCAACCCACTGACGACGAGCTGCCGGAGAGCTTCCCGCACAGGCGTGCGGGAAGCCCCGAAGCGATCTGCAAGCTGCTGCTCTTCCAGGGCCGAGCCGGCAACGAGCGCGCCGGAGGCAATCTCGTCCGTGAGCGCATTGCGGATACGATCGGAGAGAAGCCCACCATCTTCTTCGGCTTCGGTTGCGACTTTGAACAGGCCTGCCATTCAGCTTCCTATGATTGCGCGCACCGTAAAGTAGAGAATGGACGGTGCGACCAGGCATCCGAGCCCGGTATGAAACGTCGCGGTCAATGCGCCGTAAGGCACCAGGCGCCGATCGGTCGCGGCAAGTCCTCCGGAAACGCCGCTGACCGTTCCCATCAAGCCGCCGAACACCATCGCGCTGCGCGGATTGTTGAGGCCGATCATCCCGGCGACGAAGGGCGTGCCGATCATCACGATCACCGCCTTGAATACACCGGTCGCGATCGAGAGCGCAATGACCGGCGATGACGCGCCGATCGCTGCCCCCGTGACCGGACCGACAATGTAAGTGACCGCGCCGGCGCCGATCGTGGTGAGCGATTCGGCATCCGTGTAGCCAAACGCCGCCGCGACGAACACGCCCAGAATGAACGGAACGACCGTTCCCAGTCCGAGCGCGACCGCACCGATCAATCCGGCCTTGCGCGCATGAACGACATCGACCTCGAAGGCGGTGGCGACGATGGCGAAATCCCGCAGCATCGCACCGCCCATCAGGCCGATTCCGGTCAGCGCCGGCAAATCGGCGACGCCCTTTTCGCCGCCGGTGGCAAGGCCTCCGAAAAAGGCCAGCACGAGACCCAGCATGATCGCGATCGCCGAGCCGTGGATGCGCCCGAAGGTGAGGTATTTCGAGATCGCCCCCGAGATCCACATCAGGATCCCGACGGCGGCGAAGGCAGTGATCAGCGAATTGGCTGCGAGAATGTGAAAGATCATGGTCATCCGACCCTCCCGGATTTGAAGTGGGGCACATTCGCCTCGATCGCCTCTCGGGCTTCGATCTCGTCCATGGTCTCGATGCGGCCACTGAGCCGGCCGATCATCGCCACCATTGCGAAACACACGGCGACCGCGCCGGCGCCAGCGATGACGACGATCGGGCCGCCTTTCGCCGCGGCGACGACGTTCTGCTGCGCAGCCATGGCGACCACGATAGGAATGTAGAAGCTGCCCCAGAACTCGACGCCGGTATTGAGCCCGCGGCTGAGCAGGCCGTGCCGGACCAGCCACAGCCGGACGGCGATCAAAAACATCATCGCGATGCCGACGCCGCCGACATTGGCTTTCACACCGAGAGCGACACCGAGCAGGTCGCCGAGCAGGCCTCCAAGCAGGGTGCAGATTGCGAGCAGAGCAACGCCGGAAATGGTCACGGGCGCCTCCCCTGTGCATGTGGAGCAGCAACGTCCGGGCATGGACCTTCTGTATGCATTCGCGCCATAAATTCCCTCCTGTGTATGCGAATATCTCTGATTTATGACATTACGCATACATTAATTGACAAATGAACGCAAGATGCATACATTCGGCGCCATGAAGCCATTTCTCGCATGCCAAGGAGCCGAAATGAGCGATTGGGGTATGCAAAAGGCCGCCCTCGGCGAGCGCCTCACGGGCGGCCGGCAGCACGCCACTGGCAAGGTCGTCGCGATCCCGAACCTTCTCGCGTTTCTGAAGGCGGTAATCAGGTCAGGCGACCGCGTGTGCCTGGAGGGCGATAATCAGAAGCAGGCTGACATCCTCGCCGTTGCGCTCGCGAACCTCGACCCCCGGGATGTCCATGACCTGCACATGGTCCAGTCGGGCGTGGTGCTGCCTGCCCATCTCGACATCTTCGAGAAAGGCATCGCGCGGCGGCTGGACTTCTCCTATTCGGGCCCGCAATCGGCACGCATCGCGCGCATGCTGTTCGGCGGCAAGATCGAGCTTGGCGCCGTCCATACCTATCTCGAGCTGTTCGCGCGCTACTTCATCGATCTTACGCCGAACGTCGCGCTGATTGCGGCTGTGAGCGCCGATAAGGACGGCAATCTCTATACCGGGCCGAACACCGAGGACACGCCGACCGTCGTCGAAGCGACCAGCTATAAGAACGGTTTCGTCGTGGCGCAGGTCACCGAGATCGTCGATAAGGTGCCGCGCGTCGACATTCCCGGCGACCTCGTGCATTTCGTGGTCGAGGCTAACAGGCCCTTCTATGTCGAGCCGCTGTTCACCCGCGATCCCGCCGCCATCACCGAGACCCAGATCCTCACTGCAATGCTCGCCATCAAAGGCATCTATGCGCCTTACGGCGTGCGCCGGCTCAACCACGGCATCGGCTTTAATACCGCCGCGATCGAGCTGTTGCTGCCGACCTATGGCGAAAAGCTCGGCCTCAAGGGCAAGGTCTGCACCCATTTCGCACTCAACCCGCATCCGACGATGATTCCGGCGATCGAAGCCGGCTGGGTCGAGCAGATCCATTGTTTCGGATCGGAAGTTGGCATGGAGGATTACGTTGCGGCGCGTTCCGATGTGTTCTTCACCGGACCCGACGGCTCGCTGCGCTCGAACCGCGCCTTCTGCCAGACCGCGGGCCTTTATGCCTGCGACATGTTCATTGGATCGACGCTGCAGATCGATCTCGAAGGCCACAGCTCGACGGTGATGACCAGCCGTATCGCCGGGTTCGGCGGCGCGCCCAACATGGGCTCGGATCCGCGCGGCCGCCGCCACCCGAGCGAGCCCTGGCTCAAGGCCGGCGCCGAGGCCGATCCTGATTGCAATGCGGCGCTGCGCCGCGGCCGCAAGCTGGTGGTGCAGATCGGCGAGACTTTTGGCGAGCGCAACACGCCTTTGTTCGTCGAGCGGCTCGATGCGCTCGATCTGGCGCAGGAGCTCAAGCTCGATCTCGCGCCCGTCATGGTCTACTCGGACGACGTCACCCACATCGTCACCGAGGAAGGTATCGCCAACCTCCTGATGTGCCGCAGCAAGGACGAGCGCGAGCAGGCGATCCGCGGCGTTGCCGGCTACACCGAGATCGGCCGCGCCCGCGATGCGAATCTGGTCGAACAGCTCCGGCAGCGCGGCGTGATCCAGCGTCCCGAAGATCTCGGCATCGATCCGCTCGATGCCGACCGCAATCTGCTCGCGGCCCGCTCGATCAAGGATCTCATGCTGGCATCCGGCGGGCTCTATCGCCCGCCCAGCCGCTTCCGCAACTGGTGAGGGGTTTTGCATGGAAAAGCTGAGCTTCAGACTGTCTGCCCCCAAGCGCGCCGGCGGCACCCGCACGCAGGCAATCGTGGGCGTCGTCGCCTCCGGCAATCTCGAAGTTCTGCTGGAACGGGCCTCGCCCGCCGACACCTGCACGATCGACATCGCAACCGCCGCAAACGGGTTCGGCGCGGTGTGGGACGCCGTGGTCCGCGACTTTGTGGCCCGCCGCTCGGCCGGAGGCTTGCGCATCTCCATCAATGACGGCGGCGCCCGGCCGGACACGGTCGCGCTGCGACTGGCCCAGGGCGTCCGCAAGATCGAGGAGCCGGAACGATGACAGCCGTGACCGCCAATGACGTCTCGCTGAGCTGGTACGAGGCGAGCGCCCGGCAGCGCATCGACGCGCTGGTCGATGCCGGCAGCTTCTGCGAATTCATCGGCCCGGAGCTGCGCGAGATCAGCCCGCATCTTTCGATCTTTGACCTGCCCGCGCAGTTCGACGACGGCATCGTCATCGGCCGCGGCCGGCTTGACGGCGCATCCGTGCTCGTAGCCGCGCAGGAAGGACGCTTCATGGGCGGCGCCTTCGGCGAAGTCCACGGCGCCAAGCTCACTGGCCTCTTGCGTGCGGCGCGTACGCTGAAGCAGGACGTGGTGATCCTGTTCGACAGCGGCGGCGTGCGGCTTCAGGAGGCCAATGCCGGCGAGCTCGCGATCGCGGAGATCATGCGCGCCGTGATCGAGGCGCGCCGCGCCAGGGTCAACGTCGTCGGCCTGATCGGCGGACGTGCCGGCTGCTATGGCGGCGGCAGCCTGATCGCCGGCACCTGCTCGCGCCTGATCATCTCCGAACAGGGCCGGCTCAGCGTCAGCGGCCCCGAAGTGATCGAAACCAACAAGGGCATCGAGGAATTCGACTCGCGCGACCGCGCGCTGGTCTGGCGCACCATGGGCGGCAAGCACCGCTATTTGATCGGCGGCGCCGATGCGTTCGTGGAGGACGAGGCGCTGGCGTTCCGGCAAGCCGCAATCGCGGCGCTTGGGGCCAAGCGAGGCTGCAACGCTGCGGCTCTCGAAGCAGAGCAGAAGCGCCTCGAGCGACGGTTGCAGCGCTTCGGCGAGGTCGAGGACGCCATCGAGATCTGGCAGACGCTCGGCATTGACGATCCCACCGATGTTCCCGCACTTCCGACCGGCGCGTTTCTTCGCGCCGCCAACGACAGGGAGAACGCCGATGACGCTCGATGACATCCTGACGAGCCTGTTCCCGAACGGCCGCAGTATTGAAACCTCGGGTGCGATGATCGCGGGACGGGCGGTCCTGCCTGATGGCGGATCGATCCACGTGCTCGGCCTCACGCAAGGAGAGCCGCTTGGCCTGGACGAAGCGATCGTGCTCGCGGGCCGTGTGATCCAGATCGTGAAATCAGGCGATCGGGCGCCGATCCTGGTTCTGGTCGATTCCGCCAGTCAGCGCATGACCAAGCGCGACGAGCTGCTCGGCCTCAGCGAGTATCTGTCTCACCTCGCCAAGGCGCTGCTGCTGGCGGAGGCCGAAGGACACCGCACCGTCGGCCTGCTCTATGGCGGCAGCGCGGCCGGCGCGTTCATCGCAACGGCACTTGCGACCGGCACGCTGGTGGCCCTGCCCGGCGCGCATCCCGCGGTGATGGATCTGCCCTCGATGGCACGGGTCACCAAGCTTCCGATCGACGTGCTCACGGCAAAGGCGGAAGCGACGCCGGTGTTCGCCCCCGGACTCGACAACATGGTGATGTCAGGCGGCATCCACATCGTCTGGGACGACGCTGCGCCGCTAGCGCCGCAACTGGCCGCCCTGCTGCGGCTGCCTCACGGACGGGACGATCGCGGCAGGCTCGGCGCCGAGCGCGGCGGACGGCGGAAGGCCGCCGATCTCGCCGAGCGCGTTGAGCACGCTGCGGCCTCACACCAGGCGGCGTGAAATGCTCGAGCCTCTCGCGCGCCACAGCATGGTGAAGGCTTCGACCGCGGGATGGGCCGCGGTGATGAACCGCTATCCCGAACTTGCCAGCGAGCCGATCGTCGCGAGCTGGGCGCATGCGGGACGCCCGCTCGTCGTCCGCCGTCCCGTCTGCAGCGATACCGCAGGTCTCGTTCCGCTCGGACTGCCGCTGCCGCCGACCCATGGCAAGCGGCGCATTGCAGTCTCGCTCGCCGCGATCGATATCGTCGCGTCCGCGCCTCCGCCTCTCTTGGCCGATGCCGCCACCCCGGCGCCCGCTTCCTGGCACCCGACCATCGACAAGCTCCTCACGCTTCTGCCGGAGACCCGCAGCTATGGCAGCCTGGCCTGGCAGCACCTCACCGGCCTGCCCTATCTCTCAGACAGTTCGGATCTCGATCTGCTGTGGCCGCTGTCGTCGGCGAAGCAGGCGGAATTCCTGTTGTCCGGCATCGCGGGAATCGCAAAGCAGGCACCGATGCGGCTGGATGGCGAGATCACGGGGCCAGCCGGCGGCGTTCAATGGCGCGAACTGTGCGGCGCTGACGAGGACGAAGTCCTTGTGAAGGGGCCGGCAGGCGTCACCGCGACGACGCGCGCGGCCTTCCTCGCGGGTCAGGTGTCATGACCCCAGCGCTCAGATGGCCATCCCGGCCGGGGCCCGCATTCGATGCGGTGGAGCTCGGCGATCTTGCGTCACTCTCTCTGAAGCTCGAAGTCGAGACCTATCCGAAGCCCGGCCTCGTCAGCCATGTCGACAACGGCGCGCATCGCGACATGGACGCTGCGCTGCTGTACCGGAGCGCCACGACCCTGATGCCGTTTTTCACCGAACTCGCCGCCGCGGGCAGCGAGGGCGCTGGGATGAACCGGCTACGCGCGATCGGCGTTGCCGCCGAGCGCGCGATGCTGGCTGCAACAGATGGCGTGAATACGCACCGCGGCGCGATCTTCGGGCTGGGTCTGCTCTGCGCGGCGGCCGGCTACCGCAATGTCGTCGGCATCAGCAAGTCGCTCGGAGGACTGGTGAGGGAGCGCTGGGGCGACGACATCCTGTCGGGCCCGGTCTCGCTGCGCAGCCATGGTGCAGTGGCCGGACGGCGCTACGGCGCAGGCGGCGCCAGGGCGGAAGCCGCCGACGGCTTTCCGTCGGTCTATGATATCGCCCTGCCCGCGCTGCGTGCGGCGCGCGAGCTTGCGCCTCAGGACGAGGAAGCGGTACGGGTTGAGACCTGCATGAAGCTGATCGCCGAAGTTACCGACACCAACCTGCTGCACCGGGGCGGAGCGAACGGGTTGCGCTTCGCGCGCGAGAGCGCCGCGAGCTTCCTCGCGACCGGCGGCGTCGGGTCGCCGGATTGGCGCTGGCGCGCGGCCGACATTCACCAGGCGTTTGTTACCCGCAATCTCAGTCCCGGCGGCTCCGCGGATCTGCTGGCGATGGCGCTGTTCGTCGATCGACTGGAAGTCTGATGCTCGCCCTGCTCTGCGGTGGACAAGGAACGCTCTCGTGCAAGATATTTGATCTTGTCGCGGACGAGCCCGCAGCCGAGCCGATCTTCGCTGCGGCCACCAGCCTTCTAGGAGCGGATCCGCGGGAGTTCATCAGGACAAGGAGTGCGGACGAACTCTCCGCCAATCATTCCAGCCAGATCCTGACCGTCACATCGGTGCTCGCGATCCACGCCTGCATCGCTGACCTCCTGACCGAGCCAACGGCCGTCACTGGCTACAGCGTCGGCGAGATGGCGGCCTGCAGCATCGCGGGAATTTGGACCGCCGATGAAGCCTTGCGGCTGACGGACGTTCGCGCCCGCTTGATGCAAGATGCAGCGAAGCTGGATGGCCGCCTGGGCTATGTTCGCGGGCTCAATCGGGCGGAGCTCGAACCGCTGCTTACGATGCATCGTTGCGAGATCGCGATCAGGAACCCCGACCTTCTCTATGTGATCGGCGGCACCGAGGAGGATGTCATCAATCTGTGCCGGGAAGCGCCAGCGCGGGGAGCCGCGCGCGCCGGTCTGCTCGCCGTCAGGATTGCGTCGCACACATCGTTGCTCGAACCGGCCTGCGCGCCCCTGCAGCAAGGGCTCGCAGCAACCACACACGCGCCGATCGCAAATCAAAGGATACTCCTCGCCGGAGATGGCGGCGGGCGCATCTTCTCCGCGTCGGACGCGGCGGCAAGGCTCGCCGGTCAAGTCGCACGCCCGATCGACTGGGCGGCGACGCTGGAGGCTCTTGTAGAGCAGGGCGTCGACCGTGTGCTAGACCTCGGTCCGGGACACGCGCTCGCAGAGATGATGCAGAGCTCCCTTTCCTCGATCCGATGCTATGCCGCCGATGGCTTCCGCACTATGTACGGCCTGCGAAGCTGGATTTCCAAGCCATCACCATGAACTTCCGTTTGACAATCCGCAAGCTCGCGAACTCATCGAATGGCTGGCCCATCCCGGCTCGGCGGCCATGGCCATCTCGGTTGAATAGCTTCACAGGCGCCCAAAGGGCCGGTGGCTCCAGGTCCAAGATGGATTGGATCGCGCGTCTGCGCGGCTCTGAGCCGGGTGTCGACGCCTCGCTCCCACCGGTAAAACGGCATTGGGAAAAACACTGACTTATTGTAGGTCGACAATCGACTCAGTGGTGCGCCACACTAAGAGGCCTAGTGTAGAACGGAGAACACCATGTATGTGCCACCCGCTTTTCGGGACGATGATCTCGACCGCATTCGAGCGACGATCCGCTCTGCCCGGCTGGCCAATCTGATCATCGCCACGGCAGACGGGCCAGTAGCGACGCCCCTGCCGCTGTTCCTCAATGAGGCCGAAGGCGATCGTGGTGTGCTGTACGGGCACATCGCAAAGGCCAACCCCCAATGGAAGGCCAGCCGGATCGGGGACGCACTTGCGATCTTCATGGGTCCGGAGGCTTACGTGACGCCCTCTTGGTACGCCACTAAGCAAGAGAGCGGGAAAGTGGTGCCGACATGGAACTACATCACCGTGCACGCTTATGGGCCGATTGAATTCTTTCACGATCCCGAGCGCTTGCTTGAGGTTGTCACGCGCCTTACGAACATTCGCGAGAGGCCGCGCGCAAAGCCCTGGACCGTCGACGAAGCTCCTGCCGATTTCATCGTAACGCAGTTGCGCGGGATTGTTGGTGTGCGCATTCCCGTTCGCCGGTTCGAAGGCAAACGCAAGATGAGCCAGAACCGTCCTGAAGCTGACCGCGCGGGCGTCGCCGCCGGTTTTGCGGCGAGCGAGGATCCGCGGGATAGAGAGATGGGACCGCTCATTCCGGTTCAACCCACAGGCGAGAGATCCTCAGATTAGCAGACTCACAAAGGCAGGGCATGTTCAGTTTTCAGAGCTCTCTTCTGTTCTTGGCTGCGGCCCTCGTTGTCGCCATCACGCCGGGACCAGGAGTCTTTTACATCGTTGCGCGAACGCTCGCTGGCGGACGCACGGAAGGACTGGCATCCAGTCTCGGCCTCGGTCTAGGCGGGCTCGTGCATGTTCTCGGTGGCGCTATTGGCCTATCTGCGCTCGTGTTGGCGAGCGCGCAGGCCTTCACCATTCTAAAGATCGCTGGAGCAGTCTATCTCGTCTGGCTCGGCATCAAGACATGGCGCGAAGCCGACGTCATCGAACCGACAGGAGTCAAAAAAACAGGGGTTCATCGCGCGTTTCGCGAAGGCATCCTGGTCGAGGCGTTCAATCCGAAGACGGCCGCATTCTTTCTCGCCTTCATCCCGCAATTCGTCGATCCAGCCGCGCACGTTGCCACGCAGTTCATCGCACTTGGGCTCGTCTCGGTTGCACTGAACACAAGTGTTGACTTGATAGTAACCTATTGGGCCGCGAAAGCGAGAGCCGGACTTGCCAGGCGACCCTCATTCATTGCCAAGACACGACAAGCATCTGGCGCCGTCATGTGCGGACTGGGAGCGACATTGTTATTTGCTCATCGTACAACTTGAGGCGATACTTAACGGGAAGTTAATCGCCCTTCGCGGCGATCACAACCAGCGCTGATGCCGGTTCTGACGTCATTGCGGTGAGCTTGTGGGTGTCGTCAATCGAACAGCACGTAATCACTGGGATTGAGCACCTCCTTGCAGGCTGACCTCGAGGCCTTCCTTGCTGTAGCGTCCACGCTTCTCGCCCTTTGATCAGCGCTACGGCGCAAGTAATTGGCAATAAGCGGCCGGCGAGCGTCGTCTTCTCAAATGGGTTTGCGCTCTTGGCCAATCGCCTTCAGCGTCTCGATCGGCAGAATGCTCGAGAGTGCCCCGACGATCGCACTGGCTCCGACCTTATCGCAACCACTTCACCTCGCAACGTGGGAACAGACCATCCAGCAGCGCCTGCTCGACTTGGTCCGACATGGCCGCCTCGAAGCCTGGTTAGGCTGGACCGGGCTCGCAAGAGCGGCAACGCTTGCCGCCGAAGCCATGACCATCCGATACGTTACTCATGTGCCCAGCCCCCTTTTCCAGCGTCCGGCTTCGAACATGGCTCCCGTCGCTGCCTCGACTGGAGCTTGGCGTATCAATTGGGAAGCGGTACTTCGAAGATGCGCAACGGCCTTCGCAAAAAAGCGATCACCCGGCGAGCGCGAAACGGCATCCGATCAGTTCAACCTCGTCGCACCCGCGGAAGGGTATCCAGCTCCCCCAGATCCCAATATAGGCCCGCCATAATCTCCAGGGCCTCACGCGCGAGCCCAATCGGCATGTGCTCGTCGGCTGCATGTTGATGGCATCCAGGATAGGCATGGGGCAGCCACAACGTGGGTAAATTTAGTAGGTTGGCAAAAATGTCGTTCGGAAGCGAGCCAGCGGAATTGGGCAAGATCGCCGGCGATTTCCGTGTCGTCCGAACGATCGAATCCTGGGCCCATCTGGCCCAGGGATGCTCGGGATCGAGGCGCGTGGCGAGAAAAACACCATCGTCAGGACTGGGCGTCACCTGGACCATGTCGAGACCGGCCTTCGCGAGATGTCGCTGCAGCGCCGGCAAAATGTGGTCGTGGTCAACACCGACTACGAAGCGCAGCTGACAGCGCGCCCAGGCACTTGCGGGAATGGCATTGACCGGCGCCTGCGGATTTCCGCAACTGATGGCGAGAACATCGAATGAGCACCAGCCATACACCTGCTCTGCCGGAGAGAGCCCCGGCTCGCCCCAAGCCGGATCGATCTCTGGTCCGCCAGATCCCTCTTCAACGGCACAATCGGCAAGCACCCGTCGGACGGCGTCAGGCAGCTCACTTGGAAGCCATTCTGCGATCAGGATGCGGCCGGTCGGAGAGACGATCGTAGCCAGGGCATGCGCGAGCTGGATTGCGGGATCAGAAAGCAGACCTCCCCAATTGCCCGAGTGATACGCGCTCTTGCGCGCATGAATAGAGAGATCGAATGTAACACATCCCCGCGAGCCCAGGAATATTGTCGGCCGTTTCTCTGACAAACGCGGTCCGTCCGACGCAACGAAGATGTCTGCGGCAAGGAGCTTCTTGTGCGTCGTACATAGTTCGACGAGACCAGGCGAATCGACTTCTTCACCCATTTCGATCAGGTATTTCAGGTTGAACCCCAGCCGGCCTCTCGTCTCGAGCACAGCACGGAGGCTGGTAATGTTGATGGCGTGCTGTCCCTTGTTATCGGCGACACCGCGTCCGTACCAGCGATCATTGAGCTTTGTGAGATGCCAAGGGGATCCTCCTGCCGCCCATGATCCATCCATGCCACGAACCACGTCGCCGTGCCCATATCCGAGCACAGTCAGCAATGATGGATCTTCTATGCGTTGTGCATAGAGGAATTGCGCGCCTGCAGCGACCAAAACCTGGCAGTCGCATCCGAGCTCTTCAAACATGCAGCGTAGCTCATCGAGATACTCGGCAAGGTGATGTTTTCGCTCCGGGTTCTGACTCTCGGAAGGAATAGCGACAAGCCGCGATAGCGCGGCCTCAAGGTCTCCAGAGGCCAGTTGGCTTCTCGCGCGCGAGATTGCCGCGTTCCGGTTCATGACGGCTAGCTCCTTGCACGCCAAAGGCATCTCAACTGGCAGTCGGAAACACCCTTGTATGCGCAGCATCGATCTCAATGCGGACCCGTTGACCGGATTGGAATAGCGGCCGTCCGGGGCTCACCGAAATCCGGGCGATCAATCGAATGGACCCCACCTGCACAAGCACGCTTTGGTTCGTACCTGTGTAGGCAGACTCCAAAACCGTCGCGCTAGCGCGCTCGTCCGGTGTCAGACCGACATACTCGGGGCGAACCGCCAGCAACCCTCGGCCGCCTGACGTCAGCACCTGGCTTGCCTCCTGCACAACCTCAAGGCCGAGATCGGTGCTGCGGGCACAGACCTCGCCTCCAGATTGCCGCAGCTCGACCGGCAAAAAGTTCATCTCACCGATGAAATCCGCAACAAATGCAGTGGCCGGCTTCTCGTATAGCTCGCGCGGCGTTCCTAACTGCTGCAAGCGTCCCCGCTCGAGCACCGCGACGCGGTCCGCCATTGACAATGCTTCTTCCTGGTCGTGGGTTACGAAGATAATGGTGCTGCCAACCTCCTTATGAATCAATTTGATCTCCATTTGGAGTTGCTGCCTCAGCTTGCGGTCCAGCGCCCCAAGCGGCTCATCCATCAGCAGCAGCGGGGGACGGAAGACAAGAGCGCGGGCCAGAGCCACACGCTGCTGCTGCCCACCCGACAACTGGTTTGGGAGCCGCGCGCCATATCCGTCAAGTGCAACGAGCTTCAGAGCTTTTCTGACCTCGCGTTCGACGTCTCCGCCACGCAAACCCCGGCGCCGCAGCGGATAGGCGATATTCTCAGCGATGGTCATATGGGGGAACAACGCGTAGCTCTGGAAGACCATGCCGAAGCCGCGGCGATAGCTCGGAACATCATTGATCCGTATGCCGTCGAGCGTGATGTCGCCAGAGGAAGCAACTTCGAACCCGGCGATCATCATGAGCAGAGTTGACTTTCCTGACCCGCTCGATCCGAGCAAGGCGACGAACTCTCCCGGCTCTATCGACAGCGAGACGTCGTCGACCGCCTTGACCGGACCAAACATCTTGGTCAACGAGTTAACCGAGACGGAGCCACGTTGATTTTGCGACCTTGATACGCCTGCCGTCACCTTTTCGCTCATCATTGCTGTAATGACGCTCATTTCGGCCTCGTCTCGAATATCTTGCGCGGTATTGAGGTCAATTGCTTCCCACCCGCACTCGTCACCACGACGGACTCGCTGAAGGCAAGTCCGGCAGCGGATGTGTACATGTGAAAGACCATTCCTTCCTCGATGGCCCAATCCGCAATTGGTGTGAAACAGCGATATAGGTCACTCGTGTGCTGGGAAACGAGCGGAGCGGTGCCAAGGGTGTACCCGGTGATATTATCGTAGGTCTCGCGCAAGCCAGCCGCTACAACGCCTTCCCGCACGATGCGGTCGACGTCGGCGGCAATCGCCCCAGGCCGGAGCGCGGCGATTTGGCGATCTTGTAACGCGATAAGCGCCTCGGCCGCAGCTCGCTGCTCGTCTGTTGCCCGTCCCACGATGACCGATCGCATGATCCGTACCGTATAGAATCGTAGCCGAGGCAAGAGTTCGATATGAACGATATCCCCATCGACCAGCGGTCGCTCTGCGAGGAACCCATGCAGCGAATCCCAACCGGATCCGACATTGAGAGGCCCAACGAAGCCATCGTCGAACCCAAGCCGATAATAGGCCGCAGCGGCAGCGGCAGCGATATCACGTTGGCTTCTGCCGGTTGCCACCTCCTTGACGGTCGCGTCGAAGGCCGCATCCAACAGTGAACCGGCGCGGGACATATGCGCGATCTCTTCCCGCGACTTTAATCGCCTGAGATCCCATCCCGAACGCTCGAGGTCAAGAAACTCGGTCTCCGGCAAGAGCTCGCGCAGCGATTGGAGTCTTTGGATGGTGAACGAATTCGATTGAAATTCAGCGCCGATCCGGGCGGGCACCGAACCCCTTTCCCGCAAGGTGCTGACTAGCACCGCCAGCGGGTCGTCCCAATCGCCAAACCCGACGATGTTATCCATCCACGTGCGTTGGCGCGCCGGGGGCATATCGAGCTTGCGCACCAGCAGGAACGGCTCGGACGCTGCCGGCACGATGCACGCTCGCCAGAGGTTTTCGGAGACCGTATAGCCGGAGAGCCAGGACATCATCTCGGGCTCGTCAAAGATGGCACAGTCAAGACGACGCTCTGCCATCAGTTTTCGGACGGCGTCACATCGACGCTTGTACTCCTCGACGGAGAAAGTGAGATCGCGGCTCATGGTCGATGCTCCGTTACGCTTGCGAGACTTGCCCCAGATTGGGTCGAGAGGGCTGCTTCAGGAAAGGCGCCATTGGCTTTCTCGTAGTCTGAACGATGCACAATCGCGATCCGATGCTCAATGATGCAGGCTTTCCTGCGCGCGAGGCCCTTGAGCAACAGCGGCCACGAACAGCCTCAGGAGCATGAGAAGCGCAAGCACGACGATAAAGAGAACGGCGATGACGGCTATCTGGGGACTGATTTCCAGGCGGATGTTGTCCCACATTCTCATGGGCAATGGCGTCGCGGTGGGCCCGCTCAGGAACAGACCGAACACAACGTCATCGAATCCTACGATGAACGCGAAGAGAGCTGCGCTCGCTAGCGTCGGCAACAGCAATGGAAGCGTCACCGTTCTCAGCGTCGCGAGAGGGCTCGAGCCCAGGCTCGCGGCAGCCAACTCGAGTGTGCGATTGAAGCGCTTGAGCCCGGCGATCATGACAACGACCGTATATGGCGCACCAATGATCGTATAGCTGAGAGCAAATGCCAGGGGATTTCCGATCAGCGAGGATCCGGCGAGAGCGAAGAACAGGGACACTGCGATGACGACATGAGGAACAATCAGCGGAGAAATCAGAAGAAGATAGACAGGCACGCGCGCAGAGAACCGGTAGCGCACAAGAGCGAAGGCGGCCGGCACACCAATCGCCACGCTCAAGAAAGCCGACAGTCCGGCCCATTTCAGGCTGAAGCTTAGCGCATCGAGCCATTGCGTATTCCTGAGCAGACTTGAGAACCACCGCAGTGAGTAGCTGGGCGGCGGAAAGGTGAGGTACGGTGCATCGCTGAATGCAAGAGGAATTACGACCGCGAAAGGCAGCACCAGAAGGAGGAGCGTCACCCCTGAGCTAACGTATAACAAGGGTCGGCGGACGGCCGTCAAGGCCTCATGCAGACTCATTGACGGGCCATGCAAGATCGCCGTCAGTCGCTCCAGTATCGGCCATTGCGCGGAAAGACCGGATGTGGACTTGCCGGCCAGAGAAACATTGTTATGCGGGCGATGTCGAGTTCTTCCGCGATCCGCTGACGAAATATGAGAAAGACCCCGATCACCATCAGCATCAAGACTGATGATTGGGCTGCGGCTTCATCAAAATTGCCGAGGATCAGCACGCGCAGGCTAATGCCCTGAGCGATTAGATAGCTATCAGGGCCACCAAGAAGCTCTGGCGTAATATAGAAGCCGAGACTGGACAGAAACACGAGCGTGCAGCCGCTAATCACGCCTGGCATCGAGGCTGGCAGCGTGACCCTCAGGAAGGCGTCCGTAGGAGGACTTCCGAGGCTTTGTGCCGCTTTTGCAAGGCTTGGATTAACCCGCGCCAATACGGCATAGAGAGGAAACACCATGAGCGGCAGCTGGACCTGCACCATGCCGACATAGACGCCGACCGAATCGAACACCAATTGCAGCGGCTCGGAGATAAGGCCAAGGTACAAGAGGAGTTGATTAATCGGTCCGTTGGGGCTGAGCAGGACGATCCATGCATAGGTCCTGATCAGGACACTCGTTAAATAGGGAAGCGTGACAATAAGCAGGAGAAATGCCGCCGGGCGCGGAGGACATTTTGATATGGCATAAGCGAGCGGATAGGCTATGAGCAGGCAGACGATTGTCACGGTCGCGGCGAGCGAGAGTGTCCTGAGGACGATCCATACAAACGCCGGCGAGCTCCCGATCTCGCTGTAGCTCTTGAGCGACCAGGCACCATCGTGCTGCAGGCTCTTGAGCACGAGTTGCGCAAGCGGCACGACGTAGCCGACCGAGAACAGGATCACGATCGGCAAGAGAAGGAGGACGGGCAATAGGTGCTCCCGCCCTAAGGCGTCTCTCCTGTTCGGCATGGCGACACTCGCATCCACCATTTTGAGCTACCGTACGCCGGAAATCCAACGTTCCCATTGAGCGACGGCAATTTCATTGTTGGCCTTGCCGTTGGAGCTCACGGTATTCCAGAACTCGTAGTCCTGGACGAACTGCAGCTTCCGTGCTTCCGGGGAGGTCGGCAGGAGCTTCGCCCGTTCAGAGGGCACATGTTCGAATGCACGCGAGTTCGGTGGCGCATAGAGGATGTGCTGGACGAACTTCGCCTGATTTTCGGCTCGCGCTGAGAACGCGAGAAACTTGAATGCGTTGTCCGCATTCTTCGTGCCTTTCAAGACCACCCAGGTGTCGTACTGCAGCATTCCCTGATTCCAGGTGTAGCCAATCTTGGCCCCCTGCTCGTTGGCTGCCGAAACGCGGCCGTTCCAGGCGCTACCGGCCGTGATCAACTTATCAATGATCATCTGCGGAGCTTCCGCTCCGGTGTTCCACCACTTCAGGATGCTTGGTTTGACACGGCTGAGGCTCTTGAACGCCCGATCCCAATCAAGCGGATACAGCTTCGAGGGCTCAACACCATCAGCCATCAGAGCTGCTTCAAAGGTGCCGCCGTCTGACGCCCAGGTTCCCGCCATGAGCGATCGTCGTCCCGCGAATTTCTGGGTGTCCCAGACATCCGCCCAAGTGTTCGGCGCACCGGATGCAAACTTTGACGCATCGTACGCAATGAACAGCGAATAGATTATGGCGGGCACGGTGAACTTGCCGGCCTTGACTGGACTGAATGCGTCGATGTCCGCCTTCTCGAAGTAGCCATAGTCAATCGGAAGCAGAAGATTGTCCCGCTCGAAAGTCGGGGCCTTGCCGCCAGGAAGTATCGTCACGTCATATCGGGGAGCCCCGGCGAGCACACTCGCTCGCACCGCTCCCGTGTCGGTCCGGGGTTGGGCTATGACCTTGATGCCGGTCTCTTTCTCGAACGGCTCGAAATAGGCGATCCGCTTGGCTTCCCCCCAAGACCCGCCGCCGTCATAGACCACGACTTCACCCGTGCCCTTCAGGGTTTGCGCAATCGCGGGGGCGGGGAGAAGCGAGCGCGCGGCGGCCAAGCCCCCAGCCCAAGCAGTGCCCTGAAGTAGCTTCCGTCTGACTACATCCACCATCTTCCCCTCCGTCTGGCAAACACTTGCTCGATCCGCCTTTGCGCCTATAATCAGTCGAGCACGTGGCTAAATTCGCCGTTCTGCGATTCAAAATGCCAGAAAACTGCAAATTGACATTTTAAATGGCTGTCACGCCCACCGACCTGGATCGCCTCGATCTGAAGCTCCTCATGCTGCTGCAGGAAAATAATCTGCAGACCTCTGAGGAATTGGCCGAGCGCGTGGGACTTTCGCCGACTTCTTGCCTGCGTCGACTCCGGCGATTGCGCGAAAACGGGGCCATCATGTCCGACGTCTCGATCATATCGCCGTCAGTCGCCGGGAAACGGGTCACGTCGATCGTGCTTGTGGCGCTCGAGCAAGAGCAGCTCGATCTTCTAGACAACTTCAAGAATCGAATGAGCGCATATCCTGAGGTTACGCAGTGCTACTACGTAACGGGTTCGGCTGATTTCATTCTGGTGGTCAACACCGGCTCTATGGAAGAATATGGGGCATTTACCGAGCGAGCATTCTTTCCCGACAAGAACGTCAAGTCATTCAACACATTTGTGTCGATGCAGACGGTCAAGTTCACCACCCGCATCAACCTTGACGTATCTTGACTAGCGGAACTTGCTCATGCCAATTGATTTCCGCTCCAAAGCGATAGGTCGGTCGGGCCTTCCGTGGCAAAGAGCAGAACCTTGGCGGACTGATCGAGGCCAAGTCTCTTACGGTCCTTCTCTTCGGTCGCCCTTAAGAGGCCTGCCAATCCTGCCGCTCCGGATTCTCCGACGCGAAGAGCCTGATCGCCTGAAGCACCTTCTTTAAGCAAACGTACCGCGCCCACGGCTTCTTCTTCGGTTACCGTGATGTAGCCGCTGGCCAGCTCCTGGATGATCGGCCAGGCCAGCAAGGATGGGCTTTGGCATTCAAGCATCGACATGTTTGTCGCAGGTCCAGACGGGAGCCGCACGGGCATCTTGGCTCGGGCGCTTTCGTAAAGGCATGCCGACCGTTCTGGCTCCACGATCCAAAGATGGGTATCGCTTCCGAATAGCCCTCGTGCCGAGCCATGGCCGAACACGCTTGCTGCAAGACCACCCACACCAGCCTGAACCAGAACATGCGTAAACGGCTTTGACTGTCCTGCCGTTGCCGCAATGATTTCGTCGATCAGTATCGCATACCCCTGGACCACAAACGTGCAAGCAGTGTCGTCCTCCCCAGGGCCTACCGTATCCGGGACAGCCATCCAACCATCCTGCGAGGCAGCCTTGGCTGCAGCCTCAACGGAGTCGTTATAGTCTCCAGCCACCCGCACGATCGCGGCGCCTAGGCGCGAGATATGAGCGGCCCGCTCGTCGCTCACACCTTCGTGGAGATATATGACGGCCCGCGCTCCGATCAGCCTCGCTCCGGCCGACACCGAACGGCCATGGTTACCGTCCGAAGCACATGAAAATGTGAGCTCCGAAAGCATAGATCGCGCGCCTGGCTCGGCCAATTCTGCAGGCACAATCGAGCGTCCAGTCCGTCTCTCAACGTGCTTCATTGCGAGCTTCAGCACTGCATAGGCGCCGCCGAGCCCCTTGAAACTGCCTATACCAAGCCGCTGCGTCTCATCCTTGATCCAGATTTCGCCGACACCCAACTTTGCGGCGGTATGCGGCAGGGAAATCAGGCTGGTCGGTGCATAATGCGGGCAAACCCGAAGGAGGCGGAGAGGCTCATCTCCTGCGTTGCGGTCGCACCACCAAGGAGCCTTTTTCAAGCCGGGTGAGCGATTGCACAGCAGAATGGGCCGATGATTGACAAGCGTCTCCGACAGAGTTTCTGCGGATTTTGAAGTGGGGAGCAAGGTCATCCTCCTGGGCAGGCAAGTACGATCATCTCGAACCACTTTGCCAACCCGTGAGGCCGTTTGGCGCAATCTATGAAGCCGCAAACGAAGGATTTTGGCATTTCGGGCGTCAAAATGGCGGGTTTGGGCCTTTCTGTCAGTTATGTTTCGACAGATCCGCTGGTCGAGGAGCGGCCGTGCTTGCGAAGCTATCCATCTACCTTCGTCGCGAAGCAGGAGCTTCAGGTGCATAAGGTTCAGAAGCAAACTGCAAGCTCGATCAGGGGCCTTTCTAATGCCGACCTCATTCGCTTGCGAGCGGATACGCCCGGCGTTGCACACCGAGTCCACCTTAATAATGCCGGCGCTGCCTTGATGCCGAGCCCCGTCGTTGATGGTATGATCGCATACCTCCGGCGCGAAGCTGAAATTGGCGGATACGAAGCGAGTGCCGAAAGCACGGGGCGGTTGGAGGGCGTATACGATAGCATTGCTCGACTGGTCGGCTCAAAGCGGGAAGAAATCGCCCTAGCCGAGAATGCCACTTTGGCATGGCAGCGCGCCTTCTATTCGCTCCGTTTTGGCCCTGGCGACCGAATTCTCACTAGCTCCGCAGAGTTCGCGGCAAACTATGTTGCGCTTTTGCAGGTCGCCCGCCGTACGGGCGCACGGGTCGAGGTTATACCTGACGACGCAAATCAGGTTCTGGACCCGCAGGCGCTGGAACGCATGATTGATAGGCGCGTAAGGCTGATCGCCGTCACGTGGATACCGACAAATGGCGGCTTAGTGAACCCAGCTGAAGCCGTGGGACGCATCGCACGCGCTCATAGCGTTCCCTACCTGCTGGATGCGTGCCAGGCCGTTGGCCAGATCCCCGTCGACGTCCGTGCACTTGGTTGCGATATGCTGACGGCAACAGGACGGAAATTCTTGCGTGGCCCTCGCGGAACGGGCTTTCTCTACATGCGAGGCGATTTCCTCAAGGACATCGAACCCGCCATGATAGACCTGTTCGGCGCACCTTGGGTTGGACCTGAGCGCTACGAACTTAGGCCCGACGCACGACGATTCGAGACTTGGGAAGCGAACTACGCGGCGCGGCTCGGACTTGGTATCGCCGCGGACTATGCGCTTTCGATTGGCATAGAGAGGATCGAACAACGTTGCCGCCAGCTTGCGAACGAATTGCGCGCGGCACTTGGCACCGTCCCTGGCGTGTTGCTTTACGATCTTGGAGAACGTCCCGCTTCAATCGTGTCGTTTTCAGTTCGGGGCACAGTCGCCAGCGAGGTCAAGTGCAACCTTGCAAGGCAGAATATTAATGTATCCGTCTCGCCACCAACAAGTACACCGTTAGATGCGGCGCGCAGAGGTCTGCCGGACATCGTTCGCGCATCTCCGCATTACTACAATACGATTGATGAGGTTCACAATCTCGCGTCAGCGGTGAAGGGAATTGCCGCGTCATCGTAGGCTGCGGGCGGCGCCGATTGATCAAACACGTCCGGTTTGCGATACCGCCCTAGCGTGTGACTTATCTAGAGGTCGACCTTCGGATCACGACTCTCCATCCTCAATTTCGGTCGGCGTAGGCTAGACGAGCTAACATCACTTCTGAGCTCGCGATACTAAACGTAGAACGCGCTATTTGTTGTGACTATTTCGGTCTCGAAATCAAAGACCGCCGCCATCCTTGCGACCTGCCGTAACTCCTCGTGGGCGGCAACCCAAACTCGCGATTGGTCCTTGTCTCAGGGCCGGTACGCGCCGGAGCGTGGGTTCAAGGTCCGCCAGTAGGTGGAAAACGTTCCAACGCCAAAGCCTCGCCTGACCGCCTCCAATTGGACAAGTGGACTGGTGCTGCGGAAGACGACACGTCTCTCGCCGATAGTGTCATGCAGCCATTTCAATGCGAACATTTGCGTCAAAGCCGAACAGCCGGCCGGCGCAACCATATCGGCGAGCCATTTCCGGAAGAGCTCTTCATGCGCCTTTGCATCAAGGCTCACGCGCGCCTGCGTCACCAGATTGCACAAAGGGATCGGACAATCAAGCCATGGTCGCGGAGGCCGCAGACTGCGGATTGCTAGAGGCTTCTTCGAAGACGCCGGCCACTCGACCAGACAAGCCCTGATTGGTTTGAAGCGAGCAGTCGATCGTCCGCGAAAGCTTCATCAGGGGATGGCCCATGTCGATGATCGCGTCCAGCCGCAAGCGCAGAGAATCGGCCTCCTGACGCCCTCCGCGGTGAGACACCAAATTAGGAGGCCCGCACTTTGGCTGCGAGCGGCTCGAAGCCCATCATCTGCTTCGATGTTCCATCTGCCTGTTGGTTGTTGACGTCCGCGACGGCAACGAAATTGTCGAGCTTGCTTACCCACGGCCACGAAGTACCGATTCTGCGCAGACATAACGGCTTTAATTCTTCGGTGAGCGGCACTCTGGTCCGATATCGGGATCGATCGGCGGCTTTGGGGCCGATGATTCTGCTGGAGCAAAATTGCAGCTGCTTCGAATATCAACCTTTGCCGCGGGAACGACCGATTACGCAACGCGGAGCTAAACGGCTGCCTACCAAATTTGGTATGGGACATAAAGACGCGTTTGCATCGTGCGATCGAAAGTCTGTCACGCTCGAGAGATATTGGTGGGACGAAAAACGTTTTGGCAGGCTGCTTCATGCCCGTTCTTGTAAAGCCCCGCACACTGGGTCTGTTGACCAAATGCGAGAGTCGTCCTCCAGGGCCGAGCCCATCATTTCGCTCTTCGCGATCTTCGACCTCGCCAACCGGCGCGCAGATCGTTTGCAAGGCGAGCAGGAGCTTTGCGTCACCGCGAAAGAGCTTCCGCCCGCCGCCGCTCGACCTTGGCATGCCCAAGTAAAAAGTCGAGGTGCTCATCGGCGACAAGCGGCGGCATCTTGGGGACGGCCAGACGACCATGTCCACGTAAATTTAGGCGTTCGCCGAACGGGGCTGCGCGCCACCGCCAACGTCGCGCGAGCACCGCTACACCTATTGAGCCACAATGCCGACATTTCGCGCGAAACACCGGACCATCCGTTGGCGGCGTCATTCGAAATCTGGATGGGACGGCCCCATCTAAATCTGGCTAGCCTGACGCTCCTGCCCGCAAGACCTCTTTCCCGAGTTCAAGGCGGCATCGGGAGTGATCGTCGGCATGACTTGATCAGCAGCCGCATGCAACCGTCCCGGCACTGCCATTGCCTCCCGCGTCAAGGCTGACGGTTGCCTGCTCACCTGAAGCGAAGCGTCAATACATGATCGATGAACTGGATCTGCGAACCTTCACGCCACACCCGCAACGCGACGCTGTGCTCCGCGAAGTGCACGCGCGCCCCTTCACACGCCTTGTTTCGCCCTTCAGCGTGATCCACTTCGCTTTTCTTGCACAGGGCGAGGCGGCCACAAGCGACCGCTGCCGCTTTATCGATTTTTGCCTCGAGCGCAATCTTACCCCGCCTGAGCAATCGGCGAAACTTCATCAAATTGTCATCGGGCCCGTTACGCTACGCTGGGAGCAGCATTCAGAGTTTACAACATTCACCTGGATCTGGACTAACGAAAATTGTTCTGCCGCCGAGCGATTTGACAAAGTTGATGGCACTGTCCGATCGCTGATCCGCGCGTTGCGGCAGAACGGACAGTTGTTGGTCGCGATTAGGCTAGAAGTGGAGCGGGCCGCCTCGCCGACCAAGCGGGCCGAACAGATTTTTGACAAGGACAGCCTAGCCATGGTTGCCACAAAGAGCGGCGCAGCCGTTGCCGCCTCAGACTTCCGCGTGGACGAAAAAGGCTTCACGAAAATCCTCGTCTGCGACCTTGGGTTGACGTCGCACGGTCTCGGAGCGCTGGTGCAACGGCTCCTGGAAATCGAGACCTACCGTCCGTTGGCGCTGCTTGGCCTGTCGGCGGCCCTTGAGCTTGCACCATCTGTTGATCGCATCGACCGCCGTCTTGTTGAGGCGCTCGAGAAAATGCAAAGTGGTGAGGGGCTCCAGTTCAACAACCATCTGCTTGCCGAGCTGACGGCACTGGCCGCATCCTTCGAAAGAGGCGCGACCGGCAGCCTGTTTCGATTCGGCGCCAGCAGGGCCTATAACGAGCTGGTCCAATCGCGACTATCCATTATTGAAGGCAACGATGTCTCGGGCTATCCAACCTGGTCATCGTTTCTGGCACGCCGCATGGCGCCGGCGATGCGAACCTGTGCAACCGTGGAGGATCGTCAGGCGGCTCTGTCGGTCAAGCTCGCGCGTGCCGCCGATCTGTTGCGAACCCGGGTCGATGTCGAAATCGAACGACAGAATCGTGACCTGTTGCAGGCTATTGACGAGCGCGCAAGACAACAACTTCGGCTGCAGTGCACGGTCGAAGGATTGTCGGTCGCGGCGATAGGATATTATGTGGTGAGCCTGTTTAGTTATCTTGCCAAGGGCGCGCATGATGTCGGACTGCGAATAGAGCCCTCGTTCCTGACGGCAGCCTTCGTGCCGATCGCGGTCGGCGTGATCTGGCTGGTGAGTTACAATGTCCGAAAGCGACACCTCAAGCACAACGACGCGCCTTCGGTTACTTGCGACTAGAGCCCCTTAAGGGAATCGGTGCGTCCGTCCTGCGACGCTCGCATGGTCGGGGTGCGACGCTGCCGCAAGATCGCCGCCGGCTGCTGCGCAAGGTAATGACCCGCCCGAACCAGCCTTCGGAGGCAATGTGGGCCGGGTCAGTCGCCGTTGCGGGGCTGGGGGCGGGACCAGATCAGGCTGAAACCCTCATCTTCGTCGGCGAACAGGTAGCGGCGCTCAGCGGGTTTGAGAGTCTGCGATCATGTCGCGCTGGGAGCTGGCCCTTGCTTTCTTGATCGGCCGAACATCTTGCGGTGGGTCGGTCCTGTACGGATTCGGTTCGCTGAACGTCTTATAGTCAACCAGATTGCCGCCCAAAAACAAGACCTCAGTCTCCTGAGACGGTATTCCCCTCACCCAATCTAGCAACTCCTTATCTCCGGGAGCACGCCCGCGCTCTAAAATATCTTTGATTTTCTCGGTTGTCCAAGCGGCAACGCTCGGCACCATGTAGGTGTGTAGCTCCTTAGCATTCTTTGCAATTGCCTGCGCGCCATGCTCACTGTGGTCCTTTGAAAGAAGCAGTCGTGAGGGGTCCTGGGACAATGACACAAAAGCACTATCGGTAAGGCCTTGCGTGTGCCACGCGCCGAGGCGTGCCATATCAATTTCGTCCTCCCTCTCGTCGTCCGAACAGATGGCAGACTGAGAAACATGGGGCCTAGCGAGACAACGAAAATCCGCTAGGGAGCGCACATGCTCGATGGCGCTCACATCCTCATCCAGGCGCGGCTTGCAATCGATGGCCTCGTTCTGAAAGCGGTGCAGCCGCATATATGACGATGCCAACACATCCTCGAGAATGCGGTCGCCATCGCCGCCCCCCGCCGAAGACTCGGTCGTTGCTGGCCACCCTGCTACTCGCTGCGCAGCCAGCCTGATCTCGTTCTTCAGAGTCTCAACGTTTGCTCCGGCCAGCGAGACGGCAAGTTCGGCGCGTCCCGTGATAAAGGATACGGCCCGGCACCGCTCGCCTTCCTGGATAGCACGCGCTCGCACATTTCCCTTCGTTAGGGTCGAGGGGGATCCAACGTTGGAAGATTTCGAAGCGGCAGTTCAATCCCACGTTTGGAGGATTGGCCGCATGTCACTAAGTTGCCGCTCAAAGTTCGCCTGATCCACAGAAGGGTGTGCTTGTAAGCTGGTTTGTGCATTCAAATCACCCGGCGGTTGCGGCGTTTGTGTCGCGTTGGGCAGATCGATCTTCATTCTGTTCCCGTCAACTCGACACTTTCAGGCTTCATTTTCGCAGCGCCGCCTTTCGAGAAGCTGACAAGTCAGGGAAAGGGTGTCACCAACTTCTGACGCTTCCCCGTTTAGCTGCCAAACGACATAAGGACCTGCTCCCTTTGCATCTTGAAGAACTCCCCAAGCGGACGAAGGCGTCGGGCCAAGCTGGGGCCTCTGGTGAGAAAGTTTGCGCCTGATGTCGTGACCAGGCGGCCACAACAGCAAGACGCGCCACGCCGAGCGATGTGACGATACGCAGTGTCAGCCATGCGGCCGAAAACGTTAGCCTGTAGCGCGGCAATCTGGGTAGGAAGTCTCTCATCCTGATTGTCGCGCTATACGCAATAGCCCGTTCAAGAAAACGGGCGGTGGTGAACGGTTCGTCAGCCACTCGTCTATGCCGTTTACGAGCATCTGGCCGATTTCCGCGAATTGTAGGATGTCATCGCCGACAAGCGGCACGGTCTCGCCAAGGCGAGCATCAGCGGCGTGCTCAGCGGAAGCTGCATCCGCGACGCCCGATGACGTGGCGCATCTGGATCTTCGGTTTCCAGTAAAAGCGCCACATGCCCTACGGACGCTAGCCGTACGACCGCTGACACGCAGGTTCCGTGACACACTTCCAACGCTGTCATTCCGCCGCCCCCCTGCCGCGTATGCTCCGCGCTGGCACCGCTCTTGCTGATGAAACGGTAAATCGACCAGCAGCATTGAAAGGTGTGCCGCGATGAGATCCATGGTGTTTCAAAAAGGTGCGGTCGGCATTGCTGTCAGGTACGCACCTCCCTTCTTACTGGGCCGTCTGCTAACACGGCGAAAGACCCTCCGGCTGCGCCGAAAGCTGCCGTCCTGGACGGGCCTTGCTCTACTGGTGCTTGTCGCGGACATCCTGATGGCGGTGTTCGCCTGGATCACTGTAGGCTTCTTCCTGAACTGAGATGTCTCCCTTAAGCAGGCAGAACGCTGCCAGCATGTAGGCGATCTGGCCGACAAGGAGGCATCCGACGACGACGGACACGCCAGCGAAGAAGCCAAAGCCGGAGGCCTGAAGAACGATCGCGGCGAGGACCGCGGTTGCCGGAGACACTAGCATCATGGCCCAGACCCGAAAGAAAAGGCCCGTCCCCAGTCCGCTGATTGCGCTCCCTAACAGGACTAGGATGGTCGTCACATTTCACTTCCAGTTTGAGTGCGAGCCGCACTGCAATCCATCATCTGGATCGCTCTAACAAGAATGGCGTTGTCCGCCGCGCCGACAAGGCGGAGTTAGTGTTAACCTCGACAATGTCCTTAAAATTGATCCCCACGCGGGCCAGACCTGTTCTGAGGGGCTGGTCTCGAAACACCACGATCGGCCTTACCGCGGCGGACGGCAGTCATGCCTGGCTTGCGTGGCGTCAGCGAGGGCGCGCACACTCTGCAGATCATCCCCATTGTCGAGAGTTGACGTTGAAAGTTGTAACCGAATGATCCAGCCTCTTAGACGAACTCGACGATACCATTCCCACGCGAAGGTGGCCTCGTTCACGCGCAAGAGGCCGTCGCGCCAGCCGTTCCCGGACCATCTGCCTCACGAGCGGGTGCTCGTGCCGGGACCTGTGGCGTGCGCCTGCTGCGGCGGAGCGAGGTTGTCCAAGCTCGGGGAGGACAGCGCCGAGACGCTGGAGGTGATCCCGAAGTCATGGAAGTGATCCAGCACGTCCGGGAGAAGTTCAGTTGCCGTTGGTGGGCAGGCCCCGCCGGGGGCAGTATTTTATTACTCGCGCGATCGCGCCGGCGAGCATCCCCAGGCCCATCTGGTCGGCTATAGCGGCATCTTCCAGCCGATGCCTATAGCGGCTTTGGCAAGCTTTACGAGGCGGGCCGTAATGCAGGCCGGATCCTGGAAGCGGCGTGTTGGGTCCATGCCCGACGGCCGTACCATCAGCGAAAGACGCATCTAGCGGCGGCCAGCAGTCCCCGAACGAGTCGATGGGTGCACCTGCCACAAACAACTTCTTGCCAAGCGAGGAGGTCCTCATCAGCCAGGAGCATGACACAGCTGAGTTGAGACCCGCGAAGAGGCCGAGGACCTTAAACAATCCGCAAAGCGTTGCCATTGAGCGGCCGGGACGGGAGATCGCCGATACAGGCGGAGGTAGTGGAGCAATGCCGGCGGCCTCGGCGCGGCAGCCGCCTCAATCAACGGAGACCGTGGTGGGGTGGGACAAGTGGCCTCTTTTTTCCGAGGATGCTCCCGTTATCGTGGGCCTTAAGGAGGCCCTCATCGAGGGAGGGATGAACGTCACCACGGCGAAACAGTATGCAAGCTCTCTTTTGGCTCTTCGCAAAGAAAAGACTGAGCATTGTTGCTCAGTTGGACATCAATTCGCACAGCTATCGCCGGTGGCGTTCTGTTTGGGCCCGGAGCGAACGCGCACGCTCGACCTACTCGGCCCAGGCTATGCCCTCGCGCCCCTGAGTAGAATTGGGGTTTCACCGCGCCCGGCGCAGGTCAGCAGATCAGGCCGACCGGGTCCCGAACACGCGCGTCGGTCGCGGCTCCGCGCCTAGCTTGCCGGCATGTCCGCTCCCTTCCGAAGGCTAAACGCGAGCGGGAAGGTCTCGGCCGAAAGAGACTCGAGCGCGGTCTGCTCTTCCATCAGACGGCTTTCGATGAAGTGACGTTCGACATCCGACAGGTTCGACTTCAGCAGGCGACGATAGCGGTGGATGTTGTTGCGGTGAGCACGGATACGGGCCAAATATTCATCGAGCATTTTGAACGCTCCTGAGGTCGTCGCAATCTCTACGAAGAGATATTCGGGCGAACATGTCGTCGGTCGACGCGCCACTGTATCGCGCCTCGGAAGCCGAGACAGGCGGATAAGGACCGTGGCAGCTCGTGAAATCATTCCTAGCCTAGCATTTCCATCGCGACGATCCGCAGCGTTTTGGCTCGCCATACGCCGTCTTTCTGCTCGGCTAGCCCTCAAACAGATTTGGACGCTTGTAACGCGCATAGTCGGTCATGCCCCGGGTGCCGGGCGCTTGTCGCTAACGAGCTCGCTCGTCAGTACTCTCGCCCGGCGGCTGACATCATTTTCCGATGTGCTATACGCATCTTCGTTGAGAACAGCTTTGTTTGAGAGTTTCGATGTCTCTTTCGATTGGATTGATTGTGGACGGCTATGTGAAACTAAACGACCGCAGCGCGCTGGAGAACCTTCTGACGCATCGGCGGGAGCTCCTGCAGAAGTTGAACTGCGTTACTGGAATTGATCCGAAGGAAGCGATGGCTCAGGTCAGTCAAGAAATCACAGTGATCGAAAAGGCAATTGCGGCGCTCGCACGAGAGTAAACAGCAACGGCGCTCCGACGCCGAACACTGATTTCGCCCGCGTTTGCGGATGAGTGTTACAGCACGACGCCTCACCGGCATCGTGGCGCGGAAGGATGCGTGCGCCAAGGCATGGATGTCCTGCCTTTTGTACGAGCTGCTCTCTTCTTTGAACGCTCGGCCGCTCGCACGAGCAACGCGCCAACCGATTCACATATGCAAATGCCGGGCGGCAGCTTGCACGGGCCTATCGTGACGTATGTGGTCATGAAAGCGGGAGACTAAGATTGACTGACGGCGCTTGAAACGCTTGGCCCGCAGAACGTTCGAGCCAGATTGGCGCAAACCGACGCCGTGTCGACCGGCTCTGTCGCGATAGGCGAATTACGGGTTTTGACGGTCGGCTTCGCGCAGGAATGGCTCGCGTGGCACGATCGCCGGCGAGAGTCATTAGCACCCCAGCGGCATAACCGGCAGGTCTTCGGACTCGTTTAGCGGCTTTGGCGGCGACGTTCGCCGCGGCAAGCGCGGCGCTTGGTTGGGCCTGGACTCTTTCACAAGTAGCCCTCGGCGCCCACGCAATGGATATTCGACAAATTGTTGACCTCGCCAATTGGGATTTACTCCCCTGCTAAAGACCACGATCGGCGCCGCCCTAGGACGGCCGCCGTGCAGGGCGAAATCGTCCTTGACCGATAACGTACGCTGAAAACCGAGCATGCCGCCTACCTCGCCTTACGGTTGGCCGTCATCTTGGAAGCCCACGCTAGAGCGAAGAGCTGGCCGCTGCAATCAACGCAATGCCGATTCCGACCGCGATCGCCGGCGTGGTCCCGCTGACCTATCTGAACACCAAGCGCGGCAAGATGCGCAGCAAGAGGCGCTCGGCAATGACTTCGCGGGATGGGTGAAGTTGGCCGGGCTACCGGATGAGTGCCGGATGCCCGGTCTCAAGAAGGCGGCATGCGGCGCGGCGCGGAAGCCGGATTGAACACCCACGAGCTGATGGGCCGCTCCGGCCATAAGAGCCAAGCCGAAGTCGAGCGGTACACCAAGGTGGCCAACAAAAAACTCGCCGACAGCGGTGCGGAGAAGAAGCCGCCGAAGGGACCGAAGCTGATCACCAAGCAGGGCCGGCTACGCCGCCCAGGAATTGAAGCTCCTTGTGGCATCGTCCGCGCCAGCTAGGCTGTTCATTCGTAGTCCGTTAGTTCAATGGCGCATGATTCAAAGCCCAGTTTGGGAGCTTGAATCACGCGCGCCGGGCCGAGCACAATGCTTTTTGCCATGTCAGACGGACTTATCCTCGCGGCTGCCCTCGAGCTTATCTCGCAAGACCGTGATCACGCGATGGACAATCCGTATATCCTTGACCGACAGCCCTTCTGAAAGATCGTTGATCCAGGGAGCCTGCAATTCCATTGCGGCTTCGAAGGCGCGCCGACCATTCCCAGTGAGCACGACGAGCTGCGCCCGTCGGTGATGCGGGTTGACCTCAAAAGATACCAGGC
>NZ_FOVU01000019.1 GCF_900115265.1 Bradyrhizobium sp. Ghvi | reverse complement strand
CAGCGCCAGTGCCTCGCTCCGCACGATCGCCGGATAGGCTCGGTTGCTCGGCTTGCCGCGCTTCTTTGACAGCAGTGCCGCGGGGCCTCCGATCCGATAGGCCTTCAGCAGCCGGAATGCCTGCCGCGATGTTACCCGAAGCAGTTGCGCGGCCTCTCGCACTGTAATCCGTTCCGCCACAACATCCCGCAACACATGCACCCGGTCGATCTCAGCCCGGCTCATCGACAGCACCGTCATCACTCACAACCCCCAGGCCCCATGCCTTAGACAAGTCCGAGCGTGACATCTCTAATGGGGAGGATGGTGACCTTTCTAATGAGCGTCTACACCATGTCTCAGACACCCAATACCGCGATCGCCGTGATCGGCATCGATATCGGCAAGAACTCGTTCCACGTCGTGGGCCACGATGCGCGCGGCGCCATCGTGCTGCGGCAAAAGTGGCCGCGTGGCCAAGTCGAGGCGCGGCTCGCAAATCTGCCGCGTTGCCTGATCGGCATTGGCGGCCAAATATGTCCGACCCTATAGCAAGGGACAGAAGAACGACTTCAATGACGCCGAAGCGATTGCCGAAGCCGTGCAGCGCCCGACGATGAAGTTCGTGGCGACCAAGACCGCGGAGCAACTAGATCTGCAGGCGCTGCCCGGGTGCGCGAGCGGCTGGTGTCGCAACGCACCGGCATCATCAACCAGACTCGCGCCTTCATGCTGGAACGCGGGATCGCCGTGCGCCAGGGTATCGGCTTCTTGCGCACCGAACTGCCCACCATCCTTGCGACGCGCGCCGATGCTCTGTCGCCACGCATGTTGCGTGTCATCGAGGAGCTGGCAGGCGACTGGCGCCGGCTGGATCAGCGCATCGATGGCCTCTCCGGCGAGATCGAAGCACTGGCCCGTCAAGATCAGGCATGCTCGCGCCTGATGACGGTGCCTGGCATCGGGCCGATCATTTCGAGCGCCATGGTGGCCGCGATCGGCACTGGAGACGTATTCTCCAAAGGCCGCGACTTCGGCGCTTGGCTTGGACTGGTGCCCAAGCAGATCTCAACGGGAGACCGCACGATCCTCGGCAAAATCTCGAGGCGCGGCAATCGCTACCTGCGTGTTCTGTTCGTGCAGGCGGCGTGGGTTGTGCTGGTCAGGATAAAGAACTGGGAACGTTACGGGCTCAAGTCCTGGATCGAAGCCGCCAAAAGGCGGTTGCACCACAACGTGCTCGCGATCGCGCTCGCCAACAAGCTTGCCCGCATCGCCTGGGCGGTGCTGGCTAAAGGACGCGCCTTCGAGCTGACAAGGACCGACGATGCAGGCGTCCGATCCGCTTGATCCTCGCGCCGTGCTCGGCGCGGGCAAGGCGCAGCCTGGCAACGCCGCAGCCAGCCGCAAGCCAAGCGCGACGGCTGGCCTTGACCGCCCCTGCGCGCGACGCGATCGACGTTCTGCGGGCCGGGACGAAGGAACGGCCCTTGGCTCGAACAAAGGAACTGAGCGAAATGAGGAGCAAGCGATGACGTAGCTCCTATCAACAATTTCCAGCCGAGGTCTGCGAGAGGATGAGACGAGATGGAGGTTCGGTCTTCCCGGCGCATGCGAACACTGGTGACCCAAATGGTCCAATCGAGGCCTGTCCGCTAACGAGAACGCACGCACTGATATCCAGGCCCGGAGCAAATGCTCCAATCAAACGCCGGATACATTGATGCAAGACCGCTCACCGCCAGCTCGGCGAGACCACTTGCAACGCACGGCCGGACCATACATTGGGTCAAAGGCTGCCCTCGGCAGGCAGCATTGCTTGGTCGGGGCATCTCTTGGGAGCGGACATTGCAGCGCTGCGGGCGGAGGTCAGCGTCGGGTCAAACTGCGAAGAACCCAGGTTGAGCAAATCTGGTCCCGCTCTGCCGCGATGAGCGGACTTCCCTCTGGGGCAGCGCAACTTCGCAGATGGGCCACAAGCAGAAGTAACGCTAACCTTATGCGTTCAGCTCAGCGATGCGGTTGCGGTTCAGCAATTCCACCTGTCTCTGAGTGGAGTCATGGAAACGCAGTATATTGTCATCGCGGAGCGTTGAAAGCGCGCGCGAAACGGTTTCCAAGGTCAAGCCAAGATAGTCCGCGATATCGCGGCGGTTCATCGGAAGCCTTATGACGGCTGGTCGGTGTTGGCGCTCGTCCATCTCGTGAACAAAAGCGACCACTCTTTCAAGGGCAGTCTTACGGCCTAACAGCAGCATGTGGTTTTCAGCATGCTGCAAGTTACTCGTGACAAGACCTATGAGGTCCCGTGCCCCACCTTCCCTAGCTGCCATTTCATCAACAAGGCTGCATCGCTTTATAATGCAAACCGTCGTCTCTATAACAGCCTCAGCCGAAAAGCGATGGATTGGACCGTTTTCAAAACCAAACATATCATCCGGCAAGTGAAACGAATTGATCTGGCGACGGCCGTCGGGAAGCATCTTGTATGTACGCACGGCACCCGACTGGATCTGATAGACATATTCGGCTTCGTCATCTTCACCGAAGATTTCCACGCCCTTTCGGTATTTGAAATGACTCGCCGGCACCCGTTCGCCGACGAAGCCAGCCAGTAGGCCGCTAGTAGTGGTGCGATGATCTGCGTTGCCGGTCCGCAACACCATTGAAACCTCCCTGCTCGTCTCAAACAAGCTAGGAGGGCTTCAGACAGCGGAAATTGACGTGGCGCAAATTCCTGCGCGGTCTACGTATTTTTGCGGGCCGGCAGAGGAAGCGTGTCTAATTCAGACTGTCACAGTCCTTCTTGATGATCGCTCTCAGATCGTCCGCATACTCTTTGGGCAATGGACAACCGATCCCGTTCAGGCTCGCCAATCGTTGCTTCCTCTATCCGGCCGTCCCATTCGCGCCAATGTGTTGGGAGCACGTACACGGGCGAACCGGTCTGCGAATTTACCCAGCCCCGAAGCACGCGGCGACAAGGGAATACCAGCGCATGGACCTGTTCGCTGTCGATGACCGCCAGTTGCAAATTGAGACCAAACGGTGCCGTTGCCGTGGATTTCCACATGGCGCGCTCCCTCCTTAGCAGGCGGGAGCGCAATCGGTCTCTCAGCCACCGACGCCTACGGGGCAGAGCCTCGGCCGGTGATACAATCAGTATATCAGCTTTTTTCGGGAACCTGCAGAGATTGTTCCGCCCGGCGAGTTGATCTTCGCGCGCAGGCGATGACAGAAATCTTCAAGCACCGTCTGCAAGTTTTCGCAGCTTACGAGCAGCCGCTCCGCTTCCTCGCGCTGGGTTGTGCCGAAGGGGTGACCATCGCGCATATCCCTGACTTGGCTGACCCTGTTACGGCCCTCTGATGCTTTTTTCTCGACAAATTCAAGATGTTCCAGATCATGCGCGAGCTTATCGAACTCGGCGATCAGAAGCGTGGTGATGCCGTTACGTCTGTCAGGCGTCAGATCACTGCCGGTCAGAAGGCCGATAAAGTGATCTATGTTGGCCCTGGCAATAAATCGGTGCATTGGACCCCCCGTGATCCACGCCTATTGATCCAGTTTGTACCCGATCCGAAGGGTAGGAAATATATTTCTTCGTCACGTCGGCGTGACGGCACAAAAAGGCCGCCTTGGGGGCGGCGGCCTTTGTCGCTTGGGGTGGGTACTCCGCACTCGGGGGGCCAAGTGCAACGCCTTTATAGGGGGCAACCCAACGTCATTTTGAGCAGCATCAAAGTCGGGCGATCATGGTCTGCTCGGGGTCAAAATGCGAAGAAGTGAGGTCAAGCAAGTCTGGCCCGCTCTGGCGGCATAAGCAGACCTCCGGCAGACGCGGGGCAACTGCGCGGACGGGCCACAACAGACGGCGATGGCACCGCGGTTCGTCGGTCAGCCTCCGGGGCCGTCCTTCATGATGTAGCCCATCAGGTCGTCCACGTTGTGCTCCAAATCCCGGATGATGTTCTTGACGACGTCTCCGATCGAGATCACGCCCACGACCTTTTCCCCGTCCAGCACTGGCAGATGGCGAAAACTGCGCTGAGCCATCATTGCCATGCAGCCCTCCAGCCGATCGTCCGGCTTGACCGTCACCGGGTTGCCCGTCATCACTTGGCCCACCGGCGTCTGCTTCGCATCGAGCCCGGGCAGCAGTACTTTGATGGCGCAGTCACCCTGGGTCACGATACCGACCAGCACGTCGTCGTCGATGACCAGCACCGACCGGACCCTCTTGTCGCGCATTTGGAGCAAAGCTTCGACGACCATGTCGCCGGAACGAACATGGACCAGGGCGCCACTCTTCTGGGCCAGAGCGTTTTTTACTGTGCTCACCGATTTCCTCTCGCGGGCCCTGTCCTGCCAGCCATGATGGTCCGCATCGAAGGATAGCCGAAATGTTCTGCCTCGTCATCACCGCGCCGGTGTCGCCCGCGAAACCTACCACCGATCCCGACAGCGGGATCTTCACCGCCGCGATGGCGAAGCCCGGGTACCTAGCTAGTTTCAAGCGGTGTAAGCATTGGCACGGCTCAAGGGCTGTAGCGGGCGATCTCAAGCGAGTCCGCTAACCCCGCGAAATCGGACATCGGACGGATCAGCGAGCAAGGCGGCTCAGGGCCATTGCACAAAGTCGCTGCGCTCCAGCCCGCTGCGCGGGAGCAAGAGCCGAGAGGCCGGCCGGTGGCTGATCGAGAGGACAGCAATAGCGAGGTGGCTAGGGTCAACACGATCGACTCGCGTCGCGACCGCCTACTCAGTATGGTCAAGACCAGCAGATCATCTCCGGGCAAGCACCTGGCGAGCCACATCGAGCGCAGACCAGTTTGCTTGAATGTGCCGTGCATCTTTTGGGTCGCAAGAAATTGACTCGCACTATGTCGCTAAACACGGATCGACCGATCAATCGCGCAATGGTTGTTGGATGTGCCATTTCCGCCACTCGCAACTATTTGAAATTGCACAGGCCAAGAAGATTAAATCCCCTATTTAGCAACCCTCGTGCCAAGTCGCTTAAGTTGTGCACGCATTCGAGGGCGCCACTGTTCGAATTTCCTAAGTCGAGCATCTCCAACAAATCCCCATAGCACTTGCTGCCCGGCCGGTTGCCCAACCTCCCGCGACTTCGTGCCTTGGCGCTTTTTGGACGCCGGTCAGTCGAGCGTCCGGAGGGTCTCTCGTTGCCGGCGTCCAAAAACCTGCACAGGAACGGACATCCGGCCGCAGCGAACAGCCATCCCCCTCGAAGGGACCATGGTAGGCATCACGTAAAGGTCGATGTTCAATTCATCACACCCAAGGTTTCTACAACCATGCGATTGCTCACCCTGATTAGACCCAGGCCCGGATAGTCAAGGTCAATCGTCATCCAAAGAGCCGCCGCAAGAACGGCGCCGTAAACCGAATCAAGAACAGAGAATCGACGGCCGATCCGACCATTTCCGAAACCGATCATACCAACGCCGATTGCCGCCGCCCCCAAAAGGGTGACCATGATTGGGATGGGAAGATGCCTTCTCGCCATCGCGAGATGCTCAGAATGCAGATCAATGACCTTGTTTATCGGAGGCAACATGACGCTCATCAAGGGCGCGTTGTCCTGAGTCGCTCTGGTTGCTGTTTTCCACATTCGTTCGTGCAGACCACCAACCCTAGCGAGCAAGGGCTCAATCCGCTCTCGACCTTCGCGGCTTAGCAACTTGACGCGATCCCGATCAATGAATCGCGCCGCTGCTCCTGAAAATGCAAACCCGATCAGAAATGCGACGAGAGCAGCCGTTGATGCCCGAACGAGGACAACTTGTCTGTCAAAGAGTTCGTCCACAGACTTGGTCGCTGATCCCAGCCAAAATCCAAGCTCATGAGAAACGACAAGCCCAGCCAACAAGCCCAACGTAACCAGCAGTTCGGTCATTTCGCCTCCGAGCGAGACTGAGTTGGAGATGGTTAGACCGCGCCAAACGTCAGAGATTGGCGTGGTCCCACCTCAGGCATCGTACCGCGCGAGCCCGTCACGATTGGGCAGCGAAAGCTGCCGTTGTGTGGTCCCGACGAAGCGCAAGAGATCGGCATCACGCAGAGCTGAGAGCTCGCGCGACACCGTTTCTGTCAGTCCCAGATAATCAGCAATGTCGCGACGGCTCATCGGCAGGTCCATCACTTTGGGTCGGGACTGCCGCTCGTCCATTTCGAGAAGGAATGCAGCTACTCTCTCCAGCGCTGTTTTTCGGCCCAGAAGCAGCATGTGGTTTTCAGCGTGCTGCAGAGTCTGGGTAACGAGCCGGAGAAGGTCCTTCGTACCCCCTGCTCGATCTGCCATGCTGCCGAGCAAGCTGCGCTGTCTCATGATGCGAACCCTCGTTTCCACGAGAGCCTCGGCAGAAAAGCGATGGGCGTCGCCGTTCTCTAAACCGAACATGTCGCCGGGTAAATGGAATGAGTTGATCTGGCGCCGACCGTCCGAGAGCAGCCGATAGGTCCGCACTGCGCCGAAGATGATCTGATAGACGTACTCCGGTTCGTCTCCTTCGCCGAAAAGTTCAGTGCCTTTTCGATACTTGAACTCGCTAGATGAGACGCGCTCGCCTGCGAGGGCCGCCAAGTGATCGTCGTTAGGGCGGCGGCTTGTTTGGTTCGTTCTGACCAGCATCGTCTGAACCTCTCCCCGATTATTGACAAATGTTAAGGAGGTGACGGGTTCTGGAACTTGAGACAGCGCAACTTTGGCTGAGCCTACGTAACCGCCCGGAGGCATCATCGGCGAAGGCGCTGCGGTGCACAACATGTGAGCCGCCAGCCTTGGGGGAGCTGACGGCTCAACTTGGGGGCTTGCGTAGGTAGGGGCTATGCACGTTTCACATAATGCTGGGGCGCCTGGGAACGATGTTGATCAGGATCAAAGGTGCGACAATCGACCCCGCCGAACGTGCGCGCATTCTCCACTGTACGCGACTTCGCAGGAGAGCCGGATGACGGATTACACTGTCGAAGCGAGAAGACATCGTGAGATGGCCGACGAATGCCGGACAATGGCGGCGTGCCTCACTGACAAAGGCGTGTGCGGTGCGTACCAGAGGCTCGCGCAGGATTACGACACGCTGGCGGAAAACGAGGAGCGGATCGCGCGAAACCTCAAACTCGCAAACTGATGGCCCAGATGCTTCGCGATGTTTGGCGCTCGATGACGTTAACGCGCCGAGGACAGCCAAGGTTCTCCCGCTTCTGCAAAGGGTCAAAATGCGAAGAACTCAGGTCGAGCAAATCTGGTCCACTCTGCCCAGATGAGCGGACCTTCGTCAGAGGCGGCACGACTTCGCAGATGGGCCAACGGAAGAAGCTCTGCACAGGTGATCGTCGGACATTGATTGCGACATCAATCCGCATCTACGCGCTAGTCGCGCGCGGACACCGGCTTCCGCGCGATGGTCACCGCCGGAAGCGGCGTGAAATCCGGGTTCTGGTCGTTACGGACCCGTATGCCCGAATAGGCGACGAGCCCGTCAGCGGTGGCGACCGTGTCGCCTGAACGTAACGAGCCGTCCATCGCGAGATCGACTGATGCAAGACCGGCGGGGCTTCGGCCGTTGCAAGTGCAATCGGCGCGCAGCGCCTTCCGATAGGCAAAGGCGTTTTCGCTATCAGCGTAGCGTTCGCCGTTTGCCGCATAGGCTCTGTCGATGCTAGAGCCGAAGAAAACTTTGGTCGGGCTTGCCGGACAGAAGGCCTGACACATCTGCGCCGGCGAGGCCGCCCCGCGCATCAGCGGAAAATATTTGCCGTCGCAACTGCGCACGCAGAAGGCAGGTCCTGCGCTTACGATGACCGGCCGCGGCGGTGGCGATTGCGGAGCAAAAGCCGAGGTCTGCTGCTGTTGCGTCTGGCCGCTACCGAAAAAGAAATCAAGCAAGCCTTCAGCCGCACTCATTTCGGGCGTCAGCGCCACGGGGCCAACGATTGCGACTGCAACAAGCATGCGGCGCAGCTTGCGCTGAAAGCACAATTCGGTACGCATCGCGTTCTCCGCCGGACGCCACGAACTCTCTTCAGGACAAAGGGGCTTGCGATAATCGTGGATACGAAACGCGCTCTAAGCTGGGCGGAGAAGGGGAAAGAAATAGGCGAGTGGGCACGGCAAGCGCCACATTTTGATCGTTATGGGACGCTGTCGGAGCCGTGATCTCCCGGAGTTCGCCCGGCGTTGAAACCAACCCAAGGTCCGGTTCGGGTCAATCGCGACGGTTTAGGCCCCGTTAAGTTAAGTCCGGTCTACCCGTGACAGCCGACATACCCCGCTTTGGGATGCGGCAGCGATGGGCCATGTGCGGACTAGTCAGGCGATCTTATATCGCTGAGGTGATGGCAGGGCCTTCTCAAGCTGGCGGCGACAGCCATCGCCACATTACATCACCGATTTGCCTGGCCGCCTTAGCGGGTCGTGCGCGAAAATATTTCCAGAACTTTGTCGGCCAGGGCGTTGCCGAAATCGACATTGTTTCTTGCGGAGAAATGGATCCCATCAAGACCGTCTGTTGAGATCACACGTCCTGCGTCGAAGAAGTCAACCTTCATGAAGTCGGCCAGGGACTTGTAGTGTGTTGCAAGCTCTATGGTCTTCTCGCGTCCACCCTCAAACATTCCCTGGAGCCAAGGATCCGGTACGGGCGCAAGTGGCGGCGGTGCGACCACGAGCACATGAGGTGCTCCGTAGACAGTCCCCACGCCACCGGCCGAGGTGAGCACCTGGCCGACGAGTTTCGACATTCCGACCGCAATATCGTACGCCGTGCGACGATAGTAACTCTTCGCATCGTTCGTCCCGAGCATGATGATGACGAGGTCCAGCGGAAGGTGACTTGCCAGAGCGGTTGGCAGATAGGCCGACCCGTTCAGGCGCGGATCAACTGGATCATCGATCGTCGTAGTACGTGCACTCAGGCCCTCTTCCACGATTTCGTAATCGGACCCAAGTTTGGCGGCCATGATTCCCGTCCACCGCTCTGGATAATAGAATCTTGTCGTTGGCGCTCCTTCGTTAACAGCAATCCATCCCCAGGTCAGAGAGTCACCAAAACACAGGATTCGCCTAGTCATGAGAAGCTCGCTCGGTTGGATTTGGAACGGTTGGGGCGGATAATTGCGGCGCGGGTTCGACACCCGGACCATGTCCGAAACAAAGTCTCCGCGAAACATAGCAGGTTGACGCCAGACTGGAGTAGATTTCCGGTTTGGGTCAAATGCGAAGAACTCAGGTTGAGCAAATCTGGTCCGCTCAGCCCCGATGAGCGGACCTCCGTTAGATGCGATGTAACTTCGCAGATGGGCCATCAACGGACTCATGCACCGCAGCAGACGCGTCTCTATTCTATCACTTCGTCGGCGCGAGCGAGAACCGATGGCGGTATCTCAAGTCCGATTTGCTGTGCTGCCTTTGTATTGACGATGAGTTGAAACTTGGTCGGCTGATAAAACGGAATTTCGGCCGGGTTCTCACCTCGCAATATTTCGGCGATCTGACCTCCCGCGTAACGAAACGTATCGAGCAGATCGATACAGTAGGCCATAAGCCCGCCCCCTACCACGAGGTCTCGGAACGGATACATAGTTGGAATTCGAGCGCTCGCGGCTAGGTTGGTTAGCGTCTTGACATTCCCATTGTGGTCCGCCTCGTCCGAAACCAGAAGCGCGTCTATTCGAGCGTTTTGCATCCAATTGAACGCTGCTGAATAGGTCTCCTCGCTGAACGTATTTCCGAGGTCGACATGGCTTAGCGCTATCCGCGCTTGTTGAGCCGCCTGCCGAAGGGCGTCGCCCGTTGGCCTGTTCCAGTTTTCGCGGGATGAGAGATATGCAACCACTGACAATTTGGGCCGCACTTCAACCAGCAAAGCCAGCCGCTTTCCATAAAGCTCCAAACCAGCATCGACGGTCACGCCCGTTACATTCGTGCCGGGCCGGGCCAAGCTATAAACGAGCCCTTCAGCAACCGGATCATCTATTGTTACGACAATCGGAATGGTCGTTGTGGCGGCTTTAAGCCCTGCTACCATCGGGTAGCCGCTCGTGAATATGGCGTCGGGATTAGTCTCCACGACATCTCGCGCGAGCTCGGCATAACGCCCTGTTTGGCCTCGGCCTGAATAGAGATCAACAATCAGATTTTCTCCATCGACAAAGCCGCGATGGCTCAGTTCGCCCAGCAGTGCCCGAAAGTAGGGTTGAGCTTTGAGCCCTTCAACCGGACGGGCGGGTGAGATTAGGGCAATCCGCTTTCGCCGTGGCGATCTCTCAGGCTGGGCACTCGCCTCCCCGGCTAACACCAACGTGCTGACCGTGATACCTGCGATGAAATCTCGTCGCCGCATGTGTCCCCCTTAAAGGAGCACCCGCCTGTGGCCGAAGCTTAGCACCTTCGCATTTCGCGGTATCTCCAAAAAGCGGCGGCAACGACTACGTTTCGTCTGCTAAGGGTCAAAGGCTGGCCTCGGCAGCCAGCATGTCTTGGTCGGGTTATCTTTCGGAAGCGGACATCGCCGCCCTCTGGGCTGAGGTCAGCCACGGGCCGCCCTTGGGAGGGGCGGCCAGTTGCTTCCGCTCTCGATGACGTCTCGCCTTGAAGGGGACAGGCTGAGCAAGCACTACCTCCGCGGCAGGAGCGGCAACACTGATCACCATCGTGTCCAGGCTCTATCGGCAGCGCAGACGCGACAGTAAGACTTTTCGTAATAAGAGGCGATCAGCGGCCTAATCCCGAGGACCCACGGGAGTCGGATCGACTCGCGCGGACGGGAGCTGGAGCGTCTTCACGCCTCAAATGGCGCGTGCTGTCGTCGGCAGAAACAGGCCCTTCGTTCAAATCCGGATGCCTTACTTGGTGCCGGCCGGCGGGGACGGTCTCGGCTGGCGATACCGCACGTGGTTTGGCTTCCGTCCTCGCAATTCGCGCCATGCCGGCTCTCGGGACCGGTGCTCGCCGTCCCGAATCGAACGTGATCGACAGATCAGGTCGGCATGGCCGCAAACAAGGTAACGGCGGTACGCTTGGGGCTAAGGAGGCATCGACCGTCCAGGACTATCGAGCCGCCGCGCGCAGCTGGCGGCTTATTCTTCCCAGAAGAATGCCGTGATTTCTGCCGGCGACGTTGAAATCGTAGATCTTCAGGTCGGACCTTTCATGAAGCTCGGCCAGGGACGCCCTGGCGGAAGCTAGGGACCGATCCTTGTTCGAATTCTGTTCTAAATGGCGCTCCACCCGGAATAAAACTGAGAACTCTTATGTCATTGAAATCGCGATATGATCTTCAGCAGAGCCCAATCGTAGCGTCGCGCTCGTGATGGGGGCGGGCACTAATGGCCGATGGGACGTCGGTTCATTTCCTCCAAGAGCTCCCGCATTGCGTCGAACTGCGTGCCAAAGCCTTTCCAATCGCCGGAGCGCAATCGTTCAACGGCCTGATTGTAGCGATCGAGCGCCTCCCTGGCCGGACCTGTCGACGGGGCTGTGACAGGCATTTCCCCTTTTGTGCTCGAGACCCGCTGCGCCCCGCCGGGCTCGATGAACAAGGCGGACAATGCCTCGTCGAGCGTCTCCTTCATCACCACATGTTCACCATAGGCTGCAATCACACGCTTTAGTTCTGGCAGGTGTCCGTGCTCCGCTCGCAAATAGAGCGGCGATACATACAGGATCGAGTTCTCGATCGGGATCACAAGCAAGTTCGCGCCGCGTATCACCCGCGAACCCATCTGATTCCACAGCGTGATTTGTTGCGATATCTCGGTACTCTGGTTGATCCGCGCCTCGATCTGGAACGGCCCGTAGACGAGCTTCTCCTTGGGAAATTCGTAGACGATCAGCTTGCCGTAATCGGGCGCGTCACAGCGCGCGGCGAGCCAGGCGATCATATTGTCGCGGCGGCTGGGCACCATCGGAAGCATGAGGAAGAACTCAGCCTGCGGCTCTCCGGGCAGCCGCATGACGATGTAGTACGGCGCCATCGTTGCAATGCCGCCGCCGCCTGGCTGGCGCGGGAATTGCCACAGATCCTCGCGGTTATAGAAAACGTCGGCGGCCTCCATATGGTAGGTCTGATAGAGCCGCGCCTGGATCAGGAATAGATCCTCCGGATATCGAATGTGCTTCTGCAAGTCCGGAGGCATCGCCTCGAACGACTTAAACAAGCTCGGAAAGATACGCTGATAAGTCGCCGCGACCGGGTCGCCGGTGTCGACGAGGTAAAAATCGACGGTCCCATTATAGGCATCGATGATGACCTTCACAGAATTGCGGATGTAGTTGAGATCGAAATCCTGCGCTGGCTGCGAATAGGGGAAATAGGAACTCACCGTGTAGGCGTCCTGCATCCAGAACATCCGCCCATTGCTGATGACCAGATAAGGATCGTGATCGAGCCTGAGGAACGGAGCGATCGTTTGTACCCGTTCCCCGATATTGCGGCGGATCATGATCCGACTGTCTGTGGTGATGTAGCTTGAGAGCAGCAGGTTCGGGTCATTGAAATAGTAGGCAAACAGGCCTCTCCACACCGCCGCTCCTATCGGAATGCCACCCGTGCCGTCATAAGCCGCGTAGACATTGTCTTTTCCCTTCGGATAGTCGAACTCAGGTGTGCTCCCCTTGACGATGACGTAGTTGTTGCTCTGTTCGCTGTAGTAGATGCGCGGCTCGTGGATTTTGGGGCCTCCATCCGCAACGGGAGGGATATCCCGCAAATAGAGGAGCGGCAGTCCTTCAGTGCTCTTGCGAGTGACCGGGCTCATCACCGCACCATTGCCATGAGTAAACAGCACGTGGCGGTTGACCCAGGTCTGGGCGTTCGGCGGCAGCAAGGAGGGCCGCAGTTCGCGTGCCGAGAGCATCACACTTTGGTAGGAGCCGTCGAGCCAGTAGCGATCGACGTCAAGATCATGGAATTTGTAGTAAGTGCGGATCTCTTGCAGCTGCGCGTAGGTGTCCGACAGAGGCAGCCAGTCCCACAGCCTGATATTGTCGATTGTCGCCTTGTTGGCGTCGAGCGTCTTGGAGGTAAGCTTCTGTTCGGCCGCAAAGGGCCTGGCTGCGATCTTGTCCAGATTGTAGGCCTGCCGGGTGAGCGCAATATTGCGCTCGATGTAGGGCTTCTCCAGATCCAACTCGCTTGGTTTGACGAAGAATTGCCAGACCAGAACGGGGGCTACGCCGGACAGCACGAAGGTGCCGAGGACGACGAGCAGGAACGCGGCGACAGGAAGCCGGTAACTGCGCGTCCGCAAGTTCGCCCACGTGGCGAGAGCCGCGACGATCGAAAGTCCGATCATCAGCCACAGGGCCGGCAGCCCCACATGGACATCGGTGTAACTTGCGCCGACGACCACGCCGTTGTCGCCGTAGAGCAGCAGATAGCGATCGAGACTATAGGACCAGGCCTTCACCGCGAAGAAAAGACCGAGCAGCGCCGAGCCGTGGCCGATCACTGTTGGCGACATTGAACGATGTTGAGAGTCGTATTCGATATCGCCGTGAGCCCAGTAGATCGTTCCGGCGACAAGCGCACTCAGAGCGAGCGTGAGCATCATCCAGTTCTTGATCAGGATATAGGCGGGCAACGAGAACAGATAGAAGCCGATATCCTTGCTGTAGAGCGGCTCGTCAGCGCCATATGGCACCTGATAGAGAAACCGCAGGAAGGCGCCCCAGTTGGCTACTTCGGCCGCTGCGACGAGAAGGGCGATCAGGACAGCCCCGCCCGCGATAATCGAGCGCCACGGCCAGCGATCACGCCACTGTGCAAGCGGATTGGGCGGCGCGCTGCCCGCGGCCTGCCATACCGCCGCCGCAAGCTGTGTCGACCGCTTGCCGGCGACACGCAGCGCGAGCCACCCGTTCACCCAAAGTACGAGAGCAGTTGCTGTCCAGATCGCGACAAAGACGGCGGCTTTAGCGCCGATCGTCATCCAGAAGACCTGCAGATAGCCGACCGACGAAAACCATAGCCAGTCGACCAGGAAATCGCTCCCGAGCGCGAGCAGGATCAAGCAAATCGTAACGACGACAGCCGCAACGGTTAGCGTGACCACGCCACTTGGTCGTGGTGCCTTGCGTTGGGGTCCGGCAATCCGGATCGTCATGCGCCTGATCATAGCGCAAATGACGGGCATCCGCCGCTTGATTCGGGCCGGGATTACGCCCACGGCGAGGGACGCACGTGGGCGAAGCCCCGGCGCGCGCGGAGCAACGCAAAGCGGAAAGCTCGGCGATGCTGCCAACGCAATCAGTCACTCATCGCCCGAGATGGTGCTGCGGCCGCGGAGCCGTATCGTACAATGTGCTGGTAGAGCGCAGACTTGGCGCGCCACCCAGAATAAAACCGCGAACTCTTATGTGATTGAAATTACTATATAATTTTGACTTGGCCTGATGTGCCCAAATGAAGCGCGGCCATCCCGCTATGATGTTTGGTCAAGGATGATGAATTGCAGCTTGCGGATGGAAGACCTATGTTGGCTCTATAGTCAGGCAGCCGCCCATCGTATGGCGAGAGTCTGCGGGTCGACCTCACGATGGATGGTTTCCAATCCGCTTCGGAGGTGACGCCATGGCCATTGCTCCCACGCTCCAGAAATACCTCGCCGCTGAGAACATCCAGTACGAGATCATCCCGCACGAACTCAGCATGACGTCCGCTCGAACAGCGCAGGCATGCCATATCTCGGGCGACCGCCTCGCCAAGGGCATCGTACTGCGGCGCGACGGCGGATACATGCTGGCCATATTGCCCGCATCGCATCACCTCCGCCTGTCGGACCTGAGGACAAGCCTCGGCGACAGTGTCCGTATGGCCGATGAAACCGAGATCAATCGGCTGTTCAGCGACTGTGCGCATGGTGCAGTTCCTGCCGTCGGCAAATGCTACGGATTGGATATGATCGTCGACGACAGCATCGAGACACAGCCGGACATCTACATGGAAGCCGGCGATCATGAGACGCTGCTTCATATGGGTCGCGCGCAGTTTGCACGCCTGACGGTCAACGCACCGCACGGGCACTTCAGCGCGCATGATTGAGGATTTTGTGCATCGCCCATTGGCCTCGCGATCCTGGGCGGGAACTTTGGCCGCGAAGTCGCCGTCATACTGTTCAGCAGGGTGGCGGCAAGAGTGTCTGCAGTTGGCCGTCGGAGTGGGAAGATGGGGGTGCCGCTGCATTGCATCAACGCACTTGAAACCCACGGAGGCTCGCCATGAAAGTCAAAGACGTTATGCACAAGGGTGTCGACTGGGTCAGCCCCAACACCCCAATCACCGAGCTTGCCAAACTGATGCGGGCGCATGATATCGGCTGCATTCCGATTGGCGAGGACGATAAGCTGGTCGGAATGGTGACCGACCGCGATATCGTCTGCAAAGGGCTCGCAAGCCACAGCTTCGATGCCGGCCGTGCGACAGCGCGCGACGTGATGACCGAGGGTATCCATTGCTGCCGCGATGACGATGACCTTGCCAAGGCGATGCATCATATGGAGAAGCTGCAGGTCCGCAGGCTGCCGGTGATCAACAAGAGCAAGCGGATGGTCGGCATCATCAGCCTGGGTGACGTCGGCCATTCCGCGTCGGGTGATATGCTCACCGAGACCGTCAGGAGCGTTTCGGCGCATCACTGACTTACGGCCAGGCGCCTCTCGCGATCGTCGCTCGAACAGGCGTTGAGGGGAGCCATGCGCTCGTCATGCACGCGGAACGGAAGCAACGGCGCGATATGGCTTATTTTGCGCCTGAGTATCGCGGCTTTGGCGCACCAGTCAGAACAAAATTACGAACTCGTATATAATTGAAATTATTATATAAATTCAATCTGTGGGGCAGGATCGACTCACTGACCACCTGCCCCCCAACGGTTTCCGCGCGGCCTACAATAGACGTGGTTTAGCGACCCGCGCAGCGGCCGCGCTCTGAGCTGCTCCGCACCAGAGCGCCCAATCCCCAATGCGTCGCAGCCTTTCTGGCGCAACTGCTGGTTTACCGCGGGTAAGCTTTATGCAATGAACGAAGTCACCGCTTCGAAAGAACGCCGCTGCCTTGACCGAGAGACGCATCGCTCAAACAAAGACTCGAGAAAGCCCGCCACGTACTGACGTCGGGACGATAATCCTCCATTGGGCGACCGCGCTCGCGTTTATCGTAAGCCTCGTTACCGGCATCCGCATCGCAGCGGACGCGCTGCACGCCCCCTTCTCGAAATGGCTTGCTCCGGTCCTGCCGCAGGGCGAGATCTTTTCCTGGCATTTCATCGCGGGGCTCGCCCTCTTCTTCTGCGGGGCGGCCTACGTCGCCTACCTCGCGCGCAGCGGCCTCGTCGAGCGCAACAGCCCCAAGAAGACGCGGATCCTGGCGATGCGCGCCCCGGCTCGCCTCAAGTGGGGAGCCGCCAACGTCATCCTGCACTGGTTCGTCTATGCGCTCGTGACCTTCCTCACGGGGACGGGCGTCATGATGTATCTCGGCTATGGCGGCTGGTGGGCTTATCTCCACTCGATCGCCGCCTTCGTCGCACTCGCCTATATCTTCGCGCATGCCGCCGCGCATTATCTCTATGGCGGCTGGCAGCAGATTCTCCGCGTGTTTCGGCCGACGCCGCTCGCGATCACAAAGGCCGTGCTGCCGAGGCCTCTTCTCGTCGCCGCTGCAATCGGGGTGGTCGTCGCGTGCGGCGTTGCCGGGCTCGACTGGGCGACGCGCGATACGCTCGTCGTCGCGCGGGTGGACGCCGCGCCCAAGCTCGACGGCGCCATGGGAGATCCCGCCTGGTCGCGCGCGCTCCCCGTCTTCATTCGCACGCAGCAAGGTGCCAATCTCGGCGGATCGGGCGAATCGCTCGTGGAAGTGCGCGCCCTGCACGACGGGCAGAAGATCTATTTTGCCTTCCGCTGGGAGGATCCCACGCGCTCCCTCCGCCGCATTCCGATCATCAAGCAAGAGGATGGCTGGCACGCCCTCGACGAGCGTGCGGGTCTGCAAGACGCCGCCGACTTCTACGAGGATAAACTGTCGGTCATTTTCTCGGATAATCCATCGCTAGGCGGCGCAGGCGCGACGGATCTCGGCGCCAACCCGCTGCCCGGCAAACCGATGCCGATCAACGGCCGGGGCTTCCACTTCACGACCGATGGCAGCTACATAGACATGTGGCAGTGGAAGGCGTCGCGCGGGGGCATGCTCGGGCGCGTCGACAGCCAATATATCGGCCCGCCCTACGCCCCAACCCTGGACGAGCAGAATTACGATGCCCGCTATCAGGGCGGCTATTGGAATAAGCCTGGCCGCACTCTTTATTCGTACAACTTCAAGTTCATCCACCGGGACGACAAAGGACCGGTCACGGTTCTGCGGCTTCCCAAGGACTGGAAGGCGCAGGTCGCAGCCCTCGGCAAATTCGATCTTGATCCCAACAGCAGCGACGACGAGAACGGCCGCTGGTACATGTTCGAATCGGAGAGCGAACCCTACACGCCAGAGGCCGACGCGAGGATTCCCGTTGGCACGATCCTGCCTGGCGTGATTATTGCCGGCGACAACGAAGGAGAGCGCGCCAATATCACCGGGGTTTCAAAATGGAGCAACGGACATTGGACGCTCGAGCTGACGCGCAACATGAAAAGCGATGGCAGATATGACAAAGCCTTCGTGCCGGGCCGCGATCTCTACATGTGGGTCGCCGTCTTCGACCATGCACAGACGCGGCATGCGACCCATAACCGCCCGGTGCGGGTCGTGCCGCAGAAATAGGGCTCTCATGATCGGCGACGTGCTCGACCGGAGGCCACTTCTAGAGGCCTCGCGATGAAGAGGCATTGTCGGCTCGTCATCAACGGCAAGCCCGTCGAAGCCCGCGCCGGCGAAAGCCTGATCGACGCGGCGCTCGGCGGCTCGATACTCGTTCCACACGACTGCAGATCGGGACAATGTCAGAGCTGCCGGGTGACGGTCATTTCGGGCTCGGTCGATGACGGCGGCTCGGGCCACGGCCGCACTGTGCTCGCTTGCCAGGCCGCGGTCGCAGGCGATGCCGAGATCGAATTCGAAGAATTGCCGCTGCCGATGAAGCGGGCGGGCGCCGTCACCGAGATCAAAGAGCTCTCGCCGGAGATCGCCGAAGTGGTGCTGACGACTTCAGCGCCGCTCGAGTTTCGGCCGGGCCAATATGTGCGCGTCAAGTTTTCCGGCTATCCTGCGCGCGAGTACAGCCCGACCTTCAGGCTCGATGGTTCCTTCAAGCAAGTCGAACTCGTCTTCCACATCAGGCGCCTGCCCGACGGCACCGTGTCGAGGCAACTCGGCAAAGCCATCAGGCCTGGCCATGCGGCGCATGTGCAAGGCCCCTTCGGACAAGCCTATCTACGACAGGGCCAGGGGCCGCTGGTGCTGGTCGCCGGCGGAGCAGGCTGGGCCCCGATCTGGGCGCTCGCCCGCTCGGCGCGCTCGACCCAGCGCAACCGCGAGATGGTGGTCGTCGCCGGCAGCCGGGATGCCGATAATCTCTATATGCTTCCCTCGTTGCAATGGCTGATCGACGACGGTGTCCGCGACGTCGTCGCGACGACGGAGGTCGGGTCTACCCTGCCGATCAGGCCCGGGCGCCCATCGCACTACCTGCCCCTGCTTGGGCTGGAGGATACGGTCTACGTCGCCGGCCCTGTTGGTCTCGTCGAGATCGTGAAGAACAAGGCGCGCTCGGCCAATGCGCAGTGCTATGCCGATCCTTTCGTGCCGAGCTCTCAAACCCCATCGCTGATGGACAAAGTCACCCGTCTATGGCGAAGCCGGGAGCAGCCTCATCGCCCCGGTCTGTGAGCCGATGCCGGGTTCAGCAGCGCCGGCGGCCGCCGAGCCCCGGCGCCTTACGGCTTGACGGGCAGACTACCGAGGCTGGTGATGACGTCGGCTGCCTTCTGCGCATCGGCAAAGCGTAGAAAGGCCAGGGCCTCCGGATCCTGCAGTGTGTTTAAATAGATCAGCGCCAGCACCACGCTCGAGGGATAATCCGCATCCGTCGGGTAGTGGCCGTCCACGCGAAGCACCGTCAGCCCCTGCTCCAATGGCCGCGAGAAGGGACCGAAGCCGATCGCGCCTTGAACATCGCGAACCGTCTCGATCGCTTCCTGTGTGGTCGTTGCCATCTTCGATTTCTCGGTGATCTCGAGATCATGCCAGCCGGGCATGCTGGCCCTTAGCACGGTGAGAGTGCTGTCCTGGTCCTCGCGCCGCACGACGCGGATACGCATGTCGGCGCCACCCAGCTCCTTCCAATTCGAAAGGCGGCCCGAATAGATCGCAACGAGCTGAGCGCTTGTGACGGCACTCACTCCGCAGCCGGGATGGACGATGAAAGCCGAGGGAAGGCGGGCAATCGCCTTGTAGACGATGCCGGAAGCCGCTTCGGCGTCGGTCAGGCGGCGTGCGACGCGCCCTAGGGTCGCCTTACCGGACCCCACGGCCGCGATGCCTCCGCCAGAACCGATGCTCGGCGGGACCTCGACCTGTGCCGATCCTTCCTGCTGCATGAAGCTCGCTGCGATGGCACGCAGGACATCGATGCCGTCTCCGGTCCCGACGATGTCGAGCTTGCGTGTTTCGGCGCCAGCGGCATTCACCCCCGCAAGGCAAAGGCCCAAAAGGGCTGCCATTATCCGCGAAAAGGCCATTGCGAACCCCTTCAAATCACGAGGTGCACAATCTGGCAAAGAAACCTAAACCTTCTGTTGTCGCAACGCCGCGCCTTTTGGAATCATCAGTGTGGCGAACAGAAAGTGAAAGCACACAATCTGATGGTTTCGAAAAACCATTTGGTAATTAACTAGCCACAAAATATCGATTTATAGACGATTTAGAGGGTTTCACTCGCCTAAATTCGGCGCCCGGAAGACAACTCAGTCGGGGCCTCAGTGAGCGAGATTGATCGGCCCCTAAGTTCAGGGTGCTGGCAGTGGTGGCGACTGACACCGATATGGCGAAGGCATCGAGGGCGCCGCCCCGCTGGCGTCGTTGGGCCGTTCCGTCCGGGGTCCCGGGTTTCCCCTCCTCCATCGCCATGCGCCTTGTTGCCGTCGTGCTCGCGACCGGCGTGCTCGGACTCGGCCTCATCGGAGGCTTGACGGCACTACGCCTGCAGCAGCAACTGAGCCAGCAGGCTGCCGCACTGGGTGAGCTCTCGGAAGACCAGCTCGCTCATCGTCTCGACGGCGAGGCGCAGTTGGCGCGAGCGCGAATCGAGGTCCTCGGCGCGGAAACCGCATCACGCCTGCGTCAGATCGCTCAGCGCGTCGATGTCGCCAAGGCGGTCGTCTCAAACAACGATGTGACTATTCGCGAGCTGCTCAGCACCGTTGCTTCGACCTCCGGCTTTGAAAGGCTGATCGCCTTCGACGAAGCCGGCCGCGTGATCGGTGCCAACACGCCCCTCGACCTCCTCGCTCTGAACGGGGCGATCGAGGGGACCGACCTCACTGTCAATCTCAGGGCGATCCTCAAGGACAATAGCCGCTCGCATCCGCGGGGTGAGGAAGGCACCTATGAGCTCAAATTGGGTGAATTGTCAGCGCTCGGCCTGCCGCAGCGCCACACTATAGCGCACACCGCAATCGAGCCCGTGTTCGACGACTTCGGCGACCTCATCGGCGCGCTTGTCGCCATCCGACCGCTCGGGCGCACGGAGCGGACTCTCGAGAACTTCACCTCGCTAGCTAACGCCGGCGTGGTCATCATCACTGCTAACAGCGAGATCGTATCTTCCGCGGGGCCTGAAGGGGTGAAATTCAGCAGCGCCAGGACGCGTTCGGGCGGGCTGCAGCGCTCGGATGACGGCAACTACGTCGCGCGCTGTGTCGAATATGAGGCGACGCTCAAGGTGTGTACGTTCGCGAGCGCATCGCTCGTGACGACGACACGCGATCAGATGTTCCAGATCGGCGCAGCCCATACCCGTTCGCTAATGTGGCAGTTTCTAGCATCCGCGGCGCTGGCGCTCGGCGCCTTGGTCGTCGCGCTATTGGCCGCCGTAAGGCACCTCACGAAAGGACTTTCGGCGCTCGCCAAGACCGCCCAGGACATCGCAGGAGGCAATCTCGACGTTCCGTTCCGTGCATCGGGCATCGGCGAGGTTCGCGGTCTCGGCCTCGCATTCGAGCGAATGCTGACGCATTTGCAGGCCAGCACGCGAAGAATTCGTCAGCTCGCTTTCTACGATACGGTGAGCCACATTCCCAATCGGGAGAAGATGCGCGTCGATGCGCCGGCGCTCATCGACGCGGAAGAAGGCGTAGCGCTGTTCTTCCTCGACCTCGATGGCTTCAAATCCATCAACGACACTTTCGGGCACAAGGCTGGCGACGAGCTGCTCAGGATGGTGGCCGAGCGCTTGAGCAATTTGCTGACGTCCAAGGTCGCTGCCGGCAAAGGTCTGCTCGCCCGGGTCGGGGGCGACGAGTTCGTCGCCATCATCGCTGGGGTGAAGACGGTCGAGGCCGCGAGCCTCTGTGCCCGCGAGATGATCGAGACGCTGCAGGTTTCCTTCAAGCTCCAGAGCAACCATGCGACCATCGGCGTCAGCATCGGCATTGCGATCTGTCCCACCCATGGCACAACCTATGACGATCTCCTGATCCGCGCCGACCTTGCGATGTACGTCGCGAAGAGCTCGGGACGCAATACCCATGCCTTCTTCACTCCGGATCTCGCAGAGGTCGCCCGTGCCCGGCATGCGCTCGAAACCGATCTCGCCTTGGCGATCCGCAATGAAGAGCTCGTCGTCCATTACCAGCCCAAGGTGTCCTGCGTGGATGGCCGCATCCTGGGGGTGGAGGCGCTGGCGCGCTGGCATCACCCGAAGGAGGGCAACATTCCTCCTCAGCGCTTCATCAAGATCGCGGAAGAGATCGGCCTCATCATGGAGATCGACCGCTTCGTGCTCAGGCGCGCGCTCGCCGAAATCGGGGGCTTGATCCGGGCCGGCTCGAACCTCGTGCTCGCCGTAAATGTCGCGGCGACGGAAATCGAGGACCCGCTGTTCATCAAGGATATCGTCACGAGCGTTCGCGAGGCCGACTTCCCGCCACCAAACCTCGAGATCGAGGTCACGGAGTCGGTCGCGATGCGCAATCCTGACGTCGTGCGCGAGAGAATAAGCCTGCTCAGGCAATTGGGCATACGCTTCGCAATGGACGATTTCGGTGCCGGCTATTCGAATCTTGCGACGATGGCCAGGCTCCCCTTCGACGCTGTGAAGCTCGATCGCACGCTTGTCGCAGGTGTCGCCAAAGACCGCGAGAAGCAGACGATCCTTCGCCTAGCGCTCGGACTTGCGGACGAATTGGGGTTCGAAACGGTCGTAGAAGGCATCGAAACGGCCGAAGACCTTCGGTTCGCGGCTGAAAACGGCGCGACCATGGCGCAAGGTTTTATTTTCTCTCCGCCGCTATCGCTCGAAGAGTTCACCGTCCTGCTCCAGCCGGGCCTTTTGGCTTCGGCGGTCGAAGTGGCGCCCAGGGGACACGGACCGGAGCGGCAGGCCGCTATCCGCTGAGGCGTCGGACGACATCACCGCCGCAGACGCTGGTCGGGGACCGAACAGGCCGACGGGGGCTCGGCAATGGTTCGCGGCTTTGTACTGAATGGTGGGGAAATGGTGCGCCATTCAGAACAAAACCGCGAACTCATATATCATTGAAATAACTGTCTACTTTCTATCTTCTGGCAGCGTTGCGAGACGTTACTTCCCTGTTTTCGCGGCGCGCTCGCGCCTATCGTGTCGCCAGCTGGATTTTGAGCAATTCCACCGGGCCACCGCTAAGCTTTTCCAGGTGTTTCGGTGCGCTCGTATAACTTGCCCCTTCACTGGCAGACCAACCAGTGCGATTATCGCGCGAGGGGGTTTTGCCGGGATCCTGCTGGTGGCAAAAAACTCGGCAAAGCTAACCCGATCTTACGAACGGTATGTCCTGGTCATTCACACCGACGAGATGTTCTTGGATAGCGTCAACGTCGAGCGTTTCTTGAAAGGCGCGAGCTTCAACACCACCATGATAACCCATGCCTTTCTTGGCTTGTCGTATGAGCCCGGTAAAGGCTATCCGGCGTTCCCGCTTGAACTAGTCCGACCCTGATGAGCATTGGCTCGCGGTCACTTTGCGGGCCGCGCCCTTACTCGGCTTGCTTATGTGTAGTTTCCACAGCTTGACCACCAACCAAGCCGCCATCCCGTACCCGTGATCCGCAACACAGAAGCCAGCCACCGAGATGACGATGATGCGTCAGTCAATCACCGCGCGCTAGCTCCGCGATGGCTCGACGCAGCTTGATTTCAATACACCGCGCGCAGATCAGTTCGCCGTCACCGGCCGGTGGCGCAAGAACGGTCAGCTCTTCTTGCGCGAACTCTGCTGCGCAATGATCGCAGCGGGGGATTTGGTGCATTGCGCATATGCTCACGCTCATGTGGCGGAATTCGGTACTCTGGTCCGTACCTGCGTCAGCTCGTTCCAAATCCGGAACGTGGTGAAGTAAACTCGCGGCCGTTGCAGATTTACAACCAGCTTCGCCATTCAAGGTACTAAGCTCGTTCCGTCCATTGCTACGACCGAAACATATTTCACGCTTACCTAATGCAAACAGCGGAGACGCAAAGTGTTTGATGTCTATCGCAATGGCAAGCGGGACTTGCTCGTTCTAAACACAGGGGCCGCAATACCCGCGGCGTACGCATCAAACAAATGGCGCAAGAGCAGAAAACGAATTGCGAGAGTAAGCGACGAGATTAGGTCCAAGGTTCAGACGCAAGGCTATTACGTCCGACCTCTCCCGATTGCGAAGAAGCGACCGATCTAGTTCAAACACCGCTTGCGCCCATTCGGGCGCGATCTAGGGCAACGTCGCCACCAGTAAACCGGCATGGTCGCTTGTGGCGCGTGTCAACCTCGGGTCTGCGCGTTGGCACAGCCATTCTCGCCGAGTTCGATATTGTTCGCGACGCAACCTCCATACTACGGTACCTGCCGCTCGCAACCTCGTAAGTATTTGTCAAACAGTTTGGCGTAAGTTCTTGAACATTCTAACGACGGGCCGCGCGGCCATGGTTGTCATGGCTTTTTTATACTCGCGTATATCGTATTTCTCCTTGCGACCTTTCGGCACTCCCGCCGAACCAAATAGAGAGGACGACAGAACTAGGAAGAACTCCTGCGCCTTGAGAGGGTCCGTTGAGCCCACGACCTCAAGCTTTGCACCGCTTGCCGAGGCGTCGATGAGAATGCAGCTTCTTCGCCACGTGCCATCAACACCCATGATGCTCATGATGTGCTTGTGTTCGAATTGAACGCGGTGTGCCTTTCGATTGTTCTCTGTCATCTGCAATCCACGATTTCAAATCAGTTGGTTCAAATAAACAGGTCGCCTCTCTGCGCGTCTCTGCAATCAGCAGATCGATCCGCGCCGACTGAGCCAGTGGAGTGGTTCTGGTTGTCACATTCAGTGGGGTTTGTCCGACCATCAACCGGATGCAGCCATTCGCGAGTTCAAGAAGGAAGATCGCCTGACGAGCGTCATCCTTTGTCTGAATTTCGAGAGCTTGAACTCGCGACAAGAGAGCGGCGATGTTGGCGAGAATGTCAGGCAGTTTCTGCCGCGAGCGGTACGTGTTAGACTTCGCGTTGTGCGGCTGGCAAAATTTGAGCACCGGCGACATCGTCGCAACGGCGCTGCGAGCTGATTTGGGTGGATGGGTCTCACGTCGGAGTTCAATTCGTCACAGCAAAAGACGAAGGGGAAGGCAAGCCGACAGAAACGTCTTGTCGGCTCACAATGAGACGGGTTTGGTCCCAAATGAGCGCTCAGCAGCCTGACAAGCTTGTTGTCGGCGGTCGCTTCAAGTTGAGCGAGCTGGGGATCGTTTGGCTCCCAGAGTTCGCCCATAAGACCGGCACCATTGTCGAGACCAGTGTTCGCACCTCCGGCGTGACGGTGCTGTTCGATGGCGCGGCGAAACCGACAGTTAGACCGAAGCTACATATCACCTCTCTCGCCGTGACGATCTTTATCGACCGAGAACCTTCTCCGACTTGCAGGTCGCGCTCAATATGAAAACACCGAAGCTGAAGCAATGGGCCGAGCAAGAGGTCCGACGATTGGTCAGGCTCGCCCAGCAGGAGGCGCCTGATCTCACAAAACCCGCGCTTCGCAACGCAACGTAGCGCCAATCGCCCGTAATTCCACGTTTGGGGGGCGCCCGGAGCGGCATACCGCTCGTTGTGGGTGTGGATAAAACCCGGCGGCTCGCGTAGCATCGGCGAGGGTTCAACGTCTCACCGGGATCTGACAAATGAGCCGTTTGTTGCTGTGCAATGTAGCCGCTACCTGCTTCATGGGAGCTTTGGTCTTCCATTCCTCCGAAGCGAACGCTGTCTCTTGGCGCGGCGTCACCGCGCCAACAAACATCGATATTCATGGTTGGTCGATCATCAAAGAGCCCCCGCCGAGCCCATGCCAGTGGATACGAGTGAGCGGTGGCTACTGGGTCCGACAGTGCGTTTACTAGACCTTGCATCACAATCTCTGCTTAGCCCCGAGAACGGCGCAAAGGGAGACATGCAAGTATTTTGTCGGCGATGGGCCAGATTACTCGATGCTGCCGGTCTTCACTCGAAGCTGATTGTTCGGCCGATCAAGGAGCCGCGCCATCCTCTTTATTTTCGAGAGGCTAGGCTCCTTGATCTCACGCAGCCGATGCGAGTAGTCGGCCTACTGCCCGCAAGACCGACCTTTCAGTTGCTCCCTCCGCCCGTTAAGCGCGAAAGCCGGTTACGACGAACTACTCTCGGGTAGACGCTATTTTCCACTCGGCGCGTTCCCCGTTGTAGTCGCCGTGGTCCCCGCTTGTTGCGGCTGCGGCGGCGCTGCCTTGGGAGCCGACGTCAGCATACGGATCCTCCATTGCCCATTCTCACGAACATCAAGAGCAGTCCAAATAGCGGTTATTTCTAGGGGATCACCTTTCTCACTTTTTCCAGTAATGTGAGCTTCGCCAGTTGATAGGGCCATGTTTTCCGACAACGGCTGAACGTCCGTCACCTTTACCTCGAGGCGATTAAGTCCAGCTTTGAAACCGCCCTCATAAAATTTGGTATTATCGGGCTCAATTCCATTCTCAGTAACACGCAGGTAGTTCTTCGTATAAAGTGACGTAATCCCGGCAGCATCTTGTTTGTCGAAGTATTGCTCGTATGCTGAAGCTATCTTCCCAATCTCCTCCTTGAGATTTTGATCTGCTGCACTCGCAGGAACTGCCGACAGTAATAGTGAGAAACATACAGCTCCAAATGCGCGCATGATGTTAGCTCCCTGCTGTTGTGCCTCCCTAGAATAGAGGATGGAGACGAGGCTTACCTCCGTCCTCCTAAGCAACGTCGATCACGCGGTCGCTCGATTTCGAGGAACGGTTCCTGTCACTATTACGGTTGCTGCACCTCGGGCGCATTAGCGCCGACCCGCCACCGTCCTGCTGACTCATCTGATGATCGCGAAGTGACGTTGGCTCCTGCGCCAATATAGCTCAACGCAGCGATGTCCGCCATGGGTTCAAAAACGGCGATCCGGCGCTCGCATACGTGAAAACACCAAAGCCAAAGCAATGGGCCGAGCAGGAGGTCCGACGATTAGTCAGGCTCGCCCGGCAGGGATTTGGCACATCGAGGATAGCCGCCGAACTTGGCCGCCACGCCGGATCGGTGAGGCGCATGGCGCGAACGTCGGGACTGCTGTTGAAGAAGTAGTCCCCGACTGATCTTGAGCAAAGCCTGGCTGACCTACAGCCCAAAGCCCGGCCCCCTGCCGCGAGCTGGCCTGTTCGCGCAGAATTAAAAATTAGACCGTTTGCAGCAATATCATCCCGACGACGGTCACAAAGAAACCGATTGCCGTGACTGCGGCAAAGCACCGCTCTACGCTATCCATGAACGCAACCCTGCCAAAAAATATTCCAGCTTATTTCGTGATGTACTCTGCTATTCCAACCGCTGACTCGCTCGTACCCCCGCGAGTAAGTTTGCCTCGTCCTCTCATAACAGAACGCTCTTCAAAGACTGAGAGCTAGTTGTGGCCGTCGAAGGGACTTGGATAAACCGAAAGCGCGCATGCCGCCACACCGCGCGCCGATTGCGTGGTGTTCGCATGGTCTCCAATTGCTGGGAGCGAGACGCCAGATGTGCACGTGTGATCGAGCCGAGCATCATTGGCTAAGTGCTCCCAATACTCAGCCTCGGCGAGCAGTTTCCAATTTCTATCTGGATGATGCGCGGCGGTCTGACGGCACAGCGATGCCATCGCGCGCAGGCGATTCACAGTGTCCACCGACTCCTCCCAACACTTTATTTCTGGATTTCTGGTTTTTTCTACTCTATTTTCTATTTTTGCGTCGGAGTCATTATGATTATGACGCAGAACCAATTTTTACTTCCGAAGCGCGATTCGGCTTTCGTTGCAGCTTCAAATCGCGTTTCAATCACAATAGGCGCGATCCGGTGCTTCTGATTCGCCCTCGGCAATCGAGCTACAGAGAGGGTGTTGAGGCAGTGCCTCGCCTACGGAGCAACGGCCTAGCGCTGCTGCCCGTAATTCCACGTAACAGCGCGACGCACGCAATCAGCGTCGCCGTGCTTAGACCGACGACGACAATTGCGCGTTCATTATGAGCTTGAAGGTCTTTGTCATCCATCCATACCAACGTCGCTCGCCTTCTCTCGTTCAGCCTCCGGACAAGATGTTTGTCAGCGCGAGTTGGAGCCGCCGTGCTGCGACCTTTTCGGTTCTCCGGAGAGTGGCTCTAAAGTTCCTCTCGCGGGAACGAGACGATCGTTACAGACATGCATCCTGGACGATTAGGGGCACATCAGTAAGCTATCTTGAGCTGCGGTGCAGCAGCGATGAGGAAGCCAAGGCGAAGGCGGCCTCAGTTGTTGGACGGGCACGACATCGAGACGACTCGGGCAGCAAGGGCGCAGGATTGCGGATTTGAAGGCACCAAAGCATGACCCTAGTGACAGCCGTGGGGCCGCCGCAATCAAGGTTGCGCCCTTCACCGCCAACTACGACATTGTCGCGGGATCACGCACGCCTCATAAAGGCCCTGACGAGGACGGCGACCTCCTCAGGCCCGAACTGCATGTTCTGCAAGAACCGATAAATTGCCAGGGACTGCCCAGCCCCGGACTATGGAACCTAGCACGACCGGCCCTTTGATTGACTGCCAGTGGATCTCGGAACGAGATCGGTCACCGGAAATTAGAAGCGAATGAGCGAATATCGCCGTCTTCAAAGCCTCGCTGAGCGGCAGGCCGCATTAGCCTCAGATGCCGAGACCCGGAGAGCATTGGAGGCGATTGCCGATGACGCAAAATGGCGGAGGCTGAAGAGGGCCACCAAGGAAAAAAGTCTGAAGAGTGAGGTTCGCGGCATGCTGGTCCCGCAGTAGGCACAATCCGGTGCTTCTTCTTATTCGCCCTCACTGATCAAACCACCAAAGGAGTTATCGGGGAGGATTTGCTCCGTCTGTGGTCCAAAGCCCCACGCCGCAGCCCGTAATTCTACGGACATTGCATATTTATCCCATTCCGCCTCTACTTCAGATTGTTTTATGACTATCCGAGTGTCAGACGGGTCGCCAATGAGCGTCAAAGCCATGATGGCAACTATTCTCCAAGAGCAGATGAGATCACGCGGCATAAGCTCGTTATCGCGATCTGACTACGAGGAGATTATACAAATGCTGATTGAGCAGCTTCGGGAAGTAGAGCTTGGTTTGGCTGCACGAGAGAGAACTGAGAAGCACGAGCCGCAATGATCAAGGCTGGCGCGATGTCTTTGTGGCTTAGTCAGATTTCGTCCGTGCCGCGATCTCTTTGACTCTTATCAACGTTCGTTCGAATTCCGATCGGAGATACTGCTCTTCCGCAAGGCCTGTTGGCTCTACTAGAAATGCAACTTTCACGAAAAAGCGGTTCAACAACGACGCAATCAAAAGATTGTCCGAGTGTTTTGAACGGAGCGCCGTAAGTTGGCGACGCATCTCGATGAGATCAAGCGTTTCTCGTTCCGGCTGCTCTCTCATGCTCGCGTGCCAAGCTGAGGACGAACTGGCCGCACCGAGTATGATGGTGCGGCCACTTCGCCGGTGGGGACCGGACAAGGGCAATTTCCGGTGTGCGAGACACTAAGGCTCCGGAGCGCCGCCGCAATCGCGCTCTAGAATTAAGCTTGATGTCCTTGTTGCGGGTTAATTCTGGAACTGGTCCCATCCCAAGCTGATACTATGATGCGCCTGGAGGATCAGAGCGCTTGCTGGCTTCTGGTGGGGTCGCAATGCCGCCGTGTAGCTCAATGTGAAGCGCAGCGAGGACACTCACCATCTGCCGCTGCGCTCAACTGGCGTGCGATTTCCTCCCTGAGGTCTAACCCTCTCCAATTCGTGCCGTCGCTTTTGACGATCCCCTTCGCGCGCTCGAAGGCATGGCTTTCGGCTGCATCGTCACCGATGCGGATGGTTTCATCAGAATGGAAGGGGCAGACCGCAACAGCACGCGTTGTCTCTAGTGCATAGCGCACGGTCCCGCTGAGATCGTCTGCATAATCTCTGGTGCACACGCCGAGGCTCCAACGATCTCAACGAGCGGTAAGTAGGCCCCAAGAGCGCGGCCCGGCCGCCTAGGAGCCCGAGCCCCATAACCTCAGCAGCCTGAGAAGAGGTTGTTCGGCTATGCTTCCAACCTAGTCGGGCACGGAGGACTTGCTTTGATCCTGCGCAACCCCCTCGGACCAGCCTGCCCTCTGTGCGGGGCTGGAGGGGACATAGGGACAGGCGGTCCGACGGCTGGCGCGTGAGAAGTGCGCCATGCAATCGAACGCTAGTCCCAATCCCGGATTTCGCTCTGTCCACTTGTGAACTCAAGAGCGCATTTGTAATGTTCCCACGACGGATCATCGAGGCCGCAGATGGAAGAGATGCAGGCCCAGTTCGAAAAGTCGATGGTGAAGCGGTCGTGCTCGGCGTCGATGGTTCTCAGATTTTACGCGCCTCACTCGCGCAAGCACGATCACGGAAGTGCCGTTGGCCGGGCAAGCAGGCTCTCCCTGGGACTAGACTTGGCTCGCAGCCCCGACCCGCAGCAGAAGGCGTCAGGATCGGCTCGCCTGTAACCCGCAAGGGTTACTTACGTATTTCTCCTACACTGATGGTGGCTGGGCGCAGGTTACGGGTCGAGGGACATTGCGATGCCGGACAAGACCACCGACGGACGGGCACACACACCGCTCAAAGTCGGATGGACCACGTAGTCCGCTGCATTCACGTCACTTCGCGCGCGTTTTTGCCAATGTGCCCATGTCTGGGGTGACTTTGATCGCTGGCAAAGGCATTGAGGGCGATCGCTACTTGATGAAGGAAGGCTTTTATTCGCACCTACGCAGGGACGGCGACCAGATCACCTTGTTTGAGTTCGAGACGCTGATCGCACTCAAGCATGAGGCGAACATTGAACTCGCGCCAGAGGAACACCGGCGGAACGTGACGGTCGAAGGCGTGCTGCTAAACCATCTGGTGAGCCGGCGGTTCTGGCTCGGCGAGACAATGTTGGAAGGGACCGAGCTTGTGGATCCCTGTGGGCATGTCGAAAAACTCACCGGCAAGGCAATCTCCAAATACCTGATCAATCGCGGTGGGCTGTATTGCAAGATCTTGCAGGGCGGCGTTGTCAGGATCGGCGACGCCGTGCGGAGTGCATGATCGTAGTCGTCTTTCTAGTGAGCTAAATTGTGCTTCGAGGATGGCGCGTGCGAATGTTGCGATTGCGGAGACAAGGCCGCTGGCCGAGTGTTCAGCGTTCGATGATGCCCACCGGCTCTGACAAGATGGTCCTACAAGCTCCAGTCTGTGAGACGTGCGGGCGGCTAATGATGCTGCTGGCCATGCTGCCAAGGATGAGCAGCAAGCCGTGCATCTGCGTGTACAAGTGCCTGCCGTGCGCACGGATAAGAGCGGTCTACGAGAACTAAGCCACGACCATTGCGGTCTGCGGCGATCCGCTGGCGTCATTAGACCTTGACCGTGGCGGCACTCTCTTGCGTGCTGCCACTGCTTGCGGTGCATGCGCGCGTCCTCGGCGCTCGGCAGGCCAGCGGCGAATTGCGATGCAATACTCCTCCCTTGAAAGTCCGCGACTTTGGCCGGATACTGGGTCGAGGTCCTAGGCTATCAGCAATCCGAGGAGCTAATCATGGCAATCCAGATCGTGATGGACCATAGCGGCGATAGCCGTCATCCTTTCAGCCCGAACGATGCACAAGAACTGGCGAAGGCGGAGCGACGGTTCTACGAGCTGACGAATATCGGGTTCACCGCAGCGGTCCGGACTGGTCCAGATCAGGTCTCGCAGATCCGATCGTTCGACCCGAGCGCGGAAGAAACCATCTTCTTCCCTCGGCTGGTCGGCGGCTAAGTCGGCGTTTCTGCAATGCGCGGTTTTCGATCGATGCCGCCGGGCGGCCGCTCCCGGATGCGAGCGATGCGGGCCCTTATCATCAGACACGGCGCCGAGAGAACTCCGGAGGGCCGCTCGCTGCAGCTCTTGCGGGCGTGGCTATCGCCGGCGCAGCGCGCGCAGTTCGCCGGAAAAGGCTATTTCGAGGTCATCGGTGGCGACACTGGCAGGCAATATCGGATCTACGCGGGCGCTTCGACGAACGTCTGCGAGATCGACGAAAAAGGGCCGCCCTACGCGCGGCCTGTGTTTCATGCCGCGTGGTAATCTGCCGGTCGGAGATGTTATGCTTTCCCAAAAGATCGCGCTGGAATGCTGCGAGAAACGCGCGCTGGAGATAGCCAGAAGCTTCACACCGACCGGTTTTATGTTTAGCCGAAGCCGGCTCCTTGGTTGAGCCGTTACGGACCTCAATTTGGGCATCGGCGAAAGGTGTGCCCTATCAGAGATTCAGGCGTGCCGAATGGATCGGGACACCTGTCTGCAAGGCCCGCATGAAGACAGCTAAGCCGAAACTTCGAGGCTGCGTCGCTGTCAGTGCAGAGCGCCGAACTGGCCGAGGCATGAGACGAAGTTCGAATTCTGCGTTTTGGCAGTGCGTAGAGCGACGGCCCCCAGTTCGCTCGACCGAAGAATCAGCACCTCCCATTGGCGAAGCCAAACCAGGCGAATGGGAGTGCGAGGACGCAGAGCGCCGCCATAGGAAAGAACGCCGCCCCGCCATAAGAAGCATACAGTTCGCCGGACAAGAAGGTTAGTATGGCCGTTAGAGCCCCCGAGCCAAACGCATAGAGAGATTGAGCAGTTGCGGCCACGCTTGCTGCCACCAGGATCCCCATCACTCGCATGCAAGCGAGATGAAGCAAAGCAAACGTTACTCCGTGCAACGGCTGTATCAGCGAGAGCGGCAATACCGACGTGATCATGCCTGCTACGGACCAGCGGACGATTCCGACCGCAGCTGCCAAGATAGCCGCGCCACGTACGCCGATCCTATCCAGGAGCGGTGGACCGGCCAGCATAAACACCAACACTTCAGCAATCACCGCTTCCGACCAAAGGAAGCTAATCGCCGAGGTGCTGATACCCGCATCGCTCCACCTGATCACTGCAAATGCATCGTGCACGGCATGACTGCCATAGATCAAAGCTGATGCGATGATCATGATGCGAAACTGGGATACGCTAATCAGGGCTTTCATCTCTGATAAAACAAAGGACCGCGACCTCTGCGATCGGGCTTGCCCAGGTAGCAATGCAGTGGCGCCAGCGGCGGCGATCAGGAAGGCAGCGTTCATCCAGATAACCGGAGTGAGATCGGCCGGGCTTACGAGTTGTCCGGTGATCAGTGTTCCCAGAACAAAAGCCGCGGATGCAGTCCCCCGTATCCACCCGTACTCAAATGGCCTTCCTGCGAACCGAGGCCTCGCTGTATTGACAGACAATGCATCGGCGATCGAGGTGGTGGGGGCAAGAGCGGCAGCCTGAACCAACGCGACAAGAAGCAAGAACCAGAATTTATCGTCCCAAAGCAATGCGACGGCTGCTGCGGCCGCCGCGGCAGCACAGCCCGCGAGCACGAGGCGCAATGACCCGAGCCGGTCCGCCAGCATAGCAACTAACGGTCCGAAAACGAGCCGCGTCAGCATTGCGGCAGCCAGGATCAGACCGATCTGCTGAGACGCCAGAGCTCGCGTTTCGAAAAATTGGGGCCAGAACGGAGATGCGGCGCCGAACGCCGCGTAGAGAGCGACGTAAAGAACTATATAGGCGATTGGTGCGGGAATGCGCACAGGCTCCTCATCGCTTGCTGTGTAGCCTGCATGGTGTGCGAACGCTGGTGCCAATGCGCAAGTCAGATCGGAGCACTGGCTCTGAGAGCTAAGTTTGGTCGCACAGATCAGTCGGATCAAGTCGATCCGCACGCCCGTGTTCGCGAACTGTCGCCTCCGTCGCTGTTGTGCCAGTGCTCCCCCGAACGAGTACTGTAGGTCAGTCATGCCGACCAACGGAGGGAAAGGACCAGCTTGAACCGCTGATCAGGGGCGATTTCGAGCGATGCTGTCCCGGTGACACGCTGGACGACTCTCAAGCCCTTGAAACTCCCGTCCTCTCCGGCCGTTGATTCCGCGACTTGCCTACCGGCTTGGCGTTTGTACCCCTGTTGCGTTGGAGTTTCCGGTGCCAGCCTCCCGATCCTACTGGAAGGGCTATCTGAAGCTCTCCTTCGTCTCATGTCCCATCGCGCTCTTTCCCGCAATCTCAGTGGCCGAACGTATCTCATTTCGGCAGGTCAACCGGCGAACGGGCCATCGCCTCAAACACAAACTGGTCGATTCTGTCACGGACCAAACCGTTGATGCTGCAGACAAGGCGCGCGGGTATGAGGTCGGTGAAAACGACCTTCTGGTAGTCGAGGACCAAGACCTTGAGCGCGCGAGACGCGTGCGCGCAGGGCCTGGTGAGGAGGAGCTTGCCCCGCAACCCCACTGGATAAGCCGCCAACCGTTCCCGCTGACCTTGGCGACATGGCTGACGAAGGCGCCTCCGACTTTGACAATGAAGACGGGGAGCAGGAGGAAACCGTCCCTCTTCCGCGACCTCAGAATACGCGCACGATCCAGATCGAACGCTTCCTTCCCGCAGGGCAGATCGATGCGCGATATTTTGAGAAGACGTATTACATCGTGCCGCGCGAGGAGATCAGTCAAGAATCGTTTGCCGTGATTCGAGACGCAATGAGCCGGGAGGACGTTGTCGGACTTGCGCGCCTCGTGCTATCCTCGCGCGAGCGGCCAGTTCTGCTCAAACCGGCAGGTCGCGGCCTTCTCGGCGTGACGCTGCGCTTCGCGCAAGACATCCGAAATGAGGCAGACTATTTCAGCGAAATTCCGGAAATGAAGCTGCCGTCCGAAATGATGAAGCTCACGCAGCACATCATCAGGACGAGTCGGCCGGTTTCAATCCTGCTATGCTGGAGGATCACTACCGCAGAGCGCTCGTGCGCATCCTGCGCAGCAAGCAGGCGAATCGCCCAGTGCAGCTGCCATCGAGTAAGCCATCACGCGAGAACGTCGTCAACCTCATGGACGCGCTGCGCCGAAGCGTCGTCGCCGAGCTTCCCGCTCAGCCTTCGGGCCGGCGCGGCAGGGGCAAACGGACCACCGCAAAGCGCCTCGCGCGCCACCACAAAGCCGGATGACCGGACGCCCGCCGTTGCATCAGCCGCACCGATCGTTGCCGGTTCGATCGGCGACACTTGTCCGAAGTGTCCGCCCGAGGCCGACTAAGCCGCCTCGCCCGTCATGCCGCGCTCGCGGCGAGCCGAGGCACGAAGGCGAGTGAGTTCGATCCACGCCAGCGCGGCGTTGATCCATCTCTGCCGTTCAGATCCATCGGCATCGGCGGCGAGCTTCATGGCCGCAACGCCTCGCGCTCGGGATCGTACTCGAGGTCCATAGGCTGAAACATAATCTCTGACAGTTAACGATCACGCAGCGATCCGACCGTAGGAATCCGGGGCCGACCACCGGCGACCGTCAACCCTCTGGAAGCCTTACACCCGCTGCTGGCGGACTGCTCTCGTTGGTACTTGGTCTCGAGCCTCGACCTGGCAGGCCACCGGTGCTACCCGCCCGATCTTCAAGCCTAGGTCTTCGGCTTGTGGTTCGCTGCAGCCTCTCGAGCGATCCGCTCCGCCTTCAGGCGCTCCCGGTTTGCATGGAATGCCTGTTGCTCGCGTTCATGCTCGGAGACCGGCGCCTCCGCGCGCGTGTCGCGAAACACCTTTAGCGCTTCCCGTTCAGCCGCGGTCGGGATCCTTCGGTCCGATATGCAATTGTTCATTTTTCCCTCCCTCGGGCGCAAACGGTCCTTGCGCTATGTTGCGCATTCGCACCGCCAACCTTGGGGTAGGTTTTCCCCCGGATCGGGCTTTTGGGGGCCGGGGGCATGGATTCGACGCTTGACGAACCCGTTCGTTCCAATCTCCTTGGTATCTCGAAGATCATGCAGACTTCCGCTGCGGCTTGGACGGCTTTCTCGCCGTCGCTTCTTGTGCGGCCTTCTTGCCCTCAATCGGCATCAGCATTTCCTTCTGGCCGGAGGCCGCCTTGCGCGGCTTCTTGGCCGGCTTGGCGGCCTTCGCCGGCGCGGCGCACGCAGAGATCCGCCGCCACATGCCGCCTCATGCGCAATCGAGATTGCAGAGAAGGTACTATCTACCGCTCCGATCGGTTGAATGGCTATGCATCGAGCACGCGCGTGAAGAACCAATAGCTGCCGAGCACTGTAATCACCGCCGACAGCGCATAGACCAAAGCTGCGGGCCGCGCCGGTTTGGCTCTGTCGATCGCCGCGAGGCCATCCAGGGCGATCAGCACCGGAATCACGGTTGCGGCGATCGCGACTTGGCCGATCTCGACGCCGATATTGAAGGCCGCGAGTGCCGAAAGGACCGCATGCGATGGCAGACCGATTTCCTGAAGCGCGCTGGCAAAGCCGAAGCCGTGGACCAGCCCGAACACGAAGGTCACGCGCCACCGCCGATCGATATCCCGCGAAAAGAAGTTCTCAACTGCGACGAACACGATCGAGGCCGCGATCGCCGGCTCGACGATCCGGCTCGGAATGACGACGACGCCGAGCGCCGCCAGAGACAGCGTGATCGAATGCGCGATCGTGAACGCCGTCACGATCTTAATGACGGGCATGAGCCGTCGGGCCCAAAGCACGACGGCCACCAGAAAGGCGATATGGTCGTAACCGAGAAAGATGTGCTCGATGCCCGTGACGAGGTAGCGCTGCATGGTCGAGGCGAGCGCTGGCGCCCGCCCCGACAGCGTCACGCTGGTATTGCCGCCGTCGAGCAGCGCCTGCGCCTCGGTTTTGCCCTGTACGACCCGTACGACCTGCCGCGCATTCGGATCCCTCTCGGTCAGCACCGTCGAGCGATAGATGATGTCGCCGGTGACGGTGGCGCAGGAATACGTATTGCGGAAGATGACGCCGTCGGCATCGGCGACGATCGCGGCATCGCTTGCGGCGCACGAGATGCCAGCGGCGTTGGTAACTGCCACATGCGTAGTCAAATAGGCGAGGATCGCCGGCGTAGCGGCAGCGACCGCGGCGGGATCGACCGCGTCCTCCTTCGCGTCATAGAGCCTGGTGCCCACCAGACGATCGACGTCGCTGCCCTTGAGCCCGATCTCGACGGTGACCGTGCGGTCGTCGGTCAGGCCGAGGCGCGCCGTCGCGAGGTTGATCTGGTGCGCCGCGGCCGGCAGGGCGCTGGCGAGCAGGATTGCAGCCGCCAGCCGGTGGCTCGTCCATCTCACGATCCGTCTCCGACCGCGCGCAGCAGCTCGGTCAGCCGGCGCATCTCGAACTCGGCAACGGTGATTACGGCGCCGTCAGGCGTAAGTCGCGCATAGCGGTCGAGGGGATCGGCCGAGGCACCGAATTCTAGCCGGGCCAGCGGCGTCGGACTGTCGCGCGCGAAGACCAGCAGGATCAGAGTCGGCAGGTTGAGCCCATACCCCGCGAGCTGCGACGAACCGGCCGGGTCGATGCGCGTCTCGATGGCGGCTGCGTCGAGCGCGCGCAGCGCCGTATCGATGATGCGGGCCTGCGCGGGGTCGGCGACATGGGTGACATTGGCGGCGACATGGCTATGCTGGCCGAGATGACGGAACCAGTTGCCGTCGACATCCCGCTCTAACCGGGTCAGCTTGCCGGCGAACACGATCTCGATTGCCCAGACCTGCGCCATCGAGACCGGCAACAGCAGGTCCTTACCGCGGCTCGCCGCACTCGCGCCGGCTTGGTCGCGGAAGCGGCGCGCGATATCGAAGACCACGCGCCACTCCTCGGCAACATGGCGCGGCATCAGCGCGACCGTGGGCCGGCCGGCGAGCCGGACATAGTGCGATGTGCTCGCCGGATTGAGCGCCCCGAAATTGATGGTGGCAGCAGCCCCGCCGCTAGCCTCGATCGCAGCGACGACGGCCGGAGGATCGAGACCGAATTCGGCGAAACTCGCCGCGGTGAGCTCGCTCGCCGGAATCTCGCGCGAGACGTCGCTGACATTGATCAGGCGCAGCGCGGTGTCGAGATGCTTGCCGAGTTCGGGCGGCGCAGCTGCATCGACAGAGTCGATGCCCCAGCCGGTCGCCCGGCGGACCAGCGCGATGCTGTCGCTGCCGGAGCGGATCGCCACGCGGCGCACGTCGGCCGGCGCAATAGCCACCCAGCCCTTTGGCGCGAAGGCGACCTTGCTGCGCAACTCGGGCCATTGCCCGCTGATCACCAGCGCGGCGAGCAGCACCAGCAGCATCGCGGCCAGAAACGGCATCCGCCAGCGCCCGCTGCCGCTCGCGGCCGGCACTCTCACCGCCGCCTCCACCACATCACCATGCCGAACATAGCGGTGCTCAAGGGCAAAAGCACCTCCAGTAAGATGAAGCTGTCGCGCATCTGCCGGCTCGTCAGCACGATCTCCGGCAACTTCAGCGGCTGCGGCGCGACGCTCGGGCTTGCATCGTCCTCCGCGAGCCAGCGCAGCATCGACAGCGACATCTCGCCGTTGGAGACGTAAGGAAAGTATTCGTTGCTTGCGAACTTGCTGGTGCCGGCGACGACGAGGCGGAAGCGCTTATCCGCGCTCCCTCCGGGCCAGTTTCCCTCGAGCGCGACCGCGAGCGGCTGCGCGCCGCGCTGGACGCTCCGGGCTTCGCCTGTCGCGGCAACGGTTGCCATTGACGACTTCAGATAGCTGTCCTGGCTGCTCGCTGCGAGCACGATAAGGCCGACGCCGAACGGCGGCTGCGCCACGAGAAGCGGCCGCGCCTGCGGAAACACAGTCAGCGCCAGGCGCTTTGTGATGGGATGACTTGGATAATAGGGCACCGCGACCTTGTCGGCGTCGGTCCGGAAATGATTGAGGGGGTCGACGACAATCGCGGCCTCGCTCGACAGCCCGACGGGCCTGAGCAGCAGCCGTTCGAAATCGCCTGATATCTCTGACACGGGATCGAGTAGCAGGAGGAGCCGGCCTCCGCCTTTCAGGTAGCTGCCCAACAGCTGCACCTCATCTGAGGTGAACGCGGTGCGCGGCCCGATTTCGGCGACCACGGAGCAGTCCGGCGGGATCGCCGGGCTCGTCGCGGTGAGGAGCTCACGCATTTCGAAGCCGATCTCGTTGAGCGCAAGCTCCAACCGGTCGAGCTGTTCGGGCGCGGCCTCCAGCACGTCGCCGGCGCCGGGCGTCTCATGCCCCTTCAGCGTCTCGACATGGCTGTAGTGGAAATGCGATGGCATCGGACGGAAAGTCTCGCCATGCCCGGTGACGAAGCAGACCATCTCGGTGCGCTTGCGCAGCACGCGTAGCGCGGCAAAGCCGAGGCGCGTGGGATCGATCACGTTCTCGACCAGGACCTTGCGATCCTCGGCCTGCAGCACGGCGGTGTTGTAGGCGCGCACGCCGAGGTCGCGCGCCGTGTTGGGCTCCTTGTCGAGATCGATGGCGCGGAAGGCGAAAAGCGGATGGTTGCGCGCGGCGATCTGCACGAGGTCGCGCAGCGCAATTGCATTGGCATCGCCGGCATTGTAGAAATAGGTGAGCGCGATCGGGGTGCGCAACTGCGCGATAACGTCGGTGAGCTGCCGCGGCGGCGTGTTTGCCGCCTCTCTGCTGACGTCGAGATGCACGTCGTGCCTGTAAAGCGCGACATTGGCGCCGGCCACGACGGCAATCGCGCCCACCACGATGGCCGCATTCGTAGCCCAGGCCGACCCGCGCGATCCGCTGCCGCGCAGCGGAAGCCGGACCGCCAGCATGAACAGCGCAAGCAGCAGGAGGAGACCGGCTGCGAAGAGAAAGCCGTTCGACATCGTCTCGCCAAGTCCGGCAAAGCCGAGCATACTGCTGGCGACAGCACCGGCCACAAGCGCGGTCAAGAAGATGTCGGCTCGGGTCAAGCGCGCCATCATCGCCGTGCCAGCGCCCGCACAGTCAACAACAGCGTCAAGAGCGTAACGCTGATGAAGAAACCGACGTCGGACAGATAGATCGAGCCGATGGCGAAGGGGCGAAAATGAACCGACAATGACAGGTTCACCACCAGCGTGTCGACGGGGCTCGGCAGGAGCCAGCCGAAATTGTCGATGATCCACAACAGGAGGAACGCGCTGAGCGAAACAAGCGCGGCGATCACCTGGTTCGCCGTGAGCGCCGAAGCCAGGAGCCCCGTGCCGACGAGCGCCGAGCCGAACAGCAGGAGGCCGAGATAGCCGCTGTAGATCGGGCCGAAGTCGGGGTCCCCGAACCAGGCGAGCGCAGCGGCGTAAGCGCCCGAGAGCAGCAGCATGACGAAGACTAGGCTCATCGCGGCGAGATACTTTGCCAGGACGATCGCGACTTCCGACACCGGCGCGGTCAGGAGCACCTCGAGCGTCTTCAGTTTCCGTTCTTCGGCGAACAGGCGCATGGTGATCAGTGGCGCCGTGAGCCCGAACAGCACGAACATTTGGAAGAAGATGTGCACCATGCTGGGCTGGTGGCTGAGGAACAGCGTGAGCGTAAAACTGTAGCCCATTATCAGCAGGAACACGGTCATCAGCACATAGGCGATCGGCGAGGAGAACAGCGCCGTCTCTTCCTTTCGGAGCAGGACCGCAAAGCTTCTCATGCGGCCTCCCCGCGGCGCCTGGTGAGATCGAGAAACACACGCTCGAGATCCGGCCGCAACTCCGTGAGCGCCGACACCGCGACATCGGCGGCGACGAGCGCGGCGACAAGATCGGCCGCGAGCGATTCGCGGCGTGCCGCGCGGATCAGAAATTGGCCTGCGCCGGCGTCGGGATCGTGCGCGACGTCGCGCACGCCGGCGACGCCTTCGGCCGCATGGCGGACGGCAGCCTCGGGCGAGGGAGTCGACAGTCGCAGCGCCAGGTCCTGCGTCATCTCCGTCATCACATTATCCGTCAGGAGCCGGCCATCCAGCAGGATCATCACGCGGGAGGCGATTTTCTCGATCTCGGACAGGATGTGGGAGGCCATCAATACCGTGTGGCGACCGGCAAGCGACCGGATGAGGTCGCGTACCGCGATCACCTGATGCGGATCGAGCCCGCTGGTCGGCTCATCCAGCACCAGCACGTCAGGGTTCGCCAACAGCGCCTGCGCGATCGAGACCCGCTGCCGGAAGCCGCGCGACAGCTTTCCCGTCGCCAGCGTCATGACCTCTGTCAGGTCGAGCCGCTCGGCGGCCTCATCGACTGCGGTCCGCGCCTTGGCGCCGGGCAGCCCCTTGATGCCCGCCATGAAATGCAGGAACTCACCGACGCTCATGTGATCGTAGAGCGGCGCATCCTCTGGCACATAGCTGATGGCGCGGCGCACGCCGAGCGAGTCGGCGACAACGTCGCAGCCCGCCACCTCGATCCGACCGGAGGTCGGCACCAGATAGCCGGTGAGCATGCGGAAGATGGTGCTCTTTCCCGATCCGTTCGGCCCGAGCAGGCCGACGATCTCGCCCGGCTCGATCGCAAAGGATACATCGGCGACGGCGCGCCGCGGCCCGTACCACTTTGTCACATGCTGCGCCAGAACGACCGGAGGCATGAACCCAAAACACTCCTCTGACGGCCGCGCCGCGCAGAGCACCGAGTAGAATCCCGGACCCTAGTGCCCGGGATGGTGACTCGGCGCGCGACGACCGAACGTCGTCAGCCAATCACTCATAGAACTCGGGCGAGTGCTTGTGAGCCTTGAAGGTATCGGGATCGTGGGCATAGATGATGTCGGCGCCCTCGGTATCGCGAAGCCGCTTCACCCACGCGTACGCATCGAGCATGCCGACGGGATCATACACGCTGCCGACGCTCGGCAGGATGTTCTTGTCGAGATTCTCCTGCAGATAGACGGCGTCGGAGGTCAGCACCACCGTGCCGGTCTTCGGCAGCCGCACTACCAGGATCTGGCTTCCTGGCGTGTGCGACACCGTCCGGTGGATGAAGACACTGTTGTCGCCGAACAAGTCGAGATCGCCGTCGAGCTCGATGGTCTTGTACTTGGAAGGCATGCCGCCGCCGACGCTGTTTCGCAGCATGGAAAAATCGTCCGAGATGAAGAACGTCGCATAGCCCGGCGCCGGCCAGAACGCGTTCCTGATCTCATCGCGCTGGAACACGAAGGTCGAGTCCAGGAACTTGCCGATGTTGCCGGCATGGTCGACATGGAAGTGGCCAAGCACGACATATTTGATGTCGGATGGCCTGACGTTGATCTTGGAGAGCTGAGCGTCGATGGCGATGTCAGGATCGCGGCCCGGATCCAGCGCCTTCACGAATGGGCCCCAATAGTCCGGGTCTTTGATGATCCGGTCGTTGTTGCCACAGTCGAACAGCACGTCGCCCTTGGGATGGCGGATCAGGAAAAACCCAACGGGAATCTGGACTTTGCCGCTAGAGCCGTTTTGAATTATTGACTTGTCGAGATTAAGCGCCCCCGAGGAGAAGACGTAGAGCTTCATCTCTTTTGGAGGCTCCGCCGCCACAGCTCCGGCGGCTGCCCAAACCAGTCCTATGATCAATAAGCCAAGGACTCTCGCACAGCGCATCAGCATGTCGTCCTCCCGGTTTTGACCGATTTTGCTTGTGTTTTGTACTTTCCGTCGTGATTGGACATTCTAAACGTTGGTCGGACGCCAGCTTTATACCACAAACTGTGTCGATTGTGCAGATCCTGGCCCACCCATTCGACGAATTGCGCGAACAGCTTTGCTGCGAGGCAGCAAGATCAGGATCGCTCTGGCCGAGTGACTAAGCGGGGCGAGATACTGCCGGCTCCCCGGTCACCTCCTTCGCTCGCCTAATCTTAATAATGGCGCACAAGCGACCCAGCCGCCTTCGATCATGGTCGGCATCGCTCGACCTAGCGTCGCAACCGCGCCCCCGTTACTGGTTGGCGCCAGTCTCAAATGTCAGTTGATCAAAAAGCGACCGCCGATCTACAGTCCTCGCCTGAATAAGAACAGCCGGGTATCTTCAAGGCAGTCACGGCAACAGTCTATGGGAGGTGCGGTTCAATGAGCGCAGTGATCACGCGTCGCACTGTGCTGGCCGCTGGTACCGCCAGCTTGCTGGCGGCTCCTTGGGTGGCAAGGGCACAGGCCAACACCTTGCGCATCGGAATGCAAAGCATCCTGTCGGGGCCGATCGCGCTGCTCGGTACGTCGTCGCGGAACGCGCTGATGATGGAGCAGGACCGTATCAACGCGGCCGGCGGCTTTCTCGGCCGCCAGATCGAAATCGTGTACCGTGATTCAAAGGGCCAGCCGCAGGAGGCCGCCCGCATCGCGCGCGAGCTGGTGAACAGCTCAGGTTGCGAACTCCTGATCGATGCCGAGGCGTCGTCCGCCTCTTTCGCAGTCCAGGAAGTCGTGCGCAGTCTCGACGTCGCCTGTATCCACACCAACAGCGAGACCTCGTCCCTGACCGCCGATCCCAAGATCCGGGCGCCCACCGCGTTCCGCGTCGCGCGGCAGGGCGTGCACGACGCGGTCGCCGGCAGCATTTATCTCGCCGAATACGCCAGCGCCAAGAAGCTCAACAAATGGGCAACTTGCTCGCCTGACTACGCCTACGGCCGCGACACCACCGCGCAATACCTGCAGTTCTTCAAGCAGTTCAAGCCGGACCTCGAGGTGATCACCGAGGCTTGGCCCAAACTTGGGCAGCCCGACTTCACCGAAGTGATTACCAAGCTGATCCAGGCCAAGCCGCAGGCGCTGTTTACGTTGCTTTATGCCGGCGACCTCTCAGCGTTCGTGAACCAGGGCAACATCTATGCGCTGTTCGCGCAGATGGCCGTGGCGACGCCCAATGTCGATTATCCGGTACTGGCTGCGATCAAGAACCTGCCGGCCGGCATCCAGTCGGCAACCCGCTATCTCGAAACCTTCCCGGATACGCCCGCCAACAAGGAATGGGGCCAAGCCTACTTCAAAAAGTGGAACGAGCGGCCGACCAATTGGTCATGGCAGAACACGGTGGCGATGCAGTTCTACGAGCAGGCCATCAAGAAGGCCAACGCGTTGGGCGGCAAGGCGCTCGCCGCTGCGCTCACCGGCATGAAGATAAACACGCCGTTTGGCGTCGATGGCACGATCACCATGCGCGACGACCACACCACGATAGGCTATGCCATCGGCTGGGGCCAGACCATACCGAAGGAGCCGTTCATCGTCGACGTGAAGGCCGCCGACTGGGGTAAGATCATTGAGCTCGAGACCGAGTGGAAGAAGCAGCAGAAGTACATCTGAGCTCAGATGGACCTCCACGCGCTCGGCGCCTGCCTCACAACATCAGCCTGTGTGGTGACCCAAACCACCAGCGGGCTGATTGTGGGCATGCTGCTGTTCCTGGTCGCGGCAGGCGTGACCCTGATCTTCGGCGTGCTGAAGATCGTGAATTTCGCGCATGGCACCTTCTACATGCTAGGCGGTTACGTCGCCTATACGGCACTCGGCGTGACCGACAGCTATATGCTGGCGGTGCTGGCGGGCGCGTTATCGATGGCGCTGTTCGGCGTCGTGTTTGAGCGCGCGCTGATAAGTCGCGTCTATGGCTCCAATGTCCTGATGCAGCTTCTGATCTGCTACGCTGTCGTGTTGATCTTCGACGATCTCGTGAAGATCGTCTGGGGGCCCGAATTCCATGCCATGGGCATGCCGCAGGCGTTCCAGGTGCCGCCCCTCTTCATCGCGGGTGGCGTGGTGCCCCCATTTTACGCTGTGCTGATCGGCATCGCTGCGCTGATCGCGATCGTTCTCGGCGTCGGCTTGTCGACGACGCGGCTCGGCAAAACGGTGCGCGCCGCGGCGATCAACGCTCAGATGGTGTCCGCGCTCGGCGTGAATACCACGCTGCTGTTTGCGATCGTCTTCGCGGTGGGCGGCGGGCTCGCGGGGCTCGCCGGCGCGCTCGCAGCCCCGGTGCGTTCGCTGTCGCCAGGCATGGGTTTTTCGGTCCTGATCGAGAGCTTCATTGTCACTGTGATCGGCGGCATGGGCTCGATTGCGGGTGCGTTGGCTTCGGCGCTGTTGATCGGGCTGGTCCGCGGCTTCGGCACGATCGGCTTCCCCCAGTTCACCGACGGCTTGATCTACATCGTGATGATCGCAATCCTGCTGCTCCGGCCGCAGGGCCTGTTCGGCCGCCGGCTATGAAGAGCAACGGCCGCTCGGGGACGCGCGAAACGGCGATTGCAGCAGTGGCGTTGCTTATCGTGCTTGTAGTCCCGTTCGTCCATCGCAGCCCCGCGTTCGAAGACTTCGTCATCCGATTAAGTGCGATGGCGCTGTTTGCGACCTCGCTCAATCTCCTGGTCGGCAACACCGGCATGGTCTCATTCGGGCATGGCATGTTCTATGGGCTGGGCGCCTACGCCTTCGCATTGATGATGCAGATGACCGAGCTCTCACTGCCGGTCGCCGCCATGCTCGCGGTGCTGTTCACGACACTTGCCGCGCTCTGCGTTGGTGCTATCTGCGTCCGCCTCAGCACGGATTATTTCGCCTTCATCACGCTGGCGTTCCAGATGCTGATCTACAGCGTCATCATCTCCTGGCAGAGCCTCACCGGCGGCGATCAGGGCCTGCGCGGGGGCCTGCCGCGCCGCGAGATCTTCGGCTTCGACCTCGCCTCGCAGCTTCATCTCTACCAGTGCTGCGCGGTCGTCGCGGTGCTCGGCCTGCTCGCGCTGCGCCACATTTCCGCAAGCCCCTTTGGCCAGACGCTACGCATGATCCGCGACAACGAGAGTCGCACGGGCTTTCTGGGCGTGGTTCTGTGGCGCGCCCGGCTGTGGGCCTTCACGATCGCCGGCGGCTTCGCAGGCCTAGGCGGCGTGTTGGCCGCACTGTTCGTGTCGGGGGCGTATCCGGAACTCGCCGATTGGCCGAATTCGGGGCAAGCGATCTTTGCCGTCATGCTGGGTGGGATCAACAGCTTCCTCGGACCGGTTCTCGGCGCGGCCATGCTGCTTGCGCTGAACGACGTGGTGGCACGCGTCACCGAATATCAGGGGCTGGTGCTGGGGATTGTGATCCTCATTTTCGCCCTAGGCTTGCGCCGCGGCGTGCTGGATTTTTTCCGAGTTGCCTGGTCGAAAGATTCACAATGAAGCTCGAGATTAGACATCTCACCAAGTCGTTCGGTGGCGTGCGGGCGATCGACGATGTGTCGCTAACCTTTCCGTCGGGCTCGCTTTCGGCGGTGATCGGCCCCAACGGTGCCGGCAAGAGCACCTTCTTCAACCTGATCAGCGGCGCGTTCGCCCCCGATGCCGGGGAGGTGCTGCTCGAGGATCACGACGTTGTCGGTCGCTCCAAGACTGAACGCATGCAGCTTGGCATCGGGCGGGCGTTTCAGGTGGCGAGCTGCTTTCCGAGCATGACAGTGGCGGAGAACCTAATGGCCGCCGTTACGGCCCGTATCGGCGAGTGGGGCAATATCGTTCGCCGCTTTCCGCCGCCCGGCGTGCGAGAGCGCGCCGGAGAGGTGATGGAGTTAGTAGGCCTGACCCACGTCGAGAATGTCGAGGCCGCCATCCTTTCCCACGGCGACCAGAAGCTGCTCGATATCGCCATCGCGCTTGCGCTCGAACCGAAGGTGCTCCTGCTCGATGAGCCAACGGCCGGCATGGGCCCCGACGAACGCTGGCGCATGATCGAGCGGGTTCGACGCTTATGGGACCAGCGCAAGCTGACGTTGGTGTTCATCGAACATGACATGGACATCGTCTTCCAGGTCGCGAGCACCATTCGCGTGCTGTGCTACGGCCGCGTCCTAGCCGAGGGCACGCCGGACCAGATCCGCAACAACCAGGCGGTGATCGACGCGTATCTTGGCAAGGAGGAACATGCCGCATGACGGAGCTCCTGCGCGCCGAAGGATTGAGCGCCTTTTATGGTGCCAGCCAGATCCTCTTCGGTATCGACCTCTCGCTCCAAGAGAAGCGCACGCTGGCGCTGCTCGGCCGCAATGGCGCTGGCAAGAGCACAACCATGAAGACGCTTGCGGGTATCGTGCCGGCCCGGAGCGGCCGCATCCTTTTCGCGGGCCGCGACGTCACCCGCGCGCCGCCGCATACGCGCGCCAGGCTCGGCCTCGCCTATGTGCCCGAGGATCGTCAGGTCTTTCCCGAGCACAGCGTCGAGGACAATCTCCTGATCGCGGCCAAGAGCGGTCCCGATGGACGGCGCGACTGGACGCTGCCGCGCATCTGGGACACCTTCCCGCTGCTCGCAAATCTTCGCGCGCGTCCTGCCGGCCGCCTGTCCGGCGGCGAGCAGCAATTACTGGTGATCGCGAGGGCTCTGATGGGCAATCCTATGGTTCTCTTGCTCGACGAACCGAGCGAAGGGCTCGCGCCCATCGTGATCGCCACCATCAGTGGGATGCTGCGCGAATTGGGAGCAGGCGGAGCCACCATCCTGCTTGCGGAGCAGAACATGCATTTTTGCCTGCGGATTGCGGACGAGGCCGTAGTCATCGATAAAGGTAAAGTGGTGCACCACCAGGATACGGCCGGTCTCGCCAGGAACGAGGATATCCGCCGGCGTTATCTTGCCATGTAGCAGTCATGCTGGGAGTGGCAATGGAACTTCACCCAATTGGGTTAGAGGACACCGGATGATGAATGTCGAATTGCTCCGCTGAGACCTCGATCCCTCCTCTGCCATCGCTGAGGGCAATATTCGCTGCCTGTTTGGCGCCAGCGTTGGCTGGACTGTTTGCGGCGCTTGAGACCGCCACCAGAAGATCATCGCGAACGGTGAAAGGACCTGAAAAATCAGAACCTAAGCGGCCGCAAAACACCGCGTTTCGGCCCAGTTCGTCCTTGATTCCTGAGGCTGACTGGGAGGCGTTAGTGGCTCCTTTTTCGGTCAAGGCGCTCGTTGAACGAACGAAGATCGATCACTAGTCGCTGGTGGGTCCCCCTGCCAACTTCTTCTATGCCGTCGCTTGCCAAGACCTTGAAGGCGATTCGCTTCCTGTCAAGGTTGCTACCTCGGCTGTCGCGCGCACGTCGCGACCTACAGGCATGGCGGCGAAATGTCGTACATCTACCGCCGTGCGCAGTGGACCAATGGTCGGACCAAGGCGTTCCCAACAGCACTGGCGCGCAAAAGGCAGCGACGGCGACTTGATCTCCGGTTGAGTTGCCTGAGTCTCTTACGCGCCCGATCGCAAGGAGCCCCGGTTTATCTTCCGCTTCATCAAGGATGTGCTCGGCGAATACGGGGAAACGTGCGAGGTCTGCCAAACCAACGTCGAGCTGGACGCGCGGAACGAAAGAGAAGCCGAAGAGAAGGCAAAGGAACGGTTTTGCGAGACCCACGCGATACACGACTGGTCCCTTCATGCCGACCGGACGAAGGTGGATCCTGCCGACTTCCCCTCCTGACCAAGACACCTGAGGAGCCAGCATGTCGAAAGCATTCGGATTGGCTGCCGTCGCCTTCTGCATGATCTTCATGACGGGCCTGAGCCAAGCGGCGGCCCCCTCGAATGGCAGGGAGATCGCCCGGCGCTGGTGCGCGAGCTGCCATCTGGTGGAGAAAACCCAGTCCAGCGCCACCGACCAGGCGCCGCCCTTCTCCTATCTGGCGAGAACGCCGGACTTCGACCAGAACAAGCTCGCATTCCTCCTGCTCGTGCATCCGAACATGCCGCAGGTGTCGCTCAACAGAGCCGAAATTTCGGACCTCGCGGAGTACATGCGCTCGCTGAAATGAGAGTCGCCCTACAGGGCCGATGGGAGGTTCCCAAGCACCTACGCAAACATACGTAGGGAGATTCCCTTGCGAACTCTGCCCAATTTCCTACCGCGCTAGGTCGGGATATTTGATCTCCATCAACTGGAGATTCCGATGCTCACGGCCGCCGCGCACCTCGACCCGACTCTCCGACAGAATGCAGTTCCCGCGCCGCGGATCACCGATCAGTTCGGCGCCATCGCAGGCCTGATCACGAGCGAGTTCTCCTACGGCAAGGACGAGGAGATCTTCGGGGAAGGCGAGCAGGCGGAATACGTCTACCAGGTCGTCTCCGGCTCCGTCAGGACGTACAAGCTGCTTTCCGACGGGCGGCGTCAGATAGGCTCATTCCACGTGCCGGGCGACGTGTTCGGCACCGAATCGGGATCGACCCATCGCCTGACCGCGAAAGCCATCGTCGATACCACCGTCCGTTTAGTGAACCGCTCAGCGATCGAGAAGGCTGCGGCAACCGACGTGCAGGTCGCACGGAAGCTGTGGAGCATGACTGCGGCTGAGCTCAGGCACGCCGAAGATCACATGCTGCTGCTCGGTCGCAAGACCGCCATGGAGAAGGTGGCGGCGTTTCCTGCTCGAAATGGACCGGCGGCTGGCCGGAGCCGGTATGCTCGCGCTCCCGATGTGCCGCCGCGACATCGGCGACTATCTCGGTTTGACACTGGAGACGATTTCCCGCGCGCTGTCCCAACTCAACACGCAGGGCGTTCTGGATTTTCCGGTGCGAGGCAGATCGTGTTGCGCAATCGTCAGCGCCTGCGCGACGTGGACGCCTGATCGCGCCGGGGCACCAGCGGCGAGATCAACCAAGGGCGACAGCCGTCTCGCTTGAGCCGTGGAATCGCAATGAAGAGGTCCACGAAGCTTCGCCAGGATTCTGCGAAGATCGCGGGCAAATTCTTCAAGGATCTGCACCGTCGCCTGCGCGGCAGTGGGGCCGGAGGTGGCCTTCGGTGTCTAGAGCTTAGGACAGGTGATCTTTTCCGAGCAATTCATGCGCCACAAGATGGCCTAGCCCGAACTGGATCGTTGATCCAAGTCAGCGGAAACGGTTCGCTTTGCGATTTCCCGTGCAAAGAACACGACCGGGGGCTGCTCTGTGCGCGGACCCCATCGGAGCCGTCAGGTCCAACCTGCATACGTCGGCTAGACGAGGCCGAGCGTCTCGATAAGCGCGAGCAGCCGGTCGATTTCCTCGCGTTCGCTCGGTCCGGGAGGCTCTCAGCCGTTCCAGGAGAGCCCGCTTGCGCGCAAGCAACTTTGCCACGGTCGACATCGCACCTCCCAGCGTTTGGAACCTACAAACGATTTGGTACGCCCCCGACGAGCTTGCCAGTCCTCGTCGCGATTGTCGGTACATGGATCAAGCAGAGCGCTGACCGCGATCAGGCTTGCCGCTGCCGGCCTCGCCAAGGAGCTTGCCGGTCGTGCTGTTGACGAAGTGAAGCGCCATACAGGCTGGACACCCCACGGGAAGATGGGTGTTTTCCGGCGCCCACTCCCGCCGATCATCGTCGATCCGCTGCTGGACGTTCATGCCGGTGCGCGGACACTTGAATAGGATCTGGCGCTCCATGGCTCGAGCATGCGCCCGGTCGCGGCCGAGAGAAATTGCGGATGATTACTTAAGGGCTCCACGGCTCAGGCCGTGACCGGGACAGGGCATTCGCAAGCGCGCGCGGTTCCTCGTTCCGAACGGCACGATCGCCGTGCCGAGATTCACATAAGAAGGTGCTGCACAAGCGGGGAGCTGACACCATGCCGGAGCGAAAGTGTTGTCGGCACAGATGTTCGGCCTCGAAAGAACGGCCGAGCGACCAGCGGCCTAGGGCTGGCTTAGGCCGGAGGCGCTCGACCGCCTGGTCGCGGGGCAACCCGCGGCCAGGCACTAACGTATCGATCGCCTCCGCGCGGTTCAGTGCCTAATGGTGCACCGCGGAGATTAAATTTCGGACAAGGCGAACCGCACGTCAGGCCCAAAGCTGCTTTTTGCGCGAAGCTGCTTGAGGTAGCCTACCAACTGTATCAGTCGCTGGGTGAAGCTCATGCACACCGCGGATCGGCGCGCCGGCAGAACTCGTTTCATGGTCGTGACGCTTGCGCTCGCGTGGCTGTGCTGCGGACCGGCACTTGCCGGGACGCGGGTCGCACTCGTCATCGGCAACTCCGCCTATAGGCACGTGCCGATCCTCTCGAACCCCGCTAATGATGCAGCGGCGGTCGCAGACATGCTCAAGATGGCTGGCTTCGATGCGGTTGAGACCAGGTTGAACCTGGCCGCCGACGAGATGCGCAAGGCGCTCCGCAAGTTCGGTAGCCGGGGCCAGGATGCCGAGATCGCCTTGGTCTATTATGCAGGACATGGGATTGAGCTCGATGGCATCAATTATCTCATTCCGGTGGATGCCGCGATAGAGAGCGACGCCGACGTGCTGGACGCCACCGTATCGCTCGACCGCGTCCTGTTCGCGGTGGACCCGGCAAAGCGGCTGCGGCTGGTCATTCTGGACGCCTGTCGCGACAACCCCTTCACCAATCGGATGAAGCGGGCCGTCGCCTCGCGCTCGGTCGCTCGCGGCCTCGCCAAGGTCGAGCCGACCAGCCCGAACACGCTGATCGCTTTCGCGGCCAAGGCGGGCTCGACCGCCGCCGACGGCGATTCCGGCAATAGCCCGTTCGCCCCCGCACTGATCAAGTACCTGCCGAGACCTGGCCTGGACGTCCGCCGCGCCTTCGGCTTCGTGCGGGATGACGTGCTCAAGATCACCGCCAACCGACAGGAGCCCTATGTCTACGGCTCGCTCGGCGGCGAGGACCTCCCACTCGTCGCCGCCAAGTCCGTTGACGCCGCCGCAGCGCCGGATCCCGCCGCGGAGGTTCGGCGCGAGTACGAACTGGCGCTGCAGCTCGGCAGCCGTGCCGGGTGGACGTCGTTTCTGAAGAGCCATCCCTCAGGGTTCTACGCAGACCTGGCCAAGGGACAGTTGGACAAGATCGCCACCGAGGAAGCGCGCGCCCCAAGCGAGAAGGGCCGCATCGCGGATCAGCGACAGAGTGACCAGCAGGCTGCAAAACCGGCCGGGGAGGCCTCCGCACAGGAGCGACCGTCCGCTCGCCTAGCTGCGCTGAACGGCAAGTGGAATGTGGTGTCCGATTGCCCACGTGAAGGCGTCGCGGAAGGCTACGTCTGGCGGTTCGTCGCAACAATCAAGGATGGCCGCTTCCAGGGACAATTCGGAACTCCGGGCGGCATTCCCTCGGCAAGCTATCAAGGAACACTCGACGAGGACGGATCCGGCACGCTGCAAGTGACGGGCTTCGCCGGCAATCCCAAATACAACCTGAAGAACGCCGTCGCCGGCACTCCCATCAGCCACCAGGTCTCTGTCCGCTTCGAAGGCTCGCACGGCACTGGCGAACGCCAGAGCGGGCGCACCTGTCACTACACATTCGATCGACAAGGCGCATTGCGCTGACAGAGGGACGAACCGACAGCCGGATCCGACTTCAGCGCTGGACGAGTCCCCGCCATGGTTTGCCCGTGCAGGGTCCGATGAATGTTCCGGATTTCATGCAGGCATTCCCGGCGGCGGTACACTTCGCATCCGCGTCTGAATGCCGGGAGCCCTCCTGTTTGCAGTGCGCGATGGCCTGAGAGCACGTCTCTGCAGACGCGGGTAAGGCAAACAGGCAGGCCAACGAGAAGACGACGACTGACAGCAATCGCATGGCAGCAACTCTCGAGTCGTAGCAATGGAGCGATGATACCAGAACATTGGCTTGGCGAACGTACCCTAGCCTTTCACGCGCCGCCATGGCTTGCACGGCCGTCGGATCGGTGCACCACCTCTTCCAGCGGAATCATCCTTTCGGCAGGGCCAATTCCTCCACGGCCCAACCGCAGATCAGCGTCGACGAGTTGCCGGCCGGGTTCGAGGTAGTCAAGCGAGCGGCTCATCGGCAGGACACCGTCCTTATCCACGCACCTTGCATGGTCAAGTTCACCTTCTGACCGAACATCCTTGGTCGAACTACTCGCCGCGCTGATACTGTATTTTCATCAGGATTATCATCTCACCAAGCCTTCATCGGAAAGGCTACCCTCGGGGACGCTCTGAACGCCGGCTACTGCTTTCTCGAGGTGAAGTGCCTTGGCTGCGACACTCATCAGACCGTGCCCCTTGTCAGCGTCAGGCGCCCGAAGAGCACCTTTTCCACGCAGTAGCTGGCGTGCGCCTGAGGTCCAGCGGTGCATTGCTAGCGCAGGCTCTCTACGGCATGGTTGCACCGTCGGGATCAAAGAGTCCCGAAAGGACACGCTCCCAGGCTTGGAATGCGAGGCCCCCGGTATCGGGTACGGCCGACAAGTGCCCCCTCCTCCGAGGACACGGCGACGACCTGACCGCCACCCGCGACCCCATCGCCCGGTGGATTTTCTGTTTCTCTGATCGGCCACCGTCGGCGCAGTATGATGGCTGAGTAAGGCAGTCACAGTTCACATGGAGTCGCAGCCATGATGAAGAACGTTGTAGCCGTATGCACGGCAGTGGCTTTGATGATCCTGGCCTTGATTGGCTTCGCCCAGAAGCGCCATGAATGCTGGAACGGGCACGTGCTCAAAAATTGGCACGCGCACGTGCTTCATAAAACCCTTGAGCCCTGCGGATCAGTCAGTCCTTCGATATAGGGACCACCGCGCCTGGGAGCCTTTCCACACCCACGACGCGCAGTAGCTCGAGGGCGTTCCGAGCCACCACTAATCGAAAATTTGCCTCTCGCCGGCGCCACGCTTCGATAGCGCCATGCTAACCCTCGACGCAAGGACCGCACTGAACCTGACGGCCGCCCGCTCAAAATTACGCTGGGCGAGCTCCGCTCAACGGGCGTGCGCGATCTGCTAGTGTTCTGCCAGTACTATCGCTGTAGCCATAACTTCAGGCTCTCAGCTGACGATGTCGACCGATGGCCGGACGAGATCCGGATCTCGCAACTCGAGCCGCGGTTCGTCTGCACAGCCTGCGGCATGCGTGGCACCAACATTGTCGCCGGCAGCAGCGGCACCGAGCAAGTCATCCTGCCTGGGAAGAAAAGCCTGCCTGCCCGATGATTGAGAATCGCCTATAGCTCGGCGGCAATGCTGGGGCCGATCCATGAAACTAATGAACGAGCGTCCTTACTCCGATCCAGAGGCCGCAGCGCGGAAGCTGGTCGAGATCGCGAACGGCATCGAGGCGCTCCAGGACGGCCGCATCCACATTGAGAAGATCAACGCGCCGTTCCTATCGAAGAACGGCTGCAAGGCCACCGGGCCCGAATTCGGCACCGGTATCCGCTATGCGATCGAGCGCGGCTGGCTCCAGGTCCACGAGAGCGGGACGTATGTCCGGCTCGTGTCGCCTGGCGACAATCTCATGTCGCCCTGACCACCTGTAAATCTTCCAAGGAACAATGGCCGTGTACCAGGCTTGTGAGTATCGCCGGCTCGCCGAGCTGGCGGAGCGGCCCCGGCCATACCCCAAGCCCCCCTGCCAAGCCGGGGCCGTCTCTCCGCTGTCTAGGATGGCGGAACGACGAGGAGCTTGCCAAGTTTTTCCGACAGCCCGGTTTCGTGATCCCGGGCCAAGTAACTTGCGCCCCAGCTCACTTCCCCTTGGTGATGCTAGGGTCTTTTTCGCCGAATCTGTCCGACCCACGCCGTGCCTACTTCAAGTTCACGAAGCCATTTCCTAGCGGCACGAAGCACCCCTGAAACAAAGCCTGTCTATCAATTCCTCTATTGAACCAAGGGGGATTGCCATGTGGACGCTCATTGACAGCCTGTACCGCGAGTTTTGCCTAGCCCGGCTTGAGGAAATCAGGAGGCTGGAGCCGACGCTGTAAGGGCACGCGACGCCGTCATCAGCCCGTGGCATAGCCGTTGCATCCTAAACGCCAACTGGGATTTCAGCGCTCAGTTAGAAAATAGGCGGTGCCGAGACACGTATTTCGAGCTCGGCACCGCTTTTTCGGCTCAAGACATCAGGATTTGGCTCATGTCTTACGACGCAGCCACCGTGCAAATGCTTCGCGATGTCCTGGACGAAGTTCTCTCCAGCCCAACTTTTACCCTTCAGAGCCAGCGGACCGCTGTAGAGGTCGCCGAGCGCGTGCTTACGCTCGCCGCCCAGGGGGAGCGGCACCCCGAGAACATTAAGCGGCACCTGCGAACGGAGTTCTTTTGCAGGGAACGGTCGCGGGATTGAGAAGCCCGCCGGCGTGAACCGGCGGGCCCGTGGTCGTTATCGCCGCAGCCGCCGGCGGTGTGTCATGAGCCGCTGCCGGTCGCGCTTCCTGTGTGCCCGGCGCCGGCGCTTCATCGATCACCCTCCGCCAAAATCCTAAGGATCTCAGCCGTCGCGATCGCCTTCTGCTCGTCCGTAAGCCGGGCGTATAGGACGAAATCAGCCTCTCCCTGATAGACTGGCTGTAGAGTGTACTCCTCGGCGATGATGTCGAGGGCCACTGCGAGCTCACGGGCGGCCCTCGGCGCCTTTGCGAAGGTCTGATACTGGATTGTAGGAGAAGGCCGTCGGCTGGCCGCGCTGGATCCGCCCGGCGATCGTCACAGCCAGGGAGACCCGATTGCAGGGGTGCCGAAGGCGGTTGCGTGCTCGGCCGGCCTTCTGGCGCCCAGTGACACGGAATTCAACAGGCTGAATGTTTTCGGGCGGCAAATGCCGTCGCGCGAAGGATGGATCGCCCTGCGTCGCGGGATTGCGCTCTGGCAATCTGGGAAGGTGACGACCTTGGACATGGTTGGGCTCTGGGTTCGGCCGATCAAGCCATGCCGGGTGTCAGACCAGGCAGCCGGGCGTTGATCACCAGCCAGAGCGACTGGTCGAGACGCTTTTACGGTTTCCCGCTGGACAGCACGCTCGACCCCCGCCATAGCTGGCTGGTCGGAGCCGCGCCGCCAAACGCGCCCATCATTTCAGCCGCCGTCGCTCGGCGTCAAACGAGTGAGTCCTTGACCAAGGGACACCCGGCCTAGCTCTGGTCCGGGTGATCAAACCCACAGCCATCCCACTTTTGTCTATGCCCTTCCGGGGGCGCTTTGGCGCGTTCTTGAACAAAGCCCGCTCACCCCAAATTGCCGCCGGATGAAGTGGCTCTCTTGTCGCCCTCCTGCTCTGCCTGTTGGTGTATGCCGGATCGGCTTTCGTTTCCGCGCTGGGCCTCGTTTCGGCCGTGCGGAATGGCGATGCTACCCAGGTGATGGCGCAACGGATCTGCCGCGGGTCCGCCACTCCATCATTGATCAGGTTATGTCCGCATACCTCGATCGGCTCGGCCAAAAGCGGCCGGTGCGACCGCTTGAGAGAATGGCGATCAACACGTTCGGTGCAACGATCGCCGACGATCTCGCGGCCAAGCTCAACGTCCGAGAACCTGTCTGTGCTTCTGAAAAATGGCACGGTCCGCAACGCCGCTGAGAAGGTTTCCTTCGGAACAATGCCGTCATTGGCCGATGTCGACATCTCGAACATCTTTGTTTTCGCCGCCGGATCCGGCTGGTGAAGCCTGTTGAGTTTGCTTTGCAGCTCAGCGAAGGTCGGGACGCGGGCAGCGTCAGCATGCATCTTGAAGGGACCACCTGGAAGCTCTCGGGCATCGGCCTACCGCCGCGGGTGTTGTCTAACATCGTGGACCGGCTGAGCGATGCTCTGGCTCACCAATTGGCTGGGGAAATCGCGCTGTAGGTCAGCGCCTCTGCACTTTCCGAATCAATAATCTGTAATCTGTGCTCGCTCTCACGGCGGAGTCCTAACACCGGTCGTGCATGTGAGCCACTTCGTCTCAACGCTTCTCCTTGCCGTACACTGACCCTCACCTTGTGCTTTGGGGTGGCAGCTTGGCGCTTGTCCGGCAGCGACGTCGAAAACGCTGCCCCGATCCCGCACTAAGGCTACAGCTTGATGCCCGAACATCTGGACACCCCTCCGCTCGCCCTCCGCTGATTTGCATTAAGAAATTCACCCCTCGGGTTGGGGAAATCATTGCGCCTGTTGGCTCGGTGCGGTTGTATCGGCGCAGGAGAAGTCCCATGCCGCTTGTCGCCGACGGGAAAGCCAAAGCCGTGGCTCACGGCGAGCTGCGGGCAATCGGATTTTGGATGATCGTCAGGGGCGCTACGCCTGTTAGGCCCGTCCGTGTTTTCGTCAGCTATGAAGCTCTCGCCCAGCTAGATCCCTATGACATTCGGGATTTGGCTTCCGCATTTGAGCACTTCGAGAGGTTTCGAGCTCGCATCGAGGCCGCGGCTAGCGACAAATTTGATCGGGATGGGCTCGACGCGGAGAAGTATGAAGGTATGCCGACGATCCGGTTGACCACTAGCGATCCAGTTTAGTCGGCGGGTCAATACCCGGAAAACACACCATTCTCAGGAGGATTGATATGGGGGCTATTTCAGTTCTGATCGGCGTGTTGATCATCGTAGTCGTCGGCGCAATCTGTTTTTGGGCGATCGACAGGTTTGCGCCGGACGGTAGATTGGCCAATCTGCTGAAGCTGCTTGTGGTGCTCGTATGTCTCGGCGCAATTGTGCAGCGGCTGCTGGCACTGACCTATTAGCGATGAGCCTTCCGACGGCAAACGGGGACCTGGAATGCTCGACCAAGCGATGCAGCTTCAGTTTCCTCATTGGCTGATGATCGCCGGCATGTTTCTGGTGATAATCGGGACTATCGGCATGCTCACGAAAAAAACCCTTCCGCGGAGCAGGCCGACAATGACCAATAGCTAAGTCTCACCGCCTTACGCTTGCCCTCCGGTTGTTCACGACCTGTTTGGGCATGGTGGCCTCTGACCCACAGCCGTCTCTCGTTTCACTGAGTACGAGCTTCGATCGCATGCCGATCAGCATTGTGTAGGCAAGTCGTCGCCAAATCAGGCTCATCAGGACTAGCATGGTGGCCTCCCCGCGTCTGATGTCGTCAACCTACAACCTTGCCTGCTTTCGGACGACTTCGCCGATTGCGTTGAATGGTTTCGTGCATCGGCGCCGGCTGCCCAGCAACGATTCAAGCATCAGTCCGCCCAGTGTTCCTTTCTCGAGAAACGGCGTCGGGCGCATTGCTCAAGAATTCACCTTGCGATTGCGCCAGTCCACTGTTGTAATGCTATGATTGTCGAAATATTTTTCAGTCCAGTTGTGTTGAGGCCGTGATGAGTATTTCCGATCGAACTTTCGATGCCGTTTTTGCTCTGCACCGACGTACCGTATTTATCGAATGTCAAATGACTGAATTAGGTGTCCTGCGAAACCGATTAGCGCAAGCTCAGTTGCGCCGCTCGCGGTCAAGGTCGACTCGTGCAGCTTCCAAGAAACTAGGTCGGCGCCGCAGGTGTAGGTAACTCTCTGCGCAACAACCCCGAACTTGCCATCTGCCCCGCGTAAGCCCAAGCTATGGGCAATTCGTGAGTCGGGGGATTCATGGAACGACAGCCGTTTGAGAGCATGTCTCTCGAAGAGCTTTGGCGACTCCATGCGGTCGTCAATGACATTCTTGCCGCGAGACTCGTGGCCAAGAAGGAAGAGCTTGAACGGCGTTTGGGACTGCTCAATCGGGAAGACAAGCCTCCCAATTATTAAAATCACCGATTGTCGGGCCTGCCCTTCACGCTGACCAGCCTCTGTATGAGCATTCGCAGTGCCGCGGCGATCGTGCGGAACATGCCGCCGCCGGAGAAGTCCTATAAGCTTTCAGGCGCGCCTGCGGCGCTTCGTCGTTGCTCTTGCGCTCTTACCCGCAATTGGATCGGCAGCCGGGAGCCTGGGGTCTGGTAAACGATCCATGCCATGATTGCCGATCAACGACAATCGGCAGGATTACGTCGAAGTGCACAAAGGTCGAGATGCGGATCTCGTAACGGTGGTTTCCCTCATCAAGACGACGGGTGAAGAGCAATTTTGCTGTCTCTACGGCAACTGAGAGAGCGGACCAGAGACAATTCGCCAGTCGTGAACCGGCTAGAGCGTCCACCGTTAGATTCCCCAAGCACGACGGGCCCGCTCACACGTGCCTATGCAGTCCCCAAAACGCAATAAGCAGAAGGGCCACCGCTCCAATTCCCAGCAGCATGAGAATAGCTTCCAGCATGACGAATCAAGCTCCGCCCGAGCGAAGGCTACACCCCCGTGGGAAATTGTCATCAAAGGCTGAGCCGCTATTCGAAGTCAGGCCGTCGGGGTAAGCCGCGGCCCAGCTTCAGCGCGCGGGGGCCACTGTTGCGTTGCTGCTGATGCCGCTGGGGTTCGATGCCTTCGCTTCCCGTCACCAAAGGCCCACAACGCGCATATCTTGCAGTGAGGTCAGATACTACGTCGCGAAATACTCGGCAGCCGTCGCCGAGATGTACGCTCAAAATCATGGCACTACCGACGCACAGATCGAGCGGGCGCGACGTTGCTTGGCGACAAACGAGACTGCCGAAACCGACCGACCACGCCTTATACCGATTGAAGTTGATTGGCCCCGGAAACTGGACCAGATGACGGCGGCCCGGCCTTGCATTCGCACCCGTATCCCATGGCACGAGCACAATGAATCCATCGCACCGCCAGATTTGAGCCGTATAGCTGCCCAGGTCGGTGCCAAGGGTCGTTCCGGGTGGGCGCAACACCGGGAGTTTTCGATGTCCGGTTCTTTGCGATTGTGCTTCGTCAGTTTCGTTCTTCTTGAATCTCTCACGGCGCCTGCGTCCTCCAATCCTCTTGCGGATCTCTTCAACACTGCTGCAGCCCCATCTCCAGTGACTTCCCCGCCGCAAGCAGAATGCGTGGGACGCCCCGGCAACTCGGCTCCCGACGGCCAACATTGGGTCTATCGACTGGACGGGCACCGCAAGTGCTGGTTCCTGAGCGAGGGGACCGTGAAAGTGAAGAAGATCGCTCGTCGCGCCCCCAAATCTGCCACGGCCGGTTTAGACGAGAGCGGGACCGAGCGGTCCAGGCAGAGCGGGGTCCTCGATGCGCGCGCGGAGTTGCTGCGCTCCGCACCCGCCTTGCCTTCTCAGCCGCCTCGCGCACAGTTCAAGGTAGCTGATGCTGACCCTGATCGCGGTGCAAGCCCTGCTCTGGCATCGGCCGCTCTCATTGCCCAGCACAGTCGCCAGACCATGTCCTTCGAACAGAACCAAAATCAAGTCGACGTTGAGCAACTTCTGGCGGCCGCGCCGGCCAACGATGTGGTAACTTCGTCCGAACTTCAGAGCGGTCCGGTCGGCCTACGCCTCGCTAAAGCCGATGGCGAGGCGACGAGCCGGACGGCAACTTGGCTCGGCGTACTGCTGATGATGCTAGGGGTGCTTTCCATCCTAAGCACGAGCCGCTCGGTTCGGCATGCGGTCAGATTGCGCTCCTAAAGCGCGTTGCGCTCGGCAGGACACCTTGCCGCCAACACGAGTCTCGCGCCGAGTTTGCGTAGGTACGGCAAACGACGACGCCAGAGCGGACATTCTCGCGATGGCCGTAGTGGACGTCTCGGTCCAACTCTCGCAACAGTCGATGCAAGAAGTCGCTGGCGTGGTTATATTGTGCGTCGCCGTCCAAGATCTGATGAGCGAGCGGTGACATTAATTTGCCAATAGCCTCAGGGCCAATCAGCTCGGTCCGTGATGACGACAAGTCTAACAGACGATCGGGGATGTGGTCGCTCGATCCAAATAGTTTGAGGAGCCGGCCTTCGGCGACGCCGTTATGATCATGGTGGGCTTTGGCCGCATAGAACGCGAACAACCCACGAAAGGCGTCACGGGAAACGGAACGCTTAGCCCTCGCAATGTCCCCCAAACAATTTGATGAATTTTCTAAATATGGAGCTGAACGGAACCTAACCTTCAAAATACCGGCGCGAAAATTCTGCAGCAGGTCGGGAAAAAATGGCAAGCCTTTAATTGATGTTAGATGTGGCCGACTGCGTAAGCCTTTTTGGCATCGTAATCAGCCTTGTTCATTTTTCATCGCGTTGGCGCGTCAAAGCGCGTCCATTACGGCCCGCGAGTGCCTAACGGCATACATGGCGTGCACAAGCGCGAAACCGGAGGTTCGGATCATGCCTTTGAATTCAGCGAACGAATGGGGCTCCATCAAACCGACGCTACCGAACAAGCCGCGCGGCCTTCACACTCGACGGAAGCGGCGCCTGATAACGCGACGGACCAACAATTGCCGATCGACACGCCCCGGCGACGGTCAGCGCGGCTCCCTGGTAATTCGTGTTAATTAGTTCCAAATTAAAAAGTGACATCTAGTTCTGCGACCATTGGTAGTGCCGCCTGCCGCACGGCGGCAGAAGTTCTGGATCAGGGTGACGGTTGGCGTCGAAGTATGTTGCGGCAACAACTCGGGGTTAGTCGCTAGCATGATGTATCGAATTTCGGTTGCCGTGGCGTGGGCTTCTCTTGCCTTCATCACCTACGCAAGTCTGTCTCCAATCCACGACAGACCTCAACTGAGCAGTTCGGCCAACATCGAACACGTCGCGGCCTTTGCGTTTCTAGGTTTCGCATTTTGTGCCGCGTACCGGGACCGGATGACGCTGGTGTGCAGCGTCGTGCTTGGTAGCGCAGTGGTGCTGGAATTGTTGCAAAAGCTGACGCCAGAGCGCCATGCTAGATTGCTGGATGCGTCCGAAAAGGTCGTTGGCGGGTTGCTCGGGATTTTGCTCGCCAGCATCGCTTTACGCCTGATCGTGCGCTGGACGGCTGCGTCTGATGTCTGATGGTTCTTGCGGGTTTGCCGGGCCCATGATGCCCTGCGCAGGACGCCAGCAAAGGCGCTGGGGTTGGCGGATCGGGCTTGGCGGAAACAGACCCTTCAGCGTAAATGGGCGGGCATAGGCCGCATGGTCAGGCGCGCCAATGTGCGATCGGCCGGCGCTTCATGCTGCCCTGCTTATAGCCGACAGCGATATTTTCGGTACGGGTTATCGGCCCACGGACCTGCTGAGCTAATTTGTTAAAAATACCATTCCGCCTACAGGGGAAAATTTGCGTGTGTGCGCCTTGATGTGGCTCGCCGTCAGCGTGCCATGGAGGCGTATAACGATGGGACAAACGACCCGACTTTTGAAGCCGGCAAACGTCCTGCCCGATCTCCTGAAAATGCTTCAGGAACTCGAGGACTTAAGAGAGAAAGTCCGGGTAGCAGAAGCCGCTCGCGTATTGCACTAAAGTTCGCGGGGTTGAGGCGATGCTCCAGCTGATTTGGTCCATCCCCCTCGCCGGGGGCACTTCGGACGCTGCCCCTTTCGCTCTCTGACGTGAAATCTCAACTGCCCTTCGCTGGCGCGGTTCTAGTCACTCCTGCAGGAAGCCGTGTCGCGATCAAACAGAAATCTCGAGTGCCAAAGCCGCACGCCCACTCTGGCGCATATGGTCTCCGGTCTGGTGAGATTGCTTGAAGCAATGTGAGGCTGAGAGAGAAGGTCCGGCAAGCAGAAGCCGTGCGAGCGTTGTACTAAGGCGGTTCGGGTCCCCTCGGTGGCGCTGGTAGGAACGCTGCACCCTGGTACCGCATTCGCTGGTATGGAGCGGTTCTCTTTACCCTTGATAGCGGTGGCCGCATTCACCATCGGCGTCATCGCTGGCTATTGCATTAGGGCACTCATATCCGCAAGGCGCCGAGCAGCGGCCCGCCGCAGGCGCCGTGATTTCAAATGACGCCGAGGCCCAACTGTTCGCCGTGGCCGGAAGTACGAAATAGGAGGCACATGGCCTGCCGCTCGTTACTGCCTCAGCTGCAGCTGCTTCAGTCCATCCTCTATCACTCGGAGGTCCCTAAGTATAAATTCCCGAGACTGGACCGCGTTGGTGCTAGATGTGGACTGTAGCTGTTCGAGCAACTGGCGCCAAAGGTCTGCATATTCTCCAAGGCTTGCCGGACGTTAAGACGTCAGGACTTCAGGAATTCGCGCCAGTCGTCGTCCTGTTCGGTCATTGCAATCTCCCAAACCTGCTCGCGAATAGCAGTTATGGAGCTCGGCGGCGTCTCACCAGCCAATACACACCATAGCCAACCGCTAGAATAGCAAGGTTCGCACCTGCGATCGGTCCGACGGCCCCACTGACGTGGCCAGGCTTGTTCTGCCCCGGCGCGTTCTCGCAATTTACTGCCGTTGCGAGCCAACGCTTGGCTCAGATTACGCCCGCAACTTTCGAAACTCCGATCTCAACCAGTGATCCGATCTCAACCAGTAAGACGGCACCCGTCAGTGCGGAGAGGAAACTTCATGGTTCGCTCCCCTATATGCCGAAGAAACGGCCCCGCATCCGACCGTGAGCAGGAGGCAGGATGCTGGGGCCGTTTCTCTGAGGACTTGACGCGTTCGTCCGGCGCCAAGGACCTTCCAAATTAATCCATATTTAAATTTTGTCCACATTTAATGGCGTTTAATTTGGTTTTTTATGTTTACTGCTCGCATTAAATTGTCATAGTGTCGGGGACTCGCAGGTTCTCGGAGTTTCTGACATGCGCCGCTCCCCATCCATCGTGCCTCATGTGGCCGCGGACCAAGATGTCTACCTTGTGCTTGAGGACTTCGGCGGCCGGCTGGGACGCGCTTGGAGCGAGACGGCGGAAGAGGACGGCAATCGTGCGACGGTCATACGGCACCTGATCGAAGGCCACTACATGCATCCCGCTCGCATCGTGGCCTTCAACACGACACAGGGATGGTCACGCGATGTGACCGCGGATATCGCGGACGAATTGCGCCGTCGTTTCGTCGAGCTTGAGGAGGTGGCCCCCTCCATGCTGGAATTCCTGGAGAGCGCGGCAAGGCGCGCAGAGACAGGTTCGTAAAATGCAGGCTTATCTCCGGCCGCTGGGCTGAGCCGGAACCCTGCATTAGACCGGGCCTGCCAGCGGGGCGGCCCGTAAGGCACTTCGGTAGTGCGGTTAGGCTCCCAAACTGAAGCGGCCCTACTGTCCTATTGGAAGATTTACGGGTGCTTGCCACGCGAGCCGCGCCAATAGCCGACTAGTGCGCGCCACTCGAATACAACGATGATGCTACCCACCAGCGCGGTCCCGAGACCGGTTATTATCAAGATCATTTCCAGCATCGAATCGTCCCGCGCTGTTGATCAAGTTCGTAAGGGTATCTTCTTCTATACATCTTCCGGTATAACCCGTGCCCTTACTGCCTTGTGTGATGCTTCAATCGGCGACGCGCCGCTCTCTCACGCCCCTTGCAACGGGAAATAGCGCCTTAAGCACTCTGGCTTGGCAGCAAACTATGCATCCGACTTCGCCGTGCACGGTCGTCCCCCATAGAAGCCATTCCGGCTCATGAAGAAGCCTGAGTCTAGCGTTGGAGGCAATGGCGTGTGGCGAGTAAATCGGCGACGTGCTCAAGCGGCCACAGCGCCGATTGCCAATTTTCGATAATCGTCAGTATTGGGCCGGTGGTGCACCCGCCGTCCAAGAAACTTACTCTGCCTGCAATGACGCGGGATAATCCACCGATCCTCATATGCCGGGAATGCAGGAGGCCCATGGATTTTCTTGCAGTGCTGCCACACGTTGCAAATCTGCCCGCCGTATACGCCTACAAATGCTTGCCGTGTCGGAGGGTCGACACGATCACCCTCCCGGCAAGATAGATCGTGGACGATGGACAATGGCAGTCGCCTACGCCATCTCGGCGGCCCTCGTGGGTGTTTGATCTTTTTCGCCGGTCTATCCTCCAACTCGCCTGCCCTATGGCAATCGTTGCGCTGGCCCCGATCACGATCGGTATGGTGAGAGTCTTTGGCCCCATATGACGAGATGTGGAAGACCTCAGCCTCCTTCCTTAGGCCAAGGCCTTTTCGTCGGCAGCATAGCCGGCGCAGTCAGTTTTTTTGGGCTGTTCCATTGAACCTTTAGTCGCGCCGCCGGACTAACCCTCAATCGGGGGGAAGCCAGAGCTAGAGGTTTCCCATGCGTGCCATCTTAACTGCAATCGCGGCCGTTACCTTTCTGGGTGCTGCAACGAATTTGCTGTGGTCCTACCCGCTGTCGACCAAGCTTCATGTCGCCACCATAGCCATCGGTCACTGCCAGAATTTCCACAGCTTGGCCGGGGTGAAAGCGTCGGAGCTACTGCCCGACTAAGTAATTCCGAAAAGCGGAACAGAGCTTCTGCCTGCCCTGGGCGGCGAGGACCTGCGCTCCCTGCCCATCTACGTGCGCAAGAACCGGCGCAGCAGCTATTGGCTCACCGGCCGGACGGAATCATCATGGCGCCTTTCGAAGGCGGCGAGATCGGGCCCGATCTATTCGAGCCGCCTGCTTCAAGGACTTGCGCCAGGACCTGCAAACATCGCCCCGCTCACCCGCGCCGAGCAGATCGAGCAGAGCTATGTACAGGGTCGTCGGGCACTCGCGGGGCCCGGTTGCTCGGTTCGGCCTGTAATCTGCGATCATCAGCAGACATCCTGATCCTGTTGAAGGTCCGCAGCGAGGATCTGTTGATCCCGGTAGGCCAGCGGCGAGGCCGGCACCCTGTTCGATTGATCATCGAAAAAAAGCGATTGGCATAGCTTGGGATGGATCGCCCCCTCAACCGGTCAGTTTCGCAACATAAGATTCCGGCAAGACCATCGTTCGCGCGACAGCCTGTAGTGCGGCGGCATACTGCGGATTGCCGCTCCCCCGATCGGGCGGCCTCGGCAGATTGAAACATAGAGCGGGCTCGGCGCTGCCGTCGCCCAAATCTACGAGAACCGGCTCGGGCCTGTACTCAACGACGCTAGGCTGCGAATATAGTTGGTCGATCTCAGCGTGTGTGAGACGCATGACGCCCTCCTTGACTGGGGCGAGCGTAGCGCGCTCACCAAGTCTCATTTCAAAATGCTCGACATGAGCCTGCCTAACCTGCGATGGACGCAGCCCCTTGGCTTCGAGAGCTTCCGGGTCCATGAAAATTCCGTAGAAGAAAACTGTTTTTTGCTCTTCTATGTCAGCGCCTAATTGCCCTCACCAGGTCAAGCACTTTACCTGAGTTGCCGCCGCTGCCCGATAATGAGCCCCTCTCTTGGCGCCAAGGCGAGGTCCTGCGGAAATGGGAGCTGGTTTGATGTCGCGAGGATTCCCGTTAATGTATCGACAATCGGTACCCCGTTGCAGTGCAATCTTAGCCATGTCCGCTATCGCCGTAACGACACGCATTCGTAGCTTGTTACCGTAGATTGTCACACAAGCTTTCGACTAGGTTGTAGGAAATCCCAGATCATCCAACGACGTGGTCGTTCGGGTGTGGAGGAGTGGATATTCTCGGCACGGCGAGAACCAGGGACCAGTAGCTCGCCCCTCTTCCGAAAGAGCGCGCGGCTTTTTTTCCGCGCGAAGCTTGCCACTTCTACAGGTCAAGCCACTTGATACGTTAGATTGCGGGAGCCGCTAGGCTCAGCGCGCTTGACCGAAGTGAGATGTGAGGCTCTCGGCTGCGGCTCGCCTCACAAGCCACCTCCGGAATCCTCCGCGAAAAGCGTGGAGAGGTAATCTGGAGCGGCCGGATTATCGGCGCGATGATCTACGCGCAAACTCGCAAGCGCACCCAGGAGGCCGTTCGAGAAGCCGACCGGGCGGAGGCGGAAGCCTGGTCCGCCGCATGGAATGCTACGGGGGCGCTGCGCAGCCCTGCCCGACGATCGATCAATGCTTAAGTGGCGGACTCGCCTGGCTGGAGGTTGAGTACGCCCGCTGCAAGACACGCGAGCCTGCCACTCGACGTCATACGTCGGCATAAGCACACGCCGCTCTGAAGTTTAGGCGCTTTTCCTGCCCCATCAGCCTCGAACTTTCGGCGATCGGACTCATTTGCCGACGGGGCCTTCAAGCACAGCGCCGGGCCCGAGCGCACAGGCTAAAACTGTGCTAGACAACAAACCTCAGCAACGTCGTCAAGGGTTCATATGGAGGGCCAAATGGCTTCCACGCGGGACGACAGCGTCGCGGAACGGCAGATCGCGGAGGAGCTTTCGCAACTGGCGCGCAAGCCGGAAGACGATCTCTCGTTCCAGCCGAGCAAGGAGACGTCTCGAGCACCGGCAACGAACCATCAATCGACGAAACAGCCCCGCGTGGCCTTCGTCTGCTCTCTGTTGGCTGTATCCTTCGCTGCTTGGTGGTGGTGGTGGTCGCCCTCCGCTCAGCCGGCGATGAGGGCCCCTTCGGACCCTGCACCCCTGACGCAGGGGCCCCGAGAAGCTGCGGCGCCGAAAGAGGCGGCGCCGTCTGCAATCGCCCTGGTTTCCGACTTGACGCAGCAGCTGCAGTCGATGATGCGCGATCTCGCTGCCTTGAGGCAAGCTGTCGAACAGCTTAACGTGACGCAAGAGAAATTGGTCCACGACAATGAAAATGTCGCGCGCCAACTCAAGGCAGGCCAGGAAGAACTCGCACGTAACAACCGTGTCATCGACGACATCAAAGGGATCCAGATCCAGATGGCACGCGAAAGTCAAACGCTTGCCGATCGCCTGAACGCAAACCAGGAGCAACTCGCCCGCGCGACGGCGAACGCCTCAGCGCCAAAGGAGAGGATGCCTGAAGTTTCGAACGCGATCCCAGAAAAGCCAAAGGTCATGCAGGAAGTACCATTGCCGCGTCCGCGGCAGTCGGCCAATGTTGCCAACGCGCCAAAGCCGGCGCCAACTGCCGGGCCGCAAGCTAAAAAACCGCAACCGTCGTTCGCGTGGCCATGGTCGCGCTAAGCGGCGACCGACTTGCTCCTGTGGCCCAAATTAAAGCTACGGAGACGGGGGCCGTTGACTGCGGCTCCTATTCAGACTTTCGCAACTGGCCCGCTGTCGCCTCGCGGTGCCTTTCGCTGCGCTCGTCGTCGGTCGGCACCCAAGACCGTTGTACCTTCAACCTTATCACTGCCGATCGGACCACTCGTTTCGCGATCTTGCATTCTCATTTTAAACCTCCGATTTAGGAGTTTCCGGAATGAATGCCGACGACGTTAACTAATCCGGATTAAGCGGCGAGGGTTCGCCGAGGGGCGCCGAAAGACTTCGATTAACGTTCCGTGGAAACAAACAGCTCGGCGGCTACGTTGCTTTGAAAGACACCGCATAAACTGCTTCGAGAATATTGATGGACAATAGTCACGTTCAAGACGAGTTCCGGCGGCTTGAAGGGGATGTAGTTGTAGCGGAGCGTCGGCTCGCTGAACTTGGGGCGGCTGTGGCTGAGATGAAACGAGAGAAGCTCGATGCCTCTGAGAAAGAAACCGAGTTGGAAGCCATGCGCGAAAGCCAGCGGCTGCGACAGCAGGACCGACGGCGTCTTCTTTCCCTGCTACAGCGATGATACGTCATCGCATGAGCGGGAAAACTCTGTCTTGGCCCGTCGGTCCAGCTGAGACACACAAGAAGGCAGCATGACGCTAATGCCTCGGAGCGGCCGCTTGGATTTTCACTCTCATCGCCGGTTCGGCCACTAGGACCCGCTTACGTAATTTTTCGAGTTCAGCAAGTTGAGATGTGAGCAGTTGGAAGGCGCTCGTAAAGAAGCGCACCGACGCGCGACCAAGAGGGTGCATTGCCAGCATCTTCGAATGTCGAGGGCTCGGCTTCAGGATCATTAAGAGATGTAGTTGGGACAACAGCCCGAGACCCAGTACAGCCGAAGAGCTGTCCCTCTGGCCTGCAAGGCAGTGGCGGTTGATCCATGTCAGACCTTGGACAAACTCGACATTCCACACTTCTCGACGCTGCGTGGCGGACAGCATACCGAGTCGGTTTCCCGCTTGCCGGCATCTGGTGGCAACTGCGACACCAGCAGCATGGAGGGGCACTTGTGGCTGTCTACGTCGGTCAGGCGCTGCTGCTGGTGCGCTCGTCATATAGCATCGAGTGGAACTTTCCCGGCGGCGGTGTGCGGCCGGGCAAGACCCCTGAATTAGCGGCTCGCCGCGAGCTGGCAGAAGAGATCGGCCTCGCCGGAGCACTTCCGCTGGTCGCCAAGGGCGACGTCCAAGGCCTCTGGGAAGGGCGAAGAGACAAAGTGCCTTTCTTTGAACTACGACTGGATCGGCTGCCGGAGTTACAGCTCGACAAGCGCGAGATCATCGGCGCACGGCTGATATCACCGAGCGAGTTGCGCGGCATGGCGCTGACCGGACCGGTCGCCGTCTATCTTGGCAGGAATTGCCCCGGGCTGCCATTCAGAGTGACCGCGCAGTGCAATTTTCAAGATCCTTGAAGCCGAAAGCGAACCTGAGCGCCAAGCGGACACATGAGCATGCGGCAGCAGTGCTAGGCAGAACCACGCAATTTCGTAAGCCCTTCTTCGATCACCCGCAGGTCATCCTGAACATACCTTAGCGCGGTCCGGGCCGCCCCGGATGATTCATCAATCAGCAACTGGCGTCGAAGGTCTCGCATACTCTCCAACGCTTTCCAGTTCTTCAGGCGTACATAAGCCGAAACAAGCGGTTCGATCGGTGATGGCATGGAGGCATTCCAAGAAAATGAGACACACCGGTTTGCCATGGTTTCCCGACACCATTGGTTCCTGCCCTGACACAGGCGTTCCTAGTGAGGTCGGCGGAGTTGACGCTCCAGATTGATTGCTTGATCTGCATTATACGCGCGCTTCAACAGCGCGGATCGTTCGCTGCCCGGAGGTGTCTTATCGGCCTGTTCATGCAAATTCATTGCGAACTGATGCAGCCGAGCTTCCAGTGAATCTGTTTGCTTAAACCGTCTTCGCCTTTTTCCCATCAGCATGCTCCCTATCAGGCAGAGGAGGAGGTGGAGTGTATGTGCGTCATCATGCTTGGACGTTCACATGGGTTAATTTGACTGTTGAACTATCGTATTACGATATGCTCCGGTGGCTACGACATCTGAAATCATGAAAATCGGGACTGCGTGTCACAGGACCTTGCCTGCAACAATCGCAGAGTTTCCACCATAAATCGGCGGGCTAGAGCGTCCCAATCCGCTTTCCGGTCTACACCCGCAGCCGACAACTAGTTGAGCGTTCCACTGAGCGCCGATGGGCCTCGAAACCGGGGCAGCTGCGCAACTACGGACTCAGCCCTGGATGTATCTTATAGTGGAAATCGGCCAATGGCCGTGATGTCCACTGATCGATATGCGAAGCCCGTGCACGCCATCGAGCTCGATACCATTTATCGCGCCAGCCTTGCCGTCGCTCATCACAACGGTTCTGCCGAGCAACTCCTCCTCGGCGGCATGCAATTCGCGAAGTATGTTTCTGGCGCGCTCATCCCCGGTGCTCATCACCTTTTGAAAAACGGGGATAGCCGAACGCTGCGGCATGGAAACTCCAGTGAGAAGGCATCGTTGCGATCAGGACTAAAGGGCTACTTATCGTCTTCGCTCGGGAAGGGTTCGCAGGTTTTGCGGCCAAGGAATGTATCCGGCGCAGGATCGCGCAATATTCGAACAGTTTTGTAGATCAGCTCCTGCGATTGTGCGATGGCGTGCCCATCTTCCTCTAACGAATGCCGGACTGCCACGGTCTGCGCCTTGGCTGACGCCTTCAGGCGCTTTGATCTCTTTGTAAGCGTCAACTCACGCATC
>NZ_FOVU01000039.1 GCF_900115265.1 Bradyrhizobium sp. Ghvi | reverse complement strand
AACGACCGCGATCTCATCGACAAGCTGGAGGCGATGGTCGAGCAGGGCATGGCCGCAATGTCAGGCTCGGCGCAGCCGATGCCGGCTGCCGGCGCTGCTGCTCCTATTGCCGAAGCCCCGCCGCTGGTGCCGGAAGCACCCGTCGCCGCTGCGCCCGCCAAGGAGATGACCACGGGCACGCTGATCGAGCAGACGCTGGAGCGCCCCTTGCGTCCGGGCGAAGTCTCGCTCGACGAACTCGAGCGCGCCTTCCGCGAGACCGCGATCGAGGCGCCCGTGCCGGTGGCCAAGGTGGAGGTGAAGGCCGAGCCGGCGCCGGCGGCTGCAGCGCCGAAGGAGACCAAGGCGCCCAAGGAGAAGGCCGCGCCGAAGAAGTCGATGGCCGACGAGGGGGCCGGCGAAGGCGCCAGCATCGCCAACCAGTCGATCCGCGTCAACGTGGATACGCTGGAGCACCTGATGACCATGGTCTCCGAGCTGGTGCTGACCCGCAACCAGCTGCTGGAGATCTCGAGGCGCAACGAGGACACCGAGTTCAAGGTGCCGCTGCAGCGCCTCTCCAACGTCACCGCCGAGCTGCAGGAAGGCGTCATGAAGACGCGCATGCAGCCGATCGGCAATGCCTGGCAGAAGCTGCCCCGCATCGTCCGCGATCTGTCATCCGAACTCGGCAAGCAGATCGAATTGGAGATGCACGGCGCCGACACCGAGCTCGACCGCCAGGTGCTCGACCTGATCAAGGACCCGCTCACCCACATGGTGCGCAACTCCGCCGATCATGGCCTGGAGACCCCGGCCGAGCGCCTTGCATCAGGCAAGGGCGAGCAGGGCACCATCCGTCTCTCCGCCTATCACGAGGGCGGCCACATCATCATCTGCATCGCCGACAACGGCAGAGGCCTCAACACCGAGAAGATCAAGGCCAAGGCGATCTCGAGCGGTCTCGTCACCGAGGCCGAGCTCGAGAAGATGAGCGAAGCCCAGATCCACAAGTTCATCTTCGCGCCGGGCTTCTCGACCGCGGCCGCCATCACCTCGGTCTCGGGCCGCGGCGTCGGCATGGACGTGGTCCGCACCAATATCGACCAGATCGGCGGCACCATCGACATCAAGTCGGTGGCCGGCGAGGGCTCTTCCGTCACCATCAAGATCCCGCTGACCCTGGCGATCGTCTCGGCGCTGATCGTGGAAGCTGCCGGTGACCGCTTCGCCATTCCGCAGCTCTCGGTGGTCGAGCTGGTGCGCGCCCGCGCCAACTCCGAGCACCGCATCGAGCGCATCAAGGACACCGCGGTGCTTCGGTTGCGCAACAAGCTGCTGCCGCTGATCCACCTCAAGAAGCTGCTCAAGATCGACGACGGCGCGGCCTCCGATCCCGAGAACGGCTTCATCGTGGTGACGCAGGTCGGCAGCCAGACCTTCGGCATCGTCGTCGACGGCGTGTTCCATACGGAAGAAATCGTCGTGAAGCCGATGTCGACCAAGCTCCGTCACATCGACATGTTCTCCGGCAACACCATTCTGGGCGATGGCGCCGTCATCATGATCATCGATCCCAACGGCATTGCCAAGGCGCTCGGCGCCGCCGGCTCCTCGGCCCATGACATGGCCGACGACAATGCCGCGCACCACATCGGCTCGGGCGAGCAGACCACCTCGCTCCTGGTGTTCCGTGCCGGCTCGGCCCAGCCCAAGGCGGTCCCGCTCGGCCTCGTCACGCGCCTGGAAGAGCTCCCCGCCGACAAGATCGAGTTCTCGAACGGCCGCTACATGGTGCAGTACCGCGAGCAGCTGATGCCGCTGGTGGCCATGGACGGCGTCACCATTGCGAGCCAGGGCGCCCAGCCGATCCTGGTGTTCGCCGATGACGGCCGCTCCATGGGCCTCGTCGTCGACGAGATCATCGACATCGTCGAGGAACGCCTCAACATCGAGGTCGGCGGCTCGGCGAGCGGCAT
>NZ_FOVU01000040.1 GCF_900115265.1 Bradyrhizobium sp. Ghvi | reverse complement strand
ATCCAACTCCGGCGGTACGGCGACCGTCAACACTGCGAGCGGCCAGACCGCCTCCTCGATCGTCGCCGGCGCGCTGCACATCTCGACCGGTGCGAGCTCGGATCTGACCATCACCGGCACGGGCAATGCGCTCTCGACCCTCGGCCTCACCGGCTCGACTGGTACGGGCACCTCGTTCACCGCGAGCCGCGCTGCGGCAGCCGGCGGCATCTCAGGCAAGACCTTGACCTTCACCTCCTTCAACGGTGGCACGGCGGTCAACGTTACCTTTGGCGACGGCACCGGCGGCACGGTCAAGACGCTCGATCAGCTCAACACGCAGCTTCAGGCCAACAACCTGTCGGCCACGATCGACGCCAACGGCCTGCTCACGGTCTCCGCCACCAACGACTATGCGTCCTCGACGCTCGGCTCGGCCGTTGCTGGCGGCGCGATCGGCGGCACGGTCACGTCCGCCTTGACCTGGTCGAACCCGACCGCGCCCGTTGCTGATGCTGTTGCCCAGGCGACTCGTTCCAACCTGGTCAATCAGTACAACAACATCATGACGCAGATCGACACGACCTCGCTGGACGCCTCGTTCAACGGTGTCAACCTGCTCAACGGCGACCAGCTCAAGCTGGTGTTCGACGAGACCGGCAAGTCGAACCTCAACATCACCGGCGTGACCTTCAACTCGAAGGGTCTGGGTCTCGCCGCGCTGACGCAGGGCACCGACTTCATCGACAACGCCGCGAGCAACAAGGTGCTCGCCAAGCTGAACACCGCGTCGAGCACCTTGCGATCGGAGGCTTCGACCCTCGGTTCGAACCTCTCGGTTGTGCAGGTTCGTCAGGACTTCAATAAGAACCTGATCAACGTGCTGCAGACCGGCTCGTCCAACCTGACGCTGGCCGACACCAACGAGGAAGCGGCCAACAGCCAGGCGCTGTCGACCCGCCAGTCGATCGCGGTCTCCGCGCTGTCCCTGGCAAACCAGTCGCAGCAGAGCGTGCTCCAGCTGCTCCGCTAATAGCTGACGACATCGCAATCAAGTCATCGCGGCGGGGCTTCGGCCCCGCCGCTTTTTTGTTGGCGTTCGGTTTCGAAACGCCTCCGGCAAAGCTCCCGAAAAGTAACCGCCGGTTATGGTTAATGGCGCGTAAGCGCAGAGAATCGCCAATGATTTCAGTCTGATTGCCCGACCGCGCGGCGCCGCTCATCTTTCTATGGTGAACCGACGCTTATGTGGACGATGCGCGTTTCACCCTTTGTTAGCCATGTCCCTGCAGGCTGCGCGCGTCACTCGATCCGAAGCGATCGAACGAAGACGCGTAAACCAGAAGGGTAAGAGTTATGTCCGGTATCGTTCTCTCTGCGTCGGTTCGCCAGAACCTGCTCTCTCTCCAGTCCACCGCCGACCTCCTCGCCACCACCCAGTCGCGTCTGTCGACCGGCAAGAAGGTGAACTCGGC
>NZ_FOVU01000023.1 GCF_900115265.1 Bradyrhizobium sp. Ghvi | reverse complement strand
GAGATCTGCGAAGCGTGCTGGCGGTTTGGAAACAGTCCGGTTGGCGGCGCAAGACCATTGTTCTGTGCCCGTCATGCCGAACAACCGTTTCTGGTTGAAAGCATGCGCGTACGGAAAGCCGTGTGCATTGAAAGGTGCCCGCACGGTTTGGAGGGAGGCGTAGGGATATCCTCTCACGAGGTGTCCCGCGCCTACCCTACGGAAGACCCGCTCGCGGGGCTTCAGCGTAGCCAACAGCCCGGCCCGCAGGGCGACGCCCACCTTCTTCGCAGTCAGACTTCCCACAACAGCCGATATTTTTTCCGAAACCGGTCGCTGAGCACCCTCAATGGCTTTCATCACCGGCATTAAACTTCTGAATCGAGAGGCCTGATCGATTCGATAAATTAATTGGACGGTGCTTTCGACAGTTGCGATTCTTGGGTATGTCCGAACTCACGGTGCCATACCTCGTGCTCCAACGGTGCGATCCGGCCTGCAACATGGCCAGGTTCTATGTCCTCACGATCGAACCGACTCTGTTCGGTGATACGGCGTTGGTGCGCGAATGGGGGCGTCTCGGCCAACGCGGCCGCCGGCGGATGGATCTGTTTGCAGGGAGGGTCCAGGCCGTCGAAGCGCTCGAGACTTGGCTCGTCCGCAAAAAGCGCCGTGGTTACGTTCCAAAGAACCCCGCGCCTTGAATGCAACCGCCTGATCTAGGCCGTGCGCCTGCCCCCAGAGATGTCCGCTTCTCCACCGATGGCAGCGCAAAAGTCGAGCTTATCTGACTTCCGGGTTGGGCCACAAACCGACATGCTGTTTGTCACTTTTGTTTCGCCATTGGCTTTGCGAGCTCACGGGCGCTGTCGATGACGAGCTGCACAACCGGGCTGACGGTGCGGTCTTTGATCGTGAGCATCCCGTTCGGTCGACGGTCCGCCGGCAGTTCAATGGACAAGACCTTGAGCGCCGCCTCCCTGGCGAGAAATTTCAGTGTGGAAGCCGGGAAAACCGTGATGAACCGCCCCGTCTCTAGCAAGCTTACCCGCATATGGGGGGCATCGGTGACGACCGTCGCCTGAGGATACGCGAGCCCTCGGGTAAGAAAGGCTTGCGTAATGATGGAGCCGATCACGCTCTCCCGCGGCGGAAGCACCCAACGCTCCTCCGCCAGATCGGAGAGCTGGATATTGCGCCGGCGCGTCAATGGATTATTTGCGCCCGCTGCGATGACGTAGCGATCTTCAAAAAGAAACTCGAAATGCAGCCGCTCATCGGCAATCGGGCCGCGACTCCGCACGAACGACAGATCGACTTTGCGTTCGTTCAAGTCGCGATGCAGCGCGTCGATGTAGCCGGTCACGAGCTCAAATCTGATCCGCGGATGACGCCGCGAGAGCCGGTCTATGAGCGCGGAAACGAAGCTCGCCGCCAGATCAGCCGTGCTTCCAATCCGCACCTCTCCGGCGGTGGGGTCGGCCAGAAATTCGATGCTCTTCACACCCCGCCGCAGCTCGTCGAAGGCGGCGGCACCGCAATCGATCAGGGCGCGGCCGCACGCGGTCGGCTCGATTCCGCGCCGGTGGCGATCCAGCAGGCGGACGCCGAACGCCCGCTCGAGCTCCGCGATCGATCGCGAAATGTTGGGCTGGGTGGTGTTGAGCAGGACTGCCGCCTTGCCCATGCTGCCGGCCTGAACCACCGCCATCAGCACGTGGAGATCCTGCAGCTTCATTCGCTTTCCGATGCGATCGCTCATCTGCATGAGAGTACCCATATCCATTTCGAGATGGTCTCATCAGACAATAGCCTTATGCGCTTATGACAGCATCAACTATTCTCCACCGTTGAAGAGAGCCAGCGTGGGCATAGGTTCGACGGAGCAAAGCCCGTGACTTCCTCCCGACGTCAATTTTTACGCTTCGCGGCGGGGATAGCCGCACCGCCGCTGCTGTCGGGCCCGGCATACGCCGACGCCTATCCCTCTCGGCCGGTCCGGATCATGGTCGGCTTCGCCGCCGGCGGCCCAAACGACATTCTCGCGCGTCTGGTCGCAGATTGGTGGTCGGAGCGGCTCGGCCAGCAATTCATCGTCGAGAACCGGCCCGGGGCAGGAAGCAATCTCGCCACCGACGCTGTCGTGCGGGCGCCTCCCGACGGCTACACGCTTCTGCTGGTTGGCTCTCCGAACGCGATCAATGCTACGCTCTATGAAAATCTCGACTTCAATTTCCTGCGCGATATCGCGCCGGTCGCGGGCCTGACCCGTGGCGCCCTGGTGATGGTGATCCACCCATCGGTTCCTGCCCATACAATTCCGGAGTTCATCGCCTATGCTAAGGCCAATCCGGGGAAACTCTCCTACGGTTCGGGAGGCGTGGGCGGGATCACCCACATCGCCGCGGAATTGTTCAAGCAGGCCGCCGGCGGGCTCGATCTTCAGCATGTGCCCTATCGAGGCGTGGCGCCCGCCATCACGGATCTGCTCGGTGGGCAGGTGCAGGTCGTCTTTGTCAATGTGGCGCCGTCGATCGGTTACATCGAGAGCGGCAAGCTGCGCGCGCTGGGGCTGACGACGGCGATGCGATCCGAGGCATTGCCGGATGTGCCAGCGATCGGCGAATCCGTGCCCGGCTACGAGGCCAGCTCAGTGTTCGGCATCGGCGCGCCGAAAGGCACCCCTGGCGCGATCATCGACAGGCTCAACAAGGAGGCCAACACCGCTCTGGCCGATGCGGGGTTCAGGATGCGCCTGCGCGGCCTCGACGCGTCCGGACTGGGCGGCTCGCCCGCCGATTTCGGCAAGCTGATGGCCGATGAAACCGAGAAGTGGGCCAAAGTGATCAGTCTCGCGAAGATCCGACCGGAATAGCGGGGCAAAGTTTTACATGCAGGGGACATTCAGCAAGATTTGCGCGAAGCAAGGCGGCGCGTTCGATTGCTATCTGGTCGTGCCCTCGACTGAAAAGCAGGCGGCTTCAATCGTACTTGCCTCTGCTATTCACGGCGTGGATACCGACATGATCGCCATCGCCGACGAGCTGGCGGCATACGGGGTCATCGTCGCAGTGCCGGATCTGTTCTGGCGTTCGGTCGCCGGACCGCTGCCTCGGAACGACCCGCGTGCGGCCGAGCGCGCGCAGCCGCGCCTCGAGCAAATCAAGGCCGGCGAAGACGATATGATCGACACATTGAGACACCTCGGCACGATCCCGCAATTCAACGGCCGGGCGGTGGTCATGGGATTTTGCTACGGCGGTCCGTATGCGATCCTCGGGCCGAAGCGACTTGGCTACGCCGCTGGCATCTGTTGCCACGCGTCCCAGATGCTCGACTATCTTCACGAGCTTGGCGGGCTTCGCGAGCAAGTCTGCTTCATTTGGGGCGACGAGGACAATCGCGCACCAACCGAGGTGCTGCAGGCGTATCGTGATGCAGCGGCGCGCATGGAGAACGTCGAAGTGCACATCTTGCCCGGGATACGCCACGGCTACATGATGCGGACAAGCCCCTCCTTCGACCGGGTAGCATATGATTTTTCAATGAGGCGCGCCTGTGAGATTCTTCAACGTCTCCAGTCGCCGTCCGAGGCTCGTAACTTTTAATTGCCCCGGCTATCCTGTGCATGGTCGGAACCCGACTTGCCATTCACGGGGAACAGCATGGCGCGTCTCGTTGCCTTATTGATTGCTTTCTGTTGTTATTTTCCGTCCGGACCTGTGTTTGCGGACGACACATCGAAGCAACTGGTCGGGAGCTGGAAGTTGACCTCTTGGACCATTCAAATTGTCGGGGCGACGCCACCGAACCGTTTGGTCCTAACCCGAAAGGCAGGGCGCTCTTCACGCCGGACGGATTTGCGGCCTTCATGATCGTTGGAGCGAACCGGAAGCCTGCAACAAATGACGAGGAAGCAGCGGTGCTGCTCAGGTCGCTGCTTGTTTACACCGGCAAATTCACCATCGACGGAGACAAGTTCACGACCAAGGTAGACATATCGGGCAACGAACTCCTTACCGGCTGGATCAGGTGAGATTTTTCAAGTTGACCGGTTGAGCCTCCGAACGGCTGAACAAGTCAGCTCCGTTGGCACCTATCAGGGCAAGAAAGTCGTCGGCACTCTGACCTGGGAACGCGAACCCTGACCGTTTAGTCGCATTCCTTGCCGCTGACGGAGCCACCAACACGGAATGTCGCCTTTGGGTCGATTCCGTTGAAAAAAGCAGCAGTTGCGACTCAGAGATAGCGGTGATTCAGTCTGTCTAATCGGCAGGACTGAAGATCATGATGGGACATCGGCAAGTCGAACAGGCTGCTTTGTTCTACGAGTTTTCGCTCGAGAGGCACGTGCCTTCCGACCACTTGCTTCGCTCGATCGATAGATTTGTCGATCTTGAACAGATTAGGCAGGAACTGGCGCCCTTCTACAGTACGATCGGCCGGCCTTCGATCGATCCCGAGCTGATGATACGGATGCTCTTGATCGGCTATTGCTTCGGCATCCGATCGGAGCGACGTCTATGCGATGAGGTTCACCTCAATTTGGCCTACCGATGGTTCTGCCGACTCGGCCTCGTTCTCCAAGAACAGGCATGGTCGGTTCCGAGAAAGCGATCTGTTCCGTCGCGTGTTCGAGAATGTCTTGCGACGTTGTATCGAGGAGCGGCTGGTCGGCGGTGAAGGATTCGTCGACGCGAGCCTGATCAAGGCCGACGCCAATCGGCAAAAGGGGATTGAAGGCGATGCGTCCCGAGTATTTTCCGAAGGGGTTCTCGTTATTTCCGACGTGGCCCGCCCAAGATCCCGTGCTCGCCATCTGGGTGTTCGGGGCCACCATGGGTCTGCTCTTGTTGCCGAAGCTGCTCAGCCTGGTTCTGCTTTGGATGCGGCGCTCGGCATCAGCCCAATTCGGCGGCGCGTTGCGTGCCTCGGCCGGAGTTTTCGCAGAGATCCTGGTATCGGCGTTGATGGCGCCCGTGATGATGATCTTTCAGTCGATCGCTGTCGTCGAGATTCTAGCTGGCCGCGACGTGGGATGGCAGACGCAGAGGCGCGACGATGGCACGGTGGAACGCCGGGAGCTCTATCGGAAGTACGGCGTTCCGACCTTGTGCGGCGTCGCAATGGCCGCAAGCGCGTACGCTGTTTCGCTGCCGCTTCTGCTCTGGATGTCACCCGTGATCGTGGGGCTACTGTTCGCCGTTCCCATAGGAGCGCTGACGGCCAGGCCCGCGTCCGGCAAACTCTTCGCGACCCCTGAAGACCGAGAGCCGCCCGAGGTGCTGCGCCGGGCCAACGAATTGAGCGCGAGGGCGGAGGTCGGCACCAAACCTGCTTTGGTGGAGCTGCGCGAAGACGCTGCGCTCCTGGCCTTCCACCTCGCGCAGTTGCCGCCACCTCGCGCCGTCCGGCCCGACACAATCGACGCCAACCTGGCGGTCGGCCGCGCCAAGATCGATGCGAGTGATAGCTTCGAGCAGGCGGCTGCCCATCTGTCGCTGCGGGAGGTCTTCTCGATCTTGAACGACGGTTCGGCGCTCTCCATCGTGGTACAGAAGCGATGAACGCGCACTGAGCGTGGCGGCCCCCGAAGCGGCTCAAGCCAGTCCTTGACCCGAGACACTTCCTGTGCGCCGACGAGACGGCGTTCTCGCCTCTAAGATTCGGGAAAACAGGCAATAATCCCTGCCGCGTTCCGGAATCTTGCCATCCTTCGCGGGTTCTCGCATGCCGCATATGGCGGTGAGGAGAACAACATGAACAAGCTTCTGCTGACAACGTCGATCGTCGCACTGATCTCGACGGGCGCGATGGCGCAGTCGACGGTCGTCACCACCACGGGCACTGCTCGCGCCACCGCCGTGCAGATCGAGCCGGAATACCGCACGAAGATCCGCACCTACGTCACAAAGTCCGTCCCGTGGAGACGCGCCAGAAGATCGTCGTCGGTCAGCCGGTGCCGCGCGAAGTCGAGCTCGAGGCTGTTCCTGCCGACTGGGGTCCCTCGCTTACCAAGTATCGCTATGTCTACTCGGGCGAGCGCGTGATGCTGGTCGATCCGTCGACCCGCACGGTCGTCCAGGAGATCGACTAAGCCATCCCGGCGGGTCGCTGATCGCAGCGGCCCGCCGCCCCAATCCGGCCGCCGATACCTGACTTCTCGTTTGCGAGCGGCAATCCATGCCGATCATCCGTTATTTCGTCTCCGCCGGCGGGCTGCTGCTGGCGCCGCTCTTCGCTGCGGATCTTTAATTGCCGGCTTCCGTCGACCGGGCGGGCCTGCCCGATCCAGACAGAACCATCATCCGGATCGCCTCGGCGCGAACGCTTCCGGAGAAGATCGTGTTCGACACGCGTCCGCGCGCCGATTTGCCGACAATCGCGCAGGCTGATCCACTCCCCCGAAGAGCACAAGCAAGCGCGCGAAGCCATGGCTGCGATGCCTGCAGCACCTGTCGCCGAGGTCAAAAAAGACACGTCTGCGCGCGCCTCCGCAGCGGCGCGCCCGCATCCGAAGCGCTCGGCAAAGCTACAGAGAAGGACACCCGACCGGCGTCTCGCCTTCGAGCGGTCCGGCCCATTTGGAGGCGGATGGTGGTGATGAGATGCTGATGTCTAAAAGGAAAGGCCGCTCCTTCCGTAGCGCGGCCCGCTGCATGCGGATCGACTTCGCTGACCAGCGGCGGTAGTGCCGCAGGATTCCACGGTCGCCGAGGTGACGAACAGCTTTATTGGCGGAGCCCTACTGAAGCATTCGTTCACCGCCCCTCTGGCGGATGAAGGCCCCAGCTCTGGGGGCTAGGGGCTTTGAGCTGGGGCCAGTTCGGGGTCACCCCTGGGGCAGGGGCTTCAGGAAAACTTGGCATCCATGCTAACGTTCCTCTGGATCAGCGAAGCTTTTACTCCATCGCATGCCGGTGGTCGCTGGTCGTCGGGGCCAACAAATGGCCATCACCGAATACTTCAAAACTCCCCACTTGGGCCCGAGGAGATCGCGAGGCTTTCGACGTCCTACGAACAGGCCCTAGGCACTATTGGCCTCAAGGATCGCCGACGACCCTCTCACCGAAATGATCGCCAAGAAGATCCTCGAGATTGGTCAGACCGGCCTCAAAGACCCTGCGGAAATCTGTGGGCGAGCGGTCGAAGAGTTGGGCCTCCCGAAGGGATGATGCGCGAAAGGTACGCAGCGCCCTGCAAGAGATCCGACTGCAGGCCCAGCTTCGCCAATTGCGGGACAGGCGCGGCCGATCCGGCCTTGGCCACCATCAGCAGCCCGGCCGGGTCTCGTGCCGACGACGGCCCCTTACGTCGGCAGGAACGTGTCCCTAGGCTGCGGCATCGGGCAATCTGGCCTTGGCCCCGAGCGGAGGGGAATAACTTTCGCAGGCAGTGTCGCGCTCGCCCAGGCTCATCCGTCTAGCCGTCCTCGGGCTTTTTGGCTGCGTCCTGCTGCGCCGGGGAAGGAGACGCCTCAAGCTCCGCGATGATCTCCTGCAGCAGCCGCGCGGCAAGCGGATCGGTCGTCTCCGCGTAGAGTCTTCTGAATCGCTCCAGGTCTTCGAGGATCTTCGGCGAGGGGGTGGTCATAGTCGCAGGCTCCGACCCGTCTATGCCACAACCTGTCTTCGGTTGCAGTTAGATCCGATAAATTCAGCGCCTGAGGCGCTCATGCGTCGTGCGCGAGAGAGACCTGCACCTCGCAACCCCGCGGAAGAGATCTTCTCGTCACCGTCCCTTTCATCTGCGACGCCAGCAGACTGATCAGCCGCGTGCCGAGTCCGCTCTTGACTTCGGCCGGACAGCCGACACCGTCGTCCTGAACGGTCACCAGGATGCGGTCGTCCTTGGCGCGCACGCCGATCTCCACGGTACCGCTGCGCCCTTCCGGGAAGGCGTATTTGAAGCAGTTCGTCACAAGTTCGTTCACGATCAGCCCGATCGACGCCGCCTGCGAGCTCCGCACCTCGATGTTTTCGCAGCGGACACTGATCGAGATCGTGCGGACGCCACGATTGAAGTCGGCGAGGCTTCCGCATAGGGCTTCGATGTAGGGCGCGAGGTCGATGCGGCTGCTGTCTGCGGTATCGCGCAACCGATCGTGAACCTTGGCGACCACATCCACCCGGCTCACCGCTGACGCGATCGCCGTCTGGACAGCCGGATCGGTGGCTGATCGGGCTTGCAGCCTGAGGATCGAGATGATGGTAGCGAGATCGTTCCGCGTTCGGTGCGCGAGCTCCTGCAACAGAACGTCCGAATACAGCTTTGCTTCTGACAGTTTCCGCAGCGTGTGCCGCAGAAGTTCGGTGATAGCGGCGATGCAGATGCCCGTGAGGACGAAGAGGACGAGGGGGATCGCGGCGGATAATGACGGACCGGGGATGAAGTAGACAAAAGCGAGCGCCGCACCCGCCGCAGTGGCTGCCAGACCGCTGCCCCAGTCGAACAGGACGGAGGACAGGAAGATCGCCGGAATGAATAGTAGAACGGGGTAAGAGCGGAGATGATCGTCGAGCATCACCCGGGCGATGAAGGCGATCCCGACGAGGCCGAGCGTCAAGGTGTATCGCACCCAAATCGGAAAATCGAAACCTGGTCGTCAGGAGGCGGTGCAGAATGGCTTCCATCCCGGGCATCGTGACCTCCGGGCTCGATGTTCCGACAAGAAGCCGCTCTAGCTCGACAGGCTGGCGCCATGCAGAACCGATCTACTAACCGCTTTCGTCAACGATCAGGCAATCGAGCTGTGCACCGTGCTCTAGACGGGCGGTAGGACGCGAAAGATGAGGGCAGCAGCCGATCCCGTGCGCTGTGGCCGACCGTGACGGCTGGACCGAACCACGCCAACACCCCTTGCCGCTACTTCTTCGGCGCTGCTGGACCAGTCGAGTTTGATCCTGTGGTTGTTGCTGGCGAGGTGCTTTGGTTCGATGCGGTCGTGTTGTGCCGGTTTGAATAGTAGAACGCACCCAAGATGATCACGATCACGCAGATGGCCAAAGCCGCCCAACCTCCCCAGTTGTTCCGCCGATTCAGGTTGCCGACAGGTCGATTGTCGTTCGGATAGGTCATGTCACATTCTCCTTGAAATCAGAAGGCGCGGAGAAAAGAAGCGTTCCTATTGGGGTCGCCTCGATCTCTCGCGGCGAACAACGCAGTCATCGAGTGTGGTGTGTTTGGAACGATCGGACCGGCAGCTCGCTTCTCTGATTTGCGGCTCAGAAGCCGCATGAGCGCCACGCATATCACTTCAGGAGAAGCTCCATGAAAACACTCGCTATGGCAGCTGCGTTGTTCACCTGCTTCGCGGTCCCGGCCTTTGCCCAAACAACGGTGCCCGCTAACAGCTCGCAAATGGACGCAGCGTCCGCCAGCCACGATCAGAAGAGCCCAGCCGATGCTGCCCAGTCCAATGGCGGCGCCCAAAACAAGTCGGCGATCGAGAGCATCAGGAAGGATCTGCAAGCCGCAGGCTTTACCGATGTGAAGGTCGTGGCCGAGTCCTTCGTCGTGCAGGCGAAATCGAAGGACGGGAATCCCGTTGTCATGACCATTGGTCCGCATGGCATGTCGGTTTTCGAGGCCATGACGTCCGGCGGCTCGACATCAGGCACCGTGGGATCGGGTGCGGGCAGCGCCGCGCCGGGCAATTCCAACAGTTCCGGAGCGCAAAAGTAAGATCGCGTGAGGCCGCAGCGTACGTGCGGCCTCAACCGTGTCCTGCTCCGCGAAGCGCGCCACGCTGTTCGCGAGAGGGGCTTGTTGCCGCCGGGGTGTCCTGAAAATTGAGATGCCGGAAAGGAGGCATCAGGGTGCCGGTTCGTTTCCTGCGCTTCATGATCGTCTGGTTGCTGGCATTGGCGACCGTCTGGGTAATGCAGCCCTACCTGTCGGCGCTCTGGTTTTCTGCCTCTATTCCTCGGACTGTCACACCTCGTGCCGAGCTCGCTGCCAGCGAGCAGGCGACTGTCCGTCTCTTCAAGGAGGTCTCTCCGTCAGTCGTGCATGTGTTTGCCCGCGGCAGACCCAGCGCGTCTGTATTTTCTGATGAACAGGACAGTGTTGTGCAATCTGGGTCAGGCATCATATGGGACCTCGCGGGGCATGTAATCACGAACAATCACGTCATCAGCGGCACCGCGCAGATTGGGGTTCGGCTGACGTCAGGCGAATTCGTCGCGGCGCATGTAGTCGGCGCCGCTCCAAACTACGACCTCGCTGTTCTTCAGTTGGAGCGGCCAAGATCGGCACTGCATCCGATTGCTGTCGGCCGTTCGGCTGACCTGCAGGTAGGCCAGAGCACATTCGCGATCGGCAACCCCTACGGTCTCGACCAGACTCTGACCTCTGGGATCGTGAGTGCGCTTGGTCGAACCCTGCCCTCGGTCACTGCGCGCGAGGTCAAGGGGATGATCCAGACCGACGCGCCCATCAATCCTGGAAATTCCGGCGGTCCGCTGCTCGATAGTGCCGGCCGCCTGATCGGTGTTAACAGTGCTATCATCTCCGGCTCGGGCGCATCTGCCGGAATCGGATTCGCCATTCCCGTCGACATCGTCAACCGCGTCGCCGCCGAGTTGATCCGGAGTGGTCACGTTCCATTGCCGGGAGTCGGCATCGTCGCGGCCAAGCAGGGCGAGGCAACAAGCCTTGGAATTGACGGCGTCATCGTCCTCCGAACCTTGCGCGGCTCTCCGGCCGCCAAAGCCGGGATTGAAGGCGTGAGGGAGGACGGAGTGATCGGAGATGTCATTACCGAGGTGAACGGCAAGCCCGTGCACAGCATGGAGGAACTGACCTCGATCCTTGAAGATGAGGGCATTGGGAAGCAGATCGCATTGACCATCGATCGCGCCGGGCAAACCCGCACAGTCAAGTTGTCTATCGCTGATGTCTCCCAGCTGGCCCAACGATGAATGCTGTCCACACTCGAATCCATTTACCGGACTGCTATTCCGCCGCCTCTCGCAATGGAGGCACCTCCGCATGCGGCTTGATCTGCCGTGGTTGCCCCATCAGAACCGGCTGAAATAGCACGGCTGCAGCCATGGTGCAGGCGAGGGCCAGCGCCATCATCTTTCCCATGCTCGACATGCCCGGGTAGTTGGAGGCCCACATGCTGCCGAAAGCCGCCGCATTGGTCATGGCGCTGAACACCACCGCCCGCGTCAATGTCGATTGCAGCAGTCCGGTTTTGCCGGCGCGCCAGGCCATGATGTAGTAGATCTTGAACGCCACTCCAACGCCGAGCAGCAGCGGAAGCGCGATGATATTGGCGAAATTGAGCTGCGGACCGAGCAGGAAGGAGAGTTCCAGCGTGAGCGCGCCGGCGACAAGCAGCGGGACGAGCGTGAGCAGGACATCGGTGATGCGCCGCAAGGCAATCACAAGGAGAATGGTGATCGTAACCAGCGCCATGATCCCGGCCTCCACGAAAGCGCGGGTCACGGTTCTGGCGGACTCGTAATAACTGACCGCAGCTCCCGCCGCGGCGGGCTCGGCGGCAAGAACGGCCTCGGCGAATTTTCGCAGCACACCGAGGTCGTTGGCATCGCCTCTCGCGAGAGCCTGCACCCGCGCGCGACCGTCCGGCAACTCCCAGTCGCGGACTAGGTCGGCAGGGAGGCGTTCTCGCGTCACCGGTTGAGCCGAGAGGGTCTTGCGAAGGCGGTCGAGATCGTAGTTCAGGGACGGCACCACCGCCGCATCCGCCTTGCGGCGAACGTCGGTCGAGGCACTTGCCAGCTGATCAAGTTGCGAAGCGACGGCGCGTGCGTCGTCCGCGACCACACCACTGGCGCCGGTTGCCACCTTCGAGAGCGCCTGTGCCGTACTGCGAAGCGCGTCGACGGTGTCCTCGTCGATCGGCCTCTTACCGCGTGGATTGAGCACCGGCCCGATGGCCCGGTCGGTGGCATGGAGCGCAGCGAGCTTCTGCTCCTGATCGGTCGGAATGAAGTTCGTCAGCGTCACCACGCGGGCGACCTCCGGAAGCGACGAAAGCCGTTTCGCGATCCGATCCGCCTGCCGTTGCGAGGACGCCAGCACCTCTGCATCATTTCCGTTGGTTTCGGGCTCCGACTGCAGCTTCCGATAGGTGACTACGGATGGAGAATTGGGGTTCTGAAGGTCGATCGGGTTGAAATCGAAGGAGAGGTGAAACAGTAGCGGCGTGCCAGCCAACACGACAAGAATGGTGCCGACGATCACCGCGATGCGGTGACGCTGCAGAAATGCGTCGACCGGCGCAAGCCATTTGAAGCCCACCGCCGCGGGTTCGCCTGGCGGATTGAGCGCGGTCAGCATCGCCGGTACGAACGTAATGCTGCAGGCAAACGCAATCAGCATACCGCAGCCGGCAATCAGTCCGAGCTCGGACAAACCGCGATAGTCGGTCGGCAAGAAAGCGAAAAAGCCAATCGCGGTGGCGGCCGCCGCGAGCGCCAGCGGCGCTCCCGCCTTATGCGCGGCGCAGCGCAGCGCATGACGGAGGTTATCCAGCTCGTGCCGTTCGGTCCGGTAACGCACACTGAACTGAATGCCGAAATCGACGCCCAATCCGACGAACAGCACGAAGAATGCAATCGAGATCAGGTTGAAGGAGCCAACCATCAGGAGTCCCAGAGCGGCGGTTGCGGCGAGCCCGACAGCCAGGGTGAAGAACACCGCGGCAATGAGCCTGAAGGAACGGAGTGCAAGCCAAAGGATCACCAGCACGCCGATCACGGCCGTGAGCGTGTCGCGCCCCGCGCTGGAGCGGATCACCGAGAACTGATCGTCATTCATCGGGACCTCACCAGTAAGGCTGATCTCGGCACCGAAACGCTGCTTCAATTGGAGATCCGAGGCTGCCTTCCGGATCGCGTCGGTTGCCGCCCGGCCGGGTTGCAGTGCTTTGAAGTCGAGCTTCGGAGCAATTTCGATGAAGTGCCGCGATTGGTTTTCGGCGAGAGCGTGCCCTTGGAGAAGCTCCTGCCAGGAGAAGAATGCAGGCTTACCGGCCAATGCGTCATCCAAGACTTTTCGCGTGAGCGAAAGCGGCCAACCGAGCTGCTCGAGCTTCAGCCGACCTGCCGCAACTTCTTGCGCAGCCGAGCCCAGTACGTCGACTGCGCCGCGCAAGGTCGGATCGGCCGCAATGGCCTCCAGGAAGGGGCGGGCACGAGACAGCCCGTCGGCTGTCCGTTGCACATCTGCGGTCGAGCCAAGCAGCAGGCCGTTGCGCTCGAAGAACTCGCCGCTGTCGGGCTGGACGACGTCGCGAAACAGCTCCGGATTTTGCTTCAGCCTTTCTGCAAGCTCGTCGGTCGCAACGTCAGCATTTTCTGGCGTCGTCGCCGTCACGACTACGGAGATTCCCTTTTGCGGAAATGCTTTCGAGAGCTCGACCTCGCGCTGATGCCAAGGAAGGTTCTGCGATACGAGCGTCTGGATGTCGGTGTTGATGGAAAACCGCGTTGCGGCGTAGAACGCGCAGGCAACTAGCAAGAGCGTTCCGACAAGATGGTGACTCGCCAGCGGCGGACGCAAAGATCGACGATGTTGACGACCGCTTGAGTCATGTGTTTCGTTTGTCGTCCAAGCGCTTGCCGGCTGGAATAGCCGAAAAGTCCTCTACCTGGCCCCGGGAAGCAGATGTGTAACGTGCGAAGCGGTCGCCGGTTGCCGCCGGCATGTTGGGGAACTCAGGCCTCCAGGCGGCCGGAGACATGCGCATCAGCGGTACGACCTAGCCTCCGGTCGCGAAGCCGGGGAAGAGCATCATGCCGCCGTCGATGAACAGGGTCGCGCCCGTCACGTAGTCGGCAGCATCCGACACCAGCCAGGCGACCGCCTGCGCGATGTCGACTGGCTCTCCTATGCGCTTATAGGGGACCAAGGTCATCAGGGTTTCGTAGGCCTCTTTGGTCTCCCAGGCGGGCCGATTGATGGGGGTGCGAATGGCGCCCGGCGCAATCCCGTTGACACGAATGGCGAGCGGAGCCACCTCCTGGGCCACGCTTCGCATCATCTGCATGACGCCGCCTTTCGAGGCTGCATAATTCGCGTGTCCCGCCCAGGGTATCTCCTGGTGGACCGAGCTCATGCAGATAAGCTTGCCGGCCGCGGCGGAGACGTCCTTCACGACACCTCGCCTCTTGAATTCGCGGACGGCTTCCCTGGCGCAGAGAAACTGGCCGGTAAGGTTGACGCCGATGACCTTGTTCCATTGATCCAGGCTCATGTCGTGGAAGGGCGCATCCCGCTGCAGTCCAGCGTTGTTCACCACAATGTGCAGCGTCCCGAAGTGCTCGAGGGCTCTGGCGAACATCGACCGTACGTCTTCCTCACTGCTGACGTCCGCCTTGACCGTGATCGCCTTCCGGCCCAACGCTTCGATGCGGTGGGCCACGTCTTCAGCCGCTTGCGGATCCACGATGTAGTTGACGACAACGTCGGCGCCGGAGGCGGCAAGGCCGAGGGCGACAGCACGCCCGATCCCGGAGTTTGCGCCGGTGACGAGGGCAGGCTGGCCCTCTAGGACGACTGGAAAGCGAGTTGGTGGTCGAGGACGTTCGCCCGGGAGGGCTGGTGCCGCGGGGTCGGTAGTGATCTCTGCCATTGCCTTTCCTCCTAACCGGAGCTCGTCGCCTGATGTCCTTTGCTCGGGACTGCTTCTTTGCCTCCACGGTGCTCAGAGGGCTTCTCGCGATGCGTGAGGTTGTGCGCAGTATTCACTAGCGCGATGTGCGAAAAGGCTTGCGGGAAATTTCCGACGAGGCGTTGTCGTTTGATGTCGTACTCTTCCGAGAGTAGGCCAACGTCATTGCGCAGCGCCAGGAGGCGCTCGAACAATACCTTGGCATCCGCGTCACGGCCAACGAGGTGATACGCGTCTGCCAGCCAAAAGCTGCAGGCGAGGAACATGCCCTCTCCGGGCGGGAGGCCGTCCTTCGTCGCGCCGGTATCGTACCGCCGGACGAAGCCGTCCTGGAGCAGTTCCCGCTCGATCGCCTCGATGGTGGAGATGACGCGCTGATCATGCGGTGGCAAGAAACCGACCGCGGGGACCAGCAGCAGACTCGCATCGAGCTGCGGCTCGCGATACACCTGAACAAAACTCTGCCGCTGTTCATTGTATCCGTGCCGACAAACGTCTTCGTGGATGGCGGCGCGTTGTGCTTCCCACTCCTGTACCGGCCCATGCATGCCGAATTCGGTCGCCGATTTGATGGCCCGGTCGAAGGCCACCCACGCCATGATCTTCGAATAGGTGAAATGCTTTGCGCCGCCGCGGACCTCCCAAATGCCTTCGTCCGGTTCGGTCCAGATGCCTTTCAGATGATCGAGCAGGGCGCATTGAACCGCCCATGCACGCTTGTTCTCGTGAAGCCCGCCGCGGCGCGCCTGATAGAGAGCGTCCATCAACTCGCCGTAGACATCGAGCTGAAGCTGGGTGTGCGCCGCGTTTCCGATGCGCACGGGCTTCGAACCTTCATATCCCGAGAGCCACGGCACCTCCCACTCGGTCAGCCGGCGCTCGCCCGTGACCGCGTACATGATCTGAAGTTGCTTGGGACTTCCTGCAACGGCGCGGACGAGCCAATCTCGCCAGGCACGCGCCTCGTCGAAGTAGCCCGCTCCCATGAGGGCCAAGAGGGTCAGCGTGGCATCGCGCACCCAGCAGAACCGATAATCCCAGTTTCTTGGGCCGCCGATCTGCTCGGGAAGGGAGGTGGTCGCCGCGGCAACCATGCCGCCACTTGGGGCGAACGTCAGCGCCTTAAGGGTTATCAGCGACCGCAGAACCGCCTCCGAGTAGGCGCCTGCCGCTTCGCAGCGACTGGACCAATCGCGCCAGAAGCGCTCCGTTGCATCCAATAGGGCGCTTGGATCCTCGGCAGCCGCAGGCTCCTGGTACGAAATCTGATAGGAAAGAACGAAAGCGACGCGCTGGCCCTTCTTGACCGAAAACGAGTTGACCGTCTTCATGGACTCGCCGCGCATGGGCGCTTCGGTTCTGAGCAGCAGCATCGAGTCCCCCGCAACCAGACTGAGCGCCCCGTCTTCAATGCGGCTGACCCATGGCACGCTGACGCCATAGTCGAAGCGCGCGACCAGCTCGCTGCGCATGTCGACCTTGCCCTCAAGGCCCTCGACGATCCGCACGACCTTTGAAACGCCTGTCTTTGGAGGCATGAAATCGATGAGGCGGACGCGCCCCTGTTTGGTCGTGAAGACCGTCTCTAGGATCAGCGTCCCCGGCCGGTAGCGGCGCTCGCTTGGATCTTCATCGACCGGGCAAAGCTTCCAGTACCCATTGTGCTCGTTGCCGAGAAGCCGTCCGAAGCAGCTATCGGAATCGAAACGAGGGAGGCAGAGCCAATCGATCGACCCGTCGCGCCCAACCAGGGCTCCGGTCTCACAATCGCCGATCAACGCGTAGTCTTCGATCCGAGCCATTCAACTTACCCAGTCGGACCAATGGGCGTATCGCCCTTGGGTTCCGGCTGCGCGATTTCGGCGGCATAGACTTTCGGCGAAAGGCAGGTCCGACGTCAGGGGCGGCGGGTAGGTTGCTGTTTGGTCTGGTCATCCGCCTTCGCGCTTCCCGCGGCTCGTCCTTCGGTGCTGCCGCCCCCGGTTCCTTCGCTTCCCATCGTTGCTCCAGTTTTGTCCAACGGCTTCGTGCCGCCCGGCTGCAGTCCGGACGCAATCCCCGACGACCCGGTCTTGCGGTGCTGCGCGTTAGAAGATTGATCCCGCTTCATGGTCCGTCCTCCTCACAACGCCCCCTGTGTCAATCGCGGAGCGAAGGTATCGTTCAGTCAGAGTCGAGAGGTGGCGTTGCGTCATGTGCGGCGTGCCGCCTCACGCTCCGCCCCCAACCGTGCGAGGAGGAATGCATGCACCATCAACAAAGCGAGCAGCGCCTCTTCGCCGGCGGCAATGCCGTCGTCCGCAGGAACGAAAGGTAACGCGACGGAGTAGGTCACCTCAACTCATCGGTTTCTCGACCTGTCCAGCCGCAATCGTGCGAACGATAACGGTCACAGGACTGCAGGACGGTAGGTGGCTTCCGCACACCAACAAGGAATTCGTCCGGCGATGGCTCCGGAATGGGATCTCGCCGCAATTCGAAATCCTCCTCACGGACCATGCCGACGAGATGCCTCACCCGCTCCATGGCACGATTTGCCGTGAGTGGCGCAAGTCCGCGCCGCCGACCGCGGATTGCTGCCGCATTGCCGCGACCGTCATCCAGTCCCGCAACAATCCTCTGTCCTCCCTTGAAAAGGACGCCCGCTGTTTGAGATCGTCGAGGGTCTCTCCGGGATGGCAGCGCTCGTAATCATCCCGGATCAGTGATTCAAGCGTGGCCAGCTGCTCTTCGCTGGGATGGCTCAGATTGGCGTACGAATTTCTCATGGACGCCTGCTCCTGCCGAAGCATTTGCGATTGCGCCGCCGGGCATTAGCGCTGCAAATCGCGGCGAGCGGATTCTATTCTCGCACGCAATATCGGGAGCGGCCTCACGGCCGCTCCGCGACGTTCAGCTTGTTGCAGTCTGTCCGGCGAAACGAGGCGTCAGCTCCGGCCAGATGCCGCTCGGCGTCGAGGCCGGCGGCAGCAGGATGTCCGTCTTCATCGTTGCCGTCGCGGGCTGCCATTTCAGCCACGGCATCGTGTCGAGATAGGGGATCGGCGGCAGCGGCAGTCCGGTGAAGGCGCTCTGTGTCGCCTCGACTCCCCGCGGGCTTTCCACGCCGTAAGCACCGAAGGCGGTCAAGGACATCGCGCTGCCCATTGCCAAGGCGAGCAGGGCTCCCCGCAGTTTGTGGTTTGTCTCCGCCCGCGCGGAGAACGTATCGAGATGGCGCATCATCTATACTCCTCCAATCGTTCGAAAGCAGATCCAGCTGATGGTGACAAAGCTCAGGGAGAACATGAACCAATGGATCGCGTCCTGTCTCATCCTGAGCCGACGACGATAAGACCGGCTCATGCAAGACCTCCGTCTTGGAAGCGGTATTCTCCTCTCGTTGGGAGCCCGGCCGTGGCCGGCCGGGCTCTGTTGTTCAGAAGTCCATGGCGGGAGCGGTTGGAGCTGCCTCGGTCTTCTTCGGCTTCTCGGCCACGAGGGCCTCGGTGGTAATCAGAAGCGAAGCGATCGATGCTGCGTCCTGCAAGGCCGTACGAACAACCTTGGCAGGATCGATCACACCTGCTTTCACGAGGTCTTCGTACTCGCCGGTGGCTGCGTTGAATCCCCAATTGTAGCTCTGGTGCTCCAGAAGCTTGCCGACGACCAGTGAACCGTCCTCGCCGGCGTTCTGCACGATCTGGCGAGCCGGCACCTGGATTGCACGACGAATGATATCGATACCGGCTTTCTGATCGGCATTTGAGGTCTTAAGGCCGTCCAGCGCCTTGAGGGAACGGAGAAGCGCTACTCCGCCGCCGGGAAGAATGCCTTCCTCCACCGCCGCACGAGTCGCGTGCATGGCGTCGTCGACACGGTCCTTGCGCTCCTTGACCTCGACCTCTGTCGCGCCACCGACGCGGATCACCGCAACGCCTCCGGCAAGCTTGGCGAGGCGTTCCTGCAACTTTTCGCGATCATAGTCGGAGGTCGTTTCCTCGATCTGGACCCTGATCTGCTGAGCGCGCGCCTCGATATCCTTTTTGGCGCCCGCGCCGCCGACGATGGTGGTGTTGTCCTTGTCTATGACCACCTTCTTGGCGCGTCCGAGCATCTTCACCGTCACGTTTTCCAGCTTGATGCCCAGATCCTCGCTGATGACATTGCCGCCGGTCAGGATCGCGATGTCCTCGAGCATGGCCTTTCGCCGATCACCGAAGCCCGGCGCCTTGACGGCCGCGACCTTCAGTCCGCCACGCAATCTGTTGACGACCAGCGTCGCAAGCGCTTCACCTTCGATGTCCTCTGCGATGATCAGGAGCGGTTGACCGGATTGGACGACCTGCTCCAGCAGCGGCAGCATGGTCTGCAAGCCGGAGAGCTTCTTCTCGTGAATCAGAACGTAGGGATCGTCGAGCTCGACGCGCATTTTCTCGGCGTTGGTCACGAAGTATGGCGAGATGTAGCCGCGGTCGAACTGCATGCCCTCAACCACTTCTAGCTCGGTATGCAGGCTCTTGGCCTCCTCGACGGTGATCACGCCCTCGTTGCCCACCTTGTTCATCGCATCTGCGAGAAAACGCCCAATCTCGTTGTCTCCGTTGGCGGAGATTGTTCCGACCTGGGCGATCTCGTCATTGGCGGTGATTTTCTTGGCGTGGGATTTGAGATCGGCCACCATGGCCTCGACGGCGAGGTCAATGCCCCGCTTCAGGTCCATCGGGTTCATGCCGGCGGCGACGGATTTGGTACCCTCCCTGAAGATGGCCTGAGCGAGCACGGTCGCCGTGGTGGTGCCGTCGCCGGCCAGATCATTCGTCTTGGACGCAACCTCGCGCACCATGTGCGCGCCCATGTTCTCGAACTTGTCTTCCAGTTCGATCTCCTTGGCGACGGTCACGCCATCCTTGGTGATGCGTGGCGCACCGAACGATTTCTCGATGACGACGTTGCGACCCTTGGGACCGAGTGTGACTTTCACCGCGTTTGCCAGTGTGTCGACGCCCCGCAGCATGCGCTCTCGGGCCTCCGTTGCGAACTTCACGTCCTTGGCAGCCATTTTGATCTCTCCTTTCTTCTATGACTGTCAGCGCGCTAAGCTGCCTTCTTGAGGGTGGCTGCCTTGTCGACAACACCTAGAAGGTCGCTTTCCTTCATGATCAGGAATTCCTCACCGTCGATCTTGACCTCGGTGCCAGACCACTTTCCGAACAGGACAAAGTCACCTGGCTTGACGTCGAGTTGAACGAGCTGGCCCTGCTCGTTGCGTGCGCCGGCGCCAGTGGCGACGATCTCGCCCTGCTGCGGCTTCTCCTTTGCGGTGTCTGGAATGATGATGCCGCCGGCGGTCTTCTCTTCGGCGCCGAGGCGTCGCACGAGCACGCGATCGTGCAAGGGACGGAAATGCATGCACATCCTCCTTGGGTAGGTTCAGCGATGTCCAAAATCCGGGTCCGTAACGGCCCCCGGGCGAAAAGGACCTAGGCGCGAGGGAACCACTTTCAAGAGGGGAAAACGAATTTTTTCGGCTAGGCTGGCCCGTCCATGCGGGCGCGAGCTCGTCCATCGGAGGCCGGCCGCCAACGTCCGAAATCACTCGCCTTATGTTGAAAACCGGGGTCGTCAAACCAAGATCTTTTCTCGGCCGCAGAACATCTCTGCGCAGAAGATTGGAGCATCGTCGAAAGGAGGGTCATCAGAGATGCGGACGCTATTGGTACTTGCTGCTCTACTCGGGATGGCGGTTTCGCTGCAGGCCAAAGAAGTGGATTCGCCGCGAGCGGCGCGAAGTCCCGACGCCACCGCCAATCAGATTGTCAGCAATCAAAGTGGCCAGTCGCCAGGCAAGCCCGTAAAAACAAGGTCCGACGGCCGCAAGACCCATGATTTCTCGGCGGAGGCCATTGTACCCGACATCTGCACCGGCTGCTGATCCATCGATCAGCAGCCGGCGAGCGATTTTTCGTGTTCTGCTAAGCGCTTGCTGAAGCAGTCTCCAGATCCGGAAGGCGTGCGCAGATCATCGTCTTGATGCGCTTCAACGCACGCTGCTCGATCTGACGGATACGCTCACGAGAAATCCCGAAAGTATGAGCGAGATCGTCCAGCGTGCTTTGCTGTTCTGCCATGTAACGCGCTTCGACGATGGTGCGTTCTCGCGGAGAAAGCGCATTCAGCGCCTCGGAGAGTGCGATCCTCTGCCGTTCACGGTCTCCGCTCTCCATGAGCAGGGTCTCAGGATCAGAAGATGAATCGGCGAGCCTGTCCTGCCACTGCTCGCCTTCTTCGCTGAGCTGAACGTTCAGCGTCATGTCGCCACGGATCCGCCCGTTCATCTCGACGACGTCGGTTTCCCTGACCTGAAGGTGCTCGGAGATCTGCTTCACCTGCTCCGGCGAAAGCTCGCCTTCATCCGGCGCACCAAGGCGTTTCTTCAGCTTTCGGAGGTTGAAGAATAGCTTTTTCTGCGCCGCGGTTGTGCCGAGCTTGACGAGCGACCATGATCGCAGCACGAACTCCTGCACCGACGCCTTGATCCACCACGCGGCATAGGTCGCCAGGCGAAATCCCTTTTCAGGGTCGAACCGTTTGACGGCCAGCATCAATCCGACATTGGCTTCGGAGATGAGGTCGGCGATCGGCAGTCCGTAGCGCCGATATTTCAGGGCGATCTTGGCAGCCAATCGCAAATGGCTCGTCACCAAACGATAGGCCGCTTCGCGATCCCCGAACTCCCGAAGGCGCCTTGCATACATCACTTCTTCGGATGCATCGAGCAGCGGGAAGCTTCTGATCTCCTGCAGATAGCGGGATAACCCGGCCTCCGAATGGATGGCAGGAAGGGCAGACTTGATTGACATGACTTGCCCTCCTTCAGACGCCATCCCTGAGCCCGAACGGGCTGCCAAAGGGAAGGTCTCGTCGCGAGAGCCTCGCGGGAGGCGTGAGACCGGTGGACTGCAAAGTGAAGAGACAGTTGGCCTTCATATCCAAATCCTCCATGGAGCAAAATGGTACGAACCGCCGTGTCCTCCGGCTTGGCTGGGCCCTAAGGGCACCCACGACAACCCCGGCCGGCGGCGCCAAAAGAACCGCCAAGCCAATGGGTTGTTCCCTCTATCAATTAGCCAGCTCGTCGGAAGCCAAGCTGCCTGAGCCCGATGCTGCGGGGGAGGAGCCCGACGCTCGGGGCTTACTGACCCGCCTGGCTCCTCGATCCACGTGAAGTGCGAATCCGCTTGTCCCTGGTGCCTCGAGCCCGGCGCGGAGTTGCATGCTTGGGATCAGGTAATCACCATCATTCTGCCGCCGGTAGGGAATGGGCGCGGTGGTCGCGAGCGCGCGCATCCGCTCTCGCAGTCCTTCGGCAATCGGCGCAAAGCCGCCATCGTCGAGCCGATCCACGCGATAGACCACGAAAGGCGGCAGGACGTCATAGCCTGGATAGTAGAGAATCCCGTGATTGATGGGGAATAGCAGGTCGTCGATGGGCCCATTGACGCCGCGAGCCGAGTAGTGCTCCACCCAGCCGCCGGCGGTCACGACCAGCATTGCGCGCTTGCCCTTCAACGTTCCGTCGCCATAGCGATCGCCCCATCGCTTGTCGCTGTGTTCGCCGACCCCGTAAGCAAAGCCGTAGGCAAACACCCGGTCCACCCAGCCCTTGAGGATCGCCGGCATCGAAAACCACCACAGCGGAAACTGCAGAATCAGGACATCCGCCCACAACAGCTTTTCAATCTCGGCTTTTACGTCGCCGGTCAACGTGTGGGCCTCGAAGGCCTGCTTGGAGGCTGCGGCCGGCTTCAGCCGTTCAGCTTGCCCCAGCGACGGAAAGTCCCCTCGATCGATCTCTGATTTCCACCCCTGGGCGTAGAGATCTGACACCTGTACGTCGTGGCCGAGCCGCTTGAGCTCCGTGACCGAGACGTCCAGCAGCGCACCGTTCAGCGAGCGCGGCTCCGGGTGGGCGAAGACAATCAAGACTCTCATGACAGCACCTCCTGATCAGTGACGTCGATGAGGTGGCACGCGAAGCCGCGACGCGGTAGATGTCAGCAATGGATAGGATTGTGCCGAAAAATGGATAAATCAGAAATCTCCCTCGAGCGCATGCGCAGCTTCGTCCGGGTCGCGGAGCGGGGCAATCTGTCTGCGGTCGCGCGCGAGCTCGGTGTCGGTCAGTCGACCATCACGCGGCATTTGCGCGAGCTGGAGGAAGCGATCGGCGTGCCCTTGCTGAGCAGGACCACGCGCCGCGTGGCAGTGACCGAAGAGGGCGCGCGCTACTACCGCAACTGCGTCCAGATCCTCCGCATGGTTGACCAGGCAAGCGAGGAGGCCCGCAGCGCGCGCGGCGCGCCCGAAGGGACGGTGCGCATCTCCTGCACCGCGGCTTTCGCTGTGCTGCACGTCAGCCGTTTCCTGTTCGCCTTCCAGGATCGCTACCCTGACATCATGGTTGATTTGAGCCTCACTGACGAGCGTATCGACCTTGTGCGTGAGGGCGTTGACATCGCCATCCGGCTCGGGCCACCTGGTGATAGCTCGATGAAGTTGAAGTCTCTCGGCCAGTCCCGGCGAGTGCTGGTTGCCGCTCCACAATATCTCGCCGCGCGCGGCAAGCCGACGCGCCCGCAAGATTTGGCACGTCATGAGGGTGTCAGGATGTCGAACATCGCCGGCAGCGATCTGCTCGTGCTCCACGGGCGCCGCGGCGGCCGGCACGTGGTGCCGTTCCGGGGGCGCTTGCGTGTTGATCATGGACTTGCCGCACGCGAGGCACTCGCGGCCGGACGGGGCATCGCGCCTGCGCATCTCTGGCTCGTGGAGGATCTCCTTGCCGTCAACAAGCTCGAAATGGTGCTGCCCGAATTCTCGCCGCCTCCCGTTCCGCTCAACATGCTGATCGTTCCCGAGCGGTCAGGCATCGCCCGGGTGCGCCTGCTGATCGACTATCTCGCGGCGCAGATCGCGCGGACGCCGGGCCTCGAAAAGCAGGGCATCGGTGGCCGGACGTGACCGGTCAGTCTCTTGCAGCTTTCGAACGCCACGGCAGTGATGTTCGCCGGGGTAAATTGCGGGAGGGCAAACGGATTCCGTGTTCTGGAACTGAGGCACGAATGCTGACGTTCTCTCCTCGATCAACGGGGTTACGCGGGAGATGACCGAACACGATCAACTCTGCCGCCCGGCCGCCCAGCAAAACCGCCATCTTGTTTTCGAGTTCCTACTTGGTCATCAGGAAGCGATCCTCGATCGGCCGTTGGATGGTGTAGCCGAGCGCGCCGACACCCCTCGGAATGATTGAGACTTTGTGCACCGGATCCACGCCGGGCAATGAGAGCGCGACCAGCGCATGCCCCATTTCCTGAAAGGCGACGATCTCCCGTTCCTTGGGATTGAGCATCGATTGCGCTTTTCCAGGCCGGCGACCATGCGCTCGACGGCATTGTTGAAGTCGCTCATGCTGACGGAATTGCCGCCGCGTCGCGTCGCCAGGAGCGCCGCCTCATTGACCAGATTGGCGAGATCGGCGCCGGTGAAACCCGGTGTCAAGGCCGCGTCGGCTGCGATCTGCACCTTCTTCATGTGAACCTTGAGAATCTCGATGCGGCCTTTCTTGTCAGGCCGATCAACCAGGACCTGCCGATCGAAACGGCCGGCCCGCAGCAGAGCGGGATCGAGGATTTCCGGCCGGTTGGTCGCGGCTAGGATGACAAGGCCTGAGCGGGAGTCGAAGCCGTCGAGCTCGACCAGGAGCTGGTTGAGCGTCTGTTCCTTCTCGTCGTGCCCGCCTGCAAAGGGGCCGATGCCTCGGGCCCGGCCCAGCGCGTCGAGCTCATCAATGAAGATGATCGCAGGCACCTTTTCGTGGGCCTGCTGGAACAGATCCCGCACGCGCGCGGCCCCGACGCCGACGAACCTTTCGACGAACTCCGAGCCCGAGATCGACGTTGAACCGGATTTCTTGGTCATGTTGAAAGCTCGAGCATGTCTCCGGAACAACCGGAGAGAACGAGCTTGATTTCAGCAGGGGACGGCGCGCTACTCTGTTGCCTCCTTGAAAGACCAGTTGCGTCCCTGGGAGGCTTGACAAAAGGCCCGGCGGAGACCGGGCCTTCGTCTCATCACCAGCCGTACCAGAAGGGATAAGCCGGCCGATAGTAGCGAACCACCCGATACGGAGGGCCGTAATAGTAGGGCGGTGGGCCATAGACCGGTCCATAATAGACCGGGGGTGCCGTGGCAGCAGCCAGTGTTCCGGCGAACAATCCGAGAGCAAGCCCGGGACCAATTCCCGGTCCACCCCAGCCGTGGTGATGCCAATGGGCCGAAGCCGGCGCAACCGATCCAACGAGGAGCGTTGCCGCCGCTACAACTGCAAGAGCAAGCTTTCTCATGTCATGTCCTCAACTCAGTCTTATGCGCGATGCGCTAGTCTCCGATATGATGCTCCACTTAGCCGAAGCTCGGTTCGGCTAAGCATTGAATTAGAACCGGCCGGGGCGACTTCAAGTGATTGGTTGCCGGAGTATGCGGGTGATTGCCCCCGAAACTGCGATGTCAGGCCCGCTCGCGCGAGGGCCGCACGTTACCGCAAGCGAGCCTAATCCAGGCATTAACCATCTCCCTTTTGGGGACAAAAAATCACGTCGCGCTCCTTGAAACCTTTTGTCGGCTTCCAAATTTTTTCGTCGTCGCCGGGAGGCTTTCGGGGTCTCGAGACCAGGACGGGCGCCGGCGGTATCCGGAGCCTGCCCGTACCCATCTGCTCCAAGGAGGATTTGGATATGAGTTATGATTGGACTCCCGTCTGGAGGTCGACCATCGGGTTCGACCGCATTTTCGACGCTCTCGGCGAGGTCCAGCGGACCGCTGAAGAGACCTATCCCCCACAACATCGAACGTCTCGATGATAACCGCTTCCAAATCACAGTAGCGCTCGCCGGCTTTGCGCCGGAGGAGATCTCGCTGACGAGCGAGCAGAACGTCCTGACCCTCGAAGGCGCAAGTCCGAAACGGAAGGCAAGTTCTTCCTGCATCGCGGCATCTCGACGCGAAACTTCAAGCGTCAGTTCGCCTTGGCCGACTACATCGGGGTCAAGGGTGCCCGCTTCGAGAACGGGCTGCTGCTCATCGACCTGCAGCGGGAAATTCCGGAGCCGATGAAGCCGCGGCGGATCGCCATTAAATGGCCCTCGCCAAGCAACGTGACTCAGATCGGATCCAAGGCCGCCTGACGATCAGGCGAGCCATGAGCAGCCGCGCGTTTCCCGCGCGGCGCCTTCATTCATCAGCGAAATAGTGCAGCGATGCGGCCGAAGTCGCGCCGGAGGAGGGACATGCAGCTCATCGAAACTTCGAGGGACAGCGTCGAAGCGTTCAAGGAGGATTTGGCGACCAAGCTGCAGGAGCAGATAGCCGTGTGGAAGACGCGCGCACGCGTGTATGGACGCGCACGCCCGCCGGCGTGGTGGTAGAGCTCCGATTCCGCCAAAGAGCGGAAGCTTAAGACGATCGCATGCCATTTCTTGAGCGGCTCGTTAGAGGCGAGGCGCTGGAGGCGGCCAAGGATTCGGCTATCAACTTGGCCGTGACCCGCGGGCGTTGGGACCCCCTGCCGACATGCCTGGACGGATCAACTAGTCGCGACCGGCGGCGACCGCTAGCTCCCCCTCGAGGGAGAGATCGCGAGCCGGTGCCATTAGGCGGCTTGGGAGAGCGAGCGCCTCTTGCGGCGGAGATATCGCGTCATCTCAGAGAGGGTCAACGTATTCAGTACTCTGTCGGCAGGGACGCCGCCCTTGCGGGCCATCTCGACGCCCCAGTGCATGTGGTCGAGCTCAGCAATTGAGTGCGCGTCGGGATTGATGCTCAGCGTGCAGCCAAATTCCAGCGCCGCCTGATGCCAACGCCAGTCCAGGTCGAGCCGCCATGGGTGGGCGTTGATCTCGACCACGACGTCGTGCTTGGCGCAGGCCCGCAGCACCTTCTCCACGTCGATCTCGTAGCCTGGCCGCCGCTGCAGCTGCCGCCCGGTCATGTGGCCGATGATCGTTGTGTAAGGATGGGAAATCGCCCGAAGCAGGCGCTGCGTCTGCGCCTTGCGATCTAGCTTGAACCGGCCGTGGATGCTGGCGACGACGAAGTCGAAACGTTCAAGCACGTCGTCGTCGTAGTCGAGCGACCCGTCCGCCAGAATGTCGGACTCGATCCCTTTCAGGATCCGGAAATCCTTGCCGAACCGCTTGTTCAGCCGGTCGGCTTCCCGGTGCTGCTGCGCGATCTCCTCCACCGACAGACCTCCCGCATAATGCGCAGATTTGGAATGGTCGGCGACCCCGAAATACTCGAACCCGCGCTGGCGCGTCGCCTTCGCCATCCTCTCCAGGGTCTCTGTCCCGTCGGAGGCATCCGTGTGGCAGTGCAGGATTCCGCGGAGGTCGTCGTCGGTGACGAGCTTCGGCAACTTACCCTTCAGAGCCAGCTCGACCTCGCCGTGCCCCTCCCGGAGCTCGGGATCGATGAAGGGTAGCCCGAGAGCCTCGTAGATGCTGGCCTCCTCGCCGGCAACCAGTGTCCGGCCCTTGTGCAGGCCGTCAGCGTCCAACCGCATGCCCTTCTCGTCGGCCAAGGCTTGGAGCTGCTGGATGTGAGCGGCGGAGCCGGTGGCGAAGAGAAGGGCGGCGCCGAAATGCTTGCGGTCGGAAACGCGGACCTGCAGTCCACCGGCCGATGGCACTGACATCTTGTCTGATTTGGCAGCCTCGGCAACGATCGCGAGGTCGCCGACGAGTTCGCAGCCCCGACGGAAATCGCCGGCGATCGTCACGCGCTTGAGCTCTGGCCGGGCCCTCCGGATGGACTCCTTCGCATGCGCGAGCAGAGCGGCGGCACGGTGCAGGTGCAGGCGGCCTTCTCCACTCTTTGCGATGGCCAGGTTCTGCAGGATCTTGGTCTGCAGCGCGGCGCCGAGTCCTTTCGCCTTCTTAATGCGGTCGTCCTTGGCGGCGGCTTCTAATTCCACGAGCGACGCGATGCCGAGATCCTTATAAAGGCGCAGCACCTTCTCCGGACGAAGGCCCGGCACAGCAAGCATCTCGAGCACGCCCTCGGGAATCTCCTTCCGCAGCTTTTCGAGGCTCGGATGACTGCCCGTCTTGTGGAGTTTGGTGATGATGTCGGCGATCGCATCGCCGACCCCGGGGATCTCAGTCAACCGGTCTTCGGCGATGAGCACGTCCAGAGGAACTGCGAGAGCCGCCAGACTGTCGGCGGCTCTCGAATAGGCCTTCGCCCGGTAGGGATTGCCGCCGCGCAAGGCGGTGCGCTGCGCGTACTCTCGCAGGAGATTTGCCACACCGCGAGCGTCGAGCGAAGGCATTCAGCGAGCCTCCCGGTCCGCGCTTTGCAGCCCAGCCTGAGCAAGGCGACCGCAGGGGGGGTCGCTTGGCCGGCGTTCGAGAGAGCTCTCGAGCCTCTGGGCTGCTCGGAAGTCCTCGAGGTGCTGGACATTGGGGCCATAGGCAGCCTCCTTCTTGAGGAGATTGTAGATCCGGCCGGCCACCAGCTGCAGATGCTTCATCCTTCCTCGCGGCATGGCCCTCGCTTTGCAGAGAGCTCGGACTGCGTAGGCCCGGAAGTAATCGAATGCGTCTGACATGATGTCAGTAACGCCGGCTCTCGCCGGGAGTTCGATGGGCACCACGAAAGACCGGATTGGCCCTTTGGCACCGGTAGCAGCCTGGCGCTGCGGACTAGCGAGGCCATTGGAACTCCTCTCCGCCTTCGAATTTGCGAGACTCATTGAGTAAGGTAGGTAGACTGCCCGCCACGCGAACATAGGAGCGGTGGCTCTCAGTCTGGGCAAATCTAGTCCGCCGTGATCCGAGCTGCGCGGCTCTTCGCAAGTGAAGTAGAACCGTTAAGCCCAAAGATACCAAGGACCTTTACGCGTCGTTCGACACTCGTGCCCTAGCCTATTGATCGGCTGGGGACATTCTCGATGGGCCTACTCTCGCGGACGCTTGGCGCCTTCTCCATCGGCAGTACGACCGACCCGCTCGGTCGTTCGCTGCTCGTGGAACAATTCCGCGTGCTGCGGAAGCAGGTGCCGGTTCTTTACGCGGTGCTGCTGATCGACAGCATCAGCGTAGGGCTCGTGCTCCCGTCCACGGTATCGCCATGGCTGCGATTTGCGCTGCCGGCGGCGCTGCTCGCGGTGTGTCTTGTCCGGCTGATCCAATGGCTGCGCTTGAGCTGCGCCGAGTTCACCCCTGAAGAGGCCTTCCGTCAACTCGCCAGAACCCGCCTCGTGGCAGTCGTGCTCAATGCCGGATTCGTGCTCTGGATTCTGGCGCTGTTCGCGGTCGTCGAGCCCGAGCTCCGCGCGCCGGTGGCACTGCTCGTCTTCATGGGCTGTGTCGGCACCGCGTACTGCCTAGGCAGTTTTCCGCCGGCATCCCTGCTGACGATGCTTATCGCCGGGGCGCCAATCGCGACGGTACTGCTGGTTTCCGGCGACGGGATGATGATCTCGCTTGGGATCAATCTACTGCTGCTGCTCGTCCTGCTCGGACGGATGATCAACACCAACTTCCGTTCCTTCGTCCAATTGGTCCGGACCCACGGCAGGCTGGCCGAAGAGGGCGAGCGCGCGAGGGCCGCGGAGCAGACCGCGACGGACTTCGCCGAGCGCTTCGATACGGCGCTGAACAACATGTCCCACGGACTTTGCTTGTTCGACGAGGATCAGCGCCTGATCGTCTGCAACCGCCAGTATCTGGAGATCTACGATCTCGATCCCGAGCTGGTCCAGCCGGGCATGAGGTTGAACGACATCGTCGATCTTCGCTATTCGGTCGGCAGCGCTCCGAAGATGTCGAAGCAGGACTATCTGGTCTGGCGCAACAGCGCCCCGGTCATCGCCCAGCAATCGGACACCACGGTCGAGTTGACCAACGGGCGCATCGTCCGCATTCGGCACCGGCCTATGGAAGGCAACGGCTGGGTCGCGACCCACGAGGATATCACGGAGCGTCACCGGACCGAGGCCGCGCTCGCCGAGGCCAAGGCCGCCGCGGAGCACGCCGAGGCCTCGGCGCGCGCCGCGCACACCCATCTCACGGAGGCGCTCGACGTCGTCCCCGAAGGGCTCGCGGTCTTCGACAAAGACGACCGGCTGGTGCTTTGGAATCGGCAGTACGCGGAGTTCTACGCGGCCAGCGGGGAGGCCCTTGCGATCGGGACGCCATTCGAAAGCATTCTCCGGGTCGGACTGTTCCAAGGACAGTACCCCGAAGCGATGGGCCAAGAGGAAGAGTGGCTCGCCGAACGCATGGCGCGCCATGCATTGCCCCGACATTCTCACGAACAGCGTCTGGCCGGCGACCGCTGGGTCCGCGTCGAGGAGAGACGGACCGTCGACGGCGGAAGCATCGGGGTGCGGATCGATATTACCGACCTGAAGCGGCGCGAGGCGTCGTTCCGCCTTCTTTTCGAGGAGAACCCGCTTCCGATGTGGGTGGCGGACGCGAAGACGCGGCAACTGATCGCCGTGAACGGAGCCATGTGCCGCCACTACGGCTATCGGCGTGAGGAGCTCCTCACCATGACCGAGGAGCAGCTCGGATGGGGAGAGCCGGGCGACGGGTCCGAACGCGATTTCGAGCTGCAGAGGACCGCATCCGGTGAGGTGATCCAGGTCGCGATCGAGTCGCGGCCGCTCCTCTACGACGGTCGCGCCGCCCACGTCAGCGTCGCCTTCGACGTCACCGAGCGCAACCGGACTCAGGAGAAGATCGGCTATCTCGCCTGCCACGACGCGCTGACCGAATTGCCGAACAGGACCGCGTTCGATCGGCATCTGGTCGACGCGATCGACCGGGCACTTGTCACCGGCAACGGCTTCGCCGTGCTCTGCATCGATCTCGACCATTTCAAGGAGATCAACGACCAGTTCGGCCACGCAGTCGGCGACGCCGTGCTGCGGGAAGCCTCGCGCCGCCTGCAGGAAGCCGCGCAAGGGTCGTACGTGGCGCGAATCGGCGGCGACGAGTTCATCGGCATCACCGACCATTTGCCGTTGCTCGCCAGCGCGGAACTGTTGGCGACTAGAATGCGCGCCGCCTTCGAACGTCCGATCGAGGTCGAGGGTCGGCCCCTGAAGGTCGATCTATGCATCGGCCTGGCCTCATTTCCGAGGGACGCGCAAGATGCCGTCTCGCTGCTCGCGAACGCCGATGCTGCACTTTACCGTGCCAAGCACGAAGGCAGAGGCGCGATCCGCCTGTTCACGAGCGCCATGGACCAGCAGATTCGCGAGCGGCGCGCCCTCGAACATGACCTGCGGTTCGCCGTCGAGCGCGGCGAACTTTATCTCGAGTACCAGCCGCAGCAGCACCGGGAAGGCCACATCGCGGGATACGAGGCGCTCGTTCGCTGGCGACATCCCGTCCGCGGCATCGTCGCTCCCGGGGAATTCATCCCGATCGCGGAGCGCAGCGGCTCGATCGCGCACATCGACGACTGGGTGCTGATGGAAGCATGCCGGGAAGCCGCCTCGTGGGATCAGCCCGTCAGGGTGGCGGTGAACGTCTCGGCGGCGCAGTTCCGCCGCGACAACCTCGATGTGCAGGTCCGCAAGGCGCTGCAGCAGAGCGGGCTTGCGGCCTCACGCCTCGAGCTTGAGATCACCGAAGGCGTCTTCATCGAGGACATTTTGCGCGCCAAGAAGGCGATGCAGGCGCTCAAGAACCTCGGCATACGGATCGCGCTGGACGACTTCGGAACGGGCTATTCCTCCTTGTCGTACATCGAGGCCTTTCCTCTGGACCGGATCAAGATCGATCGGTCCTTCGTCGCCTCGCTCGGGCAGAGCGAGCGGTCATTGGCCGTCGTCCGGGCGGTGATCGGCCTCGCCCATGGGCTCGGCGTGCCAGTGCTCGCGGAGGGGATCGAGACCGACGCCCAGATGTCGCTTCTCCGGCAAGAGGGGTGCGACGAGATGCAGGGATACCTGATCGGCCGGCCTCGAAGTTTGGTCCTGAAGAGAGGCGAGACGCTCCGGCTCCGAGCAGTTTCCTGAAGGCCGCCCCCGGGCGCGGAGCCGGGGCGCCAGCGCCAAGGTGCAGCATGGGTTGCCGGATCGGTTGGCCGGAAGAAGGCGCGCAAGAGCCGCAGCGTTCGAGGCTTCCGATTGAGCTTCGCTCGAGATCTGGCCGAGGCGACTACTTTGTTCTGGCGAACGATGCACCGAATCTGCTTGATTCGCTTCTGCTTGGCCACTTGGCCACGAGCCGACGCACGATACTGGCCTGAGCGGGCTGCCTCTGATCGGTTGCACGTCGAGGCTAGGTAGCGGCTATGGGTGAGATAAGCGGCGCCAAAGCTTAGGCGCGCCATGCAAGTTGATGGGTGTGGCCCCATTGTTTCCGAAGGAAGCAATGGATATTAGCTCAGCCGGTCGCCCGCGGGCTAAGCAGTCTTCGCGCCTCCATATTCACTCATGCCGGCCGAAAATGCCGTCTCTTTTAGCAGCGCTGGCTGCGATCTTGTCCCATTCTCGAGCGAGGCGCAGCCAGCCTTCTTTGTCCTCTTCCCTTGCGGCCTGTTCGTCCATACGGCGACACTCCTCAGCCCTTCTTTGAAACTATCAGCGTCAGACAAAGCCACGGCAACTCCTCGCCAGCATTAACTTGCGAGGATTGACTCGCGTTCCGATGCGTCGTCCAGCGTGGTAGCACCAGGTAGAGCCCATATCAGAAAGGGGATTGGCAACAAACTCGCGTTCTGAGCGTTTAGGCTCGTTCGATCATAGTCAGAGGCTGGACATGGAAGACGCTTTAGCCACCATCCGCACGGGCCGATCCGCACTCCCGTGGGTGATTGTTGCTCTCGTGGTGTTTGCTGCCGGTGCAAGCTTGTTTTGGATGAACAACAAAATCGCGGCGCTCGGGGCCGCCAAAGCGCGTACTCAGGAAGTGAACGGTGATGATACGCGGAGAGCCGTAGCCGCCATCCGACAAAGGCTAATCGAAGTTCAGAAGGGCCAAACAGCCTTGACGGACCAAGTGACCGATTTTCAGCGCAGGATTGCCGCAGAGCAAGGAGAGCGCAAACTTCTCTCCGACCAGCTGGGCTCGATCAGTGAGCGACTAGATGCTCTCTCTTCATCGAGTGCTGATGCGAACCAAATTCCACAGCAGCCTCAAAGGAACGGGCGAAGCAAGCGGTAGGCGACTGTACCCAGCATGATCCTAAGAAGAAGGCCCGCCATTCCGTGCTGGCGGGCGACTTGTTTGTTTACGGTGATTGAAGAAGCCCCGGGCGCTTCTCGACCGCTCGTTTAGCGCTGATGTCCCAGACCAATTCCAAGGTTGCGCGCCTTCTGCCTCAACGAGCCCTCGGATCGCTTCATCCTCTTTGATAGCTTGGCTACCGGGGTGCGGGCTTTAGAATGAGCTTTGAGCAATTTGACGTCGTCCTTCGTGTACTCTTTGCGCTTGCTCTTCGTCGTTTTTGCCACTTGATCTTCTCCAACGTGATCACGCGCGGGTTAGAGTGACCATGCGAATGCGTCAAGCAGAGGTGGGCTCCCTTGCCCATCAAATCTTGTGAATCCTAGGTCCCTATCTGCGCTGGCAAAGTCCGATTACGCTTCGATCAAGAACGAATTGCATCGATCGCGTGAGCGATCAAAATCGCTGCGCCCGCCGCAATCACAATGACGAAAATCCAAGTAATGATCGCGTCCATGCTCAGACTGAACGCGCCGATCCATGCATAGTCAAAAACGATCGTGCCGCATCACGCAATTTCAGCTCCGGCTGAGGATTCTCGGCAACAAGTGCGATCGGTGTTGGCCTTATCGCCCGAGTGCCAAGATGAGCAGCAGGCCGAAACGCTCCACCTGGTGAAGAGGTGGGGGCGTCACTGTCTGAGCGTCGCTACCTATTCAATCCTCAGGCCATCACGCAGCCTCGTGAATCACATTATGCTACCGGCCTGAAACAAACCTAGGCGATAGCGCAGTTCCTCGTGAATGTCGCACCTCGGTTACAGCATTCGGCCATGGTCGCTGCTAGGGATCTGCGATCCAGAGGAGGTCCAGCGTGTCAACAGATGGTGCTCAAAGCCCCGATCGGGACGAAATCCGCGCCAAGGTTGTGCCAGGTTACACCGGTTTCCACCTTCGTCCCTCCAGTCTCAATGATGCGAAGTCGGAACAAGCGGCGGATGGTTCCACTGCCTATTACTTTCCGGAGAGGTGGAGTTGGGGGCCGCCTAGGTCGTCCAAGTTTTGGTAAAAATCCTTTGCTCGCCACGAACCAGTCTTGGCGTCGCATCCGAAATGAAAAGGGACCGCCAACAAAGCGTCCTTACCCTGTCCGCTTGTTAAGATCTTCGCCGTAGCATCGACCTATCATTTTTGACAGGTGCGGCCCACCCGGGCAGGGGCGCATGATCGCCCCAACGGGAAGGGCTATCGGTGTGCAGCGATATCAATTTCTGATCATTCACATTGGGCAATTACAGGCCGATGATGTGGGCGAGCAATCTAGCTCGCTGATTTAGCGGATGACTACGGCACCCGCGTCGCTCGGAACATCGGCAGCGATCCCGAGTACAATCGCGTTAACGGCACGATCGTTATTGTTGTCGACGGGGACGGTTCAGAGATCGAGCGGCACGTGGCTGTTGTCCCTGCTTCCGCGAAATCGAAACTGGACTGAGGATGAACGGCGCGGCAGACTCTGGGGCGACCTTCGTGCGGTCTTCATCTGGTTTAAGGCTCTGAGCGCGCTCGATTGCCGTCCTTGGGGCCTCCGATGTGTTGCAAACGGTCTAGCAACGCCGTCGGAAGATACTGTCACCGAGGTGCTATCGGCTGATCATCGCGTGGCAGATGGATCTCACCAATCGTTTCACTGTGCAACACTTGATCACGTTTCGCCGGTTCTCGCTGGCGGGCCGACATGCTGGGCAGCATCAGCGATCGGTGCCCGCCGATTCAGTCAAACTCCGCTGCTACAAGATCGGCGGGATTCTTTTGGGCTAGCCGTCTCGGCACGCAATGCCGAAGCTGTCGCAGGTGAGCGCGAAAACCTCTTTGGCCTTCGCATCTTCGAAACAGAAGCGTGTGCCGACTTGGGCCCGATCTGTCCACCAGACGGTTTGCGCACCTTTTGCGATGCGGGACGCTTCACCCCTTAGGAGGTCAAGTTGCTTTCCAGCTGCGTGGACGATGAGGCAATGTTCGTCAGTCATCAGGTCTCCGAGAAAGTGACAGTTGCACAAGATGCAAAGCCGCAGTCTCGCGACAGACTGCGGCCGGCGCATGCCAAAATCCGGGTGAAAACATCTAAGTGAAATATGCAGCCGGCCCGGTGAGGAGCAGCCTACAACAGGTACGCCGCAACGCAATGTTATCTAGCATACAGTTGGATGCGTATTTAATGGGACAGATAGTGAGGGAAGGCCGCCGGTTCACGCCGGCGGGTTTTTCTTTGGATCTAGTGATGAGCCACGAAGGCGGCCATGCTAAATGCGACGACGCAGGCAGCAGCCAATGAGCAGAGGGTTATCACGATCTCCTTGGGCATGGTGGCCTCCTAATCACAGCCTCCTACGTCTCAATGACGTACGAGCCTGGATCTCATGCCGATCAACATTGTGTAGGCAAGTCGACGCCAAATCAGGTTCATCAGGACTAGCATGGTGCATCCCCGTGTCTGATGCCGGCAACTTACGCCCTTTTCCGTTTCTGGACGACTTCTCAGATGGGCTTGAATGGTTTCGTGCACCGCCCTGTGGTCGTGCCAGCCGCCGGCAAAGCTAAAGGTCTGGCGTGCCGCTCGACCGGCCGTCCGAAATGATTCAAGCATCAATCCGCTAGGAGTTTCTTCCTTTGGGCGCGCCGCCCAAGAAAATTCCGCTCGCAATCGTGCCCATCTACCGTCCTAATCCTATGATTATTGAGATGTTTTTCGGTCTAGTTGTATTGAGGTCGTGATGGGTATTTCCGAGCAAATCTTCGATGCCGCTGTTGCTCCGCGCCAACGCAGCGTGTTTCTCGAAAGCCAAATTGCTGAATTAGGTGTCCTGCGAAGCCGATTAGCCCAGGCTCAGCTGCGACGGCCGCGATTAGGGCCCGGTCGTTCACCTTCCAATAGATTAGGTCGGCGGCGTCGGTGTAGGTAACTTTCCGCGCAACCAGCCGACTTGCGATCTGCCCCCCATAGCGCCAAGCTGTGGCAATGAGTCGGGGGGATTCATGCAGCGGAAGCCGTTTGAGAGCATGTCTCTCGAAGAGCTTTGGCGACTTCACACGGTCGTCAATGAGATTCTCGCTGCGAGACTCGTCGCCAAGAAGGAAGAGCTTGAACGGCGATTAGGGCTACTCAACCGAGAAGACAAAACTCCCCATTAAGGTCGTTGCAGTCGGCCCGCCGGTTCACGCTGGCAGGTTGTCCGGGCGCCCGAAACGGCAGCGCTACAGCCAGTCCATTCGCTCTGGTCATCGAGCGTCATCTGAAGCTAAGCGTCTGGCGCCGCTTCTGCCGCGTAGATCAGCCAAGATGGCCTCACGAGCCAGCCGTAGTGATCGCACCTGTTCAGAATACTTTTTCAGCGCTTCTTCCAGCACTTCGATCTCTCGTATCGCTTGTTCGATCGGTGCACGACGTTCTGCTCCTTGGGTCGCGTGGCTGCGAGCAGGCCTTCTCTTCTTGATCATTGAAGCCCCCTTTAGGCGGCGACGGGTTCGCGGAGCACGAACGCCGGCCGATCCAGCACATTCAAACAGCGGGAAAAAGTGGTAGTTCCTAACTGGCCCCGCCGACTTTGCGCTCAGGAGCGAACACAACAAATATTGGTTGGAGGGCTGCAGATAAAGCCGCCGCCTGTCGGGTCCGCATTACGGTGAAGGCATGGCCTCCCATGCAATGGCAAGCGTGTTCCTCCGCTTACGACCCGAAAACGAGGAGCCGCCGGTTGTCGGGCGGGACGCGAACTGGGGTGTTAGTATCAATCCGGCGGGCGCGCTTAGTTGAGGCAGATAAAAAGGTGCGCGATCATCGACAGCCGGCCGTCCAGCACCGACTCCGAGCGAAACCACCTCGTTGCAATTTGGGCAGTCCAGAGTCTACACGTGCTCCATCGCGTCTTTTAGCCTCCATGCTCGCCCTCTTATTAGAGCAGGAGCTGGGCACGCGCGGTGGCGGATATATCAGATGTTGGGTCCCGATGATTTCAGTGGAAGCGTACGGCGCAAGGTGAACTAAGGCCGCCTCGGTTGGCCATTCTCACAATTCCCGCCCTATGGCCGAATGGCTGCGGTTCTTGACCTTGATCCAATACTTCTGCCGGCCGCCGCGGTACGGGCGATCGCGATGCTTGGAAACTAATCCTTCGAGACCCATGCGGCGGGCAGCTCGGAATAGATCCGGCCCGATCTCGCCGCGCTCGAAAGGCGCCGCAGCGATCCCGTCGGGCCGGCGGGCCAGTAGCTGCTCCAGATTGGTCTTACGCACGTGAAGGGGCACTGATCGCAGGTCGTCGCTACCCATCACGAGGATATCGAAGGCATATAGCTGCACCTCATGGTCGTGTTGCCGGCTGTGCAGCGCGTTAAAGTCGCTGATGCCGTCCACCCCAAGGATCACGGCCTCGCCATCTATCACAAACCTTTTTTGCCGGTTCTTCAGCGCGGCCTCAGCAATCCAGGGATAACGCTTCGTCCGGTCTGTGCCATTGCGCGAGAGCAGGCGTACGCGCCCGTTCTCCCGGACAACCAGCATCCGGTAGCCATCAGCTTTACTTCGTGAATCCAGTCCGGCCCGTCGGGCACCTGCTTGCCAGCGGTAGCCAGGCACAGCTCGTACGCGATACGCATGAAAGCGGAGATATGCACTCACACGTGAATTTGCGAATCCGGTTCGCGAACAAGGTGCGGGAACGCAATTCGCGGCGACTGAAGGCCCGTTGCGATTTTGCCGGCGGATCTCGCCAACACCGGTCGAAACGGTCCGGAAACACGATTACGGCGCAGACGACATGAAGTTGAAGCCGGAAGGGCGAATGATTGCCTCCATCTCAAGGGACGGAGAGACGTCTATGACCAACTGTCGAAACGCCCGCGCTCTTGCTTTCACCGCCGCGCTGCTCATGGCTGCCCTCGCGTTTGTCCCGCGCCCGGTCAGCTCCGATCTCGGCGCCGGTTGGAAATGCAGTCACAACGTTCTCATGACGAGCTGCCGACTGGCTCAGCAATGACCGATCAGCACCCGCCATAGCTGCACGGCCGAAGAGACTCATCGAGCGAGTTTCATTGCTTCAGCTTCTCGTCTCGATCGATCTACGTAAACGCCAATTGGCCGTCGACGCCGAGCATCACTGCCTCGCCGTCGACGATGAACCGCTGCTCGCGATTACGCAGCGCGGACTGCACGATGCACGGAAATCGATCGGTCGAGTTGTGGCCGTTCGTTGTGGCCGTTCTTCGTGATCAGCCGCACGTTTCGGCAACTCCGCTCGACGCGCAGCCGATAGCCGTCGTACTTGATCTCATGGAACCAGTTGGGGCCATCGGGTACGGCTTTGGCGCTGGTGGGCAGGCAGAATTCGAACACGCGGGACATGGATGCGAGATAGTCATGCGGCCGCAAATATGCGAATCTTGCGCGTGATTTGACGTCGCTCGCGGTCTGGTAGGTGAGCTGGACGCTATAGGTCGGCTTCGAGGGAGCGCTTTTACTGTCTCAGGGCTGCAGGAGTGATAGGAGCCTTTGGCGATCCCGATCACGGTGCCGCTGGCATTCACGCAGGCGTTCCAGCTCCGCCTCCGCGTTCGCAGTGTTTTCACCTTGCCGCTTCAATTCCAAAACCAGCCGCTCCTGTTCTGCGAGCTGACGCTCTCCTGCGACCACATCCCGTTCAACGCGGCTCAATTCATCGTAGATCGAGATCCTGTCCATCAAAGCGCTCCACGAAGTGCAACGAGCGGTAGTCAACGCTCGGCCCATTCGAGGAGTTGCTAAGGGTCCATATGGCCTCCGCAATCTTCTGCCGGCGCCGGATTTTCTAGTGCTGTGTCGGTTCTTCCTCGATCTCCTGATCATGCAGCTGATCACCTCGGCGAGATCGCGCATATCAAGCATTTTGCCGCAGACCGGACAGTGGAGAAGGGCTCGCGCTCGTCACGGGCGGTCCAGCCAACTGGCTTGCCACCCATCAGGCCACGCCGCGCACGGGTAGGGCGAGCTGCAGGTCAAAGCGGCGCGTGGCGTTGGCGTTGATGAAGTCCTGCAGCGCCGGCGAAATCTCCACGCGGGCCTGAGCAGCCCGCTCCGCCAGCGCGTCGGCAACGTCCGAGGTCGCGTCGCGCGACCAGCCCTCGACCGGATTGAAGCACACGATTCGCAAGGGGTAGGCGTATTGGCCGGAGAGGATATCCCGAAGAACACTCTCGAGATCGGTATCGGCCTCGTCGGTCTCGCGCCAGGCGCAGCCGGCGCGCGCCGAAATCCTCAAGCACCAAGTAGATGTCCCGGTCGAGGCGATCGGCCGGCACGATAGATGGCGAGGAACGCATCACGGATACTCCACTGACCGACCAGAGCTTAGAATCAGCGAGTAGAGAAGCGAGTCGGCGTGGAAGGTTCCGAAGGACAGGCGCGGCCCGGCTGCAGGGGCTTGGGGGGATATCGGCCGGGGGCCGCGACGCCGGCTCGGCGGCGAGCCAGAACCGGCCTTCGATTCCAAAGTTCCTATTTGGCGAGCAGCTTCTCAGGCGGTGAAGTGAGCTTCACGAAGGTGCCGCTCTCACGCAGCTCAAGCCAGCCCTTGTCGATCGCGCCCTGCAGCCCGGTTGCGAATTCCGCGCCCGTGGCCTTGCAGCCGGTCTTCGACAGAAACGGCGCGTTGATCTTCTCGATGTGGATGCGGCCGTCGATCGGTACGACGCCGGCGGCGAGCTCGAGCAACTTGCGCGCGGCGGCGTCCGGATCGGCGTAGGGCGGGCCTCGACGTGCTTCATGTGTCACGCCTGACCCAGCTTGTCGCGTTCGGCGCGCGCGGTGGCTTCAGCCTGTTCGCGGCTTAAACGACCGTTGATGCTGCGCCGGCCGGGATTGTCATCGAAATAGAAATAGGTCGAGAGGCGCACCTCGATGCTCTCTTCGTGCGGGATGATGCGGATGAGGAATGGGTTTGTCGTGATCGCCGCGTTATCGCACGTGAACGCAGCAAGAACAAATTGGCTTTCGGACGTGTGTAGCAAAGCGTGTATCAGTCAATCAGACCGACTTCTAATTATCTTTTTTTCTGTGCTGTTTTTGCGCGTTCGGCGCCGTGGCGCTCCCTAGCAGAGCCAGCTGGTCACTCTGATGTGGATGGGGGCGGAGCTTCTTGAAGGAAGGCGGCTGCGTTGTTCAGCTCAAGAGGCGATCTTCTGCTCAGCTTCAAGGACGCGTCCGCGAAGTGCTTCCAACTCCGCAATTTGAGCAGCGAGCGCTTCGAAGCGGTGCCGAAGAACAGCGGCAGCGGCATCCGCTCGACCGCCGCGATTGCCCGCCTCGGGCAAGTTGGCCCATTCGAATGGAGCGACCGATCGCATTGAGGATGGGGAATTCTGGAAATGGATATCAGTCATGGCCGGACCTTCCGCGTGCGCCGGGAAAGGAGTAGGAGGGCCGCACCGGGCTTTGTAGCGAGACCACAATTAAATCACATGCAGATCAAAAAAAATAACGGATTTAATCCAAAATTAATCACGAATTATAACGCGAGCTCTGTCGTTCCTTTTTATCCGTCCCTTCCAGTCTGCTCTCCGACCGAGCTGTTTAAGCCGCTCCTCAAGGTCGCTCTTTGCTGCGATCAGCTTGACCGTTAGGATCTGATCCACGTCGGTGTGCAGCGCCCACAGCTCATCGATGGACATCGCGTCAAGGTGATCTCGATCCATGTCGCCCGGTCCCTGCAGATTACCCTTAAAGATGCGTGCCTGGGCAGATGCCCCTATTGAGACTCCAAGCTCAGGCCCGTGCACCTCAATTAAAGTTCCAATATTGAATTATTAAATAAGACATAAATAGTCAATTTTATTAACGAGAGCGGCAGAGAACGTCGCTCCCGAGGGCTCGGAAACGCGCCGCTCACAAGACGAGGCCGGCATCGCCGCACGGGCGGTGACCTGCCACTGAGTATTTCCTCCAGAAGTAGTTAGAGTCCGGCCTGAAGAAGGACGGACAGATGAAGCGAGCAAGGTTTACGGAAGAGCAGATTATCGCGTTGTTGAAGGAGCATGAGGCCGGGGCGAAGACGGCCGATCTGGCTCGCAGGCACCGGATCTCCGAAGCGACGATCTACAACTGGAAGGCCAAATTCGGCGGCATGGATGTCTCCGAGGCCAAGCGGCTGAGAACCCTGGAGGAGGAGAACGCGAAGCTGAAGAAGCTTCTTGCCGAGCAGATGCTCGATGCAGCCGCCCTTCGCGAGCTCCTTTCAAAAAAATGGTAGGGCCCGCCGCCAAGCGCGCTGCTGTCGCGCATCTGCAGGCCGTCATGAGCCTGTCGGAACGGCGGGCCTGCTCCGCATCCTCAACATCGTCGACGACGTCACCAAGGAATGTCTGGGCGCCATTCCGGAGACATCGATCTCGGGGCGGCGCGTGGCCCTCGAACTGACGGCGATCGTCGAGCGGCGCGGCAAGCCAGGAATGATCGTGTCCGACCATGGCACCGAGTTCACCTGCAACGCCATGCTCGCCTGGTGCAAGGACGCAGCCATCGACTGGCACTTCATCGCACCAGGAAAGCCGATGCAGAACGGCTTTGTCGAGAGCTTCAATGGCCGAATGCGCGACGAACTGCTCAACGAGACCCTGTTCTTCGAACTTGACGATGCTCGTGCCAAGATCGCGAACTGGGTTGCCGACTACAATCTCCAGCGGCCTCACTCGTCGCTGAAATACCTGACCCCGGCGGCCTATGCCGCCCACCTCATCGCAACGGACGACCGGCAGCGCAACCCCGACCAGCTCCGCCGATCGTCCGTTGCTCCACCCGCGCCACTTGGCGTACAAAACCCCGAGACTCTAACCGCCACCGGATGAAAACTCAGTGGCAGGTCAGCGGCCTGAGACTTCTGCGGCTATGCTGGTTGCCACCTCGACTAAGAAGTTGAGTGGTTTCAGTGCCGAGAAATTGGGTTGCATGAATCTTCTCGTTGTGACGATCGATCACGGCCGCGACGAGCGCCTCCTTGCTAGGGAAATATTGATAGAGCGAGCCAACGCTGACGCCGGCGACCTCGGCAATTATTGGTGAGCCCGGTACTGTCCAAGTTGATTTTCCGCACGTCCCCGGCAGCCTCAGTTGGCGGCGCCTGCGCTCGAATATGTGATCCGGCTCGCTGCTATGTCCGGAATCGAACAATCATGCGTCCATGGCCAGGTTATGATCAATCTCGCGATAATACCTTTTGGATCGGAGATATTGACGTGGCGATGGGTAAGGTGAAGTGGTTCAACACGACGAAAGGCTATGGCTTCATTCAACCTGATGACGGCAGCTCAGATGTCTTCGTGCACATCAGCGCCGTCGAGAAAGCCGGCTACACGGGCTTGGCTGAAGGCGCGCGGATCAGCTACGAGCTGAGGGCAGGCCGGTCCGGTAAAATGTCGGCGGAGGATCTGCGGATCGGCTGACGGGAAGAGCGCGTCCATTGCCGATCCAAGCCGCAACACAAGTTGCCTGAGAAACGTGAACGGATTGGAACTAAGGGCTTCGCGACGCGTCGAATCCATGCCCCCGGCTCCCCAAAAGCCCCGCCGGGGAAAATCTACCCCCTAGGTTGGCGGTCCAAATGCGCAGCAAAGCGCAAGGACCGTTAGCGCCCGAAGGAGGGAGCAATGAGCAATCGCCCATCGGAGCGTACGAGGCCGGCCGCGGCCGAGCGGGAAGCGCGAAAGGTGTTTCGAGACACAGGTGCCAAGGTGCCGGCCTCGGAGTATGAGCGCGACCAACAGGCGTTCTATGCGAACCGGGAGCGCCTGAAGGCGGAGCGGCTGGCTCGCGAGGCGGCCGTCGAACACAAGCCCAAGTCCTGATCGTTGCGTCCGCAGCGAAGCTAGTCTCGTCTCCGCTGCAGCGAGTGCTCGAGAAAGAAACGCAGCATCTCCCTCGTCGCATCCGGTCCGTCCGAATCGGTGTAGGAGCCGGCAGGGCTGCCTCCTGACCATGCGTGTCCGGCTCCGTGGATTTCCCAGTGCTCGAGGATTCCGCGCCCGCCGGCGTCGGCGTGGACCGTGCGGGTGTAGGCATGTCCTCCAGGTACCCGCCCGCGATGCACCTTTATCTTCGTGCGGGATCCGCCGATCGATTGTCGTACGATCCGAGCGCCGTTCTTGGAATGCACCGTGGCGTCGCGATCGCCGTGAAAGACGATTGTCGGCACGGGCGGGCCGTCGCTCGGCGGTGCCTCAGGCCCGCCGCCTTGCTTCATGGCCATCAGCGCGGAGGGAAGGTCGCTGGCTACTCCGCAAGCCAGTCCGGAATGAATGCCGATCGCTGCGTACAGATCGCCGTACGTCGATCCCATGATGGCCGCGGCCGCGGCCCCGGCGGACAGTCCGGCGACGTAGACGCGTTCCGGATTGACCGAATAGTCGCGCATGATCTGGCGGGTGATGCCGGCGATGAGCGCGGGCTCGCCGGTGCCGCGCTGCTGGTCGGCCGGCCGAAACCAATTCCAGCATTTCGCCTGGTTTGCTTCCGCCCGCTGCGCGGGATAGGCAACGAAGCAGGTCTGTTCTTCGGCGATGAAGTTCATGCGCGTGCCGGCGGCAAAATCCTCCGGTGACTGCGTACAGCCGTGGAGCATGATCACCAGCGGAATGGGCTGTCCGTGATAGCCGCTCGGGATGAACAGCCGGTAGGCGCGGCTTCCCGCGGCATTTGCGTAGACGCCTTCGACGAACTTGGCGCCGTCCGGCACGATGTCCGCCATGGAAGGCGGCGCACGCCGCAGGGCGCCTCCCAGCCCGAGCCCGTGGAGGTGTTTGGCGATATCCACTGCCGGCTGGGCCGCCCGACGCGGACGCCTCGTCTCGGCGGCGTTCGCCTTGGCGTCGATGGTCTGCGGCTCTCTTCCTGCAGCAAGGGCGGGCTGGCCACTCATCGGTGCGGTAGCGTCCCGCTCTTTTTCGCCCCGAAGCATGCGCTGAAGCAGCGAGGTGGCTTCGACGAGTTGGCCCGAGCGTGTGAGGCGTGTAGCTTCGCGAATGATGTCTTGGTTCAGCATGACCTTACCTCGTCCTGTCGGCGAGAGCGGACTTGACCGCCGGACTGGCGTGCAGGGCCCCCAGCACAGAGACCGATGCAATCGTCGCGCGGGCCAGCTCGGGCGTGACGTCCTGCGCGATAGTGGCAAGGCCAAGAACATTGATGTGCAGCATCTCGCCCGCCCGCCGCGTCGCCTCGAGATCTTCGCGGCTGTAGTTTCGCAAGCCCAGGTCCAAGCTCTTTCGCGCCGTGGATTGCTTGACCACATCAGCGTGGCGTTCGAGCTGGTTGCGGATCGCGGTCCTGATGAAATCCGTGCGGTTCGAGTAGAAGCCTTCCTGCACCATCAAATCGACCTGACCGAGATCGACAAAGCCAAGATTGATCGTGATTTTTTCCGTGTCGGACGGCTTTGGTCGAATTTCGTGAACGTTGCCCGGCATCGCTCTACCATCCACATAGCATCCATTTGGATGGTATATGGATGGAGCGTTGGGGGGTCAAGGGCGCGTGCCCGCAACGCGTGATATACGGACCGCCGCGATATCCTGGATCCGCCTTTGCGAACCGGCGCTCGGGGCGATTCATCAAATTTTGGTGGGACACGCGGAACCTCGCATGGTCCGCAATCAGCACGACATCCCCGAGCCAGCGCGCATGGAGCGGTTGTGCCGGAGATTTAGCGGCCTGCGACAGGACAAGCACCATCGCCGACCTCGGGCGATGGCTGAAGGCGTCGCGATCATTCCAGACCCGCTTTTTGCCGGAGCTGGTCGATCATCTCAGACGCCTCCGCCTTCGTCAGATCCTAGTGGCTTGTGGGCCTGCTCGGCGAGAGTTTTTAGATAGGATTGCTGCGCGCCGGTCATTGGGTCATTTCCGGAAACCCAGTCTTTAGGGTCCTTTTCAGTGTTGTCGGCCATGCTGATCTCCTTTTCCGACCAACAATACACTTGAGCTTTTGTTCCTTATTTGTTCTACTTCGGTGGGGCCGCGCTATTGCCGCGGGTGTCGCATTTTCGCCTCGGCAGGTGTCCGGCTAGGTGACACAAAACCTTGGCATGGTGCAGGGGCACAGGGGAATTGCCATTCCCACCAGGGGCTGGAAATCCGCCGCCCGCGCAAAGATGCAAACGGGCGGCGTTTTTATTGGAGTGCTCATCCGCCTCGCACGCGAGAGCGCTCGGGGGCCGGACGGCCCTGATGGGTTGATGAGGTAAGGCTGGCGAGCAGGTGATTTGGCAAATGCTGCGGCATTTGCTCTGTGATCGCGGAAGCTAATGCAACACCAAAGGTGCGCGATAGATCTCGTCGCCCTTGTCATTCCGTACGATGATGAAGTTCCTATCGCTGAGCAGGCTCGGTTTCTCCGATACGAGCCTATGCGCCAATAGGTCGCCGTCACGCCGGGCTTCTGTGTCGTTCATGCACTCGTGACCAGTGATGTCACACGCTGCAAGCTCACCAATCAAATCGAAACGATACTTCGGCATGCACGCGTAATCGCCATCGCAATTCAATCGTTCCTAAAGAGACTTTAGCCCTCGCTCTGCAGTGCAGAACTACAAGCTGGTGTCACCCACCCGTCAGAAGGAGATGCCGATGCCGATTGCCGGAATGGAGGGTGGCTGAAGAGGCGGCAGCGAAGAAACTAGCGGCAAGTCGCAACGTAAGTCGGCTTAAGGCTCCAGGTGCCCTAGCTTGTTCAATGGCGTTGCAGAACGCCTAAGCGGCAAGATCGAACGCTGCGATTACGGCGCGCACGTCATCAGCGAGCTCGTGATAGTATTGGCCCGCCCTCTGGTACAGGCCAATCGCTCCGCCGCGCACTATCGATTTTACGGCCGGACATTGCAGTCGAGTTGGCCGTACTGCACGATGATTCATTTTTCGACCGTGACTAGGCGAATTCAAAGCATCCCTTTCTCGCCGTAGCAATTCGCATGAGGTCTTCTGTCGTCCGCGGACCCACGCCCGTAAAGGTCACGCGGCATGCTTTCGAGCTTGCCGCTGTGGCTATCCGCATCAAATCTTCCGTGGTTCGTGGCCCGCCCTTGATCGTGAAGCCGCCGCCAGCCGTAGCTATTCGCATCAGATCTTCAGTTGTTCGATGTCAAGCGACATTGATTGTCCTCCCCGCAAGAGCGGCAGGATTCCGCAACCGGAGGGCGAGCGCAAGGCCCTCAGTCGTTCGGCCTCGACCGCCAGCCGTATTCCAGATGCGGAATCGTGGCGGTGACGTCGACGTCATTGCCGGCCGATAGGCGCCAGGCTGCCAGCCCGAAGCACAAAGTCAAGGTGAGGGCGACGGCAAGCAGGAGCATTGAGACGAAGTGGCTCACTCTATGGCTCACCATTTTAAAACTTCAGGACGAGAGCGAGCACACCTCGCCGATTCGGAAAATGCAGACGCGCTGACCTAGCTCAAGATTTCACCAGGTTTGCAAAGCCGCTCGTCCCTCCGCGGTAATTCGATATTCAGTATCGCCGGAGGGCAGTGAGATAGCCTCGACCAATCGCAGCTCTAGGAGCCGGGCGACGAGTTCGTGATCAAAGAGCGGAGTGCTGGTTCACGGCTCTGAAGTCAATTGGCTCAGGAAGGCGCGCTCGACTCGGCGGTTGCCTCTTCGTAGGACAAATCGAGTAGCGCGGCTATCGTTCCGCTTCGGAAACGAACGAAAAGCCATCATGAGGGTCCGAGGGCGCTGATCAGCCCGATCGTAATGGGGACCAACCCTACGACCGTCCACAGGGCCGGCGAGCTGGAGCCCACGCCAGCAATAAGGATCCAGACACCGAAGCTCACAATGATTGCAGAAATGGCGTAAGCGAGTGTTTTGTCCATCGTCGACCCACAAGCCAGCAGGATCGATTGCGCCTGTAGGACGCGCCCCCGGGTAATATGTTCCTAACGCGCCGAAGCGCCCCGGAAGAGAGGATGGACTAGCCTCAGTGCAACACCCGCGCGGCCCGGGCGAGCCGGACCTTTTCTCGCAACTCCTCGAGCTCTTGAAGCATTTTCACGAGATCGGGCAACGCTTGTGCCCGCTTCAAAATTTGGATCCTTTGTCCCATCGCTAGACGCTCCATGGTCGACGGCGAGCGTCATCAAGGCGCAGATGGGCAAATATTCCCCTACAGGCGGAATTGCATTTTTAACAAATCAGCTGAGCATGTTGGTCGGCCTCACAACCAGAACGACACACATCCTAGCTCTGGGTGTTCGCGGCATGCATCCGAGGCAACTCGCCGAAGCAGAAGCAAAAGATTGGGGGAGCGAAATGGGACTAGCCGGAATAATGAACCTGCCGTGCTTCACGCCGCGGATGTATCCCGCCACATGCGCTTTTCCATCTCTCAGATCGCAATCAACAGCACCTTCACCGATTCGGGCGCGTCACCTACTCGATAACCTCGTCAGCTCGCGCCAGAATAATTGGCGAAATGTTCAGGCCAATCGCGTTTGCGGTCTTGAGATTGATCACGAACTCAATTCTGGTGGGTTGCTCGACTGGAATTTCCCCAGCCTTGGTGCCGCGAAGTATCTTGTCAACGAGATCTGCAGCACGTCGATACATGTCAGGAACGTTTGGACCGTAGGAGAAGAGCCCTCCGGCACTAACACTGTCGCGTTCGCCAAAGACCGTTGGTGCGCGCGCGGTAAGCGCCTGACTGACGATGCGAAAACGCCCAGTGTTAACTAGAGGATCGGAGCATACATACAGCGCATCGTATCGGTCCTTGAATGATGTGAACACAGCGTCGATGTCATCGACTGCGGCAATCTTGAAGAGAGTGGCTGCCATTCCGAGCTTGATGGCAGCGCCTTCGACCTCCTGCAGCTCAAGCATCGGACCGGGAGCAAGCCGATTGGCCATAATTCCCAGCCGGGATAGGCCATGGAGAACTTCGCGCGACAACTCCACGCGCTTGCCCGCAAGGTCGGGTCCGAGGTAAGACAGGCCGGTGGCATTGCCGCCGGGATGGGCAAGGCTACTGACGATGCCTGTTGCGGCCGGATCAGTCGCTATCGCGAACACGATAGGGATTTCAGGTGCCGCCTGTTTGACGGCCAGTACCGGCCCAGTACCCGCGGTCACGACGAGATCCACTCTGAGCTTTGCAAACTCGGCTGCGATTTCGGAATATCGCTCCGTCCGGCCCTCGGCCCATCGATATTCGATTAAGATCGTCTGGTTCTCGAACCAGCCAAGCTCGTGCATGCGCCGGACGAAGGCGCCAACGCGGGGGTGTTGGTCTGCGAGGCTGGAAATGCCAAGGAAACCAATCAAAGGCATCGCTCGCCTTTGCCCACGCGCAGCAAGCGACCATAATGCGGTGCTACCGAGAATACCAAGAGCGCTACGTCGTCTCATGGGCGATTGCGATCAATCCGAAGCTGCAGTTTATACACACGGTCTCATTTCCGATAGGAAAAAAGAAGGAGTGGTTGCCGGAAGCCCGTTCCGCGTCAATCGCGTCGGCTAGGCCGGGCGGCTACGACTTCCAGTTTGGCTTCCCTGTGTGGACGCTTCTCAGCCACAGGGGGGCCAACTTTTGCACGATTAGCCGGAGTGGCAGGCCGCGCTGGAGGCGCTGCTGCTAGCGACCCTTTACCCCACGCGGCTCCTCGGCGACAGCGGCTATGGCTCGGCCGAGATGCTCGGCTGGTTGGTTTACGAGCACGGGATCGAGCCGCACGTGACCGTGTTCGACAAGTCGGCCCGCGCGGACGGGACCTTTTCGCGCGAGGACTTCACCTACGACCACACTAGCGACGTCTATACCTGCCCCGGTGGCAAGATGCTGACCACAACCGGAACACTGGTGAACGATGGCGCAGCGATGCTCTACCGCGCGAGCAGGCACGATTGCACCGACTGCGCCTTGAAGGTTCGCTGCTGCCCCAAGGACTTCGTCCGCAAAGTGTCTCGCTCGATCTATGAGGGCACTCGCAACCTGGCGCGCGAGATAGCACGATCATGGGAGGGGCGTACTTCGCGTCGATTACGAAAGAAGATCGAGATGCTGTTCGCGCACCTCAAGCGCATTCTCAAGCTCGACCGTTTACGATTGCGAGGCCCAAACGGCGCACGCGACGAGTTCACTCTCGCAGCCACCCCGCAGAACCTCCGGAAGATAGCCAAGCTGATCGCGATGCCTGTCGCAAGGCCAGCATAGGACCACCTCGATCTCGTCCCGGTTCAACGATTACAGCGGAATACTGCCGGCCTTTTTCAACGGAATCGGCCTGTGGCTGACGTTAGCCCAAAGCGCGCGGATGGAGATGCGTCCCAGAATAGATCGGGCTCCAGCGTATGGGGCGCCCTGAGCGCGGGCATCGTCTTGCGTTAAATCAAAGGCGGCCCAATCAGGATCCACTATGGTGTGGAGCCAACAAAGCACTACGTCGCAGAGACTAGTCGTGCCCCGAAGGGTCACCGACTCAACGAGGATCAGGCGCTAAAAAGCCTCAAAAAAGTTCCAATGTCGGAACCTAATTTTCGGGGGTCTTCTCCTGAAGGGAGCAAGATATGAAACTGTCTAGTGATGCGCTGGCGCAGATGTCCATCGACCAGCTTTGGGATCTCTACCGCCAGACCGAGGCCATACTCCCAGCCAAACTCGCGGCGAAACAAAAGACGCTAGAGGAGCGGTTGGCTAAGCTCGGCCGCGCCGTTGCGCCGAATACCGTCCGCGCCCAACGGCGCTATCCCAAGGTTCTTCCAAAGTATCGAAACCCGTCAAATAGATCGGAGACTTGGGCCGGGCGCGGTAAGCAGCCTCGCTGGGTAACAAACCTGTTGAAGTCCGGAAAACGGATCGATGACTTACGTATCGACCGGGCCGCGATGTAGCCGGTTCAGTGCTGGCGTCTCATTTCGGCTTTTCTAACTTGCATTCGGAGTGCTTGCACTTCGCTCCAGAGTTTTTCGAGGTCGGGGATTGATGCGCGCTTTCGTTTCAGCCTTTCAAGCTCAGCAGCCAGGATTAGTAGGTCCGGCGTAACACGCTTCTGCTTCTTTGAAGCCCGGACCTTTCGTCCCATCTGGGAACAACTCCGCACGCACTACTCGGCCTCCCCGCACCGTAGCAAGTATTGCGCCGTGTCGGATGTATGGTGGATGAACGAGAGATCGTTCCAGCTCGGCCCTATGGATCACTCCCCAAGTGCAGCCGCGCCGGGCGCCTGCCATGTCGTCTGTGCTATGTTGCTTGCCGGGCATTGAACGACGGCAGGGTGCTTGATAGGTCGAGATCGCGGTACGACATACTGCGCGTAATTGTGATCCGCGAGAAAGCGAGCGACGAAGGCTTCTGACCCATCTGAGAAGTTGCGCCAGGTCTGCGGAGGTCCGCTCATCACGGCTGAGCGGACCAGATTTGTTCAACCTGAGTTCTGCGCATTTTGACGCAAAGGCGACCTGCTTTTAGATCGGCAACTGCTTCTTCAAATGAAGGTAATCCGCATTGAAGTCGCCTAATTTTTGTAACTCGCGCCATTTTAGAACCACCAGTTCGCCGTCATGAAATTCCATGGTGCCGGAGGCGCGCAGCTGATGAAGTGTCCGATTGACAGTGGCGAGAGCCATAGCGAGGGTTTCGGCGAGCTGAACCAAGGTTAGCGGGATTGAGCACTTGTTCCCCCTGTTAAGTCCGGAAACACGTGCGCGATAGAACAACTCGCAGAAGAGGTGGGCCATTCTCGTCTGTTTTGCCCTCGCACTGTTGTTAGTTATGGCTTCCCGGAAGATTGCGGCATCCACCAGCGTCTCCCTCCAGATCGCGATGCCTAACGAGGGACGCCGCGCAAAGGCTTTCAGTATCTGCTTGTGCGGGATCGATGCGACGGTTGCTGGGCCAAGCGCGCACAGCGCGTGGTCCATTCTGTCGATGAAGAGCCCTTGAGAGTCTGGCAGATCGCCGGACATGTGGAACGAAAGGTATTGTCGGCGCCCACCCTCCAGAAGGTGATAGCGGGCGAGCATCCCGGATACTACCAGCACCGCGACCTCTGGACGATCTCCCTGTCGGACAAAATCCTGGTCTGCCGCAAGCTCACGGGTCGTAATCGAAAAGCTGCGGATTTCGTCGATGTCATCGTCGGCCAGCCGGGAGTGCTCCCTTAAATTGCGGACCAACATCTGTTGGGGACTATCCAAGCAAACTCCCAAAAATCATATCGTCGCATCATTTGGTACGTCGAGCCGATTTAACTCGCCTAAGCTATGATTGCTTGGATGGTTCCAATTTCCAACTCGGAATTGTGAAGGTTTAATTCGATGGAACGAATTTCTGTCCTGAAAAGATTGGTGGACGCTCTAACCGTTACGAGGACTAGTCAGCATCCGTCGTTGACAGCAAGAGCAGTTCCTATGTCGGACGGCGAGTTAGCTCGTGCGATGCGTGAGTTGACGCTTACAAAGAGATCAAAGCGCCTGAAGGCATCAGCCAAGGCGCAGACCGTGGCAGTCCGGCATTCGTTAGAGGAAGATGGGCACGCCATCGCACAATCGCAGGAGCTGATCTACAAAACTGTTCGAATATTGCGCGATCCTGCGCCGGATACATTCCTTGGCCGCAAAACCTGCGAACCCTTCCCGAGCGAAGACGATAAGTAGCCCTTTAGTCCTGATCGCAACGATGCCTTCTCACTGGAGTTTCCATGCCGCAGCGTTCGGCTATCCCCGTTTTTCAAAAGGTG
>NZ_FOVU01000024.1 GCF_900115265.1 Bradyrhizobium sp. Ghvi | reverse complement strand
ATCCACGTAGTGAGTCTTGATCAGCGCCAGTGCCTCGCTCCGCACGATCGCCGGATAGGCTCGGTTGCTCGGCTTGCCGCGCTTCTTTGACAGCAGTGCCGCGGGGCCTCCGATCCGATAGGCCTTCAGCAGCCGGAATGCCTGCCGCGATGTTACCCGAAGCAGTTGCGCGGCCTCTCGCACTGTAATCCGTTCCGCCACAACATCCCGCAACACATGCACCCGGTCGATCTCAGCCCGGCTCATCGACAGCACCGTCATCACTCACAACCCCCAGGCCCCATGCCTTAGACAAGTCCGAGCGTGACATCTCTAATGGGGAGGATGGTGACCTTTCTAATGAGCGTCTACACGAAAGCATCGCATAGCATAGATTATGGAATAAATTCCTATTATCCGAACGTCGGAAGTTGCGTTGTTTGGCTGGCTCCGGCCTGCCTCACTCCGCAGCTTCAGCGGGCGGGCTTTTTAGCTCAGCAAATTTCGCCGCCATCGTCGGATTGCCCCGGGTCAGCTTCTTGATCGTCACGTCCTGCGCCTTGTCGTTCGCAAGACGGAGATTGCGGTCTGCACCGATCAATGCATCCTTTGTTTTCTGGAGATGATCGATGGACTTATCGATCTCGGCGATCGACGTCTGGAAGTGCCTGGAAGCAAGATCGTAGTTTTTCGAGAATGCGGTCTTGAATGTCTCGAGCTGGCTTTCAAACTGCGTGATGTCGATATTCTGCGCTCTCACAAGCGCAAGCTCGGTTTTGTACTTGAGCGAATTGATGGCCGCATTCCGCAAGAGCGTAATCATCGGCAGGAAGAACTGCGGCCGGATGACATACATTTTTGGGTAACGGTGGAAGACATCGACGATGCCGGTATTGTAAAGTTCGTTGTCCGGTTCAAGCAGTGAGACCAGGATGGCGTATTCGCAGCCCTTCTCGCTCCGGTCCCGGTCGAGTTCCTTCAGAAAATCTTCGTTCTTGCTTTTCGTCGCGGTTTTGTCGCTCTCGTTCTTCATCTCGAACATAATCGAGATGATCTCGGTGCCGGCCTCGTCTGAGTCCCGGAAGATGTAATCACCCTTGCTGCCGGTCCGCGCGTCGTTGTCTTTCTCGAAATACGCCCGCGGAAATGCCATCGAGCGCACCCGGTTGAATTCGGTCTCGCAGTGCTGTTCGAGGGTCTCCCCGACCATCTTGGTCGAGAGGCGGGCCTTCATATCCTTGAGGCGCTCGATCGCGTCATCGCGATCCTTGATTTGCGTTTCGTACTTGTCCTTGAGTGACTGCTCAGAGAGCTGTTTTTCAAGCTGCACCTGTTTGATGCCGTTTTTCAGTTCATCGCGCTCTTTTTCGATGGCGCCGACCGCTTCCGACACGGCAAGCTTTTTCTCAAGCTCGAGAGCCTGGAGCTTGGCCTTCAGCTCCTGGATTTCTTTTTCCTTGGCAGCGGCAATTTTGTGCTGCTCGCTGGCCAGAAGCGCTTCAGCAAGCTCCGCGGCCGCTTTCTTTTCGCGCTCGGACTCGGCCAGCGCGTTCGCGAGCCTGTCACGCTCTTTTTCCACGGCGCTGAGCGCCTCGGTGACAGCAAGCTTCTGGCTGACCTCACTTCCCTCAAGCTTGGACTTCAGCTGCCGGATTTCTGCGTCCTTATGCGCTTGTTGACATCCCAGGTCTCAAACACGTCTTTCACTCTTACTTTCGCGATTCGAATTTCCGTTAAGGCGCAATCCTACCAAATCTCTCTCTTTGCGTACGGGCCATTCGCTCATGCGCCGCCCAGCGGCGGCTTCACGGCGCCGGCGATAAAGATCTCGTGCTGCTTTGGCCTCGATAATCATCGGCTCGAAAGCACCCCAATCGATTTTCCATTTCTTCTTGCTGCGCGACCGCCAAATTCCAAAGGACCGCACGACGTGCCGCTCGAACGCAGCTCTGTTGCATTTGTTGATCTTCATGAAGTGACGGATCAATCGTCGCTCGTCGGCCGGCGTCATGACGCCGATAGCCAGAAGCTGCTGGATACGTCCCCAGTGCTGAACCGAATGGCAAACCGTGCAGATCGCATCGACACCGACCAGAATGGCAACCCCGCTGCGGGGCTTTTCGACATACTTCCAGCTTTCGTGGCCCTGTAGACGGTCAGTCCCGCCGCAGATCACACACCTGCCCAGGGCGGATCGGGTCGTCCTGCTAAGCTTTAACCAGCGGCCGGGCCCCAAGCCCAGCACATTGGATCGGAGATTTTGGCCCCACAGCGGCCCCGGAATGAGTTCGAGACGGAGTTTGTGCCTAGCCGGCATCGCTTTGCAGCCCCTGGCTCTTGGCGGCTTTCGACCACATATGAAAGACTAAGACGGCGATAAGACTTGGCAATGTATATGAAAGTTCGCGTTCGCCCCCCACTAGAAACCGTGTTATGGTTCGCTCATGTCCGATAAGCGCAAACGTTCCAGCATCAACTCCTCCTCCCGTGTATTGGGGGATAAGACTTTTGCGGCCATTTCGGCCGTAGAAGGCTTGGAGCTTGGCAAAGCTTCGAAGGAACGCCTATCGGCGCTTAGGGAAAAGAAACTGACGCCGGCCCAGAAGAGGGCTGAGGTATTGAGGGCATACGTTCAACCCAAAGGCCGCTAACGGCTTTGAGCGGCTACGACGTATTCGACGACCCCTACTGCTACAAAGGCACATCCGTCCTCAAGAATCGCGCCCGCCTCAGGGATGACAAAACCCTGGAAGCGTTCGAGCTCGAAATGTCGACGTTGCGGGCGGAAGAGCCTCTCCCCGCAGGGCGCTTCACCCCCACGCACTATAAACGCATTCACCACCATCTGTTTCAGGACGTCTATCCCTGGGCGGGCAAATACCGGACTGTCCGCACCTCAAAGGGCGGCAACCCGTTTGCCTATCCAGAGTATATCGCCTCAAGCATGGACCAGCTGTTCGAGAAGCTTGCGCTTCCGGCCTTCAGACCCGGCGCAAGCTCAGACGACTTCTTGGATGCAGCCACAGACTTCCTCGCAGAACTCAACGCGATCCATCCCTTTCGTGAGGGCAATGGGCGCTCTCAGTTGGCCTTTATGTATCTGCTGGGGCAGCGGGCGGGTCACCCGCTCAAACTCGCGAGAGTTGACCGCCACACGTTCCTGCCCGCGATGATCGCGAGCTTTGCCGGCAACTTGGGGCCCCTCAGGGCCGAGCTGCAAAAACTGCTCTGACTAGTCGCTGCCGGCCTGCCGGGCCAAAAGCCGTCGGGCCCGCGCAAGGCGGGCCTTCAGGTCCTCCTGAAAGGCGGGGTCTTTGCGCCGGTTCTCGATGTGCTCGCTGATTGCAGCACGAATCACATCCGAAACCGCGCGCTGCTCGACCGAGGCAACGGTCTCCAGAGCTTCAGCCTGCTCGTCGGTGAGGCGGATCGTCATAGCTTTCATGGTTTTCATGCAAGTAATCTGCACCTTAACACCAGGCTTGTCAAGTCGCATGGTGGCGTGGTATCTTGGTGTCAATCAATGGAGGTACCGATGACCGAGCATGACGAAGCTGGCGCCCCGACAAAGCGCGAGAAGGAGCTGAAGGCCTTCAGGGAGCGCCAGATGCGCGAACTGCGGGAGTTCGAGCAGCGCCAGAAGCAGGAGCTGGAGGAGTTCGAGCGCCAGGAGCTCGAAGAGCTGAAGGAGTTCGAGGAGCGCCAGCATCCGTACGAGATCAAGATCGATCGCACCGAATTCAAAGTGACCGAACATTTCCTGACGGGCGCCCAACTAAGGGCCCTGCCCAACCCGCCAATCGGCCCCGAACGTGACCTGTTCGAGGTCGTTCCGGGCGGCTCGGACGAAAAGATCGCGGATACGCAGAAGGTGAAGATGCGCGATGGCCTGCGCTTTTTCACCGCGCCCGCGCAGATCAATCCGGGCCTCCTGTAAGGAGCGATAGCCGTGCTGCCTTCACACGACATTGAATATCTGAACGCCAAGGCCCCCGGCCATCAGGTCACGACTGAAGGCGGCGTTATTTGCGTGCTCGTTCCATCGTATCCGCTTCCGAAGGGGTTCGACCGGGGGGCCAGCGACCTGCTAATTCGCCTGGCTCCCGGCTACCCCGATGTACCGCCCGACATGTGGTGGTTCGACCCGCCCGTGTGCCGCACGGACGGCGTTGTTATCCCGGCCACGGAGGCGCGCGAGGGTCACCTCGGACGCCAATGGCAGCGCTGGTCGCGGCATTTCACGGCGGGCCAATGGCGCTCGGGCATCGACTCGCTTCAAAGCTACTTCGCCCTCATCAGAAACGAGCTGCTGAAAGCAGCACCGGGGGGATCATGATCACCACACTGGTACTGACAGAACCACTCTTTCAAGAGCTGGAGCAGACCGCGAGACTACCGGTCGAGACCGCAGGCGTGCTGCTTGCGGGCATGGCCCGGGCGCCGAACGGTGACATCCGACTTCTCGGACGTGCGATGCACTGGGTGCCGCAAGACGCCTACCTCGCGCGCGAAGGTGATCATCTGTCCATTGCCTCTCATGGTTACGTCCCTGCCCTGGCGGAGGCCGAACGCCTGGGCGCGATCCCGATCTGGTTTCACACCCATCCGGGCATAGGCAGCCATCCGACCCCGAGCATGGCTGACCGGAAGGTCGACCAGGATATCGCCGACCTGTTCCGGCTGCGTTCGGGCTCGGAGCTGTACATCACGCTGATCGCCTCGCCACGGGAAAACGGCATCACCTTTACCGGCGAGGTGAACTTCAGCGACGGGGACAAGGCGCCGATCGACCGGTTGTGGCGGGTCGGGGACAAATGGCAGCTCATCAACTCCTTCAATTCGACTGATCAGCAGATACCGGAGATCTTCGACCGAAGCGTCCGCGCGTTCGGCCCTGAAATCCAGCAAACGCTTGGCGCGCTGCGGATAGGTATTGTGGGCTGCGGCGGGACCGGTTCGGCCGTCGCCGAGCAGCTCGTCAGGCTAGGCATCCGTCATCTCACTGTGATCGACGCGGACACATTGACGGAGAGCAACGTCACGCGGGTCTACGGCTCAACACCTGCGGCTGTCGGCAAACCGAAGACGGCCGTGCTTCAAAGCCATCTGACGGCAATCGCGCCTGATCTTGAGTGCAAAGCTGTAGGGGCGATGGTCACGCTGGAGAAGACGGCTCGCGAGCTGATCCCATGCGATATCGTCTTCGGCTGCACCGATGATAATGCCGGTCGCCTGGTTCTTTCGCGGCTATCGACCTTTCTGGCTATGCCCGTCATCGACCTCGGCGTGCTGCTTGGTGGCGATGGCGCGCTTGCAAGCATAAACGGCCGCGTGACAACGCTTGCGCCAGGTGGCGCCTGCCTCGTCTGTCGCGACCGGATCGACCTTGCCCGGGCCCAAACCGAGCTGCGAACGCCGGAAGAGAGAATACGGCTCGAAAACGAAGGCTATGCGCCTGTATTAGGAGGCGTTGAGCCCGCCGTGGTGACTTTCACCACCGGCATCGCCTCTGCTGCGATAAACGAGCTTCTGGAGCGCCTGATCGGCTTTGGGCCAAGTCCGAGGCCAACAGAAGTTCTCTTCCGTTGGCACGAGAGGGAAATCTCGACCAACAACGCCAAGCCTCGACCACAACACTACTGCGACCCGGAGAGCCATAAGATCGGCAAGGGCGAGAGCAATCCTTTCCTTGAACAGGCGTGGCCCGAGGCATGAAGATTCGTTGGAGGGCGTGGGTCGACTGGCTTCCGCAATGGCTGAAGCGTCTGCCGCTGTGGCAGTGGCCGCGTCTCGATTGGCTTTCGCAATGGCTGATCCCTCAGCCATTGCTGTACTGCACCGGCCAATTCGACTCGGCTGATGAGATTCCGGAGAAGCTGCCGAAAAATACCGCCGTCATTGTCGGTACCGCGGCGCGGCCGAAATGGATCGCCTTCGACTGCCCCTGCCGGAGCGGCCATCGAATCATGCTCAACCTCGATCGCGGACGCAGCCCCTTCTGGCAGTTATCTAAGGTTGATGGGCCTCTTTCGCTTTCTCCGAGCGTGAATTACTATGATGGCCGGCGTAGATGCCACTATTTCGTCAGGAATGGAAAAGTCGATTGGGTGGGGGATTCCTTCGGTGAGCGATAAAGGTCAGGAGCCCTCGGCTTCCACATCGGGAGCCGAGCCGTTGAAGGTTGAGCGGCCGCTCACGAAGACGCCGATGTACGCAGCGATGAACGCTGGCCGCTATCAAAGGCAGGAGCTTATCAAGCTGATCAATCGCACGGAGCAGACCCACCTGATTTGCTACGTCAGCGGGTTGGAGGCGGAGATCGATCGAAACGACGTGATCGGCTTCGTGGAGATGCTCCACAACATTTCCGAAAACTCTCCGATCGATCTTCTCCTCAACACTTGCGGTGGCGATGTCGATGCTTGTGAGAAGCTCGTCAAGCTGATCCTTGCGAAAGCAGGCAACCGGGAGTTTCGGGTCATCGTGCCGGATTTGGCGAAGAGCGCCGGCACCCTTATGGCGCTCGCCGCCAGCAAAATCATCATGAGCAATGCTTCCGAGCTTGGGATGATTGATCCGCAATTCCTCCTGAGGGATGCTCGAGGCAACGAGCTGATGTATTCAGTCACTGGCTATCTGGAGGCCTACGAAGGGCACTGTGCCGCCTTGCGCAGGGATCCTCAAGATCAGATCGCGCTGCTGATGCTTGACAGCTTTGAGGCCAGGACAGTCCAAAAATTCCAGGGCATCCGCGATCGGGTGAGAACATTCGCCGAAGATATGCTGAAGCGGCGTGGCGCGCCGAGTTCAACCATTTCTCATGCGCTGATGAACTCCAGTAAATGGAAGACGCACGGTCAGCCGATCGACTATGCCGACGCCAAGCAGATCGGTCTACCGATCGAATATCTCCCGCCGGATGATGAGCGTTGGGGCCGCTATTGGGAGCTTTACTGCTCCCTTCGCCTGCTGACAGAGAATGGCAAAAAGATCTACGAATCGGCATATGCTTCGCAGATCGTATGATCTGGCGCAGAGCATGAGCCGAGTTCGCCAGAGAGCTGAATAGCTGGGGCGCCGCCAAGTGGCTTGATTGATCGGCTTCGCCGTATGTGATGGCATGATGGCGGCCTCGAAATGGACCAAGGGGGCAGCATGGGGACCGCCAACGAACAAGGGGGCGATGCAGATAGCGCCCTACCGCTGGGGTGGCATGCCGAGGAGCGAGAACATCGCCGGCAGGAACGACGGTTCTGGGGTGCCTATATTGGCCTGACCATCCTTATCGTCATAGGCGCATTTCTCAGCGCGTTGTTTGCCTACAAGGCGTATGTCGCCAGCACACAAGCGGTTGCCGAAGCCCGGAGACAGGCCAACGCCGGCGAGGCACAGATCGAAGTTGCACGCGATACCGAGCATCGGCAACTGCGCGCCTATCTACACATTGGCCACGGGCCGATGACCGTGAGCAGCAACACGGCCAGCGCCGAAATCCGCATTCATCATTCCGGTCAGACGCCAGCGTACAAAATCAAACTTGAGGCTGACATCCAGGTCGGACATTTCCCTCTGCCCGATATCGAAAAGCTCAGCCTGCCAACCGGCGGAATACCGAAATACGAGTTTGGGGCGCTCTACGGCACCGACCCAATCAAGCAGACGATTTCAATGCCGCAGAACTCAGATGATGCGATCGAGATTCAAAAGCGGAGCCACGACCGGCTCGCTGGCGGATTGCAGGTCTTTTACCTGTTTGGGCGAGTGACCTATCAAGACATCTTCGGCAAGGAATGGCCTTACGAGTTCTGTTATTCCTTCGATCCTGTCAACAACACCGAAGGAAGTGAGCGAGGCTGCGAGAAATACAACAAGCCGGGATGATGCAGGAGCGAGAGCCCCGGCGCGCTTGCCGCCTATGGAAGTGAGTTCGCCCGACTGTTGTAGAGCGCAATCCAAGCCTCATGCTCGTCTCTGAGATTTTCCACGAGACGGGTTACGATCGCATCGTTAATTGCCTGTGGCCTTCCGTGGCTAAACTCATTCCGGCGACGATGGACGTCGTTTAATAGATCGGCAACGCTGGAAAAACCGTTCGCACGAAGATCATCGAAGTAGTCGACCCCAAAAAATATCTTGTACAGTTCGTATAAGCGCGGCCCGATTCCGGAGTGGCGCTTCAGTTGGTCGTGGAGAATGCGCTGCGGCAACTTACGCATGGCGGTGCGGTGGAGCCGTTCAATCCGCGTCTCGAAATAGCCCCAAAACAGCAAAACCAAAGCCGCCCGTGCTGATGGACGCTCCGCATCGGCAAAGTGTGCAAGGGTCTGAAACTCCGAAACTGGCCGCTCCCCACTCGCGCTGAAGCATCTGCAGATAGATGTAGTCCTCATAACGTGTCGCGCGCCATGGAAAACTGCCCCCTCAGCGTCACGAGGAATTGCCCCCTCCTCGGATAGCTGGGGAGAGAGTGAATGAAGCAGGAACGAATCACTGAAGGCTCGGCGTGGAGTGATCCACGGGGGCAGGTGATGAAGACGCCGGATGACGTGGCGGAGATGTTGCGCCTAAGGGCGTGCGGGTGGGGTCTGAAGCGGATTGCGCGACAGCTGGGCTGCAGCCATCACACAGTGAAGGGCTACGTGGCGGCGGGCGGGGTGAAAGCGTTCAAGCCGCCTGAGCGGCCGAAGCGTCTCGACGGCCTTGAGGGTTGGCTGCGCGAGAGGCTCATTCGGCATCGCGGCAATGCCGACGTGGTGCGCCAGGACCTGTTGGCCGAGAAAGGCGTGACAGTCAGTCGGCGGACGCTCCAACGCGCCGTGCAGCCCTATCGCCAGGCGCTCAAGGCGGAGGCTCTGGCGACGACGCGGTTTGAGACGCCGCCGGGCCGACAGCTGCAGATCGACTTCGGGGAGCGCCTGGTCGAGATCGGAGGAGCGAGAGTCAAGGCATTCGTATTCGTGGCAACGCTCGGCCACTCGCGACGGCTTCATGCGCGCGCGTTCCGGGCCGAGAGGCAGGAGCATTGGTTTGCCGGGCTCGAGAGCACATTCACGACCCTCGGCGGTGTGCCGGAGGAAGTGCTGATGGACAATCCACGGGCGCTCGTGGTGCGCCACGACGCGGTGACCCGATCGGTTCAGTTCAATGACAAGCTGATCGCGTTCGCAAAACATTGGGGCTTCTGTCCTCGCGCTTGCGCGCCATATCGGGCGCGCACGAAAGGCAAGACCGAGAACGGCGTCGGCTACGTGAAGAAGAACGCAATCGCCGGTCATTCCTTCCCAAGCTGGGAAGCATTCGAGGCGCATCTCGACAGGTGGGAGCGTGAGGTTGCGAACGTTCGTATCCACGGCACGACCGGAGAGGCGCCGATCATCCGCTTCGCGCGCGACGAGATACATCGGTTGAAGCCGCTCGGCGGGCAGCCGTCGTTCGGATCCTTGCGTGAACTGACCCGCGTCGTCGGCAACGATTGCGCCGTCGAGATCGACACGAACAGCTACTCGGTACCGTGGCGCCTGATTGGCGAGCGCGTGGCGGTAACGATCGCGGCCGGCGAAGTGCGGATCCGGCATGGATTGCACCAGGTAGCAGTGCACAACCAATCGGAGGGGCGCCGGCTGCGGATCATCGACTTTGCCCATCTCGATGGTGTTGCTGGCCGCAACGGCGCGGTCCGCCGGCCGGAGATTGCTGCGGCGACAGTACCGGGGTCGTCTCCACCGCCCTCGTTGTTGCGTCCTCTTGCCGAATACGAAGCCGTGATCGGAGGAAGCTTCTGATGGCACGGGCAAAGAAGGTAATTGAAGCAACAACCGATCCGCTCGATGCCATGCTGGCGCGATTGCAGCTCTCGGGCATCCGCGACCAGCTCGACAGCCTACTCGACGAGGCGGCGCGCGCGAACCTGTCCGCACGCGAGACGCTGATCCTGTTGTGCGAGCGCGAGATCGCGCGCAAGGATCATCGCCGCATCGAGATGGCGCTGAAGCTCGCACACTTCCCAGCCGTGAAGGAGCTTGCTGGCTTCGACTTCGAGGCGCAGCCGTCAATCGATCCAAAGCAGATCCGCGACCTGGCCGCATCACGTTGGATAGCCAACGGAGAGAACGTGCTGCTGCTCGGCCCGCCAGGCGTAGGTAAGACGCACTTGTCGATCGCTCTCGGGCGGGAGGCGATCCTGGCCGGATACACCGTGCAGTTCACCACGGCGACGACGCTGGTCGCGGGCCTTGCCAAGGCGCACGGCGAGCGACGGCTGGACGAGAAACTGCTCGCGCTGTCGAAGCCAAAGCTGCTCATCGTCGACGAACTCGGCTACTTGCCGCTTGAACCTGACGCGGCGCATCTGTTCTTCCAACTGGTCAGCCGGCGCTACGAAACCGGCGCCATGCTGATCACGTCGAACCGCAGCGTTGCTGAATGGGGCACAGTGTTCGCCGATGCCGTGGTCGCCACCGCGATCCTCGATCGGCTCCTGCACCACAGCCACGTGCTGACCATCCGCGGCGACAGCTACCGGCTCCGCGCCAAGCGCAAGAGCGGCCTCATCAAGACGCCGACCGTCGGTGACGGCCCTCCGGTCGGCTCCGCCTCCCTCCGGCCCGTCACCGACGGAAACAACCTTCAACCGAGATCATAATCACGATGGTGGGGGCAGTTCTTCATGACGCAAAGGGGGCAGTTCCGGATGGCGTTTGACACATAACGCCCTTCGGCGCCCATGAAGGCCGCCTGTACTGTGATTTCCCGACCGTCCACCCTTACCGTTTGGGGCGAAGTGTCCAGCGGACCTGCACCGCATGCCGGGCAGGGCCCCGCGACCGTACGAATGCCGGGGCAATTCCCGCCGCACACCACATACCCGGACCACAGACTCGTCCACGAGCTTCCTCGTAGCCCGTCAAACCACATCTGAAAGCCCCTCCTTTATGCCGGATGACCTCTTAACTTCCGCGCGAGAACCCGCCGCGTCGCAGAAATCGCAAATACGGCTGCATGATATACACCTAAATCTGAATGCCCAAATAAGGGCAGTGCCGCTTGCACAACGTGGGAATTCCGACGAGTTGCCGATCGCTCTTCTGGTCGACCGTGCTTACCCGTACCTAACCAACCTGGCCCGTCACCTTCCCATACTTTCGTTTCGTGTCAGGAAGTCGGACTCGATCCCCCAACCTGAGGATTATGATTCCTGCGCTCGCCTATCTGGTCCGCTCATTGCCTCGTGTTTTGTCGCGCCCCTCTTTACCGACGCCCTGCTCTGCCTCACGACGCCGAGTACCGGCAAGCTCCGAAAGCTCGGTCTTCAGCGCATGACGTCGCGTCTCGATATCGGGCATGTCCTTGACGAATCGCCGAACCTGGCGGGCGAGCTCGTGATCTGCTGCCAATCCGGAGCGTTGTAGCTCGGCGGCATAGTCGAGATATCGCCGCCGGATCGCGTCCTGACGTGACTTAATCTGTTCGTCCCAAGGGTGTTTGGTACTTCTGCCTCCCCTCACCTCCGAAAGCACCTCCTTGCGCGCGAGCCGATCGACATCCGGCCTGATCTTTCGCTTGCGTAAAGCGAGCACCGCCCCGCGATCGGCCTTTCGAACCCGCCCACGGGTTCGCCGCGGCGTTGCCTCCGCTGCGATCCCGCGAAGCCGGAGTTCGCCCGCAAACCGTTCCCGCCAGGCTTGAAGATCCGCCTTGCGGGGGTTGAGGCGCTTGCCGTCATGACCCAGGGAGCGAACGGTCAAGTGCACGTGAGGATGCTTGTCGTCGAGGTGCTGGACGAAGACGTAGTCGTGATTGTAGCCGAACGTTTCGATGGCAAATGCCCGAGCTGAATCCTTGACGGCGACGGCATCGGTGCCAGCCGGCATCGACAGAATGATGTTGACCGAGAGCGACCCATCGCGGCGGCGCTTATCGTCGAGACCGGCATCATCCTCCCAGCGTTGCTGTAAATCTTTCAATCCGGAACGACCCGCGAGCGTCGCGCCCTGCTCTGTTTCCGCATCGAGCTGGCCGTTTCGCGTGATGTAAGCGAGGTGCGACTTGAGATGCGCCACGCCCTTGGTGCGACCGGTGATCTTGACCATCACCTCTGGTGCTCGGCGCACGATGCGTTCGAGCTTTGCGCGCATCGCTGGCGTAAGGCGGCCTGGAGCGACCGGATCTGGGATATCCCACTCGGCCCGCCGCGGGCGCCGATTGGGCGTTTCCCAGACATACGAGATCGGCGGAAGTTCGGTGACCAGGTCGGCCGGCTGCGGCAAGCCCTGGCTCATGGCCGTCCATCCCAATAATCGACGTTGCCGTGCAGCGCGCTACGCAATTGCGCGAGCTCTCTTTCGATGACCATTTTGGCCTCTTGAATTACGGACAGATCCGGCTCAACCGCCCTGCCCTGCAGCACACTGGTGTTTGCGGCCCGCGCGATCTGGTTGATGTTGCCCCCGATCCGGTTGAGCTCGCGAACGATCGCGCGAAGCGCGTCATGCTCGTTTGGGGAATGCTGGACGGGCGACCCCAGTCGCGAGCGCACCAGGGCAACAATCCAGCCGGTTCGCGTCATGCCGCGCTGACGCGAGACTTCAGCGAGCTGTCGCATCTCGCTCTCGCGAAATCGCACCGTCACCTTTTCCGGCCGTCCGACCGGCAATGCCAAGATGCGTGGCGCTGGCGCAGCCAATGCATCAGCAATTAGACGCCGCAGCAGCGCGGATTTGCCGCCCTGGGTAGCCGCAAGAGCTGAGAAATCCGCCGCGACTTCGTCGGAGACGCGAAGCGAGATTAGAGCCATGCACTCCAATCCCAATCGTGATGTAATACATCGCTGGCGCGAAGCCTATCCTGCACTAGAAAACGAAAATCCCTCCACCCCCTCCATGTTGGTTCAAACCATTGAGCTCGATGGTCAAGGCTCGGCAGTTGCTGCAGGTGACGTCCAACCCAGCCCACGGCCGATGGGGAGAGCTCTTCCGGGAATGACGCAGCTGTCGCCCTTAATGCTTGCACTTCCCGAACACCGCGCGTGCAGACTCGCAACATAGGCACCGAATATGTGGACCGCGGCTTTCCAGCAGCCTCCGGCCTCTCTACGGCGCTGTGGGAGGCGCGTTCGGCCTCCGGCTGCTGCGCTAACGCGCCATCCTTCGGATGGGAAATCCGCTCCGCCGGCGCACCAATGGTAGCACTGTCTCCGGGGAGGCTGTTTAAGAGCAGCTTCATGCCCACACTATCTCCTCGATCGTGATGGTCGATGCCGGAACCTCTTCCGCTTCCTCTGCGCCATCGATCAGCAGCACGGCATAGCGTGAGCCTCGGGACGCGAGCCGATCGATCAGAAGACAGCCCGTGCGATCTTGGTGACGCACTCTGATCGTCAGCGATGGACCCATTCGCTCGAGCCGATTGACCGAAGAGTTCGGGCGCTTTCCCGCAGCATCCGCCGCGCGGCCTCTCTCTATAGGTTGCGATGCCACTTGCGGTGCGACCTGACCTCGTGGTGGTTCAGCTCCAGGAGTCCCTTCGTCAGCAGCAGGAGAACCGCGGACTTTCGCGCGAACTTCGCGGGCCAGTTGGCGGGCATGTGCGTCGGTGAAGCTTTCCTGTGCGGCGCATAAGGTCTCGACGTCATTCGGCTGCTCACGCCAAGCCTGGTAGAGTTCATACACAGCACGGATCGATGAGCCGGCAAGCTTCGAGCGAAGGAACTCCGGCATGTTCTGAACCGACGCGTAGCGAGACACCCAGTCCCTGGGCTTACCGAGCTTGCGCGAGATGTCAGCTTGATTATCACCCTGCTCCAAGCGGTCCGCGATGAACGCCGCAACCTCGGGAGCATTGAGGTCATCGCGCTGAATATTCTCGATCATCTGAACATAACGATCCGCAGAACCAGCGGCATGAATGAAAGCCGGAATGTCACGAAGCCCGGCGCGCTTAGCCGCACGATACCGCCTCGCACCCATGACGATCACGTACCGACCTTCCTCGGTCGCGTGCCGCAGCACGATCGGTTGCAGCACGCCATGCTGAAGGATTGATCGCGTAAGCTCGTCGAGCTTCTGTTCGTCGAAGCTGCGACGGGGCTGGTCCGGATCTTCGTCAATACGGTCGATCGAGATGCAAGTCGGTTGCCCGATTGTGGCGGCACCATCTTCCGCAGCGTCGATGAGCTGCTTAAAGCTGAGATCAAGCGCCATGTGCCGTCTCGTCCATCTGCGCGACGATCTTGGCGAGAACATCCCGGATTTCCCGACCGGCCTCCTGCGCAGAACGGCGCTTCAGCTTCCAGACCGGCAGGCGTTCCGCGACGGCTTCAGCGTAACCATCCCTTGCAACGATCTGGCCCGGGAATACATATTTGCCAGCCTCGCGCAAGAGCTGCTCAAGATGCGTCCTTTGACGGGGCGATTTCGTGTTGAAGTTCGAGGGCAGCAACCCGAGGAACTTCGTATCCTGACGGCCATAGCGCCTCTGCACACCGATCACGGTCTGCATCAGACCTTTGACGCCCTTGATCGAATAGTCCTCCAGATAGATAGGGGCCAGCACATGCGACGCCGCAACCAAACAGCCGACACTGCGAAGTCCAAGTGACGGCGGGGTATCGATAACGCAGGCGTCAAACTCATCCGACGCGTTAGCGAGGTTCTCTTGCAGAGTCGTTATGGCGGCTGCATTGCTGCGATCGAGATCGGTCAGTGAGCTATCGGCCGGCGCAAGCGTCAGGCCTTCATCGGATCGAGGTACGACCCGTATCCCCGGTTTGAATAAATCCGCGGCTAACGTTGAACCGGCGTACTGCCTCAAAGTGTCTGACGCATTGCTCTGCGCATCAACGTCGATCACGAGAACGCGGAGATTCGATTCCGCCATGAACCACGCCAAATGCACAGCAAGGGTCGTCTTGCCGACCCCGCCCTTTTGATTGTTGATGACAATGGTCTTCATATTAGGGTCCGAAACGGGTCTGACGGCGCGGGGGTATCCATCGTCGGTGATATTGGTTTGAACCAACAGCGATTGCGAATCCGATCGTCAAAACGATCGCCAAATTCATCCAGCGAATCCCCTGCCAGAAGAGTCAGGTCAGTCCATAGCTATCCGGAGGAGCAATCTGGAAAGCGAGTCGGAGATCGTGCTTGTTGCTGGACTGCGACAGTCGCGAGAGGATCGTCACGCGAATGCGCGGAGACCGCTTGTGGGCTCCGGGAGCGCCGCCGGCGCGAGTAGAACCGTCCCCGGAGGGGCTCGCCCAAGCGGACACTGCTGTAAGAGTGGACCCGCTGGATACGAATTCTCTTATGCGACGGCTATCGGCATCGATGGGAATACGTTCTACCTAACGCGAGAAAGACTCGTGTCGCCCCTCTCGAGGCTGGTTGCTGTAGCGACAAAGTCGCCGATCTGCCAAACACTGGCCGTAGGAAGCTTTGAATCCCAGGCCGACCTTCCATCGCATGCTGTTGCGATAAAGTCCGGCGCAATTGCAAGCAGGGCATTGCGACGCGCCCGTCCGATAGCGAAATCTCCGTTGAGGAAAGATTTAATCGGACGACGGGTCTCGGTATTTCCGGAGCAACTGACCTGTCGATAAAATGAAATCAATCTGCCCGGTCGATTCATAAAACTCATTGGATGGCATTTGCGAAGGAAGCAAGAATCCGTCCGTGCCGAAACCCAAACCAGAACTGCTTCATCTGCGCCGCATCGATGCTAAGCGCTGCCCACGCAGCCGATCTCGTTCGGAGAAATGTCGCTGGTCCGCAATTGGGCCTGATCAGCACTAATGGCCAGATCATGGTACAAACTTTCGATGGCAGTGCAGAAGCGATCGAAGCGTTCCGACGCCTCGAGCGTGCCAAGCGGAGGTGCGGTTACGCTGCACTGGATGAAAAGCTGCCATCGTCTGGGAATTTTTCGGGTTACGGTGATGTCGACTCTATCTGCTCCACTGCTTTGATGTCAGACGAGCAAAATCGAAACAAGACAGAGTTCGTCTCATGAAGACTGCCAATGAGATCGCCGAAAAGATTGCAGCCGAGAACGACCTGACAAAGGCTCAGGCGAAAACCATCGTCGATAGCGTGTTCAAGGCGATCGCTGATGCGGCCGTAAGCGGGGCCGAGACGAGCCTTCCAGGCTTCGGCAAGTTCAAGGTCAAGGATGGCCCCGCTCGTGAGGGCCGCAATCCGTCCACCGGCGCAACGATTGCGATCGCAGCTTCTAGGAAGCTGACGTTTGCGCCTGCCAAAGCCATCAAGGAGGTTCTTAACGGAGGAGCCGCCCCGAGCGACGATGCATCGTCAGTCGCAAGACAAGGGGGCTTATGCCCCCTCCTCGGCTGCGAGCGCTTCGTTGCGTCGGCGGATGAGTTCGGGCAGCTCGCGTTCGAGCGCCTTGCGCTCCGCTGGCGTGAATACGCATTCGCGCAGCTCGGCGCGCAATTCCTCAATGGTGTCGATGATCATGGTCGCATCTTCCTGTCGAAGGAAGCAGGCTCCGCCTTGCGGCGGAGCCCGCTGGCTGAGCCTCAGTCCCGGTTCGGCCGGGACCAGATCAGTTGGAGACCCTCGGCACCCTCGACCTCGGTCAGGGTGGCGTAGATCGGAGCCGGGAAGCTCGGATCGTCCAGCTTGACGGAGAGGTAGTCGCGTTCGGTGTCCTTGGCGGTCTTCTGCCAGGCAGCACCCAACTCGACGTTGCCCGAGTAGATGCGGAAGTGCGGTCCCTTGTCGGAAGGATTTTCGACGCGGATCAGCTTGGCCTTGACGTTGAGGTTGAGCGTCTTGATCGCGCCGGAGAAGCCATTGCCCGTGGAGGTGAAGGTGCCGATGGTAGCCATTGTCTCATTCCCTTGTTTTCTCGGGCCGCGCCTATCGCGACCTCGATGGCGGTCGTGAGACCGGAGGCGATCGACCTGCACCCATAAGGCCGAAATGAAATGGAGGGCGGCCGGCAGCGACTTTCTTGGACCGCGAGGAATGGCGCGCAGCGCCAGGGGAAGAAAGTCGAGGACGGACGTTGCGGGGACAAGATCGAGAGCCCGCGAAGCGGGATCGGCCTTCGGTCAGACCAGCCTCTATCGAGGACGCAGATGGGTGCGCCCATCGCGAAAACACATGGAATGAAGACAGGCCGCCCCAATCGGTTCAGCCATTCGGATCCCAAGGCAACGGGCGTAGCAGCAAAACGCAGTTCACCTTAAGCAGGCCAGCGAGGCGCCGCGTCATCACCGGCAATGGAGATCGTCGCCGTCAGCAATATCGGCGCACCCGTCGAAGTCGCAATCGCAAGATCGATGACGAGACCTGCCGACGTACTCGCCATGTGGATGCAACCTCGCCTTCCTTTCGCATCCATGCGATCGACCCCCCTGCAAGTCGTCAAGCAGATGCCAGCATGGATAGATATGCCGGGCGCCGACCCACAGCGGCTCCGCCGGCACGCGCGATGGAACGAAGCTGGAAGTGCGGGCTGCGACGCCCCATAGCTTTGTGAGCACTTCGGCCTCAGCAGCAATCCGGCGTCCGGGCTCGATTTCTATCGGACACTATTTAGCCGGTGGCCGCAGCGGGCTATCCGCCCACTTCCGGGCGGCGGGGTCGCGCAACGGATCGTCCTCGCAGGCAAGGCAAACATAGCGCTGCTGCCCGCCGGCGACATCGTCGGGAATGGCCATCATCGCCTTTCCGCACGACGGACACAGTCTGCGGCTCGAATTCAGCGCAACCATCGATTTTTCCTGCCGAGCTTAGCTTAGTTTCATGCGGCCCCCCGACTCAAGCGGTACGCGCCGAAACCTGTCCGGATAGGTCCCGATCGCTTGACGGCGCAGCCGGTCAGGATTGAAATTGAGCCTTCAGTGAAGTTGCGGGGTGGCGTTATGGAAGATTTCTACAGAGACTTCGCGCAGCGGGCGCGCGATTTGGCCGAGAATGCGGACCCGTTCACCAAGCGGCGGCTGCTGGACCTGGCCCAACGATACGACCTGAAGAGCAGACCAGGATCCGAAGGGGGTCGGTCCATCCCGCCCCCGCGTTCGACGCCGCCGACGGTCCTGTTTTCCGGGTCCGGCGAAGCTTAACGAACCCATCCCGACGAATTAGCTCGCGACCTTGCTCACCGCGATTTAGCCGTTGCGACCTCAATCGACCACTCCCTCGGGGGACGCAGAACTATATCGGATTGAAATTCGACGGCATGGGGATATGCGCCCACATGATCGGTTCTTTGTCGATCGCGCTTCCACCGCGGCCCATCACCCACATGCCGCGTGCGCGGCCTTCCGGATAATTGCCGGTCCATACGTCTCCGTCCTCTGAAAGATAAAGGATCACTTCATAACTGTGGGGCTCGTGAACCATCGGTAACCAATCGAGCCATGGTTGGGACATCGGATGCGACATGCTGTTATGTTCCTGGCTTTAAAACGACGCGCCGGTTTGCGCTCGATCCAATCTGTAATCCTGTTCGGCTGCAAGATCAGATCGAAGACGCGATCCGGCTCAGTCGTTCCTTGTCCTTGGACGTAGCGAGTTCAAGGACCGGCGAAATAGCCGGTTACACCTGAGCGCGTTCGTCAAGCGCAGCACCCGCCTTTTCGATCTCCTCCACGTTTTCGTCGTGCTGTCGCTTCGCCTCATCGAGGGCTACCTCCGCTTACCCTATATCGCGACCTGCACGCCCGTTCGTCCGTAACGCCTCCTCACGTCACTCGGCCTCCCGCCGGGCGCTGTTCCTTCCGTTGGCGCGTTGCCCGCGAGCCTTCTCATCGACCTTGCCCAGCCTGTTCGCAGCGTTGGCCTGACGGTTTGAGGTGCGGCAGCCATCCCAGCGGGTCCCGTCGGTCGGCGGAGCGGCGTGCTCGGCAAAACAACCTCGCGATCCGCCGCCGTCGGCGCGTGACCCCGGGGTGCGCAATCGCCGCACGGACGATCTCGGGGGCGCCAATCTCCTGCGCCGCGCCTGATGGGGATTGGACGCCGCAGCCAAGGCCCCATTCGATCTTAACCGCAAGCTCAGACCACGACGCGTCAGCCCCAGCCGAGGCGATGGCGCACGGAGACGGTTACCCCATCCGTCAGGCCGTTCGTTTTTCGTGGCGCTGGGAGTTGATCTGCGACATCAGAATCGGCCCAAGAGAAAATTCCCCTACCTCCGCTTTCCGAGTCAGCCCACGCAAGTAGCCGCCCGCTGATCGGATGGTGGTGCTACGCTGCAGGATGCAGGCGACGACGACCGCCGCTTGCGTTTCACCCAGAACCGTTTGCGCCTCCTCCCAGGCGCTAGGACTGATCCCCAGCATCGATCTCACAACGGCCGCGGTCGCAAGGAAATCGCGCCAGTTCGAAATCCCACTCTTGGCATAGTCGACGATGTCCGGGCACGCACTCAAGATCATTCCTAACGGATACGCCGCTTCCCCGACTCGCGATGGTTGAGGTTTTGGCTCAGCTCCCGCCGCCCTGCCTTCTCGAAGGCTAGGTTCAAGATCAATAGGGGAGTCTGGATTTGAATTCTGTTTGTGGCGCTCAGAATGGGACTCATTGGCGCTCGTATTCTTGGATTTGATGTGTGCTTCCAGAAGATTGAACACGTCGTCAGCAAGCTGCGACAGCTCGTCGGCGATCGGCTCGAGCTCCTGACGCGTCGCGGTGCGCGGAATCTGAGCGACCATTGCGCGGAAGGCGGCGTGCACCTCCTGCCAATCGACAGGCCCCTGCCCCGCCCTTCGCGTCGGGACGCCTTCCTCGATGCCGGTTGCAATCATCTTCGCGATGTCGCGCCGGCACAGCGTAATTCGCTCACGCACCAGCTTGAGTGCACGGGCTTCCGCTTCGATATTGGCCGCCAGGCTCTCGAACTCTTCCGAGCGTACGACGAGCGGTGACAGATCGAAGCCGAAGGCAAGCTCGATTTCACCGGCATTGTCCTTGCGCGCATACCGTTTGCCATTAGGGCTGTCGCGCCGAACGATCAGTCCCGCGTCGACCAGCACTGCGAGGTGACGCCGCAGCGTCGATGCCGGCATGCCGTGCGCCCGCCGACTGAGCTGATGGTTGGATGGGAAGACGATCAGATCATCCTCTCCTGTGAGCGCCGTCTCAGGATGGAAGGTCAGGAGCGCGTTTAACACCGACAGCGCGCGCTCCGACACGCCAAGGCGCGGCCGTGCCGTGCAGATGGCGTGGAAGATCTTCCATTTGTGGACGATCTTCTCGGGAGGACGTTCGGTTGCGACCATCTGGCTTGCCACATGGGCAAGTGTCAACGATCGCCGCCCAAAAGGCGTCGTTGGAGAGTGTGACTGCATGTCTTTGCCTCAGCTGGGCAAAGGAAACCTGCTCGCCGAAACGACGATAAAATCGCGTAGAAACTCTTGACTGCGATTCGCGAAAGTGATTCTCTGTCAGTCGCCAAACTTGAAGAGAAGGGCTTCCGGAACTCCGTTTCGGGGGCCTTTTTCTTTTGCCTTGTCTGCTCCTGGTTCGTGTTGCGGGACGAGGCCGTCAGGCCTCGGTAGTTTCCTGACCACTGCTCGTCTTGGAAAAGGCGTCGAACAGGGTCGGGAGTTGGTCGACGAGAAATGCCGCGAACGTCGCCGAGACATTCTTGTCGAGGGTAAGCTTCAATTCGCGTTCGACCTGACGCACGTGCGCAATCTTGTCGCCGGATGCGGAAAAGACCGGCTTCTCTTCCGAAGCCTTCGATGTCCCCGCAGCAGATGGACGGTTTGCCGCTGTGAATGCTGCGAGAAACCGAGCGTCGGTTTCTCGCTCTGCAAATTTTGGTTCAGCGATTGCCGCTCTGACACGTTTGAGGGCCGCAGCGTCCTTGATCAATTCAGCAAATGACTGCCAACGGCCGCGGCCAACTTTCGGAGCCTTCCCGATTGCTTGAATGACTTCAGCTGGGACCGATCGAGCAACGGCAAGAAGTTTCGATGCCTCCGCCCGATCGACCGACAGGGCATCTTGTACGATTGACCGACTGTGCCCGGAATCTTCGATATGCATCGCGAAGGTGGCGCGCTCAATGAAACTCAAATCTTCGCGTGACGCGTTCTCGAGCCCTTGCGCCACGACAAGTGCTTCATCTGACAGCGCTCGCAGGATCGCTTTGACCGAAATGCCCAGTTCGCGCGTGGCGCGGACGCGGCGATGACCATACGCACTCTGGTAGCGCCCTTTTGCTTCAGGATGCTCTCGAACGAGAATGGGCACCTCTTGACCACGCTGTGCGATCGACTGCTTAAGTGCCTCGAACGAGCTATCATCCTGGTCGCGAAACCGGTCGGCTAGCGGCGACGGATCGATAAGTGAGGGGTCGACTTCAAGGATCATCGCCCCGGAGGCAATCCTCTCACGCAACTCCTCGTTCTCTTTCTCGACTCCGGAAAAAGTGTCCTTCAACGACCGGACTGACCCGGACGAGACCCGTGGCAACGCTCCCGGCACGTTGTCAGCTGACAACGCAGGCGACTGTGGGGCCGTGAAAAGGCTCTTGATGGTGTCAGTACGTTTGCTCATCGACCCCACACCTTCTTAAGAAGTTGCGCGATTTCGGCATTGACCGCGTCGACCGATTCCAATGCCCGGTCGTAGGCGCCCCGCCCTACGGCGCCGCGCTCCAGCTCGTAAAGCGACTGCTTGGTGAGACCGGCATTGGCGATCGCGGTCGATTTCCACACTGTCGCCTGGAGCACATCCGATCCAAAAAGGGTGCGAAGGAGCGCCACGATTTGAGCTTCGGGCACGTCATTGGGATCGTGACGCGTGATGACGTACCGGATGAAATCGTGATCGAGGCGCCCACCCGCGTCCTCGATGACGGACATGAGGTCCGACGTCATGAGGAGAAATTGGCTCATGGATGCAACGTCGACCATCTGAGGATGAATGGTCACGAGCATGGCGGTCGCCGCGTTTAGCGCGCCCATCGTCAAGTAGCCAAGTTGGGGTGGGCAGTCGATGACGACGACGTCATAGTCGTCGGCGACCTGATCGATGGCGCTGGCGACACGGCGAAAGAATAAATCGTGCCCGCGTTCACGCCGCTCAACCATTGCTCGAGGCGTGGTGTGCTCGAACTCCATGAGCTCGAGATTGCCTGGCACGAGACCTATCCCGTCAAAATAGCTCGGGCGAACGACCTCGCGCATTGGCCGCCGGTGTTCGTCATATCGTATGGCGCCGTAGAGGGTTTCGTTCGCGGCGATGTCGAACTCGGGCTGGTACCCAAACATTGCTGACAGCGAAGCTTGCGGATCGAGATCGATCGCCAGAACCCGAAAGCCGGCAAGGGCGAGGTATTGCGACAGATACAGCGCTGTCGTCGTCTTGGCGGAGCCACCTTTGAAGTTCGCGACAGTGATGATTTGGAGCTTGTCGCCTGGGCGCCGGCGCGGCAGAAATTCCAATGCTTCGCGCGGGCGCGCGGTGGCTAGATACCCTCGCAACTCATGAATCTGAGCCAGGGTATAAGACCGCCGGCCACCGATTCCTGTCGTCGGGGTCGGCCCTAGTCCGTCGAGAGAAAGTTGTCGAAGGTACCCATCGGATACGCCCGCAATTCGCGCGACCTCCCCTGAGGTGAACGAGCGGAGCGATTTGCTCGCTGAAGGTGGGAAAAGCGTCGTCGCGAGCGATCGCAGCTGACCGGACAGAATGCCGGCATGCCGGGAGATCCGCGCAGACGCAGTCTCACTCATCGTCACCGATTCTTCCGCTAAGCTCGTCATCTACCTTCTCAAGACGGTTTCTGCGCGTCAGACGCCTATTCTCCGTCTTGAGAGATGGCCACGATTCTATGATTTGAGCAAGAAATAAAGGGTTAACGAGTTCTTAACGCCCGGTGGCGTGCCCAACAGCGCGCAGCGTCTTTCTGGGCATCGCCCCGCGGTTGTCAGCTGACAACAACGCCCCAGTCGGCGGAGCGAGTCTTTACTATAGCGTGATTCGGCCGGGCTGCAGGACCCCAGGCGTCATTTTGCACCACGCCACCCGCTGCTCCGATCTGCTACCGTGTGGAAGCACCGGCGCCTCACCTTTCCGCTGGTGTCGAGCCAGCGCGCACTGGCCCTTGATGAGCGGTGGATCTATCGCCGCGCGAGCGTCCTCCCTATTCCTCCTTCCCGCCAGTCGTCGCCCAGGAGAATCGCGTCGCTCATATTGTACGGGGAGTTCGCTCAGCTACTCAGTCCGATGCCGGAAAGCGACGGTCCCGCGAAGAGCGCCCTCCCCGTCTCGTTGAAGCACCCGGACAGAATTGCGAGCGTGGGGCGTTGCGGGAGTTTGGCTCGGCAGGTCCTGCAGGAGGACGGGTTATCGCGGGGTTGATCGACACAATACCGCAGCACCGCGCTAGCGCGGCTTGTCAGGGGCAGGAGTGAGCGCCACACGGCAACATGTCACCAAGCGGTCGGACGATCAGGTGTCGAGCAATCGACTGACTCCGTTCCGAAGGCATCCGCGGTTGGTTGTTGCGCCGCCTGATACACCGAGGGGCCCGGACCTCCGGCCGCAAGGCCAACTACTCGCCCGGCGCTGCTTTACCACGAAGGGGAGGCCATGTGGCCTCGGGTCACCTCGTCGTCGACAAGCCGCGCTGCGGATCGGTGCGCCGCGTCGGATTTCGGGCTCCTTCCCGCGCCTTCCTGGGCAAGGCGTTTCGATCGCGGGACGCCGTCCTTCGGTGGGAGGTCCCACAGATTGTTGTCAGCTGACAACGTCCACTCCCTGGGTCCGGACCGCCCCCAGGGGGGGGGGGGTGCGGTGTCACGGCCGGGGGGCGAAAGCCGAATCCTAGACGATCTAGTCGCCATCGGTGATCGAGCCGTGACCGTGCATGTGGGGAAGGGGCCCGGGCGACGAGCCGGGTGAGCTCGCGGCACTGCCTCGATCCGATCCGTCGAGAAGTTGTTCCGCGGCGTCCAGCCTCGGAACGGCACTCCATTGGCCGGCAACAGGGCCGACCAACAATTCCCCGGAGTTAGGTGACATGAAACGGGATCGATCGGGCAGGGGAACAATCAACTACCGTGCCAGCACCAGCTACTGAAGCATTGTTGTCAGCTGACAACAAGGGCCGACCCAAGAGGATAGATGTTGTCAGCTGACAACAATCTGTGCCCCGCAGTACATTCGGATCCAAGCCCCGACGCACGTCCTCCAGTTGAGGCGAGCCGGCATCGAGCCTCGTCGATCCGCGTCGTCGAGCAAGGGCCGACCAACAATCCAATTTCCCGGAGTTGGGTGAGACATCAAACGGGATCCGATCGGGCAGGGGAAAAGTCAACTGCGGTGTCAGCTACCCAGCTGAAGCATTGTTGTCAGCTGACAACAAGGGCCCTACCGTGACGACGGTGTTGTCAGCTGACAACAATCTGTGCCCCTGCGGTCCATTTGGATCCAAGTCCCCGACGCACGTCTCGTCCAGTTGAGGCAAGTCGGCATCGTATCGGCCTCGTCGATCCGATGAATTCACACGGCGCGGAAGGTGAAGGCCGGACAAGACTGTTCTCGCCTCGAGCGCGGGACATGCCGCGGCTTTAGGGACACAGCACCGGAGGAGGGAAGCCTGGGATTCATAGAATCCTAACCATAAGAGTTATGGCCCCCCTGCGCCTCTTCGCGACCCTATCGTGCAGATATGGCGTGAATCCTCCCGGAAGACGGTGAATGTGGCAACCCGAAGCGGCCTGCAGCGCGCTCCACGCTAACGACTACGGCAAGGGCCGACGCCCGGCTCGGCTCAATTTCGGGGGCTGTCTCGCCTCTGCATGCGCCCGATATCTTGGCGAGCCATCGATGTTCAGGCGCTAATGAACGCTACTATCGGAGCGGGGCTGGGCATGGCAGAAGTCATGAACGATGATTCGCTGCAAAGCCATCGCGCAGACTTTACGCAAGCCAGGCGGAGAGCCGTGACCAAGGAGCCGCTCGGACTGTCGCTCTGACCGACGAAGACATCTGAGTGCGATCACGAGGACGATGGCCGAAAGCGTCCGGAAGAGGGGAGGCTGACAAGCGACGCATCGTCCCGACCGTGGTGACTAGCCTAACTTGAGCTCGCCGAACCCGCTGGTTTGCGAGGAATCTAATTCCCGGCACGACCGGAACCGACATCGCTATGACGGAAGCAAAAGCCATGTTAGCTTCCGTTTCGATGGTTCCCATTAGGGTTATCAGGACCTTGCCGCCTACCTACAAAATCCCCGATCCGCTGCCCTGGGCCCAGCTCGTCGGGCCGCTCGCCGCCGCCGAGGATGCTGTGGCCCGCTTCGATGAGCGGCTGGCCAAAAGTCCAATCCGCGACGGCGCACTCAACCGGACGCACTTCACGGACGCTTGCGCCAGTCTGTGGCTAGATGGCGAACTTGTCCATCTCGAAGACCTCGTGCTCCACGACGCCGGCATGGACGTCCGCGCTCCCACCCATGAGCTGACCCGGGCCCATGCCGTGCTACGCGCCCGTCGACGCATCGCCGACGCGAAGCCCGATTGGGCGCTGTCAACTACCGGACTCGCCAGCCTGCGCGGCCGGGGCGAGCGAGAAGAGGAAAGGAGTAATTGGAAGGCAGGTGAGAGAAGTTTTAAGCTCGAGGAGGACGGCGAGCGGGACGACGTGGATCTCGAAGAGCCGATCAGTGCCATCGAGGCCGATTCCCATTTGGCCTCCGCCTTCGCTGCCGTCGACGCCGCAAACGCCAGGACCGAGCGTAGGCTTGCCGACGAGACCCGGTTCCGGCCGGAGCGGGATTCCCTCATCTACGATCCCGACTGGGACGAGGAGGGACGCCTCGATCACTGGCGCGACGTGGTCAACCAGACTCGTGGCTTGCCGCCGACCCTTGCGGGTGCGATTGCCGCCGACGCCTGGGGCGTGATCGAACCGCTCGAGCACACGCCTTGGCTCGGCCGCCTGCTCGCCGCGGCATTGTTGAGGGACCGCGGCAAAACGCGCTCGCATCTGCCGTGCCTGCATGCCGGGCTGAAAAGTATTCCGCGCGAGCGTCGGCGGCCACGCGACGTCGCGGCGCGTTTGATCGTGCAACTCGAGGCCATCACCGCCGCCGCCGAGTCTGGCCGTAAGGACCACGACCGCTGGCTGATGACCAGAAATCTGCTTGCCCGCAAACTCGCCGGCCGTCGCGCCACTTCAAAACTGCCGGCTCTCCTCGACTACGTGCTGACCAGGCCGATCGTCTCGGCGGGGATGATCGCGGCGGAACTTGGGATTACTTCCCGTGCCGCCCAAAACCTGGTCGCCGAGCTCGGCCTACGCGAGGCGACCGGTCGGGGACGCTATCGGGCGTGGGGGGTCCTGTAGAGGCGAAAGTCGGCACTGTGGATGCTCGGCGGATGGGCCGCCTCGCTGGGGAATAAGACAAAAAACGCCGCCGCTTGAGCGCAGGCGGCGGCCTTTTCCAGCCCCCGGAGGGTGTGATGCAAAATCCGGTAATAAAATACCAGGCCTTTAATCCATGGGAGACCACTCGCGGAAAGGAAGGCCCGAAACAGGATTGATTTTGACATGATTATCGTAGTCAGACTACGATAATCGCAGCAAAACTAAACTTGCAAATCCTTAGAATAGTTCCTATTATCGTAGTATGGCTATGACTCAAAGGGACAAGCTAAACAAGCTCTACACCTACCTTGCACCCGGCACGCCGCTGACTTCCGAAGACCTCGCAGCGCTCGGGATCTCGGCCGACCTTGCCGTCCACTATGTCCGTGCCGGCTGGCTACAACGGCTGGCCCGCGGCGTGTATTTCCGGCCGAACGATCCTCCCGTCTTGCATTCGAGCCTCGTCCTGCTGCAGCGGAGCTTCGAAGGATTGCACGTCGGCGGCAAGTCCGCGCTCGACTGGCACGGCATACGGCACTACCTGTCCCAACGGCCTGTCCTCCACCTCTATGGCTGGAAAGCGGGACGCCTTCCGGAGTGGTTCACCGAGCGCTTCCCGGCCGAGTACCACCGCAAGCGACTCTTCGAGGAGGAGCCTGGCGCGCTGCTTCATGTCCAACCCTTCGAGAACCGCAAGGACGGCCCGCTCGTCTCCGCGCCGGAACGCGCATTACTGGAGGTGTTAAGCGAAGTCGGCGTCCGGCAGCCGTTGCAAGAAGCGCGCGAGCTGGTCGAAAGCACTTACAGCCTGCGCGCCGATCTGCTGCGAGACCTGCTCAAGCGCTGCACCAGCGTCAAGACCGTTCGCCTGTGCTTGCAGCTCGGCCGCGAACTCTCCCAGCCTTGGGCCGGCAAGCTCGATCCGTCTCAGTTGCCCAAGGGGAGCGACAGGGCCTGGGTGTCACGCTCCGGTGATGGACTCCTGGTGCTGAAGCCATGAACCAGATCTACCTCGACAGCGCACGGTTGCTGACACGCGTGGCGCCGCTGGTGCTCGTCGAGGATATCTTCGCACTCAAGGGCGGCACGGCGATCAACCTGTTCGTGCGCGACATGCCGCGGCTGTCGGTCGATCTCGATCTGGTGTTTCCTGACCACACGCTGCCGCGCGAGCAGGCGCTGCAGCGCATCAACGAAGCCATCCGCCAGTCGGCCGCGCGCCTGCAGAAGCAGGGCTTCCAGACCCATGCGCCGGCCGCAACGGATTCCGGCGAGACCAAGCTGCTGGTGCGTCGAGGCGGCATCGAAGTGAAGGTCGAGGTCAATTTCGTTATGCGCGGTACCGTTCACCCGGTGCACATAGCGTCGTTGACAGAGCCTGCGCGCGACACGCTGCAGGCGGATCTCGAAATCCCGGTGGTGTCGTTCGAAGACGTGTATGGCGGCAAATTGGTTGCGGCCATGGACCGGCAGCATCCTCGCGATCTGTTCGACGTCACACAGCTTTTCGCGCACGAAGGAATCACGCCCGGCATCCGCCGTGCTTTCGTCGTCTATCTCGCGAGCCATAATCGGCCGGTGCACGAAGTCCTGTTTCCGTCGTTGCGCGACATCCGGCAGGATTTCGAGCACAATTTCGCGGGCATGACCGCCGAGCCCGTTGAACTCGATGCGCTCTTGGCAGCGCGAGAGCGAATGATGCGCGAACTGCAGCAAGGTCTGAGCGCCGATGAGCGCAGCTTCCTGCTGTCGCTAGTTGCCGCAGCACCCGAATGGTCGCTACTAGGCCTGCCGCACCTGGAGCGGCTTCCCGGGTTGCGATGGAAGCTGCAAAACCTGGAACGGCTTCGGAAAACCAATGCCCGAAAATTTGCTGAGCAATCGGACGCGCTGGCTCGGCTATTTGGATGAGCCGCGCTTGCCAACCTTACGCGCGCGTTCAACTCCTTGCAAAATTCGTTCTCCATTCCGCCTACGCGTGAAGGCCCCGCCTCGCGGCGGGGCCAGCTGCGCGACGTCTCAGTCGCGGTTCGGGCGAGACCAGATGAGCGAGTGGCCTTCCTCGCCTTCCACTTCGACCAGCGTGGCGTAAATGGGAGCCGCGAAGCTCGGGTCGTCCAGCTTGACCGACAGGTAGTCGCGGTTCTGCTCCTGGGACTTCTTCTTCCAACCGGCGCCGAACTCGATCGTGCCTGCGAAGATCCGGTAGTCCGGGGCCTTGTCCGAGGTCCGCTCGGCCGGGACGATCTTGGCCTTCACGGTGCCGAGGGCGAGGGTCTTGACGGTGCCCACGAAGCCGTTGCCGCTGACGATGAAGTTGCCGATGGTAGCCATGTTCGTATCCTCTGTCGTTCTCGGGCCGCGACCATCGCGACCTCGATGGCTGTCGTTGACCGGAGGCGATCGGGCCGCACCCGAAGGGCCGCCACGCAGTAGAGGGCGGCCAGGGCGATGCTTTCTTGTCTCGCGAGGAATGGGCGCGCAGCGGCCAGGGGAAGAAAGCGGAGAACGGCCGTTGCGGTCTTTTGATCGAGGCGGAGCGCAGCGACGACGGCCTTCGGTTAGACATGCCAAATCGAGGACGCATTGGGCGCGACAGGCCGAACGATGAGGATCCGACGGAGCCACAGGCAAGCCACACCGCACGACGACGGGCGCGTTGGTGAAAAGACTCGCAGGCACCCCGTAAGCCTTCCGGTTCCGGCGGACGCAATAACACCCCGGACCGTCGCATCGTGGATGACATCAGCATTCTGCGGCTTCGGAAAGGCGCTCGCCCAGAAACAGACCGGCATCTCGGAAGCTGGAAGAACCCGCCCGGCCCATCTCGACGACACCGTCAGAATGGGAAGCGCGGCCTCTCCAGTCGCCGGCACACGCATGACGATGCACATAAAAAAAGGCCCCGCGGTGAGGCGAGGCCTTCGTCATTTTCCCTAAAGGTGAACGATGAAGCGCAAGCGGCCGACGCGTGGATCGTTGCGCCTCATGCCGCTTGGTCAATCTCGGCCGGCTTGGGTTGAAGATCGTGCAGATAAGTGACTGCCCGCTGAGCGTGGGCGGCTGCGGAGAAGATGAAGCGGTTCTCGTTGGAGAGTACCTCCAACCACGACGCAAGGTAACTGGCGTGATCGGCGCGCGGCTCGAGTTCGGGTACGATACCGAGATCCGCACTGAGGAAACAGGCGCCAAGTTCGGCGACCAACTCTTCGCGGGCGCGCTCGCTTCGATCTTTGGCGTAGCGGCTGAGGTCGCGATTGACGCGGTGCACCGGCCCGGTCCAATGCACGCATTCGTGCGCGAGCGTGGCGGCGTAGCTCTCCGCGTCACGGAAGCTCTCGAATGGCGGCATCTGGATGAGATCGAGCGCCGGCGCAAAAAATGCCTTGTCGCCGCCATGTCGGATGGTTGCGCCCGTATTGGCGAAGAATCCGTCCACATGCGCAAGGCGTTGCGTCGGCGCGATGCTTGGAGCCGGGCGCCCGTAATAGTGATCCGGCAAGTCGTCGATCTGATCGACGCAAAACACCGTATAGGCACGCAGGAACGGCACGGTCCGTTCGACGTCATCGCCATGCTTATCGGTCTCAGTCTTAGTGAACTTGTTTGCATAGACGACCATTGTTCCACTCTCACCCTTGCGGACGTGACCCCCAAGTTCGAGCGACTGCTTGAAGGTCATCCAGATCGGTGATGTGAAGCCACGCGCGACGGCTTCCGACCACAGCAGCACGACGTTGATGCCCTGATAAGGCATGCCGTTGTGGCGCAGCGGCCGCGTGATGCATCCCGCGGCGTTGCCCGCATTCCATGGCTTGACCCACGGACGTACACCGCGCTCCAGGTCCGCGACGATGCGATCGGTGATCCGTGCATAGATTTCGGCGCGGGGTTTCGTTTCCTTACCTGTCATGATCCTAATCTCCGTTGAAGACCGCGCCCATCGCGGCCCTCACGGGTCCGCTGCGAAGGCCTGCGGGGTCGCGCATCCGGTGGCGCATGTGGTCTGAGTGGCAACAGAGACGCCGGACCGGAACGTCAGTGGAGGACGGCAAAGCCGTTGCGCTGCCGCACGGGCCGGAGCATCGATCGAACGCCGCTAGGGGCCGCGAGGGGCAGTCCAACCAGATTCATTTCTCTTTGCTCGTTTGCCCCGTCGCGCCGGGCGACATGAAAATGGCCGGCCCCAGGGACCGGCCGACGTTGAATGGTGAAAGAGAATAGCGGGGCCGAAGCCCCGCCGGCCGCATCAGTCGAACGCCGACATCTGTGCCTTGGCCGCCTTCCTGCCGACGGTGTCGGTCGTGGGGTCTACAGGACGTTCGAAAGGCTTCCAGGTCTCGCCGACGACTTTTTCGTAGGCGGCGACGGCGCCCTCGGCGGCCATGCGAATCGCGTGAGACTGAACGCCCATGTCGGCGGCGAACTCGCGCTTGCGCTGTGCCTGGCTATCGAAGCCGACCGGACCATCGAGGTCCTCATCGCGGCCGTCGTTGGCAAGCTTGGCGGTCGCATCTCGCGCTTCGGTCACTGCGCGGGTGTAGAACTGGCCAGCGCCGTGCGCGGAGCCGACATAAGCGCCGACGATCCGTTGAAGGTGAATCTGCATTGCGCGCTCACTCAGGCCGTCCTTGAGCGCGTCGGCGGTTTCGATGATGAGCCGCTCATGCAGATCGCGGATGCCGTCGCTGTCCAGGATCGCAAGGCCGAAGCTTTCAGAGATGCGCTGTGCCTGTGCCACGTCGGGGCAGGCGAGCCGGACCATTTCGAGAGTGGTGCCCTTGCGAAGGGGGATGACACGGGCGCTGGCGCGAGAGGAGCGAGCAGGTTTGGTCATTGGTGAATTCCTTTCTTAGGTTTCGCCATCAGGTTCGATCCGGCCCCTGCCGGACCTCCCTTCGGGTGCGGTCGCCCAGCGCCGCCGGGATGAGGGCCGCTTCAAGGTCCGGGGACCGCCAGGCGAGCGAGGTCTGGCTGCGGACAAGCAGGGTCCCAGCTTGCTGGGGCCCAGCGCCGGACGCGGCCGGGCCTTGCCGAGATCGGCGGTTCCTGGTCGCTTGCGACTTGGCCTTGAAGCGGACCGCCGGCGGCGCAGACCGCAGCAAAACCCGAGGGGAGAGCCGACAGGGTGCGGGCCGGGTTGGCGAATGCGGAAAGGTTCGACCCAGCAGACCGCCAGCTTCGCGCCATGCTCGAGATGTTCGCCTGAGCGAGCCACAAGGTCGGCTTTGGCCCTGCTAGGCCGCAGCGCCATGCCGCTTGCCCGGACGACGGTCGGCCGGACTGCGACATTCGTCCATGCGATGTTCGCGCTCCGAGTCGTCACGACCGGGGCGAGACTCCGGCGCGCATCGAGAACGCAGCATCTCAATCGCAGTATCCTGCCTGGCGAGCTTGCGCGAAAGCGTGTCGATCTCAGGCTGGCGCTCTACGGTGATCGCCCCAAGGTTCGAGCGATAGCGTTCGAGAAATGCACTCGGGTCAGGCGGCTTGCCGCGACGGTATCCGGACCGCTTGCTGCCGAGCTGCGGGATGAGCCCCGTCATGCGCCGGATGATCTGCCGATCGATCATGTCGAGCTGGCGCTGCGTCTGGCGACGCGCCTCCTCCATGCGCGAAAGCTGGGCGAGGGGTCCGGGGGAAGCCTTCATGGGGACGTCCTTCCCTGCCAGCCGATGAAGCTCGATGGTCCGGAATAGACCGGATGGCGGGTCTCATCGACGACGAAGCCGAAGCGGCCAATCCGGTACTCGTCGGACGGGACGAGGAAACGTCGCTCCTCAGTGCCCGCGCCGCGTCTGCCGCCCGGCGTGGCGACGACTTCAACAAAGCCTGCCTGCTGATCCGACGAGATCGCCGACACGACAATCCAGTTGCCGGCGTGCTCCTTCTCGAAGGCGCGCCGATCCTTCTCACGGGATTCGCCGGGCTCCAGCACGATCCCGAAGATCGCCTCCCACGCATCGGGCCAGCTATCCTTGATTGTGCGCTCGGCGCAGCGCCGTTCGTAGCCGGTGAACAGATGCGGGAAGGTGATCGCCACGATCGCCCAGGCCTCGTCTTCTTCGTACCAGCCGCCCGGCGCGCGCAATACAGGGTTGACTTTGCGGTTGCGCTCGGCCGAGAGATGGAAGCCGCCGTGGCCCGCCGTCGAATGGCAGACAATGCCCTCCGCGTAGACGGTTGCCCCCTGCGACGGCCCCCATGGCGTGTTCGCATTGAAGCCAATCTCGCGACGGCCGAGCGCACGCTTCTCGCGCTGATGCTCGGCGTTCTCCGCGACCTTTGTTCGGAAGGCCGCCTCGTCGGCGAGCCCGCCGGAATGGCCATAGAAGTCAGAGCGCTTCCATTCGGCGATCGGCCGGTTGATGCGCCAGCCGGTCGCGAGATAATGGCGGGCGTTGCGTCCCGGCAGCATGGCGAAGGCTGTGTCGCCGACGCGAGCGACGAGATAGCCGTCGCCGCTGCGGCCGAACTCGACCTCGGGAAATCCAGAATTCGAGCGCGTCACGGTGGTGAGGGGTGAGGGCGTGATCATGCGGCCGTCCTCCCCTCCATGACGTCGGCTGCCGGCGCATCCGTTGTCACCTCATCGAGAACCGCATCCGGATAACCGTGGCTCTGCAGCCAGATTTCGGCGTCGGCGCGGCTGCTGGCGAGATAGACGAGTTCGGCGTCCTCGCCGGGTCGGCTGAGCACGCGGACCGCACCAACCCTCGGGCGTTCGGTCACGACGAACCTCAGGTCGCTGTCGACCGAGAAGGTCCGGTGGACACGAAGCACCACAACACCGCCGCCATAGTCGCCGACGTGCAATGTGATGGTGGCGCCGATGACGGTGTTGCCGACGCGGCGTTCTGCTCGCTTTTGGATCAGCCGACCACCGTTGTTGCGGTGTCCCCAGGCCGCGAGCTTCTTGCGATGCCGCTCCGGTGGCCGCGGCGTGCCGTCAGAAAACCGTATGATCGCTCCGAGCGGGACGAGGTCGTAGATCAACTGCGCGGACATGGACGTCCTCCTGTTCATGGGTGTTGGAAACGAAGCCGCCGCCGGCTCAAGCCGGCGGCGGGGTGTCATTCGGATTGTCGATGGCGGCGGGCTATTCAGCCGCCTCACGGAACGCCTCATCACCTAAGGCTTCGCCGCTATCTTCGTCGCCAGCGTCCGAGTCCTCGACCTGATCGTCGGCCTCGTCAGCGGCGGTGACGGCGTTCTTTGCCAGCCAAGCCAGTAAGTTGGCCTTGTCCGGAGCGAACAGCGCTGCCGGATGGACGAAGCGGCCTTCCTTGAGGTGCTCGACCAAAGCGGCGCGGGTCTCCTTCACCTTCTGGCGCGGGAGAACCGAAGCGTCCTTGCACGAGCCTTCGAGCGCGGTGCGCGACAGGCACGACAGGAAGTCGTCGGTGCCCATATTCGGCAGGAAGTTGTCCGCTCCGACCATCTCGCCGGCGACGCGCGCAACGATGCCGCTGTCGGTGCGGTTTTCTCGGCACGAGAGAACCTCAACGAGGATCGAGCGCGTCGCAACGCGCAGTGTGTCCATGTCGAGGACGAGCTTGCCGTCCTGATCGAACAGCGTCGCGGCATGGCGCGCAATCCGGCGGTTGCCGTAATAGGTGCCACCGCTACCGGAATCGACCGAGACGTTCTTGCCGGCGAAGGCGAGGATCAACAGCGCCATCAGCGCGTCATCCTCGACGGGCGCGCGCGCCAGCGCCTCATGGAGGGCGTCCGTTCGGAGGTCGCCGATGATCTCGATGCCCCTGCGCGTCACGTCGGGACGCGGCTTCGAGACCGCTGTGCTCTCGTCGGCAGCGTCAGTGCCGGTCGCCATGCCCCCATCCTTCGACTTCTTCGCCGCAGGCATGCGGTAATGTACGCTCTGCACCTGGCCGTCACGGTCGAGGTACATCGCCGTGCAATCCGACTTTGACGGCTTGCCGTAGACGCGCTCCGCCTTCGGCGGCAGCTTGACCTCGCCCCAGTTCGTCGTCTCGGCAATGATGCCCTTCCTCGGCAGGTTGTTCGTCATCCACTCCTGCTGCGCGCCGAGGAACGCCTCGACATCTGTGGTGTAGCGGCTGTCCTCCGCCTGCGCAAACAGGTCCTCGACCCACTGGATGCCGTAGGCCTGGGCGAGGTCGTCACCGAAGCTGGCGTGACTAGCGTACATACGGGCCTTAGTCAGGGCCTGTGTCACGCTCCCCCACGACACCTGCGGAACCGCCTTGGAGGGCTTGTGTTTCTTCCAGACCTCCTTCTGCTCGTCGAGCGACGCCGAGGCGATGGTACGAAGCTGACGTTCGTCTGGCATGTCGCCCTTGGCCATGTGATCGAGCATGATCGGCAGCACGTTGGCGAGCAGGCGGAGCTTCCTGATCTGCCGGACGGGCAGGGTCAAAGCGACGCCGATTGCCTCTTCGGTCCAGCCGAGCGCGACGAGGCGTTCGATCGCGCGCCACTGGTCGACGGGATTGAGCGCTTCACGCGCGATGTTCTCGATCATCGAGCGCATGGCACCGTTGTCGTTCGCCGCCTCATCGACGAGGACGTCGATCTCCTCGAGGCCGGCAGCGATCGCCTGCTTCACACGGCGATGACCGGCATTGATGACATAGCCGTTGCCGCCGCCAGTCTCGGGCGTGATGACGGGTGGCTGGACGATGCCGACGGCCTTGATCGTCGCGAGCAGCAGGGCATCGGCCTGCGGCGTCGACTTCGTCTGGCGCATGCGGTCGGGATTTTCGTTGAGCGCACGCGGATCAATCTTGATGAGTTGCATGGAATTTCTCCTGTTTGGGTTTCTCGGACCAGGTCTTGCGGCCCTTCCTCGTCTTCTTCCCGAAGACACCCCGGGCCCCGCGGAGCGGTCGGGCCGGCACAACTGCGGCCGAGCATCCCTGCCAGGCCGGACAAGCAGGGCTAACAGCCCTGCGAAGGACGACGGGCTGGGATCGCGCAGGCGGCGGTTGAGCGTCAGCGTTGCCGGCCTGACCGCTCTGCGAGCGGGTCTTCCCTTCCTCCCTCTTCACGCTGCGATTGCGCTCCCACCCGTGCTCTCCACATCCGTCGCAAGGGCTTTCTCGATTTCCGCCAACTGCCGCCGCTTCTCGGCGAGATCGGCTGCGAATGCGAATTCGCCATCCTTGCGCGATCGGTACGAGGCGAGCCGGCGACGTGCGTCGGCGAGACGCTGGCGATAGCGCTCCCGCTCGCCCTCGAAATCGTCAAATGCATGCTCAAGGCGAGAGATCGCGCCGAGCGGCGTCACCGTGACGGGCAACTCGATCTCATGCTCTTCCCCGGTGCGGATCAGCATGGTGCCGTAGCGATAGCCGTCGCGGCCGTAACGCTCGCCGGAGTATTCGAGGTCGAACCCGCCGATCGTGGCGATGCTGGTCTCGCCCTCCTGCTGGAGTTGCAACAGAGCAAGGATTTCCTTCATCAGCGCGCGGCCGGCCTCCTTGCGCTCGACATATCGCTTGCCGGCAACGGTCGCGGCGAAGGCGTCGCCGGCGGTCGGAACAAGGCACTCGATATCCCTGCCGACCTCTGCGATCCGCCGCGTGCAAAACTCGATGTCGCGTTCCGCGTCCCGAATCTGCCGACGGACGGCGTGCTGGTCGTCGATATGAGCCGCGCGCAGGCGCTCGAGCCGGGCGATGTCGGCTTCGAGCCCGGCCTTTAGCATCAGCCGCTGGTCGCCACTCGCGATCGCCTTGGCCATCGCGAACTGGTTGGCCTGGCCTTCGCCGAGGTCCTCGAGCCGACGGATCGACGTGTCGCCGGAGAGCGCCGCGGCGATGAAGCGAGCCTTGCGCTCGTTATTCTGCCACATGCTCGCGTCGAGCGAGCCCTCGGTCGCATAGGCGAAGATGTCGATGACGTCGTGCTGGTTGCCCTGGCGCCCGATCCGGCCCTCGCGCTGTGCGATCTGCGACGGCAGCCACGGCACGTCGAGGTGATGGAGCGCCTTCAGCCTGAGCTGTGCGTTGACGCCGGTGCCCATAGTGTCGGAGGAGCCGATCAGGAAGCGGACCTTGCCCGCGCGCACATCGCCGAACAGGCGTTGCTTCGCCTCCGACCTCTTGAAGTCCTGCATGAAAGCGATCTCGGACGCGGGAACGCCCATGCGAATGAGCTCGTCTCTGATCCAGCGATAAGCCGAGAAGCCGCGCGTCTTCTCGACGCTGATCGTTCCGAGATCGGAGAAGATCATCTGCGCGGCGCCCGGGAGCTCGTAGGGCTTGCCGTCGGCGCGCACATAGCTGTGATCCGACGTCTCCTCCCAGATGCGGAAGGCGTTGGCGACGAGGAGATTCAGCTTGTTGTCCAGCTCATTGTCGTTCGACGGATCGACGAGGCGCAGGTCGATCGCCGCGTGGCGGCCGTCAGTGATCACGGAAAGCAGGATGTCGTCGCCCGGCTGCGGCGGACGATCGCGCATCTCGATCGCCTTGATCCGCGCGTCGAGCAGGGCTTGGTAGCGCTTGAATGCCGGCGTCGGCTTCGCCGTCAGGATCTGGCGCTTGCCCGTCGAGATCGCCGGGACCTTCACGTACTGCCGCAGGTCTTCCGGCATCACCACGTCAGCGAAGGACCGGAACATGGCGATCAGCTCGGGAACGTTCACGAAGGTGGCGAAGCGTGTGACTGGCTTGTACCTGCCGGACGGCTGAAGCTCGAGCTCCGTCGAGACGTCGCCGAAAGTCGAGGCCCAGGCGTCGAACTCGTGGAGCTTGCGATCCAGAAGTGCGCCGTATCCGAGATAGCGCTGCACCGAGAACATCTCACCGAGCGTGTTGGTAATCGGCGTCCCGGAGGCGAGCACCAGCGCCCGCCCAGGGTTCTTGCTCTCGATGAAGCGCGACTTCACATAGAGGTCCCAGGCTCGCTGCGAGCCGTTGGGGTCGACGCCCTTCAACGTCGACATATTGGTAGCGAAGGAAAGCTTGCGAAACTCCTGCGCCTCATCGACGATGATCTGGTCGACGCCGATCTCCGAGATGGTCAGGAGATCGTCCTTGCGCGTGGCCAGCGCTTCGAGCCGTTCCTTCAATCCCTCCTTCAGCCGCTCGAGCCGCTTGCGCGAGACGCGGTCGTCGCTTTGGACCTTGGTCAGGAGCTGCTCGTAGAGTTCGAGCTCGTCCTGGATCATCCGCTGCTCGAACGCGGACGGCACGCCGATGAAGCGGAAGGCCGAATGGGTGATGATGATCGCGTCCCACGTTGCGGTCGCGGCGCGCGACAGGAAGCGGTGCCGCTTGTCCTTGGTGAAATTCGTCTCATCGGCGACGAGGATGCGGGCACCGGGATAGAGTGCCAGGAACTCGCGCGCCGCCTGCGCCAAGCAGTGGCCGGGCACGACAAGCATCGCCTTGGCAATCAGCCCGAGGCGGCGCTGCTCCATGATCGCGGCCGCCATCGTCATCGTCTTACCGGCGCCGACGGCGTGAGCGAGATAGGTAGCGCCCGAGGCGATAATGCGCCAGATGCCGCGCTTCTGATGTTCGTAGAGAACGAAGGCGCCCGAGGCGCCCGGCAATTTCAGATGCGAACCGTCGAAGGCGCGCGGCACGATGTTGTTGAAGCGGTCATTGTAGACCCGCGCCAGGCGGTCGGTCCGGTCCGGATCGGACCAGATCCAATTCTGGAAGGCGGACTTGATCCTCGAGAGCTTCTCCTTCGCCGCCTCGGTGTCGACGACATTGACGATCCGACGCTCGCTGTCGCCATCCTTGATAGTATCGAAGATCTGCGGGACGGAGGAGTTGAGCGCATCAGAGAGAAGCTGCCCGGCGTGCCGCCGCTCCGTGCCCCATTCCGACGTGCCGGCGGCCATCCAGCCGAGCTGCCGGGCCTCCACGGTCCACGACGCCAGTTCCGGCATGTGGTGGATCCTGATCTCCGCGCCCATCGTCTCCTTGACGAAGGCGACGATGTCGGCGGCGGGAATCCACGGTGCGCCAAGGCGCGCGGTGATGTCCGAGGGCCGGAGATCGGCAGGCTGCACCTCTCGCAGGGCCGTCACGTTGCGCGCATAGGCGGGGTCAAGTGCAGCGGCTGCTTCCGCGACCTTCAGCTTGTCGCGCACCGCACCCGACAGATACGCGTCGTCAGTCTGCCAGGAGCCGCCGCTGGGATCACGAAAGATGGCGCTGCCGAGCTCAGCGATGACGCCGTCCGCGTCGCGGTGCACGAGCTCCGCGATATGGTCGGGGTCGACATAGCCGCGCTCGTTGAGAACGACGGCCAGCGCGTCGGCGGCGCTGGTGATGACGGGCGGCGCCGGCGGAGCGATTACCCGCTCCGTGAAGATCGGACCCGGCCTTGCCGTATCGGACTCGAGGTCGTAGTCTTCGATCGAGGCCACCAGCCAGCAGTCCGGATCGTCCAGGAATGGCTGAAGGTTCGGCCTGCGGTGCGTTTCGCGGACCTCCCCGGTCTCGTCGTCCTCGGCCGTCGACACGACGGTCGTGTTGATCGGCCCGAAGATACGCACGAAGTTCGACCAGGCGATGCGGAGCCTGACCTGCGCATCCTTCCACGGCTGGTCGAGCTCCTGGCACTTCAGCACCTCTCGCACCGCGTCGCGGATCGGGATCAGCTTCTGGACGATTCGGACATGCTTTTCCGGAATGCCATCGGCGCTGCGGCCTTTGCGCACCAAGACAGCAACCGGCTTCCCGTCGAGGATCTGCATCAAGCCATGCCGGCTATTGAGGAGATAACTGCCCTCACGCGCCGTGAGGCTCGCCGAGCTCTCCGACTTCGCCGACTCGGCCTCACACTCATCGTCAGGGTCGAACGCCTCCGGTTCGCCGCTATAGATTGCGACCGGAAGGAGGGTGATCGCGTCGTCCAGCGAGGTCGCGAGGTCCTCGCCGTCAACAGGTAGACAGGTGTAGGTCTCGCCAAACGGGCCGGAGGTCAGCGCGTGCGCGCCGAGCACAAGCTGGCGATGGCGCGCGAACCAGCGGTTGACGCGAATTGCGCCCTCGTCCTCGGTCGCCGGGCGCACCTCGTCGAGCTCGAGCCACGAGAGGTCGCCTTCGGGCTCCCCGTGCTTACGCCGCCGGAAGAACAGGATGTCGACCACGACGTCGGTGCCGGCATCGGCGCGGAAGCTACCCTCCGGCAGACGGATGGCACTGAGGAGATCGGCGTGCTTCGCGATCAGCGCGCGCGCCGAGCCATCCGCCTTATCCATCGTGCCGTGCGACGTGACAAAGGCGGCAAGACCGCCCGGCTTCAGCAGCTTGATCGCCTTGACGATGAAGTAGTCGTGGAGCCGCAGACCGAGCGAGCGCAGCGTGCGGTCCGAGCGGACGGTGCGATCGGAGAAGGGCGGGTTGCCGATCACAAGGTCGAACCGCGCCGGCAGCTCGGTGCGCGCGAAATCGCCGGTGACGATCCGCGCCCGGGGTTGCAACAGCCGCGCGATGCGCGCCGTGACGGGATCGAACTCGACGCCGGTGACCTGGGAGAGCTCGCGGAGAACCGGCGGCATCAGCGCCGGAAACAAGCCGGTGCCGATGCCGGGCTCAAGCACGCGGCCGCCGCGCCAGCCGAGGCGCAGCAAACCCGCCCACATCGCCTGGACGATGAACTCCGGCGTGAAATGGGCATACTGCGTACAGCGTGCCAGCGAAGCGTAGTCAGCCTCATCGACCGCATCCTGCAGGTCGGCGCCGATCTCGTCCCAGCCCTTTGCGAATTCGGATTCGCCCGGTCGGCGGAAGACGCCATTGGCGAGCTCCGAGGCGCCGAAGCCGGTAAAGCGGATCAGTTGCCGCTGCTCCTCGGCCGTCGCGGGGCGCTCCTCGGTCTCGATCTGTGCGGCGAGCCGAACTGCGGCGATGCTGTCGCGGGCGCGCTGCTTCCAGCCCTTTGCGAGGCCGCGCGCGTCGGAAAGATAGAGATTGTCGCCGTGCTTTTGTGGACCGTCATAGGAGCGCCGCGCCGATTCGATTGCCGGCCTTACCGAGGCCGGCGTCGACGGCGGTGGATCATGCTCATAGTCGTCGTCACCGCCGAAATCGGCAGCGAAGGCCGTGACGACGAGGCCGAGGCTGGATGAAAGGGCGGTATTGCCGAAGAGGTCGAGGGTGAAAGGATCGTCATGCGACATGGGAAATGTCCTCCGGTTGGGCGCGCGCCACCGTCCGCCGACGCGGGCTGCGACGGACGGCACAGGGATGCGGGGGTTGATGAGTGGGCCGGCGGCGGGCCGGGTTCTGAAATGCGACGCCCGGCGCGAGGCTGGGCTGCCGCGGGGCGGGCAGGGAGATCGGGCTAGGCCGCGGCCGTCTCCGGCAAATGGCGGAACTGCACCGGCAGCTTGGCCGCGATCTCTGCCTCGGTGAGGTCGTCGAGCAGCTTCAGGACTGTGCCGCTCTGGCCGGCATAGACGAGCACGGTGCGGCGGCCGCGAATGGCCTGAGGCCAGCGCTCGCCGGCATAGCCGCGATAATCGTCATGCGTGCTCGACCAGATGTGCTCGAGCCGCTCGTCGCGCGTCATCGCGCGCAGGGGCCGTGACTCGCGCTCGATGATCGCAGCCTTCATGCGCTCCGGCGACAGCCGATCGGAAAGATCGCAATAGCCATGGAACCAGCGCCGCTTTCCGTCGGTGGCAAGGGCGAAGAAGATGCTGGTGACGCTGCCCGTCATGAATTCGCGCATCGCGAACATGTCGGCGCGCATGAACAGCGGCGGCAGGATCTCGAACATGTAGTCGTGCTCCCGCTCGTTGATCTCAAACCACTCACCGGCGAAGAGACGCTGGCCATCACCTTCGGCCATCGCCGGGTCGCCGCGATGGCGATTGAACAAGCGGTGCATCTCGTGGCGCGTCGCGACGCCTTCGAAGACTTTGCGGATGTTGGGGGAGGTGTGCATGGGCGGCTCCTCTTGGCCTGGCCGGACTGACAGCGCGAGCGATCCGCCTGATCCCTTCGTCACTTCAGTCCTTCATCACACCTCCTCGCCGGCCGCATCGACGGTCCGCCGGGTCAAGGGCCGCGGAACGCGGGCGGAGCTTCACCCTTGACGCGCCGGCCGGGCGTGCGGCAACGCCTCATTTCATTTCCCCTTCCTCATCATTCGATCTCCTTTTTCTTCGCTCGATGCCGAAGGATAGAGACCCACTCATGCAGAGACCTTCGCGATGCAGCCACGCAGTCTGCGCGTCGCCCCCGCGCACCGCATCAAGAAGTAGCCATCAGGCCCTCAAATCCTCATTCCAGTCGCCGGCACACGGCCGCAATCGGGCATACAGCGCACTTGCATCCGCGGCGATGGCACGAACACGGTCGGCATAGACCTCGCCCTGCCGATTGTTGTCGGTTGCTGCCACGAGCCAAGCGTTGGCTCGCTTGGCCAGCCGGCGGATGGCGACATCGGTCGCGGGCGACCAGCCGCCACCGGTGCTGACATAAAGGGTGTCAGGGCGCAGGGCCTCGATCGCGGCCAGGCTCATTGCATCGATGGCCGCCTCGGTGACGCAGATCCGCTCGGCCTCCTCCGACCCGAAGCGAAAGAGCTCCTTGGCGCCTTCCGTGGCGAAGCCCCGCCATGTAGGTCCACGTTCCTCCCAACCTGTAAGCGCTCCAGCGGAATCGCTATGCGCCGCCCACATGCTACCTTGGGGACCCTCTCGCAACCGATCGCTCGCGACCGCCTGATTGACGATGTCGGTTGGCATTCCGCGCTCGCCGGTGAGATAACGCCAGGCTGGCGAGCCGGGGCGCGGCCTGAAGCGATGTCCCCACCGCTCTACAATGGACGCAAGGGTCTTGGGCCTTGCCGGACGCTGCCACGCCGGTGCCGCAGGAACGAGGCCAACCACATCCGCAACACGATCACATGCCTCGACGAAACCATCGGCACCGAGATGTACAGCGAGTGAAAACACGTCCCCTTTTGCCGGCGACAACGGATCGAACCAGCCGCGGCCTTGGTGGATGACAATGACGATGCTGCTGTCGCGGCGATATTTGATCGCCCGCCGGGTGCTTTCCTTGACGTCGACTTTCCAGCCGTCTTTCTCCAGCAGAGCTGCGCAGCCAACCATTTCGCGCAGCTCTTCAATTTCTCTTTTGTCCATTTGTCTGCACCGGAGTCGCGCAAGCGACTCCAGCCCCTTCTTCTGTTGGTCTCACTTGTTCCTGGTCTTGCGGCACCTCCCCGACCGGCCGCGAAGCCTGCCGAATGCAAGGGCGCGCTGACCAACCGCCAGTTGCCGCATCTTGTGCGCGGCGAAGCTTCCCTTGCAGCCGGCATGGCGCCAGCGGCAGCCGGTCACCCGGCTCAATGAGCCGGGCACCAGGGGTCGTATTCATGGACGATGGCGTCCTGATCGCCGTCGTATTCGCTGGAGACCATCACGCCGAATTCGTTCTCTGTCTGGAAAAGGATGACGGGCACCATCAGCGTGCGGGCCAGATCGAAGGCGTGGTTCTGAACGAGGGTGAGATTGTGCGACATGAAGGGCTCCCGTCTTGCGGCGGGGACCATCCCCGCTCGACAGGCGCCGACGTGTTCAGGGGCGGCCGCGGTCACCTCGAAGGCGAAGCCGGAGAGGTCGCACGCTTGCGTAGCGAACCCCTTGTGGGTTGATCGTGGAAGGCCGCACCAGAACCAAGGAAAGCCCATTCGAGAGCGGGGTAGGTCCTTCACCGGAAGTATGTGAGCCGAAAGGCACATGGTTCGGCCCGCGGATGCAGTGTCGGTCTGATTGACTGCGAGAACAGCCGCCGTCGTTTTGTCTGGAGCGAATTTGATTTGGCCGCCTGGAGATTGCTCCGCGGACGTTTCGGCTGCCGTTCGATGTCATCGAGGCCAAAGGCATCGCTGCGTTTCAGGTCCGACGCTCACATGCGGAGTTTCGATAGATTCGGCAGTTGGCTCGTTCGGGACTCGGGCCGTTTCGCGTCAGGGATGGCAGCCCGCAAGGGGCGCGCCGTAGAGGCGTGGAGAAGAAGGGAGTGTTCGAAAGAATGGAGCCTGCTGGTTATGGCTCTTACTTGCCCGGCTTACCGGTGTCGGAAACGACTGAAACCTCGAAAGGGGAACGGGACCAGAGCATGCCGGGGAAACGTCTCGAAGTCGGGTGCCGCAGCCCGGTGGAGAGTACAAAGTAAAGGTATGCATGGTGAAAGCTGTATTGCCTGAATCCCAGTTTCCAGTTGCCAAAGGGCTGGCCGTAGCGAACGCGGCTGACACGCTATGCCACGCGGGGCGGATCGCACCTCCCAGTGCGAACTGCCACCAGTCCGCGTGGGACGACCACCGTCAGTGGATCAAGGAGACGAACGGGACACCTAACCATGCCGCAACTCCCCACGCACGTAACTACGGGATCGCCTACAGCAGGTTCTTTCGAGAACCTGTATGGCGACGGAGCCGTCATAGTACCCAAATGCCCGGCGTAATGGCCGGGACAGCCGCCGCGAGGTGGACGATCATGCGTATAAGGCCGGGCGACCGGACCGAAAGCGCCTCC
>NZ_FOVU01000025.1 GCF_900115265.1 Bradyrhizobium sp. Ghvi | reverse complement strand
TCTCGGGGCGGCGCGTGGCCCGCGAACTGACGGCGATCGTCGAGCGGCGCGGCAAGCCAGGAATGATCGTGTCCGACCATGGCACCGAGTTCACCTGCAACGCCATGCTCGCCTGGTGCAAGGACGCAGCCATCGACTGGCACTTCATCGCACCAGGAAAGCCGATGCAGAACGGCTTTGTCGAGAGCTTCAATGGCCGAATGCGCGACGAACTGCTCAACGAGACCCTGTTCTTCGAACTTGACGATGCTCGTGCCAAGATCGCGAACTGGGTTGCCGACTACAATCTCCAGCGGCCTCACTCGTCGCTGAAATACCTGACCCACCTCACCGCAACGGACGACCGGCTGCGCAGCCTCCGCCGATCGTCCGTTGCTCCACCGCGCCACTTGGCGCACAAAACCCCGAAACTCTAACTGCCGCTGGATGAAAATTCAATGGCAGGTCAGCACGAAGGAGTACCGTGACCTCGCCGCGATCGCGAATCCAGAAAAAAACGGCCGTGCTAATAAGTCATTTTCAGAACATTCTCTGGCGTCGGCGGAGCGATCCGGCAAGTGCGCACATCGGGAGAATCTACTTCTTGAAATGAGTAATGACCAATCCCGCAACTCGGTCTGAGGGATCTACTCCAGTAACTAATTGGGCGTCATATAGCCCCCCGGGGTTCACGAGATTAACTTCAATTACATAGGGGTAAGCCAAATCTATCCCGACGAAATTAACACCATATGTCATGAGCTTTCGACCGATCAACTCGGCCAATTCTATTTCAGCGGAATCCAAGTCGACCGAGATGAGCTTTCCTCCCAGCACTATATTTGACCTATGGTCCTCTGCATTCGCTTGGCGGCCATGCCAGGCAACTGCCTTCCCGCAAACAACGATGACGCGTTTTTCGCCTCTGGCTACTTCAGGGATAAACCGTTGAAGAACGGCGTACTCTGCTTGGAATCCGCCGAGATCTCCGTAGATGTCTTGCACGACAGCGTTTCCGGTAAGGCATTGGAGGATTGCTCGGACGTTCGTTCCATCCGGAGGAAGTAGGAAGACGTTTTGTCCACACGTGGAGTTCGGCGGCTTGGCCACCCAGCGTTGATCTGAGCGCTGCCGATAGCATTCCCAGAGAAATGAGAAATCATTCGAGATATAAGAAGGAGCTCTGTTTTCTTTTGGGACGATATGGCCCAACGCGTGCTTAGGATTGAGAAATATCAATCCTTCCACGCTGTTAACGAAGGCAGTGTGCTGGGAAGCCAGCCAGAGCAATTGCCAGATATCGCGAGCGACGCGTTCCTGCGGATGGTTTAACACCCAGATCAGCTGGCATTCGTCGAAGAAGTAGGTGCCACGATCCCCCAGTGCCGCACAGCCGGGATGATACGGCTCGCCAGTTTTCGGTACGAGCACTCCTCGTGTGAAGGGACGATAGTTATCTAACGCGATTGAATTCAGCTCACCGAGAACGACCTCGTAGTCACGGCGGCGAAAAGCGTTGCTGATGGGCGCATCGTTTTCACCTAGGCAATCGAGGGTGTTTGTAAGAATAAGCAATCTCATCAACTTCTCCTAGTCAATTAGACAGACGAGCATCGAACTAGCTCCCGCCATTGAAACTTTGATCGCTATCAAGGGGCGAGGGGCATGTCGAACGTGGTATCTCGTTATTGTCGCGAAGACAGTGCTCGGATCCCCGTAGCACGGGCTTGCCGCTGTGACATACGTGGGACCGACGGAATCACTCAGTGTTGCTGAATTATTCGTAGCAACCGGCGTGCCAACGTTGCCCTCTCTCTAACTAACCAAGTGGTGCTGAAAACTTCAATTGGAAGCAGATCAGAGTGTTATCTCTGACGATGTTGTCGAAAACCAAACAGCGGGAAAACGTCAGAACTCGTCCGCAACTGAAGATTGGGCTACCGGCGCAAAAAGCGTCTGTTTGATTCTGTACGGTCGCGGAATTGCACGCATGATACAGAACGTTGTCCAAAATTGATGTTTGCGGCTATGGAAAGCGCGCATCACAGTTCTGGAGTGGTGCGCTCGTTACTGAGACAAGAGAACGCCGCGACCCGTTCGGCCCTGAGCGGCAGTCGATCGCGCTCTCGCAACGAGGAGGTCAGAATGCGAAAGCGACGGCCGTCGGTGAGCTGATCCGACACGAAGTCGAGCGACCAACGATCGTTGGGGCCATCAGCGCCATCGTCGGCCCCCTGGTCCCAATTGCCCGTTTGCGGACACCACGGCGGCGTACCGCGAGCCTCTCTTCCCGGTAGAGCTGGAAGAGCTTCTTGTGGTTGACCAGACAACGCTCCCGATTGAGCAGTACGTGCAGGCGTCGGTAACCGAAACGGCGACGTTCCTGGGCGATCGCCCTCATGCGCTGGCGAAGGCCGGCATCATCTGCGCGGGTCGCCTTGTATCTCATCGTCATGCGGCAGCAGCTGATGGCTTTACAGGCCCGCCGTTCGCTCATTCCGTAGACGTTCACGAGATGGGCGACAGCTTTCCGCTTGGCAGCGGTCATCACCATTTCTTTCCCAGGAGATCTTTCAAGGCCGCATTATCCAGTATGGCGTCTCCAAGAGCCGCTTCAGCCGTGTGTTCTCGTCCTCCATGGTTTCAGCCGCTTGGCCTCCGATACCTCCATCCCGCCGAATTTTGCCTTCCATTTGTAGATGCTGGCGTCACTGACGCCATGCTTGCGGCACAGATCGGGGACCGAAACGCCAGCTTCGTGCTCCTTCAAAATCCCGATGATCTGCTTCTGTATTCGGTCTGCTTCTGTCAATCCCTTAAGACCGCTGCCGCGGGTACCTCGCTCCTGTTCGTGGTCGGCAAAACCGCCACACTATGGGATTCGGTTGAATGGTCGGTTCAAGCTCTTCGGCGTAGTCACCCGACCTGGAGGGCGGACGCCCACGACAGATCATACGAACTCGACCATCCCCACGCCCCGCGACGGGCGTCTCTTGGGGGGCGATGGCGTCCTTACGCCACCGTCGTCCATCGGAATTGGGTTCCATCAACCCACATTCGGTGAAGGATGACAGCCATCTTTCTGGCCAGCGTGACCTTCGCACGCTTGCTTCCTTGCCGGTGGGCAACACGTACCGCCCAGGCCTTCATCGGAGACCATCGGGTTGATGGCCTGAGAACGACGTTGGTAGCTTCGAACAAGGCTGTGCGCGTCTCTCCATCTCCGATTTTTGTGATCCGTCCCACCCGATCAGCCTCGCCAGATTGGTATCGCCGGGGCGTTAACCCGCACTCGACCAACCCGATCCAGCGCCTCAACGGCGAGAACAAGCGCCGGACCGAGGTCGTCGGCATCTTCCGCAATGAGGACGCGATTGTCCGCCTCATCGGCGCGATCCTTCTCGAACAGAATGATGAATGGGCCGTCCGGCGCGCCCGTTACATGACGCTGGAAACCACCGCGCCATTGAGCGATAATCCAACCGTCAGCCTTCAGGCTATCGCCAGCTGATCAGTCCGGCCATGGCGGCGAACGCGGTGACCCGCTGCCAGCTACACCACGCTCAGGGACAGGATCCACCCTTGGCGGCTCAGCGAACAATTCAGACAAGTGAATACCGAAAGTCGCGGCGATACGGTCCATAAGATCAATGGTCGGGTTCTCTTTCTTCTGCTCAATGCGCCGTGAGCGGTCGATCCCGGCATCATAGGCCAATTGGTCTTGCGGAATGCCGCGCTCTGGATCCGGCGCACATTCCAGGCCAGAAGCGCACGAGCGTTCATGAGCAAAGACAGCCATTCTGACGATTATGAAACCACCGGTTATAGCCACGCTATTGCGGTAAGCTCACACAAGCCCTTTGCTCTCCTGACATGCTTGCTGCTACGGAGCAGGCCACCGAGAGACGGGAGATTAGTGGAGTTTGTAGTTTTCGAATGCCATCACCCATCACAGGCGCGCTCACGGGCGACAGCTCGCTACTGGCGGGAGAGCAAAATGTCCCAGAGGGAACGCGGCTTTTTCGGGCGGCGCGCCCAGATGGAGTGGCGATCAGCTGGAGCTCGAAAGGAGCGAATTTATTTCGCTTGGCTAACTTTGGGAGTGGCCTTTCGCCAGCGCGCGGGAAAACGTCAGACATCCATTCCGTTCCGGGAACGTAAAGAGCAAGGACGGCTTAAGCTGTGTGGCAAATCTGCGATCAGTGGCGGTATGGACCGCGAATAGATCCAGCGCCGAGCAAAGAGCAAAGGCTCAGAATGGAGTCATCAGGTCATTGTGAGCCGATATGCGGTCGCAGTTACGACGTTAGGGAAAAATAGCTTGGGGCCGCGACGATTCGAGCCGTACCAAAATGGCTCCAAGTCCGTTATCGTTGCTCCGATTTCGATAGATTTTTCAACTCCGAAGATCGCAGATTTGGCGCCTAGCGCGCACGAGCTCTCGTCATATGACAAGGAGCACGCTATCACCTACATGCGAGCTCTCGATGCCAACGCTGACAAGGCAGATTGGCCCGAAATCGCGCATTGTGCTGCGACTTGACACGGCCCTAGAACCGGACCGGGCGCGACGCAGCTTCGAAAGTCACCTGGCTCGCGCCAAGTGGCTAGCGGGTCAAGGCTATCGTGATCTGCTCCGAGGTGGTTGACTTGAACAGGGCGGGTCGCAGGATCAACAGAATTCCAGCAATCGCAAAAGATGATCTTGCCATCGATTAAGTGCATGCCAAACGGGCACACGGTGCGTATGCAGCAGTAAAGCGCCACAATCATCGGCTGCAGTTCACCGCCTGTGAAGATCATGCGGGAAATGGAGAGATGCCGAATACTGACTGGAGATCTGAGGAGGCATATAGCGGCCTCAAGAGCGCAGAAGCGGCCGACCTGGCCTGGGAGTGGCTGCGCCGAGATCGCGACTACCAAGAGGATTATAGGCGGTTGTCTCGCCGCGAACGTTCAAGCGCAGCGGCGGGCCAGTTCCGACGCAAGTGGGGGCTCTCGTTTTCCAGCTGATCCGGAAGAGACTTTCGACAAACAAGCAGTGTTCTGGGCACCCGAGGTGCTGCCGACCGTCCTTCATGTGCGGGCAGCCAACTGCGTGGCGCCCAAAAGCTGCAAGCTCGATTTCGCCAATCTGCCGGGCAGCGTGCTTCGTCGCGCGCCGGACGGATGGCATGCAATCGTGACGCTCGGGGGAGCAAAGCATCGCCTTTGGCTGAGCAAGCTTCCACTGGGTGGGTCTGCTGTCGTCCTCGATCTGCCGCTCGATGCGAATTTCGAGCTTCGCGTGCAGGCCGCACGTCGATTGTGGCTTGCGCTTGAACATCGGCCGCTCGGGACGCCTCCTCTTGCTTTGCCAGCTTTGAAGCAGCGTCGGCAGATACTCGCGCTGCGCGCACTGGATGGATGGCAGGAGGGAAATAGCTACCGCCAAATCGCGCAAGGCCTGTTCGGAAGCCATCGTATTGCTGAACGGGGCTGGAAAACAGACGATTTGCGCAGCCGAACCATTCGACTTTTAAAACTGGGGCGGCGTCTCATCCGCGTTCGCTGCCACGCATTCTTCCACAAGGGCAGACGCAGGAAGGACAGTTCATGAGCTATTAAGCGATCAAGATCGCGGATAGGATGAGATCTTTGCGTTCCGATCTCTCAGACTTGAGCGTCTGGATAGCTGCAACAGAGAGGCGCTATCTTCGTAAGGGTTTGACGACCCTGCTCGGATGGTGTGCTCAAGTCGAGTGCTCTCGACTTGAAATAGCGGGCCATGCATCGATCTCGAGTTGTACCGGATTGAGGGCGCCTGCTAGTCTTCAGGCAGCCTGCGCAAGTGCTGCCTTCTTGCAAAGGCGAGCGACCCACCGGCAAAACGAGCGAGAGATCTCGGGATGCTCGCTTCGATCCACAGCATAGGCGCGATATTGCATGCCACTTGGAGCGCGTGAGCCGGCGATGACTTGCAAAGCGCCCCCTCGCACGAGGTCGCTGACGAGAATTTCCGGTGCGACAAGAAGGCATTTTCCTGTCATGACTGCCGGCAGAGCAAGATAGTTGTGATCATAGCGCGCGCCCGCTCGTATGTCGTTTGAGGACAGGTTCATGGCCCTCAGCCATGTCGGCAGGATGTCGGGACGTGATGTGATGTTTAGTATCGGGGTTGAGCGAACGATCGAGAGCTCTCTGCCCGCGACCAGATTTGGCGGGCCGACGCATACCAGCTCCTCATTGTAGATCTCCCAACTGTCGGCGGGTTCGATGACGGAAAGGTCGCGTGTAATCAAAATATCGAAATCATCCGAAGATGTCGGCGGCGAGAGCGAGCTCACGACGTCCACGATAACGCCGCCCGCTTCAGAAGAAAACGCCTGCAGATTTGGAATCAGAAAAGAGAAAGCAAAGGTCGATAGTGACGTGCGGACGACAATCCGATTGGTTCCTGCGGCCGCCCGCCGCCGCATTCTCTTTGCGGTGAAGCCGACTGTCTCGAGCGGTTCAGAGACTGCGTTAGCAAATAGTCTTCCGAACTCGGTCAAATCACTACGGCGGCCTCGCCGCTCGATGAGGTCAGCACCTAAATAGTCCCGCAGTACAGACAAATAGCGGCTGACCGAACTCTGCGTTGTTCCCAAAGCGGTGGCTGCGCGCGTGACGCTGCCTTCGCGTGCGACAGTCACAAAAGCGCGGATGGCATTCAAAGGAACTTCATCGTTTTGAGCCGCCATTGTCTGCTCCGGCGCCAGAATGAACATCCATCATATTATTCGATGTCCATAGCGGGATTGCGGCGAAGCAACCCGCAGTTGCGCACAAAATCCGCGTGGGAGCGCATTGATAACTGGTCACGCCCAAGCTCTTCCTTCGCTGCAGTCAGGGCGGCTATGTCCTTTTGCTGCGTGCCGCTTTTGGCTTTCGACCTTTAGGTAAGGTCGCGGGTGGCGGGGCACCCTTGGATGGCCGAACAAACAGGTCGGAGACAGCAACGCCGAGCGTGTCGGCAAGGCGATCGAGAAGATCGACTGTCGGGTTCGCCTGTTGGCGCTCGAGGCCACTCATGTAGGAGCGATCAACACCTGCATCATAGGCCAATTGCTCCTGCGGAATACCGCGCAGGACGCGGATCCGGCGCACATTGTAAGCCACAAGCGCACGAGCTCTCATGCGCGAAGGCAGCCATTTCGACGGCCATCAAACCACAGGCTATAACCAACATAAAAAGATCGCTAAATTGGTGGTTTCGATCGAATCATTCGATGCGAGTTACCGAATTGTTGCTCCCTCCGCATGACAGATGCGGATGTAGCGCGCGACTAGGAAGCCGCCGGGGCGGCACCACCGGGACCCAAACGCATCGAGAAGATACATGGCGAACATGGGTATCAATCATTGTCACCTTGCCGACCGCCGCGTGTTTGCCGATCAACCGGCGCAGTAGGAAAAAGGTAGAATGCGCCAGGCAAGGCGATGGTCCTTCAGCCAGGTTCAGCTTAGCGACAATAAGTTCGGAGCCTTGCGGAAATGCGCACGAATTGCCTCGAATGACCCGCGATCAGACAGCGCCTCGACAGCTGCATAGAGTTGCAACATTCGCGTTGAAGACGACCTACTTCGCGCCGCAAAAAAACCTGTGAAACCTTAGCTCTGTCGACGCGATAGGCGGCATCTGCTTCGATACCAGGGGTACCACTTTCGAAGTCGATAGGGGCGCCGGCAACCGCTGATACACGCGGCTGGACAGCAGACTAATCGAAGTGCCAGTTTTGGTGCAGGAAGCGCTAGGCGTGATGGGAAGCACTGCAGTTTCAAAGCGTACCCTATGCACGGCACCGTCTGCAGTGCCCCGCGCATGGTTCTACCGTCATCGACCAGAACACGCGTCCACGGTTTGCGGACTCTGGTTCGTTCGGGCCCGATCTAAATTGTCGCTCGCCTAATCCTGTTTGCTAAGAGATACCAAGTTTCCGTTCGGCGGTTCACAACATCAAATCAGTTTTCTGACGGCGCCAAGTGCGCAATTCTTGTTCAAAGTCCGACAGCGGCACAAAGTCCGTCCGATTCGAAACGCCGGTCGCCGTGAAGTGCAGTTGAGCTTTTCATGCGCAGTTAGATACTTAATCCGCGCAGACGATGCTGGCACGGACGTTGCTACTAGGGTTCAGCAGTACTGAAAGTGCTGAGCGCGGCAAACGCGAGATCAGCAATGCTCTCCGTCCTTGAACCGATGTGGTCCGCGCGTAAGAGAAAGAGCTTGTTGCTTGTGGCTTTGTGTGTCGTTGCGCTTAGCGCAGCCGGCACCGAGATCTGCTGCGGATCTCGCTCGGCAGCCCATCTACACTAATGCACCACCCCTCTCGATCGCAGTGGCAATCAAAGATCAGCTAGCGCAATACGTCGCCCAACCTCTGACAATAACTTTGGAGAGTAACATGGCGCTGGGCCAGAATCCCCAGCTCCTCCGATCAAGGTGGCGAACTGGCTGCGTGGTCAGCCCCTTACGAGCTTCCAGCCCGGGAAAGTGTACATAGTTGAATTTTGGGCAACTTGGTGCGCCGCCATGTGTGGCGGCGCTGTCCGATCTCGTACAGCTGCAAGAGAAATACAGGGTTGAGGTCATCGGAATAGCAGCTCGTGAACGCGCTCGAACAGCGCAAGAGGCCGCAACCAAGTTGGACGCATGGTTGACCGAAAAGTTGCCGAATCTCAACTATCGGATCGGGTTCAACTACACACGCGAAATGGACAAGCTTTGGATGGAGTCCAGCTTTTCTGTCGGGATTCCCACCTCGTTCGTGGTCGACCGCGATGGCCGCATCGCCTTTCGGTTCGCCGACGCGACTCGATCACGTTTTGCCGAAGATTCTGACCGGCAGCTGGCGCATCACCGATGAAGCGAAAGCCGCCGATGCAGAGCGGATCGCGGAGGGCAAACGCACAATGCCCATCTTCGCCAAACTGATGCCGGCTATGAAGGCACAGGATTGGGCGAAGGCGCTTTCGGTGGTCGAAGAAGCCGTCGCTGTTCTGCCGGATGACGTGAGCTTCCGGGTGCTAGATGCGGATCTGTTGCTTCACAAAATGCACGACTTGCAGGCCGGCATGCCGGTGATGCGCCAATTTGTTCGTGATGCGGTGAACAAAAAATCCGCGCTGTGGATGGCCGGAGCGATGCGCCAACTCTTTAATCCGGCGAATGACAACTCTCATTTGCCGCAGGGCGAGCGCTTTGCGATGGGCAAGGAGTTATCCGAACACATTTTGGCGGTAAATCCTCCGCAACGCGGCGAGGCCCCTAAGTTCCTGTCTTATCCGGCGGTCGCTCAGTACTATTACGAGAGCAGCAATAAGGATCGCGCCATCGAGTTGATCGAGGTGATGCTGGAGTCGCTGGCCTATCCCGAACGAACTGAAACAGCAGGTTATGGCGGTATCGGTCCAAGCGCTGGCCAACTACAACGGTCAGAAGGCGTGCTATGGGGCTCTTTGTGCGACTCCGCAGCGCGGAGCGTCGCAAAGTACCAAAGCGCTAGCGCCGGAGGAGCAAAGATGAAAAAGGGTAACGATCTGAGCTGCTCACTTTTCAATTCGACTAGTCATCCGCTGGGGCATCGGCAATTAACGATCCACGAGCATGGCGGTGGATCGTTTGCGAGGCCGGATCGACGCGAGGGTGATCTTCCAAGTGAGGTCGCGTCCGGTCCCATGACGCAAAGTCTCTGGCGGGTCATTTGCTGAACACTCCCTTATCAAAATGCACTCCTTGCGTACAGCCATGGCCGAGGGCGGGCGAAGTGGTCATCCCAACGCTTCTGCAGGGGCACAGATGAGCGACGCCGATCCCGCCTACCTGGCTCAGACAGGCTCGGATCGCGCGAAGCTGGCCGATGGCTCAGATCGATGCTCTCAGCTGGAGGAGCTCGCAAAGCGTGAGGCTTCGGCTAAGCGCTTGCGCGGAGAATGATGAAATGGATAGAAGAGTTCGGCTGCAGCTCCCAGACTCCGAGCACTTATCCCCATCCCTAGCGCGCGGACGGCCGCCAAGTATTAGGGACCGGGCTTGGATCGAGCGGTTTTTGTACCGTGTGCGTCACAAATCCCTGCTGCCATGACCAGTCAAGATGAAAAACGACCCGCCGCAATCGGCCTGGTTCTCCCGTTTGTATTGGAGCACTGGCTGAAGCAGCCCGGTCGTGCCACGATTATCCTCGTCGACTTCTTAGGAGCGACGGCCGCCGACCTGTTTATGCCAGTCTATTCCGGCCGTCTGGTGGATGCATTGACGTCGGTTCCCTCCGACCAAGCGGCGCGAGATGCGGCACTGCTTGCGTTCGTTGGTACCCTCGCGGTTGGTCTGCTCTCGATTATATTGCGATTTACGGGCTTGCAGGCGATCGTGCCGTTCACGCTGAAGACCATGTCAGATGTGGCCCGTGGGGCCTTCATGCGCGTGCAGCGCTTCTCGACCGACTGGCACGCAAACTCGTTCGCAGGCTCGACCGTACGCAAGATCACCCGCGGCATGTGGGCGGTCGACCTGCTTAATCATACGATCTTGATGGCATTGTTGCCGTCGTTCGCGGTGCTGGTGGGCTCGACAATCCTGCTCGGCCTGCATTGGCCCGAGCTCGGAGCCGTGTTCGGCCTCGGCGCAGTGATCTATGTCGCCATGACGATGGCATTCACGATCGGCTACATCGCGCCAGCGGCGCGCGTCTCCAACACCTGGGACAGCAAAGTCAGCGGCACGCTAGCAGATGCGCTCACGTGCAATACAGTGGTGAAGTCTTTCGGTGCTGAGGCGCGCGAGGATGCGCGGCTTGACGGTGTCATTAGACGCTGGCGGGCGCGGGTGCAGCGCACGTGGCTGCGCTCCAACGGCACGGGCACGGTGCAGCTCATAATGCTCTTGTGCTTTCGTGCTTCGGTGATCGGCGGCGCCATCCTGCTGTGGACGGCGGGGCGGACCTCTCCGGGCGACGTCACCTATGTGTTGACAAGCTATTTCATCATCCACGGCTATTTGCGTGATGTCGGGATGCACATCAACAATCTGCAGCGCTCGGTGAACGACATGGAGGAACTGGTTAGTATCTACGGCGAGCCGATCGGCATTGTCGATGGCCCCCACGCCAAGCCGATCGTCATTGAGAGCGGGAGGATCACCTTCGAGAACGTCACCTTCCTCTATGACGGGGATCGCGTGCCGCTCTACGATGGACTGTCGATCAAGATCCGCGCCGGCGAGCGGATCGCTCTGGTGGGGCGCTCCGGCTCCGGCAAGACCACCTTCGTCAAGCTGCTTCAGCGGCTCTATAACGTCTCCGGCGGCCGAATCCTGATCGACGGCCAAGACATTGCGAAAGCAACGCAGCGGTCGCTGCGCAGCCAGATCGCGATCGTGGAACAGGAGCCGATCCTGTTTCACCGCTCGCTGGCTGAAAACATCGCCTATGGCCGCCCCGGCGCCAGCATGGCGGCGATCAAGCAGGCGGCAAGGCTCGCCAATGCGCATGACTTCATCATACGATCGCCCAACGGCTACGGCACGCTGGTGGGTGAGCGCGGCGTAAATCTGTCCGGCGGCGAGCGGCAGCGCATTGCGCTGGCGCGCGCGTTTTTGGTTGACGCGCCAGTGTTGGTCCTGGACGAGGCGACGTCGAGCCTGGATTCGGAATCGGAAGCGCTGATCCAAGAGGCGATGGAACGGCTGATGAAGGACCGCACCTCGATCGTCATCGCACACCGCCTGTCGACGGTGCGCGGCCTCGACCGCATCCTGGTGTTCGATCGCGGCGAGATCGTCGAGCAGGGCGCGCATTCGGCACTGATCTTGCAACCCGACGGCATCTATCGCAGTCTGTTCGAGCGGCAGGCCGTCGAGTGCGGTCCGCTCTCGGCGGAGGGCCAGCCCAAAACATGGCTGGCCGCATCTCCGTAGGCCTAGTGCTATTTGGCTGTGCTGGAGGGACTAGAGCATGGCCTGATCGTCCCACATGCCTTTTGCAGTCTGGTGACCGAGGCGCGCGTGAGCGTTGATGCAAAGGCGCCTGAAGAATGCTTCCGGACGTGGCGCCCAGGACGCGCTAGCATCTATTCCGTGATAGCATTGATGACATTGAACGCATTGCCATAGCCCGTATATCGCCAACGATCGGCAGCCTCATGCATCCGGCCATCGCCCGCAGCGTGTCCAAGTGCTGTGTCATCGAAATCAGGCGCATGTCGGGCAGCCCACAAAGCGCTGACGGCTCGAGGCTGGACGCCCACACCATGTCTGGACAGGAGACCCAGCACGGCGTCGGGATCACAGCCTCGTCGCCCGGATCAAGGCTGGCGAATAATGCGTTGAACACAACCTGCTTGGCGCCGCAGCCCACCGTGATCTGGTCAATACCGTAGTCGAGCCCATGATCGCGATATAGGCTCTCGCGAATAGCTTGCCGCAGTGGCTTGATTCCGGCGACCGCTGGGTATTTCGTCTGCCCGTCGCGGATTGCCCGGATGCCAGCTTCACAGAGGGCTGGCGGCGTGCCGAGATCCGGGCCCGCCTGGCTGAGCGAAATCACATCGGCGCCGTGATCGCGCAGCTCGGCCGCGCGAGCCGTCATGACCTCGGTTTGAGAGGGACGGGCCACCTTGAGGCGTTCTGAAACGAGAGACAACACACCATATTCTACGAGTTCGAATGAGCGTTTTCGTGGGGATCTATCCGAAAGCGAACGGCCAAACGAACCGATCGCGGCTTTGGATAAAATAATGGAGACTGCGATAACTCTATCGTTCTTCGTGCGGCTTTGTTGGGCGCTCGCGCAGCAACTTGCGTCCCAGATTGTCCTCTTCATCAGCCTGCGCCAGGAGCGCCGACCATCGCATGTTCGCAAGCTTACATCGACTTATTCGATGAACGTCATCCTGCCGTATCAGTTCAGGTTTTTAAGGTCGCGCACGATCGCGAATATGCCTGAATAACACAATCGCCAACTTAAGTGGTCTGCCAAATTGCGCGCCAACCTTAAGAATTCACGGCGTGACAGTCGTATCCATGGAAAGTGAACCGGAGGCGGGGATGAACCCTATTGATCTGACGCGACGGCAAGCGATCGCAGGCGCCGTTGCCGCAAGCGCGTTCGCAAGCACCGGCGCCGGAGCTGCGGAGGGCGAGCCTAAGACATTGACGCGTCCGCCCCTTCGGGTCGGCATGTCCGGATTTCCGCGATCCTTCGATCCAGTCATCGCGACCGATACTGCCATTCGCCGGATCATGCCGCAGCTTTTCGATACGCTGATCACCTTCGACCACGCCCGCGACATGGCGCTACGGCCCAGCTTGGCTGAGCGTTGGGAGCGGATCAATGCGCAGTCGTTGCGGCTGTTCTTGCGCAAGGGAGTGGCTTTCCACGACGGAGCGCCTTTGACGGCCGAAGATGTTGCCTTCAGCCTTGGCCCTGACCACCTGCTCGGGCCTGGACGCAGCGGAATGTCCGAGGCGCTTCAGTCGCTTGATCGGCTCGAGAAGGTCGAAATTGTCGATCCTTACACCGTCATTGTGCATGCAAAGGGCGCTGACGCGCTCCTTGAGCAGCGTCTGGCCGCTTGGGGATCGGAGATCGTCAGTCAGCGCGCCTTCGTGGCGGCGGGCTCGTGGGAGCGCTGGACCACAGCCCCTGTCGGAAGCGGTCCCTACAAGCTCGCCGATCACAAGCTGGATATTCGTGTCTCTTTGGCCGCCCACGATGCGTATTGGGGCGGGCGGCCGCCGTTCGATGGCATCGAATACCGCATCATTCCCGAACTTTCCGCGCGCGTGAACGGCCTCCTCGCCAACGAGCTCGACATTGCCACTGACATTCCGCCGGACCAGTTTGCGGGCATCCAGAAGCGTCCAGATCTCGAGGTCGTGGGTGGTGCCGTGCAGAATATCCGCTCGCTCGTCTTCGATCAGACCGATCCCGTTCTGAAGGATGCGCGTGTCCGCCGTGCGATGAGCCTTGCGCTCGACCGCAAGCTGATCGTGCAGAGCTTGTGGGAGGACCGGCTCCCGATTCCGAACGGTTACCAGTTGCCAAGCTACGGCGAAGGCTACATCCACGAGTTCCCGTCGCTCACCTATGATCCTGACAAAGCCAAGGAGCTGCTGGCCGAAGCGGGCTACAAGGGAGAGCAGATCACCTATCGTCTGCTCAACAATTACTACCCCAATCAGGTCTCTGGCGCGCAGACCATGATCGAGATGTGGCGTGCGGTTGGCCTGAACGTCAAACTTCAGATGATGGAAAACTTCGCGCAAATTCAGCGCCAGCCGGTGCGTGCCATCTTTGATACGTCCAATACGGCACTCTTTCTGGATCATCTCGGCCATCCCTGGCGTGAATACGGTCCAAGCGGCACCCTGCCAAAGTCAATTGGAATCTGGAGGAACGAGGAATATTTCGCGCTCGGCGCAAGGCTCCAAGACACCGTCCAAAGCGAACAGCGCCGGCCGATCATCCGTCGCATGCTCGAGATCATCAATGAGGTCGATCCGCCTTGCGTGATCCTGCACGTGTCGGGGCAGTTCTATGGCAAGCGTCGCGACGTGCCGTGGCTGCCCGGGCTGACGCTCGATCTCAATTTTGGCCCGTTCAACAGAGCTCTGATCCGGACCTGATCGCGATGAGGCACACCTTGAATCGAGCATTGTGCGACAGCAATCGCCCCATTTTGGAGCTAGCCCTCGGCCAGAGGTCTTTGGCGATGACTTGGTTTGACGACAACCTTGCCGCAGGCGATCTTGCAATCCTGTTCAAAGTCTCGCCGATAATCCGACGGGAGCGCCGCGCCGCCCGGGAGGCGCGGACGCTGCGCCGCATTCATCCAAGTCTGCCTCCGGACTGCGCCCACGATCTGACAGCGCGCCGGCAAGTGACGGAGCGCCTTGAGATCAGATGCGAGGTCAAGACTGTCGGGGCTGCCCGGCCCATATGTGAAAGCTGCACGAACATCGGTCGTTCCGAAGCGCATGATACGCTCTCATTTGGGGAGCGTTCGGGCTCCTTTGCAGACGTTGTCAATGCCAGCAGGCCCAGGCGCGCGCACACACCTGTCGTGCAATTGCCCCGCTGGGTAGGCACGCTTGCCGCTGATCGCCTGATATCGGCGGAGTTGCCACCCGAGGATGCCGCTGTAGCATCGTTTCTCTCCTGCCGCGGCAAGGGCAGCGTTCCAACCGACCTGATGCGATCCCTGTGATGCGGGAAGGGCAGGGAGCTCGCATGGAGGCGCTTCTTCAGATCGCAGGATTGCGTGTGGCGTTTGGCGGTGTGCCGACGCTGCGCGGAATCGATCTCACTTTACGGCGTGGCGAGTCGCTGGGCATGGTCGGCGAAAGCGGCTGCGGCAAATCCGTGACATGGCTTGCTGCGCTCGGACTGTTGACGGGGCGCGCTAAAATAACGGGCAGCGTACGCCTCGCCGGGGAGGAGCTGCTCCATGCGCCAGCCTCTCGCCTCGACAAGGTGCGCGGCGGGCAGATCGCCATGATCTTCCAGGACCCGGCGAGCGCGCTTAATCCTGTGCGCACGGTGAGCGATCAGATCTCTGAAGCCCTGCGCCTCCATCGCAGCATGGACCACCGCACGGCGGTCGCCGAAGCGCGACGTCTCCTCGACCAGGTCGGCATCCCCGATGCAGCGCGCCGCCTTGGCGCCTATCCCCACGAATTATCCGGCGGGCAGAATCAGCGCGTCATGATCGCCATGGCTCTCGCAGGGCAGCCCGACATCTTGATCGCTGATGAACCTACCACCGCCTTGGATGTCACTATCCAAGCGCAGATCCTTGAGCTTCTGCGGCAGATCCAGCGCGAGACAGACATGGCGCTGGTCCTGATCTCGCATGATCTCGGCGTCGTCAGCGAGGTCTGTGAACGCGTCGTGGTCCTCTACGGGGGGCACATCGTCGAAGAATTGCCGGCCTGCCGTCTGTTCGACCAACCTGCTCATCCCTATACGAGAGGTCTTCTTGCGGCTCTTCCAAGTCTGGATGCGCCGCGGCAACGCCTCTTTGCCATTCCGGGCGTCGTGCCAAACGCAGCCGAATTGCCGCCAGGCTGTCCTTTCGCCCCTCGTTGCGATCGGCGGATCGGACGCTGCAGTGAATGGGCCATTGAGCTCGCCCCGCTGGATGGCGACATCAGACACAGGGCTGCCTGCTTGCACGTCACGAGCGAACCGCCCGCAGGCGAGGTCGCGGCTGCATGAGCGCGAGTGCTCCTCCGATCCTCCAAGCCGATGGGCTTGTCCGCAATTATCGCTTCCGACAGGGCCTTTTCGCTCCTCCAGCGATGGTCCGCGCGGTCAATGGGCTCTCTCTGCGGCTGGGTCGGGGCGAAACGCTCGGACTGGTTGGCGAATCCGGCTGCGGTAAGTCCACGACGGGCCGGCTCCTGATCGGCCTGGACCGACCGGATGCCGGCACGGTGACCTTCGGCGGAGAAGCTTTGCCTGCCATGGGCGATATTCGCTGGCGCCGGCTCAGGATGCGAATCCAAATGGTGTTTCAGGATCCGCTAGCTGCGCTCGATCCCCGCCTGACGATCGGCGCGCAAGTGGCCGAGCCGCTGGAAATTCATCGGTTTGGCAGCAAGTCAGAACGAGAGGGGCGGGTCAATGCGCTTCTTTCGGATGTGGGGCTCAGGACCGATCACCTCAGGCGCTATCCGCATGAGCTTTCAGGGGGCCAGCGCCAGCGGGCCGTCCTGGCTCGTGCACTTGCGACCGATCCAGAACTCATTGTTTGCGATGAGCCAGTATCGGCGCTCGACGTCTCGGTCCAGGGGCAAGTGATCAATCTTTTACGCGACCTGCAGGAGCGGCGGCACATGGCGATGATCTTCATCAGCCATGATTTGCGGGTCGTCCGGCTGATCAGCGATCGGATTGCTGTGATGTATCTCGGCGCCATCGTCGAGGAAGGCGCCTCTGAAGCGGTTCTTCTGGATCCTTTGCATCCTTACTCGCGGGCGCTCGTTTCCGCGGTGCCGAGGCCCGGGAAACATCGCTCTCGCACGATCCTGCAAGGAGATCCGCCCGATCCGGCTGCGCGACCGGGCGGCTGCGCATTCCATCCTCGCTGCCCGGTAGCGATTTCACTTTGCGCGCGGTTCGCACCATCGCTCAGATCCGCTCCTGACGGGCGCCGCGTCGCCTGCCATCTGATCGGCGACCATGGTGGCGAACTCAACAAGGAGGCATGATGGCTCGCTTCATAGCGGTCCGCTTGGCGCGCGCGTTGCTGACCATAGCAATTGTGGTCACATTCGCATTCGTGGTGCTGCGCGCCTCTGGCGATCCCGCCCGCGCATTGCTGTCGCCGGAAACCCCGGCGGAAGCGGTCGAGGCCTTCCGAAGGGCCTGGGGACTCGATGCGCCACTCTGGGTGCAATATGCCAGATATCTCTTTGCGGTGGTCCATGGAGATCTCGGCCAATCGATGCGTGATGGCCGTTCCGCGATTGTCGTCGTCGCCGAGCGCATTCCTGTCACGCTGATGCTGACGGTGCCGGCGCTGATCCTCAATCTCTTGATCGGCATTCCAGCCGGCATCTACGCTGCTCTCAAACGAGATAGCATCGCGGATCGATTGGTGATGATGGTCGCGGTCGTGGGCTTCACCGTGCCATCTTTCGTGCTTGGCCTCGTGTTCGTACTGGCTTTCGCAGTCGAGCTTCCCTGGTTCCCATCGGGGGGCGCCGGCGGTTGGCAGCATCTGGTGCTGCCTGTCATCACGCTCGGTCTGGGGGGCGCGGCCGTTTTGGCACGCTTCAGCCGCAGCGCCATGCTCGAGGTCCTTGGGCAGCCCTATATCCGTGCCGCCAGCGCCAAGGGTGTGCCTTGGCCCCGCGTCGTGACCGGCCACGCTCTACCCAACGCGGCAATAGCGGTGCTGACCATCGTCGGCTTCATGGTTGGCAATCTCATCGCGGGAACGGTGCTCGTCGAAAGCGTTTTTTCCTGGCCAGGCATTGGCAGCCTGCTGGTCGTCTCAGTTGCGAGTCGTGATTTGGCTGTCGTCCAGTGCATCCTGCTGGTCGTGGCCGCCGCCATGATTACCACCAATGTCACGATCGATCTGCTCTACGGCATGCTCGATCCACGTTTGCGCGACTTGCGCTCTGGGAGGCGGTAAGTGTCGAGTATTTCCGCAGGGAAAGTTCTGCCGTCTTCGAGGATGCGCAGGCTGGGGTGGTGGGGGGACAGCCCGATCGGATTAGCGGTTGCCTGGCTATGCCTCATGCTTGTTGTCGTCCTCTTTGCTGATCGCCTCGCCCCTTATGACTACGCAGCCCTCGACCTTCATCATCGCCTTGCTGCGCCTCTTGGCCTCGGCGGAACCATCGCGCATCCCTTCGGTTCGGATGAGCTCGGCCGGGACGTGCTGTCGCGACTGGCCATATCGATCCGCATCAGCCTACTTATTGCCTTCGGGGCGACGTTGATCGGCGCCGTCCTTGGCATCACGCTTGGTATTTTGGCCGCTCATTTCCGCGGCGGGGTAGAGCAGGTTATCCTGGGTTGTGTTGATTTCCAGGCAAGCATGCCGTTTCTCGTTTTGGCACTCGCAGTGCTTGCTTTTTTCGGGAACTCTCTACCCCTCTTCGTGGGGCTCATTGGTCTGCACGGTTGGGAACGCTACGCCCGCGTCACCCGCGCGCTCGCGATGAGTGCCAACGAGCAAGCCTATGTGATCGCCGTGCGCCAGCTTGGCGCAAGGCCATGGTGCGTCTACCTGCGCCACATCCTGCCGAACATCGCCTCGACCTTGATCGTCACCATGACGCTCGCATTTCCGGACGTCATTCTGCTCGAGAGCGGTCTTAGCTTTCTTGGACTTGGAGTGCAGCCGCCGCTTACGTCGCTTGGCAATATGGTCGGCTACGGTCGTGACTATCTGACCCGGGCTCCCTGGATCCTTGTGCTGCCTTCGGTGGTCATCTCGCTCACGACTTTGTCAATTTCGCTCGTCGGCGATTGGCTGCGCGACCGGATCGACAAAACATTATCGTGAGGCCTCCGGAACCCTGCTGTCGATCCGTCAGCCCCGCGACATCTCGCCTCTCGACTAGCTGCAGCGATGCCGCGGCGGCGTCATCGAATGGTGAAGGGCACTTCGTCGCACGGAGGCAGGATCCGTTGGGAGGCCCGAGCGGCGACCTGCTGGGCATGTGAGGCGAGGGTAGCCTCTGGATCCGACATTGCCGCTATCCCGCTACCCGCATGAAAGCAGGCTTTAGTCCAATCGCAGTATTGGTGCTCATCTGCCGATTTGCGCCGATCGAACCGCAATAGGCGTCTCGTGTCGACTCGTTCCGTTCCCGCAATGATTCCCATCGATCGCGCCTTTGGCGCGCCGGTCACGAAGCCGCAGGGGAAATCAAACTCGAATCAGGGTAACGCCGTCTCGGTCGTCTCCAAGTTCGCCCCGACGACGATACGAGGTGATGCACTGAGGCATCAGAGTCGACGTCGCACGGCTTGGAACGTCGACAGAATGCGCAGTGCAAACGCGCGACAAATCGTTGCGCAGGAGGGTCGATCATAACCTTCTCGGCACGGTCCGTTTCGAGCAGAAGGAGGATTTTAACTCGGTGCTGATTCTATTAGTGCCCTTGATGGGGTCGCCTTTCAATCGTCGTCCATCTAGCTTCAGAAATTTCTGGTGAGCACGATTCAACCGACAGCTTGCGATAGCGCTGGAGCCCGCAAGGCGCGCCGGTTTCAATGACCGCAGCCGGCACCATTTGACTATCCCGGCCTTCGCTACTCTCCGCTCCGGCAGCAGCCGCCCGGGTTAGCTCCCAGAAAATAAGGTGCTTTTCCTTACGTCGACCTTCGCTCCCCTCCGTCAGCTACCGCGATTTCTTGTTGGTATCTCCTAAACAGGGCTGCGACGATACCAACAATCGTTCGGAAAAGGCCAACCCTTTGGAGACGACGGATGCCGTTGACTGACTTACCTCGTTGCAGAAGCATCGCGCAGTGCCTTGCAGCTGGGTGGGGCAGCGTCAGAAAGTGTATTTGGTCTTCTCAACCCCTCCAGTCTCGTTGCCCGCGGCCCGCCTCGTACTCGGCCGCGGTGCGCGTGACCGCAACTCTCCTAGGCGGCTTGGAAGCCGATGCGGCTGCTCTGAACGTCGAGGTCTCCGGGGTATCAAGGGTGGGGATACCCCTCAAAATGCGCTACGCGTCCAGCCAACGCGCGTCGGCTACGTCGCCGCGCGGCCCGAGGTCGATGCCGCGTTAGAAGCCGCGGTTCCAGCTCATCCCGGAGCATCGACGGACGCGCCGGCGCGGCGGTGACTGACGGCCGACCCATGGATACGGTCCCGCGTTTGCAATCCGGAACCGCTGTCGGGTTTAAGCGCTGTGTTGTAGACTGCTCGCCCAACGTGCGTTAATGCAGGCCACCAGGACGCTGATTGGAAGAGCGATGAGAGATTTCGACGTCCGAAAGGCCCTGCGGCGGGATCTCGACGAACAACACCGCGATGACGCGCAAACGCGCATCGTCGAGGAGATGGGTATTTGGGCTGGCTCCGTCCGAGTGGACCTTGCAGTAATCAACGGCCAGCTTTGCGGGTACGAGATAAAAAGCGCCCGCGACACGCTCGCGCGGCTGCCGGCTCAGCAGGCGCTCTACAGCCAGGTTTTCGATCGTGTGACGCTGGTCGTCGCCGAGCATCATGCGGAGAAGGCAGCAAAGCTCGTGCCATCCTGGTGGGGAACGCTCGTCGCGACTTCTGCGGGGGGAGACGAGGTGCTCCTACGGCAGACGCGGCTGGCTTCCCCAAATCCCGCCGTTGACGCTCTGCAAGTCGCGCGGCTGCTCTGGCGCCAAGAGGCCCTGGCGATGTTGGAGCGCCGCGGTCTCGCGAAGGGGTACCGCAGCGCCACCGTCGAGAAGCTATGCCGACGGTTGGCCGCGGAGCTACCCCTCGACGTGATCAGGCTTGAGGTTCGTGAGGTATTGAAAGCTCGGACCAATTGGTCAAGGAAGTCGATCGACGATAAAGGCGAAATGGCGGTTGGCGTTGATCTCGACCCATTGAGCCCTTCCGCCAGCGCTCACGCCGAGGGTGCCTGCGATCGTTGATATCCTTTGGTCAGCCCAACAAACAGGCAGTCCACCGAACTCAGGCCTCCGCACCAGGGTTCGTGCGTGCGTCCGGTATTGGTCTCCCATTGGAACGCCTGACGCTCCCGTAGTGCGCTTTCCTTTGATCATAATCCAGTTGTCGTCGATCGTGTAGCGCACGCTCACTGTTGCCGCGGCCATGGCCATTCCTGGCGGTTCGGTCAAGTCTCGATGCGAGATACCGAAGTCGGCGTAGTCGATAGGTCGATTGCCTTGCGGTAGCTGGCGCCAAGTGAGCCAGTCTATTCGCGGCACAACCGTCAGGCCCGGTCCAAGCTGGCCGAAATCTTTCGGAGCTGACGAGCTCGCTAGCGTGAGAGACCTCCAACGAGTTCCCAGAGCGTTCGCTTGCAGAATGCTGCCAAGGTATCCCCCGAAAGATGTGGGATCGAACTCGGCCACATGACCCGCGTCAACCAGGAGATCAACATCGGAAGGCGCGAGCTGCAGCTGCTGCGCGAACGCTGCCGCTCCGGACAGCTGGCTTGCCGTGCATTTCAGCATGGCGCCCGGACCGCCTCGCCCGACGTGGGAACGCGCAGCCTGATTGTAGGCGGTTGCGGCGCCGAGCTCGATTACAGGAATTACCTGCACGCCAGCCGCGACGAGAGCTCGGAGCATGCTGCTGAAGGCTTGCGGGCCGCCGCTGACATTGAAGTTGAACGCTCCGTCCAAGAAGCATCTTCGGCTTGACCACGCGGCCGCCATGCGCGCCACAAAGTTTGCCGGTGGCCTTTCTCCGACGTGGAAGACAGGTTCGATCCTGTCGCGCTGGGGCGCGCCCAACTGGAGCAGGGCAGCGGCCTCACCCGTTTTCGTCTTGAGCATAGGGCGATAGATGAACGACATTAGAACCTCAACTCATTTGCAAATATGTGAACAACGTGGAAGCCAGGCGGTGCCGGGCCCTCTGCGGTCGCCGCCGGCGATGACCGCGGTGGCCGCGCCTGCGATTGCCATGCTTGCCCCAGCTGATCGGCAGAACTCCCGCTAGCACTCCAGCAATGACGATAATCAGCGTTGATTGCTCAACGTTCGCCGTCTTTCTGCTCGATGGGACCAGACGTAGTGGTTTTTGGCCGACGCGAGGGTCGACAGGGCAGAGTTGAAGGCCCGCGGTTCATCGATCTGGGCGAGAGCGTCAGACGTCGGCACCTTCCTTCGGGAACGACAATTTACCAGCAATCCTCGCAAGGAACGGCGACACGTCCTGAAGGTCCTCGGCACGCTCTGATCCAAAGTTGGGAAATTTGCCCATGCTGATCACGACATAAATATCCGAAATGAATTCGCGAACCGTATAGGCCGTACTGCGGCAAACCGCGTGAGCGAAAGCGGGACGTTCGTCTTCGGCAACGAAGCCGTCCGGAAAGATGAAGCCTGCGATGGCGAAGCCGACACGCATGTGATCGGTGAATTCGCTGAACAGCCCTTGGTAGTTTGATATGCAGACGCCCAGCTGCAAGACACTCGACGTTCACGATATCGCCCACATGCAGCATTTGATGTAGCTGGCTTTTTCGACCGCGCTGATGTGAACGAAGACGTCAGCGCCTCCGTCTTCCGGCTGGATGAAGCCGTAACCCTGGGCCGCGTTGAACCACTTCACAGTCCCCATTCCATTGCAGTATCTCCAAACTGAACGTCCGCGGTCTCATCGTAGGGGTGCCTGACTAATAAGGACGTCCCGATAGGGTACATCTCACGCCCGAGCTCCCCTCACGCGTGCACAATCGTTTTCGCCGAGGACGGTTCCTCCGGGCGATTGGTCGTGGGGGAGCAGCCGGCAATTGCGCTCGCTCATCGCCAGGTGGCTCCTCGGCCTGTGCCTCGGGCTAGCTTTGCGTCACACTTCGATCGAGCTTCTCGAGGGCGTCAAGGAATTTCCGTCCTTCCTCAGTGATGGTCCCGTATCCACCTACCGGTGGATGGGCTTTCGTCCGAAGACATCGAGGTTGGGCCCGCGGCTTGCTCGCCGGCCACTCGGGCCCGCTTGTGTAAAAGCTGACCAAGCGCTGCTTGATGAGCTCAAGACTAGCTCGGCCGTCCGATTGCCCGGCAGTATCTTCAGTATGGACAGCTGAAAGCTCACATGCGCGCGCAAAGAGTCAACGAAAGCACAACAATACCGGCGCTGCCCAAGGCCGGCTAGTTGCCCCTGCCAAATTCTTCTTCAGCGCCTTTCGAGAGGTCATCTTGCCCCTTGGGCATCTTGCTATTGCAGGCCTGTCGCTTTGTCGCGTTGACGTTTACGGCGCGAAACGGCATGCATTGAGTCATCCGGAGGAGGCAATGCCGGATACGGTCGATGACGAAGACCAAAGGCATGTCCAAAGTCTGGAGGTATACGCGTGTACGATGCTGTTGGGCAGTAGCTTCTTGGCTAGCGCGTTGTTCGGGGACGTTACGGTGTCTACACCCCATCGGCCGCAGCGCAAGGTTGCCATGATGTTGAAGGCGGCCGACTCTCCTTTCGTCGTCGGGTGCACACAAGACGGCATTACCTCGCTACGTTATCGTCACGACACGTATGACACGGATTATGTCCTGCCTGGAGCCGTGCTGGGGACAGCTCACGCCAGAGTTCGGCGTGCCGGATCCGAGTGGCATACGCTTCGAGCCGGCGTTGATGCAACGAAGCCGATGCATAGCGCGGCCCTGGAACTAGCAGCCCGCGATGCCGGCGTCCTTCTCACGACCCGCCTCGCAGTCGACGAGGCTGGATTGACTTGGGAGATCATGCTGCGGAACGACGGCATAGCGAGCGTGGAGGTTGGCGACCTCTATTTGCCCATGCCGATGAACACTGAATTTCCGGCAGGGCAACCGGTGTCGATGGCTGTTTTGAAGCACAGCTTCGTTTCGGGGCATGGATCGCACATCTTCTGGATTCGCGGCAACAGCACCGGTCCCTTCCTCATGCTCTTACCGGAGGCGGACACGTCACTGGAATATTGGGATGTTCACAAGGATTCGGCCGAAGCCAGTGGGACGTGGTGCGCGTACATTTTGGGCGGGGCGGCCGCCGGCGAGGCAATGGCGGGAGGGACTCGCTGGCGACAGCCGACCCATTCCCTGTCCCTGTCGCCGGTCAAGGAACGGCGTTACCGTCTCCGCTTCCAGTGGGTTGCCGATTATGAGGCGGCGCGCAGGGCTATGGCGGACGCAGGTCTAGTGGACGTGGAAGTCATGCCGGGCATGACGGTTCCCAACGACCTGCATGTCGACATTGCGCTCGCGTCGTCCATTCCGGTGGAGCGAATCGAAGCGGAATTTCCCGGCGACACCGTGGTGCAACGGTTGCCGGATCGGGTTGGCAGGCGACTGTGGCGGGTCCGGTTTGCGCGATTGGGCGAGAACCGGCTGACCCTGCACCAGCCGGGCGCGCGCCAGACCTTTCTTGAATTCTTCGCGACCGAGCGCGTCGAGACGATGATGAAGAAGCGCGCAGCCTTCATCGTGAAGCGGCAGCATCGTGACCCGTCCAAATGGTACGATGGTTTGTTTGGCGAGTGGAACATGGAGACGCAGGTCCTGCTTGGCCCGGACAATTACGACCGGATCAAGGGCTGGCGCATCTACGAGGTGACGTGCGACGATCCCGGGCTGAGCAAGCCCGCTTACTTAGCGACCAAGAATGCCGAGCATCCTGATGCGGCGGAAGTGGCGGCGCTGGACCGATATATCGATACGTTCGTCTGGGGCGGGCTGCAACGTACCACAGAGGAGGAATACGCCTACGGCCTCTACGGCATACCCGATTGGAAGCAGAACCGGGAAAGCAGCGATCCCGGTGCCAAGGGCCGCCTGCATATCTGGCGGCCTTATGACTATCCGCACATCTTCGCGATGTATTTGGCCATGCACCGCATCGCGCGTGACCATCCCGCCATACCCACCCGCCAGAGCGCACTAGATTACTTGGTACGCGCCTACGGTACGGCGCTGGCCATGTTCACGGTGCCGATGCGCGTGGTGATGTGGTCTGCCCACCAGACCGGCTACACCAACGAATGTGTGATCCCCGAACTGGCTTCGGCGCTTACGACGGCGGGCTTGATGCGCGAGGCAGTGACCTTGGAGGCGCACTGGGCGCGTAAGGTGCGCGCCTTCGTCGATGGAAAGGCGGACCTGTTCAAATCGGAATATCCGTTCGATTCCACAGCCTTCGAATCAACGCAGGCACTGGCGCGCTCGGCCCTAGACGAACCTGTCGCCATGGGGGTTTCGAAGGCGGCAGCCCGTGCCTTCGCGGAGCGTCAGATCGCTGCAAATCTATTCTGCCGTGGCTGGCTGGAACCTGCATATTACTACCTCGGCAGCGATTATCGCGCGACTGCGGGCGACGCCTATACGCTGACTTACATGGCGCAGATGGGCGGCTGGGCGCTGCTTGATCATGCGCTGAACGATGCAGACGACCCGCATCCGCTCCTTCGTCTAGGCTATGCGTCACAACCCAGCGCGTGGGCTTTGCTGAACAGCGGCCCTGCGTCGGCCGGTTATGGCTATTGGTATCCGGGCGAGGAGAATGACGGCGCGGCCGGTGGCGGCTTCGAGCCGGCGCCGCGCGGGACCACATGGCTCGGTCAGCCGCATCACCGTGGAGCGTGGTATTACTCGTGCGAGATCGACCTGGGATTTTGCGGGGCGGTCCGCGCTGCTGCGACGATCGTTGCCGACGATCCCATCTTTGGGCAGGTTTGTTACGGTGGCACGATGGAGACGTTCGCTCATACCCTGCGTATCTGGCCACGTGATGGCGTGCGGCGACGGCTCAACCTGCGGCTCCAGTCTCTGCGATTGGACTTGGTGCTGCTTGACGCCCGATTTCGGGCGGACCGACCGATCATTCTGAATTTGGCGGAGGGGTGGATCAGCGTTACGTCTGAGCCCTTTGCCCCATCTGCATCGAGCGTGACGTTCGAATGGCGGTGCGATGACAGGAGAAAGCGCAAGGAAGTCGTCGACATCACGGACGGCAAGATCATCGTCCCCTTGCCTGCGGCGCGCTGACCGCGGGTGCAGGGTCGCTAGTCTTGCCGATTATCGGGATGCGATCGGCACTTACGGGCTGCTGTTCCACGCGGCTTCCGAGGCGATAACGATCATCGTTGCAACTCGAGTCTCTCGGCGCACGTATTCGCATCACCGCGCTACTGCATGCCTCGGGTTCGGCGATGACCCGCCATCCGCAGATCCGTGACCGCGATCGCCTGGTATGGCTGGTGATCACTTGCGGAGGCGAACACGACTGACGCGTTAAAAGTGAGGAAATGGTTTTCCTGATCAAGACGGTCGGAAGGACTTGGCGATCGCTCTGAGCTCGTGACGACTCATCCAGTCAGATCTTCATGACCCCAGATCTTCATAACCGATGAAATCGCCACTCATCGTGTGGTCGCATTGCCGCCCTCAGGGGCTCGAGCGTGCAATGCCGATTGTCCTATTTACGACATGCTGTCGATCCCGCGAGAAGGCCGCTTGGATGAGCAAGCATCGACAATCAAGCTGTCGCAGTTGGCATGGGCCTTGAAGGGTAGAATCTCATCATTGCTCAGGGAGTGCAGGTGTGGCTTACGCGAGATGGCCCTCGGTTCATGGCGTGGAACGGGCCCGAGTTCGGGTCCTCCAACTTCGCATCAAAGCAGTGGCTCGCGTGTGAATTTGCCTCTGTGATCGACCTCGCTCGAGCCCGATGCGCGCCGTCACCGCTGCGCTATTGCGTAATTATTCAAGTTTGCGGCGGCACCTGCAGCCTCTCCTTGGCGCTTATCGGCTGCGAAAATCGAGACCGCTCTGGTCGAAGCCATGCGTCCAAGCTGCGGTCCGTTTTCGCGCCTAAACGTGCGGCCGCAGGAGGCTTCACCTGCATCGCGAACTGAGCCCGAATTCCGCTTAGGAAGCGGCCCGTGAATGAGGCGGCACGTCGCTCGCCGACGCAAACGGCGGCAGGATGATGAACAAAATAGCCAAGACAAGGCCGGAATCAATCTCGCGAATAGTGGCTGGACGGTCGGCCATCCATCGTTTCGTTGTCGAGCTTAGCGAAACCGCGAAACTCGCCTGGCCGATGGTGCTGACGCAAGTTGGGCAGATCGCAATGATGACGACCGATCTTGCATTCAACGGGCGCATCAGCACTGAGGCGCTCGCCGCGGCAGCGCTGGCAGGCAGGTTCTATCTCATCAGCATCACCTTCGGCGTGGGGCTACTAAGTGCGATCGCGCCTTTGGCAGCGCAGGCGTTCGGGGCGAATAATCGAGCCGCGGTCCGGCGTACGCTGCGCATGGGCTTATGGACGGCCCTGATCCTGTCGTTCCCGATGATTGCTGTGGCGCTGCGCGCAGAGCAAATATTGCTTGCGCTAGGCCAGGCCCCAGATGTGGCGCGGCTCGCCCAGCAATACCTGTTCGGACTAGCCTTCAGCGCGGCTCCGGCACTGTCGTTTTTTGCGATCCGCAGTTTCATGGGGGCGGTCCATCGGCCAGAGCCTGTCTTCTGGATTACGCTGTCAGCGATCCCCCTCAATGCCTTGCTGGTCTATATGCTGATCTATGGGAAGCTTGGGCTGCCCCGGCTGGAGCTGTTCGGGGCAGGGCTCGCGACCACACTGGTGAACTGCGGCATGTTTTTGGCCGGTTTGTGGTTCGCTGCACTGCGCCTGCCGTTCCGTGACTACCATGTGCTTGCGCAACTCTGGCGTTTCGATTGGCGCGCAATGCGGCAGCTCATCGCAATCGGAACGCCGATCTCCATCGCGTCATTGATCGAGTCTGGACTATTTTGGGCGACGTCGCTGCTGGCGGGCTTGATCAGCACCAGTGCACTGGTCGCTCATCAGATCGTTGTTCAGATCGCCGCGATCCTGTTCATGGTTTATGCCGGCATTGCCATGGCCGCAGCCGTGCGCGTTGGCCATGCAGCCGGCCGCGACGACAGTGCAGGCGTCAAGTGGGCAAATCTGGCCGCGATGTTGATCGGTATTGTCATAGCTGCAACGCTAACGCTCGCGCTGATCGCCGCGCGTTTTGAGATGATCGAGCTGTTCCTGGGCAGATCGGCGCGCGATTCCGAAGCAACGATTGCTCTTGCTGCAAAGCTCCTCATCGTCGGCGCAACCCTCTTTGTCGCTGACGCCGCCCAGTGCATTGCGGCAGGCGGCCTGCGCGGATTGAAGGACACGCGGGTCCCGCTTCTGTTTGCGGCCATCGCTTGGTGGCTGATCGGCTTTTCCCTCAGCTATTGGCTCGGTCTGAGCGTCGGTTTAGGCGTAATTGGTATATGGATTGGCTTGTCGATCGGAACCACCATCCATGCGGCGCTCCTCGTCCTGCGGTTCTGCCACTTGACAAGACGCGTTCACTGATGCGCGCAGCATCACTGCTGCCAGACGGCTACGGTACGCCAGCATACTGGCCGGTTGAACGAAAGACTGGCTGAGCAAGTGAACGTTGCGATTCATGGCGCCAGTGGAAAGATAGGTAAGAGGAGATAGCAACTAGCATCGTATTCTTCGATCGTTTCATTTCAAAAATCGATAACCGAAGTGGTTAGCTCGTTTGAGAGCCAGTAAGAATCCTCAAAGTGTCCTCTGACCACTTGCAGGCTTCAAACTTGTCACTCTTCGCAGAATGGCTCAACGGGTCCCTCCGTTTGAGAGCAAAGCCCATAAATCGTGCGGCTGAGCGGCGCGCATCGGGCGCCCAAGCGATCACCGTCAGTCGGGCATATCAATTCTTTTCAACACACCGACCGGTATCCGCAAGCTCCACAGCTGCGGAATCCTCCCAAGCACACGAGATGCATCGCTGGAAATCAAGCCGCCACGCGAAACGACTCACATCAGTCCCGTCGAGGTTCGGCGGCCCTCGGGAGCTGTGATGAATTCCGAGGCTTTGCGCTGCGCCTGGAGACGTACATCAGGCGATCATGCTCAGACCAAATTGCTGACACTGCAGCCGCTTTCCATTCCAACTCGGCCCAGACTGCGGCTGAGGAGAGCTGCTGGCGCTCGCGAGCGGCTAGTCCGGGCTCGGGGCCGGTCCGACACGTTAGCCCGGCGTTGTCAGCATAGCCGGGAGCTCCGTACCCGCATTGCGCTAGCGCTAGAAATCAGCGCCGGCTCCAGTCGATGGCGCTGGTACCTCAGCCAAGTCCTGGCCTCGCCCGCTCCGCTACCTCGCAGCTAGACGAAAGCTTTTCGATCATGTTCGAACGACCGCACCGGAGTCGGGTTCTCATCGTGCTGTTCGACGGGCTTCGACCCGATCTCGTCAAGCCATCACTCACACCGAATCTGGTCAGGCTGCAGCGCCGCGGTGCGGTGCTGGCCCGGCAGCGCTCCGTCTATCCCAGCGAAACACGAATAGCGCTCACGAGCCTCGTGACGGGCGCGACGCCGGATCGCCACGGCATCGTTGGAAACTCATATCTCGACCGGCAGTCGCCGATTCCGCGCTCCGTCGACACGAGTGATGCGCGCATGATCGAGGATCTTGATATCGCTAGCGGCGGCCATCTGCTAGGTGTGCCGTCACTTGGCGAGATCCTCGCGGCGAACGGCAGGACATTCACGGTCCTGGCTTCCAACTCGGCGGGCGCAACGCGCCTGCTGAACCATAAGGCTCGAAAGTTTGGCCAAGTGACGCTCTCCGGTCACTCCCCTCGCATCGCGACCTCGGCCGAGATGCTCACAGAAGTGGAGACTCTGCTTGGGCCGACGCCACCGCCCCCGCCCACGGGCACTCCGGATCTTGCCTCTCAAGCCTTTCTGACTTCAGCGTTTCTCGCCGTCATCTGGCCTCGGCTTCGGCCCGACGTCGCAATCCTCTCCTTCGGCGAGCCCGATATCTCCTCGCACGATTGTGGGACTGGCGCGCCAAGGACGCTTGAAGCAATCAGCTTTGTCGATCGACAGTTTGGCCGCGTGCTCGATTGGTGGGAGGCTGAGGGCTTATCCCAAGGCGTGCACCTGATCGCCGCCTCCGATCATGGACACGTGACCGTCCATGCGCAGGCCGATCTATTCGAGACGCTAGAGGCTGCGGGGCTGCGCTGCGGCCCGACACCGGCGGCCGGGATCGATGCCATCGTCATACCTGGGCAGGTCGGAGCAATTTACCTCACCGAGCCATCGGAACGCCTTATCCGCCGCGCGGTCGGGGCGATGATGGAAAGGCCCTGGTGCGGACCGGTGTTCACCGCGGGTGGCGCGGTCGACGGAATTGCACCAGGCAGCTTTGCTCGCCATTTGGTGTTCGCCGACCATGCCCGATCGGCGGACATCCTGTTCTCGTTCCGGTCGGATAACATGCTCGATCCATTTGGCCTTAGCGGCCGCACTTGGAGTGCGGACGGGCCTATCGGCTTCGGAGTGCACGGCGGGTTGCATGCCAAGGAGATGTCGTCGGTCGGCATTTTGGCGGGACCGCAGATCAAAGGCGGCTTCGCCTCACAAGTCCCATCGAGCATTTGCGATTTTGCGCCGACAGTGCTCGGTCTTCTCGGCCTCTCGCAGCCGGCAACGATGACCGGTCGTGCCCTCGCAGAGGTCTTTATTCATGATGGAGAGGGCCCGCATCGTATGATTGAGAAGATATACGAGGCCAGCAGCGGCGCATACCGGCAGCACCTTCGTCGTGTGAAGGTCGGCGAGGTCGTCTATTTTGATTCTGCTGACGTCGTAGCACGCCCCAGCAACCTGACATAAATGAGCGTCGATCCGCAAACCTCATCAAGGGAGTAGTCGCGCTGCGTATCTCGGTCTGTGATCGATGGTGGAATTCGTCGAAAAATGGGCCTAGCGCTGGACCGCAGTCGCCGAGGCCTCAGCAACTACGTTTGTTCTGAAATCTGCGATTGACCGCCAGGCGCATGCGCTGGTTGGCCGTAGCTCTCGTCAGCGGCATAAGTTCTCGCGCGACGAACTCGACCGAATTGAAGATGACCTTGACGGTATCGTCGCCCCAGCCGTCGCGGAGGTGTTCGGTGGGCAGGCTTGGTTCGCTCGTCATCAGAATCGAAATCGACGCCGCGCTGCGCGCTCCCAAAAAAGGTCAGGCGAACGCGCGTCACGAGAGTAAGCGGGGTGATCAACGGCTTAACGTGCGGGCGGGGCGCGGTTGGGATAGACATTGCGTCGTGCCCGGAAGATTGTCGAGGCGAGCGTTGCCTCGGTCACCTCAGTGTCGCGTGCGATCGCATCCCGCGAAACCCTGTCCGGCGGCCAAGACGAACCGGATCTTCCACTTCAAGAAAGGCTGGGTGATAACGTCTCGACGATGTTACGGTCCTCTGCTTCGTATAAGCCCTTCGGGGCCCACTCCCTGCGCGACGCTGATTGGCGTGCGACTTCAGCCGCAACAACTTGCGGCCTTGGAGACGGTGCAGCTTGATCAGATGCAGCTCTGGTCAGGCAGCGATCGCTTTCTTCGCGGCCTGCGCAAGAAAACCGGATCGAGTGAAGCCGTGCTGTTCGGCATAGTGGTCGATCTCGCTCAAAACGTCGGCGGGAAGGGTGACGTTGACGGGCACACTCTTTACCTCTTCCGCAGGTGCTTCAATGAGCACGGCAACGCCCTCTCTATTCTCGGCGCTCGCCATGATCTCCTCGAGAGAGGAGGGTTCAGGTACGGCTTCGCCATCCTCCGCCAGTCCCTGTAGATGAAGGGCAAAGGCTTCAGCGGCCATAGCGCGCGCATCGTCCAGATCCGTACCAGCGGTGATCACGCCGGGAAGATCAGGAAAAGAAACGCCGTAATCGCTGGCCGCGTCCTTATATGGATCAGGGCAATGTAGTGTCGCATGAAAGCTCCCCTCCTTGGATGGGCCGATGGCCCTCTCTATGCGCTGTCATTCTAACTTCAAATCGGCTTGTTTCTCGATGCTCTTGAGCGTTCCGATCGGGTTATCCCATCTTGGGATGTGGGACCGTGACGCGGCCCGTCTTAGTTGGATGCTTGAACTGCAAACGTTCCGTTCAGCGCCTTATCCGGCCTGCGTTAACTGTGCAACTCCCGCATATGGAACCGCCAAGCGTTGCCAAGGCCTCGGCAACTCAAGTGCATTTCTATAAGTGATCGATTTTGTTGGAAAAGAAAGCCTGCCAACCTTGGCCGGTTTGATCGATGGGTACTGTCCGTACTTGACCCCGAGTGTCCTAGTTTATTCTGAGAGGTGAGGTCGTGGACGATCGCGGTTGCTGCGATCAGCCCGTCAATGTCATCGCGCAGCCGGATAGCCAATCCCGTCCCATTCCAACGAGATCTGGTCAGTCACTGGAAGGTATGATCGGCACTGTCGTGGCCGAGCTTACGAAGCCATTCCGCGAGATGACCGGCTGCCTTCGGGGCGAATCTCTGCTTGAGCGCAATGCCTCGTATGATCTCGCCGAGCGTAAGTATGCTCAGGTGGATTGTGGACGGGGCGACCGAGCGCAGCCACGCGCTCACCTGCAGAGAACCCCCCGCGCCTCCGAGACGGCAATGGTGTCGACGACATACTTCAGAGCGACGTGTCGCGGCTTGGCATCTTGGCGCGCCACATGGCTGCCTCGGCTAGCACTACTTTGGCAGATTGTTGATTTTGGCGCGTTTTATAGGATTCCCGAATCGATTTTTCAATGATTCATGGGTGGTCGGCTCTTGGAGGGCTGACCATGCCGGGATGGGAAGACGAACTCGAACGCTGGCTGATGCCGTTCTTGGACCGGCTGGGTCATAAGACCCGGCAGCGGATGTGTCCTCTGTATGTTGCGGGTTTGATCGGCCCTGGCGATCGCAAGAGCGTTCAGCCGATGGCGGAACGCCTCGCCATGAGCACCTACGACCAGTTGCACCATTTCATTGCAGACGGTGTCTGGGACGCGACGCCGCTGGAGACAGAGCTTATCAACCAGGCGGACCGACTTGTCGGCGGCAGGGATGCGGTGCTTGTTATTGATGACACCTCACTGCCGAAGAAGGGTGAGCGATCGGTCGGTGTTGCGGCTCAATACGCGTCGGCTCTCGGTAAAACCGCAAATTGCCAAACGCTGGTGTCTTTAACACTCGCGCGTGGCGAAGTGCCCGTGATGGTCGCGTTACGTCTCTTTCTGCCTGACAGCTGGACAAGCGACCTGCCTCGTTTGAAGCGAGCTCGCGTGCCAGTCGAACACCGAACGCCACGGTCCAAGCCGGAGATCGCTTTGGCCGAGATTGACCGCGCGATAGCAGCCAACATGCGCTTTGGATGTGTGCTGGCGGATGCAGGATACGGCCTTAGCGCACCGTTTCGACAAGGGCTAACAGAGCGCGGGCTGTCCTGGGCTGTCGGTATCCCTCGGCATCAGAAGGTGTATCCGGTCGATGTGAAGCTCATTTGGCCGATCACCAAAGTTCGTGGCAAACCACGAAAGCACCACGTGCCCGATATCTTATCGATTGCGGCAGAACAAATGCTGGCCAGCGCCAAATGGAAAACCGTGAGTTGGCGTAGTGGGACGAAAGGTCCGCTCAAAGCCCGATTTGCTGCTCTCCGTGTCCGCACCGCCGACGGCCCACCGCAGCGGATATGGGATAAAGGTCAGCAGCATCTCCCAGGCGACGAAGCCTGGCTCATTGGCGAGCAACGTGCCTCCGGGGAGAAGAAATACTATCTCGCCAATCTTCCGGCGACGACGGATCTGCGCACGCTGGCCGCCACCATCAAAGCACGGTGGATTTGTGAGCAAGCGCATCAACAGTTGAAGGAGGAGCTTGGACTTGATCACTTCGAAGGGCGATCATGGCAAGGACTTCATCGCCACGCCCTCATGACAATGATTGCCTACGCCTTCCTGCAACATCGTCGCCTCGCATACGCGGGGCGGAAAAAAAAGAATCAACGGGCCTCCACCTCAACCAACCATGCCCGCCGTACGTCACGCCATCGTCGATCTCATCCTTCGGCCGTCGCCTCAGCAGTGCCCATATTGCCGAAAGCAAATCCTTGAAAAACAGCGGCGAAGACACATTCTGCCAAAGTAGTGCTAGGGTGTGGACTCAATTGATCGAAGCCAAATTCGCACGGAAGCAAGTTGAACGAAAGCGAAGAACGTCGCGCCGAGCTTGTCGTAGCGGGTGGCGATGCGTCGAAACTGCTTCAGCTTGTTGAAGAAGCGCTCAACGTGGTTGCGCTCGCGATAGATGGCCTTCTTCCACCGGAACCTCTTCTTCCGGTTGGATTTGTTGGGAATGTTGGGGATCGCACCTTGATCACGAATGTGGGCACGAACACGATCGGCATCGTAGCCTTTGTCGGCGATGACGACGGCGCGCGCATCGAGTCCGTCGAGCAGGGCCTCGGCGCACGTCACGTCGTGGGCCTCGCCGGGGGTGATCATGAGGCGGACCGGGCGACCTTTCGCGTCGACGCGTGCGTGGATTTTGGTGGTGAGGCCGCCTCGGCTTCGGCCCACACAACGATCTCCACCCTTTTTCTTTTTTTCACCCCGGAAGCATGCTGATGGACCCGCACGATCGAACTGTCGATCATCTGCACCTTGCCATCGTGTGCCTTGACGACCGCATCCATCAGCCGGTCCCAGATGCCGGCTTTGCGCCAGCGGTTGAAACGATTGTAAGCGGTCGTATAAGGCCCGTAGCGCTTGGGCAGATCGCGCCACGGCGCTCCCGCGCGCAGAACCCAGAAAATGCCGTTGAGAACACGCCGGTTGTTGCCTGGCTTGCGACCTCGACGGTCCTTCGGGAGAAGAGGTTCGATAACACTCCACTCAAAATCCGTCAGATCGTAGCGCATGATCCCAGCTCCGATGTTCGGTAGCTTGAATCATGGTCCGCCCTGATCCGCTAGACGAATTTGAGTACACGACCTAGTTCGTCGTCCAAGTTGGACCGGCGAGCAAGTCGTCGATCAAGGTAGGTCGACCGGCACGCAGCGCGTCGTAGTCGGCGGCCGACAGTACAACGGTAGAGCGCTCGCCCCGCAGCAAAATTTCAGGTGAAGGCCGAGATCCGGCGCGCACTCGTCGAGACGAATTGGCCCCGCGATCGCCCATCGCCGCGCGCCCAAAGCGCAGGCGATCATGTGCAGTCATGTAGAGACCAACGGTTTGTGCCGACGGCGGCAGGATCTTAAGATCCTGGCGCCGACGCCACTCTCGTGATCACAGACGAGCGGCGGCCTTCAGCGAGCCGAATATCCCGATGTATAACCAGATATAATGAGGCGATCAGTGAGCAAGAGCCCGATCCCGGCTGACGAAGTGCGACATTGTGCGGTTCGAACTCCAGGCCCTCGAGACCGATCGCGACCTCACCAGAGCACTTGCGCAAGCTGACTGATGAAGGGCCGGAAGTCGGCAATCTCCGGCGCACGATTCAACAGGCCGTCTCGCCCTCCAAGCCCACTGGCGTCTTGAACGCATTCCGTCGCTCGCCACTCGTCGGCGCCGATCTCGACCTGACGCGGCCGTGCGAAAAAGGGCGCATCATCAGTAACGTCATCAAACCGCAGCCGTCAGAGTCACTGTTGGCTGGATGGTAGCACGGCTAGACCAGGATCTATTTATCGCATCACAGACCGTCGCGGAAATCCCGTTGCGCTAATCAGAAATGATCTTTCAGTGCTTCCACCAAAAGCTTGTTGTCGTCTTCGGTGCGGCTTGCAATGCGCAAGAATCGTTTGCCATTCTGAAGCGTCTTGCCGCCATTGTGTCTGATCAACATCCGTCTATTTTTTAATAGCTTTGAGGCGATCACGTCCCCATCCGGAAAATGGGGCGGGAGTTCGCAGAACACGAAATTTGCATCTGGTTTCAGAACTCTCATTCCGTCGATGCTGCACAGGCCTGCGTACAATTTGTCCCTGTCACTGCCCACCCTCATCCAACTCTGTTTTGCCGCGTGCGCCAGGTGAGGAAGCTTGCTTAGAAAAAACTCCGCAAACGTGTTGACATTCCACGTGGGCAGGGCAGCTCTCATTTCTTTCATCATCTGTGCATTTGCAGATGCCGCATACCCGATTCGCAAACCGCATGTCCCGTAAATCTTTCCGAGACTTTTGAGAACGATCACATTGGGAAAGTCGAGTAAGTGATTTTCCAGGCTCGCACCTCGACCGAATTCACTAAACTCGATGAATGACTCATCGATCAATAAAAGTTGCTGTTGAGCTCGAAGCGCAGAAGCCAGAAATAGCAAATCCGCATAAGGAACCATCCGCGAAGTTGGATTATTCGGCGATATCACGACCGCGGCGTCGACACGATTTGCATGAGCAAACGCTGCATAGCCCTGCACATCGAGTTCAAAATCCGGCGGTGGCAGGATGAAGCGCGACAACCGTCCGGGCAAAGCGGTGGTTTCATAGGGATTGAAGGTTGGGACCGGGACCGCAATCCGCATACCGAGCCGACCAATAAGGATGGGAATCAGTTCAGCCACGCCATTGCAAATGACAAGATTATGTGCCGGAATCTTCACGGTATCGGCAAGAAGCTGAACCATCTCCACGTTAGGAGAGGGATAGCAGGTGATAAGCCGCGGGAGAGCGTCCTTGAGTTCGTCAAGGAAGGCTTGCGGCGGAAAATAGGGATTCACCAGAAGGACGAAGTCCTTCATGTCATATTTCCAATAGCCGCCGGGGAATCGGTTGATGAGGACAGAGATGTCGTCCGACCGAAGTGGTGGGCTGGTTTGTGCAGTGCTGTTCATGAGTGAGACCAGCTGAAATGTTTCAGGGCCGACGAATATTCCAGAACGATCGCGTCCTCTCGATTAGCTCACGGCGAACAACCATCGCTCAGAGCCGATTCGTGTGGAAAGTTGCCCGGCAAAGACTGGGGAGCGCACATTGCGATTGGCGAGACTAAACATCATCACGTGACCTGTATGGTAGAAAACCCTGTAATACGCAGCAGCACTCGCCGGATCATACGTCCATCCGCAATCAAAGGCACCGACTGGCCAAAGCCGCCGATGATGCGACTGCGAAGATGCTTATTGCCGCATACATTGTTGCGTTGAGTGGTGGCACACGAACAGGCGCGACATGCGCCATAGCGAGCAGCACGAAGCCAATGCTCACGACGTCGGAAAATGCTTCAGCAGGAATGAGAGGTTTAAGAAGAAATAAGAGCGCCAGAAACGGCACGTCGTAAGACAAGGGAACGCCTAAGAAGCATTGATCGTATGACCGACCAAAGTTCGCAAAGTAGCTAAGCCTTACTGCACCAGCGATCAGTAGCATGGTTGCGCTCGCAAGGGCGAGCGGGGAGGCCTGACTGACTTGTACCACAATGACCGCAGGCAGAACGGCTCCATAGACGATATCGGCAAATCCGTCGAGGCTCGCTCCCATCTTTGCTACATCTGGATCGCGGCCCTTCGTACGACCTGCCACAAACCCATCGAGGTGGTCCGATAGAACGGCCCAAAGCGCTGCTGCCACAGATAGCTCGAGGCGCTCAGAGAGAGCAAGAAATAGGCTGGTGGAGGAAAAGAGGAGACCTGTGATCGTTATGGCGTTCGCTGGATCCCAAAGATATTTTAGCATTGGACCGTCACCTAGTCTGCAAATCACGTCTGGGCGTGTAGGGGTTCATTCGGTTCCTGAAAATGCGCTCGGCAATTTGCAAATCCTCAGCATTATCGATTTCGTACCAGTTGAGGCCATCGCATCGCGCCGCGGCGAGCTGTAGACCTCGTTTTTCTATCAGATAACCCAAAAGTGCTTCGGTGTAGGTCTGCCTAGCCCCGGCAGCGATGATATCGTCCAGCGCGGGAATGATCGTTGCCTTGAGTGTCGGCGCCGAGAGACGCAATAGATTCATCGTCTTGAATAGCTTTGGGCCATCCGCAACAAGATTTGACGCCGTTTGCTTCATTCGAAAGCCTGAGATGAAGCCGTTCTGCGACAGCAGAACGGCTGATCCTTCCATGCAAGCATCGAAGGGAACGACTGCAGCGACGTCAGTCCCCCGGCAGATCATCAAATATCGCAACGCGTCCTCTTCGAAAAAGACGTCGCCCTCGAGAAGAAAGCAGTCTCCAGAGAGAAGAGCGTCGCGCGCCAGCCACAAAGAATAGGCGCTTCCGGTGCGCTCAAAAACAGTCGACTCGACATATTTGATTCTGAGCCCGCCAAAGCGGCTGCCGCAGGCATACTGAATGGCGTCTTTGCGGTAACCCACGACGATCGTCACCTCTTCCACGCCAACAGTTTCAAGATTGCGCAAAGCATTGTGAAGAATCGAAATGCCATTGACCTCGATGAGCGGCTTCGGCCTCAGATCTGTCAGAGGACGCAGGCGAGAGCCGCAGCCGGCGGCGAGAATAACGGCGTTCTTCGGAGCGTCGATCACCAATTCAGTTCCTTTTCGTCGTTCCCCTAAAGTGAAACACCGACGAGTGTGGTTGCCCGCAGCGTGTGCTTGCTGAAGCGAAGTCAACCCTGCCGGACCCTTGAAAATCGGGCTCCAAGCGTGGCGGCCGGCAAATGGTCCTCGTCGGTCCTTTTTTCAAAGAGGAGGGAGGCCATGGATCCGGTACCTCGGGGTGCTGCCCAGATGGCGAAATGCGTATTTCGGCCGAGTGAGACGTGCTAGGCCATCTAAGGACATCTCAGTACAGCGAAATCAATTTGGGTCGCACCTGGCCAGGTAGCAGGAAGTCCAGGACGGTAGGCTTGGGCAACGAATATGCTCCTGTGTCGAGGAAACATTTATTTGCGCAATTCAGTATAGGGCCGCAGATATAACGCTTCCGCACGGGCGAGTTCGTCGTACTTCAAAAGGTCGAAGACTTCGTCGAGAGTAGCAATATTCGGCTCAACGCTTGCGATGTTTTCCTCAGCGATGATGCGACTGCAGACTTGCCGCATTGCCTTTATTGCCGCTCGCATGGAGTGGTTGGCCCAGATCACCGTGGAGATGCGGGCCTTACGGTATACAGAGATCGGCGTTCGGTAGTATTTCGTCGGAACGATCACGACGGGCAATCTGCTCTGCCAAGCGCGCGCGAACGAAAGGATTTCGTCCGGGGTGTTCCTTCGCGAATGAATGAGGATCGCATCGGCTCCTGCGTCGGCGTAGGCGTGAGCGCGCAAAAGTGCTTCGTCCATCTCATACCCAGCGATCAACGCCTCGATCCTTGCCACCAGAACCAAGTCGTCTGCGACTGTATCCTTCACTGCCCGGAGGCGGCCCGAGAATTCGTCGATGTCGGCGAGGGGGTGCCTATCCCCAACAAACGAGTTCATCTTCGGAAAACAGCTGTCCTCCAGTGCGAGGCCGGCTGCACCGCGCTGGAGGAGCTTGCGAGCCAGGAGGCGAGCATTGTTGAAATTCCCGAAGCCGCCATCTCCGTCGACCAGGACAGGAAGTTGGCTTGAATCCACGATCCGCTCAACGGCGTCGACAAGTTGGGTCCACGACGCTTCATTCGCGTCTCGGTAACCTAGAGAACAGGCAATCGACAGACCAGACGCCCAGAGCCCCTTGAACCCGGAGCGCTCGGCGATCGTAGCGGACAGGCCATCATGCGCCTCCATCAGATACGAGAGCTCACCATTCGAGCAGACCTCGGCGCGAAGCATTTCAACAGGCGATGGCCGAGTGCATTGATGACTTGCCTTCGGCGGAGCGGATTGTAGTTGATACTTCATGCAGAAATCCTGGAAGCCGGCCTTCAATTGGCGCAGACTGCACTGCTCATACCTTTTTGGTGGGATGCCGATCAATGACCAGCGCTGGTAGTTGATTGGGACGTAAAAGCTTGCATGATCGCCAGAGGATCGGCGCCGAGCGCGGGGCTTGTTATGGGTGTATCCGAGCCGAGACGTTGGCTCGCAAGCCGGGCGCTACGGCCCCTCACAGAGCATTCCCCCCCCTTGCGGGAGGAACGCTTGGCCAAAAGATAATATCCAGCTCACACCGATGTTGAGCGAACATCGGCTCCTATGGTTGTCGTAGTTACTGCTGTTGCGTTTGCGACATATGTCGCGATTGCGTTGATAGGGCTGTAGTTGGATGGCAGTCTTCCGGAGAAGTGAGCCGTCAATCTCCTACGATCCTGTCCTGCCGCGAGAGTTTGCGGTGCCGCTGACTGGTATGGCATTTGCTGATCTCGTTCCACGTCCTCTCGGCTCCAGGAGAAACTCATGGCGGATGTGCAAGAGGTTGTGCTGTCGGAACGGGAAAGACAATGCTTGCGATGGGTCGAGGAAGGGAAGTCATCCTGGGCCATCGGAGTCATCTTGAAAGTGAGCGAGAACACCGTCAACTTTCACGTCAAGAATGCGATGCGAAAGCTGGAAACGACCAGCCGTACCCAATGCGTCGTCAAGGCGCGACGTTTGCGTCTTATCGAGTAACGGCCGCGGTTCGGTTCTGCTGACGCAGATCTAGCGAAATGTAACGGGCAACTGTAGGTCGCTGCGGCGGAACGCGAGTGAATTGCGCGGCCGCAGCTGCATAGCCGACATACAGGCGCTGTTACTATGGGTAGGCGTGCTTCTAATTCGTCGCCGATCGTCTCTGCGGGGCGCCGCGGACCACTAGGTGAGGTGAGATCTTGATCGCATAATAGGTGACACGGGAAGAAAAAGCGGGGCATTTCGTTATGGATGTGGGTCGGCAGTTCAGGTGGATTGCTCTGCTTAAGCTCTAACGTCGTATTCGCGTGCGGCATGGACGCGAGTGGCGGGTATGGCAATCCTGCATTGGGCTGATGTCTGCAATGTTCGGCTCGCCCCATCTGTTTGCGAAACCTCGCTGCGCCGCTCATGGGCTGGTACGAATCTCCAGTTCAATCTCACGCGTGACCTCGATGATGCTCTCTGGATGGCCTCCATTCTCGACCAGCGCATATTTTATGGCTTGGTCGCGGTTGACAAATAGGCCGCCAAAGCAGCCCCGTTCTTCAAGCGCGACCCAGCAACCGGCCCGATTCCTGCCAACAAGAACGATTCTTGTGGCCGAGCTACGCGAGGTGGAGTCGAGGAGCGGAGTCATCGTGTGCCCTCGTGACCGGCTGAGGCGCAGGTGACGTAGGCATGCCGGCTCGCATCGCGAACAGTCGCTGAATTGTCGGGCGACTTATAGAATGGAGCGACATCAAACCTCGTTGCGGGTGAAGGACGCTATGACGCTAGTCGCATGCCACCGTGCTCGCCACGAATACGCCGAATGCGACCGACCTTCTCCTACCAGTTCTGAGAAGTGCGAGATTTAGCGAGAATGCCCGGCCCGAGTGGGCTAGCGATCAAAATTAGAGAGGAAAGGCGTTCGAGATGCGCTTCGGCTGCCGTCTCCGTAATGCCCAAAAAAACGCAAGGAGCTCCGCAGGGCCGAGCGCCCTCCGGACAAAGTCACCCGCCTGTGAGATGGCCGTCAAAGCACGTTCGGATTAGGAGAGTCTCAAGGTCTTGAACTGGTTTCGGATACGCTGGTCGAAAAACCTACCCTTCGATGAGGCGGCCATCAGCTGCTTGTAGACCGACTTTGGCACCCCTGAGTATTGATAGACGGAACTCTTTCGAAACTCGATTTCTAGCAGTTGTTTGACTTCATCGTAGCCCACAGAGACCAATGTCGCCGATCGGACCGGTGTTCTCATCATGCTGCGGCTTCCTTCTGGTCGCCAAATGCATGCAGCCGCTTCATGAGCTCCACCAAAACCTCGGGCCTTTTACCCTCAGCCCACGCCACGGCAAGCAGCTCGCCAATCAACGCAGGATTTTTCCCAAGACCTCCGGCAGACGGGTCGATGGCGCGCCGAGCCTCATTGTTGATCCTGTCCCAATCCGCAGCGTCAAAACACAGCCTAACCGAATCTTCGATATTGTTAGGCCAGATCGCACAGCAGTCATTCCACACAATCTGCGGCGGGAAGGCGCCACATTCTAGCTGGAGAGCTGTCAGCAACGCCTTATTGTCGACCTCCTGGCGGCGCCGACGGGCGGGATGCGTTTCATCGCCATCGGCATCGAATATGACAAAAGAGGGAATCTCCAGCTCTTGAGCGATCGTCAGCAACTGAAGGATGTTCGACTTTCCTTCGGTCGGCAGAATATGCAGCCCGGCCCTTCGCATTGCGTTCCACTGACCATCCAAATGAAGGGCCGCTGAGAGATAGGCGCGGTCGGCAATGCCTTTGACCTGCCACTGAGTATTTCCTCCAGAAGTAGTTAGAGTCCGGCCTGAAGAAGGACGGACAGATGAAGCGAGCAAGGTTTACGGAAGAGCAGATTATCGCGGTGTTGAAGGAGCATGAGGCCGGGGCGAAGACGGCCGATCTGGCTCGCAGGCACGGGATCTCCGAAGCGACGATCTACAACTGGAAGGCCAAATTCGGCGGCATGGATGTCTCCGAGGCCAAGCGGCTGAGAACCCTGGAGGAGGAGAACGCGAAGCTGAAGAAGCTTCTTGCCGAGCAGATGCTCGATGCAGCCGCCCTTCGCGAGCTCCTTTCAAAAAAATGGTAGGGCCCGCCGCCA
>NZ_FOVU01000028.1 GCF_900115265.1 Bradyrhizobium sp. Ghvi | reverse complement strand
AACGCCTTCAGCCGCTTCCCGCAGATCCGGTCTGACGCTTCCCAAAGGAGCACGAGCGCGTTGTGTTCTGCCTCATTATAGATCCGACGTCGCGGCCGTCGGCCTGGGCGTGCGTCTTCCTGGCCTCGAAGTAGTCGCATCGCATGCTTGCGATGAAACCCAGTGATGTCGACGAACTCATCTAATATTCGTGCCTTCTTCGCGCGATCCGAATGCCGATAACGCACGCCTGCCGCCGCCGTCAGTTCCTTCCGCGTTGCCATGCTCAGCCGCCCCATCTGCGCCCCCGCTCGTCCCCGACTCAGGGGAGCAATTTACGTGAGGCAACGGCTCAGCATCCGGTAACAATTAAGGCGAGGCAATGCGCCCCAGCGGCCTATGCCGCCCACCTCACCGCAACGGACGACCGGCTGCGCAACCCCGACCAGCTCCGCCGATCGTCCGTTGCTCCACCCGCGCCACTTGGCGTACAAAACTCCGAGACTCTAACCGCCACCGGATGAAAACTCAGTGGCAGGTCAACAGGCACCCTTCCATCACCATCGGGCATACAGGACCGAACCACGCGATTCAACTGAGTAAGCTGGCGCAGAAACCAGTATCCGTGGGAGACCGCGAGCATCAAGGAAGTTGTCGCGTTCGAACTAGGCATGCGCCAGAGGCCGGGCGACCACCGATGCCTTGAACTTTGGCAAGCAGCGAATTCGTTAGGTCGGTTCTGCCCGTTCTGCCGTTGTCGCCTGAGATACATTCGCAGTCTCTGGCGAGTACAGGCTTGTGGGCACGCGGCCGCATTCTGCCATGATCCTTCATCCTTGCGATTCTGGCTAGCAATTGCTCCCCTTTTCGGCTTGACAGTGCGCAATAGCTTCGCCGGCGTGACCTATAAAAGCCTCTTCCAGATCGTCACCCGACCTCACCATCGCCTCCATGGCCGTCCAGCGACGCCGACAGATCTCCCCCGGGAACGTTCAGTGGCCTTCGATGCACGACGGCCGGAGCCACGTTGCGTGTTTGATGGATATGGACTTCCCGATGTGTGTTTCCCGCTCTTCGACATGGCACCTTACAATCCTACTCTTGTTAATTGGCCCGCATGTTTGATTCGTGGTCCTTCCGATCAGGCCTCGCGGCGGCGGCTCTTGCCTATTTCGCCCTTCACGTCCAACAGCTAGCGGTGAACGCTTCCCTCGGCACCACGATCAAGTCGCTGATGCCGAATAGAAGGTATTCATAGCCTTCCCTTCAGACGGGAAAACTTCCCGATGGGCCCGGGTTGGGCCATTTCCGTGGACGCGAGACGGTCCGCAACTTGTCGCCGCTCGATGCAACGATCAGGTCCAAACGCACCATCGAGCTTATATTTGGCCGTCGATCGCCCGATCACGTGGGCTTCGAGGACGCCTCACGCGTTCCTGGACCTTCACGGTCTGCACTGAACTAGATTGTGTGTGGATCTTCTTACAGGGTGATACTCGGCAATAACACGATTCCGGAGCGTATCGCCTACGCACGGTAGCTGCCGTTCGTTCCAAGCGACGACGCTTCTTCCCAAGAAGGCGCTCTTTGCGATCGCATCGACCGTTAGCTCCCACATGAACCTTCATCTTCAAGCAGCGTTCAAGGGTCGCACGAAAAAATAGCGATCGACTTCACGCTACGCGCAATTATCTCACTTTGTTCGATTCACTACTCTTGGTCGGAAACACGGTCAGCATGATTACAATAGCATTTAAAAGCTAACGCCATCTTTCGTGTCTGGACGCCATAGAGGGTTTTCCGCGAGTGGCACGCCAATTGCTGCACTGAGCTGTCGCACTCAACCGGTTCGCAGCGGGCTTGCAAAGAATTTTCCGATGTCGATCCACATGAATGCGCTGACGCCGGTGCCTCGAACCAAGCGCGCATAACTTCTGAAGAATTGACGGCATGGAATGAGGCTTATGATTGGTGAGACGTGAGCAAGAGGAGACAGGTGAGATGATTTCCGACGTATTCATCACGTGCGCTGTTACAGGGGGAGGGACGCCGAAACAACCGAATGTGCCAGTAAGCCCGGAGCGAATCGCTGAGGAGGCGATTGATGCGACGCGAGCGGGCGCGGCGGTGGTACACATTCACGTACGTGATCCGAGGACCGGGCGGGGGTCCCGGGATCCGGCACTGTTTCGGGCAGTAGTGCAGCGCATCCGGGAGTCGGATGTCAATCCGGTGATAAATCTGACGGCGGGTGTTGGATGCAACCTCGTACTGAGTGGGCCGGGCTCTCCGCTGCCGCCGGCAGCGGGGACGGACATGCCAGGCGCGCTTGAACGGCTGGTACACATTGAAGAGCTGCGCCCGGAGATTTGCACACTGGACTGCGGGTCGATGAACTTCGGCACCGTGGACGAGTTCGTGATGGTCAACACTCATGGCATGCTGCGAGCGATGGCCAAACGTGTAAAAGAGCTTGGCGTTCGTCCTGAGCTCGAGGTATTCGATACCGGCCACTTGATACATATTCACGAGCTCATCAAAGAGGGGCTGATCGATGAGCCGCCGTTGATCCAATTGTGCATGGGAATTCGGTACGGCGCGCCGAACGATTTGACCACGCTCATGGCGCTAGTGCATCGGCTACCGCCGCGCACCATCTACTCGGCTTTCTCCATCGGAAGGATGCAGCTCCCCTATGTAGCCTTGGCGCCGTTGGTGGGCGCCAACGTGAGGGTAGGCTTGGAGGACAACCTGTACCTATCCCGTGGGCGGCTCGCGACAAATGCCGAGCTCGTCGAGCAGGCAGTGCTGATTCTCAACTCCATTGGAGCACGGGTGATGAGCTCAGAGGAGGTGCGCGAGAAGCTGGCCCTCAAGATTCATGCCCGAGAAACTAGGGCGCATGGGTAGAACGACAAATTTTTAGAAACAAGCGGAAATTCCTACATGGAAGCGGACGCAAACGGCAGATTTTTAGCTTGGTCGCGACCTCCATACAAACCGCGTCGGCGCCGCACGGACAGATGCCTGCGGCTGGGCGCGGCCACCGACGTCTGCCCGCTATAGGCCAGTCGAACAATCTACTATCGAGGCGTTAACCCGTCCTTGAAATGGACCAAGTCCGCTGACTAGATTTTGTCTCCCGCCAAAAGCTTCTGCCACAACTCTCAGGAAACTTGTGTGATGAACTCCAGATTGATATGGCTGTTGACGTTGCAACAAGTTTTGTTAGGACAACCAGCACATCAGGGTCGTCAACTGGACAAAGCTCGTTCCGGGCGACAACTCAGTTTGCCCGCGGAGGCTTGAGAAGAGGTCGAGGAATTCACTGAGCTTTCGCCAGATTACCTTGAGGTCTTGGAACTCCGCGGCTCGGATCAGGTGCTAGAGCATGTTGTTTTTCGCTGGAATCGGGATTCCCAGAGGGGTGGATTTCTGATTCAAACTCCGTGCTGGTGACGGAGGCCAGCATGGATGACGCGACCGTACTCGGAAGACATCCGGAGCGGGCCTTGGCACGGGCTGACGCGGGCGAGACAGTTCGTTCGATCGCAGAGGCGCTACAGATCAGTCCCTCCTGTGTGACGAAGTGGAAGAACCTGAGGCGAGATACGGGAAGCCTTGCGCCTGGCAAGATCGGCGGCCACAAGAGGCGGGTTCTGCCGGACGCCAATGCCGAGTGGCTACGCAAGCGCATTCGCTCGGGGCCATTTCACCTTACGCAAGTTGACGCAGGAACTGGCCGCGCGCGGGATCAAGACAGACGTGCGGGCGGTGTGGACTTTTGTTCACACCGAGGGGCTCAGCTTCAAAAAAAAACAATTCATCCCACCGAGCAAAACCGTCCCGACGTCGCCCGTAAGCGGACCCGCTGGAAGGCGCATCAAGGCAGGATCGATGCTTCGCGCCTGGTCTTTATCGACGAGACTTGGATCAAGACCAACATGGCGCCGCTGCGCGGCTGGGGACCCTGTGGGCAGCGCCTGCAAGCATATGCACCGTTCGGTCATTGGAAGACCATGACCTTTATCGCGGCGCTACGTCACGACCGCATCAGCGCGCCCTGGGTCATTGACTGTCCCATCAATGGCGAGTTGTTCACGCTCTATGTCGAAAAGGTGCTGGCGCCCACCCTGACAAGGGGCGAAGTCGTCATCCTCGACAATCTCGGTAGTCACAAGGGCAAGTCGGCCCGCGATGCCATCCGTGCCAAGGGAGCGCATCTGCTCTTCCTGCCGCCCTACAGTCCAGACCTCAATCCGATCGAGCAAGTTTTCGCCAAACTCAAACACTTGGTCCGAGCTGCCGAGCCTCGTGACGTCGAGGCAACCTGGCAAAAGGTCGGCGAACTCCTCGATCTCTTCTCTGCCGAAGAGTGCGCCAACTACCTCAAAAACTCAGGCTATGTTTCCGTATAAAAACAGCATGCTCTAGTCTACACGAGCTGCTGCCCTGGAATTGGACGCCAGCATCATCAGCGATCGACGCTCGAGCAGCATGACCACCCACGTCAACAAGGTCCATCACGTCACGACCATCACCCAGGTCGCGAAAGACCTCGGCGAAGATGAAGATTGGGTACGAGATGTCGCCAACGAAATGAAGATCGAGGACGGCGCCATTTGGGTGTTTGGCGTTGGCGAAGACGGCGTTCAAGCGTTCACCGACTTCCGCATCGAGCGTCTCATCGAGCTCATTCAAGTTTATAAAGAGAATCCGGAATCGCTTAGACGCTGGCCGCGCATCCAACCGACCCCGCGGTCTACGCCGGCTTTCAATTACCCACATTTCCAGCCGCTGCGATTTCGGCGCCGAGTTCGATATCTGTGAGTCTCGAGAGGCCGCGCCAGATGACAACATTTCCAGGCGGCGGATCGCCCGCCCTGGCCAGGTAGCCACCCAATCGTGCACGTTTGGTAAGATAAAATGCAAGGGTTCCAGGGCCACATCGTCGATGGTCAGGCGCCGCTGATGAGTCGATCGAGCAACGCGATCTCGGTGTCCATCAATGCGAGCTTCGGTGACGCGTCTGGGGCGATGCGATTGAGCATGGTGAGCCAGAGGACGCGCCAGGTCAGAATGCAGAAGGCCGCCATTAGATTGGCAAGTCGCTCCGCGGTCCGGAGTTTTGAGTCTTCCGCCTTGCAGCCCGATTTCAGGATCGTGGAACACCTCGATTTTCCACCGCATGGCGTACCAGTTGATCTTCTCGATTGTTTCAGAGCGACTGCGGACGGCTAGGTCCGTGATGAGCTTCCACTCAATTGGTTTACGGCCTTTTGGCGTACCGCGCTCGGTGGCATGATTATCGTCAGGTCGAGGGCTGGATAACGTTTCTGCTTCCCGATGGGAGGCAAGACCGCGATCCGCTTGAACTTGATTTCCAGCGCGGCCTTCGTCATCTCTCCCTTGTCGTTGCGCACGTCGATGTAATGCAAGCCCTTGACGCTGGTCTCTTCCATCTCGATTGCAATCGTATGACCGCCATCGCCTGCCAGCCGATCGACGCAGGCGCGGACAAGGAAGTGAGCGCCAAGCTTTTGCGTCAGGCAAGATAATTCGTAGATGTCGCTTTCACGGTCGCCGATATGAATGCAACGCGCCGTGCTTGAGATTGTCAAGCCAGCAAACGCTTTCCTACTTCTCAATCGGAACGCGGGTTGGGTTGATCTTCTTGAGCTGCGCCGTGCCTTTGAACTTTTTCCGTGTCCAGAACTTCACCGCCGCCAAGCCCAGCGGTAGGCCCTCGACGGTCACGGCGAGACTGGAATGCATCAGCATTCCGGCAGACCGTGTGATGGCGCCAACGGCCGTCCTTATCCCGGCCGCTGTTGACGCTCTTGGTCAGGCCAATAGCGCTCGTGTTTGCGCGCTGGTAGGAGAATTTCGTCGTGTCCTGAATAAGGAGGATCGGGCCTCTACAATCATCGTAACGCGCGCGCGTGGCGGCGAAGTGACCGCTGAGGATGTCGGCTTCCTCCGCGCGCTCGTTGGCGAAGAAGCAGTAAGCCGCCTTCGTGTTCGCCCAGTCCTGGCACGCGAACGGTATGCTCCCGCCCATGCCGTCACCAATTTGCTTCAACCGCTCGCTAAATCGTTGACCGAGACGGGCATCCTTGAACGCTGTCTTGTCGATCTCGCGCTCCGTCCAATGTTCGAGGGCACTTTCATCACCATCATCCGGCTCAGCCGACCAACGACACGTCGTCCCGCTTGAACACATCAAGGCACCTCGCCGTCGCGATTCAGGTGCCCGACAATGAATCACAAGCGATTCATCCGATTCCAGATTTTTCGATCAGGACTACCGCAATGAATCAAGCATTTGTGGGTAATTGAAAGCTACGCCGGATGGGTGCGCCGAACGGGGCTTGGGAGGCATCGCTCTTAGCCGGAAATCCCGAATAGTCCGGTTATTCCCGCTGGGTGCTCCTCGGAATGCGCAGCCAAAGCCCCAATAGTGGTGAAGCCAGCATTAGGCCAGCCGAGGCCAGGAGCGCCGCTTGGACGCCCGCAAAATCGAGCAGATGGCCCCAACCCCAGCTGCCAAAGGCAATGCCGCCTGATCCCGCGGCCTGGTGGATTGCGATCGAACGGCCCACCATCCAGCGTGGCGCAGACAGCTGCACGCCAATGTTGAGCAGCGTCCACCCCATCATCCACGCACCGCCCGACACGATCAGCGAGGCGGCCGTCAACACCGGCTCACGGTTAAGCGCGACCGCGACAATCGCACCGCCCATCGAGAGCGCACAAGCGCAGATCGCGCTTTCGTCGCTCATCCGGCTGCGCAGCTCCGTGACTATGAGCGCGCCGATCACCGAGCCCAGACCAAAGGCACTGACCATGATACCATAGGTTTTGGCGCCACCGTGCAGAAGATCGCGGGCGACCAGCGGCATCAGGGCGACAATGCCGCTGCCGATCGCACCCGTCACCATCGTGCGGATCAAGACGATCTTGATAGATCGTGAATTGGTGATGTAGCGCAAGCTCGAAACGATGGCGCGGTTGAGCCTTTCAGGTGGCGGACGAAAAGGTTCTGTAATGCGTCGCCAATGGAACAATGCGACCATCAACGGCAAATAGAGCAATGCACTGAGCGCGAACGTGGCTACCGCGCCCGCCGTTGCCACCACAATGCCGCCGACGGCTGGCCCCACGCTGAGCGCAAGATTGTAGCTGATGCTGTTCAGCGCAACTGCTGCGGGAAGCGCTTCCGGCGGCACCTGCTCACTAACAGAGGATTGCCAAGCTGGACTCAACAGCGCCCAGCCGCAGCCGATCACGAAGCACAATGCGAGCAAGAGGTTCGGGGTGATGAGGTCGAAACAGGCGAATGTCGTCAACGCGGTCGCGCCCGCGAGCGAGATGGAGAGCGAGACCAGGCCTACGATGCGCCGATCATACATGTCGGCAATTGCCCCGGCTGGCATCGAAATCAGCATAACCGGCAGCATTACTGCGGTCTGCACAAGAGCGACCTTTTCGGACGACGCTGTCATCTGCGTCATCGCCCAAGCCGCGCCGACTCCCCGGATCAGCACGCCGAGATTAAACAGTAAGCTGGTCAGCCAAATGTACCGGAACGCATCATACTGCAGCGGCACTGTGAGGCCGATGGCGCTGAACATGTCGGCGTTGGTTTTGTCGCTCATATCGATTCCTGCGCTAATCGCAACAGACAAATTTTGAATTCCGAAGAAGTTTCGGCTAGCAAGCAGCCGGGTCCGGTCTCGACATGCACTTGTGAAGAGCTAGTTCAAACCAGTACGTCGAGTAAGCCTGCGAGCTCATTCTCGGAAGCCGCGGTCCGCGTCCACGCAGCTGGCCCTCGACATTTCTCTTGCTAGAATGCAGATACGTAGCAACACCGTTTCTTCCAGGAGTCAATATAGTATTCCCCATTAGAGTAGGCAGGGTCGTGGTCCTCGTTATGGAGGTACAACTCGCTCTTTAAGCAAAGACCAACTCATCACGATAGCTCCTCATAACGATAGGACAAGAAGCCGCAATGGTAAGCTCGATCGATCTATTCATCGTCCACGCCAGTACTGTATCAGAGAGGCCAAACCGACTCACAAGGAGTGCGCCGCATCGTGCCGCGTTCGTGTCGATGGAGATGGATCCGCGGTGAGGAGCTGCTCGTTGCTGGGCTGCACGCGATGACGTCTGATAAATGGTCGCGAGGCATACAGAGTTCTTGAGCAACGCCAACGTCGGCACCTGCACTGGCGATTGACGACCTCGGTGAGCTGTAAAGTGGAAAACGCGTCGCTCCCGCCGGCGGCCATCATCTTTGTTCCTCTGAAGGCTGCCAATGATCCCTCTGGCGAAGGAGCTATACAATGAAGTGGTGATGACGCGTGGAGAGAGGCGGCGCGTCGCGCCTGTCAGAACCTTTTGAGGAGAGCAATGCTCGATGACCGGTGCGACCAACATGCCGGCCTTTCGTCGGCGGTCTGCGGTTGACGATTCACTGACAGAAATTCGGCGGAACGAAGCCCTTGAGCTACTCGCCTGGGTCGTAGAGATCGAGCTGCAGGCATTTCTGGCGACGACGGCAGAGCTAAACCTGCCGAATGGCCGCGCCGTGTTGTGCGGTACGGCTTTGGCTCTGCCCGTAGAGATTGCTGCCGCTCGGCGCGATCGAGATCGGCCAGCCCAAGGTCGAAGACCATGGTGCGACCGGAGCCGATCGGATCCGCTTCACTTAAGCGATCCTGGCGCTGTGGGGCCCTGCGGACGATGAGGGGAATGCCCTGCTACCGATGCTCTGTCTGCGCGGCATCTCGACTGGCGATTTCCAGAAAGCGATCTTGGCGCTGCTCGGCGAGCATGCGCCGAACCTGTCGGCATCCGTGATCTCAGGCCCAGAAAGCGTCGTGGCAGGGCGAATTACGACCGCTGGCACAGGCGCGATCTCGCAGCGCGGCACTAGCTAAACTAGTCGACGGGCCGGATCAGCGGCAATGCGGGCAAGAACATCAGCCAGCCGGGCCTGCGGATCGACGCCGTTCATTTTAGCCGTTTATGCCGCCCGCCGAACTATGCCGAACGGGTTTGGTATGGCACGCAATTGTCACGCTGGCACCGTCGATCGCGTGCAGGGCAGCCCCATTCCACTGGGCATAGTCTGGTCGATCAGAGCGCCTCCAGAAAGGCGAGCAAGCGGTCGTTCGGCTGGAAGCGGGTTCGTTTGCCGTTTGCCGCGCTCGTACGGCTTAAGCTTCGCCAGGGCAGCTTCCTTGAGGGCGAGGTGAGCGTGCAGGTACGTCTGCGTCGTCTCGACCGATTCATGACCGAGCCACAGCGCGATCACGGAGCAGTCGACGCCGGCCTGCAGCAGTTCCATCGCAGCGCTGTGCCTCAGCACGTGCGGTGACACGCTCTTGGCCTTCAAGGACGGGCAACTCTTCTGAGCGACGCGAACATGCTTTCCCAGGAGCGACTGGACTCTGTCGGCACTGAGCTGGCCCCCGTGCACGTTGGGGAACAACGATGTTGCTCCTTTACGTAACGGCTCCTTGCCATGCCTGGAGCGCGCACCGAGCGAGTGTGGTCAGCGGAGGGGTCCGCTCCTTCCGCCCTTTACGACGCATCGTACGTGTGCGCCAGACCCGAGGTGGACGGCATGCCGGTCAAGGCCGGTCAGCTCGGAGAGCGCAAGCCCGTCTGGGCCGCGACCAGCAGCAAGGTGTGATCGCGGCGGCCAAGCCACGTCGTTCGATCGGGCGCCGCGAGAACCGCCTCGATCTCGGCGCGCGTCAGGAAGTGCACCTGTCGCTTATCGTGGCGCTTGCTCGGTATGGCGAGCACGCGCTGGATCAGCGCGCTCTGTGCCGGCTCCTCGAAGGACACGAACCTGAAGAAGGATCGGATGGCGGTCAGACGCAGGTTACGCGTCTTCGCGCTGGCGCCGCGCTTTACTTCGAGATCGGTTAGGAACGCGCCGATGAACGTTGCGTCCAAATCGGTGAACGTCAGGGCCGATGGGGACTTCCGCAGCTGCACCTGTGCGAACATGAACAGCAGCCGGAACGTGTCCCTGTAGGAGGCGATCGTGTTGGCGCTAACATTGCGCTGGCGCATGAGGCGCTCGGTGAAGAAGCGCTCGATCAACGTGGCGACATTGCATTCATGACGTCACCTCTCACCGTCGATCGAGACGCCGCGCCGTTTCCATCAACTCGGGGTAGGCCGAGAGATACCAGTAAGTATAGCGCACGGCGAAGCGATGACGGAAGTCGTGCACGCGTGGCCCGGTATGATCACCTGGGCGCCACAGCCCAATCTCTCTGGACAATCGCCAGAAGACGCGATGAACGTACTGGTGCAGCAAGCGGCCTCCCTGTTCGGCAACGAAGAAGGTCGAGCCGCAGCGTGATCCGCGCCGGTGGGCGTAATCGCGCAACGCGGTTCTTGGCGTCGGATGCAATGGCACGAGCCGCGACTTGCCGAACTTGGTCAGCCGGACCGTCAGCACGCCGGCGTCGAGTCACCGCGATCAGCCCGAACAGGGTATGGTACGTCCATCGGCGCAGCCCGCCCGCTGGCGGCAGTGCCAGCGCTGCCGTCAGCAACGCATCGATCTCCGCGTCGCTGTAGACATAGGGCTTGGGGCGCTTCCATCCGGGCAGCATGCCGACGGGCGGTACCTCCGTTCTCGGATCGAAGTTGGCGACATGGCGCGAACCCGCGCACGTCGCTCAATCGCAGCGCCCAGGATGCATGACGATCGGGCGGCAGCGTTGCCCATTCCATTGCCAGCTTCGTCGTGATGATCCTGGCTTTGCGCTTCTCCATGAAAGCGACGAAGTCGGCGAGCCGACGGGTCTGGTGCTCGTACTTGTATCCAAACCCCTGGCGCATGTTCAGGTACTTATCGAGTGCGGCGCGCAGATTTGTCATTGCATGCCTCCCGGCCAGGGCAGGCTCAATGTTCTCAACGCATCGATGTCCACCTTCGCGTAAATCCGGGTAGCGTCGTGATTCTCGTGCCGCAGCAACTGTCCGATCTCCGACAAGGTCGCGCCAGATCGGAGAAGCTCGGTAGCGAGACTGTGTCGGAAGATATGGGCGCCGCGGTGTGCAGAACCGTCGATTCCAACGCGATCGAGGGCGGCCTTGGCGATCATGGTGATCGCACATCCGAAGCAAACCCGATGTGCGGCGCGAGTGTGCGGACGAACAACCGTCGGCACGGCGACTTTGGCGGCCACTGCGCAGATATGCAACGATGGCCGCGCCAACGTCTGGCGGTATCGGCATCCTTGCACGCTGTCGGCCCTTGGCGCGAACGAGTATCTCGCTGGCGCGCCAGTCGATATCATCGAGCGTGAGCGTCGCGACTTCGTCGGCCCGCAGGCCGAGCTTGGCCAGCAACAACAGAATGGCGTAGTCGCGCCGTCCCATCACCGTCTTTCGGTCGCAACCGTCGAGAGCCTTCCGCACCTGTGCGGCAGGCAGATAGGTCTGCAGAGTTGCGAGCTTCCATCGCCGCATCGATGGAACGCTATCCGCCAAGGGGCGCGTTCAGCCCCCGATGGTGGAGGTAACGGAGAAAGGCGCGCAACGACCAGCGCATCGCCTTGCCTGTTCCCGGGCTCCAATCCTGGGCATGGCGCTCAATGTAGCGGATCACGTCCTCTTGTTTGATCTAGCACAGGGCGGCGGCGCCGCCGGAGCACACCTCGTGCAGGAACCTGCGGATGACTGGGAGATGGCGGACGATGGACCTCGGGGCCAAGCCGCCCTCCCGATCTCAGGTAGGCATCGAACTCCATGAAGATCCGTTCGTGCGGGGTGAGAGGCGGTAGCACCAACGGCGCGATCGCGCCTTCCTCGCGCAGCACCGACAGCCACCGCTTGAGCGCAGCTCGGTCACCGGGTTGGATAGACTGCCTCCCGCCTCGATGTCGGAGGTACCGCTCAACGACCTGCTCATCGAGATCGACCAGCTTGTAGCGACGGCCCGCGATCCAACTCAGGAGCCCGCCAACTACGTTGAGGCAACGCCACGCGCCGTGCCGAACGAGCCTCTCTTCGACGAGACGAGCGGCGTAGCACTCGACCAGCCGTCCATACGGCCCGATTCTGAGACGCCGGTACAGTCGGCTTCTGCCCAAGTACTCTTCAGCTTCCATCTTCCTGTTCTCCGCTGTTGAAAGCGGAGGCACAGAACGAACTATGCCGAACCGACCAAACGCCGGTCAGCGAGAAATCTGGGGAAGACGACCCGACTCGGCATAGTTCGGCGGGCGGCATAAACAGCGCTATGCCGCGCGCGGCATAGGAAGGTGACGATCAGGCTGTACATGGCCGCAGCGCGCCGACCTCCGCGATCAGAGCCGCAGAACAGCCAAGATTTTCGCCCGAGAGCGATGCCTCGCAGGCCCCTTTCGGCGGCATTGGTAAAGGTCATGATGTTTCAGCACTCAAACCCGGTGGAGAGGACCGGTCGTCCGGATCAGTCTGTCCAAGCCGGGATAGGGGCGCTGGAGCACGAAACGGTGGCAGGCCGCCATGACCATGAGCTGTGAGCTCGCTTTGTTACTTGGCCGCCCCTACGACTTGCCCGGCTGCGCTGCGAGCGCGGATCCGTAGATGTCGTGCAAGCCACTGGCTCCTGAGACAAAGGAGAACCAAGCATGCAAATCGTCGGCATGGACATCCACCGATCCTTCGTCCAAGTGGCGATCCTGGAGGACGGAACAATAATCCGACAGCTCCGCGTTGATGTCGTCCACCATCGGCTTGTCGCCTTTGCCAAGACACTGAGCCTCGAGGATGAGGTGGTCATCGAGGTAACGGGCAACAGCGCGGCGGTCGAACGTATTCTGCGCCCGCACGTTAAGCGCGTCGCGGTCGCCAATCCGAGGCTCGTTCGGACGATCGCCTATGCGCGAGTCAAAACGGACAAGGTCGATGCTCGGACCCTGGCAAAGTTGCATGCTGCCGGCTTCTTGCCGGAGGTCTGGGTTGCTGACGAGGACACCCAAAGCCGCCGGCGCCAGATGGCCGAGCGCGCTGGCGTCTTGGCGCAGATCATCCGGATTAAAGCACGCATGAAGGCTATCCTGCATGCGAACCTCATCCCGCCCTACAAAGGCTATCTCTTCGGCAAGCGCGGACAGCATTGGCCGCACAGTCTGCCTCTTCCATCGAAGGAGCGTGCGATGCTCCAGCGTCTTATCACGGAACTCGAACGCGTGACGAAGCAACTGTCGGAAATCGACAAAGTCGTGGCCCAGCAGGCTCTGGACGATCGACGGGCTCTCAAGCTGATGACGATCCCCGGCGTGAGTTCGGTCGTCGCATCGAATGTACTGGCCTCCATCGGCGACATCGCACGCTTCCAGTCACCGGATAAGCTCAGTAGCTACTTCGGTTTGACCCCTCGAGTCGGCAATCGGGAGAGCATCCGGCAAGGCATGGTTGTACTGGCGCACCAGACCATCCGGCATCGACGAACGCGGCGCACGAACCGAAAAAGAGCGGAGTACGATCTTGGTGCACCTGTTCAGACTCCGTGTTTCGAAATTCCCGCTCTCTTCTGGGCGAGCAGCGTCTCGCAGACCATGCGATCCCGTGCCGTTGCAATTTCGGTTCTGTCGCGACCTGCCACCATGCCGCGACAGCCTTCCTCCATCGCTTGAATTAGCTCAGGGGTGAATTCTGCAGGTTGCAAGTGGGAAAGAAAGGGCTCGCTGCCCAGATGGAAACGATCAAAATACGCGCGGACACCCGCTTGAGTTCCCAGGTGCCGGACCATGCAGGGACCGATTGCGGTCCACCGTGGGGCAAGTCCGTGCACGACCGCGGCATCGACCTGCTGGGGTGTTGCGTGCCCCTCAGCGACGAGGTGCATGGCCTCCCGCTCCAACGCCGCCTGCAGGTGATTGGCAATGAAGCCCCGGGTCTCGTGATCCATGCGAATGACGACCTTACCCAGTGATCTATAAAACCCATCTGCCGCAGCGAGCGCCTCGGCACTCGTATACGGCGCACCAGCGACCTCCACCAACGGGATGAGATAGGGCGGATTGAATGGGTGTCCGATGACCACGCGCGGCGATTGCGTCCGCCCAGCTTGGAGATCAGCTATGGTGATCCCGGAGGTGGATGAAGCGATGACCACGTCCGCCGGCACAAAGGGCTCGATCTCGTCGTAGAAGCTTCGCTTCAGCTCCAGCCGGTCCGGAACACTTTCTTGCACGAAATCTGCGGTCGTTACCGCCTCGGCCGCTGTGCTCGCCCAACTTAAGGTGCCCCGATCCTCCGCACGCGCACCGAGGCGCTCCAGTGTCGGCCAAGCCGTCGTGAGGAACTTGTCGAGGCGTTCCGGGGCGTCTGCCGCCCGCGCCCAAACGATAACGTCGAGCCCGCGTGCGAGAAAGAGAGCTGCGAACCCGCCGCCGATCAGTCCCGTTCCCACGCAGGCCACTCTGCGAATGCGATCAGGCCCCCGGAAGGTGCTCATGTCGCTGTCTCCGATCTTCTGACCCCGTCGGCATGATGAATGTCCTTTCTAGCAAACTGTCTCTAACGACGAATTTGGGTGACCACCGCAGAGCGATCCGCTTCCACGCGATCTGACGTGCGTAGGGAAACAGCCTCTGCGGAGCTATGCTGTCTCTGCTACTGGCTTTATGAGAAAGGCGAACGTTTGCCTCTCTTCAATTTGGTAAATACTCACGGCTCCAGCTTTCGCTTATGGCACCTGCGACGAGCAACGCGTCTATTTCGGCGTCCGAGTATTGCAATGACCGCAAAACTTGCCTCGTCGATGCACCGTATTTTTCCGCGGAATGGAGAGCATATACCTTTCCCGCAGTGGGCCGGATTGCGAAAAGATCAACTTGCGTCACGGTATGCCCGCTGGGATGAGCACCAAATACGGAGAAGGAATAACTATCCTGGTCGATCCCTGGGGTGCTATCGGCAGGCCTTGAATTTGCTAAGCGGATAGCCGCGATGCTGTCGCAGCTCGCAGCGCCGATATCGGCTGCATGAAATCTTTGTAACCATTCCTCGGCCGGTACCTTCCGGATAGCCTCGGCAAGGAAAGAGGCTCGATCTTCTATGCGCGCAGAAGCAAGCCCTTCAAGACCGTCGATTTCAGTAAGGCGAGGAAGGTCATGCTCCAAGGCGCTGAGCACGAGACTGCGGCCGGAAGCTGTTTCGTACAAATGGACGAGCGCATCATAGCCCTTGGCATGGAGGCCGGACGGCTCTTCGAATTCGCTGCGCCCATCATAGTCGTAGCAGAATGGCACCTGAAGAAGGCCTGAGAGTGCGGACAGTGAAGTCCGGGCCCGTTCCGTTTTGCCGATTTTGGCCTTTTGGTAGATTGCGGCAGCAATAACGAGAGCCGCGGCAAAACCGCCCATAACATCGAGTGTCCCGATGTGCGCGTATTCTTCCGGTGTCTCCGCAGAACCGCCGCACCTCAGCATGATGCCAGTTGTCGCCTGCACGAGGTTTTCGTAGCCGAGGTAGTCGCTGCGAGGACCACGTCGAATGCCCCCAAAACAATCAAGTTGGCAGAAGATCGCATTTTCGTTAAGCTTTTTCATGCTATCCGAATCGAGCCCTCTGCGCTGCACTTGGTCGTCAGATGCATTCCAGAGGACGACATCAACAGACTTTACCAACTTCTCAAGGACTTCACGGCCGGGGGATGATTTTATGTCCACCAGAATGGAGCGCTTGCCGCACAAATGCGTCATGCCGGAGAGCACTGTGGTTGGGCCGTAAGGAGGCCTTACTGGATCCACCTTGATCACTTCAGCTCCGAAACGTGCGAGATAGCAAGTCGAATGCGGACCAGCGATTACGTTGCTGAGGTCGAGAACCCGGACACCGTCGAGCCATCCCGCTGACCTTTCCACCGCCTGGCCCGCCTGCAGCTTGGTAGGGCTTGCCAAAAATTCGCTGAGTGCTTGATCGAAAGAAATCGATTTCCGGGGAGAAGGTTTCAACATCGCTTCCCCGCTCCCCTCCAGCCAAGCCACCGGTCCGGGCTGGATCATCCGACCGTACCCGGGATCGTCGAGCTCGAGCATCAGGCCCGTCTGTTTGGCATGATCGTCGCCGATCCATTCCCGTAGCCAACGTTGCATCGCGCCGGGAATTCGCGCGTCCCCGAAGATGCGCTCCCATTCCTTTGCCGTTTGGGTCAGGAAGATCGTCTTCATCCGTCTGGCGATCTTGTCGGCCCAATATTTCGGCAAAGCAGACGCGAGCGAGACGTCGGATCTCCATTCGACCATAGGAAGATAGGCATCGACCTCCTCTGCAAACCCCTCGGCTACCAGTTGGTCGTAAAGTCCGAGCACCTCCAAGCAGCGCTTAGTGTGAACCTTGTGACCCAAGCAGACGACATAGAACATGCGACCGTCCTTGCATCTGTAATTGCGGAAAAACGGATCGAGCAGCTCTTGCGAGGACTCATAAGACATATCCATCGGCAAGCCGGTCTCGCGACGCCGAGAGATCTCCCGCTCACGTTGACACTTGTAGCGGGGCGGAAGGTTATCGATGGCGATTAAGTTATATGCGAGGCCCTCCATTATCGCACACGCAAGAGGCACCTCGATTTGGTCGCCGATGCCGCTGCGCTCCCGCGCCTGAAGCGCCAAGACCGTGGCGGATACTGCGAGCATCGTGCCGTAAGCGGATGCCAGAGGCAGCGGGGAGAATGACGGATTGATACCCATTAGCACGCGGCTTAGTCCCATGTCAGTAAACAGGCCCGAGGATGCCGCGACCACAGGCTCGAAGGCGCGCCACTCGCGACGGAGCTGATCGCTGGAAGCAAAGCCCGGAATTGACACTGTTATCTTATCCGGCCGCGCTTTGCGCAAGGTCGCAAAGTCGATCCCGAGCCGGCACAGCACTCCCGGTCGGAAATTCTCGACTACTATATCCGCTTCTTCGACAAGCGCCTGCGCGTGCGACAAGCCCTTCTCAGTCTTCAGATCGATCGAGACGATCAGCTTGTTTCGGTTGAGGACCGCATTGGCGGGGCTGTCCCAAAGAGGACCTGAGGGGGGATCAACATGCACGACCGTGGCACCAAGATCCCCCAGGATCATCGCCACTGCTGGGCCTGCAATATACTGGCCGAAATCTACGACCTTGACGCCAAAGAGAGGAAGTGTTGAACGTTGCATCGATATTCTCCATCTGTTCGTTCGGGAGCGGAGTTGCGAGCAGAACGCAAGTCGCTCGATGGCGGAACTCGTTGCGCGCTGCACTGAGTTTGATCACGGGTCCTAGGTTTGGTCCTAGGGCTTGCCAGGGCCGCCTCCCTCGCCGCAGGCGAGTTCGCGGCCAGTGCAGCCAGATGCTCTAGCTGGCGGGCTCCGGACACAAATAGGTCTATCTGGGCACCGATCTCGCGCTCGCCGCGCCCGAATACGTGGATTGCAATCATCGAGTCGCGCGCTCACGCCCGCATTAAACGAGCTGTCCGATCATGATCGCCTCATATGCGGTCCTGCTGTTCGATCTTCCGCAGCGCACGGGCGACGCAATCTTGCAGCTGGCCCCGCCTTAATTTCGCCAGAGGGACCATTGGAAACCTTCATGCCAAAAACATGTGGCCACGCGCGGGAGCATTTCCATTTTACGGCTCACTCAGGTCGCCAATCGCCAGTGCAGGTGCCGACGTCGCCATTACTGAGGAACGCTGTCTGCCATGCAGCTTGGGCGCGGACTCGCCACCGTTTATCGGACGTCATCCCGTCCAACTCGGCAACGAGCATCTGCTCATCACGCATCCATCTCCAACAACACGAACGCGGCGCAATGCGGTGCACTCCTCGTGAACGGTGTGGCCCTCTGATCCGCACCTCGCCTAGGATAAATAGATCGACCGAGCTTACTATTGTGGCACATTGTCCTATCGTGATGAGTTGGTGTTGCCTGCACGGGGAATTTATACATCCTTAAGAAGGTTCAGGGCACTGCCTACTCTAGTGGGGAATACTAAATTGACTATTTCAACGAGCGAGGTTGCTACGTATTCGTATCCAAAACATTGGAGCGGTATGGCGAACTAGTCGGCTCGATTGGGGCCCCTGACGAGCTTGAGTACCTGCTTGCTAAGTACGAGAAAGCCGGGGAACTTACCTGATAAACAGTTGGCTGAAATAGACGTCGTGGCTCGTCGCATGCAGCGCACTGAGAAGGATGGCTGGTCCTCGCTCGAAGTAACCCGAAGGCGGCGGCGACATTCCCTTCATTGCCCGCCGATTGGCTCCTTCTTCAACAGCCTGCTAAAGCGTGAATGGGTTTAGGTTGAATCCATTTGGGATTCCCAATCAGTGCGTTTCTGATCCACCATGCTGGCTGGATAGGAGGCCAGCATGGATGGGCAAGCCTTATTCTCTGGATCTCGTAAACGTAACGTGCCGCGATCGGGCGGGATGTCCCGTGACCTTGCCCCTCGGGCTTAATCCAGTTTGAAGTTCGTTCTGGCCCACGACAAGGACCAGAGCATGAAGCGCAGCCGCTTTACGGAAGAACAGATCATCGGGATTTTGAAGGAGCATGAGGCCGGCGTGTCAGTCGCCGATCTTTGCCGCAAGCATGGCGTCAGCGACGCCAGCATCTACAAATGGAAGGCCAAGTTCGGTGGGCTGGAGGTGTCGGAGGCCAAGCGGCTGAAGACGCTGGAGGACGAGAACACGCGGCTGAAACGGTTGCTGG
>NZ_FOVU01000038.1 GCF_900115265.1 Bradyrhizobium sp. Ghvi | reverse complement strand
ACTCCGGTCGGGCTACGCCCTCCCTCCGTCACGAGCCCAGCGAAACTCTCTCACCTTGATTGACGCTGCCTTCCATCCTGATCGCCGCGCGACAGACAAGGCGCGGATTGTTGCGGAGATCGTGGCGAGCGGCGACTCGGTGTGTTCGGTAGCGCGACGGCATGGATTGTCGCCGCAGCAGTTGTTTGGCTGGCGCCGTCAGTTGCGAGAAGCAGCGGACGGTCATTCCGAAGCAGAAGAAGTACAATTTGTGCCGGCGGTGGTGGATGCCGTAGTGCCGGCGGCCGCTCTTGGCCGTGAGCGCAAACCGGTGCGTTGCAAGCCCAAGCCGGATGCTGCCGGGATCATTGAGATCGAAGTCGACGGCATCACGATCCGGGCCGGTCGTGGTGCGGACGCAACGATGATTGCGTCGATCGTTCGGGCGCTGAAGGCGAGCCAGTGATCGGTCCGTCGGGTGCGGTCCGGGTGATGGTGGCGACCAAACCGGTAGACTTCCGCAAGGGCATGGAGGGGCTTGCGACCCTGGTGCGCGAGAGCATGGGGGCTGACCCATTCTCGGGAGCTGTCTATGTGTTCAGGGCCAAGCGGGCGGATCGGATCAAGCTGGTGTTCTGGGACGGAACGGGTTTGTGCCTGTTCGCCAAAAGGCTCGAGGATGGGATCTTCCGCTGGCCGAAGATCGAGGACGGCGTGATGCGTCTGTCGGCGGCGCAATTGTCGGCGCTGCTGGAAGGGCTCGACTGGCGGCTTGTGCATGAAGCACGGGCAACGCCGGCGCCAACACAAGCGGGATAGTTGTTGGCGGCGCTGCGGCGAAGTGAATCAGGAGCGTCGGACGCGTCGCCAGATGGCGGCGAATATGCTCTGAATTGGGTGTGAGCGACGCCCTGCCTGACGATCCTGAGACGCTGAAAGCGATGCTGCTTGCCGAGCGGTGCGAAAGCGAACGGCTGCGTCAGATCATCAAGGAATTACAGCGACATCGTTTTGGCCGGCGGGCGGAGACGCTGCCTGAAGATCAGATGCTGCTAGGTCTGGAAGATGTCGAGCAGGTGGCAGCGTACGGCGAGACGGCGCAGGACGTCAGCGCACCTGAAGGCGGTGATGCGCGGGCTCGCAAGCGCCGCGGCAACCGTGGCGCCTTGCCGGCGCATCTGCCGCGGATCGAGGTCGTTATCGACATCGACAATAAGATCTGTCCCTGCTGCCAAGGCGAGTTACATCGGATCGGCGAGGATAGAAGCGAGCGGCTGGACCTAGTCCCGGCGCAGTTCCGGATCCTCGTGACTCGGCGTCCCAAATACGCCTGCCGTGCTTGCGAGGACGGTGTCATGCAGGCGCCGGCCCCGACCCGATTGATCGAGGGCGGACTACCGACCGAGGCCACCGTCGCCCAGGTTCTTGTCTCCAAATATGCCGATCACCTGCCACTCTACCGGCAGGCGCAGATTTACGCCCGCCAGGGCATTGAGCTCGATCGTTCGACGCTGGCGGACTGGGTGGGGCAGGCAGCCTTCCACCTGCGTCCGTTGCATGAGCGCCTCCTTGGCAAGCTCAGGCAACGGCCAAAGCTGTTCGCCGACGAGACGACGATGCCGGTGCTCGATCCTGGCCGCGGGCGTACCAAGACCGGTCAGCTCTGGGCCTATGCGGCGGACGACCGGCCCTGGGGCGGCGCCGATCCGCCGGGCGTCGCCTATGTCTATGCCCCCGACCGCAAGGCCGACCGACCAATCGCCCATCTGGCAGGCTTCAAGGGGATCCTGCAGGTCGATGGCTACGCCGGCTATGGCAAGCTGGCTGAGCGTGGCGACGTCCAGCTTGCATTCTGCTGGGCACACATGCGGCGTAACTTCTACGAACTTGCCGCCCCTGGCCCCGCGCCCATTGCGGGCGAGGCGCTCAAGCATATCGCCGAGTTCTATACCATCGAGAAGGACATCCGTGGCCGCAGCGCCGAGGAGCGCCGTCTCGTTCGGCAACAGAAAAGCCGACCGCTGGCGGAAGCATTCGAACGGTGGCTCCGCGCAAAGCTCGCGTTGATCAGCCAAAAGAGCAAGCTGGCCGACGCCATCCGCTACGCGCTCTCACGCTGGGAAGGTCTGACGCGCTTTATCGATGATGGCCGTATCGAGCTCGACAACAACGTCGTCGAACGTTCGATCCGTCCGATCACGCTCAACCGGAAAAACGCACTGTTCGCAGGCTCCGACGGTGGTGCCGAGCATTGGGCGATCATCGCCGCGCTGGTTGAAACCTGTAAGCTGAATGACGTCGATCCGCTCGCCTACTTGACCGACGCGCTCACCAGGATCGTCAATGGCCATCCGAATAGCGCCATCGATCAGTTGCTCCCGTGGGCCTATCGCCGTCACGACCTCAAAGCTGTGGCCTGAAAACAGCGCTTACCCTCAACCCAAGCCAGGAGCAAAATAAATGAGGCAACCGATCGCGCCCGGGAGCATCAATACGTGAGGCAATACGGAGTCTCACCCTGATTGCCGCCGCGCAGAGGCTTGCGGTGCGTCGTCGTGGCGGCCGTAAGCGGGCGATCGGGACCCGGGCGCCGATGACGGTGGCGATGGCGCCGAATGACCGCTGGTCGCTTGACTTCGTGTCGGATCA
>NZ_FOVU01000029.1 GCF_900115265.1 Bradyrhizobium sp. Ghvi | reverse complement strand
GTGACCTTGCCCCAAAGTTTTATCCAGTTCTGAGTTCGCCCCGGTCGTTGGATTTGCCCGGTTGGGCGGTGGGAGCAACGGGAGCTGGCGCGGAGCCTTCGGCATAGCGCAGCGCCAGATCCCGGCGCGGGTGGCAGGTGAAGGCGAATTCGGACGTCGTCTTCCATCCGAGCCGCGAGTGTGGTCGTGCGTCGTTGTAATCGGCGCGCCAGCATCCGAGCGCGACGCGGGCTTGGGCCAGCGACGTGAACAGCGTCTCGTTGAGCAATTCATCGCGCAGCCGGCCGTTGAAGCTCTCGATGAAGGCATTCTGCATGGGCTTGCCCGGCGCGATGTAGTGCCAGTCGACACGGCTCTGGTCGGCCCAGCTGAGGATGGCGTTGCTGGTGAACTCGCTGCCGTTGTCGCTGACCACCATCTTCGGCTTGCCGCGCTCCATCACCAGCCGGTCCAGCTCTTGCCGACGCCGTAGAAATGATCGCTACTTCGCTGAGTTTCGCAAATTTCCGGGCGGGCCTCCTCGTAAGATCGAAGAGCATCGACCATGGCCGCCTTGGTGGGCTTTTTACCGATATCGGGAAAATCAGACAATCCTTTCGTTATCTCGAAGAAGCGGGCGCGAAGAGGCTCGACCGTGGCTTTGTTCTTATCGTCCTCGAAAAACGGAGCGAACTGTTTGAAAACAAGCCGTTCTCCCCACTGAATGACAGGAGCCTTAGCTGTTTGAGGGTCGAAAACCGCCACTGAAGTGATCACCAGCTCGCCATGGCGCACGTAGTGCGTTAGCGCCCCTTTAGCCGCCTCGCTAAGCTGACCGAATGTGACAGTGATCTGAACGGGAATATCCGTGTTCCCGCCGTGGAAATCCTCTGCCGTGAGCGTTGCTACGTCAGTTGCACTGCTCGCCTCTTGAAAGAATACGTTCAGCGCAGACAGGATCGTCGATTTCCCTGCCCCGTTGGGACCAACCAAACAGGTGCATGAGCCGAATGAAACTGTCTCGTCTTCAAAGCCTCTGAAATTTTGTACGCGAACCGCTCTAATTCTCACGTCGCACTCCGGAGTGGTAATTGGTCATTACTGAACGGTCCAAATCGGGCGCACTCCTGAATGTCATTCGATACGCGATATCCAAGGCTGGAATGCTGCTCATGAGAACGATTTTCGCAGAGAACCTTTGAGAATTGGATCATTGGTGCAGTTTGGCCCTCGATTATGGAGGGAGGCTCCTCAAGAGGCGCGACTACGATCCTGATGATAAGCGTTCGGTACAGCTCAACATCGGTCCGCGATGCCGCTAGCTCAACAGGCGGCGGATTTGAGCGAGCGGATGATTCGCAGCGCTGGTCGCTGCACCGGACGAGCGAGCCAATTATCGCAAAGTCCACAATCATCAAGGTTGGGTGCTAATTCCGGCGGCGTGCAGGGAAGGCGGTCGAACTTACCTTGGGAGATCTTTTGCGTGCCCGACCGGACCTCCGTAAGCATCCGGCGTAGGCCACAGGCGGGTTAGCCGTCGCATCAGCGCCATCGGCTCGCAGATCACGCTGCTTGCGCAGCGATCGCTGATCCTGGCGTCCAATTCCAGGGCAGAAGCTCGTCCAGCCGATGAGCCGGGTGGGCGGCGATGCGGGCGACGATATCGGTGAACCAGGCCTGTGGATCGACGCCATTCATTTTGGCCGTGATGATCAAGCTGTACATGGAAGCCGCGCCCCGTCCGCTGCGATCAGAGCCGCAGAACAACCAGGATTTCCGTCCAAGAGCGATGCCTCGCAAGCCTCTTTCGGCGGCATTGTTCGAGAGACAGACTCGTCCGTCCTCCAGGAACAGCGTGAAGCTCGCCCACCGCTTCAAGATGTAGTTGAACGCCTTGGCCAGGTCGTGCCCACGGGACAGCTTGGCGAGCTGCTCCCGCATTTAGACCTGCAGGCCCTCGACAAGAGGCCGGCTCAGCGTCTGTCGGATCTCCAGACGCTCTTCAGGGCTCCTGCCATTGATGGAGCGCTCGATCTCGAACAGCGCATCGATCCGCCGCACGACCTCGACCGCGATGGGCGAGAGCGGGATCTCCTTCTTGCCGGTGGCCTTGCGACGCGCATTCTCTTCAATATCGGCCATGGCGAAGAATGGGCGCCGCGCATGGACCCAACACGCCGCTTCGCGGATCGGTCCTGGGTGGCGTCCCGCCAGATAGAGCTGGTTGTACCCGTCATAGGCGTCCGCCTGCAGGATGCCGGCATACCCCGCCAGATGCGCCTGGGGATGCTCGCCCTTGCGGTCGCGGGGAGTAGTAGAACATCGCCGCCGGCGGCCCGGCGCCGCCAAACGGCCGGTCGTCCCGGACGTAGATCCAGCATCGTCCCGTATCGGTCTTGCCCTTGGCCAGCACCGGCACGGTCGTATCGTCGGCATGCAGGCGCTCGGCCGCCATGACATGGGCTTCCAGCAGGCGCAGCAGGGGATCCAGCGAGGCACAGACTGCGCCTACGGCATCTGCCATGGTCGACAGTGCGATCGGCACGCCTTCCAGGGCGTAGCGCTCGGCCTGGCGGTTCAAGGGCTGATGCTGACCGAACTTCTCGAACACGATCATGGCCAACAGGCTTGGGCCAGCCCATCCCCGGGGGACGGCATGGAACGGTGCCGGCGCCTGGCTGATCTTCTCGCAGTCGCGACAGGAGAACTTCTCCCGGACCGTCTCGATCACCTTCCACTGGCGCGGCACCACTTCCAGCGTCCGCGTCACGTCTCTCGCCGAGCTTGCGCAGGCGGCTACTGCCGCAACATTCACAAGCCGTGGGTCCATCGATTACCACCCGTTCCCGGGGAAGGTGCTCGGGGAAGGTCTGGCGCTCGGCACGCTTGCGGGTAAATCCCCGCACCGTCGTCGTCCTAGCCACCGCCCGTTCCGCCGCAAGCTCGTCCTCGGTGGCGTCGGTTTCCAGCTCCTCGAACGTCAGCGCCAACTGCTCGATCAGGCGCGACGACCGCTCCGACCGCTGGCCGTAGATTTGATGCCTTAGCTTGGCAATCTGCAGCTTCTGTTGCGCGATCAGCGCTTCATCTTCTGACGCTTTCGCGCGGGCGCCGCGAGTTCGGCGGCGATCTCGACACCCTTCGCGCGCTCGACTGCCAGCGCCTTCTTCAGGGCGGCAAGCTCATCCGGAGCAGCGTCGCGGTCGGCATCCATGAGACGCAGTGAATCACAGATTGGACGCGATGGGATTCCCCAAAATGCAAGAAGCTACAGATTCTGCGCTCAGCCCGCGCTCTGCGGCCGCCAGCTCAGTTGGGGATTCCGCCAGTCGATGCCTTCGAGCATGTAAGCCATTTGCGCCGCCGAGATCGATATTGCGCCGTCCGACGCCGAGGGCCAGATGAACTTGCCGCGATCCAGGCGCTTGGGGTAGAGCGACATGCCAAGCCCGTCATGCCAGAGGATTTTGACCAAATCGCCGCGGCGCCCCCGGAAGATGTAGAGATCGCCAGCATGAGGATCGCGCTTCAGGCTCTCCTGGATCGCAAGCGCCAGGCTTTGCATCCCGCGGCGCATGTCGGTGTGGCCGGTGGCGATCCAGACCCTTACGCCGCTCGGGATCGGGATCATCGCCGTCTCAGAAGCTCAAGAACCCGCTGCAGCGCCTCAACGTCCACGTCACGGTCAACGCGAACACGACAACCGCCCCCGAGATCAATCTCGATGATTCCAGCTTTTGCACGCTGCGCTGCCGGTGAAGACGACGGTTGTGACGCGCTGCTCGAGATCGGAGCTGCCACAGACGTGATCTCGACGGGAACAAGCGCAGATGTGACATCCCCGCCTAGCTGCCCCTGGCGCGCTTGTCGACGCCAGGTGAACAGCAGGCTGTGAGCCACCCCGTGCCGACGTGCCACACCGCAGACCGTCTCCCCAGGCTGCAAGGTCTCTTCGACAAGGCGAACCTTCTCGTCGTAACTCCATCGCCGCCGACGCTCGGCGCCCAACACATTGACCTGCATTCCCGACGTGACCTTAAAGCTAGACTTAAGGTCAAATCCTCAGGCCACCTCGCTAACTAAGCAAGGCGGCCGCCGCCGGAGGGATAGTAAGCATCCGGTGAGTACCGCGCAGCGGTCACTCAGGCAGCCTGATCGGCTTGCTTATTCCGGTCCCGCCAATTCCAGGGCAAGAGTTCGTCGAGCCGGTAGGCCGGATGTGCAGCGATGCGCGCCAGGACGTCGGCGAGCCAAGCTTGTGGATCGATGTCGTTCATCTTGGCTGTGACGATCAGGCTGTACATCATCGCGGCCCGGTCACCACCTCGGTCGGAGCCACAGAACAGCCAAGACTTCCGCCCCAGGGCGATGCCGCGCAGGGCTCGTTCGGCGGCGTTGTTCGACAGGCAGATGCGGCCGTCCTCAAGGAAGCGGGTGAACGAGCCCCAGCGCTTGAGCATATAGTCCATCGCCTTGGCAACGTCGTTGCGCCGAGAGAGCTTGGCGCGTTGCTCACGCATCCATGTTTCCAAATCGGCGGCGAGCGGCGCGCTGAGCTCCTGGCGCACGGCCCGGCGCCGCTCGGGCGTCTCGCCGTTGATGCCGCGCTCGATCTCGAACAGGGCATCGATCCGGCGGACTGCTTCCAGTGCCAGCGGCGAGATCACCGCAGGCTTTTTGCCCTGTATCTTGCGGCGCGCATTCTCCGCCAGATCAGCCATCACGAAGAACGGCCGTCTGGCATAGACCCAGCACGCGGCTTCCAGGATCGGACCTGCGTTGCGGCCCGCCTCGTAAAGCTTGCCATAGCCGCCATAGGCATCGGCCTGGAAGATGCCGCTATAGCCGGCCAAATGAGCCTGGGGATGCTCGCCGGCGCGATCGCGCGAGTAATAAAACACTGCCCCCGGCGGCGCCTGCCCGCCAAAAGGCTTGTCGTCGCGTACATAGACCCAGATGCGGCCGGTGTCGGTCTTGCCTTTGGCCAGGACCGGCACCGTCGTGTCATCCCCGTGCAATCGCTCGGCACTCAGCACATGGGCCTCAAGGCGCCGGAACAAGGGCGTCAGCGCAACCGTGCAGCCACCAACCTGGTCAGCGAGGGTCGACAGGCTGATCGGCACGCCTTCCTTGGCATAGCGTTCGGCCTGCCGGTTCAGCGGCTGGTGCTGGCCGAATTTTTCGAACAGCACCATTGCCAGCAAGCTGGGGCCGGCCCAACCACGAGCGATGACGTGGAACGGCGCCGGGGCTTGACTGATCTTCTCGCAATCACGGCAGCTGAACTTCTCCCGGACGTGCTGGATCACCTTCCAGGATTTCGGGATCACCTCCAGCGTCTCGGTGATGTCCTCGCCAAGCTTGGACAGCCGCAAACCGCCGCAGCAGATGCACGACGTCGGTCCCGGCACGAGCACCCGCTCGCGAGGCAGATGCTCCGGGAACGGCTGGCGCGACGGCCGCTTGCGCGTGAACGAGGCCACCTTTGTCGTCTTGGCCGCGGCCATTTCGGCAGCGAGTTCGTCCTCAGTCGCGGAAGCCTCGAGCTCCTCCAACGTCAGTTCGAGCTGATCCAGTAGCCTTGCGGTACGCTCCGAGCGAGGGCCATGACGATCACGGTTCAGCTTTTTGATCTGCAGCTTCAGGTGAGCGATCAGCGCATGGTCGTCGGACTGCTGGGCGCGAACGCTGGCGAGTTCGGCACGCGTCGCCAGCAACGCCGCTTGGAGCGCCTCAATATCTTCCGGCAGCTTCTCGGGATCGTCACCCATGCATCGATGGAATCACAAAAACCGCGATTTGGCGCGCGCTTTTTGCAATCTCACGGGACTATTGCGCAATCTATCCGGCGCTCTGCGGCCGCCAGCTGTGTTGCGGATTGCGCCAGTCGATCGCCTCCAGCAAATAGCCCATCTGAGCTGCCGTCAGCGACACCACCCCATCCACCGTCGCGGGCCATATGAAGCGGCCACGGTCCAATCGCTTGGCGTAAAGCGATAGCCCGGTCCCGTCGTGCCAAAGCGCCTTGATCAGTGTGCCAGCACGACCACGGAACACGAAGACGTCGCCGGCAAAAGGATCTCGCCCCAGCCCCTCCTGCACCAGCAATGCCAGACCCTGCATGCCTTTGCGCATGTCAGTGTGACCGGTCGCGATCCAGATTCTTGCCCCTGCCGCGATCGGGATCATCGCCGCTCCAGCAGATCCAACACGCGAGACAACGCGGTCATATCAACGCCGGCGTCCACGATCACCCGACAGCCCTTGCCGATGACAATCTCCATGCGCCCGCTCGCTGGCCCCGCTAAATCTATTGGCGGCACCGGCGGTTGGTCCGGCACCACCATCGCCGGCACAAACGCTGGCTGAGGTTGTTCAGTATCGCTCGTCCGCGCTCCAAACGATCGTCGCCAAGTCAACAAGAGCGAGCGCGAGATGCCGTATCGTCGCGCTGTGGATGAGACCGCGCGCGGAGCCTGCAAACTCTCCAGAACGATCTTGAGTTTCTCGTCATCCGTCCAGCGACGGCGACGGCCAGTCTCGACAACCTCGAACCGTTCAATCTGTGCACTGAACTTATTGCTGTCCATAAGGGCTGTTACACAGCACTCCTCTTAACCCGGCAAGACGGCCCTCACCGGAGGGAGACGAGGGATACGGACCGAGCGGCCGAAAGGTTCGTGATCGCGACCGAGAAGTCAGTAGACGGCATAGTAGGCGGAGCGTTGCGGAAGCCTCGAGCCGGCCATGGGCCTGAAATCCAGGTCACTGGCCTTTGGAGCCACGAGAAAAGGGTGAAGCCGGGACGGCGTCGCTCGAAGGGATCGAAGTTGACACAACGGATTTTATTGTTGGAGCCTGTGGCGCGGACACAAAACAAACCGTTTCGAGCTCAATCCGGTGAACCGCTGTATGCGGAACCGTATGTACGGTGGTGTGGAGAGCCGTGAGGCTCCCCTATCCCAATAGCTCCAAGTCCCATTGAGGCAGTTTCGCACCTGAGGAGGAAATCGGCGCCTCGATCCAGCGGCGGCCGTCCATATGGGGCGATGGCCCTTCCTTTTCGCTTTTTGGGCGGCATCACCACCACGCTGAACGACTGGTTTCGCTTCTGAAGAAGATCGGGAGTTGGAACTTCGAGCGATGCCCCAGGCGCCGCCAATGCATGCGCGATTCGGTCTTCCTCAGAACTTCTTCTCCGTTGTCTAGAACTCACAGCTACTTCGCACCGCTTCCCTCGCAATTAACGGGCAAGACCTCGTTCGCAGCTCGGTCCGGGGATTCATCCTTCCAGCGTACCGACCCAAACGGACGCTCCAGCATGCGTCTGACGCGTACGGGCTCAGTACCAATATGAAAAGCTGTGGCCTTCCGGTCCAGCGCGCGTTCTGATTGGGTCGCGCGGTTGCGCTGGCGCAAATAATCGAGCCATGTCGGGCAGTGATAGCGCTCAGTCCACAGTTCGGGATCCGCAATGTCGCGCGCAATCGACCAGCCATAAGCTCCGTTGCGTTGTCGAAACCGCTGCACCTCCTGCATCACATTGTGGAAGGGACGCGCATTCTCTTGCGCGACGCGATATTCGATCTCCACCACAAGCGGGCCGCTGCGTCCGGTCAGCGCCAGCCGAACCTTGGGATCTTCGAGCATCTCAGGCTCTTCGCCCCGCGCGCTGATGCGCGGCATGGGCAGCCAAAGGCCGAGGAGAGGGGAGGCGAGCAGCAAGCCTGCCGCGACTAGGAGCGCCACGTCAACCCCAGCGGCATTTGTCACATGGCCCCAAGCCCAGCTACCAACGGCAATCCCGCCTGAGCCGGCCGCCTGATAGGCCGCGAGCGATCGCCCCGCCACCCAGCGTGGCGCCGACAGCTGCACGCCAATGCTAAACAGCACCCATGCCATCATCCATACGGCGCCCGCCAACACCAGCGCGATGGCCGTCAGAACCGGCTCGTGGCTCAGCGCCACCGCGGTAAGCGCCCCGCCCATCGACATAGCACAGGCGCGTATCGCTGCCTCGCCGCTCATGCGCTTGCGGACCTCGGCGATATTGAGCGCGCCGATCACCGCCCCGAGGCCAAAGGCGCTAGCCATCATACCATATGTTTCAGCGCCTCCATGTAGGAGATCGCGGACCACCAGCGGCATCAGGGCAATGATGGCGCCACCGATCATGCCGGTGACCAGGGAGCGCGTTAGCACGATCTTGATCGATGGTGAATTGATGATATAGCGCACGCCAGAAACGATTGCGCGGTTGAGTGTTTCAGGCGGGAGGCGCGAGGGTTCAGTGATGCGCTTCCACAAGAACAGCGCAGCTATCAACGGCAAGTAAAGCAGAGCGTTGAGCGCGAACGCGGCCACTGCGCCGGCCGTAGCAACGGCAATGCCGCCGATCGCAGGGCCGACACTGCGTGCGATATTGTAGCTAATGCCGTTAAGCGCGACGGCCGCAGGCAGCGCTTCCGAGGGCACCTGCTCGCTTACCGAGGCTTGCCAAGCCGGTCCCATTAGCGCCATGCCGCTGCCCACCGCAAAACAGAGTGCGAGCAAGACATTCGGCGTAACCAAGTCCAACCAGGCGAGCGTCGTCAACATCGTCGCGCCGGCGAGTGTGATACCCAGCGACACCAGTGCCACTTTGCGCCGGTCGTGCATGTCAGCAACCGCCCCGGCTGGCATCGAAATCAACATGACCGGCAACATCAGCGCGGTCTGCACCAGCGCGACTTTGTCGGCTGACGAAGTCATCTGTGTCATCGCCCAAGCTGCGCCAACGCCCTGAATCAGAATACCGAGATTGGAGAGCAGGCTCGCAAGCCAGATGCGGCGGAATGTCGGAAATCGTAGCGGAGCGGTGATCCCATCGGCGCCGAACGTCAGGGGCTTGGACGGATCGGTCATGTCGGGACCTGGCTCCCCATCAAAAATGTGGTGTTGGACCAGACCGGTAATGGCCCGGGAAATTCCGACTCTCGCTGAGAAAGCGTTTTCTTTATCTCGTCTACTTGGCGCATTCTGCGCCCGAAAGGCTCATGAAACCCTCTAGCGTCCAGGAGAACCCCGGTTGGTGTGCAGTCGCTACCTCTTGGGCGAGAATCCGGATCTCCCGTGAGAGTGAGCGCCAAGCAATCGTCGGACTGTTTTGTCAATCTTGCGGGACATGTTGACGTCGCTGCGCGGATCGCGCCCAGTGATATGTAGTCTCTGGGCACTGTTCCCGCCGCAAGGTACTGCATATCTTGCTCGGCCGCGGTTATGACTTCAAAATTGATGCCGCTCACGTGGCGGGTGGACATGGCTTTGATATCTCGATCGGTTGAGGCGAGGTTGCTTGAACCTCCTTAACCGCCAAGTTCCTACAATTGGATGGTCCCGTCAGAATGGATGAGTCACTCAACTGAATGCGACGAGATATTGGAAGCCGCGTCAAGCTGACATGTGACAGCAGCACAGAGTAGGGGCGTTAGGGTGCGGGTTTTGCGCGTTATATGCGAATGCGCGATGAAAAAAGGCGCGGGCGCTGGATTGCGCGAGGTGAAACACTCGCATCAATCTTCGGGCAGAATCTTGATTGGAATGGAAAGGCCGGCCTTTACCCGATCCAATATCACCATTGTCCTGAACCCCTTGATGTCGGAGTTCTCATAGAAGAAGCGTCGAGTGAACTGCTCGTAATCTTCCATCGTACGAGCGGTAATGTACAGGACAAAATCGGCGTCGCCGGTGACGTAAAATCCATTCACGACTTCGGCCGACGATTTGATCGCCTTCTTGAACTTGTCGATTATATCTGAACGCTCTCGCTCGAGACTCACAAGCACGAGCATTTGAATCGGTCTTCCGACCGCCTTCGCCGAAACTATCGAGACATCCGCCTCGATGATGCCTTCCGAACGGAGTCTCTTTAGTCGTCGTTGGCATGCGGTAGCGGAAAGACCAGCGAGTTCGCCGATCTCCTCTGAAGTCAGCCGGTTGTTCTTTTGCACAATCTCGAGAATGCGTGCGTCTATTCGATCGTATTGCATGACCGTCTTCAGCCCTCAGGTGCATTTCGTCGCGAAATGGCTATGGGTTGCAGGAAATAATCTGAACGGCAGAAAAATGCGATGCAAATCTGTTTGTGACATCAGTATCCTGTTTGCTGCGGCAATTTCAACAACGACCATTCGGGACTTCAAATGGCCCTTCAAACTGTCCGGCACAAGAGTTCGCAACTGGTCGGGCTTGCCAAGAGGCACCTAGAAAGTCTCCGTCGTCGAGACTTTGTGGCGGGAGATGCGCTCATCGATGGCCGGTGGATTGTGGGCGAGGAGAGGGACGTTGTTGTCGATCCCGCTACTGGGGAAGAGATAGCGGATGTTGCCCGTTGCTCTGCCGAGAATGTGAATGTAGCGATCGCGGCGGCTGAAAGGGCCTTTGCTGCCTGGCGAGAATTGTTGCCGGCGCGGCGCGGGGCGATCCTCAGGTCCTGGGCGTCGTTGATGCTCGACCATTCGGAAGAGCTTGCCGTCCTGGTGACGAGCGAGCAAGGCAAGCCGCTCGCTGAGGCGCGCCATGAAATCACGTACGGTGCTGGATTTCTCGAGTGGTTCGCTGCGGAGGGCGAGCGCGCATACGGCGAGACGATCCCTAGCCACAAGCCTGGAAGTCTGCTTCAGGTGCGAATGCAGCCCATCGGTCTTACGGCGGCGATCACCCCGTGGAATTTCCCTGTCGCCATGATTGCCCGAAAAGCCGGAGCTGCTCTTGCGGCTGGTTGTCCGATGATTGTGAAGCCTGCAGCGGAGACGCCGCTTTCTGCACTTGCCGTCGCCAGGCTGGCCGAAGAGGCTGGGGTGCCCCGTGGCGTGTTTCAGGTGCTCGTCGGCAATCCCGCCGAACTTTCGACACCTCTTTTGCGCGATACAAGAATACGCGCTCTCTCATTCACCGGTTCTACCCAGGTTGGCCGTCTCCTTCTGGAAGGGGCGGCCGACACGGTAAAGAAGGTTTCGCTCGAGCTGGGGGGGCATGCTCCCTTCGTAATCTTTGACGATGTCGATCTGGAGAAAGCTGTCAAAGGAGCGGTAGCCGCAAAATTTGCTACGTCGGGTCAGGATTGTCTGGCTGCCAACCGCATTTACGTGCAAAGGAGCATCTATGATGCCTTCGTCGAGGCGTTTGGCGCGTCGGTGACTCAGCTCAAGCTCGGTCATGGTCTTGAGCCTGCCACTGATATCGGGCCAATGACGAAGTTGTCGGTCGCCAACAAGTGCAAGGCCCAAATCGATGACGCTGTCACAAAGGGGGCGCGAGTCATTTCCGCGAGTCGGGATGTCAGTCCAGGTCCAAATTTCGTTTTCCCGACGCTGCTTGCTGAAGTCACCGACGACATGCTCATTGCGCGCGAGGAAACATTCGGCCCTGTGGCTGCCGTGCTACCGTTCGGGTCTGAGGAAGAGGTCGTCGCTCGAGCGAATGCGAGCGAAATGGGACTCGCTGGATACGTCTACACCGACGACCTGCGTCGAGCACTCCGACTCTCTGAACGGTTGGAATACGGCATGCTCGGTATCAATACAGCGTCATTCACGGGCCCGCCCATTCCTTTCGGCGGATGGAAGCAATCCGGGCTCGGTCGCGAAGGGTCACGGCACGGTCTCGCGGAATACATGGAGCTGAAATACGTCTGCTTCGGCGATTTGGCAGTTTAGGAGAACTGGAATGATCGATATCAAGACTATCGCTGAACGAGATCGCTCAACTGTTCTACATCCCTTCACGCAACTCAAGGACTTTGCCACCGGCAAGATTGGTGATCCCACGATTGTGGCTGGGGGAAAGGGCATTCGCATCGAAGACGCGCGGGGACGTAGCTACATTGACGCTTTCGCTGGCCTCTACTGTGTGAATATCGGATACGGCCGGACCGAAGTAGCAGAGGCCATTGCGCGGCAGGCCTACCAACTTGCATACTATCACACTTATGCGGCTCACACGACAGAAGAGCTGGCAACTCTCTCGGATCGTCTCGTGCGAATGGCACCGGGCAAGCCGAGCAAAGTATTCTTCGGGCTGTCCGGATCAGACGCCAACGAAACACAGGCTAAGCTCGTCTGGTATTACAATAATCTACGCGGTTACCCCAAGAAGAAGAAGATCATCGCGCGCGAGCGCGGCTATCATGGCTGCTCGGTGATTTCCGGTTCAATGACTGGTATGTCGTTCTACCATGATCACATGGACCTTCCCTTCCCGGGCATCTTGCATACTGGCGCACCGCACCACTATTGGGGCGCGGAGCCCGGTGAGACGGAGGAGTCTTTCTCTTGCCGGCGTGCAGCTGAGCTTGAAAAGCTGATTGTACGAGAAGGGCCGGAAACAATTGGTGCCTTTATTGCTGAGCCGGTACTGGGTACGGGCGGTATTACACCGCCTCCTACCGGCTACTGGCGCGAAGTTCAGGCCGTGCTCAGGGGCTATGACATTCTTCTGATCGCCGACGAGGTGATTTGTGGATTCGGTCGAACCGGCGCTGACTTCGGCAGCTCACTTTACGGGATTGAGCCGGATCTGGTGACAGTCGCCAAAGGGCTGACATCCGGATACGTGCCGCTCTCGGGGGCCATCGTTGGAAAGAAGGTCTACGCCGTCATGGAGGAAGCGGCAGACCGAATTGGGGCATTTTCGCACGGATATACCTATTCAGGTCATCCGATTGCTGCCGCTGCCGCGAACGCAGTTCTCGATATTGTTGAGAGGGAGCGCCTGAGCGACCGCGCCAGAATCGTCGGCTCGCACTTCCTCAGGCGACTGAAGGAGCGGTTTGCGCAACTAGAGATCGTCGGCGAAGTGCGAGGCGTAGGTTTGCTAGGTGCGATCGAATTTGTTGCCGATCGCGAGAAGAAACGGCGGTTTGATCCGCAGCTCAAGGTGGGCGCCCGGATCTCGAAAGCTGCTCGCGACAGGGGGCTTATTGCGAGAGCAATGCCGCACGGAGACATTCTTGGTTTTGCCCCGCCTCTCGTTGTGTCCGAGAGCGAGATCGACGAGATTGTGGATCTGGCCTATCGGGCGACGAAGCAGGTTATGGACGAACTCGTAAAGGAATCGGAGGCCGACTGAACTGTGTGCCGCTGAGTAACTTGTCCGCTCTTAAACAGGCTAGTCGGCCAGCGCCAGATAGGGGTGCGCGATAAATGGTCGCTGTGTGGTCCTAGGCCACGTCCAGATCAATCCTCGATCGAGAAGGAGATCGTCTGCGACGGATGTACGGGGCGCTCCATCGGGTGAGCGTTTATTGTGCAAGTCGCACGGAATCAGGCTCGCAGCTCGGTCCGATGTCGCGCGATGAAGAGGGCGGACCTGGAGTACTTGAGTGCGAGAAAACCTGCGGATACTGGCCGTCGGGCGCAGGATTTCGGAGTTGTAAGGCCGTACATTAGGAAACCTCGACTTTAGTCGTCCCGTAACATCTCTGCAAAGCGGAGATGAGCCGAGTTGGAGTTGGCTGGCCGATACAGTCGCTTCGGCTCCCACTGTCTGCATACCGGAGAGTGAACTGGCTGACCAACCCTGAGGGAGGGGAGGATCAGCGTCGAGGGGGCGAATCAGATGGAGCACGCTGCTTGCCGTCGTGTGAGGGGTGATCTTTCGTCCGTAAGGCGACGCGCAGCAGCGTTCCTGGACAATTTACCTGGTGAGGACGACCACGGAACCATAGCTCGGGAGAACTGGATCACCAAATGGACAGAGATCGGCAATGATCAATGCTTCCTTGGTGACTTGAACGCTAAGGAAGGCGCCTGTGATGAGGCGACAGAGGCTTGGCTTTGTGCGCTAACGGCTTTTGAAATTGCGAGGCGGTTAGCGGATGATGACGATCCACAGTGTGCGGACGTTTCAGCGAAAATTGAGGCAGGCGTTCAAAGGCTCGAATTATCTCTGGCGCGGATCATACAGCGGGTAAAAATTCTGGACTGCGATTGCGCTGAACTTCTAGTCTATTACTTTTCTGCCGGAGGTCGCGATCTGCCCGCCCCGGCAGTCATTTGCATCAGCAGGGAAGAAGAAACAGGAGCGACACTGCTCGGAAGGCTCCTGCCCGTGGTGATTGCCCGAGGCATTTCGGTCCTCGTTGTCTCTCACGACGAGTTCGCAAATCACTCGCCCCGCCAATCGGAAGACTTCTTTTCTTGTTGCTTCGATTACTTGTCAGCTCGGCCTGAGATTGATGCCAGGCGGATTGGTGTCTATGGAGAAGGGCTATCGGCTGTTTTAGCTACTGATTTCGCTGTGTTTGATCGCCGGGTTGCTGCTGCGGTCTGCGACGGCGGCCTTTGGAATTCTGCTAGGACTTTAGCCTCTGTCGGTTGGATGACGAGGACTGCAGACGTGGTGGACGAGGACCTCATGTCGATCCATCGCGTGCGATTGGCGCGACAATTGAGATGCCCAGCCCTAGTGGTTGCAGGGGGGCGCGGCATCGTCAGCGAGACGGAGGCGATCAATCTGAAAGCCGGCTGCGCCGCTGCGAGCATCGACCTGGAGTTGGCTGTATCACCGGTGAGCCCCACATGGGAGGTCGAAAACTTCGTGACTTCGGACGATCGCATTTTCGAATGGCTCGAGCATAAGCTCGCAGCAGTCCAGCTCCATAACCTTTAGCAGATGAAGACCTCGTCAACGCTGGCAATTGCGTAAACGAATCGTCAGTACAGCTCCTTCAACGTCCGCACTATAAGAGACGCAAGTTTGGGGAGGCACTGTAGAATGCGTTGAGATCGGCGTCGGCTACAATACGCCTAAAGCCAGTTTTTGAGATGCCAATCGGCTATTCTTCGCGATCGAGCTTAGCCGTCTATTCAGGTAGCGTAATGTCTCCTCATCAAGCTCGGCAAAAATCGTCGAGTTGAGAGCTTGTCTCTTGATTGACAGATTCGCGATGTCAGTCAGCGCCTTTTGTGTGAGCGATATTTCCAGGAACCTTGCGTCATCGGGCGACGTTACGCGGACTAGGAGTCCTAGCTTTTCGAGCTTCTTCGTTTGGTTGGTGACGAAGGCGGGATGGATCCGCAACTTGTTCGCAACCGCTGTTCCCGAAACGCCCCGACCTTCATCGAGCTCATCGATCGCCATCAGGATCAACCACTGCGATTCGGATATGCCTAGCAGTTGAGCCCAGCTCTTATGAATTTCCTCGAGTTGGGAGTGGATCTCGACAATATTCCAGATGAAATCCCGAACCGTCCTCTCCGGATATTCTTTTTCTGTCATGTTGGTCTTTCGCCAAATCTTATTGTCGCTGATAGGGGGTAAGCTGATCTATCTCGGGAAAACGCAGGTAATGCCTACCTGAGATAGCGCTCGGCAGCGAGATTGGCTACGCGAAAATCAATTGACATATACAATTGATTTTGGTTATTGATACCCCTGACCATTCAGACAAATTGGCTGACGGTCATGCTAAATCTCCAAAGGAAGCCCCCGGGATGCCCCCTGGGGGCTTTTTTTGTGCGCCTTAGACTAGAGGGCCGGCAAAGGGCTGTTGCTCAATTGCAACGATCGGGCGTCAAATATCAATTGCATTAATTAGTTGATTGCGACAATTGATATTCAAAATTACAAAGCCATGGACAGCGAGGGGGTCCTCGAAGTCGTTCCGTCAAGCACCCGCCCGTCGGGCGAGGCTCATAGCGGCGGATCTTTGAAGGACGGAAACGACGTTTCCAGCTTGGAGGTTCAACGATGAAACTGACAAAGAGTCTAATCCTCGGTTCTGCCGCAATGTTTGCTGGTGCTGGTGCTGGTGCTGGTGCTGGTGCTGGGGCGCAAGCAGCTGATCTTCCTGTGAAGGCGAAGGCGGTCGAATACGTGAAGATCTGCTCGCTGTATGGCGCGGGCTTCTACTATCTCCCGGGTACGGACACCTGCATCAAGCTGGGGGGGTATTTGCGCGCGGAAACTGTCTTTGCCACAAACGGTGTCTATGACGCTGCCAATGCTGGCGTGGCTGCCGCGCATAACCGGCTCAGCAACTATTACACTACCCGTTCTCGTGAAGATCTGAACATAGACACGCGCACTGCGACCCAGTATGGCGTAGTCCGCACATACTTTGATGCTGCGTTCACATGGACGTCCGGCGGCTACACCGGTGCTGGCACAACTGCCGTGAATGGCTCGACCGCATACTCCGGAAATGCGGTAGGAGCGGCCGGTACCGGCTCGATCGCCGGCGGTTCCCTCGGTATCTATTATGCCTTTATCCAATTTGCCGGTTTCACGTTCGGCAAGGCGGCCTCGCAGTTCTCCACTCCTTGGTTCAATTATCCGGGCAACACTTTCGATGGCCTGCCTGGCGGCGGCGGCTACGATGCTGTGAACCAGATCACTTACACCGCCGACTTCGGTCAGGGCATCACGGCTTCCTTCTCAGCTCAAGACCAGGTCGTCAACTACACGACTAACATCTGGAACGTGAGTGGCGCGACGGCCGCAGGTCTCGCAACCGGCGCGTACGGCGCGAACGATATTGGCGCTACGCGCGCTCCAGATCTCGTCGCTATGCTTCGTGTCGATCAGGCGTGGGGCCTCTTCCAGACCGCGATTGCCGCGCATAACAACCATACTGGCTATTATGGTGTCGATGAAACGACCGGCCATCCGGGCGACAAGTGGGGCTGGGCTGGCATGCTCGCATTGTCGATCAAGAACATCCCGACTGGCGCTGGTGACACCATTAACATCCAGGGCGTGTATAGCAACGGTGCAAGCCGCTACAACTTCCAGGATTATATGGGTACCACCTACGCAATGTACGGTGGTACGGGCTTGGCGGGTGCTTACCAAAGCCTTGGCATAGGCGGTGTGTCTGATTCCGTGTTCGTCGCAGGCGCCGGCCAGGAGCTGACCACGACATATGGCTTCAATGGTGCCTACACCCACAACTGGGATCCTCACTGGGTGACCAGTCTATACGGCGCCTGGGCTGCTGTGCGTTACAACAGCACGGCGAAGGGTTACATCTGCGGCGCGGTCGTCGGCACCCTAGCGCTGTCGAGCGGCGTTGGCGGCTGTAACCCGGACCTCAACTATGCGGTGGTTGGCACCGCCACGTACTGGACACCTGTCAAGAACCTGACTTTCACGGCCGACCTCTCTTACACGATGCTTGACCAGAAGTATGCGGGCGGAAGTACAGTGACGCTGCCCGTGCAGGCTGGCATCGCCAAACCGGCCGCTGTGTACGAGCTGAAGGACCAAAACAGTCTCACATTTCGGCTCCGCGCCCAGCGCGTCTGGTAAGGTGCTGTCGTAGGCTGGTCGATATTTCCAAGTTCAACTTTGAAGAAGGCCTCCGGCATGTTCGCCGGAGGCCACCTTGACCCGCCGCTACAAGTTTTCGGTTGGATGTGGAATCCGTTGGCGGCCCAGCGAACGAGGGGGCATCGCCTTATTCCCAGGTTTCTGTCGGTTACGGCTTTTCCCATCAGGGGACGTAAAATGATGCGCACCGGATCAGTGCGCCCACTCTGACCAGCCAATCGAGCCTTGTGCCAAGGTCTCCGATTTTGCATGCCTGCGAATGGCGGGTGGCGCTTCGCCGATCCGAATGGACCTCAATTTCAGCTCGGGAGCGCGCAATCGGGCGTTTGGAATGTCCTCAGTCAAGATCGGTAGCAGTTTCTTTTAAGAAAGTCCGCAAAGTACGGTGAGCCGCAGCATCTGCGCGGCAGAATCATTGGGTTCGTGTTCTCCGCCTCAGTAGCCTCAACCGCATTGTCTCGGGCTTTCCTACCCTCGTATCCGGGCGCTCCAGTCTGAGCGCCTCTTCTCTAAAAAGCGCGGTGGGTTGGCGGTGACCTGCCACTGAGTTTTCATCCGGTGGCGGTTAGAGTCTCGGGGTTTTGTACGCCAAGTGGCGCGGGTGGAGCAACGGGCGATCGGCGGAGCTGGTCGGGGTTGCGCAGCCGGTCGTCCGTTGCGGTGAGGTGGGCGGCATAGGCCGCTGGGGTCAGGTATTTCAGCGACGAGTGAGGCCGCTGGAGATTGTAGTCGGCAACCCAGTTCGCGATCTTGGCACGAGCATCGTCAAGTTCGAAGAACAGGGTCTCGTTGAGCAGTTCGTCGCGCATTCGGCCATTGAAGCTCTCGACAAAGCCGTTCTGCATCGGCTTTCCTGGTGCGATGAAGTGCCAGTCGATGGCTGCGTCCT
>NZ_FOVU01000032.1 GCF_900115265.1 Bradyrhizobium sp. Ghvi | reverse complement strand
CTGCCAGCCTCACCGGCGGCTTCGATGTCGGCGAAGGCCTTGGCCATGCCGTGGAGGCCGAGGGCGTTGAGGCGGTCGAGGGTCGGATGGGTGAGCAAGGGACGATCTCCTAATTGTAATAGCGCGGTCCGCGGATGTTGGCATGCAGGATCGGCGCATCGTCCGCGGAGCGCTGGTGAGCGGGACGCCGATCGAGATTGTTGGCGAGGATCGACTTGACGGAGCCATAGGTGCGCGCGCCGATGTCGATCGCCCGCGCAGCCGCCGCGTCCAGCCGTTCGCGCCCATAGGAGGCGGCGAGCCTGAGGATGCCGAGGCAGGCGCGGAAGCCTTGTTCGGGGTGTGAGCGCTCGTCGAGAATGAGGTCGCACAATGCGCTGGTTGCCGGCCCGATCGCGGCGGCATCCTGACGGATACGCCCGATAGTCCAGCCGGCGTAGCGCCGATGGCTGGAGGCCATGTGCTCCGGCACGGTGGTGTGCTTGTGATTGCCACTCATGCGCTGATGCGCGGCAATCCGCTCGCCTTTGTGGAAGATCTCGACGGTGCGGGCGGTGAACCGCACCTCGACCTCGGCACGCGCGAAGCGATGCGGAACGCTGTAATAATGCTTCTCCACCTCGACGTGGTAGTCGAGGCTGACGCGGCGGATCCGCCACTCGGCGAGCACGTAGGGGCTCGCCGGCAACGGCTTGAGCGCCGGCCGGTCGATCTCCTCGAGCAGCCGGCGGCGCGTCACGCCGAGCCGCCGGATCGGCCGCTCCTCGTTGAGCCTGGTGAGCAACTCGCCGATCGCTGCGTTGACCTCGGCGAGGCTGTAGAAGACGCGGTGGCGCAGGCGGCCGAGCAGCCAGCGCTCGATGATGAGGACGGCCTGCTCGACCTTGGCCTTGTCGCGCGGCTTGCGAGGTCGCGCCGGCAAGACGGCCGTGCCGTAATGCGCGGCCATCTCCGCATAGGTGCGATTGATCTGCGGGTCGTAGAGGCTCGCCTTGATGACTGCGACTTTGGTGTTGTCAGGCACCAAGAGCGCCGGGACGCCGCCAATCGCCGCGAAGGCGCCAACATGGGCGCTGATCCAGTCGGCGAGCCCCTGCGTCCACGTCGCCTGCGCGTAGGTGAAGCTCGAGGCGCCGAGCACGGCGACGAAGATCTGCGCCGTCCTCCGCTCGCCGGTGAGGCGGTCGACCACCACCGGCACGCCGTCGCCCGCGTAGTCGACGAACAGCTTGTCGCCGGCCGCGTGCGCCTGGCGCATCGTCACCGACAGGCGCCCCTCCCAGGCGCGGTAAAGCTCGCAGAAGCGCGAGTACCGGTATCCGCCGGGCTCGGCGCCGATGTACTCCTCCCACAGGATCGACAGCGTCACGTGCTTGCGCTTGAGCTCGCGCTGCACCGCCGCCCAGTCGGGCTCGGCGATGCGGCGATGACCCTGCCGGTTACCGTTGCCGGTCTTGGCGAACAGGCGGGCCTCCAGGGCCGCGTCCGTGAGTTCGTCGGGCAACGGCCAGCTCAGGCCTGCGGCCTCGAACCGCCGGATGGTCAGCCGCACTGTCGAGGGCGCCGCGCCCATCCGCCGAGCAATCTCGCGGCTCGGCAGCCCAGCCGCCTTCATCCTGATCACATCGCGCACACGGCGCATCGCAAGCCTCTCCGTCGGCATCCAGGGTCCCCCTTCGCAAAACCGAAAGGTTGACCCTATGGGAGCCAGAAGAGGTCTCGTCACCCGGGCGACATCATCCCGGAATGGTGGGCGACATCATCTCGGAACGGGTGGGCGACTTCAAATCGGAATGGTGGGCGAGATCATCTCGGAATCCTGGGCGACATCGATCGGAATCCGCACCTGAAAGGGCAAGAGAAACGGAGCAAAATGTGCTCTGGTCGGGTCAATGTCGCCGCCCGATCTCAACCTCCCGAATGACGTAGAGATGTTAAAAGCCATGGTGCTTGCCATGGCTGAGAAAGCGGCTCGCGCCCGCCCTGGAGAGCCAGATCGCCGTTCTCAAGGCGTACAACGCCGATGCCGATGCACGGATCGCGCGGCTGACTCAGATCCTGAAGGCCTTCGACCGCGCCCGGTTCGGCCGACGATCGGAAAAGCTCGGCCCTGCGAACGAGGACGACGATCAGCAGGCCTTCGTCTTCGAGGAAATCGAGATCGGCATCGCCGCGATCAAGGCCCAGGTCAGCAAGGGCCGTGAGCAAGCGGACAGCAAGCGCGCACCTCGTCGGCGCAAGGGCTTTGCGCCCCGTCTGGAACGGATCGAAACCGTCATTGAGCCGGAAGAGCTGGCTGAGCATGCCGGCAAGCAGAAGGTGCTGATCGGCGAGGACGTGTCGGAGCGTCTTGATGTGGTGCCGGCGAAGTTCCGTGTGATCGTCACCCGCCGTCCTAAGTATGCCTTCAAGAACGCGGACGGCGTCATCCAGGCGCCGGCCCCGGCCCATATCATTGAAGGAGGCATTCCGACGGAAGCGCTTCTAGCCCAGATCGCCGTCGCCAAATACGCCGATGGCCTGCCGCTCTACCGACAGGAGGCGATCTACGCGCGCGATGATGTCGAACTCGACCGCCAGCTGATGGCGCAATGGATGGGCAAGCTAGGCTTCGAGCTCGAGATCGTGGCCGACTACGTCTTCAGCGAGGTCAAGAAGGCCGAGCGAGTCTTTGCCGACGAAACCACCTTGCCGACGCTTGCTCCTGGCTCTGGATCGAGGAAGACAGCCTACCTGTGGGCCTATGCCCGGGATGACCGAACCTTTGGCCGCGGCGGTCCCCCGATGGTGGGTTATCGCTTCGAAGACAGCCGCTCCGGCGAATGCGCGGTCCGGCATCTCAATGGTTATCGCGGCATCCTGCAAGTAGATGGCTATGCCGCCTATAACAAGCTTGCACGTCCGATCACGGCATTTGCTATCGCATTGGCTGGCTGCTCGTCACACAGCAGCCGCAAGTTCTACGAGCTGCATGTTGCAAAGAGCTCGGAAGTGGCGACGACGACGGTGGAGCGGATGGCAAAGCTCTGGCAGGTCGAGAAAACCGTGCTCGGTCAAAGCCCCGACGCTCGCGTTGCCGCACGCCAGGAAGCCTCCGCGGCGATCGTCACAGATCTCTTCGATCTCCGGCAGCAGACCTTGCCGCGCATCTCCGATAAATCACAGCTGGCTGAGGCAAACCGCTATGCCGTCTCCATCTTCGAACGCTTCCTGACGATGGTCGCATCGAGCCCGACTCCAACATCGTCGAACTCGCCATCTGCCCACAAACATTGCTAAAAAGAATAGTTTGTTTGCCGGCAGCGACGGCGGCGGACGAACCTGGGCGACCATCGCGACACTGCTGCAGACAGCGAAGATGAACAACGTCGATCCGCTCGCCTGGCTTGGTCTCACGCTTCGGGTATCGTCAATGGCTGGCCGAGCAGCGAAATAGACGCGCTTATGCCGTGGAACCACGCCATCCGACGCCTCAGCTTGCCGCTTCCAATTCAAATCGATTCACCCGAACAGAGAATCCAAAACTCATTGGGATGAAGCTCCCGCCCCTAAAACGGTCAAGCAATCCCATCGACGTCGCCCTGCTGCAGATGCAACGTGGATTTCAGCGCTGCGGGTCCGTATTAGCGCTCAAATCTCTCGAAGCGCGAGCATCACGAGCAATGCGAGCCTTTGCGAGCTCGGGGGGCCACATGCACCTGCCGGCCTCGCCACGTCGTCGACAGCTCGCGCTGGAACAATGCCGCCTGCCTTTGCAAGTCCTCACAATCTAGCGGCACGCCCTCTTCGCGCGTTTCGGCGAGCCTTTTCTGAGCAAAGATTACAGAATAGAACGATCTCCAGCCTTGATCTGCCAGAACGCGCATTATCTCGGCAGCAGCGCTGTTTCAAATGCTCTCCGAGCGACAGCCCCGCTGGACCGAACTTGCAAGCAAAGGCTGGGAATTGCTTCACGAGGTCCGCATATTCGACTCCATTTGACAACTCGACCGCTGAGGCGTCGAGCGCAACGCCTGGATTCGTCCATCAAGGTGCGCATGCCGTCGGTCGTGCGAGTCCGCCAGTCCGGGGTGGCTCATTGAAGATCACGCTGCCGCGTTCTGCCAATCGAGCAATACAGCTCCAGCCGACAGACCGGCGATCGAGAATGGCATTCGCCTTGAGCAACGGCCATGAAAGCGGCTCCGTCCCATCCAGGATCAGCGGGCCAGGCGCCGATGACGCCGGCTGATATGACCGGCGTGTAACCGTCAGGCGTCGAGGACCGCACGAAGGAACGCGCGCGTGCGTTCGTGCGCAGGCGTGTGGAATATTACTTCCGGGGGACCCTGCTCGAGGATTGAACCTTCCGAGAAAAAGCAGACCCGGTCAGCAACCTCGGCAGCGAAGCCCATTTGATGTGTGACAATCAGCATTGTGAGGTCCTGTTCTTCTCCGAGCTGTCGCATGACCTGTAGAACCTCATGGACGAGTTCAGGATCTAGCGCTGACGTGACCTCGTCGAATAGCATGACCTTTGGCCGCATTGCCAACGCCCGCGCAATCGCGACGCGCTGCTGTTGGCCGCCGGAGAGCTGCGAGGGATAATGATCCTTACGATCGATAAGGCCGACCTTGCGGAGCAACGAAACTGCGCGGTCAGTCGCTTCCTCCCTAGATTGACCAAGTACGTGAACGGGAGCCTCGATAATGTTCTTTAGGGCGGTCATGTGCGGGAATAGGTTGAACTGCTGAAAGACCATGCCGATTTTGCCGCGGATCCGGCGAATATGCGCCTCTCGCGCCGGGACGAGATGACCGCCGATCCGCTCGTGGGTGAACGCCTCTCCATCGACTTCGATTACGCCCCCATCGATGGGCTCGAGAGTCATCAGAGTTCTCAAAAGCGTTGTTTTACCAGACCCCGACGGCCCGATAAGCGCCACCTTCTCGCCCCGCGTTACGGAAAGATTGAGGTTCTTGAGCACGACCAGTGAGCCAAACTGCTTCGTGACATTGATGAACTGGACCGCCGGCGGCGCGGTCGATGTAGCGGGTTCTTTCTGCGCGTCACACATTTGTGCAGCCTCCCATGATCAGATAGTCAATACATGAACTTTTTTTCGAGGCCATGACGCTCACTCACCACTCGAAGCGCCGCCTCGACCTGTTCACACACCCGGCTTGCCCGGGTTAAGTCAAGAGCGACGACCGCGCCTTCTAATGTTGGCTTATGCAGCGCCCGGAGCTTCACTTGAGCCTTTCCTGTGTATGTCGACATAGGTTGCCCCTCCAACTCAGCTCGGATGGGCGCATTAGATTTGTACCGTTTAGGTGGTCAATGCCGAGCACAAAAATTTATCTGAACGACCGCATATGCGGCGGTCTGCATGCTACGCGCTGGCAAGATTAGTCGAGGCTTCGCGATCAGCTGCACTGCGTCGCTGTCGCTGAGCTCCGAAGAATCTCTCAAGCCTCCGCACGAGAAGTGAGGAGGCGAGAGTCATTATCAGGAAGAATACCCCCACCAGCGTCATTGGCTCTGTATAGCGGAACGTCTCCGAACCGATCAATTTGGCGCGCTCCATCATCTCCAAGACGGAGATGACGGAGAGAACTGGGGTGGCCTTGAACATGTCGATAAGGTAATTGCCTAAGGTGGGAATCATCGGCGGAATCGCTTGAGGCAAAATTATATCCTTGTAGGCGCGCCAGCGCCCCAGGTTTAGAGCGACTACGGCTTCCCACTGCCCTTTGGGTACACCGTCTAGAGCAGCCCTATACACCTCTGAAACAAAGCACCCATAATAGAGCCCGATGGCAATTAGGCCTGCACTCATCGGTGGGAGTGTGATGCCGAAGCGGGGGCCAACAAAAAAGATGAAGTAAACCTGTATGAGTAACGGCGTCGATCGAATGAACTCGACCATGAAGCCAATCGGCCGTGCAAGAAGCAGAGATCGGCTGCGGCGTGCTAACGCAAGGGGGAGCGCAACGAAGACCGCCACCGTGAACCCAATGACTGTCGCCTCGAAGGTCACGAGGGCACCCGCCGCAAGCGTCGGGGTTATTGACCATGCAAAATTCCAGTCGAATATCGCACTCAAAACGCACCCCTCGTAATCCCATGACTGACGCGTCGGTATAAGGCGCGAATTACCAGCGCTATTCCTTGAGCCATGACGAAGTAAAGCACGAGGGATAGCCCGTAGAGCTGTAGTGTCTGAAACGTGAGAACATTTAGGTTGTACGTTTGGAACGCAAGGTCTTGAATTGTTATTAGCGATACGAGTGCTGTGCCTTTAAGCAAGATGATGAGCAGATTGCCCCAGGGAAGCAGCATCGTCATCAATGCCTGCGGTAGAATGATTCTGCGCATTCGTAGCGCTGGCGGCATGTTCAATGCGATGGCTGCTTCGATTTGAGAACGAGGAATCGCAACTATCGAGCCGCGCACGACCTCGGATCCATAGGCGCCGTTGTTGAGACCCAAAGCGAGGATTGCCACAATAAATGCGTTAAGCTTGATTCCAAAATTCGGAAGAACGAAAAACAACCAGAAGAGCTGAACGAGCAGCGAAGTGCCACGAAAAACTTCTACGTAGCCAATCGCGATCCAGCGCACCAGTCTGTTTCCGGAAAGCTGGGCGATGCCCGCGATGGTAGCTACAACGATCGACACAATCGAGGCCGCCAAGGTAATCTCAATGGTTACCTCGGCTCCTCGTAGTAAGTGGGGCAAGAACTCTAGCATGTCAGCGCCGCAAGTTCGCGCAATTTTAGCTACCGCGGTTTACACAATTCGTCGGCCGTCACATTACCTGGTAAGGATTCTGGGCCACGCTCAATTTTGGCAAAAATCTTCAATTGCTCATCAGAGCCGACGAATTCTTTGAGGGCGTTGTTGAAGGCCTCACGCAACGAAACATCCTCTTTCCGAAACGGAAAGGAGCTGTATGCGATGGCCCACGATTGGGTTGTAAATGGCTCAGCCCGCTCCACACCTCCACCACCTTTTCCTGCCATCGATTTGACGCTAACCGGATTCAATGCGGCGGCGTCAGCACGCCCGGACAAAACTGACGAAAGGATAGCGGCGGGGTCCTGAAGCGCCAAAATGCGGTTATCAGGAACACCGCCCCGTCGTGCGTAGCCCTGCTCTGCGGTTCCGGCCATGACCGCAAGGATAACGCTTGGGTTTTTGGCGACGTCCTCGTAACTATGAATGTTCTTTGGATTCCCCTTCTTCACCAGCATGGCGGAATCGGTTTTCACTATAGGGTCCGCAAATGCGACCTCCTGACATCGCGTCGGAAGTATAAACATAAAAGTAGCAACATCGAATCGACCAGCCTTGAGCCCCGGGATCAAGGAGGCCCATTCTGTTACTACCGGTCGAACATCTGTGATTCCTATTCTTTTGAAAATAGCAACAATGGCTTCGGAGCTAACGCCTGCGGGCTTTCCATCGACGCCTAGATACGCGTTAGGAGGGTCGTTCGAGAAGCCGAACGTGACCCCGTCCTTCTTAGCTTTCTCCAACGAATCGTCGGCGCGAGAGGGCAGCGAAAAAAAGACTATGCATGCCGATGCCAATGACAACGCCATTCTGCGGGTCGATTTGTTCATGTGAGATTCCTGTTCTTACGACTAACTTTACGACGCTGTCTTCCGAACTGAGGGAGAAAAACTCTCGTCGATATGCGCTTGGTCAGCCCGAGACGACGTGATCAACTCGGCGCCCCTGACGGTGAACACATCTGAAAAAATCTAGGTCGTTCTGGACCAATTCAGTTCGGTCCCACAGGCCATCGGCTCGTAATGTTCGAGAGCAGACTGCACCAGCCATTCGCAGTCGGGCGCAGCAGCTTTCCCGAGAACGCCGATTTGGCCGTGCCCCAGCCGATCCGGTCTCGATTGCCACTTTGGCCACATTTTGCCCACTTAACATCCGCCGGCGTTTTTCATTTGCTATTCAGAAACGATAATCCCTTTCAAAGTCGAATTCCTCTAATGTAAAGGGCCATATAGCCGAAATTCTGCGCTTGGTCTGCTGCCAAACGATGAGTCGCGCCGGCTCTAGGCCATTTATGTTTTGTCGCTGCTCCGGGTAGCGGCCGCAATCTCGAAATGAAACCGCGGCCGAGGACGCGCCGTACCTGATAGGAGGTAATTCCGCTAGGCAAGAGATATCTTGCCGAAGATACTGCGAATTACGCGACGAGCAGCGAAGGGGACGCGCGCCATCGACCGCGGAAAAGTTGCGCCGAAGAGATTATAACCTGCCGACCGGCCATGAAGTGGCCGTCCTCCAGGCGCCTGGTGAACATAGGCGCGCTGGCCATGAGGCCGAATCGCCTTCAATGGCCTCGGATCGCGGTAGGACGCTCATTACTGCCGCCCGCACAGATCCGTACATGCGGCTTTGCGCATAGTGTCCACCTCGGGCGAGTGAGGGCGATGCCTGTTTTTGCAGTTCGCCGTATATGGTGCGGCGCCTGTGTCGCGGTCGTCCGACCCGCGGTCCTCGGAGGCCTGCCACAACGCGGTGACCGAATCCTCCTGTCTACCAGTGCAGGAAAGCGTCACCCACCCCAATGGGTAGCGCAAATTCAACACGATTGTCTGCGCCTTTGCAGATGAGGAAGCTCATTTCGACGGTGTCGGGTTCTTGGGCAGCCGCTCGATCATCGGCGAGCTCACCGACGCCGAGATCGACCGCTCCCGCAACCGCACTGACAGTGGCACGCTGCGCGATGCCCTCGCCGCTGCGGGCTTAGCCAGTCGCCCACGTATGCAGCTTGAGTCGGGCCGCCACAAGGGCTATCTTGAGCTGCACATCGAACAGGGGCGCCAGCTCGAAAGCCGCAACCTACGTGCCGGCATCGTCGCGATCGGGCAGTATCGTATCGTCATCACCGGTCAGCAGGACCACGCCGGGGCCGCCACCATGGCCGAACGCCGCGACATCGGTCTCGCCCGCATCGCACTCGTCCCCGGCGCGCCCTCCATCATCCCCGGCGCCGCTGAAATCCTATTCCAGGTCCGCGACATCTACATGGATACGCTGCAGGGGATGGAGGACTGCTTGCGCCGACTGGTGCAGGAGAGCAATCCTATGGAGCGCTGCACCGCCGTGCTTTCCACCGATAACCGCTCGCTCGCCGCAATCAGCGATCCAGGACTGATGGCGGCCCTGGAGATCTCGGCACAGGAGGTCGTGCCGGATGCCCGGCAGCGCATGCCCAGCGGCGCCGGTCGTGATGCGCAGATCATCGCCTGCCGCATGCCGGCGGCCATGCTGTTCACCCCCAGCATTTACGTCATCAGCCATCACTGGACCGAGGACACCAAGCCCGAAGACCTCGTTGCGGCTGCCGCATCCTCGCCGGGGCTGCCGCGCGCTTCCTGCAACAATCCTGATGCCGCCAAATCGACGCTTCGTCGGCGAGGCGAAGGCGGCCGGCCCGGATACGTCAGCCGGGTCACGCGCGTCTTCTTCGCCTCTCGATAGCTGGCGCCGACAAGTTGGCTGAGACCGGTCGATGCCCTCACTTTCGTGGTCTTGATGACCGACTAGGGTATGATGGAAATCGTTACACGTGCGCATCCCAGCCACCGCCTGAGCCCCCCGGACCTTACTCATGCTTTCCAGCCGGTGCTCTCACAAGATCTCGTCCATAGATCGTAGGCGAACTTTGACGAGAACACCGCCTTCAGCTGCGGCAGGGGCGGCGGGCCGGGACCGGCGATCGTCAACGCAACCCTCATGACCAGCAAGTGCTCCATCTCGATCGTCGCGTTCCGCCGTAAGCGCAGAAGATCGCGCCTATGCCACTCGATCTCCCTCCCTATACCATCCCAGAAGGGGAGCAGCGTTTGCAAAGAGCAGGTCAGTCCAATCGGTGGCAACTCGGGTCATCGTCACGAAGCGGGTCGACCGCTCGACAATCCTCGTTTTCTGGCTGACGGTAATCGCAGAACCCGGTTTGATGTGAGGCGGATCGGTTCTAGCGCCACTCTCGCCACTGCGGTGTCAGCCGCTAGCAGTTGGCTTGCAGATTCTTGAGCACCGGCCGATACAAATGCATAGATCTGCATGAGTCGTCTGCGGTTCGCCAGATCGCGCATTTCCTGCCGAATTGTGCTTGGCGCTGTGACTTCGGTCCGCAGAAATGTTTAGGCTTACTCGGGTTTCTGGAGCTATCCGACAGCTCCGCCCGCGCGTTGGCGGCATCCGCGACTGCCACATCGCGTTCAGCCTGCAACGCCTCGCGCTCGGCCAGCAGTGCAAGGTAGGCGCTCGCGAGATCCGACGGAAGATCGTCCGGCTTCGATGTCATGAAGCCATTGAATCAGATCGAGCATCAGATTCAAACCCAAAACGATTATCCGACCCGCGTCGGGCGCTGGGTTTCTTGCGGATTGCGCCAATCGATCCCGGACAGCAGGTAGCTCAACTGCGCCAGCGAGATCGTTACCGCTTCACCGGCAACCGATGGCCAGATGAACTTTCCTCTCTCGAGTTTTTTGTGAACAAGCAGGCTCCCTGACCATGGTGAGTCGGCCCGGGAGTTGCACCCGGAGCCGCTCTCCGAACCGTACGTGACGCTCTCACGTCATACGGCTCTCAACAAGTAACGAAGCAGAACTCAACATCGCCTAATGAGCGAACAGCTTCGGCCTACGGCAGCGGATCAATCTGAGCCAGGTGGAGGCTCTGACTTTTCCATTCTTCAGCCCTTTGTATTTGCGTCGCGCCCAGCGGTTTAGAGATTCATCGACGTATCGATATAGGTTGTGCATTTCTGACCGCCCATATCTGCCGTAGTACTGCATCCATCCACGAAGGACGGGATTCAGTTCCAAGGCGATTGCGTCGACTTCCGTCTGAGAGCGAAGCCTAAGCCGAAGTTGCCGGATCGTCATACGCATAGACTTCATCGCCGCGCTGCTGGCCGCGGGCGAGAACGTACAGAAGTTTTCTTTCTTCTGATGATTTCTTGCCCTGCGCGGTCGAAAGGTAAATCCCAGAAAGTCAAACGACTGACTGGGATGGCTACCCGGGCGGTTGGTGTCTTTGCAGTAGACGATCTTGGTCTTGTCGGGATGCATTTCGAGTTCGCATTCCCCGAACCTCGCCTGCAGGGCGGCCTTAATGGCTTCCGCTTCAGCCTTGGTTCGGCAATGGACGAGCCCGTCGTCCGCGTATCGACACCATGGTGACCGCGGGAAGTTCCGCGCCATCCATGTATCGAACGCATAATGCAAGAACAAATTGGCAAGGACGGGACTGATCACGCCGCCTTGGGGGGGGCCCGGTCGCGAGCGGTGATCACTCCATCTTTGCCTTGCATCGGCGCTATTAGCCAGCGTTCGATGTAGAGCAGAGCCCATTCGTCTTGCACATGCTTCCTGACGGCCTTCATGAGCAGCTCGTGGCTGATATTGTCGAACAGGCCTTTGATGTCGAACTCCAGCACCCAATCCATCTTCCAGCACCGTTGCCGGGTGACGCCGACGGCGTCCAGCGCGGATTTTCCGGGCCGGTAGCCGTAGGAATCGGGAAGGAAGATTTCCTCGAGTGCTTGTTCAATCTGCAGCTTGACGACCGTCTGCGCCACGCGATCTGCTACTGTCGGCACGCCTAGAATGCGTTGTCCGCCGTTCTTCTTGGGAATGGGGACAGCCCGAACGGCAGGTGGAAAGTAGCTGCCAGAAGACATTCGATTCCAGACCTTGTAAAGGTTGCCCTTCAAGTCCTTCTCAAAAGCTTCGAGCGACACCTTATCCACGCCGGCCGCGCCCGCATTGGCTTTGACCAGTTTGTAGGCCTTCACCACTGTCTGCTTGTCGATATCGTACTGCTTACGTCCGGTTACACTCACATGTCCTCCTGCTCATCACAGTTGCATATGGGCGCAACCCACTTGTTTCGGCCCCTTCGCTCCAGTTCCATTACAGCACCTTCATCACTACTACGAGCCGATCCGCCCCAGTGTTGTGCTTCGGTACTCTCGTCTTGCGGTGTGCGCCGCTTGAACTTCTCCCTTGGCATCACAACGACTGGTTCCTGCAGTTCTCTACAAGAGCCTGTATCCAGATCGCGTCCCCTAAACGCCGGTCGCCATCCGCGCAGTAACCCAGGCGTCTCACGGATTGATCTCAGGGATGGCACGCGCCCCTGATTTTGACGACGCCTTAGTAATTTTCGACGCGTCATCGGAAGATTCGCTTTCGCTCGCCTTCTGGATACCTACCTGCCCCGTAAACCCGGGACTTTTGCAACACTTGCTGATGACCGCGCCTTTTAAGCGAAGCCACAGTGTCGTGGTTTTGCACCCGCGCCTGGACGCCGATGCAGGAGGGCCGTCCTTCATCTCTCATAAAGCTGTACGCATTAAATTCGGTTATTCACCTCCTTCATGCTCTGCAGCACACCGTGCCAGATCACCTTCACAAGATCGCTGCGGCGACCGCGGAAGACAAACAAATGACCGCTGAGCGGTTCTTTGTGCAGCACCTCCTGCACTTGGAGGGCCAGCGACGGAAAGCCTCTGCGCATATCCGTGTAGCCTGTCGCCAGCCACACTCGCACATTCCCTGGTACAGCAATCATCGGCGTCCAAGCACATCGAGGACCCGCGCCAGCGCCTCCGGATCGACGTGCGCATCCACCCGGATGCACCGTCGGTTGCCGAGATCGACCTCTATCAATCCAGTACGTGCGGCTGCCGGCGAGCGAACTCGGCCATCAACCGTAGGCAAAAGCTTCGCAGTTTCTTCAGCCGAGGCCGCTACGGCGGCGATCTGCACCGGCGTAAAAGATGGTGCAACTTGTTCCGATGTCCGTGCTTGTCGACGCCAGGTAAACACCAGGCTGGCCGCTACTCCGTTGCGCCGCGCGACTTCAGTTACGTTCGCGCCCGGTACTAGCGTCTCCTCGACAATCCTTGCCTTGTCGTCCTGCGACCAACGCCGCCGCCGCTCAAGCCCGCCCAACACTTCGACCCGCATCGCCTGATGACCTTAAAGCTAGACTTAAGGTCACACGCTTCGCGAATTACCACCCCTCACGCAAGACGGCCCCCGTCGGAGGCGTACCGTAGACTTGACGGCCTTGGCCAAGCTGTGCGCGTAGGTTCCTCAGACGGACGCGTGGAGACATTCAGCGGTCGTATCATTATTGAGTATGAATATCTCAGCCGTTTGGTCGAGCTGGCGCACATGCGTGCGGGGTTATTAGCCGCACCAGCTGCACGTACGCTATCCGGTGAGGTAAGCTGTGATGTTTCAGATCCTGCCTAGAATGGCATCCTCGAGCGAGCGCATCGGCAGCATCCCTGATCGCGGCATAGATTTCATCGAGATCTGCTGCCGTGACGCAAGAGGGCGGCATCACTAGATCGTGTTACCGAGCGGTCGCAGCAACAGATTTTGCTCCCTAAAAACCCTCTGAAGCTTCGGGCCGATACCTGCGAGATACCGGCATCGCACGTTTTCGGATCGAGCGCTGTGATGGTTCCGGTCCGGCGGACGTTTGCAAAACGCGAATCGGCGCGGAATGGCTCGAGCGCCCGTTCTTGCATCGTGACGACGGAGCCCAGCCGCCGGTGCGCCGCCTGATCCTGCCAGAGATCCGCCGCGCAAGCCCATGGATTGGCTGTATATGGAGTCGAATGAAAGAAGGTGCGTGTACGATCTTTCGAATAGTGTGCGTCGACAATATCCGCCAGGCAGAGCGTGACCACGAGTGGAAGCCCCCCTCCCGTGAGGCCTTTCGAATAGCAGGCGATATCGAGCGTGACGTTGGCTTGCGCGCAGGCGAATAGTGGTACGATGCGGCCCCAGCCGTCTTGATCTCGTCAGCGTTGAGCAGGACGTCTGAGGCGTCACAGATTCGCTTCATCTCTTTGAGCATCCACGCTGGGTACATCAGCATCCCGCCGCTCTCAATATCAGAAGCTCCACAACAAAAGCGGCGGGACGTTCATCTCGGCATGCATCGGTGAGCTGATCCGACACGAAGTCAAGCGACCAGCGGTCATTCGGCGCCATCGCCACCGTCATCGGCGCCCGGGTCCCGATCGCCCGCTTACGGCCGCCACGGCGACGCACCGCAAGCCTCTCTTCCCGGTAGAGCCGGAACAGCTTCTTGTGGTTGATCACGTAGCCCTCCCGCTTGAGCAGAACGTGCAGGCGCCGATAGCCGAAGCGACGGCGCTCCTGGGCGATCGCCCTCATGCGTTGGCGAAGGCCGGCTTCGTCCGCCCGGGTCGTCTGGTATCTCATGGTCATGCGGCAGCAGCCGATGGCTTTACACGCCCGCC
>NZ_FOVU01000030.1 GCF_900115265.1 Bradyrhizobium sp. Ghvi | reverse complement strand
TCGATCCGATAGGCGGTCGACGCACTGAATGACGCCTTGGCCGCCGCCACTGGCGGGCTATCGGTCTGACGGTACTTCATGTAGAGCCTCATCTGGTGATCTGTGATGTGTCGGCCGGGCAAGCGAGTGATTCCTCTTGGCGGAAGAACCACTTGCATAACCCCGCCGGCCGCGATCACCAGTCGGCGCGGTCCTCCTCGGGATCGCGCCGACGCTGGGCTCGTAACTCCGGTCGGGCTACGCCCTCCCTCCGTCACGAGCCCAGCGAAACTCTCTCACCTTGATTGACGCTGCCTTCCATCCTGATCGCCGCGCGACAGCAGGCGCCGCCAAAAGGGCGCGCATGCGTCCACATCCGGCTATATGGTCGTGTTCGGCCGCGTTGAGGCGACCCCTTCGCACATAGTTGTCCGAGCGAAGACGGAAGATGTCCGCGACCGGGATCATTCATGCAAGCGCCCGAAGGCCCAAAGCGGTGTCGCGCTGTTAAGGGCGCGAAGCTTACGTATGTGGCACCTTTGGACCAATCTCCGCAATTCAATATCCCTACACCCATTCTGAGTGGCGGCTGGCGTTTCGCCGTCTGGTCTGACGGCGTGCAAGCGCTGTCAGGTTTAATACACTTGCAATGAGGAGTCGGTCGCGAGCTTTTTGCCAATGTATTCAGACTATGGAGTGAGTGCGCCCGAGTTGGCACGCTGATTGCTGCAAGCGCGCAAGGAGGCAGGCTGGTGGCGCTGTCGAACGCAAACATAGCGGCGGTCTCTTTTGAGAAGCTCGTGCCGGCCAGCAGCCGGCATTTCGCGCAGCTTGCGCGCGAACGCCCCAAGAGCCAGGTAGGTGCGGATAGCCCTTGCAATGCTGTACGAAGCTCATAGCAATTCGATCGTCTCGCAGGAGCAGCAACCGCGAGGACCTGCGCGGCGCAATATCTCAACATGAGTCTGAATACGAATGCTCACCGTGCCCGGAATTCGCGGCATCTGACTTTTCGCCGAGCGGAATCGGTCTGGAGTGCCGCAGCTCAGTTGATCTACGCGTTCCCTTCGATACGCGTGAGCAGGACTAAACATGCCGATGTCTGCTGCCGCGGAGGTGGCCACCAGGAATGTCGCCTGGATGGTGAACGCGATCACAAGCCGATCGAAAGCAATGAACTCGTGGCCGCAAATACTTGGCCCGGATACGAAGTGGCTCAGTCAAGGGCCATTCTCTCCTTATCTCCAGGAGCCAAATGACATCTCAATCGTCTCGATTTACACCCGATCAGCCTCTGCAGATATGCTGCGAATATCTGACTGAGCAGGCGCGAGCTCTCGGCCCGCACCCGTTCGCTGCAGAGATGTCCGAGGACCAGGCCGCTAGGCTGCTTCCTGAATATCTGGCGATGTCACAGGCCTTCCCGTATCTGCAGGCGGGGTCACAACGCGATCTCATTTTCGATGCAATGAATCACAATCGAGATCTTGGGAGGGACATTGAACTGACCAGCGTGGTCGCAAATTTCATCTGTTGGGATGAGACGGGCGGTTATGGCCAAATTCTCCAGGGCGGCAAGTCGGCACTACCCGATATTCTGGCGACTGAGAACTTCCATTCAAACATGTTTAGAAAGGATGCCTCGGAGCTCCTCGGCAAAGCAATACGGCCGAACTACAGCGCCACGACCAAGCGGTATCTGCATTCTCTCTATGCCGGATTGTCGTCGAAAGATCCGTTAGTGCGTTGCGCCTACATGGTCGCTTTTGAGCTACATGCTGCGGACATGATCCAGTCGCTATGGACCACTCTGGTCAAAACCTTCAAGGCGCGGCCTGACCATCTTGAGTACTTCCGCTGTCATGTCGGCGGAGAAGATCCCGCGGAAAAGTATCACGGAGAAATGACAAGCCGGCTGATTGGCGAACTTGTCCCACCTGACTGTGGTGCTCGCTTTTTGGATGAATTCCATCGAGCCTATCGGCTCAGCTTACAGTGGTGCCGCGATGTGTACCGAATTGTCTCACCTCAAGGAGATGATCACTCAGAGATCGAACACCGTGGTCGTTGTCATTGTGGTTCTGTAAAGTTCTACGTCAAAGCACCGCGAGAGCTCTCTGCAGTTCGATGCAATTGCTCGATCTGCCAAATGTCGGGATTTCTGCACTTGCTCGTGCCAGGTGATAAGCTTGGCATAGAGTGCGGCGAAGAATTCCTGACGGAGTATCAGTTCAACAAGAACATCGCTCGGCACACGTTTTGCCGGGTTTGTGGCGTAAAACCATTCTATAGGCCGCGGTCGAACCCCGGCGGTTTCAGCGTAAATATCGGGTGCCTGGATAACAGAACCATCGAACGCATAACAATAAGCGAGTTCGATGGCGAGCATTGGGAGCAAGCATTCAGCTCGATGAACCAGGACCTGGAGTTCTGCATCGAACACAAAACACTGGAGTGAAATCGAATGGCGCGCGCAATTAATCATAAATCCCGTCTGCTTTCAGAAGAAGCTTTGACAAAATACCGGATAGAGCTGTTGGTGAAGGGGACGGTCGTGATCGGCCCCCAGATATTGTTCACCCAAGATGACTTGGCCAAGATCGATCAGCTGCAGGCTGAGATTCCCGAAGAAAAAGTGAGGGAAGGAGATGCCGGCGATTCGCACAATCTTTTCGTCAAACGCGTGAGGGTAGACCCGCCCGGTCGCGCTCCTAGCGACGTGAGCGGTGCAGCTCCGGGGCAGATCATGGAACTACTCGAAAGGAATGACCGCAGCTTCGCGCTAAGAAAGGTCTTGGGAGCCACGTCGACTTACGTGATTCGCCGATGCCAAATGCATCGGATGCCTCCTGGTTCGTTTGTTGGCATTCATCTGGATGCCGCGAGCGATCCGGATTTCGAGTACGCGGTGATTGTGCAGCTGGCGAGGGACTTCGAGGGGGGTGAGTTCGTGGTATATCCAAACGGTTACGAACACCAGGTGTTCCGACCACCATTTGGCGCGGTGCTCGTCACCACATGTAAGCTCCGGCACGAGGTGAAGCCTGTGCTGTCCGGTGAACGCCGATCGCTGGTCTACTTCTGTTCAAAACGCAGCGGCGCGAACCGCCGGATCATCGAAAGCTCTACCGCTGCCGTATAAGGTGGAGGTGGCTGTGATGGCTTTCGAATGAATTTGGTAGCGCGTCAGTGAGAGTTGGTAAGCTCGGCGATGTTGTGGTCAGACTGTCCCTCGCAAAGCCTGCCACAATGCCGGTCGGAAGCTGCGGCTAGCTTGATGCCTGTAAAGGCTACTAGGCATAATCCGAGCGAACGTTACTCAGGGTAGTAGGGGCAAGTCATCGTCGCGACCTCGAAATGGGAGGCGTTGTCGACGCGTGTGCGACGGTGTACTTTCGCTGCGCGCTGAAGCCCCCGTTGCCGTCAGTTTCTCGACAGCTAGCAGACCTAGCAAAACAGCCGAATGCTCAGGTGATTTGGGACGGCATGTGCGCGAATCGGGGCGTTGCAGCGGCCATCAGAATAGAGAACTCTTCTGAATCCCCTGATCACGCGCTCGGTCTTTTGCTCGATCGTCCCGCATCAGCCGAGTCTTGAGTATTTACTTCGAAAGAAGGAACGGATGGACCTTACCTCAAACTCGCGGGGGGCTCCAGCAGTCGGGCAGCGCGGGCCCGCAAGAGAACTTGTCGGCTTCCCTGTCGGCAGACTCAGCGGCTTTCGAACGGCAGTTGAGGGAGGTCGCCAATGCAAGTGGCGGCATGCCGATGCAGCTCTCCATAGATCAAGTGGGCGCATCCTTACCTGAAGGAACAGCCTCGTAGGGAGGCGGTCGAACACGAATACTTGCAGGTGCCACATGGTGGAAGGGGTGGGACGATGCCTTCTGTCTCGTGCGACAGCCGCGCGGGGCAACCTGGGCGTTCGTAGGTCGCAGCGGCGATCCTCTCTATTCTGACGATGCGCCGCTTGTCCAGACGCTAAGCGTGGCGTTCATCAAGGGCGGGTTCAACGAGCGCACTGCCAAGAGTCATGTAGAGTCTCTACTTAGATGAGACGATGGCTCGTCAAGAATAACAAGCAGGGGATAGCCGAGCGTCTCTACCGACGGTACGTTGGAGAGGGATGCCGCGGAGTTCAAGAAGGCGGCCGAGCGAGGCATCCTTACCGCGCTCGGTCATTTGCGGTCCTCGCAGGCCGCGGGCGGGGTCGCACCTATCGCAAGCCGGGCTAACCCGTCCGCCGATGATGCCGACCTCATCAAGGCGTACAAATCGACTATCATCAAGGAACGCAAGGCGGAAGTGGCTACTGCCTACAAGTATGCAACTGCTCTTGGCAGATTCAGTGAGTACCTGCAATAACGGCCAAGCCGGACATTGCTGTTCGCCTTTACGATCAGTCGCTCGACGACGATCTGATGCGCTATGAGACCACCCCTCGACCTCACCCGAAGATCGGTGCCGCACTGGTTCATCTGCGGAAGTCAGCTGGAAATGGAGCGGTCGCGCATGATCGCAATACTCTCCCCGAAAATGTGGACGTGATGGATCTGATGCGGCTGGTGGATGCCGTTGCGCAGGACGGCGTATTGCAGCGAAGAGCTGCGTGCGCAGGGTCTTCATCAGGATGCGCCCTTGAGCGTCATGGACCAACCCAGCCCTTTGTCCTATCTGGCGCTGCAACTAGGCTAGGCCGGCCGCAGCGCCGAACTTCTTACCGACGATAGATCGGCACTTCAGGAGCGACTTAAGGGTGGTCGCGATTGGGGCTGGCAGAGCTCGAGCGAGACGAAACAGACGATTCACGTCGCGTATTCAGGTATCGCTTTCAGCCCGCAATCGAAAGCGGGGCACGTTCGGATGGATTGAGCGGTTGAAGATAGCTGAGATCTCAATCAAACCATTCTCAGCAGCCGGTGCTGCAGATCGCGGGCCGCGGGCCTATCGCGCGCAATCACAAGGCACTCGACCGTGCCAGCTTCTTCGTCGGCCGCAAGGGGAATCACGCCCTCCTTGCGTGTGCGGTCGAACAGAAATCCTTCCTTGACGAAACGATCATGCGCTGTTTGGAGGCACTTTGATCGGACATTTCTTACGGATAAAATAACGTTGCAAGCGCAATAGTCGACGCCCAGCAGCCGGACGGCAATGCTGTGTAACACCGAGCCGCCACCCCAGCGGCCGTTCGCTTCATTAAACAACAACCGTCCGTCATCCGCGAAAATGGCGTCAATGTTGATCATTCCGCGATATCCCAGGTTGCGCGCAAGCGCCACAAAACGGTAGGCATCTGCCTGAGCACTCAACCATTGCTCGTTCCCCAGGTCGCTGGGAAGCTCAAGTCCTGTCCAGATCAGAGCTCTTTCGAATTGATTCGTGCTTTTATGCAGACGTATGTTTCCACTGTTCATGAAAACGATTGAACCATCGTCCTCGATTTCATACTCGAGATAGAACAAAGACTTAGCAAGGTGGTACGACTCCACGACCAGCGTCTTACACGATGCAGTTGTCATCTCCGACCAAAGCGCGTCAGGATCAAACGACGGCCATGGAATTCGTCTTGTATCTCTTGCCCCAGGTAGTGGATCGCTTTCATTGCCGGTCAGGATGACGTTTCCGACCCCACCGGCTCCATTGTCCAGCTTTACAATGACGCTGCCGGTCTCGGTTCTGAGGGAAGTGACCGCTCTGAATAGTTCGTCTGAGTCCGTCGTGACGGATCCATTGGGCAGCGGAAGTGCGACGCTTGTCGCCAATTGACGGAAGTGGCTCTTGCGGTTCAACAGATCAGGCCCACGCTGCAGAGCGAAGTCGTCGCCGCTCTGCGCTATGCCCAGCATCGCCGCCAGGCGTGCGACGCCTTCCGTAGAGTAGCAGGGGTACAATCGCCAGGTTGATTTCTGACGAACATGTCTGCTGATTCGCCCAAAAACAGTCTTGGACAGAAGTGTGCAATCATCAAGGACCGGAGAGTGGCGGCGCCCTTCAGGTACAAGCACACAAACACTCGATGCGTCGAAATCGAGCGTCGCGCCAATGAAGGATAGCAGATCCGCGGGGACGACTACCGGGGACACTATCAGGTCACCCTCATGAGCAAACCAAGCTGAACGGTATGCCGAGTTGGCGGCCAGCGAAAGTTGAGCTGGCGTCAGATCGGCGCCCGACATTTGAGCCGTACCGGCATTCATGATCAGGATTCTCGGCATCGGCGAGCTCCGGGCATTTGGGCGCGATCAGACAGGGATCGTGATAGCAACAACCGGTGAACTTGCTGCGCCCTGGTGAAGCACTGAGCGAAGCTTGATTTGGCGCTGCCCTGCTCCGAAAGAGGATAGGCCGGTGCTTTCACATCGGCCATTGCAGCCCCACATAATTGGGCCTGCGGAAGCTGAGGATCGCGATCCGGTCTCCCCTCTGGACGCCGAGTTGGCTTTGAAGGCGCGAGCGATTCGCTGCGTCTGTCGGTTTGAAGCTTGCCGCGATGAGCTTCCGCCGCAACCCGGATTGTTTGGCGAGGCCCCGACGCTTTGGTTGGCCCTTGTACAGGCTTTGATCAGACGACCTTGGTAGGACCCGGTTTTTAATGGTTGTCATGGGTTGCGAACAATGGATCTTGCTTGAGGGACCTCGGCCAATTGATCACTCATTCTGTTCTGCTGGGCGACGGTCGTGTGCATCTGTCCGTAGTGATAGATACACCACGAAGACAGTTTCTTGCCGCGTCTTTGATACACAGGCTCGCCGCACATGTAGGGCTCTCTGGCATCTCCATCTTTGAAGCCAATGATGCAACGGCATTGGCCTTCAACATGGTTGATCAATAGTACCTTTTTGGCGCCGTCGGGCTCTCTCAACTTGCTGCTCCACAATGCCAAGCAATATCTTCCGATGCCGCGTCGGTCACGGGAAGCGACAATTGCAGCTCATGCTCCTTGAAAAACCTGCGCGGGCTCGCCGGCTGTTGCCCACCTTTGCGCGACAAAAATGCCTTGCCAGCACGGGAAAGCAGTTTGAGCGGAGCGGAAAGCCGGTTCGGCGAGCTGATTTTGCCGCGGTGTCGCGCCAAAGGAGGGGCTTGGTTCAGGTTCGGGAAGCAGCGTCCCCCTGTAGGGGTTTCGGATGAAGATCTACGTCGGTCAATTCTGACCGCGTCGGCTCTGTGGTGCACCGGTCCAGAACAGCCACATAGTCTCGGCTCCGGAATGACGAGCGATTTCAAGCTATGTGCGAGCCATAGCGTCGCAATCCGGACTCGCTGCAGAGCCCTTCCGACCGACCTGCCACCGGGAATGAGGATCATAACCGGCCATCGGGACGGGGATCTGACCAGCTGAGACATTCGCAATCCTTTACAATCGCGGCGGCAGACCGACATAGGTGCGCACCTCAAGACCCTACAACTTAACGTTACGTGTGATTCAAGCCCTTTTGGCAGCCGTATGAACGTGGCCAAGCGTTCAAATCGGGCCGCCGGTCTTTTTGTCGCACGCGTTCAGCGCTGCGATTTGCGCTTTTTGAGAGGGTCTCTGCCGATGAGCCTATGTCGGAAACGCCCACCCCTTTCGCGACCACTGCTCGCTGCGTTTGTAGCTGATTGCGCGCCTGACCTGCGCTGCGCCATCATTGAATAGCCCACTCACTTCTATCCTACGCTGTCCCTCCAATGCCAAATCCGGCATCCGAGCGATAATTCTCGATGAGGTCGCTCTGATGGGAAGCAGAGCCTCTAGCCTCGGGGAGTGCGAGGAAGTTCGAATGTGCCAGCGGTCATTATTCAAGCGCCCGGGTAATCGCAGCGTCTGATAGAGGCGGTACAGCAGCCGCGCGTGAGGTTCAATTATGTAGAGCTGCTCTCAATGCGTATGCGCGCCCTTGCCATCGACGCCAAGGCCTTCAAGGATCGCGGTATGCGGCGCGGTGAAATTGCGCTCGGAGCCGCTGCCACTGAACGGCTCGAGCGGCTCAAAGCCAAGCTCGGCGGCGAGCTTTTTGGCTTGTGCGTAAAGCGCGGCACCGGCGCTGGTCTTCTCGTATGGCGACGGTTCAATTCGCCTGATACTTTCATTCTGACGCCCTCGGTGCGCGCGCTGATGCCGAGAGTCTTGCGCACCAGCTCGTCGGCAAGGGCCATGGTCTTGACGCGCATGTGCACTTGCGCATAGGCGCGGTTCCGAGACGAGGTTCGGCCTGCCGCCGCGGACTACGCCAACATTGACGGTGATACTGCGCATGAGATCGTTCATCTCCTCCAGCGTCTGGACCACATGGCCGAGTTCCCGGATCGCGCTGCGTCCGTCCTCGCGGCGCGTACCTGCATGCGCGGCACGCCCTTGATGAATACGTCGAAGCACGCAACCCCTTACGCCATGTGATGCCCTTGCCCATGTCGCGCGCCGGCTCGGTCACCAGCACGTATTTGGCCTTGCGGCCCTTGGCCTCGATGAGCGCGCGCGAGGTTGGCTGCCGATCTCTTCGTCCGAGGCGTAGAGGTGGGTGACGCAGAGCGGCGGGCGTGCGTCACCGGCGGAGAGTTGCCGGAATGCGTGATAGGCGAGGTAGGCTCCGCCTTTCATGTCGTAGACGCCGGGGCCGAACGGCTCTCATCAAACGGGAAACCGCGCTGAGCAGCCTGGCGACGCGCCAGTGCACTTGCAGCCGTGGGTGCGATCCGATCAGGCAGGGCTGGAGCTTCGCTGGGCCGTGCGGATGGGATGATGCCGATTGCGGTACGGCGCGCCTGCCAGAGTTTCTCCGCATGTATACGACATCGGTGCACCTAATGCACTTTTAGGAGAATACGTTTTTTTGCATCGAGAAGATGCTCATCGAGCGTCGTGTGCAGCGCACCCCGCAGCTCTGGCGGGATCGAGCTATCTGTATCGATTAACTCCCGAAACTTCCGAATGATGTGTTCTATCACTGCGATGGATCCGAGTGTTTCCATCCTCTGCCAAGACATCATCGAGTGTCTCCTTTGGAGCGCGGCGCGCTTGGGTCCTCACCCCGGCGACCCGGGTTGCAACAGGCTTTCGTCGATAAAAAAGTCGGCTCTTGGGCGGCGTGCTCAGCGCGAATTGCTTCCGTGCGGGCGAGCACAGAAGGCGCACGCTTCTTGAAATTCCGTAGAAGTGACGCGCATTCGAGGCTGTAATATCTTCGCGCTCGGAAGCAGCAGACTTGGTCGCAGTATTGGAACATCGGCCAGCTCGGCTGTTAGGCGTTCGAAACCGCGATCAGGCGCTTCAGTCGACTAGCTGCGGCGCCGCGATCAAGTGATTCTTGTCCAAGTGCTACGCCTTCCTGCAGTGTCGAGGCCCGCCCGGCCACGACTAACGCCGCCGCCGCATTCAAAAGCGCGGCGTCGCGAAATTGACCTGGTACGCCATCAAGCACATTTTTCAGCGCGACGGCACTAGCCTCCGCATCCCTGCTCTCCAGCGCGTTGTTGTGGCAGCGGGGGAGCCCGGCTTCTTCCGGCGTCACTTCGAAGGTTCGGACGATACCCGCCTCAAGCGCAGCTACAAACGTTGGGCCGGTGATGGTTATTTCTTCGAGCCCGTCCGAGCCATGAACAACCCATACCGACTCGGCACCAAGGTTCTTCAAGACGTACGCCAGAGGCTGCACCCATTCAGGAGAGAATACCCCAACGATCTGCCGCTTGAGCCCCGCCGGGTTGCACAGAGCCTCGGTCAGATTAAAGATCGTATGGGTTCCAACCGCGCTCCGGATCTGCCCGATGCGCTGCATCGCCGGATAATGCACGGAGGCAAACATGAAGCCGATGCCGGCTTCCTTCAAGCAGCGTGCGATGCCCTGAGGCTTGAGATCGACCTTCACACCGAGGCGCGCCAACACGTCTGCGGCGCTTGAACTAGAAGACGCAGCGCGGTTGGCATGCTTGGTCACAGGAATGCCGGCCCCGGCGACGATAAAGGAAGCACACGTCGACACGTTGGCCGAATACATGAAGGTCTCGCTCGTGCCAGCGAGACCTACTGGGTCGCACGCCGCTTCGACCCGCGGCACTCTATTCCGCATCGCCCAGGCGGCGCCGGTGACTTCTTCGACCGTCTCGCCCCGGACCCGCATCCCCATCAACAGAGCACCGATTTGCGAGGGAGTTGCGTCACCCGACATTATGCTGTCGAAGACTGACGCACTTTCCTCGCGCGTCAGAGTGGCGCCCCTGGCTACTTTGCCGATGATCGATCTAAGCACTTCCATCGAACTTAACACGCTACCTCGTCCAGACCTCGAGCTCTTCCGTTCAGCGAGACATCGTTGAAGAGACCCGGCACCGATTGACTTGGTGCAGTCGCCTGCCCTCGGCATGGCCTAATCGACGCTTAAGGCGGCAATCGGTTGAGTGTGGGCACAGTTGGCGGGTCTACAACCTGACGCTACGTGAGGGTCAAGCTCTCTATTTTTGGCCGCCACATCTTCATTTCGAGTTGCTGCTTTTCTGGCCATTGTCTCTCGCGGAGATCACGTAGCGACATTGGTGACTGAGGCTTGCTTGCTTGGATCTGAGGCAGGCTGTGATAGCGGAACGATCTGGTATGTGGGTGCTACAAAGGCGGAGCACGTCTGCCATGCAAGCCTCTTTCTCTTCTGCGGTCGGCGTTTGATCGCGCGCGTTGACCGGCCTTGGGACTACGGCTGTCATTGCGACGACAAGAGCAATGCCGCAGTGGGAGAGTGTGAGGCGCGAAGTCAACTGAGTTCTTTGATGTTGAGTCATGATATACCTTCAGCCCGTGTGGCTGCTTTATTGTTCTTCCTGCGCGAAGCGCAACATGCCTTGTCACCCAAGAAACAGAGCGGAACTGCTTAGGACACTGCCGGCATGCTCGTTCTTCCAGCTTTCCTGGTCCGCACAGTGCTGGTCATCTGTCCGGAACGACAAAAACGATATCTGCCGTAGTGGCAGCACCACGAAGAGGGAGGTACTGGCGGCTGAGCTGGTCCAGCAAGCGCGCATCCTGGAGCTTCCTTGATTCACGTGCATGCTTGCAGTTGCGAGGCATTGCTCGAGCGTGACACGTGCTTAGCTGCTCTGGCTCAGCCTTCTCGCCAAACGACTAATGATGCCGTAGCCGGGGGCGACGCCGGGTAGAAGGGCCCGCACCAGCTATGTGAGAGAGAGCAGGCAAAAGCGTAGCTGCGCTCAAGCGGATGTTGATGATGTATTCGATCCTTCGGAGCGAACCATGATGGCGCGCCAAGACTATGCTTGGTGTAATCGCGCCTGTGCGCAGCGTTAACTTGAGACATTCGGGCGATCTGGGAGGAAGTCTCCGTCTGGCGTCCGTTGCGGTGAGGCTACGGCCATGGGAGCGCCTGCCATGCAGATCTCGAAACGCGCGACCTCGTCCAGTCGCGACAGGAACAGCTCGGACGCCACGCGGGCAAGGATGCACATGGAGGATCTCATCGTGCTGATTGAGGCGTGCCAGGTGAGGGTGGATGTTTGAAGCATTCGCAGTTCTCATGACGTGTCCGGGACGGTCTGGATTGTCGGACGTGTCCAGGATCGTACAATCTAACGCTACGTGCGATTCAAGTCCCTTCGTGCGCCGGTGGTTCGAGGATATCGGGGCTGTGTATTCTTCGTACGAGCCTCGGCTCCGACGCGCGCTGTGGTGCTCCAGAATAGCGGCTGTGGTGGCGAACGTCCGTTTCGGCGGCCGAGTCGCGAGCGTCGCTGTTACGTGTTTATACGGAGCGACGGTGTCGCACTTCTTTGATCTGAGAATTGCATGCTCTCGGGATGAATCCGAAAAGTAAACTCTACCAGCCCGACCACTGGCGAGGCCGCGCGGAAGCAACGCGAAAGAAAGCGGAAGCGCTCGCTGACGGAAAAGCCAAAGACAGGCTTCTTAAAATTGCCGAGGAGTACGACAAGCTGGCTCGGCGTGCCCAGGTGTGGCAGATGCACAGAAACGAGGACGATACGTGGCCGGAGCAGGAGCTGTGACACGTCGCTGACGGCCCAGCCTGTTGATCGCTACTCGATCCAAGGCGACCCAAATATCGCTCAGCAAGCAAGTCAGTGCCTGAGGGGTACCGGAGTGCGGTTCACCGCGAGGGTCATGTGCCGCGCTCCTGATCGCGACATGTATGTAAAGACCACGCAGGCCTGCTCAACGCCCTTCAGCTCAAGTTGTTTAGTCAGCTTCTCGAAAGCGACTTCTCATATCACGTAAATGCGAAACCCAGAGTAGTCAATGCGTGGCGCTTAACACTGAAGCCCGATGAGGTCCGCGCGGGGACGTGTTGAGCTGTTAGAGGTCAGTGTTTGACACTTCGTCGCGGCTGCAATGGCATATCAGTTTCGCCAATTTGAGATATCTGCGTCATGCCTCAAGAGTTCCCTTGCGTCGTCGGAGAGGCGGAGTTCCCAGCTAGTCGCGCGAAGTATGCGCTGGAACTAAGTCTGTGAAAGAGCTCTCCACGTCCGATCGATTGTGCGCATACGGTGCGCGCGGCGCATGTTAGAGGCGTCGGAAAGCGCCTCCAGGTTTCATCCGAGAGATTACTTCAGAAGAACGCCGCGATAAACCAGTAGATACCTGCCCAAAGCAGTGCATTTATGAGGAGTGCGGCCAGCGGCCAAAGATTCCACCTCCTTTGCGCCCGCCCGGAGCGACAATCGCCGCCGTAGTGCTTGATGATTGGGTGCTTTGGTGTGCGCCAATGCGTCATTTCATCAGACGTTGCGCCTGTAAATGAAAGAACGCCGGGCTTTGCATGTCTCGTACCACTCATAAGTTCGCAGTCCTCTTTGATAAGAGAGTATCAAAATCGCTGTCTCTTGCGCGTGGCGAGCATCCGGCCGATGGGATGCTGGTGTATCGTCGGTACAGTTTAAGGCCGCTTTGCGTCACCGCAGCAATCTACATGCCACGACGAAGAAGTGTCGCGACCGCTTTGACGCAAGCAAAGGTCTGTCGGGCGTTGGCGACGCAGAGCCGTTGCCGGAGGTCGGATCCGCGACGCCCATGTCTGAAAGACGACACCCGCGTTAGCAGCAGGTGCGTGAGCGCGTTCGCGAGCGCAATACCGTGAACCATGAGTTGGGACTTGCATCGTCGTGAAGCAGGAAGGTCGGCCGACAGTCGCGCTCAATGGGATCGACTAATCATTGTTTCTGACCGTTAGCTTACGAGGAGACATCGAGATGGCAGGCAGTCCGCTGGATCTTGTCAGCTCAAAGACAGTTTATGCCAGGCGTGCACGGCTCTGGTGCAAGCCCGTTCGACTCGACCGCCTACAGTTCAATCCTGCTTACCTAGATGGCGCATTGGCAGTATTTGAATTCGACGAGAAGGCTGCGAATGGTCAAGCACTGCGGTTTCACCAAGCACTAATCGGCGCGAAGCATCAACTGGTGCCAGCACTGGTGTTGCGATTCATCATTGAATGTGGATTTCAAACGCCATTACAGGGGCGTGCCATGATTACGACCAATTCATTGAAGAGGGGGTGACGGCCAAGAGCCGCCCAGTTCCGCTGCTCAGGCAGGTCGCTATCGACCATCAAGGGGCGATTACGCTTGAAATGAAGTGCGAGAGAGCAATGGCGGACAATATGTTGGCTGATGCGCGCTCTGTTTCGGCAATGTGCGGCCAATACGAGCTGGCATCGATGAATGCGTCGCGTGAGAGAGGTTTGATGACAGAGTGTCATTGTGATCGGGAAGGTGAAATCGCGGAACTGAGTCGCCATCACCCCGGCATGCTTAGGCAATCGGTAGCCTCTGAGAGCGTTCCTCGCCCGCGAATGTAAGCGTTAGAAGAGTATAACAGGAGAACGGGTGATGATGGACAGCTGCTTCTTTCTCAGTTGGTGCACTCAAGAGTGGTCTAGGTGCGCCGGGTCGAGGATCGAGCTGATTGCCGAGCCGCGAGAAAACGTCATCTTCGTCGAGCTCAAGGCCATCCGAAAGATAAAGGAGCGGGCGTGCGCGCGCAGATGATAGAGAAGCTGGAGGCCGGCCGCGTGCAACACGGCCGATTCGGTACCGCTCCGGGATCTGGACCTTGCGGCGTGTTCCTTGTGCAGGGGCCGTGCGGGTGTGAACTAAAGATAAGTGGATTTGTCCGTCCGGGCTGGGAGCATGTTGCTGTCTCGACGCCGCGGCGCTGTCCGAATTGGGAAGAGATGTGCTTTGTCAAAGACCTGTTCTGGAACGAAGAAGAGTGCTGCATGCAACTGCATCCGCCACATTCGCAGTACGTGAATAACAGCCGATATTGCCTTCACCTGTGGAGACCCACTCATCGGGAGATCCCGATGCCGCCGCCAAGCTTTGTAGGCATTGTTGGACTAGGACCCTCAGACGCGGCAATGTTGTTCGCGCGGATGAGCGCGACAGCATCATGAGGTGAGTAATACCCGAGCGGGTAGGTTAGGCCTAGCGGCTGCAGAGCACCTATTCGGCGCCGCCGAACTGAGGCGTCATAAGCGGTTATAGGTCAGGATCAATCGCCTGTTGCCGTGCGCGGACGGGCTGAGCCTGCAAGTGGCTGCTGTGACGTAGCGCAGCTAACAGTGCACTAACCGGGTAAAGATTGCCGAACCGTGCTGAATGAGGTTCGGCAGCAACATCTCACCGGGCCGGTGACGCTCACAAGCCAGTCACTGGCCGATCCGACGACGCGAATTGCGTAACTCTTTGGAGCGAGAAATGTGTGCCGACTGGCGGCATAACGCAGTGAGGTGAGATCGATGCCAACGGGACGGTCGAATTCAGGTTTGACCGAGGCGCGTTCCAGGCTCGCCACCACCCTGACTGCATCCGGAATTGCACAAGGGCGGCCTGCCGTCGCTGAGCGACAGTCATGAGCCCATCGGCCGCTACCCCGCACTCGGAGCGGGGCTCGTGAGCAGAGACGCTCGAGACACCAACTGGCGCGAGGGGGCTTCGGCAAGCTTATCTAGTTGTCAGCTCGTCGTCAGCTTACCGCGAATATCATTCGCAGGCGGGGCGTAAGGAGCCCGCGCTCCCTCTGAGGAAACGTACGCTGAAGCAGGCGAACCGGCATGTATAATCGAGTTATCGGTCAACCCACACGCCCCAGTCAAGCTGACGAACCGAGTCCGTCCGCGAACGGTTGCGAATTTGCGCAAACGATGACGGATCTCGCTCAACGGCAGAGTGCGCTATCTGGGGATTTGTCCGACAAAATGGGGCTCTGCTGCAGCAGGTTACATACCTCGGATGCTATCATTTATACTCCAAGCACCTCTGAGCCCAGTTTATCCTCTCCATCGTCCAGCTCAAATCCATCCTCTCCAGCGCGGTCTACCGGTCCTCTGTTCGAATACAGGACTGCTGAATTGCCCGAGGCCAATGTGGACGGAATCTGCGTTGGATTAGCAGCGGAGTGGCTTCTCAATTTCCCAAGCAGCCCTTCATCCCGGATGAGGGCGCTGCGCCCGGGGACTCAAAATCACAGCTCTGCGGCAATGCGTCAGCAGCGGTATGAAGAGCTCAAGATTCTGTTGCAAAGTGATAGAGCGGAAGGTTCTCACAACCTACAGGCAAAGAGCGCAATGTTACGCGAAGCAGGCCTAAAGCCATCCGCCGAACAGACGCGATATAGATTTGGTGCATCTTCGCAAATTGACCAGATCGTGAATGAGATCACCAACGATCCATCGGCCTATTTGGTCAGCTTGCGCTTCCGCGCAGGTGGCGCCCACACAATCGCAACGTCGACATCGAATGGAATGGCCACGCTCTTTGATCCAAACTATGGAGAATTTACCGTTCAGTCGGGTCAGATGAGTGAGTTGCTAAAAAGTCTCGCCGACCGTTACAGGGACCTGAACGGACATGATATATCGATTGTCGTCACACAAAGAATGACGTGAGTGTTTCGGAAGTTGCAACAGACCTTGCCGAGCCCCACGGATGGGATCCTTTCGCGAGCGATGCCGACAGCCGCATCGGGTCCGAACGTGCAATCACGGCAGGCAAGACGGATTGTGGCGCCCTGAACGTGCGCCTGACGTGCTAGCGGAGCTCACGGCCGGCCTTCGTTGCAGGGGCACGCTCGGAGAAAGCTCTCCGATACGAGTGCAGCGAGAGGAGAATCGGTCGGTTCACTCAGGTTGATGCGCGTGCCCTCGCGCGTCAGAGCCTGAATGGGGTGCGCTTGCATTCAAGCTGGTCCCTTGGCCGGTTAGACCTTGTTTGAAAGCTGGCTAAGCTCCACGTGCGGGTTTCGACGCGTTGCGCGCTTGCGCTCAAGACTAAGGCGGGCATCACGCGTTCAACACAGCCGGCAGAAGCTGTATTTTCCTCTGCTTCGGAGTCGCCGGCCATTTCTCTAGTGACCTCGCCAGTCAAACAGCTGCCGTCGACGATAATGCGTGCAGCCGGACCAGCGCACGACCGAGTCGACGCTCGCCACGACCTCCGCAATAGTCCGGCCCTTGTCCTCGTTGCTGCGCTTCCGTTGACGCGGCTTTACGGCCCGGAGTCCCCTCCGCGAGGCAGACAAGCTGCTATTAGCTTGATGTGAAAGACGTCGCTCGGTAGGTTAGACATAATCCCGGTTAAGACCGGAAGCAGCGCGGGCGCGACTCGGCGCTGGTCAGGTTGGATAGCTCAGTCCGTGCCACGCCCGCAATGGTTGAAGTTAGCAGAAACGTGACTCGGCGCCAAAGCCCCACGCATACACGGGACAAGCGCTGTCCCTACCACGCGCCGCTAACTTCAACGTCACTGTACACGGACTAGCTTTCCGAAAGCTGACGAATCCGACGCGATTCACAAAACGAAGGCGCCTGGTGTGTGCAATTGTTGGTCAAGCAGATCCCGCCATCGTCGAGGAAGCGGGCGAGTTCGTCCCAGTGCCTGAGCATGTAAATTCATACGCTTCAGGACCTCGGAGGAGCAGGATAGGGTTTGGCTGGCGCAACAATTATGCGTGCATGTCTTCGAGAAGCGGCATGCTCTTTTCCTGGCGCACGGCGCGCCGCTCGTCGGCGTCTCTCGGCCGCTGATGGTGCGCTCGATCTCCAACAACGCATCGAGGTGTCTGACCGCGTCCAGCGCGATCGGAGAGACCGGTTCGCCCTGCACCAAGTCATGGACCGGGTGGATCCAGACGAGGGCGGTGAGCGCCTTCTCGGCCATGCGCGGGGGCTCCAGGAAACCCGGAAAATAGGTGCGTTTGCGCAGCTTGGGAGCCGAAATTCGATCGTGCCGGCCCGGGTCTCGCGAGGTCCGGTCTCGGCAACCGTTGCGTTCGGCTAGATGCATACGATCGCTCGGAACACGAGCATGAGAGGATGCTCTGGATCGGCTCTACGACAGACCGTTTGCCACCCTTTCGCTGCGCCACCTGCGAGTGTCGCAAGTTAAAAGCGCGGTTATCGAATGGCTCGGTGATCTTGATGCTAAGCTAGACCGTCAGACGGCTGACTATGGCTCACGGCGGGCTTTCTTTCTTGCCATGGGCGTCGCCGGTCTGGCTTTCGGTGTCTAGCCCATTAGGGACTAAGCCGCAAAGCCAATCGTCTCGCGCGACAGATCGGCATCAGACGTGTAGCGCGGCAATCTGGGTAGGAAGTCGTATTGCCTCACGTATCGATGCTCCCGGGCGCGATCGGTTGCCTCATTTATTTTGCTCCTGGCTTAGGTTGAGGAGGAGGCCGGGTGCGGAGAT
>NZ_FOVU01000036.1 GCF_900115265.1 Bradyrhizobium sp. Ghvi | reverse complement strand
TATGTCTTGCGCACACGAGCACCGTCGCGCTGCTTGGCTATCAGCTTGAACGAGGGTTGGAAGAAGTTTACGAACAGCCGCGCTGCTCGATAGAGTTCTGCCAGCAGCTCGGCCGCTTCCAGGCCTTCGAACCGACGATAGCCGACCATCCTGCGCACGACCGCGCCGTTCTTCTGCTCAACGAACGCCTGGTCATTCTTCCGGTAGGGACGGCAACGCGTGAAGACAATGTTGGCTGCCTCGCAATAGCCTTTCAGCGTCTCGTTCATGAACACCGTATCATTGTCAGTATCGAAGCCGAGCAGCGCAAAAGGCAATTGTTTGCGCAATTCCGTCAGCACCGTGCTCAACAGCGTCCGTTCGCGCACGATCAGGGGAGCGCACTCCGTCCAGCCGGTAGCAATGTCGGTGAGCACGAGGGTCTGGATGAAGCTGCCGCGCGCAGATGGACCGCTATGCGCGACAAGGTCGGCCTCGACGAATCCGGGCGCCGGATCATTCCAATCTGCCGACGTCCTTATTGGAACACTGCGACGCAACGAGTGCGTCGCGTGCCGCCGACGCTTGCGACCTAATCCTTCTCGGACCCGCACCAATGCGCGGTCGATCGTCGCAGCGCTCATTGCCAAAAGTTTGTCGCGGATCTCGGGGGCAAGGTCGAGGTGGCCATGCCGTTGCATCGCCTCAATCAACGCAGGCATCAACGCCTTCAGCCGCTTCCCGCAGATCCGGTCTGACGCCTCCCAAAGGAGCACGAGCGCGTTGTGTTCGACATCATTATACATTCGACGTCGCGCCCTTCGGCTTGGGCGCGCGTCTTCCTGACCTCGAAGTAGTCGCATCACATGTTTGCGATGGAACCCGGTGATGTCGACGAACTCGTCCAATATCCGCGTCTTCTTCGCGAGATCCGAAAGCCGATAGCGCGCGCCTGCTGCCGCCGTCAGTTCCTTCCGCGTTGCCATGCTTAACCACCCCATCTTCGCCCCCGCTCGCTCCCGATCCAAGGGAGCAATTTACGTGAGGCAACGGCTCAGCATCCGGTAACAATTAGGGCGAGGCAATGCGACTTCCTACCCAGATTGCCGCGCTACAAAGCGGCCTGCGCCTTATGCTACCCCCATCCCGCGCCATTGAAATGCCAGCTTGGCCAGCGTCATCTCGCGCTTGATCGGCGCTAAGGCCACCTTTGATGTGAATGCCGGGGCGTGCTGCGGGCGGGCTCGCTGCTTATCGTCTCTCCTGATTTCGCGGGACGTTGGCGCGACTTACCAGGCCCCTCCGCCCACCGCATTGTCGAACTGCTGCCCCCGAAACGAGCAATATGAAGGCGCCAGAGCTCGCTATGACGGAGCTATGCTTCCGCATGGAGTCGAACAGCCATAGCTTCCAGTCGTGCCGTTCAGGGCTAATCAATCGTCCTCAGGCCACTCCTGCTGGGCGCGCTTCTCAACGGCAAGGCTAGGTGCGGCCGCATTACTAAATACCACATCGGGCCCACTGGCTCACGTCCCTGAGAACGCGTGGAGGAGCTATTGGGAAAATCAAGTTCAGAGCCGTATAAGCTTTTCGAAAACTACAATGTCGTAATGCCGTTCGCCGTCGGAAAATAGTTCCGGAATGCATCCGGCTACCGAAAAGCCACATTTAATTTGCGCGAAAGAAAGGACGTCCGGTGTATCTTTGAGTGCCAATGCCAAAATGCAGTGGAGATTAAGGGTAGGTGCTCGTTCTAGAAGAGTGTTGGCAAGGAGGGCCCCAATTCCCCTACGACGAAGATCCTCTTGAACGTAGAGAGACATCTCTGCCGTGTGCTTGAGTCCCTCTCCGGCGTGATGCCGAGTTAGCGCTGACCAGCCGACCACGGCGTCCCCGTCGACGCATGCGTATCCCTCAATCGAGGGACGTGAGGCAAAAAGAAATTGCTTCATTTCACTGACATCCCAGGAGCGTGTTCCACGTGTTGATTCCCGCGCAGCGTTATAGATTCCCGTAATGCTTAATAGGTCATCCGCCCGTATCGGTCGCAGTTCGTACGTCATTTAGAACCTCTTACTTAAGCTCGTTCGCCCTCGAACCTGGCGCCTACACTGTTCGCTTGTCAATTCTCAAAGGTTGGTAGGCCAGACAGTGGCCCCAAATCACGAAACTCCCAGGCGGACTGAATACTTTCGGAAGTAGCAAGCCGGCTCATGAGCGGCCCCGGAAGAACTTGCGCGGTCCCCCCTTGAGAGAAACTCAAATGGGATAGTACTATGCAAGATTGCAGAGCGGGTGAACCCGATAACAGCCATCTCAAATTCACCGACTCCGACAGCATGGCACTCCTACGAGACCTGATAGCTTGTCTGGATGGATCGATCATGGTTTGCTTTGCATATTAAACACGGAGGCAAACCGGTACAGGTGCCGAATAGCTTAACGCGCCCTTTGCCAGATAATCAACCGTAGCGTGCATGGCCCGTGAAGTAACACTTGGACAAACTGACGAGCTTCAAAGATGTTGAGACTTGCGACTTATGCTGATGTCGACGACATCGTCAGAATTTATAATCAGGCGCTGAAACCCGGCATCTTTGCTACGAGTCAAGTCGCGCCCGACACTAGCGACGAACGTATCGCTTGGCTTCGCGAACATCAAGATGCTTACCCTGCGTTCGTATATGAGATTGAGAATGACAAAGTGATTGGTTGGTGCTCGTTGAGTAGATCTTCCGTGCGGCCTGAATATTCAGGCGTTGCTGAAACGTCGCACTACGTGGACGAGGGACATCAAGGAAAAGGAATTGGTAATTTAATGCTCGCGCACTTGATTGAAACCGCTACCAAGCTGGGGTTTCGATTGCTGGTGTCCCGCGTCCTTGAGAGAAATCTTCGAAGTGCGAAGGGCGCTGCCTCTCTCGGATTTCAGCGCGCCGTGCTCTTGCATGAAGCGTTGCGCATTCGTGGTGAGTGGCACAACGACGTATGGATATGGAAAAAGTTATAGGTAAATTACCAAGTGCCTCCAACAGATGAGTCTCCCTCTTCATTGCTAGCACCTTTGCCCATGACGATGCGGCACGGTGCGCAATGGCGGCGCATGGCGGACCAACCGCGCACAAACAGCGTAAACTCGCGGAGTCCTCAATGAGGCCGGGCTCCCAGGGCGCGCCAAGCTGAACTCGGATGAGATGGACAAGCGATTCCTTCATGGCCCGAGATGACGACTGCAGAGATCGCTGTAGTCCATTCTATTGTTCGGCTGCCCTGGCGGCCATTCTTCCATCCCGGCCAGCCATCCATGGCAGCGGCCGCGCGTAGGGTCGGTCAAGGCTTGCCGCAGTTGCGGCCACCGCAAGCCTTGGACTTGGCCGGCCCGAGCACGGCGGCTCCCTAGCGTGGGGTCCGACCGCATTCCTGGCTAGAACTTGCCTTCAGCCGCGATTGAGGTTGTTGGACGCGAGCGACGTTGTGGCGAAGCGTGACGCGCGGCTGCAAGCGTCACCGAACTGCCTATTTTGTTTTGCCGAGCTGAGGCGTTCGCGCGCCGGTTTTTGGCCAGCGCGATTTCCGTTGCGACACGAATCGTTCGTAGCCTTGCTCCGTCTGGGCGGCTATCAACATCTCGCGGCAGCGCAGCACCTTGATGTTGTAAGCATAGGCTGGTCCACGCCGGCTACCCTTCTGTTGTGGATGTCCAACTTGAAGTCGCATCGCGCGGGTCTTGTTGGCGACCAGCCCAGGGGGGCGCCCACAAGCAATCTTCGCCCTTGCTCAGCAAATCAGCAGAGCACAGCGAGCTTCCGAGCCACGGGCATCGCGGCGATCTGATGGCCGCGACACGCGCGGATCCGCACGCTCTCGGCGCAACCGGGCGAGTCGCAGAAGCCAGCCACTAACTTGAGCTCACGGCTCATCGTGTATCGGCCTGCCCACATGTTCTGGTCCCTGCGCGTCTGTCCCATTCGCGCCGCACTGTTGGGCAACGGCGGGCGCGAACATTTCTTCGCACTGACCTCCTAGTCGCTAGAGCGCTACGACGCGGGTGAAGACCAAAGAGATCAACACACTGTCGAGACGTCAGCCTCGCGCTATTGCGTTGATCTGGGATCCATGAGGGGGGTCCATCACTCGCGTTGAAGTTCATCGGAAAGGTGCGGCCCGGATCTGAAGGCTGGACCAACCGCCAAGCACTTCACCTCCGGGCCTTGCTTCGCGCTAGGCAATAAGATCTCCGGTGGCGATATCCTCGCGCACGCGACGATCGTTCTTGGACCAGAAGCACTACTGCGGCTCAAAGGCACGACGGCTGGCCGTGATCGGCGTTTGGGGCATTCTATGGCATGCTTGCTTTGCCCCGGCGGGGCAAAAGCTGTGACAGCCAACGCCCGCAAGATAGCGGTTCGGTTCTAAATACGGTCAGTCAAAGCCACCATAAGGGATGTAAGTGTGCTGATCGCTTCGAGGACAATATCGCAGCTGCGTCGTCGGCAATCTGAGGCCATGCAAGTCACTCGTTTTCATCGTGCAAGTGGACCCGGGAAGGCCGCGGGCTTCTCGCGAAGGAAGCGACATGAGGTTCGTCTTAATGCGCGCCGGACGATCTGGCTGGTGGCGTGCATATGCGATGCGCTGGCGGTGTTGCGGGTGGGCTTCCATGCCTGGCGGATCCCGCGCTCCCCGCCCCGGATCCCGCGGCGACCAAGAGCACGGCCGCAAGTCAGGGCAATGTCATGATGCGCGCCATGTCTGGCGTGATCAGCTCGCCCAAGAGGGCGGCCTTTGCTTCCATTATGTCGATCGCTGATGCGTCTACAGGACAAAACAAAACCGACAGAGCCAGATACGAGGCGCTCGCCATACGAGGCAGCGTCGCTTGGTTCGACTACATGGAGAGTTTACAACACCATCCGCAGGCTCTCGACGATCTGCTATCTCAGCCCGGTTGAGTTCGGCGCCAGTTGGGATTAGCTTAATCGGTTTCCTTCAAACCGGCAGCAGCTCTCACTTCAGCATGCGAAGCCGTGGATCCGAGACTAAGTCGCGGGAGCCACCGCCGCCCTGGTCTCCCGATAGTTGCCTTACGGCCGCCGGCGGTGCACTGAAACACGAGCAGTCAAAATGCTTATCCAGCCGACCAGGTCGTCATACCACCTTGAGCGGCACCTGCAGACGTCCGAATGTGATAAAATCTAGTTCGGCCATTGTGGTTCCCCTCGCAACTGCAAGCGTGTGCAAAACTGGTGACGTGTTTGTCTCAACGCCACCGCTTGTCCACGGTGTCGTAGGTACCGGCAAGCGGATCGCTCACGGACATCAGCTCACGTTTGAGCACTTTATTGGTCACGTGGGTTCTAGGAAGTGCCAAAGTGAAGGCGATATATCTCGGCACCTTGAACTCGGCAAGGTTTGCACGAGCATGCTCGAGAATGCGCGTAACGATCAGGTCGTCTGGTTTGACCCCTGCCCGTAGTTCGACGCAAATCTTGACCTCCTCACCGCGCGTCGCATCGCGAACGGGCAGGGCGGCCACATCTACAATCTCGGGAATTTCCCGGATGACTGCCTCTACTTCGCGCGCAGCGATATTCTCGCTCGACCGTCGGATCATGTCTTTGGTGCGCCCCACCAACCAATAAAAGCCGAGTTCATCGCGGCGCAACAGATCACCTGTCTTGAACCAATCGCCGTCAAATAAGGCGGCATTTGCTTCCGGCTTGTTCCAATAGCCCTTCAGGATACCGCGGCCAGTCACCCATAGCTCGCCGACCTCGCCGACCATCGTGGGGCTACCGTCCTCATTCATGAGCCGCAAGGTCCGAAACGGCGCGCGAACTCCGACCGAACCGGAGTCTGCCAATTCGTCGAGCTCGCTTGTCATGATTGTGCCGAAGCCGATTTCCGTCATCCCGTAAGCATCCTGAGTGCGAACTCGAAATCGCTTTTGGAACTTGCGCACCGTCTCAGGACTCCAGCCCCAGTTCAGGGTCTGCTTCAGGCATGTCGCCCCGTTCTCGTCCATGGCCTCGGCTTGTCGTCCAATCAGCTCAGGAAATTGGCACCACTCAATGCGGTGCTGCTTGACCCAACCCATGAAGCGCGTCGAGCTTGGTTGGGGAGCCAAGTAGAGCGTGCCCCCCTGTCGATACGACCTCAGAAGATGCCCTTGCGGATCACCATAGAAGAAAGGCTGCACGGATAAATATCTTCGATACGGGTGCAGGTCCCCGCACGCCCCCTGATACGAACTCACGCCCCAGTAATCGTGCGTCAAAATACACCCTTTCGGAAATCCGGTTGTCCCAGAGGTATATTGAATGTTCAACGTGTCGTCGGGGCAAATATCCTCCTCCAATAGAGAGTCGCTGACGCCCTTCAGTAATTCATTCAGGAACGTGCCTGACGCATTAGTCGACTGCCCGACGAGAATAACTTGCTCTTTGGCAAGGCCCTGTGGCCAGGGCTCCACAGCCGAGAGCACTGGCCACACCGAGCCGTCGACTATCGCAAAGTTGGCTTGTGTATCGCTGAGGACATAGCCAATCTCGCTAGGCGTATAGCGCATGTTGATCGGTACCATGACTGCACCAAGTTTTGCGATCGCGAACCACAGGATCGGGAACTCGATGCGATTAGGCAGCATCAGTCCAATGCGATCCCGTTTGCGTATTCCAAAGGCGCGCAGAGCGCGCGCATACTTGTTTGAGATCTGATCCATCTCCAAATACGTCGCGCGCTCGCCGCGCTCGAAAATGTCGATTGCGGTCGTTGATTCATGCGTTCTCGCTCGCATTGAAACGAGCTGCCCAATCGTGATGGTCTCGTAAGCGGATTCTAATGTCTCGATCTTTCGCAAGGCGTTTCGGACGCGCTCCTGCAGCTGAGTATTTGTTAGTTTTGCAGAGATCATCAGTGTAAGCCTCCGTTCTGGGGTCAAAGACGAGGACCGACGCGCGCAAGTGATCCAGGTGATAAATTGCTAACTGGCTTCTCGCGAGAGTGCGCCGCCGCGATGACAAACACAGACTTAGCAAGCTCTAGCTCGTCACTCACGGCGCTATCTGGCGACAGAAGCGAGGAAGGCCACTCGGTGTTGCGCGGCGGGATATGCTTAGGTCCGCGCGGTCCTGGCGTGCTATCGAACTTGACGAATTCGAGTACTCGATGGGCGTCATCGTTTGTCAGCGCCGTTCGTGATGTTTGAATAAGCTATCCGCCAAAAGCAGATTAACTGCTGTCCCCCGATGCTGGGCCTGCTCTATTGTCATAAACTGCATCACCCCCCCTGCGGTTTGGTGGTATTTCTTATTATGCCATTAACACCGATCGAGACACTACCTGGTCTGGTGAGGAATATTGCTTCTTCATTTCGAGAAGTTATCCGGGCACTAGGCGGCAGAATCGAGTCAATATAGAGTGCAATTTTCGGCGGACAATTTGCTAGTGCTGGCGACCGCTATGTAGTGACTGTCAAAGTCCATAATGTCTGCGCGCAAAGGTCGTGCGTTGCGACTGCGTCCGCATTAAGCGCCGAGATCGCTCGACCTTGCTGGCGGACGACTCGGGAACCGGCGTTTTCATGGACACAGCAAATGCTGACTTCGAATTTAGCTATCCACACACTCTCTTGAGGAGCAGCCTGACTCTTGGAACTGCATCTCGCGATCGTGTGACCTGCCACTGAGTTTTCATCCGGTGGCGGTTAGAGTCTCGGGGTTTTGTACGCCAAGTGGCGCGGGTGGAGCAACGGGCGATCGGCGGAGCTGGTCGGGGTTGCGCAGCCGGTCGTCCGTTGCGGTGAGGTGGGCGGCATAGGCCGCTGGGGTCAGGTATTTCAGCGACGAGTGAGGCCGCTGGAGATTGTAGTCGGCAACCCAGTTCGCGATCTTGGCACGAGCATCGTCAAGTTCGAAGAACAGGGTCTCGTTGAGCAGTTCGTCGCGCATTCGGCCATTGAAGCTCTCGACAAAGCCGTTCTGCATCGGCTTTCCTGGTGCGATGAAGTGCCAGTCGATGGCTGC
>NZ_FOVU01000031.1 GCF_900115265.1 Bradyrhizobium sp. Ghvi | reverse complement strand
GTGCCGATCCGAGAAAAATTGGGTCGCAAGCGCCGGCGGCACACAGCACATTCTCTGCGTCACAGTGTTCCAATACGGACGTCGGCGGATTGGAACGATCCGGCGCCAGGATTCGTCGAGGCTGACCTTGTAGCGCATAGCGGACCATCTGCGCGCGGCAGCTTTATCCAGACCCTCGTGCTCACGGACATTGCTACTGGCTGGACAGAGTGCGCTCCCCTGATCGTGCGCGAACAGACGCTGTTGAGCACGGTGCTGACGGAATTGCGCAAACATTTGCCTTTTGCACTGCTCGGCCTCGATACTGACAATGATACGGTGTTCATAAACGAGACGCTGAAAGCCTACTGCGAGGCGGCCAACATCGTCTTCACGCGTTGCCGGCCCTACCGAAAAAATGACCAGGCGTTCGTCGAGCAGAAGAACGGCGCCGTCGTGCGCAGGATAGTCGGCTATCGTCGGTTCGAGGGCCTGGAAGCGGCCAAGCTGCTGGCTGAACTCTATCGATCGGCGCGGCTATTCGTGAACTTCTTCCAACCCTCGTTCAAATTGATAGCCAAGCAGCGCGACGGTGCCCGTGCACGCAAGACATACAGCGCGCCGGCTACACCACACCAGCGCCTGGCAGCGGACGCCCGCACGCCTGACGCTGTCCGCCATCACCTCCAAGAAATCTATGCCGCTCTCGATCCGGTCGCGTTGTTGCGCGACATCCGCGACGTGCAGGAGCGCCTCGCGGCCCTCGCTGATACCCAACCAATCAGCCATCCTGCTGTGGCATCGCAACCGATCGATCGCTTCCTGGCAAGCTTGCGCACGGCCTGGAAGGACGGAGCCATGCGACCGACGGATCGGCCACTCGTGAAGGCGAAAAGAGGCCGGCGGCGTCCCGACCCGCTCATTCGCGCAACGCCAGATTTGCGAAAATGGTTTGAAGCTGAGCCTTGGCGGAGTGGCAGCGAACTGCTCTCGCGCTTGCAGATGGAATATCCTGGAGCCTATCCGAACAAGCTTCTTCGAACCCTTCAACGTCGGCTGAAATCCTGGCGAAGCGAGCAAGCGAATGCGCTGCTGTTCGCTCCTAGCGAGAAAATGCCGCCGGGGTACGAGGTCACAACACCCCAATGACGTGCGAGGTACCAGCGGAGGAGGCCGGGCGCTCCGAAACCCCGGCCAACTCCGCACCCGGCCTCCTCCTCAACTCAAGCCAGGAGCAAAATAAATGAGGCAACCGATCGCACCCGGGAGCATCAGTACATGAGGCAATACGCTTTCCATCCTGATCGCCGCGCGACACCGCTTCCAATCTCGATCGATGCTGCTCAACTGGCGGCTCCATGGCCTCTATTTCAGAGTCACCGGCACATGATTTTGGGCCTTACCGCGCGTTCGCCGGCCCATCGCCTGCACCAGATCGTCGACGGAGCGGGTCGAGACGGCCTGCACATAAGCTTCTTGCGCGACGGCGGTGAGCGCCTGCTCGGCCATCCGGCGCGGCTCCAGAAGCCCGGGAAGTAGGGAGCCTTTGCGCAGCTTGGGAATGCGCAGCGCGACCGTGCCGGCGCGGGTCTCCCAAGTCCGATCGCGGTTGCGCTGCGCCAGACGCTGGGGGTTCTTTTCGCAGTAGGAGGCTCCGGTCTGGCCGTCCACTTCCAGCTCCATCACGGGCTGGGCAGCAAAGCGGATCATCTCGCATAAGGGGTCTTCTCCCCGAGCGTTCGGAGGTTCATCATCTCATCGGTCATCGGTCGTTCCTCGAATCGGGATGGTGTCAGCAACCGACCCTACCGGCGAACTGCCGGTGACCACCGCAAAGCTGCCCGCCCGCCACGGCGCCATCGGGAGGGCGCGCGTGCGGACGGCTTTGCTCTACCAAGCTACACCATCGGGACACAACCCACTGCCGCCCAGGATATCCGCTGCGCGATTTAGGAGTCGTTACATGGAGCGCTTCCACACGCGCCGGCGCAGCCACACCGAACCTACCGCAGGTTGCTCGCTTGACCCGCGGGCAAAATTGTCAGGCCAATCGCCTCAAGCCTCTCCCAAAAGACAATGTTGGAGTTGGACGCTTCGAAAACGGAGAGTTGAATAACGAAGATTCGAGCATCAACCGCATCGCATATAGCAATGCCCTTATCTGACTAGGCGAATGGGAGATTCACGTACTACACGACCGATGAGCATCTAAGGCTGACGTTGAATTTTCCGCGTTTCGAAGCGGTTGACAACCCGGCTAAGTGCATCCGATCTTGCCGGCCGGATTTGTGCGCGCAAGGATGGCGTTGGAGGCGCCATCATTTACAAGTGGACGGCCAAGTTCGACCGCCCGAGGTCTCGGAGGCCAAGCGGCTGAAGATTCTCGAAGACGAGAACACGTAGCTGAAGCCACTGCTCGCAGACGCATGCTCAAAATCTGCGCCACCCCAACTTGATGGACGGTCGATATAGCAGCGCTTTTACGGCCGGCGGCAGTAGCGACCGGAAAAGTGGAACGCATCGGATAATTCGAGCGAACACCTCCAATTTAGCCACTTTTTAAGTAGGTTATAGCCAGTGGTTTGATGACCCTCGAAATGGCTGCTTTCGCGCATGAGGGCTCGTGCGCTTCTGGCTTACAATGTGCGCCGGATCCGCGTCCAGCGCGGTATTCCGCAGGAGCAATTGGCTTACGATGCGGGCGTTGATCGCTCCTACATGAGCGGACTCGAACGCCAACAAGCGAACCCGACAGTCCACCTTATTGATCGCCTTGCCGAGACACTCGGCGTAGCTGTCTCCGAACTGTTTGTTCGGCCATCCAAGGGCGCCCCGCCACCTGCAACCTTACCTAAAGGCCGCAAGCCCGCACGCGGCAAAAGGACTTAAGCCTGACAAACACCATCTGAGACTCTGATGTCGTGCGCTCGCGGCGCAGGTATCGCGCTCACAAGAATATTTTGTGCTTAGCAGGGGCAGGGATGACAAGTAGTGGGTTGCGGCGCGATAAATGGCCACCTTCCGTTCTGCCAGCCAATTCTGCCGATGCCTGGCACGATGGTGGATAGGATAAGGTCTTTGCCCTCCGATATCTAATTGTTGCAGTCTTGATTGCTGCAACAGAGGAGCGCTATCTCGAGAGCTTACGGATTATGCTTGCATAGTTTTCTTAGACTGAGCGCTCCCCTTGCAGCGGATTAAGGCGCCGCTAGACCCCAGGCAACCTGCGCAAACGGGACACTCTTGCAAAGACGAGCCAGCCATCGGAAAAAGGAACGTGCGATCTCGAGGTGCGCGCTGCGATCTACGGCATAGGCGCGATATTGCATACCACTTGGAGTGCGGGTGCCAGGCATGATTTGCAAAGCGCCCCCTCTGACGAGATCACCGACGATGATCTCGGGCGCGACAAGAAGGCATTTTCCGGTCCTGACGGCCGGCAGAGCAAGATAGTTGTGATCATACCGGGCGCCAACTCGTATGTCGCTCGAAGACAGATTCATGGCTCTCAGCCATGTCGGCAGCATGTCGGGGCGGGATGTGATATTCAGTATCGGGGTTGGGCGAACAATCGAGAGCTCTCTGCGTCCGACCAGATTTGGAGGACCGACACACACCAGCTCCTCCTTATAAATCGCCCAACTGTCGGCGGGTTCGATGACGGAATGATCCCGTGTAATCAAAATATTGAAATCATCCGAAGATTTCGGGTGTGCTAACGAGCTGATGATGTCCACGATAACGCCACCCGCTTCAGACGAGAAAGCCTGCAGATTTCGAATAAGGATAGAGAAAGCAAGATCGATAGAGACGTGCGGACCACGATCCGATTCGTTCCTGCACCTGCTCGGCGTCGCATTCTCTTTGCCGTGAAACTGACGGTTTCGAGCGGTTCAGACACTGCGTTTGCGAACAGCCTTCCGAACTCGGTCAAATCGCTGCGCCGTCCACGCCGCCCGATGAGGTCAGCCCCCAGATAATTCCGCAGTACAGCCAATAACGGCTGACCGAACTCTGCGTTGTCCCCAAAGTGGTGGCCGCGCGTGTGACGCTGCCTTCCGCGGGCAACCGTCACAAATGCGCGGATGGCATTTAGGGGAACATCATCGTCTCGAGCCGCTATTGTCTGCTCCGCGCCAGAATCAAAGTCCATCACAATATTCGATGCTCATGACGGATCGCTGGGTATCAGCGTCCGCGTTTGTCGAGCAACGCACGCCAGCGTAGGCGCAGGAGGCGCTGCACCAACTTAACAAAATGGTTCGGCTGCAAAAATCGTCTGTTTTCCAGGCGCGCTCGGCAATACGATGACTTCCAAACAGGCCTTGCGCGATTTGGGGATAGCTATTCCCTTGCTGCCATCCATCCATTGCGCGCAACGCCAGAATCAGCCGATGCCGCCTCGAAGCAGGCAAAGCAAGTGGCGGCTCTCCTCCGAGCCCGGATGCTGAAGGGCTTTCCAAAATTGACGTGCGGCCCCCAGGCGAAGCTCAAAATCGCCATCAAGCGGCAGATCAACGACGACAGCATATCCGCTCGCCGGAAACTCTCTTAACCAAAGGCGATGCTTCGTGCCCCCGAGCGGTACGATCGCGTGCCATCCATCCGGCGCACGGCGAAGCTCGCCGCCTGGCAGATGGTCGAAATCGAGCTGACGGTTTTCGGCGCAATGCAGCTCGTCGGCCGCACAGCCAACATGGTTGGCAGCACCTCAGGTGCCCAAAAGACTGCTTGCTCGTCGAAAGTCTTTTCCGGATCAGCAGGAAAACGAGAGCCCCACTTGCGTCGGAATTCGCCCGGCGCCGCGCTTGAACGTTCGCGGCGAGATAGCGGCTTATAATCCTCTTGGTAGTCTTGATCCCGGCGCAACCACTCCCAGGCCAGGTCGGCAGCATCTGCCGTCTACAGGCCGCTGTACCCTTCCTCAGATCTCCGGTCAGTATTCGGCATCGCACTTCTCCCGCAAAATTTTCAGACGCGGCGAAATGCAGCCGATGATTGTGGCGTTTTCCGGCTGCTTGCCCATCATGTGCCCGTCTTCCATGCAACTAATCAATGGAACAATCAACTTTTGCGATTTCCACGATTGCTGTGACCTCGACATCCGCGCTGTTCATCATTTTGGCCAACCGCTACGTAGCAGATCACGATAGCCCTTGCCCGCTAGCCACTTGGCCCGCGTCAAATGACTTTCGAACGTGCGTCGCGCTCGCTCCGGCTCAATGGTCGGGTCAAGCCCAAGCACAATTCGTGCGATTTCGCGCCAATCTGCGTTGGCCGCGTCCGCATCAAGCAGTCGCATGTAGGCAACAGCGTGCTCCTTGTCATATGACGTAAGCTCGTCGACGCAGGGCGCCAATTCTGCGATCTTCGGCTCTGCTGGCACTGCTTGAAACTCCTATCCAGCTGAAAAATCTACCGAAATTAACGCAACGATAACTAATTTTAGATTGCTTTGGTACCTACCTAATGGTCGCACGCCGACCTCCTTTTCGCGCCTAGGCAGCAATCGCGGATCGGCTCGCATGGGCCTGTTGGCTCCATGCTGTGCTTTCTCTTTTCATCGCCGTCCATACTGGAAGGTATTGCACATGCGCCCCGCAACTAGGTTGTTTTTGCTGCTCCTGGCGCAAGGGCATGGTGGTCCGTGGTGACCGCCCCGATCGCACTCGTAAGGGCAATAGCCAGAACCTGCCAGCTGGAGAACATTCGTTTCCGTTTCGACCCACACTTGAGCATTCGTCCTATATCGTCCCGGGCTCCGGAAAACGCGCAGGTCTGAGCGCTATTTCTTCTCTGCCGCTAATGGCAAGCTATTGCCCCACGAGAACGGTTGCGATGGTCAACGAGAACACGGTCACTAGCTGCGCCCGCATCTCACCGTTGCCTGATTCTCAAAGCCATTGGGGAGGACAGTCAAAGCTGATGGGAGCTTATCGTAACACTCTGGCTATAACCAGTGGTTTCATAACCGTCTGAATGTCTGCCTCTGCGCATGAACGCTTGTGCGCTTGTGGCCTGGAATGTGCGCCGGATCCGCGTTGAGCGCGGCATTGCGCAAGACCAATTGGCCTATGATGCCGGGATCGCCCGCTCGTACATGGGGCGCATTGAGCAGAAGAAAGAGAGAACCCGACTATTGATCTTCTGGAACGCATCGCCAAGACTTTGAGTGTTCACTTGTTCGAATTCTTCATACCGCTAGTTAAGGGTGCAATGCCCCCCAAGCCGATGTCCAGAGGGCGGAAGCCGGCACGGCTTGGCCGAAACAAGACGTAATTATCGAGCGAGCCATGTTTCGGCTAAGGCTTGGGCGGAATCGAGCCGGAGCGGCCTACGTGCTTCATCGATCTACAGCCGACGATTCCGCTCACCCGCTCGAGCCGTGTCGTCCCAGCCGGGTTCCGCCTCGCGAACGGCGGCCTGTCGTAAGGCCGAGCATCCTCAAAATGAGCTGTTGCGCCGCTCGCCGTAACCCTACGGACGGTCGGCCGAGGTTTGCGAAGAGTCTGTTTGGAGCTGAGGTCGGTTTGTGGGGTGAAGTTCGGGTGATCGCAACGCCTCACCTGCGAGACTTCCGCAAGGGCATGGAGGGACTTGCTACCCCGGCGCGTAAGAGCATGAGAGTAGATCCGTGTCCGAAGCCTGTCGGTCGAATGATCAAGCTGGTGTGCGGCTTGAGGATGGAACCTTTTCGCTGGACGAAGATCGGCGAAGGTGTTGTGGCCATGCACGAGCGGAATTTAGGCGCTCCTGGAAAGGCTCGACGGATGGTTTGTTTATAGGACACGTAAGACGCCGGCACCATCGCGAGCGGGATAATTTCAGCTGACCCCGGGCGCTCGGAATCGACGCCATACGGCACCCCGCGAGATGGTGGCGAATTTGAATAGGTGTGAGCTACGCCGGGACTCACTATGCCGATACCAAGAAGGGGATGCTGCTCGCCGAGCGAGAGCCAACGGATGAATCAGATCATCAAAAATGCAGCGTGATCGGTTTAACCGCCGAGGAGAGACGAAGCCTGGATTAATGGTGTTGGGCCTGGAAGAAGCCTAGCAGGTGACAGCTGCGCCCGTTAGCCGGTCCTCGCGCATTGGATCGGCCACACCGCTCGACATTGCGTACGCCTCCGATGGGGGCCGTCATGCGTGAGGGGTGGTAATTCGCGAAGCGTGTGACCTTAAGTCTAGCTTTAAGGTGTGACCTTAAGTCTAGCTTTAAGGTCATCAGGCGATGCGGGTCGAGGTTTTGGGCGGGCTGGAGCGGCGGCGGCGTTGGTCGCAGGACGACAAGGCACGGATTGTCGAGGAGACGCTGGCACCGGGCGCGAAGGTAACTGAGGTTGCGCGGCGCAACGGAGTAGCGGCCAGCCTGGTGTTTACCTGGCGTCGACAAGCACGGACATCGGAACAAGTTGTACCATCTTTTACGCCGGTGCAGATCGCCGTAGCGGCCTCGACTGAAGAAACTGCGAAGCTATTGCCTACGGTTGATGGCCGAGTTCGCTCGCCGGCAGCCGCACGTACTGGATTGATAGAGATCGATCTCGGCAACCGACGGTGCATCCGGGTGGATGCGCACGTCGATCCGGAGGCGCTGGCGCGGGTCCTCGATGTGCTTGGACGCCGATGATTGCTGTACCAGGGAATGTGCGAGTGTGGCTGGCGACAGGCTACACGGATATGCGCAGAGGCTTCCCGTCGCTGGCCCTCCAAGTTCAGGAGGTGCTGCACAAAGAACCGCTCAGCGGTCATTTGTTCGTCTTCCGCGGTCGCCGCAGCGATCTTGTGAAGGTGATCTGGCACGATGGTCAGGGAGCCTGCTTGTTCACAAAAAAACTCGAGAGAGGGAAGTTTGTCTGGCCATCGGTTGCCGGTGAAGCGGTAACGATCTCGCTGGCGCAGTTGAGCTACCTGCTGTCCGGAATCGATTGGCGCAATCCGCAAGAAACCCAGCGCCCGACGCGGGTCGGATAATCGTTTTGGGTTTGAATCTGGTGCTCAATCTGATTCAATGGCTTCATGACATCGAAGCCGGACGATCTTCCGTCGGATCTCGCGAGCGCCTACCTTGCGCTGCTGGCCGAGCGCGAGGCGTTGCAGGCTGAACGCGATGTGGCAGTCGCGGATGCCGCCAACGCGCGGGCGGAGCTGTCGGACAGCGAGGTGCTGATCGCTCATCTTGAGCTACGGATCGAGAAGCTCAAACGCGAACTGCACGGGCCGCGCTCCGAGCGCACGGCGCGGCTACTTGAGCAGTTGGAATTGGAGCTCGAAGAACTCGCCACCACGGCGACCGAGAATGAGCTGGCTGCGCAGGCTGCCGCCGCAAAAACCCAGAGCGTGAGCGCCTTCATGCGCAAGCGGCCAGTTCGCCAGCCATGGCCGGACGACATCGAACACGAGCGCGTCGTCATTGAGGCTCCAACGAGCTGCGCCTGCTGCGGTGGATCTCGGCTGGCGAAGGTCGGAGAGGATGTGACCAAGACGCTGGAGGAGATCCCGCGTCGCTTCAAGGTGATCGAGACGTACGCGAGGAAGTTCACTTGCCGCGATTGCGAGAAGATCAGCCAGCCGCCGGCACCGTTCCATGCCACGCCGCGCGGCTTCATCGGTCCGCAATTGCTGGCGACAATGCTGTTCGACAAGTTCGGCATGCATATCCCGCTCAATCGCCAGAGCGTGCGCTTCAAGGCTGAACGGATCGACCTGCCGCTGTCGACGCTGGCCGACCAAGTCGGCCACGGAACCTTCGCCGTCATGCCGCTGTTCCAGCTGATCGAGCGTCATGTGCTCGCGGCCGAGCGCCTTCATGGCGACGACCCCACCATCCGCATCCTGGCGAAGGGCAAGTGCACGACCGGCCGGATATGGACCTATGTGCGGGATGACCGGCCGTTCGCCGGGCCTGCGCCGCCGGCGGCGGTCTATTATGCCTCGGGCAACCGACGGGGCGAACATCCTCAGAAGCATCTGGCCGCCTTCGCCGGCATTCTGCAGGCGGATTGCTATGGCGGCTTCGAGCCGTTGTTCGACCCAAAAAGGAAAGCAATGCCGATCACGCCGGCATTTTGCTTTGCCCATGCGCGGCGGGGATCTTCGAGCTGGCTGACATCGAGAGAAATGCTCGGGAAGGCAAGAAGGGCAAACCGGTCTCTCCGATCGCGCTGGAGGCGGTCAGACGCCTCGATGCGTTGTTCGAGATCGAGCGCGCCATCAACGGCCGTGGTGCCGACGAGCGGCGTGCCGTGCGCTAGGAGCGGAGCAAGCCGCTGCTCGACGACATGCATGACTGGCTGCTCCGCGAGCGAGAAAGCCTCTCGCGCTCCGCCGAGGTCCTGAAGCCCATGAACTACATGCTCAAGCGCTGGGACGACTTCGTCCGCTTCCTCGACGATGGCCGGATCTGCTTGACCAACAATTGCGCTGAGCGTGCATTGAGAGGCATTGCCTTGGGAAGGCGCAACTGGACCTTCGCTGGTAGCCAGCGTGGCGCCGACCGTGCCGCGATCATGCTGACGATGATCACGACTTGCCGCCTCAACGACGTCGATCCAAAGGCCTGGCTCGCCGACGCCCTCGCCCGGATCGCCGATCTTCCCGCGTCGCGGCTGCGCGAACTGCTGCCCTGGGAATGGAAGCTCCTGCACCAAGCCGGCAAGTCCGCCGATCAGCAAGCCGCCTGACCTTCACGCAACACCATCGTAGAACTCGCCGCGCTCGCGCGCATGCGTCAATCAGGCGGCCTTCGTCGTATGCGTACGACATTGCAGGGCCGCAATTTAGTCTCGGGTTTCCGCGCGTTGACCTAATTCGGAAGGTGCCGACAAGTCAGGCAGCCTTTGCCGCCCTTGATTTTGGCCTTTTCTCGTGTGGTACGCGGGCCCCAATCGCAAGCTGGTCTGTCATCCAGTGAGGGCTGCTGGATTTGCTGACGGGGTACGGCTCAGTCGCGCGATTGTCCCAGATTACGACGTCGCCTGATTTCCAGTTCCAGCACAGAGTGTTCCGGGGCGCAATGAGATAGGATTGCAGCAGTTCAAACAGTCTTTGGCTGGGATAGCGTTGCAGTCCGACGAAGTTGTTCACGGTACTACCGAGCGATAGCATGCGTTCGCCGGACTCGGGATGAACACGAACAATCGGATGTGTCGTTTCATAGATCGTCTCAGTCGATACGCCCCACCAAGGCCGCTTGTTGGCATCGTTGGCCCTCTCTATCGCGCTGAGATCAGATGCGACGAAGCTCACAGCCCACAGGTTATCTGCGAGCATCCGCAGGGGATCGGGAAGATCAAGATAAGCGCCCGCCCTACTCGACCAAGTAATGTCGCCGCCAAAAGGAGGGGCCGCTGCAAGCCGCAGCCCCGAAATGGCTGTGCGGACCCGCCCCTCGTTCATCTGGTCGAGATGACTGCAGGCGGGATCAGACAGATCCTGCCGGATCGTTAAACCGACGGTTGTGTCCGCCATTGTGGGATTCGGCATCAGCGAGCCAAGCCGGAGCACAAAACGTTGCTGCTGTGCATCGTCGAGATGTCCCTGGTCACGGAAGAAGATGACCTTATGCTCTAGCACAAGGCGCTTGAACGCTATGATGACATCGTCAGGCAAATCATCCGACAGCGCAATGTTCTTGAGTTCGGCACCAAGCCGCTCCGCGCGCTTTACGATGTCTGCTCGCGGAATGACATCTTCAACAACCATTGTTTCACTCATCACGGCGCCTCTTTCTGGGGATTCCAAACAGACTTGCTGGTGGTCGCGTCTGGCGACAACCGTGCAACACCATCTTGGTCCTACACACCCGAATTGTCTGAGCGTCGATTAGCGACCACCCAATGAGGCGGCTGCATTCTGATACACACCACCAGGACCTTAGAATCCGTATCCCTCTGCGTATCGAGGCGCCTGGTGGCGTTCTCATCGAAGGACACTCGCATATTAGGCCACCAGATCGATTTGCAGCCTGATAAGAGTGCAGATCATAGACGCAATCCATGTCCAGTCCATGAAACGAAACTAGCTTTCTTTTCGAGCTCGCGTAACGTTCTCCTCGTCTCATAACTCAGGCTTGGAAAATCCTCGAACAACGACTGCGTCGTACCTCATTCATCCTGCACGACGTCACGCGCACGATGAAAGTTGGAACCAGTCCGCGGCGTGCACCCGCGAAGCGGATAGGACCAGTCTGTCCGTAGGCTATCTACTTAAGAATGTATCTTATTAGTTCGACTACTTCAACGCGGCTCACAATCATATTTTTGCGAGTTGGAGTTGCTCAATGCGCTACTTGTTTGATCAGCTGATCACTTGCCGTCAGCCTTTGACTAGCGGTGAAAGCGCAAGAACAAAACGCTGCAACTTCTGATGAAGTTTAACAACGGACTTAATCCCTCCATTTTCGAAATTTGCACTTGGCACGAATGCAGCTGTCGCGGGGGTAACTTGCCTTTGGTTCTCCACGGAGACGTCGAGTTCCTTAACTGAGCGCTTGCCATTTGGGTTTGCGGCAGTCGAGTACACTAGAAGCAGAGCACCGACGGCCGAGGAATATCGCTCCTCTGAGACAACAACGGATCTTTGCGCTCTCGGACTGCAAGCGCAAATTCCGGCTGGCCATTTTGCCTCACTATGAGCGACACGACACTGGAGATACATGGGATTTCAGATCATAAGCCGGGATTTATCTTCCTCTCGATCGCTCTTTCTTACGTAAGCCTCCGAGGGGAGACGCCCTTGCGGCGGGCTGGCCTGATGGTTGAGAACTGTACGTATAGACAGCCATACGATCAGTACGCTGAATCGACTTGAAGTGGTCGATACAGGCCGGCGGCGGCGTTGGTCTGAGGAGGAGAAGGCGCGGATTGTTTTGGAGAGCCTATCCGCGCCTCGCCTGGTAGCGGCGACAGCGCGGCGATACGGCTTGTCGCGTTCTCTATTGGTGACTTGGCGAAGAGCCTTCGCGGCGAACCGGACCAAATCCGAGGCTGGCTTTGTCAGGGCAGTTGTGGCCGAGGGTGGGCCCGTGGCGTCGGTGGCGGCCTCGTCGGAGAGCGCGACAGCACATTCAACAGAGCGTCGGATTGAGATCGAGCTGGCTGGCGGGCGGCGCGTCATTGTCGATACGGGTGTCGACGTTGAGGCGCTTCGCCGGGTCATCGAGGCTTTGGATCGGCGTCCTACGGGAGTTCGGGTGTGGCTGGCGACGGGCCACACAGACATGCGCAAAGGCTTGGCCTCATTGTCGTTGCAGGTGCAAGAGGTGTTGCGCCGCGATCCCCTCAGCGTCATTTGTTCTGCTTCCGTGGGCGCCGAGGCGATTTGTTGAAGGTGATCTGGCATGACGGCCAGGGAGCATGCCTGTTTACGAAGAAACTCGAGAGAGGTTGTTTTATCTGGCCGTCGTTGGCCGATGGCGTGGTGTCGATATCGCAGGCGCAGATGAGCTATCTGTTGTCCGGCATCGACTGGCGCAATCCCCAAGAGTCCTGGCGTCCGACGATCGTTGGCTGAGAGTTTGTCGTTTGAGTTTGGTTGCGAATATGATTCCATCTCGTTATGGACTCCAGCGCCGACGAGCTGCCGCCTAATCTTGCCGCCGCGCATGCAATGATCCTGGCTGAGCGCGCAGCCAGGCTTGCGGCGGAGGCCAAGCTTGCTGAAGCGGCCAATGCCCAGCCGAAGCAATCGAGTACCGAAGCTCTGATCGCCCACCTCAAGCTCGCGATCGAGAAGCTGCGGCGGACGCTTTATGGCGCGCGCTCGGAACGGGCGGCACGATTGCTCGATCAGCTGGAGCTTGAGCTTGAGGAGCTTGAGGAGCTCGAGGCGGCCGCAACTGAGGATGAACTTGCCGCCGAGAAGGCGGCGGGGAAGACGCAGACGGTGCGTTCGTTTGAGCGCAAGCGGCCTCTGCGCCAGCCCTTTCCCGATGACATCGAGCGAGAACGCGTGGTCCTGCCGGCCCCGACGCAATGTCCCTGCTGCGGATCTGCCCGGCTATCGAAGCTCGGCGAAAGGGTGACCTCGACGCTGGAGGCGATCCCACGCCGGTTCAAGTGATCGATACGGTACAGGAGAAGTTTAGTTGCCGGGACTGCGAGGCGATCACGCAGCCGCCGGCGCCGTTCCATGCCACGCCGCGGGGCTATATCGGACCCCAACTTCTGGCGACGATCCTGTTCGACAAATTTGGTCAGCATCAGCCGCTGAACCGACAGAGCCAGCGCTTCAAATGCGAGGGGATCGACCTGTCGGTCTCGACGCTGGCGGACCAGGTGGGCGCCGGAGCCTTTGCGGTCAGGCCGATCTTTGAACTGATCGAAGCCTATGTGCTCTCCGCCGACAGCCTCCATGGTGATGACACCAAGATCCCGATCCTGGCGAAAGGGAAAGCAGATACCGGCCGGATTTGGACCTATGTCCGCGACGATCGGCCATTTGGCGGGCGAGATCCGCCGGCGGCATTGTTTTACGCCTGACGCGATCGGCGCGGCGAGCATCCCGCGCGGCACCTTCGGAAATTCGCTGGGATTCTGCAGGCCGACGCCTACAGCGGGTTCAACGCTCTGTTCGATCCCGGACGCAAGGCGTCGCCGGCCACGCCCGCCTTCTGCCGAGTAGGCGGGGATGTCGCCATCCCCGCCCCTCACAGACCCGGACGAGCGGATTTCCCGCATCCGGTTCTTCACGCGTAAGCTTCGCTCAGGGGACGGCATATTGGTGGACGATCTTGGCTGACGGCAGCGGGTATCGCGCGAGCATGACCCGGAAGCGCGACCACGACAGATTGCTGTGGCGGCCACGCCGTGCGAGCCATTTCTTCCATATCCGCGTGAGCTGGTGGTGATACCATCTGATCCGTCGGCCGTTTCCGGAGATGCCGTAGTAGGCGCAGTGCCCCCGGATCACCCGCGACAAGTGGGCGTGCTGTTCCCGGAATGGACGATGCAGGTTGATCCGACACCATTCCATCACAGAAGCCAGCGCGCGAGCATAACGGTCTTTTGCCGTTATCTGTCGGACAACATTCTTACCCTTCCTCGATTGACCCCACACATGGGTGAAGCCAAGGAAGTTGAATGTGGTCCCCGCCGTCGCAGGATGACGCCCTTCCGGGCGTTTGAACCGGAAGTCTACGAAGCGGGTCTTGGTCGGATGGAGTTGAAGCCCGTACCGACCGAGCCGCTTACCCAACACATTCAGCAATCGCTTGCCGGACAGGTGGTCCTCGAAGGCGATCACCGCGTCATCAGCGTATCGAACCAATTGGCACCGCCCCTTGAGCCGCGGTCGCGCCACCCGCTCGAACCATTCATCCAGCACGTAGTGCAGGTAGACGTTCGCAAGCAGTGGCGAGATCACGCCGCCTTGGGGCGTTCCACCAGTCGAACGGCGTAGGATGCCCTTTTCGAGCACCCCCGCCTTCAGCCATTTGTCAATCATCCTCCGGACGATGCCGTCCGTGACTCGCTGATCGAGGAATCGGCGTAGGTGCGCGTGGTCAATGGTGTCGAAGTATTTTGAGATATCGACGTCCACGACCCACCGCAGCCCTTGCTCCATGAACCCATTGCGCAGGGCGCGTAGGGCATCATGGGCCGATCGTCCCGGTCGGAAGCCGTACGAGCACGGCAAGAAGTCCGTCTCGTAAATCGGCTCCAGCAGCAGGAGAATCGCCCGCTGCGCCACCTTGTCCTCCAGTGTCGGGATGCCCAGTGGCCGTTCGGTGCCATCCGCTTTCGGGATGTAGTGCCGTCGCACCGGTGGCGCGATGTAACGGCCGGATTTGATGCGCGCTAGGAGATCATCAAGATTGACCTCCAAGTTCGCCTCATAGTCCGTCGCCATCATGCCGTCGACGCCGGGCGCTCCATCCTTGCGCGTCAGGCGATAGGCTTCGAGCATCCATTCACGGTCGATCAGGTGATGCAGCGAGGTCAGCACCCGCTCGGGATGTTGCCTCGCCAGATCGGCTATCCATTGTCGTTTCGTGGACAGGTTTGTGGGACTCAGCGTTCCCTCCCGTGTTTCTCGTCAATGGGTCTTAACGCGTGACGGCTCCCTTCCCTCCAGCGGGTCCCGGTGAGCCCAGTTCCCCGCCTTCCTCGGTACTACGAAGCCGCTACGACTTCCCGCCGCGCATGTCCGTCAGCTTATGTCTTCGCCTCGAGATTCCACATGCCTTGGTGTTTCGTGTTCGCGTACGCGCTCCCGATGCTCGCCAAGTCGGTCGTCGGGCCTGGAGCGTTGTTGAGGCCGGTGCTCCGCGCCGGCTTGCCATGTGGGCACAAACGGGATCTCTCAGGTTTCCTGGTGACCCATCCCGTACCTCTGCCCTGCTCAGAGACCCCGGCCGAACCGGTAAACCTGACCATAGCGGCTTTCCCGGTGCGCCCCCGCACCCAACACGGCGAAGGCTTCAGCACGACCATGATTTCGAGGCTGCCACAGGGCTTAAGTACCTGCTGTCTACGCTTCACGAGCGACGTTACCGTCACCCATGCAAGACTCGCTTCCGGCTGGCGGGCTCCGCCTTTGCCGCGAGGGCGTCGAACCCTCTGGGTCACGTTGAAAGGTTTCAGATCACATTTCTTCCTCCTTTCCAGGACTTGTCCTGACGCAAGCTGGGCTCACGGTCGGAGGGCATTCTTCGAACTGGCCGATATCGCCCAGAACGCGCGCCGCGGACGATCGGCGACGGCGATCTCGCCCGTTGCGCTGGAAGCGGTTCATCGGATTGACCAGCTGTTCGAGATCACACCGGTGGCGGTTGCGATCTCGAGCGACACGCCACAGCTGATGCCTTCAGCGCCTGCGCAACGCGCAAGGGCCGGCATTATCGAGATCGAGCTTGGCAGCGGCTGTCGTGTTCGCGTTGACCGCGGCGTCGACGTTGAGACGCTACCGCGGGTTCTTGAGCTTCTGCGGCGGCGATGATCCCCATCCCAAGCGGCGTCGGGCTTTGGATCGCCACGCGCCACACCGATATGCGTCGCAGCATGCAAAGCTTCGCGCTTGCGGTCCAGGAGAGCCTGAAGCGCGATCCTCATGCTGGCGATCTCTACATCATCCGGGGTTGCCGCGGCGATTTGGTCAAGATCCTCTGGCATGATGGGCTTGGCATGTCGCTCTACGCGAAGCGCCTGGATCGCGGCAAGTTCATCTGGCCGTCGGCGTCCGACGGCGCGGTATCAATCTCGGCGGCGCAGATGGCCTACGTGCTGGAAGGGATCGACTGGCGGAATCCGCAATTGAGCTGGCGACCGCAAAGGCCGGGCTAAGCGCAGAATCCGCAGCTTTTTGCATTTTGGGGAGTCCCCTCGCGTCTAATCTGTGATTCACTGTGACCTGCCACTGAGTTTTCATCCGGTGGCGGTTAGAGTCTCGGGGTTTTGTACGCCAAGTGGCGCGGGTGGAGCAACGGGCGATCGGCGGAGCTGGTCGGGGTTGCGCAGCCGGTCGTCCGTTGCGGTGAGGTGGGCGGCATAGGCCGCTGGGGTCAGGTATTTCAGCGACGAGTGAGGCCGCTGGAGATTGTAGTCGGCAACCCAGTTCGCGATCTTGGCACGAGCATCGTCAAGTTCGAAGAACAGGGTCTCGTTGAGCAGTTCGTCGCGCATTCGGCCATTGAAGCTCTCGACAAAGCCGTTCTGCATCGGCTTTCCTGGTGCGATGAAGTGCCAGTCGATGGCTGC
>NZ_FOVU01000033.1 GCF_900115265.1 Bradyrhizobium sp. Ghvi | reverse complement strand
GCTCCCACCGCCCAACCGGGCAAATCCAACGACCGGGGCGAACTCAGAACTGGATAAAACTTTGGGGCAAGGTCAAACTATCCGCTCTTCCCAGCCAAGGGGATTTCGGCAGCGAAACTCTAGCCAAAAATGGTCCAGTTTGCCGGCCTCAGATCAGTACGCCCATCCCATTCGTGTTGCTGAAATAACTCCAGACTCAAAGAATCACAGTTCTCCAAGCCAGCTAGTCCATACTTTTTTTGGAAGGATGCGAATCGCAAACTGGTTCGGATCGTCGCCGCTGGACTCCAGCTTTAACTCGTAGGGACCAATGTCAGTCGACGGATGATGTAGCCCCGAGCACGGATTCACATCATAGCCTTCGATGCAGACTAGGCGGACTCTCCCCTTCAGCGTGTAGCGCTCGCTCAGGCGAAACAGATCACGGTAACTCTTCTTGGCGCATTCGACTGACTTTGCAGTTAAGATTGTCACTAAGCGCGGGTTCAGAACTTCGGACCTGATTGAGCGATCGATCGCCACCACGTCCGCATCGGAGATGGGAATCGAATAGCGGCAAGCCACCAGTGCGCTTCCAGCGTCTTCTTCGATCCGCGCGTCCACGACTTGGATCTCTCCAAGATGGTTCTTCGTGGCCCGAATGGCGAGGTGAATCGCCGTGTGAAGGCGCCGCCTACGACACCTATACTCTGAGTCCAGTTCCACGCGGACCAATTCGCCGGGAGTCACCGGTGATGTTTCGAGGAAAACCCAAGTGAACCCATCGCACTTATCTGCGCCGAGGATCTCTAGCCCATGTCCGGCAGCACACCTCACGAGCCCACGATCTCTCGGTTCGCCACCTCCGGCGGGCCTTACCACGTTATCAGCGATCGCGACAGCCATACCCAAAGGGTGGGTCCGAACCGCCACTACTCTTGAAACTATCGTTGTGAGGTTGGGCTGAGCATTGAACACCTGATTCTGTTCTGGCATTTGGATTTTTCCGCTAGTACGATCCGGGGGCACATCCGCTCGGCCGACCGGGATCCCCTTTCAGGCGCTGATCTTCTTGGCGAACGATTCGATTGAGAAGATTGGACCGGGGTTGCCGCTGACATCCCGCAGGAAATCCAGGCTACGACAGCTGTATGTCCTGAAAACCAGGCGCTCGCCTTTACCGATTGCATCCCGTTTGTGAGCACCGCGGAAGTTGTTGAACGTCAAAACGCATCCAGGATCAAGCGGAAATCCAACCGCATGTCGATTTAGGGCCTCCATCAGCTGCTTGAGGGCTGCGAGTGCGGCTTCATCACCTTTGCGCGAGGCCCGCGTAGCATAGCTTGGAAAACGCAACTCGATATCGTCACCCGCTCCGGCTATTATTGGGCAGGGAGCCGACCACAATTCGGCTGCGAACCCGAAGCTCGTTGGAAACCGCAAGCTGAAACGCTCCTGTCGCAGAACCGCAATAGTCGACGGATCTAGTTCGGAGAGCGCATCGGCAGCCGCGGCGTAGCTCGTGAGCGTCCCTGGCGGGTTTACGATCCCGTACAGATTGATGTACTCGGTGCGAGCGTCTCTTGGCAAAGCAGCGTCATCAGTGTGCATCTTGAATTCGTCACGCGTGGTATTGGTGTTTCCGACCGAGCCAGTAATTGGTACCAGCGGCATGACCAACTTTCCATCGTTTTGGCAGGAGTAGTTGAAGGGCTCACCTAGTATGCTGCTTATGGCGAGCAGCACGATCCGCGCTTTTGACGGCTCCTGAGGAAGCCCGCTGAAATACGCGGCTAGCAACTTTCCGGACTTTACCCCTCGCAGGACTTGCGCCAAACGGGGCAACGTAGCTTCAAACGTCGGAACGAAACTCTTTCCGACTTCCGCCTGCTCGGCCGCGGTGGTTGGCCATTCGAAATTGTCAACGTACCCTGCCAACGCGTTTGTCAGGTTGGTGCGTTCGGTGTGGTGGAGCGATCCGACAGCTATATGCTCAAAGTCCGTGTGTAGAACGGAATTCCGGCCACTCAGGACTTCATTTCTTGATCGTACGCTGCTTAGATAACCCAGTCTTCTCAAAGTTTCTGCCAAAGATTTCTCGAATATATCAAGCCCCCGATTCAACGTGTCAACATCAATCGTAAGTGCAGGGAGCACTTTTATGACTTGATCGATACGTCCGCATCTTTCGAGAATCAATCCACTCTTGAATGCATCGCGTGTTACGCCCTCTGCGATTTCGGTCCTCTTGCAATCAAACCCGAACGCCATCCCTCGCCCTCGAACAGTCAGACTGTTTCGGTGCTCGAACGCAATGGACTCAAGTCGGCCCCGCACAAGTTCTCCCATGTGCTGAACCCCTTTCGAGAAACTCTGGTTACTCCAATAAACATCTATAGCTGCGGTTGCTGAAACAAGCGCAAGATTGTTTCCTCGAAAAGTGCCTGAATGCTCTCCTGGCTGCCATACGTCGAGCTCCTCTTTGATCAACAACATTGATAATGGCAGACCAAAGCCGCTCAACGATTTAGAGAGGACGATGATATCGGGTGCCAAGTCTGCAAACTCGAAACTAAAGAACCCGCCCGTGCGACCACAGCCCATTTGTATGTCGTCAACCACGAAAACCGCGCCTACATCCTTTGCTATGGCCTGGATTGTTTGCAACCATTCCCTGCGGGCTACGTTTATACCTCCCTCTCCCTGAATAGTTTCAACGAGGATGGCGGCTGGACGATCGACGCCGCTGCTGTCGTCCATCAATGCCTTTCGAACGCAATCAGCGGTATCGAGAGCCGGTCCAAGATATCCGTCATAGGGCATGAACGTTACACCAGGCAGCGATATCCCACTGGCGTTGCGATGAAAACGGCTTCCAGTCGCAGCGAGCGCTCCCAAACTTAGGCCGTGATAGCCATCCGTGAACGAAATGATGTTCTGACGACCTGTGACTTTGCGCGAGAGCTTTAAAGCTGCTTCAATCGCGTCAGCTCCTGTTGGCCCCGTGAATTGAAACCGATATTTCAGACCCCGCTCTCGAAGTATGACGGAGTTGAAGGTCTCCAAAAACTTGAGTTTTGCAGGGGTGGCCACGTCAAGTCCGTGGACCACGGCGTCCGATGCCAAGTATTCCGTAATAGCCGCCCTGATCGCGTGATTGTTGTGGCCATAGTTCAGTGCTCCAGCGCCAGAGAGGAAGTCAATAAGCTTTCGACCATCCTCTGTTAACATAATCGATCCGCGCGCCCGGCTGAAGACAGCTGGAAAACAACGTGAGTATAGACGGACGTTTGACTCCAGAGCTTCGAAGGCCTCCATATTGCGTGCCTCTTCCATTACTCCATTCATCGTCGTCTCCTTCACTGGCAAGCGATTAAGAGCAATCGCTTTCTTTCACATTGCGGCGGCCCTAGGTCATCGTGCGTTCAACTGAGTCCTATGTTGTGGCCTGCAGGTAACCGCTCACTTACCTGAGAACGGCAAACGTCGAACCTACTAGCATTGACAGCCCTGTAGTCATCGGTGAATAAGTCGGACTTCATAGCGGGATGGGCTAAGGTCGCAGATTCAGCAGGACGTAGATTTAACCCAAGAAGGGCCCTAAGAGCATGAGCGAGACACCTGACAAGGCATTGGAGAGGGACTTTTTGCCCAACTCCGTTCAGATCACGAGGCCTTGTACTCAAACCGCTCGAGTGACCAGGTCGAGCCAGAGTGCCCAGGCCGTGTGCGTCTAGCACACCAGCGCGTCCGTTTCAGCGCCAACATCTCGGAAACTGGTAGAATATCGCGGCTAACCTGAATCACCTCAAGCGTGCGCACGTTCTCGGGTACCCCACATCAGAGGTCGAAGCGCAGCATGAGACGGGCGGACAGGCCTACCGTTCGGCCAGATGTGCTTCAGTGATTGTGGAAGTTGGCACTATTTCATATGCTTCCACGAACCGGTGGCACGGATTCGCCGGTTCGACTTTTGCCTCCCGTTTGCCCTCCTGTACCGCTCGAGCCTCTCAACTCACATAGCTCAAGTAAGGCCGGTACAGCCGAAACGCAGCGGCCTCAGGCATTTTGGCGATCACGGCCAATGCGGTGATCGCGTTGTAATAAATGACGTCTCTGGGAGTGCGCTTGTTTGAATGCGCAAACGCTCGGACTACGCTTCGCTTCGTGTGAAAATCGATCGCAAAGGAAATCGACGCCGATAAGCTACGGACGTGGTGGAGAGTCCCGGCCGGCATATACAGTATATCGCCAGCACTCACATTAACTACTACAGGCGTCGCGTGCCGGTACTGCGGAAACTGCACGTAGTCTGGTCGCTCAGGATCCACATCAAACCACCGCCAACCGCGGCGCCCACAGTACCTTGCTTGGTTCAGCGGCAGCAGCGTGAATTGCTTCGTACCGTAGATCTGAAAGAAAAGGTTATGGGTAAGTAAGCTGTCGAAGTGGAGTGGGGTAACCGCGCCTGCAGGACCCATGAAGAATTGCGAGTAGCGCCACCAATGCCGGCGGTACCAAGGACTCAGAAAGTTCGACGGAAAGGGTTCACAATCGCTTGCCAGACTTTCTACCAAGCCCAATAAGGGAATGTCGTGGCAGTACGGAATTTCTTCAGGAGCGGGGACCTGATCGCCGTCGCCCACCTTCTGCATGATCAAGCGGACGTATTCTGCCAGCCGCCAGGAAGAAACCTTGATGTCGCCACGGTTGATGATCTTGACCGGCACGGTGAATGAGCCGGCGACCTCATCGAAGTACCCAGGCGACCACCGCTCGCAAGCGGCCCAAGCAGCACAGCCGCCTTTTAGGAGAACCGGCCTGAGTGCATCGCGGTAGTTGGTAGCGAACTCCGCGTCAGATAACTGTGTCACAGTTGGGACCGATGACCAGCGCTCCAGCCTCGGGGAAGGCCGACGACGAGGCATTTGCGGCGATGTCCCGATTTTGATTTTACCCATTTCTTCGTGCTCTTTGCGAGTTGACTAAGTTAGGAATTCCACAGTGACCATACCGGATACGTGAGAGCGAGAACAACGGAAAGCATTTATCGAAGCATACGTTCTGCTAATGAGTTCGTCGAACCGGCAGGGCATTTTGCCGGGTCTTTTGCACTCTTCCTGAATGACAAGCGAATGTGCTCAGCAAGCGTTGCTGCCGCGCGAGGCTGATGGCCAGGAGCACGATGGAGGACCAGATCAGCTACACCAAGCGCGGGGAGCTCATCCTGCTCGCCAAGCTTGCGCACTCCGGCTGGCATGACAGAGTCTTCAGCTACCGATATTGCCAGCCCAGCTGAAACCGCAGCCACGATGGCGGTCATTGAACCGCTGGACAACACCACCTCGAAGCATCGATTCGCCTGTTTAAGGGTCCTTAGCGCAATATCCCGACGGACGCACCGATCGGACAATAGCGCCAGCGGTAACAGACGGGAGGTGTGCGGTGAATTGTCGCTCGACGTAATCCAATGCAGCTGCTCTCGTCGAAGCACCTCGCCATCTGTGTTTTCGGGATGTCGCATTATTAGGGCAAGGTCCACACGCCCATTCCGAACCTCCTGCATCAAATTCGTTGATTTTTCGCTTACCAGCTCTAGGAGGACTCCCGGACATGACTTGTTTAGCAATAATAGGGCCTCGGGCAAAAAGACTGGAACGTACTCATCCGGTGCCCCGATGCGCACGACGTTCTCCGTTGGGGCAACCGAAAGGTTGGCAAGCGCTTCATCATTAAGACGTAGCAATCGCCGAGCGTAGTGGATCAGCAACTCTCCCTCGCTCGTGAGGTGTGCTCCGTGCGGCTCTCGCACGAAAATTGGCTTTCCGATTCGCTCTTCCAATCGCTTGATCTGCATGCTGATCGCCGCCTGAGAGCGGAACAGGCGCTCACTTGCTCTGGTGAAGCTGCTGGTTTCTGCAACCATTATAAAGGTCCGCAGAAGATCGGGGTCCAAGAGCTGCAGCATTTCGTCTCCGTTTTTGGCTCTCTGCTGCGGCAAAGAAGGGATGTGTAATCGACTCATTGCGGGAAAGGATGACTGCTCCTAAATTCCGAAGAGACGATGTATTTTGCGAGGCTGTTGTTGCCCACGCCCAACTTTGGGAGGGGTTTGAAGTCAAAACGTCTTCAGCATCTAAGCTCCTTCAAGAGCTTCTCGCGGAGCGAATTCGTTGCGCACAGAATGCCGGCTGCATGTTTCCCATTGGCATTCATAATTCAGATTCTTAGGCATTAAATTCCTCTAACCCGCCGCCCCAACCAATGACCGGAACGCTCGGATCGCGGCGCCGCATGAGAGCGACCAGACAACGCGATCGCAACAAACCTGCGTCTCAACGTGCGTTTGGTCCTGATAACTCTAAAGTCAAAGTTGGACCTGTATCGGCCGGATCTTTGCCGCTGGTGAGCGGCGGAGAAGGGCACCATGTTTGCGTCCCACTGATCCGAAGCATGCTACGTGCAAATCGTCCGCTGTCTTAGTGCGCAGCACAAAACGCGACCTACTAGAACTAGTGGGCGGCTATTGACATCAAGTGAGGGCATACTCATCCAAAGAATACGGCAGACAAACAGGGCGCCGCTTGTCGGCACAGTGTCGGGCTGATCTACTAAGGAGGGCCAATAATGCCGGGCCACTGATGGGGTTTAATCCACAACCTTTTGGCTAATGGTATCTGCGACGCGCGAGGCGAACTCGCGGTCAGCCAGTGCACTGCATCCGAAATCAGCTTTGTGGAGCTACGAGAATGGCGATCACCAAAGGACGGCACGTTTTTCCGCGAGAAGAGTACTTGCGCCGGATTGTCGCGGTAAAAACTGAAATGGCGCAGCGCAACCTTGAAGCGCTTATAATAACAGACGGCTCCGATACGACTTATCTCACGGGCTACACCGCGAAGACTACACCACAAGGGCTGCTAATTTCGGTTGAACGAGAGGAGCCGACGTTCATCGTGCGCAAACAGGACGTTCCAGCAGCTCTTCATCAAACGTTCTTGCAGCGAGACAGCGTAGTGGCTTTTCCTGAAGAACTCATGGGTAACATTGAGAAGGATGGTTATGACGCGGTGATCGATTACATTCTCGACGCTGGTCTCGCTAATCGTCGAATTGGGCTCCAACTTGGTGTTCTATCGGCCCATTCCTCGCGGAAATTCAAAGCGCGACTGCCTCAGGCAACGATGGTGGATTGCACAAAAGTCGTAAGCTGGATCCGAATGACTAAGTCTGATGTAGAGATAGACGTCATGAAGGAAGCCGCCGCTATTACGGATGCTGGGATCATACGTGCGACAGAAGTGATACGCCCTGGTGTGCGGGAGGCCGATGCGATGGCCGAGATCGTGGGCGCGCTGCTACGCGGTGCCAACGGCAAGCCCGGGACGTGGATTGCTAACCCTTATCTCTGCTCCTCGCCGCGTACCGGAACAAGCCACATTCGCTGGAGCGAGGACGTCCTTCGCCAGGGTTCACAAGTGAATCTCGAAATCGCTGGTGTGCGCCACGGCTACACTGCACCGATCTGCCGAACCTTCTCGATTGGACGTCCCTCCGACCATCTGCGTCGTGTGCATGAGGCCCAGCTAGCCGGCTTGGAGGCTGGTCTCGATGCCATTAGGCCCGGGTGTACCTGCGGCGGCGTCGCACAAGAGATCTATCGCGCAATCAAGAAGCTGGGCGTCAACAAAGACTCCCGCTGTGGCTATGCGGTCGGTATCGATTGGATGGAGTTGACAGCCAGCTTTAGGGAAGATGACATGACGGTGATGAAGCCGAACATGACCTTCCACCTGCATTTGGGAAATTGGATCGATGAGGACTTCGGGTACGTCATTAGCGAAACGGTTCGCGTAACCGAAACGGGCGTTGAAGTGCTGACAAATACCCCCAGGACGCTTTTCGAGATTTAGCTAGAGCTCCTGAGAATTATCGAAGCAGTGGTCACCAATGCTGGACCGAGTGTTATCGATTCGATCTCTCCTGCCTCGATTAGATGAATTCGCGGCTTTTCAGTTCCGCGTGCAGGACGAGTCCAAATTATCGGTTTCGCAGCGCGTGCAAAGCCGGTCTATCGTAGAGTGCTCTTGCGCCCTCTTGCGGAACTAAGCTCGAGATTTCCCTGGATGGCCACACCTTGCGAACTCCTCAATTCAGGCGCAGCATGCCTAGCTGTTCGACCGGCTCTCGAACATGCCGAGGATCTTCTTCGCGAACCTCCGCAAATGCGGGCCGCCAAGGCAAACTACTACTGGTCGAACGGAGAACAGCCTTCCCTTTGTAGCTCCGCTTCACCTCCGCTCCCTGCAGCTGAGTGGGCATGGGCGTCCCTAAATCGGTGGACGCCTATAGCTTAGGCAGCGAGAGGTGTCGGATGGCGAAACGGCATCGTCGGTCATATTCGGGCGAGTACAAGGGGCAGGCAGTTGTCTGGTTTTGTCGAGCGGTCGCTCGGCGAAGTCGGTATCGAAGGAGCTCGGGCTCGATGGCTCCCGTGCTCAGTCGATGGGTGAAGGAGCGGAGCACGGTAGCAGCCGGCGGCAGCGCCGCGGCGCCCACGTCGCAAGCGTCGGTGCCGTCGGCGGAACAGGCTGACGTGATCGCACGGTTACAGCGGCAAAACGAGCAGTTGCACATGGAACGCGACGTTTTAAAAAGTCGATCGCGATCTTTGCGGGACCTCGGACATGAGGTTCCGCTTCATCGAAGATCGCCGCGCGGACTATCCGGTCCACATCATGTGCCGTGTGCTCGGCGTCTCGCCAGGGGTACTATGCCTGGCGGTCGCGGCCGGAAAGCCCCCCGGCGGCTGCCAATCGAGGTGCTGGAGGACATCAAGCGGGTTCATCGGTTCATCACGACAGTCACGGGCGCTATGGCAGCCCGCGGATCCATGTCGAACTCAAAGCCAGGGACATCATGCAAGCCGTGGCCGGATCGAGCGGCAGATGCGCCATCATGGCGTTCGAGCCATCTCGGCGGGGCCGCGGCGATGCCGCACCACCGACAGCGGGCATGGCTCCCGATCGCGCCCAATTTGCTCGGCCGGAACTTCTCGGCCGCCACGCCCAATCAGGTCTGGCTCGCCGACATCACCTATGTCTGGACCGGTCAGGGATAATTGTACCTGGCCGCCATCATGGATCTGTACAGCCATCATAACGCGGGGTGGGCGATGGACGAACATCTACGCGCCGAATTGCCGCTCGCCGCATTAAGGATGGCGATCAAGGGACAAAAGCCGGCCTGATTCATCACTCCGATCGCGGCACCCAATATGCTTCAACCGAATATCGCCAGCGCTGCAAGCCGCCGGCTTCCTGCCTTCGATGAGCCGCAGAGCCGACTGCTACGACAATGCCACACGCTCAAATCCGAACTGGTCCATCACCGCCAATATGCCCCGCAAGGAAGCAGAGCGCGACATCTTCATCTACATCGAGGGTTTCTACAATCATCACCGCAGACACTCGGCCATCGGCTATATCAGCCCGGTCGAGATGGAGCTAAAATCGGCTTGAATCCTGTCCACTTTTTTGGGGGAAGATCAGTCAGCGCTGACGATCGATGCTCGTTTCAGAAGACGCATCGTCACGCTCTGATCACAAACACTTCTGACGATATCGACTAGGCGGCCTCCGGAGGTCATTCTCTTCGTCCACTGGGGCGGCGCTTCGGACTTGGTTGCCCAATTCTGGCCGAACAACGCAACTGCACCTCGACGTTCCGAGCCGTCCATAATGGGCCTGATCACTAGCGACATTTGTGTGTTGACCGCTTGATTGCAAGATTGCAATGGCCTCAAAACGGGTAATGGCTATCACTGGTCCCCGAGCGAATAATATGCATGCGCTCAAACTTCCGCATGCAGCTGTTCGAGCCCGCACAGGGACGGAATCGAGCCTCGGCTCATCCGGGCCGTTGGACCCGCGATCCAACTCGCGCGGCTGAACAACCTGCAGTTGGCAATCCCATCCAGCAAGGCTTCTTTTTATCAACCGCAGTTCAGGTAGGCTCTCCGATGCACGACTAGACATCATTTCAGACGTCCACCCCAAGGTTACCACCTATTTTGGGGGCTCTCTTCATGGGCAGGTATCACGCGCCTGAAAGTACTATATGGTTTGCTCACAAGAGGTGCTGAGCGACAGGAATTACGGACTCGGGCGTCTTAAGCGGCAAATCTCGGTTCTTACCGGAGACGCCTGGGGCGTCGCAGGACCATTGCGCGGCGGATGGTGCACAGATGCCGTATGCCGGATGAGTGTTCACCGGCATACCATGAAATTTCTCACGTGCCCTAGTTCGCCTAGCATCGCCTGCCGCTTCGAAGGAAATCAAAAAATGCGTGATCAGCATGCACCACCCCAGAATGACACTCTTCTCAACACGTCAATAGGCAAAAAGCGATTCCTTACGAAAAAGCTCTGCGCCAGGAGGATCGTATGATGTTTGAGAAGACCTTTGATCGCTGCAACACCATGTATGTCCAACCCGTGCCCGGAAAAGGCCGCGGCGTTTTTGCAAATATTCCCTTCAAGATTGGAGATGTTATTGAGCGCGCTCCAACGTGGGGATTTGACGATGTTGCGGCCAAGCTGCTAGATCGTACGGACATATTTCAGTACTACTTCGTGCGGCACGATCGGCATCTCAAAGGCGATCCTCTGGCAGGTTACATCATCTTCGGCTTGATGTCCGTGGTAAACCACTCATTCCACCCTAATGCACGGATAGAGTGGACTGATACAGATTCTGGGGCGTGGGCAAGCATCGTGGCGTTAAAGGACATAATGATCGATGAGGAGATAACACATCAATATACGAATGTCTCCGCCTATCGTGATACGATCAAATTCATTGATTAGCGAGGTGTAAAGTGGGTCTCTCTCCCGCCGCAACCATTTGACCGAGTCTCTCGAGCGCTCGAGGCAGCGTTTAAGATTGCAAGCTTTCGGACCATGATAGCAAACACCTGCGATTTTGCTTCTGAAAATTGGTGGGCATGACAGAAGTTCTCGCGACAGTGACCTGCCACTGAGTATTTCCTCCAGAAGTAGTTAGAGTCCGGCCTGAAGAAGGACGGACAGATGAA
>NZ_FOVU01000034.1 GCF_900115265.1 Bradyrhizobium sp. Ghvi | reverse complement strand
GCTCCGCGCCAGCTCCCGTTGCTCCCACCGCCCAACCGGGCAAATCCAACGACCGGGGCGAACTCAGAACTGGATAAAACTTTGGGGCAAGGTCACCCGCAATCGAGCCGCCAAGCAATTTGGGGCGGCGATCAGCACCGCCATCGGCTGGATGCACCGGGTTGATCAGACCGGCAGCATTGAGCCAAGTCAGATCGGTGGCTTCAAGCCGAAGGCAACTTCAGGAGAGCATGCGATCTGGCCGTCGCGGCGGATCAAGGACGGCGATCTCACCATCCGTGGTCTCGTTGCCGAGCTCGCCCGTCGCGGCCTGAAGGGATTACCACTCGTTGTGGGACTTCGTGCATGCCGAGAAGCTCAGCTAAAAAAAGCGTGGCGGCTGGCGAACGCGATGGAGCCGAGGTCGCGAGGCGGCGAGCGCAGTGGACAAAGTACCAAGATCGCGTCGAAGCTGAGCGGCAGGTCTTCATTGGCGAGACATGGACCGGGACCGATATGGCGCTCCTGCGGGAATGGGCTCCGCGCGGACACAGACTTTACGCCAAGGTTCCTCACGGCCGCTGGAAGACCATGACCTTCCTGGCGGCCCTGCGCCATGACCGGATCGATGCGCCATGGTTCATCGAAGGGCCGATCGATGGTGTGAGCTTTCGCACCTATGTCGAGAAGGTTTTTCTGCCCGTCCTTCTGGCGATATCGTCGTCTTGGACAACCTCGGTAGTCACAGGAGCAAGCAGTTCGCCTGCTCATTCGTTCGGTCGGCGCTAAGCTGTTTTTCCCGCCAAAATATTCGCCCGACCTGAACCAAATCGAACAGGTATTTGCCAAGCTCAAGCACCTGCTCCGCAAAGCTGCCGCGCGAACCGTCGATGCGGTCTGCGCCGCTATCGACCACGCGCTCGACGCCTTCAACCTCCGAGGAATGTGCCAACTACCTCAAAATTCAGGCTGTCGAACTTAATGCCATCACGCTTTAGCCTGTGCTTCCGTATCTTGCCGCGGGCCCGCGTAGTGCGTGATTGAGTGAACTGCTGTGTCGAGGCAGCTCCAATCCGAAACTTTGGGCAGCGGAGGCCAACCGGAGGATGAGAACTTGCTCGCCCTGGACTGCCCCGCCTGTCATTTTCGAGCGCAGCTGAAATGCTTCATCTGAGCGGCTAGATACATTGACAGCACGCAAGCCGAATGGCTCTGGGTGCAATATTATTGAGCTCTTAGTGGCGCCCGCCGGGAGAACAACGCTCCTTTTGCGAAGCCATCTTCGAAATGTTGGCCCCTTTGATGGTTGCTGCCCACGCCAGCGGCCACCACTAATGCGATGCGTGCACAAGACCCGTTGACATGATGGATTCAAGCGTGACTCGACACGCGGTTGTGATGTCGTAGATAGGAAGTCCAGTCATACGACGGATCGCCGGCGTAGCCATTGGAAACCCCGTGCATGTGAACAGCAGCGCAGCGATCCGCGGATTGTCAGCACGGAGCCGCCGGACGCAAACAGCCAGATCTTCCTCTATATCGGCGACGTCAATCGGTTGCGGTGGTATCATCGCGGCGTTTCGCCACATGTTCCCTCCCTCAGTGCCACCGACCACGATTCTCGCCCGCTCGGCCGGAGCAGCGATTCCAAGAAGATCTTCGGTGAATAACCTGGAGTCGGAAGTCACGATGGCGAGCTGAGCCGCCGGCGGCAATTGGCGCAGCAAGGCTGGCGCCATGATCAGGGCCGACATCACGACAGGGACATTCACCGCGGCCGCAACGGCCGCCTGATGCCGGACAGCGAAGCCGCAGTTCGAGCTGACGATGACGGCGCCTCGTTCGACCAGCCGCTGGGCAGCTGCAATGTAAGCCGGTTCGAGCGCGGGACTGCCGCGCATGACCACCTCCGCCAGAGCTCCCTTAACGGTTTCCGTGATAACAGGAAAGTTGTAAGTAGCAGGACTCATCAGCGAGCCAGGCTGTGGCGTTGGCCGCACCGCGCCCGGCTCACGTTCAAGGTCCAGGATACCAAGATAGCTTGCACTCTGCGATGGCATTATAGTCTCCAATGTAAGAGCCACTAAGTTTCAGGACGCGTGACCTGAGATGGTTCGGCATCACTCGTGTCCGAACCAGGAATTCGATACTTCCAGAGCGTACAAAGACAAACCGCTGCCGTTCGAGTTCTTGTCCAAGTTCCGAAGTTGGTATTCGATAGCATCGCGCTTGTGAGTACTGCCGGAACTATGGTCGCAACGCTTCCTTAGCAAGGGGAGCTCCACAAACACGGGCGCGAATTCATCTCGTTCGCGCGAGGGCCGCACTGCGCCGCTTGGAGAGCGCAATTCTTAGGATCTTTAGTGCCAAACCAAATCGGGCACGAGGCCGACAACACTTCCGTTTGCAATCGCAAGCTCCTCGGAAATCGCAAACTAAAACGGGGCTCGCGTAGAGCATGGATAACCCAAAGGCCGAGTTCGGAAAAAATATCCAATGCCAACGCGTAGCTCGTCAGAGTCGCCGGAGCCGCGCTCGAATGGACAACGGCGGCCCAAGCCGAAGTACCCGGCTTGCGGCGATCGCGATTGCACGGGCAAGCTCCTCCGGTATCAGAATGCATTTGCCGGAGGTAACCTGCAAATGACTTGTGGGGTAGTACCGACGATGATTGCTATATCTTCTAAGTAATTCGCGTCAACGTTCGGCGGGTTGCCAATCATTTGGGGCAGTCTGCCCGGCAGGCCGATGACTTCGCATTTGAACTCAACCAACGCCTTGATCGGGCGAAACATCTCCTCGTCGACCTTGAGCTCGTTCAGCTTTGCAAACTTTTTCAAGCCCTGAAGGATACTTGGGGCCACTGACTGCTCCATAAGTTGACCGTCTAGTACACCCGAGCCAACGTCCTGTCATTTGGACTCCGATGCTTCGCATCACGAAGCCCTCAAATCCGCAGCCAAATTTCCCATCTGGAGCACTTCTGTGAGAGTCTCCCTTGCACGAAAAGCAAATCGAGCTAAAGGCTGGCCGGGCATTTCTTGATACCCTACTTTAGTGTAGGATTATCAAATTATTTGGATGAGTGCTGTCGTTTTGCAATGCCGCTGCCGCTACCAATAATAGGTTGTCAGCTTTGGATTTCGTTGCCGCGTGTCGCGCTGGCGGCTGAGGGCGCGTATCTGCTCTCTGCCAAATGCTGGCAGCTGCAAAACGCGCCGCTTGATGCGCTACTCGCATGATATTATTGCTGCCGATAGTCCTCGTTCGCCGTTTAGATGAGATGGTCTGGCGGCAAGCAAACGCGGTGCGGATTTGCAATATTCTTCGAAATCCAACTTTGCTGGGCTTGTGTTTTCGGTGGTTCGAAGGACCGAGCCGGTGCCAGCTGGATCGCTGACCTGAACGGCCAAGTGACTGTCGCGGACTGAGCGGTTTGCCTTCAGGCGACCGTTCCTGGTTCGTTGAACGGATAGAAGACGCTTGATGCCACATAATGCATCGATATCGAGCGTGTCTGCGGGTCGCGCGCGTCCTACAGCCTCATTACAGCTCGGCGGCAGAGGCAACCCGCATCACATGAGGCTCAATTAGTCGTTGCAGCCGCGTCCGGTTGACGACCGTCCTGTCGGAAATCTGACAGCTTCGCAGGTGTGATGCATGCGGAGTTAGCGTTTGGCACGTCGATTGCTGGAACAAGGACTGCCGCAGCCGAAGACAGGGAACATCACGCTATAGGGCCTATTGCAATTGGTTGATTTGGCAGAGACAAGGTTCAATGAGGGAAGGTGAGGATGGTCTCAGAGGTGTTCAACTCCTGTCCGGTTGAAGTGAGCGGATTGAAGTGGACCGTCTCCCAATGTGCCGGTGACTCGGATCAGATCGCGACACGACACAACGATCGTGGTTGCGCGCCCGGTGCGGCGGTAGCGTACATCCTTGTGCGCGATCCCCAGACTCGGTTGGGTTGCTTGGCGGCTGCTAGTCACCGGTGGTTGACCGGAAATCGATCCTCAATCCGTGACGGCCTAAGAGCGAATGGACGGGCGCTCCGCAGAGTTGGATGCGAGACTTCGAGCTTCCACGACAGCGAGTACCGCGTCTGCGGGCCGTGCTGCACAGATGATGAGCTGAGTCGTCAAGGAGCGTCTAATGGCCTGTAAGCAGTTTAGCAGAAACCGGCGTTGTTTTGCGACGCCCGCTCGAAACGTCGAGGATGTGGTTGGTGCCGGCCTGTGCACTGGCTGTGGACTCTGCGCAAGCATCGCCGACGGTACGATATCGATGGGCATAAATATCGAAGGCAACATGCGGCCGCTAGCGCGAGGAGAAGTAGCAGCCGAGGACAACGACCGGATTATGGCTGTCTGCCCAGGCGTCTCGGTCCGCGGCCCCGGTAGACCTCAAGGGGTGACCATACATCCGGTGTGGGGTCCCGTGCGCGAGATACATAGGTCTTGGTCGAGAGAACCGAACGTTCGTCACAAAGGTGCCGCAGGAGGCACGTTGACGGCCCTTGGCCGATATCTACTCACCAGTGGCCGCGTTCATTCTATCTTGCATGTCCGGGCCGATGATCGAAAGCCATGGCTAACGAGATCCACAATCTCAAGGACGCCAGACGAGGTGCTGCGCGGCGCTCAATCTCGTTACGGTCCATCCTCGCCTCTCGTCGATCTGCATCGGCTGCTCGACGAAGGCAAGCGTTTCGCTCTGATCGCCAAACCTTGCGATATCTCGGCCGTTCGTGCTCTCGGATGTGTCGACGCACGCGTCCAACGGCTGATCCCGTACATGTTGACCATCTTCTGCGGCGGCGTTCACTCCGTCCACATCGCCAAAGCGGTCATGCGTCATCACGGCGTGGATGAGCTGGACGTTGTTTTGTACCGATATCGTGGAGAAGGCTGGCCAGGCTCCTTGCGTGTGCAGACCCGCGATGGAACCGTTTACGATCTGCCCTATCCAGGGGCTTGGCACATGGGCAAGTTTGCCTACGAACTCCAGTTTCGCTGCAAGATCTGTCCGGATGGAGTGGGTGAGGTCGCGGATATCTCCGTGCCTGATGGCTGGATCCTGCGAAACGGAATGCCTGTTTACGCTGAAGCGCCGGGGGTCAACGTAGTCGTCGTCCGCACGGCAGCTGGCGAAGAGTTGCTCCATGCCGCCATTGATGCGGGATATCTAGGGGTTGCACCGGTCTCGGGTGTAGAGATCGAACAGATGCATACCAGTCACTACAGGAAAGTGGCCGCACCTGCCGCATTATTCGCCCTGCGGCTCATGGGCCAAAGGACGACCAAGGTTTTCGGCTACCGCACGAGCGAAAGCCTGAAATGGGCCGGGGCGCGCAGCATCTTTTGTCAGTTCTTAGGAACGATCAGGCGCGTGCTCGCGGGGGAGAACCGCGAGCACCTGATCTAGCAGGCTGTTGAAGAAGTAGCCGATCGGCGAGCGATAAAGGGGTGTCGTCGCGGGTGGTGCGAACGTCGATCGCGGTCTTCTCGCGGGAGGTTGGTTTTACTCAGGTGTGCGTCGACCGGCGGCGTCACCGGCCGTTCTCCTGAGTTGTGCACGGCGGCGTCATGAACCTTGTCGCGCCGTACGTGATGCGCCGATCGCGTGCGATCTCCACCATGGATCAACCCTCGCGCCCCCTCTCGTTCAGCGGCCGCCAGACCATGGCAGTTCTCCATCGGAGCATGACCCATGTAGCAGAGCTAGGCCAGCCGTCTGTCTCCCATTTAGCACACTCGAATCTTCCTGAGCTCGTTCTCTGGCTGTCTCGCTTGAACGCTTCTCTTTAGGCAAGCTGCGATCACGATCATCCACAAAGCTTTCCACAGCTCGCCGGGCTCAATGCAGCAATTGGTAGGATGTCGCAAGAGGCTTAATGACGGGCGGCCGATCCAGTCGGCTCGCCGTGACGCGTCGTCAATTGTGCGATGAGTCGATCGGCCCGCGCTGGAGGCCCTTTGCCGGTGACCGCTAACGTCTTCGCTGAGTGGTGCGTCCGCCGCGTCAACCTCGATTATCACGTCAACGTCGCAGACCACTACTACAGCGTTCCGCATCGCTTCGTCCGCGCCGAGGTCGAGGTGCGGCTTACCGCATGCACGTGGAGATCTTCCACAAGGGCGAGCGCAATGCCGCGCATCAGCGCATGAGCGGCACTCAGCACACTTCGTGCCCGAGCACGTGGCCTCCAGTTGTCTGCGTTAGGCGGTCGGCCTGCGACCCTTGCGCTACATAAACTTATTCTTGACGAGCGACTGCATCCCGAGCAGGGCTTCCGCGCTCGTCACTGCATCAGTCAGGCTTGCCCGACCCTAGGCTCGCGAACGGCTCGAAGCCGCCGCCGCACGTGCGAACGACATCGGCGCGCGCACTGACAGCTCGGTCAAATCGATTTTCCAAGAACCTCGCACACAGGCCCGCACACGAGACTGCGATCGTCCACACCAACTTGCGCCGGCGACGCGCAAGATTGCCGTCGGGACCGGCGCCATGGAGGCCACTCTAGCAAGGTGAGTGACGGGGGCGCCACGACCGCTTCACGTGGGCTATCCTGCCCCTCTTGGGCTCGGTGGACGAAGAACCTCGATGCCCTGCTACGAATCCTCGATCTGCGGCGCATCTCGGCTCGCTAATTTTCAAGAGGCGTTCTCGGCGCTGCTTGGGAAGGATGGGCCGAACCCGTCGTCGTCGGTATCATTCGGCTGAAAGCCCAATGGCCGAGCGAACCATTCCGTGCCGAGCTTTGAACTTCTGACTCGCTCGTTGCGGCCGTGCCGAGCCTCAGCTTACGATCATGGTGGTTATCCTGATGACTAGAATCTCCTTCTTCAGCCCGGAGGGTCTTGCGCAATATGCGCGGCTTGGACCGCGCCGGGTCGATGGCATCTAGCGTCGCGATTTCGGTTGAAGTGAGGACTGTTCGGCGCAGCGTCGGGCTTCGCTCTTGCGACATGGTCAGGAAGAAGATGCGCAGCTGACCATCGCGATGAGGGCGCGAAACTTGGACAGCCGCTCGGCGGTCGCAAGCCTCGCCTCTTCGGCGAGGTAGCCAGACCTCATTACCTTGTGAGCTTGCCGGCGCAAGGCGTACCATTCGAGCTTCTCGATGGCCATGGTGAAATCTCAGACCGGCAGATTGGTCACCAGCTTCCAGTCGATCGGCGGACGGCCCGCCGGTGGGGCGATCTCAAGGGCGTGAATGTAGGTAAGAAGCTGAGGACTGTATCGCTTCTGCTTGCCTCTGGGCGGCAAGGTTTGGATTGCGGCGAACTTCATGTGCACGCACGCCGTCTCATCCTGTCCGATCGCGACGTAATGGCATCCCGCCCAAGGCGTGGCCGAGAGCTGGGCGAAGATGAGCTCCATCCGCGGCTCTGCGTCGGCGGGCGCGCCGGGCAATCGGTTGGTCTGCACTCGCACCAGAAAGCGCGTGCCGAGATCCTGCGACAGGCAAAAGAACTCGTAGATGTCGCTCTCGCGGTCGGCCACATGCACGCAGCGTTCCGGCGTGCCCACGAGCGCTGGACTGGCGCAGGTTCTCCAGCCAGCGATAGCTTTCCTTCTCGATCGGTACCCGCGTGGCGTTCACATGCCGCTTGAGCGTCCAGGTCCCCTTGAACTTCGTGCGTGTCCAGAACTTCGCTGCCGTCACCCGAGCGACGGGCCGCCAAGGATTACGGCCAGGCTCCAATGCATCAGCACTCCGCACAAAGTCACCACGTTGGGCTGACCCGCCTTGTAAGGTCCGGCGTTGAAGTCTTGGTGAAGCCCATCTTACCCGGCTGCGCACGGCTGTAGATGAACTCGGTGGTATCCTGCAGGATGAGGATTGGCCGTTCGCTGGCCGCGCAGCGCATGGCGGTCGCGGCAAAATGGCCGGCCGGCATCCCATGCTAGGTAACGCGCGGATTATCGAAGAAGCGATAGGCCGCCTTCGTCCACGCCCAATCGCCGCACGCGGCCGGGACCGGTTGGCCAGGTGCCGCCGACACCTGATCAAGCAGGCGGCCAAATCGGCGCGCCAATCGCTTGTCCGGCAGCCCTGCCGAAACGACTTCGTCGTCATGCGAGCCTGCAGCACCGGCTCCCGTGTCTCCGCCATCTGTAACGCCTCCGCGAATCGGCGTCACAAACAGAATCACAGTGGATTCAAGCCGGACGACGGCGTCTTCGTGCAGGCCCGGATGGAGGACTGGGGCGAGTGCATGCTGGTTTTGATCGGCGCCACGCCGGGGCAAGAAGGAGATGATCGGTTTTCATCTCGACGCACCCGAAACGCCCAGAGCCGGTGCAAACTCCTGATCGATACTCGCCATCTTGGGTTGCCCATCGCGCCTGAACTCGCGGACGGCTGTGGCGCGGTTCGGCTTCTGGTAGGCGACAGACGAAGTGTTCCCCTGCACGCGGCGGTAGCGCTGCTGGGGCCACAAGGCGAAAACGTGTTCAACGATTTCCGAGCTCGGTGCAGAGCGGCACGAAGAAGGCTTTGCAGGACGTCTCCATGGCCCTCCACGGAGCTGCCGCGGAGCTTTCACTCCAAGCATTCGCCGAGAACTACGGTGCGAAATACACGCGCCCCGTCGATTGCCTTTTGAGGGCGACGTCTGCTGGCATTTCCTGCCAGCGCTGGGTCAACTCGCGAACCACCAATCCCATCCACAGTGCAACATGGGACGGGTCCGACGAAGCGATGGTTGTCGGCACACAGACGGCTAGGCTGGTGCTCCTCAACCTGACCAATGCAGCTTCGAAGGCCTGGCGTCGATTCAAAGGCACAAATCAGTTGCCGAACGTGATCGCGGTGTCACATTTGTCGCCGCATCAAGGTCACTATAGACCCAGCAAAGCCACGCCGTCTGATCGGCTCCGTCACCAGATTTAGGCATAGCTGGTGTTCAGGCTCGAACACGCGTATCCAACCATTCACAGCGGTCGATCAGCGCCCTCACACTCGGGTTCACGAGCTTCATTGCGCTTCCCCATGGCCGCACACGAGCAACTGCTGCGGCTATTCCCGCAGTGCTTCCGCTAAAACATGCTAAGCCACGGCACGCCCATCAGCCACCGACGAGAAGGTCATTCGGCACAGAGTAGTAATATCATAGACCGGTAGCCCTGTGATCTGACGGATCACTGGCGCAACCAACGGGAACACCGTGCACTCGAACAGGATTGCCCCGATTTCGGGATGCACAGCGCGGAGCTGCGCGACACAGCCTGCGACTTCTTGCTGAATGTCTGCGAGACTGGTCGCCAGTGGCGTACGCCTCATCTCGTTGTGCCACAACTTGCCACCTTCAATGCCGCCAATGACCACCCTAGCCCGCGCGGCCGGATCGCTGAGACCGAGGAATTCCTCCCCACAATGCGTCGAGTCGAAGGCCAACACCGCAAGCTTGGCAGCAGCTGCCATCTGACGGAGCAACGTAGGTACCAGGAGCAGACTCGAGAGCACAACAGGAACTTTTACTGACGCAGCCACCGCTGCCTGATAGCGAATGGTGAACCCGCAGTTCGAGCTTATTGCGATTGCCCCTCGTTCGACCAAACGTCGGGCAGCCGCGATGTAGGCGGTCTCCAACTCTGGCTTGCCTCGAATAACGTCATCACCATAAGCTCCAATGACAGTTTCTGCGATAGTGGGAAATTCGAAAGTAGCCGGATTCCGCATCGAGCCAATTGGCGGCGTCGGCGGAGTCGCATCAGATGGAAGCGCGCGATCTAAGAGCAGAATGCCAAGGAATTGAGAACTTGATGTTGTCATGAACGCATCCGCCCCGGAATGAAACCCGATTTCCGGTAATGTTATCCCGACTTGTTTGATCGAATCCAATCAACTGACGGAGAGTTGTGGAGATTTCCTGCAAACAGACGTGATTTGTCAATTTTTCCGGGCGTGAAAATCGGAGATTTTGGTTTGCCATAGAGATCCGCCCGAGAGTGCCGTCGGCATCGATCAAACTCCCGCGCATAACGACATTCACGATTCGCCGCGGCTTGAACGTCGTCGGCTATAACGTCTAGTTCGCCGTCTATACCGCGCATCATCCGATTGTGGCGAATATATCGAGCAATATTGGTCAAGATGACGTAGGCTTTTCTAAACACCGATCTACTCGCTACTGCGGCCGATCACGGTTACTTTCATAACGTCAGAGATCCTCGGATGCCACGAAACCAAGATCGGTGACGCTGCCGAAGCCGCTGGCGCCACATCAGAAGGGTGCTCCCAGAAACAGAACTAGGCTGTTTGCCCCGACGTCTATTGCTGTCCAGCCGGCGAGCTCATGTTGCTTATTCCCGGCACATCAGTCGGCCCACGTGACCTGCCACTGAGTATTTCCTCCAGAAGTAGTTAGAGTCCGGCCTGAAGAAGGACGGACAGATGAA
>NZ_FOVU01000035.1 GCF_900115265.1 Bradyrhizobium sp. Ghvi | reverse complement strand
GATGAAGGACGCAGCAAGAAAGCACCGCGCCGCCGCGGTCAGGGCAAGAATCTATTCCGGGTCGGCTGACGGCCTCTCGTGGCCAGCGCTGGTGCTCGTGCCACCGTGCTCGGAGCCGTCAAGGACGGCCCTTTGGGCCGCCGCCTCCGGCGGTCTTCGATCCTTGACCGCTCCTGCGCGCGGCGGCGCGCCGGGAGGCGTCGGGACGAAGGGCGTCCCGACCATCGACCGCGCCTCCGGCGGGTCGAACAACGGGCGATCAGGCGAGCTGGCTGTCCTCTCCCACTGACATTTCTAATGAGCGGAACCTGCGACTTGTCTATCGGGCGCCGACATTTCGAAGAAGCCCGCAAGCTGAGCAACTGGACTGTCCGGCGGTCGGATTGAAAGGCACTGACGCTGATCAAGACTCGCTACGTGGGCTTTGGTCCGACCTTCACTCCACGGGAGACGATCCGCAACTTTCCGTCTGGAAGCGTCGCTGGAGCTTGAGTGCTTCTTCCGCCGGCCCGCTAACGACGGAGTCCCATCAGGTACTCCAGCGCGATCCGGATGTCATCCGCAGCCTCCGTCGAACAGGCGTGGAAGGACCGTTCCGCGTCGCCCGAACCCTCTTCGATCGTCTCGCCGGGTTGCGTCGGTAGATTGACGATGCACAGCTCCGACTGCGCGCCTGCCTTGCAGCGGATGGTGACGTCGGTCCCGTTGCGGACCGCGACCTCGATGTCACCGATCTTGGCTTCGATGAGCTCCCGCGAATCGGACGTCGACTGGCCGTCGTTGACCTCGGCAGTCATCCTCTTCTGGTCGATCGCGAGCCTGAACGTCTTGTCGTCCCCGATCCAGTGGTAGCGGTCGAGGCGCCTCTCGTAGGTCCCGAAGGTCTGCTCCTCGGGTTCGTAAGCGTCCGCCGGACAGGCGAAGGAGAGTGTCAGCAGGCGCAGGACTTCGACATTGCCGGCGCCGACGGCGGGGCCAGCGCTCGCGGCGGCGAGCAGGAGCGAAAGAGCGGTCTGGCAGATCGCCATGATTTCCGCCTTGGGCTGGAGATGGGGGCTCATCTCACCGCTCCCGGGGAGACGAAGCGAGGCTGCGGCGGCGGTACGTAGCGCGCCGAGCCCCCTCCGCCGCGGTAGTTGGAGGTCGTCGTCGAATCCCCGCCGCTCGGCCGCTGCGGAGCGGGCGTGACGGTCTGGCGCGGACCGTTGGGAGCCGGCTGCATCTGCGGCGATTGTCCCTGATAGGTCGGACCGAAAGAGGGCACATAGGACGGCCCCGGATCGGAATCGACCTCCTGTGGCACCCAGTCGCCGTACGACTTGTAGATCCTCTCATGCCGGTTGACGCTGAAGGAAGAAGCCCGAGCGAGCACGTCGATCGTGGACTGCTGTTCGTGCCTGGCCTTAGCCTCGCAAAACTCTTTCTGAGCGGAGGCAGCATCCAAGCAGGTGCGGCCCTCGAGTTCTATCCAGGCGGCGACGAAATGCTCCTGCCAGAATGCCTTGGTGTTGCCGGTGCACGTCGCCCGTCCGCTATCGTAGGCTACCTGACATCCCTCTAGTGCCTCGGTGAGCCGATCATCTTCCTTCTGATAGGCGGCCTTGCAGGCGCGGAACCGCTTGTCTGCTTGATTGCGGCACGGCACTCCATCGCCTTGAGACACGACGGTCCTAATGCCGTCCCTCCATGCTCTGGAGAACGTCACCTGCGGACAGGCGGACTTTTCGTCCTCGTAGTCCGTTCCGCATTTTGCCAGCGCATTCTGTCTGTCCTGCTCCGCCCGTCTCGCCGCATCCTCCTTGGCCTGCTGCCGCTGAGCGGCAGCGACTTCAGCTTCGCGGCGTTCCTTGGCTTCCTTGCCCGCTAGCAGCATCTTGCCGAACTGCTCCATCGCCTCGTCGTTGCGGCGCTGCTGCTCCCGAAAGACGGCCTTCACCTGCTCGCGCCGCTCCGGCGAGGCGGCGTCCCGATCGAAATCGCCGCGTTGTCGCCGGACCTTCTCGCCCGCGTCCTCAAGCCGAGGCGTGGCAGTGGCCAGCCGGCGCGAGATGTTGTCTTCCGGAGGCGGATTGGCGCCGGCGGAATCGCCGGCGTGGCAGCCCTCGTAGAGCTTGTTGTATTTCAGGATCCGGTTCCAGCGGTGGATTGCCTCGTCCTGGCAGGCCGAAGCCTTGAACCAGTCGGGCTCGTAGACCTTGCAGGAGACCAAGTCGGGCAGGCCGCGGTCGTCAATTTTCGCGGTCGGGCAGATCCCGCTCGCGAGCGCGGACTCGATGTCGTCAGCCGCCGCCGGCGCCGCGAGCGCGGCGAGGAGGCAGGTCAGGAAACGAAGCTTCAGGGGCCCCTCCCTTTCAGTACGTCGTCGGACGGAATCGTTGCCGAATGAACGCGGAGCTTTATGAGCAGGATTCGCTGATGCGCCGCTGACGAAGGAGGACAGGAGTCCGCGAAACACCTTGGCGCGACGCGGAGCATGTTCCAGGATTAGTCGCATCCGATCTCGACGAGGTGAGCCAGACCCGTCCCATCTTTCTGGACCTGGAAATTCGAAAGGTCAAAACCGGCGGTGTCGACGATGCGCCTGATATCCGCCTCCGACCGATGGATCAGTTTCCAGTTGGCGATTGCCTCCATCCACACCCGGAACGGATTGTCCGTGGCGATGTTCGTGAACAGCACCGTCCCGCCCTCCTTGACCGCGCGCTCACGCAGCTCCTTCAGCAAGAAGGCGATGGTGCGGTCGTCGAGATAGTCGAACAGTCCGCCACAGACCACGATGTCGAACGGCCCGTCGTCCTGAGCCTTGCGGATGCCGCGGCGCACGTCCCCGCAGATCGTGCGCACCTCGCAATATCGCTGCAGCCGGTCCTGCGCGAGCTGCAGGGCCTCCTGGTCGAGGTCGAGAAGCACGATTTCGGACGCCGTGAAGCGATGAGCGGCGATGTTGAAATCCGCACCTCCGCCGCAACCCACCGACAATATCCGTCCCGGCGTGACGGCACACATCTTGAGATATTGCCACCAGATCTTGTTGCGGTGTTGCTGGCCAATGGCCGTGTTCAGCGCATACCAGTCGATCCACGCGCCGGCATCCGGAGTTGTCGGCACCGCGGCTCCCCTGACCAGAAGCTCGATCGTTTCGAAGTCGCCTGGATATCCGCGTGGCCATTCGCGCAGTCTCCGCACGAAGGGCGACAATGCCTGCAGCTCGGCGGCAGGCCTCAACACGTCCTGAACGTCGTGCGATCTCCACAGAGCCGGCGGAACGCCGGCCAGCGCGCCACAGAGCGCATGCATCTCGGCGACCGTCCCGTGCATCGCGCCTGCCGGACTGGCGGGCATCGCGGCAAAGAACCTTGAAAACGCAGCGACTTGTCGCTGCAAATCGGAAAGGTCCAGCCTCTCCAACGTCTCGCTCATCCGGAACCCCCTTGTTCCGGAAGAACGTTTGGCATGACCGCCCGGACCTCGCATAACCCAAGTGGGTTATGTCGCGTCGTCGCTGCCTTCGCGCGCGTGCGCAGCCGGACCGTCGCCTCAGCGAAGCACCAGCTTCGCCAGCACGGCAACTAGCTCGCTCTGCCGGGAGACGCCGACCTTGGAGAAGACCCGCTTGAGCACGGTGCGGGCCGTTTCCTCGGCGATCCCCAGCCGCTCCGCGGCTTCCTTCGGGGGAAGACCGGCCCCCACGAGGGCTGCAATCCGCGCTTCGCCCAAGGTCAGGCCGAGCACGTCGCGGACGACGGCAGGATCGGCCGGCTCATCAAGCTTCTGCTCGATTGCGAGCACGATGCCGCGGGTGTGGGTGAGAAACTTTTCGGCAAGGCTGGCTCGCGACGCGATCGGCAAGAGATAAACCACCAGCCGGCGGCTCGCTCCGATGGAATGAACGAGAACGGGCTTTGGATCGCCGATCAGGTGGTGCGGATCTCCGCGCAACGTCCGCGCGATAGCCTCGTCGATCGCTGTGCGTTCGGTGCCCGAGCCGATCCGCAACCGCCCCTGGACGATTTGCAGTTGATCTCCGATCAGCCGCTGCCCGGCCGGGTTGGAGAACACCACGCGTCCCAGTGAATCCAGCGCGAACACGCCAATCCCGATCCGGGCCAACGCTTCGCCGAGGCCCACCTTGGCGAGCTCCGCATCCAGCAAGCGGATCGTAAGCCGTAGCGATTTCTCGACATGGCGCCCGATGCGGCGCACCGTTTCGAGTTCGGCGTCGGAATATTCGGGCCGCCCCGCATGACCCTGGAGACTGAGGAGAACGCCGACATGCGGGTCAGGCGATACCGCTACCCCTCCGAGCGTTCCAAGCCCATGTTGCGCTCTGAACTGAACGAAGAACGGATGGTCGCTGATCTCGTCCTTCGAAACGAGGTGGCGGCTCGCGTAGGGCTCGCCGTTGAAGAAATAGCCGCTCTCCATCGCCCGGATTGCCGCTATGTCGCGCCTCGTCCAACCGCTCTCTTCGTAATCCCTTTGCGCTTCGACAAGACTTGCAGAAACAATCGTGCCGTATGAGCCGTCGTCCCGCCGCCACATCAGCAACGCACCGACGTCTCCGAAGCAGTCCGCGATCATCCCGAGCGCTCGCGGCCACTGCGACGGATCGGGTGCTGCATCGTAGATGGCTTCGATCGCGTTCAGAAGGAGACTTGCCGACGAGAGCAAACTCACGCGAGTGGCCTCCACAGGTTGCCGGGGCCGCCTGCCTGCCAAGGACATCGATCGAGCGGCAATACGAGTTCACCGGATCTCGCCTTTTTCAACTCAGTTTGCATGGTTTTTGTGCACTCAAGAAGGTCCGTCGTCGACCATTCTAGCCCATCGAAATTTGCCGCGTACACGCGGCGTACCACAAATGGGGGATGCTCTGAAGCGCGCGCATCCGCAAAGTTAGCAGTCACTTTTGAGCTGGCGGCGGAATTCGCGGCAATGCATGGCTAGTCAATCGATTGAGCTTTCCGGGATTTCGCGGATCCATGCCAGACTGGGGGAAGCGGCGGTCGATCCAGGCAAATGGAGAGATTTGCTCGAGGAGATGTGCCGGGCCGTCGGCGCAGAGGGAGCCAGCCTGAGGCAGGCCGGCGTTCGAACGTCGGACGTGCCCTATACGGCCTCGATGGAGAACCTCACTAGGGTCTATTTCAAGGAGGAGTGGCACCTCAGGGATATCAGGGTCCCGCGCGTCCAAAGCCTATTCGCTTCGTCCCATCCTCCCGTTGCCCCGGCGTTCTGCGACGCGGATATGTTCAGCTACGACGAAATGCGCCAGATGTTCCGTCAGGACGCCTATTTCAACGACTTCCTCCGGCAGGGAAAGCTGAAATGGGGAGGCTGGATTCGTTTCCCCGTCGCGGGGCAGCCCTGGCTGGTCGCCTTCCAGCGGACCGACGCGCAGGGGCCGTTCGAGCCGGATGACATGCTGCGGCTCGCGCCGCTCGCGCCGGCTCTTGCCGAGATTGCGGACTTGTCGGCCGCCGTCGGACGGTCCGTGCTCACCGGGGTGCTGGATGGCCTGCATCTCGTTCAGAAGCCTGCGGTGGCGCTGGATCGAAATGGCCTCGTCCTGGGCATCAATGCGGGCGCCGAGGCCGTGTTCGATTCCGAGTTTCGGGTTCGCAACTCGCGTCTGTTCATTCGCGACGGCAAGGCGCGTCAGGCGCTCGACCGCATGACGTCGGATGCGGGCCGCGACGAATTCCGATGCGGATCGAACGGGCAGTCTGAGAGTATCATCGTTGCACGACGCGAGATCAAGAAGCCGGTTCTCATGAAGCTTCTGGCAGTCCACGGGGCGGCGAGCGCGCCTTTCCTCGGTGCAAAGTTCATTCTCACCCTGACGGACCTGGAGGCGGCGCGTCCGTCGTCACTTGAAACCATCTCGGAAGCGTTCTCGCTGACCGGCGCCGAGGCCAAGGTCGCCGCGATGATCGCGGCCGGGGCGTCCCCCGAGAAGATCGCAGGCGAGCTGCGGCTGTCGCGGGAAACGGTGCGGAATCAGATCAAGGCAATTTTCGGCAAGACCGGGACGCATCGCCAGAGCGAGCTGGCCGCGTTGCTCGCCCGGATTCAAACCTGAGCTTCGCCGGGATCGCGCAGCAGCGCGCGATCCCAAGGGGCTGAACCGAATGCACGGGCCGCTCAGCACGGACCACGGCCGGTGGCACCGCCCGTCCATTCGCACCACTGCACACTCGAGCCGATGCTTGCCGTCGAGCGCTGGCCCGCTCCGACGCGATCGGAACAGCTCCAATTGCCGCAATAGGCGTTGTCGCTCCAGTTGACCCATACGCTGGTGCTGCAGTGATTGACCCAGAAAGGCCCGCTGTAATCGATCGACAGGCAGGTGGCCTGCGCTCCGACGGCCGACGTCGCCAGAAACAGGCCCGTCGCCATGAAGATCTTCGGCAGGATACGCATTTTCTTTTCCTCAACATGAATGAAACAAGCCCGGCCGCCGCCGCCCTTCGCCGCTGAAGTCAGCGGGAGGCGGACGAGACGCCTGGCCCTTGACGCGAACAACAGCTTGCCTCGAGGATCGTCGTAGCGCCTGACCCATCTGGGTCATGCGGGGGTAATTCGTGCCGCAGCTCAGCTCCAATGCGTCGAGACTTCCAGGTAGATCACATTGCCGGGCTCGTCGCGATAGACCCTGCGGTCCCGGCTCGAGCTGAGCAGCGCCTCGAACCCGGTTTCGCTGCGATAGATCAGCGTCCATCCCATCATCCCCTCCATGTAGCCCCGGCCGTAATTCTCGGGCGCGTAGTTGCCGACCAGAAGCCGGCCGGAGGGCGCGAGCATGCCGACGAGGCGACTGAGCAGGGCGGATGCCGTCTCGGCCGGAAGATAGTCGAACAGTCCGGCCGAATAAATCAGGTCGTATGTGACGTCGTTTCTGGACTTGAAGAGATACGAGATCGACCTGTTCATCGGGTTGACGTTGAAGTCGGGGTTGGAGTTGACGGCCTCCTGCAGCGAGGCGCCGTCCTGATCGAGCGCGACGATCTCGAAGTCGCGTTGCGGGATGGTGGATCGGACGATGTCCAGCTCTCGCAGGTGGCCGCTGGCGACGGAAAGGATGCGCGCGTTCCGGACGCGGTCCACGGTCTTCGAAATCTCGCAGCCGAGATGGTCCCGGCGCCAGAGGATGCTCTTCGCGGCGCTGACGCCGGTGGTCATGAAATGGATAGCTGCGCCGAGCTCGGTCAGTTGCAGGTGGCCTGGGCGATAGATGTAGTCCAGCATGACCGCGTCGCCGGCATAGCCGCGCGGCTTGTCGAACGCCCTCGCGGTGAACGGATCCTGGAGCGCCATCCGATGTACGGGATGGGTCCGGCAGATCGTCCTGAAATCGGCCAGGGCACTGCTTTGCACCGCCAGATCGTAGAACGCGCCCAGCTCCCGGATCATCTCATCCACGACCGCAACGCTGGGGACCTTCTGCAGCCGGTCGTGAAATCCATCGAGAACCGGACCAAGCCTTGTGGTGATCTCCGACCGCGCTATACTTTCCATGACCAATTGCTCCCGTTGAGATCGCCAGAAGAGCGCACGCGGCGAAGCTACGCATGACCCAAATGGGTCGTCGTTCCGGACTGCGGCCATGGAGAATTTGCGGTGAACCATCGTGCTCGGTGACCCGAACGGGCCGTCGCCGCTGTGCTGCGCAAGCCGGACATGGCGCAAATGCTTGATGCCGCCTTCGCGGCCCTATTTGTAGCGATGCCCGGGCTTGGCCAGCAGTATGAAACCCTTTCGGACGCGACACACGAGATGATCGTTGATCACGTCGGGGCACGCTTCCAGCCCGTCCAGAACCGGTGTTCTCGTGATGTGAGGTCTCGTCAATTCCACGTGCCGGTTCGAATATTGCAACCGGGCCACGTGAAGGAATACGCCGCGCTTCAACTTGACGGTCGTGACGTCTTCGCGGCGCCAGCCCCCGTGCTCGATCGTGTGACTCATGAGGGCAAAGGTCTTCTGGAAGCGAGGATCGAGCGCATCGAGCTCCTCGCCCTTGAGCGTCGCATGCCAACCGGTCAACACCAGCGTCCGGGATTCAGGTTTCTGGAAGTTGGCTCCGGAGGCAATGAGCTCCTCGACCTTGGCCAAAAGGTCGGTTCGCGGACGGACGTAGCGGCCGAATTCCTGTCGCGGGAGGAAGAACAGGTTGGACGAGACGCTGAGCTCCTCGTGATCGGGATAGATCGCGACGATATAGCTGTCCTGGATGTCGGGAACGTCCCTGAATATCTCGAGCTGCGCAACAGGCTCCGCGGCCCGGGCGGCTAGTGGTGCCAGGGCGAGAAGCAACAGGCAGCACTTGATCGCGATCGCGGATTGCGCCCCGAACCCGTATGCCGTCCGGACGATCATCGACATGGCGCGCAATCCGGTACCTCATTCGCCCCGATATGGGCGCTGCCCCGCCGCCATTCCCCGGACATCATGATTGTAGATTTGGCGTGCACCGAGGCCTGCGACGATGCAGGCCGCCAGCCAGAACGCGCCGGCGGCCCAGGGGGGCGGCGTGCTCAACGTGACAGTCACGGCGATGTAGATTGACATGCTCAGGAAGACCAGAACGGCTGGCCAGCTCCGGGAGCCATTCAGCGCGGCGAGCACCGTCGCGATTTGAAGCCAGAAGCTTCCGCCGATCGCAAGCATCAGATGCCATCCGCTACCGGACCGCCGCAGCTCCATGGACAGCACGCAGACGCCGAGCGTCATGACGAGCGAAAACAAGACCCCCAGCCAGATGGCTGCGAGGCGCCTCAGGCGGAACAGGCGATCCGTCGAACACGATGGCAATGATGATCTCCGAATAGCTGCAGTATTCCATTGAGGGACATGTCCTATGTCGCGCCACCGCCGACCTTCACTAAGCCGCGGCCTCGCAATTCACAGACACAAGTCGGGAATTGCTGCATTTCAGCAACTGCTCCGGACAAGCGCCCAGTTTAGAGGGTTCACCCAACGATATTCTAAACTCGCATCTCGGGTCGAGAAGGGCTCTTAGTATTCCGACAAACATTGGGCTGTAGTATCCGTATTTCGTGTTCAAGTTGCAAGATGATCTGGATGATCGGTCGAAATTGGAATTCATTAGGTACCTGATTGGCCGCAGGCAGCGGTCCTGCCATCATAGCGCTGAACGCCCCGAAATTAACCGTTTCAAAGAGGCGAGCAATCGGGGAGGGTGCACTTGCTAATGTGAAGTGGCCGATCCACTCGTCGACTCTGCTCGCGATCTCCAACTCGCACCTCGCGATACCAGGGATACTGATTGTCTCGCGGTAGCCTAGATCAGCGTTGCCATTTATGTGTCGCTTAAGGGCCTCCCAAAAGCCAATGATGTGCGGATCGAGTGGGAACAGTAACAACCCTGCGCAAGTCATGGTCGTTAGGAAGTCAGTCATTGGGGCAGATGTGGACGCGTGTGTGCGCCGGTGTGTTGCCGGACCTTCATAAAGACTGCCGAAATGTCGGCGCCCGATAGACAAGTCGCAGGTTCCGCTCATTAGAAATGTCAGTGGGAGAGGACAGCCAGCTCGCCTGATCGCCCGTTGTTCGACCCGCCGGAGGCGCGGTCGATGGTCGGGACGCCCTTCGTCCCGACGCCTCCCGGCGCGCCGCCGCGCGCAGGAGCGGTCAAGGATCGAAGACCGCCGGAGGCGGCGGCCCAAAGGGCCGTCCTTGACGGCGCCGAGCACGGTGGCACGAGCACCAGCGCTGGCCACGAGAGGCCGTCAGCCGACCCGGAATAGATTCTTGCCCTGACCGCGGCGGCGCGGTGC